>CAVYRW010000005.1:0-46406 GCA_963771045.1 Waddliaceae bacterium | reverse complement strand
GGCTGGCATCACAGCTTAATATCCGATGAACTCTTGGTTGAAGCTTTTTTCCAAAAAGAGTCAGAAGATATAGAGGCTTTGGAGAGTCAAGTAAGTCAGTTACAGAGTGAACTTGTTGAGGCTGTAGAAGGAGCTCAAGAAGGTATAGACTATATTCCCGAAGAGAATGAAAATGTTACGTCAGCAGTAATAAAAAAAGCTCTAAAGGCAGTGATTGACGACCTGAAGGATAGCGGGAATCAGCGAAGAAAGAGCTTGAATCCGTTAAGTCTTATTCAGAAGCAATCCTTAACATTGAAAAGAAGATCAAAAAAATTAGGGAGAAGCTGAAAAGTAAGACAGATGAAATTGAAATAAAGATTAATCTAAAGCGTTTGGGCTGTGAAGATTATAAATCAGAAACTTTTGAGCTGCTCGGGCAGGTAGAGGTGCAGCTTGAACCTCTCGATAATCAAAACAAGAATGATAAGAAAAAGATTAACGCATTAAATAAGGACAAGGCAGCTCTTGAGGGGCGGCTTGAGAAGGCAGAAAGTGTTTTTTCCATTATCGGGGGTATGCTTAATGAAGGTGGGGCTAAAGAGAGACGAATTTGAAAGAAGCTGTACAGCATAGTAGAAAATGAGTTGAATCGCTATCTCAACGCTGAAAAACGCTCATTTGTCCAGGGTGTTGAAAAGCTTTGGGATAAGTATGCGGTTTCTACCCAAAAACTCGAGCTCGAAGATCAGAAACTCTTAAGGAGTTAGATGGCTTTCTACAAAAGCTGGGGTACTTCAAGTGATAGAAATTTTAAATAAAAAACAACTTCATGGTTTTGTGAAAATTGTAAAAGGGAAACCTCCTAAAGATCAATCTTATTGGTTCTGATTCAGAATTATATTTGACTCCAGAGTATTTAAGGGGAAAGGACAGGCTGAGGTTATTAAACCAGCCATAAATTCTATACGAGTTAATGACGGTGACATAATTGTTTTATGGGATGGATCAAATGCTGGTGAATTTTTTAAAGGACGAAAAGGTGTTCTCTCTTCCACTATGTGTCTACTAAAATGTGAAGAAAATATTAGTAAGGAATATTTTTATTATGCTGTTAAAAATTGGAGTCGTTCCTTAAAGGACAAACATCAGGATCAGGAATTCCACATGTTGATAAAGAAATTTTTGGTAAAATTGAAATTGTTATTTTCGAAAACCTTGAACAAGTCAAAATAGCAGAAATACTTTCGACGGTAGACCGTGCCATCGAACAAACCGAAGCTTTGATTGCTAAAAGCAACAGCATATCAAGACTGGGTTGATAGACGGACCTTTTGACACGAGGCATAGATGAAAATGGAAATATCCGTAGCGAAAGAAACTCATCAATTCAAAGACTCTTCCTTAGGACGTATTCCAGCTGAGTGGGAGGTTGAATCATTACAATTAAGAGCTTTAATTAAGGGAGGTAAACGGCTACCTTCAGGACATAATTATGCGAAAGGTGACAGTCACTATAGATATCTTCAAACCACAGACTTCATCAATAAACAAATTAATTACAACTCACTGCATTATCTTAATTTCAAAACATTTAAGATACTTGAGCGGTATGAAATTCAGAATGGTAATGTGTTTATATCCATTGCGGGGGTAAATTTGGGTGTTGCTGGAGTTTTCAGGCCTGATATTATTGATAGGACAATTTTGACTGAAAATGCTGCAAAAATTTGCACTTTGGAAGAAGATCTTCCGGAGTATATCGCTATTCAAATCAATGGACCCATCATACAACGTCAAATACTCGAAGAAAAAGGAGTGGGAGGGGTGCCAAAGCTTGCACTGTTCAGAATTCAGCAATTGTTAATTTCTTGGCCAGCAAATAATGAACAAACGAAAATAGTTGATCAGATTAATAAATTCGAAGACTTTTTACAAATTCAAAAAATGGAGTTGTCAAAATTAAAATCAATTAAGGAAGCTTTATTAAAAGAACTTCTATTGGGTAAAAAGCGAGTGACAGCTTTGCTGAAAGAGCGCGAGGCTGTGTGCGTATGACTTTGGATAAAACACCAGAATACATCAAAATTGATGAGAGAAACCATGTAGAGAAGCCCTTTTTGGATCAGCTTTCAGGATTGGGTTGGGAAATTATTGATCTTGAGATGAAGCAGCAACCAACCGACACCTATCGTCAATCTTTCACTGAAGTAGTCATGCTGCCTGTATTGAGTGAGCAACTCAAAGTGATTAATCCCTGGCTTGCCGACGATCAGATTGACGAGGTTGTTAAACAGTTAACAGGTAATTTTTCTAGTGGCAATCTTATTTCGAATAATCGCCATGTGTTGAATTTGCTTCTAGAGAACACAAGCGTAAGTGAGAACAGACAAACGGGTGAGAAAAGTCCGACAGTACGCATTATCGATTTTACTCATCGAAGCAATAACCGCTTTATCGCAGTCTGTCAGTTTAAGGTGCGAATTCTTGGAACAGAATATCATATCATCCCCGATATTGTACTGTTTGTTAATGGATTGCCTTTGGTGGTCATCGAGTGCAAATCCCCTAAAGTGAAGGAGGCTATTCCAGAGGCTATTGATCAGTTGCTGAGGTATAGCGAGCAAAGGAATTTTAAAGGGGAAGGTAGCTCGCCTCTTTTCTATTATAATCAGATTGTTATCGCAAGCTGCAGAAACGAAGCAAAGTTTGGAACAATCACAACCCATAATGAAAAACACTTTTATCGCTGGTCAGACCCGTATCCTCGTTCTTTAGATAGTTTAGCACGAGGAAGTAGTAGCCCTAACGACCAACAGCGTTTGGTTGCGGGGATGTTGGACCATGACAATTTATTAGACCTTATTCGTACATTTACCCTGTTTTCAACAAACGATAAAGGGGAAACGGTGAAAATTGTTGGTCGCTACCAACAGTTTCGGGCTGTTAAATTGGCGATTAAACGATTATTATCAGGTCAAAACCCTCGAGAGCGTAGCGGAATCATTTGGCACACTCAAGGCTCTGGAAAATCATTGACCATGATGTTTATGGTCCGCGAGATGTATCGCCATCCTCAGCTCTTAAAGTGGAAGGTTGTTTTTATAACTGATCGTACCCAATTAGAGGGACAGCTTTCCGAAACAAGTCAGAGCATTGGATTTACTGTCAAAATTGCCGATAGCATAAAAAAACTAAAAGAATTACTGCAGACAAATACTTCAGATCTTGTCATGGCAATGATCCATAAGTTTAGAGAAGCTGACTTAAAGGAAATGTTCCCAGAGCTAAATGATAGTCCTCATATTCTCGTGATGACTGACGAGGCTCACCGCTCTCAATATTCGAAACTCGGTGCTAATTTAGATAAAGGGATTCCGAATGCTTCTAGAATAGGGTACACGGGAACACCAATCGACAAAACGGAACAGGTCTTTGGCGATTATATCGATAAGTACACAATGCGACAGGCTGTTGATGATGGAGTGACACTTGAGATTGTTTATGAGGGGCGTACGCATAATGCAGAGGTAAGTGATCAAGACGGTATGGATACCATGTTCGCTGATGTCTTTAGTGACTATAACATTAAAGAGCGCTTGCAGGTTTTGGGATTTGGATCAAAGGAAGCGTACCTTGAAGCTGAGTCGACAATCGAAACTAAGGCCAAAAACATGGTCGATCATTACTTAACCCATGTTTTCCCTAATGGATATAAAGCGCAGATTGTTGCAACGTCTCGAGAAGCCGCTGTCCGTTATAAAAAGTATATTGACATAGCTCTACAGGAATCTATTGAAAAATATAAAAAGAAAATTCAAACCGATTGAATCTTAATCAACTAGAAAAAATGACAACAGATGTCATTATCTCCAAAAGTAAGGACGATCCTCCGCACTATAAGGCATATACAGAAAAGTCTAAACACAAGAGAAGTATAAAAAGCTTCAAAATGTCTTTTGATGCTGAAAGTGAAGGGGTGAAGGGGTGTATTGGTATTGTCATTGTCAACAATATGCTTTTGACGGGTTTCGATGCCCCTATTGAGCAAGTAATGTACCTAGATAAGGTAATCACCTCTCATAACCTTTTGCAGGCCATAGCTCGAGTGAATCGTGTAGCTGGGGCTTCAAAGAATAAAGGTTTTGTGGTCGATTATGTTGGTGTGGGTCACCATATGAAAAGGGCTGTCGATAATTATGACGAGCGTGAACAAAAAGAAATCATCGACGCCCTTAGTTTTCCTGATGAAGAGATAAAGGAGCTCAGATCAAGCCATTCTGAGATTATGGGGATGCTTAAGAAGTATGGGATAACAAACTTATCCGATCATGATGCCTTTTTTGATCTATTTTACGATGAAGATCTCCGTTTTGACTTTATGCAAGCCTATAAAAAGTTGACAAAGAGCTTGAATGTGGTTTTTCCTGCGCGGCAGGCTTTGGATTATATGGAAGACTATCAATCATTAACCGAGGTTTATGCTCTAGCGGGAAAGCATTTTAGGGATCGTCGGTTGAGTATGAAGGGTATTCCCCCAAAACTGCGAAGTATTGCTGATGCTTACTTGGAGTCAAAAGGAATAGAGGTAAAGGTTGAGCCAATATCAATATTTGATGAAAACTTTCAAAAGCATGTGGATAAGCGAGATCGCACCAAAACAAAAGCCGCGGAGATTGAGCATGCGATTCGACATCATCTCGATATTGAACTCGATGATGACCCGGAACTTCAGGCTTCTTTTGCGCAAATTATGAGAGATATTTTGGAGGAGTTCCGTGATAACTGGAAAAGAATATATGAAGAGTTAGAAAAACTACGAGAAAATATCAATAGGGCAAGGCAAGAGTCCACCTATGGCTTGCATCGCAAAAAGCAGATGCCATTTTTTCGGGTGTTTAAGAGAGAGTTTTTTGGCGAAGGTGAATTGAATGAAAATGAAATTTCTCTGCTCGTCAGTATCACACAACAGATTTTCTTTATTGTGGAAAGAGAGCTAAAGCTTACAGGATTTTGGGAGAGCATACCTGCCCGCAATAAACTGAGAGCTGATCTTCAAAAAGTTATGATAGCTGAAGAATTTTCAAAATTACCTGGAATTATAAGGAATCGTGCCCATATTCTTAGTAGGGTTATGGAAATAGCTGAAAAGAATAACGATATTATCATTTATGCGGAGTAATTTACGTGGATTTTGAGTATACGGTTAAACGTTCAAAAAAACGTAAGAAATTGACAATCACTGTCGAGAGAGATCAGAGTGTAATTGTTCATGCTCCAGAAGGAATAACAGAAGATGAAATCCATGAGATCGTAATGTCGAAAAAACGATGGGTACAAGAAAAAATTAGCCATCCTCAAAAGTATCGAGAGATTCCCCACGCCCCTGGAAAGGAAATGGTCAACGGAGAATCGATTTTATATTTGGGGCAATTATATCAGATTGAGTTTATTAGCTCAGATTCACGGGAAATTCAGCTTACTCAAACCTTACTGATACCAGAGTGTTTAGGAACTGAAAGCACCAAAGCTTTAAAGAACTGGTATCTCGATAGAGCAAAAGAAAAAATCATTCCTAGAGCGAAAGAATACGCTAAGAAATTCGGCGTAGAAGCAGCAGAAATTAAGATCGTTGATAATCGCTATCGTTGGGGCTCTTGCACGCTTAAAGATAATGTTACTATCAACTGGAGGCTCATTAAAGCACCAATGTATGTGATCGACTATGTGGTGGTTCATGAGCTCGCTCATCTTATCGAAGCCAATCACACTCCCCGCTTTTGGAATCTCGTAAAATCACAGCTCTCTAATGTCGAAAAGGC
The DNA here is from genome assembly GCA_963771045.1 of Waddliaceae bacterium. Taxonomy (GTDB): domain Bacteria; phylum Chlamydiota; class Chlamydiia; order Chlamydiales; family SLFE01; genus SLFE01. The sequence goes on along the minus strand of CAVYRW010000005.1, from coordinate 40,605 downwards.
AAAAGACTAAAAAGAATGGGCAACTTCTTGAGCAAGAATTATGAAAAGCAGATGGCTATTCTTGTTGATCTAATGGGGCGTTAGACAAACTATTATTGAATTCTTTGGAAGCGCTAACTAAAAGCAAGATTCCTGTTGCAGTCATGTTGATAATTGAGGAAGCCATGTAAACAGGAACCTCTAAAATTTTTTGGCCTTGACCATGACTACTCGTTCTATTTCTTCCAGTGGGTACTCCGCTTTCAAGTGTGGTGCGGATGCCTGAAAAATAGCTTTGCCAAAAATTGGGTATTAATTTGTTCTCAAAACAGATATCTATTAGTTTACTTGCTGTTGCACTTGGGGGATAAGTCCAGCCCTTCTCACTGCAAATTATCTTCATTGTGCTTTCGAATGCTTTTAAACATTCGCTAATACACCCTTTTGGGTCGTTTTTTCGATAGTAATCATGTGCTTTGAGAAATTCATCTTCAGCGCCGGCAAAGGCAGGGTCTTGCAAAAGTTTCAGGGCTGGTTTTATCATTTCCTGATGAGTGAATGTCGAATCTATCTTAATTATTTGACCACTTTCAAATCTATATCCGATCTTATTTAGTTTGAAACGATCATTAAGCTCTTGGATGGCATTATCAGCAATTTCACTTCCATTATCTTTGTAAAGATAGTGAAAGTCTCTAGTAAATTTGTCGATAGCTCTAAAGGTTAACTCAACGACATCTAATGCTCGGTGAATATCAATTTCATTTAAGAAAAATTTTTCAAGTTCGTTGAGATAATTATCCTGGTAAGCCAAGTTATATTTCTTATCAACAAGGCGAAACATACCATACTCTTTCCTAAGCGTAGAAACTAATATTTCGTAAATGCACTTAACGTTAGCGCGATGTGAAAAGTATTCATCGCTCCCACCTAACGCTTCTCTCCAAATGTAAATTATTTGCGTGCGAAGTTCTTTTGGAAGGTTGTCGTAAGTATAAATATCGTTATTGTTTTCAGATTCGTTTTTTTGACGCAGTGAAAAAATATCTGCAATTCTCATTCATACCCCTTATTGCACTACCCACCACACGCCTTGTAAAAGAAAAAAAACGCTCTCACTGAGAACGCCTGTAAGTCACTAACTTAAAAGAATCTGGGTGAGAGGATTCGAACCTCCGACCCCTTGCACCCCATGCAAGTGCGCTGGCCAAGCTGCGCTACACCCAGATTATATGATTAGCCATGATTTCTCGCTGTCACTTCATCTTCAGCCTCCCAATTGCCCGAAGACATTGTCTGATCGACATAGGAGAGTACATTTCTACCCAGTTTACCTCGAGATCCTGTGAAGAAATTTTTTCCGGGCTAGACGGCGACAAGCCCCTCAAACTGAAGGTCGGACTTCTTAAATTCCCTGACCGCAATCTTGGCGCAAGCTTCTATTATCGCCTCCATCGGGTCCGTAAGATCAACGTCCGCCGCATCCAAGTCAACAGATATCGTCGCTTTATAAACCATTCCACCCTTTATCCCGCTGGACCTTGAAGTTCGCAAAAATGCCGTCCTTCTTCTTCGTAATATTAATAAAGCGAATCAAATTATTTTCAGCTAAATTATTCATCCTATAAGTCCCCATTTTTAGTAAAACAACAATCATAGCCTTTCGAATGTTTCCGGTCAATGCTAAGTGCCAAGATGATTACTATGTTGAAAACCTAGGCGAAATCTGTCGATAAGTGCCAAGTTATTGTTGAATAATGCTAAGGGGTGTTAACATCTCCTAAATTACCAACAAAGTTATCGACAGAAAAAATAAGAAAAAAATAGAGGGAAATGGATCTGTTATCAACATTTCCACACCCCCTTAAGAAGAAGAAAAAATATATATATTCTTTTCTCTTCATCAACCTTTGTGGAAAATTAGCATATCTTCAAAAAGGAATAGAAATCTCATGCTCCGTAAATTCAAGTTGGAAACTTCCTGGCAAATAGCCCTGTCAAAAGAGCTGGAAAAACCCTATATAACTGACCTTCAAAATTTTCTGGATAAAGAACAAACGGAGGGCCAGGTTATTTTCCCTCCTAAAGATCTCATTTTCAACGCATTTCAACACACTCCGTATGATAAAGTCAAAGTCGTGATCGTCGGGCAGGATCCCTATCACGGGCCGAATCAAGCTCATGGACTCAGTTTCAGCGTCCAGAAAGGAATTAAGCTTCCGCCATCCCTTCAAAATATTTTTAAAGAGGTGAGCGCTAATGCAGGGAGTTTTAAGCCCCCTCACGGCTGTTTGATTTCCTGGGCGGATCAAGGGGTCCTTCTGCTCAATTCCATCCTCACAGTGCGGCAGAGGCAGCCTGCGTCCCATCAAGGAAAGGGATGGGAACAATTTACCAACTCTGTCTTGAAAAAATTAAATGAAAGGAAAAACCCCCTTGTCTTCATGCTTTGGGGCAAATACGCTCAGCAGAAAGGAGTGTTTTTGGATGGTCGTAAACATTTGATTTTAAAAAGCCCCCACCCTTCGCCCTTTTCTGCTTATACGGGGTTTTTCGGATGCAGACACTTCTCTAAAGCAAATGAATTTCTTGAAAAAAGCCATCAGGAAGCCATTGACTGGCGCCTCTTGGATGTATAATATCCATACCAATTTTAATTTAAATTAAAAAAGATGTATAATAAAATAGGTAGTGCTATTCTACTTGGCGGTGATAATAATGTTTACTAATCAGAAAATCAAAACAGTTTTAGACGAACTTAAAGAGAGTGGGACTGCGGATGTTTCGGTTTTCGGAGGAATGATTTCGGCAAAATACATTAACAAGGATGCCAAAATGTCGCTATCTGCGAATGTTTATGACGGGGTCAATTATTTTCCCAAAAGCGTTCGGGAGTGTTTAAAAGAAGGGCCGCCTATGCCGAAGCCAGATATTGATACCTATATCACTGTCAATGAAGAAACTTTCAAAGTCTTTCTTCATTATCTGGGAAAAATGGAGAGAATCGACTCGGAGGATTTAAAAAAATTGCTCGAAGAGTTCGGCTGGATCGCAGAAGAGTGGCGCTACCATCTCGATGACTGCGATAAAAAAGACTTAATCCATGTTCTTCAATAATTTCATCAGAAAATAAACCCGTATTTTTGCATAGATGATGGCGATTTCATAAATGCCTATGAGGGGGAGGGCAAGGCAAATTTGCGTGAAAATATCGGGGGGAGTCAAAAAGGCGCTCAAAACAAACGCTCCCACATAGGAAATGGGCCTGAATCTTTTTAATGCGGGCTCCGAAATTTTTCCATAATGAACCAAAAACAGCAAAATCAAAGCAATCTCGAATGCAATGCCGCTTGAGAGGGTCATAATGATTGTGTAGTTGATGTAATTGGAGACGGTCCAAAAGTTGAGGCCCATGCTTTCGTTGTAACGGCTGAGCATGTCATTGGTGAAGGGAATCGTTACAGTATGGGCAAAGAGTGCGCCGAGAAATAAAAAAAGCAGGGAAAAAAAAGCAAAAGGAAGTGCAAAGAGCTTTTCTTTTCTGCGCAGGGCCGGGAAAATGAACTGCAGCAGAAAGTAGCTGCAAAATGGAGAGGAGAGGAAAAGTCCTGTCCACAAACTGATTTTTAACGAGGAAGCTATGCCCTCCATTGGGCCGAGCAGAATAAGATCAGTTGGGTCTTTTTCCACTTCCCACTCGATAACGCCATCCGGCGGAAGAATTACAAAACCCTCCTCTGTAAAGCCGGAGCCTTTTGAAATGCTTGTCATTGTTCCCGGAGGCTTTTGAATCGTTTGCTCAACTCCGCGGCTGTTTTTAAGCCGTTGTTTGATCACAATTGATTTTGTCAGGGGACGTTGCGATTTCAAAGGAGATGTTATCAGGGGGTAAATCTGGTCAAAACAAAGAAAGGCGGCCGCGGCCGCAAGGGCGACAGCCAGGAGGCATTTGATCAGGGTGCTTCGGAGCTCTTCAACATGCTCCCAAAAAGAAGGGGGGGGGTCAAGCAGGCTCATATCTTACGAGTCGCCGGTTGAATCATCCACGTCGCCCTGGCAGGCTTTTTTGAACTCTCGAATTCCCTTTCCAAGGCTTTTTGCAAATTCAGGAAGTTTTTTCCCTCCAAAAAGCAAAAGAACCACACATAAAATGACAATAATCTCGCCGCTGCCGATCATAGGGACCTCCTTATAAAAAACCACCCTTGTGGTTAATCACACTTAGGTTATAAAATAGGTCTTTTGTGAATTTAGCTCAATCGCTTCAAAGGGGTGAGTGTGACAAACGTTCGAACAAAGCCTTTGCTTCTTCTTTTTATTTATATTTTCTTTGTAATCGGCATCACCCAATTTCTTTATTTTGTGGCTTTGGAAACTTCAAGCGCAAGCACCGGATATCCGCTGATTTTATCGGCAGACGGTTATGCCGATGCCAATATCCCCGGAATTTGGGATAAGCTTATATTCAGAGTCCGCGCCCAGCCTTTTAATTTAATCGCTCTGATTATTTTCGTTTGCGCTATTGTGCACACGTTCATGTCTCACAAGTTTGCCGAGTTTTCCCATAGGCTGATCGACAGGAACGCGAAAATCACCGGAACACGGAAAGAAACCTTCGGATCCGAGATTCTTCATTTTATGAGCGAAGTCGAGGTCATCTTCGGGATATGGGTAATTCCCCTGCTTTTAGCCATGTCCATCTATTATGATTGGAGTACGGCCATCTATTATTTGAATGGGCGGGACTATACCGAACCTGTTTTTGTCATTGTCATTATGGCCCTGGCGGCCACCAAACCGGTGTTTAAAGTTGCCGAAGACAGTTTAAAGGCGATTGCCTGGATAGGAGGAGGCACAGTTAAATCGTGGTGGTTTTGTGTTTTGACTGTGGGCCCTCTCCTCGGCTCATTTATTACTGAGCCGGGTGCGATGACGATTTGCGCTCTTCTTTTGGGAAAGCAGTTCTATCGTTTGAAGCCGACTCTCAAGCTGGCCTATGGGACACTCGGCCTTTTGTTCGTCAACATATCTGTCGGGGGGATATTTACAAATTTTGCCGCTCCTCCTGTTCTAATGGTGAGCAAAGCTTGGCATTGGGATTCAAGCTACATGATGACTCATTTCGGATGGAAGGCGGTTATCGGCATTGTCTTGGCCAACATTTTGTATTTTTTCCTTTTTCAAAGGGAGCTTGAGCAGCTGAACAAGAAAAAGATTTATGCCGAGGCGGCGTTCAGCGAGGATACCGAAGAGAAAGAGACGATCCCTTTTTGGATCAGCCTTGTGCATTTGTTCTTTCTTGCATGGACGGTCGTTCACTCGCACTATCCTGTGATTTTTCTTGGAACATTTCTTCTCTTTTTAGGGTTTTATCGAGCGACTCTTCCCTACCAGACGCATTTAAATTTAAAAACCCCGGTTCTGGTGGGCTTTTTCCTTGCGGGGCTTGTTGTTCACGGAGGTCTTCAGGCGTGGTGGATCTCGCCGATCCTTTCGGAGGCAAGCAATTGGGTGCTGATGTTGTCGTCTGTTGTCTTAACAGCATTTAACGACAACGCGGAAATCACTTATCTTGCGACCCTTGTACCCACATTTAACGAATCGATGAAGTATGCCGTGGTTGCCGGAGCTGTGACCGGCGGAGGACTCACTGTAATCGCCAATGCACCCAATCCGGCAGGACAGGCCATCTTAGGCAAGCATTTCCCGGATGGTATCGCCCCCCTATACTTGTTCCTTGCAGCCCTTGTGCCGACGATCATTATCGGGTGCTGCCTTTACTTTATCCAAGTATTTTAGTAATCAATTTGTCTGAAAGAATCATTTTTCAACTCGTTGAGTATTTTTATTGAGCCTTCATCTAACTTCAGATTAAGCGCATGCAACTCTGTTATGTTATCCAGGTTTTTGATACTTTCGGGTAGAGATTTAAGCGCAGTATTATCTAAATCCAAAATTTGTAATGTTCCAATATTTCCGATATTTTCAGGAAGGTTTGCAAGTTGGGAGTTTGCTAAATACAAATAGAGCAGATTAGGCAGCTTTGTGAAGCTTTCAGGCAGGGCTGTAAGCGGGTTACGACTTAAATTCAAATCTTCTAATGAAATAAAATGTCCGATTTCAGGGGGAAGAAGTTTTAATTTAGCTCCAGAAAGTTCCAAACTATTAATATTTTGAAGGTTATCCGGGTTTGAAAGAAAAGCTCTGATTGTTTTCGCTTTTTGTGAAGGACTTTTCTCCTCGCCAAAATCTAGGTTAAGCGCCTTTTTTTCAATAAGAATGTCGGTAAATTCAATAAGAGCGGCATCTTGAATCTGTTGTTCGAGAGATTTTAACTCATTCCCTTTGAGAATTTCTTCCCTTTTCATAGAAATGCTAAAATGAACACAATCTTCTTTGACGGATTGGACCATTTTATCGACAAAATCCTTTTTGGAAATGTTCGGGTTGGCTTTCAAAATTCCTTCGGCTCTTATGGGGTTGGCTTGACGATAAGTTTCAGCAAGGGTTTCTATATCCCCTAATTTAACCTGAGCCAACCGACTAATTCTCTTACTGACTTGACTAAGGGCCAGAAGATCTTCAGGAGTTGCATGCTTAAAAATTTCTAAGATGATTTCATCCGGCAATTTTTGAAATGGGTCCGGTTTTGCAGATTCCATAGAATTCTCCTATCATTTACTAGGAGTGGGTATAAGCAAAAAAGATGCCAAGTATTGAGTGCTGCTTAGCGTGATGGACTTAAGGCAAGGGGGTGGACTTGCTCCTCGAGGAAGCGGCGGGTCTGGCGAGAGGCGAGGCCAATGAAGTTTTGAGGGTTTTGAAGGGCGGCGAGGTCCGATTCCGAGAGGTTGAAGTCTCCGGCGAGGTGGTCGAGCAGGTCGTTGTCTTTGCCTTCGACTTTGACGCGGCGGGCGGCGGCGTGGCTCTTTTCGCGGAGGATTTCGTGGAGCTTTTGGCGGTCGCCTCCGGATTTTACCGCTTTCATGAGGATGTTTTCGGTAGCAATAAAGGGAAGTTCGTCCTTTAAGCGGCGGGCGATGACTTCTTTGTTGACAGTGAGTGATTGAGTGACTTTTTGCAAAGTGGTGAGCAGGGCGTCTGCTGCGAGGAAAGCCTCGGAAATCGAGAGGCGGCGGTTGGCCGAGTCGTCGAGCGAGCGCTCAAGCCATTGGGTGGCAGCCGTGTAGTAGGAGTTTTCTGTGAGGGAGATCACAAAGCGGGAGAGCGAGCAAAGCCTCTCAGACAGCATGGGGTTGCGCTTGTAGGGCATGGCGGAAGAGCCGACTTGTTTTTTACCAAACCCTTCTTCAACTTCGCGGAGGTGGGCGAGAAGCCTGATATCTGTGGCAAATTTGTGGATGGAGGCGGCAAGGCCGGCAAGGGGGGCCATGGCGAGGATGTCTTGCTTCCGGGTGTAGGTTTGTCCGGCGATAGTCAGGAGGTTGTCGAAACCCATTTTTTGAGCGATGAGGCTGTCTAGCTGTTCAACTTTTTCGATGTCGCCTTCAAAGAGGGAAAGAAAAGAGGCCTGGGTTCCGGTGGCTCCTTTGGCGCCGAGGAAGCAAAGCGACGATGAGCGGGCTGTCATTTCCTGCAGGTCGAGAACAAAGTCTTGGAGCCAGAGGCAGGCTCTCTTGCCGACAGTGGTCAGCTGAGCGGGCTGAAAGTGGGTAAAGCCAAGGCAGGCGAGGTCGGCGTAGGTTTCGGCAAAAACAGCGAGGTTTTGAATCGTTTGCCTGAGCTTAGGGATTAGGATTTTGTAGGCCCCCTGCATTTGGATGACGTCGGTGTTGTCGGTGACATAGCAGGAAGTGGATCCGAGGTGGATGATGGGAGCGGCTTTTAGGCAAAGGTCTCCGTAGGCTTTGATGTGGGCCATAACGTCGTGATGCAGCTCGTTTTCATACTCTTGGACAGCATCGAAGTCGATATCGTCGATATGAGTTTTCAGCTCATGTATTTGTTCATCGCTAATGGGAATTCCCAGTTCTTTTTCCGCTTCTGCAAGAGCAACCCAGAGCCTTCGCCAGGTTGAGTATTTGTATTGGGGGGAAAAGAGCTGCCTCATTTCGGGGCTTGCGTAACGGTTTGAAAAGGGGCTGGTATAAGTGTTCATAAAAGAGCTTCTATGTCGGCGAGAAGTTCCCGCAGGGTTTCTTTTTGTTTTTTTGTGACGCGGGCTTTTCTTTCTTTGAGAAGCGAGCGGACTTTTTTCAAAAGCTGAATGGCAGCTTCGCCTTGCTTGCGCCGTCTTTTGTCCTGATCGCTCAAGGGAAATGTTTCCCGGATGATACGGAGGAGTTCGTCTTTGGTTTCTCCCCGGTAGGTTTTGACAATATTGTGCTTATCTTTGAGATCGCCTTCGCGGCTCGCTAGAGTGTAGACAGCTTGCCTGGGCATGGTTTCAATTTGGGGTTTTAAGGGGGAGGGGAGGGACTCGTAAAACTCGAAATACTGCATGAAGTTATAGGGGGTTTGCCTGTTCCCATAGGTAGCGATCAACCAAGTGGTAAAGGCGCCGTCTCTATATTGTTTGAGGATCTGTTGGGCTCCTTTGATGCGTTCTCCGTGCAGGAGGGCGGCCTGGTTGTTGATTGCTTTGACTTCGGAGGTGATGGAGATGAGGTTTTTTAAATCGGTTGCGACGTTTTCATCGCCGTGGGCGTATTCGGTAAGGATGTTTTCAAGGGTTTGCTTTTCATGGGGGCTGAGTTCGCTTAAACTGAATACTCCGGCAAATCCCGAAAGGTTGCCGCTGGCGGATCTTTCTGCAAGAGCAGCGGTTTTTGAGCTTTTTTTATTTTTTTTTGCAAGTCGTTCGGATAGCAGAGTGTTCACTTGACTCATTTTTTTTGTTCCTTTTTTGTAAAGCGGCTTTACATTTTTTCCAGAAGTTCCGAGGTCAATGATAAGTAGTCTTCGGACGGCGCGGCATTTCGGGCATGCCTGAAAAACCGGCTTGCCGTAGATGGCCGCTTCCGAAACGCTGATGTCGCGGCGTATTTTTGTATTTAGCGCTTTTTCGGGAAATGTATTGTCAATCACGTTGAGAAAGGCGTTGTTGCTTTTGCCGCGTGCATTCCAGAAGGACATAACAACGCCTAATGTATCAAGTGGGTGCCTTTGTCCGATGTTTTCGATAAAGTGGGCGAGGCGCTCTAATCCTTTAACGCTATAAAACTCGGGAGTGGTGCAGACTAAAGTGCTATCGGCGGCGATGAGGGCGGACTCTGTCAGCCAGCAGAGTGAAGGGGGCGTGTCGATAATCACAAAATCATAATCGAGAGAGTCGATGATTTCGCGAAGCCTTTCGTGAGAGTAGCGGTCGGAGGCTAAGTTTCCGGTCACCTCCACCCTTTCAAGCCATGTGTCTGCCGGGATGAGGTCGAGTCTATCGATGCCTGTTTTTTTGATTACATCCTCAACAGGGGTCTCCCCCTGAAGGACGGAGGCGGCGCTGTCTTGCTCATCGGGATCGAAGCCAAGCCCTGTGGTCAGATTGGCCTGAGAATCAAAATCGATGAGAAGAACGTTTTTTTTATGAAAGAGAGAAAGGGCGCTTCCAAGGTGGAGGGCTGTCGATGTTTTGGCAGTTCCCCCTTTGAAGCTGCTGATCGCAATTTTTTTCATTATGTTACCTACTGGCTAAAATAACTCTCAAGACTGCGATTGTCTCTTTCTTGGGTGATTTTTTCAAGGAAAGGTTTTAGCTCGAGTTCGCCGTGGACGACGTTGTCGCGCGAACGGAGGTTTAACGTTTTATGTTCCACCTCTTTATCTCCTATAGTGAGAATGTAGTTGACTTGATCGAGTTGGGCATTTCTCACTTTTTTACCGACCGATTCGTGAGAGTGGTCGACTTCGCAGGTGAATCCGGCGCATTTTATTTGTTCCGAGACTTCTTCGGCGTAGTCCTGGTGTCTGTCGGCAACGCAGATAATCCTTGTCTGGCTGGGACTGATCCAAAGTGGGAAGCGTCCTCCGAAATGTTCTATGAGGATGCCGAAGAACCGTTCAATCGAGCCGAAAATCGCCCTGTGAAGCATCACGGGCATTTTGCGGGTGCCGTCCTCGGCGGTGTATTCGAGTTCGAAGCGGCGGGGAAGGGCCATGTCGAGCTGCACGGTTCCGCACTGCCAGGTTCTTTCGAGGGCGTCGCGGATGTGGAAGTCGATTTTGGGTCCGTAAAAGGCGCCGTCGCCTTCGTTAATTTTGTAATCGCGCCCCCAGGTGTCGAGGGCGTCTTTTAAGCCCTTGGTCGCTATTTCCCACTCTTCGTCCGAGCCGATGGTGTTTTCCTCTGGCCTTGTGGAAAGCTCGAGGTGGTAGGAGAGTCCGAAAGTTTTATAGAGATGATCAGCGAATTCCAGGATTTTGATGATCTCGTCTTTGATGTCGCCTGGTTTCATGAAAATGTGAGCGTCGTCCTGGTGGAAGCTTCGGCAGCGGAAGAGACCGGATAGCGCTCCGGAAGGCTCGAAGCGGTGGACGTTGCCGATCTCCGCGATGCGAAGCGGCAGCTCGCGGTAGCTGTGAGCGTCCATTTTGTAATAAAGCATGCACCCGGGGCAGTTCATCGGTTTGATGGCGTAGTCGCGCTTGTCTTTTTCGGAAAAGAACATGGAATCGCGGTAGTTGTCCCAGTGGCCCGACCTCACCCAAAGTTCTTTCGACATGAGGGCGGGGGTTTTGATTTCTATATAGCGGCCGGCGCTGAGCCTTTCCCGCAGAAACTTGAGGAGGCTGTTCCAAATTTTGACTCCTCTCGGGTGAATGAAGGGCATTCCGGGAGCTTCTTCTCTAAGGGAGAAGAGGCCGAGTTTGGGTCCGAGAATTTTGTGGTCGCGTTTTTTGGCTTCTTCAAGGCGGTAGAGGTAGTCTTTTAGGAGTTTGCGGTCCGGAAACGAGATGGCGTATATGCGTGTCAGCATTTCGTTTTCGGCGTCTCCCCGCCAGTAAGCACCCGAGGTTTTCATCACTTTTAGCGCCTTGATTTTTCCGAGGCTTGGAAGGTGGGGGCCGCGGCAGAGGTCGAAAAATTCCCCCTGGCGGTACCCCGTGAGGGGGTCTTTGGGGTCGAAGCTGTCGATCAATTCAATTTTATAGGGATTGTTCTGAAAATTGTTCTTCGCTTCTTCTTTATCTTGAAACTCTTCGCGTATCGACTCGTAATTTTCCGAAACGATTTTTTTCATTTCCTTTTCAATCTTATCTAAGTCGTCATCGGAGATTTGAAGGTTGGCGAAGTCGTAGTAAAAACCGTGTTCTATCGGAGGGCCTATTGTCGGCTTGGCTTCCGGGTAGAGCCTTAAAACTGCCTGGGCGAGGACGTGGGCGGAAGTGTGCCAAAAAATTTCCTTTCCCTCGGGATCGTCAAACGACCAAAGGATCACCCGGTCGCCGTCTTGCAAGCGGCAAGACAGGTCGACGCTTCTGCCGTTGACGCAGGCCGCTAGCGCCTGATGGGGCTGGTTTAGGTTGAGTTTTTCCGCAAGAGCCTTAGCTGTGCTGCCTTCCGGCAGCTCAATTTCGGTTTCGCCAGGTAACTTGATGTGCATAAGCGATTTCCTAATAGTGTTTTTTTCATAACCATAATAATGGAACTGACTGGAAAAAGAAAGGTGAAAATCGTTACCCTGGGCATGATGAAAAGAGAAGAGCTGCAAAGTTTATTTTCTGAAACTTCGGACATTGAAAGCGATGAGCTTCACGCTGCTCTTTTTTCCCATTTAGTGCGGCAGAGGAAAGCCGGCTTGGAAGAAAGCGGGGAGCTCATAGAAAAAATTTGCACTGAAGAGTACAACGAACTGTCGATAAGGCTGGACCTGGCTGAAATTCAGGCCTCTTGCAATGTCAGAAATGTCTTATTCACCCGGCGGCTCTCGAATGTTCTGATTAAAGATGACGGCGCGTTGGATCTCGAAGCTGTCGAGACGGCTGTCGGCGTCTTGGAAAGAAAACTTTATTCGACCGGACCAGGCAGGCAGTCCGACGCCAAAAGATTTGAGCATGTGCTCATGATGCTGAAGCGGATCAGGGATGAAAAGGAGCTTCAGGATCTCATCAAAAAAATTGACAAGCCCTATTCCAACCCCCATGCCGATAAGTTCATTAGAGATACGCTCCAAATGCCGCAGAAAACAATGATTGGACAAGCGCATGCCAAGCGGGCGGTACTTTCAGCCCTTCTTTGCTATTTGCGGCAAAGCGTCGGGTCTTGTTTTGCCACGGCGCCGGCAATCATTGTTCATGATCAGCAACCTCAGCAGTTTTTAACAGACTTGATCGAACTTTTGGGAACGGGAAGGTTGAAGAGGACATTCGGAGGCGAGGAATACTCGGCTCCTTTAAGCTTCAGCTCAGGAACAGGGGATTTAAAGCGTAAGATATTTATATCCAAAAATTTACAAGAAGGCGTCCCCATTTGGCAGTCGCCGGGCCTGATCAATGCGCTCGAAGTTGTCGGAGTGCTTTTTGGCAGCGAGCCCCTCCCAAAAAGACGCGAGGCGCTCAAAAAGTTGATTGCTGAGGCTTTGCAAAATGGTCGATTTGTGGGAGAGCGGCTTTCGCTAAGCGTTGAAGATCTGCTGCGCGAAATTCTGCTCAAACACCATAAGCTTTCGCAAGATGATCTGGATGAGTATCTGCATCGACCTCAAGAAATGGTTTACGGGGGGCTGATGATGCACATGAGCAAGCCGGGAATTGGAAAAGGAGGGGTTGGACAAAGAGCGGCGCGATTTCTTGAGGATTTGGACGCGGCAAGGAGGGCGTTCGCTTCGCTGGCAGACAATGCGTTGCTAAAAGGGTGGGAGTTTACCCTCGCGACGTTTACCGAGACAAAAGCCGAATTCTCAAAATGGAACCTCTACATTAGTTTGGGGCTAAAGTCCGATGAAAAAGGGGGGATCGGGCAGGCGCTGTACAAGATACTCAAGGAAAAGCTCGATCGGGAAAACCAAAAGATCGAGGAATTTCAAAGCCAGTATGAGCAGGTTTATGTCCAAGTGAAATATCTCGAAAGCCGTTTGCGGCGAGCCTCTGAGGACGAGGCCAGGTGGTTGAAAGCAGAATATCAAAGCCGGAAAAACGAATTTTATACCATAGAAGAGATTCGGGGAAAAGCGCACAGGCGGGCCGAGTCCTTCGCAAATCTCTATGATGTTCTGATCGATAAATATCTGAAGCTGTTTCCGAAATATTTCCAGGAAGTCTACGATGCCGATATGCATGAAGTGACTGTCGGTCCCTATGACGACAGTCCGGCGGGTTTTCAATTGATTTACAAATATGGAAGAGCCGCAATTTCGGCATGGACTCCGGTAAAAAATTTGTCCGATTTTGTCGAGGTTCTTAATTCCTTTTTTACATCGACGGAATATGAGATCATGAATGATCCTGTGTTTAAAGGTTTTGAGTCGGATATCTCGGAAATCACGACAGCCGTTGTGACCCATATCAAAACCCCCGAGTTTTTAGAAACGGCTCTCTACCGGATGGCGACGGCAAAAAATGCAAAGATTCCAGAGAACCCCCTTGAAAATCTCGACAGAGTTGAGAAGAAGCCTTGGGCCTACACATCGGGAGGCAGTCTCGACACTCTCTTATCTTGTTATTTCCGCAGGGAGGAAATGCCTTTTCATGTCGACCGGTGGATGGAAAATCAAACGGAATTTCTTGTGTTTCTTTTGGACACATTGAAAGAAGTTCCGCCCAAAATTACCGAACAATTTGTGAAAAATTCCGGCCGCAACATGCTGATTACCTCTCCGACCCACGCTTTTAATATAAAACCGGGTCTTGAAAAATTCCGCAAAGGGTGGGAGTCAAAAGATTATACCTATATATGGTGCCGCGATCAGGTGATCTCAAAAATGTCAGTTTTTGTCGAAAGGATGAGTTTTGACGACGATATGGTTAACTTTTTATTCGATCAGTTGATCGAACGCATACCCAAATCTTTTCATCATTTTTTTCGTAAAGCTTTTACTTATCCTCCTAAGAGAATGAATCCGATTCTTTTTCGAGAATATGTCGTCAAAACGATTTCACATGATAAAAATCTCACCCCTGTCGAAAGATTTTACCTCACTCCCGATGCGATTGATTCACTGTTGTACAAGCTTCTTCCTTTTTTCAAAGAGTCCCAGCTTAAAGAAAGAGTGGAAGAAATTTTTCGCTCCATTGAGGAAGTCGACAAAGGAATGCTAAAAACAATTATGGATAATTTTGATCCCTTAAAAGAACAAATTTTTTATCGAAGCATCATTAGTGCCGAAGGGCTTCGCAATTTTTGCCTGGCGCTTGTCACGGCGGCTATAGATAACACTTTTCATTCTAAAAATTGGCATAAGCTTATCAGCCTGGCGATGCAGGATCTTAAATTCGCCATGCTCCGGCCCGTCATTTTTGCCGACACCAACTGGGCTTTCGACATGTTTGGTTTTGTCGTCAATCCCGGAACGGGAGAGTTTGAACTTTGGCGGCTTGATGATACGGGTACTGAAGGAATGCCGATGTCTATTTGGCGGCATTGGCTTGACGGATCAACACGAAAACCTTCGTGGTCGCTTTACACCCGTCCCGGCGAATATCAAGCCTGAAAAAAGTTCTACAGAATTTTTTAAATAATATTTTAACCTTACCTAATAAACTATATTTATTGTATACTTTCATATTTAGTTAATAAAATTTGTGTTATATAATGAATAAAATATTTTTATTTTTGATGTTAGCGGGTTTGTCAAACACGGCGGCCTACGAGTCGTTTTTCCTGCCGGAAAGATCGCATCTGGAGTGGCAACAGCAACTGGCGCGCAATAAAAACGCTGTTTACGGAGAGTCATTGGTTTATTCTAAGTTCGATACTTATTCACACTTTTTTAAGGAGGATATGACCGATACCGAGATTATGATTAAATACGGTTTGGGATGGAGGTATCGGAAAGCTCATCATGGCATCAATATTTCTATCAGCGGGCATGAGCCTCGGGAGTTTGTGATACATAACTTGAATTTTACTAACATGCTCGATACCGGGGATGTGATTGTCATTCGGAATAAAGGCATCGGCGGCACTTATTATTATGTGAATGGTCAGGCGATGTATCTTTACTATCTTAATCCAAAATCAAGCAACAGTTTGTATTTTGGAGCCGGAGCTGAAGCCGACCGCTATGCCTTTCATTTCAAAAATAGCGGCTCCAATCTGAATATAGGTTTTGTAAGCGGTGTTTTGTCCGGCGGCTATCAATTCCGCGTGACGGATAAAGTCAAATCTTTTGTGGAAATGCAGGTGAGTCAGCCAGCCTTTATTTATGGAAGCACACAGGGAAGTCGCACCGGACTCGTTCCCATGAACTCCTGGGCGCCGAGCGTCACTTTTAGTATTGGCATCGGATTTTAGTTTTTTCCTGCACAAAATCTCAAAATCTTATATAATTTAATTATTTACAAATTTACAAACCTGAAATTCTTTAAAAAAAGAGGTGAACATCATGGATTGTGCAAGTTCCGCATCAAGTGAAAAAAATTCTTTTATACCCCAGCAAAAAGGAATTGAAAACCGCAATACCTTTTCCGAAAAAGTCGGAATGGTTGTTGCATTTCCATTTTCGCAGCTTGCAAATGCCGCGAAAAAGGTTTATGAAGGATTCCAATTTGCCGCAAAAAAGATTGGAATGAATTCAGCCGCCGCTCGTGTGGGAAAATTTGTTAATCAAAGGATTCTCAATCCTATGGGTGTGAAAAGCAAAGGGCTGATCGACTGCCTGCAAATTAGCAAGGCGGTAAATGCTCTGGATAAGCGGATTTTTACTCCTCTTATAGAAAATGCTCTCAAACCCTCTCTTCGGTTGGGTCAAAAGATTCTTGGCAAAGTGTCATCCACGTTTAATACGCGCGTTTGTAAACCTACGTCTCATGGCTTGACAAAACTCTATGGACCGATTAAACCCGGTGTGCAAAAAGTGGCAAGGACTTTGAATGACTGGATATTCACTCCTGTTTTTTCGATAGGGGGTGATTTCTTCCATGGGGTTCACAGAGGGACAGCCATTGGAAAGGAAGCAACAGAGCAGGAGCTGCGGAATTCCTTGCCCGAAAAAAACAGGAGCGATGATTATGCTGATAAAGCGACTATTCAATCATTTCTCAGTAATGCAACTAATCATAAAGAATTCAACGCTGCATTGGCTCTTCATTTGAAAAAGACGCACTCTTTGGTCATTGATAAAAAATGGATCAGCGATAAAGAGGTTTCAGACTCTCTAAGTCGAATGAGATTCAGCAATTGCAGTTTTTAGCGCCCTTTATAGGCAGCGGCTTTTGCCGCTGCTCATTTCACATGAATTGGATTGCCAAATGAAACGTGTGCGGGAATGTGAATTTTCCTAAGCAGTCCCGAAGGCTTCTCTTTGGTCCCCTTTTCAATTGTTACGGGGATAATGGGGGTTTCGGTATCTTTCAAGACCTTGCAGAAGGTGGGGGAAACGAGCATCCGCCCTACTTCTTGCTCAAGATCATTTTTATCGATGAAAACACAGACAGAGATGCCTCTTTTGACGGTTTTTTCAATTTTATCCAGGAAGTCTTTGCTCGATTCGTAAGTTTCAATTTCGGGGACCATGACGACTCTTAGCATTTTATAAAACCTGAGCAGCCATATTTTGTGGTTTTTTTCATTCTGGATAAAGAATCTGACCCTCAGCCTTTGAGATCCCAGTATGAGCAGGGTGTCATTCCAGGCGGTGTGGCGGCAGATGTAAAGAGAGGCTCCATTCGAGAGATTCTCATAGCCTGAAATTGTGGTGGAAAAATGAATTTTCGAGAGGAGCATGCCGACAAAGCGGGTCACATAATCAAAAAACTGGAAGCCGTAGTAAATGGCGACAAAGCCGGCAAAGGTGCCCATAACCGTGAATCCTTGATCGGCCTCAAGTCCGAAAAAAGCCGTGAGGGCGTAGATTAAAACAGCGGCGAGCATGACTCCCGAAAAGCTGACAACGTTAGTGGCGGCGATCACCTGCCCCCTGTATTTATTGGGACTGGCTACCTGGATATAGCTGTCGAGAGGAATTTGGTACATGCCTCCGAGGAAGCCGATCATGAGAATCAGAGGGATGACAACCCCGAGCGAAGTGGAGTAGTAGTCGAGGCCGAAAAGGGCGAAGGTGATGCCGAGGGCAGCAGCGGGCACAAGGCCAAGCTCGATGTTTTTTCCCGAGATTTTGCCGGATACTACAGCGCCTGTGCCAATCCCTACAGCTGTCAGCAGGAATAAATAACCTCCCTGCACATCGGTCATATTTAGGGACTGCATGGCAAAAGGAATGATATTGAGCTGGACAAAGGCGCCGAGAAACATAAAAAACGCCGAGCCCCAAATAGCAGGCAAAAGAGAGGGGACGGCATAGGCGATTTTGAGAGTTTTAAAAATATCTCTTAAAAAGCGGATGTCAAACCGCTTTACAGACCCTGAAGGAGGGGTGTATTCAATTCCGAAGCTTGTAATGACGCCGGCCAGAGAAATAATCGTGCAAGTTAGGGCTGCCAAGATGAAGTTGCGGTTGGAGATGTCTGTAATGAACGAGGCAAGGAAAGTTCCGATTATGATGGCCAGAAATGTAAAGGAGGTCAGCAGGCCGTTGGCGGTCGAAATTTTTTCTTCATGAACCAGCTCGGGGATAATTCCGTATTTTGAGGGGCCGAAAATTGCGCTTTGGGTGGCCATCATGAAGAGAGTGATATAAGAAAATGCAATGCTTTCGAAGGCAAAAGCCAAAAGGCCCATAGACATGACAAGCAGCTCTAAAATTTTGGTGAGAACAATGATGTTCCGTTTGCTGAAGCGGTCGGCCAAGGTCCCTGTATTTGAGGAAAAGAGGAGAAAGGGAAGGACAAAGGCAATTCCTGTAGTCGACATAATGATATAGCTGCTATCTGCTCCTAACTGTTGAATGAGGAAGAAGGCGATGAGCAGTTTGTATATATTATCGTTTAAGGCCCCAAGGAATTGCGTAATATTGAGATAGGTGAATGAAGTGAATTTTTTTGTTAAAAATGAACGCATAAATTTTTGAGATTTTATCATATTATACCATCTGATAGCTTTATTAATATCATGTAATTAAATTATAATACCTATAAGTTAACACCGAATAATAGCATGGATAGACTTTTCTGTATACATAGCAGCAATCGGCTTGAGTTGCTTTTCTCGCAATTCAAAAAATCTTTTTTATCTGGATCCGGCCCTTTTACAGAGCGTCTTGTCGTGGTTGCCAGCCCGGTTATGCGTTCCTGGCTTCTTAGGGAAATGGCAAAAGATCCCGATCTTTCGATCGCTATGGGTATTGAGGTGATCTATTTGAACCAGGCGCTTGGCCGCCTTGGCAAATTATTTGACAGCGACGATCGGGAAAGAAGAGTTGTCCCTTCCAGAATGGAGATGGCCTTTGCTATAGAAAGTGAAGTGAAAATTATACTCGCCGAGGAAAAATCCGAGCTGTGGTCTCCGCTTGCGCTTTATTTGAAAGGCGGCGCCGGTCAAAAGGAGAGCAAGAGGCTGGCGGCTCTTTCGGAGGAGCTGGCAAAATATTTTCTTCAATATGGGATTTACGCATCGCAAATGCTCGATGACTGGAGTCGGGGCCCTGTCTCCAACTGGCAGCAGGCGCTCTACCAGAGGATCATGAAAAGGTATTCTAGTTGGACGCAGCCTTATCTCGAATTGTCAACGATAGCCGGTCTCCCTAGCCAAAAACGGGATTTGCAGGTGCATATTTTCGGGTTGAATTTTCTTTCGAAACTGCACCATGAGTTTTTAAAAAAAGTTTCTAAGACGCATCCTGTGAGCTACTATCTGCTCTCTCCCTGCGAAATGTTTTGGGGCGATATCGCTTCCGATACGGAGCTTGCCGCGATCAGAAAGCAGTGGCGCCGCCAAGGCGTCACCCAAAAGAATCAGGAAGAGCTCGACTATTATCTTATGGACCGCAATGTCCTTCTTGCGAACTTAAGCCGGCTGGGCCGTAAAATGCTTCTGCAGATTGAAGACGATATGGCCTTTGAAGAGTCCCATTATGAAGAGCCTCAAGGAAAGACTCTCCTCTCTTCTGTTCAGAGGGATATGCTTCAGTTGACAAATCGTACAGGCAAAATCTCGATGCAGGATGTGTCGATACAAGTGCATAGAGCTCCTTCTTTTTTTCGCGAAACAGAGGTTGTGTATCAGACAATATTGAATCTCATCGATACAAAGGGACTGTCTCCGTCAGAGATCATCGTTATGGCGCCGGACATCCGGCTCTATGCCCCCTATATCAAAACAGTTTTCGCAGGTCCAGGCAATCCCCTGGAGACAGTAATTTTTGATCTTAGGCTCTCTTCGGAAAGCTCGCCGGCAGCGGCGTTTACCACTTTGCTAAGCCTTGCCGACAGCCGCTTTGAGGTGTCAAAGCTGCTTCAATTTTTTGAAGCGGAAGAAGTGATGAGGCGCTCAGGAATTTCAGAAGAAAACATTTGTCTTTTGAAAGGATGGATTTTGGATGCGGGGATTCGATGGGGAAAAAATGCAGAGCACCGCAGTGAACTGATTGAAAGAGACTGCGGGATAGCCGAAGGTTTAAGCCAGGGGACCTGGGAAACCGGGATCAGGCGGATTCTTTTGGGTATGATAATGAGCCTTGGCGACGGCGAGGAGCCGGCGCTGGATTTTCTTCCGGCCAGCAATGCGTCGCTTACGGATATGGATTTTTTGGAAAAAATACTTCGCCTCATCCGCTCTCTTCGAGAGGATCTGAGGCCGATGACAAACAATCAGGAACTCACACTGCCGGAGTGGTCGTCTTATTTACGATGTCTTTATGACGAGTACTTCGCAGTCGATCGCAGCGATGATAGAGCTTTAGAGGAGGAAGAAGGGCTTTTTGTCATATTCGACCGCTTTTGCAAAGCAGGATCCCATTTTTCCGGTAAGAAGTTTTCCTGGCAGAGCATTCGGCATCATTTGAACAAAATTTTCCAGCAGCCGGCAATGACCGCCTCTGAAAGAAGCTTAAGCGCGGTTAAATTCTGCTCCATGCTTCCTATGAGAGCCATCCCGGCGAAAGCGATTTTTTTGATTGGAATGGATGAAGACTCCTTCCCCAAAAACGACCGCCTCTCGCCTCTTGATATGAGCCGCGCCCATCCCCATGCCGATTATTGTCCGACATCAATCGACTTTGACCGGACACTCTTTCTGGAGGCGCTTTTATCGGCGCGAAAGAATTTGATCATAACCTACACCGACGAAAAGGGCGAGAAGGGACCTTCTCTTCTCGTGGGCGAGCTGATGGACTATCTCGACGATAATTATGAAATAAACGAAAAAAAACCGTCGGAAGCTTGTCTCAGGGTCCACCCTTTCGACAGTTTCGATCCCCGCTACTTTCAGGGGGATGCGAGCCCCTTTATCAGTTATTCCCTAAGAGACTTCAACACCTGCCTCTCGCTTCAAAGAGGCAGGGAAACCGCCAGTCCTTTCGCTGCCGATTTTTTTACGGAGAATGAATTTGTTTTCGATGAAAATTTTAAAGAAGAGACCGTGATCCGGTTGAAAGATCTCTTTGCTTTCGGCAAGAACCCCATGAAATCTTATTTTCATAATCTGGGCATTTATTTGAAAGATGAAGATAATCTTTCCGATGAGGATCATTTTGAACTTTCCCACTTGCAAAAATATCAAATTAAAATGGACTCGCTTGGCAAACCGTTTGAGAAAGCTTTTTCCCAAGCGGCCAAACAAGGGACCCTTCCGGCAGGACTGTTGCAAGAGAGCCTCCAGAGCGAGCTTGGCCAAGACATTGGCGCTCTTAAGGATTTTCTCGGTTCATATGGAATTGGCGAGGAAAGCTTGCTGAGCGTCGAGCTTTCCACGGAAAACGGCATAAACTGCTCCCACGCTGTTCTTACTGGGAAAATGGAGCATCTCTGTACAGAAGGATTACTTATCAATGCTGATAAAAGACGTGATGAACTGATCGCTTCGTGGCCGAAAATTCTTTTGCTTAACTGCCTCTCCGAACTATTTAAAGAAAAAATAACGATCAAAAAGCAGATTTTTCTGTTGAAAGCAAAGAAATGTTTATCCGCTCATATAGAAGATCCTTTTCTATGGCTTGACCGTTATGTCGATTACTATTTGCTTTGCCAAAACAACCTGTCCCCGATGCTTCCTGAATTGTTTGAGGCAAAGGATATCGACAAGCAAATCGACGCACTGACAAATGGATATAATAAAACCTATAATAAGGAGTTGCTTTTTAGCATGAGAGACAGGCAGAAAATGCACCCTCCTTTTGTCGAAAAATGGAGAAAAAAGAAGGAAGAAAGTATCGATTTAAACCATGAGATTTTTGGAAAAAAATGAAAACATTTGATTGTCTTAACCGCAGCCTGAATATACACAGCCACACCCTTTTGGAAGCGTCGGCCGGAACGGGCAAAACGTTTTCCATCGAAAATCTTTTTGTCCGTCTTCTGATTGAAGAACCCGTCCGTGTTGCCCAGGAGATTTTGGTGGTGACATTCACCAAAGCGGCGACAAAAGAACTCAGATGGAGAATCAGGCACAAGATTGCCGATTCGCTAAAAATTATCAAAGAAGACGATCGACAAAACGCTCCCGACTATCTTTTGGCTCTTTTGGAAAAAGGGCAGGTTGAAATCAAACAGGCCAAGCGGCGGCTCGAGGCGGCGCTTGCCTCATTTGACCTTTCGAAAATTTTGACGATCCACAGTTTTTGCGAAAGAGAGCTTCGCGATCATCAGTTTGTTCTCGATACGGAATCGCATTCTTTGACCGAGCTTTTGACGCCAAGCGAAACTCTTAGAGTTGTCAGGGATTTCTTTAGAACAAAGCTCACGAAAGATTCATACAGTCCCGAGCAGATTCGCCGCGTTGTCAAAGGGGGTTTTTCCAAGCTGGAGTCTGATCTTCAAAATATTTTAATGAAGGCGCTGCCCATTGAAAAAAGGGCGTCTTATTCCGAGATGCTTTTGGAATTTCAGGCGGCGATGAAAGATCTCTCCCAAAAATACAGCGCTTTGAACTTGCTCGATGATTACGAGACTCTGTCGCCTTATTACAAAAAGCATGAAGATGCGGATATTGAAACATTTTGCCGAATGCTTGACAAAGAAAAAGTAGGCGGGAAGGATTTCGATGTTCTCATCAGAGACGGCCTCGCCTATGCCAAGCGGTTTGAACCCGGAAATAGGAAGCGGAACAAAAAAATTCCCGAAAAAATTGAGTTGACCTGTCCCGGTTTTCTCGAAGAGATCAGGGAAAAATTGCAGCCTCTGGTCGAGGAAGCGAGATCTCGGGAAGTGATTTTCTGCCGCATGGCACGAGATTGCCAGCAGATGCTGCATCAATATTTGGGCAACCAGGAAAAGTATCGATATGACGATCTTCTCGCTCTCATGATGAAAAGGTGCCGCGGCTTTGATTTTGCGGAAAAAGTGAGAGAGCAGTACGGGGCTGTGATCATCGACGAGTTCCAGGACACCGACCCGTTGCAGTGGCAAATCTTTCAGACGCTCTTTTTACACGATCCGAAGCGCCGCTCCGTCGTTTATCTTGTCGGCGATCCGAAACAATCGATCTATGCCTTCCGCCAGGCCGACATCTACACATATCGGGCAGCGGCTAAGGAGCTTGGAGATGGCCATATCGGGACTTTGGATGTAAACTGGCGATCGCAGCCGTCGATGATACAGGCGCTCAACGCCCTTTTTTCCCAGGAAAACGCCCCCGGGTTTATCTCTTTGCCGAAAGAAAACGCCTCCATTGACTATCGGCCTGTTTCACCGAGCCCTTTTGCTGAGGAGCTTAAGTTTTCAGATCAATTCGGGGCCGTCCATTTTTTGGTTGCCGAGGGGAAGAAAGGCAACTCTAACTGGCCTACGGCAGCGATGCAGGAAGAGCGGTTTTTTCCCGCGCTGACAAATGAAATCATACGGCTCAAAGAAAGCGATGGCATCGACTTTTCAGAGTGGGCCATTTTAGTCAAGGATCGGCATCAGGCTAAAAAATTCGCCTCTTTTTGCGAAAAGATCGGAATCCCTGTGCGATTGCAGAGGCAAAATAATCTGATCGAGTCGGACGCCTATGTCGCATGGAAGGATCTGCTCGCCGCGTTGATCGATCCAAAAGATATCAGCCGGCTCAAGGTCGTTCTCGCAGGGCCGCTTGTTGGATGGGATCACCGGAAAATCAGAGAGCTGGAGAGCGAGGAGAACCTGACTGCCGTCTGCGAAGAGATGGCCCGGCTTCGACAGATGAAGTTTGCCTCGCTTTACGACGGATTTTTGCGAGGCCGGTTTTTAGTTAAAGAAAGGCTTGTCTTGAGTTCGCTCGATTTCTTTCATGAATTTCAGCAAATTGCCGAACTTCTCATCGATTACCAATACCGCACCAACAGTTCGCTTATGCAATGCCTCGATTATCTGACTGATTTCGAGGGGCTTCAGAACAATGATGACGAAGCGCTAAAAAGCCGTCAAAATTCTGATGGAAGCGCTGTCCAGATTTTGACGATGCACTACAGCAAGGGGCTTGAATTCGGGATTGTCGCTGCTCTTGGCTTAATGTGCCGCACAAAGTTTAAAGATAAGTTCATCACTGTCGAAAAAGATGCTGAGCGGATGCTGGCCCCAGCGATTGAAAACGAGGAGATGAAAAATTATATAGATGAATTCGACGCCGAAAAAATGCGTCAGCTGTATGTGGCCATGACAAGGGCAAAATATCGGGTTTATGTTCCGATGGCAGTCGAGGAAGAGGGAAAGGAGGTCCCCGCAGGTCAGGCGTCGCCTCTTGAGCTCTTTTTGGATAAATTTCGAAGCGGCCCTCTCACAGACTGGATCGATCGGAAGGGAAAAGAGAGCGGTATCACCTATGAAATGCTTTCCTCTTTGGTTGAAGCGCAAACTTTTGCTAAAGAAAAGAATGAGATCGAAGTTGCCTGCCCCAAACCGCTGAGATTTACCTTTTCAAACGAAATCATCCGCTCATTTTCATCTTTGGCAAAGGCCCGCCCTTCGGCAGAGCTTGCGGCTCCTCATGATTTTTTAAATGAAAAGAAAAATTTTCACACCCTTCCTGCGGGCAGGGAAGTCGGGACGCTTCTCCATAGGATTCTGGAAAACATTTATTTCGAACATGTTAGCAGCGCTGCTGCCAGCGTCTACACCAAAGGGACTCTTTTTGAAGACTGGAATGACGTGATCGCAGGACTGATCGGAAAAGTGGTGAAAACGCCCCTTAATATCGGGCCTAAGACATTGATTCTTCGTGATATCCCCTCGGATAAGATCTTACGGGAGTGCGAATTCCTCTATCCCTCATCCTGCATGTTTTTAAAAGGGGTGATCGACTTCGCTTTCGAATTTCAGGGGCGTTATTATCTTCTCGACTGGAAAAGCAACTGGCTCGGACCGTCCTGCGATGACTACAACAAGGACAATTTGGAAAAGGCTATGGACGAACATGACTATTTTCGTCAGGAAGAGATTTATCGCGAGGCTTTCAAACGCTACACGTCGCTTTTCGAAAGCCGCCCTTTCGGGGGGACGGTTTACCTCTTTTTGCGCGGCATCGAAAATCCCGAAACAAACGGAGTGTATTTTAGGCCATGACAGGCTCCCTCCTTGCAAAGCTTTTGTTAGATGGATGCGAAGATCCCGCTGTCCAGCAATTTGTGTCGGTCCTTCTTTCGGCCGCGAAAAACGGCCACCTGTGCCTCACGGTCGGTGAAGACTTTAAGTTCCTTTGTGAAGATGATATCGATCCAGATCTCGTAAGGAAAGGAGCTCTCAGGTGTCCCCGAGAACTGATTGCCGATGTTTCGAAGGAGCCCCCTTTAAAGCCGATCTGCCGGGAAGGAAATCGGTATTATTTACAAAGGCATTGGAAATGCGAAAACATTTTCAAGCAAAACTACAGCCGCCTTCGGAATGCAACTCCACTTATCGAAATCGAACCCGCAGCCATTGACAAACAGCTCGTGACCGATGAGCAGGCCGCTGCCATCAAAATTTCTCTTGAAAACGCCCTTTCGATTATATCGGGAGGTCCCGGGACCGGGAAAACCTATACCGCCGGAGTCTTGATCCAGGTTCTTTGGAGTGCCCTTTCGGATAAGCAGAAGGAAACTATGCGGTTTGTTCTTGCTGCTCCGACCGGAAAGGCAGCCCAGAATCTGCAAAAGAGTTTTCGGCGCGTCGAAGACTCCCTTCCCGGTATACCTCCTCTGAAAGCAAATACTTTGCATGCTGTTTTAGGAGTGGGACAAAGTACACTGCTCGATCATCCCGCTTATTTGCCGGCCGATGTGATCCTTGTCGATGAGTGTTCGATGATTGATGTGCAGATGATGGCCAATCTCATGGCTTCTGTCAAAGGGGGAGCCCGCCTTATTATGCTTGGCGATTCCCACCAGCTTCCACCGGTGGAAGCAGGGTCTCTTTTCAGCGATATGATGAAGTTGAATACCCCTGGCATAGAACTGACAAAATGTTTGAGAACCGAATCTTTGGGAATTATCGAACTCTCATCTGCCATTCACCGCGGAGACGACTCCCTTGAGTTCGATAGTGCAGCCCGTCTTGAATTTACTTCCAAAAATGAATGGAAAGCGCAAAAGCAGATTGTCGAGTGGGCCTGCAGACATTTTCCGCACTATCCTGCCGATGGCATCACACCCGGGAGCCTGGTAAAAAGCTTGCAATCTTATTGTTTGCTGAGTCCTTTTAGGAAAGGTCCTTTGGGAGTTGGCGAGCTGAACAGGCAGATCATGGTGAAGCTTTCGGATAGACCTGCTCTTCCTATCATGGTGACCAAAAGCAGCTCTAAATTTCGGTTGTTTAATGGGGATACGGGCCTGCTTATCGACAATGACAAAGCCGTTTTTCTTAACGAAGAAGGGACCCTTCGTTTCATTTCGAAACATCTCCTTCCCGACTATGAATATGCCTTCTGCATGTCGGTTCACAAAAGCCAGGGGAGCGAATTCGATCACGTGACTCTTCTCATGCCCGAAGGGTCGGAAGTTTTTGGCCGCGAGGTATTTTATACCGGCGTCACCAGAGCCCGCAAGAAATTGGACATTTGGGGGGCCGATGAAACGCTCAGATCTGCTATCCGAAGAAAAATCTGTCGCCATTCGGGTCTTAGTGTATTTAATTTCAATAAATTATGATTTTTAATATATTTCAAATTGTTTTTTATATAATAATAATCTAAATCATTAGTATAATATGTAATATAACTTTTAATTATTATGGTAATTAATTATGCAGGCGGATAATTCATTTAATATTTCAGGTGAAGTGTCAGCGGACATTTTTAAGAGCGTACCTAAAATACAGCCTAAAACAAGCCGTTTTGGCGGGGTAAAAGTCGTTCTGGAAGGCAAAGTGGTCAAAGTCGATAAAAAAAGCGCTCAAGCTTATCTTCGTTCTCTGACCGGGCAAGAGGTCACGAAGGACAAAGAAATCAAAACCATGTTTGCTGAGATTGCCGGTTATAAAGAGATCATTCATTTTATGACTCAAGGAGATTTGAATGTTGAAGGATTAACAGATAAAAAGATTGATCAATTCAGGATATTTTTGGAGAAGAACGCAAGCATTCGTTTTAATTTTAAAGAAGCATTAAAAAACAAGCCGCTTTCTCTTTACGGACATATTGATCAGAGAAAGGCTGTGACTTTAAAAAAACTATTCAATTTTCTTGAAATTAGCCATCTAAATACGGATAAGTGCCATTTTGAAGGAGAGATTCCCCGGTCTTTGTTTACAGGCGAATTTAAAATTACTCCTGAAAGCGCAAAGGAATTTAGGGTTTTTGTTAATTTTGTCTCTGGCGTCGAACCTGAGGAAAGAAAAAAAATTTTCGGAGGTTCTAGTTTTACCGCCAAAGTAGTTATGAACAACAAATCAGATACAAGTGAAGTCCTGATAGATGAAAAAGTTCGGGGAAAAATGCATTCGTTACAAGCCTCTTTAAATGAAATTGATAAAATTAAAGATTTGGCAGATGAAAATTTTGTTAAGGCAAATAATGAAGAACTGATGACTAGAATTAGCAAGGGTCCTAAAAAGCACAATGCCCGGATTGTTTTTGAGGAGCCAAAGAATGGATATCCCGATAAGAAATGGGATAGAAAAGAGGGAAGTGTTGCAGGAATTTTTCGGTCAGGGGAATTTGAGTCGACAGGCCTCGGAATTGTTGATGCAGGTTTTGCTGCACTGCGAGGGGGAAAAACTCAAGGAGTATCGGAGGATCGCGCATTTATGGGACAACTCACTGTTGCGGGAAGGCATCTGGTTTATGGGGGAGTTGCCGATGGTCATGGCGGGGATTATGTCAGCAGTCTTATATCGGATAATATAAAAGTGTCTTTAGAGAAAACCTTCAAGAATTTGTCGGAAAAAGAATTGCAACAGACAGATAAGGTGCGGTCTGCCTTGGAAAGCGCTGTCGAGGACCTTCATCGGGTTTATGCCGCTCAAGATCAAAAGTTTGTTCCTAAGAGAGTAGGGGGAACCATGCAGCGGCCCATATCCGCCATTGGCAGTACAATAAATTTTTGCGTTATCGTTGGCAGCAAAACCTATAATGTGAATCTTGGTGACAGTCGGGCAGTAGGAATTCAAAGTGAAAGAGCTATAGCGTTAAGCCGCGATCAGGATTATCCAAATATTGAAAAAGATATTTCTTCCCGAGGGGGAGAAGTTATAGGGGGACGGCTTGTTTGCATCTCTCCTGAGTTCGTTAAATACTATTCCCAAGGTATAGGGGCTCTTGCGGCCATAGGAGATAGTGTCGCCGAACCAATGATCCGCAGACCGGATATTACAGTATGCGATACTCCGGAGCTGATTGCGATCGGTTGCGATGGACTCTTCGATGCCTGGAGCAGCCGGGATGTCGCTAAAGAAGTCAAGTCCCGTGCCGAAAAAACGGATAACGCTGCTGAGATTGCACAAAGCCTCGCGGAAAAAGGGTTTAAAGAGCATTATTCCGGAGACGACATCACCGTTGTCGTCTTCAAACCTGAGATTTCCAGTTCGCAATCAAATTCCCGAACATAATTATCACCGATCTGTTTCTTGGAAGCCTTATTCAAACCTTGCAAATTTTACCGACAGTCCCCCTCGTTTAATTTGAGAAAAGATGAGAGGGTTTTTCATCAAACATAGCCTCCCGAACATATGGGGCGAAGAAGAGCATGATCTCGTCTAGGACATCGTTGTAAAGGTTTGAGTAGTGGTCGATGTCTTCTTGGGCCCAGGGTTTTTTCTTATGCCTCTCCTGCCGCTCTCTTTTGACGTTGAGAAGAAAATCAAGGTCCC
The DNA here is from genome assembly GCA_963771045.1 of Waddliaceae bacterium. Taxonomy (GTDB): domain Bacteria; phylum Chlamydiota; class Chlamydiia; order Chlamydiales; family SLFE01; genus SLFE01. Next base: position 12,219 of record CAVYRW010000005.1, on the reverse strand, counting down.
TTGTCCAGTAGTGGTTGAGAAGGACTGGAGGGTATTCATCGAGGCCGTCGTTGTAGTATTTTGTGGCGCAGTTGGGGATCATTTGGCACTCGTGGATGCCAGCAGTTTCAACTACCTGGGGCTTGACTATCGGTTTTGACTGATTGACTTTGCCGGGTATAAACTCCTCCCGGTAAAGAAGTGTTTCGATCAGCAGCTTGTCCTCGGGAATCTTTTCCACATGCGACGTTCCGTAATAGCGCCACATCACGACAACCTGTCCGTATTCTTCATGATCGTCGAGCATTTCCGTCAGGGATCCCCAGTTGAGGGGGAGAAAAAATTCGTCCACGTCAATGATCGCGAGCCATCTAGTTTCTTTGGAAGCTCTTGCGACAGCGTCCCGCAGGGCCCCGTGTTGATAGGGGGTCCAATTGGAATTTGGCGGGGAAGACCAGTCAATCAGATCGACTTCTCCGGTTTCTATATAAGGCTTAAGAACTTCAAGGTAACTATCTTTGCTATTGTTATTATAAAGGTAAAAATGATCCACTCCCATTAATTTATGGTATTCAATCCACTCTTTTAAATAAGGGGCTTCCTGCTGAAACAAAGCAAATACCGATAGAAAGTGTTCATATTTATTTTTTCGGGAAATATCCAGCATTTGAGCCGAAAGGCCAGATACTGCGAAAAAGAAAAGTCCGATTATCAAGTATTTATTCATGTTGCGTCCTTTTTTATCCAAGAATACCTTCCCGGAAATATAAAGTCGACCTTTCCAAATAATTCGAAAAAGCATAAACTGAACCCTTTGGAGGAAGGCATTTCATGAGATTATTAATAGCCTTGCTGACTTTAGCAGCGCTTACGGGCTGCCGCTGGGAGAGCGATACCTGTTGCGACCCGCGGGAGAGAATGCTTCCCGTCCGTCCTGATGAAGATACGATGTTCTATCAACATGAAATTTGCAAGATAATCAACACCTACGCAACCGAAATCGAATATTACCACCAGGTTTGGATGGAAAATTGCTACGCGAATTTCGAAGACGGCAAATTCTACCTGTTTCTTGATTTCACGACGCAGACTAATTTGGATCTCCTAGAAGCGAGAAGGATGTCTGTCCGCATGATCGAGAGCATCCTCAAACGGCTGAATGCCAACCAACTTCTTGTTTCCCGGCAAGAGGGGCCATTCACACCGGAAAATCTGTATTTTAGCATCGAGTATACAAGCTTTTACGGAAAATACATTGATATTCTTCTTGTGGGAAGGTCGGAATTAAAATACGGCTTCCTCAACATTTTTTACGCGCACGACGCTTTTATGATCGATCCTGTTATTTATCATAAGCACAGCGAGCCGTATGAGACATCCAAATGCATCGTCTTCACCCAGGACAGGGTCAAAAAGGAGCTCAAACCTAATGCCGAAAGGGTTTACGACGAGGTTGTGGGGCCTGAGGATTGGATGAACGGCAGCCCCGATTATGTCAGGAAACCCACTGAAGAATTTAACGCTTACGACTTTAATTTCAGGAGCACGCTGACCAATTATCCCAAATACGAAGAACAGCTTCCTTCAGGAGCTGTTCAGGGATCTGATGTATGGCCTATAGAAAGGGGTGCCGGCGGGGCGGAATCGGATCCAGATCCGGATTCTGACGACGATTCGCAAGACCCTGATCAGTCGATCAGTCAATCAGCTCCCAGTAAGCATCGGGAAGGGCTTCAATGATATCTGAGGCGAGCATGCAGTAAGGGGTTTGCTTGAGTGCGGCGATTTCTCCGGCAAGGCCGTGAATGAAGACCCCAAAGATTGCCGCCTGATGAAGAGATAATCCCTGACTGGCAAGGGAAACTAAAAGGCCGGTTAAAACATCGCCGCTTCCTGCAGTGGCCATACCGGGATTTCCCGTGGGGTTAACATAAGCAGGTTCTCCCGGATGAAAGATCCAACTCGGCCCCCCTTTGAGGATGAGCGTAATCTTTTTCCTTTCAGCAAATTCCCGGCATTTGTCCACAAATTCGCGGTCGATTGATTTTGGAGTCGGTTCTCCGAGCAGGCGTGCCATTTCTCCCGAGTGAGGCGTCATCAGGGTTTTAGCAGGAATGTCAATTTCGTTTTCGGCCAGAATGCTCAGGGCATCGGCGTCAATGACGCACGGTTTTTCGATATGAGGCAAAACACTTCGGCAAAGTTTGACGGCCCGTTCATCCCTTCCGATGCCGGGTCCGAAAAAAGTTGCTCCTGCTTTATTCAGATTTTCCAGTATCATTTTGCTGTCGCCCTCTTCATAGGCGAGTTTAATCAATTCGTAAGGGCTTCCGGATAGTTCCGCTTCTATTCCCTTGGGATGGAGCAGACGCATCATACCAGCGCCCCCCTTCAGCGCGCTTAGGGAAGCCAAAAGAGCTGCTCCGGGCATGCTGGGAGATCCTCCGACGCCGATGACATAGCCGGCCTGGTATTTGTGTCGATTGCGGACAAGCTCGGGGCACAGTTCCGTGGCGAGCTCGCGGGTGATCAGCTTTGAAAAAGAATCGGCTTTTTCACTATATTTTTCTTCAAGCCCGAAGAATGCGTGCTCGAGATGGCCGACATGGTTCCAGCCGTCTGCTAAAAAAAAGCCTTGCTTGGGAAGTCCGAGATAAATCGTCTCTATTGCCTTGATTGCCAGTCCTTTCATTTCTCCGGTTTCTCCGTCGAGTCCCGAAGGGATATCAATTGCGATTATGGGAAGCTGCGAGTCATTGGCCGCTTTGATGATGGAGTGAAAGGGTTCTTTAGCCTCTCCTTTAAATCCTGTGCCGAACATACCGTCGACAATCAGGTCATACTGCTCGGTCAAACTCTCGGCATCGGGAAGTCTTTCCCTCACCAAGCCACCCGCAGAGAGAAAGCGGTCGTGATTTTTCCGGCACAAGGGGCTGCAATCGTCTAAGGGGACGATTTGGACTGCTGTTACATGATAACCCCAAGAGAGCAAATGAACACCTGCGACATAAGCGTCGCCGCTGTTGTTGCCTTTCGCACACAATAAAAGAATGTTATTTTCAGTCCGGATATCCTGGCAGAAGCTGTTGATTTTTTGAGCGACACCCAGTCCAGCGTTTTCCATAAAGACTTCTTCCTTAGCTCCTTCTTGATAAGCTAAAGACTCAATGCGGGCCATTTCTTTGGGCGAGGTGATTTTCAAAGATGTTCCTCCTTCACAGCTCTTTGCATTAAATAGGGGATAGCGTCGTGAAAATCGAGCTTACCCTGAAGGATTTTGTATAGACCTTCTGTGATCGGCATGGGAATATTCATTTCCCGGCTCAGGCGGAGTGCCGCCTTGCAGGAATAAAATCCTTCAACGACCATCCCTATTTCCTTTTTTGCTTGATCGGGTGTTTTTCCGCCAGCCACTAATTGTCCAAAGTGAAAATTACGGCTCATGGGGCTGCTGCATGTCATGCAAAGGTCTCCCATGCCAGCCAGTCCGCTGAAAGTTTCGGGGCGGCATCCCTTGGCGACAGCGAGTTTTCGTATTTCGTGAAGGCCTCTTGTCATCAGAGCGGCAATCGCGCTGTTGCCCATTTTTAACCCTTCTGCCATCCCGCAGCAGATAGCAATAATGTTTTTCATGGCTCCTGCAAGAGCAATTCCTTCGATATCGGAATTGGGATAGACGCGCAGTTTATCGGTTGTGAAAACATCGCAGATCAATCTCATGACATCCGGATCAAAAGCCGTTCCCACAATCGAGGCCGGCAGCCCCCTGATGATTTCTTCTGCAAAACTGGGGCCGCTGATCATGCCGATAAACGGCTTCCAGCTGCTCGCCGAGGATTTCGACAGCGACATCGGGAAGGATCATGCCCGTTTCAATCTCGATTCCTTTGGATGTGATGACAAAGGGGCATGGATCATGATTGAACCCCTTTACTGTCAATAAGACAGGGCGAAGTCCTCTAGTGGTCACAGACTCGACGATCATGTCGGCGCCATTTATGGTTTCTTCAAGGGATGTTGTGAAGACGATGGATTCGGGCGCTTTGATATCGGGAAAAAGGGGATGGACTCCGGTTTCTGTTAACTTTTTGGCAAGTTCGGCGTTTGTCGTCCACGAAGTGACCAGGTGGCCCTTGCCGGCTAAAAGCGCAGCAAGGCAAAATCCCCAACTGCCTGTACCTAAATATCCTATTTTCATTACTTTATAATATCAATGCAGGCTGTTTTTTTGTAGTAAAAATTAAGGTCGAATGTAAGTTATTTTTGTATTTGGTAGTGCTTTCTTTAAAGAAATAATTTTTTTGTCATTAATAATTTGGCATTGATGGATGACTAATTCGCTTAAATTTTTTAATTGCTTCAATTCGTTTAAAGCCGCTTCCCCTATTCGAGTGCAATGATAGAATTTTAAAATTTTCAAATTTTCATTAACCTTTAGATAGCTGCATGCATTTTCGGTGATTCCACTGCAGAAAACAAAGGTTAAATTAAACAAATTTTGAAGCATCTGAAGTTTCTGAACGCCATTGTCGGTAATGGGGTACTCAAAGAGTCGATGGCTTGCAATGGAGAGCCCAATTCGAGCCGGATAAGCATAGGGACCGATGGTCAATGTGTGCAAGCTTGGAGTGCGCGCAAGATTATCGAGCCCCTTGTCATTGATGCTTAGGCATCCCTGAAGCGACAATTCCTGCATAAGAGGTGTATGTTCAAGATATTGCAATATTAAATTCGAGCATCTGGATTTGCTCAAATCCAGTTTGATTAACTTGCCGGTGTGCTTTAAATACTCAAAGTAGTTCTCTTCAATCAAATTCTTTTCCGAACCTATTGACAAAGCCCGAAGATCGGGGAGATATTCCAGGTATTTAAGGTCGGAGCCTTGAAATCCTGTCGATGTGATATCCAGGTGTTTCAATTTTTTGACATACCGCAATGATTTGAGCGAGTCTGTTTCAAGCTTAGTGGCTCCAAAACCCAAATAGAGCTTTTTGAGGTTGGGAATTAGCTTTAGGAATTCCAAATTTTTCATACTTGACGACCAGGGGTATTTCAGGTTCAGCTCTTCGAGTTTTGGACAGAATCGAAGTTTTTCGAGTTCGGAATCCTTATAGTCCCATCCGGAGAGGTTTAACTGTTTTAGTTCGGGATGATAGGAGAGGAAATTATAATTCAGATAGGGTTGATAAGAGCAGAAGGAGATATGGTCGGAGTGGTGAAAGTAGACTTGTCCGATATCGAGTTTTTCCAGATTGGTGAGCGGTTTTAGTTCGCGTAGCATTTTCGAGGTGAGCCCCGGGCAGGATTTAAGGTTTAAAAAACGAAGATGGGGCAGATAGCGCGCAATGTCATTGATTATGGGCAGTGAGATTTTTTGACCTCTAAGATTCAAAGAATAGGTATGAGGGGCTGTCGTTTTGAGACTTTGTAATTTTTGTTTGTCTCCTCCTAAGCATTTTTTGGTGATTTGGCAAGCGATTCTAGCGTCTCTACGAGTGATATCACAGTATTTTTTACTGATGAGAGAAAACGTTTTCCAATCTTTACCTACAAACGAATAGATATGAGTCAACAGTTCCGTGGGAAGTGAATCCAAAGAATCCGGGGAGGTCATACCTTTGTCTATTAACTTAACGAGTGAAAACCATCAAGGAGAAATGTAGGTTTCCTCGGGAAGCGGTTTCCTTTCCCATTCTTTGAGCAGCCGGTCTGTTGGATAATAAAATGCGGGATCGAGTTCAAAAAGGCGATTGGGGGCCCTAAGACCGCTGATTTTTTCATAAACCAAACGATCGTACTCCTGCAGCGAGACGAGGACGGTTTCCGGACTGCTGCTGCCGGTATTATTTTTCAGGGGGGCGAAGCATTCCTCTCTTGGATAAACCGCCAGTTCCACTAGTCCGTGGGGAAAGATATCAAAAATAAAGGTCTCAAACTTCCAGGCGTTTGGAGCGGGTGGTTTAACGATGCCTCCTTCGTCATTTAAATAAGGAACGGATTTAAATGCTTTATGCAAAGGAAGTTTTAGATCCTTTATTTTTTCGATGAAGTTCAAAGAGACGGAAAATAGGCTGAGATTGGCCAAGGGAAATTCCTCTATCCGTCCTTTGTCTTTGCCGTCGATCTCGGAATATTCAAGAACATGGATGTTATCTCCGATTTTGACAATAACGCCCACTTTCTCATCGGGGTCTTGCCGGTTGACAGCTTTGACCAGGATGTCACAGCCGAACCTGTCGTGAGTTCCGATCAGTTCGGCGTCGAACGGGTCGGCGAGGGGATTGTCGATCAAAACCAGATTGAGGTACTCGATCCCTCTCTCTTTCCATTTGTCCCAGATTCCCGAGCGGTAAAATTCCTTCAGGCACTCCCCGTTTCCGTTTGGCCCCTCGGCGATGTGCCATTTGGTGTCGAGAAACATGTTTCCCTCTTGATCCAGAAAGGGGAGGTCTTGCTGGATAAAAAAATCAACTTGCTCGGGATCGAGTCCGAAGTAGTTGTTTGTCTGGAAAAAAAACCTGGTTTCTCGATCATTTAGAGGGGAGGTCATAATAGCCAGCTGAAGTTTATGGCCGTAGAGCCTCGATGCGGCGAGAGTCCTTTCGGAAAAGAGCTGAAACAGGCTTTTTTTTGACAGCGTAACGGGAAAAATGCCTTTGGGGCCGTCAATTTTCAGCCGCGTTCCCATTCCACCTGCCATAATGAGGCATCCGGCTTTTCCCTCAGAAAGGACTTTTCTTCCCCTTTCAATATTTTCTTCCTTTCCCGAAGGATGAGGAGTTTGGGGGGAGGAGTATTCGCGAGGCTTTGGCGTTTGCCGGGCAAGAAGAACTTTCTGAAGGATTTTTATTGTGTCAAAATTGAGGGAGGCGATTTGCTCGGTTAACTCAGCTTTTTTTGGCTCGGTGAGTTCTTCCCAATAGCTCAGGATGTGCTCCTGTTGCATTTCGATTAATTGTGTTTGATAATCCATGGGAAACATCAATTAAAAATTTACCATTCATCTTCATTTTTCTGAAGCCTTTCTTCAAAGATTTTCTGCCATCGTTTGAAGTCATCGATGGCCTGCTCGTCTTTTGTGAGCTTTTTTTTGTGTGGGGCGGCGTTTTTTTCTTCTTCTTTTAGGCGCTCTTCAAATTGTTTGAGATAATGATCCAGCAGCTCGTCTTTGGGTTTTGGGTCTTTTGGAGAAGGAGTGGAGGGTAAAGACGTTTTTTTTTTGGTTGGAGGTTTTTTACTTTGTTTTTTTTCATATCTGAGGTTCAGCCATTTATAAAAATGTTCCGAACTTTCTGTCTTGGCTTTCATCCTTTTGGCTCTCCAGGCCAAATCCCGGTCGGATGTGACGACAATCTCCTGGCGGGCGTTAGGGCTTGAGGCGAGTTCTGAGAGAATGAGTTCGTCGGCTGTTTCTCCGTGGGAGCTGTAGAGGATTTCCAAATTTTTATAATGAGAGCGGGTCCGTTCTCCATCTTGAAATCTTCCGTCGAAGACTACAGTGATGTCTAATTTCAAAAGGTCGGCTTTTTTGTCGAGTTGAGAAATGAAGTATTTTCGTACAGATTCCAGGTCATTACGATTTTTTATTAATCTGAATAATAAATTGTAACCATCTAAAATATAATGCATATAAGACAAAAATAAAGTGCTAAAATTGAAACATATAAAAAAAATTGTTATAATACAAGCATAGCCCAAAAAAGGGGGGTTATTCATGAATCAGCAAGTTGTCGCATTATTCGGGGAAGCTGAAAAAGGGGACTATCGCAGGCCTCACTTTTGCAAATCCGTTCCTCAGTTATACGAGAGTTTGGGGCAGCCTCCTCCTGACAGCCGCGGGATCTATCTGGGTGTTCAATTTCTCCTCTGTAATCATAGCCTGATTTACTTTCGGGTGAAAGAGGAAGGCTACAGTTTGCAGGATTATTTCGAAGGTGTTTGGCTGCTTGAAAACGAAGCGGCGGTGAAAAAGTTAACCGCCATCTGTGCTCCGGGGGTTGGCAACAGCGAAATTATCAACACCTTCGATTCCCTGATCGATCTGACAAAAGGCATCCTCATCATGTCTGAGGATGATCTCTATGATTACTTGACAGATGGCGTCAATTAATGGTTGCGGCGAAGTATTTTTTCAGTCCTTCATTTGTGGGTTTCATGGACTTTTTTCCGGAATTCCAGTTGGCGGGGCAAACTTCCCCGTTGTTTTCAAAATAAATGAGAGCTTGCAAAGTCCTCAAAACTTCATCGACCGAGCGTCCGATCGGAAGGTCGTTGACCACCTGATGCCGGACAATTCCTTCCCGGTCGATTAAGAAAAGGCCGCGGTAGGCGATCCCTTCTCGGGGAATCAGGACGCCGTAGCTCTCCGCGATACTTTTGTTCAAATCGGCTAGAATGGGATACTCGACGCCCTGAATTCCCCCTTCCGACTTGGGAGTGCTTAGCCAGGCGAGATGCGAGTAGGGGCTGTCTACGGAACATCCGACAATTTCAGCATTCAGTTTTTTAAATTCCTCGAGCTTTTCTTGAAAAGCGTGCAATTCTGTCGGGCACACAAAAGTAAAATCGAGGGGATAGAAAAACAGCACGACGTATTGCCCTTTCATAGACGATAGGGAAAATTCATCGACAATTTTATTTTTTACCGCGGCTTTGGCAGTAAATTCGGGAGCTTTTTTTCCAACTAATGAACTCATAGTTTTTTCTCCTTATTGAAAAAAACGTTTGGCTTCGGGAAGCCAGGATTCGTTTTTAATGGTTGTTGCATCGCCATGCCCGGGAAACACCTTTGTTTCGGGGGGTAAATCTTTCAGTTTGTCCAAAGAGCGCCACATATCGCCTGGATTTGAGGTGGGAAACGAAAGGTTGCCAATCGATCCCTTAAAAAGGGTGTCTCCGGAAAAAAGAACGCCTTCACTTTCTTCGTAGAAGCAGACTCCCCCCGGCGTGTGGCCCGGTGTATGAATGACTTTGAAGCGCAAATTCCCAACCGGGATCTTATCCCCTTCCTGAAAAAAGTTATCCGGCTCAATCGATGGCATGCTGCTGAAAACCGGTAGGCCGTCGGCGCCAAGTTTGCGCAAATTGGGGGCGTCTTTTTCATGAACCCAGATCAGAATATTGTAGCGTGATTTGACCGCCGGAGTGTCGGCGATGTGGTCCCAATGGGAGTGGGTCAGCAAAATTTTTTTTGGCGTCAAATTCAGTTTTTCGAGAATGCGATCGATTTTTTCCGCCGATTCCGGAGCCGGGTCGATAATGGCCGCTTCCCTTGTATCCGGACATCCGACAACGTAGGCGTTTGTGGCAAAGGGTCCTGATGGGATGGCTTCGATAATCATAGAACAAATTTGGAAGTTTGCACTGGAGAGGATTCGAACCTCTGACCCCATGGTTCGTAGCCATGTACTCTATCCAGCTGAGCTACCAGTGCGCGTTTAGGCTTTAATGATGCCTGAAAATCCTCTTTTTGACAAGTGGTTACGACGCATAAAGAAAGTAGCGGAAGCTGTCGAATAGGAGGTAGGCGCCGAGGATCAAGAGGATTATCGGCAGAAGGATATCGCTGGTTCTAAGAAGAATTCGGTTGATTTTTCGGAAAATTCGATTGCTCTTTTCCTGGTACAGCCAGCGGATCAGGATAAGGAAGGCGAAAGGGGCAATGTATAAGAGGTTGTAATAGAGCAAGGCGAAAAACGTGAGGAGAGGGGAAATGCCCGAAATGAGCATTCTGTCAATGGCGACAGCGTACGGCAGAGCGAAGGGGAGGCCGACAATATTGGCCTGAATCCCAAGAAAAAGGGCCCACCCTATTGTCATATGCTCGGGATGCTTGAATTCGGGATTATGCTGATAGTCTGTTGTGTGGAAAAGATACCAGGAGAACCAGAGGCAAAGAATCCCCACGGCAAATTGTATAGCATAGTCGAAGTCGGTTGGGTTTTTGAAGTAGTCGTCGACTGTCTCGAAGCCGATGGCAAGTATGATTCCAGCTAACATGTAGATGATAAAGAAGCCAAAAAGAAGGGCTGAAGTATTCACAATCGGACGGCTGGTTCCCAGAGTATAGACAGCGACGGCGAATAGGACAGGGTTGATCACATCGGCCAGCACTATTGGGATTAGGATTAAAAGGAGTTCCCCCATAAGTCCTTACGCCTTTTTCGCAAGTCCGGCGCCCGCTCCGGCGCCAAGTCCTAGTGCAGTCCCCGCGACAAGGATAGTTAAAGCAGCACCTGGCGGAAAAAAAACAAACCCTGCGGCGCTGCCAACTAATCCTATAACTCCTCCAAGCGCAGTGCATTTCTTAAAATGGCGTGTTTTATTTTTTGTTTCAGAGGTTTTTTCCAAATATTCATTGGCTTTTTCGGCGTGGGCACGAGAAGATTCTACACTTTTTTCAACAAGATTTAAATTTTCTCTTTGCTCCTGCATTTGTTCCTGCAAGATTAAAAACGTCTCTGCAAGGTCTTTCACATCTGATTCGATTGGCTTAAGCTCACGATCTCTTTCCTCCTGGATTCGGCGGTCTATCGAGTCCTGTTCTGTAAGCTGCATTTGTTGATTCACGGAATCGTCTGGCGGGACCATATTCCCCTCCTTGGTTAACAATTCCGGTATAATGACGTTAGGATAAAAAGAAAAGGGGGCTTCTTCAGCCCCCTAAATTTGATGGATTAAGCAGTTTGATTTTGTTTTTGAGGTTGAGAGGGTCGTATCATTTCGCGAATTCCCTGAAATGGCATCTTGAATCCAATTTTTAACATTTTAACAGCTGCTAGTCTTTCTCTAGGCGAATCTTTATCTAAAGGTGAATGTAAAAACGCTGCTGCTGCTGCAATAATTACGATTGGACCCGTCATCAAGCCGGTAACAGGGAATATAGCGCGCCTTTTCCAGCCGGTATAGTTATCCGGTTCATCAGGTTTGTCAGTTTTCTTAAAAAATTGATGGTTGGCCAGGGATTTATTTAGTTTTACAGCAGTTGATTGTAAACAAGAAGGAGAAATCATTCCCAGAATGCCCAAGGCCAACTGAGTCGTGAATAAAACTGGAGCTATAAGCGCTGCATGTGCGGCATTATTGAGCTGTTTGATGTCCCGATCGAGTAGACCGGCGGTGAAGTTTGTTATAGCTGCAGCTGCGTAGTAACCCACACACACTGGCGTGGTTGTTATTCCATGATAGAGGGAAGCGCCTCGCGCTTTCAGATTAAGTTTGTTCTCCGGTTTTATATAATTTTCTACTATTTCCTTATGTTGATTAATCAAAATCCCAAACATAATAATCTCTCCATTATAAGTTATAAAAAGCAAAATATAATCATAATATATTAAGATTTAATTAAGATTGTTAAATTCACCCGTACAACACAGGGAAAGTTTGAGAGTCGCTTGCAAAACTCAGCCTAATGCTCTGTCTTCAATATTAACAAAATTTTTCATTTCATTGTTTGGAAGAGATAAATTTAGAGAGCCATTTTCGGAAAGCGAGTGGTAGAAACCCTGAATGACTTCATTGTGGAAATGAAACGATATCTTTTGGTTCGGGCGGTAGGGAAGCGTCTCGCGGTAGCGGGCGAGGAATGGAGAAAAACCTTTTTCGAGAAAAGTCTCCAAATGTTGTAGATAGATCTCTTCGAGCTTTCTTTGGATTTGACGGATGTCGAACTCTTTGCCGGCGGCAGCCGCGAGAGAGGCGGCTTTTGCGGGAATCGTGTCCAGTTGCTTTTGCGTCATATTGACATTCAGTCCAATGCCGTTTGCCGCAAAGTGATAATCGGGGGTATTGACAATATCGCACAGGATGCCGGCTATTTTTTTTCCATCGATCAGCACATCATTGGGCCATTTGATACAGCAGGGAATGCCAAGAGACTGCAACAGGTCGACGCAGGCGAGGGATAAAATCTGACCGAAGTTTTGCAGGTGGGAAAAGCTTTTTGGGCAGAATGTGCAGAATGTGGCCGTGCACCTCCATTTTTCGAGAGTGCCAGGAGCGGCCGCCGCGCCAAAATCATAAGGAGAGCTCCAGGATTTCATGAGCTTTAAATTCGGAAATGGACCCCGCACTGGCTCAGCTTCGCGATGTAGAAGGTAAATGGTTTGATGTTGGCCCAGTAAATGAAGGACAAGAAACACTACTTCTAGTATTGGTTATTGTTTTGGGGACTATAATGGTTCTACTTGTATACCAAATGCAACTGGCAATGTTAACGTAGCGCAGTCAGATGGCATGACA
>CAVYRW010000004.1:0-2293731 GCA_963771045.1 Waddliaceae bacterium | reverse complement strand
GTCAAAGTTAGAATGCGGGAAAGGATCGCCGTTGATGGAAAGAACTTTATCCATGTTGTTCGAGCGACAAAGCAAAAGGATATGAGTTTTATGCGAACCCATGGCTTCGGAGATGTATTGATACCTCTAAAATCGGGACGCTACTACTTGTTTTCCATGGGTAAATATCCCAAAAAGTTTCCCGAATCGGTTATTAAGCTCGTCATGGATTTTGTCAATGTTGTCCTGGCGGCCTTGCAGGTTGTTGACGACAATGTATTTTTCAACCATCGCAACCATACTCGCGAGTGCATCGGACTGACCCCCGAGCAGGGAAAAACGCTGCTGGAAATCATACGGTTTCTGCTCATTCTTGCTCGCGATGATAAACTCGGCTTCGAGTTTCAGACGGAAGGGTGTGCGAAAATGGAGCAGGTCGACATTGTCAAAATGGTGATGAAAATTGAGGAAGACGGGCATCCCGATGAAGAAACGATCAGAGAAAAAATCGCCTATTTTCTTTATTCCAAAGAACTTGACGGTTACGATCTAAAGCATCTTCCCAATTTTTTTAGAACCACTTTGGACTATGTCGAGCCGGAAGGAGCCCTGGGCCTTGTCCTGGCTTTTATTAAAAAATTTCCTAGGTTTTTACAGCCTTCTTTTGTCACGCTAGTCTATATGCTGACAGGCGTTTGGAGAGGGATGACATTTAAAATCGGGGGGCGCGATATCAGGCTATCCCACATGCAATCTTCTTGCTTTCGCGACCACACTTACTATAAGCACAGCCTCTACCATCCCGGCTTTTTGCACTACCAGCAGGAAATGAAGGGCATCACACTCTTAAAGCGCAAGCTCGCCTTTGTCAAGCTCCCGTTTTACAAATAAATTGAGGTTATGGTAAATCTTCAGTCATGTCATTTCATGTTGAATCACATTTGCCAAGATTCATACATTCTTTAAAGCGCGACATTCCTATTGTTAGTTCGGGAAAGGGCTGCTTTAGAAAAGCGGGCTGGTATCGTAGGATGGATACCCGCAAAAGCCGACTGATATCTGTAGCTGTCACTTTTTACCAGGCTATCGACCAAATTGAAAAATCGTACCGTTATGTCACGGATTCCAATTGGATCAAGGCCGGCAACCTGCTTATTGCCAAACTAGGCGCCTGCCAAACTGAAGAAACCAAAAAAATAATAAGGATTGTGCAGTAGCGGCTTTGCGGTCTTAAATACCGATCGGAAATGGGAAAGGAGAGGCCTCTTTCCGAAAGCGAGGCTCATCAGCTTTTATCTCTGGCGATGTCCTGGAAGGAAAAACAGGTCCATTTTGATGTCAGAAGCTGGCAGGGAGAAGATCAGAATATGATCGATGAGCTCAGGCTTCGCTATACCACTTTTGCCAGGCTGCTTCTCAAAGACCCAAAGCTTTGCGGCCGGTTTTTCAATTGGACGATGCGCGATCGGATGAGAGTGCCTCAATTTGTTTTATTTCCCAAAACGCAGGAGCTTTTTGATAAGCTGCAAGTCTCGTCCGGATTTTCAAAAGCAGGCCCTCGCAAGCTTCTCATGACAAATGATAAGATCCAAGGGATTAAATGCCTGTCTTATCCCGTTTATGCCATGTTTGAGGGAAAGCTTTGCTTAAGGCAGATTAGAGTTTGGGACAAAAACCAAAAATTTCAATTTCCTGCCGGATTTGAAGCGACCCTTCGGGATATCTACACCGCTATGCGCCTAAAGAATAAGCATTGGGTGAAATTCATGATTACCGAAAACGGTTTTGAGAATTGGAATAGGGCGGAATGGGGCCCCACAGATAAACGGGGGGTGACGCGGCCGATAAAACTTGAAAAAGACAACTGGTTTAGGCAAATTCCCGTGATTAAGAGGTTCTCGATCGAAGAGGCTCAAAGATCTTATGGCCCTAAATTGAACGGAACAAATTTTGGAGTCTCTTTGAGGGCAACAAGAAAAAATCTTGATCGGAATATCAACAGGGCGCATTCGTTTTTTGAACTCTGTATTCCCGACAAGAAAGGAAGATATTTTACGCCGACCCCAGGAAAATACACTTGGGTGCTCCCGACATCTTTTCTCGAACTTCTGCTGCTGATTGGAAGTACTGAGGACGGGGTTATTGTCAGCCATGATCCAAATGATGTTTATTCCTGGAGGCAGCAGACGAGATATTCTGTTGTCGTCAATGAATCCGTCTTTTTGTGGTTTGTCGAGAAAATCCGCCAATCGATCATCGAATCAAAAAAAGGGAATTTTCCATTTTCCCTTATTCCGGAAAGCTGTTCTACCTGGTCTCAGGATTTAATGAATGATTTGCTTGAAAAGATCGGCAGGCCGCGGGAGAATTTTTTCACCATGCCTCTGCTCGAGTCAGATCCGAAAGGACTCTTTGGTTTCCTTCTTTATTATTCGAAATTTCTGCCAAAATGCATTCAAAAGCTCATACTGCGTTTCGTTATCCTCTTGTTTAATCCCTGGAGGAGCAAAACAGTCTATGATGCGGATGGAAATCCGCACAAGATTTCTGTTTTTGGGAGCCGGGCGTGGAAGGAGCTTACTTTTGAGAACCCCGCTCATCTCTTTCATCGGCAGATGCATGAGAGGGTGCTGCTGCCAAGCGGCGTCCGCCCCGAATGGATGTCTTGAGAGCAGAGAGCAGAAAGCGGAAATGTTTAGATATTGAACTATTGACAAATGGCAGTGAGTTTACATAAGGATTTTATGATTGACAAAACGGTTAGTTGTCTAGATTTCTGATCTCACTCTATATGAGGCTGCAGGAGTCCCATAACTTTCATCATGTGGATTTGGTCTTTTGATCCGAAAACTTTCGCCAGTTTGTCGTCGGGATTGATTTTTCGCTTATCTTCGGGGTCCTGAAGATCGTTGGCCTTGATATATTCCCAGACCTTTTTCAGAACTTCGCCCCTCGGCATTTCGTTTCCTCCGGTAATGTCGGAAAGTTCCTTGGAGAGTTTGACCTTTTTTGTGGTGACTGCTGATTTTCTTTTCTTCGCTTTTTTTGCTTTTCCTTTCTTCGACGCTTTTTTATAGGGTGTACGGGGGTGGTTCGGATATTTCTCGCTGAGTTTGTCAAGATCGTTGACGATGACATCGCATTCGGGAAATGTCGAGCAGGAATAGAATACCTTGCCGAACCGGGAGCGGCGTGCAGTCATTCTACCCGGACAATCAATAGCGGGGCAGAGAGGCATTTCAGCTTCGGGAATGGCAACTTCCCCCTTTTTGGGAATCTGAATGATGCCCCGGCAGTCGGGATACTTGCTGCAGCCGAGAAAAGTCCCATAACGTCCATGGCGGATTTTCATTTCCGAACCGCATTTGGGACAAGGCTGATCCCAGTCAAAGTCTTCTGCGTAGTCTTCCTTCGAAAACTCCAATTGTTCAATGGGCGCGCTGAAGTCGCATTCGGGATAATTGGAACATCCGTAAAAGTACTTGGATTTGAACCAGATTTTTTGAAGCATGGCTCCGCATTTTGGGCATTCGATATCGGTCATGACTTTCGGAACGAAGGCCGACTTTTCGGCGTTTTCCAAAGTGGGCTCGAAATCCTTCCAAAATTCGCGTATGATCGACTTCCAGTCCTTTTCATCCGTGCGACCAGCTCAAGGTCATCTTCCATGCTGGCTGTAAAGCCGATGTCCATGATCTTTGTGAAATTCGCTTCGAGTAAATCGCAAATCACCCTTCCGATTTCTGTAGGCTTAAGACGTCCACTTTCTTTGACAGTATATTCTCGGCTTTGAATTTTATTCATGATGGCCGCATATGTCGAGGGCCGTCCGATTCCCGATTTTTCAAGTTCTTTGACAAGAGAGGCTTCTGTATATCTTGGCGGCGGTCTTGTAAATGCCTGATCGGATAAAAGTTCGATGAGGTTTAAGTTTTGACCCTCATGGAGATCGGGGAGGGATTTTTCCTCCTCTTCTTCTTCGTCGTCGGCCATCTCATGGTAGGCTGCCAGCCATCCCGCGAATTTCAAAATCGACCCTGTCGCGCGGAGGATGATGTCGCTGCCCGCTTTGATGTCGGCAGAGAGCGTATCATAAATGGCCGGAAGCATTTGGGAAGCGATAAACCGCTGCCAGATCAGCTGGTAGAGATTGAACTGTTCATTGGTCAGATAGGGCCTGACCATGTCGGGGTGGTGATAGAGATTTGTCGGGCGTATGGCTTCGTGGGCGTCCTGCGAATTTTTTTTCGATGAATAGAATTTCGGTTTTTCGGGAAGGTACTCCTTGCCAAAACGAGTTTCGATATGACGGCGCGCTTCATTAATTGCCGGAGGCTCAACCCTGACTGAATCGGTACGCATGTA
The DNA here is from genome assembly GCA_963771045.1 of Waddliaceae bacterium. GTDB lineage: Bacteria > Chlamydiota > Chlamydiia > Chlamydiales > SLFE01 > SLFE01. The sequence continues at coordinate 2,289,387 of CAVYRW010000004.1, read as the reverse complement.
GGTGATCAAACCTTCGGTCCCCTCGTTGCCGAGGTCAAGACCTTCGTAGAGCTGCTGGGCGATGCTCATTGTTCTCGCTGTCGAGTACCCGAAATGGCGGCTGGCTTCCTGCTGGAGGGTTGAAGTAATAAAAGGGGGAACGGGATTGCGTTTTTTCTCCTTCCGTTCGACTTTGGCGACCGTATAGGGGACATCTTTCATCGTTTCTAAAACTTCACCCGCTTTCTCCTCGCTGTCGATGAGGTAAACGTCTTTGCCCGGGGCGGGTTCTTTCTCGACTCTTTTCGACTCGACGGAGTAGAGCGACGCCTTAAATGTTTTGTCATCCGTTTCAGGGGAGAGTATGGCGCCGAGATTCCAGTATTCGACCGGATTGAACGCTTCAATTTCCTTCTCTCTTTCGACAACAAGCTTCAGGGCCACCGACTGGACTCTGCCGGCTGAGACCCCTTTGGACCGGCCTCTTTGGATCCTGCGGTTGAGAATAGGGGAAATTTTGTAGCCGACAATGCGGTCGAGAAGCCGCCGGGCCTGCTGGGCATTGACCAAGGAATAATCGATTTCTTGGGGATTGGCAAGAGATTTGCTGACCTCTTCTTTTGTAAGAGCGTTGAAAGAAACCCGTTTGCATTCGATAGAATCGGGAAGGGCCTGTTTGATGTGCCAGGCAATGGCTTCTCCTTCGCGGTCCGGGTCGGGGGAGAGGTAAACCACTTCGGCGTTTTTCGCTGCTTTTTTCAGCTTTTCCATCACCTTTTTTTTATCGGGGAGGATTTGATAGACCGGCTCGAAATCGTTTTCAATGTCGATCCCGAAATCCTTCTCCGGCAAGTCCCTTATGTGCCCGATCGAAGATTCATAGGTATATTTGGAACCTAAAAATTTTTTTAAGGTCTTGATCTTCGCAGGAGACTCGACGATGATAAGAGGTTTTTTGGACATGCGGTTGCTTACTCCTCATTCAACGGAATGATTGTTATACTACCCTATATTATAATTAATATTCAATAAGAGGGAATTATTTTAGCTCCGACAGGCCGCTTTGCGGCTCTTTCAGGGCCTTTGCCATTTGCCCCAAATCACGGCAAAATAGCTTAAAAATCGGTTGTGCCTTAGTTTTGCAATTCTCTCTTGAAAAAAAGAGGCGCCAGCCTGCGCTGCCGCCCCTTTTGGAAAGTTTGTTTTTTCCTCCATTGACTAGAAGGAAATAGTGAGGCTTCCCGATATCGGAATCGGTTGAAAAGCCTCTATTGCGTTCGCTTTTGCGACGAGTAGATTTATCTCAGGTTTCGAGTCTTCAGTCTCAAGATCATGTTCCTGTTCTATCTCATCATAAGCGAGTGAGCACTCATCTTGACTCACAGCTTTTAAACTCCATCAAGAAAAGCATTTGATTGCCGAAAAGATGCCGAAAGTTCCAAAATCCTCCATTTCGAACCTCGCGGCAAGGCGCTGTTTTTTAGACCCCCACCGATAACAGACGTGAATTGTTTCTTGCCTCAAGCTAACCTTTTTCTTCATTCCCCAATGAAGAGGAAGGCGATCTCTCTATTTCAACGCTTGCATTTCTTACTTTAGAAGAGATCAAAGTCGAGGCATTCCTCCATTCAAATGCTGTGATGCGGCAGGGAAAACAGCCGACTTAACGGCAATGCAGACGCTTTCCCTTAATTTTCAACCTCGCTGCTATAAAGCAGCGAGTTCATTTTCATGCCAAGTTTCAAAGTTCCTTAAGAACTAACGCCCAAAGAGCGTGGTTTCGAGCACTTGCAGACTTGTGTCACCTCCTTTTTTGCTCCAATGTTCCACTATTATCGGGCACATTCGAACCCCCATATCCCAAACTTGATATGAGGCGGCGGGCCAAATCAAAAACCATGCAAAGCCCGCTTAATGCCTTATTTAACACTTTATCTAAAAATCATCAACACTTAAATTCTTATGTATTATGAATCGAGCTAGTAGAAAAGCCGGACTTTTTTCACTCTGGAGAATGCAGTATCTCTATCGTATTGATTTTAGGGTACTTCCGGTTATCTTTTCTCTTATGTGCATCAGCATATTGGTTATCGGCTCGCATGCGACAGGACAGGGGGTCGACTCGATTTTCGAAATTTTCAGCAGTCCCCAGGTGAAAAAACAGCTTGAGTGGTTTGCTATTTCGACGGGGGTTTTTCTGTTTTTTGCCGGATTCGATTACAACAAGCTTCGCGAGCTGGCCTGGATCATTTATCTTTTGGCCGTTCTGGCGCTTGTGGGACTTTTCTTCACAAGCTCGATTGCAAGGGTCCATCGCTGGTACCGCATCCCCTTGATCGGCATGAGCATACAGCCTGCAGAATATGCCAAACTCGCCGTGGTTATCAGTTTGAGCTGGTTTCTCGAACGGCGGAAAGATCAGGCGCAGGACTGGAGTACCGCTCTGATCAGCGGACTGATCGTCGGAATCCCTTTTCTGCTCATCCTCAAGCAGCCTGACCTCGGATCGGCCCTTGTTCTTTACCCGATTACTCTGGTGATGTTCTATTATGGCGGACTGAATCCTAAAGTTGTGCGTGTCATGACCTGGGCAGGAGCCATAGTTCTGACGATCGTGGCCGTTTTTTTTCTTGAAATCGCCTCCCATGAAGAGCTGAGGCCCTATGCGACAAGGCTGATAAAGGACTATCAATATGATCGCTTGAAACCAAATAACCATCATCAAAAGGCATCGCTCATCGCGATTGCCGTCGGGGGACTGACGGGAACGGGATGGAAGAAGAGCGAGTTTACCGGCGGGGGGTGGCTGCCCGCTCCCTACACCGATTCGGTTTTTCCTGCATTCGGGGAGGAGTTCGGGTTTTTCGGCCTGGCCTTGATGATGGCCCTTTTTTATGCTTTAGTCTATTTTAGTTTTCAGGTGACGGCAGCAGCGAAGGATCATTTTGGACGGCTTTTGTCGGCGGGCATCAGCGTCTATTTGGCGATGCACATCCTGGTGAATGTCGGCATGATGTGCGGTTTGCTGCCGATTACGGGTGTTCCATTGATACTGATCACCTATGGCGGGATCATCTGTCTTATTGACAATGACGGCTCTCGGAATATTGCAAAGTATTTACAGCAGAAGATTTATGTTTTAAGGAAGAAGTTATGGCAAGCAGGCATCCTTTTATATTCAGTCCGGGCGAGTGGCTCGGGGAGGGCAAAATCGGTTTTAGCGCCTCTGACGACGAGCTTCGTTTTTATACCCGCTGGCTGGTCTCTGACAAGGGGGATGAGAGCCTGGGAATCAAGAATGTCCGCTGCACCCAGGAAGTGGAAATGCAGGGAGGGGCGGATGAGAAGATGTTCAACCGCTTCCATTTTACCGAAATCGGCACAAATGAGTTCAAAGTGTTGCTTGAAAACGACCAAATCGGCGCTGTTTTCGGCGAAGGGATCCTGGAAAAGGGGAAAATCGCCTGGGAATTCAGGGGAAATCCCAACATTGAAGGATTTGAAGTCTATGAGTTTCAGGAGAATGGGGAATATTCCTTTCATGCCGAATATATCTCTCCCGAGGGTTATCGTTCCATAATTGACGGTAGAATATGGAAAAAAGCCGCTAAAAGCCTAATAATATTATTAATTTGAAAGTTAATTTATTGTTTATTATAATATTAATATAATAATATTAATATTAGGCTTTTATTATGGCTAATTCCGATAATGTAGTTCCATGGGCTAATTCCCTCCACAGTATATACAGGATGGATACTATTGAGGGTTCCTCCACATATTCGACAATTTCAAGCTTTGCTGAGGATACTTGAGTACCACCAGCGACCTCCAGTTCAGAAGTTAGTCTTAAGAGAAATCGAGTATCACCTCAGCCTCCGCTCGGCAGAATGAGTCAGGCATTCCTATCGGGAAGCAGCGGAGAAGTGCATTTAGACTACCTGAGATTAGAGAGGCGCAGTCAGTTAGAAATGGAAGAGTCAAGCATTCCGGAATCCGCTGCCTTCTTGCAGCAGCAAATGGAAAATAAAGGCGCTGACCTTGAGGATGCAGCCCAGCATCCGGAAACCCTCCCTTTTACGCCTGGACCCGGGCCGGGCCTTCAACCGCCGAAAGTGGGTTTAATTTTGCCTCCCAAAGGTTGGGGCAGTGTTGGCAAAAGGAAAATGCTCAAGTTCGGAAACGCTCTTTTAACCGGAGATGTCGATAAGGTTGAAAGCATGGTCAAAAAAAATCCGGACATTGTCAACGGATGTCAAAAGATGTATCTGAGACCGCTTGAGCTAGCAAAATTAGCCCGCACGAACAAGTCAGATGTCATGAAAATTTTACTTCGCTCTCCAGACATCAATGTGAACGTTATCGATAAAAACGGCAATACCCTTTTGCACCGCGCCTGCCTGGTTAACGATATTGAATTCGCCAAGGTATTGCTCAAAGAAGGAGCTGAACCTATTAGAGGAGCGGCGAATAAAATTGATTTTCTTCCCTGGCAAATCGCCACATTTTTTAACAATGAACCTTTGGCGAAGGTAGTGGCTCCCCCTTATACAAACTTAGCCTCAGGACCGCAGCCAATAAAAGATTACTATGGTTTGACGCCGCCTGCCAGACGTCCCGATATTGACTATGGGATCAGGCAAACTACCCGCAAGGACAAAGATATTTCGCCAATCCCTGAAACCTGGCTGGATTATGCACCTTAAAAAGTCTTTAGATCACATAGTCGCAGACCACAATCGAATGGATGTCTGGGTGGCTCCGGGTCCAACGGATATGAAGCGAAAATTTGGAAAGTTGAGCAAGACAAACTTGAGAAAGGCGATTGAAGGTTTTCATGAAATTCCTGATTCCGGCTCCCCGTTTTTTAGCTTCAACAGTAGCTGTCGAAGCAGAGCACGGCACCCATGCCGGTTTGCTGATAGTCGATCGAGAAAATAAGGACAGTGGAATATTATGACAGCGCCGGCAACAGGCCGGATGTGAGTGCGGAGCTGGCTGAAACCGCCTTTGATTTAGGTTATACTTTTCATGAAATGCCGACTCAGGACATGCAGGGCAGTCAGCCCAGCTGCGGCGTTTATCTCAATTTGTTTCTTCATCACCGCTTGCAGAATGCCGATGAAGAGATAGGTGTCATTAAAGAAAATCTTCAAGGAATGAATACGATTGCAGAGGGAAATCCTGAGCAAGAGCAAATATATATCAATTTATATCGCCAACAGCTTCACGACAATGTCGCTGAAGTGAATCAATTGAATAACAAATGGATGGCAGAAGCTCGTGGGCAATTTGCTCACAAGCCTTTATCTAATCCGCCTACTTTTGAAGCAGCCTTTGAACGGTTTAAACAGGAGAATCCCTACAACTACGAATCCGAACTTAACAGGATGCACCGGTATGGGGTCACCCTCTATAAATATTTCGAGGCGAGGGGTGTAGCGAGAGGTGAAAAATACGCTGAATACCTTATGGACAATCCAAAAACAGCTGGAATATTTTAGAGACACAGTCGAAATCATCGGAAACAAAGAAGCATTCGATTACTATAACGACATTTTGAATGAGGGAACCTCTCAATCCAACAGGTCTTGCCCCTCCCAGTCTACTCGACGAGCCGGTTGCACCTGCCAACTTCATCCTCCTTTACAGCCGCAAACTCAACCAACCGGCCTGGCCCCACCCAACCTAGTTGACAACCCAATTCCACCTGCCATTCTTCCTCCTCCTTTACAGCCTCAAAAGATGGATCCAGCCGAAGTGCAAAGGTCTCAGCGGATGTAGAAAACCAGGATTTGATGCAAAAGTTGAAAAATTGTTTGAGTATATTGATTCAGACAACGTAGAAGAAATAAGAAATTTATTGGATGAAAATCCTAATGCCCAACTGAGAATCGTCAATGGCTTTCCTAATCGTATTCCGGAAAACCGTTAGAATTAGCCAAAGAGCTTGGCAAACATGATGTCATCGACTTACTTGAAGCATATGATGCTTTTCCGACAGTCTCTTTAAGGCACAGCATTGTATCGGATAAAGGGGAAGAACCTCCTGTGCAGGGCCCGGCCAACAAGAAAAGGAAAAGAAAAAGTACTTCCAAGGCCTTCTCTCAAGCTGAGGAAATAGAAACGCCCCCACCGCTTCCTCCTCGTGAACAAACAAAGGAAGTAGAGGAGCCACTATCTCTTCCTCTCATTTTTGAAACTGCAGTTTCAAATTTAACTCAAATTTTCGAATCAGGCAAGTTGCTTCCGACGGAAGGTTCAAAAAAAAGCGATCAAGCTTTCGAAGAAGCCAAAAAAATTTTGGAAGAATAGACCTTCGAGAGTTAGAAGTGAAGCATTAAGAATTTTCAAGGTAAACGCAACGAAGAAAATCGTAATCGCAACGAAGAAAATGGCCTGGCAGCCTTGAATCAAATTAAGAATTTGAGTGAGGAGATCGAAGGCAACTGTCGAAGCAAAAAAAGCTCCTGGGTCAATCAGGAACTTATTCAAAAGGAAAACGTCTTCAAAAAGGAAATTGGAAAAGCAAAATATTAGAAGAGATGCAGCGAAAATTTTGCGAAGTTTGAATCGATCCGTTCTGGATACTGCTAATATTGATCCATCGAAATCGGAAATGAATAAAATTAATCTCGAAAATGCGAAAAAGACTGTGAAACAATTCGTCGATACCGAAAAAAACTTAAGTGAATCCCTGAAAACCTATCTCAGTATACTAGGAACTTTAAAAACAAACGGACATATAACTCAGGATCAATTTAATATTTTGTCTGAAGGACTTAACAACATCATTAAGAATTCCGATTCTCTTCTTTCATCCTTGGCTCCCTTGGATAAGGAAGATCTACCCGATAATTTTATAAATCTGTTAGCTGAAAAAATGGATAATTCAATGCAGAAAAGAATCACCTTCCCAATGATTTCTTACTGGGCCAGGTATGAGAATACCATTCTTCCATTGATTCAAAGTCTAGAAGAAAATGACGAAACTAAAAAAATAATTTATGAGGAATTAACTAAGAGGAAATTGGGTGTTAAAGGATTGAATCATTTTGCTTCAATGCCTTGGCAGCGACTAACGAGATCTAAGGATCTTATTGAACGGATAGCTTCCGAATCCGGTTCTGATGATTTAAAGCAGAAAACAGGATTTCAAAAATTATTAGTTAGATTTGGAAATACGGAAATAGCTCTAGAAGAACTTGCTCCATCTTCTAAAGAGGATAAATCTGTTGACGCGCCTCCTTCCCAAGTAGAAGATATCGAGTCCGGTTGGGTTGATTTGGTTGAAAGCAACCGCAAAAATGCCTCTGTAAATTTAACTGACGCATTAAAACCGATAAGAAGTGTTTATCATCCTTCCGGCGATGATGAACCAGAGGAGCCGCCTCCTCTCACTCCTCGTGAAGATGAAGCTTCTACAGCAAGCAAGGCTTCCCTACCCGAAGAGCCTTTGAAAGAAACCGAGCAACCAAAAGAACCAGCTGGAATTGTAGGGGAGCCGCAAAAAAACGCTGACAATGTAAATATCGCTGATGAAAAAAGTCAGATAAGCAAAGAAGAACGGGAAACCAGAGCAGATGAAGGCATTTTTCAAACAGACAAATCTGCCGAAGCGCCTCCTGCTCAAACAAATGCGGAAACCTCTCAGAAAGATAAGCAGTCCGATTTGAATAAGCAAATTGAAAGTAATCGAAGTAAACTCCTTCTAAACTTAGCTGACAATCTAAAATCGAGAAGAAAGTATATAGAGGACAGCGGCGATGTTAGGAGTGACGAGGAAGATGATAAGCTCGATTGGTGGGATGATGAAACGCTTTGAGCCAATATCTTAAAAAGCGCAAAGAATTGCCTTTGCGCTTTTTTTATTTTACGCTTTGATTTTAATATCCACTCCGGCGGGGAGAGTCAGCCCCTTGAGGGCGTCGATGGTTTTCCCTGTCGGATCCAGAATATCGATCAGACGCTTATGCGTGCGGATCTCGAATTGCTCGCGTGACTTCTTGTCAACGTGAGGCGAGCGCAGCACGGTAAAAACTTCCTTGCGTGTGGGAAGCGGGATAGGGCCCGCAACGCCCGCGCCGGTCCGCTTGGCCGTCTCTACGATATCGACAGCCGAGCGGTCAAGAAGCCGCTGATCGTATCCTTTCAAACGGATGCGTATCTTTGCTCTTCGTTTTTTTGACGGTGTTTGCTTTGCCATGTTTGTTTATCCTTTAATAATTTCTTCTTGTATCTTAGTGGGAACACGCTCGAAATGGCTCGGCTCCATCGTATAGGCGGCGCGGCCCGATGAGAGAGAGCGGAGTGTCGTCGAGTAACCGGACATTTCACTGAGCGGAACTTCCGCGTGGATGATGATAGAGCCTTTGTGGTTTTCCTGGCCCTGAATCCTTCCCCGACGACGGTTTAGGTCGCCAATCACATCCCCCATATTGATTTCGGGAGTCGTGACGACAACTTTCATTATCGGTTCCAGAATAATCGGCTTGGCTTTTTTTGCCGCTTCCTTGATAGACATGGAACCGCAAATCTTAAAGGCCATTTCACTCGAGTCAACCTCGTGGTAGGATCCGAAGACGATGGCAACTTTGACGTCGACAAGCGGGAAGCCGGCAACAACTCCGGTAGAGAGTCCTTCTTCAATTCCCTTGATGGTTGAAGGGATGTACTCTCTTGGAATCACACCGCCGACAATCTTGCTGACAACCTCATTGCCTTTGCCTGTTTCGTTCGGTTCGATCTCAAGCTCGACGTGCGCATACTGCCCGCGTCCGCCGGTCTGCTTGACGAATTTGGTTTGAGATTTTGCGGGGTTTGTTATCGTCTCCCTGTAGGCAACTTGAGGTTTGCCGACGTCGGCTTCCACCTTGAACTCGCGGATCATGCGGTCGCGCAGAATGTCGAGGTGAAGCTCTCCCATTCCGGAGATGATTGTCTGTCCCGTTTCTTCGTTTGTAGACACGCGGAATGTCGGATCCTCTTCCGAAAGAGAAGAGAGCGCATGCGAGAGTTTTTCCCTGTCGGCTTTGGATTTGGGTTCGATCGCCATGGAGATGACGGGCTCGGGGAATTCCATTTTTTCGAGCAGAACCGGTTTGCCGGGTGCGCAGAGAGTGTCTCCTGTGCTTGTTCTTTTGAGTCCGACGAGGGCGACGATGTCTCCCGAGTAGACTTCGTCCATCTCTTCACGTTTGTTCGAGTGCATACGGACGATCCGGGAAATTCTTTCTTTTTCATCTTTGGTTGTATTGAGGACTGTATCGCCCTTCTTGAGCTGGCCGCGGTAAACTCTTGCATAAGTGAGCCGCCCGATATAAGGGTCGCTCATGATTTTGAAGGCGAGGCCGGCGAAAGGTTCGTTGTCGTTGGGTTTGATGCAGAACTCTTCTTCAGAGTTTAAATCAATTCCTTTGACACTGTCGCGGTCGAGCGGCGAGGGCATCCAGGCGATGATGGCATCGAGCAGCTGCTGAACCCCTTTGTTTTTAAAGGCAGTACCGCAAAGGACGGGAGTGAATTTGTTTTCAATCACCCCTTTTCGGATCGCGGCGTCGATCTCTGCGGTTGTTAATGAATCGGGATCTTCGAGAACCTTTATCATGAAATCTTCGTTCTTTTCGTCAATCGTCGCCAGCTCTTCGAGTAGAGCCTCGCGCATCTCTTTGCATTTGTCGACAAGATCCGGAGGAATTTCCTGTTCTTCCCATTCGGCTCCGAGAGTTTCATCTTTAAAGATGTTTGCCTTCATTGTGATAAGGTCGACCATTCCTTTGAAGTCCCCTTCGGCGCCTATAGGGCATTGGACGGGGATGGCATTGGCGTGCAATTTATCTTTCATGGATTGGACGGCGTCAAAAAAGTCGGCGCCAGTTCTGTCCATCTTGTTGCAGAAGGCGATCCGGGGAACGCCGTAGCGGTCTGCCTGCCGCCAAACGGTTTCGGATTGCGGCTCGACGCCCGATACGGAACAGAAGACAGCCACGGAGCCGTCAAGGACGCGGAGGGAGCGTTCTACTTCGATGGTGAAGTCGACGTGTCCGGGGGTGTCAATAATATTAATCGTGATTCCCTTCCAATTCACTCTCGTCGCAGCAGATGTAATCGTGATTCCGCGTTCTTGCTCCTGTTCCATCCAGTCCATGGTGGCTCCGCCGTCGTGCACTTCTCCCATGCGGTGGAGGCGGCCGGTGTAGAACAGGATCCTTTCGGTAGTTGTAGTCTTGCCCGCGTCGATATGGGCCATGATCCCGATATTGCGGATATCTTTTAATTGTTCGTCATTTGGTCTTGGCATTATCTCTCAATCCTCCTACCACTTGTAATGGGCGAAGGCTTTGTTGGCCTCGGCCATTCTGTGGGTGTCGTCTTTCTTTTTAATGGTTGTTCCCTGGTTGTTAAAGCAGTCGGCCAGTTCAGTGGCAAGAGCCTCTTCCATCGAGCGGCCGGGCTTGGAGCGCGAGTGTTTGATAATCCATCGCATCGCAAGCGCCATACGGCGGTTTGCCGGAATTTCTATCGGAACCTGATATGTGGCTCCGCCGATCCTTCTTGATTTGACCTCAAGGGTAGGTTTGGCGTTATCCAGGGCTTCTTCAAATGCTTCCAGAGGGTTGTCTTTGCCTACCTTTTTGGCAAATTTTTCAAGTGCGCCATAGACAATGCGGCGCGATGTCGACTTTTTCCCTTGGATCATGACTTTATTGATAAAAAGCGAGAGGGTTGTGCTTCCGTATTTAACATCGGGAGTAATCTCGCGTTTCTCTGCACGTCTTCTTCTAGACATATCTTCCTCATACATTTAAATGTGTTGTGTATAGAGAAAGATCGAAAGAACTTCACCTGAGTTTAAAACTCTGTGCGCGGTCTTTGCTTGGCTTGCCTGCCAAATAGAGACCGCGAACCAGGATGCTTATCTGGAAGCATCCTAGTGTTACTTCTTAGGACGTTTAGCCCCGTATTTCGATCTTCCTTGCTTTCGGTCCTGGACAGCTCCGCAGTCCAATGATCCCCGAACAATATGGTAGCGGACGCCCGGAAGGTCCTTGACCCTGCCGCCCCGCACGAGCACGATGCTGTGTTCCTGCAGGTTATGCCCTTCTCCGCCGATATAGGCGATCACTTCTTGTCCTGTCGACAGACGGACCCATGCTACTTTACGCAAAGCCGAGTTCGGCTTTTTTGGCGTCTTGGTCTTCACTTGCAGGCAAACTCCCCGTCTTTGCGGGCAGGCCTTAAGCGCCGGCGACCTTGAACGCTTCTTCTTTTTCATTCTCGGTTTTCGCACCAATTGGTTAATTGTCGGCATGTTATCAGCCTTCTCCTTAATAAATTTAAATCCAGATTCAATAAATTTAAATCCAGATCTGCCGAAAAAACGGCAAGCTATAAAGGATTATAGGGAAAATTGTCAATTAATGCAAAGGGGAAGATAGGTGAGGTTGCTTTTAAAGATGATAAAGGAATAGGATTATATTTCTCAATTTCAATGGTAATAGTTATGAATGCAAATGCTGTTAAGTATCTCGGACCTTTAAATTTAAATTTTAATTTATTAAAACAAAAATCATTAAAACCTCATTCTTTAACAACCCTTTTCAAAACAGTTGCCGGACAAATGAAGCAGGCAACCTCCCGCTCATGGAAAACTCTGAAGGGAGTCTTCGTGTGGCACTCTTCTGAGCAGGAGAAGATTCATAAGCTGAAAAAGGCTATGGATGCCGGCAGCACTTTGCAATCCGAGGACCGTGATTTGATTATCAAAGCTTTGAGTTCGGAATACTTTGAATTTATGCAAGATGATATAGCGGCCATTTTGGCCGGGGCGGATGTGGAAACGGTTAAAAAAATTATTATAGACGGGTTCAATAAATATTTGACCGAAGATAAGACAATGAACTTGCGGATTTTTGATTGCTTTGAGTTTGAAAGGCTTTTGAAACTTGGTGAAATGAGTATCGAAAAAGTTGATTTTGAAATGACTCAGGATAAGGAATTCCACAAAAGCCGCATCTATTGGGAGGAGACGGCAAAGCCTCTTCTTCATTCCGTTTCTGCTGAAGTGGGAAAATTTCTCTTAAATTTGATCACGACTTTTGCCAGAATGTATCTCAATTTAGGCGGGTCGATTTTGGGCTCCAGCATGAAAATCAAAGGCGACGGCATTTCTTCGCTGGCCCTGCCTTTGAAACTGCTGGTCTGCCTTGCGGCGATACACTGGCTTATCGACACATTTATCGGCTATGAGATATTCATTGCCCAATATGCTTTGGGCGGTGTGGTTTTGGGATTGGTCGGAAATATTATTTTAGCTCTGATCATTCTCTATCCTTTAATGGTATGGATCAACAATCATTTTAGCGACCTGCCGACAAGTATTAGCCAGTGGACGAATGAAAATCAAAAAGCGAAGCACCCTGACTCCGAATACGTGACGGGGCGCCAGAGCGAGATTGGCGATGTCGTGCAGCTGCTTGAAAATAAAGGGCATATTCTTCTCAGAGGACCTTTAGGCGTTGGTAAAAGCGGTATTGTGCGGGGCTTGTCGCGACGGATTGTGCTTGGCGATGTGCCTGATTTTCTCAAGAAAAAAAGGGTTTATTCCCTGGACTTAAAAAAGATTGCGCATCCCAGCCGGACTGCAGGAGAAGTTTTGGATCATTTTATCTCCCAGACCAAAAGGCATAAAGACAAGGTGATAGTCTGCATCCACAATGTCGATGAGGCGTGGAAGAAAGATAACAACAGCTGCGTGCAGCAGCTGAGCAAACTGAGGGAGCGCTACCCTTATGTGATTTTTTCGATGACTGACATCGCTTTTGAAGCCCCGGAAATTAAAGGCAATAATCAAATTCAAACGCTTCTTAGGTACGATGTTGCCCCTACAGATAAGGAGAAGACGCTGCTTGTATTAAGGGAGAGGAGCCGCAAATTAAACCCCGGCGAGATAATCGATGATTCTGTTTTGGAACAAATTTATAATGAGTCGGAAAGGTTGGAAAGCGAATTTTCACAGCCCGGAAGAGCCATTAGACTTTTGGAAGAAGTCCTCAATGTCCACCGCCCTATCGGGTCTAAGGAATTGTTGGAAGAAAAAAAATATTACGAGCAAAGTAGAGAAACGATAAGGACTCACGCTTTTCATAATTTGCAAGATCTGGAAGGGTCAGTAAAACAAGATGTCTACAATGCAGACCAAAAGCCCAGGCGGGATCTCAAGACGATTTTAGAAACTCTCGGCAGGCAAAGAAAAGAAGTCAATTTTCTTCGTCAAATCAGAGCGCTTAAGGTTTCTTTGGAGGAGGCTAAATACGAACAGACAATGAAAATGGAAATCTCCGAGAGGGAAAAGCAAAGAAGTCGGAAGAACTGGCTGATGCTGGATCAATTTGTGTTGCCCGCCGCCCGCCGCATTGCTGAAGAGTTTACTGAGTCGACCAAAGATTACTATCCCGAAATAACAGCCGATACGGTACGCAGGCAATTCAACAATCAATTAAACTCCAGAGATTCCTGATCGAGAGGGGGCTTTTCATAAAGGTCTTCGACGCTTTTGAGTCCGAAGTGCTGTAAAAAGCGGCTGGAAACAACGTAAAGAGTCGGTTTTCCCGGCGCCTCGGCCTGCCCTGCAGCTTCCACAAGTTCTTTTTCGATCAGCATTTGCACCGTCGCCGAGGAATCGACTCCACGGACTGCTTCGATTTGCGGTTTTGTTACGGGCTGCTTAAAGGCGATGATGGCCAGAACTTCCCGAGCGGCTTGAGAGAGCCTTTCGGCTTTTTTATCCCTGTAGAGCCTGCTGACATAATCGCAGTATTCTTCTTTTGTTCTCAAGAGGAAGCCGCCGGCGATTTCATCGAGTTGGAGGGGCCTTTTTTCGGAAAGGAGGTCCTGTTTAAATTCATGCAAAAGATCGATCACCTCTTTGGAGGCAAACGGATAAAAATTCTGAAGGATGTCTTTAATTTTATGAACCGAAAGGGGTGTATTTGCCGCAAAGAGAAGAGACTCAATGATTTTCTTTGCGTGCTTTCTGACCAGTTCTTCTTCTGTGTGATTAATTTCCTGACTCATCATTTATTCCTATTATGATTATTTTACCCGTCTCAACTTCTCTTGCAACCATCATTTCACCGATCTTCATCAGCTCCAAAATAGCGAGAAACGTTACAACGACCTCTTCTCTGCACGGCTCTTTCGAGAAAAGGACGTGGAAATGAATGCGTTTTCCCGTTTTTAATTTGAGGCGGATGCTGTCTATTTTATCCGAAACAAGAAAGGCTTCCTCCCTAATCACCTGTTTCTTTTTTTGATCGGCTTTTTCAAGCAAGTCGAGGAAGAGCGCTTCGAGTTCGTCGATTTTTATTCTTTCAATGCCGAGAGGCTTGGGGAAGTCGTCCGGGCAGGGGAGCATGCCTCTTTGATAGTGGGCATCTTGCCCCTGCTCTTTGTGGCCGAGCTGTTTGGCAAAGTCTTTAAAGCGGCAATACTCAATAAGCTGCGGGATGATATCAAAGGGACATTTTTCCAGATCGGCATCGATTTCATCATCGCCGAGGCTATGGGGAAGCAGCATTTTGCTCTTGAGCCATATCATGGCTCCGGTATGGTCTATGAACTCGGCTCCGGCATTGAGATCGAAAAGCTGCCGGTCGATAAGATACTGGAGATACTGGTCTGTGATCTGCTGCATCGAGATATCGGAGATGTCGATCTCGCTCTTTTGCACTAAATAATGAAGGAAGGCCAGCGGCCCTTCAAAATTATCCAGTACGAGAGTATTTTGTTCGAAATTCTTGATTTTCATAGTAATTGGTATAATACCATAAACCCAATTTGATAAGAATATCACTTTTTTAGATAAAATGTTATACTAAGATAAGAGGGAATTATTGGGGTCGAAATGGTTCGATTTAAGGCATTATTTCTGCAATTGACGATAATTTTGTGGATTTTTACGATTTCTCCGGTTTATTCCCAGCCGGTCGAATATCTCCAAAAAAGCGATATCAACCATGTCATGGGTGAAATTTTCGAGCAGCATATCGATAAAAACCACATGACCGATAAAATTTTAAAAGATTCTCTGCAGCTTTATTTGCAGCAATTCGACTTGCGTCATATTTATTTTTTGCACTCGGAAGTGCAGCCTTATTTGAATCCTTCGGATTCTGAGATCCGGCAATATCTTGCCGATTATAAAAAACAGGATTATTCTCCGTTTAGAAAAATCGATGCTTTAGTCGACAAGGCGATTCAAAGACAGCAGCGCATCCGCAAGGATTTGATGTCTCATCCAAATTCTCTTTTTCAGGATCAATTGGGGCCAGGCTATTATTCTTCATTTCCCAGGAAGGATTACGTGAAGGATCAGAAAGATTTGAAAAGGCTGGTGCAAGAAGATATCATGGATTTCATCGAGCTGCAGAGGCAGCGCTACGGCGAAGAGGCTGTCAATACGCATAAGCAGCATATTTTAGACCGCTACGATAGCATGAGAAATGATTGGGAAAGAGGCTATCTTTATGTCGACAATGACGGAAAACCTCTGCCTTCCAAACAAAGGGAGCACCAATTCACTTTGCATGTTTTGAAAGCCTTATCCAGAAGCCTCGATTCTCATACAAGCGTGATTAGCAACTCGGAAGCCTACGATATGCGCTCCCGTCTTTTGAAAGGTTATCCCGGAACAGGAATTGATTTTGAGGAAAATCTCGACGGGATTGTCGTCAAAAAAATCCAGCAGAATACTCCCGCTGCGAACAGCGGTAAAATCCATGAAGGGGATTTTCTTTATGCCGTCAACGGCACCCCTATCGAAAAATATTCTTTTTCGACTGTGATGAAAATGCTCGAAGGAGTCGAGGGGCAGTCTGTTGCCCTTACTTTTAAACGCCCCCAGGCAGGAGCCATTTACAAAGTCAACCTCACCCGGCAAATGATCATGTCCGATGAAGATCGCGTCATAACCGGCTTTGTCCCCTTTGAAGATGGGATTATCGGAGAAATTACCCTCCATTCTTTTTATAAAAATGGCCGCGGTATTAGCAGCGAGGGCGATGTGCGGAAAGCCATAGCCGATTTGAAAAAAGAGGGGCATCTGAAGGGGCTTATTTTGGATTTGCGGGATAATTCAGGCGGCTATCTCTCCGAAGCTGTGAAAGTGGCCGGCCTGTTCATTACCAACGGTGTGATTGTCATTTCCAAATATCACGACGGCGATAAACATTACTACCGCGACGTTGACGGCAAAACCTACTATGAAGGCCCCCTTGTTGTCCTCATTTCCCGTTTTACCGCTTCTGCTGCCGAAATAGTTGCCCAGGCGCTTCAGGACTATGGTGTTGCCGTGATAGTTGGAGACGATCGCTCCTTCGGCAAAGGGACGATACAAAGTCAGACAGTGACCGGCGATGAGGACTCGTCGTATTTCAAGGTGACAGTCGGCAAATATTATACGGTTTCCGGAAAAACCCCCCAACTTAAGGGGGTGATCGCCGATATTGCGGTGCCGAGCGAATATGTTTACGAGGATATCGGTGAAAAATATTTGAAAACCCATTTGAATTCGGACAATATTGAACCGGCTTATATCGATAAGCTCAGCGATATCGATTCCGAGGCCAGGCCCTGGTTTTTTCGGTATTATCTCCCGACGCTTCAGCCGAAAAAAACTTCCTGGCAAAAAATGCTTCCCGAGCTTAGAGCTGATAGCCAGAAGAGATTACATTTTGTCAGTGGCGAAGGCTACTCGCCGCAGCAGCAAATGAGCGAGGCGGTAAGCATCGTGGAAGACATGATCAGGCTCCACTCCAAGCTCAATCGGGATAATGTGGGAGCTTACGAATAATTGTTTTTCCTTGCGCAATAACTTTTGATATTTTATTGTGTTTAATCACTCGGCCAGATAGCTCAGTCGGTAGAGCAGAGGACTGAAAATCCTTGTGTCCCCAGTTCGATTCTGGGTCTGGCCACTTCTTACTGTACCCCTTTTTCAAGACTCTGATCTGTCATTTAAATGTTTAAGATTGGGAATTTGCAAGGCCTCTGTATCATCATCGGTCATTTCATTGTGTCCACTTTAAGGGCATCCCAAACCTGCTCCCAAATTTCCTTTGCCGTCCATCTGTTAAAATGGTTATAACAAGAACTCCACGGTCCATTCAGTAGAATCAGAGGGCTGAAAATCCTTGTGTTCCCAGCTCGATTCCGGGTCTGGCCGTTTCTTCTTGCTTTATCGCCTGTTACTTCTGATATAGTAACCCACTTAATATCAGTTATTAACTATAGAGATGTATTTGTAAATTATTATTTTTGTGTTTATATAATTTTAATAATGTTATAATATAATTAAAATTATGAGGCTAAAGCTATGAATATTAATTTTAGTGAATTAGATGATATTATCATTTTTTCCGTTAACGATATTTCAGAGAATCTTGAACCACAAGGACTTGAGAAATTAAAGGGGGATGCTGTACAACAAGCCATCCAAGAATTTCAAGAAACCTATAAAAATTATAAAAAGGATCTTAATTTTAATTATGGGGAATTTCTAACAATTGTTGAAGAAAATCTTGATCGGTTAGAAAGCCCTAAGACCCGATCGGATTATCGCACTTCTGTGGCTCATAAATTATCAGAGCTGGCTTACGAGCGGATCAGTCAAAAGGAAAGCAACTTTTCTTGGATCCATAAAATTTTCCATAAATTTCGCCAGTGGCGTAAAGGACATGGATTTAAAACAAAAGGTGAATGGGGTCTTAAACTTGCCTCAGAAATGAATGAAGTTGATAAAAAAATTCAAAAGCAGCTTATTTTTTGCAAAATTGAATGGATTATTAAGAAATCCTCACTCCACTTTGGTGATAAAATAATGAAAGAGATCAATGGGTTGTCGGAGGAAAGATTCACAAAGGCCTTAAATGACGTCATTTTTGAGATGAAAGAGGATGTTTTTTTTGGTAATAAAGATAAACTTGAATTTTACAAAAAACTCGACGACGATAAAAAAGAGATTTTCAAACGCGTACTTCTAAGCAGGAGTGACTGGTACGAGCAAGCAGTAGAAATTATTGAAGGGGCAGATGATAATGAATTCGAATCTTTTATTAAAAATAATGGTATGGTCAAGTGTTTTCAAAATAATCCATCTGAGTTGATAAAGCGCTATAAAAAGAGAAAGAGCAAAACCGGTTGGGAAAAGAGGTTTTTCACTATCATGTTTGAGGCTGTTATTAGTGATTATCTGAAGCAAGACGGGACTGATAAATACATAAAAATAAGTGATCTACTAAATGATGTTAATAATCCTGTCAAGTGGAGTAAGATCTCTAAAGATCCGAAGCTTCTTACTAAAGAGGAAGTCGAAATGGTAAAAGGAAACATCAGCTGGCTTTGAAAGAAGACGCGATTATACAATTATTACAGAATCGTTTTCAGCCTCCTGCAAATTATCTGGGAATCGGCGATGACTGCGCGGCGTTTCCCGATGAGTCAGGGGGCTTTTGGCTTGTGACAACCGATTCCATGGTTGAAGGGACCCATTTTCTTAGGGATAAGATCTCTATGGAGGATTTGGGCTATAAGCTGGCGATGGTCAATTTCAGCGATATCGCCGCAATGGGAGGAAGGCTCCATTCCGTCTATCTATCCTGCGCGCTGCCTGCCGACTTTTTTCAGGTGGAACATATCTTTGAGGGCGTGAAAGAGGCGCTCGATGAAGCAGCCGTCCCCCTGCTTGGAGGGGATATTGTCAAGTCGGAGCAAAATCTTTTTCTGACTCTGACGGTGTTTGGGAAAGCGCGAAAAATCAAGACGAGGTCGGGAGGGAAGCCGGGAGATATTTTATGCGTTACAGGTTTTTTAGGCGACTCTGCGGCAGGTCTTAGGCAGTTATTGCACGCCGGGAAGGGAACCCTCATTGAAAAACATATCCGCCCTCGGGCCCATTTGAAAGAAGGGGAGCGTCTGGCCGGCTATGGAGGAGTGGGTGCGATGATGGATTTGTCCGACGGGCTTCACGTCGATGTGCAGAGGCTGGCAAAAGCTTCGGGGTGCGGCGCAAAAATCTTTTTGGACAAACTGCCGATATCCCGCGAGCTGAGAAGCTATGCTGAAGACGGGGCGGAAAATTTTGCCGTCTCGGGCGGGGAGGATTATTGCCTTCTTGCCTCTCTTGATGTGGACCTTTTCAAGCAGCTTCAGGACTTGAATTTGCATGCCGTCGGAGAGTTGACCGCTGAGGCCGGAACTTTTGTTTATCTACGTGATGGGAAGTCGGTGAATGTGGTTCCAGGCCCCTTTGAGCATTTTTAGAAAAAGCTCGAATGAGTTATAATAAGAGTAGATGCAGATATGTCTGCCGCTTGGGCGACTTTTGTAGCTAGTTTAGGTTCAAGGTATTTTAAATAATAGGGACCATGACGCTGAAAAGAAGAGATTTTTTTTCGGGAAATGGACCCACCTGTTCAAACCAGTTTGACAAAAGCTAGCACACGACCCAAGCGGCGGCTTTTTTTTATCAACTGACAACAGTTGTCGACTTTCTGTGGGGAATGGCAGTCAGATGAGTCAGGGTTGACGCAGGAACTTCTTTGACAACAAAATTTCGATTTAAAGCGTGAATGATATTGGTAAAGAGGCTTTCTTTATTGGGAAAGGCTTCTTTCAGCCTGCACAAAAACTCGTCGTGAGAACGTCCCTCTCGGTACTTGGGCGATTTGGGCGGAAATTTCAGGGTTTTCATTTTTTGCGAGTCGAAGTCCCAAAGAAGAGTGGAGTGATGAAGCCAGCGATTTTTTGTGATGTATTGCGCGTTGCCGCCGAATTTTTTTCCGAAAAGGGTGTAGTCATTTTCTTCGATCGAAAATCCGGAAAGGGCTGAATGAAGGCTGCCGTTCCATGCGAGGATGTGTTTGGGAAAGGGTTTGACGCTCAAAGCCGAGTGGTTGCAAATGACGGTGGCAAAACAGGTATTGTCATCGACGAGAACGGTTCCCCCTCCGCTGAAACGGCGGATGACAGGGAGCGTTGTGGGATGGATCAGAAGCTTAGGTTTTCCAGAGATGCCCATGACAATGGCGTCGGTGGAGCCGTCATTGATCAGGCACCAGTTTCGATCGTCGGCGCGGATCAGCGCCTCTTCGATTTGCAGCTGCTGCAGGATAGGAATATTGCGTAGTCTGACCAGATGGATGAGAGTCACGGTTTTTCTCCAGCGCTTTGAATCCGACAAGCAAAACGGATATGTCTGCGGGCGAGATGCCGGGAATGCGCGAAGCCTGCCCCAGGTTTGCCGGTTTCAGTTGAGACAGTTTTTGCCTGGCCTCGGTTCTCAGGCCCGTGACCGAAGTATAATCAAAATCTTTGGGAATGCGAACATTTTCTATGTGAGAGAGTTTTTTCACTTCGATTTTTTGCCTTTCGATATACCCTTCGTATTTGATCATCTCCAGTTGGAAGTTGATTTCGGGTCCGTAGTCGGTAAAATCCCCAGGAAATTGTTTCAGGAGGATATCGTAGGTGTTTTCGGGACGCAGGAGCAGCTGAGCGAGGGAATACCCTTTCCCGTTGACTTGTTTGAAGGTCTTTTTGAAACGTCCGATTTCCTGTTCAATGATGGCTTTTTTCTTCTGAAGTTTTTCAAAGCGGGCGGAGTCGATCAGTCCCAGCCGGTACCCTTTTTCTCTTAAACGGAGGTCGGCGTTGTCCTGCCGGAGGAGAAGGCGGTACTCGGCGCGGCTTGTGAACATGCGGTAGGGTTCGTCGATCCCTTTTGTGATGAGGTCGTCGATCATCACTCCGATGTAGGCTTCGGAGCGGCCCAGGACAAACGGCTCTTTTCCTAAAATGAGGCAGGCGGCGTTGATGCCGGCAATCAGTCCTTGCGCAGCCGCTTCCTCGTAGCCGGTGGTTCCGTTGATCTGGCCGGCCAAAAAGAGCCCTTTTATCGCGTGGGTTTGCAGGGAGTTTGAGATCTGGCCGCTCAGAACATAGTCGTATTCGATGGCGTAGGCGGCCCGGGTAATTTCGGCATTGACGAAGAGCCGGGAATGCTTCGGATGAACTCAAGCTGCACATCAAAGGGGAGCGACGAGGAGACGCCGTTTACATAGATTTCCTCGGTCTGAAGTCCTTCGGGTTCTAGGAAGATCTGATGCCTCTCTTTGTCGGCAAAGCGGGAAACCTTATCCTCGATCGAGGGACAGTATCGGGGGCCGATCGATCGGATTTTTCCTGAAAAGAGCGGCGACCGGTGAATATTATCTTGAATAATTTTTTTCGTTTCGGCTGTCGTGTAGGTGATATGGCAGGGGACTTGCGGCAAACGGGGCAGCCCTTCGCTGTCATAGGAAAAGCGGACCCCGTCCATTCCCGGGCTGCTCTTCGGTTTCGCTGAAATCAATGGAACGGCGGTGGATTCTTGGAGGAGTTCCCGTTTTCAGCCTCCCTAATTTCAGCCCCAGCCGCTAAGACTTGCGGATAGGCCTATGGAGGGGGCGTCGCCTGCGCGTCCTCCTTCGAGGCTTTGCTCGCCGATATGGATGAGCCCCCGCATGAAGGTGCCGGAGCTGATGATAACCGTTTTAGAGCGGTAGGCGATTCCTTCTTTGGTCAATGACCCCTTTCACTCTGCCATCTTCGACGATGAGGTCCTGGGCAGCGCCTTGTTTCAGGTAAAGATTGGGCTGTTTTTCCAGTCGGTGCCGCATGGCGAACTGGTAGGCGACCCTGTCGCTTTGGCAGCGGGGAGCCCAGACAGCGGGTCCTTTTGTGTCGTTGAGCATGCGGAACTGAATGCCGGTTAAATCGGCGGCCATTCCCATTTCGCCGCCGAGGGCATCGATTTCCCGCACCATATGCCCTTTGGCTGTTCCTCCGATGGCGGGATTGCAGCTCATTTTGGCTATAGTATCGAGGGACATGGACAGCAGCAGAGTTTTGCAGCCCATCCGGGCAGGGGCGAGCGCAGCTTCACAACCTGCGTGACCGCCGCCTATGACGAGGACGTCAAACTCTTCCGGAAATTCCCAATGCATTGGATATTAGATTAATTTTTATTTTTTAGTCTTGTGACGATCGCGGCGGCTGCGTTTTTTCCGCTTGTGCTTGGCGATCTTTTTGCGCCGTTTCTTTTTTACTGAGGACATGTTTTCTCCGTTTCAATCATGAACATATAGGAAGAATATTAAAGGATTGAGGATATAAAGTAAACAATGAATGAAATTGATTATTTTCAGATGGCTCCAATCAGGGTCCAAGAGCTTTCAGAATCATTAAATCATTCCTTAAATCAGGACGATTTCATTAAAAAGTTTTGATAAGAGGAAGCTCGCGTGCGTGTCCGATTACAAGCTAACTACTGTTTTTCCTTCAGACAAGGATAAGAAATCCGTTTCCTAGGTAGCGTACCTAAAAGATATAATCAGCTAATCTATTTCTTTTAATCTTAATACGTCTGCTATGAATTTTTCTACCATAGAGTCGGGGGAAGAGTGGAATTGGGCGGTAAAAATTTGTTTTAATTCTTCTAATATACTTAAGTAACTTGGTTTATTTTATTTTTCAAAGTATAATTTTCCTGTATTTGTACCCGTGATTGTGACCTAATCTTGTTCGCCTCAGTGATTTTAGCCCGGCATGGAGAATGGTATGCGAAAAGTCGCGTAAATATCATTGGTGAAATTTTAAAAAACTATCCCGCTTAGGAGAATGCTAGGGGACGTCTTCAAAATTAAAATTGTGATATAAGTACTCCTTTTTCAACAATGGGAGCAACTAATGACAAGAACGATTTTGACCGATAAGGATTGGGAAAAGATAAAACCCTTTCTACCTCAAAAAAAGACCAGCAATTCCCGCTGGAAATTCTGAGAGGACGTCCTCCTAAAGACAACCGCACAGTGATTGAAGGCGTGCTATGGATTTTGCGAACAGGGGCACCTTGGAGAGATTTGCCTCAAGATTTCGGAAAATGGAAGACGGTATACACTCGCTTTAGGCGATGGTCGCTAAATGGAGTATGGGAAAAAATTTGGGGAATCTTAAAAAAAAAGAGTCGGACGACGAATCACATATGATCGATGCGACTATCGTGCGTGTCCACCAACACGCCACGTTTGTGATCAAAAAGGTTACGCAATCAGAGCAGGGAATAGGCAAATCTCGGGGAGGCAGAACAACTAAAATTCATGCGGTAGTAGATGCTCTTGGTTTGCCGATCGATTTACACATCACAGAGGGAAACTGCCATGACATCAGTCAAGCAGAACGACTTTTGTCTGGAAAGGAATCAGAAAACGTTATTGCGGACAAAGGTTACGATAGTAATTCATTGAGAGATCTAATTCGAAATAGTGGACGATCTACTGTTATTCCAGGACGTTCTTGTCGCAGAGAGGAAATCATTTATGACAAGCATCTATATAAGGAGCGTCATCTTATAGAGAATTTTTTTGGGCGGATTAAGCATTACCGCCGTGTGGCCACTCGGTACGAGGCAAAGATAGAGTTTTACAGGGCCATGGTGGTTTTAGCATGTGTTTTGGTGTGGTTGCAATTTTGAAGACGTCCCCTAGTACCCTATCAACTTTGTATTGATGGGTGAGACTCGATCTTTTCGCAACTGCCATTTTGTTCGATCTCGGAAACTTGACTAAGTTTCCTTCGATCTCTACGCTTCGGCAGTCACAAAAATCTCATTGAAAGAATCCACCTCATTCAGGAGGGAGATCACCTGCTTTAAATATCCAGAGTATCCCCTCTAAAACGGTCCTATGAGATTTAGATGGTCTCCCCAGTATTCTGATTCAGGTGGAAGCAAAGGGTGGATTTTTCCCACAATTCATCTGTCAGTATTGTTCGAGCCATATTTTTTCCTCTGCAGTCAGAAGAACTAAATACAAGAAAAAATCTTTTAAGTGCGCTACCTAATATTTCCAGATAATTTGTGGACCTGGTTATTAAATATAAGCAAATGGGCCTCAGATCCGGTATAAAGCCCATACTTTTTGAAGATGCAGTCTTTTTGGCAAGTCAGGAATTTATGAGGGGGTGAAATCGCTGAAGGCTTTTTCCGTCTCATGGGCATCGATTTGTTCTGCCAAGGGGGCTTTCATAGGCGTATAGTTGTTGAATTGGGCGATTTCCTTGCGGAAGGTAAAGTTGACATTGCCAATGGCGCCGTGACGGTTCTTGGCCACGATAAGTTCAGCCATGCCGGGCTTGTCGTTGGGGTCGTAGTATTCGCGGCGAAGAAGAAACATGACAATATCGCTGTCTTGCTCGATGCTGCCGCTCTCTCTCAAGTCGCTCATCATGGGACGGTGGCCGGCCCTCTCTTCGACTTTTCGCGAGAGTTGCGAGAGGCACAATATGGGAATGTCGAGCTCACGGGCCAGGTTTTTGAGAAGGCGGGAGATTTCGGAAATTTCGATCTGGCGGTTTTCCATCGATCGTGAAGATCCTGATCCCGAGATCAACTGCAGGTAGTCGATGACAAGAAAGCCGATATTGTGGCTCTCTTTCATCCGCCTGGCGCGCGCTCTGAGATCGGTAATCTTAAGTCCCGGTTGATCGTCGATAATCAAGGGGTGGTCCTGAATTTCATTGACGCAGGCGACGATCCGCTGGAAGTCGATCCCGTTCAAAGATCCTGTACGGATCTTGCTCGACTCCACCTCGGCCTGAGAGCAGATCATCCTGTGAACAAGCTGTTCAGCGCTCATTTCAAGCGAGAAGATGCCGACGGGGACGCCGTTTTTAAAACACAGGTTTTCCGCCAGGTTCAAAGCCAGGGCCGTCTTGCCCATGGCAGGGCGGGCGGCGAGAATCATGAGGTTGGAATTGTGAAAGCCGTGGATCATTTCGTCAAGATCGACAAAATGCGTTGGAATTCCCGATATGCCGATCTCGCCTTCTCCGAGCTCCTGAAAACGTTCCTGCCTTTCCTGCAGGGCTTTCAGATAAGGCTCTCCCGAGTCCGATTTGAGTCCGGATAAAATATCTTTGATGTGAACGCCCATATCCCGGGAAGCGGTTTGGCTGATCTGAAAAAAATGCCTTTGGGCATCATCTAGTGTTTCGTAGACGTCATTGGGATCCTTGAGAGCTGTTCTTTCAATTGTCTGGGCTGCGGTGATCATCTGGCGGAGAATGGACTTGTTGCGGACAATCTCGGAATATTCTTCGATATATGCCGATGTTCCGGCATATTGAGCGAGTGTGGTGATATAGGCGGCTCCGCCGACACCTTCTAGCTTGCCGGCCTTTTTGAGGTCTTCGCAGAGAATGTGCACATCGACAGGCCTGTCTTTTTTATAGGCTTCCTTCAGAAGCGAAAAGATCGTTTTATGTTCGTTGAAGTAGAAGTCTGTATCACTTAGGAGGTCGGAGGCGATATTGAGGCTGTTGATGCTCGTCAGCATGCAGCCGAGAACCATCATTTCCGATTCTTTGGAATTAGGGGCGATCTTGATGTTGGGCTTGTCGTCAGGCATAGCACCTATTAAACATCATTTCATATTTTTCTGAAATAACTGTGGTCGGCAAAAGCGAGAAGTTCTTTGTCTCCCCGGCTGTCGCCATAGGCAAAGAGCTCGTAGGTCTTTTCCGATCCCAGTAGTTCTTTAAGCCTTTTTACTTTTTCAAGGCCCCGGCAATTCGGTCCTGAAAGTTTTCCGGTAATTTCTCCTTCTCTGCCCACCTCAAGCTTTGAAGCGAGAATATCATGGGCTCCTATCTTTTTTCCCCAGGGGATGAGGTAAATTTCCGGCGAGGCGCTGATGATGACTATGCGGTGCCCTTGTTCTTGATGCCACTTAAGGGTATCGAGGGCTTTCTTTTTGACTAGGCGGGGAAGGACTTCGGCGGCGAACTCTTCGGCATAGCCAAGCAGATCTTTGTAGGCAAACCCTTTAAAAAAGAGGGTAATTGTTTTTTCTTTAAGATCCTGACGGGAGATTTTCCCTACGAGGAAGAGGGTTGCCGCGGGAATTAATCGAGCAAGGTTTGCGAGCCACTTTTTCGGGCCGGCGACAAACAAAGCAAAAGGCATGAAAGCATCTCTTGTTGTTATTGTTCCGTCAAAGTCGAAAGCTGCGACACAGGGTTTGTCCATCATTCCACAAAAGGACAAATTGTCCCCCCTACGACGCCACCTAGGATGCGGCTGTCTCTGGAGAGGTGAACCTCGCCTCCTTTCGACTCAAAAACGATATTGCCATAAATGACAGATCCCCGGCTGATTTTGACGATTTGGGGTTCATTAAAATTGCCTACGGGATTGATTGTGATATCGTTTACAAGGCATCTGGCAAAGACCACCTCTTTTGCGGTCGCTTCCAGGGGTCCTTCAAAGACGCTGTGTCTGGCGGTGAGTTTGCCGCGTATGGTTCCCGGGCCATAGAGGATGCACTCGTGGAGGTTGGTTTCGCCGTTGACTTCCAGCTGGAGGAAGCGGGACTTGTCGGCGGTAAGATGTCCGTCCACTTCCAAAAATTCTTTGAAGTCGGTTTTGTAGGTTTCCAGAAAGCCGTTGAAGGTGAAGCAGTCGAGTTTTTGACACTGGAGTTTTTTGTAGCCGGCATCATCAGCCCAGCCAAAATTCAAAAGGAGGATAAGAATGAGGCAATATTTAACCATACACTACCAACAATGCCAATTGGCTTTAATTTTTTGCAACTGCCCCTTATGTCATTTAGTTTGACATATTTATTTTATTTTTTTGTACAATCGGCCATCACACGCCCAAATAGCTCAGTTGGTAGAGCAGCGCATTCGTAATGCGGAGGTCGGCGGTTCGATCCCGTCTTTGGGCAATTGGTTATTAGAGGTTTACAGAGTTGCCTTGAACTTAATCTATTCATTTGGGGAATTCATGGGGGAATATAACCGACAAATTAAAGTATTCTTCCCCACCCATCGATAACAGCGTCACTTTCAAATCGGTGGCGTACTTTGACTAGAAATTTTCGATGATGAGAAAGGGGGATTTCCTTCAAATGATGTAGCCTACCAACGATTAAGCCAGGGTGTCTCTGTTTTTGTTCAGCAAAATCTTCAATTGCTTTTTTTGAATAGAAGCGGTTTGATATAGAAATAAACCCCTTTAAATCTCTATCTGGTAAAATATTTTCCGTTGCAAAATTGTTAGCCCTCTTCTCAATTTTATCGGTAATATTTCCTTTTGAATCTTTTGTATTTTCAAGGTCAACATCAATAATGACCTTAGACTTGCCATCATTGTATTTAACGTGTCCCATTTCATGAAACAAACAAAACCAAAAATTATCTATACGATCAAATCTTAAAGAAAGAGCTACAACTGGAGAAGAGGCATCTAGCCATAAACATGCTCCATCAATTTTTGCTCCTTTGAGAGGCTCTACAAACACTAGCCTAATACCAGCTTTTGCAAAAAGAGAGGGTATCTTACCAATTGATTTAGGTTTGTCAAGCAATTTAGATAGATCTCTTACAAGATTTTTAAATTTACTCTCACTATAATTTTGAACCTTAATTTTTTGAGCTAAATTTTTTGCTCTAAACAGCCATGCTACTTGTGCTGGGGGCATTGTATTATAACATGTTTTTTTAGCAGCGTGAGGGAGATGGGGTATTTCTTCAAATGAGCTGACATTAAAAAACTTTACCAACTCTTTTTCAAGACGAATTGGCTCCTTAACATCATTTATCCAACCTCGTTTTATCATCTCTCGAGCAGGATAATGTGCCTGAAATTCTTTTCTAGTAAGAATCGTTTCATCTGGTAGGTCAGATTTTGCCAAATCGTATGCTTGTTGTAAGTTAAGAAATAGTTCTGCAGAAACATCAAAAGCTAAAGATAGTGATTTAGCCATTTGAACCTCCCCATGGTTAAAACCAGAGGATTCCAGCAACAGAGCTTAACGGCCAATTGGCGGAAAAGTTATTGGGCGATTCTATCGCGCTCGAGCCTCGTTCCGAAGCCATCTTAGAAACTAAAACAAGCATATACATTTCTAAAACTCACAATACGCCGGGATGGTTACCAAACTTGGCTTTCGCCAAGCCGTCTTGTGGGACATTTGCTTTGGCGACGTTACCGACTGTAACTTGTTGTCTACAAGTTTAACACATTTTAGGGGTTTCCCTAAATACGAAAAGTTAATTTAATAGCGCTCCTTTACCCCATAGCTAAAGTCAGGGGATTGCGTCGCAATTTCGTTCATGCAATTTCCCTGTGTAAATATGTCGCTTGTTGTGTGGTTTAATTTTTTATTTAAATCCCCTAGAATTCCCCCATAATTTCGAATAATCACGTTAATCTCACAATTTGAAGCAATACAGCCACTTCTGCATCGCATTGATAGTAATGTGTTGTGGTTTTCGGTAGATTTTTGTGAGAATTGTTGCTTCTCATTATTCGTAATGCGGAGGTCAGCGGTTCGATCCCGTCTTTGGGTAAGTGTTTAAGTTTTATAAAATGAGTTGGTTAGAGATTTTTGTGTATGGGGTCTATCTCAGAGATTCGAAAGGGTCTTTGTTCTTAACTTGCATTCATTTCGATTTTTGAGCATACTTTACAACACTATGAAGCTTAAAGAATGGTTGCGCCTTTTTGGTTTTAGACCTAAACAAAAGACCTATAAATCTGTAACAAAGCCCATTTTGGCGGAGAACTTCACCCACCTCAAATGGTCGGAATGGCAGCATCCTAAAACCAAAAATGTCCTTCCACGGTTTGAGGATATTGACGTTTTAAAAAAATGGATACGGCCTGGAGATTTTGTCATCGATATAGGCGCGCATGTCGGCGATACGACACTTCCCTATGCCCATCTTGTCGGCAAAGAGGGCACATGCCTTGCGCTTGAGCCAAATCCTTTTGTCTTTAAGGTCTTAAGAGAAAATGCTGAAATCAACAGGGATTACTTAAATATCGTCCCTATGCAGGCCGCTGCAGCCGAAAAGGAAGAAGTACTTAAATTTTCTTATAGTGATCCAGGTCTTTGCAATGGGGGGCATAGCGAGTGTTATTCTCCTTTAGAGAGGAAAAGCTTCTATGAAGTCGAGGTGGCGGGCATCTCCCTTGAAAACGCTCTCAACACCCGCTTTTCAAAAGAATTAGAAAGGTGGACATTCATCAAAACAGATGTCGAAGGCTACGACTTTTCCCTCTTCAAGCTGCATAAATCTTTAATCGAAAAGTGGCGTCCCACGCTTCAGGTCGAAGTTCATAAAACGTTGAGCTTGGAGGAAAAAAAAGCTTTTGCAGATGCTGTTAAGGAAATGAAATACACACTTTATTTCGTTCCGGATGTGACCCTATCCAGCATGCGCCCACTTTCAGAAGGCGATCTTGAAACGAGTAAAACGTTCGATCTTTTTGCCACACCGAACTGTTAGTTTCTATGTGTTTAAAAAACCACTCTTCTGCCGCAAATGAATTGCTGTCTCCATTCGGGATCATCTAACTGGCTTATCTGAATCATATGAGGACCGTTTTTATTCGTCGTAACGGAATGGATGAACAGACTATCTTCAAGATAAATTCCTACATGAGTCACCCTTTCTTTGGACTTGCCAAAAAACACTAAGTCGCTTTTTCTAAGAAGCTGGGGGGCTATTTCTCTCACCTTTTCCGCTTTTAACTGCAAACCTGCATCTCTTGGAAGTTGTATGCCCATTTGAAAAAAAAGAGTCTGCACAAATCCAGAACAGTCAAAACCAAAACTTGAATTTCCTCCTCATCGATAAGGCAGCCCAATGAATTTTTTGGAGGCAAGCATTCATGGAAGATCTTTAATCATCTCACCTTCTTAACTTCAGAAAAATTGAATAAACTATTTTCATCAATGGAATTCACCATTTGCGAAATGGAGGAAAAAATAGAAGAGAAGGGAACGGTTTTGGAAGGACGGCAGACATTTCACACAATCAATGTACTTGCAAAACGCAACTAGATCAATAATCAAGGGTCAGTCGGGCAACAAGGCCGCCGATACCGATCAGCGCCGTTCCATCGGCATCGTTGAAACGTCTTCCCCACCAGCTTTGGACCTCATATCCGACAAGGATATGAGGTTTTAGGCAAAAGTAGTTGCTTCCTCCTATGTCTAGTCCGGCAAAGGCTTCCAGAACAGGAACGAAAACGCACTGGTCGTGAAAATTTCGGATCTCTTCGGAGGACTCATCCGATAGAAGGTTCGTTTGGTTGAATGTGCTGTCGAGGACAGCGATGCTCCCTCGGCCGAAAAGATGTATGGGGATGTACTGATTGCAAATTCGAGCATTGAAGAGTAAGAAGCGCCCCTCGAGGCCTGTATAGAGGCCATAGCCCTTAAAATGGATTTTAGTGCGATCGAGATTAGGAGGAGTCGAAATCTCGAATTTATTGTCTATCCAGGCGAGCTTGGCTCCGGCAAAGGGTCTTAAATGGGCCCAGTCGCAGTCGCAGCTGAGGTTGTAGCCGGCTTCGATATCCACGACGTCCCAATCGGTATCGAAATGGACGCGGGTGCCGTCGACAAAATCCCCCTCGCTAGGGATGGCATTTTTAGTCGTATTATAGGAGGTGTATTTAGCGCCAAGGTCCCAGCGGCACTTTTGGATGCGCCCCCCCAACCCTCCAGCCGGAATCATAATTCGGATTATTGTAGAAGGCTTCATCGGAGCTGTCGGTAAAACTCAAATCGGTGCTACAGACTTTCCAGTAGAGGTAGTCGGCATACACGGCAGCTTCCATAGCGCAGCAAATCTGCTGCGCGCAAGCGGCGCTCTCAAGGAGCAAAATTCCTAATATGAATGTCATGATCTTTTTCATATTCATCTCCGGTTATTTGAATTTATAAGGGAGAAAGTATTTTCGGCAAGTGTAGGGTTGACATTTTATCTTGCATAATAAATATAAACTATTTTGCTGATAGAGGAGTTTTCTTATGCATCTAGGAGATATTGCCCCGGATTTTACTGCTGACACGACAGAGGGCCCGATTTCTTTTCACGAGTGGCTGGATAATTCCTGGTGCATCTTTTTTTCCCACCCAAAAGACTTCACTCCGGTTTGTACGACAGAGCTTGGGTACGCAAACAAAATTAATGGGGAATTTGTAAGGCGCGGCGTCAAGATGATAGCTCTTAGCGTTGACAGCGTGGAATCCCATAAAAAATGGATTCCTGATATTGTGGAGACGCAAGGTACCGGAAATTTTTCTTATCCGATTATTGGGGATGAAAAGAGAAAAATAGCTGCGCTCTATGATATGATTCATCCTGAAGCGGATGATACCTTCACTGTTCGCGAGGTTTTTATCATTGATACGGAGAAAAAAATTCGACTGAAAATGACCTATCCCGCTTCAACAGGAAGAAATTTTGACGAAATCCTCCGAGTGATCGATTCGTTGCAATTAACCGATTCTCATAGAGTGGCGACTCCTGTGAATTGGAAAAAAGGGGACGAGTGCGTCATTCTTCCCAGCATTACGGATAAGGAGGAAATCAAAACTCTTTTCCCCAAGGGATACAGGGAGGTTAAACCCTATCTCCGTCTGACTCCCGATCCCAAGTGAAGCCATTGACAAGAATTATCCTGCAAGTACACTTGAATCGTTTTTAGGTTGTTTTTGATGAATGAAACCAAAAAGATACTTGTGACCGGGGCTGCCGGTTTTGTCGGATTCCATTTGGCTGAGGCCCTTCATAAAAGGGGCGATAAAGTCCTTGGCATCGATAATTTCAACTCATATTATGATCCCAAGCTGAAGCTGGCGCGAGAAAAAGAGCTCGAAAAGCTGGGTATTGAAGTTATCCATGGGGATATTTGCAACAAGGAGCTTCTCGATAAAAAAATTGCCGAGTTTGCCCCTACCCATATTGTCCATATGGCCGCTCAAGCGGGGGTGAGGTATTCGATTGAGAATCCCGAGGCTTATATCCATTCGAATATTTTAGGGTTTCTCAATATTTTGGAAGCTTGCAGAAAATGCGGAGCAAAACTGATTTATGCTTCTTCCTCATCGGTTTATGGGAGCAATAAAAAAAATTCTTTTAGCGAAAAAGATCGGACCGATCATCCCGAAAGCCTGTATGGAGCGACAAAAAAAGCCAACGAAGTTATGGCCTATAGCTATAGTCGATTATACAATGTGCATGCGACAGGTCTTCGATTTTTTACCGTCTATGGTCCGTGGGGAAGGCCCGATATGGCCTATTTTAAATTCACAGAGGCGATATTAGGGGGCAAAGAGATCGATGTCTATAACCATGGAAAAATGAAGCGCGATTTTACTTATATCAACGATATCGTTCAAGGGGCGCTGGCGGCAATCGATCTGGGTGCTAAATATGAGATTTTCAATTTGGGCAATCACCGTCCTGTCGAATTGAAGAGGTTCATAGAAATTATTGAAGATGCATGCGGAAAGAAAGCAGACAAAAATCTTCTTCCCATGCAGCCTGGAGACGTTTTAGAAACGTATGCGGATATAAGCCACAGTCAAAAAGTTCTTGGCTACGAGCCAAAAACCCCTCTTGAAAAAGGCATACCACAATTTGTCGAATGGTACCGCAAGAATTCTGGCATACTGGAGGGTCGGTGATTTTCAAGCATTCTAAATCCCTGCAGTTTCTTGTCATGACAGAGATGTGGGAGCGTTTTAGCTTTTATACGCTCCGTTCTTTGATGGTCCTCTATATGACCGCAACGGTGCTTGATGGCGGGCTCGGCTGGACGAGAAGCGAGGCTTTGAGCTTGTATGGTTTTTATATGGGGGCCGCTTATCTGACCCCGGTATTCGGGGGATATTTCGCCGACAGATTTTTGGGACAGAGGCAATCGACAATGATCGGGGCGTTTCTAATGGCGGTGGGCCACTTCTTAATGGCATTTAGCGGATTGTGGTTCTTTTACGCGGCGTTGACGCTGGTTGCGATCGGCAACGGTTTTTTTAAGCCGTGCCTCACATCCATTTTGGGAGAAATCTACGACGACGCCAGCGAGAGTCAAAGGGATAGCGCTTATTCGCTTTTCTATATGGGGATTAATATTGGCGCCTTTGCGGCAGGCATTATCGGAGGATGGGTCCTTCAAGCCTGGGGCTACGATGTCGGCTTTAGCGTCGCCGGCGTGGGCATGCTCATATCGCTGCTGCTTTTTTGGTGGGGAAAAAACAAGTATTTGGGAACAGCCGGACTCAAACCCCAAGTCAAGATGGAAAACGATCATGTCAAACCGCTGACATCAGGAGAGCTCAGCAGGATAGGGGTTATCATTTTCCTGTTTTTGATGATGATCCTGTATTTCATTGCCTGGGAACAGATGGGGGGACTCGTCACTTTGTTTATCCGAGACAGTGTCGATCGTATGGCCGGAGGATGGCAGATTCCCACTCCCTGGCTTGCGAATATCGACCCCTTCATGATCATTTTTTTAGCGCCGACACTTTCGTTCTTATGGGTGTGGCTGGGCAAGCCGGAACTTCGATCCCTTTCTGGGCGCGAAGTTCGGTATCGGATTTGTTATGACAGGGATTGCCTTTTTGCTTCTCGCCTGGCTCTCGACTCTGGAAAATCCCGGGTGGGGATGGGTGATCTTGTATAAATTTATCGTCGTTGTCGGCGAGCTTTGCATCATACCGATTTCCTGGGCCGCCGTCACGAATCTGGCTCCTTCCAGCTACACCACCCGGCTGATGGGGCTTATGCTGGCGGGCATCGGCATCGGATCTTATCTGGCCGGCTATTTGGGCTCTTATGTCGATCAATTGGGAGAAACGTTTATCTTTTACTGCATCACAGGTGGTTTGTTTTTCCTGGCTGTGGTATGCTTTGTGGTTAACCCTAAGCTCAAAACTATGAGCCAGCATACTTCCGAAAGAAGCGTTTAGCCGATGAATGGTGTGAATAACACATTCAATGTTGTCTTTGATATTGACAACACTTTAGTCTGCACATCCGTAAGATGTTGCAAGAAAATAGAAGTTGCCCGTTTTTTTAACGAAAAAGGGACAATTTTCAAAGCAGCCGAAAAAACCCATTATATTTTTCCCGGAGTCATTGAGCTAACGAAGCTTCTATCTCAAATCCCCAATGTTAGGATGTCCCTCTTTAGCAGCTGTAGAGATTCTTTGAGGAATAAAGAAGTTGCGAAAAAAATTTTTGGAGGAAAAAAGTCTGATGTGTTAGTTCTGTCCGGTGAAAATTTAACCATCTATGCCGATCCATACAAATGTAAGAGCAAAGATTTAAAAAAGGTTTTAGGAAAAGGCGATAAATTGGAAAACGCTGTTTTAATCGACGATGACAAAACTTATATTCATGAGGGCCAAACTCAAAATTCTTTGATCTGCACTCCTGTGGATGGACAAAAATTTTACAGTTTATTACATAATTTCTCCAGAATAGATAAAGACAAATATTTAGATGATCAGGGACTGAAAAAGATAGACATTGAATTTATCCAAGATGAAAGTCCTTCGGAATCGCAGAAAAAAGAAGTTGAAAAAGAAGAGTGTATTTTGCTTATAGAAACTCAAGAAGGATTTGAACTTGGCTATTTAGGAGAATCGTATCGGTATGTTCAGACCAAGCTTTCGCAGGAAGAAAGCCGTTTGATTGGTAAAGACTTGAACAATATAAAAAGATGGAAGATTTCCGATAAAATTAAAAAATATATTTATTCCCTTGTTAAGAGGCATGGGGGAATAACATCAACTTTCCCTTTCAAAGCCAACCAAATTTACTACATCGCCGGCTTGCTTTTTAAGGCTATAGAAGCGGCTTTTCAGAAAAATATTTCAATTTCCGAAAAACTTTCCCAGTTGCAGATCAAACGAAGAAATGAGAAAAATAGAGAACTTTATCTCTACGGCCTTTCCAAGCTGCAGGAAATCAATCCTAAATTGACGTTTCACACTCCTAAAAAGATTGGAGAACTTGTCAGCCGCCCAATGGATGGCGAAGAAGAGAGCCGCCTGAGAGCATTTATCGAAAATGAAGGAGAGGGCGGCTTATTTTAATCTTTTCCAATGGTGAAGATGTAGACTTTTTGAGGGAAGATATACTCATCGTTTTTACTGTAGTGTGAGATGATAGATTTTCCTTTATCCGTTCGCAAAAAATCATACAAAGTAATGGTCGAAGGGTTGTCGAGGTCCCTGTTAAAAGAGTATTCAATGCATTCGTTAGAGATGAAATGGTCGAGCGTCTGTTCGTCGCTCTTGTGAATGTTTTCTTCATACGACATGATGTCAAGATTGTAGGGGATACCGGTTTGAACAAGGGAAGCTTTTATGTCTTCAGCTGTCGTGTAGGGCTGCTTTCCCTGTTTCGGAAAGGCCGCTCGAAAGGCTTCGTGGCATTGGATATAAAATGAGGATTCAGATGAATGGGCGATGATCAGTTTGCCTCTTGATTTTAGAGAGGCTTGCATTTTTTTGAAAGCAGCGGCAAGTTTCTCTTTAGGAATGGCATAAAAGGCATGCGTCGACCAGATCACATCATAATAGGCGGTTTCCAGTTCGGCATTTTCCAAGGTGCTTTTGATTTTTTTCCCTACTTGCCAAGGGAGGACAATCTTTTTTGAGGCTTCGTTCATTGCCGCTTCGGAAGGGTCTAGCAGATCGCATGTGACCTTTTTCCATTTCCGCTTAGGCTCTCCCCCTTGAAACAATTCATATTGCACCGTATCGAGCCAGCGGCCGGTGCCGCATCCCACTTCAAGAAGGGAAATTTCAAGGCTCTTTTCCTCGGTTTGGAAGATTTCGTCCCAGTCGAATTTCTCTACTAATTGCCGGTAATCCTCTACAGGGTCGGACAGAACCCTTTGGGCTTGTTCTTCATAGGTGTTTTGCTGGGGAGCGGGTTTTTCCCAGGATGTCAACGGGATCGCCAGTAGTAAAGAAAAAATGATTGCCGCCATACCTTTAAGGTAAAAGGATTTTTTTTATTGTCAATAATCGTTTTCTTGTATAAACATGTTTTTAACTTATGGATACGATTCAACCTTTCAGCCAGGTTCCTACCAGGATTTACGACTGCCCCCGCATGGCTAAAGCCGCGCATAAACTGCTGGGGTTTTCTGAATTTTTCGGTCTTAAACTTGTCAAAACCTGTGACTGGCTGGCGCATGGTTTTAAAACTCAAGAGAGGAGATTTCAGGCCCAGCTGCTTCATCCGGAAAAAACGGAGTGCGATTTTCGCCGCGATTTAGAGCAAGAGAAGAGATACCTGAAGCTATTGATTGAGGCCGGCATCGTCAAAGGACGGATAACGCTTAAAGACCGGTTGGCTCTTGATGCCAAAATTGCCTTAAACGCCTCTTTCTTGGCGGTGACAAGTCCAGTCTCTATTCCGGCCGCGGCCGCGGCTATCGGCTTGAGGACATACTTGCAAGGCCGCATGCATCCCTTGACTGCTCTGACTCCAACTTCCCATAAAGTTTGGGATGACGAACCCTTCACTTTGCTTGACGCGAACATGGCGGGAACAGAGTTTCGCATAATGGATTACTTAAACGGCGTGCCTCCTACAAAAGAGCGGGTTAAAAAGTGGGTACGCCTCCTCCTTCAAGAAAATCCCGATGTGATCTGTCTTCAGGAGGCTTTTGATATCGACGACATCTACCAGTACATCGCCAAAAGTCTTCAGGAAGAGGGCTATTATGTCGTGATGACAACAAAAAGAGTCGGGGTAATCGGGATGACAGCAGGGCTTCTGCTTGCCAGCCGGTACCCGATTGAGGATGTCGATTTTTTAAGATACCCCCATCCGAGGGGAGATGACAAATACGCTGCAAAAGGAGTGCTGGCAGCAAGAATTGCTTTGAAAGAGGATGTTTTTATTACCATCGCGACGACCCATATGCAGTCCGGCTATCCTCGAGGAACACCTCCTGAAGAGCACGTTAAATGGAAGACCGAGCAATTTGATCTGGCCATGGGTTTTATCCAAGAATTTAACAAAGGATCAGAAAATCGCGATGAGATTCTAGTCGGCGATTTTAACGACGGCCGCTTTCAGCAAAAGGGCATTGCCGAAGTTATAAGCAATTATGAATATCCCGCCATCGAGAAGGGAGTACTCCAAAGGGGGTTTAAGGATCTCACAAAACCCAATTGCGGAAATACTGCTGAAAACTACTACACTCGTGAAACTGAATTTGATCCGACCGATCCGGCTAATGTCGAAACGGGATGTGCCAGAGGAACGTGCTTCAACACGGCGGCGCCGAGCTACCGTCATGCTGTTGATCTGATTGCTTTACATGCCAAAAAGATCGTCGACTTGCCTGAAAAGACTCTTAAACGGGATATCAGACTGAGACTGGAAAAATATCCAATTGGCAATCAGGAAATCGCTCAAAAGATAGACGCCTGCATAAAAAAGTATAGAGAAGGGGTGTATGTGAAAAGCGTCGTTACGGATCACGTATGCTTCCTTTTCAAAGAAGGCAATGTATTTGATGGTGTGGGCTATGATTATAAGGCGATCACCAGGGAGGATCTATCCGATCATCGAATTCTTCATCTAACTCTCTATCCTGAATAATATCAATAACTTATATTTGGTTTGACACCTAATTTTCCCACTCGTTATGAGTCGGGTATAGCAACACTTTCTATTGTTTATTTCCAATACAGATTTTTTCCTTAGGTATTTCAAAATCACTAAAAAGGAGTGGTTTATGTCTGAGAAAGAGGATATTGCGGCGGCAAAACGTCTTTATAACGAAGTGTTTACCGGTGGAGACACCAGTATTCTGGATACCATCGCCCTGAATAATTTGACTTTGCACGATCCTACAGCCAAAGGATTTAAAGGGGGATTGCAGGCCTTTAAAGAAAGAGAAGCTATGTATTCAAGAGCTTTTCCCGACAAAAAAGCGACAATTGATGAACTGATATCTACAGAAGATAAGGTTATCGTCCGCTGGACGGTTAAGGGAACTCATAAAAACGAACTGCCCGGAATTCCATCTACTCAAAAATCGATCAATGTTACCGGTATTTCCATCTTGAAGTTCAAAAACGGTAAAATTGTCGAAATTTGGGCGAACTGGGATTATCTTGGATTGCTCTCTCAATTGGGCATTCAAGTACCCAAAGCTCTTGCAGGCGTTCGTTAAGAGACAGTCAATTCCTTGCTCGCTGGGGCCGCTTCCTGCGGTCCCTTTCACTTCTTTTATTTTGCAGAAGCCATTATAAGAAAATCTATAACCTCCTTAAGGGGGAAGTATGCAAGTGAACGAAACGTTGCTGTTTAGAATTGACGATCATCGATTTTTGGATTCGACAAAGCCGGATGAACCCGTCATCATCAATGTGAGCGGGATTTACAATGACGGCAATCTTTGCTACAGGGTAGCCTTGGCGGCGCATAAACACTTGACCGAAGAAGGTGAAAAATCCTCCGAACCCTTTACAGTCGGAGGAAGAACGTGGATAATCGTGCCTCGCTGCGATTCCGGCGG
Organism: Waddliaceae bacterium; assembly: GCA_963771045.1. Lineage (GTDB taxonomy): Bacteria > Chlamydiota > Chlamydiia > Chlamydiales > SLFE01 > SLFE01. The sequence continues at coordinate 2,250,953 of CAVYRW010000004.1, read as the reverse complement.
GAGATTCATGTCTTTAATCAGCCGTGTTCATAAAGTTTTCCTCGACACTCATGCCAAAGAATTTGAAGTGAAAGAATCAGCATATTTCGGCTCCTGGTTCGGGCATAATAAAGAGTCGATCGAAAATGTTTCCCTCTCTCTTTCCGATCATTTTTATATCTACGGATTCGATAATGAGGCAATACCTTTGATTGACAGGCCTCTTCAACGTCTGCCATTTACTGATCCATTTACAGTTTTGGCATCGGTTGCTTTTCAGCAATACGAATCCCATTATCGGAATAAAGATTCAGTGTCTCCAGGAGATTGCGATACGCGCATTATTTACGACAAGGGTTCATTTTGTCTTGTGCAAAGAGATAATCCCCTTGCCTTGGATAAAAGGATTATTAAACAAACAATTGTTATGTACACAAATTTTATCAGAAGGGAATTCGGCAATGGCAAAATTGAGGAGATCGAATTTCGCTACGGTTTGAATTTCGATGAGTTATCATCAGGAGATATTGGATTGACTCCGGAACTTGTTTATCGAGTCAATATCGGGGTTAATTATGTTGAAATGAAAAATCTCCGCGACACATGGAAGGCCCTTTGTGATCTGTATCATCAGCCCAATAATGTTAAAGATGACACTCCGCTCGATTCCTATCTCGAAACAGACAGGCTTCCCGGCAGGGTGAAAAGGACGATATATCATTGTTTGAAAGGAAAAAAGGATAAAGAACCGGACAAGAGCAATTTAATCGAATGGCTGCGTCAATTTGCGTATCAAGAGTTTTTTGAAGCGCTTTCGCTTAAGTCTCTCAATACGTTAATTCATTTGCTGCTGCCGGATAAGGAAAGTTGTGAGCGTTCTTTGACAGGGAGGAAGATATACGGTTTTATTCGCAGCTATTATACCAATGCCGATTATGGTGAATATAAACCGTGGGTCGATCAGCAGGAACTGCTGCAGACGATATACGCTCTTTTGGACAACCCTTCCCGGGATTATTCTTTAGAAAAGCTGGTCCATGTTGTGGTGAAAAAACATCTGATCAGGTCTCTTCCGAATGGCGGCTATCGCGTCGGGGCGATCATTCCCGCACCCTATATATTAAACTGGTATAAAGTTTCGATGGGAGTCGATACGACTTGGGGAATTAACAGCTATATTTTGGAAAATATTCTGCTTAAGTTTTCCCGGGAAAAAATCGTCCTCTATCGGAGTACAGACTCCCGTTATGTCAATTCGTCTTTAAATGATTTGAGCCCTTTGGGCCCTCCGGGGCAGCAGGGAATGAAACAGATGGCTTTATCCGCTTTTCAAGAAAACTCGATTCCCATATGGGTGGCCTACACTCAATTAGCTTTGAAGGAAGAAAGCCCAAAAATTATGTACGACTACCTTTGCAAAGCCAGCCATTCATTGGTTCAACTGTCGACAAAAGAACATCAGAGAAGAAATTTGCGTCAGATTATTCAAAAGTATGACGCGATACTCAACGAACTTTATCGTCTGTATTGGAGCAGCTGGAGCAAGTTTTCAGCCTATGCTTCTCTTTGCGCCTATTTATCCGACGGCTGCGCCGCTGATGAAAAAAAGGAAGAGCAGCTTGCAAACGATCTCTATAAACAACTGGCGCAAATTTCCCTGAGTGAAGAGGACCTCAGGAGAAAGAAGGCCATAGTTGAGCTCAAGGATGAGCTTCTTCGGCATATTCTCTTTTATTGCGAAGGCGTACGTTGCAAACGTCAAGGAGAACATCAAAATATATTGGATTACGAAAAAAAGTATGCTGATATTACGGATCCCGGCTGCCAGTTTGTGTATCTCCTTTGTTGGGCCGATAAGCTTGAGGCTATTGCTAAAGAACAGGGGGAGGATATCGGATCGAAAAAACCTCTTAACCTTGTTTTGGCCGGGCATAGTCTTGGAGGGGCTTGCGCGCAGCTTCACCTCATTTACTTTTTTGTCGACCGGGATCGCATCCCGCTTCCCGGGCATGAATGTATCGGTTATTTTTTGGATGAGCCCGCCATCAATAATGAAGATAATGAACGATTCAAAAAATGGGGATGGAACCACAGAAAATTGTTTCAAAAGCTGAAAATTCGATTTGTTCTCGAAAGACGCCAAGAAGCCGGAGACAGCGTCCCTTTAGTGGGTGAAGTTCATCTGGGAGCGACATTTGGCGAGGAGGAAGACAGGCGTTTAAAAGAGTGGCTTAGCTATAAATTTTGCGTACGGGCAAGGTTGGATAACTCGAAAAATTTGGCGATAGCCCTCTCCTCGTGCGCCCACGAAACCCAATTTGAGGAGGGGGAAGTGAATGTCGACTATAAAGAGACCCGTTATTCAAGCATAGAGCAGGGGCAGTTTGATACCAGGGCCAGATTTTTTACCGTTTATGATGATGAGAAAGGGTGTTTTGTCCGGCGGGATTTTGCTGCTGAAGTCAAACAGGAAAAGTGGGAAAGTTTAAGAAAGCAATGGGATTTGTCTACTTTTCATTCAACCGTTGATCTGGAATCTTTTCGCACTCATCGTTATTGTTCCTTATTTTATTATCTTTTCTTGGGAGGAAGTATCGACAGCCTTGAGGGAAAACCGGTCGACGACAAAGGCATTTTTGCCGTCGACGAGAAAGGAATCATTTCGAAAAAGTTTGCCTCTGAGTTTTCCGGAAACGTATTTACCGAGTGATCGCTTCAGCTCCCTCTTCTTCAATTTTTTTCAGAGTCTGTTTACAGGCACTGACGCGATCTTTTGAAGGAGGGTGCGTGGAGAAAAGAGCGAGCTTTTTGCTCCCTTTTCCGAAATTTTCGACAAACATTTCTTGAATCCAAACAGCTCCAAGCGGGTTATAGCCTGCTTTGGCGGCGTATTTCATTCCGATCCTGTCGGATTGGTGTTCCTGACAGTGCCCATATTGATTGTTGATAAGCAATTTGCCAAGTTCCCAGAAAGTAGTAAACGCAAGCTGCGATAGAGTGGCCATCAGCTGGGCGTTTTGGTGAGCCCTGTAAGGATGGCGACCGTTTTTCCGGTCATTTTCGACGACCTTATGGAAGACAAATAGTCCAATTGCAAAACTGAGCACTTTCCCTGTTACATAAAGGAGGATGGCAAACTGCAATTTCATGGCGGTGTGGCCGGCGGCGGCATGAGTGATCTCATGTCCGAGAACAGCGGCCATTTTGTCTTCATGGTCGATGATGCTGAAATCATATTCATCGTCTGTTATGTTTTCACAATTGATTCTATTTATGAGTGCTGTCGTCACAGCGATTTTCCCTCCGGGTAAACAAAAAGCGTTCACGGTGTTGGATTTCATAACGCGGAATTCATAGTCCAGATTTTTGCGGTCGCAATGCTTGGCAAGATTGTTAAAGACAGGCTGGTACTTTGCAGTGAGCTCTTCATTAATTTTATATTTCGGACAAGTGGTATTATAGAAATTTTTGCCATAGTATTTTTCGACGCTAGTCGGAATGACGCGGAATTGGCGTGATTTAGTCACCGGATTGACAGGGAAAATGCCGTTAAATATTTTTTTGGCAGCGTTCGTTGTTTTCTCGCAACTTTTTTTGCTAAACGAAACAGTTTTTTGAGCGGCGGTGTTAACAAAATGGCAAGTTAAAGATAGAGCATTCATTTGGTTTCCTCATTATAAATTCAGCAAATTAGTTAAATTTAAATGAGAATAATTAATTAAGTATAAAGATACTGTTAATATTCGGCGATGATGGAAAGAGAGATGATATCTGCCTGAGTGCGGACGATGCCGGTTAAATCGCCTCTTTGGGCATTGCCGTTTTGCGACTCCTTCTGGTCGATGGCGATTTCGACGGGAAATGTGTGAAGCCAGGCGGCATCTAAGAAAATACATCCCCAAAAACAATATCCCCATCCTGCGCTGACAGAGCCGTTGGCATTGCCGAAAAGAAGAGGGTTTTGGGTGCTGCGTTTAACGGGATTTTCCTGGTACATCCCGCCCCCTCTGAGATACCATTCTCTGCAGGGAGGGTAATATTTGACTCCAGCGGAAAGGGAGATGATATCCCGCCAGCCGGAATTGGCGACAACTGCGTTTAAATCGCTATCGCTTCCCCCAAAGTTCACCGTGATGTTGTCGGCTCCGGACCACTCGCGGAAGCAAATGCTGGCCATCGCTTCCCAGCAGGCATTGTGATAGTAGTGAATGCCCGCCCAAACGGCGCTTGGGGAGTTGACTTGGACATCCGCGCTGCAAGCCGTGCTGTACACTCCCAGGATCTGATCGACTTCTTTGCCGATTTCGGAAAATTGGAAATGGGTGGAAGCGCAGAGTGTGTGTTCAATTTTCGACCGATACCCGACGCCGAGCCGGATATACCAGCAGGGTTTAAAGATCAAGCCGCCGGCCCAGCCAACGGCCCAGTTATTGCCGGTTGCATTTAAGAACCCGTCTTGACCGCCGGGGACTGCTCCCAAGATATCAAGCTCCTCGCCGATTGATCCAAAGTCAATCGCTTCGTCAAAGTCGAAGCTCATGCTTTGAAATTGCGGTCCTATGCCGAAATAAAACGTGTCGTGAATACTCCAGGAAAGCGTCGGAGTGATGTTGAACCCGATCATCTCAAGCCGGGTGCCGAAGTAGCGCCCTACCCAGTCGTGTGCGTAGTTTGTTTTTTTGCGCCAGGGCGTTGTAATCGCGATGCCGAGGCGGATTTTGTCTGTGAGGACAAAAGAGCCGTAAAGAGCCCCTCCTCCGATATGGGGGGAGACGTTGCGCGGGCTCGAGACCCCGGTGATTTCGTCTTCTGTAAATGTCAAACCGTTTGCGCTATCAAAGTTGTCCCTTGGAAACAAGATGCTGCCGACAGCAGCCAGTTGATCATCGTCAAAGTAGGCGGTAACGGCCGGATTGAAAAACTGCTGCGTGATATCTTCCATTCCTGCAGGAGCGCTCGCGAAGCAAGTTCCCATTGCAGATGGCGAGACCGCGGGAAAATAAAATAATTCCGCTTGGCATGAAGCTGCCCAGCAAATCAACGAAAAGACAAAAAGTTGAATAAGCTTGAGCATTTAGTCCCCGGCAAAGATTCTCAAAATGATCTTTATATGCCAGGGGCTTGTTTATGTAAATCCTTTAAACCTGGATTTTAAAAATATGTTCGATAAGCCGCGCTTTTTTTCTTAAAGCATCCGATGCGCTCCAGGATTTGGCCCCGCCGCGTCTTAAGGCATGAAGCTCTCGGCTTAGCCTTTCCTGAGCCCGCTGCCTCACAAGATGATCGGTATGGGCCAAGTCATTTTTGAGTTCCAGATAGAGGCAGATATCTTCGCGCTCGCGCTCCGAAAGACGATGCAGATTAGGAACTGTCCCTTTGTATGAACGGCCCCTGCCGCCGGGATTGAGGCGGTTGTAGTTATTGGCGATCCACAGCGAGTGGTCGAGGACTTGCTGGAGCATGTAGTAATCGTCGAAGTTTTCATAAACTTTCCAGCAATAATCGTGGGGAAAAATGCCTTTGCGGTGTCCTTTTTCGAGCAAACGGCATGTATTGAGTCCGTTTTTGTGTTCCATCCTTTCGATTTGTTCGACATACTGATCCTTTGAGAGCTGTCCATAGGCAGCCATATCGCAAAGTTTCATTAGCTCTCTATTGGTACTGGCGTTATTCAGTTCCATCAGGATTGTATTGATTTGTTCTCCGAGAGTTCTGCAGTAGACCGGATTGATGGCGATATTTCTTTCGGCTCCGTTCCACATTCCCTGAAACTCTTCTGCCTCCGAGGAGTTGGAGATAATATGAATGCTTCCTTCGCTGAGCACTTTGTCGATCAGCGTCTGAATTTCATCGATTTGACGAAGCCTGCTTAAAGCTTCGGTATATTCTCTTGCGCAAGTGATGGTGTGCTTATGCCGGTGTTCAGAGGCGCTTATGCCGCCGATAGTCATAAAAGACATTATCATAATAACTGATGTGATTATTTTTTTTTGAAAATACATATTAACCTCTGAGTTAATTAAAATAAGAAGTAATTTTACTATTATTTGTTTATTAATTCAATTAATATCTAAAATTTAAGGCTAGAAGCCGAAAAAGCTAAGGAAAGTGTTGAAATAAAAATTTAATTTGTTAATAATCGAAAATTTCTAAGAACAAATTTTATGAGGAAATTTCATGACCGTTGGAGTAGTCAGGGTTCAATTTGATGTCGACAAATTTGATGAGCGCCAAAAAGTGCTGGAATATGTGCAAGCGGATTACATCACTTCTGTTTGCGTCAAACACATTATTTGCCATATGCAGAAGGAGGATCTTGAGCTTTTGAGGAAGACCCTGAAATGCAGGGTGTGGGAACTCAATTCAGTTAAATAATGTCAGAAAATATCTTAGTTATCGGATCCGCCGGAACAATTGGCCTCAGATTAGGTCACAATCACGGGTTTAAATCTTCTTTTCGCGATTATGTTTTTCCATGAAAATTGGTATAGATAATCCCCTTTTTCACGGAAGATATTGGCTTTTTGAGTTTGCCCGCAGTGCTGCCTAAGAAGGTATGGGTAGTATGCCAATTTATTTTATAAATGTTTCCATTCAAAGTCAGGGTTTTCATTGGCCAGTTCATCTGGGGCGGTTTTTCTTCAGCAATGTTTCGCTCCAGAAGGGGGCCGATGTGAAATTTTTTCTTATGAATTTTATTTTTTAGCCGAGGGATGTAACCGGGTATTTGCGCACAGAGATTGAGATGGTGATAAAATTCTTCTTCACCATCAATCACACAAGCAATCATATCATCGATCCCGCTCAGGTCCTCAAACTCTAGAGTCTCTTTTTTTATGAGGAAGTGAATAAATTCGTAATCTTTATTTTTATCCATTTCGGCGGGCCATTTCATGGTGAATTCCTCCCTAAGCCTTCCCACTTTGGTTTTGCCGGAATTTTTTGTCTTTACTTTTGATAAAACCAAAAGCTCTTTTCCGACCAGATAGATTTTTTGGCAGACGACACGAAATCCGTCTCCTACAGTTTTGATGTCGAGAGGGATCATGATTTTGTCATTTTGGTCGGGAGTTTTTGCCTGCAGGGCTATAGAAGCTGTCTCAAGAATTTTGTTTTCTTTATTTTTTTCAAAAAATATTTTTGTTTTCTCGGGATTCTTATCCCAAAGAAGGTAAGGTATGTGAAAACAGGGGGTAAAAGAATTCATGGACAGCCTTCTTTCTATCAACTTTGCCCTATGCTATACTCGACCTGTATTTTCTTGTGTAAATTTATTTTTTTACGACCTATTAATTTAATAGGAGTTGAATTTAATAAATTAAATTGATAAAATAAACCTTTTTAATATAAGTTACTTATTTTTATGATTAATAATTCTAGTGTTCCAAAATTAAAACTTACAGTTCTTTCAAGAAGTTCGCATCAAGTGCTGGGTTTTTTCACTTCTCCCAGAAAATCCGAAATTGCCTCAGATCCAATTAGAAAATTATATATCCTAAAGACTGAGAGTAATCGCAGATTTGTCATTGCGGATGCTCCTCAGGATAACTATCAAGAGTTTGCCGCTAAAATTCAAAAAAAGTATTTATCAGGAGAAGGGGCCAAAAATCAATTTTTTGAGAAATTGATTAATGTGTCGCTTGGAGACGAAGGTGCGGAAGCGGCTAAAAGAGTCTACGATATGATTCCCGGAAATAAAAAAAACGATTTTATATCTCAACTGAATCGAGCCCAATTAAAAAATGAATTAGATAGAAAAAATAAAAAAAACAGCCAAGGTTCTCTTTGCCGCGAGGCGAGTCTCTCATCTACAATTTTTTCGATTCACTTCTTAAATCACTGCGAACCTCAATTGAATAAGATCACTCAAAGTGTTCTTGAAAATTTAAAAAAAGAGTTAATAAAATTGGGTTCGCTTGAACTTTCTTCTGATAGGGTGACGCTTAAAAGAGGCGTGGATCTGACTCATTTTGAAAGAGAAGAAAGAGAGAGTATCACAACTAAAGCCGTTGAGAATGTTTTTAATGGGACTCTTCAAGTAACTCAAGGCCTGCCTTATGAAATTAAACAGCTTTTTCATCATTTATATGAGGATTGTCTAGAGTTTGGCAATGAAGATGTTGCCCGCCAACAGGTCTTAGGCAAGATTTTTTTGCGTATCATCAGCCCAAGGCTGATAGACTCTCCACTGCACAGAACGATCAACGATGAAAATTTAAAATGCGAATTCAGATCGGCAACGGCAAAAGTGAGCAAAATCATCCAGCATCATGTCAATCAAACAGGATTAGACACGGTAAAAATTCCGGATGAACTCAAGTTTGCCTTTGAAGGAATCAATTACAATAAACAAATATCTCAGATTATTGAGAATTTTTTGTTGATTAAGAAGATAGAAGTCGATGGTATAAATTTAGACAAACTAGCCAAAACTAAAGTTTCACCAGGCAATGTCAAAGATACGGCGCGGTATATTTATGACCAAATTCCCAATGGGGGAAAATCTGACTTTATCAAGCGGCTGCATGCGGTGGATAAAAAGCGGTTATTTAAGAAACCGTCTCTTATCGCAGAAATCATCACTATTCATACCGGTTTTTTGCTCGAAGACACCTTAAAAGACGTGACAAAAAATGCCCTGGATAAGCTGGAAAGCCAGGCAAAGGAAGAATCCTTTAAAGAGAATCATCAGGATGCTTTGCTGAGTGCAATCGATTCGATACTCGAGTCTGCCCAGCAAATTCCGGAAGAAAAAATTCACCCTGACATAAAAACAATATTCCAACAATTAAAAGTCGGCTGTGATAGCCTGGCATCTGATAAAATTGTTTCTCTGTTCTTTTTAGGATTTTTCAATCAAATGCCCATTATATGTTTTAAAGGGAGGTATATTTCGGATAAACAGCATCTTGATCGTTTTAAAGAAGCCGTGAATATTTTAATCGATGCCATTATGACGACAGGACAGGGAAAAAAATATACTAAAGAGCTGAAACTGAGGGAATTTGTCAGCGGAACGAAGAAAGGGGCAATTCTCAAAATGTTCAATAAGTTTGTTTCTGATTCTAATATTAATAATAACTAAGAGGTTCAAATGCAATTAATTAGAAGCGATTCGCATATAATGACGCGAAGGCATTTTCAAGAAGGAAGCAAGAATCAAATAAGGCGGGCTCGAAGTGTTCCAAAGGTATTGATTCCTTCAAAAAGTAGTGATCGCATTCTAACGCATAGAGGAAAAAAAGTTTCGGTCGCAGAAAAAAAAGGAGAACTGTGGTTTGTGAGGAAAAAAAACAAAAAAGGACGGGAATTCCTTGAGTTTGTTATCGCGCAAAATTCCCAAAAAGGGTTCTTTAATGTAAAATCCTATATTGACATGCAATACTCCGGCAGAGTTCCCCATATCCAATTTTTTGATCAATTAGTTAAGGTTTTTATGGGAACTGAAGACACTAAAAAAGTGGGAGATCTCATTTATTCCAGTATACCGGATGGGCAAGAGTTGAATTTCATAACAAATTCCCACCGCGCTTTATTGAGAACAAGAGCACAAAGGATCGAATCCACAGGATCTTTGGGTCGTGAAACAAGCCTTGTGTCAAAATTATTCTGCGCTCATTTTCTCAAGCTTTATGGCCTGCAATTAGATAAGCTTTTACTACCTTCACTTATGGTTTTAAAGGAGCAATGCAGAGAATCTCAAGGGAATAAGATGAAAGATGCTATATTGAATACGGTCGATTCAGTCTTACGTAATTTGTGTAAAGAAACGGAAAAAAACATTCCCTATGATATAAAACGACTTTATCGGCAGTCATATGCCGATTGTAACAAGACGATTGATAAAAACGCTGCTCAAGAGCAGGTTGTCGGTAATTTTTTCCTGATTATTGTTTGTCCAAGGCTTATAAAATCTCGGGTACCAGGAAAAATCAAAGATGGAACATCGTTTTTAAGGGCAAGAATCAATGTCAGTAAAATTATTCAACATATCGCAAACGGAACGAAACCAAATTCTGGTGATCTGAGTTTTGCTTTTGAAGGAGAGACCTATCAAAAACGGAAGGAAATTGTTGGTAAGATTATCAATAATCTGATAAATCTGGATCAATGAGGCTGTTTCTTACCATTTTTATTTGTCTTTGCGTTTTGTTTGGAAGCTCTTATGCTTGTACCGGGATCGTTCTTAAGTCGAAAAAGGGCATCGCGATTACCGGGCGGACGCTTGAGTTTGCCAAAGATATCGATTCCCGTTTGCTGGCGGTTCCAAAAGGCACCCGTTATACCGGGACCACGCCTGAGGGAGGCAATGGAGTTGAATGGGAGGCAAAATACAATATTGTCGGCATGAGCGTGCTAGACACCCCTCATATCGCCGAAGGGCTTAACGATCAGGGACTTGGTATTGGACTGTTTTATTTCCCTCAATATGCGAAATATCCCGAATATCAACCATCGGACAGCAATGATTATCTGGCCCCTTGGGAGTACGCGACTTGGCTTTTGAGCAATTTCAGGACGGTTCAAGAGGTAAAGGAAAACGCCGGAAAAGTGAAGATCGCGGCAACTGTGCTGCCCGAGTGGGATCAGATTTTACCTCTGCATTTTTTTGTCAGGGATGCAGATGGAAACAGTTTGGTTTTGGAATACATTGACGGAAAGCTTCATATAGACGACGACCCCATAGGAATTCTGACCAATTCTCCCGATTTTCTCTGGCATGTCACGAATTTGCGAAATTATGTCAACTTGTCTGCTATCAACGTTCCTAAAGTGAAGTTAAGCGGGCTCACTGTTGGAGCGGCGGGGTCCGGTTCGGGTCTTTTGGGACTCCCCGGAGACTTCACGCCTCCTTCCCGTTTTATCCGCGCGACAGTTTTCACTCAGACATCTCTGCCGGTTGAAAATGCCGATACCGGCGTCACTCAGGCGTTTCATATTCTCGATTCTTTCGATATTCCCAAAGGAACAGTCTATCAGAAAGTGGAGAAAGGGCAGAATCCTTATGAGTACACTCAATGGACCAGCGTTAGCGACCTGACGAATAAAAAGTTTTATTTTCACACATACGGCGACCGCCGCCTTCGGATGGCTGATCTGAAAGCGGTTTCTTTTGAAGACGGAAAGATTAAGACGTTCCCCATTTCCCGCACGCAAGATATTCAAGATGTGTCAAGCGAATTAAAATAGACTTTTCCTAAACTCTTTCGACCTTTATTATACTTAAAAGGTTTTATCATGCCGCAAAAATTCGATGTCGTTGTCATTGGAGCGGGAATTGTGGGGTTGGCTGCGGCCTACAAGCTTCTGCAAAAAAAATCGGGGCTGACGGTGGCGGTTCTTGAAAAAGAAAATGAGATCGCCTCTCATCAGACAGGCCGCAGCAGCGGTGTGATTCATCAGGGGATTTACTACACGCCCGGTTCGCTGAAGGCGAAAAACTGCGTTCAGGGTGCCGAGGAGTTGATTCGTTTTTGCGATCTGCACGGGGTTCTTTATCGAAAATGCGGAAAAGTTATCGTTGCCAAATGCGAAGACGAGCTTCCACGTCTTCAGCAACTATACGAAAGGGGGCAGGAGAACGGAGTTCAGGGTCTTAAGCTTTTAGGGCCGGTTGAACTCAAAGAAATCGAACCGCATGTCGCTGGCATCCAGGCTCTTTATTCGCCCAATACAGCCGTAGTGAATTTTTCCAGCGTTGCCCAGGCCCTTGCCAAGGAGATTGAAAGAAAGGGAGGGACGCTCTTTTTGGGGTCTAGGGTCAAACAGGTGAGCCGCGCATCGGCAGGTTTTGAGATTGCGGCAGCCCGAGAGACATTTACTGCAAAGCAAGTCATCAATTGCGGAGGGCTTTGGGCCGACCGTATTGCCGAACATGCCGGAGCCGCTTATCCCCATCGCATTGTCCCTTTCCGCGGCGAGTACTACGAGCTGATTCCCCACCGCCGCTATCTGGTAAGGGGTCTTGTTTATCCGGTCGCCAATCCCGAGCTTCCTTTTTTAGGGGTTCATTTGTCAAGAATGCTGGACAAATCTGTAGAAGCGGGTCCTAATGCCGTATTGGCTCTATCGCGGTCGGGATACCGATGGACGAATGTAAACTTCAAGGATGTGTGGGACATTTTGAGTTATTCGGGATTTTGGAAATGCTGCAGTCGCAACTTTAAAGCCGGCATTAATGAGATGACCCGTTCGATGAGCAAGCGGGTTTTCTTCAAAGACCTCAAGCGGCTCATTCCGGAATTGCAGCTGAAAGATCTGGTTTATAAAAGATCGGGAGTTCGCGCCCAGCTTGTGACAAAATCGGGTGCCTTGGCCGATGATTTCGTCATTGAAAAAGAAGACAACATCGTCCATGTTTTGAGCGCTCCCTCTCCGGCGGCGAGCGCCGCTTTATCAATTGGACAGTACATTGTAGACAGCCTATGAAAAAAATACTTGTAACAGGCCACAAAGGGTATATCGGCGTTGAACTCGTCAGGATTTTAAAGGAAAGCGGGGCGCATGTCACCGGAGTCGATGTGAATTTTTTTCAAGGGTGCGAGTGGTATGAGGGGGCGGAACCTCATGAGGAGTGGTCTTTAGACATTCGTGATTTAACAGAAAACCATTTACAAGGATTCGACACGGTCATTCATTTAGCCGCTCTTTCCAACGACCCGATGGGCGCGGTTGATCCGGCCGTGACCTACTCGATCAATCGGGAAGGGTCGATTCAGCTTGCGAAAAAGGCCAAAAGCGCGCGGGTCGAAAGATTTTTATTCGCGGGAAGCTGTTCCGTTTACGGTCAGGGGGAATCGCTGGATTTGGATGAGTCGGCCTCCTTGAATCCGCTGACAGCTTATGCCGAATCAAAGATCGACGCCGAAAAGTCTATCTTATCTCTTGCCGGTGACAGCTTTTCTCCCGCCTCGCTTCGCAATGCCACAGCCTACGGCAGCTCGGCAATGCTTCGGCTCGACCTTGTTGTCAACAACCTCCTCGCCTGTGCCTATACGCGGGGAGAGATCAGAATTATGAGCGACGGGACGCCCTGGCGCCCTCTGATTCATTGCCGCGACATTGCCCGCGCGTTTGCCGCTTTTCACGAGGCGTCCCGCGAGTCTATTCACGGCATGGCCGTGAATATCGGCGCCAACAGCGAAAATTATCAGGTCAAAGACGTTGCGAACTGGGTGAAAAAACTTCTGCCTCATGCAGACATCGTATTTACCGGCGAGTTAAGCCGCGACCCGAGAAGCTACCGAGTCAATTTTGATCTCCTGGGCCGTCTTTTGCCCGATTTTCGGCTTAAATATACGCTGGCGGGCGGCATGGAGGAGCTTCTGGAAGATTTTGAGCGCTACGGAATGACTCTGGATGATTTCGAGGCCCCCCGCTTTATCCGCCTCAAGACTCTTCAGCAAAACTTGCTCAAGGCTGCAATATCTTTGCAAGAGTGATTTTTTAAAAAAGAGGTAGCCAAAACCGCGTTAGTGGATTATCTCAGACGTTCCATGCTTTTTTGAATTGCACTTTTAAATTCATCGGAAACCCTTTCCCAATCGACTAGTGCCCTGTCGCAAAAGTTTTTTCGACAAATTCCCATTATAAACGCCGCGATGAGCCGATCGTAAGCGGCTCAGCTCGGCCAAAGGTCGAGATCTGAATAATGTGAAGCCGTATTGAACCTCCCCATGGCTAAAGCCAGGGGATTCCGGACGGGGCTCACGCACACCTCTCGAGGCTCGTTCCGAGCCCGACAAGGAGAGTGTTAATCGCAGCATTGTGATCGCGATCGTGTAGAATACCACATCCTGTACACTCCCATTGTCTTACCGACAAGCCTAATGTCCCTGTTGGGCCTGTTTTGGCCAAACAGTTCGAACAGGTCATGGTGGAACCTTTGGAATCAACTTCGATGTACTTCCTACCGCCTGCACGGCACTTGTATGAGAGCATTTGGCGAAGTTGGTAGTGGCCGCTTTCCGCCACTGATTTCCCGTATTTCTTGGCTATCCCTTGGATATGATCTTTGCTAAAGGCAATCGTTTCGTATTCCTCAACAAGTTTCCGAGATAGCTTATGGTTGTCGTCTTTGCGACGATTTTTAATTCTTTCTTGCAATCTTGAGGTCAGCTTTTGCCTCTTTCCTCTTTGTGCCTGTGCTAGTCGGCTTTCTAATTGCTTTAATCGTTTTGGTTTCTGAATCTTTTCCCCGGTGGAGAGGGTTAATGTTGTCTTAAATCCCGGATCAATACCGATTTTTTCGTATCTTTTATGTGGTATAGCCTTCGGTTCTGCCTCGATAAATAGACAAAGATACCAACCTGATGCACGTTTAACAATACGACCACATTTGATCTTTCCTTGAGGAATTTCCTGTTTGTGAAAGCGAATCAACCCAATTCCCGGGAGTTTAAAGTACACGCCGTCTGGTCTTCTAATTGGATCAGGGAAAGGGATCGAGTTGAGACGGTTTCGACAACCTTTAAGCCTAGGCTTTTTCCTTAGCTTTTTAAAACATCGGCTCCAAGCATCCCAAGCGGTACATAGCATCCCTTGCAATATGTGGGAGGGTATATCGAGTTTCTTTCCATGATTCGCTAGCAGATTCTGAAACTCTTTCTTGCTGTAGAAAATGCTGTCCTTTGCGTCGAGTTCGATTTTTCGGATTGCCCAATTCCAAACACGAGTCAAAATTAAAAGCCATTCGGAAAGAACTGCTTCTTGCTTAGATTTTACTCTTAATTTGATTTGGGTTTGAATCATACCGTTTTCTGATTCTCCACATATTGCTTAATCACACTTAGAGGAGCACCCCCTACCGTCGAAACGAAATAAGAATTTGTCCAGAGGGTGGGAAGACGAGAACGAAGGTGAGGAAAACTTTGTCTTAAAATTCTTGAGCTTTTCCTTTTGATTTCCTTAATCAACTTATGGATGCCATATTGAGGATCAACCTCAACGAGAAGATGCACATGATCCGGCATTAATTCCATAGCAAGTATTTCGCTTCTCCTTAATTGGCAAACTTCCTCGATGATTGCCCTGAGTTCCTTTTGGACAAAATCGTTTAGTACATTACGCCTATATTTTGGACACCACACAACGTGGTACTTGCATGAGTACACCACATTGTGATTAGATTTGTATTTAGAAATCGTCATGCTAACGCATTATATGGCGACAACTAATATAATTCAAGTCGCTCCTTAACCCCATAACTAATTCCAGGGGATTGCGTCGCGATTTCGTTCAAAGAGCGCGATCCGAATACCCATACTTCTACATCCGGCAAGCTTTCACGGAAAAGCGACTTGATGAGGACGATTTCCTCATCCTTGGGTTGAATCGCCACAAGCCCTCATGAGATTATGAAGCAACTTTTCTGAATCTTCTGCGAAATTCTTGGCAATAGCGTAAGTTTCTTCGGCAGTGGATTCATTATA
The DNA here is from genome assembly GCA_963771045.1 of Waddliaceae bacterium. GTDB lineage: Bacteria > Chlamydiota > Chlamydiia > Chlamydiales > SLFE01 > SLFE01. The sequence goes on along the minus strand of CAVYRW010000004.1, from coordinate 2,235,543 downwards.
AGTATACAATGTTAAATTCCTTGCTTCGTGGTATTCAAACCATTTTTTCCACATCATCTATTAATTGCTGCCGACCGGCTTCTCGATAGAGGTTTTTAATATTGAATTCTTTTGTTCCGGTTTCTTCTGCTAAATAACGTTTTAACATTTTCCACGAGAGTTCGTAGGTATATTCAAACCGTTGGATGACAGCATCGCGCGTATATTCGTTTTTAGGCTGCGCGACCGCTCTTTTGAGTGAAGCAACTGCTTTCTTTAGGGGCGTCAGAATAATAGGATTGACTGTCATGCCGGCCATTTTAACAAACCAGGCCATCGTTTACAAGCCGTACTTCCGACCCATTAGCTGAATACGAGGTTAAAAACATTCGGCTTGACATATCAAATCATTTCTTTATGCAATTTTCCTACTAAATATCTTGAATTAATTAGTCTATTATTGATATATTTTTTTACATAAAATGTATTAAGGAGTAATAATATGTAAGTAGATAAAACTAATCAAACTAAAGCAATAAATCAAACAGGGCCAAATTTAGCCTCTCTTGACCCTGCGGGTGTTCTCCCTCCTGAAATGACGCTACGGATATTTTCCAACTTAGGCCTTGCTGATCTTGCGGCATGCCAGCTGGTCAGCAAGCAGTGGCAACCCTTGGCAGCAGATCCCAAGCTTCCTGGTTTAAACGCCATAGCTCAAGTTCGCGAGCTGAAAAAGAGGTTCCCCAATCTTCTCATCTTTGGTCCTGAAGAGTGGATAAGATACTATGGCAGTATAGATATACACGATATCCCGCCTCTTACATCGGAAATGATCAAGATTATCAAAAACGTCTTGCCCAAATGCCAAGGGAAGAAAGGTCATGAAGTCCTTAAGCTGACTTATTATCCTAAAACCGTCAATGAAAAGCCGTTGACTTTGAACAACTTTGAAAAGATGATCAAGAACCCCAAAAAGGGTCATGCGGCTAAATATGATAACTTTTGGATTCCAGCTAACGAAGAACATGGCGACACACCGATCGAAGGATCCCATTGGGCTTTATCGACAAAAGATATACTCGAAGAAACCAAAATCCCAACACCACCGAGTGAGCTATTGGCCCTTGCCAAAAGTATTGGCCCCGGCTGGGATGAGCCCACAGCATTGGGAGCGGTAGTCTCTACTGCTTCAGAGTATACCGCCACAGGAGTTCGTCGGCTTGGCGACAATCCTTGTACATTTACGATCTGCAAAGAGAAGGCGTCTGGATTTAAATTGTCGGTTGGCAACTTTGGCCGCTCGGGTCTCTGCGTCCACGACTGCCTCTACCACTACGAAATCGTCGGTGTTGCGCCGCAGCGGAAGTTCTAAGGAGCTTGGCTCTTGGACACTTGGCCCTTGGATTGGCAATTGATCCTTCAGCCACCTTATTCCTTAAAGGTAGGAGCAAAAGCTCCGTGATAATGACGAAGATGTCGGCGGGTAGGAGGAATGAATCGGGAAATCCTCTCGATAAATTCCAAATTGCTCAGAATATCAATTTTTGCTATGTTTTCGATCAATTTTACAAATGTTGATTAACGTGCATTTAGGAATATTAAGAAAAAAATGAATGTAGGATCAGAAAAACTCTCTCCCTCAAGGAATCCTCAAACATTTCACGCTTGTGAAAATGTTGAGACTAGGAAGAAAAAAATAGACAAAGCTATTGAATTGTTAGCCACAAAAATATCTTCACAATATGAACCAGAAAAAAGATTATTTATCAAACTTGCACTAAGATTATTTCCAAGAGATAAAATATCAGATTATCGACCAATAGACAAGAAAATATTAGAAGCGAGCATGAGAAGCTTTTACTCCAATAATTTCGAAAACGATCTTAAGACATTATCAGCTTCAGATGCAGTCCAGGTTGGAGCTATAGCAGAAGTTGCAAACGGATTTATAACAGAGGGGATGGATGGCGTGGATGTCTCCCATATTCTTGGGGCAATATTAGCTTTAGATGCAGACCAGCGAGAAGCCATAGTAGGACTTGCAAAAGGATTTATAACAGAAAAGATGAAGGGCGATGATGTCTCCGATATTCTTGAGGCATTATCAGATTTAGATGCAGACCAGCGAAAAGCCATAGCAGAAGTTGCAAAAGGATTTATAACAGAGAGGATGGCTGGCTGGGAGGTCTCCTATATTCTTGAGGCATTATCAGATTTAGATCCAGACCAGCGAGAAGCCATAGTAGGACTTGATTTAAAAGGATTAATAACAAAAAAGATGAATGACGATGACTATTATAATATCAATATTCTTAAGCCAATTTCAGCTTTAGATGCAGACCAGCGTGAAGCTATAGTAGAACTTGCAAAAGGATTAATAACAGAAAAGACAGGGTCCAAAGAAGTCTCCCAAATTCTTAAGGCAATATCAGCTTTAGATGCAGACCAGCGTGAAGCTATAGTAGGAGTTGCAAAAGGATTTATAACAGAGAGGTTGGTTGGTTGGGGGGTCTCCTATATTCTTGAAGCATTATCAGCTTTAGATACAGGCCAGCGAGAAGCTATAGTAGAAGTTGCAAAAGGATTAATTACAGAAAAGATGACGGGCTATGATGTCTCCCATATTCTTGAGGCATTACCAGCTTTAGATCCAGACGAGCGAGAAGCTATAGTAGAAGTTGCAAAAGGATTTATAACAGAAAAGATGAAGGGCGATGATGTCTCCGATATTCTTGAGGCATTATCAGATTTAGATGCAGACCAGCGTGAAGTTATAGTAGAACTTGCAAAAGGATTAATTACAGAAAAGATGAAGGGCAATGATGTCTCCTATATTCTTGAGGCATTATCAGCTTTAGATGCAGGCCAGCGAGAAGCTATAGTAGAACTTGCAAAAGGATTAATAACAGAAAAGATGAAAGGCTATGAAGTCTCCTTCATTTTTAGGACGTTATCTCCTTTAGATGCAGACCAGCGTGAAGCTATAGTAGGAGTTGCAAAAGGATTAATAACAGAAAATATGTATTGCCTTCACGTCTGCTCTATTCTTAAGGCATTATCAGCTTTAGATCCAGACGAGCGAGAAGCTATAGTAGAACTTGCAAAAGGATTAATAACAGAAAAGATGAAAGGCTATGATGTCTCCGATATTCTTGAGGCATTATCAGATTTAGATGCAGACCAGCGTGAAGTTATAGTAGAACTTGCAAAAGGATTAATTACAGAAAAGATGAAGGGCAATGATGTCTCCTATATTTTTGAGGCATTATCAGCTTCAGATGGAAAGGTAGTGAAAGATAAACCTATTATCAGAAATATCGTATAATATTTTGTGGACAGCTTCATGAACAAGCCGGTCTCTTACTGCGGCTTTACTAATGCAGCGTTGCTTAGGTTCCGAAACATAGAAATGGTCATAAGGCCCATGATAATATTGAAGTGTTGAAAGATCGTGTTGCAGCCCAAAGATGTGGTCTTCCAAATAGCGTTTAAAATATTGAATGTTTTTTTTCTCTTGCCTTGTTTAAAATTGTCTCAACTTTGGAAGAGGTGTTCTAATGAAGTCATTTTTTCAAAAAGATTGCAAGCGATTTTCATGACACATGCGCGTCCTGTTTTAGATATTCCGATTTTTCACAAAATGTACGATCTTTACAAGTTGATCAGAATAATTGCGCAAACCCGTCAGCAATTCCCGCTGGAAATTCTGACTCAAGCTTCATGGAAAAAGAATGCGATTCAAGCGTTTCCTCTAGGGGAGCGATAAAAGAGTCAGTGGTTAAAAATAGTTCAAGATCGGTTAAATTAGAGACCGATTCTACGAAAGAGGCTGTTTTAACTAATTCTGTTTCAGCGATTTCAGCTCCAGCGGGAATTGCTGCAAACCCGCAATTTTTAGATGCGGGATAAGCAATAGAATATTATACTATATGCAAGCTCTTCTTCGAAAGGGTAAGTTATTTGGAAAGTCTATTTGGTTCGCGGAGAATCCTTCCGCGGTAAAAGACTAAGGCGCACCCGAGTGTACTTATTGCGACTACACTCACCGCCCAACGGCAATTATTTTGTGGGTATTTTTAGCAATAAACAAATCTACTCTGGGATGGAGTTGCTTAGAGAAATCTAAGTATAGGACGTGGAGTTTATATAAGACGCGCTAGCGTAATGCGAATGTGCTAGAACTGTGAAACTGTCAAGCGACATTAGAAAGTAACCCATTTGCGACAGCGAAAAGTACCGGGTGTGTTGCCTAATTCCTAGGAAAAAGCTCTAAGAAGCGCGCCAAGATCAAAATTGAGACTTGATAGAAGAAAAAAACAGGGGTAAACTCTTTTTTACTACAAAAGGAGAATACCCCATGAGCCACAAGAATCGTGACTGGTCAAAGTATAACAAGTCTTTGGTAAATCGGGGAAGTCTAACTTTCTGGATTCATAAAAAAGCTGTCAAATCTTGGAAGGCAAAGAAACAAAAAGGGAAAAAAGGAGCTCCTTTCGTCTTTTCTGACACAGTCATTGAAACTGCGCTGACTATCAAATTTATCCTCAAGCTTTCTTACCGTGCTTTAGAAGGATACCTTAAGTCTTTGCTAAAAATTCTTGGGATAGATCTGCCAGTCCCAAGCTACACGCAAATATACAAGAGAATGAAAAAGCTAAAGTTTCCCAAGCATCTGCTCAGAAATAAAGCTGTTAAGCATGTTGTTGTTGATGCCACGGGGCTCAAAATGTACGGAGAAGGTGAATGGAAAGTCAAAAAATATGGCCCCTGCAAAAGACGTGAATGGCGAAAATTGCATCTTGCAGTTGATGAAGAGACTCAAGAAATCCTGTTTGTAGATTTGGCAAAGGAATATGTAAGTGACACAACATTTGTACCCGAAATTATGGAAAAACGAAAAGGGATTGAACGGATTCTTATGGACGGTGCGGCTGATGTAGAAAGTCTTTACAAGCTGGCCTACGAGTCGGGAAGTGATCTGTTAACACCGCCGAAAAAGAATGCAAAAAAGCGGGATGAGCCGTGGATGCAAGATCGAACTAGAAGGCTGCTTGAGATACTGGGATTGGGAGGAGACAAGGAAGCCAAGTCACTCTGGGGCAAATTAACGGGTTATAGTAAAAGGGCCACGGTTGAAAGTGCCATAGCGAGGTGGAAAAGACTATTTACAGGGTATTTAGAGAGTCGGTGTGACCGTAGACAACGCTCCGAAGTTTACCTTAAATCCCTAATATTAAATGAGATAAAAAGATTAGAAAAATCGATAGCTTGAGTGGGTTAAGAGTGGGAAACCACGGTCAAATCACTAAATCCTTTCAATATTTCGAATTAGGCAACACACCCCTTGACATATCAAATCATTTCTTTATGCAATTTTCCTGCTAAATATCTTGAATTAATTAGTCTATTATTGATATATTTTTTTTACATAAAATGTATTAAGGAGTAATAATATGCAAGTAGATAAAACTAATCAAACTAAAGCAACAAATCAAACAGGGCCAAATTCAGCCTCTCTTGACCCTGCGGGTGTTCTCCCTCCTGAAATGACGCTACGGATATTTTCCAACTTAGGCCTTGCTGATCTTGCGGCATGCCAGCTGGTCAGCAAAACCTGGAAACCCTTGGCAGCAGATCCCAAACTTCTAGCAAGAAAGACCATCGCTCAAGTTCGCGAGCTGAAAAAGAGGTTCCCCAATCTTCCCGTCTTCGGTCCTGAAAAGTGGGTGAAATACTTTGGCAGTATAGATATAAACGATATCTCGCCTGTTACACCGGTAATCATCAAGATTCTTAAAGGCGTTTTGCCCAAATGCCAAGGGAAGAAAGGGCATGAAGTCCTTAAGCTGACTTTTTATCCTAAAACCGTCAATGGAAAGCCGTTGACTTTGAACAACTTTGAAGAGCTGATCAAGAACCCCAAAAAGGGTCATGCGACTCAATATGATTACTTTTTTCCTGAAGCTAAGAAAGAACATGGCGACACACTGATCGAAAGATCCCATTGGGCTTTATCGACAAAAGATATACTCGAAGGAAGCAAAGACAAAACAAGTGATGAGCTATCGGCCCTTGCCAAAAGTATTGGCCCCGGCTGGGAGGAGCCGACAACATTGGGAGCGGCAGTCTCTACTGCTTCAGAGCATACCGCCACAGGAGTTCGTCGACTTGGCTGCAATCCTTCGACATATACGCTCTGCAAAGAGCAGACGTCTGGATGGAAATTGGCCGTTGGCGGCTTTGGTCGCTCGGGTCTCAGCGTCAACCGCGACTTCAACCACGTCAGCGTCGGTGTTGCGCCGCAGCGGAAGTTCTAAGGAGCTTGGCTCTTGGACACTTGCCCCTTGGAAACGGTAGCTTCTTTGGCGTATTGCTTGGGAATTCCAGGCCGGCTTTTTGCCGGCCGGAAATTAAAAAATTTTGCGTCTCTCACCCTTTTTGTTTGCATCTACTGGAACGGCAATTTCGGAGGCTGTTTTGGCAGAAACTGCTAGGGAAAGCTTCAGCAGGCGGTCACCATCAAAATCCTCTTATTTTGAGATATAAGTGGGGCAGTAATAATATCTTGAATTAATTAGTTTATTTTGATATATTTTTTTTACATAAAATGTATTAAGGAGTAATAATATGCAAGTAGATAAAACTAATCAAACTAAAGCAACAAATCAAACAGGGCCAAATTTAGCCTCTCTTGACCCTGCGGGTGTTCTCCCTCCTGAAATGACGCTACGGATATTTTCCAACTTAGGCCTTGCTGATCTTGCGGCATGCCAGCTGGTCAGCAAAACCTGGAAACCCTTGGCAGCAGATCCCAAACTTCTAGCAAGAAAGACCATCGCTCAAGTACGCGAGCTGAAAAAGGAATTCCCCCACCTTCCCATCTTCGGTCCCGAAGAGTGGGTGAAATACTATGGCCGTATAGATACAAACGATATCAAGCCTCTTTCACCTGAAATGATCAAGATTATCAAAACCGTCTTGCCCAAATGCCAAGGGAAGAAAGGGCATGAGGTCCTTAAGCTGACTTATTTTCCTAAAACCGTCAATGGAAAGCCGCTGACCCTGAACAACTTTGAAGAGCTGATCAAGAACCCCAAAGAGGGCCATGCGGCTAAAGATGATTACTTTTGGCCTGAAGCTAGAAAAGAACATGGCGATACGCCGATCGAAAGTTCCCATTGGACTTTATCGACAAAAGATGTAATCGAAGGAAGCAAAGGCAAAACAAAGGATGAGCTATTGGAGCTTGCCAAAAGTATTGGCCCCGGTTGGGAGGAGCCCACAGTATTGGGAGCGCTAGTCTCTACTGCTGCAGAGCAGGCCGCCACAGGAGTTGGTCGACTTGGCCTCAATCTTTTGATGTTTACGATCTGCAAAGAGAAGATGTTGGGACTGAATCTGACGGTTGGCGGCTGTGGCCTCTCGTGGTTCGGCGTCAGCTTCCCTTTCTATATCAGCAGCACCTGTGGTGTTGCGCCGCAGCGGAAGTTCTAAGAAACTTGGCCTTTGGATGCTTGGGCCTTGGATTGGCAATTGATCCTGAGAAGCGATCAAAGGGATTAAAAATTAGCTGAGGCATATCTTTGGGTCTTTGCTATTCACTTGGGAAGATCGAGTCCGTATCCACGTTTTCTACTTCCAATCCATTTCGCGAAATCGCTTTGTAAAATTCATAGGAAAAAATCTGGCAGTTGTTTAAGATATTTCTAATATGCAAATTCATCCATCAAAGTTAAGCGGCCGGGTGGCAATTCCTCCCTCGAAGTCTCAGACATTTCGGGCGATTCTTTTTGCAAGCCTGGCCAGCGGTGAATCTGTAATCGAGAATCTTTTGAACAGTCCGGATACGGAGTATTTGATCGAGGCTTGCCGGCATTTTGGCGCGCAAATTCACGTTGAGGAAAATCGTGCAGTCGTCGTGGGCGCCGGAGGAAGGTTGAAGAGGCCCGAGGTTCCCTTGTATGTCGGGAATTCGGGAATCGCCTTGAGGTTCTTGTCGGGAGTCGCCGCTTCTCAGGGATTCGACACGATTATGATGGGGGACGATACTCTGCAGAAGCAGAGGCCGATGGCCGAGCTGATCAAGGGATTGAAGCAATTAGGAGCCCAGGCGGCGTCTTTCAGCGGCGACGGGTGCGCTCCTGTCAAGGTCATTGGTCCCTTGCAAAAACGGTGGGCGCTCATTAACGGAAGGGATTCGCAGCCTGTTTCGGCTCTTTTGATCGCGGCGGCTCTTTCAAAAGGACACTTTGAGATCGTGGTCAAGCAGCCGGGAGAGAAGCCATGGGTGGCTATGACTGTGCAGTGGCTGCAAAAACTGGGCGTCAGGGTGGAAAATGATTGTTTCGAGAGGTTTTCCGTTCATGGCGGAGCAAAGATGAAGGGATTCCATTATACAGTGCCCGCAGATTATAGCTCGGCGGCTTTTCCTCTAGTGGCGGCATTGATTACCGGATCGGAGCTTTTTCTTGACAATCTCGACCGTAAAGATCTTCAGGGCGATAAAAAAATTTTGGATGTTCTGAAAACTATGGGAGCGTCGATTGAGGAAAAGGAGCGGGGTTTTTGTGTTAAGGGCGGCTGCCGCCTGAAAGGGCAGACCATCGATGTCAATGAGTTCATTGACGCGGTGACGATCCTTGCGGTTGCGGGATGTTTCGCCGAGGGGGAGACGGTCCTGACTAATGGCGGGGTGGCCAGGACCAAAGAGTGCGACAGGCTCTCGTCCATTGCCAGCGAATTGAAAAAGATGGGCGCCGATATCGAACAGACCAAAGATGGAATCAGGGTGAGGCAGTCCCGCCTGAAAGGGTGCGTAGTCGACTCCTTTGGAGACCATCGAATGGCGCTTTCTCTCGCTGTAGCGGGAATGGGAGCTGAGGGACGGACCGTTGTTAAAAATTTCGAGTGCGTCGGTAAAACGTATTCTTCATTCATTCAGGATTTTCAGCGATTGGGAGCGGACATTTCGTGAAAAACCTTCTTCTTTTCGGCCTCCCTTTTTCGGGAAAGACGACTGTAGGCCGGATTTTGGGGGAAATTTCCGGCTTAAGGTTTGTCGACACAGATGAAGAGCTGGAAAAGCGGTACGGCATCCCTTGTAGGAAATTGTTTAGAGATAGAGGTGAGAAAGGATTTCGCCTGTTGGAACAGCAGTTGCTTGAGTCTTTGCGGGAAAAAGACCATTGCGTGATTGCCCTTGGTGGAGGAACTTTGGTCTGCCCGGAGAACGAAAGGGCCGCAAAAGAGCTCGGAGGGTTGATCTATCTGAAATGCGATCTCGCAGAGCTAAAAAAACGAATTGGAAATCAGAGGCCCGCTTATCTGGGCAGCTCGGATTTTGAGACTCTGGTCAAGAAACGGGCAGTCATGTATGAATTAATTGCGGACTTTGTTATCGAGACATCGGCATTTTCTCCGAAGCAGGCCGCTGACTATATAGGGGAAACCGTTGGCAAGCAATTTCTTAGGACAACTCTTTAGGATCACCACTTGGGGCGAGTCTCACGGGAGGGCCATGGGCGTTGTCATCGACGGGTGCCCGGCCGGTCTTAAACTCTCCGAAGACGATATCAATGAAGAACTGAAGAAAAGGGCTCCAGGCAGGCATCCGCTGACCTCTCCCCGAAAAGAACCTGACGAGGGAGAAATCTATTCGGGAGTTTTTGACGGGATGACAACAGGGACGCCCATTTCGATTGTGATTATGAACCGCGATGCCGATTCTTCGAAATATGAAGCGATGAAAGATGTCTTGAGGCCCGGTCACGCCAATTATCCCTATTTGAAAAAATACGGGGTTTTCGACTATCGCGGCGGCGGAAGGGCGTCGGCGCGGGAAACGGTTTGCCGGGTCGCTGCGGGGGCCGTGGCAAAAAAACTTCTCATGCATTTTGGAGTGAGTATGACAGCGGGTATTTCCCAAATTGGAAAAGAAAGCTCTCTTAAAGACATGGAAAAAACAGTGGAAAAGGCAAGGGATGAGGGAGATTCGGTTGGCGGGGTGATCGAATTTGTTGTGAAAGGACTCCCTGTCGGCATTGGTGATCCTGTCTATGATAAACTGGAGGCGAACCTCGCAAAAGCAATGATGTCGATTCCGGCGACTAAGGGGTTTGAAATTGGGTCGGGATTTCGGGCAGCGGAGATGAAAGGGTCTGAGCACAATGATCCCTTTGTTTTTAAAGAGGATCGAGTCGAGACGGGAAAAAATGACGCGGGGGGGACTCTTGGCGGCATTTCAAACGGCATGCCGCTTATTGGCAGGGTAGCGTTCAAGCCCGCCTCAAGTATTAAAACTAAGCAGCAAACAGTGACGACAAAAGGCAAAACAGTCGATTTCAAGCTTCCGGAGGGATCGCGCCACGACCCTTGCGTTGCGTTGCGCGCGGTCCCAATTGTCGAGGCGATGGCGGCTTTAGTTCTTGTCGATTCTCTTTTAATGCAAAGGTGCGCAAGATTATGACTCCTGTTCAAATTGAAGACAACATTTTAGCCAGTTCGGAACTCGTCGAACTTTGCGGGCAACTCGGGCCTCGGGTGGCGATTGTGACCGATTCTCATGTCGAGAGCTTCATCGGCCTTCGCTTTGAGCAGCATTTGAAGGATCATGGTTTGGATGTCTTTCTTTTTTCTTTCCCGGGGGGAGAATTTTATAAAACCCGGACGACCAAAGAAATGCTCGAAGATCAAATGCAGGACAAGGGACTGGGAAAAGATACATGTCTGATTGGCCTGGGAGGGGGAGTGGTGACCGATCTTGCCGGATTCATCGCATCGACTTATTGCCGAGGAATCCCCTATATTTGCTGCCCCACGACTCTGCTTGCAATGGTCGACGCTTCTATCGGGGGAAAGACAGGGGTTAATACGTCATTTGGAAAGAATTTGGTCGGAACTTACTACTGTCCCAAGATGGTTTACATCGATACGACAACCCTCAGGACCCTTCCGCAGAAAGAAGTGAGAAACGGAGCTGTGGAAATGATCAAGCATGCCCTCATTTCCGATGCGCTGTATTTTGAATTTTTTGAAAAGCATCTCGATCAAATACACCGCATCGATCTCGGTTTTGTGACAGAGGCAATCGAAGTGAGCTGCAGGATCAAGCAAAATATAGTGAAAAACGATGAAAATGAGACGGGCAAGAGGCATCTTCTGAATTTCGGCCACACTATCGGCCATGCCATAGAATCTGCGGCCGAGTTCAAGCTTTCTCACGGCGAAGCTGTCGCTATGGGGCTGATCGCCGAATCCTATCTTTCAGTGAAGCTGGGCCGTTTGGATGAGGATGCGTTTCAACGCATAGAAAAAGTTCTTCGCGACAACCAGCCGGAATTATCCCTGCCTTGGGAAATCACCCCGAAACTTTTGCTTCAGGCCATGGCTATGGACAAGAAGTCGCGGAAAAATTGCCCCCGTTTTGTCATCCTCAAGGCGCTTGGGGCCCCCATGGAGTGCGACGGCGACTATTGCATGCAAGTGAAAGACAAAATGATCGACAAGACTCTCGACTGGATGTGCGATGCTTTGCATAGTTATCAAAGGACCTAGTTTTTCCGAAGCTTCCGAGCAAATTCGACTCAGTCAAAATAAAGCAGGCATTCTTGAATTCCGCTGCGATCTTTTTTCATTTGAGGCAGTCGATGCCCTGATGCAGCAAACCTCATTGCCCGTCATCTTGACCCTAAGGCCAAAAAGGTATGGAGGGGGATTTAGCGGCTCTGAAAAAAAGAGGCTTTTCCTTTTGAACCGGTTGGCTGCTTTAAAACCGGCTTATATAGATATCGAGCATGATGTCGACGAGGCGCCGGAGGGAGTGAAGATCATTCGATCCTATCACAACTTTACTGAAACGCCTCAAGCATTGCCCCTCGACCTTAAAGGGGACATAGTGAAGATCGCTGCAATGGCGGGTTCGACAGCGGATGCGCTGAGACTGCTTCTCTCCGTCAAATTCCACCCTCATGTCATCGGCATCAGCATGGGAGAAAAAGGAAGTGTCTCACGAATTCTTTCTCCTTTTGCGCTGAACCCTTTTACCTATGCCTGTCTCAAAGAATCCACAGCCCCCGGACAGCTCTTAGCTGATGAACTGCTTGGCACATATCACTTCCAAGAGCTAAATACAGAGACTAAAATTTATGGCTTGATCGGCAATCCTGTAAGTCAAAGTCCCAGCCATCAAACGCACAACCGTTTTTTTAGACAATCGGGTTTGAACGCTGTTTATGTCAAAATGACGGTGGATGCTTCCGAACTTCTCGAATTTCTCTCCTTGGCAAAACAGTTGAACTTTCAAGGACTTAGCGTCACCATGCCTTTGAAAGAAGCCGTCATTCCTTACCTTGACGAAATCGACCCGGCCGCCAAGCAAATCGGAGCGGTAAACACCTTGGCATTTCGGGGGGGCAAAATTAAGGGGTATAATACCGATGGTTTGGGAGCCCTCAATGCGATTGAGAGACAAGGGCTTGTTTCTGGGAAAAAAGTGCTCGTTATCGGAGCAGGCGGAACGGCAAAAGCAGTAGCGTACGAGGCCCAAAAAAGAGGAGCATCTGTTTTTATTTACAACCGTACTTTTGAAAAAGCGCAAAAATTGGCCCGTAGGATGAATTACCGGCCTGTTCAGGATTTTGAGGGCGGCTTCGACATCTATGTCAACTGCACCCCCGCATCGGCTCCGGTCGATTCAAATCTCATCGCTTCCTCCTCTTTGGTCATGGATGTCAATCATTTTAAAACAAAATTTTTAATCGATTCGGGAAAAAAAGGGTGTTCCGTAATTGCGGGGGAGGAAATGTTTGTTTTGCAAGCAAAAGAACAGTTTCGTATATATATTGATATGAAGCGGTTAAAGATCAATATTTGACTGAAGTTGGATTTTCAAGTAAAAATAAAATTTAAGTGAGAGGTTTACAAGGAGGTAAACATTCGGTGACCTACGTCCCTAGATAACTTGCGGGGCTTCCGCTCTGCTTTGTTCTCTAGGGGCGTAGATCACCGAATGCACACACAAGGAGCAAATATGAAAAGTCAAACTTTTTTTAAACCTAATTTAGATGAAATTTTAGAAAAATTAAAAAATTCAAAACTCAAAGAATGTCATTCAACAAGCCAATGATGAAACGATCAAGCGTATGAAGCAAGCCAATCCAATATTGGTGGGAATTGGAAAAGCCAAGGACCATGTTCCGGGAATGCGCGAAAATTTAATTCTCCATGCAGGACCGCCAATTACCTGGAATCAAGCTTCCGGTGCATTAAAAGGAGCGATTATTGCTGGTTTACTGTTTGAAGGGCTGGCAAAAACTAAAGAAGAAGCTATTGAGATAATGGAAAAAGGGGAAGTGGATTTAGAACCTTGCCACGACCATGATGCTGTCGGGCCAATGGCTGGAATCATTACAGCTTCAATGTCTGTCTTTATTATTGAAGACCAAATATCAGGCCATAGAACTTATTCCAATCTTAGTGATGATCTCGGTGATTATCGTGGAAGCTCGATTCGATTTGGTGTATATGAAAAACGCGCCATTGATCATATTCATTGGTTGGAAAACAACGTTGCCCCTATCCTTAACCAAGCAATTATAGATGCTGGCGGTATAGATTTTCTGCCGATTATCGGCAAAAGCTTATTAATGGGAGATGATTGCCATGTGACGATGAATGCTGCAACTCCTCTTTTCTTGAGAGAATTGATGCCCGGCATAATCAAAGCCTGTAATGACAAGAAATTAATGACAAAAATTATCACTTTAATCTATCAGAGATGATTTATTTGCCCTTAATCCCATCATGGCACCTGTAAAGCGATTAGTGATGCAGGCAACAATGTTAGCCATAGCAGTATCGTGACGGTAATGGCACGTAATGGTACTGAATTTGGAATTAAAGTATCGGGATTAGGGGATAAAGTGGTTTACTGGACTTGCTGAAATTGGCCGCGGCTCACTTATGCCGGGAGTATCACCATCTGATGTTAATCGAGATATGGGAGATAGTGCGATTACGGAGACGATGGGTCTTGGAGGAACTGTAAAATCCTTATCCGGTTCAAGCCAGAACGCTATTAACATCACATTAAAAATGTATGACATCACTCAAGCGGAAAGTGATTCTTTCAAAGTTCCCGGGTTAGATGGCCGTGGCGCGCCTATGGGTTTTGATATTTTAAAAATAGTTGAAAAAAATATTCGTCCTGCAGTCAATTCCGGACTGGCCCAAAAACACATGAATCGTTATATGGCCGGTATTGGATTTCTCAATCCTCCTATGGAGGCTTTTATTCATGCAGTGAATGCATTTATTAGAAAGGAAGCATAGTCATGGAAAGCCCTGGGGAACAGCCCCAAAATACAAAAATAGCTTCCAACGAAAGTCAACAGGGCGCCACTGCCTTCATCACTCACCAAGTGCGTGAAGATAAAAAAAACATGTACGAAAATTGGCTTAAGGAAATAGCCTCTGCATGTAAATCCCACATAGGCAGCCTAGATGTCAATGTCATAAGCCCTATACCGGACCTTACAGAAACTTACTCTCTGATCATCCGCTTCGATACTCCCGAACATTTAGACCAATGGCTCAGATCGGATGACTGTGTATCATTTGTTGAGAAAGTGCAGCCGCTTCTCGGCAGAGACGAAGATATCTTCATCAAAAGTGGCCTTGATTTTTGGTTCACTCCCGAAGGAGCCAAAGCTCAATTGCCGAAACGCTGGAAACAGTTCCTTGTGACGTGGTCGGCAATTTATCCGATCACTCTCATAGCCCAAAAGCTTGTTCTCTACTCAATCCAGCTACTGAGAATTCCCGAAAACTTTTTTCTTAACACCTTCTTGATTACAGGTATTGTGGTTTGGGCTATGGTATATGTCGTCATGCCCCGTTACACAAGACTTGTCCAACGCTGGCTTTTCGATATATCATGAGGCAGCTATAATGATTGAATTTTCAGGGACTTAAGCGTCACCATGCCTTTGAAAGAAGCCGCCACTCCTTACCTTGACGAAATCGACCCGGCTGCCAAGTAAACCGGAGCGGTAAACACCTTGGCATTTTTTTTTGGCAAAATTAAGGGGTATAATACCGATGAGCCTTCAATGCGATTGAGAGGCAAGGGCTTGTTTCCGGAAAAAAAGTGCTCGTTATCGGGGCAGGCGGAACGGCAAAAGCAGTAGCGTACGAGGCTCAAAAAAGAGGAGCATCTGTTTTTATTTACAACCGTACTTTTGAAAAAACGCAAAAATTGGCTCGAGGGCTTCATTGCCGGCCTGTTCAGGATTTTGAGGGCGTCTTCGACATCTCATGTCAACTGCACCCCCGCATCGACTCCGGTCGATTCAAATCTTATCGCTTCCTTCTCTTTGGTCATGGATGTCAATCATTTTAAAATAAAATTTTTAGCGGAGGAGGAAATGTTTGTTCTGCAAGCTAAAGAACAATTTGATATATTAATTAATTGATATTAAATTGAGTATAATTTATAATTCAATTTGTTTCTATTTAGGTGAAAAATGAACTCAATATTTCAAGATGGTTTTACTTATATTCAAGCTTCTCTGTCTTTAAAGAGAACCCTTGAAAAATTTAATTATCAGAAGTCCGGTTATCTGAGATGGATGGTCTCGTTTTTTTGGTCTCCAAGCCTTCAGAGTACCATTGAAAAAGTACAAAGGCTTAAGACAATTCTGCCTGACGAAAAGAGCCTGGTTTCATGCGTTTTTATTCAACTGCTCGCAGAGCATCTAACTGATGAAGACATCCGCTGCATGAATTTTTCTCAGCTTGAGGCTTTGCGAACAGTGAGAAAAATTGACGACAAAGAGTTAAACGCAAGTCAGCAGAATTTTCCCGCTGCCCATAAAAATCTTGATAATGTTTCTTTGAAAGAACGTTTCCTTCCCGATGTCAGACTAGTTGTCAATTGCGAAAACTTTTATGTAAGCAAAAAGGCCCTTTCGAGTGCAAGCGGATGGTTTAAAGAACTTTTCGATTCTGCGCCGGAGCAAGAAGAGTTTTGTATATGGGAAAAAGACTATCAGGGATTTAGGTTGCTGATTTCTCATCTTATGGGGCAAAGCGTTGAGATTCCAAAGGGGAGCGAGGCTACGTTTCAAATGTATGAGCAAGCGGTGAAATATCGAGTGCGGTCACTTATCGATCTTTATGATCTAAAAATAACTGAATGTTATGACTGTTTTAACCTGAAGGAAAAAGTTGAAATCTTGAAATCTTATCCTGAGCTGCGGACTTTTAGGAAGTTGTTTGATCGCGACTATTTAGATGTCCTTAAGGAAAATAGATTATCTCTTCCAACAGTTTTCTTATTTCATATTGAAACAATGGAATTGCTTCTTTTGAAAAGCCGGAAATATTTAGCCGATTTCGCTTTGGATCTAGTGTCGAAGCAAAAGGAATCAGCTGATAACTTTCTCTTTGTCCGGCAAGAATTTGCCCGCTCCATTTCCAATGATAAAATTAAAGAGGCGTTATATAAAAGGGCAGCCCTTTCACCAAGTCCTTTTTTATCCCGGCTGGAGGTAATAGCTGCCGATGATGGGGTGCTTCTTGACTCGATCGCAAATTATTGCATTGATCACCCCGAGTATAAAGAAAAACTTTCTGCTGATCTTGAGGCCAGAATTGAGGAACTTCGCGTGTCTATGATGGTTTAATTTTTTTGATGTGGCTGAAGACAAATTCCATGGGGGTCTCTTCTTCCGGTCTCGGAAGAACGAGGTCCTCGTCTAGTTTTTCGCGATATTCCTGAAGAATATCCGCAAAATGAGCTTCGACAAATTCTTCGGTGATTTCAGCTTTAGGCAAGCGCGCAAGTTTTTCTTCAATCTGCTTTCTGAGCCTTTCTTTATGCTTCCGGGATTTTATCACTTTGATTTCCTGGGTGGTGAGCTCTTTTAACTGTTTGACTTTCTCATTTGTCTCTTCATCTTCAAAAGCATGTTTGGAAATTTCAACCATTTTCAAATTGATTGTTTCAAGCTCTTCATCTGTCAGCTCTTCAAGATTGGCTCGTCTCCATTCCTCCCGGGATGCGGAATCCTGAGACATATCGGTGCTCCCCTCGAGAACCTTGAAAAAGTTATCGTCTCCTTTCTTGGGCTGAATCGGTTTGGGTCTTTTGGGCTTTTTCTTTTTTCCCCTGGATTTGGGCGGCGTTGGTCTGAATCCCACAACAGCCTTATAAAACCATCTTGGACTTTGTGCTTCTGCCATAGCGCTACATTAGCACAATTGGTTCTTGTTTTAAAAGCTTGCCTCATTTATTCCGATAAATGGAGGTAAATAGATGCTGGAAGCTTACTTTTCAATGGCTGCCCTTTTTACCATTTTTCTGTTGGCTATGGCTGCTGTTTGGGCCAAATGGGACAATTTAGCGATTATCATCGTTATTATCAATCTTGTTCTTTGCTCGTTAATGCTTTATTATCATATGGATGCGGTGGTAGATATCAGGTTATGAATTCTTTTGCGACAAATATCAACGCACTGATTATCTTAATTATTTCCGGTATTTTAGTATCGGCATTCGGAGTGCAGATCCTATTACAAGAGCAGCCCTGCCCGCTTTGCTTTCTTCAAAGGCTCGGCATGATCGGCGTGGCGCTTGGACTGATGATGAATCTGAGGTTCGGGATCAAGACAAAGCATTACGGCCTTTCTCTTTTCAGCTGTGTTTTCGGCGCTTCCGTAGCGATCAGGCAGACAGTGCTTCATATTTGTCCGACAGAGCCCTCCTTCGGCATGCCCGTATTGGGCCTTAGTCTTTGGATTTGGTCATTTTTGGTTTTTGTCTGCTCGATTTTGGCGATTGCTTTGCTGCTTTTCTTTTACGTGCCGAGCTCTGATGATCGGGACATTCAAAAGATGAACTGGTTCGGCAAGCTCGCGGTCTGGGTGCTGGCGCTCGTTGTCTTCTTCAATATTTTGACATCTCTTCGTATTTGCGGCCTGGGCCCTTGCTCAGGTTAATATCTTTACCATAATGCCTTTAAAAATTATATTTTTTGTATGCGGCTTTTTTTTGTTTTATTTGCCATTTTTGTTCATTTTGCCGAGGCCAGCGAGGTCTTCACTCTGGAAAGAGCTATCGAGCAGGCCCTCGCATGCAATCGAACGATACTAAGCTCCTACAACAGTGTGCAAAATTCCCTTTTGGGCGTTGCTAAAAGCAAGACCGAGTTCGATTATAAAA
The DNA here is from genome assembly GCA_963771045.1 of Waddliaceae bacterium. Classification (GTDB taxonomy): domain Bacteria; phylum Chlamydiota; class Chlamydiia; order Chlamydiales; family SLFE01; genus SLFE01. Next base: position 2,217,344 of record CAVYRW010000004.1, on the reverse strand, counting down.
TCGCCCCTATTCTGAGAACCGGGATCGGCGACGGTATTCTTGAAGGGGAGGGATTCAAATATGGCGGCGGGGTGGAGTTTTCAAAAAAGCTCTTTCAGGGAACATCCCTCCGGGTAGTGCCTCAAGCTTACTCGACTGACGGAAAATGGTGTACTGATGTCAACATCAGGCTGACCCAGCCGATTCTAAGAGGTTTTGGCGCTGATGTGAACCTAAGCCGGGTGCTCGCTTCGGAGTTTTCCCACCGAACCGCTGTCAGAAACTTTTACTTAACACAGGTGAAAATTGTCCTGCAGACAATCCAGGGAGTTTATGAAGTAGTGAAACAAAGGGAGAATCTCCGCATCAGCTACGATTCCTATGTCCGGCTTGCGGGATTTAAAGAATCGGCCGAGGTTAAAGAAAAACTGGGCCTAGCCGATCAGACCGATGTTCTCAGGGCTGAAATCGAGATGAAAACTGCGGAGGAGTCGCTAGTTGCCGCCGAAGAGCTCTTCCGGCAGGCCGAAGACAACCTTAAGTTGATCCTGGCCCTGCCTATGGATCTCGATATCGATATTGAGGCGCCCCTAGAGTATCATACTGTCGAAGTCGACATTGACCAGACGATTGAAACAGCCCTCGCAAGACGCATTGAAATTAAACAGGCCATAGACAAATATTGCGAGACGCGCCGGCTGAGCAAAGTAGCAAAGAACAGTTTGTGGCCCGATCTGAACCTCGTTGTCAATTATGTCAATTCCGAATGCGATGAGAGCTTTACAGGCTCTGTCGTCAAATGCTGCCAGGGGACGACATGGGGTGTTGGGGTGACAACAAATGGGAATATCGACTATGCTTCGAATCGCTTGAGCTACGAACAAAGCCGGCTTGAAGTGATCAGCGCAAACCGGGAGATCGATCAGGTTCGAGCCGCCGTGGTCAACGAAGTGAAGAGGCAGCTGCTGGCCATGGAAAAGGCGCGGCAGAGCATCGAGCTCAAGCGAGAGCAGATCGAAAAAGCCGAGCAGAGCGTCCGGCTCTCCCGGATCAAGTTTGATCACGGACTGATCAACAATTTTGATGTGATTGCTCCTGAAAAAACAATTCTCAGTTCGGAAAAAGCGTTGATCGCATCCCTTGTCGATCATATTATAGCTGAGTACCGGCTGACAGCCGCAATGGGTTTGATGCTCGATGACACTTGCATTCATTAATAAAAAGATGCTTTTCCTGATACCGGCAATTTTCCTGCTGGTAGGGTTTGCCCGGCTTGCGATTCCTCAAAAGGAAGCATCCGATATATTGACTGCAACCGCGGCAGCCAAAACTTTTGATGTGACCGTCAAGACCGTAGGGGTTTTGGAAGCGAAAAATTCCGTCGTCCTTTTTTCCACAATTAAAGGGGACCTAGGAAAGATCATCGATCTTGTGAGCGACGGAACCCATGTCAATGAAAACGATGTTGTCGTCCGTCTCGATCCCACCCCCTTTGAGCATAAACTCGAAGATATCGAAGCGAAAATCAGAGAACAGCATTCTGTGATAGAAAGCTTCAAACAGGGGCTTGCCCAGGAAAAGGACAAATCCGTTTTGGAAGAGAAAGCATCTGAATATGAACTCGAAAACGCCGCCATTGAGCGCGACAAAATCGTTATGGGCGATGGCCCGATGGAGGAGGGCAAGCTCAAAAGGACTTTAGGCAAAGCCGAAGCCCAATATCTTGAGCTTAAGGCATACGAGGATGAATTGGACCGGCTTGAGCAGCAGGGCTTTTTGAGCCAAGGGGAAAAGAGGCAGGCCATCAAAAAACTTCAGGAGGCAAGAGAGTCTTATGAAGAGGCCAAAACCCAGTATGAGGGCTTTGTCCATCATGTATATCCGATGCAGGTGAAGAAAGCGGAAGTGAATTTGAAAAGAGCGGAAATTAAATACGAAGACATTGTCAAATCCTCTGCCTATAAAGTGGCCAAAGCCCGGCATATGCTCGATCAGGCCCTTCTGGGGATGGAGTATCTTGAAAGGCAGAGACAAGAGGTTCTTGAAGAAATTCGAATGACTAAAATCAGGGCGCCGATGACCGGGATGGCGGTTTTGAGGGAAGAATTCAGGTCGGGAGAAAAGAGGAAGCCGAGAGTGGGGGATGTCGCCTTAAAAAACCAGCCGCTTCTCAATCTTCCCGATCTCAGCCGTATGGTTGTCAAAACAAAAGTGCGGGAAGTGGATTTGCACAAAGTCTCTGCCGGCAAAAGTGCCAGTGTCGAGATCGACGCCTATCCGGGTTTAAGCCTCTCGGGAAAAGTGTTCTCGATCGGCGTGCTTGCCCTATCAGATCATAGGCATACAAGCGAGAAGTACTTTGAAGTGAGGATTCTGCTCGATACATTTGAAGAAGTTTTAAGGCCTGGAATGACAGCGAGAGTATGCCTTCATTCGGCAGCAGTCGAAGAAAAAATCGCCGTCCCTGTCAATGCCGTTTTTTTTAATGAAAGCGAATGCTTTTGCTATAAAAAGTCGCAAGGGGGATTTACGCCTTATCCTGTTACATTGGGGCTGGCTAATGAGACCTGGGTGGAAGTGAAATCAGGAATCGCGAGCGGCGATATCGTCTCTCTTCTGCCCAGATGACGAGTAGTATCCCCAAATTTTTTTACCAAGCGCCGTCAGACCAATTGCCGTATAGTGGCTCGCAAATAACACTACAGCATTCTTTTCCCAGTTGGTATCGCCTTGAATGATGCTTTGGATTTTTCCAACTCCAATAGATGCGGACAAGATAACAGCGCATTCAATCACCTTAATGATTGTGTCTTGATAGGGATGCTTCTTTTTTAAAAGGCCCGAAAGTTCTGCCATATCATAAAGGGCATAGGGGATTATGCGCAGGCCGAAGTGACTCAAAGTCCATGAGATAATGACCGAAGCGTCTGCTTGGCGGTAGAGGAATTGAGGGGTGGTTACTCCGTTTACTGCTGTGCTTGCTGCTATCTCGTCAATTGGTATCAAATTCATCATTTGCCTCCATTTAATTTTTTCTGCTACATTAGCAGAATGCAAAATATTAGAGAATTTATTATTGACGTTAAGTATAGGAAGTTCAAACATGTCTAAGGCCTTATCCCTATCTGTATAGCGAGACAGGTGGGATTAAATTCTTTATTTTTGAGCGATAATCAGCGCAAAATCCTTAATTTGAGGCTTTCTTTCAGATTTGGCAGAGATATGTCTTGATTTGGGGGTCAAACTTTTCCTGTGTTGAACGGCTATTTTTCACTTGTAAATATAATATAAATTGTATAAAATTACTTAATAAATAATTGGGGATATTCATGAATTATATAAATATAATAAGCAAATTACCAGATGAAGTTTCGCTTCAAATATTTTCAAACCTGTCACCAAAAGATCTTGCTTCTTGCAGTCAAGTTTGTTCAGATTGGAAGAAGCTGGTAGGAGATAATTCTTTATGGAAACCATTTGTTAAAAATAATTTTAATATTGATGAAAGACATATAGAAAATTACAAACAATATTATGTAGATAATATTGGAAAATTAAAATCTAATGACGAAATTTTTAAAAGGATAGAAGCTTTCACAGATAGAATTTCATTGGGACAAAATGGACGTTTTATCTGCAGGTTTTCGCACCTAGCTGATAGTAAATATCGGCCGATAAAGATTACGCTTAAAGGTAAATTTAACAAAAAAGTGCCACAAAATTTAAATAAATTTGATGTTGAAATAGCTTGTGAAATTGTAAATCCAATCAATAACGGTTCTCTAACCATTCCTAATAATGTGCCTGTTTTCAAATCTGCCCTTGGAGGTTCAATGACAGGTTCAGAATGTACTCCGGGAACTTATAGGACATATAGAATGGAAAGTCCGCATTATGGACCATTTCAGTATTATTTTGAATTTCCTAATTTAAAGTATCCGGTGTGTAATTTTAATAATAAGTCCGATCTGGAAAAGAGAATATGCGAACTTTTAAATTTCAAAATTAGGGAACTTGCCAATCAGAAGGCTTGGAAAGACATTTACAAGAAAGCTGCGATTGTTGCCACAATTTCAAGCGTTGTCTTGCTTTCTTCGTTTATTTTTTGGATGAGAAATTCAGGCTAAAAATAAGAGGTGAGCCGATCCTAGGACACTGATAGCTCACAAAACCCCTTTAATCCTTTCCCCCACAATGACATGTTTGAGTATATGCAGAGAGGCCATGTACTCCATTTTGACTGTAAAAAATTCTAGGAGGCTGTTGACTTTTCGATATTCGATCTAGAAAAAAACAACGGCGAGATAACCGATGCTTCTTTTTTTTAAATGCCCGAAAGTTCTGCCATATCATAAAGGGCATAGGGGATCATGCGCAGGCCGAAGTGATTCAAAGTCCATGACGTAATGACCGAAGCGTCTGCTTGACGGTAGAGGAATTGAGGGGTGGTTACTCCGTTTACTGCTGTGCTTGCTGCTATCTCGCCAATTGGTATCGAATTCATCATTTGCCTCCATTTAATTTTTTCTGCTACATTAGCAGAATGCAAAATATTAGAGAATCTATTATTGACGTTCAATCTATTTGGAAAACTTATCCGATGAAGCCTGGCGATGTGACGGCTCTTGCGGATGTGACTTTGTCGATTCAAACAGGGGAATATGTTGTTCTTATGGGCCCTTCCGGTTCGGGGAAATCCACATTGATGCATATTATTGGCTGTCTCGACACTCCCTCAATCGGAAAGTATTGCTTAAATGGCGATCCTGTCGAGGCGCTTTCCGATGACGAGTTGTCGGGAATCAGAAACCGCTTGATCGGATTTATTTTTCAATCGTTTCATCTCATTCCTCAGTTGACAGTGAAGGAAAATGTTGAACTTCCGTTTTTATACAGCGGCCTCCAGGGCAGCGGAGAGGCGGCTCTTGAAAAAGTGGGGATGGCACGCCGCATGAATCATTATCCTTCTGAACTTTCCGGCGGCGAGAGGCAGCGGGCGGCGATTGCAAGAGCCATTGCCCAAGAGCCTCTGCTTCTTCTTGCCGACGAGCCGACAGGAAACCTCGATTCGGTGACGGGGGATAGCATTTTGGACCTTTTTGACCAGCTTCACCGTGAAGGCAAAACAATTGTGATGGTTACCCATGATGACAAGGTGGCTGAAAAAGGAGAGAGGATTGTTCATTTAAAAGACGGAAAGATTTTGTGATACGCGCTTATTATCACAGCCTCATGCTTCATAAATTCCGGTCGTTTCTAAGTACTCTTGGCATTTTATTTGGAGTGGCCTCCTTTATCACCATGCTCTCTATCGGGGAAGGAGCCAAGCGTCAAAGCATGCGGCAGATTGAAAGCCTGGGGCTCAATAATATCATCATCCGCCGCATTGTCCAGGCCAAAGAATCGTCGGTGGGTTTAAATCTCAAAGACGCTGAGCATCTTGCCAAAAATGTGCCGGGGCTGTCAGCAACCAGCCCCGTCCAGGAAGTCCAAGGTGAAATCACAGCGACACTCAAAGAATTGAATTCCGAGATCATCGGTGTGGGAAGGGAGTTTGAGCAGGTGCAAAATCTCCAAATGAAAAAGGGTAGATTCCTTTGCGATCTCGACGTCAAACAAAAACAGGCGGTTTGTGTGATCGGCTTTGAGCTCGCCGCAAAATTGGGTTCCGGCGGGCAGGTGGGAAAATCCGTCCGTCTTGGAAACGAACAATATCAGATTGTCGGTATTTTGGAAGGGTCGGGGAGGGCAAAAGACAAAGCTGTCAGCCATCGCGATCTCGACACCGCTATGATCATTCCCCTCAACATCGACCGCCCCAAGCTTCAAGAAGTGATACTCAAAGTCGAAGATAAAGACTATGTCGAGGCTGTTGCGAAGCTCAGCCGCCATGCTATCAAAAGACTGCACAGCGGCATTGACGATACCCAGTTTATTATTCCTCAGGAACTGCTTAATCAGGCAAAAAAAACGCAAGAGACGTTCAACCTTGTCCTTGGATCCATTGCCGCTGTCTCCCTTCTTGTCGGAGGGATCGGGATTCTCAATGTGATGCTCGCCAGTGTTTATGAGAGAAAAAACGAAATCGGCGTGAGGAGGGCTGTCGGCGCCACCCAAAAAGATATTTTGCAGCAATTTCTTGGGGAAACTCTGACTTTAACAACCGCGGGGGGCATTTTGGGCTTGGCAGCAGGAGCTTTGCTTTCCGTCCTCATTAGCCAGATTGCGGGCTGGGAGACTGTGATTACTTTCTACTCGGTCTTGACCTCTCTTATCGTTTCTTTTTCAGTCGGCATTTTCTCCGGCCTCTACCCTGCAGCAAAAGCTGCGAAAATGGATCCGATTGAAGCCCTTCGCAATTGAGGCATTAATTACTACAGCAATTCCCTCTAAACCTGGCAATAATCAACACAAACTTTAGAGAAATTCCCGTTTTAAACACCTCGTAAAACCAAAGCTCAACAGTGGCAGCCTTAATTTCTTGAAGCCCAGATTTGCAAGGCAACGTAAATGGATAATATTTCCATGCGATACCTTATGCTTTCAAAAATTGAGGGTATGAAATGATGGTAGGATGACTTCAAATTATTATTTCATGAGAATGGCTGAATCAGGATCTAAGGCCTTCGCAATTAATTATGTCTTTGTTAGCATCGGATTATATGGAAGCCCTTTATTATAAGACCCCGTTGATTTATTCCAGGCCCTTGAGCCGACATTTGGGCAAGGAAGTTTATCTGAAAATGGAGTGCTTTCAACCAAGCGGTTCTTTTAAAAACCGCGGGATGGGGGCGCAGTGTTCTTTTTACGCTCGGGAAGGGTATAAGGGGGTTGTGATCGCCTCGGGTGGAAACGCCGCGCTTGCAGCAGCCTATTCCGCCCGCAATTTGGGGCTTTCCGCCGTGACAGTCGTCTCGTCGCGTTCGCCTTCTTTTATGCCAGATAAGCTGAGGCGCGAAGGGGCCGAAGTGATTGTGCACGGAGACTCGTGGAAAGAGTCGAATGAAAAGGCGATGGAAATCGCGGAAAAGAATCATTATGCCCCGCTCTCTCCTTTCGACCATGAAGAGATCTGGAAAGGCAACGCAACAATTGTCCCCGAAATTGTTGAAACGGGTATAAAACCTGACGCTATCGTCCTTTCTGTCGGCGGCGGGGGGTTGATGTGCGGAGTCGTTCAGGGTTTAAGGGATGCCGGTTGGAAGAGCGCTGCTGTCATCGCATCTGAGCCTGAAGGGGCGGCGGGGCTTTATCAATCCTTAAAGGAGGGAAAAGTTGTGACTCTAGACAGGGTCGATTCCATTGCGACTTCTCTTTGTTGTCCCCGAGTAGCGCAAAGGGCGTTCGACCTTGCTCGGGAGCATCCTGTATGGTCGATAATAGGGGCCGACTCTCAATTTGCCAAAGCCTGCGTCCGTTTTGCCGAGGATCATCGCGTTCTTGTCGAGCCGGCTTGCGGCGCGGCCCTCGCCCCCCTTTATGATAGGCATTCTCTTCTCGACGACTTTGCAACTATCGCTGTGATTGTATGCGGAGGCAATCTGGTTAGTTCGGAACTGATCGAACAGTGGAAATTATCTTAAGGTATCGTCTGATTGAGGCTGATTGGTTTGAGATCGTAATCTCTTTCTCAATTGTTGGATATTTTGTCTTATTTGCTGCCTTCTTTGCATGAAATCAGGATTGATATAATGCTGCGATTGCGGCGTTGTTTGGGGAGGCTGGGATTCATTTTGACGATGCGGTCGAGAAGGCAGTTGATGGGGAGGGGGAGCATATTGATCGGGCGGAGTCCATTGCGGCGTTGTTTGGGGCGTCTGCTGCTGCCTGCGGGGCGGCCAGGGCCTTAGCGGTCTTCTTGAGGGCGGATACCTTTGGGATTCTTCTACGGGTTGCTGAGGGCGGTATCGTCTTGATGGAGGCGTTGACGTCGGGATGCGCCGGATTGGCGGCTGCACCGAAGGCTCTTTGGGCAAGGAGGGAATGGTTTGAGGCATAGAAGAAATCTCGATTTCTTCTATAGGTTTTATCCACGGTTTTGGAGGCGTTTCCCCCTCTTCCTTCCCTTGCGGCCTAACGTCTTTGGCCTCGGACTCAGGGATTTCAACTGTGTTTAAGATATCTTTTCTAATTTGAGGGTCGGAGGGGAGTATGGGCCTACCGTTCCGAGCAAGGGAGTCGATGGCGTTTAGGAGATTGTTGAGCGGGATGGGGCCTGCCTGGCTGATAAAAACAGGGGGATGCGCCTTGTCTATGAGCGGGACAAGTTCATGAGGCGGGGGTGGGATCATCCCGCTAAGAGCTGCGGGCATCCACCAGGGGAAGGGAAATCCCGGATTGCCCCACCACCACCAGAGGTCCCATTGGCGGCACCAGTCAAACCACCACCAGCTGCCCCAGCCCCACCAGGGGGGTGTGCAGCACCAATGATGCTCCCAGAAACCGGGATGATAAAACCACCAATAATGGAAAAAGTATGCATAGTCAGGCCAGCAGACAAAAAGTGTTTCGATAATCGTTTCAGGTTCTAATATGATTGTCGGTGTTGAAATCATACCGCGGGATGGAGGTTCGGTGAAGATTGTGCAGTAAGCGCTGCCTCTGGTTTCAAGCGGCCAGTCCCAATAAGCTGGAATGAAAACGTAACCCTGAGGACGCCAAACATAATAGGCCGGGTTAAAGACCCAGTTTTCGTCCATTTCGGTCCAGGTTCCGGGAGTCCAGGTGTAGCTGTTTGTCTGGGGGTTGTATTGCCAATATCCCATCGCAAAAAATAGGTTCAGCTTTTTGGGGTTGTCGATTTTTTCGTCGACGGGCGCCGGAGGAGGCTTCTTTATATACTCCAGATTTTGAGCCGGCTCAGTGTGCCAAAAACCAGGTATCCGGACATAGCCCTCGTCAAATTTTTTCCAAAATCCGCTATTCCAAATATGGCCGGGAGGAGGCTTTCTCCAGACGCCGCAAATCCATTCAAAATCCTCTTTTTTTTCATTCCAGGCCCAGTATCCGTGGATCCACTCTGCAATCGGGCCGGGCTGCTCGGGGATTCTTTCTGTGAATCTTTCCGGAGGCTTTAGATCGATAGCATTTAAAATGACGCTTCCCTGTATAGGGGTGACAAATGCTTCGTGGATTTGTTCGGCTGCGGCTGAAGAGTAAAAGGCGCTTATAAGAAATAAAAAAACGGACATACGGCTGTTCATATGATTTCCATATACCTAAAAAAGGTGCATGACTGCAAGGGAAATCATTAACTTTTAAGGCGCCATTCGGTTTTATGTATGCTAAGAAGAAGGGCAAATCCGATCAACAGTATAGGAAGTACGAGAAATCCTTCTTGATCGGGAGAGATGTCTTTATCTCCGATCAAAAATGTATCGTTGATCCTAAAGAGAATGATTTTGCCGCTAAAGAAGACCGATTCGATGAAATTCCACATAAAATGCCAGCCGATGCAGTAATAGATTCCGTACCAAACGTAAGCATATCCAAGAACAAGGCCGGCGATAAAGGCTGCATAAGCGTAGTAGTAGGAATAAGACAGATGCACCGCCCCAAACACAATGGCGCTTGCCCAAACGGCCCAATGAGTACCTAGGTTTTCTTTAAGAGTTTGCAAAATGTAGCCGCGCATGGCAATTTCTTCGGAGATGGCAGTCAATGCCATGGCAAAAATATAGAGGGAGACGGTGGAGAGAATATCGGTAGGGAAAAGGTGAATGGCCTTGATGATAACGGTTTGCGTTGCGATAGCCAAAAGGATCAGGCTTGAAACCAAAAATCCGCCGAACAGCGCCCCCCAACAGAAGGTCCGGAGTTTGTGGTGGGGCCGGAAAAGAATATTGTCTTTCCAGATTCGCTTGTGAACGAATTTTTGAAATGAGAAAAACAGAAGAATCGTCCAAAAAAAACCGAAGATCCTTCCAATGATGCGGCCATAGTCCAGATCAAGAAAAGGATGAAGTCCGATTAGCAGCTTTCCGGGAAGGTGTTGTATGGCCGGGACGACCAACTTTTCCAGGACATACTGTCCCCCGAAATAATAAACTGCAATAAAGCAGCCCACCTGAATTAGCGGCAGGCATAAGCGTTTCCAAAAAAACATTACCAAGTATTCTTATTAAATTATTCGTACATTGTAACGGTTGATCACTCGAATGTCAAGCAAATCTTTACTTGAATCTACCCCTCTGTTATAAAAAATCAAAAAAATAGAGGGTCGGGTCATATGGAAAATACTGGAAGGCTATGGGGGCGTTCTACAGAAGTCAATCTTTTTAAAACAATCGGGACTTTAGGGATACTTTTATCAACTCCTTTGATGGTGTTTTATTTTTATATTGCTTGCGTTCATTTTGACGGATCACTCTTTGCTCCGATGAGATCTTTGATCGACGGCCGTTTGTCGGGGAGGGATTTGCTGTCTTTGCTGCCCCCCTTTTCTCCAGAGGCTTTTGGAATTTTTTTTATCTGGCTTGTCTTTCAGGTTGTCCTTTATTACCTTCCCGACTTCCTTCATCGGGTTTTGGCCGGTTATATAGGGGGTGTTTGCAAGGGAGCTGTTTCTCCGGCGGGAAATCGTCCCGAGTATAATATCAACGGGCTGCAGGCCTGGCTGATTTCTCATATTATTTTCCTGCTTTTGACGGTCGGGTTTGGAGTATTTTCCGCTTCGATCATCTTCGATAATTGGGGAGAGCTTCTCTGGGTTGTCAATATCGCCGGTTATGCTTTGGCTTTTCTTGCCTTTGCAAAGGCGTATCTTTTCCCGACATATCCCAACGACAATAAAATCACGGGAAATATCGTTTATGATTTTTATATGGGAATCGAGCTTCATCCCCGCATAAGGCAGTTCGACTTCAAGCTTTTTTTTAACGGACGTCCCGGAATTGTTGCCTGGACCTTGATTAACATCTCTTTTGCCGCGGCCCAATATAAATTGTATGGCTATGTGACCAATTCAATGCTCATTGTCAATCTTTTGCAAGGGCTTTATGTTGTGTATTTCTTTTGGAACGAGGCATGGTATTTGAAGACGATCGATATCGCCCACGACCACTTCGGCTGGATGCTGGCCTGGGGCGACTGTGTCTGGCTTCCTTATATGTATACCCTTCAAGGATTTTATCTGGTTTACAATCCCGTTGACCTTTCCTTCTGGCAGGCCGCTTCGGTTCTTGTCATCGGACTTATCGGGTATGCGATTTTCCATACTTCAAATCGGCAAAAAGAACTATTTAGGGAGAGCCAAGGAAAATCGCTGATCTGGGGTAGGCCGCCCAAGTCTATTGAGGCTGAATACCGGGCCGCCAATGGAGAGAAAAAGAAATCTTGTCTTTTGATTTCCGGCTGGTGGGGGGTGGCGCGCCACTTCAATTACACCGGGGATTTGATTTTAAGTCTGGCCTACAGCCTCGCTTGCGGATTCGGGAGTCTTCTTCCCTACTTTTACTTCTTTTTTCTTTTGACGCTTCTTATCCATCGCTCGATCAGAGATGAACAAAGGTGCAGCCAAAAGTATGGAGAGAGCTGGCAAAAGTATTGCCATGCCGTCCCCTACCGTCTGATTCCCGGGATTTTTTAACTGGATATATGAGGAAGAAATTTTTTTTCTTGTTCTTTCAGATGCCTCGCGGTTTCTCGATTAACCTGATCACCTGCTGCTGGACTCGTAAAATGCTTCAGATGCTTGAATTCACTTAGCCAATCCGGCAAATCTGTAATCGGGTTATAAGATAAGTAAAGGGAGCTCAATTTTTTCAGTTGCCTGATCTGTGGAGGGACTATTTTTAGCTGATTAGAACTAAGGTTCAATACCTCTAAATTTATAAGCTTGCCGATCGAATTGGGCAGTTCTGAAAGTCTGTTAGCAAACAGACTGAGTTCTGTTAATCCTGTGAGATTCCCAATCTTTTTGGAAAGAGGGCTCGATTTCACGCCTGGCATACTCAATTTTTTCAATTGAGTGAGTTCATAAATAAGGGCTGGCCTGGCAGGGCTATCGCCAAATACTAATCCGGTCAACGATGGCCATTCTTTCATTTCTTCTGGTAATTCTGTCAGCCGATTCCCGGCCAAACACAGTTGAGTCACATTTTTGAGATTTTTTATTTTAGGAATAATAGTCTTGAGCTTATCATTATCAAACAAAACCAAAGTTCCTGGCTGTATAGAATCATTCCGATGAATTTTATTACCTATAAGAATCATCAAAAAAACTCCTAACCCGGACAGACAGCTTTTTCTTCGGCCTGCTGCGTTTGTCTTTCTTTAAGGATTTCCTCGGCTTCATTGTCTGAGAGGATGCGGCCGAAGTTTTCGAACTCGACGGCTGTGACGTCTCCGTTGAAATTTTTAACTTTTTCATCGAGAAAGCCGTAACGAAGGCCGATGAAGGGGATTCCCCGTTTTGAGGCGGTTTCTTCGATGGGGACGATGTGCGATCGCTTATCGTTGACAAACAGAATCATCTTTGGAAGGTAGTCGATCTGGTCAAGCAATTTAAACAGCGCCTTGCCCTTATGGGTATTGGCTGTAAACAAAGTTCCCCCTCTCATCAAAACGCCTCGCTGGTTCATAAAGAAGACGTCCTGCTTTACAGGAGCGGATGTCTCCAGGTGGACTCCGATTGTTTTCAGCTGCTCGTTTGTCCTGGTAGACATGCCAAGACCCCGCGTTGTCAGGCCCATGACGGTAAAGCCGCGATCCTGGAGGTGCTTGACGATCCTGGCAGTTTCGGGTTCGGCAAGCTTCACTTTGGTGATATTTTGAACGGCCATCCATTCGGAAAGGGCTTTTTCCAAAGCCCTTTCGGGATCGATTCCATGATCGATCCAATAGGCGATGCGGTGTCTGAACCACTGATCGGATCCAAGGGTCTGGACAGGTTCTAAGATGGTGTTGTCGATGTCGAAAATAATGAGAGTATTCGGCTTTAAGTAATTGTACACCTGATCCATGTGACTGATTTCGACAATTTCAGCATTTGCCGCAATTGCCAGAAAAACGAGTCCAAGTAGTAAGCCGAATATCCTTTTCATAATCTTTCCCTTACGAGTTTTTGATTACTTATCTTAAATGAAATGTAAAAATCGTAAAAGGGTTTTTTAGATCACATTCCACTTTTGACGTTTTCTCCAGAAATCTTTGCCGTAATTAAATGTGAGCTGTGTATTTTTGGCGACTTTTTGGTTGGTAAAGAGAACAAGATGCAGCAGCCGATTTCTTACCAGGCAGTAGGGGGTTATATTGGGTTTTGAGCTGTGGTTGGCAAACCGCAATTCGTTTCCGCCGAGAGCGGCGTCGATCATGAAATAGCTTAGGGACCACAATTTTGTCGGGTAATGGATGCAATAGGGGTTTGTGTCGGGATGCCTGCGGAAGTATTGCCTGACAACTCCGGTATATTCGCCGATCCACTCTCCTTCATCGTAATCTTTGTCAGCAAAAAGGCCGTAATGGATACGATCGTCAATCCATCGGACAGAAACATCGGCGACCGTGCCTTTTGTAATTCACTCTGATAGGCCTCGGCCAATTGTGTATTCTCAAGGGATTTTATGCGAAGGATATAGGGGCAGTTTTTAATGACTTTTTTAAGTGTTTTATAGTCCTGAAATCTAAGAGAAAAGAGGTAGGGGATATTGAATATTTCCTCGAACTCTTCGGGGGAATATGAATTCGGCGAGCTGTTTTTTGGTGTTTGAATTTTGATTCTATGGGACTGATGAGTCCGGCAATTTTTCCCCGAGGAGACGCGCAATTTCCTGGGATGTCAGTCTAAAACTGCTCTTTCATAGGCCTATCTTAACAAAACCTTAATAAATGTCTCATTTCAATCCTCTTCTATTTGCATTCTTTTAACGTAGGCATATTTTTTTTAATTTTTTGGAAAAATTGCTTGCTAAAAATTCATTTATATGTAAAAATATTTATTTCAAAGTAAGTAAAATAACTAAAATGTTATAAAATTGAACTTTTTATTAAAAATAACATAACGTAGGAGAATATATGTCATTACACGAGGAAAACAAAGAGTTTGAAACTCTGCTGTCCGAGTCGGATAAAGAATTTGTTTCGATTACCGAGGCTGCTGAAATCAACAATGTTACAAGACAAGCCATTTATGTCGCCATCAAGCTGAACAAGCTGAAAGCAAAGAAAGAATCCTCTCGATGGACGATTCATGTGAAGGATTTGGCTAACTATCGCCGTCAGAAATATTCTCGCTCGAAGTCCACATACAACGGCGAGTTATTGTTTGACAACGAAAAGGGTCATTTTTCTGTGAAGCAAGTGGCGGAAAAGCTGGGCGTTCCGGTTCAGAAGATCTATTACGCGACGCGAATCGGCCGTCTTCCCGCTCAGCGGAAAGGATCGGCTTGGGTTTGCTACATCGACGATGTACGAGTCTACAAAGAAACCTACCTCGATAAAAAAGCTCCAGGCGAGCAAGCCAGCTAATCAAGCCAACTTTTGCTCGATATGCGGGATGCATCTGTCATCCTGCATGTTTGTTTTTATGGCAGGCCGCTGCAAGTTATCTAATGTTGAAAAAACACTTGGGACATATCTCACCGAACACTTATTTTTTGTGATTCTTTTTCTTTTCATTAGGCAGTATTTTGAAGTCACGAATGAGGAGCCTCAAGTAGGATTGATTTTGGAAAACATCGATTTGAGGCGTATAGGCCACTTCAAGGTTTAAGTCTTTTTTGCGAAGCATCGAGCTGTCTTGAGCGCGGTTTAAGGCAATTCCTTCGAGAACACGGTCTTCTTGTTCGAGATAGACTTTGAGGTGGGCTTTTTCATTCAATTTGCCGATGACTTTTGGAGGCCAGGCCTGGGTAGCGACGGTGTGCATGACAGGAGGGGGATTTTCGTTGCCGTAGGGCTCTAGAAGATGCAGAGATTCCAGACAGTCGTAAGTGAGTTCGTTGAAGTTTACCTGGGCGTCGATATTGAGTTTATACTGAATATCCTTTTCTTTAAGAGACATTGTTGGCAAGTTCGATAAACCGCTTTGTAAATTCGGGAATATTTTCTTCCCGGATAAAAAGTCCCGAGGCGTAGTTATGTCCTCCGAAGAGGTCAAGCAGATCGGTGCATTGTTTGAGAGCAGGCAGAAGGGGAAACTCGGGAATGGACCTGAGAGACCCCTTTCCGAATTTTTCATTGACCGCAATCAAAATAGTTGGCCGATTGTACATTTTTGAAAGACGAGTTGCGATGATAGGAATAATGCCTGGATGCCATTTTTCCGATGCCATGACAATGGCTTTCTCTTTAAGAATTTTCGGATTTTTTTTCAACAATGTTTTCGACATCTTCGGACATCATCCGCTCGATTTTCTGCCTTTCGATGTTATTGAGGCCGAGTTCCTGAGCTAATTTTTCCGCGGCATTGCTGTTCCTGATAATGAGAAGCTTCACGCCGTCATTAGCATTGGCGATTCGTCCCAGACTATTGATAGGAGGGCCTATGCGGGAGGCGATGATAAAAGTATTGAGTTCATTCGGATTGACCTCGGCGACTTGCATCAGCTTGGCCAGTCCGATCCTTTTTTGTTTTTTTATTTGATTGAGTCCGTAACGGACCAGAATGCGATTTTCTCCGACTAGGGCTCCCATATCCGAAATTGTTCCCATAGCGACAAGGTCGAGATATCGTTTGAGGTCGATTTTTTTTGAGGGAATTTCTCCGTCGGTAACGAGCTGGCTGGCGACTCCGTGTGCGAGTTTGAAAGCAACGCCCACGCCAGTTAAATTTCGGTCGGGATATCTGTTATCGACAAGTTTTGGGTTAAGGATGGCGGTGCATTTGGGGAGCATGTCAGTAGGTTCATGGTGATCGGTCACAATGACATCGATGCCGTTTTTGACAAATTCGGCGATTTCTTTTGCTGCGGTGATGCCCACATCGACAGTGATGAGAATTTTGCAGTTATTTTCCAGGGCTGTATCCAGCGCTTCGGAAATTGTGGTCTTTTTTTGGGCGCTTGGACTGGCGATATAGTAGATTACATCGATTCCCGCAAATTGGAAGAACTCGGTGAGAAGGGCTGTGCCGCTTATGCCGTCGACATCATTGTCTCCATAAACGATAACTTTTTCTTTATTTTGCCTTGCGCTGCAAAGACGGTCGACAGCCGGGCGCATCTGATTAAAAAGAAAGGGGTCGTGAAGATCGGGAAGTTTGGCATAAAGGAAGTGGTGAATATCTTCGAAGGAGCGGAAGCCTTTTGACACAAGTATTTGAGCGATAACGGGATGAAGTTTAAATTCTTTGACAATACTTTGCTTTAATTTCGGATTTGACTTAGGGTAAACCCAAAGAGGCTCATCAATTTTGGATTTTTTTGCAGACATAACCAGAACTCCAAAGACATCAAGAGGTAGGGAAAACCAATCCAATTATATGATGAACTACAAAGCTTTAAAAAACAATTAAGAATCTTTATTGATGATGTATTCAATATAAAAGTATGAGGCAATTCCCAGGATGAGGCAAATGAAAGATTTCCAGAATTTGCCCGATATCATTTCTTCGATGCCTGAAATGACTGCAAACCAAACTCCGTAAGAGGCGACTATGAGTCATAAGAGATGAATTTTTTTATGATGCGGCATAGCTTGAATTAATAGCATTCTTCCTATTTTCCAGCATACCAAAAGTGACTTCAATTGCAGTATTGATAACAACTAAAGATGGTAAGAGCATAGCTCTAGCACCCTATCAACTTTGTATTGATGGGTGAGACTTGATCTTTTCGCAACTGCCATTTTGTTCGATCTCCACGCTTTGGCAGTCACAAAAATCTCATCGTCTCACTCACCAATACAAAGTTGATAGGGTGCTAATTTTTTTGCCAATATATTTGGCAGGCCGGTATGCCTTCCTCATAATAATTTTATCGCTTGAGGGAGGGGCAAGCTGTGCATGAGACATGCACAGCTTTTTTTTTAGCTCTCGACGTTAAGCCCTTCTCGTTTTCTGATTTGATTATGCACCCACAGCATTGCAGGGGAGGCGATAAAGAGCGATGAGAAGGTTCCTACAAGTACGCCGATTGTCATGATCAGCGAGAAGCCGAAAATGCTGGTTCCGCCCAAAAATACCAGAGACAGGAGCACCAGAAGGGTGGTTCCCGATGTCATGATCGTTCGGTTTAGTGTGACGTTTAGCGAATGATTGATCACCTCTGCAAACTTCAGCTTGCGCAGGATGCGCACCTCTTCACGGATACGGTCGAAGACAATAATGGTGTCGTTGAGAGAATATCCGATGATTGTCAGGATGGCGCCGACTGCCTGCAGGTTGATTTCAATGGGGAAGCCGAGCATATGGAAAAGGGCGACAATCCCTAAAGTGATCCAGACGTCGTGGGCCAGGGCGATCACAGCAGCGATGGCATACTTGAACTCAAACCGGAATGTGATATAGAGCAGGATGCCGATCAGGGCGATGCTCATCGCCAAGATGGCGTTGTTTTGCATCGTGTCGGAGAGCTGTCCACTCATCACCGACCAGTTGGTTTCAAGGCTGCCAAGCTGAACTTGCTGGATGTCGAGTCCTCGGCCTGCAAGGGAATTGACGACCCAGGTTATCCTTGGATTGCGCTCAAAAGAGTAGGTGAAATTCCCTTGAGTCCCCTCAATGGGCATCCCATAGAAGGGGTGCTCCGGTTCTTCCATGCTGATTCCGAGTTGAATTCGAAGCTGGTTAGGCCGGCTGAGTTCGCGAATTTCGATATCGCCCTGGCCGGCTCCGGCTGCGATCAGCGCTTCTGTCGCTTCTGCCCGGTAATTTGTGCCGGGTTTTTCGTTCAGATCGACAGTCAGCGAGTAGCCGCCTGTGAAGTCCATACCGAAAATGGTGTTTCTTTCCGCAATGAGAAGGTATGTTCCTGCGATCATGATAAGGGCGGAAACGATGACGGCCGGTTTGGCATACCCCAGGAAATTAAAGTTGGTGCTGCCGAACAATCTGGCCATGCCGAGCTCTTTATGCTTGGGATTTTTGACCCATCCGGCGAAGAAGTAGCGCGTCATAAAGAGCGCAGTAAACATCGACGACAGAATACCGATGATCAAGACGACGGCAAACCCTTTGATTGGCCCCGAGTCGAATTGGATCAGGATGAAGGCTGCCATAAGCGTCGTGATATTGGAGTCGATAATTGCGCTGAAGGCTTTTTTGTATCCGGCGTGTATAGCGGTTGCGATACGGCCTGAAACCGAAAATTCTTCTCTGATCCTTTCGAAGACAAGGACATTGGCATCGACTGCCATACCGATGGTGAGGACCACGCCGGCGATACCCGGAAGGGTGAGAGCGATGCCGATGCTCTGGAAAACTCCCCACATGATCAGCAGGTTGACCACGACGGCGATTGAAGCAACCATCCCTGCAAAGCGATAGACTCCGATCATCGAAGCAAAGACCAAAGCGAGGGCGATCAGAGAGGCAAGTATACCGCGGAATCTCTCTTCTTTTCCAAGCTCTGGGCTCACATTGTGCTCAGAGAGGATTTTTGGGGTGAAGCTTAACGATCCCGCTTTCAGGTCCGCGGCGAGTTGATTGATTTCCCTGGGCGTGAATTTGCCGCTGATCGATCCGCTGCTGCTGAGAGCGGCCCTGAGTGTCGGAGCGCTGACAGTTCTGCCGTTGAGGACAACGGCCATGTGATACCCTCTGGGAGCATAGGCGGCTTTGGGAGTTCCTTCAATCCGTTCTTCAGCAAACTGGGAGGTCCAGGTGTACAGATCCTGGCGGGGAGAGCCGCTTCCTTGTTCTTTGCTTGTGTCATAGGATCCTTTAACTTCGAAATTGAGGACATAGCCTTCTTTCTGGTCAAACCCAACGCGGACGTTTGTCAGACCGGACCCTTCCAGGGCATAGTTGTTGAAAACGATGAGCAGGGGGTTGTTCTGGCCGTGCCATTCCGAATTATCCTCTCCTTTGTAGCGCGCGATCATGGACAACGTGTCGTTAAAGGCAGGCGTTCGCTTGTCCTCTTGCGGATTGGCTAGGCGGAGTCCATTGTCGTAGAGGATTTTTGCGTTTTCGGTTTTGGGAACGAAAAGACCTGAATTATCGGGATCGCCGCCGAGATGGCGCCAGGCAATTTCGTTGATGCTGTCGCTGTCTAGCCGGTTGGTCACAACCGCTTCGTTCCACACTTCCTGTAAAAATTCGTTGATGATCGGAGCCAGTTCCTGATTATTCATTCCGAATTTTTCATTCACGATATGAAAGTACATGGCCGACGCTTTGATCAGTTCGGAAGCAGAAAACGCCTGCGATCCCGGAAAGTCCAGGATGATATTGTCGTTTTCGACGCGGATGGTCCTTTCCGATACGCCCATTTTGTTAATGCGCGTGTAGAGCTCGTTGACAGCCTGCTTGATGTCATCGGGATCGCTGACAGCTCGGTTGTCTTGGTCCCTCAGGCCAATCCGGACTGTTTTTCCTCCCGACAAGTCGAGTCCCCATTTTAGAACCTGCCTTTCGTCTCCCCTGAAGTATTTTTTAGCTGACAGCAGTAAGTTTTGCCAGTAAGGGTTTTGCGTTGGGGGAGGGACGGTGTAGCGTCTTGCGGTATTGAGATCGACCTGGGCCGAACTGTAGGCTTCCTGCCATTGGACCAGGTCTTCCTGAATGCGGTCTTCGATTTTGTTTTGCGCCAGTATCCTCTGCTCAACATCGGTAAATTCTAAAACGGCGTACTTTTCATTCCCTTTGACGGTAAAATTTTCACGCGTGGCCGCAAGGATGTCGTCGTAGTAATTGCTCCGGATAAAAATCAGGTCTTTTTGGAATTCCGGAGAGAGGGTGTAGGCATTTGAGGGAAACTCGAGGTACCCGTAGCGCGTCAGCACGCTTTTCAATGCGGCAAGGTCTTGAGAAAGCATCCGGCTTGGATTGGATTCGGGGTTTTCGCGGATTTTGTCCGCAAGACGGTCGAATCCGCGGACGATTACATAAATCGAATTGGGTTCGAATCCTTTTGCCGGCGGTTTGCCGCTTGCGCCCGGGGCGTAAATGACAAGGCCGAATTGCTTGTCTTCAGGAGACTCCTTGAGATACTCGTCGTAATTTCTGATAGGAAATACGCTTTTTTGGAGTTCTTTGTATTCCGGGGACCACATTTTGCCGATGGCTTCGGTGACTTGCACAGCCTGTTTTTTGGCGATAGCGCCAAGATGCAGTGCTAAAAGGCTTTTGCTGTTGGTCAGCGTATTTAGGGAAAGCGAGAAGTCATCGCCGGAGGGCTTGAGGATTTCATCGGTTTTCCGCGAGATTGCTGCGATACTGTTGTACAGTTTGCGGCTGAGCTCTTCGCGCGCGAGAGCCGCGGCCTCGCCGAGGTTTTCAGGGTTGACGATCTTTTTAATATCGGGGTAGAAGAGGAGCTTGACAACGTCGTCCGACCAGTCAATATAGAGGTTTGCAATGAAAGGATGGTATCCTGCGAGGTCGACTTTTTGTATGAAGTCTCTTTTGTCGATTGCCGCTTCACTTTTTTTGAGAAGAGCCTGTACTTCCTCTGGAGAAAGAGGGCTTTTACCCGATGCGAAGACTGTTTGTTTTTGCTTAAGCAAAGCGATGGCCGAGTCGAGGGAGGCGATTTGCTTTTCGTAGAGATTTTTTGCCTGTGAGGTCGACAGATCGACAAGCTCGCCCTCCTTTTGGGTTTTCTCTTCTTTAGCTGTCAATTGGTCCAGTTCGCTTTCGATGCTGTCTCTCATGGATTGAAGCTTTGCGGTAAACTGCTGAATAAATTCGGATTTATTCGGTCTGTCGATAACGGAGAAACTTGCGAAATACCGTTCTGCAATGGGGCTGCCGGCGCCAAATGTCTGCGACACGTTATTGATTTCTTTGGCTAAAGCAAGGGCAATGTCGTTTAGCCGCTTGTCTTTGGGATGGTCGATAAGGGCTGCGGTTTTTTGCGCTTCAGGGCTCGGACCTGCAATCGCTTCGGCAATCTTCGCAACCCTGGAATAGACAAGGTTTCGGTAAAAAGGGACAATTTCGCGGTCTTTTGTCATCTTTTTTGAAAAAGTAAACAGCCGGTCGACATTATCGGGATTCAACTCAATGCCGATTTTCCTCTCGACAGTAACGGTGTAGAGTCCGTTTTCTTTGGGAATCTCTTTTTTCGCGTCATTTGCGAGCTGAAGCTGTGCCGGAACAAAGGAAATCCCGTTTCCGGCAGCGTTTAGGAAGCGCGAAAAGACGCGGGCATCCCGTTGGCTGTCAAAACGGACATTGATGAATTTAGGCGAGGTTTTGTCGACTTCTATCGCTTTTGGCTTCAAGCCTAAATTGCCGCTATAGGAATAGAGCCAGTCGATCGCTTGCGGTTTTAGGCTGTTGACGCGGTCGACAGCGGAGACGGCCGCTTGCTTGGCACGCTCGGAGCCAATTTCCTGGTTTAAGGGTTTAGCATACCAAAAAATTGTCGGAAGGATGCTGTAGACTGTAACGGCGAGCACCCCGATAATCAGCCAAAGTTGCCAACGTTTTTGCTTTTCCATGAATCAATTTCCCTTCAAATTTAGTTCATCAATAATAGAAAATTTTAACAGAAGAAATGTCGTTTGTCTATACAAAATAAGAAGCTGCAGTCATTCCCGTAAAATAATAATTTAAGGCTTGGTCTGACATTTTCTTAGCCTCTTGATTTTTGAGGGCAAACGGTAACAATCCGAAATCTGATATTTCGTTTTTACATCCTTATGAATTTGAGCTTCAGGTGTTCAAGACTACCATTGTTAAGCTTCAATATCACGAAGAGTTTAAAATAGGGATTTCTCTAGGCAGCGTACTTACAATCACGGGTCTAAATCTCATCTGTGGTAGAAAAATTTATAGCAGACATATTGAGATTAAAAGAAATAGATTAACTGATTATATTTTTTTAGTACACTGCCTAGAATTCGTATTAATTATTGACAGGCATAAGTATTTCCCGGGAGGGGGCAATAACTCTTTTATGCCTTTTTAGAGATATGATTTTGATTGCTTTAAGGCACCCTGAAATAATCCACAACATAGTTGTTCAGTTTGATTTATCAGGAATGCCAGCATCATAAGCATAGCAAAAACTGTGCTTAAAGTGGCAGCTTTGATTCTTGTATCCGTGATCGTGACTTTCAGATGTAGCGTCCAGTCTCAGATTAGGTCACAATCACGGGTTTAAACATGGAGAGCTGTTATTTTTTTCTATAGTTATGGGTAAAACTATGTCCCAATCTCCGCGTTTTTTTCTTTTATTTAAAATTTTAGCGGGAATTGCTGAAGAAGCTGCAAATATAAAAAAACGGCAGCTCAAACAAGCTGCCGTATTCAACATGAGATAGAGTGGATGGTCTTAAGACTTGGCCTGGGCCAGAGCAGGCTCTCCTGTCGTTGTTCCTTTCACTTCTTTGGTTTTTTCCTGGTCGCTTTCCGTAGTCAGGGCGTTAAATCTTCGGTTTAACGACATTGTGGCTACCATCCAGCCGCCAATGACGAGTATGAAGATCGAAGCAACAAAGTAGATAAAACCTGAGGTGATCCCCCCGAGAACCAGGATCAGAACCATCTGAACGAAAGCTCCTCCCGATTTGCCAAGGCGGGCTCCCACGACGTCGATAGCCGCTTTGCCTTTGACCTTTTGTTCCTGGTCAAGGGGGATATAGGCCATTTCCTTGGTGGGGTCGAAGAGGGAATATTTAGAGGATTTGCTCATAATATTCTGGATCATCCCGATAATCACAGCCAGCATAATGGGGTTGGTTCCCATAGCCGCGATAGGGCCGGCAAGGTCGCCTTTAAAGATGATAAAGGCAAAAAAGGCCGCTCCCGTGATGAGTAGGACTGTAGGAGTGACCAAGGCGGCAAAGCCCCATCCTTTTTTCCGGATCAGGTTTCCGCTGACAAACATCAGCATGAAAATTGTGACCAGTCCTGTGCAGAACGAGAACATTCCCATGAAGGCTTGATAGTCATTTTTCAAAGGATATTGAAGCTTAAGCTGGGATTTCCATGTCAATTCCACAACGTTGATGGAAATTCCGTAGGCCATGACCAGAGTTGCCAGGCAGAGGATATAAGGAGATTTGGCCAGGTAGATGAAACTTTCCATAAGACCCATCTTCGGCTTTTCTTTCTTTTTCTTTTTCTCCTCTTCTTTTGCCATAAACTTGGGATCGGTCAAAACACTTGTGTTGACGTATTTATAGAGCCACATGGTCATGAGTCCTGCGATAACGACCAGGCTCATCATCCAGTAGTTAGCCTGGATGTAGGGGTCGACTCCAGGAGGCGCCTCTCTTGTCAGCCAGGAGAAGAAGTAGATTAAGGGGCCGGAGAAGAGCAGGGCGACGTTGGCGCCGATCAAGAAGACGGCGTAAAAGCGCTTCGACTCATTCACTTTGGTGATATCGTTGGCAAAACCCCAGAAAAGAAGAGAGACGCAAGCGCTTCCCCACAATTCGGAGAGAATATAGAAAAGAGAAGCCGGCCAGTGCCTTAGGCAGGCGATAAAGTAGTTCAGGCCTTCCCACTGGAAATAATTTTCCATGGCGGTTGTCAAAGCAACGGGTTCGAGGTACGCCTTAAAGGGGTAAATCACAATGGCGAACAAAGCAAAAAAGATGATAAACGGCGTGATTGCAGCGTAAAATAAAGCCTGTTTACTGAGAATATTGCTCAATTTTGAATAAATCAGCATGAAAATAACGGCGCCGGGTACAACTCCCCATAGCTTCAAGAATGGGATGGCGGCCGCGCCTGCTTCGTTGACAACCAGAGTGTCTTTAGTATCCCTCAAAATTGTGTAGTTGAAAACGATAAAGAAGAGCATGAAAAACATCGGTAGGACTTTTTTAAGCTCATAGGCGTGAATCGGCCAGAAGAAGCTTCGCCATTTACCGAATTCTGCGGTTTTTTCCGTCATATTTTTTATCCTTTTTGGTCTTAGATTGATTGTTTACTTTGTTTCTGAAGCAATATTATAACACATTAAAATATAAATTGCAACAGGAATATCTTAATGTTTTCGGCTTTTTATAATGAGGATTAAAAAAAGCGGCGTTAGAGCCGCTTTTTAAACAAAAAATTCGCACATGACGTCATATTTTGCGATTAGTTGACAAGGGCGGTATGAGCCGTTGCAATCGCTTCATTGGAGGCCTGTTGATTTGTGACAGCCTCAACATAAACGTTCCAAAGATCGGGTTCGATCCTGCCGGCTTTTATTGACGCGATTAATTCCCGCTTGATCTGCTTTAGGTCTTTTTGAGTCAGCTTTCCTGATCATTTCCTTATCTCCTGCCATGCGGGCCATGTGCAAGATGCGGTCGATATCGTGTTTGGTGAAGTGGAGTTGATCCCGTTCTTTTGCGCGAGCCCCTTGGCGCTCGGGGCTTGGGGGTGACCGTTTGGGGTTTGCTCGGTGTCAGAACGTGTTTATTGATGAGGGCAATAAGTTCTTTAGGGCATTCGCCTTTCATTTTGCGAAAAGTAAAGTGGTGCATGTACCCGCCACCTTCCATCGGCAGATAGCGGCAGATTTCATTTTCTTTTGAACCGTTGATTTTTTTTAACGACTTTTGTATCGAGCTTTTTAGTTCCTCGTTATATTTTGCGTTAGTTGAACTCATTAATTCCTACCTTTTTGTTTAGTTTTTCTAAGAATTTATTGCTTTTCTTTTCATCATGAAAGTGGGAAAACCCAAAATTTGTGTCATTATCGTAGTTAATTATTCTGAAATTTATAATATTACCTTTTTTTTTCGCAACAAAAAATTAAAAAGATTATTAAATTTTATTGCTCTTCATTGGATCAACTCCAGGAAGTTAAAATCTTTTTGTTGAAGAAAAAGTAAATTTAGATCAGCATGTTTAGTATGCCATTGAATATGTATCGAGAAAAGCCTTCCCACCCTTTGGATGCTGTCAAAAATATCATTGCTGTCGCAGCGGGCAAAGGGGGAGTGGG
Organism: Waddliaceae bacterium; assembly: GCA_963771045.1. Taxonomy (GTDB): domain Bacteria; phylum Chlamydiota; class Chlamydiia; order Chlamydiales; family SLFE01; genus SLFE01. The sequence continues at coordinate 2,192,370 of CAVYRW010000004.1, read as the reverse complement.
CAAATCCACAGTTTCTGTCAATTTGGCGTTGGCATTGAGTCTGATGGGTTTTCGGGTGGGAATTATGGACACCGATATTTACGGCCCTTCAGTCAGACGCATGCTACCCGAAAGCCGGCTGCCCGCAAAAAATGGCGAGCGCATTATTCCGGCCAGCTGCTTAGGCATCAGCATGATTTCGATGGCCTATTTCCGGAAGGAAGAGGAGGCCTCCGTCGTCAGAGCCCCTATAGCCAACGGAATCGTCAAACAATTTATTCAACAGGTCGACTGGGGAGAACTGGATTATTTGATCATTGACTTTCCTCCCGGGACCGGCGATGTGCAGCTGACTCTTGCCCAGCAGGCGAGTTTGACGGGGGCGCTTATGGTGACGACGCCGCAGGAAGTGGCGATGATGGATGTCAAAAAAGCGATGTCTATGTTTTCCCAAGTCAAGGTCCCCATTATCGGCATTGTGGAAAATATGAGCTACTTTTTGAACAGTGATGAAAGAGTCTATCTCTTCGGCAAGGGGGGCGGCGAGCGTCTCGCAAGGGAGTATGGGTTGCCGTTTCTAGGCGGGATTCCGATTTTGGAGGTTATCAGCCGCTGCTCGGATAGGGGGGAGTCGATTTTTTCGCTTGAAAATCGGGAAGCGGCCGAAGCTTATTTATCCCTTGCCCGGGGAGTGGAGAGCCACTTGAAAATCATTGGATCAGACTTCTGAAGACTGCCTGAAAAATTTTGAGTTGATATGGAAATAAAGCAATTTGCCAAACCCCTTATGATTAAAAGCATCGAGCAAAAAGACGATTGTCTTTTTGCCATCGAATGGAATGACGGCCTTGTGAAGGAATATCAGCTTAGCGGGCTGCAAAAGAGGTGTCCTTGCGCTGGCTGCGTCGATGAAATGACGGGAGTGCAAATTTTAAACCCGGCTACTGTCAAAGACGATGTTCGGGCGGTGAAAATCGTGAGCGTCGGCCGTTATGCGATAAGAATTTTTTTCACATCGGGATGTTCCAATGGTATCTACAGCTACGATTTTCTCTATAATTTTTAATTTGATTTTAAAAATTAATAAATTATTAATATTTATTAGTTAAACTTTGGCTATTAGTGAAATTCAAGGGTTATAATGGATAATAGTATAAAAAATCAGTTAATCGGAAACACGGCTTTTTATAAACAGAAAAATTATAAAAAAGTCACTCTAAGTATCCGTTCACGGGGTAACTCTAGGAACGGCTACCGCCTCGCGCGCTACCCCACAAAAATAATAAAAATTTTATACGGCATAAAATAAGATTTTTATTATTATTCTGGTTGTTCAAAACCACTTTATAACATGAAGCCAACCTACGAAGAACTCTTTGAAAAGCTTAATAAAGCCTTGGAGGAAATTGAAATCCTCAAAAAGGAAAACCAGGCACTCAAGGCAAAAGTTAAGGAGCTCGAAGATAAACTCAACACCAACTCTTCGAATAGCTCTAAGCCCCCCTCGCAAGATCCTTTCAGAGCTCAAAGAAAGAAGGAACCTACGGGGCGTAAACAGGGAGCACAAAAAGGTCATAAGGGCCACCCCCGTCAACTAGTTCCAATTAATCAGGTGCAGTCGCTGCATAACATAAAGCCGGACACTTGTCCGAACTGCCACTCCCACTCGTTTAATTCGGAGGTGGTCAGAACGGATGTACGACAAGTAGTGGAATTACCGGACGCTCCTCCGGAAGTTACTCAATACAACATTCACACCTGTCAGTGTAGCGGATGTGGTAAGCATGTAAAGGCTGATATTCCCGAAGAAGCGCGATTTGGTTTTGGTCCCCGATTAATGGGTTTCGTCACCTCTCTTTCAGGAGAGTTTAGATTATCCAAACGTCAAGTCTGTGCTCTAATGGGCAGACTCAATATTCGGATATGTTCCGGCAGCGTGTGTAAAATCCATGTCCGAGCTAGTCAGATTTTAAAAGCACCATACGAAGAAATTAGGACACACACTCTAAATGAAGAACATATTTATGCCGATGAAACGAGTTGGAAAACGATGTCGGAAAAGAGATGGATTTGGGTCGGAAGCGGCAAGGAAACTGTGTTTTTCGCAATCAAGGCTTCACGCAGCAACAAGGCATTCCGCGAGATCTTTGGTTCTTTCAAAGGGGGTTTAACAACCGATCGCTATAATGCCTATAATTCGCATGAAGGTCTGCGACAACTTTGCTGGTCGCATGCAGATAGAGATTTTGAAAAGATTGCAGGCAGGGATGGATTTGATAAATGGATCGGGGAACGGTTGTTAGAGTGTAAAAAGTCGATATTCAATCTTTGGCATAGCTACAAAAACGGTGAGATTGCAAGGGACGAACTGATCGAGAAGATCGAAATAGGCCCAAAAGAAGATTTGAAAGTCCTCCTCAAAGCTGGTGCAATTCACAAAGAATGTTGCAATAAAACGAGGTCGACTTGCGCTGATTTTTTTGGACGGTTCGAGATGTTATGGGTATTTGCCTATCATGAGAATATCGAACCGACTAACAATACAGCCGAGCAACGTCTTAGAGGCGGAGTCATTTGGAGGAAGCTATGCTTTGGCTCACAATCAGAAGAAGGTGAGCGATTTGTCGAACGGGTGTTAACAGTTGGTATGACATTGAAGTTACGTGCTCAAAATTCGTTCGATTATTTTACCGAATGTTTTAAAGCATACATTCATGGCGGACAAGCGCCGCCGATATTTTCAAAATAGAAAACGGTTTCCTACGACACAAATTCACGAGGTAGTTCTCGGTTAACAAAACGTGTTAGAAGTTTACGACTCCCCCTGGGGGGGTACCCCCGTGAACAGATACCACTCTAAGTGAATTGAAAAAATCTGGTCCTTTAAAACCGATTTATCACTGTGATAACCGAAAATAAAGTGTTTCGTATTGCTAAACAAATTTTGTCCGTCGCTATTTTTCCCACTAGGAACTTATCAGCTGCTTCATTATTTGGCGGGCCGCTTCATTGTCCCGGCTTCGCTAAACAATAAGACTAGCTTGTCAGCTGTTCGGGAATTTAAGTTTTAATGCTGATTCCAAGTGGAAAATGAAAAGGATTGCCGTCAAGGTCGATAGTTGCGTTATCGATGCGATGATTATCGGCAAAAGGTCAACTTTAGACAATGGGCGCTGGGTTTTGGCGTCAAATGGCAACGGCGAATTTTATGAGCATAAGCTTGCAAGTCTCCCGTTTCAAAAAATCCTTTCCAATGTAGATGGCAATGCAATTGTCTTTAATTATCCCGGAGTGGGAGACAGCACCGGCAGTCCTAACAGGAAAACGCTGGCTAAAACTTACAAAGCGATGCTTTGTTTCTTAGAAGATAAGGAAAACGGAATTGGCGCCAAGGAAATCATTGACTACGGTTATTCCCTCGGCGGAGGAGTTCAGGGAGAGGCTCTAAAATCCCATAAGCTAAAAGAAGATATCAACTATGTTTTTGTCAAAAGTCGTACGTTCTCAGACCTGAGCACCGCAGTTGCTGCATTGACCAATCGATTCGTTGGATTGCTTGTCAAAATTTTAGGATGGAATATGAGCTCGGTAGAGTCGTCGAAAAAACTCAAAGCTCCTGAAATCATCATGCAGACGGTAGATGAGGAGGACAGGATTAAAGACGACGATGTCATCTTTGCCAAAGCTTCACTTACTGGAAAGCTTATGGGTGGAAAATTTTGCGAAAAAAAATATTTTATAGGAATACCCGAGCATCACAATGATCCTTTAGGAGACGAGACAATTCAAAAATTAACCACTCAAATAAAAGAATTTTTAAAATAGTTGGGAAAAAAATATGAATACTTATGGACTTTTTTCGGTTAACCAAAATACATTTAACCGGTCTTATATGGATGACCTCGATTTTCCTGTGGAATCCAGGAATACGATTGTCACGGCCCTCAGAATTCACAACGGGGCTTTAAATATCTTGGGTTATATCCCCATTATATCCATGGTTTCCGGGTGCGTCAGGATCGGCAGCGGCGCAGCAATTATTGCCACGACTTTGAAAATCGGTGACCGCGATGCTAAAGAAGGAGCGATAATCGGCAGGTGGTACGATGAGGCTATCCGGACGGGAACTGCGCAGATTGTGCGCGGGGTGTTTGAATCCATGGTCCCCTTTGGCCAAGTGGTCAACCTGCTTGCTGACATTGTCGCGACTCCGTTCAATTTTGGAGCTGGAATCGAAGACATATCCATGGAATGTGATTGCACGACACCCCCCCACCCTGATCCTCATTACTCTTTTCCACTCCTTTACTTTGTATAAAAGGTCAGCCGGGATTTTCCCGGCTTTTTTTAAAAGAATCCATTGATTATAATCAATTCTGTTTATGTGGATTCGAATTCTAAAATTTAGCATTGCTTTAGTTGCTATGTCTGTGTGCGTTTCCGCCTGCAAGGGGCGCTGCGACCAGGGGGCTCCGCAGCGCGAGTGGATTGTTCCCAATGGCAAGCTTAAGGTCCTGAGCACGACAGCTATGATCCACAATCTTGTCGAAAAGGTGGGGGGCGGCTATGTCGACGGAATTGTTCTCATTTGCGGCGAGCTTGATCCCCATACCTATCAGCTTGTTAAAGGCGATGACGAGAAGCTCGCCTTTGCCGACCTCATTTTCTACAATGGTCTGGGACTCGAGCATGGACCCAGCCTGCAGTATTATCTTAAAGACAGCGAAAAAACTGTCAGTTTGGGCGATGCCATAAAAAAGGCCTACCCTGAGGAGATTCTTTTCCTGAAGGGGCAGCTCGACCCGCATATCTGGATGGATGCCTCTCTTTGGGCTAAAGCGGTTGATCCGATTGTCCGGGCGCTGAGCCGGGCGGACCCTCAACATGCCGAGTCTTACAAAGAAAACGGCATCAAACTCTACAACGATTTGATGGAAACCCACCGGCAGGTCAAAGAAACCCTTCACGAGATTCCTATAAAGGATCGTTATCTGGTGACCAGTCATGACGCCTTTAATTATTTTGCCAGAGCTTACCTTGCCACTGATGAAGAAAGGGCCGAAAATAGTTGGCAAAAGCGCTTCGATGCTCCTGAAGGGCTGGCTCCTGAGAGCCAGATCAGCGTCTCTGATATCCAGTCGATTATCAAGCATTTGCAAAAGTATCATATCCATGTTTTATTTCCGGAATCCAACGTGAGCAAAGATTCGATTAGCAAGATCGTTAACGCGGGAAATGAAAAAGGGCTCAAGCTGATAATCGCAAAAGAGCCGCTCTATGGGGACGCCATGGGGAGCAAAGGATCCGGCGCGGGCACCTATCAAACCATGATCTTGCATAACGCAAAAACAATAAGGCACTATTTGAAATGAACGTTCTCTCTTGCCGCCACCTTTCGGTTAATTACGATAAAACTCCGGTTTTGTGGGATATTACCTTTGACGTGCCTCAAGGGCTTCTTGTGGGGATCATCGGTCCGAACGGCGCGGGAAAGACGACCCTGCTCAAAACGGCTCTTGGACTGGTACAGCCCATTTCGGGGAACGTGGAATTTTTCGGACAAAGCTTAGGCAAGGTGCGGCAGCGGGTAGCCTATGTTCCGCAAAGGACATCTGTCGACTGGGACTTTCCCATAACAGCCTGTGATCTTGTCTTGATGGGAAGGTATGGCTCGCTGGGTATGTTTCGGTGGCCGCGAAGGTCCGATCGGGCGGCGGCGGAATATTATCTTGATATTGTGGGAATGAAGGCTTTCGCCGGCCGGCAGATCAGCCAACTCTCCGGCGGACAGCAGCAGAGGGTTTTTCTGGCAAGAGCCCTTTTGCAGCAGGCCGATGTCTATTTTATGGATGAGCCGTTCAGCGGCATCGACATCGGAACCGAAAAAATATTGGTCAAATTATTGAAGGAGCTCAAAGAAAAGGGAAAAACCGTTTTTGTTGTCCACCACGACTTAAGTACTGTAGAAAGTTATTTTGACTGGGTGGCTCTTCTCAACATGCGCCTTGTCGGTGCGGGACCTCTCGAAGAGATGTTTACCGCCGAAAATCTCAATAAAACTTACGGAAAAAACTACGCAATTTTGGACGAGGCCTTGAAGCTGTCGCAGACAAAATCCTCCGGAATGAAGCCATGATGGACTATTTTATCGATCCCGTTCTTAGGGCGCCGACTCTCGGCTCTATGCTGATGTGCTTTGCGGCCGGGATTATTGGAGTCATCGTTTTTCTTCGAAAGGAATCGCTTGTGGGAGAGTCCTTGTCCCACGCAGCCTATCCGGGAGTCGCTCTCGGAGTTTTGGCCGCTGGGGCGTTTTTTGAAGATACCCCTTTTTTTCTGTCATTAGGGATATTGGCCGGCGCCTTCACAACAGCTCTTTTGGGACTGTTTGTCATATCCTTTCTAGAGCAGCGGTTAAAAGTAAAAAGCGATGCCGCTCTCTGCTTTGTTCTGTCGGCTTTCTTTGCTGTAGGCATAACCGTCGCCAGCCGGATGCAGTTTTCCTACCCGTCGCTGTTTCGGCAGATACAGGTTTATCTTTACGGGCAGGCCGCGACTATGACGGACGTTCATATCCTGATTTATGGGATCCTTTCTGCGGCAACTTTGCTTTTTGTCCTATTTTTGTATAAAGAAATTTTAACAATAACCATGGACAGGGATTTTGCAAAAAGTCTTGGCATCCGCGTTCGCCTAATTGACTTTCTCGTTTTTACTTTGGTTGTTCTGGCTGTCGTGATTGGGATCCGTTCCGTGGGGGTTGTTCTGATGTCTGCCATGCTGATTGCTCCCGCTGTTTTTGCGAGGCAGTTTACCAACAAACTCTACCAAATCTTCATGATCGCAGGGCTTGCAGGCCTTTTTAGCGGATTTATGGGAAACTACCTGTCTTTGGAAATTACGGAAATGCTGTCTGCCCGCTATCCCGAGCACCGCATCGGTTTGCCGACAGGGCCGATGATCGTAATGGTCGCCTCGACGCTGAGTTTACTGGCGCTATTTTTCGCGCCCGAAAGAGGTCTGATTTTAAGATGGTGGAGGTCGGCTTTATTCCGCAATAAATGCGTCAAAGAGAATCTACTCAAGTCGCTTTGGCGGTTTGGAGAGGGAGCTGTCGTTCCGTTCAAAGACCTCATCCGCTATCAATCGGGCTCAAAATTTTATCTCCACTCGATGATAAAGCGTCTGATCCGTCAGGGATGGGTCGAGAGCACCGGCAGCGATACATTCCGGCTGACGACAGACGGCCGCCATCGCGGGGCCCATATCATTCGTCTTCACAGGCTCTGGGAAGTGTATCTTGCCGACTACATGGGCGTTGGCGCGGAAAAGGTTCACTATAGCGCTGAAGAGATGGAACATATTTTGACCCCTGAGCTTGAAAGGGAGCTCACAAAATTGCTGCATGATCCGAAAAAGGATCCCCATAAGCAGCCCATTCCGCGGGACGACAATTTATGAGCCCTTATTCTTTTGCTACATTTTTCGAAGTGATCGCCCTTTTTTTTCAGAGGTTGTTTTTATTTCTAACCGGGCAGCTTCCGATTGACAGCTTTGCTTCCGACGACATACAAATTCTCGTTCTCATGTCCGTTGCCTTATCCGGGGCGTTGGTGGGCTCATTGCTGGTTCTCAGGCAAATGACCATGCTGGCTAACGCCCTCTCCCATACAATCCTTGTCGGAATTGTCATCGTGTATGTTTTTACCGATACCGGACTCTTCGAGCAGGCGGGGGCCATCAATGTACAGGCTATGCTTCTGGCTGCTTTGGTTATGGGCTTTGTCACTTCTTTTCTCACTCACTTTCTAACGAACGTTGTCAAGCTGCAGGAAGATGCCAGCATCGGCCTGGTTTTCACCACGCTTTTTGCCCTTGGGGTGATCTTGGTGACAGTTTTGACAAGAAGCGCGCATGTCGGGCTTGAAATCGTTATGGGAAATGTCGATGCGCTCCATGTCGACGATATAAAATTGGTTGCGATTATCGTTTTGATCAATGCCGCGCTGATTCTTTTGTTTTACAAAGAGTATCTGATCACAACTTTTGATCCCGGCTTGGCCCGTGCTCTTGGTTTTTCCACTTTGTTTTTTGATTATTTGCTGATGACTCAAACATCGATTACTGCGGTCGGGGGCTTCCGGGCTGTTGGCGTTTTGATGATTCTGGCATTTATCACCGCCCCCGCTCTGACAGCCAGACTCCTTACAGACAGCCTCAAAATTTTGCTTGTCATTGCCATTGCTGTCGGTTGCCTGGCCTCCCTCTTTGGAGTTGCTTTATCAAGGCATCTGTTGACCATCTACGATCTTCCTATTTCGACATCAGGGATAGTGGTCTGTATTTTAATTATTTTTTATATCGCGGCGGTCATTTTTTCCCCCCGCCATGGCCTGATTGTCCGTATTGCCTGGCGACGCAGGCTTCACGAGCAAATCGGGTTGAACAAATAAGTTTTTTTGGTTAATATGTTAACGCCATATGTGAATTTATTACCTTTCCTTCGGAGGAGTGTCCGAGCGGCCGAAGGAGCACGCTTGGAAAGCGTGTATACGGTAACCCCGTATCATGGGTTCGAATCCCATCTCCTCCGTAACAAAAAGCCACCCTTTGGGTGGCTTTTTTTTACGGAGAGGCGAGGTGGGATGAGAACCCGGGTTCGATTCGCAGCCGAAGGCGTAGGACGATGGCCGCTTTAGCGGCCGCCCCGAAGGGGCGAGACGAGCGAAGCGAGCGAGTTAATTCCTTTTCTTCCGATTTTGAATATATTCTTATGTGTGACCCCTACTTGCGGTCTAAATAGCGCAATTGGATCTCAATACCTAAAATCTAGATTCTACAACGTTTATGTGATATAATTTATTCACACTCTATTTAACAGTATTTTAAAAAAAATAATATGATGATTGAAACTTCACAAGGTCGTATAGCAGTATGTGATTCCAAACCGCAGGGTAGAGGAGACGATCCGACAGTTATTTTTATTCACGGTCATTGTACCAATCAAACTTTTTTCTCTGCTCAGGTGGATTCATCTCTTTTACAAGAGTACCGATTGATCACACTTGATCTACCAGGTTATGGGAAAAGTGATCCTCCCATAGAACCTCAAAATGTCTATAGCCTACCTGGGTATGCTGAAGTTGTAGTTGAGGTGATCGATTTTCTATCCCTGAATAATATTGTGGTAGTTGGTTGGTCTTTAGGAGGACATGTAGGCCTCGAATTGACGCAAAAATTAGATCAATTAAAGGGCCTTTTAATTACAGGGACACCCCCAATTGAGATTTCTGAAGAAGGTTTAGCCCAAGGCTTTCGTATTCCTGATCTTAAAATTCTTGAGTGCTTTGGAAAAGGGAATTTATCCAGGGAAGAGGCAGAATGGTTGGCTACGGTTTCAGGATACGATTACACAGAGGAAAAACAGTTTCTTGTGGATGCAATTTTGAATACCGATGAGGGAGCTAAAACAATTTATCCAGCATCAATCGTAAAAGGAATCGGTCTAAATGAACTGGATATTGTGGGGAGATGGCCCCGTCCAATCGCTGTAATCGCAGGAGAGAATGACGCGGCTATTAACAACGAATACATCATACATAGGGTCAAATTTCGTAATCTTTGGAAAAATAAAGTCCATATCATTAGGGATACCGGACATGCTGTACACATGGAGAACGCAGAAGAATTCAACCGGATATTAAATACTTTTCTTCAAGATGTTTTTTGTTCAGATGAAATGAACACTTGATTTAAACAGCGAACTGAAGCGGTTCTGTTTTAGGTGGCATTTTGTGGAAAACCTGCTAGAATAAGTCGGCAAAAAGGAGTAATTCCTCTAGGGTACACCCAAACTCCCTCCACTGAAAAGTTCTCAGACCACCCCACCTCTCCCGTTTTCGAACTTTTATCCCAGGTCTGCTCTGACTGCCTATCATATAGCAGATAGAAATCCTAATCCGTAGGATTTGAAAGCGAAAGTTGAGCTAGCCAGGGGATTACTTGTTTAATGAAGAGTCCACTGGGTAAAGACATATTACGCAAAAGGTTTCTTACCACCTGAAGGTGCAGGGTGGCAGGAGACAATTTGCCAAAATGCTGAAACCCTCGGGCAGGTTTTCCATTGATCATCTTTACTTCGATAAGATGTGTGGGTTTACCATCGAGATTAACAAGGAAATCGAGTTCCTGACCGTCTTTAGTTCTAAGGTAGTGTAGGGTTCCTTTAATGCCTTGAGTGTCTTCGAGAAAGTGCAATTCCTTTTTCAATGCATTTGCAACAATATTTTCCAGGCGGGCACCCTCGTCTGCTACCAGGGCGTGGTCATAGAAATAGAATTTAGGTTCTTTTTTCAATGAACGTGTGATATTGTGACTATATGGGGTGACGCGGTGAATGATGTAGAGATTTTCGAGAAGCTGTAACCATCGTTTGATGGTGTTGGGGTCACGGTCGAGGTCTCGACCAAGACTAGCATACGAAACAGTTGATCCAGCCCGTTGGCTTAAGAGTAACACAAGGGTTTGTACTGACTTAATATCACGAACAGATGATAGGTCGATTAAATCCTGTCGTAAAATAATATCAATGTGACTCTGACGCCAGCGCTTATAAAAAAATTCCGTTTTTAATGAGTGACGATCCTCCTCTTACATTTCTTGTCCATTTGGAAGGTTGAAAATGGTAAATATTGCTAAGGGTCTCTTGCATGGCATGGTCATAGAGACCGATGTAGAAAGTGTCTTTACAGTGATTGGGCTACCGGAAAAGGAGAGAAAAATACGAGGCTCAATTCTTTAGTAAAGATTCCTGTTGTAGGGATCGCAGCGGGTGTTGCAAGAGTTTCTCTTGGAATTGTTCATACTCTTGGCCATCTTTTAGCTGCAGCTTTTACGTTGAAGAAAGGCCACTTAATTCATGCTTCAAAGGGCGCATGTGAAGTTCTAAGAGGAGCTATTGAAGCAACCCCGATCATAGGACGTATATTTGCCAACTTGTATAACTCTACACCTATTTATGATCCATGGGGTAATGGAGGGCGCTCATGGTGGATGATAAAAATCTATAATCCCAAAAATCCGGATGGTCTGGATGAATGGATGGATTATTGGAGCGGCTTTCCTGCCTGTTACTATAAAAAGGGATAAATATGATAAACCAGCCGACAATTGTAGGCGAAGGTTGCTTTTCGCTTTATGATCTTCAACAACAGAAATTCCTTTGTGAATTAAATTCCGAGCGATTTAGCAGACGCTTCACGTCTGCGTCAACTTTTAAAATTCCTTTATCCTTAATGGCATTTGACCAAGAGCTGATTGATCAGAACACGATTTTTGAATGGGATGGTAAAGAAAGAGGCTATGATTTCTGGAATCAAGATCAAACTCCCCAAACATTTTTGTCCAGGTCTGTTGTGTGGGTGTCGCAATCATTAACCCCAAAACTTGGTTTGGAAAAAATCCAATCATATTTGGAAAAATTCAATTATGGAAACCAAGACTTTTCCGGAGATTCAGGGAAAAACAATGGCCTCGCCAATGCTTGGCTGAGCAGCAGTTTGAAAATTTCTGCCGGAGAACAAATGACGTTTTTAACGACGCTTGTCACAGAGCGGCTTCCCGTTTCTCAGCAGGCAATGAGGAATACTAAAGACAACATATTCCTTAAAGAACTTAAAAGCGGTTGGAAATTTTATGGAAAAACTGGTTCAGGGCGTGAAAACGACAAGCAAATAGGTTGGTTTGTCGGCTTTTTGCAAAAGGAAAATTAGATTTACTTTTTTACTTTAAACATCTCAGATGAAATTCAACCGGGAAAAAAACCGTCTGCAGGATTAAAAGCTCGCAGTATAGCTGAAGAAATTTTTCGCTTAGTAAAATTGTAAGACAAAAATTCCTATTTTTTCTATCATCATCGATTTACAAATAAAGGGAAAATCTATGCAGTTGGTAAATGATCGATGGCACAATTATGATTTAGGCGAAGCGAGGAGAGCGGCAATAAAGGATGGAAAGATTCAATTTAACGAGGAGAAGGGCCAAGAATTTCCCTGGATCATTAATATTAATCAGCAGATAGAGTATATCCGGACACATAGGCTTGAGCTTTCTCCAAAGTTAAGAGTGACTTATCCTAGCGGTAGATGCGGGGTCCTCAGATTTATCACCAAAGAATACACACTGGAATTTGCAGAGAAACATATTTTAAAGCATGGACGTGAAAATGCTGAAAAAATCTTGAGCTCGACAGAAACTGGTTCCCTTTATTTTCACATCATTTATCACTATGGGACCTTTGACAATTTGGCGAAAAAAATCGACAAACAAGTTGTGTAAATTTCACGGTTTGGTGAAAGATTACCCAACATAGTCCATTGATTTACAAAATATTTATTTTAAATTCATTAAATATTAAACGAATTGACAACAGCTTTTGTGGACATAGATATGCATGAAAAAGCATACTCTGTCACTGAGAAGTCCGGGTTAGGTGTAAGAAATGCGTGTTGATATTGAAGAGAATGACAAGCCGCGTTGTTTTGGCGGGGAGCCGGGCAGGGAATTCTATGCGGACTACCACGACAACGAGTGGGGGATTCCGGTCCATGATGACAGAAAGCTGTTTGAGATGCTGGTTCTTGAAGGGGCTCAGGCCGGGCTCAGCTGGGAGACGGTATTAAAAAAACGGAAAGGCTACCTGAAGGCCTTTCATGGGTTCAACCCTGTGAAAGTCGCCGCTATGAGTGATGAAGAGCTTGAGAGCCTCCGCGAAAACCCGAAAATCATTCGCAATCGTTTAAAAATCTTTTCCGCCCGCAAAAATGCTCAGGTTTTTATAGAAATTCAAAAAGAGTTCGGCACATTCGATCGTTATCTTTGGGGTTTTGTCAATGGGAAGCCTGTCAGAAATCACTGGAAACGGTTTGAAGATGTTCCGGTCAGCACCCCGGTCAGCGATGCGATATCGAAGGACTTGAAACGAAGGGGCATGTCTTTTGTCGGATCGACGATCATATACGCTTATATGCAAGCTGTCGGCCTTGTAGACGATCATCTGCAAGGCTGCTGGAAAGCAAAATAGCCGAAATTCACTTCAATAAAAAGCTTAAAACCGATATAATATTTTTTTATCTAGGAGGTTTTTTTGTGATTAAAGTAAAAACTTTATTGCTAATCTGTTTCTTTTTTGCGGGAATCGGAGCCCTTTCTGCGGAAGTAAAATCATTAAACTATTCAAATGATTACGGTTTTGAACAAGAACGCATGATTATTGACCGGGGCGAGATCTTTATCATCTCCAGTTTTGACACTGAAGATCATGTGACTGTTTATACGCTCTATGGGAGCCTTCTTTGGGATGCCTCTTTTCACGCGAAAATCCTTTCCTGGGAAGTCACGGAAAACTATCTAGTCGTCTTCTCAAAAGATCGTCATGGGCATACTACCTACTTGACCTGTATTGACCGGCTGACAGGTAAGAAAGTCTGGCAAAGACCTTAGATTGTGGACTGCCTTCCTCCGTTTAATCAAAATTTAACGGCTTTAGAGGCTTTTGTCGATGCCGAGCTGCAGAGTGAGGAAAAAAGGGATTACCGTTCGTTTTCCTCCAAGTTGCAAGAGCATCGCAAAAGTCTTGAAAAATCGCTGGATAAATGCGTTAAAATAGAGGTCTATTCCGAGTTGACGGACCTGGTCAATAAAACGGGGAGGATTTTTAATCGGGCGCTGCAGGATACAAAAGATGAACCGGAAACTCCTCGGGAAGCCCTGCAAATACTCGAAGAGACGGGAAAATTACTAATGCTGGCTTTTGCTATTAAACCGCCGTCTGCTGAAACCATCGGCAAATGGTCGGATAATAGGGCCTTGCAAGTGCTCGGATTCATTCCCAATGCCGAAGACTCCTGCATTGACGGGATCGACATCTACTATCATCTGAATCGATACCCTGATATCGTTCCCTTTGACAAAAATCGATTTAAGCTTACAGAGGGAGGGTATTACAATGCAAGCGACATTCGATTGGCAGACCGGCGTTATATTCTGGCTTCGGCTCCCAGGGAGAAGGAACTGGGCATATGGCGACAGATGATTATTGACAGCGGATGCAAGTCGATTTTTACTTTGACTAATGCCAATGAACGGAATATAAAAAAGTGCTTTCCTTTCTGGAAAATAGGCAAGCCTCTTTCCGAAGAGACAGTTTTTGAGAAAGGAGAGGTCAAAATTATCAAAAGAACGCTCCTTTTTTCGGAAGCTGTCGTGCAGTATCACGTGGTCAACTGGCCCGACTTTGGGATTGTGGATTCTGAAATTATTCTTAAGCTGCATCAGCTTCTTGATTCCGAAAATGAGAGCCAAAAACATCCTCCAATCATTCATTGCTCTGCGGGAGTCGGGCGGACGGGAGTGCTTATGGCGTCCCACCTCCTTTTGCGGGATAAAGAGCGGGAAATTCCGATTGATATTATCGGCAAGGTCAAAGAGCTTCGCAGTCATCGCCGGCATATGGTTCAGACGGGTCCGCAGCTTAAAATGATCGCTTGTGCGATTTTCTCATGAAGGCGCGGAAAAGCCTTGTCTTTCCTTTTTCAAAGAAATGATAGATGAGAAGCTTGACGCCGTCTTCGATAAAAATCCAAAATAAGCAGTAGAGCCAAACCCAAAGGATCCAGATCCAAGGGATGGGGGTGATAAAGAGTCCGAAACCCGCAATAAGCGCAGCGAGCGTCTGCGTCCCGAGAATCGCGATAAGAAGGATGGGCGCGGGAAACGGCGGCATAAAAAAGGGTCCTTTATTCCGGGCGACAAATAAGGTCAGGTGTCCAGCGACAACCAGTTTTAAAAAGATCAGGGTTTGCAGCTCTTCTGTAGGCACTTTTACAAACGATTTAGCAAACACAAAGAGAAGGAAAGTTTCGATCACTCCTATAATGCCTAATATCGACGCTATGGTGAGAACCCGCCCCATATTCCATCTGACCGGCTTGGGATCGAGATAAGTGTTGTCATAGGCGATCGTCATAATCGGAAGGTCGTTCATCAAAGCGAGCAGGATAATCATAACGGCTGTAATCGGGTAGACGTTATAGGCCAGCATGGTTAAAACAATAAAGAACATAATCCGAATGGTCTCGACAATCCGGTAGATGGCATAGCTGTTCATTCTTTCAAAAATGCGGCGGGCTTCTTCTATGGCATTGATAATGACCGAAAGCCCGGGAAGGGTCAGAACAAGCGACGCTGCCGCCCTTGCGGCATCGGTGGCGCCGCTGACGGCAATGCCGACATTGGCCTGTTTAAGAGCAGGCGCATCGTTGACGCCGTCTCCTGTCATTCCCACGATATAATCTGTTTCCTGAAGTGATTTGACGATTCCGTATTTGTGTTCGGGGAACACCTCGGCGAATCCATCGGCCTCGGCGACTTTTTCCGGAGTATTGGGGAGCACTTCGCCCTTATCGCCAAGAAGCTCTCCGGCAGAGTAAATTTTATCTCCGAGATGGAGCTGTCCGGCAATTTCTTTAGCAATAGCAATGTTGTCGCCTGTGACCATTTTAACTTCCAAACCATGTTCTTTTGCTTCCTTGACAGTTTCCACGGAGTCCTCCCTCAAAGGATCGGCAAGAGGGAGAAGCCCAAGAAACTCCCAGTTTTTGCCGTCGTCTGACCTTGCGACCCCTAGGGTGCGGAATCCCTTTTTGGCAAACCGGTTGATGGCTGAATTGGCTTCGCTATAAATAGAGTCAGCCGGTTTGCTGAGGTTGAGAATGATTTGAGGGGCTCCTTTTGTTACGTAGAGAGTTTTGCCGTTTTTTGCCTCTACTGTCGCCTCGGTTCGTTTGATGATCGGATCGAATGGGACAAATTTTGTTAGTTTATAGGCCTTTAGTTCTTCAGGGTTCTCGAGGCCGCCGATGACGGCCAGATCGATGGGGTCCTGGTTCTCTTCTTTCGAGGCAAGCGCTCCGGCAAGAACAAGATCTTGTACGCCTCTTCTGCCAAGAGGCATCGGGTCCTGCAGCTTAAGCTTATTTTGTGTGAGGGTTCCGGTTTTGTCGGAGCAGAGGATATTCATTCCCGCCATTTCTTCAATGGAGTCAAGCCTGGTGACAATAGCTTTTTGTCTTGAGAGAGCCAAAGCCCCTGCTGCCATCGTGACGGAAAGCACCGCCGGCAGGGCGACCGGTATCGAGGCAACGGTCAGGATCAGCGCGAATCTTGCCAGAGTTAAGAAGGAGTCTCCTCTGTCTAGTTGGACAATAATTAAGATCGTAACAAGAGCCAGGCTGGTATAGATTAAAAAATGCCCGATATTGATGACCGCTTTTTGAAAATGCGAAGTGGAGGCGGCGCTCATGACGAGCTCTGTTGTTTTGCCGAAGAAGGTGCTCGCTCCTGTCTCGGTCACAATGCCGATCATCTCCCCTTGTTTGGCCACCGATCCCGAGTAGCCGGTATCGCCGATTTTTTTATTTACCGGAAGCGACTCGCCCGTCATGGCCGATTGATCGACGGACAGATAATCGCCGTCGATCAGAGCGACGTCCGCGGGAATAATGTCTCCTAGTCGAATTCTGATCACATCGCCCGGCACAAGTTCTGCCGCCTTGACGCTGATCCAGGATCCATCCCTTAAAACACGGCTGGTGCTGGCCAATTTTTTCTTTAAGGCGTCGACGGCGTTTCCCGCCTGAAATTCCTGCCAGAACCCCACGACGGAATTAAAGACCAGCAGGATCATAATAATGATAAAATCAATCCAGTCTTGCGAGATGAGCGAGAGGATCGCCGCGACTTCGATCATCCAGGGGATAGGGCCCCAAAAGTAACTTAAGAATTTGAGGATCGGGTTGACTTTTTTCTCTTCAAGCGCGTTAGGGCCTGCTTTCTCAAGCCTTTGTTTAGCTTCGCTGCCCGAAAGTCCTTTGGGTCCCGAGTCCAGTTTTCTATAAAGACTGTCGAGATCATCTATATGTCCCTTAGCCTTAGTTATTTCTTCATCTACAGTCTGTGCCATGGCCCTACTTTAACGAATTTTTGGAATTGTTAGGCAATTTTTTTTAGCTGAAGGCGAGCCTTATAAGATGTGATTCGGGTTTTGTCGTCGGGATTGAGCATCTCCATAACAACCTGGAAATGGGGCGTGAGCTTTTTTCCCGAGTACCGATTGACCAACTTTTGATAACCTATGTCGATCATTCGTTGGTTGTGCTGAGCAGCTTTTATTGACCGCTTGGGATTGCCGGTATCGCAAAAAGTGTCAATATCGTTTATCCAAGGAATCAATTTTTTCGTAATGCACGTGTATAAGACCATTCCAAGGGCCCACACATCATTTGCCTGGCCGACGATGGGTTCTAAGTCCTTATATTCCTTATTGGCATTCAATTCTTTTTTTGAGTGAGCAAGAAGAAGCTCAGTATACCGATTCATTCCTTTGGAATGATAATCGAATGTGCCGATAATTTCTGCATGGCCGGAATCGTGAATTGAACCGAAATCGGTAATTTTCAGCCGTTTGCCAAAAACCAGAATATTTTCAAATTTTAAGTCGCCATGAACTTTGCCTGCACGATGTATATAGTAAAGGCCATAGACGAGATCCTTGAGCATAGTGGATGTGAACTTGAATCTATCTCCTATGAGAGCTTTTTGAAGATCGCTATCGGCCTTTTCTAAGACAATGTTGATTTTATCCTCGCCGGTAGTCTTTCGGGTGTATTTTTTCCAAGCAATCATTTGAACAATTCCTCTTAGTCCTTTGAAGAGCTTTAAGGCTTTAATTGCTGTCGTCATGTTTTCATTTAGGTTTTCAACCGTTTCGTCCAGATCATAGATGGGCGTCAATGTCACATAGTTTTTTACCTTGTCATTTTTCAGGTTAAGTCCATAGGCTCCTCTAACTATGCTGAAAGCGCCATGGCCAATGTTAATCTTCGGCTTTGGATGAACGATGATCCCGATTTTTCCTTTCTCATCGCAAAATGTTTGATAGGAGCATCGAAGACAGGTGTCTTCCTTTCTTTTATAATTTAAGGCCTTTTTCAAATGCTCTCTAATTGACTCGAATTCCCTGCTTCCTGTAGGAATGAGTTTTCTTCTTTTATTCGCGCTCGCGCATAGAGGATAAGACCAGCTTTTATTTTTTAATAAAGGCTCTTCCCTTAGTCTTTTTCCGTTAACATTCATAAAAAATGTTTTATGTTGAATAGGATTTATTTTCAAGAAAATCTTAATTCGGTTAAACTCTATGACCTATGGAAGAAGTATGGAAGGAATTCATCGGCTATCTGGCTCCTGTTTTCATTGTTCTGTCAATGATACAGTCGAATGTAAAAAAGATCAGGCTGTTCATGATTGCCGGATGCGTCGTTTTTGTCATTTACGGAATTCTGGTAGAGGCCTGGCCTGTCGCTGTCGCCAATGCCATCATCGGGATTGTTACCTCATTTTATTTCATTCGATCTCGGGATGTCGCGCACCGCTTTTCTCTTATGGAGGCTTCCTGCGCTTCTTCGGAATTGCTAGAAAAGTTCTTTGAGGTCTACAAAAAAGAACTTCTCAAAGACTTCCCGAGAGCCCAGCATGCGGTTTGGCAAAGCGGGGCTTCTCTTTTGTTTTTAATGAAAGAGCTTGAGCCGGTAGGGCTTTTTTGCTTTAGAAAAATTGAGCAGGAAACTGTTGAGATTCTTATCGATTATGTTGTGGAGGCCTACCGCGATTTTCGAACGGAACAATTCTTGTATTCAGTCAACGAAGGGTATTTGGCAAAGCAAGGCTTTCATAAAGTGATCATGCATACTGACGTCATGCCGGTTAAAAAGGATATGAAAAAAATGGGCTTTCAGGAGCAGGAGCCCGGCATCCTTGTCAAAATCATATAAGCCCCTGCTTTCTGCGTACATTGAGGATTTCTGTGCTGATTTGGTCGTGGATAAGGCCGTTTGTTGCCAAAATGACGCCTGAATAGATATTGAAGGGCTCCTTTTTCGAAAGAGGTGACTTTGCCACCCGCTTCTTCGACGAGGAGGGCTCCGGCCGCGACATCCCACGGGCGGAGTCCAAGTTCCCAGTGGCCGTCCAGCCGGCCGCAGGCAACATAGGCCAGGTCGATAGCGGCGGAACCGGCTCTTCTGACGCCCTGGCAGCAATCGGTCAAATGGCAGAACTCGGCATAGTTGTTGTCCCTGTTCTCCCGCCGGTCATAGGCAAAGCCTGTTGCCAGGAGGCTTTTTTCCAGCTGCTTAACCGTAGAGACCTGGACAGGCTTCTGATTGAAAGTCGTTCCTTTCCCCGCATAGCTTGAAACATTTCGTTGAGAAAAGGGTTGTAGACGACTCCGATAATCGCCTCTCCTTGATAGAGCATGGCGATCGAAACCGCAACAAAAGGGAACTGGTGGGTGTAGTTTGTCGTTCCGTCCAGGGGGTCGACAACCCAGAGGAATTCTCGGTTTTTTGATTCGTGGATTCCCGATTCTTCCGATAGAATTTGATGGGAAGGAAAATTCTTCTGGATCAATTCGATGATGACCTTCTCGGACTCCTGATCGGCCTCTGTCACAAGATCGCCGCTAAAATCCTTTTCGCGAATATTGAAAAGATGGCCCCAATGGTTTTTAAGAATTTTTCCTCCTTCTATAGCCGCCTGTGTCGCAACTTCGAAGTATGTTGGAAGCATTTCCTTTGTTTGTGAATTCATCGTGCAAACCTTTTATTGCCGTAATCATAAAAAAGTTGATCGTCTTATCGGAATGTCTTTAAGAGCTATTAAACACATGTGATAAAGTCCCTTGTGCCAAAGTGCGATCGGCTTCGCAATTAGGGGAGTTGCTGTGATTGATAAAGCTTGCTTCATTGCCCTGCATTTTCGCATCGATAGTATATACGAAAAAAAATGTTCTGTAAAGCGGATAGCGGAAGCAATATTCATTGAGGCTTGACGTCCATAACGTGCAGGGCCTGACAAGTCCCGTATACTCCCCGATGAATTCATTTTTTTTGATCAATCTATCAGCAAAGCATCCATATTCCATCTCCCTGCCTGTCCATGCGATGCTGATGTCATTGATAAATGGCCGGTCTATATGTTTCCCGTAGAGGGCGCCGAACCATTTCGATCTTTCGTTGACCTCTTTTCTGCTTTCAATCTTTTTGCAAAAATTTCGGATTCTATCGTAACTTTTTTGACTTTTAAATGCCAGGCTCGGCAGGTAGACCATGCCGGAGATGCTTTTCGAATTCTTCAACCGAATATTTATTTACGGGATCGCCGGGGGCTTTTGAAAATTGAATACAATGACTTTTTTTCCTGTAAGAATTATCTTCGGGAAGAAATAATAGCGGGCGTGAAGGTTTGAAGGAATATCTGAACATCGGATTATTGAGATCTTAAAAAGTCAACTCCATTGCAATCAAGTAAGTTTTGGCAGCTTGCAATTGTATGATACCGATCGCGGCATTTTTTTTGTTAAGATAGACGGACTTTTTCACAGTGTTTTCCAACAAACTCGACAAATATGTTGTTTTAATCACTGAGGCGAACGAGATTAGGTTACAATCACGGGTTAAAAATTCAAGTGAAAATCTTGAACGATATTAACCGAATCTATAAACTGCTCATACGATTTGACCTAACCAATGGAGTGAAATTATGGACAGGAAATTGATGGCGATGCTGGGCGCAGTTTGTGTTGCGGCTTGCGGGTGCAACACAAGCCGTGTGAACAGGACTTATGAAAGCGACTGCTGCGTCGAGGAGATTTGCGTGGAAGCACCTTTTCAGGACAACTCGGTTTTAACTGCCGAACTCTTTGCCCAAATTGCTCTTGGCAGAGCCGATAATGTCAATGAGTTAATCGAATCGGGAGCCAATCCCAACGGCGTCGATACCTGCGGCGATACGGCTCTTCTTATGGCCATCGAACAAAACCGCGTACCCATCGCCAAGACTCTGATTAACTCGGGGGCCGATGTCAATGGGAAAGGGGCAAGTGGAACCACGCCTCTTATGCAAGTTGTTCTGAATGGAAATAAGCCGATACCCAAAATTTTGTCCGACGGGACAGTGTTATCCATACAGCCCCAAACGAATATGCAGCAATATTTTGCCGACCTTCTAATCGGAAAAGGGGCCGACATCAATGCCGCTAGCTGCAAAGGAGACACTGCCCTTTCACTGGCCGCTTCTATCGGCAACTTTGACGCCGCCCGCTATCTGATTCAAAGGGGCGCGGATGTGAATAAGAAAAATGCCTTGGGCCAAACACCTTTGATGATCGCATCCAAAAAAGGATATTATTCCATCGTTGAGGAGCTCGTTATGGCCAAAGCCGACGTCAACTCTGTGGATGAAGAAGGGCAGACAGCCCTGATGTATGCTGCGCAGATGGACAATGCACAGCTGGTCGGATACCTGCTCTCACTGGGTGCGATGCCCGATATTCAGGATCACTATGGTGCGACGGCTCATACCATTGCCAATGCTATCGGAAACTATAAGGTCATGCGGGTATTGAAAGGTTTTGCCTCTGTCGATCCGTCGTCATCCGACTAGCCTGGTGATGATCCAGGTGCCGGAGAGAATGGTGCCGAGCATACTCCCGATATTGGAGAGCAGGACAACCAGCAGTATTCGGGTGGCCGGATTCTTCCAAAAGCCCGAAGTTGTTTTAATGGCCTGTGGAACATTTTCCAGATCGGCGACTGTCGGCCTCTTTACCCATGCCTGGGCAAGTCCGGCAAACCATCCGGCGGTGATGAGGGGATTCAAGCTGGTGAGCGGCGAGGAAAAAGCCGCCACAAGGATGGCTAGCGGATGGCCAAAGGCGACAGCTGTCCCGATTCCCGCCATAATCCAATGAGAAGCAAACCAAATGGTGATCGAATCGAAAGATTCGCGGGCAAAGCCGCGCATAAAGCCGATAATCGGATAGGAGATGATCGCGATGGGGATTGACCATTTGATGATTTTTCCCGCTATCGAAGGAGGGGGAATGTCTTCTAGTTCCTGCAAATTGGTCTCGTGCTGGATTTGCTTGATGATACCCTTGACATGTCCTGCCCCCACAACGGCTACGATTTTTTTCCCTTCGGCCTGTTTGATCTTTTGGGCAAGGTAAGCGTCTCTTTCGTCGATCAGCCTTTTTTTGATTTCGGGAAATGACTTGGCAAAGACTTCCATCATATCTTCGAGCTGAGCCGAATGTTTCATTTCTTCAATCATATTTTGGTCGATTTCATCGAGTTCGAAAATTCCCGTAAAGATCTGGGTGAGCATTTTCATTTTGCTCAAGAAACTAAGAGACCGCCAGATTCTTTTGAGAGTGATTTCAATCGGCCTGTCGGCCAGCAGGAGTTTTGAACCGGTTTTTTTGGCCATTTCGAGCGCCTCTATTATTTCGGCGCCGGGTTGAATCCCCAGTTGATCTCCAAGCCTTTGATAGAAAGAAGACATGATAAGCTGGGCTAAAAGCAATAGCGCTTTCCCTCTGCGGATTACCTGAAATATGTCCATGCTTTTCCAGATATCCTTTTCGATCATCGCCTTATAGCGCGAAGGGCAGAGTTCTACGCAGATAGAGTCCGGCTTGACCGCTTCAATGGTATTTTTTACATCGTCGACGCTCTTTTGGGACAGATGCGCAGTTCCGACGAGATAAATCTCTTTATCTTTATAGACGATTAGGGAAGCAGTTTCGGCAATGAGTTCGGTATTTTTTATCATCACTCACCTTGTCCTAAAGAATATGCCGGTTTGCCGTCAAATTCATATAGGTTTTCTGTTTTGATCACTTCAAGATTATTTTCATGGAACTCAGCCAGCAGCTGAAGGACCTCCATATAGCTTGAGGCTCCCTGTCCGACCTTAAAGCGGCATCTCCAGTGGTCGGTGCAGAAGGTCTCGGAATGTCCCTCGGGCCAAACTTTAGTTCCTCGATTTGTTACCATAGTCAGCGCCAGGTTTGAATTTTTCACTTTCTGCAGTTCGTTAACGAAGGAGCAGACTTCTCCGGGGCCCCAGAATAGGAAGACATCGACGCCGACCAGGTCCTTTTCTTTTGGAGGGCTTTTGGTTCTTTTATAGGGGAGGTTGAGAAGGGCGCCTTTTTTGCTTTTGGGATAGTCGGCAGGCTGATGTTTTTGGGGAAGCTTGCCGAGTCTGGAGGTAACCTCTTCGGAGAATTCTTGTGTTCCCGCTTGTTTCGCTGCGAAGGCAGGGTTGTAGATATCGGCCGTGTAGATGCCGTCCTCAAGAGTTTTCAGCCAGGCATTTTGAATTAAGCTGGCCGTTTTGACTTCTCCGAGATGGACTAGCATCATCACTGCTGCCATCAAAAGTCCCGATGGATTGGCGATGTCTTTGCCGGCAATATCCGGAGCCGATCCGTGTATCGCTTCAAACATGGCGCAGCGAGACCCGATATTTGCCGAGCCGATCAGGCCTACGGAACCGGTTATCTGAGCTGCGATATCCGAGAGGATATCGCCGTAGAGGTTCGGTGCGACGATGACATCGAACCTCTCGGGTGTGTCCGCAAGCCGCGCCGCGCCGATGTCGATGATCATATGTTCGGCTTCGATGCCTGGATATTCTTTGGAAACTTCATCAAAAATTTTGTGGAACAAACCGTCGGACAACTTCATAATGTTGTCTTTTGTGAAGCAGGAGATTTTTTTCCTTCCGTTTATTTTGGCGTATTCGAAAGCAAACCGCATGATCCTCTGGCATCCTGGCAGGCTGATCAGTTTGATGCACTGGACGACTTCCGGAGTTTGCTGATGCTCGATACCGCCGTAGAGATCTTCTTCGTTTTCTCTGATAATGACCACATCCATATCGGGATGTTTGGCGGCAATCAAGGGGTTGTAGGACTTACATGGCCTGACGTTTGCGTAGAGGCCAAGCGATTTTCTTATGGTAACATTCAGGCTTTTGACTCCATTGCCTTGAGGGGTTGTGATCGGAGCTTTCAGTAAAATCTTGTTCCGTTTGAGTATCTTCCAGGCAGAGGGTTCGATGCCCGACATAATTCCCCGGTCATAAATGTGGGAGCCGATTTCGATCTCTTCATATTTAAGAGGAGCTTTGGCTTCTTTTAGGATGAATAAGACGGCGTTCATGATTTCCGGGCCGATTCCATCTCCTCGAGCTAGTGTAATGGGAATTTTCCCGAACATAATCATGTCCTCTAGATGTTGAACTTATACCGGGGCGTTGCCGCCCCTGCGAAAGAAAAGAATAACAAAGCGGGTTTTTTTAAGCGATGGTGATTTCCGGATTGAGATAAACATCTTGGATCGCATGGAACATCTCGATCCCATCTTCCATCGGTTTTTGGAAGGTTTTTCGTCCGCTGATTAGCCCCATGCCACCCGCGCGCTTGTTGATGATGGCTGTTCTGACTGCCTGGGCTTTGTCGTTTTTCCCGGAAGCGCCTCCCGAGTTAATCAGACCCGCTCTTCCTGAGAAATTATTCAGAACCTGGTAGCGGCAGAGATCGATCGGATGGTCTGTGCAGAGCTTGCTATACATCAGATCGCTGAACTTGCCATACCCTTTGAACTCCTGGTTGACGGCCTTGTACCCTCCATTTAAAGTCGGCAGCTTTTGTTTGATGATATCAGCTTGAATCGTCGTCCCGAGATAGTTGGCCTGGCCGGTCAAGTCGGCGCTGCTGTGGTAGTCTCTGACCATCGACTTTAAACGCGTCATTTCTCAGATAGCACCAGAGAACGGTCGCCATGCCGAGTTCGTGGGCCAGTTCAAAGGCCTCGGATATTTCAATGATTTGGCGATCGCTTTCTTCTGATCCGAAATAGATGGTCGCCCCGACAGCCACAGCGCCCATATCATAGGCCTGCTTTACGCTGCCGAATAGATATCTGGTCGAAATGGTTGGGGAAGGTGAGAAGTTCGTTGTGGTTGATTTTGACGATGAAAGGGATTTTGTGGGCATATTTTCTTGACACCGCGCCAAGTATTCCGAGCGTGGAAGCGACGCCGTTGCAACCCGCTTCTATAGCAAGACGGACAATATTTTCGGGGTCGAAATAAATGGGATTGGGAGCGAATGAAGCTCCGGCCGAGTGTTCGATTCCCTGGTCGACAGGAAGGAGGGAGAGGTATCCCGTTCCGGTCAGTCTGCCGTGATTGAAGAGGGCATTTAAACTTCTCAGCACCCTGTTGTTGCGATCGCTGATACCGGTTACCCTGTCGACCCAGCTGACTCCGGGAAGTATCAGCCGGTTTTTGGGGACAGCCCGGCACTCGTAAGAGAGCAAATCATCCGCCTCATCGCCCAAAAGTTCTTGAATTTCAGAAAGTTGCGCAGTAGTCATGATCCATCCTTTTGTTATTGTCCCTTATCTTATAATTACCAGAAAAAAGCTTAATTAATCAAAAACTCTGTTCGAATTCACGAGAGTAGCATGCAACCCGTTCATTGAGTTCGTCATCAGTCAGTTTTCTGTTTGGCAACATCAAATAAATGAAGTTTGTGCATCCCTGCCACAGTTTGCCGAATTTTCTTTGCAGGTGGAGGAAAGGGGAATTGATTCTGGTGCAGCTCGTCGGTGTTTTCACACAAGGAAACTGAAATGAAGGCAGATAAGCATCATCTTTAACGACAATGACATGCAGGTGCCAGTGCGGGACTGTTTGGCCGGCGCTTGCTCCGGATTTGTGAAACATATGGAGCGTGCAGCGGGGACACTGCTGCTGGAAGTACTCTCCGATCTTTTGCGCGATTTCCATAGCCTCAACATATTCGGCTTCAGTGAGCTGTGAAAATTTTTCGGCATGCCTTTTGGGGATGATCAAAAAATGGGGATTTTCTTCGACGATTCTTTCCGGTGCAAGATCATAGAGGACATTGATACGTGTTCCTTCATAAACTCGTTGATTTCGAACTCACTATCTTTATTGCAGAAAGGATCTTTTGCAGGTTTTCCGCTTCCATAGCGGGGGATATAGGGTTCAGGCAGATATTGAGTCTGCCCTCTGAGCTCTGGCGATTTTATCGATTCTTTCATCCTCGGAGTTATGTGGAGAGCCGAACGACACGTTCCAGATGACTTTGATCTGCTTTAAGGTGTTCCATCCGTCGTCGGCATAAGGGATAACCTCCCATCGGAACCGTTCGGACCTTAGGCTGGGAGTAGTCATGCCGTAGACGAGATAAGAATGAGCATAGCTCGATTTATTCCAGCTGCTAACGATTCTCTGGAGGAAGTCATAGGTTTCAGCCTGTTCGGCAGCATTCCACTCGGCAAATCTCTGGTGGTTGCCGATATTTTGAATCTCCAGAGCGTCGTTGCAGTAGTAGCAGGCGGGAACGCAGATTTTGAGATTTTCCCCGCGGAGCAGGTCATAAGGCCTTCCCGCCGGCGGCTCCTGCTGCCCTTCGGAAAGTAAAGGGAAGATCGCAAAAAGAAAGAGCGGCAGGAAAATTTTTCTTATCCTCATGGATGTAAGCATTCAGTAATCTGTGCCCCAAATAATTTGCGGAGACTTTGGTCTGCTTCGTTGCCCTGCTTCGGCAACCCTTGAAGGGGCTGCCTGTATCGGGCGTCTTGCAGACCTTTGCCTGCGCTGCGTTTTTCAGAGACGTATCTCACCGAACACTTACCCATAGACTAACTCACCCGTATCATAACAAATTCTTTTATTTTGTTAAGAGTTGAAAAAAATAAGATTTTTCAACTACGAGTTAGTGTATGTTTCAATACGCCCGGGTTCTCACTTCGCCATTTCTCAGCTTGACGGCTCTGATGCTGTCGGTTGGCTTCTTTTTGACTTATACTAGCTTGCGTTTGAAAATAGAGGGCTATGATTCATTTGTCATCGGTGTCATTTCATCGGGATATTATTTGGGGTTCTTAGTGGGGGCCGTCAAAGTCGAGAGGATGATCAGCCAGCTCAAGCACATTCGGGTGTTTGCCGCCTATGCCAGCATACTAACGGCTGCGATTATGCTTCAAGGAATGTATATTAACGGCTGGGCCTGGTTTTTTATCCGGTTTATCAGCGGTTTTTGCGTGGCGAGTTTGTTCATTGTCATCGAGAGCTGGTTTTTGGTTGTCAGTCCCGGACCATTATCGCGGCCGGATTTTGGCGCTTTATATGGTCGCGCTCTATAGCGCAAATGCCTTCAGTCAATATTTTATCGACGCATTCGATCTGAATTCTCTGATGCCTTTCCTTTTAAATGGCCTCCTCTGTTCCCTGGCCGTTGTGCCGGTGACAATGACAAGGACTAAGGTTCCCGACCTTGAGGAGCCTGTCCCGGGGCATGATGCTCAAAATATGGAAAAAATCCTTTTTTGGAGTCTCGAGCTGTATTATCGGCGGAGCAATGCTCGGGTGCATCTACTCATTTTTACCCCTATTTGCGAAAGACAACAATTATTCCGTCGCTAACCTGATGTTTGTTGCGATTATCAGCGGAGTGGTTTTTCAGTGGCCGCTCGGATGGCTCTCCGATTTTTTCGATCGCAGAAAAGTGATGGTTGGGACGACTATCGCCATCATGATTCCCGCTGTCATTGTTTATTTTTTCACTTCAAGCGATAGTGTGGTTTTTATCGCGACTTTTTTTGTGAGCGGTCTTTGTTTTACCGTTTATCCTATGGGAATCACGCAGGCTTGCGATCGACTTGACTCTCTTCATCTGACAACTGCGACAAGTGTATTGATGTTTGCTTACGGCTTCGGTGCTGTAATAGGCCCTTTGGTCGCCCCGATTTTCATTCAGGTATTTCCCCCAGCGGGGCTTTTTCTGTACCTCGCATTCACAAGTTTGGTTCTTACAGTGATCGGTGTTTATGCCATGCTTCGGGTAAAGCCCGTGCCTCTAGAGAACCAGCAGCAATATGTTCCAGTCCCTTCGGGATATCCCGCCCCCTTTGAAGAAGAGTCGGATTAGAGCATATTATCGTTCTGTTATAAATTAATTTTAATTATAAAGTGTGTTATAATTAATGTGTAATAAATAGTGATAATAATATGGATAGTTCTAATCGCATTTCGCCGTTTGAAAGCCATTTTAGTCAAATTAGAAGCGCCTTAAATGAGGGCAAGGGGGAGATTCTTGGGCAGAAAGTTAGGGCGTTAAAGAAGGAAATTTTATCCCAAGGAATATCTGAAAAAGATCAAAAAATCCTCCAACAGATCTTTAATCGTTCTTTAGTCGGTTTTACACCTTCTGTCATGCGGGAAATTGAAGAATTAAAAAAAACAGCCGCCAAAAAATATATCCCCAACATTCGCGATTTAAGCGAGTTTTTGGGCACTTCCAAGAGAATTCAAGATATTCATACAGCCGCCTCCGGCGCTATTGAAAAAGAACCCCTCTTGCAGGAAAAAGAGCCTCCTATCCGCCAAGAGCATGTTCAGAAGATTATTGATTATATCAAAGAGCATAAACTCGGGTTGCGAAATAAAGCTGTAAAAGGGCGAAAACATTATCGCATGTTTGCTCTTCCTTTTCAGATTGAACTTCCGAAAGGAAAGGCTACAAGTCCGGATGAGTTGATAATCGTCATCCATTTAAAGCCGGAAAGTCCTCAGGAGTACAAAGAAAGAGAGCGTAATGTGGAGGTTTTGGGAGAGGGGGCATTTAAGTCTGTGAGACATTCTCTTCAAGTAACCGGTTTTTCCGCTCCCCGCCCGAGGATTGAGTATGCGGCTACAGGCACCTTAAAGATCTACACGAAAGGGCAAGCGCCTCGACGAAGAAGCCATTCAGGAAGCGATTACTGAAATGAATCATGAAGTACGGATGCTAAAGTTATTTGAAGGCGAAAAGGGGAATTGTTCAATGTATCGGCCACTGCATTTATCCCGTTAAAACCAAGATATCGCAAAAATGGTATGGAAAGATTTGGGAGGGGATCTTTGGTGGAAGCGCTTAAGATGAATATGGTGATGACTTATGGAACTTCTTTGGATAAAATACCCAATATTCAAGAAAACCGGAAGAAATACACCCTGGATTTGCTACATGGCTTATCGACTGTTCACAGTAAAAGGATTGTCCATGCCGACATCAAGCCTCCAAATATATTAATTTCCCCTAAGGGGGAAGCCCTTCTTGCCGATTTTGGCTCAGCGTATTTTTATAAAAAGGGGGGAGGCAAGGTCAAGGGTACCCCGGTATATTTTGCTCCTGAATTATTCTTAACCATTGCGTTTGCAGGCCGATTCAAAAAAGAACGAAACGCAGACGACCTTATAAAGTTGAGAGAAACTAAGGATTCTATCGGAACACCGGTGATGTTTACAGCTTGGGTTTGGTTTTGTATAAGATGAAACATGGCCAATTGCCTTATATTCTAAATGTTAGTCTTAATAGTTATGATACTGTTTCGAACATTTCAAATTGTACAAGCTTGGCATAAAGAGCAGACTGAAATGCTCCTTCAGCATGGATTATGAGGAATATCAAAATCTGCATTTCGATCCGAAAAGATGGAGATCATCAATGGCATTGAAGATGAGAGATCAAAGGGAAGAGGCTTCTAATCCTCGAAATGCTCAATCCCCAACCTAAAATAGAATTCCCGGCAGCAAACGCTCTCGAAGAATTTACAAGTCTTTATTATTAATCAATTGGTATTTGTCGTGACGATTGATAAGGATTTTCGCGACCTGTCTTAAGATGTTTGCATCGGCAAGAGATTTCTCCATCTTTGTTCCCGGCATGTTGGGATCGGTTCTGTAACCGAAAGCCCCCGGAGGAGACGAGTAAACCCGCAAATATTTCTGCTTGCCTGAGGACGAAAGTGTAATAATATATTTTTTCCCATCGTCATTTTTTGCTAAAAGGGAGATATGAGTTCCTGTTATTCTGGTCGGCAACCTGAAGAAGAGGAGATTTTAAGTTCACAAAGTCTTTTTGAGAAATATCTCTTGGATAATCGATAAGATGCAGCGGTTTTTCCCTCACAGGGACTTTCAACCCATTGATAATTGAGGGGAGATTTCCTTCTACCTCAAATATTTTCACCTTTAGACAGGCAAACCTTTTGGCAAGATCGCAACTTGCTGTGGGCCTCCTAGAGAGAATTGTCGCTTTGAGCCTTCTCATCTGCCGGCAATGGGGGGTGAATAGTATAAAGCTCCTCAGTGCGAAACTGCTCGAGTATGAGGTAAATAAGTTCTTCAGGCAGAGGCGGAAGAGCGTTCTCTTCCTCTTTAAGAGAGGGTTTAAGGCGGCTTAAAATGCCTTTAAAAAAAGTAAGACACGATAGATTTGAGTTGGATGACATAGAACAAAGTATATAAAAAATTATGTTAAAAAGCAAAAGGAATACATTATAAAAATTATTATTATGGTATAATTATATATATAATAAATTTTATAGTTAAAACTATGGAACCTGAAAAAGCTAAAATAGAAGAAGCTTCTTTTAAACAGCTTGTAAACGGCGTTCAGATTAAAGACACTGGGAATTTTCTTGGGCGGAAAGTGTCTAGAACTGTCGAAAAAGATCCCATCATCCCAAAAACCTTGGAAGAGTTTCAACAGCTCACTTTGGCAGAAAGAAATGTTCTGACCAAGAAGGTTGTGGAATCCGGCTTGCCCGGATTCCAGGCAGTCGAAATCAGTTCTGCAAGCGGCTCGGCTGTTCGTAAAATTGTCGCTACGAATGAGGCTCTAGGCGATGTTGAGATCGTCGTTGCATTCCATAAACAAACACTTCCCGACCAGCCGGCGCAATATATGGAAAAAATCATGTATGACTTGGCCGGGATTGCCGGTATGGGGGATATGTTTGCTCCAACCTTGGCTGATGAAGAAGGCAGCATTCAGGCTCCAATATCAGGAATGACATTGCTGGAATTTTTTGCCAAGTTTGACAAAGACGCTCTTCCCGAGGGGCAAAAAAAACCCCAAATGCCGACTTTGATCGACGCGACGCTCGCGACGACAGTTTTCGGAATGTTTGACGCTCATGCCAATAATATTTTTGTCACACAAGACGGAAATCTGAAATTTTTTGATAATACCCGCTCTATGCCGCATAGCAATAACTTCGTCATCAATCGAGGGGCGGTTTTTCCTTCCTATCGTTCGGGTACATTCCTTCATCCTTTTAGTTTTGTGAAATTACGCGATAATGATGTTGAGAAAATTAAGAAAAAAATTTCCGAAATCAAGGCAAATGTTGCTGAAATTGAAAAATATCTCAATGAATCTTCTGTACAAAATCAACTGCCTATCGGTTGGTTTGATACAAAATTAAGCCTTGCTGCCATGAAGGAAAGAATTGAGAACATGGAAAAGGCATTAGAATCTCAAGATGTGCATCTGTATGATTTGATTTTTGCTGCTAATTCCGACTATAAATTTCAGTTATTGCTTCATTTTGCTGTCACAGATCCTTCAACAATGAAAGCTCTTAAAGATGAAGATGATGATGTCATTCAACAAATTATCCAAGAAGATACTGAACAAGTTGGAACCCACCCTTTCTTTAATCGGGAACATACGGGATTATTGGGTCGATCTAAGACAATAAAAACAAATGACCATACTTACCATATAGACCCTGCTGTTTTGTGGGAAATTGCCCATGATGACAGCCTATCTTTACTCGAGGCGGTTAAAAAAGCCTCCTCTCATGTTGCCGCCAATGTTGATAAGAGCGATATCAATTTAGAGGAAATCGAGAATCACATCGAAGAGGTTAGCGCGCGGATTTATTCTCAAGCCAACGTCGATAATAAGGATGTCAATGCTGAAAATTCACAATATATCTTTTTATTAAACCTTGAAAAAGATGTCGATTATCCTCAAAACAAGGATGGGGCTTTGTCGGAACTCGATAAAAATCCCGAAGAGGTTATTTTTTCTGTCGAGTCCAAAGAGGGAGGTTATTCACTCAAAGCTTATTACAAAGAAGGCGGTCAAGTCGTTGAAAAAATGCTTGATTATGAAAGCGAGCCGGGAAAAATTAAACATCCAGATTGGAAAGCGGCTCCTTTAGCCCCCAAATTTTTCCGATCATTGTTTCAAATTAAAAAACTTCCCTACTGTCATGAAACTTTGACCCCTGAATTGCTTTCTAAAGCCAAGAAAACCGGAGGATATTGCCTAACGCTCGGAGATAAGCCTGAAACTGTGATTTTGCACAGATACAGTTCTAAAGGAGAAGATAAACCTCTGGCGTTGACTCTTACAGACAGGCCCCTTGTTTTTGCATCTGATAAGGGGGAGATTAAATTAGAAGACCTTCTTGCTCCTTTAGAAGATATTCCCCCACTATCATAAAGTGCATTCTTTGTATTGACGATTGGTTGGAATGGAGAGCTTCTTTTCTTGAATCAGAGCATACAATTTTTCGATAATCTCCCAGTTTTGCACCTCTCCCTTATCATTGGTCACCGTGAGTTCTTTTTTCATGTAATCTGGAAAAGGGATTAATGATCCGCTCAAAACCCATTCTTTTCCGCCGTTTTGAGTTTGTTTGAAGATAAAGCTCTCTTTAGTGGTCTGGCCTTTCCATGTCGTAGCTTGATAGCGGATAGTATAGCTTTCAGCTTCATTTTCTTGAGAGCGGGTGATGCTGTTATTCGAATAAGATGTCAATTCGGCGGGTCCGCCAAAAATGCAGTGCATAACGCTTTGGATTGTTTCAGCGGATTCGAGTGGTCTCTTGGTTGTTTTGAGAAAATCATTTATTTTATCCAACTCATTTATTTGGCTTTGATAAAATTGAGCTGTAGCCTTGTTTGGCGAGAAATTCCGTCTATTTTCGAGGCTGGCTTTACGCTCAGCTATTTGTTTGTTGGAAGCTAAAAGATAAATTGAAAAACGGTTCCAGAATTGCGGGCGGATGGCGCAATCTTTTAATGAAATGTCCAATTCGCAAGATTTAAGCAATGAGGTATTTACAGAGCGGCTTAGACGCTTCCATAAAACTTCATCTGAAGAAGCTGTATAAAAATCTTTATTAATAAGAGGGACTACGGTGGCGAGTTCCTTTGGGGGGATTTTTTTGCAAATAAGAAAAAGTAATTCCGGCTGGCTTAGCATAATAAAACTCCAGATTAAAATATTGTAAATGATTCTTTATTAAATATAAATATAAAAAAATATTTTATTGATTTGAATTTATCATAACTAATAAAATCTTTTTTAAATAAAAAAATCAACGAACTCTTTGATTGGGAGGGAGTCGAGTTTTTCGGGGTCTTTGAAAAGCTTTAGGATTTTATCGGTCTGTTCTTTGGGAAGCCTGGTTTCGAGATTACTTTTTGCCTTGTCGAAGAGGAGGGGGACCGCTTCTGAGCGCCGTTTTTTATGGCCGGTGGGATACTCGACTTCCACCTTTTCTGTTGAAGTGCCGTCTTTAAAATGGACTTGCATGGCGCTTGCAATGGAGCGTTTTTCCGGGTCGAGGTAGTCTTTGCTGTATTGCTTGTTTTCGGTCAGCTCCATTTTGGAGCGGAGCTGGTCGATCTTGGGGTTGGAGGCGGCTTCATCTTCATAGTCGTTTGCGGTGAGCTTTCCAAAGATAAGCCCGACTGCGGCCATGTATTGAAGGCAGTGGTCGCGGTCGGCGGGGTTGTGGAGAGGCCCGGTTTTGTTGATGATCCTCATGGCCGACTCGTGGGTCTCAACGGTGATTTTTTCGATCTCGCTAAAGCGGCCGCTGACCTTGTCGTGGAGTTTGAAGGCGCACTCGACGGCCGTTTGCGCATGAAACTCGGCGGGGAAGGTCACTTTGAACAGGATATTTTCAATGACGTAGGAGCCGAGGTCTTGCTCGATCTTGACCGGGAGAATGGCATCGTTGAACCCCCAGATTTTTGCGCTCATTGCCTGGGGATATCCCATCTCGCCGCGCATGGTCATCAGCGCAAGTTCTACGCCGCGGCTCGAGGCGTCGCCGGCGGCCCACGATTTTCTCGATCCGGTATTGGGGGCGTGGCGGTAGGTTCTGAGCGAACAGACGTCAATCCAGGCCTCTGAGACGGCATTGGCCACTTGCTCCTTCCCCTCGCCCAAAAGAGCCGCTGCGACGGCTGTTGTGGCGACTTTGACTAAGATGACATGGTCGAAGCCGATTCTGTTGAAACTGTTAGAAAGGGAAAGAACCCCTTGAATTTCGTAAGCTTTGACGATGCCCTGCAGGAGGTCGCCTACTGTCAGGGAGGTGCGGCCTTCTTCGAGGGCGCGCTGGCTTAAAAAATCGCCAAGCGCCAGCAAGCCGCCAATATTATCGGAGGGATGGCCCCACTCTTTGGCGAGAAAAGTGTCGTTGTAATCGAGCCACCGGATCAGAGTGCCGGTATTGAAGGCGCCCCTTATGGGATCGAGTACAAAATCTGTTCCGGGGATGCGGCTTCCGCCGGGGACGGTTGTGCCGCTTACAACGGGCCCGAGCAATTTGGTGCATTCGGGAAAATTGAGAGCCAAAATGGCGCATCCGAGGCTGTCGAGAAGGCACAGCCTTGCAGTATCCAGAGCTTGCCTGCTTTCGATGGTTTTTTCCGCCGCATAGGCAGAAATTTTTTCGAGGATTTCATCCATAAATCACGCTTTCCAGGATTTGTGCTCCTGGCCGATGTAGCGGCTCAAGGGGCGTATTAATTTATTGTTTTCCCTCTGCTCCAGCAAGTGGGCCGACCATCCGGCGATCCTCGACATGACAAAAATCGGAGTGAACATCGGAGTTCGGATTCCGCAGAAATGGTAGGCGGATGCGCTGTAAAAATCCAGGTTGGGAAACAGCTTTTTCTCTCTCCACATCACCTCTTCGATTCTTTCCGAAACGGGAAATATGTGTTTGTCTCCGGCCATCTTCGCAGAGTTTCTTTGCCCATTGTTTGATGATGGGCGAACGGGGATCTTTAGTTGTATAGACACGGTGGCCGAAACCCATGATTTTCGTCTTCTTTTTGAGCATCTCGAGGATCCCTTCTTCGGCGCTCTCCGCAGCTGTCGAATGACTCGATCAGTTCCATGGCAGCTTCATTGGCGCCGCCATGGAGAGGGCCCCGTAGAGCACCTATGCCGCCGCAAATGCAGGAATAAAAATCGGACAAAGTGCTGGCGATAGTGCGTACAGTAAAGGTCGAGGCGTTGAACTCATGCTCGGCATAAAGAATCAACGAAACATCCAGGCAGCGGCGATGGGTTTTATCGGGTTCTTTTTCCAAAAGGAGTCTTAAGAAATGTCCGGCAGTAGAGTCGTCGTCCGTTTCCACATCGATCCTTTTGCCTTCGGTGTGAAATTTGTACCAGTAGAGGAGCATGGAGGGAAAGCTGGCGATCAGGCGGTCAGAGGCGGTAAACTTTGGAG
Organism: Waddliaceae bacterium; assembly: GCA_963771045.1. Taxonomy (GTDB): domain Bacteria; phylum Chlamydiota; class Chlamydiia; order Chlamydiales; family SLFE01; genus SLFE01. The sequence goes on along the minus strand of CAVYRW010000004.1, from coordinate 2,157,076 downwards.
TCTCCTTGTCCTCGGGCTCCAGATTGCCCAGGACCGAGCAGCCTGTGCGGAGCACATCCATCATCTGTGTGCCGCTCGGGATCTCTTCGAGAATTTTTTTCAAGGGGGCGGGAAGATAGCGGAGGCTTTTGAGCTCTTGCCTGTAATTTTTCAGCTGTCCTTGCGTTGGAAGGCTGCCGCGAAGAAGCAGCCAGGCCGCTTCTTCGAAGGTGCTGCGGTCTGCCAAATCTTCAATGGCATAGCCTCGGTAAAGAAGACTTTCTTCTTCAGCCCCGCAGAGGCAGATAGCCGAATCGCCGGCAATGACTCCTGCAAGTCCTCCCGATTTGACTTTTTGGCTCATAACGTCTCCTCATAATTTAAAAAATCATAAAGCTCCCCGCGCGTCTGCATACGGCCTGTCATTTCTTTTTGCGTTCCCTTGCTGCGAAGCTCGTTTAAGGAAAGGGAAGCCGCCCGGTTCATCACGCGCGATACGGTTAAAGGATAAAGTGCCATGTCGACGCCGGCTGACCTGAGCTGCTTCAAGTCAAAAAGAGGGGTTTTGCCGAATTCGGTAATGTTGGCCAGTACAGGTACGCCCAGCTTTTTGAACTCTCGATATTTGTCTAGAGTTTCTACAGCTTCGGGAAACAGCATATCGGCCCCGGCTTTGACATAAGCCTCTGCTCTTTTGAGGGCTTCGGGCCCTTTGGCATCGGTTCTGGCCATGATGACAAAGTCCGGGCTGCCTCTGGCGGCAAGAGCCTCACTAATCCTCTCGCACATCTCTTCACTTGACACTAGCAACTTTCCTTCAAGGTGTCCACATTTCTTGTTAACATCCTGATCCTCAATATGTACTGCTGATACACCCGCCTGCTCCATTGACCGGACTGTTTTTCCGACGTCGCCAAGGCCGGTGTCAATGTCGACAAGAAGGGGCAGATCCACTCTGCCGGCGATTCTGCGAGCGTCTTCAAGGACATTGTCCAGCGTGGTTTGGCCCGTATCGGGAATTCCGAAAGAAATATTCGAGACGCCGGCTCCCGAGAGATACACGGCTTTGAATCCCGAACGCTTTGCCATAAGGGCGATATAGGGATTGAGAACGCCGACGATTTGTAGGGGCTGCTCGGATTTTAGAGCCTGCCGTAAAGAATTCATACGTGCAGGTTAATAACATTCATTTGAAATGTCAATGCGGATGGATTAAACTGCGGATCAGAGTGATGAAGGAATTGCAAAAAACATGAATCGATGGAAAAAAGCCGCTGTGATAGGAGCGGCGGGAAAAATGGGCAGGGGAATCTCGCTGATTCTTTTACAGGAGATGGCGTGTCTCGACGCCGAGGAAAACGGGACCGTCGGACAAAATGATTTCGGTTTGTATTTGATCGATACCGACGAAGAGGCCGTTTTCGGGCTGAGGCGCTACTTTCGCCCGCATCTTACCCGCTATGCGGAAAAGGCAATCAATCGCATACGTTCCTATTTTTACACGCGCGGCGACCTCATCGAAAACAGGCAGATGATTCAAGAATTTGTCGATGGCGCTCTGGACCTAATCCGTCCTTCCACGGAATTGAAGACGGCAAAAAACTCCCTGATGGTTTTTGAGGCTGTCGCAGAAGACTTCGAGCTGAAAGGAAAAATTCTTGGTAAATTAAAATCCCTTTGCTCAGGCGATACTGTCTTTTTTACAAATACGTCGTCGATCCCCATAGGAGAGCTTGGGCAAATTTCAGGTCTGGATGGCAGGCTGGTTGGCGCTCACTTTTACAATCCTCCCCCTGTCCAAAAACTTTTGGAAGTGATTTTTCCAGATGATGCCGAAAGCGCAGTCAAGAAGCTGGCTTTGGAAGTGGGCAAGGACTTGGGGAAGACTGCCGTGGCGAGCCGCGATGTTGCCGGGTTCATTGGAAACGGCCATTTTATCAGGGAAATCGCCTTTGCCTGCGGCCTGTACAGCAGGCTTAGGGAAAATTATTCCCATGTGGAATCCGTCGTTTTGGTAGATGCCGTCACGCGGGATTTTCTGATCCGCCCGATGGGCATTTTTCAGCTTCTCGATTATGTGGGACTGGATGTCTGGAAAAAAATCGCCGCTATCATGACAGAGAAAATTCCGCTTGAAGGGATCACCCCGTCTTTATTAAACGATATGGTCCGAAGGGGAAAAGTCGGCGGGCAGAATATGGACGGCTCGCAAAAGGAAGGATTTTTCCGTTACCAAAAACATCAGATCACCGATGTGTTTGATTTGGAAAAAGACGCCTATATTCCTTTGGATGAAGAAAAAAAGGAGCATATCAAAGCACTTCTCGGCCCTATTCCGAAAGGCCATATTCCCTGGAAAAACGCGCGGAATTTGGAGGATAGGGAAGAGAGGCTGAAGATCTATGAAAACAATTTGAGAGAGGCAGGGTCTTTAGCCGCTCATCTGGCCGCTCAATTTTTAGACCATTCTAGAAACGCGGCGCAAGAACTTGTAAGAAGCAAAGTGGCCGCCAATTTAGAAGATGTTCATACGGTATTAAAATACGGGTTTTATCATGTCCTCGTTTAGAAAAAAAATCTACATCGCCGCCGGGTACAATACCATTTATTTCGGTCCGGGACGGCCTGAGTTCGATCCCAAAAAGCCGATGCCGGAGCTGGAGTCTTACCTGATAGAAACAGCTGAAGGAACGACCAAGCAGGTGCCAGAATTGTACGTAGACGAAGGGGTCATCGGCAGTTTTATGCCGGCAAGATTTTTGAAACAGGCCAACATCCCCGGATTTCTTCCTTTCATGATTCCTTCTCTGGAAGGGAAGCCCTGCACAGGAATCGAAGGGGCTTGCGGAACAGGCGGCCGGACGATCGGCATGGCTGTCCGCGCTGTCCTTTCTGATATGGCCGATGTTGTCTTCACGGCGGCTTTTGAAATTCAGAATACGATGAAGGCCGTCTATGGTGCCGATGTCCTTGCGGGCGCCGCTTATTTTGGAAAAGAGAGGAAGCGGGGCGCCGCTTATTATTTTCCCGGAATTTTTGCCGAGCGGGCGGGCGCTTACTTTCGGAAATATGGGGAGAAGTATGCGCGGATGGGATTTGCCAAGTGGTATGAGCAGGCGATCGAAAAAGCGAGAAAAAATCCCAAAGCGCAGGAGCACTTCAACAAGACTGCCAACCTGCTTGATAAAGCAATGACCCCTCCCGACCCCAAACGTTTTTTGCCCTACTTAAATCAATATGACTGTTCGAAAGTTTCCGATGGCGCCTCGTCGCTTTTGGTGCTCTCCGAAGAAGGACTGAAGAAATGCGGCCTCAAAAAAAGCGAGGCTGTCGAACTTATCGCCCTTGGGGAGTCGGAAAGCGACATCACAAAGCCTCCTCCCGATCCCACCGTTTTCGACAACACCGAAAACGCGGTGAAAAAAGCTATGAACGCTTCCGGACTGGCTTTGGATGATATCGGCATTTTGGAAGTGCATGACTGCTTTTCGATCAGCGGCATTCTCTCACTGGAAGCAGCGGGATTTGTTCAAAAGGGTAAAGCTCCCGAGTTTGTCATGGAGGAGAGAATCAATGAATTCGGGACGATTCCCGCCAATCTTTCGGGAGGGCTCACAGGGTTCGGCCATCCGACGGGAGCCAGCGGCGTCAGGCAGATGGTCGACCTTCTTCATCAGCTGACGGGAAAAGCGGAAAATTCGGCTCAAAACAAACCGGAAACGGGCATGATGATCAGTATGGGAGGCAATGACAAGACCGTCACATGTGCTATCGTTGGGATTTGTCCTCAAACATGAATGAAGATAAATACATCAAAGCACAAAAGATGGCAGTGCAGAGGAGAGTTTTGATCATAATTATGAGAACATCTACCATGACTCTGGTATGTGCCGGTTGGCTGTGATACCAGTAGACGCTTCTTAATTTACGAGACTTATTGGGCAAATGGTCAAGCAGCTGTTTTGAATTGTCCAGAAGAGTTTTATGAACACGCACCTCGCTCGTTTCGAAAAGCTTAATGGTTGAGTTCAGCAGGCATTCAATCTTTCCGTTATCAAGAGGAGGGGGCGAAAGGTCTTTGAAGGAGGATTCGGGATTGCTTCTTCCCGAAGGGAGAAGGCTGCCGGTTACTAAAAGTTTTTGACGCAGCTGAAAAAGAGGGGGATTAATTGGATTATTCGATAAACCGTCCATATAGACGGTTAATTATCAACTACTTGGTTATAAAAATCAATAATGGTTGCGCATTTCGCGCACCTTGGTAAAGACGTCAATGTCGGAAGAATCCTTCATATTCAATGCTTTACGGAGATCTGGGTCGCCGGCTCTTAAAAAAGGATTCGTCAGTTTTTCTTCTGCCAGTGTGCTGGGAATTGTGGGGATATTTTTTTCCCTAAGCGAGCGGGCTTGTGTAAGCCTTTCTGCAATTTTTGGATTGTTCGGTTCGATTGAGGCGGCGAATTCGAGATTTTTGACAGTATATTCATGGCCGCAGAGGATTTTTGTATCATCGGGTAGTTTGCAGATTCTGAGCAGAGAATGATGCATTTGTTCGGGGGTTCCTTCGAAGAGCCTCCCGCATCCTCCGCCGAAAAGGGTATCGCCGGAAAGGAGCCATTTTTGCTCCGGTTCGTAATAGACGACGTGGCTGGAGGTGTGTCCGGGAACTTCGATTACGGTAAAATTCAGTGGGCCGAAGGAGATAATCTCCCCCTCTTCGGCAGTCTGGGTGAGCTTGGGAACGCGGCTGTCCTCTGGACCGATGACCGGGCAGCCTGTAGCTTCGACCAGCTTTTCCACTCCGGCTGTGTGATCCCAATGATGATGGGTGACGAGAATCGCTTGAAGTCCCAGATTTTGTTGTTTTAAGGCGTTGAGAACAGGTTCCGATTCTCCGGGATCGACCGCGATGGCCATATTCCCAAAGATCAGCAGGTAGATGTAATTATCGCTTAAAGCGGATAGGATCTTGAGCATTACATAAATGTTAGCAAATGCGCGGCCTTTTGAGAAAGATCAAAAGGCCGGCCCTTTACATAAAATCTCTGTCCATGACAGTTTTACGTTTATTTTGCTCTGCATTTAGAATGGCTTTGTCAATCTCTCTCTCGACAATTCTTGTGAGAGCATCGAACACAGATGTTGATGTGTTCATTCCCGACTTATCTTTGATATAAGTTTTCACCTTGCTGGCGACGACTTTAGAATCACTCATGATCGCACCCTTTTGTTTATATCTGAAATATTCACCTAACGGCGTACTAGACTTTTGTCTAATCCTTTCCCTCGATATAATTAAATCTGTAAAAAGGTGCAACAATCAACAGTAGAAATTTACAAGTTGTTAGTTGTTAAATATATATGGAATTTCCTCTACTTCGCGACATCGTTGTTATCTTCGCCCTTTCCATTGCGGTGCTGCTCATCTGCCACCGTTTGAGGATATCTTCTGTCGTGGGATTTATCCTGACCGGAATTTTGGCAGGCCCCCACGGGTTCGGACTGATTTCTGCTGTTAAGCAGGTGGATATCCTGGCTAAAATCGGGGTCATCCTCCTTCTTTTTACCATTGGAATGGAATTTTCGCCGAGGCGCATATTAGCGATGCGGAAGGGATTTTTTATCGGCGGTTTTTTTCAGGTAGGATTCACAATCCTGGGAGGGTTCGCCGTGGCCAGGCTGGTCGGCAGACCTGCTGCCGAATCCTTGTTTCTCGGTTTTCTTCTCTCCTTAAGCAGCACGGCTATTGTTTTGAAGCTGCTCAGCGAAAGAGGCGAGGGCAAAACCCCTCATGGCAATCTCATTTTGGCAATCTTGATTTTTCAGGATGTGATCATCGTGATGATGATGCTCATGATCCCTTTGCTTGCGGGGGAAGGAGTTCTCCCTTTGAAGGATGCTCTCATTGTTTTAGGGAAAGGAGCGCTGATTATTGCCTTTAGCTTTTTTTTCGCGATCAAGGTTGTTCCTCCTCTTCTCGACTATGTCGCAAGGACCCGCAGCCGCGAACTCTTTTTGCTTACGGTGCTTGCTATCTGCTTTTCGGCGACCTGGAGCACAGCGCTTGCGGGCCTGTCAATTTCGCTCGGAGCCTTCTTGTCGGGAATGATTCTTTCCGAATCGGAATATCGTCATCAGGCTCTGGGAAACATTCTTCCCTTTCAAGACATTTTCACCAGCTTTTTCTTTATCTCCATCGGGATGCTTTTACAGCTTGGGTTTGTCTATGAGAACATTACGTTGATCCTGGCGGTTTGTTTCGGTGTTCTGCTTCTCAAGGGGTTTGTTGCCGGAAACACCTCATTGATTTTAGGAGCTCCTCTAAGGACTTCGATCCTTGTGGGGTTTGCTCTTTGCCAGGTCGGGGAATTCGCCTTTGTGCTGGCGCAGGCGGGTATGAAAACCGGTATCGGAGAGGCTCATCTCTATCAGCTGTTTTTGTCGGTTTCCCTGCTGACGATGCTGGCAACTCCCTTTTTAATCAAGTCGGCTCCATTTGCCGCAAGCTTTGTCTGCCGGCTCCCCTGGCCGGAGAAGCTGCTCGCAGGGAGAGATATGCGGGAGCTAAAAGAAGCAAAGGGACTCGCAAGCCATGTGGTTATCGCGGGATTTGGAGCGGTGGGAAAAAACCTTGCCGAATCCTGCAGGATGGCGAATGTGAACTACTGCGTTTTAGAGACAAACCTAGATATCATACGTCAGCAAAGAAAAGAGGGGGTGCCGATTTACTTTGGGGATGCCGGTCATCGTTCTGTCTTGCAGCATGTCAACATAGATAAAGCTTCGACACTCGCTGTTTTGGTAAGCAATCCCGCAGATGAAAAACGAATCATTCACGCAGCGAGAAAGGATAACAGCAGCCTTTTTATTGTGGTTCGGACACATTATCATGAAGAATGCGAAATTTTGTTTCAATTGGGAGCTGACGAGGTTGTCATCGACGAGTTTGAGGTTTCGGTTCAGGTGGTTAGCCGCATCATGAGTCATTATGAAGTGTCCTATCTCGAAAGGGACAGCATCATCAACCGGCTTTCCGGAGGGCGCGACGATATGCTTCGGGAACCTCGCAATCCTTTTCTGAAATTTACCGAACTCGAACTTGATTTGTCTCATGTGCTTTTGGAAGCCTGGGATGTGAGCCGAGGGGCTCCTCTTTCCGATGTTACTGTTCAGGAGTCAAATCTTAGACCCGAATACGGAATTTCCATTTTAATCATCATCCGAGGCGGGCAAAATATTACAGACATTACCGGTAAAACCCGAATTTTGGAAGGCGATAAACTTGTCGTATTCGGAGACAAGGGCAAATTAAGGGAAGCGGAAGTCCTTTTTAACCCTTGATTGCGGCCTAATCTTAAGGCGAAAGCCGCTCAATGGTCCACGATCCGTTTTTAAGCAGATACCGAAACCTGTCGTGAAGACGGTGTGGCCGCCCCTGCCAAAACTCTACATAATCCGGCAAGAGGCGGTAGCCGCCCCAAAACTCTGGAAGGGGAATGTCTTTTCCTTCAAAACGACTTTTTGTTTCTTCCCATTTTTTGTCGAGTTCTTCGCGAGAGGCGATCACTTCATCTTGTTTCGAGGCAAAAACGCTGATCCTGCTTTCCCTTGGACGCGCCGCGAAATAATCTTCGGATTCTCTGCGGCTGATTTTTTCGACCTTTCCTTCTACGACGATTTGCCTTGCCAGGGCAGCCCACAGAAACGTTGCCGATGCGCGGGGGTTTTTTTCAATTTCCGATGCCTTGCGACTTTCGTAGTTGGTAAAAAAAACGAGGCCTCCTCTTGTGATTCCTTTTAAAAGGACTGTCCGGCTCGACGGCCTTCCATCTTTTGTTGCGGTGCAAAGAATCATGGCATTGGGTTCGATCATTTCTGCTTTTGCGGCATCGTCGATCCAGACTTTTAATTGATCGAGAGGGCTTTCTTTGAGAACCGATCTTCTGAGTTTTTTCAGCGGGTATTCCCTTCTGAGACGGCTAATATCCATTGACTGAGCCTCCTTAACTCATATATAAGCGGAAAAACAGAGGTGTCAATGGAAAAACTTTTAATCGATGAACTTGACCTGAAGGGAAAAAAAGTGCTGATGCGGGTGGATTTCAATGTCCCTTTGAATGACAAAGGCGGCATTTCCGACGATACAAGGATAAAGGCGGCGCTTTTGTCGATTCAGTATGTTCTCGATCACGGCGGAAGCCTCATATTGATGAGCCATTTGGGTAGGCCGAGTGGAAAAGAAGAGAAGTATTCTTTAAAACCTTGCGCCAAAAGGCTTTCAGAACTTCTCGGAAAAGAGGTCCAGATGGCTCCCGACTGCGTGGGAGGCGAAGTGGTAAAAATGGCGCAAAACTTAAAAGAGGGAGAAGTATTGCTTCTTGAAAACCTCCGTTTTCACCGAGCTGAAACAAAACCCGAATCCGATCCCAAGTTTGCAGAAAATCTCGCTCGCCTTGCAGATATTTATGTAAACGATGCTTTTGGAACGGCCCACCGGAAGCACTCCTCGACATATGAGACGGCAAAATATTTTCAAGGCTCTGCCGCAGCCGGCTTTCTTATGAAAAAAGAAATTGACTATTTGGGAAAAGTCTTAGGCAATTTCTCCCGTCCTTTCTATGCGATCATCGGCGGAGTCAAAGTATCGACAAAAATCGGAGTGATCTCCTCTCTTTTGGAAAAAGTCGACGGTCTGCTGATTTGCGGGGCCATGGCCCATACATTTTTAAAAGGGAAGGGAATCGCGATCGGGGATTCCCTTTATGAAGAGGAGTATCTCGATACGGCCTTTCAAATCATGGAAGAGTGCCGCGAAAGGGGCGTGAAATTGATTCTTCCCGTGGATGTTCTGGCCGTCAGGGAAATTAAAGAAGGACAGCAGCCTGTCGCTTTTGATTTGACAGAAGGGGGCGTTGCGAGCGGCTACCGGGCTGTGGATATCGGTCCTAAAACCATTAAACTGTATAAGGATTCACTTTCGGATGCCAAAACCGTATTGTGGAACGGACCTGCCGGGATTTTCGAAATTCCCGAATTTTCCGAAGGAACGCGTGCTGTGGCTGAAATTTTGAGTTCGCTCAGGGCGGAAACCATCGTCGGGGGTGGAGACTCGGTTTCGGCTGTCTCATCCTTGGGGCTTGCGGGCACAATGACCCACATTTCCACCGGAGGGGGCGCTGCTCTTGAATTTATTCAAAACGGCACTCTTTCTGGCATTGAAGTCTTGACAAGTAAAGTTTAACTTATTGATTATCAAATATTTTTGTAATATTCATTGCTTTAAAATCTCTCCCTTGAGATAATCGGGATCTCAGCAATGTTTGAGTTGGGAATAATTCTCAAAACCTTGACCCCTGTAGGGAGTGCATGTCGGGTTCGACAGAAGCAGAGTTTTCCGGGTGGCGTTCGTTTTTTTGGCCCATCCACAGCCATGAGCTTCGCAAGCTCCTTCCCATGCTGTTGATTTTATTTCTAATCACCTTCAATTACAACATTCTTAGGACGATGAAAGACACTCTCGTCGTCGCTACCGGCAGGCAGTCCGGCGCCGAAGTCATTCCTTTCATCAAGCTCTGGATCATGTTTCCCGGCTCCATCTTACTTACATATCTGTTTACCAAGCTTTCCAATAAGTTGTCGCGGGAGCTGGTTTTTTATTCTATGATGTCGGTCTTTTTGATCTTTTTTGCCTTCTTTATCTTTATCCTCTATCCCTGTAGAGAATTTATCCATCCCCACGAGTTTGCCGACAAGCTTCAACTGTTTCTGCCCGTGGGCATGAAGGGTTTTGTCGCGATGATCCGCAATTGGTCATTTTCAAGCTTTTATGTCATGTCCGAGCTTTGGGGGAATATCGTCCTCTTTTTACTGTTTTGGGGATTCGCCAACCAAATTACGCAGCTTGGCGAGGCGAAACGCTTCTATGCGATTTTGGGAATCGGGACAAACATCTCGGGAATTATCGCCGGTCAATTCGCCGTGCAGATATCAAAAGCCAAAATTATTTCACTTATCCCTTACGGCAGCCGCTCCTGGGACCAGCAAATGCTGGTTCTTGTCTCGATCGTTTTGGTTTGCGGTATAGCCGCGATGGCCGTTTTTCGCTGGATGCACACGCATGTTCTCGATGCCGAAACCGACGAGGCAGCCGAGACGTCGAACGGAGCGGTCAAAGGGCGGATGTCGATGCGGGAGAACTTCGCCTATCTGTTCAAGAGCCGCTATTTGATGTATATTGCCGTCATCACAATAGCCTATAACATCATTATCAATCTCGTAGAGGTCCTGTGGAAACATCAGGTTCATGAACTTTATTCCAATCCAAGCGACTACAACCTTTACATGAACCAGGTCATGGTGATTATCGGCATTCTGGCGACAATCACATCCTTTTTGGGTACCGGCAACCTGATACGAAGATGCGGCTGGACCAAGACAGCTATGCTCACGCCGATCATCCTTCTACTGACAAGCGTTTTCTTTTTTGGGCTATTTTTCTCAAAAGAATACTTTCCCGCAGTAGCTCAGACTTTCTTTGGAGCAGCGCCCATCACCCTTGTTGTGTTTTTCGGCACCCTTCAAAATATTTTGAGCCGGGGGGCCAAGTATACCATCTATGATGCCACGAAAGAAGTGGCTTTTATTCCTCTTAGCTCAGAATCGAAAATTAAAGGCAAAGCCGCAATCGATGGAGTTTGCAATCGACTTGGCAAATCTGGGGGATCGGCGATTCATCAGGTCTTGTTGATTTCCTTTTCTACACTCTCTTTAAGCGCCCCTTACGTTGCCGGTTTTCTTATTGCAATCATTGGGATTTGGATGGGAGCCGCATCCTCTCTTGGTAAACAATTCGATCTCCTGACCTCCGATGAGGTCAAAGTTCCTGCTGATTCCGACGCCGAACCTGTTTTACAAGGATAATTTCCTCACTTAACAAAATTAATTTAATTTAAATATTTTATAGATTTATTTTTAACTTGATTTTAATTAGTAAATATGTTAATTTTTATTTTTAAGGACTTGTTATAATGAAAAAAACAAAACAAGCAGAGTTTGGGCCTATCAGGTCTATATTTTGGCCCTTTTATCGGCATGAGCTAAAATTGGTCATTCCTATGATGCTTATGCTCTTTCTTACCTGCTTTAATTATAGTATTCTTCGCAATCTGAAAGACGTTCTTGTAGTTACTGCTAAATCATCGGGCGGGGCTGTAATTCCTTTCATTAAGGTTTGGGCTATGCTCCCCATGGCTGTGCTTTCGGCCTATATATTTACTAAGCTCTCCAATCGATACAGCCAGGAAAAAGTTTACTATATCATGGTTTGGGGCTTTCTCATCGCCTACGTTACATTCGGCTTTATCCTCTATCCGATGCGTGAGAGCCTGGAACTTGTCGGGGTTGCCAGGTTTTTGGAGACGATCCTTCCGAAAGGGGCGCATGGCTTCATATCCATGATCAGACACTGGTCCTTTACAATGTTTTACGTGATGTGCGAGCTTTGGTCCAGCATTGTACTGACGGTTCTTTTTTGGGGGTTTGCTAATGAAATCACCAAAGTAAAAGATGCCCGCCGCCATTACAGCATTTTAGGCGTTGTCTCCAGTATCTCCGCCGTTATTGCCGGCTTATTGGGCCGCTATTTTTCAAGTCTTGAATACAACCCCAGCCTCCCTTTCGGCAACGACGCTTTTGAACAGACCATTATGGAAGTTGTTTTGGCCGTCTTTGTTGTCGGCATTTTCATTATGGGATCGTTTTGGTGGCTCAACAAATATGTCCTCAATTCACCCGATTATATCGATCTTCACCGATCAAACCGCGCTTTCAGGATTAAGGAGAAGCAATCTTTAAGAGACAGCTTCACTTTCCTTGCTAAATCCAAATATCTTATCTGTATCGCCGTTATCGTTGTTGCATACAATTTATCAATAAACCTTGTCGAGGTTGTGTGGAAAGATCAATTAAAGAATCTTTATCCGAGCCGGGATGACTACTTCATTTATTTGAGCAATGTCACAATTCTTTTGGGAATTATCTCTTCGGCCGCTTCTTTTTTCATCGGGAAAATTATCGGACGGATCGGGTGGACAAAGACCGCCTTGATCACTCCCCTGGTCCTTTTGACGACGACTCTGGGATTCTTCGGATTTTTGTTTTACCGTCAGTTTATGGTTGATACAGCGATTTATTTTATGGGGATGACGCCGTTGGCTTTAGCGGTCATGTTTGGCGGGGCGCAAAACTGCCTTAGCAAGTCGGCCAAATATTCAGTTTTTGATTCGACAAAAGAAATGGTGTTCATTCCGCTCGATCACGAGACTAAGCTCAAAGGGAAAGCCGCCATAGACGGCGTGGGTTCGCGCCTCGGCAAGTCCGGAGGTGCAGTCGTTCATCAGGCGCTGCTTCTGATCTTCTCGTCGCTCACACAAAGCGCCCCTTATGTTGCCACTATCCTGATGGGGGTTATCTTTGTCTGGTTCGGAGCGGTTAAGGTGCTCGGCCTGGAATTTGCCAAAATGGCTCTCAAGAAAAACGACACGTCCGAAGGCATCACCGACCAGATTAAATCTAAGCCTCAGCTTGCCAAGTCCTGATAGCTAAGTAATATAAAACTCTTTTTTTTGTTTTATTCCCACTTATGTTATTGATAGGTTAAATAGCCTCTCTTTTTAATCAAACCTCAAGACATTATCTTTCACATTAGCGAACGAACAAATCTACAAATTCTTGAAGGAGTTTTATATGAAAAAACGAAATTTGAAAAAAATCGCCTTGGCGGGACTTGCCAGCGGCATTTGCATGATCAATTCGGCAAACGCCGGTTACATTTATGCCGATATGAATAACAATTCTATGAATCAACAGGCTCCCATGACATCGCAGCAGCTCAGGTCGCAGTTGAATCCCGCAGCTCAAAAGCTTTATGATACTATGAGCTCGGAAGGAAAAGCTTTAGCCCTTAAACTTGCGAATCAAAGCTGCAAGGGACAAAACAGTTGTAAAGGGCTCAATTCCTGTAAAACCGATCATAACTCCTGTGCAGGCCAGGGCGGCTGTAAAGGAACGTCTCAAGGACCTTTCCAAGATAAAAGTATGGCAGTAAAAATTGTCGCTAAGCATATGGCTGAAAAAAGAAACGGAGCCCTGCAGCAGTAGCCGCTCGATTGGGGGGAGAGAGAGATTCTCCCCTCAATTCAAGGCCTAAGAGAGACGCACTTTTCAACAAGATACTCGTCAAGGCCTCCGGGACCCCCTTCCCGTCCGAGGCCTGAATTTTTGATCCCCCCAAAAGAGAGGGAGGGGGAGCTTGGAAGTCCATCGTTGATGCCGATAATGCCGAATTGCAAAGCGTCCATGGCCCGGTAGGCTCTTTCGAGGCTTTGCGTGAAAAGATAGGATGCAAGGCCGTACGGAGTATCATTGGCCATTTTATAGACATCATCATCACCGGAAAATCGGATCAGGGGAGCGACAGGCCCGAATGTTTCTTCGCGGCAAACCAGCATATGGCCGCCTGCATCAGTAAGAATGACCGGGTCGTAAGGTTTTTTTCCTTTTAACAGGGCTTTGGCTCCGTTTTTAAACGCATCGTCTATTTGTTTCGGAACTTTATCTAGGACGCTCGGGTGGAGGACATTTGTCAGGTCGGTTTCAGGGTCATGCGGATCGCCGACTTGCAATTTCTCGACGGCGCTGACAAATTTTTTGGCAAAGGCATCATAAATGGAGTCGTGGACAAAGATTCTGTTTGCGGCAACGCAAGACTGACCGTTATTACGGAATTTGGCAATGACCGTTTGCGCGGCCGCAAGGTCGATGTCGGCATCGTCAAAGATGATAACAGGAGCGTGGCCTCCTAGTTCAAGCGACAGTTTTTTGAGCGTAAGAGCTGAGTGTTCATAGAGATACTTGCCGACAGCAGTGCTTCCGGTAAAGCTGATTTTTTTGATTTTAGGGGATTCAAGAAGGGCCTTGCCGATCTGTTTTTCATCTCCGAAAATGACATTAACGACGCCGGGAGGGATGCCGGCTTCCTGGCAGGCAAGAGCGGTAAACAGGGCGCTTTTTGGGCACTCCATTGCAGGTTTGAGGACTAGGGCGCAGCCGGCGGCAAGGGCCGCTGCTACTTTTCTTGCTGGCATGGCAAGAGGAAAATTCCATGGGGTGATGAGTCCCGATACGCCTACCGGAGTTTTGAGAAAATTGAGGGTTTTCTCTCCGCATGGAGAGGGCAGCTGCCTTTGATAGACCCGTTCCGCTTCTCCTGCAAACCAATGGAAGAACCCTGCGGAGTATACGGCCTCGGCAAGACCGTCTTTTCTGGTCTTGCCCATTTCCTCCGTCATAATTTTTGCCAGCTCAAGGCGGTGATCGAGAATCAAATCGCCAATTTTACGGAGGATGCGCGATTTTTCCTGCGGGGGTGTCTGCTTCCATTTTGTAAATGATTTTTCAGCGCATTCAATGGCTTTTTCTACCGTGCCGGCGGGTGAAATTTCTCCATTAATGTAGGATCCCTGTTCTTTTAAGTTGAAAAAAGTCTGCATCTTGGTTTGACATATAGGAATTTGGAGCGTATATGTCAATATGCCAGGAAACTTTAGAGGGCAGCTCATGAATTTGACCAAGTTTATTTCTCAAATCGGCAATGTCATTATCATCGGTCTTTCGATTTTTCTCGGAGGTATGATATTCTACCTTTACAGCGACGATGCGACATTCGGAGAGAAGCTGGCTTATTCGGTGATTTTTGCCGCAGCGATCTTCACTCTCTTCTATACCTTTAAAATTACAGTTATTTGGTTCATTAAAGCCTTAAAGAAATAGATCCTTTCTTCAATAATCAAAATCAATTACAATATGGAATTACCAGAATAAATCAATTTTTGAGGGAAAATGGCTCGTCGATTCATTTTTATATTAATTGCTTTTTTTGTTCCTTTTGCTGCATATGGAAAACCTCCGGTCATCAATGCCAAGGAAGCTCAAGAGAAACTCGAAGAGATTATGAACGCTCACGTTTCACAAAAGAAACTGTCTCCCGAGATTGTCAAAAGAGCGCTTGTCAATTTTATCGATGAGTTGGATCCCACAAAAACTTATTTTATCGAATCCGACCTTCAGAAGTGGATCGAACCTTCCGATAAATTGGTGGCAGGTGTCGAAGCAAAGATGTGCTGCGCCGACTTTTCAAGCTTTAATAACATTTATGATGCCATGATCAATGCCATTGAAAGGCGCGACAGGCTGGAAGGGATGATTGACGAGTCTTCGCTTCCGGAAAAGGTCGATGCCAATAAGTTTAAGGACATGGAATGGGCTCAATCAGAGCAGGAGCTCTTGACTCGCATCATGGAGGTCAAAGCACTTCAGCTTCAGGCAGCTCGGAGGCTGACTGACGAGCTGCAGGAAAAATCGCTGCAAAGAATCAACAAGCAGAGGCTAAAATACGAGGAAGAACTCCTCAATTGCGATCCGACCTACCGGAGCGAGCTCATCTTATCAAAAGTTTTAAAAGCCTTCGCATCCTCGCTCGACTCCCATACTGCTTACTTCACTCCAGAAGAGGCGCAGCAATTTCTGATTAATGTACAACAACGCCTTTTCGGCATAGGAGCGGCCCTTCGAGACGATATCAATGGTTTCAGGGTCATAAAAATTATCGAAGGGGGCCCGGCGGACAGGGAGGGAGAGTTAAAAGTCGATGATTTGATCATTGCCGTAAATGGAGAACCGGTTGTGGGAATGAGCATCACCGATGCCGTCAGTCTGATCAGAGGGGAAGAAAATACGCCTGTGACCCTGACAGTTCTTAGGGACAAGAAGGAAGACGACAAAGTTATCGATCAGAAAACTCTGGATATTACCGTGATACGCAATGAAGTGGTTTTAAAAGAGAGCCGTTATGAGGCGACATTCGAGCCTTTTGGAAACGGCGTAATCGCCTATCTGAAATTATTTTCTTTTTATCAGGATCCTGAAAGCTCTTCCGCTGCTGATCTGACTCGCGAGCTGGAGAAGATTAAAAAGGATCATAAAGTTCTGGGGGTTGTTTTAGATCTTCGCAATAACTCCGGGGGAATGCTGTCCCAGGCGGTGGCGGTGACAGGATTGTTCATTACAAAGGGAGTTGTTGTTTCCATTAAAGACGATTCGGGTAAAATCCAGCATCTTCGTGATTTGGACGGCAAAACAATATGGAACGGTCCGCTTATTGTGATGATCAACCGCGCGAGCGCTTCAGCCTCCGAAATTGTGGCGGGAACTCTCCAGGACTATGGCCGCGCCATCATTGTCGGGGATGACCACAGTTTCGGAAAAGGCTCGTTTCAAACTTTTACTTTGAATGCCTCGGGCCAGGGGGAAGTGAATCCGGAGGGGGAGTATAAGGTAACAAGGGGCCGCTATTATACTGTTTCGGGAAGTAGTCCGCAGCTTGTGGGCGTTAAATCGGATATCGTGGTTTCGGGAATTCTTTCGGAATCGGAAGTTGGAGAACAGTATGCCAAATATCCTCTTGCCAACGCCAGCATTGAGCCGAGCTTTGATGACGACCTCTCGGATGTCCCCTTTTTTCAGAGAGCTAAAATCACGAATCTGTATAAATTCAACCTGCAGCCAAAACTTCATATTTATGACAAGTACACCCCTATTTTGAAGGCTAACTCCGAGCAGCGTATTACGGGCAACAAAAACTATCAGGCTCTGCTTGAAGAGATCAAAAAGAAGGATTTGAATTTTGACGAGGACAAAGAGGCCGGATGGGGAAAGAACGACCTTCAGCTGACCGAGGGAATAAATATCATGAAAGATTTGATCATGCTACAAAAGATTCAGGCTGTCGATCAAGAGGAGGAGCCAGCGGCTATTGGGGCTTAGGCTTTGAAAAATTTGCTCAGCTCTTTTATAGGTAGGGATTTTGCTTTTTCCAACAAGTTCTGTTTGGTTTGAGAAGGGCCGATAGTGCCAAGGTGGGAAAAAGCCATAAGCAAAATTAACTGGTCATATTGAAGGAAGTATTTCTTAACATCGTTGACAATGTAGTTGAGGTCTGAAGAACTGATTTTCTGGTTGTAGTGCTTTTTTTGAGTGTTGACTAATGTGAGAAAATTATTCAGCCGGCTAAATGGAACCTCCGATATTTCATAGAATATTTCATGTATAAAATCGGTATCGCTCAAATTGTCGAATAATGGACATAGGAGCTCTTTGTATTTTAAAGTGAAATCTTCTCCAATTTTTGCGAAGCCTTCGAGAATCTTCGGAATCCTACTTGAAGAGAGGCGGTACCTATTTGCGAAATCTTTTGCCAAGTGGTGAAATTTGTCGAATATCTCCGCTAGCCGGCTGCGGCCGGATTCATGTTTGAGAACAAACATATTGAGATAGTCATCAAATGCTTTTTGATTTACTGCGTGACGTAAAACGCATTGGATCGTCTTTTTTTGCTGGTATTTTGGCAGACGGGAAACGAAATTAAGGAAGTGGTCGACTTCTTTCATATTACTGCTGCTGAATTTTGGAGCGCACTTCATCGCTTCTTTGCAAAAGAGGCCCTTATGCTCATATTGGCTGATAAACCAGAGGATATTGCACCTAGACTCTTTTTTCTTTGGGATCCAAGCCCTCATAAGTCAATAGGATCCGTTTCACATCGGTCCCCGACATTGTATTGTCGAGAAGCCTTTGGGCGCAATTAACGGCCCCTTCCGGATCGGAAAGCTGATTGACGCATGCCACGATTTGCGCGATGTCGGTACCATTCATGCTGCTATGTATAGGCCAACAGGCACGTTTAGCGGTTTGTTCTTTTTTAGAGGCCGGCAGCTTAGAGACAGCCGCGAGAATCGCTTCGACATCGGGCGCCTTTAGATGCTCGTGAAGTACATGTTTGGCTGCCATAATGGTGAGTTCTTTTTCTCCGAAACTTTGGAAAAAGAGCGCAGTTATCCGCTTGAGAACGGAATTAAAGCAGGAATCATCGGATAGGGTTCTGTAGACTTTAACGATCGTTTTCAAATTTTTAAAATTCATATCTTGGGTCGTGAGGGGGGCGATATGTTTGGCTGTGAGAAGCAGTTGGTTGGAAATGCGGGTTTTGTCGAGAAAGAAAATTAGCAGGGCAAGCTTGGCAGTCTGAGAGTTCAGAACATCGGGCGGCTTGCCGCTGACCCTCTGAATAATTTGGTGCGTTAACAAGTTCTCAACAACTTGTGTGTTGGCTAGATGATTTAAGGTCATTGCGGCATCCATTTTTTAAGACTATAGCAGATTGAAGTTTTTTTGCGGGAATTCACATTCCTTTTTTTTGGCAGAGGTGATATACTTTTTCTAAAGCAAAGGATTTTTTTATCATGACAGTTCGTGTTCGCATAGCTCCTTCCCCCACGGGCGACCCGCATGTGGGAACAGCCTTTATGGCCCTGTTTAATCTGATTTTTGCGCGCATCCGCGGGGGCAGATTTATCCTTCGCATTGAAGATACCGATCGGTCGAGGAGCCGGACTGAATATGAAGAAAATATTTACAAATCGCTTCATTGGTGCGGGATCCAGTGGGACGAGGGGCCTGATGTCGGCGGCGGCTTAGGCCCCTACAGGCAGTCCGAGAGGCTGGAAATTTACAAAGAACATGTCGACAGGCTTCTTAAGGAAGACAAAGCCTACAAATGCTACTGCACTGCCGAAGAACTTGCGGAAAGACGCCTTGTTCAGGCAAAGAGGGGTGGAAGGCAGGGGTATGACCGCCGCTGCCGCAATTTAAGCGATCAGGAAAGAAAGGCAGTTCGAAGAGGTCGAGAGGCGCCCCTATGTTGTGCGGATGAAGACCCCTCTTACGGGCGAGTGCGTGTTTGAAGATGCCATTAAAGGGCGCATCACAACCCCCTGGCCCGATATCGACGATCAGGTTCTCTTAAAATCCGACGGCTTTCCCACTTATCACCTCGCCAATGTTGTCGACGACCACCTGATGGAAATCACTCATGTGATTCGCGGAGATGAGTGGATCAGCTCGACCCCTAAGCACATTTTCTTGTATCAGGCCTTCGGATGGGAGGCGCCTGATTTTTATGCATATGCCCCTTTTACTGGGGATGGACGGCAAAAAGCTCTCCAAACGTAAAAATCCGACTTCGATCTTTTTCTATCGGGACTGCGGGTATCTGCCCGAAGCTTTTATGAATTTCTTGACCTTGATGGGGTACAGCATGCCCGGGGATCTCGAAATTTATCCTCTTGAAAATATCATTAAAGATTTTGACCCTAAAAGGATTGGGGTTTCAGGAGCGGTCTTCGATGTTAAAAAGCTTGATTGGATCAATCAGCAGTACCTCATCAAAAACATCCCGGAAGAAAAGCTTTGGGGCCGCATTCGGGATTGGGGCTTTAACGATGATTTTATGCAAAAGCTGATGCCTTTGGTTCATTCAAGGATCAAGACATTCGGAGACTTTATTAAACTCTGCGATTTTTTCTTCATCAACGACTTAAACTATACTCCTGAACTTTTTCAGGTGAAGAATTTGACTCCTTCCCATGCGGCGATGATTCTTCAGGCTATCATTTGGTATCTTGAAGAGAATGAAAACTGGACAAGCGAGGGGATGAACCTCGCCTCGCGTGATGCCGCCGAAATTTTTAGCGTCAATCATAAAAAAGCGGTCATGCCGCTGCTGTTTGCCAGTTTGATGGGAAAAAAGCAAGGACCTCCACTCTTCGGGTCGGTTCCCTTGCTGGGAAAGGACCGTACGCGGGCACGCCTTTTAAAGACGATAGAATTTTTGGGCGGCATCTCCAACAAAAAGATGAGCGAATTAAGAAAGGGATGGGACCATAAAAAATGTTCGAATTTAATTGCAGATTAATGATTTTATTTTTTATTTATTAGTTAATGATAACAATTCCCAATATTTTGTCTTTGCTGAGGATTCCTTTGGCATTGGTTTTCTTTAAGCAAAATGTTGCTTTGCGGGCTGTTGTCGTTCTTTTGGCGCTCTGTACTGATGGATTGGATGGTTATATTGCAAGACATTATAAGCAGACATCCCGGCTGGGCACGGTTCTCGATCCTTTAACTGATCGTTTTTTTGTGATTGTAGCTGTTTCTGTCTTCTACACAGAAAACCGGCTCCAGGCATGGCAGATCGCGGCGATGTTTTGCCGGGACTTTTCTATTCTGTTATTCGGGTTATTTTTGTTTCTGAAAGGGTCGCTCGCAGAGTATGATTTGCGGGCCATTTGGTGCGGTAAAGTGACTACGGTCGTTCAGCTTGCCGTGCTACTCAGCCTGGTACTGAACCTTTTTGTTCCCAATACAGTTTATTATATCCTGATCGCTCTTGGAGTTTTAGCTCTTATCGAGCTGGGAATATCCAACCCCCGCCTCAAAGAGGGGCCTTCCCGGTTAAGGTAAACGGGGTCATCAGGAGGTTGTCCTTGTTTTGCTCAATTTGAAAATTTTGAGACGTTGTGATCATATTGGGCTTTGTCACATTTTCGCTAAGATTCGCAAGCGCCCATAAAGCGGCGATTTTGCTGCATTTGTTCCAGTGCCTGGCCCTCTCATAGGGCTCGCTGCTAATGCATGACACCGCATAGCCTAACGGAAACATAAGGAAGCTTGTTAAATATTCGCTAAAGCCAACGCCCGCTAAAAGCGCGTAAGCTGCTTCGCACTTGACGACTGTCCAAACTTGAGGGAATTTTTTATATTTCTTTCTCTGAGTTATCCAGTTTTCCTCCTTTCCTTGAGGATTTCTCCATATGGTCAACTTAGTTTGCAGCAGGGCAGATAGGGAATAAGACAAATAATTATCCATAAATTTCTCCTTATTTGGAAAAAAACCATTTTTTTTCTCTGAAGCCAATGAAAGGTGCTGGTATATTAGAATGTAAGAAAATTCCATCGGGAACAGCCGCTTTCAAGAGCAAGGGCTCGGCTTGCATGGCTTTTTCCAACGCAGTCACCTCTTTTCTTAGGGTATCGGCATCATTGAGATTCCATGTAACCTGAACAAGATATAATTTATCCAGGTTTTTTATGCCCCAGAAAGTCAGCTGTTCCCGCTGGAATTCATGAAGTGTGGGGTTTAACAAAATTATTTTTTTGACAAAATTTGGGTAACAGCCTTCCCGTGGGCTTGTGCTCGAAAGTCTTTTTCTGGATCTGATCTGAATAGTTTTTGGGAAATACGCTAAAAATCTGGGATATCCGACGTTACTCTAAGAAGTATCCATTTTCAATTTTTTTGTCCCCAATATGATCTCATAGAGATTCTCCCAGTTTGAGAGGGCAAGTGCTTGGAACAATACACACATCTTGTGCCAAAGATCTCGGTATGTTCCCATTTTTTTCTTACATCTCTGATAAACAGTACAGCAAGCTTCTTGTATCTGGTCGATTAAAAACGCCAACATCATCAGAAGGCAAAAATTTGTGGACAGGTGTTGCTTGCCATGTTCGTAGTTATGTTCGAAGTTGTATCCCAAATTTTTTAGCGTATTGAAGGTCTCATTTTCTATTTTCCATTTGGCCCTCCCTGCTTGAGCGATTTTTAACACATTGGTTTTGTTTAACTTGATGTCTGTAACCCAAGAAAAATTAACAGTTTTTCCCTTTTTGTTTGTGCATCTATATTCCAGTACATTGACCTTTACGTCTGCACGAGATTTGTTGAGAGAAACATCGTTTAAATAATAAAACTGGTGATAGCTTTCATCTTCGGTATGGATTTCGTGGTACTTACTCTTTTTGCTTGATGCTAACTGCTCAAAAAGAAATCGATGATCTCCGGGCTTGGCAATGAGAATAAATCGCAAATCATGCTCTTTAAGCATTTCAATATTCGGGGCATTTGAAGCCAACCCATCTTGTAAAAAAATCCCTTTTAGATGAGGATGCTCGCGACGGAAGTGCCTCAAGAATCGCTTACATGCATTACGCTCACAATCATTTTTATCTGCCCCATCTTCGTTGAGAATTGGCTCTGGGCAAAGAGGAATAACATTCTTCTTATCTGGATGCACTAGACAAACACCAAACATCTGATGGTAATAAGATATGCTTCCGTCTCGAGATTTTTTTTGGCAACAATGAGGACAGCTCACCTTGTTTGAGGAAAAATTCCCTGTACCATCCCCTGACAATAAGACATGTCTATCCAAATATTCATATTCCTCTAAGCCTTTCCCTCTTTGGAAAGAAGTAAATAGCTTTTTAAATGCAGAGCGTAGATGTTTAGGATTAACAGGATCTAAACGTTCTCTTAGGTAGGTATCACAGGGGGCCTTGTTTACGTGGTAAAGATCTCTAAGATTCTTATCTGTTGAAGTTTCTTGTCGTTGTCTTTCGTAAGCGAGCAGGGAAGGGCATTTTAAGCCAAAGACGGCTAGCCCTGACATCAGGTGATCTGTTAAAGAAATTAAGGGCTCCCTGTTGAATACAGCTTTATCAGGAATTTTAGCGAATTCCTTGTAGACAGTTTTGATAAGAGCTGGGGCACTGAGGTGCTTGCGGAATAAAGACTTCATAGGGCTGAGTGGAGTAAAGGTTGTTCATATTACCCTAAAAGTTTACGAAACAAAATTTTAAATTACCTCTAAAAAATCATCCAGCGGGAACTGCTGTAAACATGCAATCCTCCTAGTTTAAGATGAATATTCTATCTTGAAAATTTGTCTAAGTCAATCTTTGATAAAAGGATGTAAGCGCAAGGCTTCATTCGATAAATTTATACTCCCCCCCATGAGATCAAGTTATAAACTTATAGTATAAATGCAGAGTTTTAATAGACAACAAACTTGAAAAAATTTATTTTTAAGAAAAGGATTTTTTTATGAAGAAATTTTTGTCGATTTTGTTTCTACTGATTCAAGCCAGTGTTCTTTCTGCTGAATCTAAAGTATACGTAGGCCCTCATTTTAACTATACGAGACTTCATTTTGACAATCCTTCTAATCTTGAAGGCTATATGGGCGGAGTCACTGTGGGAGGCGAATACCAATGCAGTTGCTTATTTACTGCTTTGGACTTTGAAGGATACTGGAATGCAGGTCCTATAACAGGGAGACCTTGCCAAAGGAGTTCTCTTACAGAGTACTATCTTGAGTGGAAATTGGGCACAAGTTTTTGGCAATGCTGCAACTGTGTTTTAGTAAAACCCTACGTCGGCTTTGGCTATAACCGATTTTTAAATGAACAGGATCCACAAAACCATGGCCTTTGCTATACATATAACAAATTGTTTGTTCCCTTAGGTTTTTACGCTTATGCTTATTTGAACCCAACCTTAAGAGGTGGTATTCAATTCGAATGGCGCCCGGATGTCTATTCATGCGTTAATATCATCCACATTGGATTAAACACGAAGCTAGAGCATGCATTTAGGGTGCAGCTGCCGATTGAATGGACCTTCGACTATTGCTGCCGGTGCTTCGATTTAAGTATTGTTCCCTTCTTTGATTGGAACGAATTCGGGGAAGTTTGTGATTCAAGCCCCAATTGGGTAAAAGTTGACATTCCACATCTAACCAGATGGAATGTGGGATTAAGAGTTTTACTGGGTTATCATTTTTAAAGGAGAGATTATGTTAAGTCGCTTTCTATCACTATTATTGCTCGTATGCACTTTGCCGATCACATGTTCTGCGGTCAGTAATAATGAATTTTTTCAAATCCAACGTGCCCAAAGACGCATAGAAGCCCATACCGTTAAAAGCGCTGTTTCTGAATTTGATGAACAAAGACCTCTTCCAAACCAAACAAATAACGGTGATGAAGCCCTCTATGCTAATTTGAGAGGAAGCTTTGGTAAAGCTTTAAACCATTTTCCTTCCGGTTTTATCATGCAGCCGGCTTTTAATTCTCTTGTTAGAGCTCTTCAGTCAGGAGTTTTTGCAGATTTCAATGCTATTCAACTTGGAACTGGAGTTGTTAAACTTGTCAGCCCTCAATCATCGCTTGCTTTTTCACTTGCGGCTAATGATGGATGGATCAATGCCATCCCGCCCGCCCCCACATTTGCCTCGGCTCAAACAGCAGGTGAAATGGTTGAAGTTTATTGGACTGTTCTTTGCAGAGATATCCCTTTTAATGAATTTCCCGCAAACGCAACTGTTGCCCAAGCTATTACAGATTTGAATACTCTATCTGATTTTAGAGGACCAAAAGTTGCCGGCATGGTCACTCCAGGCACTTTTTTAAGAGGAGACACGCCGGGGGATCTCATTGGTCCTTATATTTCTCAATTTCTTTATCAAACCATACCTTACGGGACGACAACTATACTTCCTGAGCAAACAGTTCCTGTTGCGGGAACTGTCAATGATTTCAATACAACATTTGCTGACTGGTTCACTGTCATTAATGGCGGTTTGACAGGAAATACAACAACACTTGACGCAACGCCAAATTTTATTCGCACCCCGCGTGATCTAGCCGGATATGTGCATGCCGATACTCCTGGACAAGAGGGTATCAATGCAATATTGCTCCTAAATTCTTATGGACCCGATGCTCTCGATCCCGCAAACCCGTATTTAAACAACCCCACTCAAGATGGCTTCGTTACCTTCGGAATAGCTCAAGTTCTTGATCTTATGCGTGAAGCTGTTCACGAAGCTCTTAAAGCAGCTTGGTATCAGAAATGGCAAGTCAATCGCCGTGTAAGACCTGAAGAATACGGATTTTATGTTCAGCAGCAGCTCGTGAATGGCACGCAGTTAGGGATCAACCCGCAGCTCTTAAATTCCGATGCTTTAACCAATATCTTTGGAACATTCGGTTCATATTTTCTTCCTGTTGCTTATCCTGAAGGCTGTCCGTCTCACCCTTCCTACCCTGCAGGACACGCAGCCTTTATTGGGGCAACTGCAACTATTCTTAAAGCATTTTTCAATGAAAACTTTGAGTTTCCCTTTCCTTTGCAACCTGATGCTACTAACACGGCACTAGAAGCTTTTCCCGGTGTTTTGACTGTCGGAAATGAACTGAACAAATTAGCCGCAAATATCGCACTCGGAAGAGACCATGCCGGAGTTCACTATCGCAGCGACGGGGCTTGTGGAATACTTCTTGGTGAGCAAGTGGCCATCGATGTTCTTAACAACGAATCCTTCTTGTTTAACGAAAATTTCTCAGGCTTTACTCTAACCAAATTTGATGGAACAACCATCAGAGTTGGTCGAAAGAGAGAGCCATAAGA
Organism: Waddliaceae bacterium; assembly: GCA_963771045.1. Taxonomy (GTDB): domain Bacteria; phylum Chlamydiota; class Chlamydiia; order Chlamydiales; family SLFE01; genus SLFE01. Next base: position 2,131,893 of record CAVYRW010000004.1, on the reverse strand, counting down.
GTCCGTGCAATCATTTTGAGTTGCTGTCCTGTTTGAATCATATTAGGTCTTAAGCTCCGAAGTTGTTTGACCATGTCAATAAGGTCTACATCAACTTTTTTTTCAATTTCTTGAATCAAAAGATGAATGTCCAATAAGACCTCTGTTCGTCCAACTCCGGCAGAACAATGAATGATGGGAAATAGAGACGCTTTTTTGGGTGTCTTTAAAGTCGTGGCTTTCGCATGGAGGATACGATCCAGATAAGATCGAGAAAACCCTCTTTGTCTTGGCTATCGCCTTTTGCTGGGCCTATAGAACGGGTGAAACCCAGTCCAAGATCACCCCCCCCCTCCGGAAAAAAGCCCATGGGCGAAAGAGTAAAAGCATATTTCGACTAGGACTGGATATGACTCGGAGGGCACTCATGAACCTCGAGTCTAACAGAGGTGTATAACTTAAGGAAAGTTACTTAGGAGTGCTCCGAATAATATTGATCTTTCCAAGAAATTTTTACCGAGATAGGGAGCAAGCGAACCCCCCGTCCCGGCCATCTTTGTTCGGCAATATGACTTTATGAGACAGGCAATTTCCCCACAATCCCTCTTCTTTGATTAGACTTTGATTCTCGCAAGGCAGTATGCTGCATGTCATATAGAAAACTCTGCCATGCGGGGTTAATAGCTCGAGTGCGTGCCTTATGAGCTTTTTTTGTAGCGAGCGGAGCTCATCGACGGCACAAGAATTGAGCCTCCACCGAGCTTCAGGCCGTTTGTTGAGCACTCCCGAATTGGTGCAGGGAGCGTCGACAATGATGAGATCAAAACGATCTTCGGTTGAAAACATTTCTCCGGGACCGATTGAGAAGGCAGCATCAATGCCGTATTTTTGAAAATTGTCCCGTATTTTTTGTATTTTCGCTTCCGAAACATCATTGACTGCGAGTTTCGCTCTTGGATAGAGGTCATGGGCAAGCAAGGCCTTCCCTCCGGGAGAGGCTGCGAGGTCTAAAATTTTCTCGGGAGGTTTTGTCAAAGATTTAGCCATTTCTTCCATGAGAAGAACGGGGGTGATGTTCTGAATATAAATATCCGGAGATTCAAAGTAGTCTTTAGGATTTTCTATAGGGGAAACTTTAGAAGGAGAGTCGGGCCCCTGCCTTATGCGGCCCATCGTTTTGCCCGGGGTATTGCCCGCCTCTAGGATCGCAATTGTTGTTTGAAGGTTGTATTCTTTGAGAAGCTGCCGAACATAAAACTCGGTATAGGAACAGCGGATGCTGAGACTTTCGGCATCATTTCCTTGAGGAAGTCTGAACTCTGTATGGGGGATCTTTTTCAGCGCAGCATTTAAAAAGCCGGCAAAGCGGACATGGCACTCTTTTTTTGCCAGCTCAACGCTTTCGTTTACAATGGCGTGCAGAGGAACTTTGTCCATTTCAAGCGCCTGATAAAGAGCAATGTAGAGCAAAGCCCTCTCTTTACGCTTCAATTTCAGGGTATCGACGAGTTGTTTGGCGTAATGATCGAGAGTTTTTTGTTTTCTCGTGGCGCCATAGGCGATTTCTTTTGCGAAACGAAAATCTTTGGAGGAAGGGTTGTCGGATTGTTGCCAGGTCTCAAGGAAAGTGGAAATGAACTGTTTTTCCCTCATAGAGCCGAGAAGAGATTTGTAGGCCGCTTCTCTAGCATTCATAATCTACTAATCCACTCTCTGACCACCCATTTTTGGAACCATTCGGAAAGCTTCCCTGCCGACACCTCAACCCATTCTCTATGCTCGTCTTCGAGGGCGCTGCATGCCTCCTCAATTGTTGCCTTTGCTTTAAAAAGATTTAAAAGAAAAAATTCGGGTTCCTCAATTTCTTCCCAGCACATATTGTTTCTTTTGTTGCGGAATAGGCAAAATGTGTACCGTTTTCCTTTTTCCAACCTGGGGAAGTCATGCTCTTCCCAGTGTTCGGTTTCCTGTCCGAGCATCTCATCTCGAAACTGAAAGAGATGATATTTAATGGTAAAGAGGTAAATATGGGATTGGAGGATGAGCGGTTTATTGAGAAGGAAAGAGATGTCATCCGGATTTGGGAAGTCTTTGCCAGCGAGCGGGGGATTGTGAGACAATAAAAAGCCGTCATTGTAGGCCAGGTCGATTGCTGCTGCGTCGTAGACGAATGACTTGTCGTGGTTTTGATAGTTTTTTTGGATCCATGCGGGAAGCCTGCTCCCAAGCGGATTTAGCGACCAGCTGTCTGGTGGGTGGGCCAGCAGATAGGGCACTGCGATTGTTTGATTAAAATCGAAGTAGCCGAACATGCGCGTGACTAGGGGGAAAGTATCGTGCAGAATCGACAGCAGACGCCACCAATATTGCTGGTTGTAAATTTCGATTCTTCTATGGGGTTCTAATGTAGGGCTTGGCGTGATAAACTGTTTGGCCTCTTCCTTCATCGGCTGGCCGGAAGGCGATAGGGGATTCATGCGACTGTTTTCATCGATGGGGCGCGAAATAATATTTCCGAACCACTGCTGAGTCAATTTCAAGTTGTCGGGAACTGAAGAATCAAAGGTTACGTCAGACACTTTTTCAAAGGGGTTTTGCAGTTTTTTTCGATTGTTTCTTGAAATTTTTTTGCTTTCAGCGCTTCGCCCCAGGTTTTTTGAAAGCTCACAAAGTTGTCGTCCCATTCAAGCAGGGTGGAAACACCGCCTGTTTTTGGATAAACATCGGCATAGATCTCCCAGACCTCATTGCGAACGTAATTATCATGTGTGTCGAGCACATAATCTCCGTGATCGGTGTGTCCGGCGATGTGGATCTGGATAACGCGTTCCATCGGGATATTGTCATAATACTCTTTCGGGATAAATCCGTGGTTTCTACTGGAGACGTAAATATTGTTGACATCGAGCATCATGTAGATGTCGGCTTTTTCCACGATTGCCGAATAAAATTCCCATTCGGGCATTTCATCATCCTTAAAAGCGACATATGAAGAGAGGTTTTCCAGAGCAAAGGGAATTTCCAGATATTCCTGAACGATGCGAGCCCTTTCAGCGACATAATTGATCACTTCCCGGGTATAGGGAAGGGGTAGGAGGTCGTGGTAATGGGCCCCGGCCAGCTTTCCCCAGCAAAGGTGATCGGATATCCAAGGGGTTTTGGTTTTTCTGGACAGTTTTTTTAGTCTTTCCAGGTAGTCAAAGTCGAGGGGATCAGGGCTCCCTATGGCGAGGGCGACACCATGCTGGACCACGGGATACATCTCGAGAATCCGTTCGAGATTTTCGATCGGTTTTCCTCCATCGACCATGAAATTTTCGCTGATAATTTCGAACCAGTCAACGTCCGGTTTATCCCGGAAGATGTCTTCGTAGTGAGGAATGCGAAGCCCTAGGCCGATACCAAGATTGGGAATCGTTTTGTTTGTTTTAGTCATGTCAAGAGCCTATATTAAAACAGCAATAGAAAAAGAGTTCAATCTGTTTGAGCTTTTTCTCTTTTTTCAGCCATTTTATTTGCGACAAGTTTGACAGCGAGATTTTTATCGCCGATCGCACATTTTGTGGTTCCTTTGCATTCGCCTTTGCCGGCGCAATCGTTGTCTTCAGTTTTGCAGGCGTTGAGTCCTTTGCACTCGTTTGCCCCGTTGCACCTTCTGCTGGCAACTTTCAGCGCCAGTTTTTTTCCTTCCGGAGAGAGCGACTCATAAAGCTCGCGCCCTTTTCTATTTATATTGAGAAACAGTTCCTGTTCACTCATTAAATAATACCCTTCATTTTCCGAATTGGGATCGATTGAATCCTCTTCGTATTCGCCTTGCCTGCCGGCAGGTATTTCTTTTTCCTGCCCTTGCAGCGTAGGAGTCATGAGCAGACCCGAGGCAATGCCGATAATGACAAGCTTTTCAAGATCTCTTTTTTTCATAACATTTCTCCTTACCAGATAAAATATGCGGCCTTTTTAAGACCGCACATTTGGGTTAATAGAAAAACTGAATCCTCTCTTAAGGGGTTACAGGCGATACCCGTTGGATCCGTTGGATCCACCGCAGCTTCCCTTGTCATTGCCGTTGTCGTTGTTATTATTGTTGCCATTGTGATTGCCATTGCCATTGTCGTTGTCGTTGTCGTTGTCGTTGTCATTGTCATTGTCATTATTTTGGTGATAGCCGTTGGCATTATAATTGGCTGTTTGACCATTGTTTCCATTGCCGTTGTGGTAATCTCCATTATAGCGTCGGGTGCGCCCGTTATTTGTGTTGTCAGTTTGCGGGCGGCATTTTGAGGGGCATCCACCTTTTGCCATTTGCTGGTTGGTTTCGTTTCCGGGCATAAAATGCGATGTATCGGCGCTGGCCTGACCGGAAACGACAAGTCCTGCAGCCATTCCCATTAATGCGAGTTTTGTTAATCTGTTTTTTGAAAAATCTCGTTTTTTCATTTCCAATCTCCTTTAAGTTTTGTGATTCATAAATGAACCATACTAAAGAAAAATTTATTTGTCTACTGGCTTAAATTAAATATAAGATATTAAAAATCAGACATATAAAAAATTAAAAAGAGAAAAACGGGCCTGCTTGCAACCAGAAAGAATGTTAAGGTGCAGCAATTCCCGCTGGAGCTGAAATCGCTGAAACAGAATTAGTTAAAACAGCCTCTTTCGTAGAATCGGTCTCTAATTTAACCGATCTTGAACTATTTTTAACCACTGACTTTTTTATCGCTCCCCTAGAGGAAACGCTTGAATCGCATTCTTTTTCCATGAAGCTTGAGTCAGAATTTCCAGCGGGAATTGCTGGTTAAGGTGTTATTTGCCGGAGGATAGTTGCACGTACAAAAAAATAATTAATTAAAACATTGACTTTTAATTGGTTATTACTTTATACCTTAACTACATTTGGAAAATATACAAGTAAAGAGGTAATTATGAGTTGTTCTATTCAAAGAAGTGACGCTTTCGGCTTTCACACGTGTAATCAGATTAAAGATAAGCTAGAATTTATTGCTAAGTTTACTGGTAATAACAATCCAATGCCTTTAGAAAAAATAAAGAAACTTCCAAAAATCAATCTAGTCAAGAACCTTGTGACCGTCGCAGGTTATATTCCTGTGGTGGGAACTATCGCAGCTATTGCAAAGCTTGTTTTGATCAGCAGGCTTGAAAAAGAGATGTCTGAAGACCCTATTAAGCAGGTAGTACAAAACTACCTCACCATGCAAAAAATAAGAAGCGGGATTGAATTGACCTCTCTTGGCTTCCTTTTGCTCATTCCAGACATAATTTTCACTATTGAACGCAATATGGCTTAAAACCCCTGATTTGTGACCTAATCTTAAAGTTAAGCGCTATAGATGGAGGTTAGATTAGGTCACAATCATGGGTTAACATTTCAAGTTGTGATAGTAAACTCTACAGCAGTAAGAAGGTCCTGAGATTGACGAATTTTTCTGCCTTTTAAGACTTTAAGTAATGAATCAAGGGTAAACGCAAAAGATACGCAACTAATCTTATCAAAAATTTTCGGAACATAGAACACATCGTCTAATAAGTCGAAAAGAGGAAAACATTTTTCTGCAATGCATCTGGTTCCGAAATGCTTTGCCGCGCTCAAAATATAAGGCATCTGATAATCATAGATGATATAGCGTTTCAAAAAAACAGAGACTATTTCAAATATATCAGCCAGCTCCGAATGATTTTCAGGTTGTCGACGAGCATTAAGCAAGCGGGCGATTTCGATTCTTTCGAACTCTCTAAGTTCTAAAAAACTCATCAGAAACCTGTAGAAAGACTCTAATGTTTTTGTATCCAGAGAGGCACATTGGGCAATCTCATATTGTTGCTCTATCGGCAATTGTAATAAAGCATTGAGATAGTGTTTAAGAGGGCTTTCTCGAGGGGAGTAGTACAACCCGATTATCTCGGCTGCTTTAGGATCGATCTTGTCGGCCAACTGTTTCATAAGATCTAAAGTATCAATGACGTCGCTTTGGCTTGCAAACGGCGCAGTTAACCTGATAACTTTTAGAGGGCAGCCAATCAGTTTTTCGAAGATGCGGGGTAAATCATCGTAACCTTGAGTCATGAATGAGCAGACAGCTTTAGAAAATTGAGGTCTTTCTTTTAAGGGCACTTTTCGAAAATCATCGATCAAAGGGCCGGATTCGCTATAAAGCGAAAAGCTTTTACTATGCTCCCTTTCTTCCGGGGGAAATTTTGCAATGGTTTGGAGAATACGGCAAACATGCCATCCATCAACATGGAAATCCAGAAGAGTGGCGGTATGCGCCACAACATTCTTAGGGTTGACCTCGCTCTCTAACTGATTGATGGCTGCCATAATTTCAGCGGCATCTCGTCCTGGCAAACCGTCATGGATCAGTTGTGATGTCAGAGCCAAGGTATTTTTCCTTGTGTCTTCCGGCAGTTTTACGGCTGCCTTGAGAAGGGCGATGACATCGCCTGCACGCATCTTCTTATGAATGATCTGCGAAGTAGAAATTTCTGAGATGACTTCTTTCTTCTCCAATTGGTCGACAGCTGCCATAATTTGCGCGGCGTCTCTTCCTGACATACGGTTATGGATCAGTTGTGATGCCAGAGCCAAGGTATTTTCCCTTGTGCCTCTTGGCAATTTCAAGGCTCCTTTGAGAATCTTTTTGACATCATCTCCTTTCATATTCTTCTGAATCAGAGGCCGAATAGCGATTGCCGCATTTACTTTTTCTCCCGGCTGATAGCCAAAAAGAATATTCAGATTCAGGAAAAATGAATGATAATCCCAGTGATAGTTCGGCATTTCCTGAAAAGTCCGGATGATGGTTTCTAAATCATCCCGTTTCATCTGCGTTGAGATTAATGGAGCGGCAAGATCGGCAATGGATTCTTCTTGATTCCTTTCGTAAGACAGTAAACTCTTCAGTGAAAACCGGATAATTCTAGAGGTTATCGCGCTTTCTCCAATTTTGGTAATGTTTCGGTTAATCAGTAGAAGCTCGTCGACATGTTCCGGGGTAAAGCATTTACGATGATTGTTTATCCATTCATTAAGTTTTTTCGAAACATTTTGAAAATCATTTTGAGTGTTTAGAATCCGGCTAAAAGTTTCGATTTGATCAGCCAATGATAACTGAGTGAGCGTCATTTTAAAGTCCATGCGGGGAGTGTATATTGTGCAGTCAATTTAAAGCAAATCTTGAGATTTAGGGACAGCCATTCCCATGGAATAATAATTTGAAGTCATTCTACCATCATTTCATACTCCTAAATTTTTGAAGCAATAAGGTATCGCATGGAAATATTATCCATTTACGCTTTTGTATGCGTTTAGTTCTGTAATCCAAGTGTTATGGTAAAGGATTTTTCCTTCTTTACAGCTCAATTTGCCGGGGATATGCGGCAAGGTCCTGCGATCGAATATTTTTCCAGCGGCAAAAAGCATGGCACTTTCAATCAATGCGGAAGCGACGGCTCGCCCAGCATCTTCCAGACTTATGAGGACGACATTCTAGTCCGCGACAAGCATATCATTCGATAATTTTGACAATAATAAATTTAAACGCCACAATAAGCTCTCTATGAAGAAAAGACACCTTGTCATTCTGCTGCTTGTTTCGAGTTTCATCTTGCTTGCTATCCTCATTATGCAGCCATTGGAAATGGTTGGGGGCTACAAGTATATCGATATCCTATTTCCCGAGGGAGTCATAGGCAGGAAACAGCTTGAGCTTCTGCTAATCATTCAAGGGGTCATGCTTGTAGTTGTCATTCCCGTCTTTATCCTCACCTATTACTTCTCCTGGAAATACAGGGCGGGGAACCCAAAAGCCAGATACGATCCCGATTTCGACCACCACCCTGCCGCTGAATACATTTGGTGGGGAGTCCCCTGCATTATTGTCTTGATTATAGGAATCCTCACCTGGATCAGAACGCATCAATTAGATCCCTACAGGCCCATTGACTCTCCAAAAGAAGAGCTGGTCGTCCAGGCGGTTGCTTTGCAATGGAAATGGCTTTTCATTTACCCGAAGGAAAAAATTGCCAGCGTCAACTTCCTGCATATTCCTAAAGGGACCCCGATTCATTTTGAAATTACCGCAGACGCTCCTATGAATTCCTTGTGGATTCCCAAGTTGGGGGGGCAAATTTACGCCATGCCCAAAATGAAAACAGAACTCTTTCTGATCGCAGATGATGTTGGGGATTTCAGAGGCTCTTCGGCAAACATTAGCGGCAAAGGGTTTGCCGGCATGCATTTTATCACCCGTTCTTCTTTAGAAGATGATTTCCAAAAATGGGTGGAGTCGGCAAAACAGTCGGGAAAAGCTTTAAACGCAAAAGAATACGATCGGTTAGCCGCTCCCAGCCAGAACAACCCCGTCGAGTCCTATCGACTGGAAGATGAGAACCTTTTCGAACAGATTATTATGAAATACATGCACCCAAAGGCAAGCGGATAAGATATGTTTGGCAGATTAACCCTAGAAGCGTTCAATCACGAAATGACTCAAAACGCTGCCGTCTTCTCGATGGCGATAATCGGCATTGCACTTATCGGACTTATAACCTACCTCAAACGGTGGAAATGGCTCTGGAATGAATGGCTGACAACCGTCGATCCGAAAAAAATCGGCATCATGTATATCATCGTCGTCCTCTTGATGTTCCTGAAAGGGTTTTCCGATGCTCTGATGATGCGCCTTCAGCAAGCACTCGCCGTGGGAGATTCTCAGGGCTTCATTTCCGCGACCCATTTTCAGGAAGTTTTTTCCGCCCACGGTACAACGATGATTTTCTTTGTCGGCATGGGATTTGTCTTCGGCTTGATGAACCTCATAGTTCCCTTGCAAATCGGAGCTAGAGATGTCGCCTTCCCGTTTTTAAACGCTGTTGGCTTCTGGCTGTTTGCGGGGGCGGGGTCGCTGCTTATCATCTCCCTTGCCATCGGTCAATTTACAATAGCGGGGTGGCTTGCCTATCCACCTTTGTCCGGACTGGAATACAGCCCCAATGAGGGAACCGATTATTGGATATGGATGCTACAGATAGCAGGGGTGGGCAGTACTATTTCTGCGATCAACTTTTTAGTCACCATCCTTAAAATGCGCTGCCCCGGCATGACGCTTCTGAGAATGCCCATCTTTGTCTGGAGCGCCCTTTGCGCCACAATTCTTGTTATTTTTGCCTTCCCCATTCTGACAGCGACTCTCTGTCTGCTCACGCTGGACCGCTACCTCGGCATGCATTTTTTCACTGCCGGAGGTGGAGGAAATCCTATGATGTATGTCAACCTGATCTGGGCCTGGGGGCACCCGGAAGTTTATATTTTGATCATGCCGGCGTTCGGAATCTTTTCCGAAGTGGTGCCCACTTTTTCGGAAAAACGTTTATTTGGATATGTCTCGATGGTCCTAGCCCTTGGATTGATCACATTTCTTTCATTCATAGTCTGGCTGCACCACTTTTTTACAATGGGAGCAAGTCCCAATGTCAACGGGTTTTTCGGATTTATGACTATGCTGATTGCGATTCCCACAGGGGTCAAAATATTCAATTGGCTTTTTACAAAATATCGTGGAAAGGTTCATTTTTCTTCGCCTATGCTGTGGTTTTTTGCCTTTGTGCTCAACTTTACTGTTGGGGGAATGACGGGAGTCTTGCTGTCATCGCCGCCTGTCGACTATCAAGTCCACAACAGCCTCTTTTTGATCGCCCACTTTCACGGCATGGCCATTGGCGGGATGCTTTTCGGTGTTTTTGCAGGATTTACCTATTGGTTCCCCAAGTACACAGGATTTTTTCTCGATGAGAAGTGGAACATGGCTGCTTTTTGGTGTTGGTTCAGCGGTTTTCTGCTTGCATTCATGCCGCTTTATATGCTCGGATTTATGGGAGCGACAAGACGCCTTAACCACTATGAAGCCTCCACCGGCTGGCATCCGCTGTTTTTGGTCGTGGCCGTAGGGGCCTTCATTATTTTGTGCGGAGCCGGCATACAGTTTTTGGGGCTTTTTTGGAGCATTAAACAACGCAAAAAGAATCGCGACACTACCGGAGGCGATCCCTGGAACGGAAGAACCCTTGAATGGTCTCTTCCATCTCCTCCTCCCATATATAATTTCGCCGTTATCCCCATTGTGAACGATGTCGATCCGCTCTGGGAAATGAAACGGGGCCTTGCCCCTCCGCAAAAAAAGGAATATGAAGATATCCATTTACCGAAAAACACTCCTCTTGGAATTTATATTGGTGTCTTATGTATGACTTTCGGCTTCGCTATGACCTGGTATATCTATTGGCTGGCAATTATCAGTTTCGCCGGAGTTATCGGATGCCTGATTTATCGGCTCTCTCGAAAAGACGAATACGACGTGATCACTAAAGAAGAAGTGGAGGAGATAGAAAGGAGGCATGAAATCGCATGAACCACACAGCGGCAGCCCTTCCGGATCCTTACCAAGATGTATATTCCAAAAATACGCTAGGTTTTTGGTTTTATCTGATGACCGATTGCATGATCTTTACCACCCTTTTTGTGACTTATGCCGTTCTTAAAAATAATACTTTTGGCGGTCCCTCCTCAAACGAACTCTTCAGCCAGGCGACATCTTTTGCCGAGACAATGATACTTTTATGCAGCAGTGTCGCGTGCGGCTTCGGGCTGCTTTCATCGCTAAAAAATAACAAGAAAAAAGTCGTCTTCTGGCTTGCGGTCACATTTTTGCTTGGAGCCGCTTTCATTGCCTTAGAGCTGAATGAATTTTATCATTTAATCCTTGAGGGCAACAGCTTTACAAGGAGCGCTTTTTTATCATCATTTTTTACTCTGGTCGGCACCCATGGCCTGCATGTTTCTGTTGGCTTGCTATGGCTTATGGTTATGATAGTGCAGGTGTCTTTGCTTGGGATCACCATCGATACCTTTCGAAGGCTGATGATTTTTGGCATGTTCTGGCATTTTCTTGATTTGGTGTGGGTTTTCATATTCACTTTCGTCTATTTAATCGGAGTCATATAAAATGAGTGAGCACCTTAACTTGGAAGAGACCCAAAAAAAATGGCCCGGCACTCTTCGTTCTTACTTGATTGGATTTTCCGCTTGCATCATTTTGACAGCCATCTCCTTTCTGCTTGTCGGATTGAAGCTATTGCCTGGAACAATTTTGATAGGTGCCATCGTCTTGCTTGCTCTGATACAGGCGGTTTGCCAGCTGTATTTCTTCCTTCATTTGGGGCATGAAGAAGAGCCGCACTGGAAGACCCTCATTTTTTACTGTATGTTGATGATTCTTTTGATCATCGCCATAGGGTCTTTATGGATTATGTTTGATTTGAAAGAACGGGTGATGCCGGGATAAAAAAAAGGATGTCTCATGATTAATTACTATCTCCTGACCAAGCCGGGAATCATTCTGGGGAATTTGGTGACCGTGACAGCGGGTTTTTTGCTGGCTACAAACGGGTCATTTGATTTTAAATCATTCTTTGCGACCTTGATCGGCCTTACGTTCATCATCGCTTCCGCCTGTGTTTTTAACAATTATATCGACTGCCAAATTGACAAAAAAATGAAGAGGACAAAAAATCGCCCTCTTGTCACAGGGCTGATTTCCGGACGGCATGCCATTGCCTTTGCTATTATTCTTGGGATTTTGGGCAACATTGTGCTCTTTTCATGGACCAACCTCTTGGCAGTACTGGCAGCTGACGTTGGTTTTTTTATTTATGTTGTCCTCTACAGCTTTTGGAAATACCATACAATTTATGGAACCGCGATCGGGAGTCTTGCGGGAGCTGTTCCGCCGGTTGTCGGTTATTTAGCTGCCAGCGGCCGTTTTGACGCAGGAGCCTTCATTTTGTTTGCCATGCTGCTACTGTGGCAGATGCCTCACTTTTTTTCGATCGCTATCTATCACCTGGAGGATTATACTTTAGCGGGGATTCCGGTGCTGCCGGTCATCAAAGGGATTCCGAGAACAAAAGTCCATATGGCGCTTTATATCATCGGCTTTATCGCGGCTTCGCTGATGCTCACTTTTTTGAATTACACAGGATACATCTACCTCATAGTGACGACTGTCATCGGCTTTGTCTGGCTGGGCCTTGGGCTTAAGGGATTTCTTTGCGCCAATAACACACTTTGGGGCAGGGACATGTTCCGTGTATCGCTGTTGATGATAAGCGCCATTTGCCTGGCAATCTTTTTTGATGCGAGTTAGTCTACAAAATCCATTGCGTTTTTCGAGCCAATTGATTCGCGATATTCTTTGATTAAATTAAAGTTATCATGAATTTTTTCTAATTCTTCTCGTCTAGTTTCGTCGCAATTGACATTGTTTCTAACGTCTCTATATTCCTTCACCAGCTTTTTGTATGCCTCTCTTAATGGTTTCCAGTCTCCTTGAATAGCATCAACATTGAGCCCTAATCCAAGAGCGGCTTCGCGGGCCTTTTTATCTATACTTTCAAATCCAAAGTCATAGTCGAAACCATTGTATTTATTGCCATTGTTGAAACCGTTGAATCTATATCTATAGTCGGAACTACAGTCAAAATTAAGCGTTTTTTTAATATTGTTTTTGAAAGCCTGTTTGTTGTCATCCCCTTGGATATTGTTGTAAAATTTGTGGATGTTAGGTCTGAAAAACTTGTTGCTTTATCTCTCTGCCAGATCTGAAAGAAAGCCTCAAATTAAGGATTTTGTGCTGATTATCACTCAAAAATAAAGAATTTAATCCCACCTGTCTCGCTATACAGATAGGGATAAGGCCTTAGACATGCTTGAATTTCCTATACTTTACTTGAGTGGGACTAAGCTATGACGATATGTTCTGATGAGTGGATCATTGAGATGTCAAAAAACCACAAAATGATCGAGCCGTTTGTTGACACTCAAGTGAGGCACGTGAATGGAAAGCCCGTCATTTCGTATGGAGTTTCACCATATGGATATGACATCCGCGTTGCCAGGCAGTTTCGCATTTTTACCAATGTACATGGAACAGTTGTCGATCCAAAAGATTTTGATGAGAAGGGATTAGTGGAGATCGTAGGCGACACTTGCCTGATCCCTCCAAACAGCTTTGCCCTGGCTCTTTCACTGGAATATTTTCGTATTCCGGAGAACGTTTTGACCGTTTGCGTCGGCAAGTCGACCTATGCCCGCTGCGGCATCATTGTCAACGTGACTCCTTTTGAACTCGGCTGGGAAGGGCAGACGGTTCTGGAAATTTCCAATACGACGCCCCTTCCTGCCAAAATCTACGCCGGAGAGGGGTTGGCGCAGGTCCTGTTCTTCAAAGGAGAAAAGGCATGCAAGCGCTCCTATGCGGTTGACATCATCCTCTCCCTAAAGGAAGAGGATTTATGTCTTCTGCTATAGTGATTTTTCCAGTGTAACTTTCTTCGCTCTGAAATAGACTCCTTTCGATGGTGCTTTGGTCAAATGAAACTTTTTGTAAAGGAGTTGGACGATCTGAGCGGTTTTGAATTCTTTAGGAGGAGGCCAACGGGTTGTTTTCTTTAGATAATCGACAACAGCTGGCGAGAAGCCATTTGCCGCTTTACCAGCGACAAATAGTTTCTCTTTGTCTTTTCTTGTGAGGGCACTAAACTTTTTTTTCGGCCTTTCTGCGGTATCACCTTTAGTCTGTTCTCTTGGCCTTTTTCGGTTATTGACCGGGGGAGGATTATCCTGTCTTCCTTTTTCAAGAGAAGTCAATGAGGCGGCCTCGTCGTCAACTTGCTCTGCAGGCTGCTCTCTAGTAGACAAAATTTTTACTTGATGGTTGGTATATATGGCTTCGTGGACGCAGCCATTGGCGCATATTGCTCGACCTGTTCCAAAGATCCCGACATTATTTAGAACCTTAAATGTCCCTTCAAAGAAGCCTCCTGTTGGAAAACTTATCATTCCTTGACCTTCTGGATTGCCGTTATTAAAGCCGCCTATGTAAATTTTTTTACTTGGCAAGGTTAATTTTCCATGACCATGGCATTTACCATCTACAAATTTGCCTTCATAAACGCCTCCATTTAAATAGGATCCTTTCCCTTTTCCGAAAGGTTTGCCATTCACGACTGGCCCAGTGTAGGTCCAATTCTGATATCGAATTGTTTGTAGATTCTGATCCAGTCGATTAACGATCCTTTGAACCATATTATTCAAATTGGCCATCTGAGATTCTAAGTTTGAAAGGCGCCTTTCAAAATCTGTCGTTTGACTGGGTGCTTGCCCTTGAAGCAAGGAGCTAATAGAGGGGAGTTGCATAATTATTTATCCATATTTAAATTACTAAAATACTAATATTTTAAACTAAACAGTGTATTTTTGTCAAATATATAATAATTTATAACTATTCCTATGTCTGTGGTCGATTTGGCATGGGTTTTGCTGAGTTGCTAGTAAAACCCGGGGGTCTTTATGGATGCACAAGGACTTAATTACTTTGATCGTCTGCCGAACGAGGCACAGTTAGAAATACTTAAATATTTAGATATTAATGAATTGGGAAATACAGGCGCTGTTGACAGTAAAATGGCGTCCTTAGCCAATGATGATGGGCTTTGGAGACGGTTGGGCAGTCAAATCGGCCTTTCGGAAAGATCATTAAAGGCTAACCCGAAAGGAGCTGTGAAGCAAGAGGTTGAAAGACTGCGGGCCGCTGCAAAAAAAGCGGGCATTGCCAAGGCTGACCAATCTGTGAAGAAACTTCTGAAACAACCTCCTACTGTTGAAAGTTTGCAGACTCTTGTTCGTTGGCCGGAAGCGAGAACCACGTTTATTGTGTTTAAGAAACTTAGTAAAGAATTTAAATCAAAAAATCCCATTCAACCAAACATATTACAATCTGAAAATTGGGCAGACATTCCACAATTATATGCTGCCTGGTCAGAGGAAAATAAGGAAAACCTTAAGAGTGTAACAAGTCTAGACCTTCGAGGAAAGCAAATCAGCTCTTTACCAAGAGGTCTTTTTCAAAATCTTCAAAATCTCGAAGAGTTGAATCTCTCGGAAAACCAAATCCTCTCTTTTAACAAAGAGGACTTTGACGACCTCAAAAATCTCAAGAAGCTTGACCTTAGCAGAAACCAAATCGACCATCTTGCCGAAGGGGGGCCTAAGGCACTAGCCAATCTTACTGAGCTTGACCTCTCTACCAACCAAATCCGCTCTTTAGGCAAAGAGTTTATTAGTATGCTCAAAAAACTTGAAACCCTCAACCTTAGTAACAATAAAATACGCGACCTTCCGAAAGACAAATTTGAAAATCCTCTGCAGCTGCTGAACCTTAATCTCTCCGGCAACAGTATACGCTCTTTTGACGAGGAGTTTTTGACAGCGCTTGTCAATCTTAAGGAGCTTAAACTCTCTAATAATGAAAAATTATGGTTAAAAGAAGAAAATATTCAATTCCTAAAAAATCTTGAAAGAATAGACCTTTCTTTCATCCCAGACATCTCTGATGAGGTTTTTGATCTGCTGAAAAATCAAAATGTTAAAGTTGAAACAGAAAAAGGGTAAAATAAAAGAATAATCGGAAAACAACTGGCATAAAAACACAGTCTTTCAGCATAATTTGCAGAGATCAAATGTTTTTATTATCATATCTTGTGTTATTGGCAGCTTTGGGCTTGTATGAAAGTGCGCATATTGAAAACGGCGGCTTATCAGAAATTGTGCAATCGGTTGGAGTAAGTCCCGAGAAATCTGCTTTAATCATTATCCGCCTTGAAGATGGGACAAAGTGGATGAGCGGCCGCTTTCGGACGGCTTATTCACCCGCATCGACAGCTAAAATTCCTCATACGTTGATTGCTTTGGAAGAGGGTTATCGCCCGGAGTCTCATTTTGAGTGGGACGGACAGGAGAGGTCGCAAAAAGTTTGGAATCAGGATCAAACACTTTTATCTGCCTATAGGAATTCTGCACTTTGGGTATATCAGCAGATTACTAGAGATCTTGGCTATGAGACTATGTCTACATGGATTGATAAATTTGAATATGGAAACAGAAATATTGGAAGCCCTGAGACTATCGCAACATATTGGTTGGATGGGCCTCTCGAGATTTCAGCACACGATCAGGCACAATTCTTGTGCCGCTTGGCCGGGGAAACACTTCCTGTTAAAGCTGAAACTGTCCGGGCTTCTAAACAGATTATGCTGGAAAGCAGCGGCTGCAACTGGTCGCTTTATACTAAGACAGGCTATAACGGGAGCATTGGGTGGTACGTGGGCTGGGTGGAAACTGGAGCTCATGGCCAAGAGCAAAAATACATTTTCGCATTCAATATGGATATTGCGAATTGGGATGAACTCCCCAAAAGAAAATTGGTTGTTCTAGCTGCTCTGAGTGAACTAGGTATAATCCCTTCAGGAGGAAAACATGAATAATGAAGCTATTCTTAGCCGAACAGCTGAGTGGATTGAATCGCAGCCGATTATTCGTGCGGCAATTCTGACTGGATCTCATGCAGATAGCCGTAACAGCGATGAACTATCTGACTACGACATTTCTCTTTTTTGCAATGATACAGATCCGATAGCAAAAACCGATATATGGCTAAAAGAGATAGCCGAAGTCTTGGTTTCAATCCCAGAAAAAATTGTTTTATTTGAAACGACGATTCCGACCCGGTTAACCATATTTAAAGGGGGTTGCAAAGTAGATTTTTCTTTCTTTTCGGTACAATTCCTAGATGAATTGGCCAAACGAGGACTTCCCGATGAGTTTGATATGGGGTATAGTGTTTTGGTGGATAAAGATCATTTGGCAAGTAGCATTCCCTTGCCGACTTATGAGGGGTTTAAAGAAAAGTCTCCCTCTCAACACCAATTTCATGATTTAAACAAGGAATTCTGGTTTGAGGTTTATCATGTCGCGAAATACTTAGCCCGAGAAGACCTATGGTCTGTGCAGTTTAGGATGAGCGGCATTCATCATCGGCTTTTGCTCAAAATGATCTGTTGGAATGAAGCGGCAAAGCATGGGTGGGATTATTCAACGCATAAAAACGGGAAAAATCTCCAGAAGTGGGTCTGTAGCAAAACCTGTAAGGCCCTTTCCGGAGTCTTTCCCCGTTTTGACGTTTCTGAGGGGTGGAGTGCGTTAAATAACATGATGGAATTATTTAAAAGAATATCTCATGAGACAGCCCGGAATCTGGGATATCCTGATTTACCCGATCTTGAGAAAGAAATGAGTCAATTCGTTGCACAATCAGGGATTAAAAATGACAAATGTAAAAAAGAACCTTAAAGATCTGAAGAATGTCGGGAAAGCTACATTAAAAGATTTGAATATCCTCGGCATTCACTCAGTAGAAGAACTTGCAGTCCAAGATCCCACAGAACTTTTTCAGCGATTAGAAAAAGAAACAGGGAAACCGCATGACGTTTGTATGTGGGATGTATTTGCAGCTATTATCCATGAAGCAAAGACAGGTGAGCCAACGGTTTGGTGGAAATGGACACCGAAGAGAAAAGCACTGCAAAAATCGGGGCAATTGTAAGTGACAACAAAATTTAAACAGGTAGAAGAAAAAGATCGGCTCCTTGTGCACAGTTGGATCAAAAAACCGCATGTATCTGAGTGGTTCTATGACGAGGGGCTTGAAAATACGTATAAGCATATGGATGAATTTATTGCCGGAGCCTCTGATCCAAAATATTGGCTTGCATACGACGGCGATACTCCATTTGCTTTCTTAATTACCTCTTTGGTAAAGAAGCCAATGGATGAACTTTCATGTTGGTGCCAAGCGGCCGGAAAGACAATAACATTAGATATACTGATAGGCGATGAGGATTATCTGGGGAAGGGTCTTTCCCACATCTTAATCAAAGAGTTTCTCCTCAGCGAATTTCCGGACGCGGAAGAAGTTTTAATTGACCCTGAGAAAGCCAATTCCCGAGCGGTTCACGTTTATGAGAAAGTTGGATTTGAAATCCTAGATGAATTTATCCCATCTCATAGTCCTCATCCAAAGCGGCGATAAAGAGTTTAAAGATTGGTTTTTAGCCCAAATTCAGGAGCTTTACAAGTATGAAAAAATCGCTTGGGAAAAATCCCCCGAAGAACGATTAAAAATACGGCGGGAAGATGAGGAGCCGATCATCAGCGAAATGATCAAACAGGCGAAAAAAAAGCTTCAAGACCATAAAATTCTCCCAAAATCAAAACTAATGGCAGCGTTGAAGTATTTTTGCGGCTTTATTCCTCATCTTAAAAACTATATCAAAAATCCCTTTGCCCATCTTGATAACAATGTTGCCGAACGAGCAATACGTCCCTTGGCAATCGGTCGTAAAAACTGGCTCTTTTTTGGAAGCGCTAATGGAAGGGAAGCAGCAGGAATCATATACTCCCTTATTCAAACATGCCGTGAATTTGGCATTAATCCCCACGAATATCTTGAAGATGTCATGCGTAGTTTAATGGATCACCCCGCAAACAAGCTGTACGAACTTCTCTCCGATCGCTGGGCTAAGGCAAAGGGGTTCTCGATCTCTAAAGAATCTGGAATAATTTTTCCAGATGGGCTTAAATGACGCTTATTTTGAATAGAAGAATCTCTGACCAAGCAACCCTTATGAGAGAGATAAAAGCTTGGGAGGGTGTGCGAAACGAAGCTTCAGTGAAATGTCGTTGGCAATTCACAACAGAAAACGCGCGCACCAAACTCCGTAAGCTTTACCCTGTAATTGAAAATTAACAATTATTTAAAGAACTTTTTACACATTGTACTAGTCGTACAACACAGGGACATTATCCCTAAATAGTCTCAGTGAGCTCTCGTGGTCTTTGTGGTGAAAATTTTAGCGTGGCCGCTGACTGTGAGTAGTTAAAGCCCTGCGAAATCACGGGGAAGAGAAAGAGAAGCGTCATAAACGGCACCACTTCGATGGATTGGTAGAACAGAGTTTGGAAGAGGGAGGCGTAAAAGGCTGCCTTCAGCAAGCAATGATCGGAGTGGATGAACCGGGGAATTTGCAGGAGGATGGCGTAGAAGAGAACCGTGCCGATGAGTCCGAAGTTCATGAGGAGCTGGAGGACGCTTGATTCGGATACGCGGCTTTTGTTGGTGTCGAGTTTCTTTTTCGCGAGGATGTTGTTGGAAGCGTTGGTGTATTTTCCCGCCTCTTCGCCAATAAGAAGGTTGGTGCCGAGCCACTCGGAAATGACCTTGTTCCAGATATTGATCCGGATATTGTTTCCAATGGACTTTTTGCCGGCCGCCATCACCATGTGGTGGACCATGTTGTGGAGCGGGGAATTGCGGCTTTCTTTTGAGAAATAGATGAAGGACAGAAAGCCGCAAGCGGTGATGAGGGTGATGAGGATGATGATTTTTTTGGATCTTCTAAAGGGCGCGACAAGGGGGTAAAACAAAATCGAGACGAGGAGGATTAAAGCGCCCGACCTTGAGGCGGCTGCAAGGGGGGCCAGGCAAAAGATCAGGCCTGACCACAGATAGATCTTTTTTTTGGAGACGGCATACCACTCAAGGGAGATGAATCCCAAAAGAATCATAATGATCGGATAGTGGAGAAAGCTTCCTGTGAGCGACGCGGGGCGGACGAGGTAAATTTCTCCCGTAGCGTCGAATTTAATCAGGTGAACCTGTTCTAAACAGGCAGTTATGAGCAAAAGCCACCCGGCAAAAAGAAGAATCGGGGCAATCGTGATCTTCAGCTCTTTTTCCTCGAAATGTCTGATCGTAAAGAGGCCGATCCAAAGAAGTCCTAGATTAAAAGCAAAGTAGATAGCCCAGATTTTTGTTTCGTTTAGAGTGAATGTGAGAAAACAGCTCAGGAAAGATTCGGCGATGAAGATAAGGGCAAAAGCAATATAAAATTTTTGGGAAGGGGAGGCAGCGCGGCTTTTGGGAAAGAAGATCAGAGCGCTTAGGGCTGTAATGCCGGCAAACTGAAGCGCCATGGCAAATTTTTTCGTCATGAGAAGCTCAAGCCCTCCCCGGCAGGTCGCAAGGATAATCATGATGAAAAATAACAGGGTTTTCGGGTTGACCTTGATCTTTGTATCGGGCAGCTTTTTTACCAGGATCATCGCTTCACTTTGACAAGCTCTTCCTCGGCGGGACGGACCTGATCGAATTCCAGGCAGTAGGTTTCGCCGCTCGATGGGCAGCGGGCAAAGAGGGATTCTCCGTCATTAGCTTGCAAGGGGAGATCGAGCTTTTCGCCGTGGCGGCTCATCCAGCCTGTTTGCCTTGCGGGGCTGCCGACTACAAGAGCGTAGGGTTTGACGTTTTGAATCACGACGGCGCCGGCGCCGATGAAGCAATACTCTCCTAGCTCGATTCCACAAAGGACTGTCGCATTGGCGCCGATGGTGGCGCCTCTTTTGACAAGAGTTTTGAGATAGCGGTCTCTCCGGATTACTTCGCTGCGGGGATTTTTGATGTTGGTAAATACCATGCTGGGTCCGAGAAAGACATGATCTTCTAAGACAACTCCAGAGTAAACGCTGACATTGTTTTGAATTTTGACGTTGCTTCCTATTTCGACATGCGGGGCGACATAGACATTTTGTCCTATGCGGCATTTCGATCCGATTTTAGTTTTATCTGAAATGTGCGTGTAGTGCCAAATGGCGGTTTCTTCGCCGATAGCGGCGCCGGCATTAATTGTGGCAGTCGGATGAGCCTGTAGGGAATGGCAGGCGCGCATTTGGGCCGGATTTTTAGCTTCGCCGCCCTCTTCGAGACTTTTTTGAGCGGCCTGCAGCACCTGGAGGACGCGCAGCCCTTCTTCTCCGTCGGTAAGCGGTCTTTTTCTCTCCTGACTGCATAAGAGGAAATGGCGGCACTCCTCTTTGAGCGGTTCGAGCTGAGGCGGGTCCATAGGCTCGGGTACTGGTTGAGTCGCAACAGGATGTTTTCCGTCGCTCCACTTCACATGCTCTTTGAAAATAACGAGTTTCTCTCCCCAGGGTTTTGTGTCGTCAAAAACAGCGAGGCCGCGGGAGCCGACGACGGTCATTTTTTGCTCTTTGAAGGGGCTAAGCCAGCTGACATAAATGTGTGCCTGAACGCTGCCGGGGAATTTCAAAATTGTCAGAGCTTTGTCCGCTACCCCTTCCGACAGGAAGGAGGCGCCTTCAGAGCGCACCTTTTCAGGAAGGCGGCCGCCGCAAAGGGAGAGGATGACCGAAACATCGTGGGGAGCGAAATTCCAGAGGGCGTTTTCTTCGGTGCGGTAGCTTCCGAGGTTTAGCCGGTTGGAGGTGATATACTGAATTTTTCCGAGTTCACCGTTTGAGACAAGCTCTTGAAGTTTGCGGACGCATGGGTGGTATTGAAGCAGGTGGCCGACCATAAGCAGGCATTCCTGCTCATCGGCAATGTGGATAAGCTCTTTGGCTTCGGCGCAGTCGAGGCACAGGGGTTTTTCGACGTAGACGTCTTTGTCTGCGAGAAGGGCCTGTTTGGCAAGCTCGTAGTGCTGAAACGCCGGCGCGGCGATGGCGACCTGTTTGATTTTCGGGTTGCTCAGGACTTCAGAAAAATCGGTGGTCAAAGCAATATCTGGATACTTGTCTTTGTAAGTTTGAAGCAAATGGCTGTCGGTATCGCAAATTGTATGGAGGGCGCCAAGGATAGAAAAATTTCTCGCAAGATTCTTTCCCCAGTATCCGGCTCCGATTAAGGCGCATGTTTTTGGGAACTTGTCTGTCATGATAGGGCCTCTGCTGCTGCTGATTCTTTGACTGATTCTACAATGAAATCTTGCGCCTCTTCTGTAAGCCAAGGGTGCATGGGAAGGCTAAGCACTTCTTTGCAGACCTCCTCGGTGACAGGAAAAGCTTCTTTGGAAATGGCGAGGCTCTTGTATGCCGGCTGGGCATATATTGGAGTTGGATAATAGACAGAAGTGGGGATTCCTTTTTCTTTCAAGCAAGCCGCGACTCTGTCTCTTTCGGGTATGCGGACGGTGTAGATGGCAAATGTGGATGTGTAATTATCCCTGATGACTGGGACGGCGCAAATGTCATCCAGAAGATCATTATATCGGTGTCCGATGGCATTTCTCCTTGCGACTTCTTCGGGGAAGCGGGGAAGTTTGGTTTTGATGACGGCAGCTTGGATCGTATCAAACCGGCCGTTTATTCCAATCCGAGTGTATTCATGCCTGGCGGCTCCGCCATGGATGCGGATAGCTTTCAGGGACTCGGCAAGATCGCCGCTGTCGGTAAACAGGGCCCCCCCATCTCCGTAACAGCCCAGAGGTTTGGCCGGGAAGAAGCTTGTCGACCCGATTGTCGTCATGCCGCAGCTCAGTTTGCCGTTTAAAGTGGAGCCGAAAGTTTGCGCGGCGTCTTCAATCACCGGAAGATTGTGTTTTTCGGCAATGGCGTTGATAGCATGAAGGTCTGGCATATGGCCGAAGAGTCCGACAGGCATGATGGCTTTTGTTTTCGGCGTGACGGCCGCTTCGATAAGGGCGGGGTTGATATTGTAGGTATCGGGTTCGATGTCGACGAAAACCGGCATGGCTCCTAAAAACGAGATGGTCTCAACAGTCGAGATGAAGGTAAAGGGCGTCGTGATCACTTCGTCGTCGGGCCCGATATCCAATGCCATCATGGACATCAGGAGAGTATCGGTGCCGCTGGATGCCGTGATGCAGTGCTTGACTCCGACAAAGTCGGCAAGCATCGATTCGACTTCACGAACCTGCGGGCCCATGATGTACTGGCTTGAGTCCAATACTTCGTGAATAGCTTCGTCTATTTCTTTTTTATATTTCCGGTATTGGGTTTTTAAGTCTATGAACTCCATTGATTCCTCAAGCTTGATAAACGTTTTCTTTTCGGGGTAAAAAATTTCGCGTGTCGACAGTTGGAATGCCGTAGGATAAAATCTCGTCGGCACAAAAGCAGCTGTGTTTTGTCGCGATCACAAAACAGTCGTATTTGTCTGACAGGGGGGAGCTTTCCCTTCCGGCCAGCTTTGGGTAGCGCCGGGTTGGAGGAAGTTCGGGGAAGTAGGGGTCGTGATAGTTGACTACGGCTCCTTTTTGTTCCATCAGCCGCATCAACTCCAGGCTGGGGCTTTCCCGTATGTCGTCGACATCTTCTTTGTAGGAGAGGCCGAGGATCAGAATTTTCGCCCCTCTCATCGCTTTCCCATAGTCGTTGAGGCAGTCCTGCACTTTTCCGATGACATAATGGGGCATGTTTCGATTGATTTCTCCGGCCAGTTCGATAAACCTAGTGGCGGTGCCGCATTCCCTGGCTTTCCACGAAAGGTAAAAAGGATCGATCGGTATGCAATGTCCTCCAAGGCCCGGTCCCGGCCAAAAAGGCATGAAGCCGAACGGCTTTGTCGCTGCCGCATGGATGACTTCCCAGACATCGATTCCCATCTTATCGAGAATGATCTTCATTTCATTGACTAAAGCGATATTGACGCTTCGAAAAATATTTTCAAACAGCTTTGCTGCTTCGGCCGCTTCTGCCGAGCTTAAGGGAATGACCTCGTCGACAACCAAAGAATAGAGCTCGGCGCCCAGATCGGTCGAGGCTTTGTCTAACCCTCCCACGAGCTTCGGTGTATTTTTGGTTTTAAAATCCTTGTTTCCCGGGTCTTCCCGTTCAGGGCTAAAGCAAAGATGTAGATTTCGGCCGGCTTTGAGCCTTCCTCCTTTTTCCAGAATAGTCTGAACGACTTCCCTGGTTGTTCCCGGCCATGTTGTGCTCTCTAAAGAGACAAGGGTTTCCTCTTTTAGAAATGGGGCGATCGACTCGCAGGTGCGGGTGATGTAGGAAAGGTCGGGCTCCAGATGTTCGGTCAGGGGGGTCGGCACGCAGATGATGACAGCGTCGCAGCCGGAAATTCGGGAAAAATCCGAGGTCGCGGAAAAAAAACCCCTCTTTCTGACGGTTTTCAGCCGGTTTTCGTCGATGGTGTGGATATAGTTTCGATTATTTGAAAGGTCGTCGATTTTCTGCTTGTCGATATCGAATCCAATAACTTTAACATCTGATTCCGAATAAGTTAAGGCAAGAGGATAGCCGACATACCCAAGGCCGACGATGCCCACGGTTAAATCCTTCGAGCGGATTTTCCGGTGGGAGATGCCCGATGCTTCAGGCAGCCGGCAGCTTGTCAAGGCGGTCGCGGTCATAGGAAAAAGTCACCTCAAAATGAGATACCACATTATCAATTTCCGGGTTATTCCTCAAGAGAAATCAGGAATTCAGTTGGCTAAAAGAAACCGTTGTTGTAATCTTTTTTGTTTAAGACAAAAGGAGTTTGCAATGATAGGAGAGCTGCAGCGATACAACGTTTTATTACAATACCTTCACTCGGAGGACGAATTTCGGCCAAGTATTGAAAAAACCGTTAGAGCTGTCAGTCTTTGGATTGATAACCATAATAATGACTTTTCTACTGACGATGTGAAACCCTTGATGAAAACCTGCAGCCACCTCTCAAGATTAACTACTGATTGCAAAGCCATTCCCGCAATCAACCATATCCTTGCCAGAATCCTCGAAGTTTCTCAGCTCGACGAGCAGGTGAGCCGCGAATTTAAAGATAGAAACTCTGCAATGCTAATATTCATCCAACATGTGATGAATACTTTACCGGATAATCAACAGTTGTTTTTAAAAATCCTCGGAAAAAGACTTTGTCCTTCGACAACCGAGATAGAACAACTTGCCGAATTTTTGAATTTCCTTCCCAATGAACAGGCAAGGAAAGAAATAGGCAACAAGCTTCTAAAATATTATCCCGGAATCGATGATTTGCTTTCGCTTTGCGAAGTCTTTCCTACTGACAAGAAAAAGGATTTCATTGATTTTGCCTTGCCCTATCTGGATCAATTACTGGCCGGTGACCAGTTCTATAAAAAGTTTAAATAAGTTTCCCATTGAAGAGAGGTTCGAGATCGTCAAAGCGACTTTCCCTATTTTGCCTTGGAAATGGGCTGAAGAATTTTATGTAATACTTATTGAAGTTCCTTCGGAAAGTAGACACGTTTTTTTAAAATTTTATGAAAAGCAGTGCAAAAATAATGATAACGATGACTACGCTTTAGCAATTGGTTTCCTTTTCTACATGATCCAAGATCAAGAAACTGTAGGCAAGATTGTCGATCTTGTAGGGAAAAGCAAAAATAAAGATGATATTTTTGAAGTAATTGGCCGTCTTCCATGGGATCTGAGAGGCAGCATCCCAATTATTGAAAATATTATCACTCTTATGGATTTCGATTATTCGTATCTAGATTCTACTTTTTTATGTAGTTATCTTGAGCAAAGTAAACCCGCAGAGCTGCCCGCCAATGTGCAGCGCGCTTTAGCGTTTAAAAAGCATGTAAAAGATGCCGATCATTTGGTTGACGTTCTGTCAATATTAGATGGGATTCAACGCGAGGAGGAAAAAAACTTAGCCAATGACTGCTTGATTGTGATAGAGAAGGGACTGCTCAAGGATGCTGTTTTCGATCCCTTTAAAATACTTAACTCTTTGCCGGGTGATCAAATCCTTCCATTGGCTCAATTTTTTGCGAAAAACATTCATGAAGTTTCTATGCTCGAGACACTTTGCTCTTTGTTAAAGAGCAATCGAGAAAAAAGCCAAAAAAAAGTCTTTATCGAAAAAGTGATTCCCTTGTTAGATGAGGTTTCCGATCCTGAGCAAAAGCAGGAGGTGATGAGATTGGCCTTCAAATTTCCTGAAAAGCGCATGGCTGAGTGTGTCAAAACATACATCTCTTTATTATCAAAATCAGTTTAATACCGCCGCTGCAAATCAGTCTAAGGCGAGTTTGGTGGGTGTAAAAATGGAGGGAGTAGTTGACTATCCCTCCAAATCATCAGAGAGAGCCGAAGGCTCATTGACTTTACTGATCTAACCATTTGTTTACAGCTACGTAAATAGGGATGGCCATGAAAACTCTTGGTCCTCGGCCCTGGATGCCGTTAAACAAACCCTTAAAGCCTAGCTTTCGAACCACGTCGATCGAGCTCGGTCGAGCGTTGGTTCCCACATGGCTCTGAATGTTTGTTTTCACTGTTTCAAACGGCTGTGAAATAACAGCTGCTAAAACAGCTATCGGAACAGATCCAAATAAAGAAGCAGTGATCTCTGAACAATGTGTCCAATCCTTGAAGGTCTTTTCACTTAAAGGACCGGCCACCTGATAGGCAACCGTAAAGATAGCGTCTCGCATGGTTGTCCAGCCAAAACTCCGAGTCAATCCTCTGGCACCTTCTTTAGCCAAAATCCACTTCATGGTCTTCCAGAAGTTCATTTTTGTGTTTTGCTGTAGGATAATCGCTCTTTCTCCGGGTGTCGCTATAACGGCGGCAAGGGCTCCTGCGCCGCATGCGCCAGCAACATTCTCAGTTGTTGTTGGATCGCGATTTTTGACACATTGGATGTAATGGCTAAAAAAACTTTTTGCAAGCATCTGAATGGCTCCAACCTGAGCCATCATCGTTGTTTGCACAAAGTAACCACGATACCAGGCTGATAAACGCCATTCAATCGGTTTTCCCTGAGCCAACATATAGTTAAAATAGGTCGTCGCCTTTCCGGGGATGACTTCAATAGATCCAGCCGCACCCCCTTTAAAGACTTCCCAATACAATGCATTGAAAGCATCATCAATTTTACTTGTCATAGTTTATCTCCTTATTAAAATAATATCTTGCTATCTGCGAAGAGCGCTTCAACCTAGTGAAGGCTGCAGATAGCAAAAAGGAGACCTTACTAGGCAAATAGGGGTAGTTTGATCACTAGAAGAATAAGTAGAGACAATACACAGCCACATGCCTGGCAGGCAGATAGAAAATAAACTCTTGTTTGTTGTGTATTCATAATAAAAAATTGTAACATATTATTTTTTTTTAGTAAAATAAAATATTTTTACATTTTCAAAAGCAATATTGAATTAGACACTAGCAAGTCACTTGCGCATTTTGGTTTGCGGGGTAGCAGGGGTGGAGTATGATCTGCTCGACGGCTTCTGAATGGGGCCCGTTTTTGGTGAAAATATCGTTGGCTTCGATGCGTATCAGCTTCTCTTGGAAGGAGAAAGGGAGCGTGTCAATGTACTCTCTGAAGAGGTCCCGGATGCGGTTCCGATAGACAATCCCTGAGTCGCGCACGGCGTCGACGGCGAAATTATCGGTGTCGCTGGAGGGTTCTACGAGGATAAGCAAATCATATTCCGATTCAAGCCATTGCAAGGCAGCCTCTTTCAGCTTGTCATAATAGGGATGGGGAGTGTTTCTATCGTGCCAGTAAACTATGGGGTCTAGCGAGCAGCGGTCCATAACGGCGACCTCGAACTGCTGGGCTTTGACATGAAGCTCTGCGCGAATCTGGGTATGTATCATCCAGACCTCCGTGTCGATTGTGGCAGCCTCATTAATGGGAAATGGGCAGGAACGAGCCTTTTCTTCGACGATGGCGGCATTAAAATTACTTTCTTTTAACGCAACGCAAAGCTGATGTGTCAATGTGGTTTTCCCAACGCCATGCGTTCCGGTTATGGCAATCTTTTTCATGGGTAGTATTCCGGGTTTATTGAAAATTCAGGTTATACAACTTTTGCTGTTAAAATGTCATGCCATTTCTGATTTTTTTCCGAATGAAAGAGTCCGATTCTTTGAACCCGTGATTGTGACCTAATCTGAGGCTGGGCGCTACAGATGGAGGTTAGATTTCGAAAATTTTGACGAGAGGCATGTCTTAAGACATGCCGGAGGAGAAATTTATCGAAAGATGATCTTCAGCTGTAGCGCCCAGCCTCAGATTAGGTCACAATCACGGGTTGAACGGCTCCATCTGCCGGTTGATCCTAGAGAAAACAATATCTTTTACCAGGTTCCAGTCTTTTTCGATTTTTTCAGAGGGGATTAATTCAAATGTTTTTTTAAACTCCACCTGCTTTTTCTTCGTGTTTGAATAACAACGATAGAGTAAATAGAGATTCTCGTTTTGCGGGCGGAAAGTGATGATTCGTCCTTTTAAGCTTGAGTAGTTGGCAGTCTCTTTTAAAAAGGTTTTTAACTCATCAGCCTTGCCGATTTCAATAGGCCCCCATTCGGTGGCAATATGAAAAGTGCCTCCTTCGCCCTTTTCGACACCAATGGCGCTGTTTTTTTTGACCTGGGGCCCCATTGAATTGGGACCTTTCAGATAGGTTTGATGGATTTGAGAGGTTCTTTGCGATGGAGGAAGTCTTCTTGTGAGGAGCACTTGCAATTTGATGACTTCGACAAGGTAGGGGATTTTTCCCTTTAGTTTTGGCGGAAGGGCATTTTCAGCTTCTTCGATTCCCTCGAGTTTGGAGAAGTGTCCCAAGTCGATGGTCTTGAGTTCTTCTTCTTCCCAGGCCTTTTGAGTTTTTTGCAATACCTCGAAGGGGTCGTAGCTGATCAAATTTAAAATAGGGCGGATTTTCCCGCAAAGCTTTGAGAATTTGACGATTGGCAAGACAGCCGGATGTTTGGCATGCAGGTCTATCAGGTCGATCTCGGGTTTAAAAAATCTGGCAGCATAGGGGATCAGTCCACGATTACTGACATTTTCGGTAATGTAACATATGGTCTTGCCTGGTAAAATTCCGTTTTCTCCGGGCAGTCCCATAGGGGGCGTCAATAATGGTTGTGATAAAGGGGGGATTTTCTTTAACGCAGCAGGTTGTTCGATGAACACATAATTTATTTTTGGCAAGGAAAGTTGTTGCTTGAGATTCCCTATACTTGAAATAGCCGCAGCCTGCAGCTCCCGTGGCAAGAAAGAGCCCGGCTCCGTTTTTAAGCATAATAACCTCCAAGGTGATTGTCATAATTATGCTCATACCTTTATCATTTAGCGCAAATGGAATCAGTTTTTAACGAAATCAAAAAAAAGCTTTAAAGGAGCCTTGGCGTGAGATCTCTTGCCGCTATTTTTTTGGCCCTTAACGCAAAGGAAAGGATCAAGTTTTTCCATACCGTTTTCGTTATGGCGGCTTCCTCTTTGATGGAATCTTTTGCTTTGATGCTTCTGATTCCCTACATCGGAACCCTCAGCGGATCGGAAGAATCTTTTTCCCGGGTGGAGAGCCTTCTCTCTTTTGCGGGCCTTCACCTGCTTCAAGAGCAATTGGTTCTCTATTTTTCTCTTTTTTTTGGGCTTATCATCGTCGTCAAGTCAGTGCTTCAGCTCCGGGCTAACTATCTGATCACTGCATTCCCTTTTCATTACTACCGCACCAGGACCGGGGAGCTTTTCGATAAATACTTAAGCCAGGATTACATCTCGTTTGTGAATGCCGATGTCAGCGCGCTGCTCAAGCACTGCAATCAAACAACCCTCTACGCAACCGAGGGGCTCTATCAGCAGCTCCAGCTTTTATCCTATTCCTTTGTGATTTTGTTTATTTTCGCCCTTTTGCTGTTTCAGGATTTTTGGGGGTCGCTCGGGATTATCTTCCTCTTCTCAGTGCTGGGGCAGGGGATATACAGCCTGTATAAAAAACCGATTAAAAAAATGGGCAAAGAACTTGTGGATCTGAGCAAACAAGGATACCGGCTGGTTACAGAGTCTTTGCGCTCCTTCAAAGAAACCAGGCTCTATGGAAAGGGAGCGTTTTTTTCCGGAAAATTCGATGCGATTTTATCCCAATTATCCGAAAGTTACCGAAAAACCAACTTTTACGCGCTGATTCCGAATGTCCTGACGGAAACGATGGCCCTATTGATTCTTATTATCATTGTTCTTGTAATGTATAAAGGGGGCCGTCTCGACTCTCGTTTTGTTGCGACCCTGATTCTTTATGCAGCGGCGGGAAGGCGGGTTCTTCCTGCGATCAATCAAGTGGTCTCTTTGGGCATCAGCCTTCAGCATAGGGAAGAGTCTTTTTTTCTGCTCCAAAGAGAGCTTGGCAGTTATGAACGAAGGGCAGCCTCATGCTCCGAGCCGCTTGACTTTGAGAACTCTCTTGAATTTTGCCATGTCGATTTTTCCTATGACGGGAGAACTTGGATCCTAAACGATCTTTCCTTGAAGGTGGCAAAAAATTCATCTGTGGCCTTTGTCGGGCCCTCGGGCGGGGGAAAAAGCACCATCGCTAATCTACTCATCGGTTTGCTGGAGCCGACAGGCGGTTGCATCCGGATTGACGGAGATGAAACGGCAAGCTGCGAACCTGTACGGCATTTAATGGGGTATGTCCCGCAGTCCATTTTTTTACTTAACGAGTCAATTGCCGCCAATATTGCATTTGGGGAGGAGCGGATCGACACCCAAAAGCTGCAAGACACTATCAGAACCTGCCATTTGAAGGAGTTTATTGATTCGCTGCCTTGCGGAGTGGACACTATCGTAGGAGATCAGGGAATCAAATTGTCAGGGGGGCAGCGGCAGAGGATCGGCATCGCAAGGGCCCTTTACCGGCAGCCTGAGATCATGGTTTTCGACGAGGCGACCGCTTCGCTCGATACCCTGTCGGAAATGGTCATTTCCGAATCGATACGAGAAATGATGGGGAAAAAGACTTTAGTTGCGATTGCACATCGGCTGTCGACGATTAAGGATTTCGATGTGATATATGTTCTTGACAGAGGGCGGATCGTCGCTTCCGGAAAACACGAAGAGCTGCTT
Organism: Waddliaceae bacterium; assembly: GCA_963771045.1. Lineage (GTDB taxonomy): Bacteria > Chlamydiota > Chlamydiia > Chlamydiales > SLFE01 > SLFE01. The sequence goes on along the minus strand of CAVYRW010000004.1, from coordinate 2,101,276 downwards.
AGGACTTGCGATTTGTACTGCTCAATGGTGGAAAAGAAGGAGCCGGCACTATGTGCGGAATAGCCGCCTTGTTCGGGCTAGGCGATGATTTAAGCGTTATTGATGAGATGACCGATCTTGCAAGCCACCGGGGCCCTGATGATCGGGGAGTGCAATTGTTCGAGGGGGCCGCTTTAGGACATCGCCGCCTTTCCATTCTCGATTTAACCGAGCATGGGCATCAGCCGATGGCCTCTCATTGCGGAAGGTTCCACATTGTCTATAACGGCGAGATTTACAATTATAAAGAACTCAAAAGGGAGCTTGAAGGAAAAGGAGTATGCTTTTCTTCTCATTCGGATACAGAAGTTCTCCTAAACGCTTATTGCGAGTGGGGGAAGGACTGCCTTCACAAGCTCAACGGCATGTTCGCTTTTGTCATTTACGACAGAGAGCAAGAGATGTTTTTTTGCCGCAAGGGACCGCTTTGGCATCAAGCCTCTTTATTACTGGATTTCTCCTGCAGGACTGATCGCTTTCGCATCGGAAATCAAGCAATTTACCGCTCTTGAAGGATGGCGGCCCAGACTGAATCATCAGCTTGCCTATGATTTTCTCAATTGGGGCGTTCACGACCACACATCCGGAACTCTGTTTTCCGGTGTGAACCAACTGAGAGGGGGTGAATATGCCCAGGGATCAATTGGCGAGGCTGAAATTTGCCCAAAAAAATGGTACGCTTTAAAAACCCGGGGTCTAAACATGTCCCCCGATGAAATCGCCAAGACCTATAGAGAGCTCCTTGCCGATTCGATAAGGCTGAGGCTAAGGGCTGATGTCTCGATCGGCTCCTGTCTTTCGGGAGGGCTCGATTCCTCCTCGATCGTCTGTCTGGTCCAAAAAGAGCTAAAATCACAACAGGCAGCAGAGAAGCAGAAGACATTTTCCGCCTGTTCTCATGTTGAGCGTTTCGATGAAAGGCGGTTTATCGACATCGTGATTGAAAAAACGGGGCACCGGGCGCATTTTATCTATCCGGATATCGAGGATCTTTTTCGCGAGCTTGACTCCATTATATGGCATCAGGACGAACCGTTTGGTTCAACCAGTATTTTTGCCCAGTGGGAGGTATTCAAGCTGGCAAAAAGGGAGCAGACAAAAGTTCTTCTCGACGGACAGGGCGCCGATGAGCAGCTTGGAGGGTATACGTCCTGCATACGGTTTTCATTTTTATAATCTCTATCGCTGCCTGCGGTGGTTAAAGCTATGGCAGGAAATGAGGCTTTCCCGGCCGACTCTTGGTTCGACGCTTCCTTTTAAGATGCTCGGAGCAAGAGTTTTGCCTGAAGTGGTGAAGCGTCCGCTTAGCAAGCTGTATCGACGGCCGGCAAGACGTCCCGAATGGTTGAATTTAAACATTCTCTTAGCAGATGACGTCTCGCCGTTTTTGTCTTTGGAGAGAAGCGGGCTGAAAGATTATTGCCAAACGATGATCGCCTCGTCCAGCCTGCCGATGCTTCTCCATTATGAAGACCGCGACTCTATGGCATCATCAGTTGAGGCGAGGACGCCGTTTCTTGATTACCGGCTTGTGGAATTTGTCTTGGATCTTCCTTCCGAATGGCTGCTCGATCAGGGGACGACCAAAAGAGTTTTGCGCGAGGCGATGAAAGAGGTCCTTCCTTCGGAGATTCTCGCCCGGCGGGATAAGATCGGCTTTGCCACACCCGAAGAGGTGTGGGCGCGCCATCCCGGCTTCTGCCATCTTCTTGAACGAGGCATTGCTTGTTCGCAAGGGATGGTTAACCCTTCAGTTCTTGGTGATTTTGGGAGGATGTTTACGGCTCGGTATTGGCGTATCATTAGTTTTGGCAGGTGGATGGAGCTTTTTAACGTGCGGCTTTAGAAATTCAACGATCTGGAGGGCAGTGATGCGTTCTTCCCTTTATCCAGCTTCCAGCAGCGCCTAAGAAGATATTTCAGGATATCGTCCTTGTGGGGTTCTTTCATTTGCTTTGAGATATGCTTTAAGGCTGCTTCGATATTGCCTATAGGCGTATTCCATGTCTGCTTCTCTTCTGATACTTGTAGGCTTCTTGTAATTTATCGACATCTTGCGACCATTCGGGTTCTTTCTCGTCCGAGAAGCCTATAGACGACCCAGCCAAGGCTCCAAATATCCATAGCGAATGGATTGGCTATAAATTTATTGTAAAGACTTTCGGGTCATAGTAGTGTTCAAAGAGCTCGGGAGGCCAGTAGCCAATTGTCCCATCCGATGCCGAATGCAACTTTTACTTCAGTCAAGTGGCGCGCTTGCCCGAAGCCGTCAAGCTTGACGACTATGTGCTCTTCTATGAGTGAAATCAGAGTATTTTCAACACTTACATTGCCGTGAAGGTCTCCTCTGGAGTGCATTTTGATGGAGCAGGCCGGCAATTTGATAGACGATCGAAAGTTTATCCTTCAGAGACAAAGGTATTTCCTTGTCCTTGATGACATCGAACAAATCACGCTGCATCAGTTCGCTGATTTCCATATGCTTCTACATGCACTTGTTTGCCTGATGGTTCCGATATAGGGAAATTCATGGAAAAGTTTGGGAATTTGAGCAGCTTTGATATTTTTTCCGAAATGCCATCTCCTTTTCGATCTCGTTTGGTCTCTTGATCCGTTTTGGTTAGGAAGACAAATAGATCTGGTTTTTTTTATCAGAAGAGTTAGCTGGAGGCTCTGTCCGAAAAATCAAAACAGAGCATGGGTTTGAAGCTTTTTTCCGAAGGATTTTTAGGGTCTTTTTTTTTGAGTCCGATTTTGGAAAGATGCCCAAAAACCTCGAGAAACTCTTCGCTGATGACTGAAAGATTTCTGTTGATCCAGTTGATATCGGCTGTTTTCAGCATCAGGCAGAGCTTTTTTTTTGCGGGATGAACAATGAAGGTCCTTTTTATTTGTTTTCAAGCCTATTGAAGACAATCGGATCTTCATTGTCTTCAGATACTTGACTGTTCTTCAGTAGAGATTGTAAATTTTTTGAAGTCCGATTGATTGAGCTTGGGTAAAAGGAGGACTTGCCAGACGATAAAATTCGTCAAAAGTTTTCGACGGCTGATTACAGTGCCATAGGGCATCACACAATGTATCGTTCCCACGCGCCATAACGTTCTTTAATTTTGCCGCGGGGGAAGGTTAACGCAATCAAAAGTAACCCTACAATAATGTGGCTTATCAGTCCACCCCCATGGGAAAAGAATAGCAAAACGAAAGCAAAAACTCCGAAAAACAGATTGATAAAACGTGCAGCCCTGGCAACTTCGGCCATGGAAATGATGGAGATGGCCACGACCAAAGCTCCGATGATGTGATCCAGATCTGCAACTGTTTTCGGCTCGTCCAGAACATGCGGCGAAAACATCAGCCAAAGTCCCAGGATCGCAGTTCACCATAGGTTCCAGGGGAAGCTTATCCCCCAAATCATCGAGCCTGCCATTTTATACGAGGCGACGGAAGGGGTTCTGCTGTCGGTTTCTTCACCCTCGGCATGGCCGCCGCGCCAAAAGACTTTCGAGAAGTTGCCTTTCTTTTTCGATTGGTGGAGAAAGTGGAGGACAGCGATCACTTCATCGAGGGCAAGAGCAATCATAAAGAGCATGCACACTGCGGTGAGAAGGCACCAGAAGCACCAGTGGCCGACCATAATGGGCTGCAGCATAATCAGCACGATGCTTGTAAAACCGAGAGGAACGACCAGGATCGCAAAAAGAACGACGAACCAAGGGATTGTATGCCATCTTTTCACTCCTCCATGCGCTCCCATGAGAGTTTCAATCGTGTAGGCCATAGCGCCAAGCCCTGCGTCGGCAACGGGAAACTCTTTTGACACTGTAGACGTAATCACATCCCTGGTTCCGTTGCCAAAAACAGGATCGTAGACATTGTCCAGGTAGCCCAGCTGGTAGCAGGCCATATAGCGGGCAAACATCCAGGCAAAAAATCCGAGGAAGATTATCGGAATTCTTTGCGGCCAGGAAGAGGGATTGTATGACCACCCTTTGGGAATTGAAGCTCCCGAGACAGCCTCTTCGATGGGGTCTTTAGGGATGAGTACGGCAAGAGCAATCACTAAAGCGCCCACTAAAGTATCATTCAAATAGGTGACTGCCTCGGGAGCCCAGAAAGCCAGCGGGGCGAACTGAAGCCAGACCGCAACGACTGACAAGGTCCACCTTGGCCAAATCTGCCTGAAAGTGAGGTCGTAGAGGCTGATCGCAATCAGAAGGATTCCGCAGACAATGTCGCTCACTGCCATCGGCAGGCTGTGCTGCGTGAAAGAAAAGGTGCAGGCGATCAGCCACAGTCCCAGCCCGATAATCGCATAATGGGTCCAGGGACTTTTATTTTGGTTTAAATTATTTTGCATGGGCTTGAATGTGTTTTTTAATGTTTTCGGCCATTTGTAATCCGTTTTCCTCATACCATTTCATGGGATCGGTTTTCAGCGGCTCCAGCATCACCGGAAGCGAATCCTTGATAAAATGCTTGGGGATCCATCCCAGCACTTCTTTGGCTCTGGTGATATCAAGGGCGTAGTGGTCGTCTGCCAGATCGATCATCCAGGGCTGGACAAAATCATCGCTGAAGAAGGGAAGATGCTCTTCGACCCAGGCTCCTTCTTTTGCCAGCCATTTTGGAAGCCGGAGAATGTGGAAATCTTTGTGTTCTAGAATTTCCGAGATTGTGTACTGGAGGTCTTTATAGCTGACGGTTTTGTCCTCTCCGATAATGACGACGAAGGGGTTCGGCAGTTTATCCTTTTTCTGAATGGACAGCTCGAAGGCGTCAACTAAATCGTCCAGATGGAGGAAGGGATTGCCGTGAGATGCATCGCCGGGGAAAAGGTGGGCGTTCAGTTGGTGCTCATAAATCCGCTGAATGTTGTGGGATATGGGTATTGAGTGGCACCAGTCGTCATAGCATCCGGCGATTTGCATGATGACAGCCGGGATGTCGCCATGAAAATCGTGAATGATTTTTTCGGTTTTTACTTTTGACTTCGGATAATCCCATTTAGGCTCAACAGGAGAATTTTCATTGATGGTTTCGCCGATGTCGCAGGGTTTGTAGATGAGAAGGGTGCTGGAAAATGTGAACTGGTCGACTTTATCGAACTTTTCGTTCAGCCCTTCGAGCATTCGCTTTGTTCCCTGAACCGTAATGGAGTCGTAGAGTTCGGGTTTTTGATTGGAAAACGAGTAGTAGGCCGCCAAATGGATAACGGGGCCGATTTCCGCGCCGTATTTATTTCTTACCTGATCAAGAGCGTCATTGACACTTTCGTCTGAAGAAATATCCATGTTAATATGGTGCATTTTCTTTTCGTGGGGGTGTTCTTTGCGGTCGAATCCCACAACTTGATAATCATCGGCAAAGCGGTGGACCGAGAGCCTGCCGATTCGGCCGCTCGCCCCTGTAATCAACATGACTTTCTTATCTTTAGCCATTTCTCAACCTCAACAAATTAAATGGTTTAAATTTAATTTTAAAATTTTCTCTTATAGTTTTTCTATAAGTGATTTTTTGAAATGAGGCAAGGGATAAAAAAAAACCCTGAATATCGTTGATATTCAGGGTGATGCGGAAAGAGAGGGATTCGAACCCTCGATACCCTCACGGGTATACGTCCTTAGCAGGGACGCGCCTTCGGCCACTCGGCCATCTTTCCCCGGTAAAGAACACCTATTCTATATGACATCTTTGATTTTGGGCAATAATTTACAAGACTCTTGTAATAATTAGGTCTTTCGATTAGATTTTCTGCCTTATGGATATACAATTCGAAAGTACGGGTGCAAGTCCGACTCCATATTCCCACAAACCGAAGGAATGCGGTTTAAAAACAGTGGCGAGAGTAGCTCTTGGAGTTTTTTCTGTAGGAGCGGGATTCACTATAGCCTTTCCCGGTACTGTTCCTGAATGGGATAAGCCATTAATTTTTGCGACAAATATAGGTGTTGTTGGAGCTTTTGGGGCCATTGGTTCTTGGGGCCTTTATATGTCTGGGGAGAAAATATTTGGCGAGTTTTTTGTGAAATGCGGCAAGAAGTCGCTATTTACTATGATAAGAAAGGCCATTCAAGTAGCGGCCTCTCTTGGTCTTGGTTTTTTTGCTCAGATTCCAATTGGCGTCATTGCTTATAAATTTCATGGACTTGCCTGGGCTATTGCAACACAAATCGGAGGTTTCTGGACTCAAGGGTATTCTCAGTATGCTTTAATTGATGTAGGCATCAGTCGTTTAAAGCAGATTCCTTATCTTTATTTAGGCAATGAAAAAAAGTGTAGAATTATCATCGCATGCAGGATCCAAAAGATTGTTTATAACCTTTCACGCCACGCACGTATTCAATCCAGCACAGAAAGAGAGTATTGTTATCGGAATTGGATGGCCAATCGTCTCATAGAAAATCAAAATATGCGCGTCCAAAAATTATTTGAAGATATTGTGTTCTTATCTGAAGAACTTTTTCAACCGCCAAAGATCTATTCAAGAGGTGAGCATCTTCTTAAAAACGGTCTCCAATTAACCGCGACAGTTGGAGGGCTTCTCATTTTCTATCAAACTTTTTTATTATCTCAAGATTTTTGGAATAAAGAGGTTGAATTGGAAATATGGGCGATTTTGTTAAGCCTTTTGTCGGTGATTCCATATCTTTACAGCACTTTTAGGGGAACGATTAACAGCTCTGGCGATTTATTTGATTTAGTTGCGTGTTTTTGGGGAGGGGGAGAAGCGAATACAGTCAATGTGGGTTTCCCAAAACTCAGCAGAGGCCTCTATCTCCTTGCTCTTGCCATAGCTGTTCTCCCACAGATGCAGACGATTAAAATATCGGAACAATACTACTCTATTAATACTCCATTTGGAATGACTTTTATGATTTCTAATGTTTTAGCCATGACGCTCTACATTTATATGGCAATGAAAGACTTAATTGATGTTTTTTTAGAACAGGGAATCGATATGCGGCTTGCAGCAGACGACATTAAAAAAATTAGAGAGCTTCAAAATGATCTGCAAAGAAGCATTCAGACATTAGAAGAAAAGTCGATCACTGAGTTGTGCGGCATTGTTTCACAGATTCCCCATCAATCGGTTCGTCAATCAATATTTCGAGGCATTGATCGTAAAAAACTTTGCGAGTTAGTTCACTTGCAAGAGGAAGAAACATGGATCGTGTGAGGAGTCATGCAGAAGGAATGCTTTTATTTTTTTCTGAAAAGATTTCATTATACTCCTCTAGCGCATCTTCCATGGCGAGTCTTTTATTGGGATCAATTTGCGTCATATTTTTGAGCAGAGCGGCGAATTGATCAACCTTGCTATTTTCAACAATATTTTTTTCTTTAAATTCCTTGGCCAACAAATCGATATATCTATCTAAAACTTGCTTTTGAAATAACTTTTCATCTTGGGATAGATTCATTAATTTGGCTCTTCTCAACAAGTTTGTCCAGCCGCTTCCCGCAGTGGCTTGAAAGGCTTCATGTTCAATGATGAATCTCTCAATTCCTCTTCTTTTCTGCATACGTTTATTTTTGTATTTTCCGTCTTCTTTTATCTTTTTCCTATTCTTTAAAAATTCGTCTTTTTGCGCTTCTTCCACTTCTCCCCAAAGGGATGTGTTCTTATCTTCTGGTAAAATCATTTCTTCAAAATTTCTTATCATTACAAGTGCAGCTCCCCAGACTTCTCCCTTTTTACTTAATTTGCCCTCAGGTGGGACAAAACGAATATTTCCTTTATATCTTTGTGGTATTTCCTTTCCGTTATCATCAGTTTTGATTTTGCGGGTTTTTCCGAAGTCAGTGATTTTAAGTGTTTGGTTGTGTCCTTTTCCGAATATCAGACAGTTTTCAGGTTTGATATCCCCGTAAATAAATCCTGCAGTTTGCAATTCATTCATTCCCTCAAGGTATTGACGTCCAAATTCAATTCGGGTTTCGATCTTAAGATCTTCTCGGATTTTATCTTCAAAATCTCCTCCTTCTGCAAAGGGCACTTTGAGACCGTATCGAACTTTACCGGATCTACTCACAAAATCTATTTTTTCGATGCCATAGTAGCTAAGTGTTTAGGGTTTTCACTTTCTAGCTTTTCTTTATGTCGTCGATAGTCTTCTTTTCCTCACGAAGATTTTTTTCCCTCGATTTCCAAAAGGTCTTGACTGGTGCGTAAAAGGCTTCATTTTGTTTATTCATGGCTTCTCTTGGTTGGTTTTTCTCAGAGGTATGTATAAGATATTTGTTATCTCTTGAGACTCGAATAAAGGGTTTGGTTCAAATTCCTGTTTTGTATAGACGATTTTCTCTTTTCCCCTAGTAACTTCTTTGATCTCTTCTAAAAGCAACTCGCTGCTTTTGGCGCAGTAGATTGAGTGTTTTTTCTGATTTGAATATAAATTGCTGGATTCTAGAGCTTATTTTTCTCAAACCCCTTTCCAGAGAACGACTTGCGGTTATATTCTTCGTTCTATCAGTGCTCTTCTCGTTTGATGGCTTGAGAGTGATCTTGTCCCAATAGACTGAATTTTAGATTTTTGAGGCTTTGAACGATCTAGCTTTCACCCAATTTTGCTTTTGTTCTATCGGGGGACTGCCTTGCCTTTTATTTCTGGGGCTCCGTTAGCCATAATTAACCTTTTAATATTATGTTTATTAACTAATATTATTATATTTTATTATTGATTAAATGTAAATTTTATTTTAAAATTAATATTAATTATAAATGATTAAGATAAACAATAAATTAAAATACTTTTTTCTTGCCGAATGTGCCCTAAAGGGTATATAATTTTGCAAAAAAGGGGCATTTTTTCTATGAATTCTATCCGCCGACTATCTATTTATGAATCCTCACTGCGAGATGGCTTGCAAGCTCTTAAACGAAATATTCCTACCGAAGTCAAAATTGGCTTTGGCAAACGACTGGAAAAAGCGGGATTTCAAGATATCGAAGTCGGCAGTGTGACTAAGCTTGAGCAAATGAGAGATAGCGAAGCGGTTTTTAAAGAACTGAATCAAAGCGGATCGGCCAAATATTGGACTTTGGTTCCCAATCCGAAAGGTTTGCATAAGGCTAAAATGTGGGGGTGCAGGCATTTTGGGATTCCTGCTTCAGCATCAGACAGTTTTTCCCGCGCCAACATTCGGAGAGGGATTGTCGAGGCTTATGAAGATTGGCATGTCCCCATGCTTCAGCAAACTGCCTATGAAAGGATGAAAGTTCGTGTTTATCTCTCATGCTGTTTCGGATTTAAAAGCCCTGATGATGTCTCAGAGGAGGTTGTTGTCGCTCTGGGGACAATGTATCGTAAATATGACGCTAAAATTGTTCTCTCCGATACGATGGGTTGGGCGACTGCAGAAAAGGTTCGAGGCTTGTTTCAAAAGTTTTGGAATGAAGGTTTTCTCCCCGGCGATCTGGCTTTTCACCCCCATGGCCCCCTTAAGCTGCTATGGAAAATGCCGCAGCGGCCATCGAGGAGTTTGTTGAGCGCAACAGATCCTGGGGACAGGCTTTGTTTGTGGGGAAATAGACGCTACAATTAGAAATTTTGGGGGATGTCCCGCAGCGCAAAAAGAGGCAGGCCGCGATCTCAATAATGTCCCGACCCAAGATGTCGTCAGTTATTGCAATGACCAGAATATCCACACCGGCATTGATTTGCAGAAGGTAATGGAGGCGAACGAGTACCTTATGCCAAGTCTTTAGATTTGAACATTTCCTGTGGTAAAATCCTAGTGCTCCGTCAATTTTGTTTTGGTAAGTGAGGTTTGATCTTAGAAACTTTACTAAGTTTCTTTCGATCTCCGCGCTGCTCAATTACCTGAATTCTTAGCTGACGGGATTCAGAAATTTGCTGAAACTGAAATGTAGGCAAATCGAACCGGCAGCCGGCAATCCCGGCTGCCGCAAGCAAAGCGATATATACCGGTCGTGAATTAACATTTTGCGTTGACACTCCCAATTTTAAAAGAGACCCAAAAATTATACCCTATGGTGACATTATCACGTTGCGCTTACAACTTGATTTTTCTTGTGTATATTTACTCTATCTTTTGGTACAATTTTTACAAAAATTAAAGAGTTATGCGTAACACACAGCATGCCTCTTTTGATTACGAATCAAAAGGAAATAGTAGAAATGAATCAAGTAAATTCCACAAATTTTGTTCAAACTCAACACGATTTATCTTCCTTAAAAGGGCCTTTAAAGGTCATCGGTGCTTCAGTTTTTTTAGGTTACACTAACATTGCATTGACAATACCCCAGAATGTCAGGGCGAAAACAGGACTTTCACATTTGGCCATTCGTCAAACCTTTAAAAATGCTTCTTTCCTCGGTATTTATCCCTTTTATAAAAAATTATTTGAGAATAATACATTGGCCGCCGGCTGTTCGGGGCTGACTCAGGCATTTTTAATCTATGCTTTCCGCGGCTTTGATTATTCTCTAGTTAATTTGAAAGACATGGGGGTTAAGAGAAAAGCGCGGAAAGCTTTACTGATTTCATATCAACAGTTCCCAGCGAATCCCTCCAAACTCGTCACCTTGGTATTGGAAAAATCTCTTTATTTTACGACTCTTTTTGCCACAGCTCCATTTTTTGTTTCTTTTTTGCATCAAGATGAGGAAAGCGGGTTATCTTCAATAGGAAAAAATGCGGCTGCAGGAGGGTTAGGCGGCTTCATTGGTTATAATATAGCAAGGCAAGCTTTCAACATTCCGGGTTTCTATAGGTTCGGAATCCCTTTTACTCTAAAGAATTCCTTAAGAATCGGATTTCCCCAAGTCGGACTTTTCAGCATACTGCAGGGAGCGGCCATATATACTCTTGCTAACATGTTAGAAGAATCATAGCAGTTTTTTTTATATCTTCGCTTTGGACCCCTGATTGTGCCCTAATCTCGTCTGACATTTTTTTTAGAAGGTCTAGATATGAATTGACGCACCGAAGCGCAGCTCTTAAGATCTCGGCTAGGAGCGTCGGTTCATAGATGGGCCTTCTAAAAAAAATGTCAGACGACACAACTTAAGATCTAAAGAAGTGTAAACATGTAAGCCAAGATCAGAAATATCACTTTCTAGAGCGTCTCACAGCGGATTAGGGTCATAATTAGGGGTTAGATGGATGCTCAAGGATTTTTTCTAGCAACTTTTGGAAAAGCCATTGTCTGGAATCGGGATCTCGGGATAATTCACTGTAAATCTCCTCCCAATCATGCCAGAAAAAGTGTCGTTTGTAGTTATCAAAAGATCTTTCAAAACTCGAAAAGAGCTGCTTCTCCGGCTCGACTTCGAGGTGAACCATAGAATGCACCACGATTCCTTTGCCGTGAATTGAAGTCAACACAGCCGGTTTTTTACTCTCTTGATAGGTCGCCAAGACCTCCCCGCTCCATGATTCATCGGGAATATAGCAGCCTCCTCCGCTCAATAGAGCTTTGACTTTTCGTCCGTCGCAGCTTAGAGTGGCTGCTTTGTGGATAAAGGGGAGGGGGCATTCCGCAGCTGCCGGATAAATGGGGCCGGAGGTTTTCCCCGGAAACAGGTGCATTTTCCCTTGCTTTGTTACTTTGCCAAAGGTTCGCACTGTTGAGGCGGCATAGGAGGCGCCGCAGAACAAGACCGCTGAACCTCCCTGATGAATAAACTTCCTCAGTTCTTCAAAACGACTGCCGATTGCAGCTTCGAGCTCCGATGAAGGTCCCCCTGGAATGACGAGGACGGTACGGCCGGGCCGCCACTTCGAGGGGTGAAAATCAGACGCTGAGATCGTTTTGATGTTCCAATGGGCGCTGAAATGCTGTTCAGCTTTTATAATAAGCTGTTTAAGTTTGGCGTATGTGCTGCCGAAAGTCCCTTTCCCGTCATAAATAAGAAAAGAGTTGATTGGGCATTTGCTTCTAACTTCTGGCGTCATAGATGCGTGCCGCAATCACTGCCAGGCAAAGCTTATAGCAAGCTGTCGGCAGGAAAGGGACAACGCCGACAAGCAGCGCTTTTTGAAAATCCATAAAAAATAGGAGCCAAGTTATACCGAAAAAGTAGATTGTCAATTGTCCGGATAAAACCGCAAGGATTGAGGTCAACCAAGTTCTCGTTTTTCGGCACTCGAAAATGAATCCTGTCACATAGGCGGCTATCGGGAATCCAACAAGATACCCCCCTTTGGGACTGACGATCCAAAATGGGTTAACGCTCATCCCCGAAAGGACGGGGAAGCCCGCTGTCGCCTCCAGCAAGTAGAGAAGCAGTGAAAGGGACGCTTTTTTCCCTCCCTGAACGATCGCGAGTAAAAAGACTCCGAGCGTCTGCAAGGTCATCGGTATCGGTTCCAGGGGCACCTTCATTTGGGAAATGACGGCCATGAAAAGGCTCCCTAAGATGACATGGACGGCATAGAGGGCATACGATTTTGTTTTTGCATTGGCAATGGTTTGCGTGTTGTCCATACAAACTCCTTCGGTTTCAAAAAGAGCTTTCAGGATGGCTGAAAGCAAAAAAAAGGTCAATCTCGATTATTGCGTCACAGCTATTCCACGAAATCATGATTATCAACGCGGAGTCGCGGAGTATTTTATTCTTTAATTTCTTTCTGCACCCTGCGTCCCCGCGGCCATGTTTTTACCCATAACTTTTTTTTGGCAGAAATATCCGTTTGAGTAAATGACGCTAAGACACTAAATCTGTTTATCGATTTTCCTAGGTTGATTAGAGTTGATGTTGCATAAACAGATATTTCTGTCAAAAAAAAGTTATGGGTAAAAGTATGCCCTCGACTCTGCGTTGAATTTTTACAAAAAAATGTGCAAAAAAGTTTTACTTTTCCCAGGGAACTTGGGTGCAATTGGCTACCCAGCCTGTCCAGCTGTCTTCGACATTAGTGATTATATATCCTTTATCTTCCAACAGCTTTTTCACTTTGACTGCAGTGAGCTGTGTTTTTGATTGCACACGCGACTCATTGATCCACTTGCCGGCTATCGATAGAATTGTGCAGTTAGCATAAAACTTGTTAGAATTCCCTTCATTGCATTGGAGCCTTGAGGGAACGTGAATTTCTGTTTTAGTTTCTAAAATTGAACGGGCCTGTAGTTGCATTTTTTCTCCTTATTCAATATTAATTCCAGCTTCGGCTAAAACCTGTCTAAACGCAGAGGGCAGGGAAGTTTCGGAAATTTCTTTTTTTGTGCCTGAAGATAACTTGACTCCGTGTTCAGCGCCTTTTTTATTAGTTTGCAAAAGGCCTCTTCTACATATTTGGAGCCTCCTCTTTCGCCCAGCCTGATCAAATTGATTAATGTGAAGTTATAATTGAGTTGTTCAAAGCTATCAGTGACGTCAGATTTATCTTTGAACGTGAATTTATCCGCTACATAATCAAGAACGTCTTTTAAATGGGAATCGATGGAATGTCTTCAGATTTTCCCATTCGGAAAACAATAGTCATCAATTGTTTGGGAGTTAAAGACTCTAGCGTGAAAAACTCGTTTAAAGGCAAAAAATCCTCGGTCATCCCATAAGAATGAGACGGGATTCCATAAATAGCCGTATGTGAACAATTTGAAGACTATAGGTCTGGGCAGTTAGCGTCGGAAGCTATGCCTTTCAGTTTTCGGATAAGTTGGGCGTTTGAGGGATCCTCAGAGTCATTTAAGATGTTTTTGCCCAATTCATGAATCCGCTTGTATATCACTTCTCTTTCAGCTTGGGGAGGAAGGCTGAGCGCCTTTGTTGTCATTTCGGAAATTGACGAGTTCTTTACTTTCGATATTCATACTGATCCTCTGATTTTTTTAATCTGCAGAATCATGCTGAGAATATAGGCGGCGCCGGCGAGGAGGGCGATTGTCGCTCCGGAGGGCCAGTCGAGGTAGAAAGATGAGGCGATTCCGGTAAATGAGAACAGAGCGCTGAAAAGAACGGCAATGGCCATCATAAATGAGAGCCGGGATGTGATCATGTTTGCAATAGCTGCTGGAATAGCAAGAAGAGTCATCACGAGTATGATTCCGACAACATAAATTAAAAGGACGATAGTGATGGCAATCAAAGAGAGAAGTAAAAGGTAAATGAGGTTGACATTTACGCCTTGGAGAAGCGCCTGCTCCTCGTCAAAGCAGATAACAAGAAACCGCTTGTGCATCAGAAAAACCGCGGCGAGAACGATGATGTCTAAAATAAGCAAGAATAGAAGATTGGCGGGGGAAACCCAAAGAATGTTTCCGATGAGGAAAGCTGGTCAGCTCGACATTGAAACCCGGAGTCTGGGACATAAAGATAATTCCTATCGCCATCCCGACCGACCAGACAGCCGCTATCACTGTGTCTTCACGCTGGCGGTAATGGAGGTGGATCCATCCCATGATAAGGGCGGAAATGATTCCTGCGGCAAGGGCGCCGTAGAGCGGCGACATCCAGGAGACATTCTTTGCCCGCTCAAGCCAGACGCAAAAACCGATCCCGCCGAGAACGGAATGGGCGATGCTTCCGCTGATGAACACGATGCGTTTGACCACGACATAAGATCCGATGATCCCGCTGCAGATCGAAGCCAGCAAACCGGCGATCACAGCGTAGAATAATAAAGCGTTGGATTGAAGGGCTTCAAAAAATTCCATCAGTGGTCGGCTCCTGGAATGAGGGGAGGATGGTACACGCCATAAGCAAAATGCTGGCAAACTTGTTCCGGGGTCATTTCAGTTACGCCTTTTTGAACAGAGAGGACTTTTTTCGTGTCGTGAATCACAGTTCGAAGATTATGTGTTACCATCACGACTGTCATCTTCGATGTCAACCCTTTGAGGATTCTTAGGATATCCTCCGAGGTTTCGGGATCGATGCTGGCAGTCGGCTCGTCTAGTATCAGGATTTCAGGATGTGCCGACAGGGCCCTTGCAATCAGGACGCGCTGAGCCTGTCCTGTCGAAAGGGTGCCGAAGGAGCGGTTTCTCAGGTCTGAAAGCTTGACAGTTTCCAAAGCTTGCTTTGCCGCCTCTTTGTCCTCGCTCAGGTAGCGGCCATGCCAACTGAGGCGGGAGAGGCGGCCCGAGAGGACCAGTTCAAAAACCGAGATGGGAAACTGGCGGTCAACGGTCATGGCTTGCGGAACATAGCCGACGCGGGAGCCGGCCTGCCGGGGTGGTTTTTCAAAAATCTCGATCACTCCCGAACTAGGCTGCAACAGTCCAAGCATCAGTTTAAGAAGAGTTGTTTTTCCGCTTCCGTTGGGACCGATCACACCGACAAAATCTCCTTGGTCAATGGAAAAATTCATGTTTTCAAGGACAAACATTTGATTGTATCCAAAACAGACATCTTTAAATTGAATCGCCTGAGAAGTCATATTGCTTATTTGCCTGCGAACTTTGCGGCGATGTGCCTCATTTCGTGGATATAGTCATCGGCATAGGGATCGAGTACCACCAGCTTGGCGCCAAGTTCCCCGGCTACAAGACGGGCTCCTTTATTGTTGAACTGCTTTTGTATAAAGATCGTCTTCACATTGTGCTTTTGGGCTGTTTGGAGAATCGTCGTGAGCTGCTTGGGAGTCGGCTCTTTCCCTTCGAACTCGATCGCGTACTGGACGAGGTTGTATTCGCGGGCAAAATATCCGTAGGCGGGATGGGAGACGAAAATGGTTCTGTCTTTTAGCGGAGAGAGGACGGCCTGAATTTCGTCATCAAGCGCTTCAAGATCTTTAATTAATCCTTGCAGATTCCGTTCGTATAATTGTGCGTGCTCAGGGTATCGTTTTTTCAGCTCGTCTGCAATGGCTTTGGATTGGGCAATCATAATTTTGGGACTTAGCCAGTAATGGAGGTCGCATCCTTCGCTGCAGTGTTTGCATTCCTGATGCTCTGTTTGGCAAATCAGATCGACGCCCTTTCGCAAATCAAGCAGCGTCATTTGAGGGTTGTAGCTTTGCAGGGAGGGGAGAGCTTTTTGTTCGAAAGATTCACCGGTTGTCAGCCAAATGTCGGCTTTGCTTGCCTGCATCATTTGCTTGGGAGTGGGTTCATAGGTGTGCATATTTGATCCGGGGGGAACCAGGAGGGTGGCGCGGAGCGTATCGCCGGCGATCCTTTGGACGATATACTTATAGGGATTGATGCTGACTAAGACGATATGCGAGCGGGTATCTCCCGGGCTCAGCGAATCGGCCGGTTTCCCTTGAGCCGGCAGGATGCAGAAAGGGATGAGAAAAAGCAAAAAAGCTGCAAAAATTTTAAACTGTTTGAAACAGGACTTCATCGTGATAAAATTATAGGGGTCAACCCATTTTTTTACAAGTTCTTGAAATTCTCCTGAGATGAGGGTATACTCAAAAGAATCTTTAAACAGGAGGTTCCCATGCAGATAATCGACTCTTTGCCGCTTTCTCCTCAAGGGAAAAGGGCTGTTTGCATCGTCTCAGGAGCCGGGGCAGGAGCCATGATGGAAGCGGTCAATCGCGCTTTAACCTGGTACTCTTATGACGGCTCGGATTCTTCCATGTCTTCAACTCAGTATGGATTGTATGTTTTTGGCAATGCCGTCATTTTGGTCTCTGCCGGAGTTATGACCTATAAATTGCTTAGCGAAAGGTTTGTCCTATTTGCGAGAAAAAACGATTATTCCCGTTCCGTCTCTACAGAGGAGCTTGTTAAACGGAGTGTGGTGAGGGCGCTGGCTGTTTTTGCCGGTGCCTCGCTCATCTCTTTGGGCCTCTCCTCAATTGTCGGCAGAGCTACGGGAAATTGCCAGACAATAGTTCAGAAAGCGACAAATCCTAGCTGCTGGCTGGAAGGGGATACGGGGTTTTCAAGCACAATGAATATAACCGGAAGGCTTTCTTTCTACCTCAGCGCGCTTGTTTTGGCAGTCTCCGAGATTTATTTGATGATTCTGCAATGAAAACAATCGCGATATTAGGTTCGACAGGGTCGATAGGGACGAGCACGCTTGAGGTGGCAGAGCATTTAGGGGAGGCGGTTCAGGTAGCTGCCCTTGCGGCCGGGGAAAATATCGACCTGCTTGAAAAGCAGGCGCGGCAGTTTAAGCCGAAGCTGCTTGCGGTCTATAATAAAGAAAAAGCTATGGAGCTCCAAAGGAGGCTTCCGGATGTCGAAGTAGTCGGAGGAGCTGAAGGGCTGGCAGCCGCCGCGGCGCATCCCGACGTCGATTTTGTTGTTTCCGCCATTTCCGGCGCTATCGGCTTGGAACCTACGATTGAGGCAATTAAAGCAGGCAAGGATATCGGGCTGGCTAATAAGGAAGTGCTTGTCGCCGGCGGCGAGCTGATTATGGGTCTCTCCAAAAAACAGGGGGTTCGCCTCCTTCCTATCGATAGTGAGCATAGCGCTCTTTTTCAATGCCTTGCGGGCGAGAGGTCAGAGGATGTCAGCCGTCTGATTCTAACGGCGTCAGGGGGGCCATTTCGAGGATTTTCTGCGGATCGTCTGGAAAAAGTGGCTGTGGAAGACGCCCTCAAGCACCCTAACTGGTCGATGGGGGCAAAAATCACTGTGGACTCTTCCACAATGATGAATAAGGGGCTTGAGGTCATTGAAGCCAGATGGCTTTTCGATATTCCCGCCGACCGGATAGACGTTGTGATTCATCCTCAAAGCATTATCCACAGCCTGGTCGAGTTTTTGGACGGATCAATGAAAGCCCAGATGTCTGAGCCCAGCATGCTGATGCCGATACAGTATGCTCTCACATACCCCGGCAGAGCTCCCGGGCTACTGACTCCATTTGACTTTATAGGGAATGGAATGTTAGAATTTTACCTACCGGATGATAGAAAATTTCCCTGTCTGAGTTTAGCCTATGAGGCCTTAAGGGCGGGGGGTAGCTGGCCATGCTACTTAAACGCTGCAAATGAGGCTCTTGTCGATCGGTTTTTAAAAAAACAAATACGATGGATTGAGATCGGACAAAAACTCCAAACCCTGCTCGGACGCCACCGCTCGGAGCAAATCGACTCTCTTGAGAAGATAATCGCCATAGATCAGGCGGCAAGAAGAGATGCAGAAAATATTTGAGGATTCATGATCGAGACATATTTATATTTTTTTCTTGCTGTTTTAGCTTTGGGTTTTCTGATTTTCATCCATGAACTCGGCCATTATTTCATGGCCAGGCATGTCGGTATGAAAGTCGAGGCTTTTGGCATCGGATTTGGAAAAGCGATTTACACCTGGAAAAAAGACGGAGTTGAATGGCGCTGGAACTGGCTGCCGTTCGGCGGCTATGTCAAAATCGCCGGAATGGAGCCGCAAAAAGATCAGGATCCCTTCTCGATACCGGGAGGTTTTTTTACAAAGAAACCTTGGGATCGAATCAAAGTCGCCTTTGCAGGGCCTTTTGTCAATTTATTATTTGCCATGCTGGCTTTCTCTCTCATATGGGCATCCGGCGGCCGGGAAAAAAACTTCTCGGAATACACGACGGTTATTGGCTGGGTCGATCCTGACTCCGAGCTTTATCAAAAAGGCGTCAGGCCAGGCGACCAGATTGCCGCCTACGACGGCAACCCCTATGCGTCTTCCAAAGACAATCTTTTTGCTCCCATGACTGCCGATAAAACGCTTGAGGTTCAGGGGTTCAAGATTGATTACCGCACAGGCGAAAAGACCCCTTTCGACTACACGGTAAAGCCTTATCCGCATCCCTATTCTCTTAATGACGAAATTCTCACGTCGGGCATTCTCCAATCGGCAAGCCAGGTGATCTACCGCCCTTCGAAATTGACTCCCGAACAAAAAAAATTCATGCCTGCAGCAAGCCATATAGGAGGCATCCAAGAAGGAGATCGCATCGTCTGGGTTGACGGAGTGAGAATTTTTTCCCAAAAAGAGCTTAAATCCATTTTGAATGACGGCTTGGCCCTGCTGACAATACAGCGGGATGGGAAAACGCTTTTGAGAAGAGTTCCCCGCGTTCCGATTCATGAGCTGAAACTCGATTTCGAGATAAAGGAAGAGCTGACCGACTGGCAGCATGAATCCGATCTAGTTGATGTAGATATTAACGATCTTTTTGATATTCCTTATAATCTGACTCACGATGCGGTTGTGGAGAATCGGCTGTCATTTATTGATACAGAAATGCAGGATGAGATTTTCCCTGAGCACTACTCTTCTAAAAATTCAGCTCCTTTAGAAAAAGGGGACAGGATCACTGCTGTCGATGGGATTCCTATCAAGCAGTCGTACCAACTTTTTTATCAGCTGCAGCAAAGGAAAGTCAATGTTATTGTCCTGAGGGATTCGAAACTTCCGTTGGTTCTTCCCGCCTCCAAAGCTGATGAGCAGTTTTTAAACGAAGTTAATGTTAGAAATCTCGCCCAAATCGCCTCGACTATCGGCACAAAGTCTTTAACGCGTAAGTCAGGAGATTTGATTCTCCTCGAGCCGATTGTTCCCAAAAAACGGGAGAATCTCTTTACAACTCCGGAGGAAAAAACCGAGTATCGTGAAAAGCTGGCGGAAAAAGAAAAACAGATTGAAAACCTCGATAATGCCGAATTTAAAGAACGGGCAAAAGAACAGTTGGCACATGAGAAAAACGAGTTGATACTCGGGGTTATCGGAATTCAAGACCAAACTGTCATTTATAATCCAAATCCATTTGTCATGTTTTGGGATGTGACAACAGAAATGTGGCATACGCTGACAGCTCTGTTTTCGGGTTCCTTAAGTCCGAAATGGCTCAGCGGCCCTGTTGGGATTGTGCAAGCTGTCCAGCACAGTTGGGAGATAAGTTTTGCAGAAGCTCTTTATTGGATCGGACTGATCAGTTTGAATCTGGGCTACCTCAATTTGCTGCCGATTCCTGTTCTCGACGGTGGATATATCTGTGTTTTCCTGGCTGAAATGGTGACCGGAAAAAGGCTTAAGCCGCAAGCTCTTGAAAAACTGATTGTACCCTTTTTTATATTGCTGGTTGCCTTGCTGTTATTCGTGACATTCCACGACATCGGCCGTATCTTCGGTTTTTTCTATTAGTGATCAGTCAACTTTATGATTTTTCTTTCGACAAGCGACTGAAGGACGTCTTCGGGAGATTTCTCAGTTGCAATCCCGAAATAATTCATCCCTTGAGTAATGATTTTTAAACTCTCGTTCCTTGTGCGGAAAGCTTTTTGCTTTGGCCACGGACATTCAGGGCTAGGGAAGCATTTTCTGAAGGTCGTTCTGCTGCAGCCAAAAATTTCGTTTACAACTTCATTAATAGGAGTAAAAATTTTCCCTTCGAAGATCAGGATTCTGCCAATTTCTTTGCCGTTCATAAAACTCAGTTTTACTTTCTTATTGGGAGCTTTGTCCCCCTCGACGGGTGTTCTTTTTCTTTTAATGCCGGAGCTTTGCAGCTCTGAATCAAAAATTAAGATTTCAATGCAGGAATGAAGATACTTTTTGAAAATCTCTTTTTGAGGCGATTCTTTTGGAAAAGAAATTAATCTGGATTTCAGTTCCCTTAGGGCCATACTACCAATGCTACAGCGATGAGTAAAGAGTTTTAGAGTCTCATGAGCTCTCCATTCCGACTTTAGGAGGGGAATGATTAAATATTGCAAAACTTCTGTCGAGAGTTGGCTATCCAGCTGATTAATTGCTTGTTTTGAAGAGATAGAAAAGGTTAGGGATTTTTTGGGATCCTCATCCTCAGATAGCGGGCTGGATAAAGTCAGGATCTCATACAGGCCAAGAGCTATATTTAATAAACGTGTATGGTTGTCATTCTGTATTCTTTTGGGGAGAGCTTTTTTAATACTTTGGAGATCATCGCCAAATAAATATTCAAGGTTAAATAGTTTGAGAGTGGGCTTCACAACAGCATATGAACGAATACATGGTATAAGCAAATTATTGATATAATTTTTAAGCTTCTCAGGAGAGAGGCAATCGAAAAAATCAGAAATAAAAGTTTTTTGATCAAGCGGCCTCAGTCTTCGCGATTCATCCATTGCAATGTTGAGGTATTGCATTGAGCTTCTGCAAAGAGGTTTTAACACATGCTGAAAAAAATGAGCTCTGTCAGCTGTAGAATACTCTCTGAGCTGCTTCATTAGAGTGCCGAGAATGTAACCGATATATTTTCCCTGAGGCGATATTTCTGCTTCCACGGTAAACATAAACATATTGTGACAGCGAAAGGCCAGTGTCAGGTGTTGATTTTCAATTGATAAATGTCTCCACTCATCGAAGCATAAAATTTGATATTTGAATTTAGCTAATTCAAGAGAGTTGTATTGACTTAAGTGGACCCCTTTGGAAATCTGACTGCGATTAATCGACTTTGCGTTGAGTCGTTGCATCTGAGAAACGGTATTCATTTTCATAAGCAAGCAGCTGTGAATAATGTATAATTCCGAGTCTTTAAGACTCATAAAAGTCCTTAAAGGTTCAGGAGCCTGTCTTATTGTTAGTAAGGGATTAAATGAAAGATTATATTCCATGAGAAACCTTATTTTTAAAAAAAAGCAGGGACTTTATTAATCCCTGCTTAACATAAGTAATCTAGAATATTGTATACGAATTACTCTTTTTTGTCTTCATCGTCGAGGATTTCCACTTCGGCCTCTTCGATGTTTTCATCATTTTTTTGCGATTCGGTTTGACTTTCCGAAGCATGAGGCTGAGGATGCGAGTTTGGTCCGCCTGGGGCCGCTCCCGCTTTTGACATTGCTTCGCCGATTTTTTGCATGTGTTGTTCAAGATTTTTTTTGGCAGCCTTGATTTCTTCTATATTTCCGCCTTCAAGGGCTTTTTTTACAGCGTCAATATGAGCACCGACATCCTCGACAACGTCTTTAGGAAGCTTGTCTTTGTGTTCGTCAAGGGCTTTTTGCGCCTGGAAGGCCAGAGAATCGGCTTCGTTTCGCACTTGCACCTGCTCTTGCTTCTTGCGGTCTTCTTCCTTATGCACTTCGGCATCTTTGATGATCTTTTCAATGTCTCCTTCATCAAGCCCCGATTTGGCCTGGATGCGAATCGATTGTTCTTTGCCTGAGGATTTATCTTTTGCCGTGACATGCAAAATTCCGTCGGCGTCGATATCGAAGGCTACCTCGATTTGAGGCATCCCGCGAGGCGCGGGAGGGATATCGGTCAGGTCGAAACGACCGATTTCTTTACAGTCGGAAGCCATTTTGCGCTCGCCCTGCAAAACGACAATGGTAACGGCTGTCTGGTTGTCGCCGGCAGTCGAAAAGACCTGTTTCTTTTGCGCAGGAATGGTTGTATTTCTTTCGATCAGCGGGGTCATAACTCCGCCAAGAGTTTCGATACCCAAGGTCAGGGGAGTGACATCGAGGAGAAGGACATCTTTCACATCTCCCATGAGTACGCCCCCTTGAATGGCCGCGCCTACAGCGACGACTTCGTCGGGGTTCACTCCTTTATGCCCTTCCTTGCCAAAAATTTCCTGAACTTTTCTTTGTACTGCGGGCATGCGTGTCATTCCGCCGACAAGGATAACCTCGTAGATATCGTCTTTCATAACTCCGGAATCCTGGAGCGCTTTTTGACAGGGTTTGACGGTTCTTTCAATGAGATCGTGAGTCAACTGCTCGAGTTTGCTTCTTGTTAGCGTGAGCGTTAAGTGTTTGGGACCGGAAGCGTCCATTGTGATGAACGGCAGGTTAATTTCTGTTGATTCTGTGCCGGATAGTTCCATCTTGGCTTTTTCTGCCGCGTCGCGAAGCCGCTGCAGAGCCATTTTGTCATTATGGAGGTCGATGCCTTGTTCTTTCTTAAATTCTTCCAAAAGCCATTTCAGGATCTGATTGTCGAAATCATCTCCTCCCAAATGGGTATCTCCGTTTGTTGCCAGAACTTCGAAAACGCCGTCGCCGATTTCAAGTATCGAAATATCGAACGTACCCCCTCCGAGGTCGAAAACAGCGATTTTTTTATCGGTTGTTTCCTTGTCTAGCCCATAAGCAAGTGCGGCTGCAGTCGGCTCGGGAATGATGCGCTTGACATCGAGCCCGGCGATCCGTCCGGCGTCTTTTGTCGATTGCCTTTGCGAATCGTTAAAGTAGGCGGGAACGGTAATCACAGCTTCTTTGACTTCTTCTCCTAAATAAGCCTCGGCCGTCTCTTTCATTTTCGTCAGAATATAGGCGCTTGCTTCTTCCGGCGTCATCGTTTGGCCGCCCTGTATTTTGAAGACGGCGTCGCCGTTTGCGTTGGCAATCACTTCGTAGGGGACGGTTTTCATTTCCGAATCGACCTCATCGCGCTTGCGGCCGATAAACCGCTTTGGCGATGTGATTGTATTTTCCGGGTTGGCCACAGCCTGGCGCTTGGCAGGAACTCCGACTAGCCTTTCATTTCCTTTTAGAGCAACAATTGAAGGGGTTGTTCTTGTCCCTTCAGCATTGGCAATCACCTTGGCCTGGCCGCCTTCCATCACAGCGACGCATGAATTCGTTGTCCCAAGGTCGATTCCGATAATTTTGCCTTTTTTTGTTGTTTCAGCCATGAGATTACTCCTCAATATTTGTTTCGTCCTGATCCTCGTCAGGGCGAGATTCTTTTAAATTGTTTACTTTCTTGTCTTGGGCAACGATGACATGAGCGGGTCTGAGCGTTTGATCGCCGCACATGTATCCCTTTAAAGTTTCCTCGACGATAGTGCCTGGTGGATGCTCATCGGAGTCTATCGTTTCAGTTACGTGGTGGAAGTGGGGATCGAAAGGTTTTCCCACGCAATCCATTGGCCTTACACCATTGCTGTCGAGAATGTTTTTAAACTGCCCTAGGATCATATTGAAACCCACTGCCCAGTGCTTGATCTCTTCGGACATGTTTTTCGCGTGTTTCAGCGCGTTTTCCATCTGGTCGATGGGAGCCAAAAATTCAGCAATGACATTTTTAGCGGAATGGCGGCTTAGCTCATCGCGCTCTTTCATCAGTCTTTTTCTGGTATTTTCCTGTTCGGCAAGCAAGCGCAGGTATTTGTTTTTGAACTCGGAGGCCTCTCTTCTCAAATTCTCGAGTTCAAGATCGGTGACCGTGACAGTCATCGGCTCTCTCTCTTCTGCCGATTCTTCTTTTTTTTCTTTTGTCATGGGTTTTCTTATTTCTCCTTTTCTTTCGACGTCTTGTCTTCAATCAGCATCGATTGAGTTTGCTGAATCAGGAGTTGGTTCTCCCGGGATAAATATATCGGCGCTGCAATCGGCTCCCGATAGGTGATCTTGTATTTAAAAATATTTTTAGTCAGAACTTCGCTTACAATTTGAGAAAAGTGATACAGAGTTCCAAACAGCCTACGGTAAGGGATTCTCAAAGGGCCGATAAGTCCGACAGCGCCGACCGGTTTTTGGTTCACGTAATAGGGGATAGCCATCGCGGTGCAGTTGGGATCGCCTTCTGCAAACGTACTCAGCTCCTTGCCGATCCAGTATTTCAGCGAATTGACGGAAAAACAGTCTTTGAGCAGAAGCCTCATACCGTGGATGTGTTCAAAAAGAGAGAGCGCTCTCGAGAGCTGCTGGGGGTTTTCATATTCGGGGTAGCTTAGCAGGCGGGAGAATCCTGTTCGATAGACTTCGTCGTCGATAAAATTGCTGTAGCCGACCACATAGCGGACGATCACCTCATTATACCAATGGCGGGCAAGCTCTTCTTCATCAGGCTCGAGATTTTCCGGCTTGTCATGCTGCGTTTGCCTCCAAGAAAAATAATTTTCTACCCTCTTCAGTCTGAATGAGTTCAATTTCAGGTCGGTGTGAAGGACCTCTGTTTTGATCAATCCGAAGTTGGTGATCACCACGCAGAGGCAGCGATGTACATCGAGCATCACCAGTTTGACATCGAGAACAAAATCATTATCGAATCTGGGAGCCAGCATGAAGACGGGGCAATTTGTGATTTCGCTTAATATTTCGGCGCTTTTTTGTAAAAAGAGGGTGATTTCAGGGCTTTCTTCGCGGTTTAGCTTCTCAATTTGCTGTTTTGCTGATTTGTCTAGGATTGGGGATTCAAAATTTTCGGCAGCGTAGAAACGATAGGCTTTTTCCGTGGGGACCCGTCCGCCGGAGGCGTGCAGCTGTACGAGATACCCCTCATTTTCCAGATGTGAGAAATAATTACGGATTGTCGCCGAGCTGAGCTCTTTGAATACCGTTTCTTTGAGCGTGTTGGAGCCAACGGGTTTGCCGCAGGTCAGATAGTAGTCCACCAGCCCAAGCAAAACCTGGCGCTCCCGCTCCTCTTTTGCCGATCTTTTGATAATTGACGGTTTCATAGCTTAAAATTCCCTATTTCTTCGCCTGCATCTTTTATTATAAGTCGATCGAATTCAAAGGTCAAGAAAATTTAGCACTCAGCCGTCCAGATTGCTATAAACGAACCTTAATAAATACTTAACAAACTTAGCCCATACTGCCAAAAGTAACGAACAGGGGTCGAAATATGAGAAATGAAAGCTCTGAAACGGCTATCCGACGGTTTTTCCTCACCAAAAGCGATATCACAGAAGATGTCGAAATTAATCAGTTTTACGTGCATCTAGATAAATTAGCGGGATTTTTCTTCCGTCCTGCAAGGCATTTGTTGGGTGGACACGAGGTTAAATGGATCAACGTTACTTATATTGTTGAACCTAAGAGTGTGTTGTCATCATCCAGGGGTGTCGTAAAATTCCTTAAAACAATTAGAAGTGTCATTTTATTCATCCCTTTTACAATTATTGGATCTTGTTTTGAAGCCTTGCCCTTTGCGGCATCTAAAAGAATAAGAGAATCTAAAATCTCAAGCACTCAAAGATCAAATGGACTAAAGCTTGAAGCTATTAGAGATCAGATTAAAGAAAAACAGCCTAAGACTAAAAAGGAGTTGAAGCCTTACGTATTAAAAGCTCGAACATTGGGCCTTGATCTTTATCATTTATTTATTTTTGAGTATCTTGAACCTGGCTATCAAAAGCAAGGAGCCGATCGGAATTATATCGATTCAATACCAAAGGAAATTCTCCGTCCGTACGCCAAAGAACAAAATTTTAATATAAAAGAATTTCAACAAACTTTGAAAAATACCTTCGACAAGCCCCAAAGCAAAACCCCTTTATTCGTTGAGGCGGCGCAGTTGGTCAGTTATCCTATAGACGAAACGACTTGCAGATTGCTGCCTTTAATCAGTGATTAAGTAGGGGATGATCCGGCAGATGTCCTTAAAACCCATTTTTTCACAATAGCCTCTGGCCATGGCATCGGCCATCAGGATAATCGTGATATAATCGATACCTAGCTCTTTGGCGTCTTTCACTCTTTGACAGGCCATAGCCGTTGCTATCCCCCTTCCTCTTGCCTCAGGTTTGACGGCGGCATTGTAAAAACCTCCTAGAAGTTTTCCCTTATCATCCCGGTTCAATGTTAGAGAGCTGCATCCAACAGCCTCTCCATTGAGGGTTCCCAGATAGTTGATCCAGGGCGGCGATTGACAATGAAGAATTTCCAGGAAAAGCTTTCGAAAGAAATCAATCTCGGATTGAAATCCGAATACATTGACATAGATGTCAATAAATTGATCAACTTGCTGCTCAGTTTCAACCTTGACAATGTCTATTCCTGGTTTTTTAGGCGATAAATTTGTCTCGTTGACATCCAAAACCATCCCAAAATTCGGCCCGGAAGTTTTATAGTTTCTTTTGAGAAGCTGCGGCATTTCGTCTTCAACTCAAAGTGTCAAAAGGATGCCCAATTGCTTTTGCTCTTTTTCGAGGCTGTCAAGAAAAGTTTCGAGGTCTTGGCCGGCAAAAGAAATATCGAAAATACTGTTAAAAAAAGGAAGATTGGCTCCGGAATAAATCTTCGTGAATTTCGGATTTTTGACGATAACCGAGTTTGGTCCGCTTGTCAGATCCACGGCATCTTAAAAGTTGCTTTTGAGTCCTGTCAAGGCAATTTGTTGATCCATATTCGGCAATATATCATAATGGTGATTAAATACTTAGGTTTTTTTATGTTATTTGCTAATGGAACTCGATTGACTCCGGTCAAAAAGGCCGATGGATTCAATCTCAATATTTTTTGCCTCCCCGGAGGTCCCGGCCTTTCTTCGGAATCGTTAAGGGAGCTTGCCGAGCTGATTGAAACTCCCGGTGCGGTCTGGCTTGTTGATTTTCCCGAAAACGGCGATAATCATGTGGAAGGATGCGAGCTTGATTGCCAGAAATGGGGAGGCTATCTCATCGATGTTGTGAAAGAATTCGACAATGCGGTTATTTTGGGCCACTCTTTTGGGGGACATCTGGCGCTTGGCCTCCCGGAACTTGAAAACCTCATAAAAGGATTGATAATTGTCAACTCATCTCCGGCGCTTTGGCTTGAGGCTCAAGCAAAAGAGGTTCAAAGGCGAAACCTTCCCTCCTTGCAAAACCTTCAGAAATCCTATGCTGACAACCCTTGCGACGAAACGTTTCGCCCCTGCTTTATTTCCGCCATACCTCATTTTGTTATTCCCGAATATATTGATAAAGCAAAGCGGATCTTATCGCATTTGCCCTATAACCACCGGGCGCTGAAATGGTGGGTTGAAACATCTCAACAAACCAATTGGACAGCCAGTTGGATTCCGAAGGGGGTTCCGACATTCATTATCAGCGGAAGGGAGGATGTCGTCACTCCTTACTATCTCTTTGAACAGGATGCTCGATTTCATAGACCCAATATCAAACATCATATTGTTGACAGCTCCGGTCATTTTTGCTGGATAGAACGGCCCGATGAAGTCAAGTCTGTTCTTGATCTGTACTTTTCTACAAATGTTTCCAATGCAAATCATGAATAGAGGACGGGAAGGACGTCGATGACTGTGGGAGACCAGTCGAGGCCGCGGTGGTACACGAGTTCGGTGGCCATGCGGCAGGCGATGACAGCCTTTTTGTGGAGGTCAGGGACATTGTCAAGAAGCTGCTGGCGGAACTTGGTTTTGAGAAGCGGAGGGCAGTAATCAAGAAAAGCGGTAATGAGGGGATGGTCGGGGTTTTTTGGCAGGGGACGGTGTTCGATAAAATCGAGGATTTCATAGGTGTATTTGTTGATGCACTCGGAGATTTGGTCGGAGATATCGGTAAGGCGCTGTCCGGTTTTCTTATGGGTCTTTAGGAGGGCTTGAGCTTCGTTGTAGGCAAGATGGCGTACGCGTGTCATAATTTCGGAGACAAGCTGCTCTTTGTTTTCAATAAAGTCCGCCTCGCTTATGGCAAGGCCGGAGAGCGCTTCGAATGAAGAGCAGATGACGCCGGCTTTATTTGCCGAGCTGTCTTTGATGATTAGAACGCCTCTTTCTTCCAGGGCTTTTCTCGCTTCGGAACTGAAATAGAGGTTGGCTCCTTCAATGACCGCCTTCGAAGTTGGGCGCCCTTCATCGTCGATGAAGTCGAAAAGATTCATTTCATTGATCGTTCTGGGACGGCCGCCGGCGGGAATGAAAATATCGGTTTTTGTGCTATGGACATTATGGCGGAGAAGATGGTTCATTTCACTGCTAGACAGCCAGTCTTCAACTACTTGCCCCTCTTTTTTTCTCCAGCAAAGTGTTTGCTGAATAAAAGCGGTTTGTTTTCTTTTGGTGAATTTATCGACCAGAAATCCTTCCTCGTTCAAAAAAGCGGGCGGGTATTCGCAAATTCCTTTGCTTTCATAGAAGAGCTTAACAAGTTGTTTGAGGTCGAGGCCCTCAGGGTCGAAGATTGTTCCTGTCCCATCTGTCAGAGCCAAGAGTTTGGCGGTATGGGAGTAAAGTTTGGCAAGGTTTAAGATCTGATTGCCCGCTACATCCCCGCCTGGTCCTCCGGTCATTTTTATGGTGAATTCTTTTTGCAGAGGATCAATGCCGAGATATTTGAGAACCTCTTCCATATAAACGTTCACGCCGGTTGAGGTCACTCCGTATTCTTTATGATTGATGCCTGATGCCGGTTTGCTTGTAATGAAGCTGCTTCCGGGGGGATATTTTTTTCTTTTGGAAAAATTGGCGATCCAGTCGATGATTTCAGACTGCATATTTTCATCAGGGCCTAGATAGATATTTTCGGGCTTATTCCAATAGTCTATGATGTGGCCGGCTGCCAGGCTGCCATCATTGTCATAGTTAATGAGAGACATGAGATTGATCACAAAGGACCGCTGCGCTTGATACATGAGCTCAACTTTTTGCCCTTTTTGGAATTTCTTGAGTTTTATCTTGAGCTCTTGTTCTTCAATGTCGGAACTTTCGAGTTCTTTCTTTAAGATTTCCAGTTCTCTTTCGATCCGCTCATGAGGTTCAAGAAAAATGACTCCCTTTGATCCGCCTTCGGGAATTTCCTTGTTTTTTTTATGCTGGGTATAAGCGAGATTGTAGCACTCGGAAAAGATGTGATCGCATTCGTATTGCATCCTTTCTGAATATTCGGGAAATACGGTTCTTAAACCTCCTCGGGACAGATCTTTGAAACGAATATGAAATCCAAAATAGTTCATTCCTTTAAGATAAAAAATTCCGTAAGGGAGCACAGGATATTTTTTTTTGCTGTCGAACGGAACGTCTCTTATAAAGGCGGGGTCGATCCTGAAACTCAGAGCGCTGTAATTATACCGGTAAAAATTTGTTTTGAGAGTATAGGCGACAAAATTAATGGCCTGCCTTAAGACATTTTTTCTCCTGATGTCGTTTTCTTCATGTCCGGTATCGAGCTTGTCAATATCCTCGTGAATTTCCCGGCTTAACCTATCGAATTTTTTTTCATCGGAATGGACGGGGTCGAACCTCAACTGGAAGGCATCGCAGATCTTTTTCGTCAAGTCGGGAAGACGGCATAGATCCCATTCAACATGTTCATCGGTATAGACATTAGGATCGATGTGCACCAGGGCCTGATGAATGAAGTTTCCCATAGCTCTTACAAGATTTCCCTTGCTCCCTGAAATATAGCCGGCTTTGACAAGCCTCTCTTCAATCAAATCGAACCTGGTAAAGTATTTTACGGTGATCAGCTCACGGATAAAGTCGGGAATATCGGCGACTTCCCAAGCTTCTTCGCCATTGCTGCCATGCAGGCCTATAGACATGATCAGTATATTTTCGTTGCCGGAACCGGGATGAATGTAGGCGGCGTTGACTCCTTTCATCACAAGTCCGTGATTATGGACGGTTCTTGCGAGCAGATAGAGGAAATGGTGCTTGGGAGTGTTTCTCCAGGCTAAAACGATATGCATCGAGGTGTTGTTTTCGGATGAAAGGGTATCGTGGTAAAGGACTTCATACTGGCAAAGATCGCGAGTTTGGGCTCTGAAAAACATATCGAATGCAAGAATCAGCCGCTCCTTTGGCATACTGCGGATGAAACGGCTGCCGAGAGCCTGGATAATTTTATCCAGCTCCTCATCGGTGACTTGAGGATTCCTTTGTTTGACATAAGGGCGGATTTGATCAATTTTATCGACAGGAACAGGATTTTTATCATCTTGGGAAGACCCTGTGAAATGAAGAAAAGCAACGCGTAAATTTGCTTTGGTTTTCGTAAATGACGGGGGGCAGTCCGAAACATAAGTTCTATAAGATTGTATGCCGAACAGTGCGTAATTTTTCAAAATGGTCAGATCGGCGTCGGCACTGTCGAGGCAAAGGACAATGGCGGCGTTTTTCAAGTTGATTGTGCTGAAAAAATCCTGGGTGTGAAAACCCATGAGGCTATGAGTGATAAGCATGATGTTATCGGGCCCCACTTCGTTAAAAAACGGGGCCGGCATGGCCGTTTCAAGCCACTGGTAGCACTCGAGAAAATTTTCGCTTTCACGTTTAACCAGCTTTTGAAGCTGCTTATCGGTCAGATGCCGGTTTTCTTTTGTGATCATGAACTTATCTTAATGTGATCATTTTTTGAATTCCACTGTAGTATCTTTGAGGAAATCGGAAGCGATGTCTTTTCCCTTGGTTTGGTTTGCAGGATTGTCTTTTTCATCGGGTGATAAAATAAAGCGCGACATAACAACGATATCGTAAGTATTGTTTTGATAGATATTAAATGTTGTGAATTCGCGTATTCCGTTATCGAGTTCGAGTGTATATTGTTCTGTTGATTTTGTTCCCCCCGAAATGTCGTCCTGTTTGAAATCGGTTTTTTGTGCATCTGTAACCTTAAAGTGCATGTTGGAATATTCTTTGCCGATGATGTTCATCATTATTTTGACAATTTCTTCCGGAGACTTATTTTCATGACTGGCAATCAGAATGGACATTTGGACCAGGGGGTTTTGCGTGATATAATTGGCTGTTTGGCCGGAAAGAACAGGTTTGCCGAGAAAAGAGGACTTTACAGTGAGATCCTTCCCTGTAAATTCAACATTATAGGTACCATCTTTATTTTGGACCTGTGTTGAACTGTCCCTGCAGTTGGGGAGCCGGACTTCCCCACAGATTTATTGTTCCTAGGCAAATGACTAACATTAAAATGGATGCGATTTTATTCATGACCACCTCTCTTAGTCTCTTGTGTAACGTCGGGTCGACTATTAATCAAGCGTCATTACTTAAGAATGCGGAGGGCGTTCAGCCCGACCAGAATGGTCCCCCCTTCGTGGAGGACAACGGCAAGCCAGAGGGGGATATATCCCAGAAGAGCCGGGGTCGTTGCCAGGAGGATGACAGAGAAAGCAAGCGTAAGGTTTTGGGTGACAATATTTTTTGTTTGACGGGCTTTGGTCATGAGCCACGCCAGCTTATCGAGGTTGTCGTGGAGAAGGACGACATCGGCGGCTTCAATGGCGGTTGTGCTGGCTGCCTTGCCCATTGAAATGCCGACAGAAGCCCTGGCGAGAGCAGGGGCGTCGTTGATGCCGTCGCCGACCATGATCAAACCCTCTTTAAGAGATAAATCGCTGACAATGCGGAGCTTGTCTTCCGGCTTGAGCTCGGCGTGATATTCGTCCAGGTTCAGGCTGGCTGCGATTTTCTTTGCGTTTTCATGGTGATCTCCGGTTAAAATCAGGAGCCGCCAGTTTCCAGATTTTTTTCAGCGACTCAATAGTCTCTTTCATATGCGGTCTCAAAACGTCTTCAAAATGGAAGAGATAGGCATCGCTTCCTAAAAGTAAAACGGCTAAAACCTGGCCATTTCTTTTTGCCTTTTCGGCCAGCTGCTCAAGCAGAAGGGACTTTTCTTTTGTAAGTTTGGGAAG
This sequence comes from Waddliaceae bacterium, assembly GCA_963771045.1. Taxonomy (GTDB): domain Bacteria; phylum Chlamydiota; class Chlamydiia; order Chlamydiales; family SLFE01; genus SLFE01. Next base: position 2,069,068 of record CAVYRW010000004.1, on the reverse strand, counting down.
AATGTAATCGACATTTCCGATTGAGGCGGGAACCTTTCGAGAATGAAGTTCATAGTCTCCCTCCAGGCCGAATCCGGGAATCGCTTTAAACGAGGCGAGTTTGACGGGCTTAACCTTTTTTCCTCCCGCGTAAGCTGTTATGGCATAGGCGATCGGGTGGACGGCGTTTCTTTCCAGGGCAAAGGCGACGCTCAGCGCCAGGTCTTCATCGGAGTTTTCCTGCAAAGGCACAATTGATGACAGCTGAAGTTCTCCTTTTGTCAGAGTTCCCGTTTTATCAAAAGCAATGATAGTGCACTTTTCAATAGCGTCTAAGATCACCCCCCCTTTGAGCAGGATCCCTTGCTTGGCGCAGACGCTGATAGCGCTTAAGTATGCTATAGGGGTGGCAATGATGAGGGCGCAAGGCGATGCGGCAATCAGAAAAGCGATGGAACGGTAAAGCGAGCCTTCCTCTCCTAAAAATGGAATGTCTAGAAAAAATGGAAACGAGGCGGCGAAAAATGCAGTGAGGAAAATGACAACGGCGGCATACTTTTCACTGACGCTGTCGAACCATCTTTGAATGCGCGGTTTGGCGTCCTGAGCAAGGGTAACCAGTTTAATGATGCGGGCGACTGTGGATTCGGAATTTGGCCGTGTCACGCGAAGGGTCAGCGATCCTTCAAGATTCTGCCCTCCCGCGGGGACCTCGTCTCCAACTTTTTTTGCTACGGGAATATTTTCACCTGTCAGGTGGACAAGGTTCACAGAGGATATCCCTTCGATAACCTCGCCGTCCAGAGGGATGACCTCGCCGGCTTTGATCAGAATTTTCGTGCCCGGCGAAATATCTTTGATCGAGAGGTTGTGCAGCGCGCCGTCCTCTTCGATGACAGCGGCAGTCGAGGGGGCTAACTTATATAGCGAGCTGATGGCCCCTTTGGCTTTTTCAGTGACGGCATCTTCCATGGAACCCGAGAGGGCAAACAGGACAAGAAGCATCCCCCCTTCGAGAGGGCTGCCGATTAAAACAGAGGCAAAGGCGGCAAGAGTCATGAGAACGTCGATGTTGAGTTCGAGGCGGAAAATATCTTCAATTGATTCAATTAATGCCGGAATCCCTGCGAAAAAGTAAACACCCATCAGGCAAAAGTTGGAAAGGGGAAGGCCGCTTGGAATGAAGCGGAGGAAAAAGGCAACAGCGAGGAGGACGGCAGAGAGGATGGAGGCTCTCAGCATGATGTTAATGCCCCACCTTCTCGATTGAGGGGTCAAAAACGGGCTGACGCGGTCTTCGAGTCCCATCTCGAAAAACTCATCGAATACCACCGGCTTTTTTTTGGTCGGCAAAGTCATCAGGTTATAAAATCCCAAATAAAATAAGTGCAACCCCAGGCTAAAAGGGCGATGCCGAGATTCCAGACTATAGCCGGAATTTTTCGATTTTTTTCATAAAAAGCATAGATACCGCCGGCGATGCCGATGGCGGCAGCCGATCCGATTATCAATCCATAATTTCCCGGGATGAGAAAAAAACCTGCCGCAGCAGCAAGCGATGCCGCGACGACTCCGGCTCCCGCTCCCAAACTTTGCTCAAGAGGATGCTCCTGGTTTTCAAGGGAAAGACCAAGCTCTTCTTCGAGCATGACCCTTAGTAGCCTGTCGTCGTCGGACATGAGAACGTCGATAACATCTTCGAGAAGCTTGCCCTTGAAACCTTTGGCCTCATAGAGGGCTGCGAGCTCTTCTCTCTCCTGCTGCCTGTGGTGGTCTATTTCCCACTTTTCTTCGGTGACCAGGCGATGCAGTCTTTCGAGTCTGGACCAGCCAAGCCAGGCGCTTCTTCCCATTTTCCAGATTAACCACCCGATTGCTATGATGAGGTAGGGAAAAAAATGAGATTTGACGGGAAGGAATATCCAAAGAAGCATAAAAAAGACGGCAGTTTCCCTGGCTGCATCGGCTCCTGCCGAAATGTGGCCCGGTATTTCTTCTCCATGAAATTCCGCTTTAGATATAAGTCCCTTAGTTTGAGCTTCTACCACATGTTCAACAGCTTCCTTGCCTTTAAAATGGGAAGGAGAGGTCGATTTGTTATCCATAATGCCCCCTAAAAACAAAAAGAATACTGGAAAATGAGGAAATATGGCAAATTTTTCTTAAAAACCCCTTCTTTTTGAGAAAAAACAAAATTTTAGTTTTATATACTTTGTGTTATAATATAATTAAGAAGATATAAATTGTTGTCTTCTTATTATTAACACGAACGATTAATTAATATAGGGGTATTATTATGTCGGACAATATGGATATCGTTGATATACTCAAAGAATTGCAGCAATCCCAGCAAATACAGGATTCGACAAAAGTTGTCGGTGAAAAAACTGTAGAGCAGAAAGCGACAACCCCGATTACACAAGTGGACTCCATCCAACAAGCTGAAATCTCTGATGCTGAAAAAGGTGTGCAGGCTCCGGGAAACCCTATGCCGCCGGAGCCCAGTCAGCAGCTCACGCCTAAAGGCTCGGATATTGAAGCTTTTCTGGTTTTGTTTAGCAAAGTTCAAAATACGGTGATTACTCATATTCTTGACGCATGGGAAGCCAATATCGCAGAAAATAAACGGATAGATAAAGAAGAAATGGAAAGGAAAATACGAATGGGATTGGATCAAGTGAGCCATTTCACCGCATCTTCAGTGACGAATGACGATGCCGGAGAAGGCTTGGCTACGAGCATAGCTTTTGCCAACTACACATCATTCATGTTTGCCTCTGCCTTGACGATTTCACAAATGGGCGCTGCTACGAATTATATCGTTATGAACAATCTTCACAATTTAACTCCCGGAGTTTTCAGTGTTGCGCCTGTAGAACTACAATCGTTGATAGCGATGACCGGCGCTTTGGTTTCCAGCGGAATTTTAGCTCCGGTGCTTACGGCTATGACGAGTCGAAACGAGCAGACAAAAGGGGACTTCCCCAAATTCGCTTTTGCGACGCAGATTGCTATGCAAACATTAAAATTGGTCCAGCAGGGAGTAATCCGCGATGTTGTGAATAAACATGGATTGTTTGCGTCATTGACGAGCGAGCAGAGAGCGCAGCTGATTTCCCGTATGAATTTGACATTTCTTTTAAACTCTTTGGCTCTCTTTTATGAAAAAGAAACAGGATGGGTGACTGAAGAAGAATTAACCGATATGATTTCAAAAGGAAAAATATTTCAACAAATTCAAAAAGAGAATCCGCAGGATCCCCGCCTTGCTTTAGTGGCTGCCATCAGGCAAGAGATGAGAGGTCTTTCTGCAAGCGATCGAAAAACATTCATGAAGGATGCCCTCCGTTATTTGAGTCGGAATCCCTCCTATAGTTCCGAAAGAGATCTGGATGGATTATTGAAGAAAATGTGGAAATATCTCGATTACGAACAAATGAGCGGAAACGCCGCATAGAAATAGGTATGTTGTTTCTGCCCGCGAGGACATGGTTCTCGCGGGCTTTATCTTGATAAAAACTATCACAAACATTACATATCGTGATATGCGACAAACGATTTTAATGAGCTTGGCTGTCTTGCTGTTCTTTGCAAAGGCTCAGGCTCAATTACTCAATGGACCGCCGGAGGATCCGAAGTATAAGTACTCCGCGCCCATGCCTTTTGGGGTAGCGGCCCCGGACAAGATCGAGACCCGTTTTGGGACGCTTAATTTTTTTGACGGCTTTCCGGATAAAGATAGTGCGGACAAGCTCTATGACAACCTTGACTTTCAAAGAGCTTTGCAGGCTTATCTTCTGGCCCTGCCGGCTGTCAGCCAGGCTGCGAACCGAAATGCGATTCGTACTCTAGGAGAGGTGAATAGGGTTGTGCCAATCTTTGAACACCTCATGGATTCCCGATCAATTTTCCTCACGGCAAATGACAACACTGTCTACAGCTGGACGTGGATTGACCTTAGCAAAGGTCCTATTGTTCTTGAGGTGCCTCCAAAGGTTTTAGGCACCATTAACGATATGTGGTTTCGCTGGGTTGCAGATATCGGAATCACAGGGAAAGATCAAGGAAAGGGTGGAGCGTATCTCTTACTGCCGCCCGGATACAAAGGCCGAATCCCCGAAGGCTATTTCGTGGTACGCTCGCCGACTTTCAACGTTTGGGCCCCTTGGCGCAGTTTTTTAGTGGACGGGGATCCGACGCCCGGAGTCGATCTTGTGAAAAAGTTCACAAAAATTTACCCCCTCTCAGGCAAAGACAAGCCTCATCCTCCGTTGGATTTTGTAGACCTCTCGGGAAAACCTTTTAATACCGTCGCTCCTGCAGATGATACATTCTGGGAGCTGCTTAATCAGGTAGTTCAGCAAGAACCTAGCGAGTCGTTGGATCAGATCAGGCTCGGCTTCTTTGCATCCATCGGTATTCGGAAGGGCAAGCCGTTTGCTCCCGATGAACGGATGAAGAAAATTTTAACCGAGGCGGCAGCGGCAGGCGATGCCACAGCCCGGGCGATTGCCTTCCACACGAGGGAAAAAGGTGCTTATTATTATCCCAAGAGCTATTGGCAGCTTCCTTTTGCCGGAGGCTACAAATTTCAATCACAGCCTCATGTTCTGAATTTGGACGCTTATATCTTCTTCTACTTTTTGGCAACAGGGGTCACGCCGGCAATGGAAGAAAAGATAGTAGGGAAGGGCTCTCAGTATGCCTGGACGGCTCGAGATGCAAATGGAAACCCCCTTGACGGCGGCAAGAATTACACATTGCATTTGCCTCCCGATATCCCGGCTGAAAAATTTTGGTCAGTAATTCTCTATGGCAATCAGACACGCTCAATGCTTCAGACAGACCAACAATTTCCCAGTGTCAGCAGTCAAAAGAAGGGGCTTACGGTGAATAAAGATGGTTCTGTCGATATTTATTTTGGTCCAAAAGCCCCTTCCTCTCAAAAGAAGAATAATTGGATACAGACAGTTCCCGGCAAAGGATGGAACGCTATTTTGCGCCTCTATAGTCCGCTTGAGCCATGGTTTGACAAAACATGGAGACCAGGAGAAATTGAAGAGGAAAAAAGATGAAATTTATTGATGGGAATCCTTAAAAATTTTCTCGGCAAGGCGCGCCATGCTGATGTGGTCTGCGGCAGCGATGAGTTCGCGGGCGCTGTGCATGGAGAGCTGGGGAATGCCGATATCGACTGTCGGCATGCCGCTGAGTTTGGCGTGCAGCGGACCGATGGTCGAGCCGCAGGGGATATCCGATCTGACAACAAATTTCTGGGTGGGGATTTTGTGGTCTAAGCAAACTTTTTGCAGCTTTGCCGATGATCTGGCATCTGTGGCATAGCGTTGGTTGGCGTTGTATTTGATCACAATTCCTTTGCCGAGTAGGGGGGAGTGGTTGGGATCGTGACGCTCGGGATAGTTGGGGTGGACGCCGTGGGCAAGATCGATAGAGACGCAAAGACTTTGAGGGAGGAGGCGGAGCAGGTCCTCCCGATTGACAAGCCGCTCCAAAACATGGAGGACAAATGGGGATTCGGCTCCTTGAGGCGTTGCCGAGCCGATCTCTTCATTGTCCCAAAGGACGATCATTTTCAGCGCCCTGTCATCCGCCTCTGCAGACAGCATTCCCTGCAAAGCGGCGTGGACTCCGGCGAGGTTGTCGGTTCTGTAAGAGCTGATCATCTCTTCGTTCTTTCCCACAAAGCGGGCTTTATCGAGAGGAAAAACAAAAAGGTCGTGATCGAGAAGCTGTTTGAATGGGACCATGTCTCTTAGAATGTGCTTTAGATAAGAACCGGAAATCGTTTCCTCTATCGCAGCGATTGCCGAGGTGTGCTGCTGGGCATTCAGCACAAGGCCCTTTTTATTGACATCCCGGTCAAGATGGAGGGCAAGCTGGGGTATGATAACGGGATGCTGGTCCAAAACGACATTCTTTTCCTGAACCTGATCATTGTCATCAAGGAAAACGACTCGCCCGGCTATTCCCAGATCGCGATTGAGCCATGATCCGAGAAGCGGGCTGCCATAAACTTCAAGCCCGAGCATGGTCATGTTGAAACGGGTAAATTCCGGGTTGGGTTTCAGTTTGAACCCAGGGCTGTCAGTATGGGCGCCGATGAGAGTAATCGACTCAGGAAACTGGCGGGGCAAAACAAATGCAGAAAGAGATGAGCCGTTTCTGAGCGTGAAATATTTTCCCCCGGGTTCTGTTTGCCAGGCGCTCTCTTCCTTAAGTTCGCAAAATCCCGCTTCCAGCAGCCTTGCCGCGGCGTTGCTAACTGCCTGCCAGGCAGTTGGCGAGCTGTCGATAAATTCAATTAGATCAGTGATAATATCCTGATTATCCATCATATTGCCTCTTCAATGGTTGCGCTTTGACGACGAGTGTGCAAAGAGGTTTTTTATATGAGCGGGTGTCATGGACATTATCATTTAAATCTTCATCCTTGACAAAGGATTGAATACGGAAAGCGACCTTGAAGGGTTTCTTTCGTTTAACGACTGTCGTCTTGAAGGCAATGATTTTCTTTTGGTGAATTAAAGTTTGGATATTTTCGATGATGCTCTCGTTATCGATTGAACTGGGGGTCAGAGAAAAATTGAATACTTCGACATTTTTTTTGTTTAAAAGATCGGCGAGTTTTTCAGGATTTTTCCATAGGAGGCAATCAATAAATTCAAGATAATCGTTTAGGTTTAGTTTGTTGCATACCAACTTTTCTTTGGTATAGGTGTGGGAATAACGAAAGTGCTGGGGTTTCCAATATGCATAGTCAACTGTCATCAGCCCTCGGGTGTTAAGAGTTTTTTTTCGCCCATCCAGCCCTGGAGAGCCTCGGGGATGTTTATGGTCCCATCCTCGTTCTGATTGTTTTCTAACAAAGAGACCATTAAACGGGAAGTGGCCAGGCCCGAGCCGTTGAGGGTGTGGACGAATTCGGGCTTTTCCCCCTTTTTGCGGAAGCGTGTTTTCGATCTACGCGCCTGAAAATCAGTGCAATTCGAAACAGAGGATACTTCGTAATAGCGGTTTTGCCCCGGCAGCCACACCTCGATGTCAACGGTATAGGCAGAGGCGAAGGACATATCTCCGGTAACCAGAAGGGCATTGCGGTAATGAAGGTTTAAGCCTTGCAGGATCTCTTCGGCTGACTGACACATCATATCATGAATCTGGCGGCTCTCTTCGGGATGGGCGAAGCAAAACATTTCCACCTTATTGAACTGGTGGACGCGGATCAGGCCCCGTTCTTTTTCGCCTGCGGCACCCGCTTCCCGCCGAAAGCAGGGAGTATAAGCGCAATATTTCAAGGGCAGTTGCTCCTCGGGGATAATTTCGTCGATGTGGAGGCCGTTTAAGGAAACTTCAGCGGTGGGAATTAAAAAGAAGTCGTAGTCTTTGTCGGTGATGTGGAATTGCTGGTCTTCGAATTTCGGAAGCTGTCCCGAACCGAATATTGTCTCCCGTCTGACAGCGAGAGGGACCATCATCATTTCGAAGCCGTTTTTGATGTTGGTCTCCAGCATGTAGTTAATCAGAGCCCACTCGAGTCTGGCGCCGAGGCCCCGATAGACGGGCCAGCCGGCTCCGGAAATTTTGGCGCCCCGGGGAAAATCAAACAAATTGAGCGCTTCACCAAGTTCGAGGTGGTTTTTTGGCTCGAAATCGAAGTCCCTCTTTTGCCGCCATTCCTTGATAATGACATTGTCTTTGGGATCCGGAGAGACCTTGACCTCATCGAAGGGAAGGTTGGGGAGGGAGGCGAGCGCCTCATTCATCCTAGTTTCAAGTTCGCCTATTTTCGCGTCGGCCGCGTGTACCTCCTCGGCAAAGCCCGAGACGCGGTTCATCACCTCGGAAGGGTCCTTCCCTTCCCGCTTGAGCTTGCCGATCTCTTTCGAGGCCTCGTTTCTTTGTGCTTTCAGCTGCTCGGTTCGGGTTTTGAGATCGCGTATCTCCTCATCCAGTGCGCAAATGGGGCCTAGATCAACATCGGGTTCTTTGGTTTTGAGTTTTGCCTCGACCTCTTTTTGGTTTTGGCGGATCAGCTTAATGTCTATCATGGAATACTTGTCCTTTTAAAAAGGACAAGTATAGAAGGGCAAATGGGAAAAGTCAAGATTCGATTATAGAGCTTGCAAGCGCTACGATGTGTTTTGCGATGAAGGTGGATTCGGTCAGGTTCCGGGATCGGGACAGCCTGACAGCTGTGTCCGGATTCTTGTTGTTACATTCGGCCCAGTATACGTTCAAAATTATTTGCCCGGTATGTAGGGTACGTTTAGAAGTCTTTTGAAGTTCTTTTTCATCCCAGTTTTTAGCGATATAATACATATCGTGGAACATCACTGCGCCGAGGCTGAATGCGAGAACGCCCGGAATACAAAGGGTAGCCAGAGAAACTACCGCTAAAACGCCGCAGCCGATTGTTGCCATGTAGGAGACGACTCTTAGTGTTGAAGCGAGAAATTGTTGCCGTGCAAGATCATTTTCATTAAATTTCTCAGATCGTTTAATTAGTAATTTACAATCATTTTTTAAATTTGTAACTGACAGCATTTTAGCCTCCTGTTATTATGTCGAGTAATAGTTTAACACAATTAAGCTAAAAAAGGGAATGTTTACGTTGAAAAAAAGCTCGATTGAATAACCTTTTTTTGATAAGATTAACCTCTGTAGAGTAGGAGTCTCCTTTGCGGTTAAAAAAATTCATATTACACGGTTTTAAATCATTTGCCGATAGGACAACATTGACTTTCGAAGGCAATGTCGTGGCGATTGTGGGTCCCAACGGCTGCGGGAAGTCCAACATTGCCGACGCCATGCGCTGGGTCACCGGAGAGAAGTCGGCCAAGTCGATGCGAAGTCCTTCGATGGCCGATGTCATATTTTCGGGAACGCAAAGCAGAAAACCCCTGAACTTAGCCGAGGTCACGCTTCTTCTATCCGATATTGAGGAAGGCCTTCCCACAGAATACGACGAAGTCGCCATCACAAGGCGGCTGCACCGCAGCGGCGAGTCCCAATATCAGATTAATGGCAATAACGTGCGTTTGAAGGATATTGAAGACCTCTTATCTGGTACGGGAATCGGACGCAACGCGATTTCCATTTTCGAGCAGGGAAAAATCGATCAGGTGATTTATTTGAATCCGGAAGAGAGGCGCTCGATTATCGAAGAGGTTGCCGGCATATCCCGATTTATCATGCGTAAAAAAGAAACGCTCCGCAATTTGAAAAAGACCGAGGACAATCTGGCCAGGGTTCACGATATTTTGCGTGAAGTGGAAAAACAGATGAAGACAGCCGAGCGTCAGGCAGAAAAAGCCGTTGTCTATCAGGAAAAAAAGGAAAGGCTTGAATCTTTGGATAAAAGCCTGCTTGTGACTAAGTGGCGAAGCTTCGGCGAGCAGGAGGTCCTGCTTAAGCAGCAGTTCCTCGAAGTCGGCGGCGAGTTGGAAGAGGCGGCAAAGGGTTTGTCTCTCAAAGAGAGCAGCTTGCATGAGCTGAGAGCATTTCTTGAAGAGCGCGAGCAAGTGCTCCGTACTAAAAATGAGACCCTCTACGAAGCGAGAAGTAAAAGAGAGCTTCAGCAGCAGACCATGCGTGTCAATCAGGAGAAATTGGAGCAGGCGCAAAAAGATCAAAACCGTTTAACCACAGAACTGGCCAACCTGAAAACTGGGAAATCCTCGCTCGAAGAGGAAATCGAAAAGCTGAGCGGTCAAAAAGATGCGCTCTTTTCTGATTTGAAGCTGCAGGAAAGCGACCTGGAAGAGGAAAAAGAAAGGACCCAAAAAAGCGAAGCCGACGCGGCGCTTTTGAGAAACAAGCACCAGGCGGCTCAAAACGAGAGGCTCGAATATGTGCAGATAGAAAACCGCTCCGAGGCCGAATGGAAGCAGACAAAGCTTAGGCTTGATCATTTTTGCGAAAGGCAGGATCAGGGTAAAGTCCGCATCAGTCAGCTAAGCCATGATATCGACACGCTGGAAAAGGCCCTTAAGCAAAAGCAGCTGGAAATGACGCAGGCATCCGAGACTGTCGATAAACAAAAAATGGCGTTAACCGAGCTGGGCGATCAAGTCATCCGCTCTGAAGAGTCCATGAAAAAAGCTCAAAGCGATCTCGACAGCCTTCAAAGAATCCTGACGGAAAATGAAGCGCGTAAAAAGGTTCTTGTCCGTTTGAAAGAAGAGATGCAGGGATTTTCATCGGCGACTAAAAAATTGATGAAAGAGTCCAAAACATCCGGAAGTCCTCTTGAAAATACTCTGCGAGGCTTATATGAGCTTTTGATCCTCGATGAAGAGGCTCAAGAGTCATTGTCTGTAGCTCTCAGGCCCTACAATCAGACGCTTGTTGTCAAAGCAAAAGAAGACTTTGGCCGTGTTCTTGAATTTGCCAGAAAACAAAAGTTGAAAGATTTTTCCCTCCTTTGCTTAGAGCATGTGAATCTGCCTCTGACAAAAGAGCTGATCCATCATTTTCTTCAGAAGATACAAGTTGTGGAAAATCCGGAAGAAGTTTTCACCGGTCAGCTGGTTCAGGATATTGAATACTGCACAAAAGACAATGCTTTTGTCGACCGTCATAAAGTCGTTTTTTATCCGGGAAAAGAAGAGAATAATGTCTTCCTTAGGGAGGCCGAGCTCAAATCCCTTAAGCTGGAGATGGCAGACATCGACAAGCAAAAGAAAAGCATGCAGGCTTCGCTGGAAATTATCCGGAGCGAGCTCCAAACTTTGCATCTGAAAAAAAATGAAACTGACAAGGCTTTGAGAAAAGACGAGATGACTCTTGTCGAAGTGAATTTTGCCCTTCAAAGAACCTCTGCCGATTTGGAAAAAGCGAAAAGGGAAAAACAAGAGCTCGAGGCTCAGCTTCAGACGCACTCCAAGGCCATTTCCGATCTCAAGCTTAAGCTTGACGAGTTGAGTCAAAAATACGAAGAAGCCAAGCAAAAAACTTTAGAAACTCGAGAAACCAACTCTCAGACTGAATCCGATCTTGAAACCCTGACGAAGGCTTTGGCAGCCCGGCAGCAGGTATTAAAGGAAAAAGAGCAATCGTATAAACACCTTCATGACAAGTGTCAGGAGATGGCTTATCAATTGAATCTTCTTTTTCATCAAAAGCAGCAGGCAGAAGAGGCTGAAAAGAAGATTGAAAAAGAACTGCAGAGGCTTGAGTTTATCCAAAATGAGCTTGGCGGAGCGGATCAGAAAGGCGCACATCAGCTGGAGGAGGCGGAAAAAACCCTGCAAAAATTTGCGGGCGCCGTGAGCGAGGAGGAAAAAACACTACAGGAACATAAACGCAAAATCGAAAAAGTTGAAGAAGAGACAGCTCAAAAAAGAAGCCAAGAAAAAGAGTTGATCGAAAAGAAAAACCGTTTGGAAGTAAAGCTCTCGCAAATAACATCCACTTGCCGGTCCCTTGAACATGAGCTTGACGAGCGCTACCAGCTTTGCATGGACGACCTTAAGCTTTCTGAAATCGAACGCATTGAAAATCTCGAAAACGGGGAAAATGAACTCAAATCCCTTCGCAAGAGCATCGAGCGGATTGGTCCTGTCAATATGGAAGCGATCGAAGAAAAGGAGCAGCATGCCGAGCGCTATCAGTATTTGACAAAGCAAGTGGAAGATCTCGAAGAATCTAAAGATGAGCTTTTGGCGATAATATCGGAGCTTGAAAAAGAGAGCCGCAAACTTTATGAAGAAACATTTGCAAAGGTCAGAGATAATTTCAAAAAGAACTTTGAAATTCTTTTCCGCGGAGGGGAGGCCGACCTTCTACTGACCGGCGCTGAAGATGTTTTGGAGGCCGGCATCGAGATTACGGCCAAACCGCCCGGCAAGCAGATGCGCTCCATCACTCTTTTATCCGGCGGCGAGAAGTGCTTGACTGCCTTGGCTTTCCTCTTTGCCATTTTTGAAGTGAAACCGGCCCCTTTTTGCATTCTCGACGAGATCGATGCGCCGCTTGACGACTCGAACATTCAGCGGTTCGTCGAGGTTCTCAAGCAGTTTACCGGCAAATGCCAGTTCATTATCGTCACCCATAACAAAAGAACCATGTCCATAGCCGATACCCTCTACGGCGTGACTATGGAAGAGAAGGGAGTGTCTAAGCTCCTTTCACTGGAATTTCAGAAAGAGCAAGCCTACGCAGAACCCAACCTTATCGAAGCTTAACTTCTCATAAAAATAAAGATTTGACACTCAAAGCACGATTATTTTTAAGAAAAGACCATTTGGAAAAGTAGGGGAAGAAGCGATCGAACCGGTGCCTCCTTTCATCGGAATGAGAAACATCGCATGACGACCGAAATAGACGGAGCCGATACCCTCTACGGCGTGACTAGGGAAGAGAAGGGAGTATCCAAACTCCTTTCACTGGAATTTCAGAAAGATCAAGCCTATGAGGTAAGCATTCGATGATCTATGTCCTTAGTGCTCCGTTAAGTTTAAATTAACGGCATCTTCATTGATCTTTTTATCCCTATTAGAAAAATTGTGAATGAGCTTGCTTTTAGTAGGGTGTGTGCCTAAAATATGACAATTGTTGGAGGCAAGATTATGATAGGAAGCGTTTCTCGGCAAATAGCATTTGGTACAACAAAACAAAATGATGTGACAAATCACCCTATGAATACCAAATGCAGGCGCATCTTTGAAGCTATGATCAATCACATTGTGAAATTAAGGGATGATTGCCCAAGCAGTTTTGTCAAATTAACTCTATATGCTGTAAGACCCCTTCTATTCAACGATTATTCATTAAAAATCCTGAGATTATTATGTTATGATTACGAAAATAATGGTTTGATTTGGACTTCATTTCTCGCGCACCTCCTTTATTTTGGCTTTAGCGGCTATAAAGAATTAATGTCGGGACCGATGAGACCTTTTACTGAACTCAAGGTCTATGAGGTTGATCCAGATCAGTGCAGTCTTTATGAGGTTGTCCCAAATGAGTCACTGATCTTAAAAGCGGATGTTCTTTGCTTGGCCAGGTTATTGCCTGCAACTTTCTCATTTGTTTTAAGAAAGTGGATTTCTTTTTGTATGAAAGAATCCGGGTCTTTTGTGCCAAAAATAAATAGAGCTTTAATCGATTTGGGAACGATTTCATGCACTGTAGCAAATGGTGCCTCTATTTGCCGCAGTGATAATGCCGAACCCACAAGCATACCTCAAATTGCATACGATCTCGGCATTATCTCCACATCTCTTGGTTTTATTTCTCATCTTGTTTATTGCTTTAGTCGCCTATCTTCAAGAAAGCAGTGTCTCGACTATAGCCCTCTCTTTATCATAGCTTTTTTTGTATCCTTTTGTATGGTTTTTGTACCGAAAATCATATTTTTTGCTGATTCGGAAGGGGCTCATTCTTTTTAACTGCTATTTCTCTGCTTCATCGAATTTAAAAAAATGCAACGCCGCGGATTGCGGCCAGGTCTGAAAGACGAAAGATATTTTGTAACTTTTTTTAAGGGCTCTTTCAAATTGGACTTGGGCATTTTTGAGCTCTGGCAAGCAATTTGTAAACACCGGCTGCCGATATCCAGAATATTCACAACTTTGTTAACAGAGAACACAAAGGAAAAGCAGGTCTGCCTATAGCCATTTATCTAAAAAAAAATGAAAGGAGCACCTATTTCCCCTTTTTGCTTCTTGGCTCTCCAAGATTTGAGAGCTTTTTGATGCAAATGCTCGAATATTTCTTTAAATTTTTAATACTTTTGCAGCTTTTTCTAAATGCAATTCCATAAATAAAAAATTTGTCTTAAGACAGCGTTTCCCAAATCTTTTTCTTTTTTCCCCGACAAAATCATCAATGACAATAAAATTTGTAGAACTTGGATCAAAGCCGTGGTCTCGCAGCCAAAACTCGACGACATCGGAGCGATTTTCAAGACTTAGTTTGAAAGTCCTCTTTGCACCTTTTGTGAATTCAAACCCTTGTTTACATTCAGGTGTCCAATTTGTGTCCGAATTTTTTGGTGCTGTTTTACCGCAAAGATATTTGCAAAATACATGAATCGTAAATGCTTCTTTTTTAAGTTGTTGCAGAGTTGCATCATTACGCCATGCTGAACTTAAGACAACAAGTGCCCGATGATTTGATTTTTCGATACGTTCGATCAGCTTATGCAGGTTCTCTAATGCCGTTGGATGAAGATGCCTTCCCTTAGCAATCGTCCACTGGTAGTCGTTATAACATTTAACGCCTGGAAATAGGTCAGAAAGAGTCAATCGGATTTTGTTCTTTAGAGGAGATGAATGCCGGTTTGCTATCATGACTCCATCCATATCCAAAAAAATAATCGCTGGTTTTCGATCGTCATTTTTTGGGTGAATTATAGAATCTATACATAGCGGACAGTGATCATGATAAGGTTGTTCAACTCCCTTTGAAAGATAGGTCACGGCCGTTTTAGGTGAGGTTGTTGATATAGAGTTCATCTAAAGTTTTCTTTGTTAAAAAAGATAGACTTCTAACTTTATAATAATTTTAGTATTTAAACACAATTCATATAGGAAACTTTTTGGGTATAATAAATAATTTATTATTAAAGTTGACTAAAGAACATTTTAGAGATCTGGAGCGAGGGGACTGGTTTTAACCTTTTCTTCGGAAATCAGCTCGCTAAGTTCATAGGCCGAACGTTTGGAGAAATAAGGGAAGAAACGATCGAATTTGTGCCTCCTTTTCATCGGAATGAGAAACATCTGCATGACAACCGATATGGGTGGATTGGGGATATTTGGCGTCTCTTTCGGGTCGAGCTCGACGGCGATGCCGTAAAGCCCTTTTTCTTCGACATATGAGACATTTGTGATGGACTTTAAGGGAAATGTCAAAAGGTCGTGCCCATGGCGAAGGTAATGGAGGCTGCCGTCTTCTGTGATGGTCAGGGTATTCGGATTTTCTTCCAGTCGGGTGATTCGGCGGTAAGGGATTAATCCTATAGCAATTAAAATAAAGCTGACAAACCATATAGCGACTCCCCAATTGGAGAGGGTTTGGAGCGAGATGAAAGCCCCCGAGTATACGAGAAGGGCGATTCCGATGAGCGCGAGAAGGCTCCCCCGCAGGATAAGGAATCGTTTTAGATCCCCTTTGATAGATGTACGAAGGGTAATGGAATCCATATTTTTCTTTTTCTGAATTCAGCAATCATTTACATTCCACTATGTCATGCTTCGTCAATTTAACCCACGCTTTTTTGTATTTTTTGTGTGCATCCTGACAGGATTTTTCTGTCATTTATGGCCGGGTTCTTTGCTGACCGACCCCGGGCCGGGCATGAAGCCCCCCGAGATCATGATGGAGCTGACTTTGAAGGGGTGGTTTACGATTGTTGTGCTGATTTTGCTTCTTGTCGCCCTTATCAGGGAGGTGAGGCCCCCCGATATCGTGATGGTTGTGGCTGCCGGAATTTTGACGGTAGGAGGAGCCATCAGTCCCACGCAGCTTCTCATCGGCTTTTCCAACGATGTGATTGTGACGATAGCCCTTCTTTGCATTGTGGTGAGAACATGGGAGGTCAATGGACTTCTGAACATTTTCCAACAGTATATTCTTCCCAAAACCAATCAATACTTCAAGCAGATGGCCATGATTTTATTTCCGGTGGCCGCCCTTTCAGCTTTTATGAATAATACCGTGATCGTTTTGATGATGACGCCGGTTTTAAGAATGTGGGCATTGAAAAAGAAGTTGTCGCCTTCTAAGTTTTTAATTCCTCTTTCTTATGCTTCGATCGTCGGGGGGCTTTGCACGCTGATAGGGACTTCGACAAACCTGATTGTCGACGGCCTATTGAGAGAGCAGAATCCTGCGGCGGGGTTCACTTTCTTCGAGCTTGGCAAAATCGGTTTGCCCATCGCTTTTGTCACCATTTTCCTGGTGATCATTTTGGGAAAATATCTGCTTCCTGTCCGCATTGATGTCGCTACGGCTGTCTCCGAAGAAACCAGAGAATTTACAGGGGAGTTTATCGTTTCCGGCAATTGTCCCTTGATCGGAAAAAGGATTATTAATGCGTCGGGAAGGTATTTTCACGGGGAACTTCTTGTCGAGATTGAAAGGAACAAGCGAAAAATCACTTCCCCAACTCCATCTGAATACATTATTGAAGGGGACCGTTTGGTTTTTGCAGGCGATATCAATCAAATTGCCGAGCTTCACACTATTAAAGGGCTTGCTTCTGCGGCCGATCCCCATTTCCAGCTTGATGTCGGCTCCTCCCATTTTTCGGAGGTTGTATTGACAGAGAGTTCCTTTTTAGTCGGCAAAACGCTGCGCAAAGTCAACTTCCGCAATGTTTACGGCGCATCAGTGCTTGCGGTATATCGCGAAGGAAAGCGTCTGAAAGGAAATGTCGGAGACATTATACTGGATGCCGGCGATACTCTTGTTCTCTTGGCGACTGACGAGTGGGAGGGGAGTAAATATGTTCGTGATTTTTATTATATCCGCAAGGAGGAAAAACTAACGATTTTTAAGCCATGGCGCGCCGCTCTTGTGCTCCTCATTGCTGTCGGGATGGTTGTCCTTGCGGGGTTGGGGATGCCTATTCTGATTGCCGTTATGACAGCTTCGCTTTTGTATATTTTCACCAGGAGCATCACATTCAGAGAGGCGCAGAGGAGCATCATTTGGAGCGTCCTTCTTCTAATTGCCAGTTCGTTTGCCGTTGCCAAGGCTGTCCAAGTGACCGGGGTAGCTGCCTACCTTGCCCATATCCTTCTGAAAATCTTTGGCACAAATTCTTATATATTAACCGGGGGAATTATTTTCGTGGTTTCTATGTTTAGCCAAGTCCTTTCCAACAATACTGCGGCGCTATTACTCTTTCCGATTGCCTTGAGCATGACCCAGCTTGCCGGATATTCAAGTTTGGAGTCGCTTAAGGCAGTGGGCGTGATGGTTGCTGTCGGAAGCTCCTGTGCGTTTATGCTTCCCACGGGTTATCAAACGCATATGATTATCTATGGGCCGGGGGGCTATCATATGGCCGATTTTATCAAAAACGGAGTGATCATCAATTTCACCATCATTATTATCGGGATGTTTTTAATCCCCTTAATTTGGCCTTTAGTGTGAAGTCAACCTTAGCGATAGGGTTTTAATGAATCCGGCGGCATCGGATTGGTCATAACTGCCAAGTTTATCCATACTGCAAAGCAATGAATTATAGAGGGTATTTTTTGACTCTCGCCCTGTCACCTGGCAATGACCTTTGTACAGCGAAAGGTGAACAGTGCCGTTGACGTATTGCTGCATGACTTGAATCGAGGCCATTAAACAATCCATTTCGGGAGTAAACCAGAGTCCTTTGTAGATCAGATCCGAGACTAAAGGTTCAAGCAAAAATTTTAATTTGAGAACTTCTCCGGAAAGCGTCAGGTTTTCCAAATCAGCGTGAGCCAGCCAAAGAACTGTTGCGGCCGGAGATTCATACACTCCTCGCGACTTCATTCCCACAATACGGCTTTCGACGATATCCGTTCGTCCAATGCCGTTTTCGCCCGCGATTTTCTGCAATGTTTGAAAGATTTTTAAAGAGTCTGTGATTTTTGCATCAGGCAATTCCAAAAGAATAGGAATACCTTTTTCAAAGGTGATAGATATTTGTGTTATCTCGTCTGGAGCATCCTCGGGAGAAACTGTTAATTGAAACATGTCGTTTTTTGGAGGGGCTGATGGATCTTCAAGCGGGCCTCCCTCGTAGCTTGCATGCATTAAATTTTCATCAATGCTGTAGGGTTTTTTCAAGGAACAGGAAATGGGAATGGCATTTTCTTTAGCATATTTTATGAGGGCGGATCTTCCTTCGAAACGTTCATAAAACTCAGGATCTCGCCAGGGAGCGATGATGTTAGCATTGGAAAATTGCTGATAGATAGCCAGTTCAAAGCGCACCTGGTCATTGCCTTTTCCCGTCGCTCCATGAGCAAAAAGCGTTGTTTTCTCTTTTTTGGCAATTGCGGCAAGCTCCTTTCCGATTAAAGGTCTTGCAAGAGCCGTGCCAAGCAGGTATTTCCTTTCGTATTTTGCATTCGCTTGAAGAGCCGGAAATATAAACTTTTCCAAAAATTCACTTTTTAGATTTTTGATGGTGACTTTCGAGGCTCCCAGATTCAAGGCTTTCTTTTTGACTTTCTGAAAATCTTCCTGTTGCCCAACATCGGCAATGAAACAGATGACCTCGTAGCCTTTATCGAGCAGCCATTTCAAAATAACCGAAGTGTCCAGCCCTCCGCTGTAGGCTAAAATGATTTTATTCATGATTATCTCTCCTTTAAAAATTGAAAGGTTTGGCTATTTTTAGGTATTTCTTGGTTTTGATAGTTTTCGATAAATATTCCATCTTGCATAAAGTAAACGCTATCCCAGCAATTCCCGCTGGAAATTCTGACTCAAGCTTCATGGAAAAAGAATGCGATTCAAGCGTTTCCTCTAGGGGAGCGATAAAAGAGTCAGTGGTTAAAAATAGTTCAAGATCGGTTAAATTAGAGACCGATTCTACGAAAGAGGCTGTTTTAACTAATTCTGTTTCAGCGATTTCAGCTCCAGCGGGAATTGCTGTCAATATGTACCGCGAGATTCCCTCTATCGCGGCAAAAGATGAATTCGAGATGCGGCTGACCGAATCTCTGATGAACGGGAAAACGGATACAGGAGTTTTCGAAGGAGCTCAGGAGTTTTTGCGCAATTTAGCGGGGTACTACCTCATCATGGAGGGGATTTTTTTCTATAGCGGCTTTGTTATGATCTTGTCGTTTCATCGGCGCAACCTGATGCCGGGCATCGGCGAACAGTTTCAGTACATTTTGCGCGATGAAACCATCCATCTCAATTTCGGCATCGACTTAATCAACGGCATCAAAGAGGAAAATCCCAAGCTTTGGACAGAAGAATTTAAGCAAGAAATCATTCAATTGGTGAGACATGCCGTTGAACTAGAAATCGCCTACGCCTATGATTGCCTCCCCGTAGGGGTTATGGGGCTCAACGGAGAATTGTTTCGGGATTATGTCGGGCATATTGCCGATAGAAGGCTTGAGAGGATCGACCTTCCCGCGCAATATGGAACAAGGAATCCCTTTCCATGGATGAGTGAAACTATGGACCTTACAAAAGAAAAAAACTTTTTTGAAACCCGCGTCACTGAATATCAAAGTGCCGCGGTACTTCAGTGGGATTGAGTTTATGGGCATTTGTTCTGATGAGTGGATTATTGAAAAGGCAAAAAAGCACAAAATGATCGAACCTTTTGTTGAGGAGCAGGTGAGAGATATCAACGGACGTCCTGTCATTTCTTACGGCGTGTCGTCATTCGGGTATGACATCCGGGTTGCCCGCCAATTTAGGATTTTTACCAATGTGCATGGAACGGTTGTGGATCCCAAGGCATTCGATTCAAAAGGTCTTGTCGAAGTTGAAGCAGACACCTGCCTCATTCCTCCTAACAGTTTTGCCCTGGCTCTTTCTGTCGAGTATTTCCGCATTCCCGATGATGTGCTGACCATTTGCGTCGGCAAGTCCACCTACGCCCGCTGCGGCATTATCGTCAACGTAACCCCTTTCGAACCGGGCTGGGAAGGGCAGGCGGTTTTAGAGATATCCAATACAACGCCTCTTCCTGCCAAAATCTATGCCGAGGAAGGTCTTGCCCAGGTTCTCTTTTTAAAAGGGGAAAGGGCCTGCAGACGTTCCTATGCCGACAAGAACGGGAAATATCAGAGGCAGCTTGGGATGACGCTTCCGAGGTTATGATTCATTATCATGTCAAATATAGTGTTATTGAGTTAACATTTTTCTATCTAAAAAAGGAGGTGGACAATGGTTACTTTTACCTATAATACTTTAAATTCTGTCAATACGGAGCTTAAAAAAACCGAAAATCGGCTGTATCGGTTCAGAACAACCGAACTGAAGAAGCGTCAAAATACACTGCTTGGTAAAATGATTTCTGTTGCCAAAGTTACTTTTGCAATTCTATTATGTTTGCCTATATCAGCATCTATTACGATACTGAACAAAGTGACCGCATTCATCTTTGGAAAAGTGACAGAAGCTAAAGAGAACCGTTTAAAGAAAAAATTCGTTAGCCGTCTTTCTTGCATGGTTCAAAACGTCAGAAATGTTCAGTCCATTTTTCTGCAGATCTCTTTGATTCCTAAAGATTTCAAGGCAGATCCTTCAGTCAAGCATTTTGACTCTGTGGACAACATAAAGCCAAAGGAGTTCGATTTTAAAGGTATGCATGGCTATTCAATTGGTTATATATCGAAAGATAAATCTAAGTTTGTCGGGGAAGTTGATGAAGTAGTGGATTATGGAATGAAGGGATTCAATAGTAATGGGCAGTTTTTGACTGAGGAAGGGTATTTCACGGAATTTACCCCTCCGATTAAATTATCCGATATTCCGGAGAATTAAATGCGGATTAGGCTTTGATATTTTCTTTGTCGAATTGAGACATCAGATTGTCGGTTTTCATCAATTCATCAAGATTATCCAAATCTTTTGAGTCAAGTGGCGGAAGGTGATGAGGCGTGGAGATCAGCTGTTTTTTATAAAGTGCCATTTTTGCGGCCAGCGGGTTTTGGCAGTTGGCTGCCGGGCTGGCCTTTTCCGCGGCTTCCACAACGTCCGATCGATTGCCGCTTAGACAGTCTTTAACATAGAGCCGCGCGGCATAAGGCCAGATATTCGACATGACGCCGACAAGACCTTGGCAGCCTTCCCGGCAATAGTCCCAAACTAGATTATCGTTTCCGCAGTAGATCCGAGCATTTGGCGCGGCCTCTCGATAGTTTTTTAATTCTTCGAGGCTGCCGCCTGCTTCTTTAATGCCGAAAAAGTTTTCATGGCCGCTTAAATTATTGACGACATCGACATTGAGCGGGCAGCCGGATCTTTTGGGAATGTTGTAGAGCATGCAGGGTTTTTTGGAATGATCCAGCAGCTTTGAAAACCAGTTGAGCTGACCGTGGTAGCCTGGCCTTGCGTAGTAGGGAGTGACAAGCAAAAAAGCATCGACATGAAGATTTTGACAAAAGGAGATCCACTCAAGCTGTTTGGGCAGATCGTGGCCGCCCACGCCGGCCATTAAAGGAACCTTGAGGTTTTGGCTGCAGACAAAATCCACGATTCTTTTTTTGTCGTCATCGCCTGCCGCCAATCCTTCGCCGGTGCTGCCCAAAAGCAAAATGCCATTTTCGGCTTCCTGCTGTTTTTCAAGAAGAGTGATTAAACTGTCAAAGTCAATCTGCCCTCGGTGGTCGAAGGGTGTAATCAGGGCTGTATAGAGGCAGTTTTCAATCGTTTTTTGCATTTACAGCAAATATAGGTGAAAGAGAGATTCCATGCAAAGTATAGAAGCAAAAGAGCGAGGGGTTCTTGGTGTTTGAAAAGGTAGGCCGAGTGGTATCCTGGGTGGGATCGGTATTCCTTCAGCCTTGCCAGATTGAAAAAAAAGTCTCCCCCCCACTCCTTTTCCATATAATCGTTCCAGGCCTTTGAAAAGGCCTTTGGAGTCGCCTCGTTCATGGTGCTTTCTGCGGGAAATAGATGGGCATCGGGAGGAAGTCCCGAAGGGTATAAGCTGCTTGAAATTATATAGCCGAGAGTTAGGATAGGCAAGGCCCATACGACCAAATGGGCCCCTTCAACACGATATAAAAGGGAAAAGCACACGATAAAGGTAAAGATAAGCCATGCCTCTTTGAAAGGGGGTAGGCGGCTTAGGAAAATATCGAAAGAAGAGGCGAGTTTTTGTCTCAAATCTTTCTTAAGTTTTGACTGATAATGCCTTAAGTCTTTAAGAATACTATCTTGTTCATTTTTAGGGAGTTTAGAAAATAGTTTCTGATTAGCCTCTAATTTCTCCCTTGAATGTGCCAATCCTGTATCCTTCACATAATCAAGAAGTTGTGTGTCTCCAACAACAGTTTGTGTCAAAAAAAGGCGGGAGCGCCAGTAATAGAGTTCCCCCATAAAAGGGTAGCAGACATACCACATCAGCATCATAAACGCGATGCAAAGTTGAATAACAACAAGAGCGCGAGCGATTTTAGAAAGAGGCATCGAAAAAATCTTACTCTTTTATTTGGGTTTTTCACAAGTTTGGCATGCAATTAGCTTACTCCACAAGGTGAAATTACAAATAAGGAGTCTCTTATGGAAAACAGAGAGTTGGAAAAAGAGATAGCCAGGCTGGAATCTTTAAATGACCAGCTGATGACCGAGATCTCCTACATTAACGAACTCTTAAAGCTCAGCGGTTTTTCCCGAGGGTTGGAATCGCTCAAGGAAGTTGCAATTGAGATGATTGAATATCCCGATTGCGAGGGAGAGGATTATGAACTGTGAGCTATCGGGCATAATAATAGCCTGATAATAACCGTCCGATAGCTCAAATTTTGGCATGCGAATTGCTTATGTTAAAAGCCAAAGACTGGGGGGTTAAGATGGACAAACAGCAATTACTTAAAAGAAGACAGCATTTGGAAGAGGAAAACGAGCAGCTTGTCAGAGAGTTGATCGAAGTGGATCAACTGATGAGGCTGGCAGGATTTTCCAATGGTTTGGAGACAGTGAAAGCAACCGCTCAGGAGCTTGTCAGACATAAAGAAGAGCTGGATTTACCCGAAGAGGATTATGCAGCGTAAAAAATGTGTTACCTAAAGTGCCTTCCTTAAGTGGATTTTTGGAACTGATCCACGGAGCCCGGCCCCTCGCCGGGCTTTTTTATAGATCAGAAAGCAGAAAGCAGAGATGGTCAGAGATTAAACCGTTATGATTATTAACAGAGTTTTAGATGCTTATCCTTCAGTTGTCAGTGGTACAGGTCACGACATTTCTGCTCTCATAATGATGTCTTTTGCGAAACGGCTTATGAGGATTTTGATGCTTAAAAGGACGGACCCTCGGGGCTTCCATACAATCTTCTGAACAGCATCCCTTTAAATCGGCAAGGCAATTTTTGCAGCATATGAATAAGTGATTGCAGTCCATATTGGCGCAGTTGTAGTAGTCTTCAGCTAAAGCTTCGCATCGATGGCAATGGCTGATAACAGATGAGTCTTCATCGCTAATTGGAACCGTCATCCTATCGTCAAAGACAAAAAGCTTGCCCTTCCAGTGTTTACTTCCTTCTTTCAGGCCGTAATTTATCACGCCGCCGTCGAGCTGGTAGACTTTTTCAAATCCTTGCTCTTTTAATAAAGCTGAATAAAGTTCGCATCTGATGCCTCCTGTGCAGTACATCATCACGGGAGTATTTTGAGGATTGATTTTTTTTTGAAGACCTTCAGCGTATTCTTTGAATTCCCTAAAGGTGCGGCATGGCGGAGTCACCGCTCCTTCGAAATGGCCGACTTTCCATTCGTAATCATTGCGGACATCGATCAGGATATGATCCTCTCCATTGTCCAGCATTTCCCGCCATTTTTCAGGTGCGAGGTGCTTACCGGTTTTGGCCATATCAACGAAAGAGTCCAGGGCGACAAGCTGTTTGCGGTATTTGATTTTCAGCTTTTCGAAAGCGTGCTGGTGATAGTCATGAACTTTTATTGGCATATCCCGAAATTCATCACGGCTTTGCATCCATTCGAGGTAGGTTTTTGCGTCTTCCTTCGAAATGCTCATCTGGCCGTTGATTCCCTCTTCGGAGATATAAATTCGCCCCCGGGCGTCGAGCGAAGCGAGGAAATCCTTATGGCCGGCTACTTCCTTTTGAGGGTCGGAAATAGCGCAAAAGCGGTAATAGGCAAGAATCGAGTATTTCATAACAATGGAACATCATTATGCCTGACAAACGGTTTTATGGGAAGAGGCTTTCCTAAAGAGATAGGAGAAGGTATCCTCAGCCAAGTTGCATAGCCCTTGGGAGCCGTCGATATCCAGCCCTATGCACAGTAGAATAGGATTTAAGGTGACAATAGCTGCAATCGTCCCCGCAATTGCAGCCACGCCTCTGTCAACAGGCTCCATATATGCGATAGGCCTTAATGTTTTTGCGGCGTTTTCAGGTAAAATCCTTACGGCAATCCTAAGGCTTGCTACTGTGAGCAATGAGATCACAGTGGTTTGCAGAGTGAAGGGTGCCGACACTGCCAGGGAGGCGGCAAAAATAGAAAATCCAATCAGCACCTTGTGTTCTTGTATAAACAGGCCAATTTTTTCAGCCGTATTTTTTATACTGTCCGGTAGTTTTTGAATGCCGCGGTAGGTTAGGGAATCTTGCGAAAGTTTAGCAGTTTCAACATTCATGGTTCTATCCTCGTTTGTTAGGGGATAAACTTATTCAATCGATGTTAAGAGATGATTAAGACAGCACCTATTGTGACAGCTCCAGAAAGTTCCGATGCAAAAAGCTCATGTTCTCTGTTGTAACTTTACCGCACCTGATACTCTAATTGATAAAAAAAAATCTAATTGAATTAATATTATTTTATTGTATAAAATGATTTTTTTAATTCCAAAAATAGAAGAAAAGATCAATGATTTTTACATATAATACTTTGTGTTCTGTCGGAAAAGCTCTTGCATCAGTCGATGAAAAGTTGGTTAATTTCAATAAAGCTGAAATTAACAAAGATCATTCCAATCTACTTGCAAAGACAGCTTCCGTCGCAAAGCGAAACTTCGCATTATTGATCCATACTACTTTGCATGCTTCTTTATATATCTTGGCAAAAGTTCTGTATCTTTTTGGGAAATCGACAGCTGTTCAAGAACTATATTTGAAGAAATTTTTTATGAGAGATTTAGAAGCTCTAAAGGATACAAAGTTGTATTGGTTCAATTCAAAAGCTATTTGCCTGCAAGCCGCATTGATTAACAAAGACTCTAAAGTTGAGCCTTTAGTCCATAGATGCATCATCAAAAATCTTGAGTTTTCTACCGAGGATAAAGTAAATTTTGAAAATATGTTTAAAAAAGCTTGTTCTCAGAAAGTTAAAGGAATGAATGGCTATTCATTCGGGATTATTGCACTTAACGAACTTAAGCAGTATGATAAAAGCATTACATACGAATTTTCTCAAGTTCTTAATTATACAAAAAACTGTTTATACACAGGCGATCAAAAAACTGACTTTGATCCTGATAAAAAAATTGATGGTTTTATTCGTCCAATCATCTTGGGTGAAATCATTGATGGTGAAGAGTGGAAATTCAAAGAACTTAACTAAAAATTATTCCAAATTCAGGACCTGGTCCTGAAACCGAATACTTACATCTGAACCTACACAAAATTGAATCGTCAATTCCCTTGTAAAATTGTGACTATTGGTAAGGGCGGTGAATGCCTAGATAAAGATCATGATTTTCTTGAAAAGTATGAAATCTCCAACCATGGGGCTGTTTTAGTTAGGCCTGATGGTCATGTTGCCTGGCATTCATATGATGAGAATGAAAAAATGGCACGTTTTTCGTGGCTAAGAATCAATAATCAAAGTGTTTAAGAGAGACAGTAAACTTTTGCATTTACCTCGATAAAATAATTATGGATGAAGCTTTTGACAGGCTTTGCGAAGAGTATCGCCGCATATCAAGAGAAGTTGAAATGCTGGCTGCTCGAAAGAAGGAGATCAGCTCGCAAATTCTTGCCCTGATGACAGGCAAGCATGTTGCAACATCCCTATATAAGGTCACAAAAATTGAACAGATCAGTGTTAAGACGTCAATCGAAACCGCTCGAGAGCTCAATGGTATTATCATAAGAGAAGAGATCGACAAGCCCGCTTTAAAAAAGCTCTACAAAGAAGGTGTAGACATTTCTGATATTCATATCAACGAATGGGTAAAAGTCACCGAATGCTCTACCAGCCCCGAAAATAAGTAACTGGATATATACTATTGGAAGTAAGTAAGTTGAACTCTTTCTGTTTACAGTTCAGCTTCCGTTTCGTATGAGGAGTTTAAGAGGTCGTCTACTAGGCAGAAGGGATATATATCTGAAATACAAGTCTATTCGGCAAAGAACGCCACATCTCTGCTAACTCAGGACAAAATCCGGCACCGCGACCCCACCGGCAAGGATGTCAAGATCGAAATTCTTTATTGACAGAGAATTCAAAGCTCTATAAATTTTAGCCCAAAATTTAAATTCTAAGGACATGCAAATGTTTTCTCGATATCTGACATTGCTTCTCATTTTTTCTATTTTTTCCCTAGTTTCACAAGAAGCCAGCCATCAGCTCCCTATGTCTGATATTGAAGGAGGCAGCATATGCATGGTCGAGGGGGTTAACGTCATGACGGGCAACTATTCGTTCATGATGGAACCTTTTGTCGTACCGGGACCTCAGCCGGTCGTTTATCAATGCGGCTACGTTTCGGAATTGCTTTGGGAAGATAATCTTGATAACCGCTTGTTTTTTGATTATGATTTTCAGTGGTGTTTTTATTACCAGTTCGGAACAGGAGCATTTTTTGATAGAACGAGCAAGGGTTCTGAGGATTATAAGTACAAGGTCGATCTTGAAGATGAAAAGAATCTGGGAATGACCAATTTAGGACAAGGGCAGATATCAGGAAAAACCAGCCATAGGAATATTTCAATAACAATTCCGGACAGAGAAAGAAGCGGTTATGCCATAATCACAACAGGAAGAGGGGAAAAGAAAAGCTATAAACGAATGTGGTGTAAAAAAATAAACAACACCGTAGCGGGTTATTTTCATTTAAACCGTGAATTTAAGCCGAATGGAACTCAAATATTATATGAGACGACCCACGTGAAGGATGATAATGAAGTGTGTTCTTGTGTACGATCGGCAGACGCTCATAATCATCAAAATTTCGCAAGCCTGCAAGTTAAATCATTCTGTGGCGAGAAACCGCAGGTTATCGAGGCAAGCGATGGAAGAAAGCTGGGAATCGAGTATGTTAAGATTAAAGATGAATGGCTTCCGAAAGGTATAGGGCATCCTAACCTCCCCTATTATAACTTTGAATATATACCTTTTCTGGGAACTAAACTTTATAGAATTTTTAACGGCAAGGGGCGTCAGACCGAGATCCGTTATTACGGTAAAGGCGAGCCGGGTGAAAACTACCCCGGCGAAAAAACCGCGCGCAAGGGGCGTGTGAAATCAATAGCCAAAGTGATCGGCGGCGGACTCAATGACTGCGAGCTTTATAAATTTGAATACAAGTTCAAAAAAATAAACGGTAAATTCGATTATCACTATTTCGGATGGATCTACGATTACGAGCCTTGCGAAACATCGGTTATAGACGCTCTAGGGTATCGTCGGAATTTTAAATATGGAAACAACTTAAAGATCACTAAAATTGAGCATGAAAGCAAGGATCAACTTCTAAAAACGGAATTATTTCGATGGAATCAAGAAAGGCTGGTTTCTAAAGAAATAAAAAATGATCTGGGTCGAACGGTATTTTCTCACAAATACGTGTATGATAAACATGGAAATATCGTTCTCGAGAATATTCGAGGTCGGTTTAGCGGAACGAAAGTTTCTTTGGAGCATTTTTCTAAAAAAAACACTTACACTAATGACAAATTCAACAACCTTCTCACTGCCTATGATGGCGATGTTGTGAGAAAGTATGAATATAAAAATAATACTGATCTCTGCACTAAGGAATTCGTTACCCACAGCGGAAATATCCTTCTCAGAACATTTCGCGATTACGATAATAATGGAACTTTACTCTATGAAATTGCTGACGATGGCGATTCCAAGGATCCGGGTGTTTTAAGCGGAGTTACTCAAAGAACCATCACGTATCTCACCCCAAAATCAAAGGCCCCATGCTTGGGTTTTCCAATTGAGGTAAAACAGGTTTACCTCGACCTGGATACAGGCGATGAAATACAGCTCAAGCGCCTTATAAACGAATACACTAGAGAGGGGTGGTTGACAAAGCAAGAAGTTTATGATGCCGATGACAACTACTGCTATACACTGGAATGGGAATATAATCGCTTCGGCAAGGTGACCAGGGAAGTGAATGCGTTTGGCCATATCATTTATAGAGATTATGACATCTATGGAAATATGATCCGCGAGGAAGGGCCAAGGCCTGGTTATGAGACCCTTTATGAATACAATTTCCTCAATCTGCCGCTCAGAAAAGAAGTGATCGATGAATCGGGGAACTCTCATATCGAAACATATGCTTACAATCCTATGGGACATATGACCCATTCACGAAATGAATTTGGAGAGCAGACGATTTATAACTACGACAGTTTTGGCCGAAATATTGAAAAAATCCTCCCCGGCCACAATATGTGCATCAAGCAGAAGTTTGATTGCCTCGGAAACGTCACGAGCGTCGAAGATCCTCTTGGAAGAGAGACTAAAATGACATACAATGTCTATGGTCAGCCTATCCAAATCACTTATCCGGACGGTACGTGTGAAAAATTTACCTATAATTTTAATAAAACCTTAAAAACACACGTTCACAAAAACGGCTCTGTTACCCAATACGATTGGGATTGTTTGAAGCGTCTTGTAAGAAAAACGGATCTATCACAAGGCGGCGAAGTTATTTCTGTAGAGGAAAAGGTATACCACCGTTCGTCGCTCCTTTATGAAATCGATGCTTCCGGCATTGAGACAAGCTATACTTACGACGGTGCCAGCAGGGTATCATCAATTAAAAGGGGGGAGCGCTTGACAACTTTCGAATACGACTCACTCGGCAGAGAAGCGGCTCGCAAAGAATGGACCGGCGGCGGCAGCTTTGTGGCGACTGTAAAAGTCTACGACTTTTGCGATCAAGTGATCGAGGAATTCCGGGAGGGGTCCGAAGGAAGCATTTGGGGCCAGGTGCAGACGATTTATGATGAAGCGGGGAACAAAATTTCGGTTATCACCAATACCGATTCAAGACTCTCAGTCAACGATATCGAATACAATGTTTTTAATCAGCCGACAAAAATTACCGATCCGTTAGGCCACACTACCTATGTCGATTACAATTATGAATACTGCAACGAATATGGTCAGCGCGTTCTGCAGACAACCACAATAGATCCGAAAGGGATGCAGACAGTTGAAACATACGATGTGTCAGAGCGGGTTGTCTTAATTGAGAAAAAGGATCTATTCGGTCAGCTTCTTTCCAAAGAAGAAAAATTTTATGATCTTGCCGGCAACCTCGTCAAACTTGAGCAAACCGTGATTGCCCCCGAACAAGATGAACGGACAGTCACAACCCTGATGGAGTATAATGCTGCAAATCAACTTGCATGTTTGATTGAAGCGGCAGATTCAATCAATCAACGGACGACCCGATATGAATACACCCCGTCCGGCGAGAAGGAAACCGTTATAAAACCCGATGGAACCATTCTTAAATATACATATAATGACCATGGCCTTGTCGAAAAACTTGAATCCTTAAACGCATCTTGGGAAAGCTCGATATGCTATGAATACACTTACGATAAACTGAACAACCTCATTTCAGTCATCGACCGCGTCCATAATTTCATCTCCGAAAAGCGCTATAACGAGCACTCTGAAATGATTTTCGAAAAGCTCGGGAATGATCTTGAAATTGATTATCAAAGGGATTTGCTTGGGCGGTCCATTAAGATACTCTTTCCTGAAAACCGCGAGGCCTGCTATCAATATACAGGCGATCATCTTTCCCGAGCCGCTTATATTCTAAACCAAGAAGAAATTACCGACGCCTCCTATTCATTCGACGCGTCAGGCAAGCTTAGAAAAAGCATACTGAAGGGACCTTGGATGACCTACAGGATTGGCTACAGCTACGATTTGAAAGGGCAGGAAATAGCCAGGGATTCGCTTTTTTGGCAACAAACCGATGTTGAATACGACGCAAACGGCAACCTCATTACCCGAAGAGTGTCTGATTGCTTTGGTGAGCAGGATTGCGGTTATTCCTATGACAATCTCAATCAGCTTGCCTCCGAAGAGGGTCTGGCATTTCACACATATACCCATGACTCCCTCTATAACCGCGTTGAGCATAATGGCAGGCAGATACAGATCAACGACCTCAATCAGGTCACCCATGCAAATGGCAAATCATACACGTACGACCCCTCCGGCAACATCCTGTCCGATACTACTGGTGAATATTCCTACGACGCGCTCGACAGGCTAATTACGGTAACCAAGAATGAAGAGAAATACCGCTACATTTACGACTCTCAAAACAGGCGGATCGCCAAAAGGAAATATCGCAAAACTGCCGAAGGGTGGTCACTCGAGAGGACCATAAAATTTCTTTATCAGGACAATAGCGATGTGGGAAGCATCGAAGATGGTCAAGTGACTTCCTTCAGGCCCCTGGGTGAAGGAAGGGGAGCCGAAATCGGCGCCGCGTTTGCTATCGAAATCAACGAAAATGTATACATTCCCTTCTATGATCAAGCCGGAAGCGTCACCGTCCTTGTCGATACATCGACAAACACCCCAATATATTCAGCAAGATACAGTTCATTCGGACAAGTTGAAAAATCCACAGGCATCGATTCCCCCTATCAATTTTCAAGCAAACGGTACGACCCCGAAAGCGGCTGGATTTATTTCGGCAGGCGCTACTATGATCCTTCCCTCGGCCGCTGGACGACAGGCGATCCCGCCGGCTATTCAGACGGGTTCAACCTGTACGCCTATGTCCGTAACAACCCGCTGACTTTCGTCGATCAATTCGGCCTTTTCAGAACGCATTATACTCAACGGGAATATAATTACTTTGACTCTGAAGAACATAGAAACGGCATGTGTTATAACTGCTGGGCCAAGGCACACCCGATGCAGCCTAAAATCGGCTATACACCTTTTGATAGCCGGTTCCCCCGATACGAACCTTCAAGACTATTCACTATCGGTCGAATTAAATTGGAAAATCTCTTTGCGACATCCATCAATGGCATGCAGAATTTTTTAGAAAATAGTTATGAATTGGCATCAGGAGTGTCCCAGATGCTTGGCGGCGCTTTTGTTGATGGAGTTTACAACGCGACGCACGGATTTTTTTGGGATTTATATGAATGCGCACTTGGTTTATACTTTAATATCGCGACCGAGCCTTCGATATTGATTCGTAATGATTGGATAGAAAAGTATGAAAAATTGGGCCCTGACGGTATTATATTTCACATATGCCATAGCCAGGGAGCGATACATACAAAATTAGCCCTGAACTCAATCCCTGAGGAGATACGGAATCGGATTGTCGTGATTGCCGTCGGACCCGCGACCTACATCCCCAAGCATCTGTGCAAGAAAGTGACGCACTTGGTGAGCAAAAGGGATCCGGTAACCTGGATTGACTGGCGAGGAAGAAAGGAAGCGTGGGACACAGTAAAATTACTAGATCCTACTCCGGGTTCATTATTTGACCACTCCTTCGGCAACCAGTGTTATCAGGATGCTTTAATTGCGGAGGTGAGGGCATTTAAGATAGAATATAAAGAGTATATGAGGTAAAAAATGAAAATTATATTCTTAATATTGTTAGTTCTTCATTCTCCTATATTTCCAGGTAAATTTTATATGTCAAAGCAAAAAGAACAGATTGCTAATTGCGTATTAAACGAAGCCTGTAGTGAAATTAGTCATAAATACGGCATGCAATGTATTGGAAGTGGCGGTGCTATGATGTATGAAATTGAAAGCTTGAATTTGATGTTTTGTATTAAAAAACCTTTAGAAAAAGATGAAGCACGTAAGATCATTGTCGATTCCGTAAATATTTTTCTCAATAAGATAAATAATAATAATTATATTTCTAAGTATTTAATTAAATATCCATATGATCTTGATAATGTAACTTTGTCAATATTGATTTATAATTTGGACGGTACAAGGCGATATCATCCTCAATTATCAGCCGTCTCTATTGTCAAAGGTGATGTTGGATATTCGACCAATGACAGAGAAAACAAATGGGTGTACAAAGAAACGACTGAAGAGTCATTCGAGGAAGCGAAGCGGATACTCGAGGAACAAAAACAATTCTAATTATTCAGATTCTTTATTAGCCTTGAACTCAATCCCGGAGGAGATTACGACGCAAACGGCAACCTCATTACCCGAAGAGTGTCTGATTGCTTTGGTGAGCAGGATTGCGGTTATTCCTATGACAATCTCAATCAGCTTGCCTCCGAAGAGGGTCTGGCATTTCACACATATACCCATGACTCCCTCTATAACCGCGTTGAGCATAATGGCAGGCAGATACAGATCAACGACCTCAATCAGGTCACCCATGCAAATGGCAAATCATACACGTACGACCCCTCCGGCAACATCCTGTCCGATACTACTGGTGAATATTCCTACGACGCGCTCGACAGGCTAATTACGGTAACCAAGAATGAAGAGAAATACCGCTACATTTACGACTCTCAAAACAGGCGGATCGCCAAAAGGAAATATCGCAAAACTGCCGAAGGGTGGTCACTCGAGAGGACCATAAAATTTCTTTATCAGGACAATAGCGATGTGGGAAGCATCGAAGATGGTCAAGTGACTTCCTTCAGGCCCCTGGGTGAAGGAAGGGGAGCCGAAATCGGCGCCGCGTTTGCTATCGAAATCAACGAAAATGTATACATTCCCTTCTATGATCAAGCCGGAAGCGTCACCGTCCTTGTCGATACATCGACAAACACCCCAATATATTCAGCAAGATACAGTTCATTCGGACAAGTTGAAAAATCCA
Organism: Waddliaceae bacterium; assembly: GCA_963771045.1. Lineage (GTDB taxonomy): Bacteria > Chlamydiota > Chlamydiia > Chlamydiales > SLFE01 > SLFE01. The sequence goes on along the minus strand of CAVYRW010000004.1, from coordinate 2,036,371 downwards.
CAGGCATCGATTCCCCCTATCAATTTTCAAGCAAACGGTACGACCCCGAAAGCGGCTGGATTTATTTCGGCAGGCGCTACTATGATCCTTCCCTCGGCCGCTGGACGACAGGCGATCCCGCCGGCTATTCAGACGGGTTCAACCTGTACGCCTATGTCCGTAACAACCCGCTGACTTTCGTCGATCAATTCGGCCTTTTCAGAACGCATTATACTCAACGGGAATATAATTACTTTGACTCTGAAGAACATAGAAACGGCATGTGTTATAACTGCTGGGCCAAGGCACACCCGATGCAGCCTAAAATCGGCTATACACCTTATCCATCAATGGCATGCAGAATTTTTTAGAAAATAGTTATGAATTGGCATCAGGAGTGTCCCAGATGCTTGGCGGCGCTTTTGTTGATGGAGTTTACAACGCGACGCACGGATTTTTTTGGGATTTATATGAATGCGCACTTGGTTTATACTTTAATATCGCGACCGAGCCTTCGATATTGATTCGTAATGATTGGATAGAAAAGTATGAAAAATTGGGCCCTGACGGTATTATATTTCACATATGCCATAGCCAGGGAGCGATACATACAAAATTAGCCCTGAACTCAATCCCTGAGGAGATACGGAATCGGATTGTCGTGATTGCCGTCGGACCCGCGACCTACATCCCCAAGCATCTGTGCAAGGAGGTCACTCACTTGGTGAGCAAAAGGGATCCGGTAACTTGGATTGACTGGCGAGGAAGAAAGGAAGCGTGGGACACAGTAAAATTACTAGATCCTACTCCAGGATCAATCTTCGACCACTCCTTCAGCAACCAGTGTTATCAGTTAGCTTTAAAACATGAAATAGATAATTTTATTGAGGAATATAGGGGATCCATATGGTAAGAAAGTTTTATTTTATTTTTCTAATGATTTTCATTGTTAACTGTAATTTATTTTCAGGAAAATTTTACATGTCAAAGCAAAAAGAACAGATTGCTAATTGCGTATTAAACGAAGCCTGTAGTGAAATTAGTCATAAATATGGGATGTCATGCATTGGCAGCGGTGGTGCTATGATGTATGAAATTGAAAGTTTGAAATTGATGTTCTGTATTAAAAAACCTTTAGAAAAAGATGAAGCACGAAAGATCATTGTCGATTCCGCAAATATTTTTCTAAAGAAAATCAATAACAATAAAGATATTGCAAAATATTTAATCAAGTGGCCATTGGATCTCGATAATATTGTTGTTTCAATAATATTTTTCAACGTTGATGGAACAACTACCTATCATCCTCAGCTAGCAGCTGTCTCTATTGTCAGAGGGAATATTAGGTATAAGACCAACGACAGAGAAAACAAATGGGTGTACAAAGAAACGACTGAAGAGTCATTCGAGGAAGCAAAGCGGATACTCGAGGAACAAAAGCACTATTAACTGTATTCCCCCATAATTCTCAAAATAAATCAGCTAGATTTCTCAACTTGCTATTCTTGGGTTCACGATTCGCCTTGCGTATCCTTTCAATCCAGCCAAGCTGCTCTGAACGGCTCATTTCTCTGTCCTTGCCAACCGATACGCACCAATGGGATTTGTCTTCTGAAAGAAATTCATATCTTAGGCAATATTTCAAACCGCCGTCGATGGTGCCTTGAGGAGCATAAATTTCATAAGCAATGAAATCAACTCCCTTATCAATGATATTTATCGTGTGGGGTTTTCCTTGCGCTATATGTTCGGCAAAAGCTTTCGCCTGAAGTTCTGGTTCTTCCAAGGAAAATTCGAAATTCTCTTTGGGAGCACTGCAAACAATAACAAGGGAATCTTTTAACTGATTCGGTTGTTGAGTTTCGGGTATCCATTCTTTGAGATAATAACCATTTCTGGATGGGGTTTTTTTAACCAAAATCCAGTTATTTTTTTGGTTGGGAGTAATCTTTTCAAAATAACACTGCGTATTATCATCGATGTTTTGGGGAAAATACTCAAGACTCGCTAATGATGTATTTCCAATAATGAGGTTCCATTTTTGGATATCCGGCGCCGGGTCGCCATAAAAAATTCCATTATGGCTTTTATATTTTGTATACATTATGGAATAGTGCCCTTGTTGTGTGTGAAGCATACGCATCAAAATCACTCTTGGGGGCTCATGCCTCCGCGTGCCAAAAAATGCCATCTGTATCATCACATCGTCAATATCATTGGGAAAAATCTCAGCAGTAAAGTCATCAAGATTACTTTTCGACCTCATCCTATTGACGTAACTTTCAGCGAATTCTATTGCAATTGGAGTTTGTCGATTTTTCGGAGTTTGTAAAAAACAGAGTGATATTTCTTCCGAGCAATTCCGTTTTGTTTGATTATTCGAAACCCAAGTCAACTGAATCCTACCTTCTTTCTTATCAATATCGTTTTCAATGATTTTATACTGGTTAAACTCATTTTCCTGAATATCAAGGATCATTTTTTCATCGATTCCAAAATCATTTTTCAGAATCCGGTTGAAATTATCCGTAAGGATGCACCCTTTAGACGTATCCTGACAAACCTGATTCAATTCTGAATTACTGGCTAAATAGGCTTTTTGGAGTTTGTTAAACCAGGTTTTTTGCTCTTCGTCATCGATGTTTTTGAATCGCTTTTCATATATAACACTGTGGATCCCATCGGCTGATGCCAGATATCGATAAATGGTAGAAAATCGAGGAATGCTTTCATGGCCATAAGGGACGCAAATCTTAATGACAAGTTCATCGGATTCTTTTTTGATGGTTTCAGCGGTATAGGGATAGCCGGAATATTTATCAAACGATGAGATTAAATTCTTTTCAAGCTCTGTCATGTCTATAGGGCCGCATTTTTGAAATGCAACGGTTATCATTTCCTTCCAATCATGAAAATTTTGACCTTTAGGAATCCACTTGTGGATGGACATCTGATCGATTGAATCCTTATGAACTAATTTAAATCGATCAAAATCTTTTTTTGGTAAAGGCAATACCAGTTTATTGGGGAGTGGATCATGCAAGTAGAGCAGGTTTTCATCTGCTGATAGTCCGGTAAAATTTAAACAGAATAAGGTGAATTAAGAGCAAAAATCGCGTGGGTTTTATCATGATTTGTCCATTTTGTGAGAATAGTTAGTGGAAATTTTGATCGCGTTGAGAGTTTTTGTCAAAAGATAACTTAGACTGCGCCGAGAATGACTCCGGCTATGACATAGCTTAAGAGCGTTTCGGCATTATAAAGGAAATAGAGCGGCCAGGGGAGATCCTCCCAGATGACCGCGATCATAGATCCGGTGGCGTAAAAGCCAAGCCAGGCCCAAAAGCCGACCCAGGCTCCCGTCCACCAGTAGACCTCGTCCATCAATGAGATAAAGCCCGCAAGGATGAATGATAAAACCAGAGCATTCAAAAAACCCCATAAAATAGATAAATTTTTGTTTTTAAGATCTCCGGGCTTCATTTCCTTTAATTCGAGCCACCTTCTGCCGAAGACCCCTGGAGAATACCAAATCATGCCGATGACCAATCTGACGACTGATGCGAGAAAAATTGCGAAAATACTAATTTTTTCAAAATTCCAAATCATTGTCATGTTAATTTTTTTAACTCTTTGCCAGGGATTTGTCAAGACTCACATATCCACAATGGTTTGAGCAATAATAGAACGGCAATCGGGTGAATCACTGCGGTTTTTTCAAAAAAATCACAAAATTTTACGTTTTCGATAAAATCTGTTTGCTAATATATCTGTAAAACAAGTATATTCATTTCTTCTTCGGACGAACTATTCGCTCGAAGGATAAATCGTCTTCAGAACGATTTTTTTGGTATTTTGACAGTATAGACAAGGTAATGTGTGTGATACGCGAAGTTTGTGCGATGGTATAACTACCGTCGAGAAATTTTTTTTCAACTTTTCAAAGTTTATTTTCTTTGAGAATTTGATCCTGGTTCAGATTGAACGCTGGCGGCGTGGATGAGGCATGCAAGTCGAACGAATGAAGTTCGAATCTTCGGATTTGAACGGAATTAGTGGCGAAAGGGTTAGTAATACATGAATAACCTGCCTTTAACTGTGGGATAACAGGCGGAAACGCCTGCTAATACCACATGTGGTGGCGAATAGGCATCTAAATGTCATTAAAGCAGGGGATCTTCGGACCTTGCGGTTAAAGAGGGGTTCATGGGATATCAGCTTGTTGGTGAGGTAACGGCTCACCAAGGCTAAGACGTCTAGGCGGGTTGAGAGATCGACCGCCAACACTGGGACTGAGATACTGCCCAGACTCTTACGGGAGGCTGCAGTCGAGAATCATTCGCAATGGGCGAAAGCCTGACGATGCGACGCCGCGTGAGTGAAGAAGGCCCTCGGGTTGTAAAGCTCTTTCGCTAGGGAACAAGAGAAGACGGCTAATATCCGTCTGATTTGATTGTACCTGGTAAAGAAGCACCGGCTAACTCCGTGCCAGCAGCTGCGGTAATACGGAGGGTGCTAGCGTTAATCGGATTTATTGGGCGTAAAGGGCGCGTAGGCGGGAGTGAAAGTCAGATGTGAAATTCCGGGGCTCAACCTCGGAGCTGCATTTGAAACTTCATTTCTTGAGGATAGGCGGAGAAAACGGAATTCCACAAGTAGCGGTGAAATGCGTAGATATGTGGAAGAACACCGGTGGCGAAGGCGGTTTTCTAGCTTATTCCTGACGCTGAGGCGCGAAAGCATGGGGAGCAAACAGGATTAGATACCCTGGTAGTCCATGCCGTAAACGATGCATACTTGGCGTAGCCGGTCTCAACCCCGGCTGTGCCGTAGCTAACGTGTTAAGTATGCCGCCTGGGGAGTACGCTCGCAAGGGTGAAACTCAAAAGAATTGACGGGGACCCGCACAAGCAGTGGAGCATGTGGTTTAATTCGATGCAACGCGAAGAACCTTACCTGGACTTGACATGCAGCGGACCGCTCCGGAGACGGAGCTTTCCTTCGGGACTGCTGCACAGGTGCTGCATGGCTGTCGTCAGCTCGTGCCGTGAGGTGTTGGGTTAAGTCCCGCAACGAGCGCAACCCTTATCGTTAGTTGCCAGCGATTTTTAGTCGGGAACTCTAACGAGACTGCCTGGGTTAACCAGGAGGAAGGTGAGGATGACGTCAAGTCAGCATGGCCCTTATGTCCAGGGCTACACACGTGCTACAATGGCCGGTACAGAAGGCAGCGAAGCCGAGAGGTGGAGCAAATCCAAGAAAGCCGGCCCCAGTTCGGATTGGAGTCTGCAACTCGACTCCATGAAGTTGGAATTGCTAGTAATGGCGTGTCAGCAACAACGCCGTGAATACGTTCCCGGGTCTTGTACACACCGCCCGTCACATCATGGGAGTTGGTTTCACCCGAAGTCGTCGACTCAACCGCAAGGGGAGAGACGCCGAAGGTGAGGCCGATAACTAGGATGAAGTCGTAACAAGGTAGCCCTATCGGAAGGTGGGGCTGGATCACCTCCTTTAAAGGACAGTTTTTACGGATTTTTTCCGTAAGACTAGGTTGAGCAAACTTTGCCCGCACACATTACCTTCTTTATACTGTCAAATGCTGTTATTCAGATTTTCTCTAAGACGATCTGGGGGCTTAGCTCAGTTGGTAGAGCGTCTGATTTGCATTCAGAAGGTCAGGAGTTCGAATCTCCTAGCCTCCAACATCAGATATGCGGTTATAGCTCAGTTGGTTAGAGCGCGACACTGATAATGTCGAGGTCCCAAGTTCAAGTCTTGGTAACCGCACCAATTAATCAACCTTGAGTTGAAGAAAAGCTATTTGGACAGAAAGTAGATAAGTAAAGATTCAAGTCGCAATTTATTGATAAAAATTAGCGCTTGAAGAATCTTCTATAACGACGATCGTGGCTCAAGAGAAACACTAGCTTGACCCAAGACTTATTTTTTATATGAGCAGCATGCAAGCTGCTCTCCATTTATCATATAATTCTGGTCAAGCTACTAAGGGCTGCTGGTGAATGCCTTGGCATCAACAGGCGATGAAGGACGTGTTTACCTGCGATAATCTTCGGTGAGCTGGAAAAAAGCATTGACCCGGAGGATTCCGAATGGGGGAACCCGGCGGGATTAATCTCCCGTCATCTTTACCTGAATACATAGGGTGAAGAAGCGATACCTGCCGAACTGAGACATCTAAGTAAGCAGAGGAGAAGAAATCTAAAGAGATTCCCTGAGTAGCGGCGAGCGAAACGGGAAAAGCCCAAACCGAGGTCTTTGGCCTCGGGGTTGTAGGACCAGCGCTTATCGACCGGAGTTTCTAGCCGAATCATTTGGAAAGTTGAACGATACAAGGTGATAGTCCTGTAGGCGAAAGAGACAAAGGCGTAGCTGGCACCTGAGTAGGGTCGGACACGTGAAACCCGGCCTGAACCTGGGGGGACCACCCTCCAAGGCTAAATACTCGTTGATGACCGATAGTGAACCAGTACCGTGAGGGAAAGGTGAAAAGAACCCCTGTTAGGGGAGTGAAATAGAACCTGAAACCAGCAGCTTACAAGCGGTCGAAGGCCTATGGCCACTTTGTGGCAATGGCTGACGGCGTGCCTTTTGCATGATGAGCCAGCAAGTTACGTTAGATAGCAAGGTTAAGGGACTTTGACGTTCCGGAGCCGAAGCGAAAGCAAGTGTTAAACGCGCGTTTAGTTATCTGGCGTAGACACGAAACCGAGTGATCTATCCATGGCCAGGTTGAAGCAGAGGTAACACTCTGTGGAGGACCGAACCAGTACATGTTGCAATATGTTTGGATGAGCTGTGGATAGGGGTGAAAGGCCAATCAAACTCGGATATATCTTGTTCTCTCCGAAATAACTTTAGGGTTAGCCTCGGATAGAGGCTATGCGGGGGTAGAGCACTGGATTCCTAAGGGGGCTTAACCGGCCTACCAAAGGAAACCAAACTCCGAATACCGCATAGTTTACCGGGAGATAGACAGTGGGAGATAAGTTTCATTGTCGAGAGGGGAACAGCCCAGACCGTCGATTAAGGCCCCCAATTCTATGCTAAGTGAGTAAGGTAGTGAAGTTTCTAAAACAGTTGGGATGTTGGCTTAGAGGCAGCCATCATTTAAAGAGTGCGTAATAGCTCACCAATCGAGAGACTTTGCGCCGATAATATTCGGGACTGAGAAGCATAGAGCCGAAATCACGGGTTCATACTTTGAGTATGAGCGGTAGGAGAGCGTAGTATGTGCACAGAAGGCGTACCGTGAGGAGCGCTGGAGCGCATACTAGTGATGATGCATGGCATGAGTACACGATAAAGGGAGTGAAAATCTCCCTCGCCGAAAACCCAAGGTTTCCAGGGTAAAGTTCGTCTTCCCTGGGTTAGCCGGCCCCTAAGGCGAGGCCGAAAGGCGTAGTTGATGGGAAGCAGGTTAAATATTCCTGCGCCGCCTATTAGCAATGGCGATGGGCTGACGAAGTAAGTTAAGCGCGCGGACTGTTGGATTAGTCCGTGGCATCATGAGGCCGCCCGGTAGGTAAATCCGCCGGGGTAAAGCTAGGTGATGACCAAGGGGAAGCCGTTTGGCGGAACCGATGGCGTAGCGCAATGCTTCCAAGAAATAAGCTCTAGCCGCTGTAAGGCGACCGTACCAAAACCGACACAGGTGGGTGGGATGAAGATTCTAAGGCGCGCGAGAAAACTCTCGTTAAGGAACTCGGCAAATTATCCCCGTAACTTCGGGAGAAGGGGAGCCCCTGGAGGTGATTCGCTTCGCGCGATGAGCTTTTGGGGGCCGCAGAGAAATGGCCCAGGCGACTGTTTATCAAAAACACAGCACGATGCTAAGACGATCAAGTCAACGTATATCGTGTGACGCCTGCCCAATGCCAAAAGGTCAAAGGGAGATGTTAGCCCTCGGGCGAAGCATTGAACTCAAGCCCTGGTGAATGGCGGCCGTAACTATAACGGTCCTAAGGTAGCGAAATTCCTTGTCGGGTAAGTTCCGACCTGCACGAATGGTGTAACGATCTGGGCGCTGTCTCAACGAGAGACTCGGTGAAATTGTAGTAGCGGTGAAGATGCCGTTTACCCGCGACAAGACGGAAAGACCCCGTGAACCTTTACTGTACTCTGATATTGGCTCCTGACTTGTCATGTGTAGGATAGCTGGGAGACTTTGAAACCGCCTCGTTAGGGGCGGTGGAGTCAACCTTGAAATACCAGTCTTGCCAAGTTGGGAATCTAACGATATTCCGTGAATCCGGAAGTCGGACATTGTCAGACGGGCAGTTTTACTGGGGCGGTATCCTCCTAAAGTGTAACGGAGGAGTCCAAAGCTTACCTCATCGCGTTTGGAAATCGCGAGTAGAGCGCAAAGGTATAAGGTAAGTTAACTGCGAGACCAACAAGTCGAGCAGATACGAAAGTAGGGCTTAGTGATCCGGCGGTGGAATGTGGAATCGCCGTCGCTCAACGGATAAAAGGTACTCCGGGGATAACAGGCTTATCGCCACCAAGAGTTCATATCGACGTGGCGGTTTGGCACCTCGATGTCGGCTCATCGCATCCTGGGGCTGGAGAAGGTCCCAAGGGTTTGGCTGTTCGCCAATTAAAGCGGTACGCGAGCTGGGTTCAAAACGTCGTGAGACAGTTTGGTCCCTATCTGTCGTGGGCGTAGGATACTTGAGAAGAGCTGCTCCTAGTACGAGAGGACCGGAGTGGACAAACCGATGGTGTACCGGTTGTTCTGCCAAGAGCATAGCCGGGTAGCTATGTTTGGAAAGGATAAGCGTTGAAAGCATCTAAACGCCAAGCCTCCTTCAAGATAAGGTATCCCAATGAGACCCCAAGTAGACGACTTGGTTGATAGGCTGGGTGTGTAAGCGCAGTAATGCGTTAAGCTGACCAGTACTAATGGTTCCATTGGCTTGACCACTTTTTTTTTAAAGCTAGTGGGCAACCGAGCTGCGAGTCTTATAGAAGAGACTTTAAGCGCTATTTTTTATCAATAAGAGAGGCTAGCAAAACTGTATTTTGCAAGTTTCTTAAAGAAAGAATCAATTTATCCTGGCAGCAATAGAGGAGGGGAAATACCTGAACCCATACCGAACTCAGAAGTCAAGCCCTCCATCGCCGATGGTACTGCACGCAAGAGTGTGGAAGAGTAGGTCGCTGCCAGGTTTTTTTTTGTCGTTTTGCAATTTGCCGGCTTAGTTCTTTGTGAGGGATGATCTAGTACCCTATCGACTACTAAGTCTTTCGCCACTTCCGTAAGCGTCAGCTTTTACTACCAATTTCTACTCTCTTCCCTTTAATTTTCCTATCTCTTTGAATATCAATGGTGTTTTTATCTTAAAAAAAATATTTTAACTTTTATTTAAAAATTTTAGTTTGTTTATATTGTTATTTGTTATAATAATATTATACTTAAATTTTTATTTACTAGTTGAGATATAATTATGGATGTTCATTCAAATGAAACCAGCTCAGTAAATCCCTATCAATGTTCAAAAATTAAACCTGAAGAAGGACTTAAAAACCGCTTTATAAGTATTTTAAGATACTTCAGAAGAGATCGTAAGAAACAAACAGTAACTACTTCATCTTCAATACGTTATGGTAAAAAAATCAGGACTAAAAAAGATAAGGTGTCACTTGTTTCAAAACAAGTATTTAAGGAAGAAGGAGTTGGAACTTATCGGGGGAAAGATACTATTTCTTATAACGATTTGAAAAAGATTATCTATTATATAGATAAGAACAGAGAAAAGTTATTTGAAGAACCCAGGCTTTATCGAAAAGAAGAGATTAGCTTGCCGAATACGATACAGGTTCAAGTTCCTAAAAATGCAAAGAATTCCAACGATATGATCATTCATGTTCATTTAAAATCTGAGATTAATGAAGGGGGAGAAAAATTTATTAAGCTATCGTTTTGCCTCGGTATGAAAAATAAAGAAATTATTTATGTTGCTACCGGAACACCAATAGCAGCATCAAAAAAAATAAATCCTAACCCAAAGCAAAATGACTTGCTTAAAGCGAAAAAACGATTTGAAAAAGAGATAGCGATGCTCAAACGATTTAAAAGCAAAAAGGGCATTATTCAACTCAAAGGGTATACGGTTTATGCAGTTAAAGGGTATTCGGTTGAGCAGAGGCCAAAAGTTAATATGATTTTCGAAATCGCCGAAGATGATTTCTGTGATTATCTGATACGTCTGAGCGATCAGGCTGAAGATGTCCAGCAGGAATGGAAAAACAATCCAAAAAGACTTCAATATAGTCTAAATATTTTACAAGGGCTCGATAATATCCATAAGGAAGGAGTGATTCACTTAGATATCAAGCTCGACAATATTTTTCTTGTCAAAGGAAAAGCAAAGATTGGCGATTTTGGTTTTGCTACGGATGCGGCAAATGCTAATGTGAAATTCAGAGGAACGCCGACCTATCTGTCTCCTGAAATTCTTAAATTCGGTAAATTCACTTTTGAAGCAAATAGCTATCCTAAAGGGTCTCAATCCCGTATTCAAGCAGAATCGCTTACCTCAGAGCACGAACAATTAATAGGACAAAAAACCGACGTTTACAGCACGGGGATTTGTTTGTATTGTTTAAAGTATCTTAAATTTCCGGGTTATATTAATGGCCGTCAGATAGATGAGAATGATATTGCCGGCCCTAAAAGGTTAGATGGTATTATCCAGTCAATTCAAAAGTGGTATGAGAGTTTTCAGCCAGAGGATAAGGAGGGACTTTTGATCAAGGATATGATGAATCCTGATCCGCGCGCAAGAATTACTGCTGCTGAAGCGCTAGACAGGATAAAAAAATTATGATTGGCAAGGTTTGTTTTCTCGTTCATGATAATCTTTACAACTCCAAAAGAGAGTTCGCAGCAGGTCTTGAGCGTGCCTTTAAACGACTGGGCATTGACACAAAAACCATTGACATCCGGGACCTGGAGTTGAATAAAGATCAAATATCGGTTCTCTATCAATTTGGTCCAAATTTCATGTGTACATTCAATACGATGATGCCGCATGGAGGACGAGACATTCATCTGGGATGCTTTGGAAACGCCCCATGTCTCTTTCTTGGTCGATCCGGCGATTTACTACCTGCATTTAACAAAAAGCGATTATTCGGTGATGACTTTCGTCGATCGCAACGATGATGCGATCCTTGCCTCGGCAGGATTGAATACCCGATTTTTCTTTCCTCACGCAGTAGAAAAGTCTCTTGCAGAGGCGTCGCTAGAGACAGAGCGCCCCTATGATGTGGTTTTGATGGGAAGCTGCTATGATCATGAAAGCGTCAGAGCGGCCTGGGAAAGGCAGTATCCGAAGCCTGTGGGAAGGGTGATCGAGGCGGTTATCGAACGAACTTTTGCAGAACCCAAATCTTCTTTTGTCCAAATTTTGCCCGAGGAGTGGGTGAAAGAGGGACTCGATCCCAAAACGTTTGATTTTCAAACGATTTACACTTATATCGATTATTATTTGCGCGGCTATGACAGGCTGGAGCTTTTGAAAAGCATCAAAGATGCAGACGTTCATGTTTTTGGTGATATTTTCTGGCTTGAAGGGAGGAATCTGAAAGGATGGAGCCAGTATTTGTCGGAAGTGCCGAATATTACAGTTCATAAACCGGTTCCCTTCAATCAATCGTATGAGATCTTAAAAAGATGCAAAATCTGTTTGAACAGCACGCCATTTTTCAAAAACGGATCGCATGAAAGGCTATTTATCGGTTTAAGCACCGGATGCACGGTTCTTACTAGTGAAAACCTTTATCCTCATGAGGTGTTCGGAACAAATAAAGGAATTGAGTATTATCGGTTTGATCAAAGGGAGATTGTAGGCGACCTCATTCAAGATATTTTGTCCGATGAATCATCGCGTCTCGAAAAGACGAGCATCGGCAAAGAAATCGTCAAACGAGATCACACCTGGGACAACCGCGCTGAGCTTTTGCTGCAAATGATGCCTGATATGACCGCGGAAATCTATGCCCGTACAATGAATCCTAATCTAACTCCAGAAAAGGCTGAAGTATTTTTTTGAAATTGGTGTTTCGACAATTTTTAACAGTTTTTTTGCCAGGATGATGACAAGTGCGTTTTCCTTTTCTCTCTTTCGGAAAATCGAAATGGAAGATGGGAAAAAGGACGGTTTTAATTTTATTGAGCGGGTTTGATAATCCTGTCCTTCTTTTTTCATTTTTAGCGCTTGTTTGCAGCAATTAATGTATTCTTTAAAATTCCGAAATTTTTCGATATTTGCTAATTCTCGGGTCAAATGGTCCTTTAAATCCTGAGTGAATTCGAATTCGGTGAGCTTTGTGATGTTTTTGGCTTCATTAATCAAGAATTTGATATTTGAAGGCATGTAGGCTTGTTCTAAAAGTTTTTTTATCAGATCATAAACTTCGTTGCAATCGCCTTGAGAGTGTTGCACTATTATTTCCGAAAGATCTTTGTGGATAAAGGAAAGGCTGCAAAAGATTTCATGATTGAAATCGATTTCTTCCGGATTCCATTGCTCGGTTGTTCTTTTGATTCCATGACATGTATCTAGGAAAATGGTGAACTGGTCAAAAACGGAATTTTGTTTGATTAAGTTCAATATTTGCCTAGGGATGGAAGAATTATTCGGAAGAATCCGGTGAATTTTATGGTTGATAATTTCAGCTTTATAAACATTGTTTTGCTTTTCTTGCTGCTGTTCTTTCAACTTCCGTCTGCAGATTTCTTCAAGCTCAGTTCTGATATTTTCTGGAATATGAATCTCTTGTTGATTCTGAGTGACCTTGATTGTTATTTCATCAGGCGCCTGCATAACTTTTCCATGTCATATGGATGATTATTTTGCAACGTCTTCAGATTCATTAAAAGAGGAGCAGACGGGGCATTTGGAAACTCTTTTTTCAATGGCTGACAAATACACCTGGCTGCAGTACTCGCAGGCTACGAGTTTTTGCTTGGAGATAACAACGTTTTTTTTCCGAAGGCGGAAATGGCTCGTCAGCCAAATGGAGAGCATTGCGAGTATCGTCAGTCCGAGATAGATCATAACGGCAGTGTGCGGGGCAAGTTCTATCATTTGACCTGCACCTCGAGAATTCCTTTTGTCAGTGTTTGGCTTGGAAGTTGATTTAACTTGATTTTACTTATGAGAAGACCGAGGTCGTCCGAGGGGTAAATCCAGATAATGCTGCCTGTTTTATCGTCGACCGTCACTGAATATTGACTATTTTTAATGGAGTTTGCCTTTAAGGAAGGAATCGTTTTTGCAATCGTTCTATCGGCAAGTGTGCCAAGAAGTACAAACGATACCGACGGGGTTTCTTTGCTTGGAGCAGGGGGAATATATGGAGAATTTTTCCTTCGAGATGTCAGAAGCCGGCTTTCTGTGCCGATGAACTTGGTCTTAGGGCCTAATGTAAGATTGAAGGGTCTTGGTTTCTGTTTGGGGCGGGCAGGCAGTGAAAAGAGAGGCTTGGGATCTTCAGGGATGGATGCGGAAACATCACCCTGCTCAATTCCCGAAGATTCTAAGGCAACGGAAATGAGGGGGAGAATTTTTTTGGACTTTGCTGCGGCTATCGGTTTTACTTTAAAGAGAACAAATGCCGAGAAGTGGAGGCATAAAGCAAAGCACAATGAAAATATCAATGTTTTATTCCAAAATTTCCCACGTTGATGAACTTTGAGAGAGTAGTTCCGGTCGCGGTCAATCGTGAGCATAGGACTCTTCCATTTGATAGATCAGCCTTATTTTGGGACAGCATCCCTGAGCAATGGAAAATAGTTTCAGAAAAGATCCATAATCGACTCGCCGGTCAACGCTTAAAACTACTGAGGGATTTGCTTTGGGATGCCGTTTTTTAATTTTTCCGATCTCTTCTTCCAGACGTTGTTTTACAGTTGTCATATCGACAATGGCTTTTTTTGATCCCATATAGATAACGTTTTGGGCATCCATGACGACTAAAAGCTGTGTTGTCAGCGGGGAGGAGTCTTCCTTAAGGCTTGGATTTTCAATATTTAAAGATTTTAAGGGGAGGATGTCGGATGTGACGATGAAAAAAATCAGCATGAGAAAGACAACGTCGACAAGCGGAGTTAAGTCTATCAGGCTGAAGGAACTTTTCAGTCGGGTTTGGAATTTCAATAATCGTCCTCATTATGCACAAGCAGATCGACCACTTCCGATGATGTAGTCTGAATTTCAAGGATGAAATTTTCTATACGGCTCACAATATAATTATAAGCGATAACGCAGGGTATGGCTACGACAAGCCCGGCAGCAGTGGTGATGAGCGCATACTCCATGGCCTCTCCTATGCGTGTTGCAGAGATGTCGACAAGGCCGCTTAGCCTCATTTCAGCAAATGCCTGGATAAATCCCAAAACTGTTCCAAGCAGTCCGATCAGGGGGGCGACATGGGCAAGTATGGATAATATTTTGGCATTTTTTTCCAATTTGGAAATTTCCATGAGCCCTGCTATCTCCATGGCATTTTCAATTTCGTTTTGGCTGCGGTTGTGTTTGCAGATGCCGTGTTTGATAATATTGGCGATAGCTCCGCCGGTGTTTTCACAAAGCTGAATGGCTGAGACCATATTCTTTTCCCTGATAATAGGTCTTAGCTGAATAATGAACTGATTTGTATTGATTTCGGATTTTCTGAGAAAGAGGATTCTTTCTACAAAAATAGTTACGCCGACAATGGAACATAAAAGGATAATCAGTAAAATAATATTCCAATTGGCGTTGGTAGTGAAAATTTCAAAATAATTTAAAATGAAAGTGTTAATCATAAATTTGTAATTTTTCCTTTGCTTTTATCGCCCATTCTCCCTGCTGTTTTGCCAGGGCTTCAAGCTGCCTTAAGGCAAGTTCTTTTCTTCCTTGACTTTCATAAATGTTCGATCTCAAGAACATGGCCTTTAACCGCTGGGTTGAGGCAACATCCTGATTGATGACATGGGACAAAATTTTCATAGCCATCTCGTCATCGCAAAGATCAAGATAACACAAACTTTGTTGAATCCAAATATCGAGCAGCTGATCCGAGGTGACGACCTTCCCTTTTGCCGCATCTTCGGCCTCCCTCAATAGATCGAGTGCTTCTAAGGTTTGGCCCCTTCGTTTTTCAATCATGGCCGATTCATAATACACAAGGGATAGGTAATAGCCTCTTGTAATTTTTGATTTTCGATATTCTTTTTGCATTTCAGATAAAATTGTTTCCGCTTCCTTGTCTTCATGCATTTTAATATGCGCTATGGCAAGGTGATATTCGCACTCTTCTAAAAGGCTTGGATAAGGGCCCGCGGCTGCCAAAAAGCTGCTTTGCCTAAATTCCTTTATCATTCCTTGGAGCAGGTCTTTGGTGTATTCTAAATAAATCTTCAGTTTCGTCCCTTTGCTATTTTCAGCTATTTGCATATACGTCAGGGCCCTTTCAATGACCGCATGGCATCGCAGGGTATAAAAATATGGCTGCTGCTCCGATAGGAATCCCTTTTCCTGAAGCTGGCTGTAGATCGTTTCGGCATGTTGAAACATTTTCATGGCTTTGGCTGGATCTTTGGGCCTCGATAAGCTGCCCGAGCTTGTGCGGCGGTCTTGTTTGAGGTCCATTCCCAGCAAGTAATAGGCCTCGATGCACCACGGAGATTCAGGAAACCGGCCCGGCATCCCGGCCAAATGATCGATGGCTTCCTTGCCTCCCATAATATACCTTTGTTGCGGGTAGTAGGAAAGGTAAGCTTCGGCAGCATGGGGAGAGAGGGGGTAATTTTCGAACAGCTGTTTTTTGATGTCTCGTTTTGAGGAGCACTCCGCGGCAAAAAAGAGCGCTTCCGGGGCTTTTGGAAGGTCGGGGTTTTTTTTGGCAAACTCCAAGAATAATTTTTCCGCTGTCTCAAGTCGGTTATTTTGATAGTGCAGCGCACCAAGAGCAAACAGCGCCTCTTTCGCTGCCGGAGTCTGATTGTATTCAATTGCTTTTTCAAAAGACTCAACGGCTAAATCGGGATCGAGGTCAAAAGCGGCAAGGCCTCTGAGATAGAAAATATCATCGAGATTGGGGAGGTTTAGGTCATTTCGTGAAAGAATGGCGGCAATCAGTTCAATCGAGCTTTCCTTTGATTTTTTTGTCTTGCGGGCAAGTAGGGCCTGCAGATGTGATTTGAGCGCCAGTCCGGCAAAATGCTTGTTAACGTTCAAGCAGCGCCTCCATACAATTTCAAACTCGCAGCAGGCTCGGTTTAAAGCCTCTGGTGCCTGGTGTTTTTCTCCATATTTCAAATCATTCAACCCTCTTAAATACCAACCCTTTAGTACATAGGGAGAATTAATATTTTCTGCGGTGAGAAGCCGAAAGAGTCTGTCTTTTTCCTCATAGGTTAAAGCAAGCTGAGCCTGTAATATGAGGGCTTTTGTTTTGTTCTTCTTGCTAAGGGATTCAATATCGCTCAGGAGCCAGTTGGCTCTTTTGAGACAAGCAGGATCGCCAAGCAAATTATAAGTGGTCTGATAGTAGTGAGCTAAATAAATAGTTGAACAGTTTTGCTTTCCAATAAGGACTTTTAATGGCTGATGAAGCTGCTGCCAATAGTGGATTCGTTTAGAAGGATTCAGGGTAAAGTCATCAGCCAGAATTAGAAATGCCTCAAATTCAGCTTCCAAAAGCTCAAAATCATAGGAACTTGCACGATTTTTGGCTTCGGAAAAGTAGTCGAGGGCCTTTTGATACTGGCCTCGGTTGATTGTAATTTCCCCCATTAAACGAGCATATTCGTATAATTCGGTTTCATGATAGACATTTTCTCTTAGAATACGTTCGGCTTTGTCTAGATTTCCTTGCCTGATAAATACCTTGGCAAGAGCCAATAAAATCCTATTGCCGGCCTCTTCTTCTGCTAAACGAGAGAGTATGGAGGCGGATTCATCGAATTTTCCCGCATTGAACTCGATGTCCGCAAGTTCATAGAGAGCTTCATTCCTTTTCTTTATATTTTCTTTTTTCAGATACTTTTTGAATGAGCTTCTGGCAAGGTCAATCTGCTCTAAGTCCTTGTAAGACAAGGCTAAAAGATAATAAGTTTCAGGGATTTTACTGAGGGTGATTTTATGTTTCAACAAGTCGATCACTTTCTCGTCGTCATCCATGAGATAATACAAAGAGGCCATTCTATATCGGAGGTTTGGTGATATTTTGGTTTTTAACTGCGATGCTTTTTCATACCGGATTAAAGCTTCAGGAAGCGCCCCTTCCTCATAGAGTCTATGACCCTGTTGAATTAGCTCTTTATAACTCTTTTTCAGTGACTTGGGGTCTATTCGCGTGGTCTTTTTTTCAGAGGCGGATACAACAATAGCTTGCATGAATACCAAGTAAAATAACAACCGATAAAAAAACTTCATTTTTTATTCCATCTATTTAATAGCAAGGGCTTTGTGTACTTTTTTTTTGCTTTGGACTTCTTGAAAAAGCAACGTTTTTTTCCATTTTTTGAGCCCTTTTAAAAGCCTACAATATCTTAAAAAATTTAAAAAATCACACAAAAGAATCTCAATGATTCGCTACCGGAAATACCGGGAAATACATATTCAAACATCGTTTTGGGAAGGTTTTTTTTGAATTAGAAAGAAAAAATAAAAAAATAATTCAAAAAAAATCTTGCACAAATTCTGTAAAGTGAATTATTCAGAGAATTAGCTATGCAACTCAAATTTAGAAGGAGTTCTAACATGGCATTAGCAACCATCCAAAAAAATATGCAGGATCTTCTTACTACAATCTCGGACGATCTTGCCAAAGCTGCGCGTACCGGGAACAAATCCGCATCGCAGCGAGTTAGAACTGGAACAATCAAGTTGGAAAAACTTGCAAAACAGTTCCGCAAACAGTCAGTTAAGTCCAAGAGGTCGTCAACTGGCGCTAAAAAGAAAAAATCTGCAAAAAAGAGTAAAGGGGTTAAAAGAAAAGCTATGAAAAAAACAGCTAAAAAGAAAACAGCGGCCAAGAAAAAGCCTGCTGCTAAGAAAAAGCCTGCTGCTAAGAAAAAGACAGTAGCTAAGAAAAAGACAGCAGCTAAGAAAAAGACAGCAGCTAAGAAAAAGACAGCAGCTAAGAAAAAGCCTGCTAAGAAAAAGACAGCTGCTAAGAAAAAGACAGCAGCTAAGAAAAAGCCTGCTGCTAAGAAAAAGACAGCAGCTAAGAAAAAGCCTGCTAAGAAAAAGACAGCTGCTAAGAAAAAGCCTGCTAAGAGAAAGGCAGCCGCTAAGAAAAAGCCTGCTGCTAAGAAAAAGACAGCCGCTAAGAAAAAGCCTGCTAAGAGAAAAGCAGCCGCTAAGAAAAAGCCTGCTAAGAGAAAGACAGCGGCTAAGAAAACAACAACAGCTAAGAAAAAACCTGCGAAGAAAAAAGCTGCGAAGAAATCTACAGCTAAGAAATCAGCTAAGCGTAAGACAACTCGTGCAAAGACAAGCACTCTTTCACAACGTCGTCCTACTGCTAAGCTTCCCACACGCCGTCGCGCTGCCGCAAGATAATCTTGGCACATTTTCACCAGTCATTATAAGGGAGGTCAAGACCTCCCTTTTTAATTATCAATAGGATATGCTTATATCCTATGGCTAGAAAGTATAAAAATAAAGTTGTCGAAACTGTGATAACCCGATTCTCCAATAAGGGGAACGGTTTGTCAGACGATGGATATGAGACAGTAGTCGAAGTTCCTTTTACCATGCCCGGCGATAAGGTGCTGGCGAAGATTATTCAAAAGCGTTCGGGAAGGTTGAAAGGCATCCTTTCCGAAATTATCCAACCTTCATTTGATCGAATCCCTCCAAAATGCGTCCATTTTGGCCTTTGCGGAGGCTGCCGCTGGCAGCATGTTCCTTACTCGATGCAGCTTTGTAAAAAGCAGGCAATCATTGAAAAACTCTTTGGGCCATGGCTTTCTGAATCGGTTTTGCACCCCATTGTTCCTTGTGACCCTCCCTGGAATTACCGCAATAAGATGGAGTTTTCATTCTCTTCCGATTCTATGGGAAACCATTATTTGGGGCTGATGATGGACAGCGGACGGGGGAAGGTATTTAATCTGACCGAATGTCATCTTCCTTCTCCGTGGTTTGCCAGAGTTTTAACCTTTGTCCGAACGTGGTGGAAGAAGAGCGGCCTTAACGCTTACCACGCACATAAAAATGAGGGTTCTTTAAGAACTCTTACCTTAAGGGAAGGATTGCGAAGCGGTCAAAAGATGGCAATATTGACAGTTTCCGGCAATCCCGAATACGCCTTGGAAAATACCCATTTAAACGGTTTTGTCAAAGCTGTGCAGGAGGCGCTACCCAATGAGGACCCCAGCATATTTTTAGTCATCCATCAAATCAATAAGGGAAAGCCGACGCAGTTTTATGAAGTGCATCTTAGCGGAGAAGAGTTTATTCAGGAAAGATTGGAGACTAAAGATCGGCAGTGGATTTTTCAGATCAGCCCGCGGGCATTTTTTCAGCCTAATACCTGTCAGGCGGAGAAAATTTATCAACAAGTTATCGATATGGCCTCGGTCTCTTTAAACGATATTGTTTACGACCTCTATTGCGGAACAGGAACTTTGGGGATCATTGTCTCAAAAATGGCCAAACAGGTTGTCGGCATCGAGCTGTCGCCGGAAGCGCTTCTTGATGCTCGCGAAAACGCAAAAAACAATCTATGCTCCAATATTGAGTTCATTCAAGGGGATGTCGGAAAAGTGCTGGCAGGCCGGACATTGCCAAGCCCTGATATCGTTATGGTTGATCCTCCGCGGGCAGGTTTGGATAAAAAGGCTCTGGAGGCAATCGGTGCCCTCAAAGCTCAAAAAATTGTATATGTTTCCTGCAACCCCGCCACTCAGGCCGCGGGTGTTGATGAATTAATCAAAATGGGCTATCATTTGAAGGCCATTCAGCCTGTGGATCAGTTTCCCCAGACCCTGCATATGGAAAACATTGTTTTGTTATGCCGTTCCAACTTTTAAAGCAGCATGGAAAAGCCAGACTGGGGCTTATCGAGACCCTGCATGGGGATATCGAGACTCCCGTTTTTATGCCTGTCGGCACAAGGGGGGTTGTCAAAACACTCACGAATCGCCAGCTGGATGAAATCGGCGTTGCCGTCATACTGGGCAACACGTATCATTTGCTGCTGCGCCCCGGAATGGACGTTTTGGAAAAAGCAGGCGGTCTTCACGCGTTTATGAATTGGCAAAGGCCCATTCTGACCGATTCAGGCGGATTTCAGGTTTTTTCATTGGCTAATCTCAATAAAATTACGGATAAAGGCGTCAAGTTTCAATCCCACATCGACGGAAAATCTTATTTCATCGGCCCCAGCGAGAGCATGGGGATTCAAAAAACTCTCGGGTCCGATATTGTCATGGCTTTTGATCAGTGCGCCCCTTATCCCTGCGACATCGAAGAGGTCGAAGCGGCCCTTAAAAGGACGACCGAATGGGGTAGAATTTGCCGAGATTACCCCCTTTCAGGCCATCAGAGTCTTTTTGGGATTGTCCAGGGAGGCATGCATCCTCACCTTCGCGAACGGTCGGCAAAAGAGCTTCTGGCTTTAAATTTCGACGGCTACGCGATCGGAGGGCTTTCCGTCGGCGAACCTGCCGAGATGATGTACGAGATGATTGAGGAAACCGAGCCGTTTCTTCCTAAAGGCAAGCCCAGATACCTTATGGGCGTCGGAACTCCCCGCAATATCGTCCAGGCGGTCAAAAGGGGCATTGACATGTTCGATTGTGTGATGCCTACCCGCAATGCCCGCAACGGAACAGCCTTTACCTGGAAAGGCAAGATCCATATCAAAGCCGGCCGCTACTCAGATGATTTCTCTCCCCTTGACCCGGAATTGGACTGTTATACCTCGCAATTTTCCAAAGCCTATTTAAGACATCTGATCAATGTCGACGAGATCACCGGCTTGACGCTTGTCACTATTCAGAATGTCGCCTTTTACATCGATTTTATGAACAAGCTCCGCGCCTCTATTCGGGATGGTTCCTTCGACAGCTTTTACGACCGTATCTGTCAAATCTATCCCGATTAACTCCCGATTTTTTGCCTTAAAAAGGAAATTCAGTTAAAATTTTAGAAAACCATTTAAAAGGAACAAAACACATGTTTAAATATTTAATTCCATTTCTTCTTACCCTTCAGGGGCTGGCCGCTGAAAACGGCGAGGCGCCCCCGCCAAGCGATTGGAGCAGCTATCAGGGGCTGGTCATTATCTTAGTTGGCGTTGTTTTCATGTATTTCATTCTTTGGCGTCCTGAGCAAAAAAGACGGAAAGCCCTGGAAGAGCAAAGGTCAAGTCTGAAAAAAGGGGACAAAGTCACTGCAGTCGGTATTGTCGGTCTCGTGGATACGATCAAAGAGAATACCGTGATTCTGAAAATGATTGACGGATCAAAAATCGAGGTGTTGAAAGCCGCGATTTCCGATGTGATGACAGAAGAGGAAAAAGAGCCAGAAGCTCCGAAAAAAACTTAATCTGTTCTGTATTCGTCAAAAATGTTCCCGTCTTGGTCGACTGCCTGAAATTGCCGCTTGCCCGAAGGAAAGAGCGTGCCGACAACAAAGTTGGTTTTTTGGGCGGTTTTGGCTAAATACCACCTTTCACGGGGCTGCACCGGTTTTCTCGGGTCGCCCACGCCATAACCCCCGTCTCCCAAATAAAGTACCCCCGTAGGATCGACTTTTCCGTTTCGGATAAGTTTTGAACGTTTGTAGGCATGGTCGTGATTTTCAAAAGCGACATTGAGGTTGTACTTTTCAAAAAGAGGGACCCAATATTTTCTAATTAATATGCTGACAGGTTTATACGGAGTCCGAACGCTTGGAAATGCAGGGACATGGTAGATGGCGATTTTGTGCAAAATATTTTGCCGGTCTTTTAGAATTTTATCAAGCCAGCGCGCTTGGTCGCCATAGACGGGGTGTGTATGGCCTGAATCGAGAAGGATGATGCTTAAATATGAGTCGAAATCCAGCACATTATAACCCTGCTTTCCCGGCATGGCGAACAGGGCATAGAAGAAAGGAGCTTGGCTCGGCGATTGATCATATCTTCCTTTTGTGTCCTCATTGCTGATCACTGGAAGCATGGGAACCATTCTGCCGTCGGAGGTAATCATATTGTGTTGCCAGGATTGAAGGAAAGCCAGCCAGCGGTTAAAATCTTCCGGCTTTTCTCCATATTTATCGGCAGTGTAGGCGATGTCTCCCCCGACTAAAGCGAACATCGGATCGAACCTTGCGGCGGCACGGTTTGTTTTATCGAGAACTTTGATAGAATCGTGGTACATATCCCCGCCGGCGATAAATCGAACGGGCCTTGTCATCCGGCTTGGCATGGTGCGGAATTTATAGACCGTCTCGTCACCCTCGACTCTGAAATAATACTCGGTGTCCGGTTTTAGGTCCTTTAGCTCGGCGGTATGGATAAGGAGATCGTCTTTTCCTTCGGGAAGTTTTTTATGGGACGCCTGTTCGACGTCCCATAGGTGACAGGGACATTCGTGATAGAAAATGTCGCCCAGCGGATTGCTTGCCTTGGAAATCCATTGAATGGTCATCGTTGATTCGGGACGATGCTGCCAGGTTAAATAAACTGCAAGGGGCTGCTCTTGGGCAAAAGAAGTGGAAATCGAGAGAAACAAGGAAAAAATGGAAATTAAAAAATATTTTTTCATCAAAATTTGTCGGTCCTTAACATTTTAAAACAATATAGTTCTTTTATGTTAAGTATATGTAAATTTTTACCAAATTGTAAGTCTCAAAGTGAATATATCTGACTATTAGCGTGTTAAGAATGTTTGACAACAAGAAGGCCTTGTGACTTGATGCAGATGAGGACAAGGAGGTCTTCTATGGTTAGTAAATCTAAAAGTTTGGCACTGAACCAGTTGTTTTCTGGTTTGGACTTTCAGGGGTCGATTAGCCTCATTCCCGGGTCTATCTATATTAAAGACAAGGAAGGGGTTTTTCTTTATGCAAATGATGCTCTAAAACAAGATGCAAGGACAAACCTGATCGGTAAGAAAGATTCCGATATGCCTTGGAAAGAAGGGACCGAAGCGTTTAGAGAAAATGATAAGAAGGTGATGAACAGTAAAAAACAAATAGTTTTTATCGAAAAAGCCAAAATAGGCGGCGAAACAAAGACTGTTTTATCAGTTAAGGCGCCGCTGTACGATGATAATCACACCGTGGTCGGAATCATCGGACACTCAGTTGATATAGGTGATCTTAACCTTCTGTGATTGATTTAAAAAAACCAGTATGTCCTAAATTTAGGACATACTGGCGAAGTTGTATGAAAATCTTTATTTTTCAGCGGCCTCGCCGGTCAGCTTCTCCAGGATGCGGCTGCTCCTCTCAATAAACAGGCTGAATGATTCGGCGTCCATCTCTTTTTGGGAGAGGAGGGCGAGATCGAAAACCTGGTGGACAAGATCCCTGGCAAGCTCCGGATTTTTACCGCTTAGCTTCTCAATGGAGGCTATGAGGGGGTTGTTCGTGTTGACCACAAATGTCTTCTTGTCCATCAGATGCGTCTGGTGGGAAGGGTCGACAGCACGCATATAATCCCTCAAGCGGCGCTGGCTTTCATCCATTGTGATGATGGCGGGAATTTGATCGGCCGCCAGGCTTTTCGCCTGCACGACAATGCTTCCATCATTAAATTGGGATTGAATAAAGTCCGCAAGGCGCGATGCTTCTGTTTTTCCTTCTGAATCGAGAACCGTCTTTTCCCTGTCCTTGTCGATGAGGGTTTCATCGATATCGGCGTCCAGGCGCTTGAAGGCTGCGGGAGCAATATGCTGCTCGAGAAAATTGATGAGGTAGGGGTCGACGGGATGGTCGGCAATCAGAACATCGATTCCTTTTTGTTTGTAGATGTCGATTAGATGAGTGTTTTGCGAAGCGTCTATTGTATAAAGGATTTTGTCATTGGTTTTTTCTTTGTTCAGCTCGAGATAATCTTCGATTATCGTCCACTCTTTATCGGCTTTTTTCCAGATGAGGCATTCTTTGACCTTTTGGTAGAATTTCTCATTTTCGACTGCGCCGATTTTCACGACGACGGCAAGATCTTTCCAGCAGCTTAAGAATTTATCCCGGCTGTTTCGATAGAGCTGGATCAGGCTGTCGGCGACTTTTTTGGAGATGTGGCCCGAGAGCTGCCTGACGGTGCGGTCCATTTGCAGATAGCTGCGGGAGACATTCAGGGGAATGTCGGGACTATCGATCGCCCCTCTTAACGGCATAAGAAACTCAGGGATAACATCTTTGCAGTTATCCGACACGAAGACGCGGTTGCAAAAAAGCTTGATTGAACTTTTGCTGAGGTCGATATTTTTTTGCAGTTTGGGAAAGTAGAGGATGCCTTTTAAGTGAAACGGATAGTCGACATTGAGATGAACCCAGAAAAGGGGATCTTCCTGCATCGGATAGAGGTGGCGGTAAAATTCGAGATAGTCATTGTCTGTCAGTTCCGACGGGGATCTGATCCAGAGGGGCTCTTTTTCATTGAGGCGCTCTCCGTTCAGATAGATAGGGTGGGGGAGGAACTCGCAGTACTGCTTCAAAACTTGCTTCAAGTGATGGGCGTCAAGAAAGTCTTCATTATCCTGCGAGATATGGAGAATGACTTGGGTGCCTCTTTTTTCGCGTTGTCCTGCCTCCAGAGTGTATTCGGACGAGCCGTCGCAAAGCCAGCGTACGGGTTTGGCTTCCGGTTTGTAGGAAAGCGTTTGAATTTCCACTTTGTCTGCAACCATGTAGGCTGAATAAAATCCCAATCCAAAGTGGCCGATGAATTGATCCTGTTCATTTTGCGTCTGGTATTTTTCGATAAAATCTTCGGCTCCGGAAAAAGCGATCTGGGCGATATATTTTTCCACTTCTTCTTCGTCCATACCGATCCCGGTGTCGCTGAAGACGAGGGTCTTTTCATCTTTCTTGATATCGATATCGATGCGGAACTCATCATCTTTGGCTTCCGCCTCTCCTTTATCGCGTAAAATTTTTAATTTGTGGATAGCGTCATTTGCGTTGGAAATGAGCTCTCTTGCGAAGATGTCTCTATCGGAGTAAAGCCATTTTTTAATAATGGGAAGAATGTTTTCGCTATGAATCTTGAGTTTGCCTATAGTCATATCTTATTACCTTTAAATTAGTTAGACAACTAATTTAACCGCTTCCTTTTTTTGTGTCAAGATATGTTAAAAATTCTTTTTTCATTTCAGGGTTATGGGAGAGAAATTTCAAACAGTCTTCTTTAAGATCTGGATGGATAGTAAAAATTATTTTCCAATTAAACGAATAAAAGTTTTTTCTCCAAACCCTATCGTCCCGAAAGAGCTTGAAATAATCCTCCCACCGATGCTGTGGAATAAACTTTGCCCTCTCCATCATAGTGATTCTGTTCTTGTCGTTTTCAATCAGGCCAATATGGTTATAGGCTTTTAGCAAAAGTTCCAAATCATAACGGATTAGGTCTAGGCGAACTTCTTTAATCCTATGTGGTGCGGATTCGTTTGGATTAACATTGAGGGCTTTGATTAACGAGTCGATATCGACAGGGGGAATTTCGGAAATCGCTTGACATAAAGCATGCAGTGGAGTGCGGGATTCTAATCTATTGGACGCCGGGGATAACTTGGTTGTGTACTTCTTGCGAAAAGAGGGGCCGCGTTCATAAGCAGACAGAAGAAGGACTGGAAGTGAAGAGGAATCACCCCAAAGCAATCGTTTCTTTAGATCATTGGCAAAGTTAACAATTGGCGAATCTTTGCCGTCCGTGTAATCTTTCAATAGTTTAAGGGCTAAGAGTCTTTTCTCTTTGTCAATGCTTTGAAATACCTCCAAATATACAGCGAAACGTTCGAGATTTTCGGAGATTTCAGCGATGAATGGGCAAATCTTTTCTTGCTCGTCGATGGAAAATGATGCGATAAGTTTTAAATAGGAAGTAAGGTTGCTACTATTATATGAAAAATACTTACTTGCAGCAGATTCTACTGCTTTTAACGAGAGAGGCTCTCTGAGTTGGAAGTCCCTCATGATACATAAGATGAGAATGATTTTATCGAAGGTGTTGGCATAGTAGGAACAATTTTGATGAATTACTTTGCTAAACGGCATTGTTAGTTTCAGTACGCGCGAAAAATGTTGTGCCGGTATGCTTATCAGTGTGTTAATCATTTCGTCCGACCACCAATCATAATGGGAAGGGGTTGAAAGGCGGTGGGCCGCGTCAATGACGACAGCTCTTTGCGGCAGGGGGAGTTGTCGGAGAGATTTGAGGGTTTTGTTTTCATCCAATTCGATTTTGAGGAGGTTAAACTTTATGGAGGAATCTCCCTCTGCCTGAAGAATTTCAGAGGTCAATTTTAAAAAACGCGTCACTTCGTATCCATTAGTGATTTTTGGATCGTCAGCCATAAGGGACGAGGTAAGTGCTATCGCGTTTGAACGGACTTCCAGGTTTAACCGGTGGACGGCAAAGAAAATAATTTTGATATCTATCCCGCGCATATCCTCTCGGGTCAAGCAAGAGCAGAGAAGGGGTACTTTCACTTTTTCCGAAGGATCGAAAAATTTGACGATTTGCCAGAAGTGATAAGTAGGGTGAGAGTCAGGAATTTCCTTGATGGTTCTGATAAGAATTTCGAGGTCTTCTCGTTTCATTGATCGGTTGACAAACGGCGAGAGGGTTTTGGCTATAGAATCCTCATCAGGAAGGAGGCACTTGAGGAAAATGCGATTGATTACGGCGCCGAGGTCTTGATTCCAGAGAAGGGTCACTCGGCAGTTCATTTTTTTGAGTTTCTCGAAATGGCCGATTTGGAATTCATTTCGGTGATCGTTTAACCACGATTCGATCTTTGGAACCACCTCTTGCGATTTTCCACGGAAGCGCGGAATTTGTTTGAAAGCCCTGACGCTGTGGGCCTCAGATAATCGATTAATTGTACTTTCAAGAGACATTTCGATGGATGATAGGTCGATTAAGAATTAAATGCAAAGAAGAGGCGGGATCTTGATAGGAAAAGCGTTTCAAGCTATATCTTAAAGGTGATATATTAGTGATGAGAGGCCAGCCATGATGATTGATTTTCAAATACTTGCCCAGCTTCCTTTGGATGTCGATTTCAAGTTGATCATTTATGCGATTGTGGCCTTTATTTTTGTCGGAGTGGGCCTGGCGACCATGATTTTATTCACTCGGGCCAAGCTGGTTAGCTCTGAAGAAATTGAGCTTAAGATTAACGACGATCCCGACCTGACGATCCATCACCGCGCCGGCACGACTCTTTTGAACGCCCTCTCTGTTCATGGCATCCCTGTTCCCTCCCCCTGCGGGGGAAAGGCCACCTGCAAGCAGTGCAAAGTGCAGGTTCTCGAAGGGGCCGGAATACCTCTGCAGACCGATGTCGACACATTTACTAAAAGGGAGCTGAAAGAAGGGTGGCGCCTTTCCTGCCAGTGCAAGGTAAAGCACGACATGCACTTGCATATCGAAGAGAAGTACCTTTCCGTTCAGGAAGTGAAGGCGAAAGTCATCAGCAACGAAAACGTTGCGACATTTATTAAGGAACTTGTGGTCGAAGTTGAGGAAAAGATTCCCTATCAGTCGGGCGGATACATGCAATTTCATGTTCCTCCTTTCAAAACGAACACTACTGATTGGAAGGAGACGATGAGCCCGGAATATTTCGAAGATTGGGAAAAATTCGGACTGTTCGACCGCGAAATCGACTTTAGCGGCCTCGGTGAAGAAGTGATCAGGGCTTATTCGTTTGCTTCGTATCCCGATGAGGAGAAAAAGCTTAAGTTCAACATCCGGATAGCGTCTCCCCCTTTTACCAAAGGAAAACTTGCGGAAAATATTCCTTGGGGGATTTGTTCTTCCTATACGTTTATGTTAAAACCCGGAGATAAAATCCGACTTTCCGGGCCCTATGGCGAATCATTTATGATTGAAGATCACAGGGATCTGATCTTCTTAATCGGCGGGGCGGGATCTTCGTTTGGCCGAAGCCATATCCTGCATCTATTCAATACGGATAAGACGAAGCGAAACGTCGCTTTTTGGTACGGAGCCAGATCGCTGAAAGAAAATATTTATCAGGAAGAATATGAAGAGCTGGATAAAAAGCATGAGAATTTCACCTACAAGCTGGTTTTGTCCGAGCCGACAAAAGAAGATATTGAAGGCGGGTGGCCCAAAGACGACCCTTTGAAGACCAACTACCTTTACCTGGCTTTCAAAGAGGGGCAGCTTAAAGATATGGAAGAGCCTGAAGAGTGTCTGTATTATGTCTGCGGGCCGCCTCTTCACAACTCTTCGGTGATGAAATTGCTTGACGACTATGGCGTCCCGCGGGAAAATATCATCCTCGATGACTTCGGCAGCTAATATATGAAAATTCAACTTGCCCAGATTGATCCTACAGTAGGCGACCTGGAAGGGAATAGAACCAAGATCGTAGATCAGATACGTTCTGCGAAAAAAAGAGGCGCCGACCTTGTCGTTTTTCCCGAACTGGCATTGACAGGCTATCCTCCTGAAGATCTGCTTCTCTTGCCTCAGTTTATTGATGAGACCGAGTATCAGCTTCACTTAATTCTCAAAGAAACCCGTGGGATCACCGCTCTCATTGGTTTTCCGAGAAAAAATAACAGGGAAGGGGAGAAATCCCTTTGCAACAGCGCGGCAGTCTTAACCGATGAAGAGATTATCGGCTTTCATGACAAGATTTTGCTTCCGACTTACGATGTTTTCAGTGAGAGGCGTTATTTTGAGCCCGGAAAGGACGCCGCTCTCTGGAATATCGCGGGAAAAAAAGTAGGAATCACTATCTGCGAAGATATTTGGCAGCATGCCGAAGCTGTGAAAGACACTTCATATGGGAGCGATCCCGTGATTCTTTATGACAAGCTCTCTCCTCAGATATTGATTAATCTCTCCTCGTCTCCTTACAGCTTCAATAAGCCCGCCAGAAGGTTTGCGGTGTGTAGAAAAGCCGCGCAAACTCTTAAATGTCCGGTCCTGATATGCAATCAGGTTGGGGGAAATGACAGCCTGATTTTCGATGGATACAGCTTATTTGTTAATGAACAGGGCCAGCTTGTTGAAAATGCCAAAGGATTTTGCGAGGATTCATTATTTTTGGATCTTGAGAAAAAGCGCGAGCCGAAACAGTGGCATAGCGATGCCTATGAAGATCTTTTTCACGCTTTGGTTTTGGGCTTGAAAGATTATTTTGCCAAACTAGGATTTAAAAAGGCTTGTTTTGGACTTTCAGGAGGCATTGACTCAGCTGTC
The DNA here is from genome assembly GCA_963771045.1 of Waddliaceae bacterium. GTDB lineage: Bacteria > Chlamydiota > Chlamydiia > Chlamydiales > SLFE01 > SLFE01. Next base: position 2,006,968 of record CAVYRW010000004.1, on the reverse strand, counting down.
ACAGCCTGCATAGCTAAAGAGGCGCTTGGCCCGGAAAATGTTTTGGCCGTCTGCATGCCGTCTCGCTACTCTTCAAAGGCAAGCAGCGATGACGCTATAGCCCTTGTGGAAAATTTAGGAATCGAGGTCAAATGGATTGAAATTGAAGAACCTTTCAAGGCTTACCTCAATTTGCTCGGTCCGTATTTTGAGGGGAAAGAACCCGATGCCGCAGAGGAAAACATACAGGCGCGCATCCGGTCGATGATTCTCATGGCCCTCTCCAACAAACATGGCTACATCGTGCTTAGCACAGGAAACAAAAGTGAAATGGCAATGGGGTATTCAACGCTGTACGGCGATATGAGCGGCGGGCTCGGGGTACTGAGCGACGTGACAAAAGAGCAGGTCTATGCTCTTGCCGGCTGGATCAATCGAAAAGAGGAAGTGATTCCGAAAAATATTATTGAGAAACCCCCTTCTGCCGAACTGCGCCCGGAGCAAAAAGATTCCGACAGCCTGCCCGACTATGCCATTGTCGATGCTGTTCTCAACGATTACATTATTGATCACCTGCCGCCGGAGGAAATTGCCGATAAGCACGAGTACCCACTTGATCTTGTGGAAAGCTTGATTCAGCGGATCCATCTCAATGAATATAAAAGGCGGCAAAGTCCTCCCGGCCTCAGAGTCTCAGAGAAGGCCTTTTCCATCGGCCGCCGCTTTCCCATTGTTCAAAAATGGGTTTAAATATCAAAAACGCCAATATTTCCGCGTTCCAGACAGATAGATGCGACAAGATAGGTTGTCAACAGATACCATAAGGCAGCTCCTCCCAAAAAAAGGTAGGATTTTTTTTTGAGAATCATTGCCTTTAAGCGTTGCATAGAGGATTTGGGAAAAAGTGGCGACAGTCATCGAGATCATTCCCAGAAGAACCGGATTGTAGGATCGCAAAATTGGGCTTTCGTCTACCTGGTTGTACAAGGTCAAAGCAGCCGTTGGCAATATGGTTCCTGCCTCTTTAAAAAATCTATTGATTTTTAACAGAAGCGGAGAGGGGCTCTCTGAGCAAGAAATAAGTGACTTATGTGCTAAGTAACTAGGAATTGCTAAGCCACAATGAAGAAGTATGATCGCGGTTTTTATCATATAGACTCTTTCTTCGGGATAAAGATCAGTGGGGATACATTCGTCGGGCTTTAGAGTCCTGACTTTTGGCAAAGCTTCATAAAAGAAAGAGAAGAAATTGATGATCCCGCAACTGAATGTAAGTCCTGTTTTCTTCTAGTCTTCTTGGATAACTTTCATTACGCGGAAAAATAATTCTGTCAGACGGCCCGACTTTCCCCTAAAAGGGTTTATGTCTCTATGAAAATAGATTTTCGTTAGTTGGTTGTTTTCAACATTCATTTCTAAATACCTTTTGAATTGCACATTTTCAATGTTTCACGAACTTATAATCCGATCTTTCTCAATCGTCAAGAAAAATAGAAAAAGGCATCACATCAGAAATGGTTGTTTTTCCGTGGCGGAGCATCATCAGACGGTCAAAGCCGACGGCGACTCCGGAGCAGGGAGGAAGACCTTGTTTAAGGGCCTTAAGAAAATGATTGTCCATGGAAAGGGGTTCCTTTCCCATTTCCTTCCGAATTTTATTGGCTTCGATAAATCGTTGTTTTTGGACCTCGGCATCGCAAAGTTCATCGTAGCCGTTTGCAAGCTCCATTCCCTGATAATACACCTCAAAACGTTTGGCGCTGCCGTTTTCTATTTTGGCAAGTGCCGCTTGCGCTTTCGGGTAATCGGTGATGACGGTGAGTTTATTTTTTCCAAGATGTGGTTCGACCTTCAAGCCGAGAATGATAGTCAGAAGATCGTCTCGGCTATAAATGTTGCTGCTTAGCTCTGCAAGCTTTTGCAGTTCCTCTTCAGGTGCGTCGATATAATCGATCATCGCTTCCCGATAGGTTAATTGCTCTTGTTCAAGATCTCCGAGAAACAGGCGGATAAAGCTGCACGTTTCATCGATCATCTGCTGATAGGAAAACCCGACGCGGTACCATTCGGCCATCATGAATTCCGGATTGTGTTTGGGGCCGAGTTCCCTATCTCGAAATACGTGCGAGAGCTGATAGATATCTCCGATTCCTTCTGAAAGGAGCCGTTTCATTCCATATTCCGGTGAGGAATGCAGATAATAAGTATGGTGTTTGTCATAAGTGGCTGTGATGAGGTCTATGTGGGCATCGACGGACGCTTCCTTGCTGAGTATGGGGCAGTCGACTTCAAGAATGTCCCGCTCGGCGAAATACTGGCGGCATTTGGCCAGCATGCCCGCGCGGTCTAGCAAAATATCAAGACGAGACACGGGAGTCGTAAGCGCCGGTTCTGGTATCGATCTTGACGGTTTCGCCTTCATTGACGAATATCGGGATTTGCACCTGGGCGCCGGTTTCCAGCGTTGCGGGTTTCATCACCCTCCCCGATGCTGTATCGCCTCTCACTCCGGGTGCTGTTTCTGTGACCTTCAGTTCCATGAATGTCGGCGGCTCGACGGCGATGGGAGCTCCTTTATAGAAGACGATGTCGTAGACGACTTCTTCTTTGAGCCATTTTTTGGATTCACCCAGCTGCTCGAAAGTGACGGTGACTTGGTCGTAAGTTTCGTCATCCATGAAAACAGCGCCGTGCTGGTCTGTGTAGAGCAGCCGTTTGTAGGTTTCCTCGATATCGGCAAGATCCAGTTTTTCGCCGGACTTGAAAGTTTTTTCAACAACCCGGCTAGTGAGCAAATTTTTTAATTTAATCCGGTTAAAAGCCTGCCCTTTTCCGGGCTTGACAAATTCGTTGGCGACAACGACAAAAGGCTGGGATTCGAGTTCGATTTTAAATCCGGGTCTGATTTCGTTGGTGGTGACCTGTGCCATAAATTTGTCCTTGAGTTTTTTATATTAAGAAAACACTATAGCAGAAAAAGGATTTATTTCAAATGTGGCCAAAGAAGTATAAGGATTACCCTGTAGATACTCCGCTTAGGCATCAGGCAGTCGAGCCCGGCAAGGGAATCATTGGTGCTGAAATGCAAGACATCAACGGCTGGGGTGAGGAGCAGCATGTCTATCGGAAGCGGAAAAAGGGGCTTTTTGCCCGTCTATTCGGCAGGAGGAAATAGCTTTTGAGCAGCAGGGGATCGCACACATGGGATATCGTTATCGACTACAGGGCATGTCCTGAGTGCGGCTATATCAATGAAGACCGGCAGAAATACCGTTATGAAATAGGCGAATACGTCAAGGAAATCACATGCGCCCGCTGTAGGCACAGCTTCACGGTCAAAAGATTCCACCGCCACAAATTCGGCCCCATCTGGGACTACGATTGATAAAGATTTCAATATCAATGTCTTATCTGAAAAAGATTTGAGACTTTTTGTGACACAAACTTGTGTCATATTTATAGAGTTTGCTGATATTAGAGTGAGGTCGCAGTCTCAATCACCGAATCAAATTAAACCAATCAATTCGAGTTTTTTCCATGGAAAATTTCGAAAATATTCCGCTTCTCTTGGAGATGTAAATTATATTTTAAAAGTTAAGCAAAAAGAATATCCCGAATTGTCATCAACAGAATTTGTTAGTAATCAAATACTTCAGGCTTTAGGAATCAATGTTCCGTGTTACTATTTAGTTCGATTGCCTGAAAATGAACTTTGCTTTGTTACGAAAAACTTTATGTCAGATTTCAAAAGTTCGTCTCTTGTTCATATTTATCATTTTTTTGAGTCAGGTCAACCGTATGATGGCGTTGTTGCATAAATCACCACTGAGACCACCGAGCTCACTGAGAGATTATGAGAGAGGAATTAAATGATTAGACGCCTAATCCCATTTTTTAGAAGTTTTACATTGAAATTGATGAGCAAACCTCTGCCACCACCATTATGCTTAAGATAGGATAGAAGTTGGGCCTCATGAACAGGCAAGAAATTGGCCACAGATTTTATCTCCAAAATAACCTTATCTTCCACTATCATATCGATCCGGTAGCCTGAGTCTAGCTTTTTATCACGATAAATAATAGGTACTGGTATCTGCCGGTTAACTTTCAAACCCGCAAGGTTCAACTCGTAGCAAAGACAAGTTTCGTATGTCGATTCAAGCAAGCCTGGACCTAATCTTCGATGAACTTCAATCGCAGCACCTATGATTTCCCCTGTTAAAAGGTCATTTCTTTTTTGGTTGGCTTCTTCAGTTGTGTGGGTACTAGTCATCTTTTCTCCAAAAAGGGCGAATGCGAGCTTGCCGACAAATACCTAATACTCTAATTTTTAGTTGCAACAAATTGGAGGATCAAGATGAAGGCAAAATATCGCATTCGCAACTGGAACGACTATAACAAATCTCTTATTCAAAGGGGAAGCATAACTGTTTGGTTTTCTGAAGATGCTATCAATAAGTGGATGGCTCCAAAAGAAATAGGAAAAAAGGGGCGTCCAAAACTCTATTCTGATGACGCTATTCTCACCGCGCTCATTATTCGATCGGTTTTTCATCTTCCATTGAGAGCACTCGAAGGATTTTTGACATCTCTTGTTATGATTTTATCTGTTGGTTTATCGATTCCTTCTTATACTCAAATTTGTCGGAGAGCTAAGTTGTTGGGGCAAGAGTTGAAGAAACTTTCGAAAAAAAAAGTCACCAATATTGTAATCGATTCAACCGGTTTGAAAGTGTACGGAGAGGGTGAATGGAAAGTTAGGCAGCATGGAATCAGTAAAAGGCGAACATGGAGAAAGCTCCATCTGGCAGTCTGCCCTGACTCTCACGAAATTATTTTCGAAATTCTTACTGAAAATAACGTTGCAGATTGTGAAGTGTATCCAAAACTTCTCGAGGTAATGCCGAAATCAGTTAAGCGCACATATGGAGATGGGGCTTATGATACTAAGCGATGCTATGCTGCAAATGTAGTTCACGGCTCAATTCCTATTATTCCACCCAATAGGAATGCTGTTTTTCGAGAAAACATATCTCCTTCTTGGAAGATGCGGAATATCAGTTTGCTGGAAATTTCAGGTTTAGGAGGTGATGATGATGCAAGAAAATTATGGAAAAAGTTGAAAGGTTATCATCGTCGATCACTTGCAGAAACAGCCATGTTTAGATTTAAACGATTCTTTGGAAATGATTTAAGAAGTAGAACTCTGGAAACCCAAAGGGCTGAATCAAGGGCAAAATGTGAAGCACTAAATATAATGACAAAGCTGGGAATGCCTGAAAGTGAATTAATAGCAGCTTAAATCAAATCTCTCATATTCTCTCTGTGCGCTCTTGTGAGCTCTGTGGTTAATTACGCAACAAAGCCATTGTGAATCAATTGTTCAAATAATTGGAGAAAAAACTGGCAGGAGGGTAGAACAGGAAAAATTTGTGCATCTAACCTTGGCAGATAGTCTTCTTGGCAATAATGATCGCCATGGACGAAATTTAGGATTTATTCAAACACCTAAAGGTTTTTTATCATCCCCATTTTATTATAAAATGTCTAATTATTTCAAAGGAGATCTCATGAACGTGGACGAAGCGATTTCGTGGTTAGCCGCTTGGGGTGTTCCCTCCTTACTATTTCTCGTTATTTAAGACGTGGTGCAAAACTCTTCGGGATAAATAAAATCATTCAGACAGCATTTCCATCAGCTGATTTTCCCATTCTTTGGGAGTGCTGACGGGTTTGAAGAGCTTTTGCGAGACTTGCTTTTTCTTTTCTATGCGGACAGAGACTTTGGAGACTTTGATAGTGTTGATCCCTTTAAGGGCGGCGGTGGTTTTGACGCGGGACATGTGGATAAGCCACTCGGCTGGTTCGGGAAGGGGGCCAAAACGGTCGATAAGCTCTTCAGAAATGGCGTCGACTTCTTCGAGGGAGGCGGCTTCGCCGAGGCGCTGGTAAAACTCCATGCGAAGCGATGGTTCATTCACGTATGTTTCGGGAAGGCGGGCGTCGATCGGGGCCTCGATTCTGGTTTCAGCGAATGTGGCGGGGGTTTTCCCTTTGAGGGTTTGAACGGCTCTCTTGAGCCACTTGCAGTATTGATGGAAGCCGATTGTTGCGACCTGGCCCGACTGCTCTTCTCCCAGGATGTTTCCCGCTCCCCGAATTTCTAAGTCGCGAAGGGCTACTTTCATCCCTCCGCCGTATCCGGATGTTTCGGCAAGGGCGGCGAGGCGGCGGCGCGAGAGGGCGGGGAGGGTGCTGAGTTTGGGAACCATGAAGTAGGCGTAGGCCTGGCGGTTCCAGCGGCCGACGCGGCCTCTTAGCTGGTAGAGCTCGGCAATGCCGAAGCGGTCGGCGCGGTCGATAAGAATGGTATTGGCATTGGGAATGTCAACGCCGTTTTCGACGATTGTTGTCGCCAGCAATATATCGGCTTTTCCGCTTTTGAATGTGTGGAAGACGGTGTCGATTTCCTGGGCGCTCATCTGTCCGTGGCCGACGATGACGCGGGCGTGGGGCAGAATTTTTTTTATGCGGGTTGCGAGATTGTAAATTGTATCGACGCGGTTGTGGATCACAAAAGCCTGGCCGTCGCGGGATAGCTCGCGTAAAAGGGCGCTTTTGAGCAGATCGTCGCTAAGCTCGGAGATGACGGTTTTTATCGGGATACGGTCCTGAGGCGGAGTGTTGATGACAGATAGGTCGCGGGCCCCCATCAGAGACATGTAGAGCGTCCTCGGTATAGGCGTTGCTGTTAAGGTGAGGCAATCGACCCCGGTTTTGATCTTTTTTAGGTGTTCTTTCGTCCTGACGCCAAAACGCTGCTCTTCGTCGATAACGATAAGGCCCAAATCCTTGAAAATAATGTCGGGACTGGTAATGCGGTGGGTGCCGATCAAAATATCGACGGTTCCCTTTTCCACTCCTTCCAGGACTTCTTTTGTTTTTTTTGTCTTTTGAAAACGAGAGAGCACCTGGACATTGATAGGAAAGTCGCGCATCCTTTCGGAGAAGTTGTCAAAGTGCTGCATAGCTAAAACGGTTGTCGGCACCAAAATGGCGACTTGCTTTCCGCCGTCGACAACGGCTTTGAAGGCGGCCCTCATGGCTACTTCGGTTTTGCCGTATCCCACATCGCCGCAGACAAGGCGGTCCATAGCTTTGCTTGAAGACATGTCCTGTTTGACAGAGGCAATGGCGTCAATCTGGTCTTTGGTTTCAATGAAGGGAAACTCGTCTTCGAAAGCGTCCAGATCTTCGCTGCCTTCGGGATATTCAAAACCGGGGGTGATGGAGCGGTTGGCATAAAGTTCGAGCAGGTCGGAAGCGTAGCCCATGATGGCCGCCTGGGTTTTTTCTTTGGCCCGTTTCCATTTGGTGCTTCCCAGCGTGTGCATTTTTGGCGCTTCTTCGGACGTGCCGATATACTTGGTAAGGAAATGAGCTTGATTCATGGGAACGTAAAGGCGGGCACTGTCGGCATATTCGAGAAGGAAGTATTCGTTTATGGCGCCGCTTGCGTCGGGGCGCTTCTCCATTCCCAGATATCTGCCGATGCCGTTTTGCAGGTGGACCACCATATCGCCGGGAGTGAGCTCATAGGATTCGGTCGGGGGTGTGTGGTAGGTGCTGCGGTGTTTTTGTCTCCGGATTTTGTAGCGGTGGGTAATCTCTGTGAGGGGAAAAATTACTCTTTTTTCTTGGGGAATGATAAACCCTGATGAGAGATAGCCTAAAGAGACTTTGTTAAGTGAAATGTTTCTTTCGGCAAGCTTTTTTTCAAATAAGTGTTTTTCCACTTCGCCAGAGCAGAGTATTTGCCAAGTATTGACGAGGTGCGGGTCGGAAAGGGTTTCCAGAACCTCTTCTTCTGAGGTGCCCTCCTCGGAAAATTTGACAAAAGGGGACTGGAATCTTTTGGCTTTGAATTTTCTGAGAAACATTTCAAAACCGATCGCATAGATAGGATTTTGTTTCGAGTAGAGGCTTCCGGAGACGTTTTCGAGGATTTCAATTTCGCTTAGCTGCTCAATATTTGTCTGTGTCAGGAAAATTTTTTGAAAGGAATTCAATTCCTCAAGAAATTCTTCGATGCTGCAAAAATAGGACGAGCTTCTGCTTGCCATGCCGGTCAGTTTGGCGTAGCGGTCCTCAAGGGCGGCGAGGTTATCGAGAATGACGATCGTATCTTTGCCCAAATAGTCGAGGATCGTACTGAGTTTGGGAGCGTTTTCAAGCAGCTCGAGCTCTTTTGCGGGGTTGATGCTGATGCTGTCGATTTTTTTGATTGATTTTTGCCCAATTGGGTCGTAAATGCGCAGCGATTCGATTTCGTCTCCCCAGAATTCGATGCGGTAGGGATCGGGGGATGAGACAGGGAAGATGTCGATGATCCCGCCCCGAACGGCATATTCTCCTTTGTCGGAGGCGACGGGGCGCCTTTCGTAACCCATGCGCTCAAAGTGTTCGAGGAGGTCGTCGAAAGGGAGGGCTTCGCCGGTCTGCAATTGGAAATGAAGGGAGTAGAAAAGAGACGGGTCTATCAGCTTTTGCAAAGAGGCTTGAAGGCTGGTGAGGATGATGTGGGGCTTTTGTGTGTTGACAATTTTTTCCAGGATTTCATAACGTTCGCCGACAATGTCGGGACTCGGGGGAACTTTTTCCGAGGGGAGGGTTTCCCATGCGGGAAAGTCGACTACAGGAACATCTGTAAAATAGCCGAAGTCGTGGAAAAGGACGGCTTCTTCGCGGCTGGCTCCTGTAAGGATCAAAATGTGCTTTCCCGTAATTTTTTGCGCAAAGGAAGAGAGGAAAGCTTTGGGAGAATCCCAGAGCTCTTCAATTAATATATCATGATTTTCACTCAAAGCCTTTCGAAAAGGTTTGAGTACAGCTAAAGAAAATAAGTCTACGGTCACAGTAATTTTTTTACGTTTTCAAGGGCTTCGCTAAGTTTTTTTGGATTTTTGCCGCCGGCCTGAGCGCCGGAGGGTTTTCCGCCGCCGCTGCCCTCGATGATGGGGGCCAGCTCGGAAATGAGTTTTTTAGCATCGAGGCCCTTTTTCACAAAATCATCGCTGATACGGACAATGAGATGTCCTTTGCCATCCGATCGGCAGCCAAGGACAACAAGTCCTGAGCTAAGCTTTTGCAAGAGCTCCTCGGCTAGAGGGCGCAGTTCTTTGGTGTCGACATCCGCTTCGCTTATAATGCAGGGGACATCGGATATGAGTTGTTTTTTTTCAAGCAGTGAATCAATCAGCAGGCCTCTGGATTGCTGGTGCATGTGTTTTAATTCTTGCGACAGCTCCTGGTTTTCTTGAACAAGCTTTTCCAGGCGGGTTTTGAGTTTTGGGGGTGATGTTTTCAGCATATCGGCTATATCACGCAGCAAATTATCGGTGGAACGGGCGAATTCTTCGGCCTCTTTTCCCGTGACCGCCTCGATTCGCCTCACACCTTGCGCGATGCTTTTTTCGGAGACGATTTTAAGCAGGCCGATGTTTCCCGATCTGTTGGTGTGGGTGCCTCCGCAAAGCTCTTTTGTCGGCTGGATGTCGACGACTCTGACAACCGAGTCGTATTTATCGCCGAAGAACTGCTTGATATCTTGTCGTTTTTGGGCCTCTTCATAATGAATTTCGTAGCTGGTGACAGAGTGGTTTTCCCGGATTTTTTGGTTGATCCAGTCCTCGATTTCCCGGATTTCTTCATCCGAGAGCGCTTTGTGATGGCTGAAATCGAATCGGAGGCGGACAGCGTCGACAACCGAGCCTGCCTGTTTGACATGTTCTCCGAGAACATGTTGCAAAGCCCCGTGAAGAAGATGTGTGGCGGTGTGGTTGTTGGCGATTGCCTGTCTTCTTTTTGCATCAATTGAGGCCTCTGCAGTATCGCCGACAGTCAGAGTTCCTCTTTTTTGGAAGCCGATATGGGCGGTGACCCCTTTAAACGGAGACTGCGTATCCTGGACCTTGAAGAAGGAGTTTTTACCGATGATTTCACCGGTATCGCCCACCTGTCCTCCCATTTCTGCGTAAAAAGGCGTTCGGTCAAGGATGACAGTCCCTTCTTGTCCCTCCTCAAGGCGGTTGGTGAATTTTCCATCGGCAATCAGAGCGGTGACTTTCCCTTCGGCGCTTGTGTGGTCGTAGCCGAGAAATTGAGTCGGGGAGTGCTCTTTGCTAAAGTCTTCAAAGATGCTTGTTTCGGCGACTTGCTGCGCTTTTTTATGGACAGCGCGGGAACGTTCGCGCGCGTCCTCTTCCAGTTCTTCATAACGTTTGAGGTCGACATCAAGGCCGGCATCTTTGGCAAGCAGTGTGATCTCTTCAAGGGGCATCCCGTATGTGTCTTTTAATTTGAATGCGTCGTCTCCAGTGATATGGTTGCCGTGCTCCTTGGCCCTTTCGATGGTTTGATTCAAAAGGTTGCCGCCCCGTTTCAGGGTGCGGAGGAAGCTCTCCTCTTCCAAAGTCAGGATTTCCGCGATGCGGCTTTGGCTAGTTTTTAGTTCGGTAAAATGATCGCCCATCAGATCTGTAAGGCGGGGCAGCATTTTTGCGAGGAAGGGTTCTTTGAGGCCGAGCTGCCTTCCATAGCGGACCGCCCGCCTGAGAACTTTTCTCAGGACATATCCCCGGTCGACATTGCTTGGCTGCACTCCGTCGGCAATGGCAAAAGCGAGGCATCGGAGGTGGTCGGCGATCACGCGGAAGGGCGCCGCTCTACGATGGTTTCCAGGATCGTATCTGGTTCCGGCGAGCTTTTCGACCTCGGCGATAAGGCCTAGCAAAACATCGGTTTCGAAGATGCTGTCGGCATTGCAGATGAGGGTGAGAAGCCTTTCCAGCCCTGCTCCCGTGTCGACTGAAGGTTTGGGGAGAGCGGCGATTTCGCCGCCCGGCATTTGGTTGTATTGCATGAAGACCAAGATTCCAGAATTCCAGGAACCTGGGACCTTCCGGATCTTCTGCAAGCGTGGCAGCGTCGCTGTAGGCCGGTCCCCGGTCATAGTAGAGCTCCGAACAGGGGCCGCAAGGGCCGGTATCTCCCATGGACCAGTAATTTTCCGACTTCCCGAAGCGGACGATTCTTTCATCGGGAAGGTATTTCGTCCAGATCTCAAAAGCTTCGTCGTCGTCCAGATAGACGCTTGCCCATAGGTGTTTGGGGTCGAACCCGAAGATTTCGGTGGAGACTTCCCAGGCGAATTTGACCGCCTCTTCCTTAAAGTAGTCGCCGAAGGAGAAATTGCCGAGCATTTCGAAGAATGTCAGATGCCTGCGTCGTATGGCCGACATTTTCCAGGTCGTTGTGCTTTCCTCCTACACGGATGCATTTCTGGCTGGAGGCGGCGCGGTCGTAGTCTCTTTTCGACTGACCGAGAAAAACATCTTTAAACTGGTTCATTCCAGCGTTGGTGAAAAGGAGGGTCGGATCGTCATGAGGCACGACCGGGGAGGAAGGGACGATAGAATGCCCTTGATCCTTAAAGTACTTCAAAAATTTGCTGCGAATCTCGCCCGAGTCCATATTTGGTTAAAATCATAGTCGATTCCGACATTAAAATGAACTTTAATTCTCAAATTTGTATAAAAGGAATTTGATTTGGAGTAGGTATGAGAAGTTTTGTTCTTTTTCTGGCAGTAATTTTATTTACCTCAGGACTTTTTGCAGAGGACAAGGAAAAGTGGGTGGCCTACTATTCCGATAAAGCTCCTATCGAAGTTTTTGAGCCTTATTCTCTTATCGCTTTGGATCCCGATAACCACCCCTCCATTGAAGCCCTGAAGGAAGGGGGCAAGACTCTATTGGGATATCTCAGCTTAGGGGAGGTTGAAAATGATCGGTGGTGGTATCCCGATGTTAAAAATGAAGGGATCTTACTCCATGAGAATAAAAATTGGCCCGGGGCTTATTTTGTCGACCTGCGCGATCCCAGATGGGTCAAAAGAGTGATCGAAGAGTTGATACCTTGTCTGCTTCAGCTGGGATTCGACGGATTATTGTTGGATACTCTTGACAACGCAGAGATGCTGGAACATGAGAATCCCGCTGCGTATCAGGGAATGACTCAGGCAGCGGCCCATCTTGTTATGGCAATCAAAATGCACTATCCCCACATTCCTGTCATGGTGAACAGGGCCTATTTTCTTCTTCCTGAGACTGCGGGTATCATCGATATGGCGCTTGGCGAGGATATGATGACGACTTATGATTTTAAGAAGAAAAAATACCTCAAGCAGCCCAAAGATATTTACGATGAACAAGTAAAGCTGCTTAAGGAAGCGGAGAAGAGCAATCCAAAACTAAAAGTTTATACTTTGGATTATTGGTATCCCGACAAGTCCGAATATATTAAGGAAATTTATCAGAGAGAGAGGGAAAACGGTTTTATCCCTTATGTCGGTACCATCGATCTGGATAAAATTATCCCGGAGCCGAAATGAACAAAAATTTCATATTCATTTGCCTCATGCTTCCTTTTGCCTTGTTTGGGCAGAGCGTTCCCCGAAAGATTATTGCGCTCTACGACAGCAAGGTTCATACAGATCTTTATTTTACCAAAACGCATCAGCTTGCCGAGATGCCGCTGAATCATTTGGGCTACATTGTTGAATATCACGATATTCAAAGAGAGCTTCCCGACATGGGAGGCCGTGAAGATGTCGTCGGGGTTATCACTTGGCTTGACGAAGAGACAAAATTGTCCGGAGATGTTTCGGAAAAGTTGTTCAATTGGTCTATGCGTTGTTTTGATTTAGAAAAAAAAATCCTTGTCATGGGGCAGCCGATTTTCATTCCCGAAAATACAGGCCTGCCTTTAAAAAAGATGAACACATTTTGGGAAAAGCTCGGTCTTAGAATTACAGGTGATTGGGTGGAGAAAACGTACTCTGTAAAGCTTATCCGGCCCCACCCTCCCATGACCGACTTCGAGCGATCGTATAGGGAGCCTTATGACACTTATGTTGAAGTGCTCAAAATTTCCGATAAAACGACCAGCTACCTCACCGCTAGTGCCGATGGGCGCGAGTATCCCAAATCTGTTTTGATTGCGACAGCTCCAAACGGCGGGTATGCGGCCAATGATTATGCTGTTTTTTTCTTGTTTGAGAAGGGGAAAAGCACCCGAAAATGGTACATTAACCCTTTTTTATTTTTTCAAAAGGTCTTTGATCGTAATAATATTCCCAAGCCCGATACGACTACAATCGCGGGAAGAAGGATTTACTACAGTCAAGTCGACGGCGACGGATGGAACAATCAAACCGAAATCAAAGAATTCCCTTTTGGAACGATCTCTGCCAAAGTCCTGGCCGAAAGTATCATTAAAAAATACCCCGATTTGCCGGTGACTGTCGCACCGATCGGCGCTGATGTCGATCCCGACTGGGTCGCCCTTAGCGATTCGCAGAATGAGGCGAAGAGGATATTTAGCTTTTCCAATGTCGAAGTGGGATGCCATACCTTTACCCATCCGTTCGACTGGGACTTTTTTAAAGATTACCGCCCTGAAGATGAAATTCCATTTTTATCCCGATATCCCAACGGCAGCTGGCTCGGCAAAGGGTTCATCGCGAGGATTCGAAGCGCTTTTAACGGATACAGTTTTTTTACAAGAAAGGATAATACGATTGAAGATGAAGAAGTTAAAGGGAAAAATCAAGAAGCAAAAGCGTTTGACGACAGCTACGAAGTCCCGAGGGCATTTGCCTTACAGCCATTTAATTTGGAGCTTGAAGTGAAGGGAGCGATTCATTTAATCGACTCGCTTGCCCCAAAAGGAAAAAAGGTCGCTCTTTACCAATGGTCTGGCAACTGCCGCCCTTTTTACGCGGCATTAAGAGATGTGATCCATTCCGACGTTATGAACATTAATGGAGGCGATACTCGGTTTGACAATGTCTATTCATCTTATGGGTGGGTAGCGCCCCTTGGCCGCCAGGTCCGCAATCTGAGGCAGATTTATTCTTCAAATGCCAATGAAAATCTTTATACGAACCTTTGGAGAAGCAATTTTTTCGGGTTCAACCTCCTTCCTCAGACATTTAAGAATACCGAAATTCCGATTCGCATACGGCCTATGGATGTGTATTATCACATCTACAGCGCCCAAAAATACCCCAGTCTAAAAGCAGTACAGCAAAATTTGGACTATGTGGAGACGCAAAATCCCTCTCCGATTAGAACCAGCGAGTTTTCCTCGATTGTTTATGGATTTTACTCTGCCGATATCGTTCAAAAAGGCCAGCGTGCATGGGAATTTCTTGGCCGGGGCGATTTACAGACGATCCGCTTCGATCGCGCGACCCTGGAGTCGGTCGACTTTTCCAAATCCCGAGGAGTTATTGGGCAGAGGTATTTGCAAGGAAGCCTGTATGTTTATCTCGATTCGAAAATCGACGATGCTCTTATCGCTTTGAAGGACAACAAAAATTATTATGCTTTGCCAAAAGAACCTCTATTTTATCTCATCGAAAGCCGCTGGCAAATTTCGAACTTGCAAACAAGCGGGCAGGGCATCGAGTTTACAGCCACAGGCTTTGGACCCGCAGAGATGACCTGGAACGTTCCGAGCGAAGGTAAATACGAGGTGAGCGTGGACAAAGGAGAGAATCTTCTTGTTCCTTCTGACAGACGGAAGATCAATTTTGTGATTGATCAGTCGGCAATAGAGCCGGTTGCGATAAAAATCAGCCTTCAGCAAGAGGCTCTCTGAGAAAGATTTGCGACTATTTCGAACAATATTGACAGATGAAATCTCAGCATTCGGCACAATCACGGGTTGAATGCTTAATAATAGTTTTATTTATAAACATTTATTTAAAAATATAAGCATTGATTTTTATGTAAATATATTCTATAATTAGTTATTAACAAATAATAGGTTTTTTATGGATTGTTCTTCTAATATTCAAGATCTTCGAAATGAATTTCGCTCTATGAACACTGAAGAGATTTACTCCAATACCTCTGAAGTTAATGAAGCGATTAAAGAAAGAAGTGAACAGCTTTTTTTGACACTGATGGAAAAACCCGCTGGCACCGTTTCTACGGTTTGTACTCTGGGTCTTTATCGGAAGTTCCAAGAGAAACGGGCAAAAAAACAGAAAAAGCAGATCGACTATCGCTTTAATCTTTGGAAATCGAGCAGTAAGAAAAAAGAATCATATAAACACCGAAAAATTTCAAAAGTGCTTAAGAAAAGACTCCCCAAATCTGCTGACGAATTGAAACGGCTTCAAAAAAACCCAAGGATAAAGCAAGCCTTTAAAGATATTTCCAAAGAAATTAACCAGCAAATAGTTAAAAGAAGTTTGACCACAAGGAAAAAAATAGCCATCGGTCATTCGCTGGAATTCCAGGAGGCTCTGGAGAAAACCCATTATTGTATCAATCATGGTCAGAATTTGGGTTTAGAGATCTTTAATGTAGTCATAACTCTTTTTAAAAGACATTTTGAACCGAATTGTTGGGATCATTATAGATGGTTAAGGCATCCGTCGGGATTTGAGTTCGCCGATCGAGACATTGATCGGATTAAAAGAAGTAAAGAAATAGATGTATTAATCAGAAACGATGTTATTTGCGGAGATGTTTTTTTAAAGAACGTAATTTTTGGCGAATCAGCCATAGACTTCTTAACGACACCGAATATGTCATCACTTTTGTCAAGGTTTATAAAAAGTGTCTTAAAAAGTATCACAAAACAGTATTTCTTCACCAAAAAAGCTCGATCTCGATTTGTGAGAGGATGCCTAAAAGCTGCAAAAGAATTACCCCGAGGAGGGGGGAATTTGTACACCATAGCAATTCCCAAGAAAGATTTTGAGAAAACCTGCTACCTATCCAAACCGCGGGGTGTTCCTGTCCGTGAGAAGTATACAGAAGAGCATTTGGAAAAGATGCAGAAAGGAATAGATCCTCGTCAAAAAAATTCCGGCATTCCCGCCACCAAATATGCAGGAGGCAATCAGGCTCCGCAGGTCAGGGTTTTCGCTCCCATGCTAATTCCGAACCCGGATTTGGCCCCTGACGATCGCGTTTATATCTTACGTTCTTCTACCGCAAGCGATAAAGTCTTGCAAAATCTTGAAAGCAAGGTTGAAGAGGTGTTTAACAAGGTGATTAATTTGGAAAAATCAGCGTGACAATGCATACCGTGTCAACCGAGAAGTATTTGGTATCTGCCTAAACAGCCTTTCCAATGTAAGACAAATGTAGTATTCTACTCTCATTTCCTCTTTACATTATTCATAATTAAGCAATAATAAAATTTTGATTATAAAATAAGCTTGGCTTTATGGATCGCAAGACTTATTATATTGTTGTCTCGGTATTTGTTTGTGCAGCCTTGATTTTAAGCTACATATACTTTCCCTCCTCCGAAGATGTTGCCTGGATGTATTTTTACGATCGGCAATATGCCAGATCCTCCAAAAAATTTTATGAATTTTTTATGCAGAAAAGCGGGACTAAAAAAGCTATTGTTCCAAAAGTTATGCTGGACCTTGAGTTTGCCAATGTCGATCAGGCCATTGATACTGTCGAGGCCTATGTGAAAGAAAATCCGAAGGATTTGGAAGCGCGCATATTTCTCGGAGAGCTATATAAAAAAGCCAGCCGCCCCTATGCTTACCTTCGCAATCTGGAAGTCCTATACAGTCTGACTCCCGATGTTAAAATCCTAAGGGAGTTGCAAGAATCCTACAAGAATCTCAACAAGACAACAAGCCAGCTTCGGGCTTTGCAGCAACTAGTCAATCAAAAAGAGGCTACTGTTGACGATTTCCGCACGCTGGCCCAGCTTTATGCTGCAAGGGATAACATGGCCCTTGCTCTTAAGACGATTCGGGAGATGCTAAAACGGTTTGCGCCGGCAAAGCTAGACGACCGGACAACAATCTTCGTTGCCGGCCTTTTACTCGACAATCAGCTCAATTCCGAAGCGTTTTTGTTCACGTCAAAGTATGCGACAGCCCACCCGACAGATCTGGAAGTCATCCTCGCACTCTCCTATAAAATTCTGGAGACAGGAAATTATGACGAAGCAAAATTTCTTGCCGATCTGATACCCGACTCTCAAAAAAGAAAGCCGGAAGTTATGGAGCTGATGATGACGATTTTAGTCTCGCAAGAAGACGAGAGAGGGGTTTATGAGATTCTCGAAACGGCATTTGACAACGGCAGGCTCCTACCGGCGTTTTACACCCGTTTAATTCTTTTGGCCATAACATTTAAAAACGAGCGGCTGCCGCAAAAGATGCTCAAAGAACTCAAATATGCAAAAGTTTCTCAGACCGACCTGGTCAACCTCATAGACAGCCTGATCGCATTAAAAAAGACAGCGCTTGCCAAAGAGCTGCAAAAAAATCTGGGCGAAGACTACATCCGAAATCACCCTGTTATAGAACTGGGGCTTGTCCTTGCAGAGAAGGAAAATATCAGTGAATTGAATATAGCCGAATTAGAAGAGAAATATTCTCCACGAGACCGAATTCAGCTGGCTCAATTTCTTTTTTCATCGGGAAATCAGGATATTTCGAGAAAATCTCGCCGGATCGGTAAAAACCCTGGAGGGCATCGATGTGGAAAATCTGGATAATGTTGTGGAGCTTTATCTAGATTTGGGTCTTCTTAATCAAGTTGAAGGGATGCTTGCCGCATACAAGCTGCAGCCGGGCGATTCCAAAGACGCTTATATAAGATCAGAGCTTTATATTCTGGCGGCAAAAGGGGATATCGAGGAATTGAAAAGGCGTTTTCTTTTCATGGGTAAAGTGCCGAATTCGCTTCTTCAAGAACTTTTTTCTATTGCCGAGAAAGCGAAGAAAAAAAATACCGCATATCAGTTGGCCCAGCGTCTCAATAGGCTTTATCCGTCATCTTTGAACGAAATGCTGATGGCTAGGGCGCTTGCTCTAAACGGCAGACCCAAAGAAGCCTTGAAGATCATCAGAAGACTGAAAAGGGATGGCGTAGATATTCAGGACAATTATTTTTACGTTCTTGTTTTGGCCGCAGAGCAAGACGAGCTTTATAAAATGGAGCTCAAAGAGTTTATCAAGAGAGCCATAGCTGATAAGTCGATTCAGGAAAATAAGAAACGCAATTGGGGCTACGTTCTGATAGGCGATCATCTGCGTGATTTGGCGGTGCCGATTTTTCAGGTCCTTGCAGAGGGAAAAAACTTTAGCAGCGGCGATGTCCAAACATTGCTGGACCTCTGGGGAAAAGACCTTTCAGACCGCCAGGCCGCATGGATCGTGAAGCAGGCGGAAAAATCGTATGGCGAAGAACTTGCGGGATGGATCGCCCATCTTGTCTATAATAAACATCCTGCAGAAGGGGCTCTTCTTGCAGAAAAAATGGGATGGGATAACCCGAAAGTCGCCGAAATTTATCTGGAAGCTTTGGAAGGGACGAAGGAGAGGCAAAAGCTGAAGAAGGCGCTGGTTGTTATGGTCGATAGGGAAGATAATCCCGAGCGTCTCGGCAAAATAGGAAATCTCTCTTTCGGGCTTGGCATCTATCCCACAGCGGAAAAAGCTTATTTGAAAGTCCTGAATATCGAACCCGAAAAGGCCGATCCTTGGAAATATCTGGGAATGATCAAGTTCGCCGAGAGCAATTTTCACGCCGCTCGTTTCTATTTGCAAAGATATTTGCAAACCGAGGAGCCCGGTTATTTAGGATACTATTATTACGGGGAAATCTACTGGACTTATAACCACTGGCAATGCGCCAGGAAGTATTTTCACACGGCTTTGCATCTGCTGACAGAAAAAGAGAATCTCGATCCTTTCTCCGAATTAATCGAAGCGGAACTTTATTATCGAATGGGCTGCGTGACTAGGGCTCTTTGCCTCTTTGAGAAATTAATTGAAAGATATCCTAAGAACGCCTCCTTCCGGGTGAATTACGCCAATATTTTAATTATCCTGGAGAAATACTGCCGGGCGAACTATCTCTTGCGGACCGCGCATCCTGAATATGATAAAGATCTCGACCCGGAGCAGTTAAAAGATCAGATGATTGATCTGGAGCTGACAGAATCTCAACTTTTGCAGGAACTTAACCGATTAAGAGCGGCCTGGAGGCTTGTCGGAAAACTGCTTCGTCAATATCCGGAAGAACCGAGAATCATGGCAATGCAGGCTCAGCTGGAACTTCTTCTCGGTAGATGGCAGCTGGCGGCGGGGTGGTTTGACGCGGCCTTGCAAAGGGAGCCGCAAAATGATACATGGAAAAAAATCCGCAGGGAAATTTTTTGCGACAAGGCCAGGCATATATTCATGCAGAAGGAGTATAAGCTGACAGGGACAACACAAAGGGAAATCAAAGACCTCTTGCTCGTTTATCACAGAATCAACCAGCAATTTGTGTTTAAATTCAGAGCCGATTCCGATCAGCTGTCTTTGCCTGATACTTTTAATCCCTTCACGGGGGAGACCTTCCGCTTCCTTGGCACCCGCTATCGAACAGAGATTGCCCTCGAGTGCGATTTTTTGAGCGGTCTGGTTGCCGAGTTTAGGGGATTTTTGGCAAGAGAGGGCTTGGGAGCGGGGCTGGATACAACAAAAACAGATTTTTACGGCATCTCGCGCATGCAGCTTTGGTATCACAGGCAGACGTGGGAATTTGTCCAGTCGATCATCGATTTCGGCCTGGAAGACAGGATCGATTTCTACCGCTCTTTCAACTTAGGACCCAGGACGGAAATTTTTGGCGAAGGGGGGTATCGGTGGTATTACCTGGCGCATTTTGGGCTTTCTGCAACAACTTATACGTTCACAACCGGCGTGAATTATCGTTTGAATAAGAGAAATATTGTCGCCCGGCAGTTTGGGGACGGGGCGAACGTTTATTTGAATTTTTATGTCGATGCCCAGTATCCGACATTCGAAAAAAAGGTGTTCAGTCCGGTGCTTGGACAGGAAGTGATTCCTCTTGATGTCGAAAAGCGCGAAACGTGGGTGTGGCAGATGAGTTTTAACAAGATTTTTTGCCCGACATTTTGGATGGAAGGGTTTGCCGGAGCATCGTGGGACAGAGCTTTTAATGGCGATGTTGCCCCTATAGGCGGCTTTGTGACCTATATCGGTACCAAATGCGGCCCTCAGCTCCGTTTCCAATACTTCCGTACATTCAGTTCGCAGTTTGAAAACCAGTCGGTGGATCGTTTTATTGCCGACTTTAAAATCCCTTATTAATGAGGTGGCAGAGGTGACAGAAGGAATAGAAGAAGTGAAGCATTGGACGATATTCAGAGTCCGTGTTTCAGCGATAATTGAAACGATTATCTTTTTGACGATATTGCTTTTTTTCGATTATATTTTAGGGGAGCGCAAGCATTTTACCGACGTCAACCCCCACCCTTTCTGGATCGTTGTTCTGGTTATTTCCGTACAATACGGTACTGCCGAAGGGGTCATTGCTGTCTTTTTGTGCACTATTGCCCTCTATGCGGGCTATATTCCCGAAATTAAATTCGATGAAACGTTGTTTGATTATCGCGTGCGCCTCGCCCTGACGCCCACACTTTGGCTTATCGCCGCTGTTGTTTTGGGAGAAATGAGAATGCGGATCGACAATGAACGGAAAAAATACAAGGAAATGGCAATCGATGCTCAAAATGAAGCAGAAAAGATAGCCGATAATTATACCGATTTAAAGGAAAAGAAAGAGCGAATTGAAGTTCGCCTTGCGTCGCAAATGAGGAGCATTGCTTTTACCTACAGGGCTTTGAGGCATCTGGAGTCGATGAATCCGGCACAGATTTTGCTCTCGATGACAGACATGGTCAAAGAAATTCTCGATCCTCGGAAATTTTCCATCTATTCATTTTCTTCTGCCGGTTTTGAGGCCATGGTCTGCAAGGGATGGGATAAGGAGGACAAATACTTGCGCCGCTTTCCCTCAGAACACCCTCTTTGCCTGACCATTGCAGCGAGGAAAAGGGTTGTTTGTGTGATCAACGAAGAAGATGAGGCCGTACTTTCCGGAGAGGGGTATCTAGCAACGCCGATACTCGATGCCGATAGCGGCGAGATTTATGGGATGCTGAAAATTGAAGAAATCGATTTTACCGAGCTGAACATCAGCAACCTGGAATTGACAGAAACATTGGCAGAACTTGTCGGCACGGCTTTTTCCAATGCGCAAAAGTACACCCGGCTAAAGAGGCATTCGATATACGCTTCAACAGAAGAGGCAGCTTATTCTTATTTTCTTTATCAGCTGAATAAAGAACTCCTTGCAAAAATTTTATCGAAAGCCGGCCGGACTTTAATGGAAATCGATGTGGTGGTTGAAACCAAAACGAGGCGCCCTGATAAGGATTTTTTGAGCCTGCGGCCTTCTCTAATTCAGATTTTGAAACGTCCTCTTTCGCATTTGGACACTCTTTATCAGATGGGCAGAGACGAGCTGCACTACGCGATTCTACTGCCATTGGCATCGGCCGATGATGCCGAAAAAATAAAACGGGACATCGAAAAGCAGGCCGGTCAAAATCCTTATCTTTCCGATAAAAAAGTCGCTATAAAAATCACATCTTCGGGCAAAGGAGCGGCAGAAAATGCGTGAACAGGTCAATCCATTGAGATATTTCAAAACGTCTTTTATTTTTACGGCATTTTTTCTGTTTATCGAACTCTATATTTGGTGGGAATATATTTTAGGAGAGATTTCCTTTGGAGTTCTTTTAGGTTTGCATATCCTTTTAACCATTCTTTCCGTGGGGCTGCTTTTCTTTTTTGTCAAGATCGGGTGGGGAATCAGACTCATCATGATCACAACTCTGTTTTTGGCTTTGATGGGACCATTCGGGGCGGCCATGTCTCTTTCCATCATTATTTTGTATGGCAGCACTGTTTTCTTTGTCGATCCTATTGCCGGTTTGATGAAAATGCTTATGCCTTCAATCACCAAAACAAAAAGCGAGGAGCACTATGACAGGATTCAATACGGGATGGAAAATTACGATATTTCAGCCGATCCGATTCCTCTTCATGAAGTGGTTAAATTCGGGTCAGTCAAGCAAAAATTATCGGCGATTGAAAAAATGCTGAGATTTTATCATCCAGAATTCATTCCCGTGTTGAAGCTGGCTTTGGCCGACTCCAATAATTCAGTGAGGGTTATGGCCGCTACTGCCATATCGAGTCTTGAAGACCGCTTTCACAAAGTTTATGTGGAACTGGAGAATAAATATACAAACGACCCCGAAGATCCGGATATCATTTTGGCTTTGGCAGATCATTGCTATGAGTATGCGCACGCTGCAGTTTTTGATGAAAATCGCCTAAATAAGATGAAACGCATTGCAGCCGGAAAATATGAAGAATATTTGAAATTCAGACCCGGCAATGGACAGGCTTTGATGAAAGCAGGACAACTGTATTTTGAACTTGGGGACTATGATTCTGCGGAAAATGCGGTGAAAAAACTGTCCGAGTCCGATGAGACCCTGACAAGGGATGTCTATATTCTTCTGATGCGTATATATTATGAGAAAAAGGAGTTTTCCAGGATGCATCGTCTTACCGGTGGCCACTATGTCCGCCTTAGCGAACTTGCGGAAGCCGGGGGATATCACGAATTCGAGGACGTGCTTTTTGCATGGGGCGGAGCTTCTGTTGCTGCAAAGTTTTTAGAGGATGCAAATGGATGATGAAGCTGATATCTGTCTGATTTTGGAAGGAACCTACCCTTATGTTTCAGGAGGGGTGGCCGGATGGGCTCATGATCTTGTGAAAGCGCATAAAGAGCGATCATTTACTCTAGTTTGCATTTTGCCTCCGGATGAAAAAAATCCTAAGCAAAAGTATGAGCTTCCTGAAAATATTGTCGGAGTTAAAAATCTTTGGCTTCAGGAACTTCCCGAGGGAAGCTTCCTGCTAAAGAATACAAAGGATCTGTTTCAAAATCTGGAAATGGCAATTCTTAATTTGCAGCATGATAAAAACGCATTCAGTGGCTTCAAAAAGGCTTAGAAGCTGTCAAAGCGGCACAAGTCCCCTTGGGAGCCGGATATTGCTCAACTCTCCGGAATCTTGGCATATGCTTTTAAGAATGTATAATGAAACGATGTGGGAAAGTAGTTTTTTAAATTTCTACTGGAGCTGGCGCTGTCTGCTTTCGGCATTTTATTCCATTTTACTTCCCGAACTTCCGAAGGCCAAAATTTACCACTCCCTTTGCACCGGATATGCCGGCGTGCTTCTTGCCAGAGCCCATCTGGAAACCGAAAAGCCCTGTCTTCTGACCGAACATGGGATATATACCAATGAGAGGAGGATCGAAGTGACGGCATCAGATTGGCTTAGCGACCAGCGGGCCATGGATTTGTCTGTGGAACAGATTTTTAATATTCGGGACCTTAAGGATTTTTGGATTGATACTTTTTCCGGTTTCTCCAGAGCCTGCTACTTGTCTTGCGAGAAAATCGTCACACTTTTCGAAGGGAATAAGGAATTTCAAATTCTTGACGGCGCTGACCCCAATAAAATTCTGATCATACCCAACGGAATTGATTTCGATCATTTTTCGAGTTTGCCAAAAGATGATTCCCATCCTCCAACCATCGCCCTTATCGGCAGAATCGTGCCGATTAAAGATATTAAAAGCTTTATTTATGCCGTTAAAATCTTGAAAGGAAGAATCCCCAACTTAAGAGCATGGGCTCTTGGAAACGTCGATGAGGATTCTGAATATTTTGAAGAGTGCCTGGACCTTGCCAATCGCAACGGTTTGACCGAGACGATCGCTTTCACCGGAAAGGTGAATGTCGAAGACTATTTGCCTCATATCGATCTTCTTGTCTTAACCAGCATCAGCGAAGGACAGCCCCTCTCGATTCTGGAGGGAGGAGCGGCCGGCATCCCATGCGTGGCAACCGATGTCGGTTCATGCGGCGAGATCATCTACGGAAGAGGCGATGAAGATCCCGATTTAGGAATCGGAGGGGCTGTCTGCCCTCTCTCGAATCCCCAGGCTGTTTCTGACGAGTGTTATCATCTATTAACCGATCAAAAGCTTTATAAAAAATGCAGCGCGGCAATTCAAAAAAGGGTTGAAACTTACTACAATCAAAAGGATCAGATAGAAGCCTATCGAAAACTTTACGGAGAATTGATTTTGATAATGGCAGGAATTGGATTTGTATTAAGAAAATTAACGAAAAGAGGAGATCTTTCAGGAGCGATCGAAGCTTATCTACACGCAATATTCGCCTCGACAGGCCCCTGGATCTTGACCATACTAACTGTTTGGGCCTTCTTTTTTGTCGGAGATTATTGGAGGCTTTCCGAATATGTTGAAGAATTTAGGATAATTATTCTCTATAATTTTTCGTTTTCCCTTGTATTTACCGCTCCGCTGACGATGATCGCGACAAGATATCTTGCCGACTGTTTTTTCCGGATGGATGTCTCCAAAGTTTCGGGTCTTTTGCTCGGCACTTTATCTGTCCAGCTAATTGCCTCTTTCCCTGTTGCCGCCTATTTTTATTTTGGCGTCGTTTCCATGAGCCATATTATGGCATTTTTATCCCTCATCAACTTTTTGCTCATTTCAGGGATATGGCTCACTATGGTTTTTATTTCCTCGCTGAAATATTACTCTGCGATCACTCTCTCGTTTCTAACAGGCATGGCGCTGGCCATCATTTTAGCCTTTGTACTTTCCGGAGTTGTCGGTCCGGCAGGCATGCTGCTTGGCTTTGATATCGGGATAGCCTTTATTTTATGCTCTTTCATATCGGTGATTTTGGCCGAATACCCTCATAAGGTGGAAAATCCCTTTATTTTCCTCAGATACGGTAAAAAATATTGGCAGGTGGCCCTATCGGGAACCTGTTACAACTTAGGAATCTGGGTCGATAAATGGATTATGTGGCTTTCTCCGGAAAGGCGGCAGCTTCCAAACGGCATGATTGTTTATCCCGAATATGATGTGGCCATGTTCGTCGCTTATCTCACGATCATTCCGGCAATGGCCTTGTTTTTGATACAGCAGGAAACCTCGTTTTTTGAAAGGTATGTCGTTTTTTATCGAGGCATACTCGGACATGACTCTCTTCGAAAAATTCAGAAAAACCACAGAGGCATGATAGACAACATTATGGAAAATGGGAGAAACATTATTCTTCTTCAGTCAGTCATTTGTGTTGCCTGCCTCTTTCTAGCGCCGTCGCTTATGAAACTTTTGCACATGAACCTCGTTCAGACTTCAGTTTTCCGCTTCGGCATATTGGGGGCATCTTTTCAGATCATCAGCCTTTTTCTCATGATTCTCCTCTCTTATTTCGATGACCGTAAGGATGTGGTGATTATAGCCTTGGTATTCGTTTCAACCAATGCGCTCTTTACATGGATAGGGATGAATTTGGGCTTTGCGTTTTACGGATACGGCTATTTTCTCTCGACAATCGTGACTTTTATCGTATCTGCCGTGCTGGCAGAGAGGTACATCAGCCAATTAGTCTACCATACATTTGTGACGCGAAACCTTGCTGAAATTGGATAAATTAAGTTATTATTTTGAAAAAGGAGTCCTGAAATGGATGTTGAAACAAAATCAAAAAAAGAGAGTTCTATGAAGGAAGATTGGCAGCCGGAAAAACTTGATGACACCACAAAAGAAATCCTCGGCAAAATTGCAGGAACAATACGCCAGTTCGCCATGGACGCGACCCAAAAGGCCGATTCAGGTCATCCCGGGCTCCCCATGGGGTGCGCGGAAATCGGAGCCTATTTATGGGGCTGCAGTTTGCGCTATAATCCTAAAAATCCCGACTGGGTCAATCGCGACCGCTTTTTTCTTTCCGCGGGGCATGGATGCCTGCTTCCCTATACCTGTCTGCACCTTAGCGGATACGACCTCTCTTTAGAAGAGATTAAACGCTTCCGCCAGCTGCACTCCAAAACTCCCGGCCACCCGGAAAAATTGGACACTCCGGGGATCGAAACAACAACAGGGCCGCTCGGGCAAGGATTGGGCAACGCCGCAGGCGCGGCCCTCGGGATGAAGCTTTTGGCCGAGAAATTTAACACTGAAAAGCATCGGATCATTGACAACAAAGTGATTACTCTCGCTGGCGACGGCTGCATTATGGAGGGCGTCACATCGGAAGCTTCTTCTCTTAGCGGCCACTTAAATCTGAACAACCTCATTGTCATCTATGATTCCAACAAGATCTCTCTCGATGGTCCGCTGGACCAATCGTGTTCCGAGGACACCGGCGCCAGATACCGCGCTTACGGCTGGGATGTTATCGAGATCGACGGCCATAATTTCGACGAGATCCACAGCGCTTTGAGCCGCGTGCGCCACCACCAGGCCAAGCCGACGCTAATCATTGCCCATACAATTATCGGCAAAGGGGCCCCGACCAAGGCCGGCACTCACAAGGCTCACGGGTCGCCTCTTGGCGAAGATGAAGTTCATGCTGCTAAAGAGGCTCTCGGTCTTTCGGAAGAAGAATTCTTTGTTCCAAGAGCCGTGACCAATTATTTCGAGGGCAGGCAGCAGGTATGCGGCAAGTATGAATCCGATTGGAACGACTTATTTGGACATTGGGCCAAAGAGAATCCTGAAAAGGCCAAAGACTACGAGACCATGCTGCAGAAAACCCTTCCGGCAAATCTTGAAGAACAGCTCAATAAGCTGGAAATCAAAGCACCCAATGCCGGAAGAAGCGCTTCTCAGGATGTGATCAACATGCTCAGTACTGAACTTCCCTTTCTTTACGGAGGATCTGCGGATCTGTCCGGTTCGGACAAAACGATGATGAAAGAGTATCCTATTGTTTCTCCGGGGATTTTTACCGGCCGCAATATCAAGTTTGGAGTAAGAGAATTCGGAATGGCGACCATGGCCATAGGCATGTATGAAACGCAGCTCATCCTCCCTTTTATCGGAACCTTCCTGACCTTTACCGATTATATGCGAAACGCCATCCGACTTTCGGCCCTCCAAAAAACCCGGATCATTTATCAGATGACTCACGACTCTATTTTCCTAGGGGAAGACGGGCCGACCCACCAACCGGTAGAACATTACGCCACGCTTAGGGCTATACCCAATTTGCATTTTATCCGTCCTGCCGGCAACCACGAGGTTAAAATGGCCTGGATTGCCGCTCTTCGTTATCACGGGCCGACAGTCATCGCTCTCAGCCGTCAAAAAATACCAGATATGCAAGAAACCGTCGTCCCATTTGCGGAAGGTTTAGGAAAGGGTGCCTATATTGTGAAAAAAGCGAGCGGGTCCAAACCGGCCTACACATTGATCGCCACAGGATCGGAACTTTCCCTTGCCCTTGATGTTGCCAAAGAACTTGAGAAAAGAGGCCACGCAACCCGAGTTGTTTCCATGCCATGCTGGGAGCTTTTCGAATCTCAGCATCAGACTTACAAAGACAGCATTTTTGGAGGCGATATCGGAAAGCGCGTTGCGATCGAATCCGGCGTCGACCAGGGTTGGCACAAATATATCGGAAGAGACGGCATTGGCGTTTGCATGGAATCGTTCGGAACTTCGGCTCCACTTAGGGATGTTCAGGAAGAGTTTGGCTACACAGTCGACGCCGTTCTCGAGCGTATCCTGTAAATGAAAACGTCGTCTTTTTTAGCCGCTCTGCATTGCAGGAATCGGGGAAGGCCGCCTGTGTGGATTATGCGCCAGGCCGGCCGCTATATGCCCGAGTACCGTGCCCTACGCAAAAAATATTCGTTCAAAGAGATGATTCGGACTCCCGAAATCGCCGCTGAAGTCACTCTGATGCCGATTAAGCAATTTGGTATGGATGCCGCTATTATTTTTTCCGATATCCTGACCATCCCCGAAGCGCTCGGATGTCCTTTTGAATTCCACGAAGGCGTCGGTCCGGTTTTTGAAAAGCCAATGACCCCGCAAGGTGTCCGGGATTTATCTGCCATCAACTCCCTGAATTACGTTGGCCAAGCCATTCGTATGGTTAAGCCGGAGCTAGATGTTCCTTTGCTCGGTTTTTGCGGCGCTCCTTTTACTGTCGCCAGCTATATGGCAGGGGGAATCAAGCAGGCAAAAAAATGGCTTTTTCAAAGTCCCGACTCCTTTCACAAACTTCTCGATATTATCACAACTGCTTCAATTGATTACCTCAACATGCAAATCCATGCCGGCATCGATGCTTTTCAAATTTTTGAATCCTGGTCATGCTCACTTGGCTATCCCCAGCTTCAGGAATTTTCTTTTCCCTATATGAAAAGGATTATAGACGCCTCAAGCGTGCCCGTGATTCTTTTTGGAAAAGGAACATCGGGCTGCATTCGAGACCTTGCCGCTCTCACGCCCCACGCCCTCAGTCTCGATTGGAATTGCGATCTTTTAGCTGTTAGGGGGCAGGTTCCCGAAGGCATCGCGCTGCAGGGAAACCTCGATCCCCACGTTCTTTATGGATCTGCCGAGACTATAAGAAGAGAGTGCCGGCAGCTTCTTGATAAAATGCGCCATGACAAAGGTTTCATCTTCAACCTTGGCCATGGCATTCTTCCCGATATATCTCCTGACGCCGTCAAAGTTTTAGTGGACACCGTCAAAAATTCGGGTTAGGCCCGTCCACCGCGTTCGATCAAGACCGAAATCACAAAGAATTTAAGAGCGGCGTAGAGAGGATCCTGTTGAAAAAAAAAATGATATTCGGGAATATATTTATATGCTTTTTCTTGCGGTTTTTTTTGTATTATCTTGGGGGCACTGCATCCCCTGCCAGGAAGAGGCAATTGAATTCTTTGAAGAGAATAGTCAAGATGAACTTAGTCTCATTCATTATGAACTAGAAGATGATAACACTGAAGTTTTCTATTATCGACAGCCGGGTTCTGAATTAAAAATTCATAAACACATTTATGAAAATGGACATCTCAACAAGAGGGTCTATTATTTTTTTAACGACGAACATCTTCTTATAAAAACTCTAGAAGAAAATTTCGGTGATTTGGATAGCAGTTCTGAATGTTTTTCCCAAGAGGTGGAATCGGGTTTTCCAAAGTTCAAGTGTCCCGAACCTCCTCAAGGTCCGCCCGGTCCTCCTGGCCCCGCCGGTCCGACAGGTCCGGCCGGCCCAACGGGTCCGACGGGAGCCACGGGTGACATTGGCCCAACAGGCCCAACGGGTCCGACAGGAGCAACGGGAGCGACGGGTGACACTGGCCCGACAGGAGCCACGGGTGACATTGGCCCAACAGGCCCAACGGGTCCGACAGGAGCAACGGGAGCGACGGGTGACACTGGCCCGACAGGAGCCACGGGTGAGATCGGTCCGACAGGTCCGACGGGAGCAACGGGCGACACTGGCCCAACTGGCCCAACGGGTCCGACGGGAGCGACGGGTGACACTGGCCCGACAGGAGCCACGGGTGAGATCGGTCCGACAGGTCCGACAGGTCCGACGGGCGACACTGGCCCAACTGGCCCAACGGGTCCGACGGGAGCGACGGGTGACACTGGCCCGACAGGAGCCACGGGTGAGATCGGTCCGACAGGTCCGACAGGTCCGACGGGCGACACTGGTCCAACGGGTCCGACAGGAGCAACGGGAGCGACGGGTGACACTGGCCCGACAGGAGCCACGGGTGAGATCGGTCCGACAGGTCCGACGGGAGCAACGGGCGACACTGGCCCAACAGGCCCAATGGGTCCGACGGGAGCAACGGGAGCAACGGGCGACACTGGTCCGATTGGCCCAACGGGTCCGACGGGAGCAACGGGCGACACTGGTCCGACAGGAGCAACGGGCGACACTGGTCCAACAGGCCCAACGGGTCCGACGGGAGCGACGGGTGACACTGGCCCAACAGGCCCAATGGGTCCGACGGGAGCAACGGGCGACACTGGCCCAACTGGCCCAACGGGTCCGACGGGAGCGACGGGTGACACTGGCCCGACAGGAGCCACGGGTGAGATCGGTCCGACAGGTCCGACAGGTCCGACGGGCGACACTGGTCCAACGGGTCCGACAGGAGCAACGGGAGCGACGGGTGACACTGGCCCGACAGGAGCCACGGGTGAGATCGGTCCGACAGGTCCGACGGGAGCAACGGGCGACACTGGCCCAACAGGCCCAATGGGTCCGACGGGAGCAACGGGAGCAACGGGCGACACTGGCCCAACAGGCCCAATGGGTCCGACGGGAGCAACGGGAGCAACGGGCGACACTGGTCCAACAGGCCCAACGGGTCCAATGGGTCCGACAGGAGCAACGGGAGCGACGGGTGACACTGGCCCGACAGGAGCCACGGGTGAGATCGGTCCGACAGGTCCGACAGGAGCAACGGGCGACACTGGTCCGACAGGAGCAACGGGCGACACTGGTCCGACAGGAGCAACGGGCGACACTGGTCCAACAGGCCCAACGGGTCCGACGGGAGCAACGGGCGACACTGGTCCAACAGGCCCAACGGGTCCGACGGGAGCAACGGGCGACACTGGCCCAACAGGCCCAATGGGTCCGACGGGAGCAACGGGCGACACTGGTCCAACAGGCCCAATGGGTCCGACGGGAGCAACGGGCGACACTGGTCCGATTGGCCCAACGGGTCCGACGGGAGCAACGGGCGACACTGGTCCAACAGGCCCAACGGGTCCGACAGGAGCAACGGGCGACACTGGTCCAACAGGCCCAACGGGTCCGACAGGAGTAACGGGAGCGACGGGTGACACTGGCCCGACAGGAGCCACGGGTGAGATCGGTCCGACAGGTCCGACGGGAGCCACGGGTGAGATCGGTCCGACAGGTCCGACGGGAGCGACGGGAGCGACGGGAGCGACGGGAGCGACGGGAGCGACGGGCGACACTGGTCCAACGGGTCCAACGGGTGAAATTGGCCCGACGGGCGACATTGGTCCGACCGGCCCAACAGGAGCCGCGGGATCGACAGGAATCCCGACAGGAACGGTTGTTTCCTTTGCGGGTTCGACAGCTCCTTCCGGTTGGATGCTTTGCGATGGGAGCGCGGTATCTCGGACTACTTTTGCAGATTTGTTTGCGGCTATAGGAACTACCTATGGTGCTGGAGATGGATCGACAACATTTAATCTTCCTGATCTTAGAGGAAGAGTCGCAGCCGGTAAAGACAATATGGGAGGCACATCAGCCAATCGTCTCACAGGTACATCGGGAGGGGTCAACGGTTCGACATTGGGCAACGCTGGCGGTAACCAGCAGCACACATTAACTACAGGCCAGATGCCCAGTCACTCTCATACAACTCCAAGTCGGCAATTTAATAATTGCGGTTTCGGAGGCGGAGGCTCGGTAGGATACGCTTTTGGTGGTGGTAATGGAGGTTCCGGCAGCGTCGGCAATACCACAAATAACGGATCTAGCCAGGCCCACAACAATGTTCAACCGACTTTCATTCTGAATACAATTATCAAAAACTGAGCAAAACTCAGTCAACAGAAATTAACCTAAAATCCTAACAAGCTCTTGAAATATTTAAAGATTGAAATAAAAGGGGCAGCTAAATTCCTCAAAAGGTTCGAAATCCTTCCAATGAATCCATTGTTTTTTATAGGTTTTTGTCGGAACTGTTTAGTATTTTTAGGAGAGGTTTGGATTTTCAAATCGTCAGTATTCGTCATTGCTTCCGGAAGTTCGGATAGCAGTTTATCGGAATAGTTAACATCAGGTGCGTTGTTTTCCGCTTGCTTTCGATTTGTTAATATTTTTTGGATGTGAGAGTCTGCTTCGGGCGGCAGCCGGAAAAATGCAGTTGCATCGCCTTGCAGTAAATTACTATGAATAATAACTTCAAAATAGATTCTTTTTGCTTTGAGTTCATGGTTGGTTAAATCTTCAAACTTTATTTTAAATTCATTTTTGGAAATTGGAGTATCTTTCCTCTTTATATCTGAAACTGAAGCGGAAAATTTCGATTTCAGATTATGTGGACCATCGCTAAAGGGGATCTCAGCAAATTTTGTCATCCATAAATTTTCCTTTAGCTCACTCGTTTTTATTGTCAGCATGTGGAACTCCAAATTTACAGTTTAGTTTTTAGGATGGGAAACCGGTTTGAGAATGAGTCTGGATCCTCTTTTTTCTGTGAAGTACCAGAACATCCATTCCACCATCACAACAAGACGATTGCGAAAACCGATTAAAAACGCGATATGGACAAAGCACCAAATCAGCCAGGCATAAAAACCTGTCACCTTTTTTTTCCCGATGACTCCGACGGCATGGGCTTTTCCAATCGTCGCCAGAGTTCCTTTATCTTTGTATTTAAAGGGGAGCCGCTTGTCGGAGGTGATGTTTTTTGCAATAATATTCCCTGTGTACTTGCCTTGCTGAATGGCCACGGGAGCCAAGCCGGTATGCGGGTTTCCTTTAGCATCTTTAAGATAAGCGGCATCTCCGATGACAAAGATTTCCGGATGGCCTGGAAGTGTCAGGTCAGGTTTGACGATCACCCTGTTTTGAGGGTCCAATGGAGCCCCCAAAGAAGCGGTGAGTTCCGAAACTCGGTTTCCGGCGGCCCATACGATGTTTGTGGACTCGATTTTTTTATTTTCGAGATAAACGCCTTCTGCATCGATATTGGTCACAGGATGATTCGTGATCACGGTAACGCCGAGTTTTTTTAGGTCTTCTTCGGCATGGCGGGAAAGAGATTCCGGATATGAAGGAAGTATGCGGCCTCCGGCTTCAATCAGATAAACTTTTGCCCAGGAAGGGTCGATATGCCGAAAGTTTTTGAGCATTGTCTTGTGGGCCATCTCTCCGATAGTGCCGGCAAGCTCGACTCCTGTCGGACCGCCTCCGACGATGACAAAGGTTAAAAGCTGTTCGGCTTTTGCTCTGCTGTCAATAGACTCTGCCTGTTCGAAGGCAAAGAGAATATGACTGCGAATGTTGATGGCATTCTCAAGGGTCTTGAGGCCCGGAGCGAATTTTTCCCATTCGGGATGGCCGAAATAGGCATGGCTTGAGCCTATAGCCACGATTAAATAATCATATTCCAGCCGTCTTCCCGACTCGAATAAAACAGCTTTTTCTTTAGGAAGTATTTGGGTGGCCTCGTCCATAATCACAGCCGTATTTTTTTGATGTTTCAGAATTTCGCGGATGGGAAACGCAATGTCTCTTGGAGCTAGCGTCGAGCTTGCCGCCTGGTAGAGAAAAGGTTGGAAAAGGTGGTGGTTTGTTTTATCGGCTAAAGTGATTTTAACAGGGGCTTTTTTGAGGGATCGGGCGCACCGAAGCCCTCCAAATCCTCCGCCTAAAATTAATACCCTTGGAAGCCCCATAGTTAGGACCATTCATAACAAATCGTTGATTAAAACCCAAGATCCTTGAGATACTGCGAAAGTTATGACTGAGAAGATCGTTGCTTTCTTAAAAGGGTTGAGGGAAACCATTATCGGTGCCTTTGAAAACTTTGAAACTTCTTATGTGTTTGAGCGCAGACCCTGGACTTATCAAAAAGGCTTTGGAGGGGGAGAGATCGGCCTAGTCCGTGGGGAGGTTTTTGAGAAGGCTGCGGTTAACTTTTCCGAAGTGAAAGGAGAGGCGTTTCCCGGTTCCGACGGCAAGGGGCCGTTTTATGCCGTAGGTCTGAGTCTGATCACCCACATGAAAAATCCCCACGCCCCTACGGTCCATTTCAATATACGTTATATTGAAACTCCCGGAAAAACATGGTTCGGAGGCGGTTATGACCTCACCCCAATGGGATTTCCCTACCAAGAAGACACAGAGCATTTTCATTCAGTTGCAAAGCAGGCGCTGGATCCTTTCGGCCCGAAACTCTATGAAGAATTTTCTCAGAATGCAAAAGAGTATTTTTTTATTCGTCATCGCAACAAAGAAAGGGGAGTCGGGGGCATTTTTTTCGACCATTACAATACAGGGACCTTCGAGAAAGACTTTGCGATGTGGAAAAATGTCGGGACGACTTTTTTAGACGCTGTCATTCCCATTTATCAAAGGAGAATTGCGGCTTTGTATACAGAAGCGGATCGAAAGAAACAATGCGAGATGAGGGGCCACTATGCCGAGTTCAACCTCCACTATGACAGAGGAACGAAATTCGGCTTCCTTTCGGGAGGGAATCCCGAGGCGATTCTTTGTTCGATGCCCCCTTTAGCAAGCTGGTAGCATGGAAAAAAAGAAAGTCATCATCATTGGCGGAGGGGTTACAGGGCTTGCCGCTGCATGGTATTTGCGGGGTCGTTTTGATTTGCTCCTTTTTGAAAAAGAACAGAGGCTCGGAGGGTGGATTCAAACCGAGAAGAAGGGGGGGTTTCTTTTTGAAAAAGGGCCAAGAAGCCTGCGCCCGGGAATGGCTTTGGAACTGGCTGCAGAACTTGGCCTTGAAAACGAAATTATTTATGCCGACAAAGCGGCTCGCAAAAGATTTTTGTATGCAGGGGGAAAGCTGAAAAATGCCTCTTCGTTCCTTTGGCGGGCCCTGCCGGGACTCATGACTGAATGGATGAGAGAAAAAAGCCGGGGGGATGAATCGGTCAAGACTTTTATCTCGAGAAGATTCGGCCGGTATGCAGCCGAGATGCTGATGGACCCTTTAATCAGCGGCATCTATGCCGGCGATAGCGAGCTGCTCTCCTTCAAATCCTGCTTTCCCGGGCTTTATGAGATGGAACAAAAGTACGGATCGATCACAAAAGGGCTTTTGTTTCGATCGAAGTCATCGGCAAAAGGGATCTACACGTTTAAAAACGGACTCGAAACCCTTGTTAGGGCTTTAGAGGAAAATGTTTCTGCAAAAATTCATTTGTCAACGCCGGCTCAAAAAATCGCTGTTTATAAAGACCATATTCGGGTGCTGGCAAATGGGCTGTGGTGGAGAGCCGATCATGTTATCCTGGCATTGCCGCAAAGGCAGTTGTCGCGTTTAATGGATGAGCACGATCCCGAACTGGCTCGGCTTCTGAATGAGATTCAAAGTGTCTCGGTCGCGGTTGTCAATGTCGGTTACAAAGAGCCGGTTCTTTCCCTGAAAGGTTTCGGCTATCTCATTCCAAGCCAGGAAAAGGAGCCGGTGCTCGGAGTCGTGTGGGATTCGAGTGCTTTCCCGCAGCAAAACTCATCGCCTCAAGAGACACGTCTGACAGTAATGATCGGGGGAGTTCGTATGGGAAATGGCAGCAAGGACTTTATCGGTATAGCTCTCAAAGCGCTTGATAAACACCTTGGAATCAAAAGACTTCCTGATTTTGCCGCATGCAGGCTCGCCAAAAAAGCGATACCGCAATACACTGTGGGACACGATGAGCGTCTTTACAAGATAAAAAAAAGACTTTCCACTCTGACCGGCCGCATTCATTTTCTCGGAAACAGTTTTTGCGGAGTTTCGGTCAATGATTGCATCGCTGGAGCTGAAAGCCTTTCAAATTCATTGTTTTAGTTTAATTTGCTCTAAAAAGAGAACCGTTCTACAATTAAGATAGGTACCTATAAAAAGAGAGCCCTTTCATGTTTGATAAATTTACCAATCGCGCAAAGCAAGTCATTAAACTCGCCAAAAAAGAGGCCCAAAGGCTCAATCATAATTACTTGGGAACTGAACACGTTCTTTTGGGATTGTTGAAACTGGGTCAGGGCGTGGCGGTTAATGTTCTGAGGAACTTGAACATTGATTTTGAAACTGTGCGCGCCGAAGTAGAGAAGCTAGTTGGTTTCGGTCCTGAAATCCAGGTTTACGGAGATCCTGCTTTGACCGGAAAAGTCAAGAAAGTGTTCGAATATGCCAATGAAGAGGCAGCCAACTTAAGCCACAATTATGTCGGAACTGAACATTTGCTTTTAGGGCTCCTTCGTCAAACCGATGGCGTTGCCGCTCAGGTGCTCGAAAACCTCAATGTCAACTTAAAAGAGGTGAGGAAAGAAGTCTTAAAAGAGCTTGAGACCTTCAATCTGCAGCTTCCCCCTACAGGAGCTCCGCCGGTAGGTGCGGGACAGGGAGCCAAAGCCCAGTTTGAAAAGGGGAGCTCCATATCTGATAAAATGCCTGCGCTGAAAGCCTATGGCTATGATCTGACTGAGAAGTGCCGGGAAGGGAAAATGGATCCTGTTATCGGCAGAAAAGATGAAATTGAACGGCTGATTTTGATCCTTTGCCGCCGCCAAAAAAACAACCCTGTTCTTGTCGGAGAAGCCGGAGTCGGAAAATCCGCGATTGTTGAAGGGCTTGCTCAAGCTATTGTCAGAGGGGATGTTCCGGATAACCTGCGGAAAAAGCATCTTATCACTCTCGATCTGCCCCTGATGATTGCCGGGACCAAGTACCGCGGGCAATTCGAAGAAAGAATCAAAGCGGTTATGGATGAAATTAAAAAGCATGGGAACATTTTGCTTTTTATTGACGAGCTTCACACAATTGTCGGCGCGGGAGCTGCCGAAGGAGCAATAGACGCTTCCAATATTTTAAAGCCTCCTCTTTCAAGAGGAGAAATTCAGTGTATCGGCGCGACGACTGTCGACGAATATCGTAAACACATCGAAAAAGACGCCGCTTTGGAAAGGCGTTTCCAGCAGATCCTTGTTCCGCCGAATAGCGTTGAGGAGACTATCCAGATCTTGGGAGGGCTCAAAGAGAAGTACGAAGAGCATCACCATTGCGTTTACACCGATGAGTCTCTTGATTCGGCCGCGCGGCTTAGCGACCGTTATATTTCGGGCCGTTTTCTGCCTGACAAGGCCATCGATTTGATTGATGAGGCAGGAGCAAAATCCCGCTTAGCTGTGATGGATCAGCCGGAAGAGCTGATTCAGTTGGATGGCGAGATTGAAGAAACGCGTCTGGCAAAAGAAGATGCCATCAGCAAGCAGGAATATGAAAAAGCGGCAAAACTTCGGGATGAAGAAAAAACTCTGAGGGAAAAACTTCAGGATATCAAAGCTGACTGGGAAAGTTCAAAAGAAGATCAGACCGTTGTCATCGACTCCGACGAAGTGGCCGAAGTCGTCGCCAAGCAGACAAGGATTCCGCTCTACCGCTTAACAGAGGGAGAGACCCGCAAAGTCCTCCATATGCAAGAGGATATGCGCAAAGAAATTGTCGGACAGAATGACGCTATCGACACTGTCACAAGAGCTATCAGGAGAAGCCGCGCAGGAATTAAGGATCCGAACAGGCCGATAGGAGCTTTTATGTTCTTAGGGCCCACAGGCGTTGGAAAAACCCTTCTTGCAAAACTTTTAGCTCGCATTATGTTCGGCGGCGAGGACGCATTGATCCAAATGGATATGTCCGAATACATGGAAAAATTCGCTGTCAGCCGCATGACAGGATCGCCTCCGGGATATGTCGGACATGAAGAAGGCGGTCAGCTGACCGAGCAAGTGCGCATGCGTCCTTATTCTGTGGTTTTATTCGATGAAATTGAAAAAGCCCATCCTGATGTCATGAACATGCTCTTGCAGATCCTTGAAGAGGGACGCCTTACCGATGCTCAGGGACGCAGGGTGGATTTCCGCAATACCATCATCATTATCACCTCGAATATCGGGGCCGACCTAATTAAAAAACAAACTGAAATTGGCTTCGGTGTCGACACGCATCAAATGGATGATGCAACGATTAAGGAGAAAATCCTGTCCGAAGTGAATAAAAAGCTCAAACCAGAATTCATTAACCGTCTTGACGGGCTGGTCATTTTCCACCAGCTGACCAAAGAAAATCTCAAAGGCGTTCTGGAAATCGAGATCAGAAAGGTTCTTAACCGCTTGAAAGGGCGCGATATTGAAGTGCATTTGGATGACAAAGCTAAAATATTTCTCATTGAGAAAGGGTTCCAACCTGAATTCGGTGCCAGACCGCTTAGACGAAAAATCGAAGAGTTTCTTGTCGATCCCCTTACCGATGAAATTCTCACAACCGGCGACGAGCCAAAAAGTTTTCAGGTTACAGCGGATAAAGATAAGCTTGTTTTCAAAGGGAAAGTTCTGGAAAAGAAAGAAGACAAGAAAAAGAAAAAGTCCCCTGTTAAAAAAACTGCTAAAAAGTAAAATCTCTTAACGACTAGTACCCTATCAACTTTGTAATAAATGGTAGCGGCTTCTCGCATTCAATTTTCATTTTCCAAAAATTATCGACCCCTTTGGAAGTTCTAAATCCATATTTTTAAAAGCTTTGATGTCAGAACAACTTCCTGGAGTCAAAGAGAATTCAATGGGAATGCCATCGGTATCAACTACTATATGAACTTTAATTCCAAAAAAATACTGCTTTTTAGAAGCGGTATATCCATGATATTCCTTATCTGAAAAAATTCGAGCTCGGAAACTTTTATGATTCTCATATGCCTTTACAGGAAAGCTGTCCACGATAAATGATAAATTCTTAGAATTTCTTAGTAGTATTTGCAGCGCATAAAATACCATGAACCATACACACCTAGGAATTTTGTGTATTCTTCTTACCAATTGACTGTGACTAAGTATTTTCTTGAAAAAACAAAAATATTTGCAAACAAGACGGGTTTTCTTGTAATCGAAACCATACATTAAGGCGATAGCCAAAGCAAAGGTCATAATTTCGCTTGTGCTCATTTTGCACTGCGGATCGTCAATGATTCCAAAACAACGAGTGAATTCATCGCAAACGCAGTAAATAGTAATAACTTGATTAATCATGATTCCCTCCATTTTTTAAAGAAAATCATAATAACCAATGAGGCCAATCATCTACAGCTGAAGGTCATCTTTCGATAAATTTCTCCTCCGGCATGTCTTAAGACATGCCTCTCGTCAAAACTTTCGAAATCTAACCTCCATCTGTAGCGCCCAGCCTCAGATTAGGTCACAATCACGGGTTAAAGAATCATTTTCCTTCATCTCTGCTTACCCCCTAAGTAACTTTCCTTAAGTTATACACTGCAAGTATTTAGTAATTCCTTCCTTTCCAATGTATGTCCCAGAGATTCGGCTTTTTTCCTTAGAAATTTATCGAAAGGTGACTTTCAGCTGTAGATGATTGGCCTCAGATTAGGTCACAATCACGGGTACAAATGCAGGAAAATAAAATAAACAAAGTTACATAGGGATATTAGAAGAGTTAAAACAAATTTTTACCACTCAATTCCACTCTTCCCTTGACTCTGTGGTAAAAATTGCATTCACGCAACAAGGCCCTCTTAACTGCTGATTTGGGATTCGCAGTTCCGGATGTGTTTCAATATATCATTTTTTGTCGGTTTGGATCTAAGCAGATCGAGAGTTTTTTGATCTCGGCTGAAGTGGGCGATTTTAGCCAGCAGGTTTAGATGGCGCTTGTCGTCGCAAGCAAATAAAAAGAATAGGGTGTGGACAGGCTCTTTATCCAGGGCGCCGTACTTAATAGGCTCTTTTGGGAAAATAATGGCGACTACATCATAGTGTTTATTGAAAGTAATTTCACGAGTGTGAGGGACCGCGATTCCGTGATTGAGAGCGGTCGACATGAGGTTTTCCCTATCCAGGAGGAGGTCGGCCATCATATCCGGATCAAAGTTGAGATCCCTGGACAGAAGCTTTGTCGTGTTTTTAATGATTTCCTCTTTATCCTTGCCGGGAACGTTGTGATAAACACCCCCTTTGTGTATAGCGCGAAAGAGGGCGTAATGCTTGAGGCCGCTTTGTCCGTTTTTGCTTTCTTCATCATCTAAAAATTCGTGGTTCACCAACCAGTCCTCAATTTCATTGCGGCTAAAACGATACTGGTCGTTGAGTTGGTAGGAGGGAATTTTGCCCTCCGTGAGCCATTGGCGTATCGTCGTTTCCGA
The DNA here is from genome assembly GCA_963771045.1 of Waddliaceae bacterium. Taxonomy (GTDB): domain Bacteria; phylum Chlamydiota; class Chlamydiia; order Chlamydiales; family SLFE01; genus SLFE01. The sequence goes on along the minus strand of CAVYRW010000004.1, from coordinate 1,967,209 downwards.
TACATTGAGCAACTCGGATACTTCTTCTATTTTTAGATCCATAAAGCCCCTCCTACCATTAAATTTCCTTAAATAATTTGACCACCTGCTCAGCAGAGTCGGCGGTTAGCATTTTTTTTCGTCGCTGCGGGTCTTTCAAGGCTAAAGTCAGACTTGAAAGGATTTGCAGATATTCCGTTTGCTTATCATCCGGTCCTCCGATCAGAAAAACCAGACGGACGGGATTGCCGTCGAGCGCATCCCATTCGACTCCATTGTCTAAAATCCCGACAGCAATAAAAAAATCGTCGTAATCCTGCAGTTTAGCGTGGGGAATGGCAACCCCCATACCGATACCTGTCGTGACGATTTTTTCTCTTTCGATAATAGCATCGAAGAGATGGGATTCTTCATCAATTTTATTTTCCTTTTTTAAGAGGGAGACTAAAGACTTGATGACATTATCGCGCGTGTCTTTGCTTAAAAAAGCGATCAGTTTAGGGTCGAGATATTTCGTGACGTTAACCATAAAACTTCTTAATTAGTTCCCGTATGTCCAAAACCGCCGCTGCCTCGCGCGGTGGCTTCAAGCTCGCTGCAAACGACAAATTGAGCCCGGTTGACTTCAGCGAGAATCATTTGGGCAATTCTCATTTGAGGTGTTATTTCAAAATCTTCATTTCCCAGATTAATGAGGATGACTTTAACTTCTCCTCGATAATCTGCGTCGATTGTTCCCGGGGTGTTGAGGACAATGACCCCATGTTTCAAAGCAAGGCCGCTTCTCGGCCGGATTTGAATTTCATATCCGGAAGGTATAGCGAATTTAAGTCCTGTAGGAATGAGGGTTCTGCATCCCGGTTTGAGCCATATAGAGGATTCAATATTGGCTTTTAAATCGGCGCCAGCCGCTTCAAGAGAGCTGTATGAGGGAAGGGATGATTCGTTTTCACAGGTTGTGAGAACTTCGATCATGTCTTGCATTGTTAAACCTTTAAAGTGTTGTGAATCAGATTAGCCTTTTTTCAGTCCTGAGCTGAAAGCCAGCCTCATGGCCATCGGTTGCAAAGAAGTTTCGCGTTTGCGATTTGCGTTTGGGCGCTCTGCCGGATTTTCTTCCGCAGCATTATTCTTGTTGTCGCATAAGTAGTTTAGCAAAACCGTGAGTTTTGTTTTCAGCTCGCGTCTTTTCACAATACAATCAATCATCCCATGTTGCAAGAGAAATTCAGCTTTTTGCGCACCTTCCGGCAATTTCTGACTGATCGTTTGTTCAATGACCCTGGGACCTGCAAAGCAGATTAAAGCGCTCCGGCTCAGCAATTATGATATCTCCAAGAGATGCGAATGAAGCTGTTACCCCGCCTGAAGTGGGATTGGTTAAAATTGAAATGAAGGGAATTTTCGCTTCATGAAGTTTGGCAAGAGCTCCCGATGTTTTGGCCATCTGCATGAGAGAGAAGATCGACTCTTGCATTCTGGCCCCTCCCGATGCGGAGACAATCAGTAGCGGAAGGCTGGTGTGCAGCGCGTATTCGATCAGCAGTGTCAGCCTTTCTCCGACAACCGAACCCATGGACCCTCCCATGAATTTAAAGTCCATGATGCCCAAAGCGACGCGCCTGCCGTTTAGAAGGCATGTGCCGACAAGCGCCGCCTCATTTCTTCCCGCTTTTTCCCGGGCTTTCTTCAAGCGGTCGCCATAGGGCTCTGTATCGTTGAAGCTGAGGGTGTCTTGGGGACAAATATCGCCGAACAGCTCTTCAAAAGAATCCGGATCGGCAAGGCTGCCCAGCCTTTCCTGTACAGACAGACGGTAATGATAGCCGCATTTGGGACAGCAGTTTTCATTTTGCGAAAGCTCGTTGCCGTGAATGAGCTCCTGACAATCGCTGCATTTGATCCAACCGCTAAAGCTGTCTTTTTTAGTTGTTTGAACTTTAATTTTAGGCTTATCTCGAGAAAATAATCTCATACTTCACCAAAATAGGTTTTTTCATAATTTTAATTGATAATAGCCCTTAATGCAAGAACTATTAATAGTATGAGTTTTAAAAGTTTAGGATATTTTGTAAAAACCCGCAGAAAGGCTGTTTTGGATGGCTAGCATTTTCCCATTGAATCGTGCTCATGCACGATTTTTTAAAAAAATTATTTGGCTTTTTCGTATCGTTCGGCGACATTAGCCCAATTGACCACGTCCCAGATTTTTTCCAGATATTTCGGCCGGGCATTTTTATAGACCAGATAGTATGCGTGCTCCCAGACATCTATGCCGAGCAGAGGGATTTTTCCCGTTATGGCGAGGGGATCTTGATTGGAGCATGTTTCGATATCGAGGCGGTCTTTCTCTTTATTGTAAGCGAGCCACCCCCATCCGGATCCCTGAATGGCAGCCTGTTTTCGCATTAAATTCAGTGATAAATTTATCCAAAGAGCCGAAATCGCGGTCGATGGCTTCGGCAAGAGGTCCTTTGGGCCCTTCTCCGCCCCCTTCGTCTTTTGGCGCCAGATTTGTCCAAAAAATACTGTGGTTGATATGTCCGCCCCCATTGAATTTAATTGCCGAATGAAGAGCGATCATCGAAGAAATATCGTTTGCAGACTCGGCTGATTCGTATTTTTCCAACGCGGCATTTAAGTTGTTGACATAGCCCTGATGGTGCTTGTTGTAGTGAAGATCCATGATTTCAGCGCTGATGACAGGCTCGAGAGCATCAAGAGCATAGGGAAGAGGGGGAAGTTCGAATTTTTTCGTCATTTGCATCTCCTTTGTTTGTTTACATCCATTGTCACTCATTCAAAATTTTGTGTAAAGCGGCAGCGGTTACCGGTCCTATAGGGGTCAATACTTTGTCTTTTGGTATTGAGCCATAAGCATCTATAAACCCGTGTATGGTTGAAGGGCTTGTAAAAATGATTTCATCTATCATTTTTAAGGGGGGAAGCTCATCGGGAATGTTTGATACGGTATCATAAAGAATGCATTCATAATACTTTATGTGATTTTGAATAAAAAAATCGGTGAGTACTGGCCGAGACAACGAGGAATGGGGCCAAAGAAAAAAGGAGCCGTTTATATCCTTTATAAGGTTGGCTAACCCTTCCGCAGTTTCTTCTTCCGGAGTCAGAGTCGGATAGGGGATTTCTTTGGCTGTCGCTTTTCCCACAGCCAGCCAGGTTTTATTTTTTAGAGATGCGTCTACAATGGAGAAAAAAAGCCTGACGGCCTGGCCGCTGGTGAACAGCAGATGAGTGGCGCTTGGCAAAAGAGAAATCATGGTATTGATCGATGGGTCGCTTCGGGAGCGGGGGATAATCCTGATCAAAGGGCAGTGAAAGCCATCGAGATTTTTTGGAGGGATCAGCCCTGTGTAGAGAGTGCGCATAAGCAGGAAAAGAGTTCTTTTATTTCAATATCGTCCTCTCGCACCAAAACGGCAAGTTTTCCTTGCAGGGGCGCTATTTCCCCCGGCAGCTTGAAGCGGGTTAGGCGAGTCAGGCCAAGGCGGATGATTGCAGCTTCTGCAATGACAACGCCATGGACAGCTCCGTCATCGATTTTTTTTAATCTCTCTTCGACCGTGCCTCTGATATCGACAAACGTAAAATCTTGTCTAAGCCTCCTGGCAGCTTCTTCACGCCTTATCGAAGATGTTGCGATAATTGCTCCGGGAGGCAGGGAGTCGGGAGTTTCTCCTTGCTGTAATACCAGAGAGTCCGAGGGGTCGACTCCTTGCGTGAGAGCCGCCAAGGTGAGACCTTCTGGAAGGGGGGCGGGCAAATCTTTTGCCGAGTGGATCGCTGCCCGGCATTTTCCCTGAAGGAGCATATTGTCGAGTTCCCGTGTGAAAAAATCGGTTTTATCCATCACGCGAAGGGAGGTTGACAGGTCCTTGTCCCCCATTGTTTTTATCAGGGCGAGATTAAATTGGATATCGGGATGAAATTTTTGCAGTTCGGATAAAACTTCCTGAGCCTGGATGTAGGATAAGGGGGATTCTCTTGCCGCAACGGAAATGCATCTCATAGAGAACCCAATCTAAAGTAATCGGGAAATGATGGCAATCAATAAATTCCGTCGGGAAGGTCCCACTCATCATCGTCGATTTCGGGATTTTCATGCCCTTCAAATTCTTCCGCCTGTTCGTGAATAAATTGGAACATGGCAGAATGTTCCTGTGTTTGCATTTGATTGGCAATGACATCGGCAATATTTACTTTGTCATTATTTTTGGCGGCTGCGCTTTTTAGCGATACCGTATTTTCACGAGGGACAACAACGAATGCTGGTTCTTTTTTAGGATTCGACGGCATCCAATTTTCAGGCGGCGGAGGGGGTGGATTCGGTATATCTTCTTTAGCTTGAGAAAATGGGCCGTTTTTCTTGAAGGCCGTTGTGTATACTTTATAGGGTACGTAAGATGGTCCGATGATTCCTGCGGATATCGCTGCAAGTATCATCCAGGGGAGGGCGCCGATAATGGCAACCGGCACTATCAAACTCGCGGCAGCGGCATAGCCCAGAGGTTTCCAGGGGAATTGCTTAGCGAATTCACCTACCTTTGAACCCGCTGTCTTGCCGGCTTTGCCCAAAGATTTTCCATATTCCGGCAGGGAATATAAATTTAAATGTGGTATTTTAACACTTGCCATCACTATACCTTTTTTAATTTTGAATACTTTAATTGTAAAATTTAGTTGTTAAGATTGTATAAAATACGGAGTAATATTTATTTAAATAAATTATTACTAATATGAAATTTTTACTGGCCAAAAACCAGCTATTTTGAGAAGATGAACTTTGAATAAATGATAGGAGAAAGGAAATGAGCGATAAAATTAAGCATTTAGACGACGAGAATTTCTCTGATGAGACATCTAGCGGTGTGACCCTTGTAGATTTTTATGCCGATTGGTGCGGTCCTTGCCGCATGATGACTCCGGTTATCGAGGAATTCGCCGAAATGAAATTAGGAGAGATCACTGTCGGTAAATTGGATATTGATGCTTCGCCATCAGTGACTCAGCAATTTCAGGTGACCTCAGTCCCTACTTTGGTTCTCATTAAGGACGGCAAGCCGATAGGCACTTATGTGGGGCTGAAAGACCTGTCTCAGCTTGAAGATCTTGTCAAATCTTCTCTTGATAACGCCTAGACTGAAGTCTGCCTGAGTGCTTCATAGAGGCCGATTCCTACAGATGTCGCCAAGTTCAGACATCTTGAGCTCGGAAGCATCGGAATCCTCACGCATCGGTTTGGCCATTTTTTATGAAATTTTTCGGGAAGCCCTTCTGTTTCCGAGCCGAATACCAGTTGGGCGTTAGGGGGAAAGCGGGCGTCGTAAAGAGTTTGTTTCCCTTTGCTTGTAAAAAAATAAAAAGGGCGGGCACTTTCCAATAGGTATTTCTCAAGATCTTCCTGCTCAGTGATTTTTACTTCGTTCCAGTAGTCGAGTCCGGCTCTTTTCAGCCATCTGTCGTTCGTTTTAAAGCCAAGGGGGGTGATCAGGGTGAGAGAACAGCCTGTCACCGAGCAGGTTCTGACTATGTTGCCGGTATTTTGCGGAATCTGGGGCCGGTAAAGGATAATTTCAATATTATGATTCATTTTAGCTTCAAATTATAATAAAAAACGATTAAATGTGAAATATGGATGAAAATTCTAAAAAGCCCGTAAGCGGAAAGATTGAAAAAGAGAAAGAAGAAGAATTCGAGGGGCTTGGCGATTTAAGCGCAGTGGGCGGACTTGTCGATCTCTTTAGCGGTTTGCTTACCGGCGGACGTGAAGCCGGGGTAGGGGAGGCAGTCACTCCGTCAAAAATTTCCGGGAAGTCTTTTTTGCATTGGACAGACCTTATCGCATGTCAAAGAGCTTAAATTAAAACATTGCACAAACCTGTCGGATAAAGAGCTGAAGTCCCTGATTAACCTCTCCAATTTGGAAGTGCTGGATTTGAGCGGATCGCATATTACGGGAGATGTGTTCAAATACACGAAGGATTTTACGTCGGTACGGGAATTGATATTATTCAACTGCCCTTTTTTAAACGATAAGGGCTTGAAGCATTTGATTCATCTTCCCAATCTTGAGGTGCTCAAAATTTCAGGGGCGCCGATCACCGGCTCCTGCTTTAAGGATTGGAAGCCTCTAAGTAATCTTCGCGAACTGATGATCGTCGGCTGCCCGAGGCTTGTCGACAAGAATCTTCGCTATCTCAATGAACTCACTGCCCTTGAGAGAATTGATCTGTCAGCTCAATCCCCAGCTCCATGAGCTGTTGGCGGTCAACGTTTGCAGGAGCTGTCCATCATCAAGTCGGCGGCTTTTTGCGTTTTTGGAAATGCGATAACATCCCGAATATTGTCGGTATTGGTCAAGATCATCATCACCCTGTCGAAACCGAGGGCAATGCCGAGATGCGGGGGAGTGCCGTACTTCAAGGCTTCAATAAAAAAACCGAAACGATGAACAAGGTCCTCTTCGGAAAGATTCAACAGTTCAAAAATTCTGTGTTGCAGATCGCTGTTGTGAATCCTTTGCGATCCGGAAGCGATTTCATAACCGTTTAAGACCAGGTCGTAACTCGATGACCTCACCTTAAGCGGATCAGAATCCATCAGCGGGATATCTTCTTCAAGGGGAGAGGTGAAGGGGTGGTGTTCGGTTTCCAGCCGGCGCGCCTCTTGGTCCCACTGGAAAAGAGGGAAATCGGTGACCCAGAGAAATTCGTAGCGGCTCTCGTCAATCAGTTTGCGATCTTTGGCGATTTTTCGACGAAGGTGGTCAAGAGCCTGACTAGCGCGGTTTTTGTCGTCCGCAATCATGAAAATCAGATCGCCGGGGCTGCATTGGAATCGTTTTATTAACTCGTTTTGAAGTTCTTCGGAGAAAAATTTCACAATGCTGGAAGTTAGCGAGCCGTTTTCGGACATTTTCATCCAGGCGAGTCCTTTGATTCCGAAATGGCTGACAAACTCAGTGTACTGATCGATCTCTTTTCGGGAGATATCCGCTCCTGCTTTGACGCAAAGCCCTTTGACGATACCGCCGCCCTGCAGTTGTTCTTTGAAGACGGAAAATGTCGACCTTTCGGCAATATCGCAGGCATTTACAAGGGGCATGTCAAATCTTAGATCGGGTTTGTCGGTCCCGTAATTGTCCAAGCACCAGTCGTAGGTTTGCTGTCTGAATTTCAGAGGGATAGAGACCCCTTTGCATTCCATAAAAATTTTTGAGCAAAGAGTTTCTATGAGAGGAAACAGCTCGTTTCGGGTGGCAAAGCTCATTTCAAGGTCAATTTGGGTAAATTCAGGCTGCCGATCGGCCCTCAAGTCTTCGTCACGAAAGCAGGGAGCGATTTGAAAGTAGCGGTCCATGCCCGAGATCATCAAAAGCTGTTTAAAAATCTGGGGTGATTGAGGGAGGGCATAGAAGCTTCCCGGGTAGATACGCGACGGTACAAGGTAGTCGCGAGCTCCTTCCGGCGTTGATTTTCCCAGAATAGGAGTGGTGATCTCGAGAAATCCTTCCGAACTTAGGTAATTTCTCGCTGCTTGCGTAGCTTTGTGGCGCATAATTAGCTTTTTTGCGATATCTCCGCGGCGCAGGTCCAGGTAGCGGTATTTTAATCGTATTTCCTCATTGACATTGATGAACTCATCGGAGATGGAAAATGGAGGAGTTTTGGATTTCGAGAAAATTTCGATCTCAGCTATTGCCACTTCGATTTCACCGGTGTAGAGGTTAGGATTGGTCATCCCTTCAGCGCGAGGAATCACCTCGCCTTTTACGGCGATGACATATTCGGAACGGAGTTGTTCCGCTTCTTTGTGGGCCTCTAGATTCTTTTCGGGGTCAAAGACAAGTTGAGTGATTCCATAGCGATCTCTTAAGTCGATGAAAATGAGCCCTCCATGGTCGCGCCGGCGGCTCACCCATCCAGTCAGAGTCACTTGCTTGCCGATCATCGAGGCGGTCAGAGTTCCGCAGTTGTCTGTTCTAATTTTATTCACTGTCTTCCGATTCATTGATTAATGTTTTGATCTCCTTTAGCCGCTGATGAAATTTCTCAGTTATTTTCTTCGTTTCATTCAGAGAGTTTTGGATGTGTTCCAAAAAGAATCCGGCTGCTCCGCTATCTTCAAAGGGGTGGTCCATCTCCTCCCAAAGCGCCATAAAAGACGGCGTCCTTTCAACAATCTTTAAAATATTCGGTAATGAACGGAGGGGGGTTGTTTGAGTTTTCCCTGAATCCATGTGTTTCAATTCAACCGCATGACTTTCTAGTTCGGCATCGCCGATAACGGCAGTATACTTGGTTCCGATATGATTGGCGTATTGCATGGCTTTGCCAATCTTGCGTCCGGAAAAGTCCATTTGGGTCGAGATGCCTTCCTGCCTAAGCCTGTGAAGAAGTTGAAAAGAGAAATGCTTGGCCTCGTCTCCAATCGGGATTATGCAAAGAGTGGGACGTTCTTTTCCCGGGATGTAGGCTCCCTGCTTGATTATAGTCTGAATGATTCTTTCCATTCCCGATCCGAAGCCGGCGGCGGGGAGGTCGGGGCCCTCCATCATTTTGAGCATGCCGTCGTACCGTCCGCCTCCGCCAAGGCTGCTTTGAGCGCCAATGTCTGAGGTCATCACCTCAAAGACAAATTCATTATAGTAGTCAAGCCCTCTGACGAGGAGGGGATTGACGGTATAGGGGATTTTGATAGCGTCAAGTTTTTCTCTGACTGCTTTGAAATGCTCGCTGCTTTCGCTGTCAATGAAGTCGAGGATAGAAGGGGCCTTAGCTATCAGCTCCGCATCTTTTTCATCTTTTGAATCCAAAATGCGGAGGGGATTGGCTTCAAAGCGTTTTTGGCTTTCTTTGGACAGTTTGTCGAAATGGGGCTTGAGGTAATCCTTCAGGTTTTTGGCAAATTTGGCTCTGACGGCTTTGTCTCCGATGCAGTTAATTTGAATGTCGAGGTTGCTCAGCCCCAGGCGTTGAAGAAGAGTATACAGCAGGTCGATCACTTCGACATCCTGTTCGGGGGAGCGGTTGCCGATTGTTTCCACGCCGAATTGATGGTGCTGCCGGTAGCGTCCTGCCTGCGGCCGGTCGTAGCGGAACATGGGAGCGATATAGAAGAATTTATGATACTGTCCGATGTTGGCCAGGTTGTTTTCGATAAAAGAGCGCATAACGGGCGCTGTTCCTTCCGGCCTCAAAGCCATCAGGCGGTCTCCTTTATCTTTAAAGAGATACATTTCTTTTGAAACGATGTCGGACTGCTCTCCGGAGCTTCTGGTAAATACTTCGGCTCTTTCAAAGATCGGGGTGCGGATTTCGCTGTAGCCATATTCCCGGGCAGTCTGGCGAATGATCATTTCAACATAATTCCAGACATGGCTGCAGCGCCAAAGTTCCTTGGGATCTTCGGGGAGGATATCAAAAAGGCCGGTGGGAATCTTATAACTCATAGTTCATCAATTCTACAGAAATTTGCAATTATTATGAAGAGGGAATTTAGTTAAGAACTGGACCGGGTTTCAGGACTGCCGTCTGGCGATCGAATTTTTCCGGAAGCTTGAATGAGGGGATTGTAGGGCTGTTTCGTTTTTCTGCTGATAGACGTCTTTTTTATATAAGCCAGGAGGCCTGAAGATTTCAGACTGGCGATAAATTGATTTTTCGTCAGAGTCTTTCTACGAAGAACATAATCTTTGTAAAGGCGGTTTAAACTTTGGCTGATCGTGCGCTGCTGGCTGAGGTCGGTTTCCTGGTATTTTTGCAAGCAGCTGACAAGTTTTTCTTTAAAATTCATATTCGGCTGATCGTTGTTGCTATTGATTAGTTCGTAAATTTTCAAACCTATCTCTTTTAAGAGCATGTTTTCTTGTCTTATTCAGATTCGCCATTTTCTGGTTGAGTTCGGAATGGAAAGGTGATCGAAGGGAGGCTTGTATTCAGGGCGACTTGTTTTTGCGGCTCAGCTTTCGCGGCTCATAACAAGAAGTTCGGTTTTGCCGGGAAGATGGGTTTTTTTATCATAGGTAAAGTAGCCGACTAAAAGACGCTGTGCATCGATGTAGCCGCTGAGATTTTTATAGGCTTTCACTGCGGTCTTCATCCCTTCTGTTGTGTAAAAGACCAGGTTAGGGGTTGAGATCATGTGGTTTAAGTCCTGCAGATAATCGCTTGTGATCCCGCTTTCAAGAGCGTCGATCAGCAAAGGTTCGGTAATTTTGTAATAGCGGGGGGCGTTATAGACCAGATTTTGCGCCCCGGGGGCGATGATTTTCAATTCTTCCGGAGGAGTGAACTGGGCACTTGAATCGGATTTTCCCAGCCTGTCGATGGGAATGAGCCTTCCTTCATTGACAAGCAGCGCAACCCGTTTCATTGTTGCCGCATTCAAATCGTTAGCGTTGAAAATAATCCGGTTCAGCGGCTGGATATCTTTTAGTTTCCTAAGCTCCATCTGCGTCGAGTCGATGACAAGCGAGTCTTTCGGACTGAACCATCTGATGAAACTGGGTTTGGGCTGTGCAAGGAGAAGAAAGCGCGAAGCGTCGTGGTTTGTGTAGATTCTGAGAATATAAGGGAAGTCGGCAAAGTTTCCTTGAGAATCTATGTTGCAGCAGGTGCGGGTGGATTTTGGAATGATCTGCCCTAGAATTTGTTCAAGGAATATGGGATCCGACCAATTGCGGTTGGGAGGTTTGATGCTTTGGGTTTTGGCATAAAAAAGGGCCATCGCGGCGTCGGAAAGTCCTCTTGCCGCTTTGAGCTCCTCTTCATCGGTTTTGGCGTGGCTGCTGAAGTAAAGGGTAAACGCCGCAGCGCTGACAAGGAGTAAAATCGCCGCGGCAGAGACTCCTACCCAGAAAAGACCCTTTGGAGGATTATTGCCGTTTTTGTGTTCTTCGGGCGCCTCTTCAAGAGAATCGACTTCCTTCATCAAAAGAGAGGCATCGGAGGCAGTCGATTGTGCGGCTATTGTTGAAACGGAACCTTCCTGCACCATGTCGTCTATTTTATGAACAACCACTTCCACATCGTGAAACAGAAAATAGTGCCTCTCTGAGAGTACGCCTTCCGAAAGGAAAGTCGTTGTATTTAACAAGGGGATCGTTGGCAAGGTTATGGATGGTATAGCGCCCTCCGCTCTTCAACAATCTTGGCATGAGGCGTTTCAAGATTGTCAAGGGGCAAAGGGATGTCGACATCGGATGAGGATTTTGGGCCAAAGGTGATTTCGCGCTTTGCGGAGCAAAACTTTTTTTCGCTTTCATTATACTTAATTACAAGCGTGATCATTGACCCCTCGGATCGATACAAAATTAGTGCTTAGTTCTAACACATTTTATATTTTAAGGAAAATACGGTGATTCAATCCGTGATTGCGCCCGCTCAGATTAGGTTGCAATCACGGGTTGAATGCTCCGAATTTGCGGTTGCTTTGCGCCTAAATTTAAGCTTGACAGAGCTCTAATCAGAGTGTCAACTATGCTCTTTCCTAGTACCCTATCAACTTTGTATTGATGGGGTGAGACTCGATCTTTTCGCAACTGCCATTTTGTTCGATCTCCACGCTTCGGCAGTCACAAAAATCTCATCGTCTCAATCACCAATACAAAGTTGATAGGGTACAGTGTTGTACGGCAGCGGCAGCAATCTTAATCAAATTTTAACAAAACTATTATAGCATATAATTATTGCTTTAAAATTGTCTTAAAATAAATTTCATAAATGAAAAATAAAATAATATTTAACAATATAAAGAATCTTGAAGATGCCACCTCATATATCGGGACTTTAAAGACTTGTGATATTGGGTGGGATGGAAAAAGAAAATTTTATAGTGCCAATGAAAAGAAAAAAATATCCATAAATGAAATTGTTCAGAAACTATATGATTGTTACAACGAAAAATATTCTAGTGGATCTGTTTTAAAAAAAGAAGATTCTAATAATATTGAAAAATCGATAAGGAAAATAAAAAAACTTGACAATGAATCTTATTTTAAATTAAGAAAATCATCAATTTTTAAAAAAATAACACATTACTTTTCTAGTTGTTTTGGACGCAATATAACAATGAAAAAAGATGGTTTGTTCACTTTATTTTATCTTACAGATAAGAAATCTATATTAAAAAATATAAAAAAAGAAATTAATAAAAGTAAAGAAAGTTTTTTCTTGAATGATAAAACAAAAACAAAATTGAATCCTTCTGTAAAAAAAGCATTAGATTATGCTTACACAAATTATTACGGCCAAAAATACAAGGATAAATATAGAAAGTGGGAAGCGAGATACAAAATCAAAAATGAAGTCATTCATCGATATAACCATGGGCTTGCACACGCGGTAAGAAAAGTTTTTTACATTCCGTTTGTCGTGGATTATTTCGAAAGAAACGGCTTAGACCATCTAACAAAACAGCTTCAAGTTTTAATTGAAGAGCAAGGAAAAGAAAATGTTATAGCCAAGCTGCAGATTGTTATGGCCTTTGAAGTGGTTGGCCGGGATAGCGAATGTTCGGCTAAGCAAAGCTTAAAAACACATACACGATATCTTGAGCAATCTCAACAGGCACTCAAAGACTATTGCCTTAAGTCAAAGCTTGTAGGAAAGGGCAAACTGTTTAAAGATAAAGATGATTTAGACTATTACTCAAAGGCAATTCTAGAGAAATATCCCAATCAGTTTCGCGGCAAAGACATGGATGTTATCACTGCTATAGTCGAAATGACTCACTGTCTGGATTTGTTTAGATGCTTCTGGCCAACAAATATGAAAAATAACATTCATTCATTCAATCGATATTCGAAAAATAAGAATAACAGGGATTTATGGAGCCTTGCAAGATTTTGTCAACGATCCGTAAAAATTACCGGCGATCGTTTGATGAGTGAATTTGAAAATGATGAAATTCGGGTAAGAAACTTCAAATTTAAAAACAATGATCTTATTGCCCTTCTATATGACAATTTCAAGCTAACAAAGAGCGAAACATTTATAAAATGCAGTAGAGACATTGACTATTGTTGGGAAATCTTACAAGGAGTGCCCCATCCGATCTCCTATAGTAAAGGGGAGACCATGTATTCTTATCTTAAAAGTTATAAAGAAAACACTTCGAATAAAACAAATCCTGTTAAAACAAAATCAGCAGATATTGAAACTAATGAAATAAAGGAAATGTTTGATATTATTTCAAATACAAAAGCTGCGATAAGGCTTGTCAATAAGAAAAAAAAGAATTTTTGGTTTGAAATGAATATGATCAATGATCCGGTTTTTTCAAGGCCAGTAAGACGTTCGCCCGAGGACAGAAACTACGTTTTAACCAACCGAGCTGTAAAAACAGTTGAAAAGAGAGGTTATAAAGAAAGAGTGCCTCTATTGGAGCAAGAAGAGAAGTCGAGCCAGCCAAAAATAGCAACTTGGGGTCCGGTTCACAATTCAAAAAACAGAGGAAAAGCAAAATTTACAAAATTTACGAAGAAACTTTCCCTTTCTCTTCTGAGAAGTGATGGAAAAGTCTTTCATTTCAAAGGGAAGTGGCCGAAGGAATATTATAAATATAAGCCTATAGGCATGCTTTATGATATCGGCATGCTTGATCAAAAAGGCGAAAAGTTTATTTTTGAATACGACGTCAATACATTATCAAAATTCTGGGTTGGTAAGAACGCGGCATCTAAAGTTGATAAGAAAAAAGGCAGAGAAGAAAATTTAACCTTGCAAGATCTTCAAGATAAATTAAATAAAGAGGTGGCGGAAAATGCAGAGCCGCGGGTTTTACCTTTTTTAAAAATGCAGCATGCTCCTAATGAAGTTTTAATGGGACTGAGAAAAAAGTCATTGAAAGCGGTTTTTTCTATTAAAGATGCCCCTAAAGAAAGGATTCGCGTTCTGTTGCATGCCGTCTATCTAGCTCAGGATTACGGAATTAACATTCCCGTACTCATTATGGATGGCAAGTCTGAGCCAAGAATCTATTCAGCAGATTGTTTACGACAAGATTTAGAAAAGATCGAGAACAAGAAAATTGTCAAAAAGTTGTTTCTTTGCTTTTACTCTCCGGAGGAAGCGAAAAACCTGACTAATCGCCCTGAAGAGTTGTGTAAAAAATGCGAGGAGCTCCTGGGCGCTTCTGTTTTGCCAAATTTAACCGCAATATCACCAAAATAAGGAAATTATTTATGTATATTACTCCTCCGCATTCACCAAAACAAACAGGGTTGAAAGGCTAAGACGAGGTCAAAAGAGGGCCCCGTCTCATCGACTGAACCTCTACACAGACCCTAAAACCGATAAGAAAATATTGAAAACCAAAACTTCTACCTTTGTCCTGAAGTCATTTGCCGAAGGGGAATTTCATCGGGTTTGGGAAGTCGAGGGGAAGACCGGGCATTTTGATTAAAACACCGAATTTTAAAAGACGCAGGCAAGAGATCGAACTAGTGCTCAAAAGATACAAAATCAGCCTATGATACCCTTTCAAAACGAACAGATCTTCGAGTTGCCAAAATTACTACATGGATCGAGGACGAGGGTTATTCCATAGTCGAAAGAGTCGATGGAAATCCACCTTTAGCAAATATACGTCCTCTTCTTGCGAAAATGATCACAGATCCAAAGCAATGCTATATAGAAGATTTCATGCCGAGAAACATTCGTGCCGACAGCGATGGGACAGTTGTTGTCATTGACCCTCCAGAAACAATAACGAGCTGTCATCACAAGATGATGGGAAGAAATGGCGCTGAAGATCGCCGATTATTATAGAGCTTGGGCTGATGAAAATGCCAAAATCTATCTAAAAAAGGATATTAACGTCAATGAGCTGTTAGAACTTTCAAAAGATCTCTTCAATCATGTTGATCAGAGGCTATCAACTCGTGAAAGGGTGTTCTTGATCAATCCTTCTTCCTACTCTTGAAGGCATGTCTCACCAAATACTTACGTCGGAAAAATAAAAATTGCCCGATTGAGGGTGGAAATTTTTGCTAAAATTTCTTATACTGTAGAATGTTTAATCATAATTTTTAAGGGAAGATGATCACTCAGGTTTTTGATTTCTTCAAGGCGGCAAGCCCTGCCCGGCCGATAAATGACGAAGCAGCGGTTAAAAAACAATATCGCTATTGGCGCCTACGCATTTTCTACTCGATGTTTATCGGCTACGTATTCTACTATTTCACCCGCTACAGTTATATTGCCGCCCTTCCCGCTCTTATGACCGATCTCGGCTATGAAAAAGTGCAGCTTGGCCATTTGGGGACAATTTTCGCTCTCACTTACGGGCTGAGCAAATTCATCAGCGGCATTCTTTCAGACCGGTCCAACCCCCGTTATATTATGGCAGCGGGGTTGATCGTTACCGGTTTTGTGAATATCTTCTTCGGCATGTCTTCTTCCATCGTGATTTTTGCTTTGCTCTGGGGAATCAACGGATGGTTTCAAGGCTTCGGCTGGCCTCCCTGTGCCCGTCTCCTCACCCACTGGTATTCTCAAAACGAAAGAGGGGGGTGGTGGTCGACATGGAATGCTTCGCATAATGTCGGAGGGCTCGCGATTCGTTTTTTGGCCGCGGCATGCACTGCGTATTTCGGTTGGCGCTACGCTATGTATGTTCCGGGAGTTTTATGTGTTTTGATGGGATTTTTTCTGATTAACCGCTTGCGGGATACTCCTCAGTCTTTGGGGCTTCCCTCCATTGAAAAGTTTCGAAACGATTACGGAGCTTTATCGAAAAAAGAGGTTGAAGAGGAGGAAAGGGAGCTTTCGACTAAAGAAATTCTTTTCGGGCACGTTCTGCTCAATCCCTACATTTGGCTTTTGGCACTTGCCTACTTTCTCGTTTATGTCGTCAGGATCGGCGTTGTCACTTGGGGAGTTCTTTTTCTTGTCGAATCAAAGGGATATTCCAATTTATCGGCGAATTTCTGTTTGTCCCTTTTTGAAATTGGAGGTTTTTGTGGAAGTTTATCCGCCGGCTGGATCTCCGATAGGATTTTTAGAGCCAGACGAGGGCCTGTTAACGTTCTTTTTGCGCTAAGCATGCTCGTTTCCATAGGCTTTTTATGGTTTGTTCCACATGGTTTTTACTGGTTTGACTGGGTCGGGATGACTCTTGTCGGTTTTAGTGTTTTCGGTCCGCAAATGATGATTGGAATGGCCGCTGCCGAGCTGGCGCATAAAAAGGCTTCGGCAACAGCCACAGGCTTTATCGGATGGTTTGGCTATTTGGGGGCGGCTGCGGCGGGATATCCGCTTGCTAGGATCGCTCAGGATTGGGGATGGGGAGGTTTTTATTTTGCCTTGGCATTTTGCTGCCTGGCTTCTATTATCTTTCTCCTCCCGCTTTGGCCGGCGGGCGTCCGCGGGGCAGAGAGGGCGCCGGCTTAACAATTAGGGGGAAGTATTCAATTCGTACATCTACACAATCACTCGCAGTATTCGATTCTGGATGCTCTGTCTCCCGTGGACATCATCGCGAAAAGAGCAGCTGAATTCCAAATGCCGGCGGTCGCTCTAACGGACCATGGCAATATGTTCGGCATTGTCGAGTTTTACAAAGCCTGCAAACAAGAAGGTGTGAAACCCATCATCGGGTGCGAGGTCTACCTCGCACCGGGATCCCGCTTTGAAAAAAAGAAGGGCCCTTATAATAAAGCATCCTACCATTTGACGCTTCTCGCAAAAAATCAGCAAGGCTATCACAATCTATGCAAGCTCTCGTCGATAGGTTATCTCGAAGGTTTTTATTACAATCCTCGGATTGACTGGGAAGTTTTAGAAAAGTACCGAGAAGGATTGATCTGCTTATCGGGGTGCCTTGGCAGCGAGATTTCCCAGACGATCATCCACGGAAGCGAAGATGAGGCGCTAGCAAAAGTCAGGCAGTACCGGGATCTTTTCGGCGACGATTTTTTTCTCGAGATTCAGCGGCATCAAATGTCGGAGGAGACCATAGATGCCGACGGGCTGAGAAAAGAAGCGTGGCTTGAGCAGTTTTATCACGACTTTTTGTCAAAGCAGGTCCAGGTGTCTGAAACTTTGCTAAAGGCCGCAAAAAAGGAAAACATTCCCCTTGTCGCGGCAAACGATTGCCATTATATCGACAGGGCTGACTGGGTGTCGCACGAAATTCTCCTCAATATTCAGTCGGGTGAACCTTGCGAGATTTGGGAGATGGACTCGCTGGGCAATCCCAAATTTCGAAAGCCTAATCCCAAAAGACGCACCTATCCTTCCCATGAACTCTACTTCAAATCGCCAGAGGAGATGCAGAGCCTTTTTCACGATATCCCCGATGCCATTGAAAACACAGTCAGGATCGCCGAAATGTGCGATGTGGAGCTTGATTTCAAGACAAAGCATTATCCGGCGTACATCCCCCCTTTGCTCGAGGGAAAAAAGTACACCAAAAAAAAAGCAAAAAGAAGAAGTGGAAAACTATCTCCGCCAGCTATGTGAAAAGGGGATTCCGCGGCGCTATACTCCCGAGAGGCTTGCGGAAGTGGAAAAAATTTATCCCGGACAGGATCCCATGGAGGTGGTGCAGGACCGCCTTGAGCTTGAAATGAGCATCATCGCCCCGAAAGGGATGTGCGACTATCTCCTTATCGTTTGGGATTTCATCAACTGGGCCAAGGGACAGGGGATTCCGGTAGGGCCCGGACGGGGATCGGGGGCCGGATCGATCGTCCTGCTATCTGATCGGGATCACCGATATCGAGCCGCTTCGCTTTCAGCTCTTCTTTGAGAGATTTATCAATCCGGAGAGGCTCTCTTACCCCGATATCGACGTTGACATCTGCATGTCGAGGCGCGGCGAGGTCATCGATTATACCCTCGACAAATATGGCAAGGATAATGTCGCGCAGATTATCACCTTCGGCACTATGAAAGCCAAGATGACCGTTAAAGATGTCGGACGTGTCTTGAATGTCCCTTTGAGCAAAGTGAATGCAGATCTGCAAACTCATTCCTGAAGATCTCAACATCACTTTGGAAAAAGCTCTGGAAAAAGATCATGATCTTAAGAGCATGGTATGACAGGGACGAAGACACGCGGCGGATCATGGAGCGGGGAAAGAAACTTGAAGGCTCCATCCGCAACACGGGCATTCATGCTGCCGGCATCGTCGTCTGCGGAGACCCTTTGACCGATTATATTCCGATTTGCAATGCCAAAGATTCCGAGATTCCCGCCACGCAATTTTCCATGAAGCCGGTCGAACAGGTCGGAATGCTCAAAATCGACTTTTTGGGCCTCAAGACTCTGACCTGCTATTAAAATGTGCGTCGATGACGATCAGGGAAAATCACGGCAGGGAAATCGACTGGGTCAACCTTCCTCTAGATAACAAAGCTGCCTATGACATTTTGAATCAGGGAAAAACACTGGGCATATTTCAGATGGAATCCGGCGGCATGCAGGAACTTGCGCGGAAACTTCATCTGGATCACTTTGAAGAGATTTTTGCCGTCGGCGCCCTTTACCGCCCCGGTCCCATGGATATGATTCCCTCGTTTATCAATCGCAAGCATGGACGGGAGCCGATTGAATACGACCACCCCTGGATGGAAAACATTCTTTCCGAAACCTATGGAATTATGGTCTATCAGGAGCAGGTGATGCAGATCGCTCAAAAAATGGCCGGATATACTCTTGGCGAAGGTGATGTGCTCCGAAAAGCCATGGGAAAAAAAGACCACGATGAGATGGCAAGGCAAAGGGAAAAATTCAGAAAAGGGTGCATTGAAAATGGAATTGATGAAGCGACGGCGACCCTTGTCTTCGACAAGATGGAAAAGTTTGCCTCTTACGGCTTCAACAAATCGCACGCCGCCGCTTATGGCTATATCACCTATGTCACAGCTTATCTGAAAGCAAACTATCCCAAAGAGTGGCTTGCTGCTCTGATGACCTGCGATCGTGACGATACCGCCAAAGTCGCCAAATTCATCCGGGAGAGCCAGGCTATGGGGATTGCGGTCCTCCCTCCCGACATCAATGATGCCGGAGATACTTTTGCCGCAACAGAGAAGGGGATTCGTTTTGCCATTTCGGCGATTAAAGGGGTGGGATCGGGAGTCGTGGAATCCATCTGCGAAGAGAGGCAAAAAAATGGCCGTTATCAAAGCCTGTATGATTTTATCAAACGAATCGATACAAAACGTGTCGGAAAAAAAGTTATCGAATGTTTAATCGATGCCGGATGCTTTGATTTTACCGGCTGGAGCCGCGATGCCCTTCGGGAAAGCGTCGAACCGATGTACGATGCCAGCTCGCGGGAGCAAAAGGACAAGGCTTTGGGATACATGAGCCTTTTCGACAATCTTGGCGACACACGGGAAGAGCAATTTATTAATCCGCCAAAAGTTTTGCATCCCACTTCGAAAAACGAGCTTTTATTTAAGGAGAAGGAGCTGCTCGGCTTCTTTTTGACCGGCCATCCTATGGATGCCTACAAAGACATTATGCAGAGGCTCTCTTGTGTGGCGCTGCGCAACATAGAGGAAATGGACAATCATTTTGTCTTTCGTTCAGCTGTGCTTATTGAAACTGTCGGCGTCCGTTTTTCCAATAAGACGCAGAAGAAATTTGCTATACTCAATATCAGCGACGGCATGGTGGGCTATGAGCTTCCGATCTGGCCCGATCTTTACGAACAAAAGAGCCGTCTTCTAAACGAGAATCAACTTCTCTACGCTGTTTTAGAGCTGGAAAAAGACGGAGGCGACGTGAAGCTGTCGTGCCGTTGGCTAGACGATCTGACGCTCGCATCCGAGGAGATGATTGCCGAGTGCGACAAAGCATTTGATAAAGCGAAATTTTTATCCACGAGGAAAGAGCAAATGAAAGAGAAGCAGTCCAAACAGCCTAAAAAAGAAAAGAAAGGGCCAAGCCAATTTCAAATTAAAGTCGACGCAGAAAAGTTTCGGCACACCCATGTTTTGAAGCTCAAAGAACTTTTTGAAAAAAGCCGCGGTGAGACGAAGGTCTCAATCGACTTTTTTTCCAAGGACAAAAAAATGGCCTCCGTCCACATCGACCACCCCTGGGGCATCGACGTCAGCCCTTCGCTCAAATCCCAAATCAAATCGCTTGGCGGCGTTCTTGATGCGGGTTAACCCGCATTTCTCAAATGATTTTTCTCCAAAACTCTCCAGCCTTGTCGGCTCCCTCAATAACTGGCAAAGCTGGAGAGTTTTTGCGCTGGATGAATAAGAGAATGGCGCGACCTATCAGCCAAAAATATCAGAGAGAAATTCCCATCCCTTAAGTTCCCTGTATTCCGCAGCTAATTCTTTCCTAATGCTGCTGTCTTCTTTATTTCGGCCCGTTACCCAGATGATAGATTTATGATATTTATCAGGAGTATATAAATTTAACTTTTTTGCGATTGTAATAACTTTTTGACGAGATGTATTTAAATCTAAAAAAAGGAAAACTCCTTCCTCAGCTGAAATGGTAGAAATATTTGATACACGGCTACCCCAATCGTCTAGTTTGAGTTCAATTATCTTAGCATCTAATTGAGAGTTATAATATCTTACCGATGAGAGATGTTTAGAATAAACCTGTCCGGCTTTTCGTCTTGTTTCGATGTCTGGTTGTATATCGTCTTCTTTAACTGCTCGGTAATTGCAAGCACATCGTATCTCGGTTGAGTTGATTCTTGAAATCACAAGTTCTGAACGATTAATTCTATGTCCGCAAGGAAATTGAACCGCCTCTATCAGAGGTTCTTTACACCACCTGCTTAAATACTCTTCGCTTATTTTATTTTTAGGTTCGAGTGCTTTGATAAAGATAGGGATCAATGTTTGCGGGTATGATTTAGTAAATTCTTTTTTGAGCCTATCGTGAAAATTCTTTTGATGAATTGATTCTGGAGTATAGTGTCCGCTCCACCTTCTCTCTTGAATTATTTTACCGCCTTCTATTTCCAGCATGCATGCATAGGCAAGAGATCCTGCAGCTAAAAAAGTAGAATGGTGAAATTTGTCCCTTTGTTTATTTGTCAGAAAAAGGTTTCCACGGGTATCCATAATTAACATAGCTCCCCGGTCCAAACTGAGAACACCGGATGTTATCGGATGGCCATTGGAATGATACAGCCTTCCTTCATAGGTAAATATTTGAAATTTTCGAATTCGATCATAATAACCGGCATAATAAATTTGCTCGCCTTCATATCCAGAATTCATCAGGCACTGTTGATAATACTCGATTTTCAGTCTTTCTTGAGGATTGATCACTTTTTTTATATCATTACTCATGAAGAATTGATTCATCATCAACATTTCATTGTAGACAAGTTGCTCGGATTCCCATGTATCAATGCCCATAGTAGATTGTAATCTATTGTCGACAATATTAGTGCCAAAAGGAGTTGATATATTCATATAATAAAACCTCAATTTATAATAATTGTCATATTTTAATGATTGTTATGAAATTCTGCAAGTAGATTGAATCGAGTTCCTTTGAAAAACCGCTGATTGTGACCCTGCACCGTATTTAAGTAGCACTTTTTTTTGTCATTTGTAAAATTAGCATTAACCGGAAGGGGTTTATGAAATTAAGATTTGTATTTCTGTTTGCTATATGTCTTTTTCAAATCAGCGGCATGCAATGTTCAGGTATAGAACCTCGGGAGGAAGTTTACACAATTACATCGAGCGATTTGATTGTTACTATACCGAAAACAGGGACAAATTTATTGCTGAAGTGCCTGAAGCTAATTAAATTAAAATATGACGATAGCAGTTTGACATCCTGGCGTCATCAATGGCGAAGCGACGACGCAGATATGGAGTCTATAGGTCCGACTCAGTCAAAAATAGACTTTATTGAGAAAAACCACATGAATTTGGTGCTCATCATTCGCGATCCGAGAGACCTAGTCACAGCAATTGCCAGAAGTGAAAAGAAGACGATTTCATCAAAACTTATTGATGACATTATTAATTTTCCCGGAAAGCATCTATCTAAAGTGGCTTGCAATTTTCCCTATTTTTTAAAGTATTCTTCCTTCTTGGAAGTCTATGAAGAGTATCTCGAATGGGATCAGCATCCTTTTGTCTACATTGTACGTTTTGAGGATCTAATTGGCGAAAAGGGCGGAGGAAGCGAAGATAGGCAGATTCAGGAAATCTTGAATATAGCAAATCATATCGGAAAGCCCTTAAGCTATGAGGAGGCTCGTTCGGTAGCTAGTGAATTATTTGGAGGGACTCCTACTTTCAAGCAGGGAAAAATTCAGGATTGGAAGAAACATTTTTCAGAAGAAAATTTGAAAACTTTTAAACTTTTAAATGGAGACCTCCTTGAGAGCATTGGCTATGAAGATTAAATTATTCCTGGCATTTTTATTTTTACATGGATTCATTCATCCCGCAGATAAAATTGAAGCAGCAGAGATTGAAGACTGCCTTGTGATCACTATCCCAAAAGCAGGGACGCACCTTCTGGTTAAATATTTCCATATTCTGCTAAAACGTCAGATTCTACCTTATAAAACCTGGTCGACGACGCATTTTTTTGTGAAAGACTTTCCTCAAATATATCGTTTGATAAATGAAAGTCCGGAGAATAAAGCGATCAGCTTGATTCGGGATCCGCGAGATATTATCTGCTCCTTAGTGGACTGGCTTGAAAAAATTCATAATTATTCAAATACAGAGATCTTTTTTAAAAAAAAATGGTTCAGCCTCTCCCGAAGTGAAAAAATCCGCCTTTTGATCGATGTGTCTCTTCCTAGAGACTACTTGAATAAGTATTTCAAATATAAATGCGAAGGGATGACGTTGCCGGAAAGAATTCGAGAAAGTGTTGAAAGGGCGGTTTGTTTCAATTCCCTTCCTCAGGTTCTTGTTGTCAGGTTTGAAGATATCGTCGGAGATAAAGGAAAGGGAAGCCGTTTGGCTCAGCTAACCGCCTTCGAGGCAATCAACGAATATCTAAATATTTATGTCGAGGAAGATGAATTTGTCGAGATCATCAATTCGCTATGGGGAAAGGAAGATCCCGAACAGATACACCAGCCAACTTTTTTCAAAGGCTATATCGGTAGATGGGAGGAGGAGTTTGACGATCTCGATAAAGCAATCATGGAAGACTATTATGGCCGGCTGATTTCCGAATTGGGATATTAAGTTATTTGTAAGTAAGGGGTCTGAGTTTCTTGGTGGGCCTGGTTACAAAACGAATGTTATGAGGATACACAGCACATCCTTTAACCATCTGATTATGGGTCCTTTTTCTTGGCTTATGCGTATACTTTTCCTCATAATCAATGACCTCAAAACGGGGCAAGGGGGGGCGCCGGCTTGTCTTTTTGATCACTAAGATTGACTTTAAAGGATTATAAAAGGATTGAGGCCATTTTTGGGAAAGATGTTTTTCAAAGGAACCCCTTTTCATAGGGTTGCCATTCACCGATGACTTGGAATTGACTCGTGAGAATATAATATAGCATCTTCCGCCCGGTTTTAGAAGTCGGTGATATTCTTTAATCAGTGTATGGCGATTTGCGGAATAGAAATAGGCGCCGAAGATATCTGTAATCAAGTCATAAGAGCAGGAAGGAAGGTTTTTTATAATATCGAATGCGTTGCCATGATACCATTTGACTTCTCTTGGGTTGTTCTTGAGAATCCTCTTTGTATATTGAAACAGATGGAGAGAGATCCCATGGCATTTTTCAACGGCATCTCGGTATATCGGATGTGATAAAAGGGTCTCGATTGCGATTCCTTCGCCTCCGCCGCAGTCCAAATAGGCGAGCTTACGCTGATTGCTTTTGACAAAACTTGTCAAAAACTGATTCAACTGCCATTTCTTAGGAAGGGATCTATCCAACATATTAACATATGTTATGATATTGCGATCGTTTGGAGTGATCATCGTTTCGTCGTCAGTGTTTGACTTCGTGATTGAATCGGCATTTCGATGGGTATATGTTTGGAAGGAGTGGGATGGGACCATAGTTATCCTCCTTGTAAATTGTGAGATGATACTTTGAAGAAAGGTATTTGACAAGACTCTTTGATCTTGCAATAGACTTCCCAATTCGACACATCTTCTGAAGACCAGAAGTTTTTCTTGATTGAAGATCCTTAAAAATAGAAATTTTTAGAGGCAAAAGGTGTGTGTGTCTTTTTTTGACCAGTTAGAGAGGGAATTAAAAAGTTCTGCCAACCCGCACGGGGCTCACCTCATCGTAGGTGGAATCCAAATCCTAACGGCTGACCATAGCAACCAGATTTTCAAGAGCTTCTGGGATTGCTTTTCTTAGCTTAAGCCTCATTGTAAGCCAGAGAAGAGGGGCAAGAAGGCCTTTGACCCTTAAGTTATGTTGAATCCGAACCTGCGACTCACTGATTTTTTCAAGCTGGTGTGTGAAGACGAGCTTTGTTCGCGGCATTTTTGTGGTGTTGACATGAGATTGTTTGGGGGATAAATCGGAAATGGTAAAGTCTGATGCGAACCACCCTTTTGGTTTCAGACGCCCTGTCGTTCCTTTTGCAAAATCACCATTGAGACGGCTCCACTCAAGGTCTTTATCCCACTTAGGCCAGTTTGGGACATCTTTCCAAACATTCCAAACGTCATCGGGTGTGGCATTTGCTGTCATTTCCACATTGATTTCCCAATTAAACATGATGAATCTCCTTTGACTAGCTGAGCCTCGATGGCATGGTCTACTGCAAGTTTGCCAATGTTTGTGGTGTCGAATAATAATATTCATCTAGGAATTATTTGTCTAAAAAAAATAGAGAATTGGAAATCATTTCAGGTACTTAAGAAATGTTTATCTAAAAGAATAAATGATGAAGAAGGCGCCGAAGGCGATGATGGCGCCGCCGACAAACTTGCGGATGAGGTTTAAGTAGTGGAATTTGATGCGGGTCCTGAGAAGGGATGCTGTGAGTGAGAGCAAAGTCCACCAGACCATGGATCCCCCGAAGACTCCGGCGACTAAAATGGACGTTTCCGTATGAGTCCTTCCCCCTTCCGTGGCAGCCAGGCAGGCGAACAGGGTTCCAAATAAGATGATGGTAAGGGGATTCGAGATGGTAAAGAAAAATGTCGAGAGGAAGGCCTGCAGTTCGGTCGTGTAGGAGGCTCCGGAAAAATGTTCGATCGGCGGAGCTGTAAAAATGCGCCATCCTATGTAGCATAAAAAACTTCCTCCAAAAATACCGAAAATAAGATAATACTCGAGGAGCCATTCTGAGATCGAGGTGAGGCCCCAGCCCGCTAACGCCGAGTATAATGTATCAGCGATGGCGGCCCCAAGGCCGGCAAGAAGTGCGACGCGGAATCCTCGGGAAAAACCGTAATTGAGACATAATATGCCTATTGGCCCCAGAGGGGCCGATACTGCCAGACCAATTACGATACCGTTGAGTGCTTCGTACATAATTCCCCTAATGTTAAGATACTGCGAAAGGAATTACAAGGGAATTCATATCTTTGATCTTGACAGTTAGAAACATGTTACTTACTCTTATTGTAAATTGAAGGGATTTTCATGATAAGACGAACTTTTTTTCTTGCCATTTTCCTCTTGGGGCTGTCGTTTCAGCAAGTTTACGGGGGATATACTGTACATAATTGGAACATAGTCGATGTCGATAATTTGGCTACCCTAACTCCAGAGAAACATTACCAGTATGGATGCGAGGCCTACCACTTTCAGGACTGGAAAGAGGCGGCCCGCCACTTTCAGATTGTCTCTCACAATTTTTCCCATACTCAGATGGGCATCGAATCAAAATTTTATTTGGGGGTATCTCATTTTTATTTTGGCGAGTATGAATTCGCGAATCAGGCTTTTTCCGATTATTTGCGATGCACCAATAACCCCGAGCATCTCGAAAATGCTATTGAATACAAATACCTGATCGCGCAAGCGTTTCGCGCCGGGGCAAAACGGCATATCATGGGGTCCAAACACCTGCCCGCCTGGCTGGACGCCACAGAGCAGGCCATCGAAACTTATGATGAAATCATCACCGCTTTTCCCTGCCACCGCCTTGCTGTGGAAGCTTTGTATGACAAAGCCTGTCTTCTCTGGCAGATCGAAGACTACCGGGGAGGGGTGGATTCGTTTACGACATTAATTCGCCGGTTCCCGAAGCACGAGAAAGCGCCTGAAAGTTATTTGATGATCTGCCGCCTTTATTTGACACAGGCTGCAAAAGAATTTCAAAATCCCGATATATTGGCTTTGGCAGAACTTAACGTGAAAAAATTCGAAAATGATTTCCCGACAGATGAACGTCTGGAAGAAGCCAGGGGGTATGTGCAAAAGGTGAAGGAAACGTTTGCCCAGGGACTTTATGATACGGGAAGGTTTTTTCAGAGGTGCCGTCAGCCTGAGGCATCTATTCTCTACTACCAAAGCGCCATCGATCAGTTTCCCGAAACACATGTTGCAGATCATTGCCGCATGAGGATGGACCGTCTTGGCGTTAAAGTCGCCGCTGAAGATGAAATCGATTATTAGAAGGTTTTTAGCGATTGCCCTGATTTTCACCCTCCCCGGCTGCGGATACCGGATGGGTTATGGGGAGATTCCCGCTTCTTATCACAGTATAGCCGTCCCCTTTGTCGAAAACGACGCCACCGGGGCCTTCACTGCTGAATTGGTTCATGCCCTTTCGGCCTCAGGGGCTTTTGTTTATAATCCTTGCCGTCCGGACCTCATACTCAAGGTTAAGATCCTGGAATATTATGATGAAAATATCGGCTTTCGGTATGATCGCAATAAACAGGGAAATATAGAAAAGACCTTGGTCCCTTCAGAGACTAGGCGGTTTGTCAAAGTTGAAGTGGCGCTTTTTGACAAGAGCCGCGGCTGTTTGGTCTTAGGACCTGATATTTTGCGGGCTAATGTGGAATTCGATCATGAATTTAACTCCAGCCGCGATGCTGTAAACGTTTTCTCTTTGGGCCAGGTGACTGATGTAGATGGCGCTATCGATGCGGCTGCCAAACCGCTTAATGCCGCGATGGCGAAAAAAATTGTCGATTACATCGTGAACGCTTGGTGAGGGTATCTGTGCCTATTCGTCAAAAATTAATTAAATCCTTTGAAGCTAAGCTCGATAACCTATATTCTATGCTGAGCTTTATCAAATCTTACGCCGAAGCAGTGGGCTTTGAAGAGAAGGATCTGTCCAGAATTGAACTTGCCTCCGAAGAAGCTTTGGTCAATATCATCGAATATGCTTATTCCGAAAAAGAAAACGGAGTCGTTGAGATTTCCCTGGTCGTCTCTCATGCCGGGGAGCTTCAGATACAAATAGTTGATGAGGGGATTCCTTTCAACCCACTGTCCAATTCTAAAAAGTTTCAAATTAAATCCTTCGAAACCAACCCGACTATCGGGGGCTATGGGACTTATTTTATTATTGAGCTCATGGATAGGGTTGAATATGAAAGGCAGGGAAACGCCAACATTTTAACTTTGATCAAGCGGCTTCCTGATAGGACCTGATAAGCTGCTCAGTCTCATGAATTTCGTCGAGTATTTTTTCCAGCACCCTTAGAACAAGCCAGGAAGTGTTGTAGACGCCGGATGTGACAAATGCCATCTCCAGGGTAGGCAGCGGCTGCTTGTTAAGGGCGATGAGGACGCTTGTCCTTTGATTGTTTTCATCCTGGTTCGGGATAATCCATACAATGAACTCATCGTTGATAAGAGTGATTTTTTCCTGGGTTTCAACGACATGGAAATAACGTGTAATGACCTCATCTTCAATGGATTTGAGACCGGAAAAATGAAGTAAATCCATGTCTTTCAATAGATTAAGATTTATATCTAAAATTCCTTCATGCAGCAAATGAGGCAATTTCCGTATAAATCTTTTGTAACACTCTTCTATGACGGATAAATTATGCATCTTTGGGCACCTAAAAGCTTATTCTCAACGCTTTCTAATTATATTTTACACTATAAGCAAATAATATGCCACTCGATGGGTTTGCCTTAATTACCTCAAATAGGCTATGATAGCCCTTTTATTAAGGCGATAATATGACGATTAGACGTTTTTTTTACTTTTCCCTGATTTTAAGCGCATTTTGGCAGTGCGCGCTATCCGGTCAGCAAGCTCCTATGCTCTTTGAAAAAGAGAAGCCAAAGCCTCAAATCCGCATTCATAACAGGGTGCTTGCGAAAGTGAATCAAAAGCCGATCACAGTCCTCGATCTTATGAAAAAGATGGATATGGTCTTCTATCAGCAATATCCGCAATATACCTCTATTCCGGAGCTTCGTTATCAGTTTTATATGGTCAGCTGGAAGCAGGTTTTGGAAGAGCTGGTGGATAAAGAGCTGATTATGGCAGACGCAGGCGAGGTGCATATGGAGGTCAGCGGCGCCGACATCCGGCAAGAAATGGAAGGGCTTTTCGGGCCGAATATCATTTCAAACCTCGATAAAGCCGGCTTGACCATGACCGAAGCGATGAAGATTATCGAAGAAGAGATTACCTTGCGGCGTATGATGTATGTGAGGGTGCAGTCGAAAGCCATTAAGGATGTCACGCCTCAGGAGATACGGCGGGCTTACGACCGCTACAACCGAGAGTATGATCCTTCCAACCAGTGGCAGTACCGCATTATCACAATTCGCGATCCCAATCCCAAGAAGCTGAGCATGATCGCAGATAAAATCAGCGAAGAAATCAACGAGAAACCGGTCAGCATCGACGATGTTTCTTCATGGGTGAAAGGGATCGAAGGGGTGAATGTCTTCACTTCGGTGAAACTCTCCGACCTCTATGAGCAAAACGACCAGGACCTTTCTCCCAAATATCGACAACTTTTGAGCGGTCTTTCTCCCGGCCGGTATAGCCTGCCGCAGAAACAGGTCAAAGATAAAGCCGAAATATACAAAATTTACTACCTTGAAAATTATATCGCCGACAGTCCTCTCGAGTTTTATGAAATGGCGCCAAAATTGAAAAAAGAACTGTTAATGAAAATTGCGGAAGCGGAAACGACCGAATATAAAAAGCGTCTCAGAAAACAATTCCCTGTATCGTTGATAGACAATTTAATCTCCAATAATTTCGAACCGTTTACCCTTGAGGCCAATGGCAAGAAAATCGACATCCCTCTGCCAAACAGTTAATGTATAGGCCGTCCGATCTTCACAGATTACTTAAGGAATGGGGCGCACAGCCGAAAAAAAGCCTTTCTCAAAATTTTCTCATCGATGGCAATATTATCCGTAAGATTGTCGATGCCGCTAATGTGCAGCCGGACGATGTTGTTCTGGAAATCGGTCCGGGCCTGGGAGCGCTGACTGAGCAGCTTTTGCAAAGAGGAGCCCGTGTTATCGCTGTTGAAAAGGATTCGTTGTTTGCACACAAATTAACAAGGCTGCAAGGGGATCTGACAGTTCACAATGAAGATATTCTTGAGTTTGATCTCGCCCGAAAATTAAAAGGCAGCAATACCAAGGTCATCGCTAACCTGCCGTATCACATCACTGCTCCTATTTTGACAAAATTTGTCTGTATGCATGATCAAATCGATTCAATGGTGATTATGGTGCAGCATGAAGTGGCGAGGAGAATGACAGCGGATCCGGGAAACAAGGATTATGGATCTTTAACGCTATTTTTGAATTATCATTGTCTTGCCGAATATGCTTTCAAAGTGAAACGCACTTGTTTTTACCCGATACCGAAGGTTGATTCCGCTGTTGTGCGTCTGCAATTGCGAGATCCTCCCTTTGTTTCAGATCCCGAAAGTTTTCTCAATGCTGTTCGCCGGGCATTTGAAAAGAGGCGGAAAATGCTTCGCAATTCCTTAAGCGGTGAATATGGTCCGGAGGATATCGCTTTGGCTTTGGAGCAAAGCGGACTGAACCCAAAGGCTCGACCAGAAGAACTTTCTCTCGATCAGTTTATTTTATTTTATGAACAATTACGGGCTTCTGTTCACCCACCACATGCGGAGAATAATGAAAAAGGCGATGGCGATTGAAACAACGCTATATTCTGCAAGAGACGATTTTCCTTTGAAGAATCTGCGGGTTTTTTCGACAAAAGAATGTCCGACTTTTTTTTGAGCTAAAAGCGGGACCCGTTTCAGGATTTTCCTTTGACTGTCTGCGAAAACGACCTCTCCGACTTTTTGATCTTTGGCGATCGGCAAAGCTAGGTTTTTTACCCACACAAGCCAGGCCTTGACATCGGGATCTTCCCCTTTGTGGTACTCAAGCCGATAGTTTTCCCGGGCATAGGTATGAATGGGACCCGAAGCTCCCTGCAATTTTAATGTATACCTCTGTGGTCCCGGCTCCAGAAGCGTTTTCGCAAGCTTAGGCTGTTTGAAAGCTTCTTCAAACAGGGCTGCTGCGTCCTCAAAATTGTGGCGCCTCTCTTTAGCGTGCATGAGAACAGCGATCAAAGTGCGGTCTTTATATTCGGCTGCGGCGACAAGGGTTTCCTTGGCTTGGGAGCCGTGGCCGGTTTTAATGCCAATGGCCTTGTCATAATAGTAATTCGACGAGGGTCTTATCAGTTTATTTGTTTGAACGAGAGTTACCGGGTTTTGTTTGTTTGTTTTCGGGCGGCGGTATTTTTCCGTCGAAACGATTTTCCGAAAGACAGGGTTTTCCATGGCCTTTTTGGCAATCAGAGCCATGTCGTAAGCTGTGGTTATATGATCGGGGTGATGATGGCCGTGGGCGCAGACAAAATGAGTGTCTTTGGCTCCGAGGTTTCCCAGATAGTTGTTCATTTCTCCGATGAAATGGTCGATCGAACCGTCCCCTGCATACTGCGCGATCACATTGGCAGCGTCATTTCCCGAAGCAATCATCATGCCGTAGAGGAGGGCTTCTAATGGCAGGGATTCACCTGATTTGATGCCTATATGAGAGCCGCCGACTTCAATCCAGTGGGGATTGATCTTGAAGTTGGCCTTCTCTCTTTGTTTTTCGGTGACCGAAGCGACGGCCTCTCTTTTCGCTTCGATCATTTCATCCAGATTTTGTCCTTTTTTTTCGAGAGCGTAAAGGGCGGTGGCGATTTTCGTGATGCTGGCGGGGTAATGGGGATCATGGGGATTTTTTTCAAAGAGAACCGCTCCTGTTTCGGTATTGATAAGAATAGCGGAATCGGCCCTCACATCGATATCGAGCTGCCCATGCAAAGCAGACATCAAGAAACAAAAGGAAATTATGAGATGGCGGAACATACTTGAGATATTACTTCACCGGCTTTTTAAATACCACTCCGTAAAAGCCGTCCATTCCTCCTTCGTGCGGAAGACTTTGAAAAGGTTCATCTACGAGTTTAAGATCATAGGTTTTTAAAAAATGATCAAGTTGGTTTTGATTCTCTTCCCGCAGCAGGCTGCAGGTGGCATAGACGATATGGCCGCCAGGTTTAACAAAGCTGAGCCCTTGTTCAAAAATGACTCTTTGCTCGGCGGCAAGGCGCCCGGGCATTTCACTTGCGAACTTCCATTTCATATCGGGATTTCGCCTCAGCGTCCCTGTTCCCGAGCAGGGGGCGTCGACTAAAACCCAGTCTATCTTCTTCTTCAGCTTGGAAAGTTTCGGCGACCCGGAGTTGATGACTTGGGCATTTTCCACCCCGGCCCTTCGAAGTCTTTTTTTGGCCTCTTGCAAAGCTCTTTTGCGAATGTCGTGAAGATATATCTGTCCCCGGTTTTTCATTTCTGCGGCAACAGAGAGCGATTTTCCTCCCGAGCCTGCGCAATAGTCCATAAACTGATCTCCGGGTTTTGTTTGGACCAGTTCGGCTAAAATCTGACTCCCTTCATCCTGAACTTCGAAATACCCTTTTTTAAATTCGTCTAAGCTGAAGAAATTCATTCTTTTATCAAAAATGATTCCGTTTGGAGATGTTTTTGTCTTTCTGACAGGAAAATCTTTCCACAGTCTGAGAAGCTCGCATCGCGAAATTTTCAGAGTGTTTGCCCTTACAAAAGTCGGGGCCGGCCGATTAGACTCCAAGCACAGATTCGACGGCTTTATCTTTTCCGAAAGAGAGGACGAGGCGGTCGAAAAGATCTTTTGGAAAGCTAACGCAGCTGTGAAGCGGCAACGATTCCCGATAATAAAGAAGGGGATTTTCAAGGCGGTCTTTCACATTCTCATATGTCTTCAGGCGCTCTTCCCACGTCGTTTTTTGAGAAAGGGCGTCCAAAAGTCCCAGCCACCGGATCATATCGTAGGCGGTTTGGGCGATAAAGGCGCGGTCTTTTGATCCCAATGCCTTATTGGATCGAAAGTAATGATTCATCAGAAGATCGAGCGGCAGAGACTGCCTGCTATACTCGCCTAGCATTTGGAGGAGGTGAAATTGTCTGAAATGGAATCATTCATCCATTATAGCAGAAAAGAATTATTGGCAAATTAAACACTTGTGTGTAAATACTTATTTTAACCAGAGGCCGTCAATGCAGCAGACCCATATTTACACAAAAATAAATTCAGGCGACTATTTCAAGGGCAATTGCCGACACAGTCATGACCGGAAAATTGCTGGGGGAAGGTTTTTTGTCTCATGTCTCCAATTTCAAAACCGAGGAAGTCGTCATTAATTTTGCAGGCAAATCCCTAATCGGCACGGTCAATGATAAAGAGTATGACAATTCTCCCATTTGCTCGCCAATCAATCTTTTTTGCTACTATCCCAAACAGCGTCTGCAAAATGTCAAACCGGCTGGCTCAAACATCTTTTAACGGCCTTCACTTCGATGTTTTCCCTGATTTTTAAAAAGGCGAAGTTTAACAGGGTTGTCCAAGTGAATAATAAGCCTTCCGATGCAATTGCTTATCCCGGGCTCAGCTTGCGCGAGGTCCGAAACTGTTTGCAAAATCTTATTTCTCACTTTCCGGACCATGCGATTATTTTTCCCAGAATTGATAAAGTTTCTTCGAAAGAACTTTATGAAAATTTATTGAAGGCGGGATTTTGGATGGTGCCCACCCGCACCGCTCATATTTACTTTCCCGATGGCAGCCACTTCAAAAGAAGCCACACGAAAAGGGATTTTTCTTTTTTAAAAAAACAAGCCTACACATTTGTGCCGCATAAGCAGATTTTTGAAAACGACCTTGAACGGATTCATGAGCTCTATCAATTGCTTTTTTTGGAGAAGCACAGCAGGGAAAATCCCGATCTGACACTCAAATTCTTTAAGGAAAGCCACCGGCACTGTTGGTATAATTTCTTCGGAATCAGAAATGAAGAGGGGATAATCGATGGATTTTTAGCCTATGAAGTTCAAGACGGGGTCATGGCCTGCGGCCCTTTGGGGTACGACACGTCGATGCCGCAGGATAAGGGGCTGTATCGAATGATATTCGCCCATAGCTTAAAAATCGCTGAGGAAAACGGCTGGATATATAACTTTGGCGGGGGCAATGAAACCTTCAAAATGAATCGGGGAAGCCATCGTGCAATCGGATATACTGCCGTTTATTGCAAGCACCTTCCTCTCTATCGACGGTTCCCCTGGTGGATTCTCGGCAGGCTGGGTCATAAAATCACCGTCAAAATCTTAAAGTCCGTTTTGTTCTAACAATTTAATTACAAGCTCTTCTATAGTAGAACAGACATGGAAGCGAAACTGACCAACGGTCCTGTCGGCAGAACTTTAATGAGGCTCACAAGCCCTATGGTATGGGGTCTGCTGGCTGTCATCTCGCTTAACCTCGTCGACACGTATTTTGTCGCCAGGCTCGGAACAAAAGAACTTGCCGCAGTCAGTTTTACTTTTCCCATTGTGATGATTCTAATGAACTTGACGCTCGGCCTTTCGATCGGCGCCGGCTCCGTCATTTCCCGTGCCATAGGCGGGGGAGACAAAGAAAGAG
Organism: Waddliaceae bacterium; assembly: GCA_963771045.1. Classification (GTDB taxonomy): domain Bacteria; phylum Chlamydiota; class Chlamydiia; order Chlamydiales; family SLFE01; genus SLFE01. Next base: position 1,933,326 of record CAVYRW010000004.1, on the reverse strand, counting down.
TCAAGAGACTGACAACCGACAGCCTCATTTTTGTTTTCTGTCTTATGTTGGGTTTGATGTATCTCGGACAGATTTCAATCAGTCTTCCTTTTCGGCCTTATGAACGCACCGCAGGATCTTCTCCCTTACATCCATGTCTTATATGAGGATCTGGTATTACGGGCTTCCGCTTATGGCAGTGCCGATCATCGGCAATGCAGCCATCAACGCCACTGGCGATATGAAACTTCCCGGATTGATGATGCTGATCGCCGCACTCATCAATCTCATTATGGATCCTTTGCTGATCTTTGGCTATTGGGGATTTCCACGACTTGAAGTTGCCGGAGCTGCGCTGGCGACTCTGATATCGTATGGAACGGCTTTTTGTATTTCTCTTTTGGATCTTAGGTTAAGGAAGAAGATGCTGACCTCTCACCTTAAATTCTCTGAAATGATCGAATCCTGGAAAGACCTTCTTCGGGTAGGGCTTCCCGCCGCCGCTTCGCAAATGATTGTCCCTCTGACGAGTTCGATTACAGTATGGATGCTGGGATTTTTTGGTCCGGCCGTAGTCGCGGGGTATGGGGTTGTTTCCAGGCTTGAGGCTTTTTCTTTAATCGTTGTGATCGGCATGGCAACCAGTTTGTCTGCCTTCGTCGGCCAGAATTGGGGAGCAGGGCATTACCAGAGAGCCTTGAGGGGAATCAGGATCGGGTATGTATTTGCCGTTTTGTGGGGGCTGATTATTGCGTTTGTCCTTTTTATGGGATCACAATTCCTCCCTAAATTTTTCAATCCCGATCCCGATGTTGCCGGAACTGTCGCTCAGTATCTCCTCTACGTCCCTTTAAGCTACTGCGCTGCAGGAAGCCTTTTTGTGACTAATTCCTATCTGAACGCTATCGGAAAATCTCATGCCGTGGCGATTATCTCTTTGCTCAGATATTTTGTGCTCTATCTCCCTCTTGCTGTACTTGCTATGTCTTATATCGGCCCCATAGGGATTTTCGGGGTCATTTCCCTGGTCAATTTCGTTGCGGGAATCGGGGCTTATTTTTGGGGAAAGAGCTTTCTGACCAAAAAGATTGATCTGCTTGCCTCTTCTTGATATAATAGTTATTTTCTTTAGGGAGGAAATCAATGAAATTTTTTCAATCGATACTGATGCTTATTGCACGCATTGCGATCAGCATCATCTTTTTTGCCGCGGCATATGATAAAATTACCCATTGGGAGACGACAATCAGCGATATGGCCTCAAAAGGAATCGGGCAGACATCTATATTTTTATTTTTAGCTTGCATGATCGAATTTATCGGCGGCCTGTCGCTTGTCTTCGGCTTTAAAATCCGATGGGCCGCCGGGATATTAGCTTTATTTTTAATTCCCGTAACCCTCTTATTCCATAATTTTTGGAGTTATAGCGGATCCGAAGCCAACCTGCAAATGATTATGTTTATGAAAAATCTTGCCATAATCGGAGGTCTGTCTCTACGTGTTGGTATCCGGCGCAGGATCCCTCTCTGTTGATAAAAAATGACAATAATTTTATTTGTTTTATCCTTTTTGATAGCGGCCTTCGGGCAGCCAAATTTGATTTCCTGGATCGGCCTTATAGCCGCAATTTGCGGTTTCACCCTCTTTTTTCGACTTCTGCTTGAAATTCCCTCCGGAAAAAAACGGTTTTGGCTGGGAACGCTGTGGTTTTCTCTCGTTCAGATGGTTCAGCTCTACTGGTCGCTTGGGCATCCCTTTTATTATATTTATGCTCGCCTACGCCCTCCACGTTTTTTTTCTCGGGCTGCAATTCGGCATTCTTTCCCTTTTCATCACGCCTGAGAAAATCCGGAAAATTCGCTTTATTTTAGGGCTTTCGGGATTATGGGTTCTTTTCGAATGGTCACGCCTTTATTTTTTTTCAGGCCACCCCTGGAATCCTGTCGGCCTTTCCCTTAGCGGCAGTCTTTATGCGCGGCAATTCGCCTCCCTTCTGGGGCGTTTACGGGTTGTCGTTTTGGGTGATGCTTGTCAATCTCTTCTGCTTGAGAGCCTGGCATCGTATCAAACTTTCCGGCTGGGCCTTGGCCGCAGCTTTAGCCCTTGTTCCTTATCTTTACGGATTTATCCACCTCCAATCCCATTCTTTACAGGATCATGAAAACACTCACAAAAGTCGCTCTCATTCAAACCAACTTTCCCATTGAAGAATCTCTCAGGCAAAGATAAAAACGACTTTTTTTCTCTGATTAAAAGCGAATGGCGCCAGATACTTGAGCTGGGAAAAAAAGTTCAGGGCAAAAATGTCGATCTCATTGTTCTTCCTGAGCTTGTTGTTCCTTACGGCACCTATTTTCTTGTTTTCGACTATGAGGAAACTGTTCAGGCGTTTCGGGAAATTTTAGGTCCTGAGGCCGTCGAAAAACTTCCAGAAAAACGGCAGCATCTTGCTATGGAGATTGATGGAAAGTGGCTGGTCAACAATGCCTTTTGGGTTCAGGGGCTTGCCAACGCTTTAGAGGCGAATGTGATAGCAGGCCTCGAAGACCGCGATTATCTGGCTGAAGGGGAGTATCGAAATTATACTGCAGCTTATATGTTCAAACCCCAAAGATATTCCCTTCAACGTTATGAAAAAAGGGTTCTTGTTCCCATGGGGGAATATATCCCCTTTGCTTTTCTTCGGGATCTGGCGGCAAAATATGGAGTGATCGGATCTTTTTGCTGCGGAAGCTCTGCTAAAGTTTTCCACGGCTGCAAAGTTCCTCTTGGCATTTCCATCTGTTATGAGGAAACCCTAGGCCATATGATGCGCGAAAATCGGCTGCAGGGAGCTAAGATGCTTGTCAATATTACAAACGACGGATGGTTTCCGGATAAAGGGCTGGCAAAAAGCCATCTTGAGCATGCAAGACTCCGCCCTGTTGAAATGGGCATTCCATTAATCCGCTCCTGTAATACCGGAGTGACCTGCGTCTTAGACTCCTTTGGACAGGATATCGCTGTGCTTGGATCCACACTCGTATGAACAGGAACACGCTCAAGATGTTTTGATCGCCGATGTTCCCGACATACACATACCGGACTCTCTATACATGGCTGGGCGACCACCTGATCATCGCGCTCAGCGCGGTTCTTTTCGTCCTCGCTGTCTTTACTGGTCTCTTCAAATAGAGCAACTAATCTATTGACTTTACCCGATACAGGTAACTCCTTTAGGAGGTTACAATCACGGGTAAAAAGGTCTCATTTCTATCCTGTAAATCAAAAACATAAATTTACCCAGTGAATTCAACTTTTTCCCTAACGACTTGGTAAAAATCATTATGGAATTTGTTGATTCAAATAGGTTGCTCAAAATAGGATTTTTACCTATTATTAACTCTTTTAGACTATATTATTAGCTTTTACGTGGCAGTTTTAGATCCAGAATTAGAAATCCTTACACGAAACCAGCGAACACTTTCACAGCCGGTTGAATATTCGGGCATCGGCATTCATTCGGGAAAGCAGGTGACTATTCGATTTTGTCCGGCCGATCCCGGAACCGGCGTTTTTTCCAAAGAATCGATCTGCCCGGAGAGCCGACAATCAAAGCCTCCGTTGATCATGTCATTGACACGACAAGAAGCACCACGATAGGGGGATTGGGAGTATTTGTCAGTACTGTCGAACATGTTCTTGCGGCGATCAAAGCCTATGATATAGACAATGTTTTGATACAAGTATCGGATAAAGAGCCTCCTATTGACGATGGAAGTTCGCAGATTTTTGTCGATATGATCGAAGAGAGCGGCATCAAGCAGCAAAATCAACCGGCTCCGATCATTAAAATCAAACATCCGGTCTATTGGTCCCGCGGAGACGCCCACCTAGTAGCCCTCCCGTACGAGGGATTCAGGGTCAGCTACTCGCTGCACTATCCTGACGACAAAGCTCTTCAGAATCAGTTCTTTTCCTCATTAATCACTCCGGAAAATTTTAAAAACAACATGGCTTACTGCCGCACTTTTTCCCGGTATGCCGAGTTGGAGTATTTGATTGACCGCGGATTGATCAAAGGGGGAAGCATGGCAAACACACTTGTTGTCAAAGACGATGTTGTTTTCAGCAAAGGAGGGCTTCATATAAAGAACGAAATGGCCGGGCATAAAGCCTTGGACCTGGTTGGAGATTTAAGCCTTCTCGGCTACAGTTTATACGCCCATGTGATTGGATACCGGACAGGACATGAAGCGAATGTTTTATTTGCCAAAGAATTACTTAATTCCATTATGACGGAGAAAAAATAATGGCGATTAACGCACATAAAGATATTCCTCAAGAGCTTAGCTATAAGGAGATTTTGAACATCCTTCCTCATCGCTATCCTTTTCTTTGTTGATAAGGTTATAGATGTGAATCTGGAGGAAAGACTGATCGTAGGTCAAAAGAATATCAGTATAAATGAACAGTTTTTCCAGGGTCATTTTCCCGATATGCCCATTATGCCGGGGGTCCTCATCCTGGAAGCCCTTGCTCAAACCGGGGGAATATATATTTACCTCAAAGGATACGATAAACTTTGCGCCCTGCTCAATATCAATCACGCAAAATTCCGCAGTCCTGTCACCCCCGGCGATATTTTGACTCTTCATGTCACTGAAAAACACTTAAGCGGAAAAGGGGGTAAATTCCAGGGACGGGCCATGGTGGGCGATAAATTAGTCGCAGAAGCAGAAATTGGTTGCGTTTTGATAGAAAAAGATACAATTTAGGATTTAAATCGTTAAAAAGAGAGTAATATGACTCAAGCAAGGATTCACCCGGCCGCTTATGTTGAAGAGGGGGCCAAAATTGGAAAAAATGTCACGATAGAACCTTACGCTGTCGTCAAAAAAGATGTCGAAATTGGAGATAATGTCCTCATCAAATCCCATGCCTATATTGAAGGGCTGACCAAGATAGGCGAAGGTACTGTCATTTACCCGGGAGCCAGCATCGGCTGCCCGCCTCAAGCTATCAGATATCGCGGTGAAAAATCGGTGATTGAAATTGGCAAAAATTGCCAAATTCGAGAATATGTCACAATCAATTCTTCGCTTGGAAGCGACTCTATAGTCCATATAGGTGACAACTGCATGATCATGGCTTATTGCCATCTGGCTCACAATAGCTGGCTTGGGAATCATGTCATTATGAGCAACAATGCCGCATTGTCTGGACATGTCGTCATTGAAGACCACGCTATTATCGGCGGAAAAACCGCCATCCACCAGTATGTTCGCATAGGAAAATATTCGATGATCGGCGGGTTCAGCCCCATCGGCCAGGATGTTCCGCCGTTCACTATCGGACGGGGGGAGCCGTTTAGGTTCGGCGGGCTCAACTTAGTAGGTTTAAAGCGGCACGGATTTCCTATTGAAACTCGAAGGGAACTCAGCAGGGCTTTTCGTTTGATTTACCGCTCTAAACTTAAGTTGGATGAAGCTTTGAGCCGCATCCAGACCGAGTTGGAGCCTTTGCCGGAAATAAAGTATTGGCTTGAATTTTGCAAAACTTCCAAGCGCGGTTTGATCGGTCTTGGCGGGGTTCACAAAAATCAAAACATTCACAGTGATTACTACCTCGAAGACGAGCTCGAAGAAGTGAGCGAGTATATGGCAACCTCTGTATAGAAGTTTCATGAAGATCATTTTTTTTGGCACGCCAGTATTTGCTGCAAAAACCCTTGAGTATTTGATTGATCAGGGAATCGAAGTTGCGGCAGTTGTAACAAAACCCGATAAGCCAAAGGGGAGATCGGGCCGTCCCCTGCCGCCGCCTGTCAAAACTATCGCTCAGGAAAAAATTCCCGATGTTTCTGTTTTCCAACCCCAAAAAGCCTCTTCTCCTGAATTTATCCAGACCCTCTCCCAATTTCCTGCAGACCTTTTTGTTGTAGTCGCCTATGGGGAAATCATGAAGCAGGAGCTTCTTGATATGCCAAAGCTTGCCTGTGTCAACGTTCACGCCAGCCTCCTTCCCAAGTACCGGGGCGCAGCGCCTATCCAACGGCTATCATCAACGGAGAAAAAGAATCCGGCGTGACGATCATGCACATGGTCAAAAAACTCGATGCCGGCCCCATGATCAAACAGGCAAAAGTCAAGATCGGTCCCAATATGACCGCCGGAGAGCTGCACGATCTGCTTCAGCAGGCAGGAGCTGAAATCCTTGTGGCGGCCCTCAAGGAAATGGAGCGCGGAATCATAACCGAAGTTCCTCAAGACGAATCGCTTGTCACGTACGCAAAAAAAATCGAACCGGAAGATTGCCGGGTGCATTGGGAGAAGTCGGCCCGCAGCCTGTTCAATTTAATCAGGGCGAACAGCCCCTGTTCCAGGCGCCTGGTGCCCGGTACTCATTAAAGGCGAAAAAAAGCGGATGAAAATCTTATCCGCCAGAGTGGTTCAAGGATATACCGAAACTCCCGGCAACATCCTCGCCTATGGGCCAGACGGCATTATTGTCGCCTGCGGGGATGAGTCTCTTCGCCTGATCGAACTTAAACTTGAAGGCAAAAAAGCCATGACTGCTGAAGAATTTGCGCCGAGGCATACCCCAAAAAGATATTCAATTTATTTCTCTATATATGATCGCTTCCAATGATGAACATATCAAACGTAATCACACGCATCCCCTATCTTTTCAATAACCAAGCATCCAAACGGAGTGCTTGTGATAGCTCTCGACATGACCCAAAAGGTCTTGGTTCTGGCTTTGAAATATATCGGTCCTATCCGGCAGAGCGGATTTTTCATTATGGGAGGGCAGGATTTTTTTTCGGGAGCAAAAAAAACCATTCGCCAATGGAAGCTCATTGTCACCGATGATAAAGTCAATCGTGCTTTTTGTAAAGTTTTGGCCGGATCTACTTTGCTTATATCAGGTATTTTCGGTCTTTGGTCTTCACTCGATTTTATCCAAAAGGGTTTCAACAATTCGTTTCAAGACCAACCTATTCACTGCCAGCAATGTCTTCTTTTTGTTTTCCTGCATATTGAGATTGAAAACCAGTCTCAGCGATTACCTTGCCGCGAAAAACAAGCCTGAGGAAATTTCAGCCATGATGGGAGTGGGCGCGAATTTGTATTACATCATTGCGGCTTCCATGATGCTTTTCACTGCTCCTACAGCCTTTGTCATCATCCTCTGCTGCATTGGAACTGCGACGTCGTTTTTGCAAGCGATTTACGACTTTTCTCATTGATTAGTTTCGCAATTTTGTGCTAATGTTTTCTCACAACTTTCAACTTCAAGGCGGAAAAATATGTCAACAACACCAGCACTAACGAGCAGCCTTTATAACGGCATTAAAGAATACGGCCGATCCCAACAGGGAATGTACGACGCTATCCAGGGTTTGGGTCTTTTTTTGGGGGCAGTTCCTTTGAATGACATCTTTCAAGATCATTTAAACATACAGGATGCCTTTCAAATGCTTCCGGACAGCATGGATGCTCTCGCGGATCTGAAAAAAAGCTTCAGCGATTTTGGAAAGCAAGACGGCATTGTGAACAAATTAAAAAGCATCAAGTTTGATTTCCTTTCCATTGTGTTGAATGCAAGCGTGATAACTTTAGACGGGCTCACCATTGTCGCAGTTTGCGGCGCGGCGAAACTTTTGGATCTCGGCAAGCTGGCATCGGGCATCGGGGCTTTTCAAATATTCGGCGTCGCTCCATTGGCATTTGTGGCCAAAATCGCTCTTAGTCCTGCCATACGGGTCGTCTATATCGTTGTCCTCGCTTCGAGTACCCTCGTGGAGATCAGAAAAATCGCAGCCGCAAAAGGCGGGCATGAAGCCAATAGGCTGGAAAACAGGCAGACAAGACGTGAAGCGCAGTTTAAAATCGCCAGGAACGTGACGAGAATCGCGCTTCAGGTTCTTTCGCTCTCCTCTCTTGCTAATCCAGCCCTGCTGCTCGGGATGGGAGCGGTGGCCGCGGTTACAGGGATGACCCAAGGAGTGATGAAGACCAATGCAATGAGGAAATACTTCAACCCCGACTACAATCCCGCCCCGACATATGTCCCCAGAACATAATGAATCCAGGCTGCCGCCTCATGAATGGGCGGCAGTCCTCCTCATTCTCGCCTTTCTTTTTTCATTAGCTGCATTTGCCGTTCTGAAAAGACCGCCTCATTTTGTTGAAGGCATACAGGATGTCATTGTCGTCAAAGTCCGGGGCGATGTTGAAAATCCCGGATACTGCACGATTCATAAGGGAGCTCTCCTTAAAGATATATATCCCTTGGTAAAACCGATAAGCGAGACCGAGGCAGTCGGTCTGCAGCCGGACTCAGTGCTCCAAGACGGACAGAGTATTAAATTCAAAAGTTTGCTTGTCAAGGTTGCCGTGAAGGGAGCGGTTCGAAGGCCGGCGAACCTGAAGCTTAAGAAAGGGGCCATCCTGGCCGAATATCTGGATTTGCTTGAGCTTGAGCCTGATGCCGATGTGGAAAAAGTGAAAAATCGGCTGATACGAAGGCAAAATCAGACGATTACCATCCCTCGAAAAAGGGTTTAGATGATTTTTTTTATTCATTCTATTGCGCATAAATCCGCCCTCTGCTATTCTAAAACCTTTCAAATTCATTAAGTCTGCTGTGCATTGAGAAATGCGCTAGCTGCCTAAAGATTTAGCAAAATCCGGAAGGTGTCTAGATAAGCGGTACGGCGAGTTTTGGATGTTTACTAATAGATATGCGAGGAAGTGTTTCTCCGGATTGTACGGCGGAACCCTAACTGATGAAGGAACTAGTGTATGACACGTAAACTGATGGGTAAAAAGCGCGGCATGATGCAGATGTTTGATGACAGTGGACATGTTGTCATCTGCACAGTCATCGAAGCCGAGCCGAATGTCGTGACGCAGATTAAAACAGTCGATAGCGACGGATACAATGCGATTCAGCTGGGTTTTGAGGAAATTAAAGTGAAAGATCCTCGAACAATGGATAAACGTGTGAAGAAGCCTCAGCTTGGACATTTCAAAAAAGCGGGACTCGTTCCCAGGCGATATCTGACTGAATGTCGGATTGAAAATACGGAAGAGTATGAGGTTGGACAGGAAATCAACGTCGGCATGTTTGCTGATGTGGCATTTGTCGATGCGACAGCGACATCAATCGGCAAAGGATTTCAAGGGTTGATGAAAAAATTTAATTTCCGCGGATACCCAGCATCTCATGGTACCGGTCCTGTCCACCGGCACGGTGGTTCTACAGGAATGAGAAGTACGCCGGGGCGCTGTTTTCCGGGCGGAAAAAGAGCAAGTCAGATGGGCGGAAAACGAACAACCGTACAGGGGCTTGAAATTGTTATGGTGAATGTTGAAGATAACCTGATAGTTGTCAAAGGCTCGGTCCCGGGCCCGAAAAATGGCCTGGTTACCCTTCAGGAAGCAACAAAAATGGCTATGAAATAATCGGGAGTGAGTAGTGGCAAAGCTAAAAAAGTACAATCTTTCCGGGCAGGAAATTGGTGCGGTGGAAGTCGACGATCGCTTGGCCAAGGCTGAAGCCAACAGCCAATCGATAAAGGATTATATCGTTGCGATAAGAGCCAACGCAAGGCAGTGGTCGGCAAATACGAAGAACCGGTCTGAAGTGAAACACACGACCAAAAAGCCAAGACCACAGAAAGGGACCGGCCGCGCTCGGCAGGGCTCTCTTGTAACTCCTCAATATCGAGGGGGAGGGATCGTATTCGGCCCCAAACCGAAATTTGATCAGCATATACGGATCAATAAAAAAGAAAAAAGGGCGGCGATACGTTTTCTCATCGGCGAGAAAATTCGCCAGCAGCGTCTGTTTGTCATTGACGCTCTAAACATGGAGCAGCCAAAGACAAAAGCGGTGGTAAAGTTTATGTCGGCGCTTGGAAAAAAGGAAAGGGCTCTGTTTTTGGGTGAAGCCAATGAGCAGGAAGTTGAAGTGGAAGACAAGAAATCTAAGGTATCGATTCATTCCGCAGGTCATAGAAATTTTGCGAAAAGTATCAGAAATCTTCCAAAGACCGAGTTTAAATTAGCAAAAAACATTAGTGGCTATGATCTCATGCTTGCCGGCGATTTGTTTATCACTGAAGCAGCATTGCAGCAAGTAGCGGAATGGTTATTGTAAGAAGGTTAACATATGAAAAAACGTAATCCCCGGCAAGTTGTCAAGCATAGACATGTGACTGAGAAGTCAACAATTTTGGAAAGTTTGAAAAATGCCGACAGCAATCCTTGTGTAGCGCGTTGCGATAAACCGAAATATGTGTTCATCGTTGACAGGCTCGCCAATAAGAAAGAAATAGCTCAGGCAGTTGAGGAAATCTATAAGGATAAAAATGTCAAGGTCACGTCGGTTAATACCATTAATGTGAAACCTAAATCGACCAGACTTCTCCGTTCGCGGAGGGGAATCGGTCAAAAAAACGGCTTTAAGAAAGCGATTGTCACCTTAGAGCCTAAAGACACATTGGAAAATGTTTAATGGAGCTTAGGTAATCAAATGTTAAAGAAATTTCGACCAAGAACTCCTGGAACTCGGCGGCTGATTCTTCCCGCTAATGAAAAGTTGACAAGAGTTAACGAGAAACTACGCAAAAAAGTAAAGCCGACCAAAAGCTTGCTGCTCAAAAAAACGCGGACAAACGGCCGCAACAATAAAGGGCACATCACTTGCCGTCATCGCGGCGGAGGCCATAAGCGGCAATATCGGATTGTGGATTTTAAAAGAGACAAAATCGACATTCCGGCTCGAGTAGCTTCAATCGAATATGATCCCAACAGATCCGCCTACATTGCCCTTTTAAATTACAGGGATGGCGAAAAACGATATATATTAGCCCCTCAAGGTTTGAAAAAAGGCGACACGGTGCAAAGCGGCGAAAAAGCTCTTTTTAATATAGGCTGCTGCATGATGCTGAAACATATGCCGCTAGGATCGGTTGTCCACAACATTGAAATCAGGCCCGGGCAGGGTGGAAAACTTGTCCGATCCGCCGGACTCTTTTCACAGCTTGTTGCCCGAAGCGATGGCATGGCGACGATTAAAATGCCGTCCGGAGAGATTAGAACAGTGAACGAAAAATGCCGGGCGACATTCGGCGCAGTATCAAATCCCGAGCACAGTCTTCGCGTTGAAGGCAAAGCAGGAAGAATGCGCTGGAAAGGAATCAGGCCGACAGTGCGAGGCGTCGTTATGAACCCTGTAGACCACCCCCACGGCGGAGGTGAAGGAAAGAGCAAGGGGAATATACCCCAGACTCCATGGGCGGTGTATGTCGGTGTAAAAACACGCTCTAAAAAGAAATCAAGCAAGCATATTGTAAAATCACGGAAGAAGAAGAAATAATTATGGCTAGGTCACTAAAAAAAGGTCCATTTGTCGATCATCATCTGATGAAAAAAGTGATGAAAGCTAAAGAAACCCAATCAAGCGAGTCCATCAAGACCTGGTCTCGCAGATCAATGATTATTCCGGAGTTTGTCGGTTTGACATTTGAAGTTCATAATGGACGGAAATTTTTAACAGTATTTGTTTCGGAAAACATGGTAGGTCATCGTTTAGGTGAGTTTTCACCCACCCGGACGTTTAAAGGCCACCCTAAAAAATAAAGGTTCTTAAATCATGGCTCGAGCAACAACAAAGTATATAAGGATTAGCCCGCGGAAGGCTCGCCCGGTTGCTGATTTGATAAGAGGACTCAGTGTCGAAGACGCTGGTCTGCAGCTGCGCTACAGCAACACTAAAGCAGGCTTGCTGCTTAAAAAAACCTTGGATAGCGCTGTTGCCAACGCGGAAAACAATGAAGATATGAATCGAGACGACCTTAAGGTACTCGAAATCATGGTTGATGAAGGCCCGGTAATGAAGAGAGCCAGGCCAAAGAATAAAGGTGGGAGCCACCAAATTTTAAAGCGTATGTCCCACTTTACAATCGTTGTGGGTGAATAAGGAGACGAAATGGGTCAAAAAACACATCCAAAAGGTTTTCGGTTAAAACTTAAGAAAGACTGGAAGTCGAGGTGGTTTGCCAACAAGCAGGAATTCGGCCATCATTTGGAGGAAGATTATAAGATACGTAGATTCCTTATGTCTTTGCCGGTATGCAGCGGAACATCAAAAATTATTATCCGCAGAATGAGTGAAAAAATTGAAGTTGTTATCTGTACTTCCCGACCAGGACTTGTTATTGGAAAGAAAGGTTCAGAAATCGAATCTCTAAAAACGAGATTGTCAGGAATGACCGGCAAACAGGTTTATGTCGAAGTCGAAGAAATTAAAAGACCCGATCTTGAATCGAAAATTGTAGGAGATGTCATAGCCGGCAAATTGAAAAAGCGCGTGTCTTTCCGTAAAGCGATGAAATCGGCGATACAGTCGGCAATGGATGCCGGCGCACAAGGAATCAAAATTCAAGTTTCCGGACGTCTTGGCGGTGCGGAAATTGCCCGAACTGAATGGTATAAAGAAGGCAGTATCCCATTGCACACTCTAAGAGCTGACATAGATTATGCAACAAGCCGGGCTGAAACCACATACGGCACCATAGGAGTCAAAGTGTGGATCTATCGAGGAGAAATGAAATTACATAAGAGAGAGGCGGTGTAGATCATGCCTTTGATGCCAAAAAGAACAAAATATCGGAAACAGCAAAAAGGACAGCATAAAGGACTGGCACAATCGTCGAATGTTGTCAATTTTGGTGAGTTTGGAATTCAAGTATTAGACCGCGGCTGGATAACTGATAAGCAAATAGAAGCAGCTCGTGTGGCGATTAACCGTTATTTACAACGGCGAGGAAAAGTTTGGATTCGGATCTTTCCTGACAAGCCCGTAACAAAAAAACCCGCTGAAGTGCGGATGGGTAAAGGGAAAGGCGGAGTCAGCCATTGGGTTGCTGTCGTTAGACCGGGAAATATTCTGTTTGAAGTTGGCGATGTCCCAATAGAAATGGCTAAGGATGCGCTTAGGCGCGCTGCCGCCAAATTGCCGCTAAAAACGCGATTTGTTGAACGTGTTGAAGAAGTATAGAGGTTGACATGTTGAGAGCTAAAGAATTAAGAGATCAAACAGTTGAAGAGCTAGAGTTGATGTATCACGATACGATGCATGAACTTTACGAACTTGTTAACCAGGCCAAAATGGAAAAGCCCGAAAAACCGCATTTGGTCAGGCATAAGAAAAAGCTGATTGCTAGGTTGCTTACGGTTTTACAAGAGAAGCAAACGGGTTAAAGTTGAGGAAGGAATGAAGCAGTTAAAAAGAAATCAAAGAAAAACAAAGCAAGGTGTCGTCGTATCCAACAAGATGGAGAATACGGTGCGCGTAGAGGTCAGCCGAACCATTAAACATCCGCGTTACGGCAAAACTTTTAAGCAAAAAACAGTTTGTTATGCGCATACTGAAAATCCGCTTGAAATAGGAGATAAAGTCACCATAATGGAAACTAAACCCATCTCCAAGTTGAAGCGTTGGAGAGTGGTAGCTTAAGCAAATATTTGGTAAGGAATTATGATTCAACAAGAAACAGAACTAGAAGTAGCTGATAATACTGGTGCGAAAAAAGTTAAGTGTATTAAGGTATTAGGCGACTCGAAAAGACGGTATGCGTCAGTGGGCGATATCATCGTTTGTTCCGTGAAGGAAGCTGCTCCGGGCGGAAATATAACTAAAGGCAAAGTCGTTAGAGCGGTCATTGTGAGAACGCGCAATTCTATCAACAGAAAAGATGGGTCGAAACTTAGTTTTGATACGAACAGCTGCGTATTGATTAACGAAAAAGGCGAGCCTATCGGGACAAGGATTTTTGGCCCTATTGCGCGCGAACTTAGAGAAAAGAAATTTTTAAAAATTATTTCTCTGGCCCCAGAGGTGATTTAAAATAGAGGAAAGCATGTCAAACCGAATAAATAAAATTAGGAAGGGTGATAAAGTTGTTGTCATCGCCGGAAATGACCGGGGACAGACCGGTACTGTGCTTAGATGCATGGATAACAACCGCGTGCTTGTACAAGGTGTTAATATGCGAAAAAAACATATGAAGCCTACTCAAGAAAGCCCTCAAGGCAGCATTATCGACATTGAGAAATCGATACACGTCTCTAATGTGCAGATTTGCGATGATGCGGATAAGCCGGTGAAGCTAAAAGTGAAATATGACGATAAGGGAGACAAAGCTTTCTACTACGTTAAAGACGGCATGGAAGTTGTCTACAGATCGGTTAAAAAACACACATCTGCGTAATCGATAATGATTGCGTATTAAATGAATCATGGGCCCTAAGGCCTGAGAAAATAAAACCCAGGTTTTTAAGCCTTAGGTGGACAGTATGGCAAGATTAAAAGAAAGATACAACAATCAAGTGAAACCTGAGCTTCACAAGAAGTTCGGCTATGAAAATGTGATGAGAATTCCCCGGGTCCGAAAGATTGTGATCAATATGGGGATAGCGGAAATTGCAAAAGATAAGAATTCTTTGCAAGACGCTTTGAATGAATTTGCGCTGATAGCCGGCCAACGGCCGATAACGACACGTGCAAAAAAATCAATCTCAAATTTTAAGCTTCGCGAGGGTATGCCTATCGGGGCTAAAGTGACCCTTCGCGGGGAGCGCATGTATGAATTTATGGACAGATTTTTTAATATCATATGTCCCAGAATTCGAGATTTTAGAGGTTTTAAGACAGGAACTGACCGCAGTGGGAACTGCACATTAGGACTTGACGACCATACGGTTTTCCCTGAACTTGACCTCGATAAAGTTAAGCAGACAAAAGGGATGAATATCACTTTTGTTACCGACGCGGAAAGCGATGAGGAAAGCATCGAACTACTGCGACTATTGGGGATGCCCTTTAAAGATTATGAAATAGTTTTAGCAAGTTAGGAGTAAATAGATGGCTGTATCCGATCCGGTAGCAGATTTTTTGACAAGGATTCGTAATGCGCTGAAAGCTGAACACCGCTTTGTTGATATACCCTGGAGTAAATTAAAACAAAATATTGCAGGAATCCTGAAAGAACAAGGTTTTTTAGAAAATTTTATTGTGAAGCACGAAAAACGGGGCGGAGTGATGAGAGTCTTTCTGAAATATGGCAGAAACCGCCATCCCGTTATCAAAGGATTAAAAAGACTGTCAAAACCCGGCTTGCGTCGTTATGTGGGCAGTAAGGATATTCCCTATTTTTACGGAGGCTTGGGCGTTCCGATTTTATCTACTTCGTTTGGAGTGATGGCGGGATCCGAGGCACAAGAAAAAAATGTAGGCGGCGAACTTTTGTGTTTGGTTTGGTAGCGATAAGGAGTTAATGACATGTCACGTATAGGTAAAATCCCCGTTCCACTCCCAAAAGGGGTTGAGGTGAAGCAAGATGGAATTAATTTGACAGTCAAGGGGCCGAAAGGATCTCTTGAACTTAAAGTTATGCCAATCATCGGGGTTAAAGTAGAAGAAGATAAGATTGTTGTTTCGCTCAAGAAAGACAATTCCGATCACAATAAATGGCTGGGCCTGTATAGATCGCTCATCGCGAACATGGTGATTGGGACAACTCAGGGTTTTCAAAAGAATCTCGCGATGGTCGGGGTGGGTTACCGGGCCAACGTTCAAGGAAAAAACCTCAATCTTCAGGTGGGATATTCTCATCCGACGATGGTTGAAATCCCCGAAGGAATCGACGTGAATGTCGAAAAAAATACTAAGATTATGATCTCTGGTATAGATAAGCAAAAAGTAGGACAATTTGCCGCGGATGTACGCAGCGTCAGGCCGCCCGAACCGTTTCAGGGGAAGGGAATTCGTTACGAAGACGAACATGTCAGACGCAAAGCGGGTAAAGCAGCGGCTAAGGGGTAATTTGTTATGCACAACGAAATAAAAAACAATCGGAAGCGAAAGTACAATCGTGCTTTGAGGGTTCGCAAAAAAGTTAGAGGCAGCTCAAGCAAGCCCCGCCTTAGCGTTGTTAAATCGAATAAGCATCTCTATGCGCAATTAGTAGACGACGTTAACGGTAAAACTTTGGGATCTGTATCCACTCTTTCTAAAGAAGTTAAAAATACAGATGCTAAAAAAAATAAAGAGACGGCGAAAAAACTGGGCGAGCTGATTGCTGCTATCGCTAAAGACAAGAATATAAATGAGGTTGTATTTGATCGCGGGCCATTTAAGTATCATGGCATACTTGCCGAATTGGCAAACGCAGCTCGTGAAAATGGCTTGGCATTTTAAGGTAGGTTTAATAAATGGCTAGACAATCCGACAAAGATTTACAAGAAAAGGTTTTGTTCATAAACCGGTGTTCGAAAGTTGTCAAGGGCGGAAGGAAATTTAGCTTTTCCGCTTTGATACTGGTAGGCGACGGGAATGGAAAAATCGGTTACGGTTTTGCTAAAGCAAATGAACTGACTGATGCGATACGCAAAGGCGGCGAGAGCGCCCGAAACAATCTAAAAGAAGTTTGCATGGAAGGGACAACAATTCCTCATGAAATTAAAGTAAAATGGGATGGAGTTGAAGTGCTATTAAAACCAACCCCTGAAGGTGCAGGAGTCATTGCGGGATCCCTCGTGAGAGCCGTTTTAGAAATGGCGGGCATTAAGGATGTTATGGCTAAGAATTTGGGTGGTAACAATCCAATCAATCAAGTAAAAGCAACATTTAAAGCTTTGCTTTCCTTGCGGCCGCGCGAGGAAATTAGGCAGCAGAGGAAATAGTTATGAGCAATCTTTCAAATTTAAAAAACACGCACCGTCCCAAGAAGAAACGGAAAACTGTCGGACGCGGCAACGGTTCCGGGCTGGGAAAAACCAGCGGCCGCGGATTTAAGGGTGCCGGCTCGCGCTCCGGCTATAAACGCCGCTTGGGTTATGAAGGGGGCCAGTTTAGGCTTTTCATGAAATTGCCTCACCGCGGGTTTAGCAATGCTGCATTTCGAAATGAATTCGAAAGCGTCAACCTTTATGAAGTGGATAATGTTTTTAATGACGGAGAAGTTGTTAATCTGAATACACTTAAAGACAAAGGTTTGATCAGCCGAAAATGTAAGCAAGTCAAGATCTTGGGTGTAGGGGAACTGACAAAAAAGTTTTCTTTTGAAGTTCAGGCAGTATCCTCCGGAGCCAGGGAAAAATTGCAAAAAGCAAATATTTCATTTACACTTGATTCTTGAATCAGGTATTTTGTAGGTCCACAACTTAAAAACACTCGAGGCCATGCAAGCAGGTATTTATGATAAGTGAGATAAAGCGAGTTTTTCAACTTCCTGAATTAAAGTCAAAAATCATGTTTACATTACTGATGTTGGTTGTCTGCCGCATTGGAGTCTATGTGCCTGTTCCCGGGATTAACGGGGAAGTTGCTTTGGCCTATTTTCAAAGCTCTATGGGCAGCGGTCAAAGTCTCTTTCAGATGGTGAACATATTTTCCGGAGGAGCCTTTGCAAAAATGACAGTCTTTGCTTTGACTGTCCTGCCCTATATATCTGCGTCCATCATGCTTCAACTTTTTGTTGCTCTTCTCCCCGGCCTTCAAAGGGAAATGCGGGAGAATCCTGAGCTTGGTAAGCGAAAAATCAATAAATATACACGCTTTCTGACTGTTTTTCTTGCGTTGATGCAATCTTCCATATATGCACGTTTTGCTCTTCAGATGAATGCCAACACACCTGGAATTGTCGAGCCTGAACTTCTCAGCCTAAACATTTTTGGTATTCCTT
Organism: Waddliaceae bacterium; assembly: GCA_963771045.1. GTDB lineage: Bacteria > Chlamydiota > Chlamydiia > Chlamydiales > SLFE01 > SLFE01. The sequence goes on along the minus strand of CAVYRW010000004.1, from coordinate 1,915,607 downwards.
GGGTTTTTTATCTAGTCATATCGGCTACAATGACAGCCGGGGTTTTGCTCCTGATGTGGATAGGAGAACAGATTACCGAAAAAGGGATCGGCAATGGCATCAGCCTTATCATTGCTCTCGGCATTCTATCGCAGCTGCCTAGCGCTATGGGATTGATTTTCCAACAATTGAACCTGGATTCTCAGGAGCCTGGTCAAATGTCATGGGCGATTGTTGCTTTGCTGCTCACTGTATTTGTGGTCGTAATCATTGCCACGATTCAAGTGATACAGGGTCATAGAAGAATACCCATACAGCATGCTAGGAGGATTGTCGGCAGGAAGGAGATTCAGGGGGGAGCCTCTTACCTTCCCTTGAAAGTCAATTACGCCGGAGTCATCCCCGTTATCTTTGCCAGCTCAGTTCTTATGTTCCCTGCAACCATTATGAAATTTCTGTCTCCGGAATCATGGCTTGGAAGATTAGCCAACTATTTAACAATGGGGAGCATGTCGTATCTCTTTATATTCTGCTCTTTGATCATATTTTTTACTTACTTCTGGACCGCCACTCAATTCAGACCCGATCAGATCGCTTCCGATATGAAGAAAAACGGGGCTTTCATCCCTGGAGTCAGACAAGGACGTCCGACTCAAGATTTTTTAGAATCCACAATGAACCGCATAACGTTAATCGGAGCTGTATTTCTTGCTTTAATTGCCGTACTGCCGAATATTATCGGGAGGCTTCTCAGCATCCCTCAAACAATCAGTTACTTTTTTGGCGGAACCGCCCTTCTGATTCTTGTTGGGGTCGTATTGGATACCATGAAGCAAATAGAATCCCATCTGCTTATGAAGCGATATGACGGATTTATGAAGAAAGGGCGGCTAAGAGGCAGGTAGAGAAGTTTACACTGGCCAAATATTAGAATTTTTGGTATGATTTTCATACAAATAAAAATAAGGAGATTTAAATGCCTAGAATTATAGGTATCGATATTCCGGACAATAAAAGACTAGAGATTAGCCTGACGTATATTTACGGGATTGGCCGACATTTAGCGATGGAAATTGTCAATAAACTTCAGTTTGATCCGGGTAAAAAAGCCAAAGAATTGACTCAGGATGAAATAGGACGTTTAAACGCTCTGCTTCAATCGGATTATAGAGTAGAAGGGGATTTGCGCAGGGAGCGTCAAAACAACATCAAACGGCTTATCAATATTCATTCCTATGTAGGTTTAAGGCATCGACTCGGGCTTCCGGTAAGAGGGCAGAGAACGCAAACGAACGCACGGACTCGAAAAGGAAGAAAGAAAACAGTAGCTAATAAGAAGAAATAGGGAGTTAAAATTTGACTGCTAAACCAACACCAGGAAAAAAAAGTACTAAAAGGAAAAAGGCGTTACATGTCCCCACCGGAGTTGTTCATGTTAAGGCGACATTTAATAACACTATCGTGACCATAACCGATATGGCAGGACATGTTGTGTCCTGGTCTTCTGCGGGAAAATCGGGTTTTAATCACTCAAAAAAATCATCGGCTTATGCGGCGAATGTCGCAGCTCAAAATGCTGCGCGCGATGCTATGACTTACGGTATGAAAGAAGCGGAGATCATAATTAAAGGACCGGGAGCCGGAAGAGAATCGGCTGTAAGAGGTGTTCAAAGCGCCGGCCTCATGATTACGCAAATCAAAGACGAGACACCTGTACCGCACAATGGATGCAGGCCGAAAAAGCGTCGAAGAGTTTAAATTTTTAACAAAATTATTTTTTTGTTTGCAAACAAGTTTTAGGAGAAACAAATGGCAGTAACTTATGGCAAGTTTGAAATGCCAACAAAAATTACAGTTAATGAAGACAAAGCCAGGCCGAACTTTGCACAGTTTATCGTAGAACCGTTTGAACGGGGATTCGGGCATACATTGGGCAATTCCATGCGCCGAATTCTATTAACATCGCTTGAAGCGCCCGCAATTGTTTCAATCAGGATCGAAGGCGTTCCTCATGAGTATATGTCAGTAGAGGGCATTATCGAAGATATGACCAATATCGTCTTGAATCTGAAAGGAGCTCTTCTTAGAAAGTTGCCGTCGGACAATAACGATTCTGCTCGTGATGCACGCGTCATAACCTCTATCATTGAGGTTACTCAGGATGATTTAGACGAAAATGGCGGGTATTACGAAGTTAAGCTTGAGGATATTGTCGAAGATTCGTATTTCGAAGTCGTGAATCCGGATCACAAGTTATTTACTGCAACAGTCCCTATGAAAAGGCAAATCGACCTCAAGGTTAAGATAGGGCGTGGATATGTTCCAACGGAAAGGCTTGAGGTAATTGACAAAGGCGTTGGGGAAATTCTCGTAGACGCTGCGTATTCTCCGGTAAGGCTGGTCAATTATTTTGTCGAGCATACTCGGGTTGGAGAAGCGACAAATTACGACAGGCTTGTACTTGAAGTGGAAACTGACGGGAGAGTCACTCCTGCCGAAGCGGTTACATTTGCTTCGCAGATAGGGCTCAAACACTTTGATGTGTTTAATCAGGTGAAGACTCACGCGATTGTATTCGAGGACAGAGAGAAAAGATCTTCCTCTGAAGATGATGAATTACTTGAAAAACTGGCTTTGAAAATCGATGAAATTGAACTTTCTGTACGATCGACAAACTGCCTTAGCGGAGCCAACATTGAGACAATTGCGGAACTTATCTTGATTCCCGAAAGAAGAATGCTGGAGTTTAAGAACTTTGGGAAGAAATCTCTAAATGAAATTAAACAAAAGCTTTATGAGATGGGACTGTCTCTGGGCACGGACCTGTCAAGGTATGGAATTACACTTGATAATGTTAAGGAAAAAATGCGTGAATACCATGAACTTCATCGAGAAAATCATGAAGCGCTAGCAGGCGAGGAGAGATATGAGGCATAGAAAAAGAACAGCTAAACTTGGGAGAAATACTTCTCACCGTCGTTGTATGATGGCAAACTTACTTAAGTCGCTTATTTACAATGGCCGTATTACAACTACTTTGGCAAAAGCTAAAATTCTGAGATCTTATGCCGATCGTATGATCTCTTTAGCGAAAAAAAATACGTTGGCGAGCAAAAGACAGGCTATCGGCAAGCTTATGATCCGGTTTAATGAATTGACGCCTAAACAGGCCAGGCAAGCCAAATCGGGAGATAAAAGTTCTTATAATGTTGACCGTCAGGTGATTGACATATTATTTAACGAGCTTGGCAGTCGATTTTCCGAAAGAGACGGGGGGTATACCCGTATTATAAAATCGGGAAATCGGACTGGTGATAATGCGCAAACATGCGTCATTGAGTACCTTCAGGCTTAATTTTCCTTGTCAGGAGCATGGTTGGGAGTATGATTCGATTTCCGACTTTACAACTCTAGGAAAGTCAAGTATTATGTGATCAAAAACGGAAAGCGGGGCAGAACATGGCCGTAAGGGTAGCAATTAATGGATTCGGAAGAATTGGCCGATTAGTATTTAGGTTGCTATCTCAGAGAGACGATTTTCAAATTGTAGCCATCAATGATCTCGTTCCAGTAGAAAATCTTGCGTATTTATTAAAGTATGATTCAGTGCACGGCCGTTTCAAAGGCGAAGTGAAGGTCGAGGGCAAAGCGTTAAGTGTCGATGGGAAAACTGTTGAGGTGTTCTCGGAGAAAGACCCTGCGGCCCTCCCCTGGAAGTCATTGAATGCAGCATATGTCGTTGAATCTACAGGTTTATTTACTGCTCGGGAAGGTGCTGAAAAGCATCTGCAAGCCGGAGCAAAAAGAGTTTTAATTTCGGCCCCTGCAAAAGGAGAAGTGCCGACATTTGTGATGGGGGTTAACCATCGCAAATACAACCCGGAAAAAGATGTTATAATTTCAAATGCTTCATGCACAACCAACTGTTTAGCACCTTTGACCAAGGTGTTGCTTGATAATTTCGGAATAGAAGAAGGGTTAATGACCACTGTGCATGCAGCGACTGCCTCGCAACCGACAGTAGACGGACCATCGAAAAAAGACTGGCGCGGCGGCAGGGCGGCAGGTCAAAACATAATTCCAGCATCAACTGGTGCTGCAAAAGCGGTGGCTGTATGCATACCTGAAGTACAAGGAAAATTGACAGGTATGGCTTTTAGAGTCCCCATAATAGACGTTTCTGTTGTCGATTTAACAGTGCGTTTGAGCAAATCCGCTTCGCTTGAAGACATAAAAGAGGCAGTCAACAAGGCCTCGCAAGGTGAGATGAAAGGCGTTATCGCCGCGACGGAGGAGCCGTTAGTTTCTTCCGATATTATAGGCTGCACCTTGTCTTCAGTGTTGGATGTTTTAGCGTCGATTGCTTTGAATAATACTTTTTTTAAGTTGATTTCATGGTACGACAATGAAATGGGATATGCCGCAAGAATTGTCGACCTGCTCTCTTATATGGCATCTAGGGAAACGAGCGAAGCTGTGGCAAAGCAGACTTCGCAATAAATATACTGGAAATAGGCAAAGGTTTTTGCCGTTCCTAGTTAAAGCCATAGTCTAATTTAAACAATAGGAATTAATCGTGGACTTTACAAGAGAACCTGTGATTGAGACAGTGATTACTCCTCGGGAGGGTTGCAAACTTGTTATTCGCAGTAGTAAAAGCACAAGTCAGGAAGAATATTTTGTCGACGCCGTAGAAGTTGTTTCATTTGGCAATGCATTCTTCTATCGCTCTTTGGAAAAGCCAAAAAGTTTTTTACTCCCGGTTATTGATTATGAAGTTCTTGAGGTTCGAGAAGCGCGCATGGTGTTAAAGCATGTAGGAAGCGACAAATCAATTAAGATTGGTGGAGGGCGATCGGATAAGCCGGAGAAAAAAGAGGCTAAGAAGGAGCAGGAGGAAAAAGCCCCCAAAAAAAGAGAGCGTCGCCGTCAGCAGCGAAGACGTCGTCCTGCAAAAGGGGAGGAGCACCAGCCTGAGAAGGTCGAATTGCCTAAGCCTCCGGAAAATTTATCTGACATTGAATCGCCTGCCGAGACTGACGAATCTCCGTCGAACATTATAAGATCACTCCTTAGCAGTCCGCCTCCGCTCATATCGGAAACGATCAGTCAGTATCGTGAAAGTTATAGTCAGGCATTTTACGAAAAGGAAGGAGAGTCGGAGGAAGAATCCGAGCTATCTTCTTTTGAAGAGTCACCCCTTGAAGAGTTGCCTGAAGAGCAGCCAGACGATTCACCCGTTGACTCCTTTCCAGAAGGGCAGCAGCAGCCGGCAGAATCGAGAAAGTCTTCCATACTTAAAGACCTTTGGAACTTTTCGGACGACCAGTAATCAACCGGGCCCGATTTTCTCGGGCCCTTATTTTCATTGACTGCAAGCTTATTATTTGTTACATTTTTAAGTTCCGAATCCTCAATGCTCGGGTGGCGGAATGGTAGACGCTGGGGACTTAAAATCCCTTGCTGGTAACAGCGTGTGGGTTCGAGTCCCACTCCGAGCAAACTAAGACATAATGACTTAGGTTTACGACAACAAAACTTATTTTGAACCTAAGTCAATTTTGTCCAACCCCTGTCCAACTTTTCTTGAAGTCGTGTCCTCCTTAAAATCGATTGAATTACGTTCAAATACAATTCTCTTAGCAGTTGAAGTTTCCCATATTTTCCTGTACAATCATGTGTTTAATTTCAGAGATTTATATGAGTTCTAGTCGGTACATTTTATTTTTCTTGGTGGTGATAGCGGTCATAGTAAGTCTGGTAGGATGTGCTGTTAAACCCCGCTTAAGGGATCAAAAAAATAATGGACAGAATGGAATATTCGAAGTGGTTGGTAAGATGGATGAAGAAAAAGAAGAAGATTTTAAGCTAGAGGATTTCGATAAGCTTTTTGTTGGAGACCTCGTGGAAGCAGAAAGAAATTTACGAGCACTACTTCCTCAAGCAAAATCTTTAGAAGATAAATCGATTTACATTCAAATTTTATCTCAAATTGCACTCGCTGAGGCTGTCCAGAAAAAGTTTGATGCTGCACATGCAACTCTTGACCAAGCCGAAGAATATCTTCGTGAAGAACACTATCTAGCAAGAGCAAGGATTTTATTAGAGCGTGGCAGAGTTTTTTACCAGCAAGGTAACATCGAAGCTGCAAGACCTCTTTTTATTGAGTCTTTTGAGCTGAGTGCAGCTCATGGTTTTGATTATCACACAGTCAATGCTGCTCATATGGTCCCGTTCGTAGCTAAATCAGCTGATGAAAAAATAGAGTGGAACAAACGCGCTATTGAATTAGCAGAAAAATCGAGTTCCGTAGATGCAAAGCAATGGCTAGGGTCTCTTTATAACAACATAGGGCAATCTTATCTCGAAGCCAAACAATACCCCCTAGCATTGTCTGCTTTTAATAAGGCTTTAGAATACAGAGAGCAAGAAAATTATCTACCCAATATTCGAGTAGCAAAGTGGGCGGTTGCTCGTACTTTACGTCTCACAGGTAAAACCCAAGAAGCTCTTCCTATCCTTTTAGCTCTTTTGGAGGAATACCAATGCATGGAGAAAACGGATAGTTTTGATATACCGATCGAGATGATTCGTTCATCACGTGGATTGGTTTATGAAGAGCTTGCAGAAATTGGTGGTGAAAAGAGAAAAACCTATGCTGCCTTGGCTTATGATGACTTATCTCAGGACAAATGGTTTGCACGGTTAGAGCCAGAAAGATTGGAACGATTAAAACTTCTCGGAGATAAAAAATGAGCCTGGCTAAACAAAAAGATTTTGAATTTGATGTGGTCCTTCAAAAGCGTCTAATGGCCCACTTATCGACCGTGGAAGTTGATGAACCAAGGGACTCCCCAGTTTGGTTTATCTGGGAAGAAGATAGTGTATAGATTTTTGGAACGAGCAAAGATAGCTTTGTCAGAAGATTGAAAGAAGAACCAAGATGTGCCTTTGGGGTCGTGGACTTTGATTTGGATAAAGGAGTTTTAAGGCACGTTGTTAATATGAACCAAAAAATCCCCCAGGTATATGGAACACAATGGATTCAAGAGGATGGTATGTATGTTCTTTACAATGTTGAGGACCCTGAAAATCTCGATAAACGCCGACAAGAAGCGGGTTTATGCCCGATTTCTGAATATAAAGAGTCATTAAAACAGATTTATCAATTAACGGATGAGGACTTTAAATAGATGACGGGACATGTATTTGTGGCGACAAGCCTCGATGGATTTATAGCTAGAAAAAATCATGCTCTTGATTGGCTGCCTCAGGAAAAAGCAGAAGGTGAAGACCTCGGGTATGAAACTTTTATATCAAGTGTCGATGGTCTTATCATGGGACGAGGTACCTTTGAAAAAGTTCTTACTTTTGGAGATTGGCCTTACCAGAAGCCTGTGATTGTATTGAGTAAAACCCTAACGCAAGATGCTATTCCAGATGAATTAGAAGGAAAAGTTCGGGTATCTCAGCTTTCACCAAGAGAAATAATGAAAATCGCTTGCTGAAGAGGGATGGAAACGCGTCTATGTGGACGGCGGGCAAATTGTCCAATCTTTTCTTAAAGAGGGTTTGATTGATGATATGGTCGTTACTCTTATTCCGATTTTAATAGGAGAAGGAATACGACTTTTTGGATAAAACTGATAGTGATGTAAACCTAAAGTTAATAGCTTCGCAGGCTTTTCCTTCATCGGGGATGGTTCAAAACCACTACAAAGTTCTTTATTCTGAACAATGAATACGTTGTAAGTATCTGGTTATGTGTTTTTTATATATTTCCCTTCCTGCTCTGAAATTAACCATTGCACCAATATCATAAAAATTATAACATTGGTGTATGGGAAGTCAAAATCAACTCTTTGAAATAGCAGACCGTCAGCAAGGCTTTTTTACTGCAAAACAGGCAGAGGAATGCGGCTATAAACGCTCTAATTTTCATTTGAAGCTTGATTCAGGGGAATGGACTCAAGAAGAAAGGGGTGTCTATCGATTGGCCAGGTATCCTGTAACAGAGAGACCAGAGCTTGTCTTGTGGTCCCTATGGAGCAGGAATATTGAGGATATACCTCAGGGGGTTTGGTCTCATGAAACGGCTTTAGACATTCACGAGCTTTCCGATGTGATGCCCTCTAAGATGCACATGACTGTTCCTCTTGATTTTCGAAGACGTAAGGAACCTCCTAAGCTACTCCGCTTGTATAGAGGTGTTCTAGAGGATTCAGATATTGAAGAGAGGCAAGGGTATAAGGTAACCACTCCTCTAAGAACTATCATTGATTGCGTGGCCGAGGGAACTGTTGCTGATAACTTCATCGCACAAGCGGTTCAACAAGCTCTTAAGTCGAGGACTTCTCTTGGAAAGAGAGTTGGAGTCTCTTAAGCAAACAAGACCCGAGATTTATCAAAAAATTAAAAGAGTACTCAAATGACAACAGCGTTTAAAACAGCAACTGACTTTCGCAAAAGTTTGGAGGCGCGCCTAAAAAGCATCGCTGAAAAAACAAACCAGGACTTGCAGAGGGTAAGAAGAAAAGTAGCTTTCGAGAGATTATTGGCCCGAATTTTCCACCAAGATGCTGATGGCTTTGTTCTGAAAGGTGGGTATGCGATGGAACTTCGTTTTTCAGCAGCTAGAGCCACGAAAGACATAGATTTAACTTGCCTTCATAGGACTGGTACAAGTGAGTCGCTGATGGAGGCTGTTATCATTCGAGAGCTTCGTGAATTGGTAAAAATGGATTTAGAGGATTATTTTACCTTTGAGGTCGGTGAGTCCCGTATGGACCTGGATAATGCCCCTTATGGAGGCGCTCGATATTCAGTCTCTTCATTTGTCGATAGACGTCTTTTTGTCCGATTTCAGTTGGATGTAGGAGCTGATGTTATCGTAGATGAAATTGAACAAGTAGATGGTTCTGACTTGGTTGGAATACTGCGGGATTAAAACTCCCAGAATGCGAATGATTTCCATCGAGCAGCAACTTGCAGAGAAGCTTCACGCTTATTCTCTTCCTCGTGAAGAGAGGTTGAATTCTAGGGTGAAGGATTTGATTGATATGCTCCTCTTGATAGAGCACAGAAATATCAATGCAGACGCTTTCAAACAGACCATTCAAAAAGTCTTTAAAGCGCGTAAGACGCATATGCTTCCTAATCTCTGAGTGAGCCACCCAAAGAATGGATAACTCTTTACCAGGCACTTGCCGATGAATGTGGAATTAAGCAGTCGATGAGCAAGCCTTCGGTCAAATAAATCAATTTTATCTTCAGCATATGGCTCTTCAAGAGGAGGAATCCATTGAAAGCTTGTGAGGATAAAAGATTTATACGAGAAGATTTTAGCGGAGAATCATTCGCTGGTAAGTCTTATACTGGGTGTGTTTTTGAAAATTGTATTTTTCAAGAGAGCAGTTTTCGGAGCACGCATTTTTCCGAATGTATCTTTAAAAGCTGTAATTTGCATTTGGTGAGAATGGAGGATTGCCGCTTTCAAGGTGTGTCATTTGATGAGTGTAAAATTGTAGGAAGTGAATTTTTTAAGTGTGACAACAGGTTTTTATCTCTTGAATTCAGGAATTGCATTTTAATGGGATGCAATTTCTCTGATCTGAAAATGAAACGAACGAGCTTTTTGGGAACCAAAGTCAGAGAATGTCACTTCAATAATACGGTTCTTGCTGAGGCTAATTTTCGAGAAGCTGACCTAGAGGGTAGTTTGTTTCATCATTCTGATTTGTCCAAAGCTGATTTTAGGGATGCTAAAAACTATTCCATTGACCCTCAGTCGAATAAAGTGAGTAAGGCGCAGTTTTCATCACCAGAAGTTCTTTCTTTATTGAATTTTTTCGATATTCAGATATCCTGATTTTTTAGCCTATAAAGAACGTGAAACCCAAGAGGATGGTCCTTTGGAAGTTTTATATGATGGAAGTCATCTGCTGGATTATGCTTCATTCCCAATTTTTTCATGAGACCCCATGAGCGTTTGTTATCAGGGGTTGTAAAAGAGACAATTTCTTTAAGTTTTAGAGTGTTAATTGTATAACCTTTTTTGCAACCTCAAGAGCATACCCCTTTCTTTGATGCTCATAGGCAAGTTGTTAAACGACATCAGAAAGTAACCCATTTGCGACAGCGAAAAGTACCCCCTTAGTTAATTTTTTATTGTAGTGTAGAGCAGTACAAGTTCTTTTATTCTTTGCTTGTACTGACTTGTTCCTATCTTTTCAGTGGAAGTTATAGATTATAAGTTATTTATCTGTCTCACTGGATAAAGAATTGGTCAAACAGGCTTAGTGGACTCGATAGCCGCATAGGTCACTCATGGGTCAGAACATTTGCTTTCTTTCCATAATTTTTGTGACAATTTTGATGCGGCCAATGATCGTTTCTGCTATATTTTCTCTCGAAAAGTTAGGCTGTGTTATGCGGTATTATGAAAGCTTCGGAGACTTAAAATCCCTTGGGAGCAATCCCGTGAAGGTTCGAGTCTTTTCCCGAGCAAGCTAACACTAGTACTTTATCAACTTTGTATTGATGGGTGAGACTCGATCTTTTCGCAACTGCCATTTTGTTCGATCTCGGAAACTTGACTAAGTTGATAGGGTTATGGTTATTTTTAAGGAAAGTAATAGCCTCACAAAGGCTGTGTGACACACTGAGGGCTGTAATGAGAAACCAATTAGAATGCACCTTCAGGCCAGTAAGCGTAAATGACCGAGCTCTCATACGCAATTGGCTCACAAAACCGTATGTGGCAAAGTGGTTTTATGGAGATGGTCTCGCAAATACATTAAAGGGAATTAATGAATTCATTGAAGGTGTATCTGACACAAAGTATTGGCTTGCTTGCGATAGAGATAAACCTTTTGCATTTTTGATAACATCACTGGTGAAAAAGCCCGAAGATGAGCTTTCTAAATGGTGTGTTGCCAAGGGTACGACCATCACTTTGGATATGTTAATTGGTGAGGAAGAGTATTTGGGGAAGAAACTTTCTTATCTCATTATCAAAGAGTTTCTCTTGAGTGAGTTTCCTGAAGTTGAAGAGGTCTTAATTGACCCTGAAGCATCTAACTCTCGCGCTGTTCATGTTTATGAAAAGTTTGGATTCAAAATTTTAGGTGAATTTATTCCCTCTCATAGCCCTCATCCCCATTATATGATGGGGTTAGATATGAAGCAGCTGGGCCCGAGTACACAAGTAACAAAAGAAACGAATTCACTAGGACTTCCCCTCGAATATAGCAACTTATCCAATTACTACGACCTTCTAACTCAAGAAAATAATGAGTCAACGCACTTAGCTATAGATAAAATCCTTCGAGAAAACCAAGCAAAAACGGTTTTGGATCTAACGTGTGGAACAGGTGCGCAGGTGATTTGGTTAACTAAGAAAGGATTTCAAGTAGTCGGTTCGGACCAAAGCCATGAATTACTCAAAATTGCCTCAGAAAAGGCGAAGGATGCTGGCTTCTCTATATCTTTTCACCATGGTGATATGCGTGAGGTTCGCTTAGGGAAATTTGATGCGGTGATCACGATCTTTAATGCCATCGGTCATTTAACCAAGAAAGATTTCGAAACAACTCTGAAAAACATCAAAGGAAACCTCAAGCCTGGTGGGATTTATATTTTTGATATTTTTAATTTGCAGGCTTTAACTGATGAAGCTGTGAAGAATTTGGCTATGGATATCAAGAAGTCACTCAATGAAACAACGATTCGCCATATTCAAACATCTATCCTGGATAGATTGTCTGGCCGTCTCACTTCATTCGATGAATTTTATATCCAGGAGGGGTCAGAAAAATCTGTGACCATTAGAGAGAAGTTTAGTTTGCAGCTTTATACAGCCGATGAACTTGAGGAGTTACTTGTTAGGAATGGGTTTGAAATTGTAGGGCAGTATGGCTTAGATGGATCTTCATTTTCAAAATTACAATCCGAGAGAATCTTGACTGCTGGAAGGAGCGCTAGTACCCTATCAACTTTGCATTATAAGAGAGACGATTATGACTAAGCTTCAAACACATCCAAGAGTTGGTATTGGTGTTTTTGTGATCCATGAGAATAAAATCCTTTTTGGAGAAAGGATCAATGCCCATGGAGCAGGGACATGGGGTTTGCCGGGCGGTCACTTGGAGTTTGGAGAAAGTCCGGAGGAATGCGCGGTAAGAGAGCTGGAAGAAGAGGCAGGTCTCGTGGCTAAAGAGGTGATTGCCGGTCCCTGGACCAATGATTTTTTTGAGATCGAGGGCAAACATTATGTAACTTTATACATGATTGTGCCACGGTTCGAGGGAACTCCTGTTGTTAATGAGCCAGGCAAATGCCTGCAGTGGAAATGGTTTGAATGCGAGAAGCTTCCTTCTCCGCTATTTCTTTGTTTGTCAAATCTGTTCAAGGAAACCTCGATTTTTGAATTGATTTCTAAAACAATGGCGCTTAAAATTTCCGGTATTTAAGGAGGTTTTCCATGTTAAGGTATTTTTTCTCTCTTCTATTAGTCAGCGGCATTCTCTCTGCCGATCCTGCTGCCGTCTGTGTTTCTCACGATACGATTCCTAAATTCGGGCATAACGGAAATACACTTCAAGCTCTTTCCTCTAAAACTTTAGGTGCCAATCAGTATGAAGTCTGGAGGTCAAGCATCGCGGTCGGGTCAAGAACTCCCAGGCATGTTCATGAAACCGAAGAAGTTTTTATTATTCTTCAAGGAAAGATCTTAGCGGTTGTCGGCGATGAAGAAATTCTTTGCGAGGCGCCTTCAACACTCATCTGCCCGGCAAATGTCTCTCATCAGCTTTTTAATGTCGGAGATGAGCGGACCGACCATTTTCTGGTCATCGGCATCGACTCGGCCATCAATGATGACGATGGGAATGAAATGCATCTCCCGTGGCGGTGAGGTTGATTTATATGCCCCCTTGGCATTTAAGGACGAATCCGGAGCAGCATCCTGTATAACTTGCCTTGAGATCCTGTGAGATTAGCTATCACTCTCTAGCTTTCACGGGATTATAAGCGGCCGAATATTTGTTTTGGCGGCTGGGCTCTTCCTTCACATAAATGTCTCGCTTGGGATAGGGGATCTGGAAGCCGCATTCGGTGATGGCCGATTCAAGTTCCCAGTAGTAGGACCCTTTAACCGAGCCGTGGTTGCCCGAGCGGAAGACGTTTGTCCAAACAACAAGCTCGAACATCAGGCCGTTTTCTCCGAAATCGACCAGCCAGCACTGGGGATCGTTCACACCTTGCGCTTTTCCGACTGTAGCGGGAACGTTTAGGGCGGCTTTGATGGCGGCCTCTTCAATTTTTTCCTTGTCTGTGCCGAAAGCAACGCAAAAGGGGATGTGAAAACGTTTGTAGGGGTCCCGTCTTGTCCAGTTGGTATAACGTTCGGAAACAAGCGTTGAATTAGGGATCACAATGTCTGTTCCGTCCCAGGTGCGGATGATGGTGTTTTGCACGTGAATCGCCGAGACCGATCCCCACTGTCCATTGCCCAGCTCGATATAATCGCCCACTTTAATGTTTCGGGTAAAGAGAATGATCAGACCGCAGACAAAGTTATTAACGATGCTCTGCAGACCAAAACCGATACCGACGCTGAGTGCGCCGACAACGATAAATATCCTGTCGAAGTCCAGGCCAATGCTTGTCATGGCGATGACAAGGCCGATGGTGAGGATGACATAATGGATCAGCCGGTTGATTGAATAGATAAAGCCATGGGAGACATTCGTTTTTTTCCTGAAAGCATTTGAAAGGAGTTTGCGGACAAAATAGGAAATAAAGTAGGTGAAGATCAGAACGAGGAGGGCTTTGACAATGTTTTTGACTGTAATGGGCTGCTCGCCGATTTTAAACAGGGTTTGGTTGTACCAGGAAATGATGCCCGTACAGCAGTTTTCGATCGAATCGAGCGTACCCGACCACCACCGGCTCAGGGGCGATTTTTGACTTTGAATGATTTGTCCGAATTGATCGAGCACGACGCCGGTCGTAAAGACTTTTCCTCCTACTTGCTGAAGGAGGAGACGGTTTTCCTGAGTGAGTTTGATCCTTTCGGCCTGAAGGTTTTCGATTTCGTTATCGAGCGAGGGCTCCTCTTCGGCAACGGACTTAAAGCGATTCAGCTCTTCTTCGTTTTTCTTTTCCCATTCACTTTTCTGATCTTTGATATTGTTTAGTTTGCTAGACCAGTTTTCATAATCCTTCTCAAGCTGCTCAATATTCTCCGGCGGGTTTGCAATGCCTAATTTGATCTGCTGCATCAGGACAGCTAGTTCTGCAGAAAGTTCTTTGACTGATGTTTTATGTTCTTTTAATTGCTGCAGTGAGCCTTTAAGCTTTCCCGAGAGGGAATTATCGGAAACCGGCTGAGCTTTCAGCTCATGTTGAAGCGATTCATGGCGGTTTTTTTCCAGCTCTTGTTTTGCCGAAGCCAGCTCGCTTTCGATTTCAGCGATATTAATGTCGCCGTAGTCAATGTGTTTTCTGGCGTAGTTAAGCTCTTCTAAGGAATTGTCGAGTTGATCGGCTGTTATGTCGATTTTTTCCCGTGCCACCCTCAGTTTTTCTTTATTGATGGCAACAGTGAACCGGGTGTTGAGGATTTCAAGGCCTTGAATTAATTTTTGAAAGTTGTGTTCTTTCATTTCCTGATAGGAAACGATTAGTTTGTCAAGATGGCTCGATAGTTTCGAGAGGCGGTTGCTTAAGAACTTGGCCTCTTTTTTTTCGCTATCGAAAAGCGACCGCTCATAAGAAACTTGTTTGGCGACATCGATCTGCTGCTGGAGGTTGTAGCTGTCTAAAAACGGTTTGGGAGCGGGTTTTTCAACTTTTTCCCGTTTAACTTCGACATAAGCCTCAATATTGCCGGTCAGCCTTTTAATCAGAACGGCCGCCTGGTCCTTTTGATCGTTTTCCAATCCAGCAAGAATTTTTTCAAGCTCTTCCTTGATAGCTTCAGTGTGTTTTTTATATTTCTTTCCTTCGACAGTAAAATAGTCCCACCAGTTAGTTTTCAGGTTTATGGGATTGGGAAGTTCAGCCTGAACAGTTGTCTCTTTTTTGTCTTGGGAACTAAATAATGGCGAACAAAAAACACCGCTTAATAAGACAAATGAAATTAATAATTTTTTGATAAACATTGGCAAATCACCTATATTTACATTAAATAACTATTTTACTAAAAAAATGTTTTATTTTCTAGAATTATCTTTGATTGAGGGTCAGGACGATAGGCCCATGACCAGGAAGGGTGTAAAATCTTTTCTTTAAAAAGAATGATTTTTCCATTTTTTTCTTTGGCGGTGATACGAGTGCCAGAGGGGACTTCTATTTGGAAGTTCCCTAGAAAGGTCAGATTTTCCGCGAAAAATTCTCCGCTGCCATGTATGATGATTTCGCAGGATTCTTTTCGAGGATGATCGCCTTTCCACCACTGAGTCACTTTACCCCTGTCGATTCCCTGATTTTTGACTGTGACATTGATTAATCGGCATTTTCCGCATTTGTCGGAGTATTGAAGCACGCCGTCGTCTAAATGACCTAAAGGGGAGTCGGCGAGAATTCTGAGGCTGCCGTCCAGATGAAGGTCTTGCATTTGCAGCTCGGCAATTTCCAGGACCATCTCGCTTCCTTGGACCAGCTCGCCCCCCTTTACTTTTTGACCGATGACATCATCGGGGCCAAGGGCAGGATGAAAGTCGATGATGACATTGGGCCCATCAGAGAGGTAGTCTTCCAGGGAGGCCTTGGGGGGAAGCTTCATAGAGAAAGCTTTTCTGTTCCTTTTTAAAAGGTCGTAAAACGTCTGGACGGGAGTTTGGGCGAGTTCTTTTTCATAGGAACGCTTTATTGTCGATGAAACTTCGCAGCGAGGGCCAAAAATGGCAAAGCTTGGAGGATCTTCCGGTGTTTGCTGGCGAATGTCATCGGCGGCATTTTGCATGGTGGTTTCCAGTCTTCCTCCGAGGACTTTGCGGCCGTCGATTGTCGGATACAAGCTTTTCATATTGATCATAAGGCCGGGGAGGGGGTTTTGCTCCGTCGCTTTTTTGACAGCGTTTATATCAAAAAACATGATATTCGTATTCGAGGGAAAACGAGAGCCTTCATTAAAGTTTAAAGAGGAATATTCGATATTGGTTAAACAAAAGGTAGGAGGCGTGGTAGATGCATCTTTTTTGACGACGAGCATGCCCTCGGAAATGTTGCGGGGCCGTTCGCAGGTGAGAGTACCGAAGGCCGCGTCTTTCTCAGAATCCGGCCCCCATAAGTTCGGGAAGCAGGCGCCAGGCAAGGGGGTTGTTGATTTGTCTGGTAATCACCTTTTTTCCAGCCATTTTGTCTAAAAGTCCGCTGTCTAAAGCCAGCTTCCATATCGCTCCGTGGCCGCCTGGTTTTAACTTCAAATCGCCTGGGGCGGAAAAGACCCATTTCCCTTCTTCGGTAATCACCGGCACTGAAGGCTGCACAAGAAAGTGATAGGAATCCTTAGGACGATGATACTTAATCAGTTCTCGGATGCGGCGGTCATTGTCTTTTTCATGAGAGGTCATCAGAACTGTAGGAACTGTCACCTGCTTTCCAAAGACCTTAAAATGAAGGTACTCGAGCGCTTGCAGGTCGCGGTAGATTCCGTCAAGAAGAGGCCTGCCGTTGAACGTGAAATTAGCTGCAGGGAGCCCTTCTCCGGTTTTTGGGTCGATGTGATTGAGTCTGTCTGCGGCTCCTCCTACCGGAGAGGCAACGATGAGCCGGTCGAGATTTTTTAAGCCCTGAAGAATCATTTCAGCTTTTCTACCCTCAAAGTCGAAATCGACGGGCTGTTCTAAAGTGATATAGGGATTACGCTTAGGTTTTTTTGTTGAGGGCTGTCTGGTGATAGCCGACTACGCCTCCGATTGTTTTGAAGAAAAACTCAGTGATGCAAAGGGTTGCAGCCAAAGGCTTCAAATTTAGGTCCTTTTGACTAAAGACCGCATCTTCTTGCCCAAGGACGATAAGCGCTGCGAGACCGACCCGTTCTTCAAGAGGAAACGTTTCGATCAAGCGGAAAACTTCCGGGTGTGAGTACAGATAGCGGCTGACGTCGGGCTGATGGGTAATCAGTTTATACTTTTCCTCAGGAGTTTGCAGGGCTGTCAGTCGTTTAACCAGAGGGGTGAGGCAGCTGATCTCATCTGTTGTGTTCATAAAACAACGGATTTTAATCGACTTCTCAAATCAATTCAAGGTATTTTTTGTAAAAAAAAAAGATTGGATATTGGGATCTTGCGATCCCAATATAAAAGACTATCAGGCGTTTCTTCTTCGACCTTTATTTTCGTTGGCTTCCTGTACAGAAATTGCCCGGCCATCTATTTCCTTGCCATCAAGTTCTGAAATTGCTTTTTGCCCATCTTCCTGATTGGCAAATTGAACAAATCCAAAACCTCGAGATCTCCCGGTATCCCGGTCTAAAATGACACGGGCGCTTTCAACGGCTCCAATAGACTCGAATTCTTCTCGCAACTTTTCCTCGGTTACCGAGTAGGCAAGATTTCTCACAAATAAATTCATAACTTAGCTCCTTAACAACGTTACAATCACATTCAAATCTCTTCTTCTTTCAAAGGAGAGGGTGATGAAGTGATGTTAGAATAATAACATTTATAGGCAATTATAATCTACATAATTCATATAAATAGTGATTTTTTGTTAGATTGGGTTGTGTGCCCTCAAAAATTGACAATTGTCTAGGGTGCAATTATAGTGTCTTTTTAAGAGGGGGTTTATGCAAAAGACTGAACATTATAATGTCTTTGTGGACGGAATTTTCGATCTGTTTCATTCAGGACATAAAATATATTTATAAAGGCGATTGGCAAGGGAAAGGAAAAGGCAGGGGGACGGAGGTCAGACTGTTTGTGGGGTATGCGGCGATGGGGTTTCCGAGTATAAGCGAAATCCCATTATGGACCTCGAGGAAAGAAGCGCTGCTGTAAAAGCAAACAGGCTTGTTCATAAGGTGATTGCTAATAGTCCTATAAGACTCAATGCTGGTTTTATGCGAGAACATGAAATCCAGTTGGTCGTTCATGGAGATGACTTTGATGAAAAGAAAACCGACTTTACTACGGCGCCGCGGTTAAAGAAGGCAAATTGCTCTGGTTCCTTACACAAAAGGCATTTCGACAACCGAATTGATCTTTCAAGCTAAAGAAAATGGCGAATTTCCCTGTTCGGAAAATGCCACTCTGCTTAAATGAGTGTGATCCTTATTGAAAGAATTAAAACGAGAAGCTTGGGAGGAGCTGGGTATAAGGGCCTTGAAAAAAGCCCTTGCTGATCAATATCCGACGCCCGCTCTTACTTTAATCCCTGATAATTCAGGTTGCCGTGGGGTCCGAGTCGGGCGACACAATATGCCCTTTTTGGCTCACACCCTCTGTAGCTGCGGTGCTGAATCCATCTTTTCTCGCAAACTCCAGTCCTTCGGGAAGAACCCGGCAGTAGATGAAATTTCCATAAATGACAAAGTCGGGCATTTCGCAAAAATCCAGGCAGCAAGAACCCCACTGGGAATCTTATGGCAGGGATTATAATCTGCCGCTAAGGAACTAAAGCATCCGGTTATCAATAATAAAGCTGCGCTAAAAGAAGCCCCCTGAACGTTCTTCTGAAGAACGCTTTATTTTTTTGAAGAGACATCGTTGTCGCTCCTTTTTATTGGATTTCGTTATCGTCCAACCTCCAAAAAATTTTGGAGATATGACAGCGCCTTATTAAAAATTCTCAATGGAATCAAATAATAAATAGTTAAATTTAGAATCCCATTCCTGCGCGGACAGTCAATCCTTGGTATGTGATGTTGCCGTGAGGACCGAACTGAAAGCCGTCGGCACTCGCCGCCGCCATTGATAAAAAGGAAGCGGTTCAAGTTCCACCATACCTGGTTTTCCCATCCTGCAAAGATAAAAACTTCATAGCAGTTGCATATTGTCGTATCATAGCGAATCCAAGAAGCAGCTCGGTAACGGGAACCAGAGCGCAGTTTTTCATATGGTAGCCCATGTTTTTAATATCTTTAGATTTCGTATCATTGATATCTGGATTGTATTTGTCTTTGCGATGGACGTCGATATCCGACCAAAGGGTAGCCACTGGCAATTCCGCCGACTAGTCTTAAGCAAGGCGAGAATCTCCAGGCAGCGTCGAATCCGCCGCGAAGGCCGATGCCGTTGAAGTCGGTTTTGTTCTCGATATCGACCTTTCAGTGATCGTTGTCGTCGGTCTTCTTTCGTAGTGGATATTATATTTGATCTCCTGCCAGGCGGCCTTGAACCCTAAGTGCGGGCGGAAATCAAAGCAGCAGTTGATAGAAAAGGTTCGTCCCATGCCGAAATCCAGGACGTTGAGACTTGAATCCCATTTGCACTGGTTTTGTAAAGGGAGGGAAGGATCGGGAGAAAAGGGGCGGTTATAAATTAAGCGGCTGGAGTTGGACGGATGCGTTGTCGCCGAGTTTCTTCATTCTGAAAGCATTGTCCCAGCCAGGTGTATTGGGCGTAGAAGTCCCAGTTGCAGCAGTCGAGGTTGACAAAGACGCCGACTCTGAAACCCGGTTCTAGTTCGCACTCGGGCGACACTATGGTTCCATCTTTTTCGATGGCGGTTTCATTAGGTTAAACCCATACCCCCTTTTCGGGCAAATTCCAGTCCTTCGGGGTGTACTTGCCAGAGGATGAAATCGGCAAAGACAAGGAAATCGGGCATATCGCAGGCGCAGGGATCCCAATAGGTCTCCTCGCAGTAGGGATCGTAGTCTGCTGCAACAGCGCCAGTCATTGTGAAAAATACCGCCAAAATTGCAGCGGTTTTTTTTATTTTTTGAAGAAACATTGATATCGCTCCTTTATAGACAAAGTGAAAGATAACATACTAAAGGAGCATGATAAATGGAATCAACCGGAAATAAAAAAAAGGTCCTGACTCTTTCGAATCAGGACCTGATATCAGCACTTAATCCAAGTTGAATTTAGAAGCTGAATCCAGCTCTAACAGTCAAACCTTGGTAAGTGACGTTTCCATGCGGACCAAACTGGTAGCTGCTTCCTTCTCCTTCGAGATCACGAGTTAACGATAGATGAATCTGTTAAGATTCCACCAAACTTGGTTTTCCCAGCCGACGAATACGAAAATATCGTAGCAGTCGCACATGGTTGTGTCGTAGCGAAGCCCGAATAAAAGTTCAGTTACCGGGATCAACGCGCAACGATCCATTTTAAGATCAAGGTTGTTCGTTGGATCTACTGTATCTACATTAGTCGTGTAGTAGTCCCTGCGGTGGACTTCTATATCCGACCATACAGTAGATACGGCAAGTCCTCCAACCAGGCTGATGCAAGGAGAGAATCTCCAAGCAGCGTCGAATCCGCCTCGAAGACCGATACCATCAAAGTTGGTCTTGTTATGGATTTCGGCATGCTGAGTGATTTCTGTCGTATCTTCACTTTCGTAGCGGATTTTATATTTCAGTTCCTGCCATGTGGCTTTGAACCCTAAGTGAGGGCGGAAGTCAAAGCAGCAGTTAACAGAAAATGTACGGCCAAGGCCGAAGTCCAGTACGTTGTATGTCGAATCCCACTCGGCTCTTGCTAAGCTGAGAGGTTCAAAATATTAGGATTAAGCCCCTGGTTCCAGAGAAGCGGCTGAAGATCAATAGGCCCATCTCCTACAGTCGGATCATAAGGGTTTCTCACTTCATGGTGAAAGCAATCACTCAACCATGTGTATTGGGCATAGAAATCCCAGTTGCAGCAACCAAGATCAACGACCAAACCGATTCGGAATCCCGGCTCGAGTTCGCACTCGGGGGAGACGATGTAGCCATGTCCATCAACCTCTGTTTCTGCGTCAAGGCCAAACCCTCCCTTACGTGCATATTCCAGTCCTTCCGGATGGACTTGCCAGTAAATAAAGTCGGCATATACGACAAAGTCGGGCAACTCGCAGGCGCAAGGATCCCAGCACGTATCCGGACAGCAATTATCCGCATAGTAAGGATCGTAGGCAGCTGAAAGAGAACCGACAGAGCCTGTCAAAGTTAACAAAGCCGCGCCAAAAGCTATAGCTTTGTTAATGGTCCCTTTAAAGGACGCTCCATTTTTGTGAAGAGACATTGATGTCACTCCTTTTTTTGTTTAATTTCTATTTCGCAAGCGTTGAAATAGCCTATCACCACTATTTAGGCGATGTCTTCCTTACATTACAAAAGAGTTAAATTACTGGCAATACAAAGTGTGAAAAAATATATATATCTGGTTCATCCGGCAAGACATTTTTGTTCAAAAGTATTGGATAAAAATGGTAAATGAATTTATAATATTACTTTAAATTCTTTATTTTGTTAGAGATACTGTTAAAATGGAATCTTACAAGTTGAACACAAGCAATCCCGGAAAACTGCAGGAATTTCAAAGTTTTTTTGGAAAATACGGATTGCGACTTGATGTTTCCGGTATTGATCTCGATGAAATAGATGCCGATCCCCTCACTGTCATCATCCACAAGGCCAGTCAAATAGACGGCGGTGTTTTGGTGGATGACACCAGTCTGGATATAGAAGGGTGCGATATCGGAGTCAATATCAAGTGGCTGCAAGGTGATTTGGACAAGCTTTTAGGAAGAAAAGCTGTCTGGACTGTATTTCTGGCCAGGAAGCAAAATACTCAGGTGTATATATACAAAGGAGAACTTTCAGGAAAGATTGTCCTGCCCAGAAGCCGTGGCGGTTTTGGATTCGATCCCTATTTTCTACCTGAACAGGCGGCAAAAACATTGTCGCAAGAAAAACCGGATTGTTACAATGCAAGAGCATTGGCTGTCAAGAATTTAGTCGAAGAAAAACCTTTTGCGATCCGCTCTCCGATATATCATTGGGAAGGATCCTGGCAAAACCAAATATAAAGGAGATGTCTATGATAGAAGGTTCCTCTAACTATCAATATTTCGAGAAACAGAGAAGAAATTTGATTGAAACTTCCCTGGAAGATCTCGAGTAGTATTGCGATTAAGTGCTTAAGAGCCAATCAGAAAGACTATCCTGTCATCAAAAAGGTTGTTTGGGAGCTGATGGAACCAGTGCTCTCTTGTTGCAACTTTAAGAATAGTTTGTACGATACGCACCGTGATGTCAATAACAAGCGCTATAGTAATTGTACGCGGCAAATCTTAGATGCGTTGCAATATCAAACATGTTCTCTAAAGACCGAGACACGCCTCTATAATGAACTTGTCAGGATAAAGCAGCTCCATAAAGAATTTATTATTCCTCATTTGCCGAAGTTGATCAAGGAACTGAACAAACGGCTTGAGAAATAATATCTCTATTTCACTGCCGCACGGCTTTTAGCTCCAAGTCTTTCGAGTATATGGCTTCCGACCCTAAGCGCGTTGGCGATGATTGTCAGTGAGGGGTTTACGGCTGATGCGGAAGGGAAGAAGCTGGCATCGACGACATAGAGGTTGTCGAGGTCGTGGGCTTTGCAGTTGATATCCAGGGCGGATGTCTTCGGATCGGTTCCGAAGCGGACCGTTCCGCACTGGTGGGCAACACCCGCAATGGGTATTTTCTTTCCTAAGTATAAATTGTTTCTCAGCAGCTTTTTTTCGCATCCGATATGTTCGAGTATGCTCTCTAGCTGATTGATGAGCTTTTGGTGCGACTGCAGATTATTTTCCGTATAAGCCAGGTGAAGGCGCCCGTCTTTGTCGATTGTGACTCTATTGTTTGGATCGGGAAGATCTTCCGTTGTGAGCCAAAAGTCGATTGAATGGGTTGCCATCTCTTCTAGAACTTTCAGGGGAGTGATCTTCGGCGCGTCTCCTTTTAGCATTTCCGAATCCGATTTACCAAGCATCTGGATGAGTCCCATCGGATATTGATAGTCATCGGTACCATAGTAAAAATCGGTCAGGGCCAGGGTTTTTTGAAATTTTGTCAGGTTCGGGTGAATCGAGAGGGCCATCAAAGCGCTGTTGTTGTGGCACATATAGTGCCTGCCGACGACATCGGAGCTGTTGGCAAGGCCTTTGGGGTGTTTGCCGTTTGCCGAACGGAGTAAAAGAGCGGCAGAATTGGCAGCGCCGCAGGAGATAACAATGATTTCTCCTGTGTAGACGCTTTCGCTGGCGCCCTGCTGAACGTGGACCCCGGTAACAGTTTTTCCGGAATCGTCTGTTGCAAGCTTGTGCACATAGCTGTTTCTGATCAGCGTCACATTGCCGTTTTCAAGGGAGGGGTCGACAGCGACGACCTGGGCGTCGGCTTTAGCGTCCACAAGGCAGGGAAAGCCGTCGCAGGTGCTGCATTTGATGCAGGGACTCTTGTGCCGGTTGGACTCGTCAAGCCTTAAACCTAAAGGGAGATGAAAAGGTTTCAGACCCTTTTTCTCAAGATCTTCCGAGAGTTTCTGAATGCGCGGCTCATGAGCGACGGGGGGATATTTATAGGGGGTCTCATCAGGCGGCTCTGTCGGATCTTCTCCTCTGAGTCCATGAACATGGTAGAGCTCTTCAGCTTGCAGATAGTGAGGCTTTAAGTCCTTGTAGTTAAGAGGCCAGGCGGGGGAAGTTCCCCCTTTGTGCTCAACTTCGCCGAAATCTGTCTCCCTCATCCGCATTAAGGCAGCGCCGTAGAGTTTGGTGTTGCCGCCAACGCCATAGAAGGCTCCGGGGCGGAATTCCTGCCCGTCTTTATCGATCCACATTTCCTGAGTGTGGTATTTCTGGTCGAGAAAGACCGCTTTGGACCGCCAGTTGTCTTTTTCACGGGGGAGGTAGTCGCCCCGCTCTAAAATGAGGATTTTTTTATCGGAATTTTGCGACAGATGGCGGGCGAGGGTGCCCCCGCCGGCTCCGCTTCCGATAATGATCACATCAAAGTGCTGGTTCATCGGCGGCCTCCTATCCATTGGTTGTGAATCCGGCATAAAGGGTCATACCTCCGTCGACAAATATCGTCGTTCCGGTGATATAGTCGCTGTCGTCGGAGGCAAGACAGATCGGCTGCCCGGCCGATATCGTCGGGTTCTCCGATACGGTTGTAGGGGATAAGGTCCATCAGCTTTTCATAAGCTTCAGGAGTGTCCCAGGCGTCTTTGTTGATGGGGGTCCTGATGGCTCCCGGGGCGATAGCGTTGACACGGATGCGGTGCGGCGCCACTTCTTGGGCGATGCTTTCCATCATCATTTTGATGCCCCCTTTAGACGAGGCGTAGTTGACGTGTCCTGCCCAGGGAATTTCCTGGTGGACAGAGCTCATGCAGATGATTTTTCCCGCGGCGCAGGAGACTTCTTTTCTAACGCCTCTTCGCTTGAATTCTTTAACCGCTTCGCGGGCGCAGAGGAACTGTCCGGTCAGATTGACGCTGAGAACCAGGTTCCATTTCGCCAGCGTCATCTCTTCAAGCGGCGCGTCCTGCTGCAGGCCGGCGTTGCTGCAAAGAATGTCGATAGTGCCGAACTCCTGCCGCATTTTGTCGAACATGTCGATGACTTGGTCTTCTTGCGAAACATCGGCCTGATGCGCGTAGACATTTTTGCAGCCGTTTTTTTTGATTTCCTCGACAACTTCCTGAGCTTTGTCCTCCCCTTTGTGGTAGTTGACAACCACATCGGCGCCGGCTTGGCCCATGGCAATAGCGATTCCTTTGCCAATTCCCGAATCTGCCCCGGTGACGAGGGCTTTTTGTCCCTTTAGGACTTTTTCAATCGGTTTTGAGGGCATGTGCACTTCAGGCAATTGCTGTTTTCTTAGAGCTCCTCTCATGAATTTCTCCTCTTGTTTCTTCCCCGCCGGATTGCTGGAGCAGTTTTGCCGTCAGACCTGTCCATCCGGTTTGATGGCCGGCTCCAAGACCATATCCTGTGTCGCCATGAAAATATTCATTGAACAGGATGCAGTCGTTCCAATGGGGGTTTTTTTGAAAAATAGTTCTATCGCCGTATATGGGGCGCTTTCCTTCCTGATTTTTTAAAAACAGACGGTTTAATCTGCAAGACAGTTCTGTTGCGACATCCCAGAGGTTCATGTACTGTCCCGGATCCTGTGGGGCATTCTACTTTAAGATCGTCTCCATAGTAGTGATGGAATTTTTGAAGCGATTCGATAATGAGAAAGTTGATGGGAAACCAGACAGGCCCCCGCCAGTTCGAGTTTCCTCCGAAAAGTCCGCTTTCCGACTCGCCGGGCTGGTAGCTGATGTTGAATTCCTGGGAGTCGATTTTGAGGCTGTAGGGGTGTTTTTCGTGGTATTTGGATACCGATCTTATTCCGTAAGGGGAGAGGAAGCGGTCTTCATCGAGCATGTACTTTAAAACGCTGAGGAGTTTGTCTTTCGTCAGGAAGGCGAAAAGACGTCTTTTGTTTTCTCCGGGAGTTTTCGTACAGGCCATCATGCCTGTGAGTCTGGGACGGTTATCCATGAACCACTTCATGCGCCTGTCGAAGACATCCATTGTTTTTAGCATATCGGGTTCAAGCGTCTCGACAGCGAACATGGGAAGAAGGCCGACAAGCGAGTGGACTTTAATCGGAATGATGGTGCCGTCGGGAAGGTTTAAAGCGTCGTAGAAAAACCCGTCTTCATCATCCCAAAGCGAGTGTCCCCTTCCTCCGCAATCATTGATGGCGTAGGCGATTCTTAGGAAGTGTTCGAAAAATTTGGTGGCCGAGTCCTGATAGGTGGCGTCGTACTTAGAGAGCTCCAGGGCGATCTTCATCATGGTCAGGCAGTAAAAGCCCATCCAGGCTGTGCCGTCGGCCTGTTCGAGGACGCCTCCCTCGGGCATTTTGGCGCTGCGGTTGAAAATGCTGATATTGTCGAGTCCTAAAAAGCCTCCTTCGAAGACATTCCGTCCGCTTTCGTCTTTGCGGTTGACCCACCAGGTGAAGTTGAGAAGGAGTTTGTGAAAAATCACTTTAAGGAAATCGACATCGTATTCGCCGGTGAAATTTTTATCGATTTTATAAACCCTGAGCGCCGCCCAGGCGTGAACGGGAGGATTGGCGTCGGAAAACGACCATTCATAGGCAGGAAGCTGCCCGTTGGGATGCAGGTACCACTCCCTCGTCATTAAAGTCAGCATCCTTTTGGCGTAGTCGGGGTCGACAAGGACAAGGGCCACGCAGTGAAAGGCCAGATCCCATGAGGCAAACCAGGGATATTCCCATTTATCGGGCATGGAGATCGTGTCGAAGCAGGCCATGTTGACCCACTCGTGGTTTCTCCCTTGCCATCTCTCCTCAGACGGGAAGTTAACTTTCGGATCACCGTTTAGCCACTGGATGACATCGTAGTAATAAAGCTGCTTTGACCAAAGAAGTCCTGCGAACGCCTGCCGCTGAACCCGTTTTTCATCTTCTGTCAGATCCTCTTTTTGCACCGCGGCGTAAAATTCATCGGCCTCGTCAATCCGCTGCTGAAAGATTTGATCGAAATCGTTAAATGGATTTTCCAAATCTTGATTTGTCAGACGGAGATGAAAGACTTTTTCTTCCCCTGGCGTAAAGGTTTCTTTATAGACGGCGGCTGTTTTTGAGCCTTCTTCGTCTGGATTGACCGCATCTTTTTCTCCATCGATCAAATATCGATGAAAGGAGTCTTTTTTATAGGGTTTGTCGTTGGGCTCCAGATTGATTTTTTCGGTATTCGTTTCGTTTTCTGTGAAGAGGAATTCCGGATTTCCTTCCGCATGAAAAAAATAATGGCCCAGCGGGCAGTGATTTGCCTTCACACGACCAGTCTCTTTTTCAAAGTAGAGGCTCGGCTCGGCAAAAACATTATGCATCGGGCCTGACGGGTATCCCCAGCTCCAGGTGTTGCGCAGCCAGAGCGTAGGAAGGATCGTGCATTCAGCTTCCTTCTCTGCTCGGTTGGCAACTGTGACCCTGATTAAAATGTCATCCTGGTCACCTTTGGCGTATTCGACAAAGACATCGAAATATTCGTTTTTGTCGAAGATTCCGGTGTCGAGAAGTTCGTATTCTGGATCGTTGTATCCTCTATTTTTGTTGGTTTCAATCAGGTCTTCATACGGGTAGGCGTTTTGGGGATATTTGTAGAGCATTTTCATGTAGCTGTGAGTCGGGGTCGAGTCAAGGTAGAAGTAATACTCTTTTACATCTTCGCCGTGGTTCCCTTCGGGGCCGGAAAGTCCAAACATCCGCTCTTTTAATATGGCGTCTTTTCCGTTCCAAAGGGCGAGGGCAAAGCAAAGATACTGGTTTCTGTCAGAGATGCCCGCGATGCCGTCTTCGCCCCACCGGTAGGCTCGCGATCTGGCTTGATTGTGGGGAAAGTAGTTCCACGCATCGCCGTTTTTGCTGTAATCTTCCCGAACTGTTCCCCAGGCTCTTTCACTGAGATAAGGGCCCCAGTGTTTCCAGTTGGATTTTTTTTCGTGGTAATCCCACAGCCTTTGATGTTCAGCAGTCTCGGACATAGCGCATCAACCCCTTCTAACCGCACTATAGCGAAACGAGAATTTGTTGCTACCATTAAAATTTAGTAATATTTATTAATTAACTTTAATAATAAATAATTTAATTTATAATTATGTTATAATAATTATGTAATTAATAAAAAAGGAGGCGTTTTTATGGACACTCCTGGAATACAACCAGTTAAGGCCGGTCAGCAGCCATTAATAAAAGTAAATATTAAGACTGAGCAAGATGCGATTTCAAAAGCAGTCCAAGATATTCTCCCTCAGGCATCGGGAAATTTCGCTTCTCGGGCGTCTAAAATCTTTTCAGAAGCTACGGGAAGCCTCACCCTGTCCGGACGGATCATTTCCGATGAAAGCGATAAACCGACTTTTAAAGGGGAGTTAAGCAAGGTTGCCGTGTCTGTTTACAGTCAATTAATCAGGTGGAGAATGACAACGCGTCAAACGCTTCTCAACTCTCTTTTGAAAGAAATCGCGAAAAACATGAGGATAGAAACTAAAGAGAACTTCAAGTATGTCGATTTTAGTCGAATATCTTCCAAAAAACTCGATTGGTTTTCCAATGAAGTTAAAAAGATGGCCTGGAAAAAAGAGAAGAGAGAGACTCTTATAAATCAAGGACGAGCTTATCAAGATTATCATGTATTTTTGAAAAATGTCTATGGAAAGGAAAATAAGAATTCGATTACAGCTTTCCAAAGCGCCTATGCCTTTTGGAGCGATTATTTTGCCGGCCGGCCGCTGCGGCAAGAAGATGAGCTGGAGAAAGGATTTCCTAAATCAACACCGATAAATCAGGAGCGCAAGCCAAGCAAGACTGTCGAGTTTAAGAAAGGATCGACAACATTGACTACCGGAACAAGAGTTGATTTTTGCAGTTCGCCGGGATTTGAAGACACTCAAGAAGATCGTTTTGAGTATAAGGCTATAAGGCTTGATCCAAATCAGACTGTCGACTTGGTCGGCGTCTTTGACGGGCATGGAGGCGGCAAGTGGGTTGACTTTGTGTCCAAAGCTCTTCCTCTCCATCTTGAAAAACAGCTGCAGAAAGTCGATATTCGGGATGAAAAAGAGGTGCAAAAAGCAATAGAAAGAGCATTCGAAAACACCGGAAATAATCCAATTGGCACAGAAAGCGGCACCACAGCGACGGTCTCCATTCGTATCGGAAACAGATTGTTTACTGCACACCTTGGCGACAGCCAGGCCCAATTGCTCAGAAAAAATGGTCAGGTTCTACAGCTCACTCGCGATCAGAAGCCGAATGACCCGGAACTGATGAAAAGAGGCGTTGTCATTATTGATGATAAAATTTTTGGAAAATTGGAGGCGGGGGGAGGTTTTGGGGATTTAAATGTTCCGGGTATTAGCCGCCGGCCTGAGATCTCCGTTGCCACGCTTCAAGAAGGGGAGGTCTGCTTCGCCTGTGCAGCAGCGGCGTTGACCAGCTTGAAGAAGAAGAAATCAGGGAGAACAAGCCCATTCAGAGAGTTAAGGCAGCTGTACAGGCCAAAGGGGGCAATGCCACCGACCTTCAAGTTTTTTTTCCTATAATACATTGACTTAAGAATTTGTTGTTGAAGATCTTCCACATCGCCTTACCCGAAAGTTTGGCTGATTTGATCACCTTATATCTCCACTGCCGTTCAAGGCCGAGTTTCCTTAAATTTCTAAAGCTTTTTCGCATAGTTTTAACCTGCATGGAAAAAAAGGCCTCCAAATGGATTGTCTCTTTTTTATTCGGATGAAAGAGCTGGGCGAAAGATCGCTGACTCACAGATTCATCTGACTTTTTTTTGAGGGCTTTTGTCAAAAACGCAATGTAAGAATCGTAATTTTTGAGCATGCTGTCAAAATGGCTCTGATTATATTCGGGAAACAAACAAAAAGATAAGGAAATAGGATCAAAAACTTTGAAGATTGCCATTATCTCTTTTGTGATATCCGTCACGCGGCAAATCTTTAGCGGCAGGGCGGCATAGATATTGTTGGCCCATTGCCTCGGCATCGCGTGGCTTTGGCTGATGCCTCGAAGAGCCTGAAGATTCTTTTTTTGTCCCAGAGTCGTTTTATTAAGAACATCAATCGTTTGATTGTATTTTGATTTCATTCTTTCAGGTGTTGCTGTGACAAATGAGGTCGCTGTTTAAAAATAACAGGTCCTGAGGTGAAATAATCACGGTTTGAAGCAATTAAGCGGCGCGATTCGAGTGCATTTGAATTTCCTTCAAAAGAAAATTCTTCGAGGTTCTTATCATTGAGCAGAAATAGTAAATTGGGCTCGGGAAAATAGGGGCCTAAAGGGATCACTGAGGCTGTCGCTTCTCTTACCGCCATGTCCAGTACGACACCTAGACGAAGCAAAGGCTTTTCATCGCTTTTGAGACGATATCCTGTCGTGAGCAGTCTTGGCACTGCCGGCGCATTTATCACAATGTTATCATAGATTGAAAGGGCTACCCTTGCCGCCGCCTCTGAGTGTGACTGTATCGTCGTCGGAGAGTTTGAGGTAAACAGGTCTTCCCTTTCCTAAATTCAGCATATGGGAAGCCAGATTTGCTGTGGCTTTGGAATGAAGGATCCAATTGCGAATCGCTTGATAGGGAATTTGTTTTCTGAGATAAGGCGATGACTTTTCGTAAATTCTTTTGACTTTGTCTGCAAGGCTGTGGCTTTAAAACTTTTAACAATTTAAAAGATTTCCAAGGGCAGTAAATATTATTTTTGGATTCCGAATCCTGGGTCCACACCGGAACCCACAATTTCCCAATCACTCTTAACGGGAGGTCATTTTTTTTGGGAAGTTCTCTGACGTATCTGCAAAAACGGCGGTTTTCAGCTTCATCCAGAGATTTATAGCGGTTCATGCCGACAACAAGAGCGGCGCGCCTTTCGATGATTCTTCTTGAAAATTTCGCGGTTTTTCCGAAGCTTTCATCGCAGATTTTGTTTGCGGCGCGGTTGAACGAGGCATAATCTCTTGATTGGGGAGGGACAAAAGGCATATTGATGAGATAAAGCGGCCGCTTTCCTCTGCAGGAGGGGAGCAGGAAGTTCTGAGATTTGGGGGACGTTGTTCGATTTTCCATCGGACCATATTTTTTGTTGGATAAACGGTAGGGGAAATGTTTCGGATCCCAGCTTTGGATGAGAGCGCCAAGCCAAGACTTCTCATTGATGTGCTTTCTATTGATATGCCGTCCTAGCTTTTGATATTCGCCGGGATTGATATAAGCTGCAAAATTTGACGATTTTATTTCCATCTAAGAAGTACTATTTTGGAGTCTTTTCAATGTCTTGTTTTGAAACAACAATACGAGTGGGATTGCCGATTATATTTTCATGACTCGGAATTCTATTAAATGTTTTTATATATTCATTTTGACTGTATGCGCAAAAATAATCGTGCACTGTGCCGTTCATGATCTGTTTTCTATGATAAGACATGAAAATTTGACGAAAAAGAATAAAAATAATTGTGATAGGATTAGTTTTAAAAATTAACTTATCACTTTCCGAGTAAAATTCCTGGATTTTTTGAGTGATCTTAATTCCGGATAATCTAACATTAGGGTCGGCTTCTGCACAATTCTTGGAGGCAAAGAGAAACAATTCATGAGAAAGTTTATCGATTGGAATGGACTTTCCATCAACATTTGTTTTAATGACCCTGTTGCCCCAGAATGTGTACGCAACTCTTATATTATCATTCTGTAGTAATTTAAAGTTTTTTTCAAGATATTTTTCGTTTTCTAATTTCATTTAAAATACCTTTTTTCGTAATTTTATCAAAATCTTATTAAGATTTAATAAAGACGATTCAGGATTGGGGGGCTCCGAGCCAGCTTAAAATGGCTTCGATGGAGGGGTCGATTATGACGGTTTTTTTTCTTGGGTCATAGTTTCTGCAAGGCGCTCGGGGATGGGGATTTTTTCGTGGATGATGGGTTCGACGATATCGAGGAACTTGGCGGGGTGGGCGGTTTCGAGGACAATGCCGGAGCATGGATGGGATTTTTGATACTGCTGCAAACCGAGGTATCCGATGGCGCCGTGAGGATCGAGAATGTATCCGGTTTCGCCGTAGACTTTTTTGATGCACTCGCGCGTTTGCTCATCGGTAAACGAGGCTCCATAGATGTCGCCTGACATATTGTGGGAGCGGTAGAGGCTTTTCATGCGGGCGAAGTTGCTGGGATTGCCTACATCCATGGCATTGGAGAGGGTATGCTTGGACAGCCCGGGTTCGAATTGGCCTGTTTTCAAGTACTTGGGGACGACATCATTGATATTTGTGGCAGCGATAAATTTCGAGACAGGCAGTCCCATCTTTTTCGCGATCAGGCCGGCGGTTAAGTTGCCGAAATTTCCGCTAGGAATGGAAAAGACGACATCGTTTTTTTCTTGAGCCTGGCGTAGGCGTAAAAATAATAAAATGTCTGAGGAATCAGCCTGGCGATGTTTATCGAGTTGGCGGAAGTGAGACCTCTGAGTTTGTTGAGCTCAAGGTTTAAGAAGGCTTCCTTAACGAGCGCCTGGCAGTCGTCGAAAGTCCCTTTCACCTCGAATGCGGTGATATTTTTTCCCAATGTTGTGAACTGCTTTTCTTGAATTTCACTCACTTGTCCCTGTGGATAAAAGACCATCACCTCGATGCCGGGCACCTGATAAAAGCCTTGGGCGACAGCGCTGCCGGTATCTCCCGAAGTAGCGACAAGGATGGTGAGCTTCTCCTTGTCTTCCCGAGTATAGGCGCTCATGAGGCGGGCCATGAAGCGGGCTCCAAAATCCTTGAAGGCCAGGGTGGGGCCATGGAACAGTTCCAAAATCGAATGCGCAATCCGTTAGGGGAATCAAAGGCGCATCGAAATTGATGGCCTCGTTGATCATCTCTTCCAATTGCTGCTTGGCAAGGGCTTCCCCGATCAGGGCTTTGGCTGCCTGGAACGAAATTTCCTGTAAGGAAAGATTGGAGATATTGTCAAAAAATTCTTTCGGCAGGCGGGGAATTTCGGTCGGCAGATAGAGTCCCTTATCTTCGGGATAGGCATGCAGCACAGCTTCTTTGAGAGAAATCCGGTTCGAAGCATCGTTTGTGCTGAAAAACTTCATAGCGGCCTGCATCCTGTTTTGCTGATTTTAGATTGTATGATATTGCAAGGGTATCCCTTTGTTTTAAAGGCGCTCCTCATCGCTTCGCCGACTTTTCGAGCGGTTTGAGGGGAGTCGGACATGGCAAAGAGCGAGGGGCCCGCTCCCGCTATGGAGCATCCAAGGGCTCCGGCGTCGAGAGCAGCATTTTTAACAGCGTCGAATCCCGGGATCAGGGGGCCCCTATGGGTCTCGATAATATGATCTTTTAGAGAGCGGCCAATCAATGCGGTGTTTTGCATGCAGAAGCCGACGATTAAACTTCCCAGGTGGCTCCATTGTTTTGCAGCGTCTTGAAGAGGGATGTTTTCCGGGAGAACGTTTCTGCTGTCTCTTGTATTGAGCTCATATTCGGGATGGGCAATGATGACGATCAGGTTTTCGGGAAAGGGAAGGCTTAAAATTTCACTGCCGCGGATCAGAGTCACCCCGCCGAATAAGGCAAGGAGCGGCATTGTCGGCATGAGGGGCTCCTGCCACTGTTTTTTCCGCCTCCAGAGCGAAGACGAGAAGTTCTTCTTTCGGCAAGGAGGAGCCGAAAAGTTCATTTGCAGCATAGACGGCCGCCGCCGCGCTGGCGGCGCTGGATCCCAGGCCGCTGCAGAGGGGAATGCCTTTTTGGATCTCGATTTCAATTCCGATTTCTTTATTCAATTTCTTCAGATATTCGCCTGCCGCAATCCCGGCTGTATTTTTTTCCGCCTCCCGGGGCAGCTTTCCGCCATCTCCTTCGATGTTTTTTATGGAGATGCCGGCAGTGTCTTTTGTTTTTACTTTTACGATGTCGCCGATCGACTCCAAAGCCAACCCCAGAACATCGAAGCCGCAGGCGAGATTCGCAACAGTGGCGGGGGCAAATGCGGCGGCAGTTTTTATCGACATGTTCATTCCTCTTTCTTTGCGATGAGGCTCAGGCAATCCCCTCTGTCAGTCAGCCCGGGAGCGCGCATGCCCATCAGGATGCCGTCGCAAGACGAGGAGTAAGGTATAGGTGTTTTGCCGATATCCTGAATGTCGTGAATCTGCCCAACGATTTCACCTTTCTCAATGGTGTCGCCAAGAAGTTTGAAGGGCTCGAAAATACCGGAATCGTGTGAATAAATGTATTGATCCTGGGAATCGACATAAAGCTGCACGGAAGGCACGGACAATTTTTCGATCTTGCCGGGAATCACTTGGAAATGTTTCAGGATATTTCGAATGCCCTGATCGGTAATGGCCACATTATACGGGGAAATGATTCCCGCACCTCCCAGTTCGGCGCAGAGGAAATATTTTCCCCATCTTTTCGGCGGCGTAATCGATGAGGCCGTCGCCGCTGAACTCTTTCATAATCACCTGATAGGGCGCATTGAAAGCAGACAAAGCTTTATGGGTTTGCCTGGATTGCATTTCGTTTTCCAAATAATGCATGCTGATGTAGGGAACAAGGCTGAGCGACTGGCCCCCTGCATGCAGGTCGATGATAGCATCGGCTTCGGGGAGAATCACATCATGAATGTAGTGGGCGATCACTTCTGTCACGGTACCGTTATTTCGTCCCGGGAAGCAGCGATTTAAGTCTCTACCGTCGACAGGGGACACCCTTGTTCCGGCCTGGACCGCCGGCAAATTGAGGCAGGGAAGGATGATGACACGCCCTGCCACATCATCGATATCAAGTTCGCGAACCAGTCTCATCAAAGAGATCGGTCCTTCGTACTCTCCTCCGTGGATGCCTCCGGTCATGAGCACGGTTGTCCCTTTTCCTCTTTTGAATTGAACAAGAGGAATCCAAATGGAGCCCCAGGCGGAATTGTCCCGAGAATAAGGGATTTTTAAATAAGTGAGCTGCTTGCCTTCTAACTGCGGATCCCAGTCGGTCCACACAGGAGTTGAAATATCTTGCGTTATCGTCATTCTAAATCACTGCCTCTTCTTGTATCGACATAAGAGCCTGTTTGAGATCGGCGATCAGATCTTCGAGATCTTCGATGCCTGTTGAATAGCGTATCAGGCTTTCGGGAATTCCCAGCGCCTTTCTCTCTTCCGCGGTGCACTCGACATGGCTGGTCGTTCTTGGAGGACCTACGACGGTTTCTACGGCGCCAAGATTGGCGGCGGCGTGGCAATATTTCAGCTTGAGGATGAATCTCTTCACGGAATCGAATCCTCCTTTCAGTTGGAAGCTGAGCATTCCACCGAAGCCCGACATCTGCTTTTTGGCGATCTCATGGCCGGGGTGGCTCTTTAGGCCGGGATAGAATACCCTCTCAACGGCTTTATGGTTTTCCAGAAATTCGGCAATTGCCAAAGCGCTTTCGTTTTGCTGCCGGATTCTCAAATGCAGTGTTTTCATTCCCCGCAGCAAGAGATAGGCGGCGTGGGGATCGAGCGTCGCGCCGTTGATTTCGCGGTAATGATAGATTTGATGGATAAGTTGTTTCGGGCCGCAAACGACTCCGCCGAGGGCATCGGCATGGCCGCCGAGAAATTTGGTGGCGCTGTGAAGCACAAGGTCGGCGCCCAAAGAGAGGGGATTTTGGTTAATCGGAGTGGCGAAGGTGTTGTCGACTATGGTGGTTGCGCCGGCTTTCTTGCCGGCTTCGATTAATCTTTTCAAGTCCATGACTTTGAGTGTCGGGTTTGTAGGGACTTTCCATATAGAGGACTTTGCACCCGCGAGCGGTCTCTTTTTCGATTTTCTCATGATCGGTTGTGTCACACAAAGACGACATCGACATGGATTTTTGGGAGAAACTCGCTGAAGATTTTATTTGTCCCTCCATAGGTATCCTTGACAGAGACGATGCGGTCTCCCGGGGAAAGGAGGGTGTAGAGGGTGTTGCTGATAGCGGCCATCCCGGTCGAGAAGCTTGTCGCGGCTTCGCCATTTTCCAGCTCGCGCACCTTCTCTTCAAAGACGTGGACAGTCGGATTTGTGTTGCGGCTGTAGATGTGCCCCTCGGCTTTTCCCAAAGCCACGTCAAGCCAGTTGTCCAGATCGTCATATCCGAACGATACACTGTTAACGATGGGAACTTGAGTGGCCCTTTGCCAATTTTCCGTTTTTCGATGTTCGCCTCCCCAGATCGAAAGCGTTCCTTTTTTGGGATGATGCCGGCCGCTCATTTTTTTTCTCCTTCATGCATTGATATAAAGCTTTCATCATGTTTAGAATGGGAATTTTTAACAACCTTAAAGGAAAAAGAAATGCAAGACATGGCTCTTTCGGATATCCAGGCCGCCGGGGAAAGCATCTATTCTTTAGCTCAAAGGACGCCGCTTGTCGAATCGGCTCCTTTATCCAAAATAATCGGGAAACAGGCGCTTTTAAAACTGGAGGTCTGCCAGCAAACAGGTTCTTTCAAGGTTCGGGGAGCCGCCAGCCGCCTGCTGAACATGACTGCAGAGGAAAAGAAGCGGGGCGTCGTCGCTGTCTCGACAGGCAATCATGGCAGGGCTGTTTCTTTTGCTAGCGAAAAAACTGGGCATTTCCTGCCGGGTATTTTTATCGAAGAATGTGCCTGAAAATAAAGTGGAGGCTATTCGCGACCTTGGCGCGGAACTGAGCATTACTGGGAACTCATACGATGAAGCATATGCCGCTGCCCTCCGGACGGTTGAAGAGGAAAACAGGGTTTTGGTTCCTCCCTTCGACGATCCTTTTGTGATCAGCGGGCAGGGGACGATCGGCCTGGAGATTCTAAAAGAGTGCCCTGAAATCGGTTCTGTGATCGTCCCTGTTTCAGGAGGCGGGACTGATAGCGGGCATCGCCCTGGCGCTCAAAGAAAGCAATCCGCAATATTCGCGTTATCGGCGTGTCAATGGAAAGCGGGGCCGCCATGTATGAAAGTTTGAAAAAAGGGCCGCCCGGTAGAGGTTGATGAACTCAAGACTTTGGCCGACAGTTTGAAAGGGGGGATCGGGTCTGGATAATCGGCACACGTTTCGGCTGACAAAAAAATATGTCGACGATCTGATCTTAGTGTCGGAAGCGGAAATCAGGCAGGCTTTGAAGTTTGTCTATTTACATCTCCGTTTCGTTTTGGAAGGAGCGGCAGCCGTCGGCATTGCTGCCCAGCTTGCGGGCAAGCTCCCCGCTGCTGCAGGTCCTGCAGCCTTTATTTTAAGCGGACGGAATGTAGATATGAAATCATTTCAGGAGGTGGTAAGATAATGTTGATATTGACGGAAAAAGACTTGAAAGAATGCGTCTTTATTGGGGAAGAGGAGCTGAAAGAAATTGAAAATGCGTTTTCCTCTTTGGCGCAAGATGAAGTGGTCATGCCGCCTGTGCAGCGGCTTGATGTGACGGGAAAACAACGGAGAGATCGATGTCAAATCGGCCTATATCAAAGGGTTTGACTATTTTGCCGTTAAAATGTCGACAGGATTTTTCGACAATCCGAAAATCGGCCTTGACAGCGGCAGCGGCCTCATGGTTCTTTTCAACTCAAAAACCGGCATGCCCGAAGCTCTTCTTCTCGACAATGGCTACCTGACAGATATCAGAACGGGAATCGCGGGGGCAGTCGCATCAAAGTACCTGGCAAATTCTGAAGCGAAAACCGTAGGGATCGTTGGAGCCGGCAAGCAGGCAGGGTATCAATTGCGCGCTTTGAAGCTGGTCCGTCCCTTCGATAGGTTATATGTTTACAGCCTAGAGCCCGAGCATTCGGAAAAATTTGCGCACAAGATGTCCGAAGAGCTGGGGGTTAAAGGACAAAGAGAGGACGATCTTCGGAAATTGGTCGAAACTTCGGATATTCTCATTACCTCGACCCCTTCGAAAAAACCCTATATCAAATCGGAATGGATCCGGCCCGGCCTGCATATCACATCAATGGGAGCGGACGCCGAAGATAAGCAGGAGCTTCATACCGAAGTCTTCAGCAAAGTTCAACATATCGTCTGCGATAGGCAAGACTCAAAGCCTTCGGCTTGGAGAATTGCATCACGCTTATCGGCAAAATATCATCAATGATTCAACTCCTATCCGGGAAATCGGGGAGATCATTTCTGGTAAACGGCGTAACTGAAGAGAAATCCTAAAGATATGACCCTTTGCGATTTGACGGGAACAGGGGCCCAGGATACGGCGATCGCCAATCTTGCTTATAAAAAAGCCCGCGGGAAAAGGTTGGGAAAAACTATTTGATTATCAGACCCGGGCTCCAGATTGAAAAAGCTTTTGGCTCCTTCAGGGGTTACATGGACGGTTTCGGAAAGGCCCATCACCATAAAGAGTTTCGGAAGCTGCAGCCAGGGGATTAGGTGGAATGTCATATTTTCCTGAATCGGAGTCTTTTCCCCTTGCTTGAAACTCAGGATATGCCCCTCATCCCAGCTCGGGGCGAATGCGATGCCGATTGAATAGCCCGACCGTGTGATCTGCGTGGCGCCGATTGTATTGTCGGCGATAATGTCCCGGCTAATCGAGTCAATATTTTCGATGGGGACCCCGGGTTTCATCGCTTTTTTGCACTCGTTTAGCGCCCTCTTGACCATCTTTTCGGCTTCGAGTAATTCTTTTGGCGGATCCCCGATAAAAAGGGTGCGCATCATGGCGGTGTGATACCGTTTTTTGCATCCCGCCAGCTCGATGAAAACGCAGTCGCCCTTTTTTATGCTTCTTCCCTCCCATGTGGCATGGCCGATCAGAGTTCTTGGACCTGATGTTATGTAAGGTGCCACAGCGGGAAACTCGCCTCCCGAACTGTACATAGCGTGGTGGATAGCGGCCGAAATATCGTTTTCATTGACGCCGGCTTTGACCGCTTTTAGTCCTGCGAGCATAGACTTTTCCGTAATCTCGGCGATTTCCTCCATCAAACCGATTTCCTGTTCGGATTTGATAATCCTCCCCTTCTTCTACAATACCTGTGCAGTCTTCAATCGTATATTCGTCTTAGGCAATCCTTTATTTTTTCCTGAAAATGCATGGGAAGGAAAAAACATTGGGATTCAATGCCGAGAGTTTTTCCTTGAAAATTAAATTCTTTGAATGATTTTTTCACCACTTCAAGAGGATCTTCGGTATCGAGATAGGGGCGGGTGAGGTCGATCCAGGTTCTGGTGATGACATTGGACTCCTCCAAAAGACGGGTCACCATCCAGGCGCGCTGAGAGGTAATGATTAAAGACTGAAAAGTTCCGTAGCCGGTGGTGAAATATCCTGTTAAATAGGCGATGTTTGCCGGATCGCTCAGCATGACAGCGTCCAAATTTCTTTTAGCCATTCTGCGCCTGAGCGATTCGACTCTTCGTTCATATTCCTGCGGTGTGAAAGTTAGATTCCTTAAACTGATCATATTTTGAGCCTTTTCCAAGATCTTTTATATTCGTAAATAAGGGTAAATGAGCTTCCAATCACGACAAGCAAAGTGGAAACGATAAGGTAGAGAGAAAATTCCGCGCGGTTTCTCATCACAAGGAAAAGGATCGACCAGATTGGGGTAAAATAAGAGAGAACGCCGAGCAAACGGACATTTCCCTTTTTGACGCCATAATCCCAAAGAGCGAAGGACGTTCCTGTAATGCAGCTTCCTAAAAATAATAAGAGTCCCCAGTGGCTCGGATTCATTGACACGGAGGATTCGAAATTGCGGTGGCAAATCAGCGATAAAATGGCGGCGATTCCGCAGCAAAGCCCAATTGTATACGGGGGAGCATTGGGATGCCTTCTGGAAAAGATAATATAGCCGGTCCAGCTGAGAGCGGCAAAAATCGCATAGCCATAGCCCATAAGGCTTTCCTGAAAGAGTTGCTTGTCTTTGGTTCGTTGAATATCAGAAAAAAAACTCCTGCAAACCCTAAAAGAGCGCCGGCGATATAACTTCCGGAAAATAGCGGCTGAAGTATTTGCGTTAGGCAGATTGTAAAAAGAGGCCAAAGATAGTAGATGAGGTCCACCTGGGCGGCAGGAGCCAGTTTAAAGGCTGTTGTATAGGCCGATACATTGCAAAAGAGGCCGAGGATTCCTACAGCCCAAACGCTAAACGGCAGATTGAGAATACTTGTCCACTGCTTCAGAAAAGTCGCCCAAATACAGGAGATGGCAAACCCTGCGGAAAAATTAAAAAAAAGCATTTGGAAAGTGGGTATTTCATAGAGCTCTACTGTACTGTGGCCGTTAAGGACCAAAAGAATAAAGCCAGTACTCCGCATAAAGTTGGTGGTATTCGCATACTCTGTCACAATATTCCTATTTTAGCGATTTATGTCCATAATTATTCCATTTTTGTAGATAATGGAGCTATGAAAAGATTATTCGGTATTCTATTTTTTATTTTATCCCGAACGATTTACCGTGTCAGGGTTTTCGGAGAACACCATATCCCAAAAAAGGGTGCAGCGCTTCTTGCGGCCAACCGCCTTTCTTTGATTGACATGCTTTTTCTTGTTCAAAAAATCGGCCGCGAAGTTTATATTCTCATACCCCGGCATCTTTGCAGAAAATGGTGGATGCGTCCTTTTGCCGAGCTTCTAAACGCTATTCCCTGTGACGACGACCGAACATCCCGCTATTTTGCTCAAGGAGCTTCAGGCCGGGGCCGCTCTGCTTGACGAGGGAAAAGTCGTTTGCCTCTATCCTGAAGAGACCGAAGGGAATTTGGGCTTCATGCTTTCATTTCGGCGCAGCCTGGAGCTCATAATGAAAGGGCGGGACTGTCCGGTCATTCCGCTTTATGTGGACAATTTGTGGGGAGGTCTCTTTGACGAAAAGCTCGGACGGCTGGTCGCAAAAAAATTTCCCCATCCCGTGACCATCTCTTTTGGCAAGCCTGCCTGCGGTAGGATGTATCCTGCTGAAATTGTCGAAGAGATCCAGAAGCTGGGCTTTGAAATTTGGATGGGGAGAAGGGCAGCTGCCAGGCCCGTTCATCATGGATTTGTCCACAATGCCCGCAGCAAAGCATTCAGAAAAATCATGGGAGACGAAACATCGCCGAAAGTTTCCTATCTGAAAACTCTGATCGGGAGCATTGCCCTTGCCTGCAAATTAAATCCCTATTGGAAGGATCAAGATT
Organism: Waddliaceae bacterium; assembly: GCA_963771045.1. Lineage (GTDB taxonomy): Bacteria > Chlamydiota > Chlamydiia > Chlamydiales > SLFE01 > SLFE01. Next base: position 1,874,951 of record CAVYRW010000004.1, on the reverse strand, counting down.
ATGTCGGTGTTCTTTTGCCCCAGTGCTGCGGCTCAGTTCTAGCTAACGCGGCAGTCACATTTTCCGGAAGGGCCGTCATCAATTTGAATTTCTCGACAGGTTATGAGGGCATTGTTTCGGCCATCAAACAAGCGGATATTAAAACATTGGTGACAAGCCGGCAATTTCTGGCAAAGATGAACCTCGCCTTGCCCGATCATGTGACAATACTTTATCTTGAAGACATTCGGAAAACAATCAGTTTCGAAAGACCGAATAATAGCTTTGCTTTTGGCGCTTTTTGCTCCGATAAGACTTATAGAGAAAATGTGCGGAGCAAAACGGAAAATCACCTCAGAGGATACACTGACAGTCATTTTTACCAGCGGATCGACGGGCGAGCCGAAAGGCGTGGTCTTAAGCCACTTTAATGTTGGCTCCAATGCCGACGCTATCTCGCAGGTGATCCTAACCGATGGCTGCCGTCTCTCCGCTTTGGCCATCCTTCCCTTTTTCCATGCTTTCGGCTACATGCTTCTTTGGCTGGGACTTAACTATGACTTGACGATGATTCTTACATCCCAACCCTCTCGATTATGCGAAAATCGGCGATCTTCTTGAGCGGTGGAAAATTAGCATCGTCATCAGCACGCCGACTTTTCTAAGAGGCTACATGAAAAAAATACCCGCCCTCGAAATTTCGTTTCGTCCGCTGCGTTCTCACTGGAGCTGAACGGATGCCGCGGATTTTGGCCGATGCTTTTCAGGAAAAATTTAATATTATTCCCATTGAAGGATTTGGCACATCAGAGTGCAGCCCTGTCGTCTCGACGAATATCTTGGATTGCCGCAGCAATAGGACCTGCCCTAGCGGTTTTATACCTGGTACGGTCGGTCCTCCTCTTCCCGGGGTGTTCGTCAAAGCGGTCGATCCCGAAACCCTAGGCGATCTCCCTTATGAAATTCCCGGCCTTGTTTTAGTTAAGGGGCCAAATGTTATGAAAGGGTATTTGAACCGCGAAGATTTAACCTGCGAAGTGATACACGAGGGGTGGTATGTGACAGGGGATATCGGTTTTGTTGATCAGGATGGCTATCTGCACATTACCGATCGCTTGTCCCGCTTCAGTAAAATCGGTGGGGAAATGATCCCTCATTGGCAGATTGAGGAAGCTCTTCACGCAGCAGCCGGTATCGAGCCGCAAGTTTTTGCCGTCGCTTCCGCTCCCGACAGAAAGAAGGGGGAGAAGATCTTGGTTTTCCACACCTATGATCAAAAGCACATTCAAGACCTGATTAAAAAACTTTCCTGTCAGGGGCTTCCCAACCTGTTTATCCCTAAAAAAGATCAATTCCATGCCATTGACAAGCTCCCATTGCTTAGCAGTGGAAAGCTCGATCTGAGATCCCTCAATAAAATGGCTAAGACCAAATAACAAATGTTATTGCGCATGACTCGAGAATAGGAGTCCCTCTTGTAAGAAGATATTTCCCGAGGTAGACAAAGGGAGTGTCTAGAAGAGCGATAGCCCATTTTACCAAGATTGATGACGCCAGCATAATCGGCAAAGATTCGAGCCCGAAGACAATGGCAATGAATAGGGCGCTATTGATTAGCTGACTAGAACAGGTCGAAAGATTGTTTCTGATCCAAAGGTGCTTATCGCCTGTGACGTTCTCCTTAATCCAGTGAAAGAAAGCGACATCCCAAAATTGGGCCGCAAGGTAAGCGATTGCCGATCCGTACCAGAACTGTCCAGCCTCCTATATGAAATGGGACAAGCTTTGAGCAGTCACCAGGAAAGAGCATGCATATTTCGATAATCATGATAGCGATGATTTGGCTGGCAAAGCCAATCCACACCGTTCGGTTGGCCTCTTTCTTTCCATAAATATCGGCAATGATGTCTGTAACAGGGAACGTCAAGAAAGCAAAAAAGAGATTTGAAGCGGGAAATTGAAGGCGCAGTGAAAAAATTTCGAGAGAAATTTTTATCTGCCCTGTGATCACGCAAGTCGCCATACCGATTGCTGTCAGTATATTAAGCCACAAAAGGCTCTTATAGTCCTTTTCTGTCATGAATTAGCTTCGCGCTGTTCATTGATGTGCTTTTTTTCATTTTCTTGATAAGCATTTCCTTTTTCTGCCAGATTTTCTTCTGCTGATTGAATTTGTCATTTACATTCTTGAATTGGAAAGCAACTCTCTTCAGTTTCTCCCTTATCTCGCTTTTCTCCTCGCTTAACTCCTCGATGGTCTGTTTCATTGACGACTCTATATCACTACGGGAGTCTGATAACGAAGCAAGCTGGTCTGTGAGGGCGTTAATTTTGTCATTTAACGTTTGTATTTTCTCCTCATAGTTCTTGATTTTTCCGGTTTGATTTTGAGCCAGAGAGTCACTTAGGTTTTTCTGCTCTTCCAATTCGGAATTAAGGCGCTCATAGTCGAGGGCGAGTCTGTTGAGAGTTTTCACCATGGCGTTATTTTCACTCTCTTTTGCTGTCAGTTCTTCGCCTAGTTTTTGAAAATCGTCCTGATAATCTGCGATCTTGGTTTCATGCGATTTACGCAGCTGTTTGAGCAATTTTTGCGTGTTGGCCAGTTCATCTTCCACTTGAACCAATTGGGTCGATTTGATTTGGTCGTCTTCTTTGATATCTTCTAGCAATTGGCGCAATTGCTGAAGTTCTGACGCAGAGTATGTCAAAGCTTGCTGTTTTTCATCCAGTGATGACATCAGTTGGTCATTCTTATTTTCGAGAGAAGCTATACCTGATTTAGCGCTTTCAAATGATTTTGCCAGCTCGCTCTGCTGATTCATGGCTTCATTTTTAAAATGTTCGTATTCTCTCTCGATTTGTTGTAAAGAAGCGATTTCCTTGCTCATCTTCTGAATTGATTCGTCATAAGACGAAAAATTTTTCTGATTCTCCGAGAGGGTTTGTTCAAAAGAGGATAATTGAAAGCTTAAATCCTGTTTTTCGAGTTCCTGTTCTTGAATTTTCTTATTTAGACCTAGAATAATTGCTCTATTGTCTTCCATAATTTGCCTGAGTCTATTGTACTCTTCATCTGTTGAAATCAAGGTTTTCTCCTTTTCATCGAGTTCGTTTTTAAGCAATGCCATTTCTTGATTCAATTGCTGCTTTTCATTTTCCTGCTCACGGATTCTTTCGCTTAAGTTGGCAGAGATGGCTTTATTGTCCTCGATGATCTGCATCAGTCGGTTTTTTTCTTCATCGTTTGCAGCGACTGCTTGCTCGTGTTGCTTTAGGGAATTTTCAAGAGCGGCGGCTTGGCTTGCCATGGCCTGCTTTTCATCCTGCAGCTCGAGGATTTTCTCCGAGAGGTTTGAGGCGATGACTTTATTGTCCTCGATGATCTGCATCAGTCGGCTTTTTTCTTCATCGTTTGCAGCGACTGCTTGCTCGCGTTGCTCTAGCGAGTTTTCAAGAGCGGCGGCTTGGCTTGCCATGGCCTGCTTTTCATCCTGCAGCTCGAGGATTTTCTCCGAGAGGTTTGAGGCGATGACTTTATTGTCCTCGATGATCTGCATCAGTCGGCTTTTTTCTTCATCGTTTGCAGCGACTGCTAGCTCGCGTTGCTCTAGCGAGTTTTCAAGAGCGGCGGCTTGGCTTGCCACGGCCTGCTTTTCATCCTGCAGCTCGATAATTTTTTCTGTGAGGTTTGAGGCGATGGCTTTATTGTCCTCGATGATCTGCATCAGTCGGCTTTTTTCTTCGTCGTTTGCAGCGACTGCTAGCTCGCGTTGCTCTAGCGAGTTTTCAAGAGCGGCGACTTGGCCTGCTATAGCCTGCTTTTCATCCTGCAGTTCGAAGATTTTCTCCGAGAGGTTTGAGGCGATGACTTTATTGTCCTCGATGATCTGCATCAGTCGGCTTTTCTCTTCATCGTTTGCAGCGGCCTTGGCCTGCCATAGCCTGCTTTTCATCCTGCAGTTCGAAGATTTTCTCCGAGAGGTTTGAGGCAATAGCTTTATTGTCCTCGATGATCTGCATCAGTCGGCTTTTCTCTTCATCGTTTGCGGCGACTGCTAGCTCGCGTTGCTCTAGGGAATTTTCATAGAGCGGCGACTTGGCCTGCCATAGCCTGTTTTTCATCCTGCAGTTCGAAGATTTTCTCCGAGAGGTTTGAGGCGATAGCTTTATTGTCCTCGATGATCTGCATCAGTCGGCTTTTCTCTTCATCGTTTGCGGCGACTGCTAGCTCGCGTTGCTCTAGGGAATTTTCAAGAGCGGCGACTTGGCCTGCCATGGCCTGCTTTTCATCCTGCAGTTCGAAGATTTTCTCCGAGAGGTTTGAGGCGATGGCTTTATTGTCTTCGATGATCTGCATCAGTCGGCTTTTCTCTTCATCGTTTGCGGCGACTGCTAGCTCGTACTCTTCGAGGGTTGTCTGGAACTCGGTAATTGCCTGCTGCTGCTCGTGGATTTTCTCGTTTAAACTCATTGTGATCGGTTTGCTGTCTTCAATAAAGTTCAGCAGTCTGGTTTGTTCATTTTTGGCTGCGGCGAGCTCATGCTCTTTTTCATCGAGATTTGTTTGGAGAAAGGCAAGTTCATGTCCCAGATTTTCCTTTTCTTCTTCAAAAGCTTGAAACTGTTCATTCAGTTGGACAAGTGCAGCATCTTTGTCTGCAATCTGCTTGATAAGGTTATCAAAGTCTTCCTGAGCAGCGAGCATGCTCTGATCTTTTTCTTCAAGAACGCCCTCAAGAACGGCTATTTGCTCTTCCATTGCAGAAATGGCTTGTTCAGACATCATCAACTTGTTTTGTTGCAGATCGACCAGGACAGCGAGGCCGGCGGCGCTGTCTTCATCGTCTGCGCTGTGCTGAGCTAACTGGTCAACCCTGTTGCTCAGCTGTTGTTTTTCGTCTTCCAGCAGCTTAAAATCTGCGAGTTTTTCATCTAACCGATGCTGCAAGTCCCTTTTCTGCTCTTTCATAAACAGAATCATCTCTTCCATCGCGGAAAAATCTTGATTTTTTGAGTTAACTTCTTTTTTCAGTTCGATCAAATTTTTGTTTTTTTGCGCGAGCTCCTCTCGAATTGTTTCCTGATTTTTGAGCTGAGCTTGAAAATCTTCAACCTGCTCCTGCAGTTTGCTTCTGAGAGCGGAAGCAATTTTCTCGCTATCTTCGATTTTTTGATTCAACTGATGTTTAATTTGGGCATAGTCTTGAGACATCTCTTCATATTGAATGACGATGTTTTGATGCTCTTCTTCTTTTTGTTGATAAGCAGTTTTTAGCTTCTCGTATTCTTCAAGTTCCGAATCAGCGGCGAGGGCATGATTCAAATCCTGAATGGTTTGCTCTCGATCCTCTAGCGCCAGTTCGAGGTGGTCTTTTTCAGTCAGCAGCGTTTCATATTCGGCTGCCAGGGTTTCCAGATCATGAGAGTCATTGTTTGCAGACGAGACTTCGGCGATATACGCTGCCTGCATCGCAAGGGTTTCCTGAAGGGAGGCTAGTTCCTTCGCCCCTGATTCCCTGTTGCTTAAAAAAGCAAAGGTGTCGGCCAGTTCATTTTTTAAGGTGTAGTAATCACTTGATTGCGCTTTGTAGTCGTCTGCGAGGTTTTTGAGCTCGCTTCTTGTATTTCTTTCCTGAGTTTGCAGCATTTCGATTCTATTTAGTGAAGAGCGGTAATTTTCTTCTATTTCCTGAAGATTTTGATTTTCATTTTGGAGGGAAGTCAGGTTTTTGGAGAGTTCGAGGTTTTTTGCTTCCAGTTCGCTGATTTGTCCTATCATGCTCTCTTTGGAATCATCTTTTTCATAAGCGTTTGCATAATTGTCGATTTGATTTTTAAGTTGGCCGATTTTTTCTTGAGCGACTTCATTGTCGAGCTGCGATTTTTCGAGTTTCCGATAAACTTCTGCAAGTTCCCTTCCCAGTTCATCGCTTCTCTGATCTTCTTTATTCTCTTTTTCCTCTTGAGAACGGAAAAACTGCACTTCTTGCATCAGGCCCGCCAAAGAATTTTGAAGAGTATGATTGCCTTCTTTGAGAGCTTGCAGTTCTATTTCCCTGTCGTCTTTTTCACGGGCAATCGAGTGCAGCTGGTTGTTTTGGTCTTCCAGAAGAGATTGAAGATTCAATAGCTTTTCTTTGGTTTTGACTTCTCTTGGAGAGGGGGCCTCTTTTGACCAAATATGCTTTTGTCTTCGCGGGGAATCGTCCCCATAGGCGATCTCTTCGGAAGATTGCCCCCGTTTTTCAAAGCTGATCGATGTCTCATATCGGGTATATAAAGTGACAATGAGAATAAAGGCGGCAACGGCGCCTATGAGAAGGTAACGGGTGTTATTGCTGCTAGTATTTTGTGAGTTTCCCATGAAATTGCTACTCTCCTGTAAAGATTGATTATGTTGCTGAAAACGTTTTTCTTTTTGCGGGGCGTACCGATCGATCAATTCCTGGATCAATTCGGGATACCCGCGGCGGTTTTTTGTGTTGTATTGAAGAATTTCAAGCTGTGAGCGGGCTTTTTTGAAAAGTTCGCCCCATTCCCTCTCTTCCTGATTTTTGGCCATGTCTAAAGAGGCCCGGATTGCTTGGGTGACATCCTCCGGCTTTGAAGTTGAAAACAAATAATTGCGGTCGATCTCCAGTCGATAGTGTGTCGGAATCGACTTTTAAAAATTGCTGAACCTGAAGATTGAGCAGAATAATCAGGTTGTATTTTGCCACATCTTGCTGAATTTCAGGGATGTGTGATTTAGAGGAGCCGGATGTCATTTGACCTTCCCAGATTTGAAAATTCTTTTAAAGACTTAATCCTATGTATATAGTGGAAATCAGTATTTTAAAAAACCCTGCAATTGCATTAATTTCTTTTATTTTGCAGTATGTAAGCATTCGCTGAAGGAGGAAATGAATGATTGATAAGACGTGGATTTTGACTGCCAATAGCGCCGTAGCCAGGTTCTATATTGCCGAAACCAATGACAAACTGAAAGCCGATCTCACACTGACCCATCCCGACAGCCGGATCAAAGAAGCAGAGATTGTCACAGACGCGCCCGGACAGCAATCGAGCCGGATCGGCCCTTCCCGAAGAGCTGTTGTCGAAGTTGAAGCAAAAAAGCACGAGGCCGAAGTATTTGCCGGCCAATTATGCACGGTACTCGAAAAACTGGTAAGCGACGGCAAGTTAAAAAATCTCTATGTTGCTGCCAGCCCGGAATTTTTGGGAATTTTAACCAGCAAGATGCACGGCACCGTCAAAGCTTCCCTCAAGGAAGCTGTGGATAAGGATCTAACTCATCAGCAGCCGGAAAAAATACGAAAGCATTTCCCATTAGTTCTTTAGCCTATGCAAAAGTTTTTTGTCTTATTTTTATTTTGCTGCCAATGTTTATTCGGCGCCGTTGAGGAGAAACTGGCCTTCGCTCTGGAGAGGCTTCCCGAATGGGGCGCCGAGGGCGCGAAAGTTGAGCAGGCAGCTCAAGGGGCGACGAATTACGGCTATATCGTGAAGTATAAAGGCAACTCTGGCTTCAAACACCGTTATTTCATCCGCATACAAGCAGACAACAGGGAAACAGCGTCATCTAATATCGAAAATGAAATTTTGTGCCAGGCAATCGCGGCGGACTATGATATCGCCCCGGAAATTATCCTCTCATTTCCGGAAATGGGGATTATTGTGAGCCGCCTTATTCGGAACAAAAAAAATGAAGTTGATGTCAATGATCCTGAAATTCTTGAAAGGTGCCTTGCTGTCATTAAAAGCATTCACGAATTGCCGGTCCCGTTTCCCCAGTCGGTCAATCCTTTCGACCTGATAGACGATCTTTCCGGCAAGGCCGCATATTATGGCTGTGAATTTCCCGAAAAATGGAATGCGGTGGTCGTACCCGCTCTCGAAGAGATGAAGCGTAGTTGTTATGAAAGGTGCCAATCGGTTCCCTGCCATCTGGATTTGAGTCCGCAAAATCTGCTAAATGACGGAAAAAGGATTTGGGTGATCGACTGGGAATATTCAGCCAATTGCGATCCTTTTTTCGATCTTGGAACGCTTGCTTCCACTGCATTTTTGGACGATGGCGGCCTCAAAAGGTTTTTTTGCGGTTATTTGGGCAATGACGCTATGGAAATGTATTCCCATTTTTATCAAATGACGATCCTTGCCGATGTGCGCTGGTATTTGTGGTGCCTTCTCCAAGCTGAAACCTCTCCTCTTGAATGCCCTTACGAAGAGTGGGGGGAGGATTTTTTGCAAAACTCGCTAAAGAGAATTAAAAAATTTCTTGACAGATGATTAGATTTCCGTACCTTCCTAAAGGTATAACAACGGAAGTGATCTATGGATGTCAATCTAAATGTTATCCTCAATGGAGTGCCTAGCTTACTGCAAAGTTTTCAATCCTTGGCAGCGGTCAAGGAAGGAATCAAGTATAGCTGCAATGAGAAAAACTTGACGTTTTATCCATCAGGGGGGCCTGTGGTTGAATGGGCTGGCCAAGGATGGTTTTCCTCATGGACGCAGGCAGGGACAAGAACTTTCAATAATGTCGTTTTAGGATCTAATGAGAGTCACGAGACGTTAGCGGCCAATATTCTTAAACTGAAGAATAAAGCGGAATTATTAGCCTCAACAATTTCAAGTGTTGCCGGTCATACTTTGATTAAAATAGAAGTTAAAGAAGCTCTTAAGCAAGACCTAATCGATATTTTGCGCTGGGCGAAAATGGCGGAGAAAAAGATTGACGTACTCAAAAAGACCTATGAACAGGAGAAGGAAAAAAGAAATGTCTTCTCCGGTATTAAAGATGCTTACGCGGGTCTGATAGCCGCCTTGCAAGGGCATTGCAAGAGAGTTTCCCAAAATATCGAACAACATAGAGGAAATAATCTCCAAAAAAGAGTTCTCAAAGCCGGTGGAAAGGATGGAAACTATGCCCTGTTTTCACCTCTTCCCGATAACATGACTGATGCAGACATTTTAGACATTCGAGGATATTTGACAGAGAATGCCGCGATCTTTAATAAAATGAAAGAAAAGCAACTTAAACGAAATCCTGACTATAATGCCATTTTTCTAAAAAAGGAGACTGCGACCTTACCCGCATCGGTTCACTATATTTCAATCGATGAGTTTTATCTGCATCTTAAGCAGCCGAGTTCCTTCCCCGGCATCAGTCAAATTCTTCGTTCCAGCGATAAAAAAGTTTTGTTGTATGTAAAAAGAAAATTGGCTAAAGGATCCCGCAATGAGCTCAAATATTTAAAAGAATTTAAAAGTGACAGGGAATTCGTTACGATTGAACACGCTTTCACATATTATTCCAAAAATCAGTCCAAACAGTCATTCATCCTGAAAGAAGAGTCAATGTTTTCGTTGAATCAAACTATTGAGAAAGGGGACTTGACTAACTGGCAAAAATATCAAATCACTTTGGATATTTTACAAGGCCTTAAAATCATGCATGATAAGGGAATCGTTCATCTGAATTTCAAACCGGAAAATATTTTCCTGGTTGAGGAAAATCTTGGAGGTAAAGCGGGCACTAAAATCTCTGCAAAGATTTTCGGGCTAGAGGCGGCCAGAGACTGCGAAAATAAATCGGTCTATAACAAAGCTTTGGATATCTGGATGGTGGGCCATGTCCTTTACTATCTTTTTTACCAAAAAAAAACAGACTGGCTCATTTGTTTGACCAACCAAACTATCTTTGACGGTATCATCATTGAAAAAGCTACCGAATCCAAAATTTATGACTTCAAACCGTCAAGTCCTTCTATAGATCGTCTGATTTGGAATATGTCGAATCCTGACACGAAACTCAGGCCAAGTGTCGATATTGCTATCCAGTATGTTCGAAAACTCCTTTCCAGCGATGTTAAAATAAATGAACTCGTCGAGAGGCGCCGCAAAATAAAGGTGGAAAAGTTTTGAGTTTATTGAAAAATAAAACCGCTTTGATTACAGGGGCAAGCCGAGGTATCGGACGGGCGATCGCCCTTCGTCTTGCCGAAGAGGGAGCTCCATTGCTGTCCTGGCGAAAACCGACACCCCTCATCCAAAGCTGCCGGGGACAATTCATACTGTTTGCGAAGAGATTGAAAAGCGGGGGGCAAAAGCCCTTCCGTTAAAAGCCGATATCCGCTTTGAAGACCAGATTGAAGAAGCTGCCTTCAAGGCAGTCGAAACTTTCGGATCCATTGATATCCTTGTCAACAACGCCAGTGCGATCTTTCCCAGACCAACACTCGAAACTCCTATGAAGCGGTTTGATCTGATGTTCGGTTGCAATGTCCGGGGAACTTTTGCCTGCTGCAGAGCATGCCTTCCCCATCTAATCAAGGGAAAAAATCCCCATATCCTGAATCTTATCACCTCCCCTCAATATGGATCCCAAGTGGTTTAAAGACATGCTTGCCTATACCATGTCGAAATATGGCATGAGCATGTGTACTTTGGGGATGTCGGCAGAGTTTGCCGAAGAGGGCGTGGCGGTCAATTCCTTATGGCCGAAGACAACGATCGCCACAAGCGCTATCCGAACTTTTTTCCCCGATCTGATTCCCCAATCGAGAAAAGAGGAGATCGTTGCCGATGCGGCCTTGGCGATTCTTGCCAAGGACAGCGGAACATGCACCGGCAACTTTTTTATTGATGAAGATGTTCTGAAAAGCGCAGGAGTCTCTGATTTTGAGTTGTATAGCGTCGAACCCGGGCACTGAGTTGCAAAAAGACTTTTATATTTGATGGCGAATTCTGTCCGCTCTGCTATATAGAGATCAGAGAGGTGCTTATGGATTGTCCTAAAACCCTAGACTCTCAATTTATTCCGCATTTGACTTTAGAGACTCATTTACAAAACTTTCAGTTTCTCATGAGGCTTAAAACACCCCAAGAGTCTTTTGGCTGACGAAAAAATCGACTTTATCCGGCAAAAGAGCAGATAGCAGACTCAAACGATAGAGTGCGGATGCATCATTCAAAAGATCCTCAAATGTCTCAATCAGGATTTTAAACAGTCGGATAAAAGCGAACCTGTCAAAAAGTTTTACAAAAAAGTCTTTTTCAATCGTTTTGCCAATCTTAGCGAAGCGGTATTTGACCGCACAAAAATTAGCCACTCTTTATTAAAGGCTCTTTTTCCTAAAAAAGCCGGATCTCTGAAAAAACTCAAATCGTATAGGGAAAATTTACATCCGACGCAGTAACAGCCGACAATAGTTATTACCGAACCGTTGTTAAAGTGATTAAGATCGCTTTAAAGCTTGGAATCCGGCCTGAGCCGGTGAAAAAAGGGGTTAGCGGAACCTATTTGCTCAAAGGGCTGGAAGGAGAAATACTGGGTGTCTTTAAACCTTGCGATGAGGAGGTTCTTTCAGAAAATTCCACGAGCGGCATTAGGAGGCTTAGAACTCTGTCGAAAAAATTTCCTTTATTTCCCACTCTAATTTTTCTGCAGGGAGGCAATGGATGTAAATCCGAGTGCATGGCCAGCATTGTCAGCAGAAGTCTTCAGGCTGGATAATGTGCCGATCACCAAAATGGAAACGTTAAAAAGTTTTGGCTTTCGTTTAGGAAAGAGCAAAATCGGTTCGCTGCAACTGTATGTCCCTGATGCCGAAAGCGCTGCAAAAGCATTGGAGATCAAACGATTCTGGTGTTTTTATCCTTCTCGTGGACGAAAAAATCTTGAGAGAAACCCTGAGTTATTAGAAAAGATTCCACAGGAAATTTTCGAAGCGGATGGTCATTCTCGATTTCCTCATCGCCCAGCTTGACCGCCATCCGGACAACTGGCTTGTAAAAGAGGAGTTGATTTATCTTATCGACAACGGAGCTTCCATGCCGCATAAACACTCCGACAGATTACTCACCAGATTGAACCAGTACATCTGGAGGCTCTTGCCGCATGCTGAGATTCCTTTCACCGATTATGCCAAGGAGGTTGCAGGTACGCTGGAGGCCGGGATTGAACCAATCATCGAAGCATTCTACAGGAAAAAGCTGATTGCCAGCCCCTACCAGGAGACTAAATTTCGAGAGAGGGCCAAGGTCTTGATTCATTTTATTCGGAACGGAAAAACCCCTTATGAACTTTCTTTGATCCGTTCGACAAACGATTTTAAAAAAGCAGTTGAAATCTCTTGCGTCTTGGATTAATGTGTGATCCAAAACAGGAGTCAACTTATGTCAGAATTCAAGACCAGGTTCATCACAAACCACGAGATGCCCATTGTTCTCGAGCCCTCCAAAAACTTGAAGCGCGAAGAGTTCGAGGAGCTAGTCAAGGAAGAAAATCCTTTCATACGCGATTGTCTGAAAAAATACGGCTGCGTTCTTTTTCGAAATTGTCCCATAGACGGCCTCGAAGAATTCAACAGCACTGTCGATCATTTAGGCTTAGGAGAAAAAGTCAATTACGTCGGCGGCGACAGCCCCAGAACTAAAGTCAAAGGGAGAGTCTACACATCGACAGAAGCCCCGCCCGCAATTCCGATTCCTTTACATAACGAGATGAGCTTCCTCAAAGAAAACTACCCGAAACATATTTGTTTTTATTGCGATATTCCTCCCAAAACAGGGGGGGAGACCTTTATCGGCGACGCGAGGAAAATTTACAATGATGTCGACAGCGGGGTGCGCGAGCGTTTTGAAAAGAAAGGGCTGAAATACATCTCCCGCTACTACTACAAAAGCATGGTCATGGATATGATGAACCGCGTGCAAAAGGGGCACAAGACGTGGATTGATGTTTTCGAAACGGACAGTAAGACTGAAGTCGAAAAGCGGTGCCGGCAGAAAAACTTCGATTTCAAATGGCACAGCAACGACTGGCTGGAAATCAGCCAGGTGGGGCCGACCTGGATTGCCCACCCCGAAACGAAAGAAAAGGTGTGGTTCAACCAGATCCACCTGTATGACTACAATCCGAGATTTATCGGCTTTTGGCGTTATATGGGCGTGAAAATGTTTTACTGCCGCAAAAATACGCTGGTTCATGAAGCGACATACGCCGATGGTTCCAAAATTTCCCGAAACGACATGTATCATGTGATGGACGTACTGGATAAGCATTCGGTCTTTTTCCCCTGGCAGCGGGGAGATATGATGGTGTGCGACAATATCCTGGCTCAGCATGGAAGGGCCCCTTTTACCGGCCCCAGGCGCATTCTGACAGCCCTAACCGTATAATCCCGTGATTGTGACCTAATCTGAGGCTGGGCGCTACAGCTGAAGGTCATCTTTGAATCAATTTTTCCTCCGGCATGTCTCAAGACATGCTTTTTTTCAAAATTTTCGAAATCTAACCTCTATCTGTAGCACCCAGCCTCAGATTAGGTCATAAATTTAAACCCCCGATCACCTCGCTTGCTCAAACTGTTAATACGTAAATAATTGAAACTTTGCGCCTTAGAAACGTTTATAATAATTTAATTAATTTTTTTGTTTAAATTAAATAAACTATCTATTATAATGAAACAAAATTAATAGTTTGATAACTAAAGTAATATTATGAATAGTTCTGATCCAATTAACCAACCATCCAAGGCCCCCCATTCCTTTCAAAAGGAAGGGGAGAAGAGTCAGTCGCGTGTCGATGAGCTGATTCAAAAAGTAATTAACCAATTGAATAACAATGAAATAAGTATAGATGAATATCAAAAGACTCTGTCTTTCCTAAAAAAAGAATTGGCCCCTATTCCCAAAGAAATGCAGCAGGCTTTTCAAGAGGCTGAAGAGAGTGGCGGACTCAGTGCAAATGAGATGGAAAAAGCTTACCGATTCGTTATGCGTCAATTGCCTGTTAAAGAGGAGCGGCATATTCGGAAGGAACAATCCGGGCTGAAGAATGCACTCAGGATTATTCCGGGCAAAAACAAGCGGGATATTTCTGTTGTTATTTTTGATAATGAAAGCAAGCCGATTCTAGGGGGTGAGAAAATTATCCGGCCAGCTTACGGTTTCTTTCCCTATTCGTTCTGGTAGGGGTGTTTCGGATTTAATTAAGGGAACACCTAAAAGAACTAGGAAGAATTCTAAAGCAAAATCTCGTGCAAATCGGGATGTGAAAAACCTTAAGAAGGAAATTGAACTCATCAAACAGTTCAGCAAAGATAAACCGAGAGGACTCGTTTATAAAGTTTGGGGCGGCACCCTCCTTTATCCTGTGAAAGGGCGGAATGACCAAAAAAAGATTGCTATGATCATGGATCAGGCGTTTGAGGATCTTTTTCAATTACTTCAGGATAAAAATATTGGATCTGTTTTTTTCGCATTTGCAGAAGATATTCTCTTAGGCATTCAATATTTGCATAAAAAAGGGCTTATTCATAGAGATGTTAAGACCGAAAATATATTAGTTTTCAAAGCTTCAGCAGACAAGGAATATGAACTTAGGATCTGCGACTTTGGATCTGTTATAGAAGATAAACCGCCTTTTGGAGATACAAATTGCGGAACCTTTGAATACATTTCACCTGAAACACTAGAATCTATTTTACTAGAAGACAAGTTAACTCAGATTTTTGCTAAAGAAAAGAAGACATGTCCAAAGGGTAAATCAAGCGCTGTTTTTGCAATGAAACTCTTAAAAGAAAAGAAGATAACAGGTGAAAATGCGGTAAAAATAAAAAAAATATTGACAGATTTGGTTCCTTTAAAACTTTTATCTTCAAAACCCCGCGATATATTTTCTTTAGGCATAGTATTGCATGAAATGTTTACAGGAAATATCCCGGATTTCAATTTTTATGAAGAAACGGTGATAAAAGATCCTGATACCGGAAAAATTGTCGATTATATTGATCCCAAAAACGGGAAACAGGGCTCTTATTTGAAAATTAAGAAAGTTGAAAATAAGCTTCACGATTCACGAAACGATTATGCTTTGCCCAGTCATATTGAGGATGTAAAAGCGTGGTACGAAAAATTTGATCCTGGGCAGGATTTTTTACCGGAAGGTTATCAACTCTTCGATGATCTCGACGAAGATCAGAAGCTGGAAGTCTTGTCTATGGGAGAGTTAGTCAGGGATATGTGCCACTGGGATCCTGAAAAAACGTCCTACAATTGATCAGGTGCTTGAAAGGTTTATGGCGGCCTACGTCCTATAAACCTTGACAGTGAATAGTTTATATGTTATAATTTTTTTATATGATTCCAAATATTTACACATTTTCCTGCGAATCTCCCACCAAGCCTCAGACTAAAGGACGGGTTGGAAAGCTTCATGTCAGTCCCGCAAGCTCCAAACTCAGGAGGAAAAATGGGATGGGCTATATTTACGCCATTTCTATCGGAACATCGGAAAAAAAGCCTGCAAATCCAAAAAAAAGGAAAATCCTTCAGCTCTCGCCCTCCGATGTCAACAGGTTTAAGACGGCATCGGATCTCAAAAAACACATCAATCAACTCGACACCAAGCTTCAGGGAGAGGGTAAAAGTCGTTATATTGGTCTGACAAAGTTTAGCCCGCGCAAAAGGCTAAAGGCTCACAAAAATAGTGCCACTAAGGGAAGCCAGCTGGATGTTCATAAAGCTATGCGCAAAGAGGCTCAGAACGGTGGGAAGGTTAGCGCCACAGTCGTTGCTTTCGTCCCACTTCCTTTGCTTGGCCCCACCGAAGAGGCCTATCGGCAGAAAGTCGCCAAGGAAAATATCTGCCTCAACATGCGCAAAGGGGGCGCCGGGGGCGGCGGCCATAAATTACAGTTTTAATCTGTCTGTCCCACTTCCCACTTTTCTTTGTGTTCTCTTTTTTCTCCTGACCAGCTCCAGTTCCTGATTTCGGGCATGTCCTGCAGGTGGCGGGTGATGTATTCCCTGTGTTCAAAGAGCTTGGTCTCGAAGAGTTCGATAACATCTCCTGCCTGCGCTTGAAGCCTCGGGATGCGGTGCAGAGCTTCGATGGCCAGGTGAAAGCGGCTCATCTCATTCAAGACGACCATATCGAAAGGGGTCGTTGTCGTTCCCTCTTCTATATAGCCGCGCACATGGAATTGTTCGTGGACGCCTCTTCCGTGGACAATGTCGTGGATCACTCTCGGATACCCGTGGAATGCGAAAACAACAGGTTTGTCTTTTGTGAACAGATCGTTGAAGGAGAGTTCGTCCATGCCGTGCGGATGTTCCTTGTGTTTTTTAAGGACCATCAGATCGACGACATTCACGACGCGGATGCGGATGTCGGGCAGATGTTCTCTTAGCAGGGACACGGCCGCCATCACTTCAAGCGTCGGCACATCACCGGCAGAGGCCATCACCACATCGGGATTGCCCTGATCGTTGCTGGCAAATTCCCAAACGGACGCGCCTCTTGAGCAGTGCTCGCGCGCCTCTTCCTTGCCAAGCCACTGAAATTGGGGCTGTTTTCCCGCCACGATCACGTTGACATAATCGCGGCTTCTGAAGCAGTGGTCGGCAACGCTGAGCAGGCAGTTGGCATCGGGGGGAAGGTAGATTCTTGTGACGTAGCTTTTCTTGCTCATCACGGTATCGATAAAACCGGGTCCCTGGTGGCTGTAGCCGTTGTGATCGTTTCTCCAGGCGTGGCTGGTCAGAAGATAGTTGAGCGAGGCGATGGGGTGGCGCCAAGGAATCTCGCGGCATGTTTTGAGCCATTTGGCATGTTGGTTGAGCATTGAGTCGATCACCATGGCAAACGCCTCGTAAGTGGGGAAGATGCCGTGGCGGCCTGTCAGCAGGTAGCCTTCAAGCCATCCCTGGCAGCAGTGCTCGCTCAGCACTTCCATCACGCGCCCGTCATGGGCGACATGGTCGTCGATTTCGATGATTTCTGCCGCCGAGCATCGGCCTGTGACGTCGAAGACAGCGCCGAGGCGGTTGGAGTTGGTTTCATCGGGGCAAAAGAGGCGGAAGTTCTTCTCGTCTCCGTTGAGCTGAAAAACATCCCTAAGATATTCTCCCAGAACGCGGGTGGCTTCGTGTTTCACTTGTCCTGGAGCGGGTACGTCGATGGCAAAATCATCCCAGTTGGGAAGCTCGAGATCAACGAGAAGCTTTCCTCCGTTGGCAACCGGATTGGCGCCCATGCGGCGGTCTCCTTTCGGGGCGAGGTCTCTGAGCTCCTGAATCAACCTGCCGTCTTGGTCGAAATGCTGCTCGGGATGGTAGGAGAGCATCCATTCTTCGAGCATTTTTAAGTGCTGGGGATTTTCCTTGACTCCAGCCAGGGGAACCTGGTGGGAGCGGAAGGTTCCTTCAATGGGAAGGCCGTCCACGACTTTCGGGCCTGTCCATCCTTTCGGTGTGCGGAGAATTATCATCGGCCAAATGGGGCAGGTGGAAAACCCGTTTTCCCTGACATCTTTTTGTATGGCCCGGATATCTTGGTAGCATTTGTCCAAAATGGCGGCAAATGTTTGATGGACAATTTTGGGATCGTCGCCCTCAACGATGCAAGGCTCGTAGCCGTGCCCTTTGAAATAGTCGATGAGCTCTTCGTCTGGGATGCGGGCCAAAACTGTCGGTCCCGAGATTTTGTAGCCGTTTAAGTGGAGGATGGGGAGGACTGCCCCGTCTGCTAAGGGATTTAAGAACTTGACCCCCTTCCAGCTTCCTTCGCAGGGCCCTGTCTCCGCTTCACCGTCGCCCACAACGCAGGCGGCGATCAGGTCGGGGTTGTCGAAAACGGCGCCGAAAGCATGCAGAAGGCTGTAGCCGAGCTCGCCCCCTTCGTGAATCGATCCGGGAGTTTCGGGGCTCACGTGGCTGGGGATGCCTCCCGGAGTAGAAAATTGCCTGAAGAGTTTATCAATGCCGTGGATGTTTTCGGGAATCTGCGGATAAACTTCGGAGTAGGTTCCTTCCATATATACATTGGAGATCAGTGCGGGGCCTCCATGCCCCGGGCCGGTGATGTAGATCATATTGGCGTCGTATTTGTTGATAATGTGATTGAGATGGGCATAGATCAGGTTGAGGCCCGGCGATGTCCCAAAGTGTCCGAGCAGCCTCGGCTTGATATCCTCGGCTTTCAGCGGCTCGCGCAGCAAAGGATTGCTTTGCAAATAAATTTGCCCGACAGATAAATAATTCGCCGCCTGAAAGTAGCGGTCGATTTTATCCAGTTCTTCGTCGCTTAAGACTTTTGTTTGAATCTGAGTTGACGCCATATTATTTTCTCCTTAACTCGTAGGAAGCTCCCTGCCCGTAAACGACGATATTCATCGTGTGGCGGGCGATCATTAATTCTTCGTTTGTTTGCAGCACCTGCACATTGACAGGGCCGGATTTTTTTGAAATTTTTTCCCGGTTTTCCCGGTTGGCCTTTTTGTCGAGTTCGATGCCGAGAAATTCGAGTCCTTTGCAAATGCGCTGCCGGATTTCAGGGGAGTTTTCCCCGATTCCTGCGGTAAAGACCAAAGTGTTCAAGCCGCCAAGGGCGGCGGCAAGGGCTCCAATATATTTTTTTGCGCGGTAGCAGAAAATATCCAAAGCCTCTTTGGCTTTGTTATTGGAGGCTTCCGCTTCCAAAAGATCTTGGACATCGGAACCCAGTTCCGAAAGACCTTTAAGTCCGCTTTCATGGTTGATCATATTTCTGAGGTCGTCGGCATTCATTTTTTTGTGGGCTGCTAAAAAGATGATCAGCCCCGGATCGACATCGCCGGACCTTGTTCCCATAACGAGCCCTTCGGCAGGAGTAAAACCCATGGTTGTGTCAATGCACCTGCTGTTTTTGATGGCAGCCATGCTGGCGCCGTTGCCGAGATGGCAGATAATTGTTTTCCCTTTTCTGATTTCTTGAAGTTCTTCCATGATGTACTCATAGGAAATGCCGTGGAAGCCGTACCTGAAAATTCCCTCTTCAGAAAAACGCCTTGGAATGGCGTAGTATTTGGCGACATTAGGCAGCATCTGATGAAACGCTGTATCAAAGCACGCTACTTGCGGCGCATTCGGAAAGAATTTCTCGACATATTCGATTCCCAGTATTTCAGGGGGCAGGTGCAAGGGGCTGTAAGAGACAACGCGATGGAGCTCCTCTAAAAGATCAGGCGTGATGGGCTGATGCGACCGGTAGTTCGGCCCGCCATGGACAATTCTGTGGCCGACGCCGTCGAGATCGTACCCGCTTTCAGCGAGCCAGCCGAAAAGCTTCTTGTAGGCCTCATCGTGATTGGCAAGTGCGGCTTTTTCATTGACGAGCCAGTTGCCATTCCCGTCGGCAAGCTCAAAGCTGCTGCTCTTGAGTCCTATACGGTCGATCTGGCCAATCGCCAGCATCGTCTCGCCCTGGTTGAAACGAAAAAGGGACACCTTGATGCTCGAAGAGCCGGCATTGATTGTTAATATTGTTAAAGCCATTAAATCAAGCCTAAGATTTTTAAGAAGTTAAGTAAGTTACAGGAATAAGAGGAGGTATTGCTTCACTCTTCTTTGTAATCACCTAAGGGATTTTTCTGCAAAAAAACATTCTCCCTTGACAAGATACGCCATTTTTTAGCCTCATAAGGTTATGAATATCGATAGAGTGTCGTCTCCACAGGATTTTTTAGATCGTTTGGCCCTTTCTATAGAAAATAGTCCTGCGTCGGCTCTTTTTCCGACGTTTCCGGCCTTTTACGCAACTTATTATGAAGAAACACGGGAACTTGAAGAGGTTTGCCGCAAACTGGAATCAGCGATTAACAAAGTACCTCTTTTTCAGAAGGTTGGGACGTTGCCCAAGCGATTTTCCGCCCGCTATCCCATAACGAAGGATGAAAGCTTTAAGAAGTTTTGCCAAGCCCTAGCAAAAGGAGAAGGCCCTAAGGCATCCGTTTTTGCTTTTCCTCTTGCGAAGGCTCGAATAAAAAAGCAGGGCTCTGCCTGGCCGCTTTTTGCGAATTGGTTGATTGAGGATCTTACCTTGGCTCGGAGCCTGGTTTCTGAAGGAAAAAGCACTGAAGAGAACCCTATGGCGCTTTATCTGGCCACCTCATTTAAGAAAATCAGTGGATTTATCACCAACCCTTTGTGGAAGCCGATTCTGCAGTTGGCTTGTCAAAACTACCGTCTGGCTCCCGGCAGTGTAAAGAAAAAGATTTTCAAGAGCATCCATAAATTCATGAGGATTGTGATCGATGATGGAAAAGATACCGCACTGCAGGAGCCGGCCCGGCGACTTGCGGATGCCATTTATCATACAGTTGACAAGTTCTTGTATAATTCCCAGCATATTTCCGATTATCTTTCGTTTGTCTCCCTTGCGGCCAAGAAAGTGCATGGAAAAGCCGACGTCGAGGATAAGTTGATGAGTAAAGAGATCCTGCGATTTTTTTGGTGCATTATGGATGATCTTGAAAAGATGGAGCCTTTGGCCAAGGGGATTCAGGCAGGAGTCTCTAAAGTCATTGAAATACCCTGTGGAAAGCGCGGGTAATTTTGCCTCCCCAAAAATGAAAGCAGACGCCGATTGAAAGGACAATCAAACTGATGAGCAGGATCCAGCCAATGATGTATTCGGCGTCGAGTATGCCGGCAATCTCTGCCTGAGCGTTGATCCAGTCGATGATGATCTGGCGTGTCTGCCTGGCGGCAAGTCCGGGACTTGTGCCGCGAAAATTTTCCAGCGTTTCCCTGTAGGCGGCAAAGTACTGCCTGTACTCGGCCGATTCGGTATTGACCATCTCGCCGAACCTTAGCGCATGGTAGGGGGCTCTGTAGGCGGTGATGAGCTGTATGACCGCGCTGCCGAAGACTCCGCCCAGCATCCGCACGAGGTTGACGACGGTTGAGGCTTTGGCATAGAGATCTTGACCGAATGGAGAGAGCGCGATGACTGTGATCGGGCCGAGCGAGAGGGCAACACCGGAGGAGCGGAGAAAGACAATAGTCCCGATTTGATACATATCGCTTTGGATAGTGATAGATTGCGATAAAAAACAGCTGGCGATAACGAGGCTCAGGCCAATGAAGGCAAAAATGCGAAAGTTCACATAGCGGGAAAAGAGAGGGGGGATAGCTCCGACAATGAAGTAAGTGAAGCCGACAAGACTCATGAACTCTCCCAGGCGGATCCATTCGTAGCCATAATACTGCTGAAGGATTCCGAGTGTGGCCATTGTCACCCCGAAGACCATGAATCCCACAAAAAGCATGAGGCAGCATCCGATAACAAAAGGGCGATAGAGGAAAATGCGAAGGTCGATAAGCGGATGGGGATGCAAAAAGCTGTTTGTGATAAAAGCGATAAACGAGGCTGCGGCTATAGCCTCGCAGGAATAAATGAAGACCGAATTCCAGCCGAGAGTATTCCATTCGGCTTTGGCCTGGGTGACGATGAACAAAAGGCTCAGGAAAAAACAGGTGATGAAGACGAAGCTTGCGATATCGTAGGGCCGCTGCCCTTCTCTTTTGAGTTCGGCATGGCAAAGATAGGTCGCCACCAATATGGGAGCAACAAAATAACAGTTAGCAAGAAAGACCATGCGCCACTGCTGCTGCTGACCGTAATAACCGCCGATCAGCATTCCAAGAGCAATTCCCAGTCCGAAAGAAATCGAGGAATAAGCAACGACAACCGGCTGCCTCTTTTCCTGCTCCGGGATGATATGGTTGATAATTGGAATGCCCAGGCTGAGCATAAATCCTCCTCCAAGCGCAGTAATGACTCTGCAGACAAGAAATGAGTAGTATTCGGGAGCTATAGATGTTAGGATGGAGCCGGTCAAAAAAAGCAACGCTCCGGAAAAGAAGATTTTCTTAAACCCGAAGGTTCTGCCCAGGCGAAGGGCGATCAGGGGACTCATCGCCAAAGTAAAAAGAATGCATCTTGCCGTCCAGATAAGCTTGTCGTAATCAACCGATAAAAAACCCTGATACTGCCTCATGACCATCACTGACCCCAATAGGTCGATTAAGACAAGCATGCCTCCGTAAGTCACGTTGGCGATGACAAAACATTTCCAAAATGTGCTGTCCGGATGAAAACAATAAGCTGGATGCCAGCGGAAAAAGTTTTTTATGGTTTTCTTATCCATACTTCAACTTGCATTCCGGGGAATAAATAGAGTGGCTGGTCTTTGGGAAAATTTTCCGGCCGCCGGATGGAAATTTTGATGGGAATTCTCTGGGCGACCTTTGTGTAGTTTCCTGTAGCGTTGTTTTGGGGAACGAGCGAAAAATTCGAGGCCGCCGCTCCGTTGATCGAGAAAACCTCTCCTTTGAAGAGCCATCCCGGGTAGCTGTCGACAGTGATTTCGACCTCGGCGCCTAGTCTGACATTTTCGATTTTTTCCTCTTCGAGCCTCGCAAGTACCCAGACATTGTCGAGATCGTAAATGGTGAACATGCTCTGTCCCGGTGAGGTGACGTCTCCATACCAGATCCACCTCTTCGACACCATGCCATTGCCCGGAGCGTGAACGGAATAGTGAGTGAGCTTAGCATTAATGACCTCGAGTTTCTTTTTGGAAAGCTCCAGATTCGCCAGGGCAAGTTTGAGTTCGGCGTCCGCCATTTCAAAGTCTTTTTGCTTGTGGTCGAATTCCTGCGCGGAGATCACCAGATCGGCAATTCCTTCTTCGGCGCGGATATAATCGTTTCTAATTTTTTGATAGTAGGCGTCTCTGACCATAATCTGCTGCTCCAGAGAGACGATTTCCGCTTCAACTTCGGCTTTTTGCGCAAGGGGGACGTTGTTTTCCAGCTGGACGAGAAGCTCTCCCTCCTGCACCATGTCGCCCTCGTCTGCGTAAACGCCGACGACCCGTTCGGTGACGTTGGCGCCAAGGTCGCTGCCATAGGCCTCGATGTTGGCGTCATTGGTCCAAACATAATACCGCCAGGAGAAAAACCAGAAAAGGAAGGCCACAATCAAAACGCTTAGGGCAATAAACCCCAGCGTCATCACGAAATGAATTGTGTAGTTTTGTTTTTTTATCGCCTCTTCCATCAGTTTCCACGCTCGCAAATAAGGTCGGCACCAGACGCGTGTATCAGTCCGAAGTAGCCTTTGATTAAATCAAACTTCGACTCGTCTCTTGTATACAGCGCCTGGATCAATCCGTCGACTACAATTTGATAGTCGAAGACATTGATATAGCCGATATTCAGGGAGTTTTTTGCCAGCTGCACCGTCTCCTCCGCCAGCTTTACACTGGATACCGAGGTGACATAGTTGGCAACAGAATCTTCGATTTCGAAGATCTGGCGCCTGACGTCGGCGTAGGCGACCTGCACCCCTTTGCAGTATTCATACTGTTTTGCGGATTTTTCATACATCGCTTCGCGAATGCGGTGGTCGCGCCCCAGGCTGTCCCAGATCAGCCAGTTGATGCGGTAGCCGATGCCCCAATCGAACTTTTGATTGAGAAAACTTCCCGAAGGATTGTCGAGCATTTGCGTCGGTGTTCCTCCATAGTTCGCCTCAAGGCTGACTTCAGGGAGGAATTCCCCCCGTCTCTTACTGATATATTCCGAGGCGATGCTGACCTCTGTGGCTTGGGAGCGCAGCGTGGGCCGGTACATCAGCGCAAGGTTTTCCCAGCAGGAGACTTCATTTTGTGTGAAGAGGCGGTTCATCAGAATCTGCTGCGTTTCGGGAAATCCCTTGTTGAAAATCAGCCCTCCATCGTCGCTTTTGGTGAAGACCTTATCGACCCTGTCGATTTTTGAGGCAATCTCTTGAATCTTCATAATCGGAATTTCCTTCTCTCCGATGGTGATGTCGACGGTTCCGGGGTTATAACCGAGAACCTGCACGAGGTAGTCGAGATCGACTTTGAGCCGCTTGGAAGCATCGTAATAGGCTTTCGTTGCATTGGCGACATTCACAAGGCTTTGATTGACATTGAGCAAGATAGAGGTGCCGATTTGATATTTGCTTTCCTGCTTTTCCGACAGATCGACAAACAGGTCGATGTTGATCTTGGCCGTTTCGATATTGAGATAGTCGAGGACAACCTGGTAATACGCGGCTCTCACTTCGAAGAGAACATCGATGATCATCGCTTCTAAAAGAAGTTTAAGTTGCTGAACGACAAGAGCAGATATACGCAAGTTGAAATATCTTTCGGTAGAAAAAAGGGCCTGAGAAATATAAAACTGGCTTAAGAAAGCGCTGTGGACGCCTGTGAACATCTGCCGTTTTTCTGTCTTGTAGCCTGAGCTGATCAGATAGACTTGGGGAAACCATTTGGATATCGCCTCGAGGCGCCCTTCCCGCGCCTTCCCGACAAGCTGCTGGAGGGTTTTGATATCGTTATTATTTTCCATGGCGATGCTCTCGGCATCGCGCATTGCCAGGTCAAGCAGAGTGCAGCCCCCGGCATGAAGGCACTGCAAGCTAAAAAAGATTCCGAGAATCGGCAAGAGTTTTTTTAATGGCATAAAACTTTTTCTATCACAAGGGGATTTGAAATTGCAACTAAATGGATAAGTTAGGATTCTATGGTTTATGAGTCGAAAAATCGGTTTTTTTGAAGTTGTCTCTATCGGTATTGGAGGGATGGTGGGCGGTGGTATCTTTGCGGTGCTTGGCCTAGCCGTTGAACTCGCGCATGGAGGAACACCCATCGCCTTTCTCATTGCGGGGCTTGTCGCTCTCCTCACATCTTATTCCTATGCACGGCTATCCGTTCGCTATCCGAGCCGAGGCGGCACAGTCGACTATCTTAACCGGGCTTTTGAGGCTAATATGGTTACAGGCAGCCTAAATATCCTTTTGTGGCTCAGTTACATCATTATGATCGCTCTTTATGCTTATGCTTTCGGCAGCTACGGGGCAAGCTGGCTGCCCGATAGCTGGCATACTGCCGGCAAATACCTCCTCATGAATCTGGTGATCGTCCTCTTTACTCTTCTGAACATCGGGGAGGCAAAAGTTGTGGGGGAGGCTGAAGAGTGGATTGTGGGATTGAAGCTCGTCATTCTCCTGCTGTTCATTGCCGCAGGCATAGCCAGCGTCAAGCTCGGTAATTTGGCGCCTTCGGAGTGGACCTCGCCTGCCAGACTAGTGTCGGGAGGGATGATTATTTTTCTGGCCTATGAGGGTTTTGAGCTGATAGCCAATACTGCTCAAGACGTTTCCGACCCTAAAAGAATTTTGCCGCCGGCATTTTTAACCTGCGTCCTGTTTGTCATTCTTCTCTATGTCGGAATTTCGGCAGTGGCAGTCGGCAACCTTTCGGTTGAGAAAATCGTTTCAGCCAGGGATTACGCCCTTGCCGAAAGCGCCAAGCCCTTTTTTGGAAGTGCCGGTTTTTTTCTGATCACAATAGCCGCTCTGCTTTCGACAGGATCGGCTATCAATGCCACCCTCTATGGGACTGCCCGCATTAGTTACACCATTGCCGCAGAAGGGGAGCTTCCGGAATTTTTGGAACACAAAGTCTGGAACAGGCCTATCGAAGGCCTTCTGTTGACTACAGGTCTATCGCTTTTGGTTGTCAATCTTTTCGACCTTCAAAGCATTTCGATGATGGGAAGCTCAGGCTTCCTGATTATTTTTGCCGCAGTGAATGCGGCGAACATGAAGCTGCACAAAAATACCAAATCCCTCGGATGGCTGTCGGGACTGGGAGCTGTAGTATGCCTCGGAGCGTTGGGGACGCTATGCTGGTATGCCTTTGGCACTCATCCTTTAAAACTTCTCATTCTTGCGGTCATGATCGCTCTTTCCGTTATCATAGAATTTATCTACCGAAAGTTTTTCAGGAAAAAGTAAATCGATCTTTAATTGATCACTTAAACTGCTGCTCTTCTGTGGAGCCGGTGAGGGCTGCAGTGGAGACTTTATGGCCGGCGATGGTGTTTTGCACTTCGTCGTAGTAGCCGGTGCCGACAAACTGTTGGTGTTTGATGGCGGAAAAACCCGCTTCGCTCTGCAGCTTAAACTCATGCTGTTGAAACTTGGAGTAGGCGGCCATTCCCTTTTTGGCGTAGCTATGGGCAAGGTCGAACATGCTTGCGTTGAGCGTGTGGAAGCCGGCAAGGGTGACAAATTGGTATTTGTAGCCCATCTCGCCGAGCTTTTCCTGAAAAGTTGCGATTTGATTGTCGTCTAAGTTGGCTTTCCAGTTGAATGACGGCGAGCAGTTATAGGCGAGCCATTTTCCGGGATACTTTTCATGAATTCCTTCGGCGAACTCTTTGGCCTCGCCAAGGTCCGGGGTCGGGGTTTCACACCAGATAACATCGGAGTAGGGGGCGGCGGCAAGGCCTCGTTCGACAGCAAAAGGAACGCCCCCTTTGATAAACCAGTGCCCTTCCGGGGAGCGCTCGCCTGTCAAAAAACGCTTGTCGCCTTCGTCAAATCCCGAGCGGATAAGGTGGGCGGAGTGCGCGTCGGTTCTGGCTATAATCAGGGTCGGGATGCCCATCACGTCTGCAGCAAGCCTGGCGGTGGCCAGCTTTTCGATCCAGTCGTTTAAAGGGACAAGAACTTTGCCGCCCATGTGGCCGCATTTCTTGAGGGAAGAAAGTTGGTCTTCGAGATGGATGGCGGCGGCGCCGGCTTCAATCATGGCCTTGATCAGCTCGAAAGTATTGAGGGGGCCTCCGAATCCGGCTTCGGCGTCGGCGACGATGGGGACGAACCAGTCGATGTGGGTATTATTTTCTATGTGCTGAATCTGGTCGGCGCGGCGGAGGGCGTTTGTAATGCGGTAAATGAGATGGGGGGCGCTTAGTGTGGGATAAAGGCTTTGATCAGGGTAGGTCTGCATCGCGTCGTTGGCATCGGCGGCTATCTGCCAGCCGCTCACATAAATTGCCTTAAGGCCCGCCTGCACCTGCTGGACAGCCTGAAGGCCTGTCATAGCTCCAAGCGACCGGATAAACGGTTCTTTTTTCAGGAGCTTCCAGAGTTTTTCGGCTCCCATGCGGGCTAGGGGATAATCGATGAGAAGCGACCCTCTCAGTTTGACCACCTTTTCGGCCCCATAGGGACGATGGATGCCGTCCCATCGAGAATTGGTCTTCCACTCCTTTGCAAGCTTTTTGACATCTTCTTCATTATACATCTTAAGATAACTCCTTATAGGCGGTCAAAGTGAGAAACTCGATAAATTTTTCTGCAAAGACAAGTTTCTCAAAAACTTCTTTGGCCCGATTGAAGTTGTTTTGGTCAAAATGTTTGCCGTAGAGTGATTTGATTTTTTCCAGCTCTTCGATAATGAGTTTTTTGACCAGATCTTTAGTGACTGTTGAGCCGCTTTCGAGTTTGGCTTCATTCACTAGCCATTGCCATACCTGCGCACGGGAAATTTCAGCGGTGGCGGCATCTTCCATCAGGTTGTAAATAGCGGCAGCGCCGGTGCCTCTTAGCCATGAGGCAATGTATTGAAGGCCGACATTGATATTGTGCCTTAAGCCCTCTTCGGTGATAGTCCCTCCGGGAACATCGAAATTGAGCAGATCGTCCGCGGCCACTTTCACATCGTCTCGGAGGCGCTCTTTTTGATGGGGTTTTTTCCCGAGACATTCATCAAAAATTTCCATGGCGACAGCGACGAGGTCGGGATGGGCGACCCAGGTGCCGTCGAAGCCGTCTTTTGCTTCTAGCAGCTTGTCTTCGTGTACTTTTCTCAAAGCTTTTTCAGTCACTTCCGGATCTTTTCTGTTGGGGATAAAGGCCGCCATGCCGCCCATGGCGTGCGCGGCGCGTTTGTGGCAGGATTTGACGAGAAGTTCCGTGTAGGCTCGCATAAATGGAACGGTCATAGTGATCTGATCGCGGTTGGGCAGGCAGAAGCTTTGCCTGCGGAATTTTTTAATGACGCTGAAAATGTAGTCCCACCGTCCCGCGTTCAACCCCGCGCTGTGGTGGCGGAGTTCGTAGAGGATCTCTTCCATCTCGAAGACGGCAAGTATTGTTTCGACAAGCACGGTGGCGCGGATTGTCCCGTGAGAAATTTCCAATTCTTCCTGGGCAAAGACAAAGACATCGTTCCAGAGGCGGGCTTCGAGGTGGCTCTCAAGTTTAGGGAGGTAAAAGTAGGGGCCCGAGCCCTTTTTGATCAGATTTTCCGCGTTGTGGAAGAAATAGAGGCCGAAGTCGAAAAGCGATCCCGAAATTTCTTTGCCGTCGATCAGTACATGCTTTTCGTTTAGATGCCACCCCCTTGGTCTGAGAAGGAGTACGGCATGGTCTTTGTTTAATGTATATTGTTTTCCTTCAGGGTTTGTGAAAGAAACAGTTTCATTTACTGCATCGCGCAGATTGATTTGTCCCTGCACCATATTGTCCCAGGTTGGGGAGTTGGCATCTTCGCAGTCGGCCATAAACACATCGGCGCCGGAGTTTAAAGCGTTGATCAGCATCTTCCTTTCAGTAGGGCCCGTGATCTCTACCCGCCGTCTTTGAAGGTCCTGAGGAGTTTCGGCCACGACCCAGTTGGCATTCTTGCGGATATGCTCGGTTTCCGGCAGAAAAGAGGGCTTTGCCCCCTGATTGAGCTGTAGCTGCCTGTCTACCCGTTCATCGAGCAAAGAGAGCCGCCGCTTATTGAACCGATGGTGTAGTTTGGCAAGAAAGGCAAGGGCCTCATTGGTAAGTATTTGCTCGTATTCCGGAGTGAGTTTTCCCTTAACTTCAACACCTTTTGCCAGTGATTTAGTCATAAATTCCCCTTAATTTCTTCAACACATAACATAGTTAATCCCTTTTTTCCAAATGAAATGTGGGAGAGTAAGAGCTGGAGAATGTGCGCTTCCACCAATTGCCGGTTTCCCTCCACTCTTTCCAGGATGTGAATTCATAATCATAGAGGGCCGTCCGAATATATTTCGGCGGGGTATCGGGGAAGGGGTTGTGCCGGAGGAGTTTTAAAACTGCCGGCGAGCCTTGCAGCAGCCGGTAGAGAAACTGTTTGAACCAAGGTTCGGCCTCGAACATCGTAAAGGGAAGAAACCACACCTGCCAGTCGAGACGCGGCTGGTAGGGCGACACCCTTCTTGGGCGGCGGTCCACTTCCGAAGGCTTCCATTTGAAGCTGTATTCCTTCCACTCTTCTCCATCATAGCTTCCCTCTATAGTGATCTCATACCTCTTGGTGGTCATCACAGCGAATATGCCATAGCGGTTGAGAATATGCAGCGGAGCTGCTTTTCTTAGAAGGTTATTGACTGCGGGGACATAATAGAAGTGGGTCCAGAGGCGAAGAATCTGTCCTGCGATCAGAACAACCCCCAAGGCTGTGAAAAAAATATCGACCGGCCAGGGGGTCTCGGAGGGAGAGGGGACCTGTCCTAAAATGGCCCTGAAATAGGTGTCGCTTAATAAGATAGTGCAAAAAAGAGCGGTCATGTGGTTGAGGTAGGAGAAATTTCCTGTCAGCCAAATGAAAAGCTGCAGGCCGAAGAGGGCAAAAAAAGCGGCCAGCCGCATCTCTTCGGTACCGAAAATTACGAAGGCTACCCCGATTTGGATGACAAACATCATCAGGCAGGACAGCTTTTGCAACCCCATGGGGAGTTTATGAAAAAACCATGCCGCGGCATTGGGAATGGGCTGAGTGAAGTAGTGGTAATTAAGAGCGGTAAGATTGCGCCAGTTGGCGTCTCTTGAAAGTAATTTGCTTATGCCCCCTTCGAAATGAAAGCGGAATAAGAGCAAATTGAGACACCACCAGACGATCAGATTTGGCGCACGGAGTTAAAATGAGCAAAAAAGTGTAAAAGCTGATCTCCATAAAAAACGATTCCCACCCGAAGCTCAAAAATTCCTGTCCCGCCGCGATTATGGAGAGGTGGAGGATCATCAGAATCGGAAGTAGAACTACAGGGACGATGCCGAAAATCAAAAGGACTGAGAGGATGGTCCCGATGATAGGCACAGCAGCGATGGCGGCATCGCCTGCGTGAAACCAAAAGAGTGTCGGCAAGTAATAAAAGGCTTTTTTCCCTAGCCTGTATCCGATATTTTCAAGATAGACGGCGATCGGAAGGATGCCTTCTCTTCCAAACAGTCCTTTCATCTGGAAGAGGAAAGGCCAGAATAAAAAGAGGTACACGACGCCTAAAAGCTGAGGGAAGTAATGAATGATGATGTGCGAATGGGCGGGGTCATACATACCCCGCTTTTTACTCGATTCCTACTTTCTTCACAAACGCTTCAGAGTCACATCGGCTGTGACTGTCGTTTCGATCTCAAGCGATTTATCAGCCGAGGGAAGGCTGAACGACTGTTTGCCTTGAAACTCGGTTTGCGAGCCGCCCGATTGCACCCAGTTATCCTTGGGATCAAGAGTGATCGTTGCTGTTTCTTCGCCGCTTAAAGAGTCATAAGGAATCATAGATTTTTGCTCTTGACTTAAGGTGATCGTTGTCTTTTCTTTGATGACAAGGGCCTTTTCGCCAGCGGAGTCAAGCGTCCAATTTTGATTGATGTTCATATTGCCAAGCTGAGTTTGCTTTTCCCATGAGTCTCCGACATTGACGGGGTGGTCTGGAAGGAATTGAGTGATCAGGCCCATAAAAAATTCCAGTGCCCCGGGGGTGATCATGGTGCAAAGATCTTTGCTTGTATCTTCGAGGAGAAGCTTGCTGCCTGTCAGTTTTTGATGCATTTTTTCCGCGAAAGAATCCACGCCGTTCACACTCAGAACTTTTCCTTGGGGAGATACTTTAAAAACAAAAGGGGTATTGTTTAAGCAGTCCAGAGCTGTTTTTCCCGCTTGAACTTCTTTCATTTCGTTGTCCGATTTTTTCGAAGAATCAAAATTGAACTGAAAGTTCATAGGGCTTTCTTTGCCCTCGCATGCGACAGAAAACTTGATTGTGGGATCGATTAAAGTTGCAGTGATCTCGGCTGCGCCGTCCAAATAAACTTTGCCGATACTATAATTGAGCCGGGTTTTGATAGTGCCCCGGTAATTGATATCGCAGGTTTGAGGTTCAGGCATTTTTTGAACGACATGTATGTCGGCATTGCCTTCATAGAGGTAGTTGTTGCCTTGGATGAATTTTGGAGTCAGATCAATCGAGGATTCGGCTGCCGCCATGGCAGTTAAAGAAAAAGCACTTACGAAAAAGGTAATAAACAGACTTTTTATGTTCATCATAATACTCCAATGCATTGATTTAAGTTCATTCCATTCTAGTATTATGATTATTTAGAAACAATAAAGATTTCCCTGCCGCAGAAATTCTGGGTGAAATCCGTGATTGTGACCTAATCTGAGGCTGGACGCTAAGGGCAGGAAGGCTAATTTTTCAGATACATTAAATCCTTTCCTCATTCAAATATTCAACTATTTTACATTAAAGTCTTTCTAAGGGTTGAATCGTTTTTTTTTAACAAAAAAACTTTAAATTTTTTTTGTTAAAAAGAAAAATATCTATTGTTTTATATAGGGGTATCCATTATTAATGTATCCAAAACGGAGGTTTTTATGGAGCCGAAGTCCGTTAGAGGCGGCATGCGATGTCCTTTTGCGAGTGGAGAGCAAAATCAAACTGGCATATTGGACCGAGTCATCCAAACAGTATGGCAATTTGCGGCCCCGGCGATAGATTGGGGGGAGAATACGATTTGTTTTTTCAGTGCCGCTCAGAAGAGCGGAGGAATTGACTTCTTTGTCGAAAAATTCTGGGATGATAAAGAAAAAGAATTGATTCCCTGGAAAAAACTGTCGATGGCAGACCAGCTCGGGGCCTATGGGTTTACCAGATATAAGTATTGGCATCTGTTTAGCCGGAAGAAAGGGGAAGAACTTTTAGGCGGTCCCGGACTTGATGATTTCAGAGATCACGCTATCGGCATTGGGCCTTTAACGGCTGATGACCCCTATCAGCACCGCAAATTAAAAAAGCTTAGTACTGGAAATACTTTTGGCCTCCACAGCGTTCAAAAGAATTTCAAGGATATTTGGCAGGCGGCCGAAGATTATTTTAACGCCGAATGCTTTTCAGATAAGGCTCCGATCAGGATCAATCTGTCTGAAAAAATTGAGCAGTATATCTCACGAGCCAATGTTGTCGCCTTATGCGGTCCCTCGGGGACTAAAGCAAGCCCTGAAATTCGGAAGCTTGTTTTCGATGAAGACGGCACTCCGAACTCGGATTGGGATGAGGTTCCCGATGCTGTCAATGGGGCAGGTCAATTTGTCAGCTATTCTGTGCTTTATCATCCTAATTATTACGCTACTCGTGCGGCAGACATTTTTGTTCCCAAATTGTTTTTCCAATCCGAATATCAAAAAAGCAGCGCGATTCTCAGCCGCGCTGTAGACAAAATCTATGAAGCTTCAGAAAAAGCCCGCCATTCTGATATCGCTTCTGAGCAGATCCGCGGCAAGGATATCAAGGGAATCATCGAAGAGATGCTCGATTCGGAAAATTTTTCGGAGAAAGAGATTAAAGATATGGTGAGGCTTATTTTAGTGATCGGCCAGAGGACAACGGCATTTACTATTGCTTCTTGCGTAAAGAACCTGATTTTATATCCCGAGTGGCAGAAAAAATTATACCGAGAAATTAAAGAAAATTTAAGCGGCGATAAGATCGACCATAAACAAGTTAATGACTTAAAACTGCTGGACTGTTTTGTCATTGAAACTTTGAGGCTTGATCCTCCGATACCGGTTGAAGTGAGAAAGACTCTGGTAGAGTTAACCTTTGAAGGGAAAAAAATTCCCCCGGGAACAATTATTTTCTTTATCCATCGTCTTGCACAAAGGGATCCCAAGCATTTCGATGAACCGGATAAATTCAATCCCGATAGATTTCAGAGTGAGAATGGCAAAAAGCTCAAAAATCTGATGAAAACATTCAATGCAGGACCGCATTTTTGCTGCGGAAAACAACTTGCCCTGACCGGGACTATCAAGGCGGCGCTTGTGAAGCTGATACGCGACGCCGAAATTTTTGCCTATGATATTGAAGAAGTTAAAATGATAAAGAGTGTGGGAGTGCCTATCCAGGAACTTGACAGGCCGCTCGAGGTTATCTTGGAAAAACGAAAGAAGTAGCAGTTCTTTGGGAATACTACAGGGGTATCTGCCAGCGCTCACTTGATACAGCAAGAATAGCTTTTGAATATTAACCATTAGCTGGTTGATTTTCAACCATAAGTTGTTTATTTTATATCGGTTATATAAGAGTCCACCGTCAAACTGTCGGGATCGAAATCCCCCCAAAGTTCATAATAGAGTTCTTCGCTAAGCTCCAGATTTTTAAAATCTTCCCAGCTATCTAAAATGATGATCGGCAAGCCGGCGTAGAATTCGGAATTGATGCTCCTTGTCACAATGGGTATGGCTTTGAGGTAGAGGGCTTCCCAGGTTCGGTGGCAGTCGACGCCATTGCCGTTAGGAGAGATGACAAAATAAGACATGGCCATTTCTTTTAAAAATTTCTTAAAATTTTTTCTTCTTGCAAGGGGAACCCCCGTCTTTTCAAGACACCTATTCCTTTCCTCTGAATTTGTCGAGGTCGAATAGTTGGCATAAACCAGTGTTTTTTTGGGATAATTGGCTTCCTGAGCCTTTTTCATCAATTTGTGATTGGCAAAATTGCAAAGGCCGATAGGGATTGAGGTGAGTTTCGGATGGCGCGTTTCAATATTCTGTCCATACCAATGGATGAGGTTCGGCATATCGAGATAGGGGTGAAAGTCATTGGTAACTCCATGGTCGGCGTTGTGGGACACCAGAATATAGTCCTCAGCGGGCATGAAATTTTGAAAAAACTGCGGCAGCATATCTGTTTTGACAAACCATAGGTTGTTGTTTGCTGAATCATTCACTTTAAATCCATGCTCGTCAAAGCAGTACTTGCATAAAGATTTAAACTTGTTGCCTGTAATGACATCTGATGCGGCACTTGCGTCTAATGGCAAAAAAAGCAAGAGTATTCCAATTACGTGTTTCATGAGGCAAATTTTTTCAAATTTTTACAGTGAACATGAATGTTGTTGATTCGTCTTTTCTCTTTTTTGTAAATTGCGTAGGGGACTTTTCTCCCAAGGGCATCTTCTTCCCAAATATATATCAGTTTCGATGGGTTGAAAACGCAGCTTTCGTTAATAAAGCCGGGCTCTGAGTTTTTATTATAACTCGGATCAATCCCGCCAAGATATTGGCCGATGGCAGCGGCGTCAAAAATTGAGTTGAACTTTTCTATGTTGCGGCTGTAATCCTCGGGTTTTTTTGCTATGTGTTTACGTGGACTGATAAGTGCGTTTTCTTCGGTGTAGCTTTTGTGAATGATCGGCAGGTGATCGATTCCTGTCTTTTCCGTCACATTTTTATAATACCCGAGCATGTACATGTCATAAAAGCGTTTGGAGGCGTAATCCGAGATGAAGGCTGCCAGGCATGTCATGGACTTCGGCGAAGAGATATAGACAATTCCGGGTATGGCTCTTTCGTCATTATCGAATGGAACCGCGGCCTGAGGATAGCACTGCTGAAAAATAGGGAGGAGCTCGTTTAAGTCGGCATAAAGCATGTTGTCGTATTCAAAGTGAAAGACGTGGTTTTGATTGAACTGACTCATAAATTCTTCGAGATAAAAGAACCTCTCGAGAGAAAAAAGGAAGAGTCCGTCTTTAATGGGATAGTCGTTTAAAAAGCCTTTATGGTGCTCGGACATTTCCAGCTCTTCAAGGGGGATGCCGATCGCTATGGGATCGTCAAATTTGCCTAGCGCCTCTTGAGATGCCAGCATGTAAACGGGGCACTCGGGATTGAATAATGCCGCCTGGGAAATGGCATCATGGGCATACTCGGGAATGGTATCGCCGATATGAACATAGACAATGCAAAACTCCTCGCCAAAGAGAAGGGAACAAAGGCAGGCAATAAGGAAAAAAAATTTATTTATTCTCTCATATATGAATGACATGACACAAAATCGTATCCTTGTTTTTTCCAGTAGGGAATATCTTTTAATCGGGCAATATCCCGGAAGTTTAACGGGCGGATTTCTATCTGGTCGGTTTGAGAAAAGACGAAGTTAAAGTAAATTTCGTATTCCGAAAATCCCGAGTAGTACAAACTTTTGTTGTCAACCAGGCGGCAAAGGATCTTCCACGCTTCGATTTGGTGGATCCCTTCGATGGTTTGCAACAGGTCCAGGATAATGGCTTTTTGAAAGAGCATATGATGAGCAATGCCGGATACGTTTTCATAAACTGGGCCGAAATCGGGAATCAGCTTTTTCATATGTTTGAAATATGGGGGGTGCATACTGCTAGCGGTTGCGTACAATCCTCCGTTTTGCTCATTTAAAAAAGAGACCGGCTTTAAAAAGATCGTGTCCGCGTCAAGGATCAGGACGTTCGCAGAAAGTCCAGGAATGACAAGGTGCGCATAAAGTTTCAGAAGCTGTTGGAAATACCATCCGACGCGGCCTCCGTACTTTAAATATTTTTCGGCTTTATTGTCGTTGTCAATCAATTCATGCGCGACATCGCGAAGTGAAAAGGGGTAGTCATTTTCATCGAACCATTCGGCGTTATCTGTGTATTTTTCGGCAGAGACGACAATGATACGCCGAAAATTGGCTACATTCTCTTTGGCGCCTTCAATGCAAAGATCAAGCACTTCGATATCTTTGCCGCAGCAGGGAATCACGATATCGATAGGATCGTTTGTTAATTGGTAGGATTTCGCATCAAGATATGAGAACAAAAAAACAAATATTAAAAACCAGCTTCGCATGACAATCCCGAAAAAATCTTCGAAATCATATTAAAAAAAAAGTTTTTTTATGTTAAGAGTTCTTTTTCTTTTTGAGTTTTTCCTGAAGTTTTTCCAGGTAGATATAGACGACAGGAGTGAAGAAGTAAGTGATGAACTGAGCAAATATAAGGCCTCCGAGTATGACAAGGCCGAGGGGTCTTCGGGACGCGGCGTCGGCGCCGAAGCCAAGGGCTATAGGGACGGCGCCCATGGCGGCGGCGACAGTTGTCATAAGGATGGGACGGAACCTGACTTCCGCGGCAGAAACGGCCGCCTCTTCCGGAGTTTTCCCATGCTCGATTTCCTCGATGGCAAACTCGATCATCATGATCCCGTTTTTCATCACGATCCCGATCAGCACGATCATCCCGACATACGCATAGAGCGAAAGCGTCGCCCCGAAAACAAGAAGCGTGATCAATCCCCCAAAGAGAGCTCCGGGAAGAGTCGAGAGAATCGTGATGGGGTGGATAAAGCTCTCGTATAAGCTTCCGAGGAGAAGATAAATAACCAAGACTCCGATAACAAGAAGGACGCTCATCGATCCCATTGTTCCCTTGAAAATGCTTGCCTCGCCTTGAAAGCTGCGCAGTATCGTTTCGGGTAAAATTTCTTTCGCGTTTTTTTCGATTTTTTGGATCACAGTTCCCAGAGCAGCGTTCGGTGCGAGATTGAAAAAGATCGTAGCTGATGTGGCCTGGTCGGTGTGATTGACGGAAATGGGGCCTGTTACGACCTTCCAGTCGGCGACAGATTCCAAAGGGACAAGTTCGGCATTAGGGTCAGTTGATTTCAGCCGGATTTTTTTCAGCGCTTGCGGATCCAGTTTGTAGTCGTCTTCCATTTCCACAACAATGTTGTAGATATTGAGCGGAGTGTTGTAGGTTGAGACCCTCATGCCGCTGTAGCCTTCGGCAAAAGCCGTTTCAATATCTTTAATGCTGATGCCGAAATTCGAGGCCTGGTCTCTTTGCATTGTGACATTGAGTTGCGGGCTCATGATTTGCATATCGCTGCTGACGCTTGCCAGCTCGGGATATTCTTTGAGCTTTTGGGTCAACTTGAAGGCCGATTCATAAAGTTCCTGAGGATCCAGTAAAGTGGAGAGGGCATAGGAGTAATTGCCCTGCTGGACGCCTGTTCCGACGCTTAAGTTGATTTGCGGGATGGGTGTGAGGAAGGCGTCGATTCCAACAACTTTATGGATGAGCGTATTGATCTGCTGCATGACCGTTTGAATTCCGGGTCTTTTGCTGCTGTCGACAAGCGATACGAAGATGATTCCCTGATTTGCCGGCTCGACTTCGGGGAGATTGGCAACGGAGATGATGTTTTCAATATAAGGGTTTTGTTTGAGCTGGTTGGTGAGGTTGTTTTGCAAAGCCGCCATGGAATGGAGGCTCACATTTTGGGGAGCGACAGTCAGCCCCCTGATGGCTCCGGTGTCGCCGGCGGGGAGAAAGTCCTGGGGGATAACTGTAAAAAGCCAGAGGGCGACAAGGAAGGAAGCCGCTGCGGCAACCAAGGGAACGAGGGGGTGTTTCAAAACCCACTTGAGCGCCGGTGAATACCATCCGATCATGGTATTCATGACTTTATTTGCAAATTTTTGAATTCTCGAGTCTTGCGAGGGCCTTAAAAACCGCGAGCAGAGCATCGGCGTCAGCGTGAGCGATATCATTCCCGAAAAGAGAACGGCGATGACAACGACCATGCCGAACTCGTGAAACAGCCGGCCAATGATGCCCGGCATAAAAATCACGGGGATAAAAACCGCGCTCAGCGACAGGGTCATGGAAAGAACGGTGCTGCTGATTTGCTTTGAGCCGTCAAGAGCTGCTTCAAAAGGAGGTTTTCCCATGTCCATATGGCGGACGATATTTTCTAAAACCACGATGGCATCGTCGACTAAAAATCCGACGACAAGCGTGAGTCCCATCATGGAAAGAATATCGATGCTGTAGCCGTTGATCAGCATGACGGCAAATGTGCCGATGATCGCCATGGGAAGGGCAACGCTCGGAATAATGGTTGTGGACATGTTGCCGAGAAAAAGAAAAATGACCAAAACAACCAGTATGAACGCTAAAAGCAGCGTAAATTTCACATCATTGATCGACTCATTGATGGCGATCGAGGCGTCGTAGAGGACGTCCAGATTGACCGAAGCGGGTAGCGAAGCCTCGAATTCGGGGAGCATACCCCGGATTGTGTCGCAGAGTTTAACAGTGTTGAAGCCGCTTTGCTTTGTGATGGCAACGACGTTGGCGGGCTTTTCTCCAGCTTCCCTGTTCCAGTAGCGGAAGTAATAATACTCGTTGGCTGTACTGTCGATCCCTTCGCCGATGTCCTTGATATAAATAGGATTGCCGTTTCTTTGGGCGACGATGACATCGTTGTAATCGGGGCCGCTCAGCACTTGTCCTAAGGGATTCAATGTATACGAGAGGTACTTGTCATAGACGGTTCCTGAGGGAAGCGATTGATTGGCATTGACGACAGCTTGAGTCACTTCGTTTAAGCCGAGGTTCATGGCGGCGAGTTTGTCGGGATTGACTTTGACTCTGGTAGCCCTGGGGCTTCCGTATACCTGTACCTGGGAGACTCCCGATATCATGGAAGCCCTTTGGGCCACCCCGTTGTTGGCGTAATCGTACAGATCCCCGAGG
The DNA here is from genome assembly GCA_963771045.1 of Waddliaceae bacterium. Lineage (GTDB taxonomy): Bacteria > Chlamydiota > Chlamydiia > Chlamydiales > SLFE01 > SLFE01. Next base: position 1,836,670 of record CAVYRW010000004.1, on the reverse strand, counting down.
GTTGCGGTTTCAGAGGAGACGGAAATGTACAGCACAGGAGCGTCCGACGGATTGGTTTTCCTATAGGTCGGCGGATTGGGCATTTCCGGAGGGAGGTTTCCTTGAGCCCTGGTCAGCGCCGCGCTGACATCGGTCGAGGCTTCGTCGATATCTTTGCTGAGATCAAACAGGAGAATGATTTTCGTTTGACCGTTGTTTGATGTGGACAAAATCGACTGGATTCCTTCAATTTGCATGAGCTGCTGTTCTAAAGGGGTGGCGACATTCGAGGCCATTGTTTCAGGGTCCATGCCCGGATTCGAGGCATTCACGAGGATTGTGGGATAGGCGATGCTGGGAAGGTCGCTGATCGGCAGTTTGAAATACGCCATGATGCCGAAGATGAGAAGTCCCGACATCACCAGAGTCGTCATTACAGGGCGGCGTATGAAGGGTTCCGACAGGTTCATGTAGAGGTTTTCTCCTCTTGCTTCAGCTGGTATTTTGAGCCGTCGTTTAAGCCAAGCTGACCGTTTATCACTACCTTTTCTCCCGCTTTGACTCCTTTTGAGATCACCCGCATCCGGCTTATATTTTGTCCCAGGGTGACCGATCTCTTTTGAACGGTTTTATTTTTTTCGTCGGCGACAAAGATATAGTTTCCTTTTGTGTCAAGGCCGACGGCCTCTTCGGGAACCAAAACGGCATTTGGAATTTCATATAGCTCGATATTAGCGTGCAGAAACTGCCCGGGCCAGAGGGATTTGTCTTTATTGGGAAATACGGCCCTGACTGTCAAAGTGCCCGATTTGGAATCGACTGTATTGTTGACAAAGTCGAGGCGTCCGCGGTGTTTGACACTTTCATTACCGATGACAGAGATGGTCACTTTGAGTCCTTCTTCGGCTTTTTTGTTGTACTTCATCATATCGAAAAAATACTTTTCGGGAATGGAGATCATGGCGTAGATCGGAGAGATCATGTTGATTGTCAAAAGCGGCATTCCATCTTCGGGATGGACGATATTTCCCGGATCGATCAAATGCCTGCCGCATCTTCCGCTAAACGGCGCAGCGATTGTGCAGTAGCCCAAATTGACATTGGCTTTATCGACGGCGCCTTTGGATTGAATGACCATTCCTTTAGCTTCTTTGACATTGGAGACATACTCGTCGTAATCGAGCGCCGAGACGTAATCTTCGGCAGTGAGCGGAGTGTATCTGGCGACCTTGTCTTCATTGTATCTGAGCTGGGCCTTCGACTGGATGTACTGCCCTTTGGCCTCTTCCAGCTCGGCTTCGTAGAGGTTGGGATCGATTGTGAAGAGCAGGTCTCCCCCTTCGACGTCCTGGCCGTCGGCGAAAAAGTATCCGATGAGCTCGCCGCTTACCTGGGGCTGTATGTCGACCGATTGGTAGGCGGCAGTATTGCCGATGGTGTCGATCATGTAGGGGACGGTTTTGGAAACGGCGTCTCCGAGCTCGACATAAGGGATTGGTTTTGTTTTCGTCTCAGTTTTCTCGCAAGCCGAAAAAACGGCGATAAGCAGAATGAGACTGAGGATTTTTTTCATATTTCTACCTGCATCTTGTGACGGTTCCTGTTGCAAATGTGAGATTGGCCAGGGCGTCATACCACTGTTTTTTGGCGTCTGCCAGGGAATACCGGGCATCGGCCAGGTTCGTTTGGGAATTGACCAAAGTTGTTATGTCAATCGTTCCCATTTTATATTCTGCGAGGTTGGCGTTGAATGTTTCTTCTGCGAGGCAGACATATTCTTTATTGACTTTTACAAGATCGGTTGCGAAATAAAAGTCCTGATAACTAGTCACAACGTCTTTGACCATCTGCACTTCAACGGCTCTTAGCTCTGCTTGCGAAAGCTGCAGTTCGGCCTTGGCTTCCCGGATCTGGTTTTTGTAATACCATCCCTGGAAAATGGGAAAATTTAAAGAAAACGTGGCATTGTATCCATAATCGCTTAAGTTTCCTGGATTGAAAAAGTATTCTCCGACATCTCCATTGAAAGTCACTTGGGGAAGCTGCTGCCTTTGGGCGGCTTTCAGGTTGGCCTCGTCGGACAAGACCCTCGCATAGGCCGAGTAGAGGTCCGGCCTCGCTTCGTAGGCAAGGCAAATGAAGTTGTCCACCGACGTGAGAAACTCATCTTCGTCAATGCAATCGGCGAAGCTTTCCACATGGATGCAGGCATTTGCAGGAAGGCCGGTTTCAGCTAAAAGCATCGCCAGAGAATCGGCAACAGCCTGTTCATCCGTAATGAGCTGAATGGTCTGCTTGGCCAATTCCGTTTTTGCTGTCAGAACATCTGTGATATTGGTAATTCCCCGTCCGTGCTTGGCTTCGGTCGCGTTTAATGTCGTTTCGGCATCATGCAGGTTCGCCACGCCTGCCAGGAGTTTTTCCTGATCGGTGATGTATGTATAATAGTCGAGAGTGACGTCGGTCATGAGCCTTTGAATTTCCTGATTATGGCTCCAATTGGCAGCCAGCAGGCTTTGGTAGAGGGCTTGGCTTTGCGCTCTTGTCGTTCCAAAATCCCAAACCAGATAACTGAGGCTAAGATAGGGGGCATACTCCTGAAACGTGTTGACGCTAAATTCACTGCCTCCAAAAAATCCCGGCGTTTTAATTGCCAGCCAAAACGTGTCGAAGTCCAGTTCGGGATAAAAAGGGGATTGTCCGATTCCATACTCGGAGGCGGCGATTCTTGCCTTGGCCCAGGTGATTTTTGTGGCGGGGCTTTTTCTTAGAGCCAAATCGATAAGGTCGCACAGAGTGGTATTGTTTTCCACGCAGCCCTCATCGCACTCGGCCGATTCCATCAGAAGGCACTTGGGGATCTCGTCTTTCTGGCAGGGGGCCGGATTCCAGTTCCGATCGTAGCACGGAGGAGCGTAGCTCCAGGGATCGATAGCGGCCCTTGGATTACAGCTGCTTAATATAAAAAGCAATGCTATAAAGATAATACTAAGTTTCATTTGAGTTTTCAGCTGTATTCAATTGAATTGTACATCAAGAGATTAATTTGTCAATTATTGTTGGGCTAGCTCCGTTAAAATGATGCTTTTCTCTAAGCCGGCAATAGGCTTCCTTAGGATATAGAGACCAAAATTCATTTTCGGACATGCAGTTAAGACTGTAGAGCAGTTTTTTACCGCCGAGCTCAAAGGCTAGCTGCTCCAACTCGCGCACGGCCTCCGGCCCTTTGGCGCCAAACGGCATTCCGTAGACGCCGACATTGAATACTAAGCCTTCTTTACTCTGCTTGTGCGCGGAGAAAATTTGCGGAGCGGTTGTTGATTTTATCGGGCAAAGCCAAAGGGGTTTTATTTTCCATCGTTTGATAACGTAATCGATGAAGTCTGCCGCTTTTTCTTCAGGGAGGGTAAAATCCTGAATCACAAATTGTGTTTCAAACCAATCATTGTCGGCATGGAGCCTGCTATAGAGCGATTGGCTGCTGAACATCCTTCCGAATAGTGACCGGAAAAGTGGGCCGGGATTCTTCGGCAGCGAGTGAGGCGGGCGGCTGGGAATGCCGGCTTTATGCAGAAAGTAGCGGGAAAAAAATGAGGGATTTAAGGCGTAGCCTCCCATCCAAAAGGCTCCCCTATCATGCCGAAAAAAATAATCTTGAAAGGCGATCGTTTCACAAAAATTTTCCTTCAGGCCGCAATAAGAGTAAAACCACGGATCCCGATACGAGGAGAACTTGAGAGAGGGTGTTTTATCAGCGGTTTGCGATCCCCAAATCACCAAAGATTTGTCCCCGCTTAAAATGATCGCTTCCATCCAATCGAATGAATTATTTCTTAAAAACGAAACGGTTTCATGGATGGATGAGAATTTGCGGCAATTTAATTCGATACACCCTGCGGCAGGTATCAGTTGAATTTCAGCTGACAGTAGAAAACCGAGTGTTCCGTAAGAGCCGGGCATTCCGCAGTAAAGGTCGGCATTGTTTTTTGGAGAGGCGGTGATAATTTCTCCATTGCCGAGCATGATTTCGTAGGAGAGGCAGGTATCGTTGAATTGTCCGTAGCGATGCGAGCTGCTTTCAAGGGCTCCTCCATTGATTGCGCCGCCTATTGTAATCCCTTTAAATTCGGGAATAACGGGCGGAATGAGTCCAAGGGGCAGAGTCGCTGCGGCAAGTTCTTCCATAGTGACTGCCGGCTCTGCTACTACGGTTTTTTTATCGGGGTTGATTTTCAGCACGTTTTTTAGAGAGTTTAGGCCAAGCTGCCTTGTTTTAGAGGCTTTTTTTTGGGTCATATTGGAATGGCGCTTTTCTTGAGCATGCCCTAAAACCGGGTGCCTATCCCGCAAAATGGCCTGAATATGGGAGACGGCTTGACTGTGCGCTTGGGCCTTGTCCATTGACCCTGATACTAATTCAAGTCCGCTTTTCTTACGAATAGTGGAATGCATTCCACTAAATTTGGGATTTTTATCCGTGATTGGCCTCAGATTAGGTCACAATCACGGCTTTAAGCGAATTCTGACTGTAAAAGGGATTGCCTTCTTTGCAGCTGGAGGCTTCTTTCAGATAGCTTCTGTTTTACATATTCTTTTGCATTAGACTTTGCCTTGTGACGAAGGCCGAAGCATTCTCTTGCGGATTTTGCGCATTTTGCCATCAAGCCCAATAACCCGAAGGAGCTGGATTTTTTCGATCCTTTCTTCTTTAAGTATTCATTGCGATACTCTTTTGGGATCAAGCGATTGTCGCTGATCACATACTCTTCGCCGACAGTAATGCCCAGTTTCAAGAGAGCGCCGACTCCCAGTAACACGAAGGGGGCAATCGGGGGAACCGGAGCGAAGAAGAGAGCCAGGCCGGCTAGGATGATCATGTTTGTCAATATATTGGCAGAGTGGACGCAAGTGGTCTTGATGAGGCTTTTTTTCAGCATCTTAAGGGCTTTTTGCAATTCCTCGGGATCGTTTATTTTTTCAGGGTCATTGACAATTTCTGTCAGGATTTTTGCGACTTTTCCGTTGGTTCTTCGCTGCAATCGGTTGGTCTTAAGCTTTTTCAGCTTGGCTGCTTCTTTATGGAATCGAACGTTAGTTAATATTGCAAAGTGAGCGTCATGTTCTTTTTGAAATTCTATTGCAAATTGCTCGGTATATTCATCTGTTTCTTTCTTTAATCCTTGCTTTTTCAACTCGGATTTGACTTTTTTTTCAATTTTAGAATGAGTTTTTCTCTCTGCTTTATTTAAAATTTTCTTTCTTTCTTTCTTTGTCATTCCTGCCAATTTGTCGAGATGTGTTTGCATCTTATTAAGGTCTTTTTTCCTAAGAGCCCTATTCACGCGGTGAAGCTCGAATGCCGTAATTCCGAGTTTATACACTTTTAAGGCGGAAGATCCGGTGACCAAAACCATCCCCAGGGGAAGCAAGGTTTGGCTCACAATAGAGAGAACCGGGTTGGACCCGACAAAACCAGTGATGATATAGTCGGCCATAGTCGCCACAGCGTCGAAAGTATCGCCGACGAGCAGGCCGATTGAAGCTGCGGACAGTCCGAGCCCTTCCAAGTCCTTAATTTTGATCTTAGAGGGGATGGAGATGACTTCTTTGACAGCATCGAAAATATTGAAGGGAATTTCAAGCGCGTTGAGGATTTTGAAATGGTTGCCGGTTTTCCCTGCGGCGACTCCTAGCCTTCTGCCGGGAGTGGCTTTTTCGAAGATATTGCAGGCTCTTTTTCCGACTTTCGCGGCTTTTCCGCCGACAGAGTAGATATTTTTTCCTTTTAAAAAGAATTTCAACAAGGAACTTCCAACAAAAGAGGGGAATTTTAAGAAAGTTTTCTCTGCAACCTTCTTAGCTTTGGAGGCAGTGCTCTTAGCCTTTGAAACGTCGATATTTTTGATTTCAGACGAAGATTGCATCGCAACAGGGGTAAATAATTTATCCGAGGCGTCCACATTTACCGTGTAAGATGAAAATTGCTTTGCTGCAGGGGTTAAGAAATCTGCGGTTTTAACTGATATTCCTACTTTAAGAGCCATTTCTTCTATCCTTTTGTTTTTAATTCATCTCTATTTAAGCATTTTAATGTTAAATTATTATTAATTTTGGGTAAAAATGGGATTAATTATTGATAGTAAATTTTTTAAAAAATAGAAAGAAGAAGACAAAAAAAGACGTTTTTTAAACTGTTTTTGCTATTTTTTATTCTTTTTTTTGGAAAATTGACTGTAAACAACATTGATATCGCGAGCCAATTCCTCCGAAGCATCCGACTTGAGCAAGCTCATGAAAGCGTCCAACAAGTTGACTTCATTAAGCGATTTGAAAAGGGCGATGATATCATCATGCCGAGGTTCTCTGCCATAATGTATCGACACCTCTTTGTCTACTTTGATCTGATCCTTGGTCCAGGCGATCAGGGACTTCTTCCAAGTAGGAATCAATTGGCAAACTAAACGAATAACCTGAGGAATGTTATGAAGAAAAAAACACTTAAGCAAATGCTTTTCGAAACAGGTTTTCAATGCTGCGGCAACGTCTTTTTGTTTTTCGAAAAGTTGACGGAGACATTCATCTTTGCATCTTAATTTCTCAAGAGAAGTGAAGAGAACCTCCAAATCATAAAATGAAACGCATAAATCATTGACGATTGCCTCGATTTTACGAAATACAGCGGGATACAATTCTTGTTCATTAAAAGCTTTTAAGAGAGTCAGGCCCTCCGTTTTTTTTATAAAGAGATGATTGTCGATGAGGCAGGACCGGGCAAACCAATTTTGAATTGTTGGCAATGACTTCTGTAGATTTTTATGTTTTAGCAGTTTGAATATGTCCATACCTGCTTTGGAATATGAGGAGCAAATCTTTTGAAAAATCGTGAATCTAATGTCTATGCGGTCATTTGCTTCGCAAAGCGAATTTATCCATTTAAAGAACATTTGTTCAGTATAGGCTTGTTCGGTAATCTTAAGGCTTTTAACAATACTTGTTATTGGGACTCTTGAATTGTAAAAATAATTCAGGAACTTAATATCCATCTCCTGGATGAGGGTTTTGGCGAGCGCGCTTCTTTCCTTGTCATTTTTAAGGTAGGGCTTTTTCCAAAAGAGGACTTCTAAGTCAATAGGGCTTGTTATATCGGCCCCTTTTTCCATCAAACACTTGGCTATGAAGGCCTTTTTGCCGGCTTTTATTTTTTCGAGGGCGGATATCATGAGTTGATTAAATCCATCCGTATCACCCAGAAATTGTTTCGTCCCAGGAGATTCATGACTGGGATAACTTGTGCAGGCGGCGCTTTCTCAATGAATTTCTGAATCACCGCCTTGATGCTTTGAGTGTCATTGGCAACTTGATAAAGACTCTCCATTGCATCGTCAGGAAGGCAAGTAAGGGCGCGTCTTTGGTTTTCCAAACAAGGATTATCAATCATCTGAGGCAGCGTTTCCTGGGCAATACTGACCCATTCCTTCCTATCGGGCATCCAGCTCGACGCCCGAAGCTCTTTTGCAAAATAGACAAAAATAAGAGGCCAGGTTTGCTTGGGAAGTTGTTTAAACAATTTTGGAAGCCAGAGAGAAGCTTCCTCTTCTCCTTCTAAGTCTTTCCGCAAACTTCTAACAAAATTCTCTCTATTTCGATCTGATATTTGAGTTGCGAGGAAATGGTGTTTCAGGTTTTTGATAGCTTTTGATTGACGTACGAGTGGATCCGCGAAATCGATGCCGACAGGGAGAAGTGAGTTGATCATTTCCTGGTCGTTAGTAGATGCCAGGGCGTCTTTTAGTTCGCTTGCCACTGTAGGGTCGACTTTTTGTAAAAGAGTATAGAAATCTTTTGCGAGTATCTCTTTTGTATAGGGTCTTAGGGGCCCTCCCTTTTGAAGCCAAAGTTCAACCCACCGACTTAGCGTCTCGATTCCCGCAGCACGATCAAACAGAATATGCCTGAGAATTTCTTCGCGGTGGTCCATGCTCAATGAACAGAAAGTCGTTAGCATAAAAGCGTTGTTGTTTTGTTTTATGTCGAATATGGCAGCAATAGCTGCTTGAGACGATCTTTTTTTTGAAATCAAAGTGAAAATTCTTGATATCGAGAAGGTAACGGAATCAAAATCATCTTTTGAATTTTCTAGAATGTTTTGAAGCCAACTTTTTGGTTCAATTGTTAAGTTCTCAACAATCTTATTTTGCAATGCATCAGGAAACGCATTAAAGAATTTAGCCAGAATCTTTCCAGTTAAAGCTTTGAAAAATTCTTGATAGGCCTTAGAAGAAATTTTTTTCCATCCGTCTTCCTTTTCAATCGCATGAGAGGCACAGTGAAAGAATAGCCAAAATTGTGGGGAGCAGCTCGGGGAATTAGCTGCCGCCGTCATCCATTTCATAGCGTAAGGGCATATGGAAGGGGGGAAAGATTTCCAGTCCTGTTTATTAAAATCTATGGCGACAAACGTTGCATCATTTTGGTCGAGGGCGTTATTGTAAAACCAGTTAAGAAAATATTGCCTTTGATTCCCGCTGAAGGGAATTTGAACAGGCTCCTTTTTTGATTCTAACCCCAAAAGAGTAAACTGGCCAAATTGAGCCACCTCTTTTTTTAAGTTTTCAATCCGCTCTGCCAGTAAATGCGGACAGCATTCAGAGAGCTGTTTTTGCAGATCTGCAGAAAGATACATCAGAGAATAATAAAGGATTTCATCGCTTGTTTTAGATGGGAGAAAAGAGAAGAGTCTATCTAAAAATGCCTCCTTTTCCTTTTGAGTCCACTTATTAACAACTGTTTGTTTGATCCATTTGATAAAAAATTTTTCGTAATTTGAAATATCACGATATTTCAGAATCTGCTTACACGAACCTTCCCATACATCAGATGTGCAATAGCGCAGAATATGCGTGCTCATAACAGCGGGAAGCTTTTTGCCCAAAGCATAGTAAGAGTCTTCTTTTTTCTGACATTTTGAGAAAAGGGATTGTTTGTCTTCTGTGCTTCGTTTAGGATCAATGGCAATCGCAAATAGATAACAGAGCAAAAGATCTTGTTGGGAAATTCGTTTCTTTTTTATCCTCCCTTCTGCAATATGACCAATACAATCCCACCAGGTTTCCTTCTCCCAGTAATCCCGTTTTTTGAAAAGGGCTGCTTTGTGACAGACGAACAAACCTCGATTGTTAACATCTTGAATCGTTTTGACTTGATCTTGCTGCTGGCTGAAGGTTTTCCTTAATCCTGAAATCATGACGACCTCCCTTGTTTACAAGGAGACTATTAAAAAAAAGAATAAAATCCCAGGTTCAAAAATAGAGTTTATTTTTACTAATAAACATTTCAAAATCGGGTTGCATATCTAATGAATTTCAGCTATGATTATCTGCTGTTTTCGAGGGAGAAAATATATGGCGAATATCCTGGAGTTTCAGAATATTTCCAAAAAGTTTGGAGATGTTGCCGCTGTTGACAATGTTAGCTTTACAATCAAAGACGGGGAGTTTTTTTCCCTTCTCGGCTCCAGCGGATGCGGGAAAACGACGCTTCTTAGGATTGCCGCCGGCCTGGAGATGCCCGATTCGGGAAGGGTCATTCTCAATGGACAAGATATCACCTACCTCCCTCCCAATAAGCGGCCTGTCAATACTGTCTTTCAAAACTACGCTTTGTTTCCGCATTTGTCTGTTTGGGAAAACATTGCTTTCGGTCTGAGGGTCAAGGGGCGAAGCTCTGAGGAGATTCATCGCGAAGTGGACAAAATGCTCTCCCTCATTCAAATGGAAGATTTCTGGAGCAAAAAACCCGCTGAAATTTCGGGCGGCCAAAAACAGAGGGTCGCCATTGCAAGGGCCCTCATCAATCAGCCGAATCTTCTCCTTCTGGACGAGCCGCTTTCTGCGCTCGACCTCAAGCTGAGGCAGAAGATGCTAATGGAGATCGACCTGATTCATGACGAGGTAGGCATTATCTTTTTATTCGTGACTCACGACCAGACTGAGGCAATGGCTGTCAGCGACCGGATCGCTGTCATGAACTGGGGGAAGATCGAGCAGATCGGCTCTCCGATGGAGCTCTATGAGGCTCCCAAAAGCAGCTTTGTCGCGGCGTTTATCGGCGACACAAACTTCCTTGACGGGAAAGTGGTCGAGAAAAGCTCCGAGGACTACAGCGAAATCAGTCTGGAGGGGCTGTCGCATACCGTGACCTGCTTTAATGATAAGAAACTGAAGATCGGCGAGCTTGTCCACATGAGCATCCGTCCGGAAAAGATTCATATTTCTAGAAAACAACCCGAAAACCATGCTCTGCACAATGTGTTTCAGGGCGAGGTCGAAGATATCGTCTATAAAGGGGACCACACGAAATATTGGGTGAGGGTCGAGGATTATCGTTTCGCGATATTGCAGTCAAACAGCCGCTTTCTCCTCGATGGCAAGCCGATAACCTGGGAGGAAAAAGTATGGCTCTGGTGGCATGCCGATGACGGTTATATGCTTGAAAGGTATAGCGAAGAGGATATGTCAATGACCGAGCTTCCCTGGGAAACTGTCGGGGAAACCGACGAATCGGAGGAGGGAGATGGTTAACCCGTATTTCTCACAAAGTGGCACAACTTCTTTGCCGATTTTGCATAAAACTCTCGCCGGTTTAGTTTTGCAACTGGGCCGCTCTTCGAGTTTTTGCAAACAAGGCAAGCAGCTTGCGCAACTTTCACGGGGAGGGGCGAGAAATGCGGGTTAAGGCAAAATCATCCGAGTGCTCCATTACAGCTATTCCCTTTATTTGGCTGACTCTGTTTTTTTTGATCCCTACTCTGATTGTATACGCATTTGCCTTCAAACCGGCCGAGATCTATGGAGGCGTCGGTACGGGCTGGACATGGGAGACGATTAAAAGCCTTTTCAGCTTCGGCAACCTCATTATCATTTACCGCTCGTTTCTCATCAGCTTTATCGCTACGAGCTTCTGCCTTCTGCTCGCCCTTCCTGTCGGTTTCGCCGTTGCCAGGATGAAAAGCAAGTGGAAGCACCTGCTCCTTCTCCTCATCGTCCTCCCTTTTTGGAGCAGTTTTATCATTCGCATTTATGCCTGGAAAGTATTGCTCCATCCGGAGGGATTTCTCAAACAGGCCCTTGTCTTCTTGCATATTGTCAAGAGCAACGCCATCCTTCTCTACCATCCCTGGACGGTCATCCTTGTGATGGTCTACAGTTATATTCCTTTTGCCATTCTGCCGATCTACGCGGCGGCCTCCAAGTTTGACGATCATCTGTTTGAAGCGGCCATGGATTTGGGAATGACCAGGTTCAAGGCTTTTTTCAAGGTTTTCCTCCCCTCGATCCGGCGGGGCATTATGGCGGCAACTCTTTTGGTATTCATCCCTGCGCTCGGCGCCTATATCATTCCCGATATCGTGGGGGGGACGAATGCTGAAATGATCGGTAATAAGATTGTTCAAAAAACATTTGTCGAGAGGAATATCCCTCTTGCCAGCGCATTGTCGGCTTTTCTGTCGCTGTCTATTTTAGTTCCTTTGGTTATTGCGGCGGTCCTTCAGGGCCGGGCCGGCAAATCCCATAGTGTGAAAAGGGGGCATTGATGAAGACGGGAACGTTTCCGAAAATTGTCACTTTTCTTGTCATTTTGTTTTTGTATCTGCCGATCATTATCCTGATGGCAACTTCGTTTAACGAATCGAGGTTCGGCCATGAATGGAGCGGCTTTTCCCTTAAATGGTATATTCGCCTCTTTCAGGACCGCGACATCTGGGCCGCGGTCAGAAATACTCTGATCATCGGATCGGCGGCCACCTTTGCTTCCTGTTTTATGGGGACTTTGGGCGCCTTTGCTCTATACCGTTATCAGACGGCGTTGCAGCGCATCCATTACGGGCTTGTTTATGCACCGCTTGTCGTTCCCGACATTTTGATGGGTATGAGCCTGCTTCTTTTGTTTATCTCCCTTTCGATCAATCTCGGCCTTGTCACCATTATCATTGCCCACACGACATTTTGCATTAGCTATGTGGCTATGGTTGTATTGGCCAAGCTTGATAACTTCGACTACGCTGTTGTCGAAGCTGCTCAGGACTTAGGAGCGGGGCTTTGGTCTGCCTTAACGAGGATCATACTCCCGATGCTCGCTCCCGGCATCATTTCCGGCGCCCTATTGGCGTTCACGATATCGATCGACGACTATATCGTCACCTCGTTCGTCGCCGGCCCCGGAACGAGCACTTTGCCGATTCACGTCTACGGAATGATCAAGTTCGGAGCGACGCCGGTCATCAACGCCTTGTCGACGATCGTTTTATCTGTTACTTTTATATTGGCTTTGATCACTCAGCTTTTAACTAAGGAGAGTTTGGCGTGATGCGTCTTTGGCTCTGTTTATGGCTTCTTTTGTGTCTGGCCTCCTGCGATAACGGGAAAAAAGAGCTTCATATATACAGCTGGGCCGATATGTTCGACCCGGGTGTGATCAAAGAGTTCGAAGGAAAATGCCATTGCCGCGTGGTGATCGACAGCTATGATTCGAATGAAATGCTTTATTCGAAGCTAAGATCCGGAGCGAAAGGGTACGACCTCATTTTTCCCACTTACTACTACGAACAAATCCTCTCCAAACAGGGGATGCTTGAAAAAATCGACCCCGCCCGCATACCCAATTTAAAGAACTTGGACCGCAGTGTGCTTAAGCCTATCGAAAAATCGCTGCTCCAATACAGCGTGCCTTTTGCCGTTTCCTATACCGGTTTGGGCTATCGGCAAGACCGCATCAAAGACTTTCAGCCTTCCTGGACAGTCTATGGAAACAGCCGGTACCGGGGGCGGATGACACTTCTGAACGATGAAAGGGAAACGCTTGGCATAGCGCTGATCACTTTAGGCTTTAGTCCGAATACCATAAACGAAAGCGAGATCGAACAAGCAGCAGATCTTTTAATCAAATGGAAGAAAAACATCGCCAAATTCGAAAACGAGCAGTACAAAAACGGGATCGCGACGGCAGAGTTTCTGATAGTTCAGGGATACAGCAGCGATTTGATGCAGGTTGCCGAGGAAAATCTCGATGTGGCCTTCAGTTTTCCCAAAGAAGGTTCGATTATCTCCTACGATCAGATGGCCATACCAAAAGGAGCGCAGGATAGTGACCTGGCCTATGAGTTCATGAATTTTCTCTATCAGCCCGAAGTGGCCGCTAAGAATATGAAGCGTATTTTTGAAAGAATCCCCAACAAAGCGGCCTACCCGCTTTTACCTGAAAAAACACTGAAATTAATCGGAATTTTCCCTTCCCAGAGCATTTTCGAAAAACTTCAGCCTCTTGAAGACGTGGGGGATCATATCCTGCTTTACCACAAAGCCTGGGAGAGGGTGAAAGAATCTTAAGAGGAGATCATATATGAATAATCATGCTGCTTTGATTTGTCAGCACATAACAGGAAAAATTTGCCCGAAGGACTTCGATCAATTTGTAAGAATGTTTCCCGGCTACTCTTTTAGTCATGGAGGAAATTGCGGATGGACTGCTCTTGGAACTGCGGCATACAACGGCAATCCCCAGTTGGTACGCCATATCGCAGGGAAAGGAAGGGAAAAAATTCTGAATTTAGGCAATAAATTTGGATGGACGCCCCTGTTTTGCGCTTCTCTTTGTACCGACGTTGGTTGCGGATATCGCGCAGCTCAAGTGCTGGTCGAGCTAGGCGCCGATATCAACCTAGCAACGTCTGAGGAATGCGATGGCTGTATCAGCGTTCCTGCTGAGGCGACACCCCTTTGGGCCGCTGTTGAAAAAACCAAAAATGTGGCACTGATAAAACTTCTCCTCAAAAATAAGGCTGTTGCCAATCCCGAGCTCTCTAGCGACGGGAAGGCTCTGCTGGATCAAGTCAAGAAGGAAAGCAGGGCAGTAGACATTTAAAAACGCGAGCCAAAAGAGATTGCCGAGACCTTGGCTCCACCCTTTGGCGATTCTTGAAATGGTTTTTCGCCGTTTTGTCGACTTTTTTTTCGCGGCGGGGTTTTTTCACCCGTGATATTTTATGATGGGTGTGAAATCCGCTCAAGGCCATAGCTCTGTTCATGAAGGTTATATTACAAGATTAGGGTATTTTCCTCTAGTGTTCTATCACGAATATTTTCATAAATTTGCATCTGTTCACGGGGGTACCCCCCCCAGGGGGAGTCGTAAACTTCTAACACGTTTTGTTAACCGAGAACTACCTCGTGAATTTGTGTCGTAGGAAACCGTTTTCTATTTTGAAAATATCGGCGGCGCTTGTCCGCCATGAATGTATGCTTTAAAACATTCGGTAAAATAATCGAACGAATTTTGAGCACGTAACTTCAATGTCATACCAACTGTTAACACCCGTTCGACAAATCGCTCACCTTCTTCTGATTGTGAGCCAAAGCATAGCTTCCTCCAAATGACTCCGCCTCTAAGACGTTGCTCGGCTGTATTGTTAGTCGGTTCGATATTCTCATGATAGGCAAATACCCATAACATCTCGAACCGTCCAAAAAAATCAGCGCAAGTCGACCTCGTTTTATTGCAACATTCTTTGTGAATTGCACCAGCTTTGAGGAGGACTTTCAAATCTTCTTTTGGGCCTATTTCGATCTTCTCGATCAGTTCGTCCCTTGCAATCTCACCGTTTTTGTAGCTATGCCAAAGATTGAATATCGACTTTTTACACTCTAACAACCGTTCCCCGATCCATTTATCAAATCCATCCCTGCCTGCAATCTTTTCAAAATCTCTATCTGCATGCGACCAGCAAAGTTGTCGCAGACCTTCATGCGAATTATAGGCATTATAGCGATCGGTTGTTAAACCCCCTTTGAAAGAACCAAAGATCTCGCGGAATGCCTTGTTGCTGCGTGAAGCCTTGATTGCGAAAAACACAGTTTCCTTGCCGCTTCCGACCCAAATCCATCTCTTTTCCGACATCGTTTTCCAACTCGTTTCATCGGCATAAATATGTTCTTCATTTAGAGTGTGTGTCCTAATTTCTTCGTATGGTGCTTTTAAAATCTGACTAGCTCGGACATGGATTTTACACACGCTGCCGGAACATATCCGAATATTGAGTCTGCCCATTAGAGCACAGACTTGACGTTTGGATAATCTAAACTCTCCTGAAAGAGAAGTGACGAAACCCATTAATCGGGGACCAAAACCAAATCGCGCTTCTTCGGGAATATCAGCCTTTACATGCTTACCACATCCGCTACACTGACAGGTGTGAATGTTGTATTGAGTAACTTCCGGAGGAGCGTCCGGTAATTCCACTACTTGTCGTACATCCGTTCTGACCACCTCCGAATTAAACGAGTGGGAGTGGCAGTTCGGACAAGTGTCCGGCTTTATGTTATGCAGCGACTGCACCTGATTAATTGGAACTAGTTGACGGGGGTGGCCCTTATGACCTTTTTGTGCTCCCTGTTTACGCCCCGTAGGTTCCTTCTTTCTTTGAGCTCTGAAAGGATCTTGCGAGGGGGGCTTAGAGCTATTCGAAGAGTTGGTGTTGAGTTTATCTTCGAGCTCCTTAACTTTTGCCTTGAGTGCCTGGTTTTCCTTTTTGAGGATTTCAATTTCCTCCAAGGCTTTATTCAGCTTTTCAAAGAGTTCTTCGTAGGTTGGCTTCATGTTATAAAGTGGTTTTGAACAACCAGAATAATAATAAAAATCTTATTTTATGCCGTATAAAATTTTTATTATTTTTGTGGGGTAGCGCGCGAGGCGGTAGCCGTTCCTAGAGTTACCCCGTGAACGGATACTTCTTTTATTGGTAGATGGTCACTTCTCCTACGACAGTGAGAGACATATTTCATTAGATAAAAATATAAAAACAACAAAAATATACATATACGCACAAATATATGTAGACATCAATAGTCGTGATTGACATATAGATCCTGAGGATGAAGAGTCCTATTTGGAAACAAATGAGGCATTCTATTCCCTGGAGGCCCATGAACGCTAGAAAACTCCTGCTTTTGATACCAATTGTGCTTTGTTCTTGCCAAGCATACAAGACTCAATTTGACTGCCCACCCGGGAGGGTGTTCCCTGCACCTCTGTATCCGAAATTCAAAGCATGATCATTGAAACCCCGGAAGGGGGCCCAGACATTTTTCTCGGTAAAATCCCCAGAACCTCTTGCACAGACTGCAAAGAAAGGCGGTGCCGGACTCATCCCGGGAGAGTGGGAAGTAATGCCATACTCAAACGAGTATGGGTTGAAGGGGAGGAGTTTGGGTGTTCCAAAACAGATGGACACTACATCTACTTTCAAGAAACCTGTGGGGGAGGGGAGTGTAGTCCATGATTGACAGTTTGAGCAAAGCGGGGAGGAGAATTGCCGGATTCTTTGGTGACCCCGACGTGGGAATCAAGGAATCGCTTCTCAAAAGGCCCGAGATCAAAGAAAGCGTCTTTTCCTTCGACACTCTTGCTTCGATCTTACCTTACCAGTCCTACGATGAGGAAAGCGGCTTATTCATCAACGATGATAGTCTTGGATTCACGATTGAGATGCCACCACTGGTTGGAGGGGACGAGACGGCCCAGAGGGAATTTAAAGGGCTTTTTGAAGAGACCCTTGAAGAAGGATCTTCAATCCAGTGCCTTCTTTTTGCAGACCACAGGATCAATCACTATCTGAAATCTCATGCCCAGATCAGAGCAAAACATGGGGATATCTTCTATGAATTCATCAAACAGAGGGCCAAGTTTTTCAATGAAACCCAGCTGACGAGTCCAAGGATCTTCCGATTTTTCTTCTCCTTCAGCATGAAAGGGAAATATAGCTCAAATCTTGCAGACAGGGTCAAAAATAAAAAGAATAAGGCCTTGAAAGTCTTGAAAATGCTCTCTCATGCTCAAAGCTGGAGGGCGCAAGATTTTCTAGACAATGTTGGATCTTTGGTTGATTTTGATCTTTCTCCCTTCCCTGTGAGAAAAAAATGGAATCCCCTTCAGAGCCTTTCATCCCAGCTGACAACGGGTGGTAATATGACAGTTGAAGCAGACGCCTCATCTGGGAAAAAGAGTCTTCCGCAGTCTTTAAAAGCTTTAGGGCCGTCGATTATCCCGACTATTGGCATTTAAACCTTATGGGGAATCTGATAGGGGACTTCATCAATGACAACTACCGAATCAACACCCCTTTTTACATCCACTACGGAATCCACTGTCCCAAGCAGTCTGTAGAAGAGGGAAGGCACTGGAGAAGAAGCCAGCTTATAGAAAAGCAAGGACAGTCAGCCGCCCTCTGTCGTATGATCACCTCGCTCAAAGATGAAATCAATGAATGCGATCATATTCGTCACTCACTTAAGGAAGGAGCCAAATTCGTCACAACCGAACTATCGACAGGTTTTTGGTCGACTCCTCAAAATGTCGAAAACATTGAGCAGGTCATTCGAAGCATATACAGGGCTAACGAATTTCGCTTAGCCGAAAATACCTTCATTCACCTCCCTCAATTCCTGTCCATCCTCCCCATGACATGAGCTGAATACTCTCAGGACTTAAAAGACTTGAATTTGCTCAGAACAACCCTTTCCCCGGAAACTCCCTCATTCATACCTATGCAAGGGGAATGGATGGGGACTCACAATCCCGGAACCATTCTTCTCGGGAGGAGGGGACAGATCCTCAATTTCAATCCCTTCGACGGAACAGGGAACTTCAACACAATTGTCGTCGGAGACAGCGGTTCGGGAAAGTCCGTCTTCATGCAAGAACTTATGATGAATGGCCTGGGGACAGGCGCCAAGGTTTACGTCCTTGATGTCGGTCGAAGCTTTGAAAAACTTTGCGATGTTATTGGAGGCCAAAAAATCGAGTTCAACAAAGGAACAACCCTTTGCCTAAATCCCTTTACCAACATACCCAACGATCCTGAAGAGAGGTTAGTTGCCTTCAGCGGGATAAAATCGATCATTTCTTGTATGGCTGCCCCATCAGAGGGGACAACAGATTATCAAAATGCCTTTATTGAAATGGCCATAGCCAGAGCCTGGGAAGAAAAGGGGAGAAAAGCTCAGATCACAGATGTTGGTAATATTCTCCTCAATGAAAAGGAAAAAGAGGCCTACAGCCTCGGAACAATGCTAACGCCTTATATGAAAAACGGCAATTACGGCCATTACTTCGATGGTGATTCAAACGTTAACTTTAATGAAAATATGGTTCTCATAGAGCTAGAGGAACTCAAAGGAAGAAAAGACCTCCAATCGGTCATTCTCCAGATTTTCATTATGGAGATCAGCAACCGTGTTTTCATGGGTGATCGAAAGACACCTACATTCATTTGCATCGACGAAGCCTGGGATCTTCTGAAAGGGGAGCAGACAGGCCCCTTCATCGAAACGCTTGCCAGGCGCCTAAGAAAATACCGAGGATCCCTCGTCATAGGAACCCAAAGTCTAGAAGACTTTTTCAAGAGTACGGGCGCTAAGGCCGCTTATGATAATTCAGACTGGATGTGCCTTCTCAAACAGAAACCGAGTTCATTGAAAAAAGCTGTTGATATGGACATTTTCGACGAGAATAAGCGGAGAGCCTTAGAAACCGTAATCAAGAAAGGGACAGAATATTCCGAAGTAATGATCTGCGATGCCCACGGCGGATATTCGATAGCCAGAACAATATTGGATCCCTTTTCCAAGCTTCTCTATAGCACAATAGCAGAAGATTATGCCGATCTGCAAGCCCTCAAAGAACAGGGCAAATCGACTATTGAGGCCTTAAAAATCATGCTGGAGAGAAGAAAGTGACGGACAGAAAAGCAAACCGCTTTTTTTTTATATCCTCGGCTCTACTAGCTCTCATTGTTTTTCTTATTTTTAGCCCCTATTCCATCAGGATCAATTTAACTCCAAGTCATGCCTATACCCTCCTCCTGAGCAAACCCCTCCACGAGATGAAAAAAGATAGCTTTGTCACACTCTCGCATCCCAATTATGATTCAAGGCTATCAAAGCAGGTTATCGGTGTTCCCGGCGACCGCATCACCCATAAAGAGGGAAAAATCTCGATCAATGGAAGTCAGATTGCGATAGCTAAAGACAAATCTCTCTCCGGGTTTGATCTGCATCCCATACCTGAGCAGGTCATACCTAAGGGACTCTACTTTGTCTTTTGTCCCCATGAGGATAGCTTTGACTCGCGTTATGAAGAATTCGGTCTGATCCCTGCAGAGAACATCGAGGAGGAGCTATGGCCCGTTTTATAATCATAGCACTCCTTCTCTTCAACTCAGCCTATGCAAAAGATTTCGGGACAAGGGGAAATACTTTTTCCATATCAGAGCAAGACCTGATTGATTTTCTGAAAAATAGAGTTGATAACCTCTCTGATTCTCAAAAAAAATCTCTGCAAAAAAAACTGCAAGACCACTACTCAGATAGGCTCACTCATCCTCCCTCTGTAAATGGCATTACGGAATCTGAGAGTTATAAATCGCACTATTTCGACCCTACGATAACCGTCAATCAGGACATCAAAGATCACGAGGGGAATATAATTGCCAAAAAAGGAACTGTCTATAATCCGTTATTTGCCACTTCACTTTCCCAAAATCTACTTTTTATTGACGGATCCAATCAGTCTCACATCGAGTGGGCCTCCAATGAACGCGGGGCATGGATCCTTATTAAAGGTAATCCCCTGGAATTAGAGGAAAAGCTCGAAAATCCCATGTATTTCGACCAGGGCGGGGTATTATGCAAACACCTAAACATTTCTCATGTCCCGGCCAGAGTCTCTCAGGAGGGTAAGTATCTAAAAATCGAAGAAATTCCAGTCGGGGGAGGGGAATGAAAACTGCCGCACTTCTATTTCTTCTATCCATGGGGATTCTTTCAGCTGAAGAATCCTCCGATTGGTTCAAAAAGATTGTAAAACAAAAAGTTGCCGAGGCAAATTCCCAATATGACTATTCAGAAATTCAGGCAAGAAACAATGAGATACTGAAAGAAAACTACAAAAAACCCTGCTATATTCCACCAGTTAGTCAGGATGATCCAAGTCTTTTAGTATTCATGTCCTTTTCCGTTCCAGACAGACTTTGGGTTGAATTATCCGAAAGCCTTCAGAAAGTCGGCGGCGCTTTTGTTATCAGAGGGCTTCCAGACAATAGCTTTAGATCATTCGCAAATAAAGTCGCTTCTCTTAGGAAAAGGGGAGTTCATGCCCCCATTGTTCTTAACCCACCGGATTTTTCCAAGTATCAAATAAACTTGGTCCCCACAACGATTCTCATTGACGATAACCGCTTTGACAAAATGACAGGAACAACCTCAATACGCTATGCTCTTGAAACATTCGAAAAGCAAGGAGACACGAAAAACGCTAAATCCCTTCTAGACAAACTGAATAGGGGAGCCTGATGGTCCGAATACTCTTTCTTTTAATAACAGGTTTTGGCCTCCTCTTTGCTGAAGAGGGGACTGTCGTCAATCCTTTGACGGATATCTGCTGGGAGTGCATGTTTCCCATTACAGTATCATCGGTCAATACAACTCCTGAGTACAAAGACTACACCGATTACGATGCTATTTATTGCATCTGCCCCGGAGTTCCTCCCAGACCCGGTGTCCCCATCACTTTTTGGGAGCCGACTAAACTCATCGATGTCACTCATCATGCCTACAAGCTCATAGGCCTCGGAGGGGTTTCCATTGGAACCGAAAGCATCAAAAATCGAGGCTGCCTCAGCAGTCACCAATCGGGCACTAAATCAAGCTTTGCCCACGTCCATATCTACGATTATCCCGTTTTTGCCATCCTGGACATCCTGACCGACTTCACTTGCGTAGAAAAGGGATCATGGGACCTCTCATACTTCAGCGAACTCGACTATACCTGGTACGATGACAGTCTGACCAATATTCTAAACCCCGAGGTGGCCCTTTTTGCCAATCCCTTGTCCCATGCCGCCTGCATCGCAGATTGCGCCTCCTCGACCTTTTATAGGCCCACAGACGCCCTTTTCTGGTGCGCAGGCTGTCACGGATCCCTTTATCCCTTTACAGGCTTTGTTGGCAGTCACGTCGGGGGGATTCAGGCCAGCCAGCTCCTTCTCCAAAGAGGCCTCGCTAAAATGCACAAAACAGGCTTCATCCGCGGCTATGAGAAGGACAATTTCTGCGAGGCCACATATATGCCTATCATAAAGAAAACCCTCTACAAGACCCAGCTAGCTCACCCAGTAGCCGATACAAGCAATGGATGCCATGCTCTAGGGGAAACAGATGTCTTATGGGGGTCGTGCAAATCGTACCCATTTGAGGGAGAGGATTTTGTTTATATTCTATGGCAGAAAAAGCACTGCTGTTTAGATGCAGTCGAAATAGCCGAATTAATAATCGGAGGAGGGGAATGAGGCCACATAATCCGTTAAAAACGCCTATACTTATGGCCAAGTATAGACGTTTTTATCGTTTAAGGGCTAAAAAATGGGGTATAAAAATATTTAATGGCGTGAAATAAGAGTTATATGCGCCACAAATGCTAATATAAATCATGATATGGCGTAAATATCCCAATTTCTACGCCATATCTATTGAACTTATTCTTTCTTTGTTGTATAAAAGAAGAAAAAGGGGAATATGATGACGAAAAAAAGTTTGGTGGGGAGGAAGGAAGAATTGAAGCTTCTCGATCGGCTTTACAAATCGAGAGAAGCAGAATTCTTAGCAATATATGGGAGAAGGAGGGTTGGAAAAACCTTTCTAATCACTCAATATTTCAAAGATAAAGGAATATTTTTTGAGATCACAGGATCCTATAACGCTTCCGAAGATGAACAAATTGAGAATTTCCACAGGCAATATTGCGCACTATTTAAACAAGAAAAACAGATTAAACGGCCAAAGACATGGAGTGATGCTTTTGATAACCTTACGAATGAATTGGAAAAAATCAGTTCTGGTCAAAAAATTATCCTGTTTTTTGACGAGCTTCCTTGGCTGGCATCGGATAAATCAGGATTTTTGCAAGCCCTTGACCATTATTGGAATCTCTATTGGTCTAGGTTGGATAACTTGTTATTGGTTGTGTCTGGTTCTGCCGCATCATGGATGATTAGTAATATCATCAATAATACCGGCGGCCTGTATGGAAGGCTAAGCGCTCAATTGAGGTTAAATCCCTTTACTCTTTCAGAGATTAAAGAATATTTCCAATCTCGCAATATAGATCTTACAAATAAACAAATATGCGAAATTTACATGGTTACAGGAGGGATTCCAAAATATCTCTCTTACGTTGAACCTGGAATGTCCGCTGCGCAAAATATTCACAAATTATGTTTTACTCCTCAATCACCTCTCTTAACTGAATTTCATAAGCTATTCCATTCATTATTTCATCATTCGCATGTTCACATTGAAATTGTCAAAACCTTAGCTAAAAAAAGACAAGGAATGACAAGAAACGAACTTCTCAAAAAAGCAGGTTTAAAAACCGGAGGATGGTCATCTGAAATTCTGCGAGAGCTTGAAGAATCCGGATTTATCTTGATATTCCCTCAAACCGGGAAAAATATAAAAGAGTCATTTTATTACCTCATCGATGAATATAGCCTCTTTTATCTCAATTGGATAGATGATGTAAAAAGCATCATTCTTCACGGATTAGAGAAGGATTACTGGATAAAAAAGCAGACTGATCCTTCATGGAAAAGTTGGTCAGGATTCGCTTTTGAATGCCTTTGCTTTAAGCATGTCTCCAAGATTAAAGAGGCTCTGGGTATTAGCGCTGTTTTGACAGAGGTAAGCCACTGGAAATCATTCGAAAATGGGAAAAAAGAAAGTGAAGTTGATCTTGTGATTGATCGAGCTGATCAGTGTATCAATCTTTGTGAAATGAAATTTCATAATTCAACTTTCACTGTGACAAAGACATATGCAAAAGAGCTGCTTAGGAAGCAGGTATTATTTGCTGAGAAAACAAAAACCAAGAAGGCATTATTCACAACTCTCATAACTCCTTATGGCGCAAAGGAAAATGCTAATTATCTTGAAGCAGTGGATAATCAGATCAACATCGACAGTTTGTTTTAACTATGAAAACGATAAGAATATTAATTCTACTTTGTACAACAACAAGTTCTACAGGTTTAGTTGCTTCATTAGATCATTATCGTGAAATGGGTGTCAATTTTGGAAAGGAAGAATCGAAAAATGCCTACACACAAATTAGTAAGACTTCTTCAGATGATATCAAGTAACTTGGGGAAATATCGACAACAATGAGCTTGTAGACTTTTTAGAAAGCGACGGGGTCAAAGACAATACGGCTAATACGAATTTTCATAGCAATGAGAAGTTTCTATCAGATAATCAATATACTGAAGGCAATGGGAGCTATACACTTGAGACATGCCGAGAAGCGGCAGACTCCTTTGAATTTACAAATATTAGGGAGCTTGTCTTGGAAACGGTGTATATCCCTGAAGAAAGGAAAGTAGTGGATGTCTGCCGAGGGCATAAAAATGAAGAAAAAGTGGAAAGAGGTAAGGGAGAGGAAAGAAAGCGCGAAATTGAAAGACAACTTTCCAAGGATCCTGAAATCGAGTCATTTTACGTTACCTGGGAAGACAGGGGAAGATTCCATAGGGATAAAGTTATAACTAAATTTAAGCACATCGATGATTCTCGAAAATGCAGCAAAAAGAACAAACAAGAAGTGATCGTTCAAAAAGAGGTGAAAGAGGTATCGGGACAACGGTGGGTCTATCGAAATCCCAAACTAGCAGATGAGGCTGTAAATGTGTTTACACAGTTTATTTTACACCCTCACATTTCATCTTAGTTTTTAATAGTTGTCATTATCACGTTGCGTCCACAATTATCGCCTTGGAATTGAATATAAGCACGTATAATGGTAAGCGTCATTTAAGCCCATCTGGAAAAATTATTCCAGATTCTTTAGAGATCGAGAGCCCCTTTGCCTTAGCCCAGCGATCGGGGAGAAGTTCGTACAGCTTGTTTGCGGGGTGATCCATTAAACTGCGCATGACATCTTCAAGATATTCGTGGGGATTAATGCCAAGTTCACGGCATGTTTGAATAAGGGAGTATATGATTCCTGCTGCTTCCCCTCCATTAGCGCTTCCAAAAAAGAGCCAGTTTTTACGACCGATTGCTAAGGGACGTATTGCTCGTTCGGCAACATTGTTATCAAGATGGGCAAAAGGATTTTTAATATAGTTTTTAAGATGAGGAATAAGGCCGCAAAAATACTTCAACGCTGCCATTAGTTTTGATTTTGGGAGAATTTTATGGTCTTGAAGCTTTTTTTTCGCCTGTTTGATCATTTCGCTGATGATCGGCTCCTCATCTTCCCGCCGTATTTTTAATCGTTCTTCGGGGGATTTTCCCCAAGCGATTTTTTCATACTTGTAAAGCTCCTGAATTTGGGCTAAAAACCAATCTTTAAACTCTTTATCGCCGCTTTGGATATCGAAAAATTTACGACGAATGTGCGCCATGCAGGGGCACCAGGTATACTGCTTCATATTTGCCAGCGTTTCATAAGCTCCATATTTATCGGAATGAAGAGTCCCCTTGAAACCTTTTAAAAGTTCTTTCGCGTTGCAATGCTTGCGGTTTTCGAAAAATTGATAAATCCGATAAGGCGGATCTTTTGTTTTTCCTCCAGCGAGCGCCCATACATAAGACTCTTTAGTTTTTCCTCTTCCGGGAGCCAGCATCTTGACAGGAGTTTCATCCGCAAAAGCATTTTCACTTTCAAGAATTTTTGTTTTCATTAATGTATACAAGGGTTTTAAGGCGAGACCCGCTTTTACAACCCATGTGCAAAGGTTTTGCCGGCTTATCCTAACATCTTCCCTTGCACGCATTTCACTTTGGCGGTATAGAGGCAAGTGGTCGGCGTATTTCTTAACCATAATGTCTGCAAGCAGGCTTTCATCCGCAAAACAACGATCTAATAATGAACCCGGAAGCGGCGCTATTGAAACTCCATGCTCAGGACGATCCGGAGAAACGTACTTGGGACGAACTTACTTTTTAAGGTAATAGCTGGTGGGCTTGCAAGCAAGCTTATAGGTTACCTCTTCCCCCATTTTTACGAGAGGTTTTCCTGTTTCAGGGCATACTTTCTCCTCTTCGGGAATGTCGACAGGAATAACTTCCGTTGGGATATCTTCGGGTAGAGTGATTTTGTCTTTTCCGTTTCTTTTCAGCTTTCGTCTTGTATGGGAAGAAACCGTTTTTTTCTCTTCTTTTTCTTCTCCTTGAAGATTACCGAAGCCATCGAATTCCAGTTGATTTTCATTCTGGGGGATGATCTTTTCAGAGCGTTTGTCAAATATCTGGCGTTTGAACCATTCCAGTTGTTCTTTGAAGTAATTGATCTCATTTTTGAGTTCTGAATTTTCTTTCTGAAGCTGTTCTATAGAAGGGTTTTGTATCGCTTTCATAGTCCATATTTTACCAAAAAACACTCTCTAAAAAAAGGAAATATTTAAGTTTTTTCGAGAAAAAATCGGGTGCTGATCCGCTTGGGAATAATGCCTTCAAGCATCATGAAAAAATCCCTCCTGTTCATGGCAATTTTTCCGGAAGCTTTAAGAGGAAAGCGTCCTTTTTCAAGACACTTATACCAGATCGCAAGACCGTCATTATCCCAGTAGAGCACTTTCATTTTATTGCGCTGGCGATTGAGAAAAACAAAGAAAGCACCTGATGTCGGCTCTTCCAAGGATTGCTCTACGATAGCGCATAAACCCTCGAAACTCTTTCTCATGTTAACCGGCTCGCCGAAGACAAAAATACGAGCATTTCCTGTGATTGTCAGCATAGGTTTCCTAAAAGTTCCAGGCATCGAGCAAGCGTAGATTGGTCAAAGTTAGTTGAAAGATGGATGCGGCCTGCAGCCGTTTCGATAATGATTCCGGCATCGGGTCGACTCTCATCCTTTAATTCCAAGAATCCTTTCGGAGATGAATGTTTCTCGCTTTGAGATCCCAAGAACCGCACCTTCCAATAAACGGTGCGAGAATAGACGAAATTATTTTCTCTGCTCCACTGAGCTAAAGACTTACCGCTAGCCTGCCAATCTTGGATTCTATCTTTCCAAACCAAAGCTGTATCCGATAGTTCATTGTGCATATCTTTCCTCCCCTTCTTTATCGAGTTTTGAGGAAAGAATAACCGGAAAGAAAATCAGAAAGAAGATGGGTTTAATTGACGCTTACAAATATTCGGCGACCTACATCCCTAGATAACTTGCGGGGGCTTCCGGTCTGCTGCGCCCGCCTGCTTCGGCAATCCCATGGAGGGGTTGCCTGTATCGGACGCCTTGCATACCGTTGTCCGCGCTTCGTTCTCTAGGGACGTAGATCGCCGAATGCTTACAATTTCCTTGTGTATCGTGTGAAAAGTACGAGCTAAGCGGCTTCTTCATCGCAAGGAATGACTTCCTTGAGAATTTTCTTGCCTTTCTTTCTTTGAACAATCTTTAAATCATAAGAAACTTGAAGATTGAGCCAAAATTCAGGCGTTGTTCCAAAATATCTGGAAAGCCTTAATGCAGTATCGGCAGTAACGGATCTTTTTTTATTTAAAATCGAGGTGATGCGATTGACCGGAACGGATAATTTTTTGGCAAAAGCTCTGGCTGAGAGTCCAAGCTCTCTAAGCTCATCTTTCAAAATTTCTCCGGGATGTATAGGACGCATTTTGTTATTCATCATAAACCTCTTTAATGATAATCCACGCTTTCAACATCATGGGGTTCACTATCAATCCATTTAAAACAGATTCTCCATTGTATATTAATTCTTATGCCATACTGACCTTTTCTCTTCCCCTAAAGAGATTCAAAAAGATTACTTGGTAAGCTTTGTAAGTCAGTTAAGGATGTCGCACTGTCTAAAATTTGTAATCTCTTTTCAATTTGCTTAGAGATCGATTTCCATTGATTAACATTCCTTCCTTCGTAGACCATTTGCGTTTTCTTGCATCGAAAAGTTCGAATCATATTATTATGATACCTGGTGTTACGTGTTACGTCAAGAGTAAATATCAAATTTCTACAAGTAACTGTGAGTCAGCTTGTCTAACCATTCATAATCGCGCTGGCAGCTTCGAGGCTGGCTTTTTTTTGGCCGAGAATATCTGCCGCTTTACGGCAGCCTTCCAGATATGTGCGGCGAGTGTTTTCATTGCTTATGAGATTGTCCACCGATTCAATGAGTTGGTCCAGAGTGAAAGGTTCAAGGACGAATTCGGGTTGAACGGTCCTTTTGGCCAGAATATTGACAATGCCGACATGGGAGAGGTTGAGACGGACGATGTGTTTAGCAATAAAGCGGTTGATCCTATCGACCTGGTAGACGATAGCGGCGGGCTTGTTGAAGAGGCCAAGTTCCAGGGTCACGGTTCCCGATTTGGCAAGCGCCGCATGGCAGCTTTCCATAAGCGCATAGTTGTCATCAACAATCGAAGTGTGGTTTTCCATGTTTTCGTCCGCAAGCATTTGTTCGATGAGAGGGCGGTATTGCTGCTGGGAGCACGATACGGCGACTTCCATATTGGAATATTTCGGGATCAGGCCTTTGGCGACGTTTAGCTGGAGGGAAAAATTATTGCGGATTTCCGCGTGCCTGCTGCCGGGGAAAAGGGCCAGGATTTTTTTATTTGAAGGGGCGTACGGATTTTTTCGATACCAGTCGATGGCCTCGACAATGGGGTGGCCAACATAGCGGACGTCGAGATTTGTATGGGCATAAAGGGGTGGTTCAAAGGGAAGGATGCACAGGAGTTGGTCATAGTAATTGGCGATGACTTCAATTCGTTTTTTTCCCCAGACCCAAACCGTCGGCGATACGTATTGGACAATTTTTCCCTTGTAGCCATGCTTTCTCAAGCTTTTAGCAAGACGGAGGTTAAATCCGGGGTAGTCGATCAGGACGACTATGCCTGGTTTGCGGTCGAGAATCTGGTTGCGAAGGGTTCTTAGCTGATGGATCAATGTCGGCAGTCTTGTCAAGCAGTCTTTGAAACCCATCATCTGGAACTCTTCCATGGGAATCAGGGACTCGAAAAATGTTTTGCGCATTTTTGGTCCCCCCACGCCCCAGATAACAGCCGAGGGATCAATGTCTCTAAGAGCGGGGATGAGGCGGCTTCCCATTAGGTCTGCGCTGGCTTCAGCCGCCAGCAAGAAGATCGATGTCATAGACTTGTTGTTTTTTGATTAAAATTAAATTTCTTATATACGGAATCATGCCAATTGCAGGCCCGATAAAATTGACAACATCGGCCATCATGATGAAATAAACCGACGATATGGCAGCGCCTATCAGGCTGATCCACCAAAAGGATTTTCCAAGAGTGCTTTTTTGCCGTTTTTCCGAGCACCACCATTGAATCCAAAATCTGCTGGCAAAAAGAGTAGCTCCGCCCATTCCAAAAATATGCCAGGTAAGAGGAAGGGGGTGGGCAGCCATCCTTCCGAGGAATTGAGGAGTTCTCGCAAAGATAAATGTTCCTTGGAAGCGGCATTGCAGGAGAAAACATATCGCCGCCAACGCTATCGTCGCAATGAAAATCAGGGTAGTCGAGCGAAAAGTCCACTGCTTTTTCGGCTCTTTCATCAGGTTGAGATTGCGCCAGGAGATCATGCCGTTTACGGTTTGGATCAGCAGGACGCCGAGTTGCAGCTGGATCATAGTATGGAGGACCATAATGGTGTTGCCAAACAGCGAGATTTTCCAAAAGGTTGGATCGACGATGCTCTTTTTTTTGAGTTCGCTGTTTCCCCACTGGTAGATAAATCGTAAAAAGAAACAGAGATTGGCCATGAAACCGAGGGGGTAGGCAAAATCTCTCCACTCGGCAATCATGAGGCGTCTTTGATTTTGTATCCGAGATGTCTCTTGGCCATCCAGCGGACGGCGAACATATCGAAAATGGTATTGAGCGAGCGATTAAAAATATTGTATTTCGTCAGCCCTTGAGTCCTTTCTCGGTGGCTTACTGGGACCTCTCCTACTTTGAAGCCGTAAATGAGAAACAGCGCCGGTAGAAATCGGTGCATCCCTTCATAAAGAGGAATTTCTTTTAAGCAGCAGCTGCGGTAAATCTTGAGTGAGCAGCCTGTATCCGAGATGCCGTCTTTGCACATCCGGCTTCTGACAGAGTTGGCGATGGTCGAGATGATTTTTTTCGTCAAGGGATCTTTTCTTGCGACCCGTTGTCCGCAAATCAGATCAAAGCCGTTCATTGATGAAATGAGGAGGGGAATATCGGCGGGATCGTTTTGGCGGTCTCCATCCAAGGTGATGACAAATTCGCCTCTTGCCTTCCGGAAACCGGCGTCGAAAGCGCTTGTCTGGCCGTAGTTTTGGTCAAAAGAGAGTATCTGCAGATGGGGTCTTGTCTGTTGGAGCCGCTCCAAAAGAGGCAGCGTTTTGTCTTTCGACCCGTCGTCAATGCAAATCATCTCCCACGGCTGGCTTAAACTTTCCATGACAGGTTCGATTTCGGCAACCAGTTCTTCAATATTGCTCTCTTCGTCTTTTAATGGGATGACAAGTGAATATTTCATGCTTTTCCTTCTAGTTTTGCTGCGATCCACCCGGCCCCCTCTTCAAAGATATGGGAGGGGGTGCCATGCCCTTTATATCCGATTGAAGGGCTGATAATGAGTTCTGCTGGCGGGGATCGAACTCCCGCCTCAAAGGCCTCGTCGGTCAATTGCCTGATGAAATCGTAGGCGTTGGACGTTCCTACCATGACATCCCGGTTTCCTATGTAGATCCGGATGTTTGTGCGGCGCAGTTTGGGAATGAGAGAAAAAAGGCTTTGGTTTTCCATTATGGGGCTTTCATTCAAATGGGAAAAGCTGGCCGACCCTTTCAGCCTTGTGAGGGGAGCGAACAGTACGGCGGAATGGATCTGTTTTTCTCTCGCCGCTAAATGGGCGGCGATTAAACTTCCGCGGGAAAGACCCCCGACAGCTAAATGCGCAGGGTCGACTGTGCTCATCTCTATCAGTTTAAGAAGTGATTGATGGGTCTTATCAAGAAAAGGAGTGAGGAAGTCGCGATTGCTTGCAATCTCTTCGGCCCATTTGCTCATCACCTCTTTTTTATCGTAATCGTCGTGGAAGGGGAGGCTTGTGGAGAAAACTCTTAAACTTTCACTTGCAGCATAGGCGGCAGGCTGGTTATAGGGTTCCAGGTTTAGACTGTCTTGGCCGGATAAAGAAAAATAAAAAAAAGCAGGCAGAGGGCCGCGCTCAAGAGGGGGGCCGGCAAAATAAAACGTTTGGCCGGTTTCCAGTTCAATTTGATCTTCGGTCACTTTTTTTTCCTCTCTGTCTGGACGCATATTTGGTTTTTCTTTCGGGATGGTGGTGCTTTATCTTTTTAACCATATTTTCCCAATTGAAATAGATTTCGGCAAGCTCTTCGTCGATGAGGACCCGAATCTTTAGGAACTTTAACGCAAGAGGAAAATCCTTGTCATGAAGGAATTTGAACCTAGTCTTTTTTTTCTTTTCCAGAGGAGTCAGCCTGTATTGGGTTGTGATGATATAAGTCGCGGCAGCCGACAGTTTTTTCGGAAAATGGGTAAAGCTCAAAGCCATGAATTCCCGAATTGAAGAACCGACAAGTATCGTCAGTTCGCCGAGATTTGGGGTTTTTCCCGACTTCAAAAACCTCTCTTCGACGTCTTTTTGGACAAAAGGAAAAATCAGGCATCCGATGAGAAGGGAGCGTTTGAGTTTGACCTTTGGATTGCGGCGATGGATTTCGTCAATGGTTTCGAGATAATTGAAAACCTGCTGTCCCTCAGGGCTTTTGAGGAACTCTTCGAGTTTCGGGATAAGAAGTCCCAGCATTTCATGCTCGGACAAAAGCCGGATAAATTCGGCGGCATGTCCCGATTCAAGCATTCTCAGCAGTTCTTCCAAAATACGCGCGGGGGCGCTTTTTTTGATGTCCTCGCGGCAATTTTCCAGAGCTTTAAGGCATTCAGGGTCGATTTTCCAGTCAAATCGCGCCTGGAACTTCAAAAGGCGTATCATTCTGACCGGATCTTGCTTAAAGCGTGTATCGGGATTGCCGATGGAGCGTATAATGCCCTGTTTCAGGTCTTCCCAGCCGTTGACATAATCGATGACGGTCTGGTGGTAGGGGTCGTAAAAAAGGCCGTTGATGCTAAAATCCCTTCGGATCGCGTCTTCTTTCGGTGTTCCCCATTCGTTGTCGCGCACGATGAGTTCGCTCTCTTCGATATTTCCTGCGCGGAAAGTGGAGACCTCAAAAACTTTTTTTCCGAATCTGATATGGGCCAGGCGGAAGCGGCGGCCGATAAGCAGGCAGTTTTTCTTAAAAATCTGCTTGAGTTGTTCGGGCAGCGCCGATGTGGAAATATCAAAATCTTTCGGTTTTTCATTGACGAGGATATCGCGGACGCATCCGCCGACAAGGTATGCGGTAAAACCTGAGTCTCTCAGTCTGTTGACGATAAATAAAGCGTCCGGATCGATGAAGTGGTGATTTATGCCATGATCTTCAAATAAATAAATGTTCGGTTCCACGTGAGGGGCTTCTTCTCCTTACAAACCCCTTAATTTAAAGGAAAATGAGTATAAAGTCAAATCAGGATCTTAGCTTAAATTTTCCTTGATTATGAGAAGGATATCCATTAATTTTAAAGAATATATGAGGCGTGGAAAGGAAAAAGTTAGAATTTTCGGAACCGACGGTGTCAGAGGAAAGGCGAATTACTTTCCTATGACGGTCGAAGTGGCGCTGGCTCTCGGCAGAGCCGCGGGGAGGATCTTCCGCCGTCATGACGGAAGGCATAGAGTCGTGATCGGAAAGGATACCAGGCTTTCGTGTTATATGTTTGAAAATGCCTTGATCTCCGGACTCTGCTCTATGGGCGTTGATACGCTGATGCTGGGCCCTTTCCCGACGCCGGGGGTGGCGTTTATCACAAGGGCCTACCGGGCCGATGCAGGCATTGTGATTTCCGCCTCGCATAATCCTTTCTACGACAATGGGATCAAATTCTTTTCTTCGGAGGGTTTCAAGCTTGCCGACAAAATCGAAAAAGAAATCGAAGAGATTGTTTACAGGAATAATTTTGACAGCGATCTGCCTACGGATCAGGATATCGGCAGGAATGCCAAGGTGCGCGACGCTGATGGAAGGTACACGGAGTTTGTGAAATCGACGTTTCCCAAGCAGATGACGCTCAATAATATGAGGATTGTTCTGGATTGTTCCAACGGAGCGAGCTACCGAATTGCGCCTCATGTATTTTGGGAACTCGGAGCCGAAATTCATTCTTACGGCATCGAACCTAATGGTCTGAATATTAATCTGGGCTGCGGATCGCTCCATCTGGAACTGGTGCAAAAAAGAGTTATCGATCATCACGCTCATGTGGGAATTGCTCTCGATGGCGACGGCGACCGGGTGATTTTGGTGGATGAAAAAGCCCAAATTGTCGACGGGGATGTGATTTTAGGCATCCTTGCCTTGGATCTCAAAGAAAAAGGGCTGCTCAAGAATAACCGGGTGGTGACAACAGTGATGAGTAACTTCGGTTTGATCCGTTCGTTGAAGGAGGCGGGAATCGATGTGATCCAGTCAAAAGTCGGGGACCGCTATGTGATTCAGGACATGCAGGGCAGCGATGCCATTTTAGGGGGCGAACAAAGCGGGCACATCATCTGCCTTGAGCACAACACAACAGGGGACGCTTTGATTGCTGCGCTTCAGGTACTAAGCATCATGATTGAAAAGGAGGTGCCTCTCTCAGAATTGAAGCAGCAGGTTAAATTGCATCCCCAGCATTTGGCAAATGTCGAGATCTCCTCAAAGCCTCCTTTGGAAAAATTGAAAGATGTGCAGCGGGAAATTGAACGTGTAGAAAAAGAACTCGCGGGCAATGGAAGGGTGCTGGTCCGTTATTCGGGAACGGAAAATATTTGCCGCGTTATGGTTGAGGGGCCTGTTGGCAAAATTGTTGAAAAACATGTGGCAAGCATTGCTCATAGCGTCGAAAAATCAATAGGAAAACATTCATAATGTGCGGAATCTTTGGATACGTTGGTCCCAGAAACGTCGTAGACATTACTTTAGCAGGCGTTAAGCGGCTTGAGTATCGAGGGTACGATTCTTCGGGGATTGCGGGAATCCACGGCGGCAAGCTTCTTTATTGCAAACAGATCGGCAAGATTTCCGAATTGGAAAAAGAAGTGCGGCAAAGCAAAATGTCGCTGGATATCGCGATCGCTCAAACCCGCTGGGCCACGCATGGAAAGCCTTCCAAAGAAAATGCCCACCCCCATTTAGACAGCAGTGGGTCTTTGGCTCTTGTGCACAACGGAATTATCGAAAATCATTCCAGTCTGCGGAATATGCTCAAGAAAAAAGGCGTGGTTTTTGTTTCCGAAACCGATACAGAAGTGATTGTCCATTTGATCGCCGATTTTTATTCAGGCGATATTTTGCTGGCCGTTCAAAAGGCGCTGCCTCTACTAAAAGGATCTTACTCTATTGCGCTGATCCATAAAGATCATCCCGATCAAATTATCGGCATCGGGCATCAGTCGCCTCTTGCGATTGGCATTGGAAACAAAGAGATGTTTGTCGCCTCGGACCTCCACGCCTTTGGAGGAGATGCCCACAAAGTTGTTTTTTTGGAAAACAGCGAAGTGGCTGTCGTCAAACAAGACG
Source organism: Waddliaceae bacterium (assembly GCA_963771045.1). Classification (GTDB taxonomy): domain Bacteria; phylum Chlamydiota; class Chlamydiia; order Chlamydiales; family SLFE01; genus SLFE01. Next base: position 1,802,943 of record CAVYRW010000004.1, on the reverse strand, counting down.
GATACAGGATCTACGATTCGTCTTCGAACCAGATTTCAAAAGAGACAAAAGAGTTGATCGGAGCCGCAGAAGAAGTGTCTCTTGGAAATTTTGAACACTATACTCTTAAAGAGATTTTTGAACAGCCCCAGGCTCTTCGGTCGGCTCTTGCGGGCAGGTGCATCGAAGAGTATGGAACAGCGCAGTTTGACTCCCTTCATATCGACATGTCGAAACTTCTCTCTGTCGAGCGTATCATCATTTTGGCTTGCGGCACCTCCTATTACGCGGGTTTTATCGGCGAATATATGCTCGAAGAAATTGCCCGCATCCCCACCCAAGTGGAAATCTCGTCGGAATACCGGTATAAGAATCCCATTGTTCCAAATGGCACACTCGTCATCGCCATCAGCCAGTCGGGGGAGACGGCCGATACGCTAGCTGCTTTTCGGGAGCTGAAAGCCAAAGGGGCCACGGTGTTGGCCGTTTGCAACGTTCACGACTCTTCGATTGCCCGGGAGGCCGACAGCTGCCTTTATCTCAGGGCGGGAGTGGAAATCGGAGTCTGTTCGACTAAAGCTTTTACCAGCCAGGTGGCTGTGATTTCCCTTTTTACCCTCATGCTTGCCAGAATGCGGAATATGACAAAGGAAGACGGGCGGGAGTTCCTCAAGCATTTGAAAAAAATTCCCGATCAAGTCGAAGCCGTACTCAGCAAGTCCGAACAAATCCATCAGATTGCCAAGAAATATAAGAACTTAAACAACTTTTTCTTTTTAGGAAGGCGTTATATGCTCCCCGGAGCCTTGGAAGGGGCGCTTAAACTCAAAGAAATCGCCTATGTCAACGCCAACGGCTATCCTGCCGGCGAGATGAAGCACGGTCCGATCGCCCTGATCAATCCCGACTGCCTCACAACGGCGCTTTGCAGTGACAAATTCACGCTGGAAAAAATGCTAAGCAATCTGATGGAAGTGAGAGCCAGAAGCGGTCCGGTTATCGCGATTTGCGAAGAGGGTATGGAAGGGATTGAAGAAGTGGCCGATGACATCATTGCTGTTCCTCAAACGATTGATGAACTGGCCGTCATACCCGCAGCTGTCGCCTGCCAGCTCTTCGCTTACTACTCGGCTCTTGAGCGCGGCTGCGAAATCGACCAGCCCCGCAACCTCGCCAAATCCGTCACTGTGGAATAGCCTATCCATACCATGAGCGGGAGTTTTTTGTGATTGACCCTAGGCGTATTGATACAATTAAGCATGCGTACGACCAAGCTCCGAAAAAAAGGGCGGTGGCGTTATTATGCCTTCGCTGCTCAAAGATTATATCTGGATAGTAAGCCTAAAGAAGCGCTGAAATTTTTGGAAAAGATTTATCTTCCCTATCAAAGGGTGGATTTAATGTTTATAAAAGTCATGACTTATCTGAAAACCGATCAAATTCGAGATGCTTATATCGAATTTTAAAAAAAAAATATCATATTAGCTCAAGTGGTAATCAGCTCTGTACTGGACAAAAAATGATTTGATAAAAAAATGTCGCTGATGAGATTGTAACTCGTTGAAAACCAAATCTAGCGAGGTACATTTATGAATCACATCAGCGAACTAAGAACCATTCTAGCCAATTTTTTCAATTGGAACAAGGCCAGAATCACTTGCTTGACCCACATCGTCCAAGCTCTGTTTTGCGTGCGGACCATCAACCTGGCACAAATCGCGACGGCATTCCAAACAGATTGTAAAGAAGAGTCTGCTTATCGCAGGATATGCAGATTCTTTACTGACTTCTCATTTGACTTCAGTTGTATAGCCCCTTTCATCCTTAAATTGTTTCCCCTGGATCAGAAATGTACGCTCATCCTTGATCGGACGAACTGGAAGTGGGGCAAGACCCCGATTAACATATTGATGCTCTCAATCGCCTATAAAGGGATCAGCATCCCTTTTTTCTGGTCTGTATTAGACTTGGAAGGTAACTCATCCACACACGACCGAGTGTCGCTGCTCAAGCGCACTCTCAAAAAGTTTTCACCCGAGAAAATCGAAGCTTTTACTGCTGATCGAGAATTTATTGGCGAAGATTGGTTTCTTTTCTTGATAGACGCACGTATTCCATTCGTTATTCGTGTGAAGGGCTCGTATAAGATTTTCGAGCTAGACTCTGATGAATCGATTTCCATTCATCAAATCCTGAAACGCTATGGAAGAAGAAAAAAAGTCCTCAATGTCCCGGTAGAGCTATGGGGGCTGCAGCTGTATTTATCCTTTCGGAAAGGCAAAAAAGGTTCGAAAGAGCCCATGATTGTGGTTTCGAATCATGACTTTGAAGATGCGTTAGCGGTCTACAAAAGGCGATGGGAAATAGAGACGCTTTTTGGGTGTCTTAAAAGTCGCGGCTTTCGCATGGAGGATACTCATGTAACCGATCCAGATAAGATCGAGAAAATCCTCTTTGTCTTGGCTATCGCCTTCTGCTGGGCCTATAGAACGGGTGAAATCCAGTCCAAGATCACCCCCATTCGGAAGAAATCCCATGGGAGAAAGAGTAAAAGCAAATTTCGACTGGGACTGGATATAATTCGGAGGGCTCTCATGAATCTCGGGTCTAATATTAATGAAATCAAACAGATACTGTGGCCTTTAGCCTGCTTAGAAAGAGGAGGTTGTCATGTGTGAAATAATTTTTTGTCCAGTACAGAGGGTAATCAGTACAACAAGTACTGCGTTTATTTTTTTCATGACTTCATAAACGCTCTTAAAGATAAAAATGATTTAACTCAAAATGAGCGAAAGTTCTTAACTCAACTTGAAAAAGGAAAAGGAGTCAAGAGAAATCCCCGGAAAGCTTTTAAATACTATGAGCTAGCCGCCGATCTGGGATATACCCCGGGGTTAAATAATTTGGGCATGTGTTATGCAAGAGGAGAAGGCGTCCCAAAAAATCTCCTAAAAGCCATTAAATACTATAAACTAGCTGCTAATCAGGGAAGTGCCGCAGCGCAATACAATTTGGCAATGTATTATAAAGATGGAGATGGAGTCGAAAAAGACACCAAAGAAGCCGATCGCCTGTTCAAACTGGCTGCTAAAAAAGGAGTTTCATGAATTTTTTTAGGGTTCTTCTCCTTTTTACCGGTTTTTCACGACTCAGCCGCTGCTGTGGAGGTTGGGCCGGCCTAAGCCGATGGCCGCGGCGTTGAACTACAATGAGCCGCCTTGCAAAAGGCGGCTATGTGGAACAGGGCAGTCAGAAAAACAAGAAATACAAAAGCCCATCCCCAAAAAGGAAAAGCCTTCGGAAAGAGAATCATCAGGGTAAAGAAAATGAACGCCTCAGCTCTTTCCATAAGGCCGGGACTGTAGTAGAAGCTTTTCGCGCCGTTTTTTTCGTAGATAATGCCGCAAACTAAAAAAGAAGTGACGCAGACGAGTATGCTCCCCAGCATCATTAGGCACACTAAAGCTCTATCAGGATCGATGAGAAAAAGAGCCAGGACGACGGAAAACTCGACGATGCGGTCGGAGACAATGTCAAGAATCGTTCCAAAAGGGGTCGTTTGATTCGACAGCCTTGCCAAAGATCCATCGATAACGTCGGCAAGTCCCGAGAGCCAAAGCATGCCGATTGCCGCGGCGGGGAAACGAAACAGCATGCAAGGGATAATTGCAATGCCGCAGGCGAGGCTGAAGAGAGTGACTAAAGAAGGAGCCGCTTTTGTTCGGCCTACGAGTTTTGCGAGGGGATGAAAAAATAGAGGTTCCATCCGCGGTCTTAAGTAATGCTCAAGCATTTTTATTCCTTTTGTGGATTTTTTTGACGACTACAGGGATTACCACAAGAATCGCCAGGCCCGCAAGAGCTATCTTCACATCGTTGTTGAAGACATTATTTAAAGAGAATTCTTTTTTTCCTTCAAAAACAGCGCCTAGTCCCGCCCCGAACTGCGTGAAAACAAAAGCTGCGGGAACAATGCCTACAGCCGTTGTCCAGACAAAGGTCCAAAATCGCACTCCGAATAGGGCGGACGCCAGATTGACAAGCCAAAAGGGGAATATGGGAACAAGGCGGAGAAAAAGCAGATAGCTGGCGGCGTTTTCGTTGAAACCCTTTTTCATTTTCGACAGAGTTCCGGTATATTTTTGAGTCAGCAAATCTCTTAATGCCGTTTTTGCCGCCAGGAATAAAATGCATGCCCCGATTGTCGCGCCGAAAACAACAAAGAGAGTGCTCCAGGGCTGAGCAAAGAGAAAGCCGCCGATCAGGCTGATATAAATGCCAACCGGAAGCGATAGGGCAGTGGATACAATATAGGTGCCGATAAAAATCGCCGAAGCGGCAAGATAATGCACTTTCACGAATGTTTCTAGGGCCATGTGCCGCTCTTTGAGCATCTCATAAGTGAAGTAGTTGGCGGCGCCCAAAAAGTAAGCGGCAATCATCATCAGGAAAATAACAATGATAGGAAGCCAGTGGATATATTTTCTCATTTTTTTCCTGAAATTTTTTTTAGTGCGGGCAGCAGTGTTTCGTTCAGCCACATGTCGGAGGCTTTTCTGATAGCAAGGCTGTAGGTGGGATAGGGGTGAATGACATCGGCCAATTTGCGCAAAGGGATTCCAGCATGCATGGCTGCCTCGAGCTCGAGGATCATTTCACCGGCTCTCGGCCCTGCAACAGTTGCTCCGATAATTTTACTGCTCCACTTTTTTGTGATCACTTTGACAAAACCTTCAGTTCTCCCTGCTGTTATCGCCCTGTCTAATTTTGAGAACGGAAAGAAGTAAATCGCCAGCCTGCTTTTCCCATATTTCTCCACAGCGTCTTTTTCAAGCAAACCAAAAGCCGCAATTTCCGGATCGGTGAAGGTGACCCGCGGGACATTCCAAGGCTCTTTTTCTTTTTTTCGGAGAAGCCTTGGAACGAGAAGGTTGTAAAGAACCCTTCTGCCGGCGTGCTCGGCCATGTGGGTGAATGGAGCCTGGCCGGTGCAGTCTCCGATAGCCCATATGCGGCTTTGGCTTGTGCGGCCGTATCTGTCGACTTGAATTCCCTTTTTGTCGAAGTCAACTCCCGCAGCTTTCAGGTTGAGCTTTTCAATAGCAGGCCTTCTGCCGGCCGCGACAAGGAGATGGGTTGCCGGGCATGTCAATTCCCGATTATTGGATTTGTCGCAGCAGGCAATGATCAGCCGGCCTTCTTCTTTCGCGATTTTTTTCGGCTCATGGGACAGAAAAAGTTCAATTCCCTCTTTCCTGAACGTCTCTTCAATCACTTTCTGGCTTTCCGGCTCTTCCTTCATCAGCAGACGGGGAGCATGCTGAATGAGCGCGACCTTCGAACCGAGACGGTGAAAAGCCTGGGCGAGTTCGCATCCGATAGGGCCGCCCCCGAGAATGGCTAGTTTCTCAGGAATTTCAGAAAGGTTAAAAACCGTTTCATTGGTCAAATAGGGGACCTCGTCGATTCCCTCAATGTCCGGTTTTGCGGGATAAGAACCCGTCGCCAATATAATGGTCTCTGCCGATACACGTATTGTAGCTCCTCCTTCGGTCGCCACATCCAGTGTCTGAGGATCAGTAAAAGAGGCAAGGCCTGTCAGAGTATCCACGCCAAGCTTCGCGAGGGCTTCGGGCTCTTCTTTTTCCCGCACGCCCCGGACGATCTCCTTCGTCCTTGTCAAAACCCCTTTTGCGTCGAAGGATATATTCGCTTCAATACCCATCTCCTTGGCCCGGGCAAAGGCATGAGCTGTTTCGGCGGCTGCAATAATCGCTTTACTCGGAATGCAGCCGAAATTCGTGCAATCGCCGCCATAATTACCCTTTTCAATCAATAAAACTTTTTTACCCGCTTTGGCCCAGCCGATTGCCGGAACAAGGCCTCCGGCGCCCGCCCCAATGACGATCAGGGGATAGTGCAGACTTTTTTTCATATAAAACGCTTATACATTATTAGCAAATAATCTGTCCAAATACTCGCCGATATGCTATAGTCAATCCTTGAAAATCTTTTAAAGGACCGTATGAAGATGACCGAAAAAAAGCCCAAAAATGCCGTTTCCCCTCGAAGAGAGGAAGACTATCCCGAATGGTACCAGCAGGTTGTGAAGCTCGCAGATCTCGCTGAGAATTCTCCGGTCAGAGGTTCTATGATTATAAAGCCTTGGGGTTTTTCGATTTGGGAAAATATTCAAGGAGGTCTTGATCGGGAGATCAAGCGGCTGGGGCATGTTAATGCCTACTTTCCTCTGTTTATTCCTCTCAGCTTTCTGGAAAGAGAAGCCTCGCATGTCGAAGGGTTTGCCAAAGAGTGCGCCGTCGTGACTCATCACCGCCTTGAAGAGAGAGGCGGAAAGCTGGTTCCCTGCGGCGAACTGGAGGAGCCGCTAATCGTCCGTCCGACATCCGAAACGATTATCGGCGACTGTTACTCACGTTGGGTCGAGTCTTACCGCGATTTGCCTCTGCTTATCAATCAGTGGGCCAATGTTGTCCGGTGGGAAATGAGGCCCCGCATCTTTTTACGAACAACTGAGTTTTTGTGGCAAGAAGGTCATACCGTACACGCGACAAAACAAGAAGCGATGAATGAGACGCTGTCGATTCTGGAGATGTATCGCGAGTTTGCAGAAGAGAGGCTGGCCATGCCGGTTATCATTGGCGAAAAGTCTTCTGGAGAAAGATTCCCCGGCGCCGACAACACATTCACCCTCGAAGCGATGATGCAAGACCGCAAAGCCCTGCAAGCGGGAACGTCTCATTTCCTGGGACAAAATTTTGCCAAAGCTTCTAATATTCAATTTACTTCGAAAGAGGGGAATCTCGAATACGCCTACACCACATCGTGGGGTGTGACGACCCGGCTGATCGGCGGCATTGTGATGATGCACTCCGACGACGACGGCCTCCGCCTCCCTCCGCGCATCGCTCCCGCTCACGCAGTTATCATTCCAGTGGTTCCCTCCGAAGAGCTCGAGTCGCAAGTTTTCGCCTATGCCGAGGCACTTGCGTCATCTCTAAGAGAACTTGACTACTATGGACAGCCTGTGATCGTCAACGTCGACAAACGGGATATCCGCGGCGGCGAGAAGAATTGGGAATGGATCAAAAAAGGCGTTCCCCTTCGTATAGAAGTTGGCCCTCGGGATATGGAAAACCAAAAGGCTATGGTTGCTAGAAGAGATCAAGACCACAAGAATAAACAAAGCATGGCTATCGATCAAATCCCCTTGCAATTCGTCGGTTGGCTAGATGAGATGCAGCAATCTTACTTTGACCAGGCCAAGGCCTATCGCGACCAGCACCTTCGCGACAACATCGAGACGTTCGACGAGCTTAAAGCGTTCTTCACTCCAAAAAATAAAAACAAACCCGAAATCCACGGCGGTTTTGTCAAAGCCAAGTGGTGCGGAGATGAGTCGACCGAAGAGGCGCTCAAAGAATTTCAGGTAACGATCCGCTGCCTGCCCCTTGATCAGAGCGGCACGGAAGGAAAGTGTATCCTGACGGGCAGGCCGGCGACGCTTGACGCCATCTTTGCTAAGGCTTACTAAAGGAATTCTCTTTGATTATTTGCAGAAGAGGGCCCAGGGGGGAAGGCTGAGGCTTTCGAGATTTTTCTTTGATTTTTCGGCATCGCGAATATTGTCGAGCTTCATTCGGAGCTGCTCATGCAAGTCTTTTTTTAGTGATTGCAAAGTCTTCCACTCGCTTTCCGAATATTGCGAAGGATCTTTAAGCGCTTCATGAATGAGGGCGGGTGTGAGTCCGAGATCTTCAAAAACCTTCTTTTTCTCTCTCTCGAAGGCCTCATCCTGTCTCTTGATTTCGTTAAGCTTTTTTTTGAAATTATCTTGTTCCAACATAATAAAAATTATACTTAAATCCCTGATTATTTGCAATCAATCTGCCGGAATTTTGCAAGCGGCTCTAAAATTATTGAGAATACTTGTCTTCGGGGAGGCCGTTTTCGAGAAGAGTCTTCCAATACTCTCCCATTTCCTTGCTTAAAAATTTGGGAACTCTCTTTAAATTATTCCAAAGCTCTTCCGGCCAGTCCTTAGTGTCGATGAAGGCCAGAAAGCCGGACTTGGTAAAGCTTTGGTTGGGGGGGCCGAGGTCGCGTAATTTCAAGCTGGTGGCGATAAAGAAGTAGTCATCGACCATTTCTTTATTAAAGGCTGTTTTCCAAAGTTTTGCAGTTATCGTAAAAGGTTCGATATCCATATCTTCGGCTATCAAAATATAAAACTTTTTGATCATCTTGTGATTTTTGGGAGGGTTGATGTGTGTTGGAATCGGGTAAATCCATTTTTTCGGGGTGATGAAGGCTTTGAGGTTATAGTCGTCAATATGCTGTTGGATTTCATTGCGCTTTTTGATCCGGCCTGTAAATTCGACATATTCGTCCTGCAGGCGGAAAGATCCTATCCACTTGTCGTTTGAATGGCCGGTATAATCGAGGACCATTTTTAGAACATAGCCCGGAAGTTTGGGGTGTCTGGCAAAAACAATGCCCCGTTTTCTTAAATCAACGTTGTAAAAACCGGCTTGTTTTAAAGAATTCAATTTCGCCGTAACTCTCGTGGCGGCGAAGAGTTCGTCGAGAATTCCGGCGGCCGGATGGTCTTCAGGCAGCAGATAGGGACGGACAGCACGCTGCATTTCCAAAGAAGGCTCGCTCAGCCAGGCATGGGCGGAAAAAGCGATGAGGACAAGGGACAAAAAAAACAATTTCTTCACTTAAAGGACCTACTGTAAAAAAGCAATATGCATTATAAAGGGATACTTGTTATTAGCAGGAGTTTACAATGAAATCGCTTTTTTTTTCCATTCCGGCCTTTATCGGATGCGTGGTATTCGGAAACCTTGAATCTCTCCCTCTCTATTACCCCTATACTGAATGCGGGTTTTTTGTCGATGGAGCTGTTGAAGGGATCTTGGTTGAAAACCCTGAGGCGGGTTTTTACGGGCTTGTAGATCCCTATGATACGTCAGCTGTCCAGTGGGACACGAATTGTTTGGCGACACAGTGGAGCGGGGCTGTCGGATGGTGCGGGCGTCCCTTCAAACGCTGCGATCCTGTCAGAGTGATTGGGACTGTGTCTTATTTTAATTGCGGTTTTAAAGAGAAAAAAAACATAGATGGAAACGGGCTCATACAATTATTTGCGATTAATGGAGGAGGCATCGGTGGGACGATTCCCGAGGAGCAAACCAATTATTTTCATTTTTGCAATGAGGAGATTCACGCGAGCGCTCTAATTGCCACCACATACTCTTGGTGCGACGGCATCACCCTTTATCCCGCTATTGGCTATGGCTTCATCAGCCAGAATCAGACGTTTGAGAGTCAGCTTGTCAATTTTGCCCTCGCCGATTTAGATAACGGAACCATTCACGAGACGCTGGATACCACTTATCACGGCGTCAATTTAGAGCTGGGGATTTCCAAGAGGTTTTGTCAATTCTGGGTTTTCACGGCGGCCCCTTTTTTCGGTATCTACCGAGCCTGTACGGAAATTGACGGCGTGCAGAATTGGGGGCAGATCGGCTTTCCTACGATTTATCTGGATAAAAAGAGCGTTTGTGAAGTGGCCTATCAAGGGGGGCTTCGCGGTGCGATTCTTTGGCAGTGGTGCGAATATCATATTGGCGCCGAGGCGCTTGTCGATTATCTGAGTTATGTTCCGGGGATTTACAATCCCCGTGAAGACGATGACGGGCCCGCGCGCATCACCAAGAAGAACTCGTTTCGCTACGGCGGCGGACTCGTCATTGGCCGCCATTTTTAAAACCTGGTATTGTTAAATCTTATGATAATTGAGCGAAAGCGCAATGAGCTGGATTTACTCAGGGAAAAGTGCGATCAATACGATCCTGATTGGAGCGTCAATATTTCCCTTCAGATCTGTAAAAGAAACATCTATGGGCTTAGGAACATAAAGGATCATGTTTGGTGTCTCAATAGGGAGGCTAGTCCGAGGTGCCTTTTAATCTTTCAAATATTTAAGTGCCTTGATTTCAAGTCTGTCAGAGAATACAAGTCTTTAAGAAACAGCTGCTTAACCTTACAAAAGGATCTCGATCATCTCATTGAAAAAAATCACAATCTGTTTGAGACATTGCTGCTGGAAAAAATCCAAAAGCCCGATTCGATAGAAGACCCCATGGAATTGGCAGCTGTTTTTCTCTATGGCAGCCGGAGAGGAAATGAACTATATACGGGTTCTTTAAGGCAGGTTTATCAAGGAATTGAGAATTTTGCCGGTGAGGGAAAGTATTCGCTTAGGATGCTAAGGGCCATTGCCAAGGCAAGCTGCCAAGTATTTGATAATCCGGACAAAGTTAAGGTTCAGGTTGGATCAGCTGATTTTGAGTTCCATCGGATTCTTCTGCAGGATCAATGCCGAATATTTTTGGGTCAAGAGAGGGAAATCAGCCATTTTGATTTGCCTGGCGCCGATCCCAAGGTCTTCGGGCTGATACACAGTTTTGTTGAATATAACTTCAAACCCAATTTTGATAGTGTGAAAGAAAAGGGGGCTGTGCAGTTTTTATCCCTCTGTCAGACACTCATTTTACCGAAATCTTTAGCCTGGCTTGCCATTGAATGGCTCATTGAGAATAGTTCACTTTTGAAGATTAAGGAGAATAATCGCAGGCTTTTGGTAGCTTATCGGCGTTCACCGACTATCGATAATCTCAAAACTTTGGCCTATATCGATCCCTTGTTTTCAATTCATTCCCTGGATGTCGGAAGAGCCGCTTGGTTCACAGATGATATGCTCAGTCTTATTAGAAAACTTTGTCCAAATCTTAGGATCCTGGTTTGCAGTCCCGTGTCTCAAGTGTCGATGGAGGGGTGGACCAGTCTTTTTAATCAGCCCTCATTGAAGGTCTTGAAATTGAATATCAATAATATTTTGGCAACAGAGATTAAGATGAGCAGTCTGTCTGAGGCGATTGCAGGGACTGAAAATCCGCCAATTATTCGACTGGTGAATTACCACTACCTTTCAACCAAAGTTCTTCTGGAAATCGCCGAGGCTTTTCCTAAACTAGACTTTCTTGATCTTGAACGTAGAAAGATATCTTTTAGGCAAGTTAAGCAGTTATTTAGTAAGCACCCAAATTTAACCCTTTGCTACTACAATCGCTTATTTAAAAGTTATTCTGCATTTTATACTTGCTTCAAGCCCAGATAAACCAGAGGAAAATACTTGAGGCAATCACTGCAGCGGACGTCAGGATAAGGCCAAGACGGGTGAAGGTATTGAATGTAACAACGTGGCCATGTTTTCTGAGCATACCCATTGCGACGATGTTGGCAGAAGCGCCGATGGGTGTTATGTTGCCTCCCAGGCATGAACCGATGAGAAGCGCAAACATCAGGAGAGGCAGCGGTGCGCCGATATCGGAGGCGACATTCTGCACGACAGGGATCATCGCAAGCAGATAGGGAACATTGTCGACAAAGGCGGATATCGCTACCGAAAACGCGATAATAAGTACATAGGTCCAGAGGATGTGTCCGGAAAGGTAGGCGGATATGCCGTGAGAGAGAGCCGAGATCCAGCCGGCGTCGATAAGCGCCCCCACAAGGATGAATACGCCGATCAGAAAAATTGTCGTCTCAAAGTCAAGTTGAATTATCAGATCTTTGACGGAGGTCCACCTAGGTCCGAGTTCATACCAGATGAGTCCGATAGCGGCCAGCGTCATTGACGCTGTGCCCGCAAACCAGAGAAAATCGGGATCGATCAACGAAGCAAATGAAAGGAGGATGACAAGCAGAATCAGTAAGAGGGAGGGAATGAACGAGCGGGCTTTTTCAATGGTGATAATTTTAGTTTTTTCAGTGTGGCGGCGCATCAGCCAGCAGGCGAGCAAAAGAGCGGCAAGCGCTCCTGCCTGAACAAAAAAGAAAATACCAATCTTTTCCTTATAGATGAAAAAATCGGTAAAGTTCATCTTGAGATAGCCTGCAAGGATCATGCTGGGAGGGTCGCCGATCAATGTTGCGGTCCCTTGAATATTCGAGAAAATCGCAAGAAAGATGAGAGGTTTGATGGGAGATAGTTGAATTTTTTCGCAAAGTTTTAAAGTAACCGGAGCAATAATGAGAACAACTGCGACATTTTCAACAAAGATCGACAGGGCGCTTGACAGGGCCGTGACCGCAATGATCGCTCCTCTTACCGTCTTTGTCTTGTCGACAACCCATTCGGCCATCACTGCCGGCATATGGGATTGCATAAAAAGTTCGGCGAGTATCAGGGTGCCGAAAAAAAGTCCGATGACATTCCACTGAACATAGTTTAGCGCGTTGAATGGGGAAATGGTTCCTGTAAAGAGCAAAACTAACGCGCCGAGCAGAGCGACTGTGGATCTTTTCCTTCCGATGAGGACAAAGAAAACATAACAGACAATAAACGTCGCCAGCGCAATCATTGCTTTTCGTCCGGAATATAGTTTGTTTTTCCGCGAAGGAAGGCAGGGCTTTTGGCTTCGGTATATTGCAATATGAGGTTGTTTTCGTGTCCTTCCATCAAAGCAGCAAGCCGTCTTTTATTGTTTTTGGAGAGGGTTTTTTCTGCGTAGTCAATAAATTCTTCAAAGCTTAAGGATTGAAGCCCTTCAATCCGTTTTTGAATCCAGTCAAAATCGGCTTCGTGTTTAAAAACGATTTCGGCAAGCTGCTTTCCTTTTTCCTTCAGATTTTCGGGAGGGTTTTTCAGTTTGTTGATCAGAGATCCTTTTGTCGATTCGAATTTTTCTTTTGTGTCTTTCTTATGATTCAGCGAGTGGGCGAACACTTCGATAAATAGCTCCAGGCGGGCCAGCAAGTCGCGCGGGTCGTAGGAGTAGGATTCCAAAACGAAAAACTGGAAGAAAACTTTTTGTATCTCTTCTTCCAGGTTCCCGATAATGTAGGCGGTTTGCTGCTTGGTCCTGAGTTCATCGAAAAAGGGAGTGCTCATCATTTCAGAGAGAATTTCTTGAGCTCCGTAGTTTTTGAACGAAAAATCGGGGTTTTCGATCAGAAGAATCAGAGCGTTTCCTTTTGTATTGATCGTTTTTTCGAGATAATACGGTCCCGAATCCTCAGGAAGGATTCCGACCTCTTTTTCGAGACGGTCCTTTTCCGGATAAGGAGCAGGCGATAGGGCTAACAGATTTTCCCAGACTTTTTTCGAAGAATCGAGTTCGATATTTCCGTAAAAGACCGCTTCGATATATGTTTGATCAAAAATGTTTTGGGAAAACTTTTTGAAACTGTCATAAGTGAGGGCTTCGGCAGCGATTTGTTTTTCGACAAAAGATGTGAAGCGTTTATAGATGATCTCCTTGATCAGGTCCAGTCCTTGCAAATAGGGGGATTTGAAATCGTAATTGCGATAGTGCTGCTGGAGCGCTTTTTTATATTCTTGGAATTTCTCTTCATCAAGATCGAGTTTTGCGACTGCTGCCAGAATGTCTTTTAGCAGGCGGGGGGCGTTTTCGCTATACCCGTTCAGGGTGATTTTGATTCCGTTGTCTTCAAGGTCGATATCGTAATCGAGCCCGGCGAGCTCGGCCTCGAAGCTGTACGGGGAAAGCGTCTTTTTTATGCTTCTAATCCAAAGATCGGCCAGTACAATCGATTCGGGCCTGCCGGCATTTATGGCGGGAGTTTTGACAAGTATCGTCCAGCTGGTTTTGGGAACCTTGTAGTAGTTGCCGGGTATGAGGTAGAGTTTGCCCTTTTCATTTTCAATGACCTTTCGGCTTTCTTTCTTTTGCAAAGCCAGGTTTTTTGGGATGTAGGGATTGGGAGGAGGAATTTTTACCGTCGGATGATCATTTGCTTCGCTCCACTTTTCCATGAGATCTTTCGGGATGCTCTTTATTGTATATTTCGTCCCCATCCACTTTTCCGTTTGCTTAAAGATGACATGGGTGAGCGAGGGACTTGCCAGAAGGTCCATGGTCATATTTTGAGGTGTTAAATGGTGCAGAAGCTGCCGGACCATCTGTGGATCGAATTTTTCTATGATTGTCGTTTTTTCCGGATAACTTGCCAGATTTTCCAGCCGCATCTTTTTCGACTGGCTGATGACTTCCTTAAAAGGTGTATCGTTTTCGGGATATAGGTATTCAAGAGTTTCTATGGCGTTCATATCATTAAAGATATAGCGGGGGACTCCCATGTCTTTGATTGTGGCGAAGGTCTCGTAAATTTGGCCGACCACATCATTGACATTCCGCACTCCTTTGTCAGTCAGCTCCAAACCGAGCATAAAGATCATATTATCCCCGTCCCATTGAGTGGCCCCGCAGTCAAGTTCCAGAGCCAGCCCCTGTTTGCGCAATTCTCCGAGCAGGCTGTTTTTGCCTTCCTGGCCCAATATCCAGCAGAGAAAATCCTGGGGCTTCGTTTCCAGAGACTTAGCGAATCTTGAAGGCAGTTCCCAAAGCAGCATTAGCGAACGTTTGTCTTCCAGCGGCTCGACAAAGAGCATCTTCCCCTTCAGGTCCTGTGAGAGAAGAGGAGTCAAATACTCCGGCTTCACAGTGTGTTTGTTTTCGATGGGGGAGAAATATTTGTCGATGAGGGAGGCAAGTTCGTCAAGGGGGAGCGGCGAGACCGCTACAAGGCGCATTTGATTAGCGCTGTAATATTTGTTAAACCACTCCTGAAGCTCTTTCTGCTCGGCTCCTTTAAGAGATTCGGCATTGCCGAAATTGAAGCGTTTAAAAGGATGGCCGGCATATCCGTACTTTTTATAGATCATGAGCCTTCGCGCTATATTCAGCTGGCTCTTCCCGGCAAACTCCTGCTCCACGGCGTGGACCTCCCGTTTGAGGGCCGAAGATTTGAAGAGGGGCGAGATAAAAAATTGGGAAAAGCGGTCTAGCGCTTCGGAAAAGGCCGAGGTGTCCACGTCAAAGACATAAGAGGTGTACTGGTCTTCGGTGAAGGCGTTGTTTTGTCCTCCATGGGTTTTGATAAACTCGGAAAATCCGGCTTCCTGAGGATATTTTTTTGTTCCCATAAAGAGCATATGCTCAAGAAAGTGGGCCAGTCCCGGGTGCGCTTTCGGATCCTGCCAGCTTCCGACATTGACAGACAAAATGGCGGCCGATTTTTTGGCGCGCGGATCGGAAATGAGGTAGGCTTCCAGGCCGTTTTTTAGTCTGATCTTAAGGGTTTTAGCCTCGGATGAGACAGGCGGAGGCAGATGGTTTTCATCCTTGATGATTTCGTAAGACGCCAGGCTGGAGGAAACAAAGAGTATGGCGATGATCAAAAAAATCTTCATCCAATCATATATATTATATTTGATTGTTTTTGACCAGCGACCAAATAAACTCGGCTCTTTTTTGGCGCCTGATTTTTTTGTCTATCTCTTCACTTCCGGGAAAAAAATCCATGTTGATTTCCTCCCCGAAGGCGAGATGAGCGGGAAAACGTTGGATTTTTCGCTCTTCTCCGAGCTCTTGGTCGACGCTGTTAGGGGGCGGGAGGATATTATAGGTGCTTAGCGTCAGAGGGAAAAAATGCGTTGGCTTATCCGCTTTTTTCGCCATCAGATAAAGCATTTCAATGCTTTGAGGATCGAAAGGGGCTGCTTCGAGAGCGCCATTTTTTTCTGGTCTGTCCCTCCCTCCGCTGGGAGCGACCCAAACGCACTTGCCTCCTTCGCTGAGAAGCTCGCGAAAGATCTTCATTGTGCGTTGATTATGCTTTAATTTCTCTTCTTTCAGCTCTGGAGGAGTTTCGATATGCTTCTTGGAATAAATGCAGATTAGGTTGCAACCCATGCTGAAAGGAACGGCCATCGGGTCGGTCACAACGCGGTCTCCCGCAATAAAAATCATATTTTTTGCAAGTTTGGGATGATTTTTCTGAAGAAGCACTGAGATGATTTGCGGGTCGGGTTCGGTCTGATGGTTGGAAAAAAGTATCGCATTGCTGCCCGACAAAATCAGCTCTTCGATTTTTTTCAGATTCTTTTCCCCAAGGACAGTCGACTGCTCTAGGACAATCAAGGGCTTCATGAAATCCATGCTGAACGCTTCGTAATCGTAGGGTTTTCTGATTTTTTTGTGAAAAGGTTCGAAATCGTAAGGTTCATTGACCTGCTTTTCAACAAGATCGAGGTAGGTGCAAAAGACTTTTTCCCTTGAGATCCAGGACTCATCCGACGTGTAGACGGCTGTTCGATAATTTTTATAGCACTGGCACATAAGGGTCAGTAATTTCTCGGGGATCTGCCCGTTTAAACTCTCCAGCTTTTCGTAAAATTCTTTAGGCATCGATCAGTTCATTGCTTGTTGTGGATATGAAATGATAGTCGTTTAAATGCATGTCGTCGGAGACTTCCCATTCAAGGCGGGCGTTATTTTCTTCTGCAATTTTCAGAAGATGGGGCATCTCTTCGTTATTAAGATACTCATAGAGAACAGGATGGAGCTGAAGTTTGATTCCGTACTGTTGATGATAGAGGATGATCTTTTTCAAAGCCCTTTCGATTTCTATAGCTACGCTTTCGTTGGACTTGATCACTCCGTTGCCCTGGCAGTAGGGGCAGCTGGTATAGAGCAGCTGCCTAAGAGAGCCGCGGCTTCTTTGACGGGTCATTTCCACCAGCCCGAATTCGCTCATTCCCAGAATGCGGCATTTGGCCGAATCTTCTTTCATGCACTCTTTGAGTTTGTCCAAAACCCGTCTTTGACTGCGGCGGAGGCGCATGTCGATAAAGTCGATCACGATCAATCCGCCGACGTTTCTCAGCCGAAGCTGCCTGGCAATCTCCTCGGCCGCTTCCAGGTTGATTCTCACAAGAGACTCTTCCACATCTGTCTCTCCCGAAGAACTGCGCCCGGAGTTGACATCCACTGTGTACATCGCTTCGGTCCTCTCGAAAAAGATATATCCTCCACGGGGAAGCCAAATCTTTCTTTTTAAAGATTTTTCTATTTCTTTTTCGACATTAAAGCGCTCGAACATAGGGACTTTGTCCCGGTAGAATTCGATGCGGAGAGGATGTTCTCCGCTATATTTCTTGTAAAGCGTTTTGCACACCTGATACGTGTGGTAGTCGTCGATGAGCATGCGGTCGAAACGCTTATCGACAGAAGTTTCCACAGCTTTTTTGATCATGTCGGATTCTTCGAAAAGGAGGCAGGGTTCATTGGATTTCTGAAATTTTTCTATAATGACCTCCCAATTAGAGAGAAGCTCATGAGCCTCGTCGATCAGCATGTCTTCGGTAGCCACACGGCTGGCAGTGCGGCAGATCAGCCCCATTTTTTGCGGCATCTCGAAGGAGCGGATCAGCTTTTTCAACCTCTCGCGCACGGCACGGTCTTCGATTTTTCGGGAAACGCCCCGATGATTGGAGTTGGGGAGGAGGACCAGATAGCGGCCGGCGATCGAGATATTGGATGTTAGGCGGGCGCCTTTTGTTCCGATCGGCTCTTTGACTACCTGCACAAGGACTGTTTGGTCTTTTTTCAGAACCTCTTCGATATCGACATCCTGCTTGTTCTCGCCTTCCTGCTCAACACCATAGTCCAGCTCAAAATCGAGATCGTACCTTTGCTTCAGCGTTTTTGTGTTCTCGATAATGTCGGTAATATGGATAAACCCGTTTTCGCTTTCATCGATGTCGATGAAGGCCGACTGGATATTGTGAAGGATATTGGTTACTTTGCCCCGGTAGATATTTCCTGTCAGGCGCCTTTTTCTTTTTCTCTCGACATCCAGATCGAACAATTGTCCATTGATCAGGTGGGCAAGGCGGATTTCACGGGGTTCAACATTTAAAAGCAGCTCTTTCATACAAAGTGTCCTAACTTATGGTAATCTAAATTATAGCTTATATAATACCAGAAAACCAGCAATATTGCCATCATAGCCGCGGCAAAAAAATCCTACTGGAAAAAAAACGTTTGAGACGCTATAATTATCCTCGTTAATGTATACTGATGCTTTTAAAATTTATATTGACCGGCTTTCCCAAGGGAAAGTTCATAAAATCAAGGATGTTTATCCGCCTGATTTTATTGGAGTTGATGAAAACGAATTAAAATTTGAAAAACCTGTCGATATCGCCGGAGAGGCCTATATTGCCGAAGGAGAAGGGGAGCTTGTCCTCCATTTATCTGTCAAGACGGAGGCTTTGGTTCCTTGTTCCATCTGCAATGAGATGTCGCCGGTCGAAATAGTTCTGGATAATCTCTATGAGGTGATCCCTTTAGAGGATATAAAAGGAGCTATTTTTGATTTTAGCCCTATCGTTAGGGAGGAAATTATCCTGAAACTGCCGACAGTCCATGAATGCTCTGGGGGAAAATGCCCAAAGCGGAATGAGTATACGAAATATTTTAAAACTGAAACCTCCGATATTGAAGAGGGTTATCAACCATTTACGGATTTATAATTAAGAGGAGTCTAACCAGCCATGACAATTTGCCCGCGTAACAGACATTCTACCTCGAGAAGGAATAAAAAACGGGCCCACCAGGGACGACCCGTCAAGCATTTTATCGCATGCAAGAATTGCGGCGTTAGAAAGAAGTCCCATATCATTTGCCCCGAATGCGGATTTTATTCCGAAAGGAACTTTTATCCTGAGGAAGCCGAATAAAAAATATGCGTTTGGCACTGGATCTGATGGGGGGCGACAGCCCTCCAGAAGAGCTCTTTGAGGGAGTTTTACAAAGTATTGAAGATCTGCCGCAAGCCGCATCTTTTATTGTAATCGCACCTCAGGAAGTTCTGGATCAGCTGCCTCGGAAATGTTCCGACCGACTTCTGTTTCATACTGCCGATAATTATATCTCGATGAGCGAGAGTCCTCTGCAATCTGCTAAAACGAAAAAAAGATCGACTCTGGTCAGAGGGATTGAGCTGATCAAAAACCGGCAGGCCGACGCCCTCGTCACTACCGGGAATACAGGTTCCCTAATAGCCTCTTCCGCTTTGTATTTACCCAAATTTCCCGCAATTGACCGTCCGGCTCTTCTAGCGGTTCTTCCTAGGGAAAAAAAGCCGATTGTTGTCGTTGATGTTGGGGGCAATCTTTTCTGCAATTCAAATAAATTGGTTCAGTTTGCCTTGATGGGCGCCGCGTACCAAAGATGCGTTTTCGACAATCCTTGTCCGAATATCGGATTGCTCAATATTGGCCAAGAATCCGGAAAGGGGCCGAGAGAGCTTCAGGAGGCTTACGCAAAACTTGAAGAGATTTCTCCCGAAATGGATGTTTCATTTCTCGGCAATATTGAGGGGAGCGAAGTCTTTAAGGGGGATATCGATGTGCTCGTCGCCAATGGTTTTGCAGGAAATGTATTCTTAAAGACCGCAGAAGGCGTTTCGCTGGCCGCCCTCCAAGCCTGCCGGCTGGCACTCAGCCGGGCGGGCTATGAGTTTCCCCAGGCAGTTTACGAGGCTCTCAGGAAACAGTTTTGTGATGAACAGCATCCCGGCGCTCTTGTGTGCGGCGTCGATGGCATTTTGGTCAAATGCCACGGTTCTTCTACAGCAGCTTCTATAGCGAACAGCATCGCAGCAGCTGCGATGCTTGTCGAAAAAAATATTGTTGAACAGCTTAAAAAAAATCTATGATTTTTTCTTGCGGCTCTGCTTCGTTTTTGCTTTTTTATTAGGAGCCTCTTCCTCTTCTTTGCTCTCTATCACTTCGAGTTCATCCTCGCCGGGCTCTTCACCTCGGAATTTATTGCTGAGTTTTCTCAGAGTTTCAAGTTTCTGATTGAGGTTTTCGAGGGCGCTTTCCGACTCCTCTCTGGCTGCCTGGCGGCGATGGGCGAGAATCTCCTCTTCGGTTTCAAATTTGGACGAAAAGGAAGCGGCGCCAACGATCGACAGATCGGGAGTGAAGAGAAATGGGCGTATTGACTGAGGGACGGTGTTGTAGATATCGACCGAGATTTGGGGTTCAAGCTCGGTTTTTTGCGTCTGCTTTGGAGGGCGTCCTCTTTTCGGACGGGGATTCAATGCTTCATTCGAGTAGTAGGTTTTTGCTTTTGTTGTCAAAACTTTCCGGGCATTTTGCACATCTTTTGGCACCTTGTCGTCAAAGAGGTTTTTTTTAAGTTTTTCTATAAGCGAGATTCCCAGATCCAGGTCTTCCTCAAAGACAAAATGAAAATTGTTGTTACGCAGCCATTCGATAATCCGTACTCGGGATCTTTCCTGATAATATTGCTGCCACTTTTCAAGCTCGCCATGGTGGTCATAGAGAAACTCAAGAAAGTTTTCGCGGGCTTCTTTGGACTGAATGATGTCCATGAGCTTCTCTTTGGTGTCGATATCGTACACCTTCTCGTGGATGAATCCTTCCATGATTTTTTTTTGTTCGTAGAAGCTTAGTTTGGGAATCATGCAATACCGGTCGGGGCTTGTCGCCAGTTCCTCGAATAGGCGGTTTAAATTCTCTTCGGATTCGTCGAGATCGGCGTAAACAATAAACCCTTCCTGGCGGTCGAGATAAAAGTCTCTTTCGTCATCGGATTTGGCGAAGGCCTCCATCAAACGCTGCGAGCGAAGAATCAAAGGGTTTTTAGCTTCTTGCAATTTCTTTTTGGCAGACATAACCATACCTTTTTAACTATCAGTTTAGATCAACATTTAGTTGTTTTCAATTAAGAACTGTCCTTTGTAGGCAAGCCGGGCAGGGCCAATCATATGAATGCGCTGCTGCTCGTCCACTCTAATTGACATATTTTCGCCATTTTTATTTTCCACTATGGCAGTTCCTTCGCGGCCGAGGTAGGCAAACGCAGCTGCCGCAGCCCCCGTGCCGCAGGCCAGTGTTTCGGCTTCGACGCCTCTTTCATAGGTGCTGAAGATTAGGCGGCCGGGGGAGAGGATTTGAACAAAAGTCGCATTCGTCCCGCGGGGGGTAAAGGTTTTATGCCTTCTTAAGAAGCGCCCTTCGGCTTCAATATCCACATCAGACAAATTTTCGACAAAGACGACTGCGTGGGGAACGCCGGTATTCAAGAAGTGGAGGCGGGTTCCCTCTACAATCATATCCCAGGCGATTTCAGTAGGCGCTCCCAAGTCTACCGAGACCAGGTCGTTTTCATATTTCGCATTCAGCACTGATCCGTACACCTCAATGCTATAGGGCTTTTCGGGCATCCCGATCTCCAGCATGTACTTCATCAGGCAGCGAATACCGTTTCCACACATTTCCGCCTCGGAGCCGTCGGCGTTGAAAATACGCATGCCGACATCGGCTTTTTTGGAGGACTCAAGTAAAATAATGCCGTCGGCTCCGATGCCTAAACGCCGTTTACAGAGATTTTCGATCGCTCCTTGTTTGCAGGCAAACAGCATTTCCACTTCGATTGTCTATCAAAATGAAATCATTTCCCATGCCGCTGTATTTGCTAAAATTGATCGTCACATCGGAATCTCTTTATATGAATTCACGATGCCGCTGATCAAGCCGAACTTTTTCGCTTCTTCGGCGCCGAACCATGTGTCTCTGTCAATCGACTCATCAATGGTGTCGTGGTCTTTGCCGGTGGCGTCCATATAGACCTCGATGATCATTTCGCGTGTTTTGATCATTTCCTTTGCCTGAATCTCAAGGTCTGTCGCCTGCCCTTGAATGACGCCGCTCAGCCTTGGCTGGTGGATCATGATTCTCGAATGAGGCGTCGCAAATCGTTTGTCGGGGTCGGCAGCGAGGCTTAAAATCGAGCCCATTGAAGCGGCAAGCCCTGTCACTAGCGTATATGACAGGCGAGGTGATCATTTTGATTTGGTCCCAAATCGCAAATCCCGAATCGATCGCTCCTCCCGGACTGTTGATGATAAGCAGTATCGGTTTTCCTGGATCTTTCATTTCAAGATACCAGAGCTTGCGGATGACGTCTTCGGCCGAATCTGTATTGATGTCGTCCGAGAGAAAAACGCGCCTTGCGTCCAGCAGGGACTGGTCGATCTTGTCCTGCACCTTAAAGTTATTGATCTCTTCGTCTTTTGCCATGAAATCCATCTCCTAATGTTTAACAATTAATTCTTCTACCAGTGCCAGCTCGATTTCGGGATAAAGCGGAAAGCAGTCCAGAAGTTCGCGAATTCGATCTTTCGATCGGCTTAGAATCTTGTCGTCGATCTCGTATTGCGCCTTGCTTGGCTTTTGGGTTTTCTCTACTATTTTTGGTTTAGAATTTGTGAGTACGTCATAAATGACCTCTCCAATCGTATCCATCTCGGCTATTCCCATGCCAAGGGTCGAGATTGCCGGGGTGCCGATTCGGACGCCGGAGGTGTACCAGGGGCCGTTTTTATCGAAAGGTATGGCATTGCGATTGACAGTGATGTGCGCGTCGCGAAGAGCTTTTTCGGCCTGCCGCCCGGTAATAGCAAATTCCGAAAGATCAAGAAGAAGCAGATGGTTGTCGGTTCCTCCGGTGAGGACAGGTATTCCTTTTCTGACCAGGGTTTCGCCCAAAGCTTTCGCGTTTTCCACAATCTTGCGGGCATAATCTTGAAACTCTTTGGTCTTTGCTTCCTGGAACGCGACGGCTTTGGCCGCTATGACATGGGGGAGCGGGCCGCCTAAAACAAGCGGACACCCCTTATTCACCACATCGGCGTACTCTTGTTTGCACAGCACCAGTCCGCCTCTCGGCCCCCTTAATGTTTTATGGGTCGTCGAGGTCACAATATGGGCATGCGGCACCGGGTTGTAGTCTCCCTGAAACACTTTTCCTGCGACAAGTCCGCTGAAGTGGGCCATGTCGACCATGAAAACCGCCCCGACCGAGTCGGCGATTTCCCGCATTTTGGCGAAGTTGATCAATCTAGGATAGGCCGAGTATCCCGCAAGGAGGATGTCGGGCTTCTCTTCTTTTGCCTGCCTGGCGAGATGGTCGTAGTTAAGCAGTCCTGTGGCCGGGTCGACGTCGTAGCTTACCGAGCGCATCATCTTGGAGGAAATATTGTGGCGGTATCCGTGTGTCAGGTGGCCGCCGGAGCCGAGCGACAGCCCCATCACCTTTTGATTAATTATCATTTGTCTGACAGCTTCGTACTCCTCGCCGGTGAGCTCGTCGACCGATTTTTTTCCAAGCTTTTCCACTTCCCTGTTTTGCACTCTGTGGATCAAAATAGCCCAAAAAGCCACCAGATTGGCGTCTGCGCCGGAATGGGGCTGTACATAAGCATGGTCGCAATCGAATAGCTCCTTTAGGAGAGTTGCCGCCCGGTCTTCCACCGTATCGACATTATCGCATCCGGCATAAAAACGGTGGTGGGGGTAGCCTTCTGAATACTTGTCGGTCAAAAGGTTGCCCATTGACTGCTGGACAGCGAGCGAGCAGAAATTTTCCGAGGCGATCAGCTTTAAGTAGTTTCGCTGGTCTCTTAATTCCTGGATAATGGCTTCGGCGATTTCCGGATTTGTTTGACTAATCAGGTCGAGTGAGGCAAAAAAAGCGGCAGCTCCGGGATCGTAGTCTTTTCGGCTATCAAGATATTTTTTTAAGTAAGTCATATTCAAGGGCCTGAAGTTTGCGATTTAAATTCTATTGAAGGTTATCACAACGATCTGTTGGGGCGCAACATATTCGCTCGGCTTAGCAAGAAAATCATAAATTCGGGTAAAATTGCTATGTGGAAAGCTTTTTTTCTTGAGAACTAAGCCTTAAATGCCTAAAATATCATTATTAACTTGCAATCCATTCTAAGGAATCAAAATGTTAGAAGTCCTCAAAAAAATTCTAGATATCCAAGAACTCGACATGAAGATGATCCGGTTGATCCGCCTTAAGAAAGAGCGTCAGAAGGAGCTGAAAAAGCTCAGCCGCATCAAAGACGATCTCCGGGGCCAGGTCGAGGGCAAGGAAGAGGAAATCATGAAGATCAAAAGCGACATCAAGATTATGGAGCTTGAAGTTGAAGAGATCAATGAAAAGATCAAAAAGCTTGAAAGTCAGCAAAATGCCATCAAAAAAGTCGATGAGTTCAATGCTCTGACCCATGAAATTTCTGCTGCCGAAAAGCAGCGGCACGCTAAAGAGCAAGTTCTAAGCGATCAATACGACAGGCTGACTGCGGAAGAAGACGTTCTCAAGAGCCTTCAGGAAAGTTTGGATCAAACGATCACCAATAGCAAGGAGCTTGAGGAGGAAATCTTTGAAAGCATCCGTCAGATTAACGAAGAGGGGCTGCAGATCAAGGCGGAGCGCGACGAGATGACTAAAGAGGCCGATCCGGATACTCTTAAAATCTACGACAGGCTGCTTCGCAACAAGAAGAATCGCGTTGTTGTTCCGATTGAAAATCGCTGTTGCAGCGGCTGCCATATCACATTGACCGCACAGGATGAAAACCTTGTGAGAAAAGGGGAGCGCATCATCTTTTGCGAGCATTGTTCCCGCATCCATTATTGGCAGGAAAGCGAAAAGCTGGAAGGAACGACTGCCGCTCCGACCAAACGGAGAAGGCGTTCTTCCAAGGCAACATCTTAATAATATCTCGGGAAGGCAGGTCATCGCCGCAGCATTCTCTAAGCAGCGGAGGAAAGTCTGGACTTCACAGGAGAGGATACCAGTGAAAGGCTGGGGGCCGAAAGGCTACGGAAAGTGTAACAGAAAGTATACCGCCGCCCCTCGGGACGGGCAGGCTGAAACGCTGGGTTTAAGACCCGGCCCCGGCAGGGAGACCCGCCGGCTGCGACAAACCCTATCCGAAGCAAGGTAAATACAGGGCGCTTCACTGTACTCCGCAGAGCTCTGAAGACAGCCGCTTGAGGATTCCGGCGACGGGATCCCTAGACAAATGATGACTTAACGACAGAATCCGGCTTACCGCCTTCCCTCTTTTTTGCAATTCTCTTGAAAATCAATGTTTTTTATAAGTCGGCAGTCTCTTCCAGGATTTGCTTCTTTTGGATTTTTGCTGCGGCAGGATTTTGAACTCTCCCGAACGAAGATCGTTGATGCGGAAACCCGCAGGTTGAGCATTGAGGTTCTGCATTAGCTTGCCATTCACACTAACTTTAAAAGGTTCTCCGGATTCATGTATATATTCTTCTGGAACCCTTTCAGGTTGCCTACTCCAGAATTCTTGAGCAAATTTCTTGCAGTTTTCTGGTGATTGATGAAGGGAATAGCCGGCTGGGCGGGTTTGCGCATTTCGTTTATGCCTTTCCCAACGTTGATAATAGGCTGTGACACCGGACATGGTCGCTTTCCTATAAAATAAGTAAAAAAAATCTTTTACATTATATTAATAGAACTGTCAAGCAGGTTAATCGAACGATGTGCCTTATCCAACTTCTATGATTTCAGTCTTGGACAAGGTAGCCATAACGCGTGGCCATCTCGACAATATTATCGTAGAGTTCAGGCTCCAGATTTTCTTTGAGGTCCTGCCAGGTGTAGATATCCTTATAACCCCGGGTATTGACGTTTTTTGGGATCTCCTTAAGGATATTTTTATTCAGGTTAAGTCCTAGGCGGCTGTTAATTTCATCAACGGCGCTGTCCAAATCTTCCACGCGGTAGGTAAACTCCGACTTTTTTTCTGCAAGGAGGTTCCAGTAATACCAATACTTGGCTCCTTTGACTATCTTGGGATCTTCCAGGTTTATCTCCGGAACAAAGCGTTGAATAAAAAGCCATGAACGGTCGGGTTCATTTCCTGCGGAAGCGATGGTCTTGAGCGGGTGCCTCACTTGATGCAATACATGCTGGAATGTATAGGCATTTGATGGCAAGCACCAGGGGGCTAAGTTGCTGTCTACAGCCATTAGCCATGAGACAACGCCGTCTTTTCCGTCGTTCTCATGGCCCACATCCATTTTATTTTTTTTGAGAAATTGTGTCATAAATGCAGCTCCACTCCTTGCGCAGCAGGTTATCAGGAGGTCTCTTTCTTTTTTTTCGAGACTGATATTTGCGGCATACTCGGACGGGGTGTAAAAATAATAGGGATCTTCGATGGTTTCTTCGGTCTTTAAAATTCCGGAACGGGCGATATCCATTGCCCATAACTTATCCTCTTCTAAGTTAATTTCAGGAAATAAAAATTGAGCGGCGACAACTTTTTTCATAGGATTGAGATGGTTGGGAGGGCGGATATATCGACCGTTTTTAAATGCGTATTGGGTGCCGTGAGCTAACGAGTGTTCGAATACATAAGTTTGTCCTTTGGGATTGTTCAGTATGCCTTTCAGACTGATGCAGTCCGGATCGGATTGCATTTTTCCATGAATCATTTTGATGTATTCGGGATGTACTTCATCGTCGTCGTCGATAAAGCAGGCATATTTTCCACGAGCGTGTCTCATGAGCGCATTTCGTTTAAATCCGATAGATTTTTCTCGATTATCCCTATAATAAAGCACTTCGATCTTATCACTTAGCCCGGCTTTTCTTATTTGATCGAGCAGCTCGTTATAGAGGTTTTCAAAAATCTGCTTCCGTTCATCGAGTGTGCAGATCAGGATGCTCCAGTCCTTTTCAAAAAAATCTTTGCCGTCTAAATCAAATCGGTTTTCTTTGTGTTTTAAAAATACCTGCTTATCTTGTTCTTTAAACCCTTCATTTCGTCTATCCAGAGCATCCCAGGGCCTTTCACCATGGGCGGGATGGCGGTGTTTGAGCAGCACTTCGTTGATGATTTTTTCCTTGGCTAAAATTCGGGAGATCACTGTGAGCTCTTCGTTAGCATAAAGGGAGGTGTATTCGGGGTGGTAAAAGTGTCCCAGACGTTCAATAAATTTGCGGCCTGCAATGGGATAGATATTGCACCTTTCGCCGACATAGCCGTCATGGTAGTTGAGAACGCCGTCATAGCCCGGAAAATGTGCTTTCATTTGGCCCAAGATTTTTTTGTCGTAGCCCCACACCTGAGGTTCGAGATCTTCGCTTGCGGCAAGAAGAACATCATAGGAAGTGGAAAAGATGTTTCTGTTATAGGCGTCGATTTTTGTGCTGCCGGGTTGAAACGAATAGATGAGATTGGGGTAGGTGCCGAGCCGCTCTCGCACCTCGGGATTATTCATGGTTTCATCGTCTTCGTCGCAGTTGATAAGAAAGCGGTAGCGAGTTTCTCCGGAGAGGTTGTAATAGTAGTTGTCGAGCTGTTTAAAAAAAAGCTCGGGACGCGACCTTGTGGGCATAAGGACGAGAAGAAGGGGCTTCTCTTCGGGAATTTGATTCCAAAGATACGAATAGGCATGTTTGACATAATTATTTTCCCATTCTCTTTGGGCTGTTTTTTCGGGAGAAGGGTTGTAGATCAGTCCCAAGCGATTCTCGTAGAAAAGTACGCCGACCCCAGGCAGTTTTTTCATTTTGGCTCCGCCGGCTGCCATGCGGTTCCACATTTCAAAATCTCCCGCTGCTATGAAATCATCACGAAAGCAGCCGAAGCGGCTGTGGACATCTTTCCGCCAGAGCGGCCCCGGCCCCGGCAGGCATAAACACATTTTTTCCGGAGAATAATCATCGTAACGGATGACTTTTGTGCTTTTGTTGGCGGCGAAATCGGAGTTCGGAATACGGGTCATAATGAAGTCGGAGTACACCAGGTCAATATCGGGGTTTTCTTCAAGATGCCGGAGGTGCCGGTCTAACATTTCCGGATGTTTTCTATCGTCGACGTTGGCGTTTGTGAGAAAATCGGCTTTTGCCATTTTGGCTCCCAGGTTCCAGACGCCGTAAACTCCCGGGTCGCTGTCAATTTTGATGTAGTGGATATTGGCAAAGCGGGGGAGGTATTCCTTGATAATGGTTTCTTCATGGCCGGGACCGGGAGGGTGGATGAGGAGAAGTTCGTAGTCTTCAAAGTGATTGACGCTGGTGATATTTTCAAGAAAGCCTCGAATATGCCGATCTCCGTTAAATACGGATGTAATGATCGACAGGCGGGGTTTTGCCTCCTTGGGCGATGTTTTATTGAGCGCAAACGCCGCCAGGGCAATCACGGTGCAAAACGTCAGCAGACTGAATGTGTATTTTTATCATTGAACAATTCATCCCATTTTAAAGCGATTTTTTCCCAGGTATAATTCCCGGTGATTGATTCTCTCATTTTTTTTCTGTCTTCGACAGATATTGTTTCGGCCTCGCTCATAGCTTTGAGAAGCATGGGCAGATATTCTTCGGTTTTTTCGCATGTGTAGCCGTGTTTGACGGTTTCTTTTAGAGCGGCTCTTTGAATAACGACGGGGACCGCGCCTCCAATCTGGGCTTTTAAGGCTGTGATGCAGAAGGTTTCGGTCGCGTTTAACGGATAGGTCCAGAATGAGGAGGTTTCGTAGGCGCGGTTGATTTCTTCGTGGCTGACCAGCCCGTGATCGCGGACATCAAGATAAGCGAGGACGACCACCTGATTCATCATTTTTCTCTCTTTTTCTGGGGAAAGGAAACCCCAATGCTGCCAGCCGTAGTAGATATCAAGCGTGGCCATCGGATATTTTTCCTTGATCTTGGGCCATATGTCGAGAAGCGTCTCCAGACCCAAACCGTAATTTGAACCGTAGACACATGAGTAGGGATTGCGTCTCTCTCCAACAGGGTGAAACTGTTCGGGGTTGATGCCGTTGCCAAAAATTCTATGGAATTTGGCGAATGCGGGATTGACCGAAGACCACTGTTCTCTTTGCCAGTTTGACAGCCAGAGAACATCGTCGAATTCGTTTATCATTTTTTCAGGCACATGACGAAAGCAGGAATCATGCGGCCATAAATAGACTTTGTCTGCAAATTTCCTCAGTTCTTTAGCATTTCTTGGATTTCTCCATGAGATGGCGATATCGCAATGAGTCAAATCGGAAACATTCCCAACGAATCTGGGGTTGGCACCGGAAGCCGAATGCGGCGAACTTTGCGGGGGATTTCCCAGAACAATGACCCTGTAGCCGATGCTGGCTAGTTTTTGCGACATGTAGATGACCGCCTCTTCTGAGCCTGTAATTCCTTGCTTGACGCTGTCTGGGTCCCACGGTTTGACGCCCTGAACAGTGAATGTTGAAATGAGGATCGATTTTCTCTCTCCGGCATAGTTGGAGGAAACGATGAAAAGAGCGAGTAAAAAAATGCAAAAAGATTTCATAAAAACCTTGAAAATAGCCGAAGATAACTTTAGCAT
Organism: Waddliaceae bacterium; assembly: GCA_963771045.1. Lineage (GTDB taxonomy): Bacteria > Chlamydiota > Chlamydiia > Chlamydiales > SLFE01 > SLFE01. Next base: position 1,773,831 of record CAVYRW010000004.1, on the reverse strand, counting down.
GAGCTAAAGTTAACTTTCCAATTTTTTTATAGTTATGAAATCATTTATCAGAGTCTTTCTTCTTGTCATCGCCGCTTTCACACTGCAAGCGGAGGACCACAAGACAATCTGTCTCAACATGATTGTCAAAGATGAGACCGATGTCATCTGCCGATGCATCGACTCGGTTTTGCCTATTATCGACTACTGGGTCATTGTCGATACCGGATCGACGGACGGAACTCAGGATCTCATACGCAGTTATATGAAAAAGAAGGGGGTGCCGGGGGAGCTTCACGAGAGGCCCTGGATCAACTTTGAGCACAACCGCAATGAGGCTTTGGAGCTGGCTCGAGGTAAGAGTGACTATATATTTTTTATCGACGCTGATGAGTATTTGGTTTATGAGCCCGAGTTTGAGCTGCCCGAGTTAAATCTTGACTATTATTATGTGACGATTACTTGCGGCGGGATGAAGTATGGGAAGATTCAACTGATCAACAATCATTTTGATTGGGAATGGAAAGGGGTGTTGCACGAGGTGATTTGCCCCCCTCCTTCGAGGACTTTCGCTACCTTGCAGAAAGTAACCAACACATACACATGCGACGGGGCCAGGTCGAAAGATCCTTTAAAATTCGTCAAGGATATAGAAATATTGGAAAGGGAGCTTGAGAAAAAACCGGATGATAGCCGCTACACTTTTTATCTTGCCCAAAGTTGTCTTTCTGCCCGCGAGTTTGAAAAGGCCCTGGAAAATTATGAGAAGCGGGCGGAAATGGGGGGATTTGATCAGGAGGTGTTCTGGTCTCTTTACAAGGTAGGCAATCTTCATGAAATCCTTGGCTCGCCGGAAGAAAAAATTGTCGAAAGCTATATGAAGGCTTTCAAGTACCGCCCATCTCGCTTGGAGCCTCTCTATCAACTGGCCTGCTACTACCGAAGCAAAGAAAATTATGAAGCCGGTTACAGGGTCGCCAAACTGGGCATGTCCGTTCCCCAGTCAAGCGACCTTTTATTCTTGCAGCAATGGCAATATGATTACGGTTTGGCTTTGGAGCTTTCCATTTGCGCTTATTGGATCGGAAAGTATGAGGAATGCCAGCAAATTTGCAGGGACCTGTTAAAAAGAGACGATCTTCCTGCGAATTATCGGTCGTGCATCGAAAGAAATCTCGGATTTGCCAATTCCAAACTCCTCGAAGGCATTTGCCAGCAGTAGTATATGGAAGAGGTTGAAAAATATTATTTTTTTAGAGAACTCATTAACCTTCTTTTTGTCGAAAAGATATTCCTGTATGGTTCCAGAGCTAAAGGAGTTCATAATGATCGATTCGATACTGATCTAGTACCGCTCCTAAAAACCTATACAAATCTATACATTTGCTAGGTACGCTAGCCAAGCAGCGCTGCTAACGATTCACGTGCTGGAACCTCCCCAACAACTCGGTTGATTACTGAACTCGATCTTTCAAATTTACAAATGACAGATGAACTTTTAGATAAGTTGGTCAGCAAATTTCCAAATCTCGTAACAATTAACTTGTCTAATACTCAACTTTCAGCTCAACAAGTAGAAAAGCTTCTAAAGTTAACAAATCTAAGATTTCTCAATTTATCAAAATGTAGTATCGGCGCTGACGAGGCAAAAGAACTTGCCGAAGCGCTGAAAGAGAATACAACCCTAAGAGCGCTTGATTTGCAGCAATGGCCATATGATTACGGTTTGGCTTTGGAGCTTTCCATTTGTGCTTATTGGATTGGAAAGTATGAAGAATGCCAGCAAATCTGCAGGGACCTGTTAAGAAAGAGACGCCCTTCCAGAGAATTATCGGTCGTACATCGAAAGGAATCTCGGGTTTGCCAATTCTAAGCTCCTCAAGGGTCTTAAGTCCTCGGATAACGTCCGCTGCGCCCGCCTGCTTCAGCAGCCCCTGGTGGGGTTGCCTGCTATCTAAGCGTTTTGCATTTTTTGCCATTAGCTGCGTCCTCAAAGGACGTAGGTTCACCGAATGTTTGCAAGGAAACTTTGGCAGCGGATTTGATTGGCGGCTATAGCGAAGGCGTTGGCGGCATTGAGGGAGTTTTTGCGGCCGTATAGGGGAATGGAGAGGAGTATATCGGCCGCCTGAAGCGTCTCGTCCGAACAGCCATATTCCTCATTTCCGACAACCAGGGTAAAAGACTCGGGAAAAATAAATTCAGAGAGGGAAAGGGCGTCGGGACTGGTTTCCAAGGCGATGACAGGAGAGAGGAGTTTTGCAAAATCCTGAAAGGAGTGGCATGGGATCCACTCATGCGTTCCCATGGATGTGTCCCGAACTTGCTTGTTTGAGGGAAGAGGGGTCATGCCTTTGAAATAGAGCTCTCCGAGCGCAAGAGCTTCAGCGGTGCGGATCATGCTTCCGACATTGTGGGCTGAACGGATATTGTCGAGGACAACGGCAATGTTTAAGGGAGGGTGAGCCTGAACTTTATCTTCTGTTTCAATGCGCGGCAGGAAGTTGTGCTCTTTTAGGTATTGGCCTGAGAGCTTGATATGGCGGTGATAGGAATCGGCAATTGATTTGATGATGCAGGGGCCGGTTCCCTCTTTCATCCACAGCATCCATTCCCGGTATTTGCGCCACAGGGGCTCTGGGTCGTTGTTTTGCAGGAGCCGGTCGTAGATCTGTTTCAGCAAAAGGGCGCATTTTTTATGCCGCCTTTCAGGAGCAAGAGAAAGAAACTTTTTTTTCGTGAATTCTTCCAAAACTCACACTTTGGTTTTTCTGTAAGCATTCAATGAACTATGTTTCTAGATAACTTGCGGGGGCTTGCGGTCTGCTGCGTTCTCTTGAAACATAGATCATCGAATGCTTAACTTTTTCTTTCTAAATACTTAGAGTAGGAGCCGCTGAACAACTCGATGCCCTCTTTTGTGAAGATGAGCAGCTTTTTGGCGACGTTTTCGATCAGGTCGCGGTCGTGGCTGACGACAATGACAGTCCCTTTGTACTCATCGAGTCCCCAGGCCAGCGCGGACACAGCTTCCAGGTCGAGGTGGTTATTGGGTTCGTCGAGTATGAGGACATTGTGGTCCTGCAGCATCATCTCGGCAAGCAGCAGCCTGGCGGTCTCGCCTCCAGAGAGGGTTTTGACTTTTTTGAAGGCGTCGTCGCCGCCGAAAAGAAGTTTTCCCATCACTGAGCGGACATCCTGGTCGTAGACATTTTTCTGCCTGCTCTTGAGCCAGTCGAAAGCGGACATGTCGGTGTTTTTATCGATGACGTCTTTGTGGTTTTGAGGAAAATAGGCGATCTTAGCGTTGTGGCCGATCTCGACGTTTCCGCTGTTTGGCTTCAACCAGCCCGAGAGCATTTTCACCAGCGTGGATTTTCCGAGGCCGTTAGCTCCGATAATGCCGATCTTATCATCTCGATGCACCTCGAATGATGTTTTTTCGATGACTTTTTCTCCATCGTAGCTCTTGCAGACGCTTTCAACTTTAAGGACGAGTTTGCCGGGAGCCTTTTCCGAGGGGATAAAGCGGATGTAAGGGCGCTCGATATTGGATTTTTTGAGCTCCTGCGGCTGAAGCTTCTCCATTTCTTTTTTTCGGGACTGCACTTGGCTCGCTCTTGTTCCCGCGCCGAATTTCGCGATGAATTCCCGAAGCTGGGCCACCTTTTTTTCTTTGGATTTAGCTTCTCTGACAGCCTGCTCTCTAATTGCGGATTTCTGCATGATCATGTCGTCATAGTTTCCCGGGTAGTCGAAGATGGTGTCGTAGTCGATGTCGGCGATATGGGTGGTGACGGCGTTGAGGAAGTGGCGGTCGTGGCTGATCACGATGAGCATGCCTGGATAATTGTGCAGAAAGTCTTCAAGCCACCGGATGGAGTCGAGGTCGAGGTGGTTGGTGGGCTCGTCGAGCAATAGGGCTTGCGGCTCGCCGAAAAGGGCCTGGCAGAGCAATACTTTAAACTGTGTGTCAGTGGGGATTTCCCGCATTTTGGAAATGATGTGTTCGTCGGGGATGCCCATCCCCTGAAGGAGGACTTCGGCGTCGGCTTCGGCGGTATAGCCGTTTTCCTCGACGATGATCCCTTCCAGGTCGCCAAGGCGCATGCCGAGCTCGTCGGTCATCTCCTCTTCATAGAGGCGGTCGCGCTCTTGCATGGCGTCCCAAAGTCTCTTGTTTCCCATAACAACTGCGTCGATGACATCGAATTCGCGATAGTCTTCGATATTTTGCCGGAGCATGCCGACTCTGTCGGGAAGGCTCACTGTTCCGCTGGAAGGGGATTCCTCATTCATGATGATTTTAAGAAGAGTTGACTTTCCAGCGCCGTTGGGGCCGGTCAGTCCGTAGCGGCCTCCTGCGTTGAACGTCATGTTGACGCCGTCGAAAAGAACGCGGCTGCCGAAAACTTTAGATATGCCCTGAAGTGTGATATTCATAGGAAGAATTGTAGCAGACCGACGAGAAAACTTCAAACTTTGGAGAAAAAAGGTTCTGTTTGCCAGAACCCTTTATTTAAACGCCTAAGAGTGTCAGCAATTCCCGCTGGAGCTGAAATCGCTGAAACAGAATTAGTTAAAACAGCCTCTTTCGTAGAATCGGTCTCTAATTTAACCGATCTTGAACTATTTTTAACCACTGACTCTTTTATCGCTCCCCTAGAGGAAACGCTTGAATCGCATTCTTTTTCCATGAAGCTTGAGTCAGAATTTCCAGCGGGAATTGCTGTAAGAGTGTGCGAATTTACTTAATTTTTAGGTTTGTATAAACCATTCTCTTGAAATTGTGGCGGAGTCAACAGTTTAATTTTATTGTGGACTTTTTGAGAGCTTATGCGGCCTAAAAATAAATTGGCAAAACCTTTGAAGAAGGAAACAAACAAGTTGGAGTGTTTCGATTTTGGTTCATCTTTGGCTTTATCTAGTATATTGTTAAGTAATTCTCGTGTTTCATCACTCCAGATCACTCTTTGGTTCTCTGGTTGGTTTTCTTCAAGAATACTTATATTGATAGCGTTTATAATAAGCTTTCTTTCTTTTTGATTTAAAAGTTTTATATTTCCGATTTTATTATCAAAAATTATTGCTTCTTGATATACTTTATTAGCTTCTGATTTTGTTAAATACATTTGCAACCTCATTGGTGTTTGTTAACGCAATATAACATAATTAAGATTTATTCCATAAGGAAAAGGGGTTCTGTTTGTCAGAACCCTTATGAATGTGCGAATTACATAAATTTTAGATATATTTAGGAACTGGGTCAATAATTGTACAATTGAGGCGAAGTTCCATTAAAATGTATAATCTTATTTTCGATTTTTCTAGAGCTTATGCGGCCAAATAGATTGAGAAAACCTTTGAAGATTTTTTTAACTAAGTTGGAATGATGCGATTTTGGTTCTATCGAAATTTTGTGATAGATACTGCAATTTAAAGCACTTATCTTTGCGTTTTGGATTGTATCTGCGTCTTCTAAATTTTCTCCCTCTTTCATTGTGTTAAATGCTTTTATAATAAGGTTCCTTTCTTTTTGGTTGAAATGTTTTATGGAACCTATTCCATTGTCATTAAGGTTTTCAACTGTTTTAATTATTACACTTGCATCAGCTTTTGATAGTTTCATAATATTGCCTCCTATTGTGTAAATTACAAATTATTATAACAAAATAAAGTTTTTTTGTAAAGTATATTTTTCTACCCAATTTTTAAAAGTTTTCTTGAAGATATTCTATCAAAAAAATATGTTTCTAAACCCATTAAAAAATGATAAAATAAAACTGTATTTCTTAATTTTAGGGTCTTTAAATGCTTTAATTTTGATGCTACCCATTAAATAATCGGTTTTTTTGTCAGTTTTCTCATGGCAACGATTAAAATTTTTCTTTGCTTTTAGAATTAACTTCCTTTCACTTTGACTTAATTGTTTGATTTTTTGTGGTTTTCCTTTGAAATAATGATTGAAATTTCCTAAAATTTCTTTACAGTCTTTATTTGATATTTTCATTGATATAATCTTATAGCGTAAAGAAGTATTTTAATATAGCTATATTAATTTTTTATTAAGAATATTTAAATATCGTACTAAAGGGGGACGTAGCGGACGGTGTCGCCTATTTTGACTTTAAGGGCGTCGGCTGTCTTTCGGCTGAGGATGATTCCTTTTTCGCTTTGTATGAGTCCTGCTGCCGCGGCGCGGAAATCCGGGGATGCGTTGGAGATGATCCAGTCGCCGTCCTCCAGCTCCTCGGCAATGTCGGATACAGGGGCGGTTTTGCTGTTTTTTATCGTGGAAACTTCATTTGTCGAAGCTTGAATTTTAGGGCCGCCGTCAAAGATGTCCACTTCGTTTGTCAGAGAAAAGCCGTTTTGCCTCAAAAGATTGAGGGCCGGCTCGGTGTTGGGGTGGGTCCTGCCGACGACATTCCGGACGCCCTCTGGAAGCAGGTCGAGATAAATGGGATATTTCGGGAGGATGTCGGGAATAAAATCTGTCGAGAGGGAGTACCTGTCGACGGCGTCTTCGTAGGCAACGTTGTAGAAATGGCGCCCGACATGGGTCCAGAAGGGATTTTTTTCCTCCTCGTCGAAGTAGCCCCGCATCTCGGCGATGATGGTATCGGCGAAACAGTCCGGATGGGCTGCGATAAAGAGAAAGCGGCTGTAGGAGAGGAGGCGTCCGAGATGCGACATGCGGCTGTAGGGCATCAAGTACAGCCCGCAGATTTCGGAGGGGCCGTTTCTGTGGATTCTGGGCCTTAAGACGCGGAGGGTTTCGGGGACATGCTCTGTTTTGCTTCTGCTCTCGACGGTTTCTATGCAATAGGTATATTCGGGCTCCTCAACTGCGGTTTTGGCTTTGACTGCCGATGTCCCTTCAATAGCTCCGGTTTCGAGGTCTTCGAGGACGAAAATGTATAAATGATGGCGCCGGTTTTGAGACTGGAGAATCTTTTCATAGAGTTTTTCCGAGTTTTTGGGGAGGCTCCTTATGCCCATGGAGGCGGTAAAAGCCATGCGCTCAAAAGCGGTTCGGTCTTGAGCTTTGATAGGTCTGATGACTCTCATGGGTGCAGTTCCTTGCAGGAAAGGAGAGTCTTTTCGGCAATATTCATCGCCTCGTCGATATCTTTTTCTTCGACTGCGAGCATGGGAACCAAAAATCGGCAGCGGGTGGGGCCGCTTCCGGCGATAAATCCCATCACCCCTTGCTTGAAAAGCTCATGGGAGAAATGGAGGACGCGGCTACGCTCGCCGTCAAAAGGGGTAAAGGCGACCATGCATCCGATTCCGTAGGGGCCTTTGACAAGGCCGGGGTGTTTCTTGCAGATATTTTCAAATCTTTCGGAAAAGATCTTGTTGATGGCGGCGTTTTTTCCATTTTCCCCGAAGTGTCCTTCGTTAAGGAGCTTTTCGATGATCACTTTCGATGAACGAATGGCAGACGAGCTTGTGGTGAAGGTTTGGCTGAGGAGGCCAGGGGCGGGATTCATTGGATGTTTGTAAAGAGTGGCGCAGGCTTGAGACAATTTTCCGATGGTGACGACATCGACATAGTCTTCGAGGCCGAAGTGTTGAAAAGCAAAGGGCTGCGAGGTCCTTCCAAACGTTTGCACTTCGTCGATCATGATGGGGATGCCGCTTTCTTTTAAAATATCCATCAGGATTTTGTAAAACTCGGGGGCTGCGACATTGAACCCGCCTTCTCCCTGGACCAGCTCAAAACTCATCAGGGCGTGCTGCCCGGGATATCTTTCGATGAAGGTTTTGAGTGCGTTTACGGCTTCTTTTTCGCTCTCTTCGGGGCGGCTGGGGTCATAAAAGGGAATGTAGTCGACAGGCTGGTTCAAAGGGAGGCCGACGCGGTTCATCGGTTTGTCGGTCACCTGGGCCATTGTTAGGGTTCTTCCCATAAAGCAGTGGTCGAAGGCGAGGATGCGCGAGGCGGGATGTTTTTTTTGGAAACAGATTTTGAATGCGTTTTCATTGGCCATGGCTCCTGTCGAGGTGAGGAAGCAGTGGTCGAGTCCGGAAACGTCGATAAGGAGTTTGGTGAGTTCAAACGCGTCCGAATTTTGCTGCAGGTGTCCTTCCATGACTGTGTCTGTGAGGGCGGCGTTTATTGAAGAGTCGATAATGTCGGGATGGCCGTGGCCAAAGCCGTGGACGCCGATGCCTGTGATGAAATCATATTTGACGCTGCCGTCCATAAGCTCGACGAGGGCGCCGTTTCCAAGGCCGCTCCCTATATAAGGATAAAAGAGGGGGCCGCCGCGCATTTTTTCATAACTTTCCAGAAGCTCCTTATAAGGGGCTGCAAGATCGGGATCGGGCCCTTTGACTTTTTCAATATGGCGGCTGTGCTCTTTAACAGAGTCGATAAGAAGCTTTTTAGCTTCTATGACTTTTGGGTCATTGAATAATTTTTCCGGACTCTGCATGGGCCTGCCTGATTAAATAAAGTGCGGTCAATTTTGCCCGCTTGGTTAAACTGTCGACAAGAAGGTACTCGTCTTCGGTGTGGATATTGCCGCCGACGGCGCCGAGCGAGTCGATTGTCGGAATCCCTTCGGCGGCGATGGTGTTGCCGTCGCAGGCTCCGCCGGTGGGGCGCCAGGAGATCTTTTGCCCAAGCGCATTGCCGCATTCCTCAAAATCCTTAAACAGCTTTTCGGTTTGTTTGTCAAAAGGCTTGGGGGGCCGTTTGCTTTCTAAAAACATTTGGCATTCCACTTGATGCTCTCTTGCCAAATTTCGGATCATTTCACTAAGGCGAGTTTCTGTCAATTCCATCTCTTTACCTGTTGCTGCCCGAATATTAAGGCGGCAAAGGGCCAGATCGGGGACGATATTAACGGGGCCGCCGCCATAAATATAACCGAGGTTGATCGTTGTCTTTTTTTCGGGATGGTTGAGGGCGTGGATGCTGACAAGGAGCTTCGAAAGGGTGGCGACGGCGCTTTTCCCGCTGAAAAAATCCCTGCCGGCATGGGCCGACTTGCCCCTGACGAGAATCGTGTAATTCGCGGAACCTTTTCTTGCGCCGGCAAGGGATTCGTCGGAAAAGGCAGGCTCGAAGAGCATCGCAGCCCGGCAGTTTTTGGAGAGCTTCTTGAAAAGGGATGACGAACCGGGAGAGCCGATCTCCTCATCGGGGTTGAGAAGAATTTCATAACCGATAGAGCTTGCAAAAGGGGCAGCCTCCAGCGCTTCTAAAGCAGCGAGCATGACGGCTATGCCTCCTTTCATATCGGCAACACCGGGCCCATTTAACGTGTTGGCATCGATGAGCCGGGTGTTCAAAAAACCGCTTTCAACAGGATATACGGTATCGAAATGGCCTCCAAAGAAAAAACGGATTGGGGCGCCTGGCCTTTGAGAGATGCGAAGAACGCTTCCCAGCTCTAATTTTGCCCGCTTGCCATGAGAATCTAGTGTATCTATCGGGCCTAAGGGGATTTCTTCGATAGATGCTCTTAAGGAAACGAAGTCCCGTTTTAGCGCCGAAAGCATCACGGCCAGTCCTTCTGTGTTCAGGGAATGGGTGTTGATTTCGGCCCAGTTTTGAACTCGCTCAAGCATAATGTTTTGGCGGGATTCGATCGGCTTGATGTAGGGAAGATACTCGTCCATAAACTCAAAATAATTTAATTTGTAATAAATTACACCGTTAGCTAAGGTTGCGTTCAAATTTCAGAGCTTAAGGGAGGGCATGATGAGGCACGAAAACTATAAGGAGTTTATGGAGCTTTTGGCTAAAGAACATGCGTGTTTTATCTTAATTACCTGCGACAACGAGACTAAAGACGGCAATATGAACGTCAATATGTCTTATGAAGGGGACCCTGCCCTCGCTTCCTACCTTCTGGAAGGGGCAAAGGCCGGTATCGATTCGGAATTTGAATCTGAAATCACTGAAAGTAAGGACTATCTGAGAGTTGTTAAATAGCCCAGATTTTTCACCTTATTTGAGTAAAGATGTACAGAGTGTTTGGATGAGGTTGCTAAAATTGCGACGAAGTCAATATGCTTTACATATTGGCAATGAGCAACTTATGGCAAGATCGTCAAAAATTTGTTCAGATTTGTTCAAATAGTGTGAGAAATCCGGGATAGCCCATTCTAAAAAAAATCCTTTTCAAAGAGAATGCAGGTAAAGGAATATTAGTATGTTGCTGCTCGTTTTTCATGCCGGCGATGAAAGATACGCCTGCAGGTGCGATCATATTAGTGAAATCATTCCCCAAGTGGCGATCAAACCGATTTTCCATATGCCTGAATTTATCAAAGGGTCGATCAATGTGGGGGGGAAGCCGATTCCCGTTATTGACTGGTGCAGCCTTGTGCTTGAGAGGCCTTCCAGGCAGGCAATGCATACAAGGATCATATTATTTCGATTTTTCGAAGAAGAGAGGGAAATTGAATTCGGCCTGATGGCTGAAAAGGTGACGAAAACCATCGACGCTCCTTTGGAGAAGTTTGTCGAAGGGGGGGTTGTTGTCAAAGATCTGCCTTGCCTGGGCGGCATTATGTCGGAAGGAAATAACACGGTTCAGTTTGTCAAAGTCGAGAAACTGCAAAATTCTCTTAAAGACTATTTAATAGGATCGCGTAATGGATGAAGTAGACAGCCGCTATTTAAAACGTATTCAAAAGCTCATGGAAGAAAAAATCGGGCTTCATCCCCACAGTTTGTCGCCGAATAATTGGGCGGCGTGCGTTCAAAAGCGCATGGAAGCGTGCCAATGTCAAACCATTGGCGAATACTTTGCTCATCTTTTAAATTCGCTTACGGAAATGCAGCAGATGATCCATATGATCGTCATTCCGGAAACATGGTTTTTTCGCGAAAAAAGATGTTTCGATTTCCTGAAGGTTTTTGCTAAGGACAATCAGGAAAAATATCGGAAGGGGCGTCCTCTTAGAATACTTTCTTTGGGCTGCTCTACCGGGGAGGAGCCGTATTCGGTTGTGATGTGTTTGCTCGAAGCGGCGATGCCTTTGGGATCCTTTCGTGTCGAAGCTGTCGATGTGAGCAAGGAATCTCTTGATTTTGCACAAAAAGGCATTTACGGAAAAAATTCCTTTCGGGATAAAAATCTGGAGTATCAGCGACGCTATTTCAACCAGGTGGAAAACGGGTATCAGTTGAAAGACGAAATCAGGTTTTCTGTGAGGTATAAAAGAGGCAATGTTGTCGATTATCCCAATTCGCAAAGCCAAAACAAGTATGACGTTGTCCTTTGCCGCAACCTCTTGATTTATCTATCGCCCCAGCTTCAGTACAATCTGTTAAAAAGGATCGAAAAGGCTCTTATGACGCAAGGCATTTTACTTCTTGGAGAGGCTGAATATGACAAAATCCGCCACCTGGACTTTCAAACTGTTAAATACGGTAATATATCCGCTTATTGCAAAAAAGAAGAAGAGAAAGATCGGCTGAGCTACAAGACAGAACTTTTTCACGAGATTGATCAAATCTTAAGCAGCGGCAAAGAGAACGAAGAAGTTAAAGAAGGAAAAAGCAAAAAAGATATCGATTATGAGAAGGCTCGCGAGCTGGCCGACCGCGGCCGGCTGATCGAGGCGCAACTTTCCATTGAAGATTATATCAAAAAATTTGGAAGCGACGCACGTGCCTTCTACTTGCAGGGCATCATACAGCACGCCATGGGCCGTGAAAGCCAGGCATACCGTTTATTTCAAAAAGCCTTTTATCTTGATCCCGGCAACGAAGAAGCGAAAACATATCTCGACTTGATGGCAGATAGCGGCAAATCTAAAAAAATGACGGAGAAGTAGAAATGTCAGTAAGTGAAGATTCCTATTCCGCAGATAAGCTGTTGTCTCGGCCGGTCTCTCCTCAATATATTAAAGAATGGACTAAAATTCTAAGAGAGGGAAAAAAAACCTATCTGGAAACGCGGGAACATTCCATTCTATTATTTCGTCTGCACAGCGAATGGTTTGGTCTTTCGACCTCTTTTTTTAATCAGATCTGCGAAAAGAAACCGATCCATATCATCCCTCATAAGCAGAATCCGATCTTAAAAGGACTGGTCAATATTGGAGGGCAGATGAGGCTTTGCGTCGACTTGAAGAATTTATTCGAGATCAAAGAGGATAAAAAGATGCCGCCGCCTCAAAGCGCGATCATTTACAACAGGATGATCGTGATTGAAAATGGCGGCCAGCTCTTTGTTTTTCCTGTCGACGAAGCTTACGGAATCTATCAGTTCGATATGGGCGCTTTGGAAAACGTTCCAGTCAATGTGGCCAAATCATCGACGAATTATCTGAGAGGAGTGCTGACATGGAAAGAAAAAAGCGTCGGATTTTTGGATGAAGAGCTCTTGTTCTACAGTTTAAAAAGGTCTCTGTAAATTATGGAAGCCGGGCAGGATAAAAAAGAAAAAAAAGAGCAGATCGGCAAAGAGCTGCTAGATCTGTTTCTTCAGGAGCTTTCAGGACATCTCGACAACCTTGAAAATGCTCTTGACAGCGGCTCATTGGAAGATGTGGTCAAAACATTTAATATCATTCAAAGTTCGGCAAAAATTATCCGTTTTGACTTTATCTCCAGGTTCACCCGAAATCTAGCCCTTTCCCTGCAAAAAATTCATAAATTATCGGCCCGGGATATCGAGGTCGTCAAAAGGGTGGTCAATCTGCTTAGGAAGCTCGAGCATTGCTCTTCGGAAAATTTACCCGGAAAGGCGGAGGAAATCGAGCAAAAGGCCCGGGAACTTGAGAAATTTTTTACTCAAATGACGGGACTTGAAATTGTCGAAATGAAGGAGCCTGACTTAAAGAGCGAAGGGAAGATTTGCGACCCGTCGCTGGTGGATCTTTTTTGCGTAGAAGCCGAATCCCAAGCTTCCATTCTGAATCAGGGGCTGCTGGTTTTGGAGAGTCAAAATGCCACTGGCGAAACCTACCACAACCTGATGAGGGCCGCCCATTCGTTAAAAGGGGCCGCTAAAGTCGTGGGGCTCGATCTTCTTGTGGAACTGGCCCATGCTATGGAAGATTGTTTTGTTTTTCTGGAAAAAGAGCCGTCGCTTTTAAGTCCCGAGCTGATGGATGCGCTGTTTCAGTCGGTCGATTACTATTCTTCTTTGATCCATCAGCCCAAAAATCTTATCGCTTCGAGATATTGCCAAGCAGCGAGCAGACGCTTCAAAATCTGATCTCTGTTCTCAGATTTCCCGAGAGAAGAAAAGCCTTATCCGGAAACTGGCGGCAAAGACATGACGCAGGTTGTCAAATCAGAGAAGGTAAAGAAGTCGGGAGTGTGGAATGAGAGGGTTTTAAGGGTCAGTTCACTGAGTTTGAACAGGCTGATGGGGCTTGCGGGCGAGACGCTAGTCGAATCGCTTTGGCTTGAACCGTTCGGAGAGGCTCTTCTTACACTCAAGCATCTACACAATGAGATGGGGAGAGATCTGGACCAAATCCGCGAATCACTAAAAGCCGAAGAAGTCGAGGAAAAGGTTTTTGGTTTCCTTTCGAGTTTGCAACAGCAGAATAATACCTGCCGCCAAAACCTCGACAAGAGGATGTCGGAGCTTGAAATGTTCATCCGCCGGCACACAAGCTTGTCCGAACGGCTCTACGGAGAGGTCATCGATATCCGCATGAGGCCTCTTGCGGATGGGGTCAGAGGATTTCCCCGGTATGTGAGGGATGAAGGCAGGGAGCTAGGCAAGAAAGTGCGGCTTGAGATTATTGGGGAGATGACGCCGGTCGACCGGGATATCTTGGAGAAGCTTGAAACGCCTTTGATGCATTTGCTAAGAAATGCTGTCGATCATGGTATTGAAAAACCCGATGTCAGAAAGCAAAAGGGAAAGCCTGAAGAGGGCGTTGTCACTCTTGAAGCCGCTCACCGCGCGGGAATGCTCTACATTACGATCTCCGACGACGGACAGGGGGTCGATATCGAGAAAATCAGGGAAAAAGTCGCTAAAGATAAAATTGTCAATGAAGAAGTAGCTAAGAATTTAAGCGATCAGGAGCTTCTTGATTTTCTTTTCCTGCCGGAATTTACGACAGCGGAAGACTTGACTGAAATCTCCGGCAGGGGTATGGGGCTCAATGTGGTTCAAAATATGGTTCAGGAAGTTGGGGGAGTCATTAGGACCTCGACACAGAAAGGGGAGCACCTGACGTTTCACTTGCAGCTTCCCCTGACCCTTTCGGTTATCAGAGCGCTGGTCGTCGAAATCGCAGGCGAGCCCTATGCTTTTCCTCTTGCCCGGATCGACCGTTCGCTCCACATTTTTAAATCGGATATAGAAGTTGTCGAAAACAGGCAATATTTTAATTTTGACGGTGATAATGTCGGCCTGGTCCATGCGTCGCAAATTTTCGAAATTGAAACCAATGTGGAACATGCCAATGAGATCCCGGTTATCATGTTGAATGACCGGATCAACCGCTATGGCGTGGTTGTCGATAAATTTCTTGAGGAAAAAGATTTGGTCGTTCAGGAAATCGATCCGGCATTGGGGAAAATACCCGGCATCAATTCGGGAGCATTTTTGGAAGACGGCTCTCCTTTGCTTATCATTGATGTGGAGGACCTCTTCAGAGCCCTAGATAAAGTCCTCTATGGAGAAACATTAAAACCCATTAGGTCGGATGCCGGGGAGGCGGTGAGGACGAAGCCGAAGAGAATCCTCATTGTCGATGACTCCATAACTGTTCGGGAGGTCGAGTGCCGTCTTTTGCAAAACAAAGGCTTCGAGGTGCAGACGGCTGTCGATGGGATGGATGGATGGAACGCTGTGAGAATCGGAAATTTTGATCTTGTTATCACTGACATTGATATGCCAAGGATGAGCGGGTTCGATTTAGTCCGGTCGATAAAAGATGATCCCAGATTATATAAAATTCCTGTCATGATTGTTTCTTATAAAGACAGGGATAGCGACAGAAGAAAGGGAATTGAGGCGGGCGCTGATTATTATTTGACAAAATCCAGTTTTCACGATGAAACGCTTACAAAAGCTGTCCAGGAATTGATCGGAGGCGTATGAAAATAGGCATTGTACACCATCTCAATGAGCAAAGAGAAAGATTGAGAAGCGTCATCCATGAATTGACCGATCATCTTGTGGTTTGGACGACAAATTATGGCCGGCACGCGATTGAACTTTCCGAAAAGGAGCGTCCCGATTTAATTTTACTCGATGTTCATATAACCGAACTTGACGGCATCTTGGTGGCAAAAGATCTCATGAGCCGCACGAACTGCCCGATACTCCTGATAACGCATGATATCGGAAAAAATTCGTCATTAATTTTCGAAGCTATGGCCCACGGGGCGTTGGATGTGGCTGTTATACCCGAAAAAGGGACTTCGCCGCAATATTCGTCCATGATCCAGAAGATCACGCAGTTTTCCTTTCTTGTCGAGCCCGAAAAGGTAAAAAATGTCCTTCCGGATACCGGACGGAAGGAAACCGGCGCGTCGAAATGCATCCCGCTTATCGCCATTGGCGCCTCAACGGGCGGACCCTTGGCCATTGCGTCCATTATCTCTTCTTTTCCGACAAATCTGGAGGCGGCGGTCGTCATCATTCAACATGTCGACGATAAATTCACTTCTGACCTTGTGGAGTGGTTTTCGAAGAGGTCCCATCTTCCTGTTCATCTGATCGAGAAGGAAACCAAACCGAAATCGGGGAGTCGTCTATGTTTCGGACTCCAAGTGGCATCTGACGGCGACAAGAGAGGGCAGCCTTGCCTACACATCGCAAAGTGAACCGACACCCTACCACCCCTCCATCGATATTTTTTTTGACAGTCTCGCGAAATTTTGGCCCGTCTCCCTCGGTTGCGGTGATTTTGACTGGAATGGGTTCCGATGGGGCCAGGGGACTGAAACAGCTAAAAAATAAAGGATGGTATACAATTGCCGAAGACGAAGGGAGCTGCGTTGTCTTTGGAATGCCCAAAGCAGCTATCGAATTGGGCGGTCGTTTCCGAAGTGCTGAATATTGCCAATATCCCCCTTGCCATCCTATCGCAAATAAAAAGAAGAAAATCGAAGAC
The DNA here is from genome assembly GCA_963771045.1 of Waddliaceae bacterium. GTDB lineage: Bacteria > Chlamydiota > Chlamydiia > Chlamydiales > SLFE01 > SLFE01. The sequence continues at coordinate 1,757,790 of CAVYRW010000004.1, read as the reverse complement.
TATGACGATTGTCAATCCCTACAAAGTGAGGAAAGTTTATCCCATCAAAGTTCTTTTGATCGATGATCAGCCTATCATTGCCGAATCGGTCAAATTAATGCTCAAAGATGAAAAGGATATTGAGTTTGCCTATTGTTCAGATCCGACAAAAGCTATTGAAACCGCCAATGAGTTTTCTCCGACAGTGATACTCCAGGATCTGATTATGCCCGAACTGGACGGTCTGATGCTCTCAAGGTATTTCCGCGCCAACCCGAAAACGAAGGAAGTTCCACTGATCGTCCTTTCCGCAAAAGAAGAGCCGAGTGTCAAGGCCGAGGCGTTCACCTTCGGCGCAAGCGATTACCTGGTTAAACTGCCCGATAAAGTGGAAATGATTGCCCGCATCCGCTATCACTCCAAAGGTTATATACGGCTTTTGGAGCGGAATGAGGCCTTTGAAAAATTGGCAAAAAGCCAGGCAGCCCTTCAGGCAGAGCTAGACGAAGCAGCAGATTATGTCAGGTCTTTGCTCCCGGATCCCGAGGAGGGGCGTATTTCGACCAGCTGGGAATTTATCCCTTCCCAGGATCTTGGGGGCGATGCTTTCGGGTATCATTGGATCGACGATGATCACTTTGCCATATATTTGCTCGATGTCTGCGGACATGGGGTGGGAGCCGCATTGCTGTCGATATCGGTGATCAATGTTTTGAGAACAGGCGCTTTGGCAGGAACCGATTATTTTTCGCCTAAAAGCGTCCTGAACTCCCTGAACGCCGCCTTTCCGATGGAAAAGAACAATCAGATGTTTTTCACCATCTGGTACGGCGTCTACAACAAAGGGAATAATCAACTCATTTATGCAAGCGGAGGGCACCCGCCGGGCCTTCTCATCGATCCCGAAAATCACATCCATCAGCTAAATACCGAGGGGTTTCTTATCGGGGGCGTTTCCGATGCCGTTTTCGAGGAGAAGTCCATCGAAGTAAAGAAGGGCAGCAGCCTGGTTATTTATAGCGACGGAGTCTATGAGATTAAAAGGGCCGACGGAAGCAGGACGACGATTGATGATTTTTTCCAAATTCGTCTCGTCAAATCTTGATGATAGAAGTCAGCTTCTTGAAAAAATCGTTTCAGAAGCCCGAAATATCAATGGTCCGGGACCTTTTATCGATGATTTTTCTCTTGTACAAATCATTTTCTAGAAAAAAAAGTCTCATAATGAGAAAATCCCAGGGGAAGGAGTATCATGGAAAAGAGCGGCAACCAAATGATTGGCAAAATAAAATTCTGGTCAATCCTCGGACCATTTTTGACATTGATGATTTTTTTTGTCTACCTTGTCAAATTATCCCCTTCCCACTTTTTTTTGTTTTTCGTTGCCACTTTGGGTGTTGCCCTTAGCTGGCAATGGAAAATGAAAGGGCTTCTTCATGTCTCTTCTCCTATTATCGGGATTGCTTTTGATTACATTTTCTTCTGTAGCCGCCCACGACCGTTTTTGGTTTTTAGGGCTGGCAATGGCCTCTGCCCTCTCTTTCGTTGTGACAGCCCTTTCCGTAGAAGAAATCGAAATTCTTCTTAAGAAAGATCGGGAGCATTCGAAAAGCCGCTTGGTCCACATCGAAAAGCTAAGCGTCCTGCAAAAACAATGGGCCTCTGAAAAGGAAAAACTTCTTGCGGATTTGAACTGGAACAATGAGCAAAGAAGATTAGGCGAAATATCTAGACACGGAATGCTGAAAACAGGAAATTAAGGATGAGATATCAAAGATTCAAAGCGAAATCTCCATCTCGTCCGATGGTTGAGAAATATCAAGTGCAAGTTGAAGCTTCTGCCGACACTTATGAATCGCTCTATCGCCAGCTCAGGCAGCAGTTTCACGAAAAAGGAAGGATTTTGGACGACACTCGTAAAGAACTTTTCGCAACAAAGGAACATCTTGCCTCTCTCAAAAAAGAGTTGGATGAAAAAATGACCTTCGGCCAAGATGACTGCTATTTGAAGCTGGAAAAAGATTTCATTACGCTGAATCAGGAGTTCGACCGCCTCGACATCCTCTATCGCGAGGAAGTCTCCGAGCTGCACAGCCTAGTCGGCTCCCTTTTTGAAAGGAATTAAATAGAGCGTCGGGATAATTCTTAAAATCTTCCCAGATGGATCTGAGAGAAAAAGTTTCGGACATATCGGCAAAAGGGGAGCAGTCGTCTCGGTAAAAGCTATATTTTTCAAGCATTAACGCCCTAACTGCTTGATTGCGCGACCTTGTCACTCGAGGATCGATTCCTTGAATTTTGTCGAGCGTCTCCAGCATGCCAAAAAGATTGGAAACCACGCAGTTACAATTGCCCTGATTGTTGATGGTCAAATACTTTTTAGGGTTTGAAAAAACCGACAGCCCTTCATATTTTTTGCTTTTTACTAAAGTCTCTATATTCGGGGCTTGAAATCGCTGCTCGATCAAATCTTGTATTTGCTTAAAAGCGTCTTTTGAGTTTAATTGTCTTTTACAGTACACATCAGGCCGGTTGACAAGATAAAGATTGAATGCTTTCTCCTTTTTTTCAACGATGAGGTAGGTTGTATGCATGCTTTCAAAGGGCCTTGAAAACACCGATGAATCCTCGCTTCCTGTGACTATCGGCAGGACGAATCGAGAATCGTTTTTGGCAAAATGCATTTGAACTTTGATGCGCAATAACTGCAATTTGTTTTGGATATTGAAAACCAGATTTGATGAGAAAACAATGACTTTTAGTCCCGCCATTGGCGATACCATCCAAACAGGAGCCGCGATGAGAGTTCCCACTGATCTGATGATGGTTTGTAGTAATAATGAGGCGTGCAAGAGAGGATTCTTGGTGATTTCGGTATAAATGGGACCTCTTCCGGATAGTGCCTGAATGATTCCTGTCGCTGCGAAAAAAGTTTGAGCGGCTAAAGCAATCGCCGCGTCAACAGGGGCCAATAAGGGTATGAGCAGGCCGGAAGCTCTGATGATCAAAGCTTTGTTAAATCCATTTAAATTCGAGTTGTTGGTGCTGATTTGAATCTTTGCCATCACATTGAGAGTAACATTGGAAATTCTTTGGACAAATGTGTGAGCCTGCAAGAATTCCAGGGAGCGTTCATAGTCGCCGGCGGAATTTATGGCCTTTAAATGTTCTGCCGAGAAAATTTCTTTTTTGCGATATTTATGAGCTAGAGAGCCCACAATTGAAAGGTTATGTATGGGGCTGCAGGGAGTTTCACAATTATTTTTAGTATTTGATGAAAGTATGCCCAAAGCGATATGTTTATCTGTGGGTTCAGAGACGACGATTCCGGCAAGGGGGTGCAAAACGCTGCTGATGCTGCCTAAAAGCAGGGGGGATACTGCGTTGCGGACCCTTTGTAAATGCTGCCATGGCAGGTAAAAATCGACTTTCCACTTGATAACAGACTTGCCGAGACAATAAAGAAAAGCGGGCAGGATTGAGAGGCTATGGAAGCTAAGATCGATAGCGGCAGCTGGAGTTAAGAGAACGAAGCCAGCGACTCGGCCGACCGTTTCTGAAACGATGACCGATTTCTCTTTAGGGCCATAATAGCCTAGCAGAGTTAACCTTTCAGCAAAGCTTAATAAACTGATATTAGATGATTTCATTAATATATAATTGTGTTATGTTAAAAAACATAATATCTAATTAATATTAATTTTTTATAAAGAGTGGTTTGTTAAAAAAAATAATGTCAAGGCCGTTCCCATGTGGTGAGAACTTCATGCCCCTCGTCGGTAATGAGGATGGTGTGCTCCCATTGCGCGCTAGCCTTGCCGTCGATGGTTCTGGCGGTCCATTGGTCCTTTTCGTCGATGACGGCCTCGCGAGCTCCGAGATTGATCATCGGCTCAATAGTGAAGGTCATTCCGGGAACCAGGGGAGTTTTAACAGTGTTTTTGTGATGAAAGACCTGAGGGTTTTCGTGAAAATGGATGCCAACACCGTGGCCGATAAATTGATTGACGACGGAACATTTTTGAGAATTGGCGTATGACTCGATCGTTTCTCCGATTTCGAATAAGGGGATGCCGGGCTTTAATATGCCGATAGCGCTCATCAAACATTCATGAGAGACATCGATGACATGCCGTTTTTCCTCGCTTGTATCGCCGATAATGACCATCCGGCTGCAATCTCCGAAAAAGCCGTTCAGAATACAGGTCACATCGATGTTCAGGATATCTCCTTCTTTTAACGGGGTATCGTCCGGAATGCCGTGGCAAATGACATCATTGAGCGATGTGCAGATGCTTTTTGGAAAAGGGGGGTCGCCATAATGAAGAGGAGCGGGGACGGCTCCGTGATTAAGGTGCATTTTATGGGCAAAGTCGTTGAGTTCAATTGTCGTGACGCCTTCTTTGGCTTTAGCGCATGCCGCGTCTAGTATTTTCGAGGCGAGGCGGCACGAGGCGCGAATGCCTTCGATTTGTTTATCCGTTTTCAGGAGGATGCCGTATTTTTTTTTGTAAATATCCCTTAAATTAATCTTATAAGAGACATTGCCTGCATCGGGATAGTGGCATTTTTTCCACTTTTTTCCGCTACCGCACCAGCAAAGGTCATTTCTGCCAATCATTTTCCTCTCCTTTTAAGAGTTCTTATTATAACAGGATCTGGTAATTTTTATCAGGTCCTGATCTGGACCGAGGAAGGAAAAAGGGCTTCCACTTCGGCGTAGTCGAAGCCGCAATTGGAAAAATCCAAATAACTGACTGTGTCGAGAGGGGCAAGATACTTGATCCCCTCCAACGTTATATTTGCTGTATTGGCAAAAGAGGCGCCGACGATCATGGGCATAAATGACATTTCCCGTAGAGTTTCATCATCTACTTTGGTATAGGATAAATTGATATACATAAGATTTTTGAATTTTTTCCATTGGATTTTCGATGTTTGCAGGTGGCTTGATCGCGATAAATTTAAAATTCTCAATTTAGGAAGAGATGCCAGGCTGCCAAGAAAACTTCCCCCAATGTCTTGCGACCAGCTTAAATTCAAGTGTGTCAATTCTTTTAACTTCGACAGTTCCGACACCGCCGAGTCGGTGAAATGGTTGTTTCTTAAAGTGACGGAGATCAGTTCAGGAAAGAATTCGATCACATCCTTAAGTCCTTCGTCGGAAATATTGCAAGAGGAAAGATTGATGGTGTGGAGCTTTGCAAGCGGCCTTAAATGGACAATTCCCTTATCGGTAATGTTTCCGCAATTATCTAAATTGAGCTTCGTCAAATTTTGTAAATTGCCAATGTATTTTAGCTCTTTATCGGTAATGTTTGTGTGGGATAGGTCTAAAAAATCCAATTCTGTCAATCGGCGCAGCGCAGGCAAGGGTTCGAGAGGCAAGTTAAGATTCCAGTTCAATTTCAACTCTCTTAGGCGAGTCAGTTTGGCAATTTCCTCTATCTGTTCATCCGTTAAGTGATCGCAAAAGCTCAAAGAGAGGGATTTCAAGCCGAATAATTGGGAAAGAGCGTGTATTCCTTCAGTGTTGATACTGCAGGAGTTTAAAATCAATGTATCGACATTTGGACAGTGGGAAGGGAGGATTTTGAGTATGGAATTTGGATTGTCGACAGCTTCCCTGTCACGCGATAAATCCAAAGAGCTGATATTAGGTCCGCAAACAGTGAGCTTTTCTCTTTTCTCATTTTTCAAGCCGAGAAGAATGGACGTACTCATTTCATAAACTTTTGATAGGACCCCTTTTCCGGATAAGCCTGCAATTTCTTTGAGCAGAAAGAGGCACTCGCTTGTTTTGTCGGATTGGATTTTTTCGACTATTTGTTTGAAATGACTGCTGACAAAGGCAAAATTTTCGAGGTCCTGGGGGGCTAAATGAGCCAGAACGTTTTCCACTTCGCTCAGTATTTTTGGATCCTGCAAACCCTCCATTTTTTTGGCTTTATGGTTGCCAAAAAAATCTTCCGGCTTTTTTTCTTTTGCAGACATAATAACCTATTACCCCTAATAATATAATAACATAACCAATTTAAAAAATTAAGATGATTTTCTTAAAAATAGAATCTTTAATCCATAATTAAGGGGAACAGAGAAAATATGATGCTGATAAATGCCTGAATAAGAAAAACGGCCGAGCTTCGACCGGACGATTCCCTCTCGCATATAGATTCCAAAGTGGCGAAAATTGCCATTTCTTGAAATATAGACGACAATATCGCCCCTCTCGGGAGTTTTGACACAACGGTAATTCCAGTTTAGAAGCGTTTTTAGACGGTTTCCAAAGTAAAGGTCGAGGTTCAATCTTTTATATTTGCAGTAGAAGTACATATTGGGGTCCCTAAGTTTTAAAAAGACATATCCCGCAGGATCCAAATCGTCATAGTCGGGATTTTCTCCATCTCTTATCGATAAGAATTTGCGGTCGTCTGTTGAAAGGGGGATCCCCTTGGAGATTTTATGGATGTCGAGTTGTTCGAGAATTTTGTCGCGGCGGGCATCGGCTTTTTGTTTCCATTCTTGTGCGATGGCTTTCCAATGAATTGCCTGGAAGGGCTTCTGAAATGTTTCGAGAAGAAGGGCGGTTTGCTCTGCTGCTTTTTTAATACAGGCAAGCTGCCTGCTTTGTTCCAGACTCAATATCTGAGAAACATCATAGATTAAAACGACGTATTTTCTTTGCGGCGAGGCATATCGTTTTCTGATTTCTTTCATCCGTTTTTCGATTTGGGAGGAAAAATCCGGTTTGATCCAAACAGGTTCATAGTTCAATAAATGGCTGTCTTTTAGGTTGCTGACTTTGCGGTCAATGTCTTGCATTGCTTTTTTAAGGATACCGTGGCAAATTTCTCTATAGGCAAACAGGAAAAGGGGAATTTCTTTTCTAGACAGCTTCATAAGACACTTTTTTATAGTATTTCGATGAAAACGGCAAGTTTTTGAAATGAAAAAATAATCGAGGATATTTCTTATATGGAATGATGCGGCAATCCTCTCTTTAGGCACAGCGGTTCCTGCAAATCACCTTCCTCAGGATGCTATCGCCGATGTTATGGTCCGGGCTATGCAGATGAATGAAGAGGAGGCGGTTTGGTATAAAAAAGTCAGCTGCCATTCTGCTATACACAGGCGGTATTCGGTTCTTCCGGATTTCTTAACTACGAGAGAGAATTGGACGTTTTGGGGAGAGGATTTTCCAAAGAGGCAGCCGACTTTTACCGAAAGAAACAACGCCTTTAAAAAGCACGCTCCCCCCCTTGCCCGCGATGCCTGTGAGAAAGCCTTAATCAACTGGGGAGGCGGCAAAGAGAGAATCACCCATATTATCGCCATCAGCTGCACAGGGATTATGGCGCCCGGTATCGAGGTTAAATTAATGGAGTCGCTTGGGCTTGAATCCGATGTCGATCGGTTGGGGATCAATTTTATGGGATGCTTTGGGGCGTTTAAAGGACTTGGGACCGCCCGCGCTCTTGCTGCTGAAAATCCGAAAAATAGAATTCTGGTCGTTTGCGTTGAACTGTGTTCTCTTCATTTTCAAAAGTCGCCCTATAAGGACACGCTTTTGGCCAACGCTCTTTTTTCCGATGGAGCGGCCGCAGCTGTCGTGGGAGCGGCCCCGTCAAAGGATGAACCGGCGCTTTGGAAGATTGAAGCAAAAAGTTCTCGGGTTTTGGAGCACTCCCACGATGACATGACGTGGGAGCCGGGCGAGCATGCGCTTGTCATGCATATGACAAGAGGCGTTCCCGAAAGAATCAGAAGCGGCATAAAAGTTTTTGCCGAGTCGCTTCTTGGACCCGGCATTCCATTTGATAGGTGCGACTGGGCTCTGCATCCGGGGGGCAAGGCGATACTTCACGGCATTGAAATGGCTTGCGGATTAAAAAAAGAACAGACGGCAGCGTCATGGGAAGTTCTGTCGCGATATGGAAACATGTCGAGTCCGACATTCCTTTTTGTCCTCGATCAACTCGATCGCCTAGGGTGCCGTGAAAAATGGACGGCGGGATTCGGCTTCGGCCCGGGTCTTTCGGTGGAAGGGATTCTTCTCAAAAGATTATGAGGAAGCGGTCATACGAGAAAGAGATATTGGATCTGGGGCCGGAGTTTTACTCTCTTGAAGAGTATGGCGACTGCCTGAAAAAATTAAATGGCGTGGGCATTTTTTTAGGAGGCGACAGGGCTTCTTGGAAGGCCCTTGGAGACCTTTCTCCCAAGTCAATCCTCGATGTCGGTTGCGGCGGCGGCTACTTTACCCGTAAGCTTGCCTGCCGATATCCCGATGCCGACATTATGGGAATAGACCTTTCGCGGGAGGCTGTAGAGCATGCCGAGAGAATTCATAAAAAGAGCAACCTACGATTCATTCATAGGATTTCTCCTGATATTTCCGATTTAAAGGCCGATGTTGTGATAGCGACTCTTGTCGCCCACCATATGAATGACGAGGAGCTTGTTTCTTTTTTGCTGCAAGCTGTAAAAAGCGCCGGAAAACTTGTTGTGATCAACGATCTACAAAGGCACCGCTTTGCCTATTGCCTTTATGCGGTTTTTGCTCCGCTCCTTTTTCGAAATCGATTAATCACACATGACGGCTTGCTCTCAATTCGGCGGAGTTTTAAAAGAGAAGACTGGATGAGTTTGATGACTCAAACCGGAGTGCCTGAAAACAAATGGACCCTTAAAAGGTATTTTCCCTTTCGATGGATTCTCAAGATAGAAACTGCGTGATTGTCGTTGGCGGCAGCGTTGCCGGACTTGTTGCGGCCAATCGGCTTGTGGATCTCGGGCTGCAAGTTATAGTGATCGAAGGAAGCTCTTATCCGGCCTTTCGGGTTTGCGGAGAGTTTCTGTCTCCGGAATGTCTGCCGCACCTCGCTAAATGGGGCGTGATTCCCGAGAAAGTCATCAAACGGTGTCAATTTTTCGGGAATAAATCTTTGGAATTCTCTCTGCAGCCTGGCGGCGGGGGAATGTCCCGATCGCTTTTGGAGATGAAGCTGCTCAGTCGTTTGCAAGAGGGCGGCGGCGCTGTTTTGACCGGCACAAAAGTTGCCGGCATTGAGCCCCCTCAAACGGAAGGGGGGCCGTTTCGTTTGAGTTTATCCGATGGAAAAGTACTTGAAGCCAATCAGCTGATTGTGGCTGCCGGCCGTATTTTTTCCAAAACGAAACCGTTTTGCCCCTACTTTGGGATGAAGGCTCATTTTCAAAACATCGATCTAAAAGAGACCCTTGAAATGCATCTCTTTAAAGGAGGATATTGCGGAGTTTCTCCTATAGGGCCGAATACTGTCAATGTTGCTATGCTCTCAAAAAGCCGCAGGACGCTTCCGGAGTCGCTGCTTTCCTGTCTTTCCCCAGGGGAAATTCAGAAGCCCGGATGGGTGCGGGTTGAAGCTCCTGACTTTGGAGTGAAGCAGCATCCCGGGTGGCCGAATACCTATCTGGTCGGGGATGCTGCCGCCACGATCCCCCCCATCACCGGCGAAGGGGTGGGAATGGCTGTGACATCAGGCGTTATGGCGGCCGACTATGCCGCAAAAGGTGACTCAAAAGGCTATCAAAACGCCTGGCGGCACCGTTATTTATCTCGGATTGGCTGGGGCATGAGGCTCCACCAGGCGGCTATGAGTCCCGTTAAAAGCGCTTTCTTTATGGAAATTTGCAGGGCCTTTCCCCGTTTGCCGGGTATGATTTACCGGTATACACGCGAAAATCATTGAAAAATATATTTTTTTCTTGTATGCTGACGGAAGGCTTATCTTATAACAAGAGGTTTATCACTCTATGAAGAAGATATTTAGTGAAAACAAAGGAGTTAGTTTATTTCTAGTTGTTTATCAATTATTTGTTATTCTGACGCTTCCCTTTTATCTGATTTTCGGGTCGCCGACATGGGGGATGTTCTTTATATCAGTGGCTCTCTATTTTGCCGGGGGGCTGGCCATTACGGCAGGTTATCATCGTTATTTTTCCCACCGGTCGTATAAAACAAACCGTTTTATAGAATCGATTATCTTATTTTTTGGCTCGATTACATTGCAAGGGAGCGTTTTGAGGTGGTCTTATGATCATCGCCTCCACCATGCCCATGTCGACACCGACGACGATCCCTATTCGATCAAAAAAGGTTTTTGGTATGCCCACTTTCTGTGGCTTTTGGACAAACCACGCCCCATCGAGAGAAAAGTTGTTCCCGATCTTATGAGTAATCCCTTGGTAATGTTTCAGCATAAAAATGATGCGTCTTGCATGATCGGAGCGAATGTTTTGGTCTTTTTCCTCGTAGGATGGCTGATGAACGATTACCTCGGGGCCTTTTTTCTTGCCGTGTGGGCGAGGGTATTCGCTCTTCACCATTGTACCTGGTTTATCAATTCTTTAGCTCATACTTGGGGCGATAAGCCTTTTTGCAAAGAGCAGTCTGCTGTCAATAACTATGTCATATCCCTGCTTACATTTGGAGAAGGCTATCACAACTACCATCACACTTATGCAAACGATTATCGCAATGGCATAAGGTGGTATCAGTACGATCCCACCAAGTGGCTCATTTGGCTGCTCAGCAAGCTCGGCCTCGCCCATAAATTGAGAAAGGTCGACCCCTATATCGTTCAGAAGAAGATGGTTCTGGAGGGAAAAAGCGATCTGCTAGATAAGGTGAAATCGCTTTGGTATGTGAAAAAAGAGGAGCTCGAAGATGCCATTTTGGATCTCTCAAATCGAGTTGTCGAAAAGATAGCCGAATTCAACGAGTTGAAGACGCAATACATGAAGCTTAAGAAAAGCAGCGCAGAAAAATTGAAGGTGAAAGAACTCCGCCTCGAACTCAAACAACTCAAGAAAAGCATTCGGCATGACTGGAAAAGGTGGTGCCGCCTCTGCCGGCAGATCTACCACCTTAAGCCATTGAATGTCTGATTATTCAACAATCATAATGGTACCGCCGGCAATACGCGGACCGGCATTTCCTGTCGGCTGGCTGAAATCGTCTTCATTTTCATGAATGATGACAGCACGGCCGGCGATATTGTATCTTCCGCCGCTTAACTTTAACTCGGGGATGAAAAGCTCAAGCTCGCCATCTCCATTCTCATCAATAGTGATATTGCCGAAGTCTCCTGCGTGGGCTTTGGCATAACCGTCTTTGACGATAAATCCGTGTTTGACATGGTTGGGATTATAGTGGCCTCCGGCGTTTTTGCCTTGATTGCCGATATCTCCATACTCGTGAATATGAAGTCCGTGTTTTCCGGGGGGAAGTCCGTGGACATTGGCATAAACTCTTAAGCCTTCATTAGTTTCAACGAAATTAACGGTTCCGTTAACCGACTTGTCCCCGGTAGTCGACATAATATCAGCCCGACCTTTTTCTAAGCTTTTTTCCGGCGGGGGCCCATGACAAGAAGCAAACAGAACTAATAAAACTAAAAAAGCCTTTTTCATGGCAATCTCCCTTTTTAGCGACTTTGCATCATTGCTCTTTTTCCATCAATAGGCCGCAGCGGTAATCTCATAGCAATCCTTGGACGGTTGGTGATGATTCCATCTACCCCCATTTCCTAAGCAGCTCGATTTCCGCCTCTTCGTTGACAGTCCAGGCCCAGACCTTCCTGCCCATTTTATGGATTTCGTTCAAAAGCACTTGCCTGAAGTTTTGGAGAATCAGTTCGTAAATCTTCTAAAATAGTCGGCAGTCTTTTGAAGCCCTTTTTCCAGAGGGATTTCGGGCTGCCATCCGAGTGTTTTTGCCATTGTGATGTCGGGTTTTCTTTTGACGGGGTCGTCCTGGGGCAGCGGTTTGTATTGCAATAGGGATTTCGATTGTGTCATCGCAATGATTCTCTCAGCCAGCTCTTTGACGGTAATTTCAGCGGGGTTGCCGAGGTTGACGGGGCCTGTAACTTCTTCGTCAGTTTTCATAATGGTTAAAAAGCCGCTAATCAGGTCGTCGACAAAGCAGAAAGAGCGTGTTTGAGAGCCGTCGCCATAAATGGTGATCGGTTTGTCCGTTAGAGCCTGCATCATAAAGTTTGAGACAACTCGGCCATCTTTGGGAGACATGTTCGGGCCGTACGTGTTGAAGATGCGGACCACTTTAATGGCCACTTTGTGCTGGCGATGGTACTCAAAGCAAAGCGTTTCGGCAATCCGTTTCCCTTCATCATAGCAGGCTCTGATTCCTATCGGATTAACGTTGCCGAAGTAAGTCTCTTTTTGGGGGTGCTGCAGCGGATTTCCGTAGACTTCACTCGTTGATGCTTGAAAAAAGATTGCGCCGTCCCGTTTTGCCTGCTCGAGGAGATTTTTCGTCCCTCTGTAATTGGTTTCGAGGGTGTGAATCGGGTCTTTTTGATATCTGGGAGGCGAAGCGGGGCAGGCGAGGTTGTAGATCTCGTCATAAGTGTGCTCTTCATCGCAAAAATGACAAATGTCGCCATGAATGAGAAAGAAACGCGGGTTGCTAAGAAAGGCTTGCACGTTATTGGGATTTCCCGTTTGCAGATTGTCGAGACAAACAACAACATCGCCTCTTTCAAGAAGGCGCTCGCATAGGTGGGAACCGAGAAAACCGGCTCCGCCGGCGACAAGAACCAGCTTCGGTTCATGTGCGTTTAATGAAACGATTGTTAAACAGAGGGCAAGAATCCATTTCTTCATAGCAAACTCCTTAAATGGTTAGCATTCGGCAATCTAGCCTCCGCAAGTTTTCCAGGGAAGTATCTTACCGAACGCTTACCTTAAAAATGCCACAGTTTAGCTTTCATAAAATTTTTAGTAAACGGATTTTGTTGAATCCTCCTCAGCCTGTTCTTGAGGAGGCTCGAGGCGGCATTTTCTGGGCATGAGAAAACCGAGAATAACGGCAACCAGATAAAGGGCCGGAATGTCACCGATCAAATGGCCGTATTCATTTCTGACGATGAGGGCTTCAAAAAGCATAATCGAAGCGTGGACGCCGCTTGACCAGACGGTAAACCAGATCAGGCTTCTGTGCTCGAGAGGATTGACAACTGCCCAAAGTAAAAAGAAGCCGAGAGTCGCGTAGATGCCCAGGATCATAAACTCGTAGTCGACTTGCCTGGGTTCCCAAAGCCATCGCGACGGCCAATAAAGCATAGCGGGATAAATGCCGAAGATGAAAACCAATCCGATAACCAGAAGGGCTAGTCTCAATATCCAAATTCTGAAAATCATAATTTCTCCAAAATAATGTTTTACTGTATTGTAGATGCAAATGAAGAAAATTGTCATTGAAAAACCGGGCGGCTACGAGCGCCTTCTGATCAAAGAGTTTCCCGATCTGTCGGTAAAAGCGGGAGAAGTCCTCATCGATGTGAAGGCAGCAGGGGTGAATTTTGCCGACTGCCTTGTGAGAATGGGAGTATATCAATCGGCAAAAGAATTTGTCGGCTGGCCGATCACACCCGGCTTTGAAGTTTCCGGCATTGTCCGGAAAGTGGGGGAAGGGGTCGCCCGTTGCAGTCCGGGCGACAGGGTAATTGCGGCCACCCGTTTCGGCGGCTATGCGACCCAGATTGCTGTTTCCGCATCCAATGTTTTTCCTTTGCCGAAAGCGCTGGACTTTGTTCAGGGGGCGGGTTTTCCGACAGTTTTCTTAACGGCTTATTTTGCGCTTCATGAACTGGCGCATCCGCGCTCGGGAGAAACCCTTCTCATCCATTCGGCAGCAGGGGGTGTCGGGAGCGCTCTCGTCCAGCTGGGAAAGGCTGCGGGGTGCCGCGTGGCCGGCGTAGTCGGATCTTCGCACAAAGCCCCGTACGCAAAAGCGCTCGGGGCAGATGTGGTGATCGACAAATCGAGCGAAAACCTGTGGAAGAAAGCTGAAGAATTTTCCCCTGAAGGTTATAGAATTGTCATGGATCCGAACGGCGCCGAAACCCTGAGGCAAAGCTATGGGCATCTCGCTCCTATGGGCAGGCTGGTCATTTACGGTTTTCATACGATGCTCACAAAGGGGAGGGGAGCGCCTAACTGGCTAAAAGTTTTTTGGGACTATCTTCGTACTCCGCATTTCAATCCTTTGACTATGACAAGCGGCAACCATAGCGTTTTAGCGTTTAACTTGAGCTACCTTTTCGATAAAATCGACCTCTTTAAAGAGATTACCGAGAAACTGTTTGGTTTCTTTGAAAAGGGAGAAATCCATCCTTTGCAAACGACAGTTTATCCTTTTGAAGAGGCGGCAGAGGCGCACAAAGCTCTTGAAACGGGAAGCACAGTCGGAAAAATTGTACTTACCACTCAAAGCTCCAGATAGTAAAGGCGTTCATTCTCATCCACATGAAGTATGAGGGCTTTGTCTGCGTTTAATCTTGCCGCTTCGACCGATTTGTCTAATGTATGCTTTCTGAGTATATTATCGTCTGCAAGGCACCAGACGGTTTGCGTTTTTTGATCTGTTATATACTGGGAGTGAAATGGAAGAAACTTCTGCAATTTTCGGATTTTTTTCGATTTGATGTCGATAAGCACTAGATATCGGTCATGGAGAGCCAGGCAAAGGTTGTTGCCGGGAAAATTCAGAATTTGAATGTTGCGGGAAGAAAGAGATATGCTGCACTTGCGATCTGCTAATTTAAAATCCGAATTTTTTAAAATCTTTTGCACTGACAACTGTGTACTTTTTGCATCTTTCATAGCTTTATAGAGCTTCCCATCGGCAATTTGAATATCCTGGCAATCGGAAAACCGGTGTTGCTGTCCCTTTTTATCAATCAGATATTGAGTTTTCTGGGCCTCGCATTTGAAACAGGCGAACTCATCATAAAAATGGATAAATCCGGGAGGTGTTTCATATCTGGTCCACTTTTCATCATCGATATTTTTGATAAAAAGGGTTCTTGGCATCATGTTCATTATGATAAAAAAACAGGTCCCCGACGGGGTTATATGCAATCTGTCCTTCGAGGTTATAATCGAACAGGGAAGGTGGATTTTTTTCCGGACCCCTCCTCTCTCAATGTCTAGAAGGGGGACTGTCTTCTTATTGGCATACATCAGCAGTAATCCCCGGGATGTTTTGATGTAGTTAAGAAACCCTTTTTCAATTGGGGTCCACCAAAATTGTCTTTTCCCGGCTCTAGGATAAGCAGTCATGACTCTCATTTGATCGAAGCCCTTTTCCGATAGGACTTGAATATTTTTTAGACCCAGGATGACTGAGTCATCAATCGAGACTTTCCACTTCGGGTCCCATTTTACGGTGTATGGAGATTGAATTTGTGTAAGAATTCCCTGATAGGAATAGATTTCTTTTGGTGTCATGAAAACGATTTTTAAAGTAGTTTATATAATTATGCAATATCTTATATGGCAATGAGTCTTACACCCGTGATTGTGACCTAATCTGAGGCTGGGCGCTACAGATGGATCTCCCTCTTGAATATGGACCGTGGAGTTTTTGTTATAATCGTTTTAACAGATGGACGGCAAAGGGAATTTGGGAGTAAGTTTGGGATGCCTTGAAAGACATATTGAGATTAAAAGAAATAGATTAGCTGATTATATCTTTTAGGTACGCTGGCTTGTTTATATGTCTTTTTGCCGGCTATTGACAACTTATTATTTAAATGTCTATAAGTTAAGGTGATTATTTAAATTTTCAAGGGATGTTGTTATGAACGGTTTTTTATCTTCTGTGATGACTTATATAGTGCCCGTGGCGGGTGTTTTGGCACTTTCGTTTGCCTACAGCAAAGAAAGTAATGGTGAAATGAGGGTTTGCAATCAGCAATATGCGCTTTGCACATCGGCCCGCTGCGTGCCTCAACCGGGCGATCCGACCAAAGCGATTTGCAGCTGCGATGTGGAGGAGGGATCCAGTATGGCCACAGCCGACTGCGATTCTCTTAAGCCCTCAACGGATGCAAATGGCATTCGGACGGTTTATTCCACGTTTTCTTTCAAGCAGTACGGCGAGGGGAAGAAGGCGATGAAATGCCCGGATGGAACACCTTGGACTAATTGCCTGAACAAGCGCTGCACTGTAGATCCTGCCAATCCCAAAAAGGCCATCTGCCTCTGCGACGTGGAAAGATCGGGGGAGTGGGTGACCCTTGGCGGAGATTGCAATCGTTCAACTTGTAAAACCGGCTATTGGTCTGGGGCGCCAGTGGAGGGCGACAACAAGTCGAACGCTTTTTTAACCAAGTCGCTTGGTTTGGATAAGTCACCGGTGAAATGGTGCCAAATAGACGAATGAAATTTTCTCGTTCTTTTGTTTCATTATTGGCCATTTTGGCGCTTGCCGCATTGTTTTTGAAGCTGCCGGAAATTCCCGGCATTAAATGCCGCTCCTGTTTTTCTCTCGATCCCTACCTGGCGCTTATCGGGTCTTGTTATTTTGGCTTGCTTTTAGCAGTTTCCCTCCTTTTTCCCACACTTCCCGGCAAAAGAGTGTCTCGAAGCGGATTGACCTGGGCTGTTTCTCTCGCTGCCTGCTTAACCTACATTGCACTGCCTAATTGGTGTCCGGCCTGTCTGATCGCCCACGCATGCAACATTGCGATTTGGATGCTTTGGACAGCCTGTCCGTCCAATACAAAAGATCGAAGCAGATTAAACATGCGGGAGCGCCTCTATCTCGCTGCTCTTGCGCCGATATCCGTGATCGCCTTATTCAGCAGCCTTAATCTCACATTCATGGCTTATGGCTTCAGAATTAACAACAACTTGAGCTCGGGATTAAAAGAAGGCGACGTAGCGCCCAAGGAATTTATTGCAGACAGTTTCGATGGTAAAGGAGTGATTCTCAACTTTATCTCAAAGGATTGTCCCTATTGCAAAGAACAGCTTCCCATTTTGAGCTCTGTGGCAAGCGAGTTTTCGGGCGGCTCCTACCGCTTCATCAACATTTGCCCTTCGCTTACGCCGGAGCTTTTGCAAAGCTCTTCGGCCTTTGAGTGGTTGGAGGATGGAGAGGGGAGAATTCGGAAGCTGTTCAAGGTATCGGGATATCCGACAATGTTTGTGATCGACAAGAGCGGTAAAATTGAACTGATTGTTCGCGGGGTATCTGATGAGCTGAAGAGCGAGCTTTTCGCCAGGCTTCAGGAATAAAGGAGAGGCGCTGATGTCAGAATGGGTTTTAGAACCGGGTCATACCGGAGCGGAATTTAGGGCCAAGCATATGATGGTGACTTGGGTTATATGAGAAGATTTTTCTCTGTTTCCGAGACAAGGCAATAGGTTTTGACCTGCTGCTAGCAAAAATTTTCCATATAAGCCACAGCCAGGCCGGTTTGGACTCGGTTATGGCCAAAGGTAATAGTGTCAACAGAATTACAAATAGGATATACCTTTGGGAATCGCTCCGGCGAATATTGTGGATGATAAAAACTGTTTGGGAAGCATGAACTATTTCACGAGCTTTGATCCTGTAGGTTATTCGGGACTGCATCGTTTGCTGCTCTATTCTCATACCGCAAAGAACATGGGATTTAGCGGATCATTCTATAATGTCCGATATTTATGATGATATCATAACAAGAGAACTAAAAACATTTTTGGTATCTGTTCACGGGGGTACCCCCCCCAGGGGGAGTCGTAAACTTCTAACACGTTTTGTTAACCGAGAACTACCTCGTGAATTTGTGTCGTAGGAAACCGTTTTCTATTTTGAAAATATCGGCGGCGCTTGTCCGCCATGAATGTATGCTTTAAAACATTCGGTAAAATAATCGAACGAATTTTGAGCACGTAACTTCAATGTCATACCAACTGTTAACACCCGTTCGACAAATCGCTCACCTTCTTCTGATTGTGAGCCAAAGCATAGCTTCCTCCAAATGACTCCGCCTCTAAGACGTTGCTCGGCTGTATTGTTAGTCGGTTCGATATTCTCATGATAGGCAAATACCCATAACATCTCGAACCGTCCAAAAAAATCAGCGCAAGTCGACCTCGTTTTATTGCAACATTCTTTGTGAATTGCACCAGCTTTGAGGAGGACTTTCAAATCTTCTTTTGGGCCTATTTCGATCTTCTCGATCAGTTCGTCCCTTGCAATCTCACCGTTTTTGTAGCTATGCCAAAGATTAAATATCGACTTTTTACACTCTAACAACCGTTCCCCGATCCATTTATCAAATCCATCCCTGCCTGCAATCTTTTCAAAATCTCTATCTGCATGCGACCAGCAAAGTTGTCGCAGACCTTCATGCGAATTATAGGCATTATAGCGATCGGTTGTTAAACCCCCTTTGAAAGAACCAAAGATCTCGCGGAATGCCTTGTTGCTGCGTGAAGCCTTGATTGCGAAAAACACAGTTTCCTTGCCGCTTCCGACCCAAATCCATCTCTTTTCCGACATCGTTTTCCAACTCGTTTCATCGGCATAAATATGTTCTTCATTTAGAGTGTGTGTCCTAATTTCTTCGTATGGTGCTTTTAAAATCTGACTAGCTCGGACATGGATTTTACACACGCTGCCGGAACATATCCGAATATTGAGTCTGCCCATTAGAGCACAGACTTGACGTTTGGATAATCTAAACTCTCCTGAAAGAGAAGTGACGAAACCCATTAATCGGGGACCAAAACCAAATCGCGCTTCTTCGGGAATATCAGCCTTTACATGCTTACCACATCCGCTACACTGACAGGTGTGAATGTTGTATTGAGTAACTTCCGGAGGAGCGTCCGGTAATTCCACTACTTGTCGTACATCCGTTCTGACCACCTCCGAATTAAACGAGTGGGAGTGGCAGTTCGGACAAGTGTCCGGCTTTATGTTATGCAGCGACTGCACCTGATTAATTGGAACTAGTTGACGGGGGTGGCCCTTATGACCTTTTTGTGCTCCCTGTTTACGCCCCGTAGGTTCCTTCTTTCTTTGAGCTCTGAAAGGATCTTGCGAGGGGGGCTTAGAGCTATTCGAAGAGTTGGTGTTGAGTTTATCTTCGAGCTCCTTAACTTTTGCCTTGAGTGCCTGGTTTTCCTTTTTGAGGATTTCAATTTCCTCCAAGGCTTTATTCAGCTTTTCAAAGAGTTCTTCGTAGGTTGGCTTCATGTTATAAAGTGGTTTTGAACAACCAGAATAATAATAAAAATCTTATTTTATGCCGTATAAAATTTTTATTATTTTTGTGGGGTAGCGCGCGAGGCGGTAGCCGTTCCTAGAGTTACCCCGTGAACGGATACCATTTTTGAGAGATAAATAATAGGAGAACAATGAAATTTTCTATTTTATTTATATTATTAGCTATTTTTACATCTATGATGTTTGCTATGAAAATCGCTCAAATGATCGCACGGCTATAAGGTGTGCCATTCAAAATAAAGTTGCTAAACAGGCATCAAAAAAATATGATTTTGATTCGATAGGTTTTGGACAAACGGGTCCAAATGAATACACGTCGTTTTCTTTAAGTTTTATCTCTTTTGGATCCTTAACAAAAGATCAGGGAAGAGCTATAATCACTGATATTTCGGGTGATTTTTTGGAGGCGATCAATTCTGATGAAGATATACGCCCCTATCTTTCCCAATATCCTTATAAGATAGAAAATATTGAAATCGATATTTATATTTATGGGAAAAACCATGAACAGAAAAAACATCCTGAAATTAGTATAATGGGGTTGTATAAAGGAAATATACGATACTTTACTCAAGATAAAGAAATCAGTGATCGCTATATAACAAAACAATCCGAAACGTTTAAGCAAGCTCTTCACAGGCTGCGCGAGCAAGGTAAACTACCCGAGTACTTCAAAAACTGGAAATTAGAGTGAAATCGGAATCCATGATTTGCTTCCTATTTTGAGAAAATGAGTTTTTTTGTTAATGAGTCATATGGCAAACAATCGACTTTTTACTTTGACGAAATCCAAAATATTGAAGGGTCGGGAGTCGGCCTGAAGTACTGAAAATCATCAGTGAGCATATTAGACAGGTTGTACCAGTCTTTGCTTTCAATAGCTTTAAAAAAATCGACTGTCAATTCAATCAAATCTTCTTGTGGCATAATCTTAAGTTTCTTCTTTTTGAATTTTGAGCAGCTTTGCGTTGACAGCGCAGATGACTGTGCTCAGGGACATGAGGATGGCCGCTGCAGCAGGGGAGAGGAGGACGCCATACTCATAGAGGACGCCGGCGGCAAGGGGGATGGCAATGGCGTTGTATCCTGTCGCCCAGGCTAGGTTCTGCACCATTTTCCAGTAGGTTGCCTTGGCCAGCTTGATAATGGCCAGAGCGTCCAGGGGATTGCTTTTGACCAGAATAATATCGGCAGTTTCGATGGCGACATCGGTTCCGGCGCCGATGGCAATGCCGATATCGGCCTGAGCCAGGGCGGGAGCATCGTTGACGCCGTCTCCTGTCATCGCCACGACCAACCCTCTTTGCTGGATCTCCTTGATTTTTTCCGACTTCTCTTTAGGGAGGACGCCTGCGAACACCTCGTCAAGTCCGACCTCTTGCGACACCCAGTCGGCCACTTTTTGATTGTCTCCGGTCACCATCATGCACTGAATGCCCATCTCTTTGAATTTCGCGATGGCCTCTTTGGATTCGTCGCGGATGATGTCGGCAAGGGCGATAGCTCCGGCAAGTTTGTCGTCAATCAGAACATAGACCACCGTCTTCCCTTCTTCATTCAACTTGCCGACGCGATCGTCTTTTATGGAAATATCATGTTCTTTCAAATATCCCGGACTGACGACTTTGATAGTTTTGCCATTAGCTTTTCCTTCGGCGCCTTTCCCGGGGATGGCCTTGAAATCGTCTACCGAAAAGGTCTCTTTGCTTTCATCCGCGATTCCCCTCGCGATAGGATGTTCGGATTCTTTTTCTATTGAGGCGGCATATTTCATCAGTTCCTCTTCAGGCAGATCGTCTTGGAGAGAAATTTTATCGGTCACTCCGAACTCGCCTTTTGTCAGAGTGCCCGTTTTATCAAAAACAATCGCGTTGATGTTTCTGGCTCTTTCAAAGGCTGTTCTATTTCTGATCAGCAGGCCGTTTTTTGCAGAAAGGGCTGTGGATACAGCCACGACAAGCGGTACTGCTAGTCCGAGAGCATGCGGGCAGGTGATCACCATAACCGAGACGGTTCTTTCAAGCGAGAAGGAGAGGGATTTTAATTCCACCGCAAACCAGACAATGAATGTGAGGGTGCCGGAGGCGATGGCGATCAGCGTCAGCCAGCAGGCAGCTTTGTTTGCGATATCCTGGGTTTTTGATTTGGTCGACTGCGCCTCCTCGACAAGGTTGATCAGCTGCGAGAGGTAGGAATCCTTACCTGTTTTGGCTACTTCGACAGTAATTGACGAGTCGCCGTTGATAGACCCTCCGATCACTTTGTCCTCTTCGCCTTTTTCGACAGGCTTCGACTCTCCCGTGATCATCGCCTCGTTGATGTTTGTCTTCCCTTTTGTGATGATCCCGTCGGCGGGAAGTTTCTCGCCGGGTTTGATGAGGACTCTATCCCCTTTTTCCAGCTTGTCTATCGGAACATCTTCAGTGTTGCCATCTTCTTTTAATAAGTGGGCTTCCGAAGGCATTAATTTGGCCAGCTTCTGAAGCGCTTTTCCCGCTCCCATAATGGATTTCATTTCAATCCAATGGCCGAGGAGCATAATATCTATCAGGGAGGCCAGTTCCCAGAAAAATACTTTTCCCTTCAGACCGAAGACTACCGACGAGCTGTAAATATAGGCCACCGCGATCGCCAGGCCGATCAGAGTCATCATTCCGGGCGAGAGGTTTTTGATTTCATTATAGGCCCCCTTTAAAAAGGGCCATCCTCCATAGAAAAAGATTGCTGTCGAGAGGGCAAAGAGGATGTAGAGGTCGCCAGGAAACGACATTTGCTGATGAATGCCAATCAGTTTATGGATCATCGGCGACAGGATGAACACAGGTATCGTCAAAATAGTAGAGACCCAAAAACGGCGCTTGAAATCAGCTACCATCATCTCATGATGGCTGTGCTTGGAATGATGCTGGCTGTTCATACCATCTTCATACACCAATGGTAAATATTAGAACAGACCAGAACAAAGGGCGATGCCGAAGGCAAAAAGAAGGAATGAAACGACTGACCTTAAAAAATCCAGGGTGATTTTCTTGAGGAAAAAGATTCCTGTCAGAATGCCCAGGAGCCCAGAAAGTATCACAATGGTTAATAAACTAGGGGTGACTAACGAAAATAGATGATAGAAGCTGATCCCGTAAACGACCAGCCTTGCGGTATCGACTAGGATCGCGATGCAGGCCCCCGTGGCGATATAGCGGGCTTTGCTTAAATTCAAGTTGATTAAAAAACCGCTTCTCAAGGCTCCCTGGAATCCTGATAGTCCGCCGAAAAAGCCGCTAAAGAGTCCGCCCAAGGGGAGTCGCTTGGGGTTTATAGACTTAAAGTCATAGAGGCTCTGGATTCTCAGGACGCCTAAAAGGATAAGAAGGAGGCCAATTAAGATCTTGATGTATTCGATTGAAAAGGTATGGCCGAAAAGGACGTACGCGGCAAGGGGTTCTAAGTGAAGCATGGATACCATAAGCCATGACCCGAGAAGCGACCCAGCTATAGCGGGAAGCCCGAAGTAGAGTACTGTTTTTAGGTCGATTGACTTAAAAAGAAGACCGCATTTGATCAGATTATTCAGAAAGTGAAGGAAGGCCGTTAAGACAATAGCTACGGGTAGAGGTGTCGTAATGATGAGGACGGGGAGCATAAGGGTTCCGAATCCGAAACCTGTAAAAAAAGTCAGGAGGGAGACAATATAAATTACGACAGCTGCAGAAATGGCGTAAAGCATATTTTTTTCCGGCCGCAGCTATAGTATAAGATTTTATTTTCGGTGACGAAAACCGGCTTAGCTTCGGAGGCATTCGACAAAGTGGCAATTTCCATGCTTTCATCAGGAGAATGAGTTTGGATTTTTTTTGTTTCCCCATCTATAGTCCAGATAAGATTGTGCTTCTGGTCGATATAATAGTTTACTTTGGAAGTAGTTAAATCGAGCTCCCTTATTTTTTTTCTGTCAAAGTTTATAAGCAGTGATTTGCCGGGAGGTTGTGTTTTGAAAAATGAAGGTGTTGATGCCAATTCCTCCGATGAAGCTGAGAGCGCCTTGGCTATATTCCATATTTTCTCTTGGCCGCGAGATCCTGCCATTTTGTACTGTCCGCTTCGAAATGATTGTCGATTCTTGGTTTTGCCTTAAAGTGTATAAATTTTGTTGATGAAAAAGGAAATCCGGGCAATTGGGCAATAGGGTTTTTCTCCCTTCTTGGGAGAACAAAGTGCATTATTTTCAGGGCGCAATCGCGAAAACCTGCCATCTCTTCGGAACAGATCAATTCTCCCACAGGCCTTTTTTTTATGAATTTTGTTTTCCGGACAATTTTCGGAAACTTTTACTCCGAAAAGTCTTGTCACCGAATGCCAGAAAACAATACCCCGAGGAAGTGATTGACATTTGATCTCCGAGGACAGGGTTGCTGCGGCAGGGAGTCTTTAAAGGATATTTCACCATTTTCCGGATTGACAAAATTCAGGTCATCGCAATTTTTATAGATAAAGGCAATCCCAAAAGGCGTTTGCTGAATATGAAAGGGAGCATCTTCTAAAGGGATGCCCCAAATAAGTCTTCTTGTTGTGTCGTGAAAGCAAAGAAGCCATATTATGTGACTATTGGGTATGCGATAAAGGGAAGCCAGGCGGAACTTGGAAGAGAAAATTGGGCCCTGAAAACCTTCATTTAAACGGAAGGTTTTTTTAGGATGCAAATAAAAATGATCGTTATTAATCAGATTAGGGCCGGGCCATCCGAATAGCTGAGGAAAGTCGCTGCGGGCAATATGAGGGAGCATTTTCCTGATTTCATCAAACTGAGCGGCTGCTTCGAAGAGGCTTTTGGCTGAATTAATGTTATCCATAAGCTCGCCGATAAGAACGGTTTTTATATCGCAATTGGAATTTTTAAGTTCCTTGATTAAACGAAAACGTTCCTGAGGAGAGGACTGTTTAAGGAGATTGGTGAGCGATCTTCCTTTATTCTCCCATTTGCGGAAAGGAACCGAGGCTAAGGCTTTCTGGATATATCTAAAGGTTGATTCATTCTGAATAAATCTGTAGAGCAAGTGGAGGTTTCCGCTCTGATTTTAAAGAGAATAAAATCGATAAACTTCGTGTTGTTGGGGAATCGTTTTATATTAAATTCTTGCAGGCATGATTGAATATGTATGTGACTACAATTTAAAAAGACTGCAATTTTCTCGAAGGGGTAGGGGTTTTTTAAAGCTTAAGATTAATTTAATCAGCGCAAGAAAACAATACCCCGAATCAAGGGAATTGGTATTTTCATTGAAGAAATAAAGATCTCCCAAAGTTGTTTCGAGGGTTTCGATTGTCATCCCATTTGTTAGAATTTGCAATTGTTTCCATATTGGATTTCCGGGATGCAAAGTCCCTTCTCTGCAATGGTCATTGAGAAGGTTTTCAAGATCGCCAGGTTTCTCATCAAGGTTGTTCAAAGATTTTGGTCTTGGCGAGTGCTTTTTCACAGCATTATGGGAATTGTTGCCGGTATTCTTTGTAGGCTGTATCTCTGGTGGACGAAAAAAATCGCTTATTGACCATATTCTTCCCTCTTGGCAGGTAGTTGAATTTACCGAATTGCATTGCTTAATTCAAGTTAAAATTGAATTAATTGGCTGATTGTGATTATTTGATCTTATTTAACTCAATCAAAGGAGGCCGCTATGCAGAAAATAGACTATAAGGTAACGCACGATTGTGAAAAAACGCATTGTTATGTGGGCTTTAACGAATCCGATAAAGTTTCTGAAATTTCGGTTCAGCATAACCATCCGAATTTGTTCCACATTTCAACAAAGCAGTTGGATAAAAAAGAATTGGAGCAAATTCTAGACAAGTTGCAGACGTGTATGCATACACTTGAAAATTCGCAAATTACAATGATGGGCAATGATTGCAATACCGTTGTCACAGCGTTAAAAGCGCAGCGCAGCCACGACATGACCGCTGCAAAAATCATTGCCACAAAATTGATCAATTTATGCTGAGTTTCTTTGCCATAAAGATCACCTTTCCTTCCGCTGCGGGAGGAGAGGTTTTATCTGTTGTCAAAGGGATGAGAACACCCCCTTTTCGAATGTAGAAGAGGGGGATCGCCTCGTGTTGATATTGGTTTTCCCAATCATTGTAGGTAAACTCGGCAGTGATCCGAGTGGATTTGATTTCATAGCCTTCTTCAAGGTATCGTGATAGGCGGTGAAAATCGTATCCTTCGCCAAAAAGACGCCTTCCCATAAGGCGGACGGGGATTTTATCTGTTGCGGCGGGGAGCTGGTAGAGGCCTGCCTGATCAAAATGTTCGCTAAAGTGGATGGCAGCTAGGCTGTTGACATCGTCGTTTTCGGTCATAGCCATCAGTTTTCCCATATCCTCGAGCCCACGCGGGTTATCCGATTCGAATGTCAGAAAGTTTCCGTGATAAACGGGGAGGCGGTAATCTTTGGTTTCCGATACTTTCCAAAAATCGGTGTCGATGAACTGCACCTTGTAGTTTTCCGCGTCAAGAGCCTCGCCTATATGCCTTGCCAGTGTGTTGGCCCCTATAATGAGGATGCCCTGATCGGGGAGGTTTGACAAATTGAGCCATTTGGCTATCAGCGGGGCGGCGATCCCGTAAAATACGACGGTTCCTGCGATGACCGTGAAGGTTATCGGGGCAATGATATAGGCATCGGGATATCCAATTTTGGTCAGCTCCAATCCGAAAAGGGCGGATATTGCCGCGGCAATGATGCCTCTTGGTGCTAGCGATGATAAAAAGAAAATTTCTTTCCAGCTCAGCTCCGAGAACACTGTGGAAGCTAAAACGCTTAAAGGCCTGGCGACGAAAATCAGAAAAGCCAAAAGAAGCAAGCTGACTCCGAGGGTCTCTTGCAGGGCCTCAAGTTCGATGCTGGCAGCTAAAATAATGAACAAAAACGCGATCAAAATGATGCGCAGGTTTTCTTTGAAGTCGACGATATGGCTGATTTGGGTTTTCTTTTGATTGGCCAGGATCATTCCCATTATCGTCATGCAGATCAACCCCGAATCCTGTTGAAAGAGATTGGAAAGGATGAAAGTCACAAACAGTATCATCAGAATGACAGGGTTGTGCAGTTCATCGCTCAGCCAGTATTTTCTGAGTAAAAGCAAAATAAAATAGGCCCCGAGAGTACCGATGACAGCTCCGATGACAAGTGTTTTAACAACTCCTATGGAGATGACACCGAGCGCTTCGGTGACGCTTTGCTGAAGGAGACCTTCGTAGATAAGTACCGCAACCATCACTCCGATGGGATCAATGATAATCCCTTCCCACCTTAAAACCGAGCGGATAGGTTCTTTAACATTCAAATCAGAGAGCATGGGGATAATCACGGTCGGTCCTGTGACAATCAGGATGGCGCTCTCAAGAAGCGAGATGGTCAGGGTGAATCCAAGCACGTAATGAAGGAACAGGAAAGTCAGGCCCATCCCGACTATGGCCCCGATAGTGACCAGATTCCGGATGACATGGCCGACTTCCCGGACATCTTTAAATCTAAGGTTCAGGCCCCCTTCGAATAAAATGACGGCGACAGACAGCGAAACAATGGGAAGCAGCAAAGGACCCAGCAGCTGCTTGGGGTTGATCCATCCCAGAATCGGTCCTGCTAAAAAACCGACAGCGAGCAAAAGCAGAATTGACGGGGCCTTGATGGCCCAGCTCAGCCACTTAACCGAAATGCCAAGCGCGATAATCGCGGCGAGGCTGATGACAGCCGTTTGCGTTTCCATACCTTAAGACTTACATGATAAGATTAAAATCGGAAACCTTTAACCTGCGCATACGACTTGGGAAACCATGCCGGCAGCTTTGCTGATCAGATCTTCTGTGACTTGGAATCTTTTGTAAGGTATCGGTATAAAGCTTTGTATATCTTTGAGCGGCAATACCATTAGGGTATTTTCATCGGAAAATTTGCCCACAAGGACCAGTTCTCCGATGTCATTTTTCCCAACCAGCACAGGCTCAAAATACTGCTTTGTCAATATGACTTTGCTTTTTTCGACTTTTTTCGTGAGGATTTCCATAGTCGATTGATTTGTAATCGCCGCGCATATGGGCTGCCCCGGATCGGTCGGTAAAATCATTTCATGGGGCGGTCCTTCAAAGGCTTTGACATTCAACGGGCCGAGCTGCACATCTATACAAAAAGCAGCTAGGGGGACAAGAGCTAATATGGCTGAAAATGAAAGTATTTTACTCATAATTCACCTCCTAAGGTCCGCAAATGACTTCTGAAACCATGCCGGCAGCGTGGTCTTTCATTTGTTGAGTGATCATAAAGTTTTTCGTTTCCAGCACAGCTGCGTCGTTGATAAACCTGACAGGAATCTGAACAAGCTCTTCTTGATCCTGATATTTTCCAATCAGAATTAAAGCGCCAGCGGGATCGCGTCCCAACAATATGGGGTCGAAAAGTTTTTGTTCAAACTTAAGTGTATTATCCTCAGCAACTTGTCGACTTATTTTGATGGTGAACTGATTATTGATTGCGTAACATAAATGTTCCTGCGGCGCTTCTCTCACTTTTGTCTCAGGAGACTGAGAATTAAATGGTTGCGCGTTTAAACTAAATAAACTTAGCTGCGCGCAAAAAAATAAAACAGAAAAAGAAATTAATTTATTCATAAATTACCTCCTGTAAATACTATTGTATCAAAAAATTAATATTAATATTTAATTGCAGTTAATTTATTTATAGTCTGTTGAATATCAGAGACTAAGTCGTCGATATTTTCTATGCCTACAGAAAAGCGGACAAGTCCATCGCCGATTCCCATTTTTTTTCTCTCTTCTGCCGGGATAGACGCATGGGTCATCAGCGCCGGATGATTGACAAGAGATTCCACGCCGCCCAGGCTTTCCGCTAAAGTAAAGAGTTCAAAGGAGGAAATCAGCTGGTTGGTTTCTTCTAGCGGCAGATCGAATTCGACAGAGACGATCCCTCCGAATCCTCTCATCTGCTTCTTCGCGATATCGTGGCCGGAATGAGTGGGGAGTCCGGGATAGTAGGTTTTTTTGACGAGGGCGTGGCGGTCAAACAATTCGGCGATGGCGAGAGCATTTTGATGATGCCGCTCCATTCTTAAGGCCAGAGTTTTGACGCCGCGGAGTGTGAGCCAGCAGTCAAAGGGGCTCGGGTTGACACCGGCTGCCATGCGGGCGAAATCAAGCTTCTGTTTGATTTCAGGGTTGTTTGTCACAGCCGCCCCTCCGATGACATCGGAGTGGCCTCCAATGTACTTTGTTGTGCTGTGCAAGACGATATCGGCTCCGTATCCTAGGGGGTTTTGAAAGCAGGGAGTGGCAAACGTATTGTCGACGATAGTTGTAATGCCGTAAGATTTTGCGGCCTTAAGTATGGGCTCTAAATCCAATATTTCCAAAAGGGGATTTGTAGGCGATTCCATAAGAAGCCATGAGGGTTTTGTTTCAAGCTCTTTTTTCAATGATTCCAAATTAGTGAAATGGTGAGAGCTAAACTCAATGCCGAATTGGTTGAACACCCGTGTGAGCAGGCGGTAAGTTCCTCCGTAAACGCTGTTTAGCGAAAGCACGCGGTCTCCCGATTTCAGCAGCCCTAAGACCATAGCGGTTAATCCGCCAAGTCCCGATGAAAAAACCGTGGCGAATTTTCCATTCTCCAGAGAAGCAAGAGTTTTTTCTGCCATGACGAAGTTGGGATTGTTCGCTCTTGTATATTCATAGCCATTATGAACTCCGGGCGATGTTTGAGCGAATGTCGTCGTCATATAAATCGGAGGCATAACAGCTCCGGTCTTTTCTTCGGGTGGAAACCCTTCATGAATGGCCTTTGTAGCAAATGACAGATCGTCCATTTTCACTCCGCCTTTTGTTTAAATCAAGATTTGACTATAACAAAATCTTATTATGAAAATGAAGATTTTTATCGCAGCCGGTATTATTCTGCTCGGACTAGCAGCGGTCGGCATTTATTTTTTTTTAGAAAATGAAGGGCGGAGCCAGACTCTGGTTCTTTATGGAAATGTCGATGTGCGTCAGGTGGACTTGGGATTCAGAGTCAACGGAAGAGTCGCGGCAATGCTGTTTGAAGAGGGGGATCTTGTTCAGCCGGGGCAGCTGATGGGGATTTTGGATCCTAAGCCTTATCTGGAGGAGGTATCGCAAGCGAAGGCCAGGGCCCAGGCAGCAAAGGCAGCCTTTCAAAATGCCGAATGGGTGCTCAAGAGGCGGAAAGAGGTTGTGGGCAGCGGAGCCGTATCGAAGGAAAATTACGATGAGGCCCTCTACACAGCAGAGAGACTTGGTGAGGATTTCAAAGAGGCGCTTGCAGCCCTTGAAAGAGCGGAAACCAGGTTCCACGACACCGAAGTGTTTGCTCCGACGCTCGGAACCGTCTTAACGAGAGTCAGAGAACCGGGGGCCGTTGTCAACTTCGGAGAGCCGATTTATACTCTGTCCATCACCTCGCCGGTTTGGGTAAGAGCCTATGTCACAGAGCCCGAGCTTGGCAATATTTTCCCGGGAATGGAGGCGGAGGTGTTTACCGATTCGCCCGATCTTCCTGTTTACAAAGGGCATATCGGGTTTATCTCGCCTGTCGCCGAGTTTACCCCCAAAACCGTGCAAACCACAACGCTTAGGACAGACCTTGTCTATCGTATCCGCGTCGTTGTCGACAATCCAGACGAGCTGTTGAAGCAGGGGATGCCAGTCACTGTTAAAATTAACTTAAAGCAGGAGCAAAGTTCTTGAGCGATGCTATTGTATCTTTGCAGAATTTGGCGAAACAGTTCCCGCGTCAAAAAACAAAGGCCCTTGCGCCGATCACAACCGACATCCCTTCAGGAAAAATTGTCGGCATCATAGGGCCGGACGGAGCGGGGAAGACGACATTGATCCGTCTTATCATCGGACTTCTCACTCCCTCAGAAGGAACGGTCATAGCGATGGGCCGCGATGTCTTTAAGGAAACAAATGAAGTCCATCAACTGCTAAGTTATATGCCTCAGCAATTCGGCCTTTATGACGATCTCACCGTGCGGCAGAATCTCGAACTCTACGCCCGGCTTAGAGGGGTTCGTAAAGATGAGCAAAAAGACATTTTCGACAAACTCCTGAATTTCTCAGATCTTGCTCATTTTCAAGGTCGTATGACAAGGAATTTATCCGGTGGGATGAAACAAAAGCTGGGCTTGATTTCCGCGTTGCTACAAAAACCGCGCCTTCTCATTCTCGATGAACCTACAGTTGGTGTTGACCCTTTTGCCAGAAGGGAGCTTTGGGAGATGATGCGCTCCCTCGTCAAAGATGGAATCTCTGTCATCTGGAGCACATCTTATTTAGACGAGGCTGAAAAATGCGATGAGGTTTTGCTGTTGAATGCGGGCAGCTTGCTGTTTCAGGGGCTGCCCTCAACTTTAACCGGGAAAATGAAGGGCAGAGGGTTTCTCATCAAGGGAATTTCAGGTCCCAAAAGGAATGTTTTGTCTCACTGCCTGTCTGAACCCCGCGGTTCTCGACAGTGTGGTTGAGGGAAGGGCGGTAAGAATCGTCGTAAAAGAAGGAGAAAAAAGGCCCCCTCTTAAGGATCTCGATGCGGGGGCCGATGCCGTTTATGAAAAGACAAGCCCGCGATTTGAAGACGCGTTCATCGATATGCTCGGAGGGGGGCCGAAAGAGGTTTCGCCTCTCTCCAAAAGAATGACTCACTTTCCCGAAGACGGCGAAAACATCATCAAAGCTGACGGCTTGACAAAAAGATTTGGGAAGTTCACGGCGACCAAGGGGATCAGCTTTTCCGTGGAAAGGGGGGAGATATTCGGTCTTCTCGGGCCGAACGGCGCAGGAAAATCCACAACATTCCGCATGCTTTGCGGCCTGGTCAAACCGACAGAAGGCACTGCCTATGTCGAAGGGGTCTCTTTGCAGGATGCTCCCAGTCGGGCTCGATCTAAGATCGGCTATGTCGCACAAAAATTTTCTCTCTACGGCAACATGACTGTCAGTCAGAATCTCAATTTTTTTTCCGGCATCTATCCAGTCAAAGAGAAAAACCGCAAAGGAGCCATCGGCGATATGGTTTCCATCTTTTCTTTTGAGTCTTACTTAAATACCCCTGCCGGACAGCTCCCTTTGGGATACAAACAGCGTCTTGCCCTCGCCTGCTCGCTGATGCACCGCCCCGAAGTTCTTTTTCTTGACGAGGCCACATCGGGCGTCGATCCCGTAACCAGAAGGGAATTTTGGAATCACATAAACGGTCTTGTCGATAAGGGGACGACTGTGATGATCACCACCCACTATATGGACGAGGCTGAGTATTGCGACAGGATCGGATTTTTATCCGAAGGCAAACTGGTTGCCATAGGATCTCCGGACGAGCTTAAGGAAAGCGTCCGATCGGACGAGCTTTTAAATCCGACCATCGAAGATGCCTTCATCATCTTATGTGGAGGGGAAAAAGATGCGCAGTAGCTTGAAGGTTTCGAGAATCTGCGCGCTCATCAAAAAAGAGTTTTTTCAAATTATGCGTGATCCGAGCAGCGCCTTGATTGCCATCATTTTGCCTCTTATCCTTTTGTTTATCTATGGCATCGGCATATCCCTCGACATTACAAATCTTGAAGTCGGCATTGCTATGGAAGACTCTTCCCCTTTAGTGCAAAGTTTTGTCGATGCTCTCAAGGATTCGAAATATTTTTCGGTCAAGGTCGAAAGGTCCATAGAACCGTTTTATCACATGATGGAGGAAGGAAGGGTTCGGGGATTTGTCGTCATTCCCTCTTATTTTTCCCGTGATTTTTTTAATCCTGAAACACAGGCGCCCATACAGGTCATTGCCGACGGCTCTATTCCGAATACAGCCAGTTTCGTCCAAAATTATGTGAGGCAGGCGTGGCTTAACTGGATGCGCCCTATTAGATATTAACAATGCGACTACAAGAAGGCCTCAAATCACAGTTGAATCCAGGTTTTGGTATAATGAAGACCTCAACAGCCATTATTTTCTCGTTCCCGGCTCCATCGCGATAATCATGACTCTGATCGGGACCCTTTTAACAGCGGTTGTTGTCGCGCGGGAGTGGGAAAGGGGAACGATGGAGTCTTTGCTGTCAACGCCGGTGACAATCAGCGAACTGATCATCAGCAAAATTGTGCCCAATTTCTGCCTTGGTATGACCTCGCTTTTTTTTTGCACGTTGATCGCCGTTTTCATATACAATGTTCCGTTTCAGAGGCAGTTTTTGGGTGTTGGCCCTTGTGTCTGCAGTATTTCTGATGACAGCGCTTGGAATCGGACTCTTCATTTCCACTCTTTTGCGCGATCAGTTTGTCGCCTCTCAAATGTCGATTATCGTCTCTTATTTGCCGGCATTTATGCTCTCGGGGTTTATTTTCGAAATCTCGAGCATGCCGATTGTGATTCAATTAATCACCTATTTTGTACCCGCCAAATATTATGTAACATCTTTGCAGACAGTGTTTCTTGTGGGAAATGTTTGGGAGCTGCTCCTCTATAATGCCGGAGCGCTTGCGATCTTTTGCTTCATTATCTTTATTCTGACAATTAAAATTTCCAGAAAAAGGCTTGATTGAAATGATTAAAAGGATCAAAGCGCTCATTATCAAAGAATTTCTCGCGATACTTCAGGACAAAAAAAGTCGAACTGTCCTGATCATTCCCCCTCTGGTGCAGCTGTTTATTTTTTCGTTTGCCGCAACGCTCGATGTTGAGAATGTGAATATTGGCGTATGGAATAAAGACAATGGAAAGTATTCCTATGAACTTATTCAAAGATTTGTCGGATCGTCCACTTTTAAGAACATTTATTTTTATCATAACGAAAAACAGGTAGAAAGGGCCATCGATAATGAAGAGGCTCTGATTGTTGTTCATATCAGACGAGAACTTTTCCCGAGATATTTTGGCGAGAAAAGATGCCAAGGTTCAGTTTTTGCTCGACGGGAGAAAATCCAATTCCGCGCAGATTGTCGGAGGGTATGCCGTCAGCATTTTAGAACAGTTCCAGAAAGATACAAAGGCGGCAATCGGGCTGCCGAAAGCGAGGACAACATTGATTCCTTGGAACTGGTACAATCCCAATTTGCTCTACACCTGGTTTACTGTTCCCGGCTTAGTTGGCATTCTGACTATGCTCATCTGCCTTTTGGTCACCGCTATGTCTGTGGCCCGGGAAAGAGAGGTGGGAACATTCGAGCAGCTTCTTGTTTCGCCCCTCCTTCCTTCGGAAATACTTCTGGGCAAGGCCATTCCCGCGATGGTTATCGGAATTGCTGAAGGGTCTTTGATATTATTTGCCGCCATTTTTTTCTTCGGCATTCCCTTTACCGGCTCTCTTCTTTCTTTTATATTTCAGCATTATTATTTTCGTCTCTTCGATTGTCGGAATCGGTCTTTTCATTTCTTCTCTTTCAAAAACCCAGCAGCAAGGTCTTTTGGGCGTGATGATTTTTATGGCGCCGGCTGTTGCTCTTTCCGGTTTCGCGACTCCGATCGAGAATATGCCCGAGTGGCTGCAGGTGGGCACGCTTGCCAATCCTCTGAGATATTTTCTCGTCATCGTTCGGGGCATCTTTCTCAAGAACCTTTCCTTCTCTATTGTCTGGAATCAGACCTATCCCATGGCCATTATCGCATTTTTTACCTTGACTGGGGCCGACTGGTTCTTTAGAAAAAAACTAGAATGAAGATTGCATTATACTTAGGGATTGTTTTAGCGCTTGCCTCCTGCCGTGTCGGCCCCGATTACAGGCGGCCCGATTGCGACATGCCAGTCGCCTGGACAGTTTCCGATGAAGCCAAAACAGAAGAGAGTCCCGACGAGTGTTGGTGGGAGTCTTTTGATGATGAGCAACTTGAGCGCTACATTCGGCTTGCCTCGCATTATAATAAGGACATTCAAACTGCTCTTGCAAACATCTCTGAGGCCAGGGCCCTAAGGGCTCAGGCAGCTTCCAGGCTTTATCCCGATGTCGACGCCGAGCTTAGATACAACCGCAACTCCTTCAACACATTTTTCGGAGGCGCCGGAGATGTCAATCCCGGAAACATCCAATCGTTTACGACCAACTTCCAGCAGGAAATCTTTTTCGTTGGGCTCGATGCCATCTGGGAAATCGATATCTTCGGGAGGACAAGAAGACAGGTCGAAGCGGCCAGTTATCGGATTGGAAGCTCGATTGAACACTATTATGGCGCCCTCATTTCCGTTTTTGCCGAAACAGCGTGGAACTATCTGGATGCCAGAGGTCTTCAGGAAAAGATCTTCGTCAAGGAACGGGAAATTGAAATTATGTGCGAGGCGCTGCAATTAGCGGGCGATAAATATCTTGCCGGACTTATCAGCGATATCGAGCTGAAAAACAGAGAGGCCGAACTCAGCCGTCTTGAATCGGAGCTGCCCCATTTGTATACCGAGCTTTATGCCGCCATTTATCGTTTATCGGTGTTGACAGGCCATTTTCCCGGGGGGCTTCTTGAGGAAATGCAGGAGTTGAAACCGTTGCCGGAACTTCCCCGGGTTGTCAATACCGGGCTCCCTTCGGAGCTTTTGCGGCGCCGTCCCGATATAAGACAGGCCGAAACCGAACTTGCCGCCGCTACCGCAGACATCGGTGTCGCTGTCGGGGATTTTTTCCCCCGTTTTTTTCTTGCCGCTAGCATCGGTGATCAAAAGTTTTCTCTCCCGGCCCAAACTCTTGGACGGCTTTGTTTGGTCATACACAGCAGATATCCTGACCCCCGTATTTCACGGAGGAAGAATCCAGGCCAGCATCCGCGAGAAGAAGGCAAAAGCCGAGCAGGCCTTCTACACCTACGAAAATACCATTCTTCAGGCTGTGGAGGAGACAGAGGACCGCCTTTTGGGCTACACGCAGGAGCTCGACCGGATCCGGTCTTTGTCTCACGCTCTTAAGACAACATAGAATCATGGGAATTAACCCGGCTGCTCTATGACAAAGGGATAACAGACGGCATAGCGGCATTGGAAAAAGAGAGAGAGACTCTGCAATCGAGGGAGTCTGTCATAGACAGCAGGATTCAGGCTTTTGAGCAGCTAGATCGGACTCTACAAAGCGTTAGGCGGGGGTTGGGAGTGCGAGGAAGGCGGACTCTTGAGTTCAGTAGAGTGTTTATTTATCCAAGTAGATCTATTAACCAGGAATGAACTTCCTTAAGTTTCGTTGAATCCTTCAATTGTCCAAGTTTTTTTATCTCGGGAGTGCGAGGCCTACTGCCTCTGCGTTTAGGAGGGGATTTTTTAGGAAGATCTTGCTTAGGTATTTGATGCCGCTGTCTGGTGCTATTGTCACGATCACGCTTTTTTTAGTCAGTCCTTGCGCTATTTTGAGAGCCGCCCATACATTGGCGCCTGTCGAGCCGCCGGCTAAAATCCCTTCCTGGACGGCAAGGGCTCTTGCCGTGTCAAACGCTTCGTCGTCTTCTACCTGCATCATGTCGTCGACAAGGGAAAAATCGATTGCTTTGGCGATGTGGTCCTCGCCGATTCCTTCCACCAGATAGCTGCAGCTAGCGTCTTTTGGGATCTTGCCTGTCTTAAAGTAAGGATAATAGATCGAGCCGACGGGGTCGGGCATGATCACCTTAAGATTGGAATTTTTTTCTTTCAGGTATTTTCCTACGCCGCTGACGGTTCCTCCGGTGCTGCCCGAGGCGACAAAGTAGTCGACCTTGCCTTCGCATTGCGCCCAAATTTCCGGTCCTGTTGTCAGATAGTGCGCTTCTGGATTGAGAGGGTTGTCGTACTGATCGATGCGAAAGCTTCCCGGAATCTCTTCGGCGAGGCGACGGGCCGTGTTGACATAATGATCGGGCGAGTCGGGAGCTGCGGAAGTGGGGCAGACGACAATTTCCGCACCGAAAGCCTTTAAAGCGTTTTGTTTTTCCATGCTGACTTTATCCGGCATAGTGAGGATAGCTTTGTAACCCCTTATAGCGGCGATCATTGCCGCTGCCGCTCCGGTATTTCCCGAAGTATTTTCGACAATCGTCCCCCCGGGTCTTAGCAGGCCGTCGTTTTCGGCTTTATCGATAATATAGCGGACAATGCGGTCCTTGATACTGAGTCCCGGGTTGAAGAACTCTAATTTGACAAGAATTGTTGCTAAGGGATTCGGGCATAGCCTTTGCAGTCTTACGAGAGGAGTTTGTCCGATCGTATCGAGAACTGTTGAATATTTTCTAGTCATATAATACAGTTGAAATCATAAAATCGAGTTAATAACAAGGAGGAAATGTGAATTTATCTCGAAGAATTGATGTAGGAAAGGAATTTGCTTCTTGTTTCAAGCTGCCGGATCCGAAGAAGTTTGCTGAGCTGCTTTCTGATGATGTCTGCATGGAGTATACAAGAGATTTATATCAACTTTCATTTGCCGGCAAAGAACAAGTGATTCAAAAAGCCAATGAGCTATTTTTTGAGCAAATAAAAAATCTCGTGGATTTTCAACTCAAAAGTTATTCTCTGCAAGGGGACCCCAGGAATGATCGAGTTATTGTGAAAACGAAGATTCATGTCAAAGAAGCTCGTGATTCCGAAGTTGTTTCCATAAAATTTTTGGGTGTTCATGAACTTCATGTCAAAACTGAAGGCGAAAATTTTAAGATATGTAAAATTGTCAGTGCCAGCAAATCGTCAAATATATCTGCTGATAGACCTTGAGGTCGGAAGGAGAAAAAAGGATAACCCTCACTTCCGAGAAGGAGGGATTATTCTCGGTAAACTTTTTGACGGTTTTGAGTGCGATTTCAGCTGCTTTATCGATGGGATAGCCGTAGGCGCCGGTGCTGATTGAGGGGAATGCGATTGTTTTCAATCCTTTTTCCGCCGCGAGAGAAAGAGAATTGTGATAAGCGTTCCTGAGGAGTTCAGGCTCGTTTTGGCTGCCGCCGCGCCATACCGGGCCGACTGTATGGATCACATATCGGGCCTTTAGGTTGCCGGCTGTTGTGATGACAGCCTCTCCGGCGGAGCATCCTTCTCTGATTTCCCGATTTTTTTTGCACTCTTTAACCGCTCTCTGAATGGCGCCGTCGACACCGCCTCTGCCAAGCAGCCCTGAACTAGCGGCGTTGACAATCGCGTCAACTTCTTCTTCTGTAATGTCGCCCTGCTTTAAACCCGTGATTGTGACCTAATCTCGTTCGCCTCAGCAATTTTAGCAATCCATCTGCAAACTTACCCTCCTCGGTAAGCTCTAAAGAGCTTACTCTTCGTCACGTAAGTTCACATCTGAATCACTAAAATCACTGAGGCGAACGAGATTAGGTCACAATCACGGGTTAAAATGATTTTTGTCATGTTTTTATATTAAATAATTCTGCTATATTAGCAACCTATGGAACGTAAAAAGGTTTCTGATGATCTTGAAAACTACGCGGCTTATTCTGCGCCCCTGGAAAGAGGAGGATTTCGAGCCTTTTGCGAAACTCAATGCCGACCCGAGGGTAATGGAATACTTCCCCGAAACGCTCTTTCGCGCAGAAAGCGATCGCCTTGCGGAAAAACTCAAAAAGCACATTGAAGAAAAGGGATGGGGTCTTTGGGCTGTGGAAGTTCCCGGAGTTTCCGAGTTCATTGGATTTATCGGGTTAAATGAAACGGTCTTTCCCGCTCACTTTACCCCTGCCGTTGAAGTCGGCTGGAGGCTTGCCTTTGACTACTGGGGTAAGGGGTACGCCACAGAAGGGGCAAAAGCGGCTTTGGACTTTGGATTCAATACGCTTGGCCTTGATGAAATTGTTTCCTTCACTTCGGCGCTCAACATTCGCTCGCACAAGGTTATGGAGAAAATCGGCATGGCGAAGGACTCTCGCAATGACTTCAACCATCCCAATGTTCCTGTTGGGAGTCCGTTAAAGCCCCATGTTCTTTATCGATTAACCACAAAGTAAGTCTTTCGTTTAATTTTCGATATTGATAGGATGCCTTCTTAATTAATCAGGAGGTTTTTTATGCAACCGGAAGGAATTAACCCGAAGGCAGCTTTCTTTAACACAATACAAGAAAAGCTCGATTGTCATATTGGCGAAAAGGTTTTTACACAATTGTTTAAAGCGGCGCTAGAAGGCTGCGAGGTGGTCAGTTGGCAGCCGGAAAAAGAAAAACATACCTATCGGCTTATCCTTGAGAGCGCCTACCAAACGCAAATTACTGCAGGCAAAACTTTTTACTTGGAAAAGGAAATTCTCTGTCGATTTGTTCCCGAAAATCATGAAATCGTATTACCCAAAGTTTTGGAGTACAAAGATTCGGGACAGGGCATCGATCCGAAAAACAAGAATTTAAATGCCATTTGGGCAAGTGAGAAGTGGGGATTTTTTGTTTATACCGGAGTCGGCTATTCCATCCAATGGGAGAAGGAAGCAAGAAAAATTACCACCCTCAATATTAACGACGCTCCTTTCGGTGTCAATTCTAAAAGAGAAAGAGACTTTAATGAAGTACTTTCTGAGTGGAATAGCGGTAAACGTGAGGCTGTTGTCTTAACCGAACAGTAAATGCATGCCGGCTTTGGATAAATAAAAGATGCTGTAGGCTTCCAGGCCGGTGTATATCAAAAGATTGGCGGCGAATATAAAGAGTGCTGAGGCATCCCAAAAGGACATCAATGAAGGGGTTGAAATCACCATGACTAAGAAGGTGATAAACAAATTTAAAAAAGCGCCGCAAGCATAGAGCAGCAATAAGTTAATGCCGATTAATAGGCCAATCTTTCCGATATGGAAGAACAGGGGAAGTGCAGCTTGCGATATTGTTGCCGCTAGCGACGTGATAGTGCAGATTGTATCCGTCGCTATCGTCTTGGCTCGGAATCCAGCAGCTTCAATCTTTAATCGGGTTGCTTTGGGAAATCTCTGTTTGATGATTCTCAAATCTTGAGATTCTACTCTTTTTCCCGACCAGAGCAATTCCCTAACCGCTCCGGAGGAGAAATTTGTGCCATTTAGAGATTGTTGAAAATTGTTATACGAAAAACGAAGTCCCTTTCCCTTCAAAATCTTTAAGATGGTTTCATTAACCTCGACATTGTTTAAAGATGTAATCGTTGTCAAAGTCGTTAAAAATGTGTAAAGGTTGCTTCTTCTAATCTGATTTATACCGTCGTTATTATAATACAATTGCCCGGTTGAATAATTAAGAGCACTGAGATTGGCGTTAGAAATTTTTCCCTCAACACAATCAAATAAGTATTGCAGAACTTTTGGATCCAGGAAATTTTGCTGCTCGTCGCACTGTTTGATGTAGTAAATGATATCCGAGAAAAAAACGCGATATTCGGCATAAGGAGTTTTGAAATTTTCGATCAGAAACTTTAACTCCCGAAGACTCCCTCCATTTTTCAGAGTGCCAAGCAGGGCAGAGTAGTCAAAGTTGTCAGCGGGAGGGGGCAGTTTGTTCTGTATGTCGTCAGATTCCGGGTGGAGGGCAATATTCAGCCGTTTCGCAATTTTGGATATTGTGGCGATTCTATAGCCTACTCTTTTGATGTCGGAGTTGTCTTGCGGAAGGAAATAGCAAATGTTATGAGCTTTTAAAAGTGCAGCGTCGTTCACAACCGCCTTAAAATGAGAGCACGCATCCGCGCATCGCGATAAAGCGATGGGATCCATAAAAGAAAAAATATGGGTTGTCAATTCTTCAGGCAATGTGAATATGGGCTGAATGACGGCTATCATAAGGCCTCCATAAAACGCCGAATTTTAGCACTTATTCCCTTATTGGTAAACATGGCATGAATTTTGCTTAACTCATATTTTCAGCAGGAGGTTGCGATGATTAATGAATTTTGTTTTAAGGTTCCCGACAAGCCCGGAGAGCTGACGGCAATCGCGCGTGCTTTGGGCAGCTCGGGAGTCAATATAGAAGGTCTTGCCGATGTGAGTTCATTCGGCCCTACAGCTCATTTTCATCTCGTTGTCGATGATGAGAAAAAAGCTGCCAATGTTTTGGAAAACGCGGGCATCCATTTTAAGCAAAAGGAAGCTCTTTTGCTTAAGCTGGAAAATGAGCCGGGGACGCTGGCCAATCTTTCAAAGCGCCTTTCCGACGAGGGGGTCAATATTACATCTTTTTACGTGACTATGCGCGGCAACCAGGTGCTTGGAACCGACAATCTGAACAAAGCGAAAAAAATAGCCGAAGATTTGGACGCTATTTAATAGAGCTTATCCATTTCGAGAAGCTTTCCATCGGCATAGCTCGATATCAGCTCATGGTCATGGCAGACAGCTATGGCCGTAATCGCTTTTTCGTGTATCAACTCCTTCATAAAATCGAAGAACAGCCTCGCGTTTTCGGGGTCTAATGCGGCTGTTGGTTCATCAAGCAGAAGAAGGGAGGGATTTGTTTGTAGAGCCATCATAACGGCAAGGATTTGCCTTTGCCCTCCGGAAAGCAGCTTGGCCGGCTTGTCCCAATCAATACCGAACCTTTCCAGAAAGCCGGGGAGGGGGCCTGCAAGTTTAAGGCGGCGAAAGAAAGAGGGGTATTTTCCTATAGCGGCCAGCTTTAAATTGTCCTCAAAGTTGAACTGGCCGGCGATCATTTGGTCAAAACTTTGGTGAACCAATGCAGGTTTTCCCCTGCAGTCAATCGTTCCTCTGTAGGGGAGCTCTCCCATCAGAAGACGGAAAAAAGTCGACTTGCCGCACCCATTTTTCCCTTTGATTCCATGCAGCTTCCCTTTAGAAAATGAGAGGCTGATCCCCGAAAATAAAGGGCGGGAAGGATGGTAGTGAAAATGAAGATCGTCAATCGTTAAAGCAGGCATGATTAAACTCCCAGGTGATTGATAAGTTCTTTTTCTTTACGCATGAGAAAAAGAAGGGCGAAAAGAATAAAAAGAGCTTGAAAAGCATTGAAGTAAGTGAGGTTTAATCCCAGATTGAGCAGGGTCTGCTGAACAGCATAATAGGCGGCTGTCCCTACAAGCGGGATGAGAGGCCCTGCTCCTTTTTTACGGAAAAGCATTTTTCCTATAATTAAAGCCGTAATCGAGACAAGGACGAGGCCGAATCCCATCATCAGATCGACAAAGCCGTTTGAAAGGGCGAAAAGATAGCCCGACAGTCCGGCCAGAAGATCCGCGATGACTATTCCCGAGATCACCACAAATTTTGTCGAGATCCCGTGATGCTGAAAAAAATAGGGATTGCTGCCATAGACAGCCAGGGCATTACCCAGCCGGCTTCTAAGCAGCCAAAAGGCGCCCGCAAGAGACATTAGGGCAACCATTGCAAGGGCAATCAGCTCGCCTTCGCCAAACATCAAAAGGGGATTGTTTTTACCGCTTAAGCTCAAGATCGAGCTGCCGAGAGTATATTGGATGACCCCATGGAAAAGTCCATTGGTGATCACCGCGGCAAGCAGGAAGGGGACTCTTAGCACCTGATTCAGCAGGCTTGCGACGCCTCCTACGGCCATGCCTCCCCCCATCGCCGCAAGAAAGGGGATGGGGAAGGGCAGGTGTGCCGTTTGCGCCGCAGCGGCTGCTCCGAAAACGTAGGCCGCCTCGATGCTCAGGTCAGGCACTTTGAGGAGCGAAAAAGAAATATAGGCTCCGAGTATCAAGGGAAAAATGATAAGAATTTGCTCGATCATTGTTCCCTCCGCAATAACTCGAATGTGTCGACCTCGATATAGGGAAGTTCTTTGGGAGATTTTCCTTGCACGAGGATCGCCCGTGCCAGCTCCGCTGCACGCTTGCCGTAGTCTGCCTCCCGCACGCCAAAGGCGATGTCGGCGCCGCGTTCGAAAGAATCGAGGTCGCTTGCGATCAGCAAACACTTGTGCTTTTTAGCAGATTTAACAAGGACATCGAGCGCCGGAACAACCGTATTGTCTTTTAAAACGACAATGGCGTCGCAATCGGCAAGTAGAGACGAGGTCTTGGCAAAGATTTCATTGGTTTGAAACACCTCGACTTTTTTGACTTGCTTTCCCTGCTTTTTGAGGATCGCTTCCACTTCTCGGGCATTTTTTGCCATCATGTACTGGGTGGGATCGTAGACAATCGCCGCCTTTGAAATCTTTAGATCGGCAATCTCCTTAAAAAGCCTCGGATAATCCGAAACTTCAACAGTCCCTGTAATCGCTGGACTCTCGAGGCTTAAGTTTTCGGGATGAGTGATTGTCGCAAAAACGATCGGGACGGCTGCTTTGTTTTTTTCGCAGGCTTCTTTGGCCATCAGGGTGGCCTGCACTCCGATTGCAAGGACAAGATCGTATCTTTTTTTTACGATTTCTTCCGCCTCGGCGCGCATCAGTGCTCTGCTCCTTTGAGCGTTATACGTGGTGAAGGCGGAAGAAAGGTCTTTGAGCTCTTCTTTAAAGGCGCTTTCTACCTGCAGAAGGCTCGGGTGGCTGAGAGGGGTGAGTATCGCGATGCGATACTTCGATTTTGTCTTGCTGTTTTTGCAGCCGATAACAGCTGCAAGCAAAAGGATAATCAGAATATATTTATACATGCTGCCTCCCTAAATAATTTTGAACGAGTCTATCGGCCGCAATACGGACTGAATCAAGCGTCAGCACCCGCTTTAAATTGAAAGGATGCTTTTCATGGAGCACGGGGAAGTCGGTGCACCCGAGAACGAGTCCGTCATAGGGATTGTCGCAATAGATCCTCTCGGCGATTTCAAGGAGCGCCGCTCCGTCTTCACTGTCGAATTGCGCACCTAGAACCCTATCGAGGATTCTGTCGATACTTTTCTGCTCTTTTGAATTTGGCAGAACCATTTCCAATTCGGGATGGCGGTAAAGCCTTTTTTGGATGCTTGTCTCCGTAGCCAGTATCAAAAGCTTCTTCATCTTTCTCCGCATGGCCTCTTCCATTACCGAGTTTGGCAGCGAGATAAACCGGATGCCATGGGTATTGAGCCCCTGCAGGCAAAGATGCAATGTATTGCAGCCGAGAGAAGCCAGCGTCACTCCTTGTCTGGCCAGCCGGTCAATGCAGTATTGAAGCTCTGCCTTGTGCAAATTTTGATTGCGGACCGCATCTTGAATCCTCAGCCCCCTTGTGAAAGGATAGTTAAGCAAAAGAACTTCGGGAACAGCTTCTCCGCAAGCGGAAAAAGCCTCGACAACTGCTTTGAACAGGAGGGCGCCCGCGTGCGGGCTTGCCCCTCCAATGATTCCGATTTTATCCCTTTTCATGGACCAACCTCCTTTCGATAA
Organism: Waddliaceae bacterium; assembly: GCA_963771045.1. GTDB lineage: Bacteria > Chlamydiota > Chlamydiia > Chlamydiales > SLFE01 > SLFE01. The sequence goes on along the minus strand of CAVYRW010000004.1, from coordinate 1,714,496 downwards.
GAACCGATGGGGGCACATCTAGAAGCCGCTTTTGAGCGAGGGCATGATCTGCCGTTTCGGAAAATGCATGCTCGATAATCAGCGCCGGCCTTTGGCATTGACCGGAGGTGCCGAGATCAGCCGATTGCTTTAGAGCTGTTTTGTAGAGGATGCCTAAGGCGCCTCCCACTTGAAACTCCTGCAAAGAACTGGTGAAGTCTGCTGCTGAGCTCAGAAGCATGTCGTCAAATGACGTCTTTTGTTTTGCAAGGGGAGCATCCCTCAGGCAGGGCATGCAGGCGCCGCAGCTATGTTGGGGATTCCTCTGTCTGTTGAAAAAAAAGCTTCGATGGCAAGCATCGCGGATAATGCGGTACTGGCTGAAGAATAAGTCGATTGTCGATCCCATTCCTTCAAACACAACGGCGGCACCCTCGATGCGGCCTTGCGGAAAAGTCCTGATATGGTAGCCTTCGCGGCAAATCATTTTGACCCGAAAGACTAAAGGAATCCGTTTTCGTCTGGCCTCGTCTAAAAAAAGAAGGACAGAAGCGAATTTGGGAAATTCAAATTTTCCGTCTTTCTTTTTGAGCTTTTCTGCCAAAGATAATAATTCCGTTCTCAAGGATTTGTTTGAAAAGCGATTGATCATGGCAAAGGTTTTTTTCCGAATGATATCGATCAGCTCCGTTTTCGCATCTCTCTTTGTGCAAGAGACAAACGATTTGACTCGATTGCAGAGCCGTTTGCTGCTTTTCTCAAGCCCCAATGATTGAATCAACGGTTCCAGAAAATGATTGAAAGCATTTGCGGTGAGAAAGCTCAGAATCAGAAGGCGGGCATCTGCGGTTTTGGCATTTTCTATGGATATTCCGCCTATTTTGGCGTACTTATTGAATAATTTTGCTGTCAACAAGGCGCTCAGATGGCACTGGTTGTTGCCTAAATTAGCATCGAAGAAAAACAGCCTTCCTTCATTAAAATGCTCAAAGGCTTTTTCCGTTATCAGTTTTAACTGTTGTTCAGGGCGGTCTGTTTGTTTGACCCTGAAATCCTTAGGGCTTAATCCTAAGAGATTTCGGGTCAACTGGCCTTCGGAAAAAATTCGCTCAAACGAGCAAAGTTCACTTTTGTTCATGATTGACTCCTTAAAATTTAATAAATGCGAATAAAAATAGATGAGGGTATGGCGGCTAGAGCCACCAATAGAAGGCGGAAGGGGAATTGATATGGAGTCTTTTATTTGATGTAAGCATTTGGTGATCTATATTCCTAGATAACTTGCGGGGGCTTCGGTCTGCTTTGTTGCCCTGCTTCGACAACCCCAATAGCGGTTGCCTCCATCGGGCGCCTTGCAGACATTTGCCCGCGCTGCGTTTTCCAGAAATATAGATCACCGAATGCTTACTATTTGATTTCATCTGACAATTTCTCTCTTATTGATAATTAGTTTTTAAAAAAAATTAAGTGGAGACTATCGCCACCAGCGATAGGTCCAATAAGAGGCAACTTGCCAGAATGATTTTGAGGCAAAAACGCCTGTACCCGCAACTTGGGGTAAAGCCACTGAAAAGCTGTATAAGCGTTCTTGTTTCATGATATTTGAATCATATCATAAACAAAATTAGAGTGCAATAAAAATTTTATATTTTGACTCTTTTTCGGACCCGTTCTTTCAACTTTTTCGCAGGAGGCCTTTTCCCTAGCACCGAACGTGTCGCCTGCATGATTCTCTCCATTTTATGAGTGATTGAATCTGAGCTTTTATATTGCAGTTTTTCTATTTCGGCTAATTGGGAGTGTTTGTGCCGCAAGATCTGTTTTTTAATATCGCCAATCAGCCAATGCTTTACATCATAGTAGGATCTCAGGTATTGAAATAAGTCATTAAACTGGCTCTGCAGTTCGTCTATCTGAAGATAACTGGCTGTAACGTCTATTGAGAGGTTTTCTTCTCCTTTATTAGCACAATAGAGTGTTGAAGCACCAAGAAAAACGACGATCGTGCTGAAAGGGCCAAAAAGATACTCTGCTATTTCCTTGAATTGTTCAATTAAATCGCGTTTCCACGGCTGCACTTGATAGAAGGGAATTTTATCATTCATAGAAATGATTTCCGCAAAGGATTGATCGCCGCTTAAAAGCGTCGGCCCTTCGGAGATATTGTTCATGGTGATCATATCTTGAGGGTCTAGTTGGTCGGTTAGGATAAATGTAACCTCTCGGTCTGAGGAGGCTTTTGTCTTTTGTACAGTGGCTCGGTACCTGTCCTCGTAATTGAGATGACGAATTTTACTGATATTCTGAAGCTTGTCTAAAAATTCTTTCCGTATCGGAGGAAAGTCAGGATTTGTGTCGCGGATGACAAAAACGAGAGACTTGGATGTTTTGTCTGCTAATAAAATCGCTCTGATAAAACGATGGAGGTAATTGATGTTTCCTGTAGAATTATAACCAAAAAAAATGCGGCTTTCAGGATTCTTGGCTAAAATTGATTTGAGGTCTTTTTTTAATTGAGAATTAAGCAGGGAATCAATCTTTGAGGGTTGCTGCCTCGATGTATCAATATGAATGCCAACCGTAGGAAGGCTGTAGGGGAGTTTTCCAATTCCGGCTGAGTGCCATCCCCGCTTTTTGTATTCAATAGGACCGAGATCCCGATAGGCATTTTTGCAGCGCCAGCCATTGTATTCGTCAATATGATAGACAATTTTTGCGTCTGGGTGACTTTTTCTGGTATCCGGGGTAGCGACATCAATGAGAATTGACAGGGCATTATTTTTCTCAGTTTGGTTTTCTGAATTGCTAGAATCGCCAACAATGATCCCTTCTTTTTCCAAATAATCTTTAAATGGCAAGGCGCTGTCTTCAGCTATGTACTCAAATTCTCTTTGCGAGGAAGGAAAATGCTTGGCTAGAGATTGAATTGTTTTTACAGCAAACATTAAGTCGCCGAGACCTCCCCCATTTTGACAGCGAATCGTAAAGTGGATGGGGGTGTCGTCAATTTCAAGAGGATAATGGAGTTTGGAGATAATCTGTTGAAAAAGGGTTTTTTTATAAGTACTTTTACTATAATCGTCAAAAAATTTCAGTCTGGTAAAAAATTCTTCAACCCGTGACTTTAATACCGCGTTGTTATAAGGGGTGTTTGGTAAAGTGCGGGATATCCTTTGCATATTTCCTCCTAATTCTTTGAGGGCTCTGGCACATTGAATCTTTCACTATTTTCAATCGAGATCATGGCGGTGGTGAGCGATTGTTTGCAAAACTCCTTGCGGTTGATGCGGCCGTTTGTAAAAAATCCGATCCCGCCTATTGAGGCGCCAAGTTGAGGGTCTGTCGTCAGGCCGCATTGAAACAGCGCTTCATTGAGATCTTGCCCCTCTTCAATCATTAACCGAGAGACCTCTTTCGGCAGTCGAAATCCGCATGACATGCCGATATGATGCTTTTCACCATCAAAAATCGAACAAATGCTGACAATCATATATTCGCCGCCGGATTCGGGGACCACCATCATGCCCCCTTCGAGGCCGATACTTAAGCGGCAGTTTTCAAAGGCGTTTTCCGCCCGTGTTTTTGCTCCTCGAATCGTCTCTTCGAGCGAGAGAGGCTGCTCGCTGACTCCCGACTCTACCGCGATTCCCCTGACATCGCAATCGGCTAGAAGGGGAGTGCCCAAAATGACTTCTTTGACAGCCTCTACTTTATTTTTGTTAGCTGACCCGACCAAGATGCAAGTTGTGTTGTCCTGATATGCGTTCATAGTTAACATTCCGAAAATTAAACAGTAAACGATCATATTTAACACCTTTCCAAAAATTGTTTAAGCCATTCTTTGAATTCTTCGTGAAGTTCCGGAGCGATCCAGTCGGAGTAGAACCTTTCGGGAAACCACTGGAGTCTGAAGAGAAGCCATGTTGTGTTATAGGCGGGAGAGACATCGCGGAGTTTTTCCGCGACGAGAGGGTAGTCGGGAACTAAAAGCTCATGCCATCTGCTTGCAGGTGATTGGGAGTTGTTTGAAATCAAGTTGGAAAGAATTTCTGCTCGTTCAATAATTTCTCTTTTTTGCTTTTCCGTCAGGTCATAAGGAGTCATGGGATGCTCGAAGTAGCGGCTGGCATCTTGGGTCCGCTCCGGCCATGATTTCATCAGATCTTCAAGCCAGGTTTTGAATTTTCCGGTAATTATTCTGTCGGCTTGGGGGAAATCCCAGCCGATCCAGTTAAAAGGTGTTTGGAGTGAGGGAAAGTCACTGCCCTCTCCCAAAGGGAAAAACTTGGCTTGGCAAAAAGCGACCTTAGTATCAAACAGCCCCATGAAGGCATAACCTTCACGGCAAAATTGATAAAAACAATTTTCATTGTGCATATCTTCAAGGGCAAAGAGCAAAACAGCCAGCGCGCACTTGAGATAGGAGTCAAAAGTAATCAATGGGAAGAGCTCTTCGATGTAACTCTGGCTTCTGGTTACATCGTTTTTTTGATAAAGTTGCAGTTCTCCTGAAATTCCATAGAGTGTCAGCGGCATGGAAGGGGTCAGGACATCCTCGAGGCCGAAGATTCCGCTAAGCTCCCAGGTGAGAACTTCCGATGTTCTTGGACCTTGGCTTTTGAATATCGCGATGATTTCATTGGTCTCTCTGTCGGTGATATAATGGATATAAGGGTGCTTGTCCCCATGGGGATAGTCTTCCAGACGAAAACATGACTGCTGATCGAACGCTTTCTCGGCTGCCAGCAAAAGCTTTTCTTGTTTTTTGAAAAAGTTTCCTTTTGAAAAAGAGGGAATGTCCCTTTGATAGGCTTGTATGCGTTCAGTCTCGAAGTGTGCAAAGATTCCGGAATGAACGACCAATAAGAGAAATATAATCAGTCTTCTCATCAGTAGCTGTATTCCGCTCCGAGACATATGCAGGAATAATACAATTGTTTTGATTCCGGAGCAAATAGAATATTTTGTGGAAAGCGCAAATCGACAAAGCGGAATGCGGGGGAGAGGGTGAACGACAAATGGCAAGAAGGTCTCCAGGTCAGGGAAATATTCCCTTCATAAGACGGTGCTTTTTCCAGATGGCGATATTGGGCCTCAATGACGGGATGAATATAGCGCCAGAGGGTGTAGGTCATCATGCCGAGTTTAAATTCCGCGCAAAGAGACAGATTGGCGCGCCAGTCATAACTTACGGCAAGTCCCAAAGGAATATAAAGATAGTTGATTTCCTGAAGAAGGTTGGACGGCCGGACTCTTTTAAAACGGTGCTGCCGAATGCCATAGCCGATAAAAGGAGTGATGTGAAGTTCATGGTAACAAAAATAGAGATTCAGTCTGAAATTCCCATCCAATTCGGTATATTGAATGCGAACATCGTCATCAAAAAGATCCTCGCCGCCGAGCGGACCTAAGATCCAATAAAGGCAGTCTGTATATCCGGCGGTCTCAAATCGATGTTCATGTATGGCTCGAAACCCTCCGAGAAAGCCGGACATTGAAGTGCTAGATGGCGTTGATTTCAGCCAAAGATAATCGCATTCGCTTTTCAATGAAAAAGTGTCGGGACAGCGGGCCTTAAGACTGGTTGAAAACAGGATAAATAAAATTACGATTCGCAAGTATTTTCTCGGGATTTATAGGCCTGGTTTATCATTTTACAGTAAATTGATTGATGATTTTTTCCATTAACCGGCTGTTTTGATCGATCAACAGTTTCTTGCGATGCTTATTTAAATAGCTAGCCAGCTCAAATGCTGACTGAGAATTTTGAAGCCGGCTCTCGAGATGGGCGTGGGAAGCGGCAGCAAGGTTTGGATCAACACTATACGCTTGGAATAGCATTTCAGCAATAGTTAAGGGAATACTTTCGAATGAGGCAACGAGATTCATAAATCGTACTACGTATTTTGGACAGGCAAAGTAAGCAGCAAGCATCATCTCTTCTTTAATCTCTTGATTGGCGACATTCTCAAGAATGCCTACGACTTCTCGGAGGATTTTGAGCTCTTCATTTTTCGGCAGGCAGGATAAAAATCCCAAGCATTTGCGGTCATATGCGACAATTTTTGATTAACGAGTCAAGCGGCAAAATAGCCTGCAACCTTTGCTCTTTTGGAAGTTTTGCAATAAATGATCTCATGAGAGGGAAGCAATTGTCGAATCCTTCCTCCTGGCTCAGTTTAAGAAGAGCAGCGGTGGCTTTTTCTCTTTGGTTATGAGGAATTAGGCTAACCAATAAAGCAAGATAACTTACGTTGTCTACAAAATCTGGCAGTTTTTTGCTGCTTACAATTTCGGAATAGGCCGCATTGATTTTATCATTAATTTCAGAGATTTTAGCTTCCGGAAAAAATCTTGCGACTTGAAACTGCATTAAACGGAGTTCGAAAGATATTGTGTATTTTAAACGAGTGTTGATTTTGATCAATCCAGGAAAGAATCATTTTTGTCAGCGATTTTTTTATGGGAGAGATTTTCTTCAGCGCTTGAAAAAAAACCTTTCTGGAGCTGGCCGCTGTCAGATGACGCAAATCTTGTTGATAAGAAACATTCATAAATGCCTAAACGATATCATCTTACTGAATTTTTGACAATATTTTAAGAAAGCCCTCTATATTTTGATTGAGCTTTCTCCCTTTGGGAAGTATGGCAAAAAGTTTGTAGGGGAAGGGGCCAAGGCTCAGGCGATACTCCTTCAATTTCGGTCTTTTGAAGGCAATATAGTCGGGGAAAAAGCCGATGCCGAGCCCTTCTTCTGTCAGCGAGGCAATGGCCTCCCAGCTGAACACTTCCATATTCGTTTTGAGGTCCCGTTTCATTTTTTTTCGGAAGGCTTGTTTCAAAAGTTTTGTTTCCATTCGCTCTTCAGAGAGGATAAAGGGGAGATCTTTGGGGCTTGAGGCAGATTTGGCGATATAGAGCTTGTGTTCGCCGCTGTAAATTTCACGGCTTTGGAAATCGGATAAATCTTCATTGCCTAGGACGATCCCGAAGTCGATCAGTCCTTTTTTGAGCATGTCCATAATCAGCCCAGGATGGCCCAGACGGAAGTTAAGCTGCAGCTTCGGAAATTTCTTTTTGGCTTCCTTGAGTTTTTTGGGAAGCAGAGCAAGGGCAAAGCTGTGAGTGCAGGCAAAGTCTATTTTACCCACGTAATCTTCTGTTTGGAGCGACTCTTCAAGCTTTTTGATTTCATTGAAAATGGCGAGGCTCTTTTCAAATACCATCTGTCCTTCCGGGGTTGGGTGCAGCCGGTTGGGATGGTGGTGGATTAAGGATTTTTTTAATGATCCTTCAAGCTTGGATATGGCCTGGCTGACAGCCGATTGGCTGACAAAATTGTGTTTGGCAGATGCCGACACGCTGCCAAATCTGACAGCGTCTGAAAAATATTTGAGATACATAAGATTAAGCATAAGTAAAAATAAACCTCAGAATAAATATAATTAATTTTACTAATTCTGGTCAAGCACTTTATGATAATAAGCCAACAAGGAGGTTTATAGTGAATGAAACAAGTCAAGAATTCGGACGTGTGAGGTCCTGGCTTTTTCCCGTCCGAACAAGCGAACTGAAGCTATTTTTACCTATGGGGCTGATGATGTTTTTCACTTTGTTTAACTACACTGTCTTGCGGGATGTGAAAGATACGCTAGTGGTGGGGGCTGCTGGAGGCGAGGCGCTCAGTTTGATTAAATTAATCGGCACGGTTCCAGGGGCGGTTGTCATTATGTTGATTTACGCAAAGCTCAGCCAGGTCTTCAACAGGCGTCAGATGTTTTATTTATCTGTCATTCCGTTTATGCTTTTTTTCGGGCTGTTTGCGCTGGTTATTTATCCCAATCTGGCAAGTCTCCACCCCTCGGAAGCGCTGATTCAAAAAATCGCCTCAGATTTCCCCCGTATGAAAACCTTCGTTTATGTTTGGGGCAGCTGGAGCTATGCCCTTTTTTATGTCATGGCAGAGCTTTGGGGCAGCGTTATCCTATCGCTTCTCTTTTGGCAGACAGCCAATGATATCTTCGCAATGAAGCAGGCAAAAAGATTTTATCCGCTTTTCGGTGTGATTGCCAACTTCGGCGCTGTTGGAGCAGGAATCGCTTTATCCTACTTTTCAAAAGTGAGGCGGGGTCTTCCCGAGGGCGTCGATCCCTGGGGGCTTAGTCTCAATTATCTGATGGGAGCGGTTGTTTTAAGCTGCCTTAGCCTTATGCTCACTTATTGGTGGATCAACAAGCGCTATCCTCTTGCGGACGAGGTGACGGTAAAAAAGAAGCAGAAAATGCGGCTGCTGGATAGTTTCAAATATTTGATCCGTTCAAAACATCTTGGTTGTATCAGCTTGCTTGTCATTTGCTATGGCATTTCAATCAATGTGGTCGAAGCAGTCTGGAAAAACGAAATTAAATTTGTCTACGGAAACTTAAATGATTACAGCGCTTTTATGGGAAATTTTTCCATCTATATGGGCCTTGTGACCATCGTTTTTATGTTCTTAGGAGGCATGATTGTCAGAAAATTCGGATGGTTTGTCAGCGCTTCTTTAACTCCGGTTATGATTCTGGTGTCCGGACTTTTTTTCTTTGCCTTTGTCTCTTTCAAGGATTCTTTAGAGCCTTATACTCTTTCGACTTTAGCCGCCGCTCCGTCGGTGATTGCCATCTGGCTTGGCTTTGGCCAAAATATCATGAGCAAGGCGACCAAATATTCACTTTTCGACCCGACAAAGGAGATGTGTTATATTCCTCTCGATGAAGAGTCGAAGCTTCGGGGCAAGGCGGCAGTCGATGTTGTCGGTTCCCGTTTGGGGAAATCGGGTGGAGCGCTGATTCAGCAGGCCCTTCTCTTCGGCACGGGACTGAGCCTTGCCGAACTCTCACCTTACCTTGGGGCGGTTGTTTTGATTACAGTCGGAATATGGCTCATGGCCGCGGGCGCTTTGAAAGGAGAACCCGCAATTATGAAACCAAGCACCGCTTCTTGAACATATTCTCCTCTGTACTGGACAAAAAATGATTTGATAAAAAAATGTCGCTGATGAGATTGTAACTCGTTGGAATTCAAAAACAGCGAGGTACATTTATGAATCACATCAGCGAACTAAGAACTATTCTAGCCAATTTTTTCAATTGGAACAAGGCCAGAATCACTTGCTTGATCCACATCGTCCAAGCTCTGTTTTGCGTGCGGACCATCAACCTGGCACAAATCGCGACGGCATTCCAAACAAATTGCAAGGAAGAATCTGCTTATCGCAGGATATGCAGATTCTTTACTGACTTCTCATTTGACTTCAGTTGTATAGCCCCTTTCATCCTCAAATTGTTTCCCCTGGATCAGAAATGTACACTCATCCTTGATCGGACGAACTGGAAGTGGGGCAAGACGCCGATCAACATATTGATGCTCTCAATCGCCTATAAAGGGATCAGCATCCCTTTTTTCTGGTCTGTTTTAGACTTGGAAGGCAACTCTTCCACACACGATCGAATATCGCTGCTCAAGCGCACTCTCAAAAAGTTTTCACCCGAGAAAATCGAAGCTTTTACTGCTGATCGAGAATTTATTGGCGAAGATTGGTTTCTTTTCTTGATAGACGCCCATATTCCATTTGTCATCCGTGTGAAGGGCTCGTATAAGATTCTCGAGCTAGACTCTCATGAATCGATTTCCATTCATCAACTCTTGAAACGTTACGGAAAAAGAAAAAAAGTCCTCAATGTCCCGGTAGAGCTATGGGGTCTGCAGCTGTATTTATCCTTTCGGAAAGGCAAAAAAGGCTCGAAAGAGCCCATGATCGTGGTTTCGAATCATGACTTTGAAGATGCATTAGCGGTCTACAAAAGGCGATGGAAATAGAGACGCTTTTTGGGTGCCTTAAAAGTCGCGGATTCCGCATGGAAGATACTCATGTTACCGATCCTGATAAGATCGAGAAGATCCTCTTTGTCTTGGCTATCGCCTTCTGCTGGGCCTATAGAGCGGGTGAAATCCAGTCCAAAATCACTCCCATCAGGAAAAAGCCCATGGACGGAAGAGTAAAAGCATATTTCGACTGGGATTGGATATGATTCGGAGGGCACTCATGAACATCGAGTCTAATATTAATGAAATCAAACAGATACTGTGGTCATTCGACTGCTTAGAAAGAGGAGGTTGTCATGTGTGAAATGATTTTTTGTCCAGTACAGAGCGATATGCCAATCGCAGTGTACCAATTAGGAATTATATATGGCTTTGTTGCGAAATTCACCACGAGAGCCCACAAGAGAGCACGAGAGAAGTATGAGGTCTAACCCTAATCCGCCATCATTTCACTCACCGGCATTCCTAGTCTTGTCATTATATTCAGTGCTTCGCATTTCGCTCGTGATTCCGCCCGCTGAGTTTCAAGTTTTCTGCTTGCTAGCTTAGATCCAAAGAGTTGCTTAAACCGGAACATCGCTGTCTCAGCAAGTGATCGCCGATGATATCCCCTCAGCTTCTTCCATAACTTTCTACTATCAGCATCTCCCCCTAATCCTGATATTTCGAGAAGATGAATATTCCGAATTTGCATGGGAGGAAATGGATCCTGATGAAATACAGCGTTTCTGTTGGGGGGAATAATTGGAACAGATCCATGTTTTATATTGGCCTCATAGCATCGCTTCGTGTCATAAGCTCCATCTCCATACGTCCGCTTAACCGATTTCGGCAATGCATTCACAAGTTCAGGATACACTTCACAATCTGCTACTCTATTTTCAGTAAGAACTTCAAGGATGATTTCATGAGAATCGGGACAGACTGCAAGATGGAGCTTTCTCCATGTGCGTCTCTTGCCAATTCCATGTTGTCTAACCTTCCACTCTCCCTCTCCGTATACTTTTAATCCTGTAGAGTCGATCACAACATCCGTGATGTTTTTCCTTGAGAGTCTTTCCAGCTTTTGACCAAGTAATTTAGCCCTTCGGCAAATCTGAGTATAGGAAGGAACTGATAAGCCGCCGGCCAATAACATGATGAGGGAGGTCAGAAATCCCTGAAGAGCCCTTAAAGGGAGGTGAAAAACAGATCGAATGATTAGAGCGGTAAGAATCGCATCATCTGAGTAGATTTTTGGACGTCCCCTCTTTCCAATTTCTTTTGGCAGCAGTCCATTTTCTGATGGCATCGTCGGAAAACCAAACAGTTATGCTTCCCCTTTGAATGAGTGATTTGTTATAGTCGTTCCAGTTGCGAATGCGATATTTTGCTTTCATTGTCGGTACTCCTTTTTGCTGCAACAAAAAATTAGAGTATTAGCTCTTTGTCAGCAAGGTCGCATTCGCTCTTATAGGAGAAAAAATGAGTGTTACCCAGGAAATTCTGAAAAAGAACACGAAAAAGAAATGACCTATTACAAGGAAAATCATCGGTGCCGCTATTGAGGCGCATCGACGGTTGGGTCCTGGTTTGCTTGAATCGACATACGAAGGTAGTGTAATCTGAACTGTGTAAATTAAGTTGCAAGTGTATTATAGTAAATACCTTGTAAACAAGTAGAAGGAGGTTCCTCCCCCTGCAGGGGGAGGGGCGACAAATTTTTAATTTTAATTTACACAGGAACAACTTATGAAATTCTCAAAACTAAAAATCGATCTCGATAAAGAGTTGTCGAAATGCGAAACCATGGACGACTTATGTGGCAAAAACGGCCTTTTACAAAGGTTGTTGGGTGGTATGGTAGAACAACTCCTTGAGAAGGAAATGGAAGAGCATATCGGCTATTCCAAATACTCACCTGAAGGCCATCACACCGGCAACAGCCGCAATGGCAAGCTTTCAAAATCTGTCCAAAGTTCCTACGGTCCTCTCGATTTAGAGGTGCCCCGAGATAGGAATGGTGATTTTGAGCCAAAAATCGTCAAGAAACGGCAACGAAATATTACCTCATTCGATCAGAAAATCCTCTCCATGTATGCAAAGGGAATGAGCACCCGGGATATACAGGCTCATGTTCAGGAAATATATGGTGCTGAAATATCCCCTACGGCCGTATCCCATATCACGGAAAAGGCTTTAGAAGTCGCAAGAGAGTGGCAATCAAGACCGCTTGAAAAGATCTACGCTATTACCTATTTTGATGCTATTCATTATAAGGTTCGTGAAGATGGAAAGGTGGTTACAAAAGCTGTGTATACCTGCCTGGGAATCGATCTTGAGGGGCGAAAGGATGTTTTAGGTTTATGGATCGGTGAAAACGAAGGAGCCAAATTTTGGTTACGAGTTTTCACAGAGCTTAAAAATAGAGGCGTTGACGACGTTTTAATTGCCTGTGTTGATGGCTTAAAAGGAATGCCGGAAGCAATTAATGCCGTGTTTCCCGAGACTGAGATTCAGTTATGCGTCATCCATTTGATCCGAAATTCGTTTAAATACATTCCTCATAAGCATTCGAAGGAATTTGTGTCGGATCTGAAAAACATCTATCGGGCTGAAACAGAAATTTTGGCTGAGGAAAACCTGCTTGTTCTGCAGGAAAAATGGGCAACAAGATACCCCTTAGCCGTCAATCCCTGGGCAGACAACTGGGATAATATCCGAACCTTTTTTAAATACCCCGAAGAAATTCGACGTATTATTTATACTACAAATGCCGTAGAATCACTCCACAGGCAGTTTAGAAAGACTACAAAAAGCCGTTCTGTCTTTCCAACAGACGACTCTCTTTTCAAATTGCTATTTTTAACTGTCTCGGGCTTATCCGAGAAATGGACAAAGCCTATCAAAGGCTGGATATCAGCAATATCTCAGTTTTCAATTCTGTTTGGCGACAGGATGAAAAAAGCGATGGGGCTGTAAATGAGTTTACACAGTTTATTTTACACCCTCCATACGAAACTTGTCTTTGCTACGAGTTGAACCTTGCGGGTTTGAAAGTTAACCGGCAGATACCAGTACCTATTATTTATCGTGATAAAAAGCTAGACTCAGGCTACCGGATCGATATGATAGTGGAAGATAAGGTTATTTTGGAGATAAAATCTGTGGCCAATTTCTTGCCTGTTCATGAGGCCCAACTTCTATCCTATCTTAAGCATAATGGTGGTGGCAGAGGTTTGCTCATCAATTTCAATGTAAAACTTCTAAAAAATGGGATTAGGCGTCTAATCATTTAATTCCTCTCTCATAATCTCTCAGTGAGCTCGGTGGTCTCAGTGGTGATTTATGCAACAACGCCATTATATATTATGAAAGCAATCTTTTTTTTAACCATATTTTTATCATTTAATTGTTCAATATTTTCAATAGAAATCAGTTATGAAGATCAAATAGTTTTAGAAAAATTCTTCAGAACACTTTTTGAAAATAGCGAATGTGGATACGTTTTTTTTAACAGAAAACCTTTATGTACAGATGGTTTTTGGATTGAAGATCCTACATTTCCGGATATTGAGTTTCATGAGCGAAATGTTTATCTAAAAGAAGGAGCGTATGTTTGGCAAAAATTAAACTTTCCTCTTAACACACACTACCCTCTCATCATTGCTAATTCTCTTAATGATTATGATGAAAATATCAACGATATTCATTTTATTAATCAGGATCTTTTATTAAAATCAATCAATGACCAGATTGCTCTGTTTAAATATGCCCTGGGACCTGATGTGATGGCTGATCAGATTTTATTAGAACTGTTGAATTCAACAAAAAACTTGGATCAATTATTCAAAAGGGACAACGCCCTTATTGGTATCATCTTAGGGTTTGGAACACAAAATTCATTGATCGGGGGTCGTATGGAGCAGTTGATCAATCAGTTCTCCTCTGCTGAAACTCCTCCGTTAAAGCCTCTAGCAGAACTTTTTGCTGATGATCCAGCTTTAAGAAAAACACCCTATTTGTCCAATAAAAAATATTTTCTATTCGCCGATTCAAAGAAGCCGCCTCAGAAACATGAATTAACACCTTCATTAGGCTATGACTCCATACTGCAAGAGTATCTCGCACTGTCTGAGAAACTGACAGCTTCATCGAAAAAACTCGATACTGAAAAACCTTGGTTTGTTTTTTCCAGATTAAAAAATGATCCTGAATCGGAAAAACTGGTCAAAGGTTTGGAAATCACGCAAAGTAAAATTCAAAAACTTTTACGCTCGGAGGACTTTTTTCTCAATATTTTACAAACTATCGTATCCGACAAGATTACTTTTCAGCTTTCGAAATCACCACCTATACTTTCATTGGCACCTGACGAAATTAGTGCTCTTCCTTCCATTATTGCCGAAGATATCATCCGTTTAACCAGTGGGGAAGATGAGCAATATTGGCAGTCATTTTTAAAAGGACTTAAGGATGCAGAGAATAATAAGACTCCTCCTTCTTATGACAGAAAAACGCTTTCAAAGCTATTTTATGATAATAAGTACGCAAAAAACATGAAAAAAGCTCGCGGAAACTTACAACAATGCAGTCAGCTTTTTGAAAAATTAGAGGATGGTTGTTACCACTCTGTATTACCCAAAAAACTCTATTATAAGATAACCCGTGAAGGTCGGGGCTCTGAATTGAAAACCGAAAAAAAAGTTTTAGTTCATCTAACAATCACATCCGGTTCTGAAGACACACTCCTCTTTGATTCCCGATCTTCAGGGATTCCAAAAGAGTTGGACTTGGATAGCTGCATTACCGGATTTCTTCATGGAATTTTAGGCATGCGCGTTGGAGAAGAGAGGGAAATCTACATACACCCATCATGCGCTTATGGACTTTTTACAAGATTAGAAAAAGGAGAATACCTAAAAGCTAGCGTCAAACTTTTAAAAATATATACCGACGAGAACTTTGAAACAATTCCACCCTTGAAAGCGATCGGATTTGAGCAGGAATTTCCTGATGATTTGGAAAAAAACTATAAGGTAAGCCAACATAAAACCGGTTATTATCGCGGCTTTCAAACCTGGCGGCATTATAAAAAATGTAATTTATATTCCTTTCAACAGGTTCTAACGGAATTAGAACGATTGAAAGAAGGTAAGTCTTTGAGAATTCCTTTTTCAATAGATGCCATCAGAGTGATCAACCGCCTTCATTGGAATATATACTGCGATCGGCATTAAGTTTAATGCCGTCCGCGTCGAAAATTTGAATCACGATTTTATTTATCAAGCTCCCTCATGTCGCGTACTACTTCCGACTTTTTTAGTCCTTTCTCCTCCCAGGTTATGTATTCATGATTTTTTCTATGCTCGATCACCATTTCCGACATATATGACGGAATGATCATCGAACAGTTTTCGATTGTGATCATGTTATTTCCTCAAGAGAGAATACATTCTTCCGACGGGGGGAGAGGCGCCGGTTTATGGCCAAAGAGTTTCACTTCAGCCCAAGCGTAGCGGATTTCTTTGGCTTCTCTTGTCTCCTCTCCGCACTTTTCATCGACAATGTCTATTGTCGCTTGGACAAAATCTGCAAATTGTGCAGTCGGTTTTAGTTTTTGCTGTGCTAAATGCCACACTTTTCCTGCCAATTGCCATGAATAAGGGTATTTATCTTTGAGCTTGTCCGAAAATATATAGAAAGCATGGTTGGGGATTCCGGAATTGATATGAACGCCGCCGTTGTCGTCTTTCATACGCTTATAATTGTCCATTGCCTGCGGCTGCGGATCGGTGCCTAATTGGGGATGACCGACATAAGCTGTGCCTGGAGCTTTCATGGAGCGGAGAGCACAATTTTTTCTTTTCAGAACATTCTCTCCGATTAGCCAATCGGACTGATCGACGGTTTGCTGGTCAATATATTGTTTGATCATAATGCCGAAAACATCTGATATCGACTCATTTAAGGCGCCTGACTGGTTGCTGTAGACCAAGGGGCCGATGTATTGCGTGACACCGTGAGCGAGTTCATGGCCTACGACATCGGGGTCGATAGTAAAGCGCGTAAAAATTTTTCCGTCTCCATCTCCGTAAACCATCTGCTCTCCATCCCAAAAGGCATTGTCGTAGCCTTTTCCAAAATGAGTCGTTGATACGATGAGCATTCCTTTATTATTTATAGAATTTCTATTGAATTTTTTTTTGTAAAATTCGTGGGTCTTTTGGCCCCATTTATAGGCTTCTCGCATTTCAATATCCGGTGAATCCCAGGGCTCTGAAACCTTAACTCCTGGAAGGGTTTCCTCATGCTGGGCATCGTAAACTTTGACAATTGTGTTTTTTGTAATTTTACAAGAGGCTTGCCGCTGGCCGCAGAAAAACTCTGCCCGGCTTTCTCTTAGATGTTTGTGGCACTGTAAATTATGCCTTGCGATATCTCTGAGACTTCCATCTTGGCAGCTCTCTTTAATTTTTTTTGTCATATGAGGAGGGATGATTGTACAGCAGGGCCGGTGGCTAATAGATTGTATCATCATGACTTTCTCCTTAGTTTGGAATACTCTAGTATTTACTAAATCCAAAAACAAATTACAATATAAATCATAAGTTTGCTACGATGCCGACAGATATGAAGACTATTGAAGAAACCATGAAGGGCAACGCTCTGGGGCGGCAGGATCTTGCCGATTGGGAGCGGGAAATACGGAAAAATCCCTATCGAATCGATGAGGATTTTCAACATTCAGTCTCTTTTTATTTAGGGGATGCCGATCTGGATAGTGAACTGACCCGTTTTGCCGAAAGGGTGGTCAGTGAGCTTGAGCCGCTTGTGCAGGAAAATCACCTGAGGCAAAATTTACCGCAGATTGAACACTATAATGGAGTTGGGCAAGCACTAGAAAAAGTTGTCCACCACCCGAGCTACGCCGCTGCCGGGGATGTGATCTACAGCTCGCAGCTGTTAGGCCGCATGGCAAAACCGGGAGGACTCCTGGAATCTTTGGCCTTCATGTTCCTTTCATCGGGGGCCGGCGAGGCGGGGCACAACTGCCCTGCGGCCTGTTCCGCGGGGATCATCCGCGTTCTGCAAAAAGTTGCTGACTTTCCAAAGAGAGAGTTTTTCTTGAAAAAGCTTGTTGCGCCTTCTTATCGGGAAAATTTTACCGGCGCCCAGTTTGTGACGGAGGTGCAGGGAGGTTCGGATGTCGGAGCCAACGCCGCTGAAGCGTGTAAGGATGAAGAGGGCAGGTGGCTTATACAGGGAGAGAAATGGTTTTGCTCCAATGCCGATGCCGACCTCATTTTGATGACAGCACGCTTTAAGCCTTCGGCTTCAGGGACCAAAGGCCTGGGGCTATTTCTAGTTCCGGCAGTTCTAGAGTCGGGCGAGCGCAATCATTATACAATGCGCCGTCTGAAGGAGAAGCTTGGCACAAAAACCCTGGCAACTGCCGAAATGGACTTTCACGGTGCCTATGCGATTCCCATGGGGCATCCCGAAGAGGGATTTAAAATTCTGATGGAAAATGTCCTCCATATTTCCCGCATTTTCAACGCGTTTTGTGTTGTGGGCATGGCAAGGCGCGCGTTCCATATAGCTCTTGCCTACGCAAAACATCGCAAAGCGTTCGGCCGTCCAATTATCGAATATCCTCTCGTCCGGGAAAACCTTGCCCGCATCAAAGCGGAAAATACCGCTCTGATGGCGTTGATTTTTGCAGAAGCAAAATTGCAAGACGATTTCGATACGGGAAAAATTGAAGGGGATGAAGCGAAACTTCTTCTTCGTCTGATCGTGAACCTCAATAAGTATCTGACAGCTCTTTGGACCGTCGAGCATATCCACCATTCCCTCGATGTTCTGGCCGGAAACGGTACCATCGAGTGCTTTTCGTCAATACCGCGTCTTCTGCAAGACAGCATCATTTGCGAGAACTGGGAAGGGACGCACAATGTCCTCTGCATGCAGATCCTAAGAGATATTCACCGCTACAAGATCGACGAGATCTTCATCGATCATATCGAATCCTTCGGAACCTGCGAGCCTATTAAAGGTCGTTTAGACAAGCTTAATCAAGATCTGAAAAGTTTCAAATCCTCTTCCTCCGACTTTCAAAGCCTGCAGATCAAATCGCTGGTTCATCAAATGGCTGTTATCTTAGCCGCCCTTCATCTTTTTCGCGAGTCGGAGGACCAGTCAAGCGGCTCTAAAAGGCGTTGCCTGGACCTTTTTCTCTCCGAAAAAGATGTGGACGCCCAATATCTTGAACTGATATCATCTATACTATGATCGATGACAAAGCAGTCCCTCTGGTCAATCGCCTCCTCGAGTATCCCGACATCAAATGTCTTTGGAACAAGACAACCGCAATGTGCGGGGGGGATCAAATTGTCGTCGAATCCGTGACGGTAAAATCGGATTTGGCTCCTTTCGGGGCCTCTTCCAGCGTTCACTGGAACTATTCTTCGGAAAAAGGGCATGATCTCAAGTCTCCCAAAATACACTATCTCAAAACATTGGATGATGATTCATCTTTGCTTTTTATCTTATTCGAGATCTGCAATTTAACTTATTTCAAAGAGTATCTTGATCTGGATATAAAAGCTCAAAAGGGAAGCTTAAGCGAAAAAAAATATGTCCAATTAAATTATGACATTGAAGCAGACAAGGTGAATCGTCTCTACCATTCTCTTGTTGAAAAAATGTACGAGAGCAAAGATTTGTCTCGAAATGTGTATTTAAAACCTTTTGACCCGGAACAAAAAGAGAAACACAAGCAGAAATTTATCGAGAGGTACCGCGCTTTGAATGAGAAAAGAGGCTGGTTATCTTTGATATACCGGATATTGTTTCCATCATGAGAGTTTTCGATCTTCATCCATGGAATGTCTCTGCTAAAAAGGCGGTCGCAATGCAGAGGGAGCTTGCTGCCCGACTTGAGTTTCCCCCTTTGGAAAGACCTCCTGTTTATGTTGCAGGAGCTGATGTTTCCTTCTCTAAAAAAGACCCCAGAATTTATGCCGCTGTTGTCGTATTGAAACTACCCGAATTGGAAGCTGTCGAGATCGCAACAGCCGTTGATATGGCTTCTTTTCCCTATGTTCCCGGCCTGCTCTCCTTCAGAGAGATTCCCATTTTGATTCAGGCTTTTAAGAAACTGAAGCAAACTCCCGACATTGTTCTTTGCGACGGGCAGGGGATCGCTCATCCAAGGGGAATCGGACTGGCCTCGCACTTGGGATTGTTTTTAGGTCTGCCGACAGTTGGATGCGCTAAAAGCCGCCTTATCGGCGAGTATCGTCCGGTTGGAGAGGCTAAAGGGTCTCAAAGCTCGCTCAAACACAAAGGGGAGACCATCGGGACGGTTCTCAGGACGAGAGCTCAAGTCAAGCCGCTATTCATTTCTCCGGGGCATCTGATTGATTTAAAAGGCAGTGTCGCTATTGTAAAAAGATGCACTGGCCGCGTTCGGCTCCCCGAACCGACAAGGCAGGCGCATATTGCTGTGAACCGGCTAAGAAAGGATGTGCAGGATCGTGATTAAAACCGGTAAAACTGTCTATGATCCGCCTTCCCGATCGGATGGCAAAAGAATCCTTGTCATGAGGCTTTGGCCAAGAGGGGTTTCTAAAGAGTCTGTCGATGAGTGGATGAAGGAGCTCGGAACAGACAAAGAGCTCATCAAAAAATGGAAAGCAGGCAAGGTTTCCTGGAGCGATTTTCGCAAAGAGTATTTAAAGAGCTTGAAAGGGAAAGAGGATCTTTTGAAACAGCTGGCAAAAGAGGCAGGGAAAAAAACGATCACTCTCCTATGCAGCTGCAAAGATGAAAAAAAGTGCCACCGTTCATTGCTGAAGTCGGCCATTGAGAAATTTTTCTAAGGAATTTGCGATATACATCCCGCAAGTCATCGCCAGAACAAAGATAATGATGCGAAAATTGCCGGTGACGAGGTCGGTCAGCGACGGGCCGGGACAGAGGCCGATCAATCCCCAGCCGATACCGAACAAAGAGGCTCCGATGAGCAAAGGGGTATCGATTTGTGTTTTTGTCGGCATGTGGCTTTTGTCGAAGAGAGGTCTTTTTGAGATGAGAGGAAATCCAATGACATAGGTCACTGTGGCAAAAACAAAGACGACGAGCAGCGTCGGGTCCCAATTGCCCGCGACATTGAGAAATCCGAGTATTTTTTGGGGCTGTACCATTAGGGATACGGCGAGCCCCATTCCAAAAATGATTCCGGCGACTAGCGATGTGAAATAACGCATACGATTACTCCCCGAAAATCATGAAGACAAATGTCGCGGTTGCGATTCCAAAAACCATGAAGATGGCCGTGGCGATGATGGATCTTATGGACAAGCGGCCGATGCCGCACACCCCATGCCCGCTTGTGCAGCCGTGGCCATAGGAGGAGCCGAAGCCGACAAGCAAACCGCCGGCAATGACCGCTAAATAGGGTTTGTCGAGCTCTAGGTCGAAGGCTTCGGGATAGGCAAGCCTGACGATTGCGCCTCCTGCAAGAAGGCCGAGGATAAATATGAAACGCCAGAGTGTTTTGCCCGGGCTCAATTTAACAAGGCCTGAATAAATGCCCGAGATTCCTGCGATACGGTAGTTGAAAAAGAGAAGGACCAGAGCTCCCAGGCCGATAAGAACCCCTCCGATAGCTCCCGATATAGGCGTAAAGTTATCCATGATGATTATCCGCAATAATTATGCTCATTGAACAGTCAGTTGTTAAGACCTGGGACAGTTTCATCCCAGATCTCTTAAGGAGATCTTGATAATCCTGAAGGTACCTCTCCCTGCCGCCAAAAAGCGTCAGAAGCAGCAGGTCGAAAATTCTGGTAAGCTGAGGATCTTTGGGGCCTTCTAAAATTGTTTCGATGATCAATAGTTTTCCCCCCGGTCTGAGAGTGTTTTTCGCGTTGCTCAGTATTTGCACGCACTCCTTGTCATTCCAGTCATGCAACACCCTCTTCAGTATTGCCGTGTCGCATTGAGCGTTAATGGGCTTGAAAAACGATCCTTTTAACGGTGTTATCCTCTCATCCAATTTAGTGGAAATGGCATTGATGACCTCGGGAAGATCAAATAATACCGCTGTGGCAGAGGGGTGCTTTTGCAATGCAGCCTCGACAAGGCCTCCCGCTCCGCCGCCTATATCCATAAAATGATCGTTTTCCTTAAGGGGAAGTTCTTTTGCGAGGATTTGATCTTCATAGGAAGAGACAGCGAGCATATGCCGGTCAAATTGTTCTTGCAATGCGGGTCTTTCCGTCAAATAGCCGAAATAAGACTTTTGATAAAAGTCGTTAAATGCCGGCAGCCCTGTTTTTAGGACTGTATCCATCCTTCCAAAAGGGTTCCATCTGGATTCATCGCAAAAGAGGAAGTCTTTTACTGATTCCGGGTGGCTGTGGCAGAAGTAGCGTCCCACATCGGTGATCGAAAATGTTTCGTCCTGATTTTCTGAGAAGATGTCGAAGGAGGATAAGACTCTAAGAAGTTTATGCATGGCGGTTTCATCAAAATCGAAGCGGCGGGCAATTTCCCGATAGGATTTGGGCTTTTCAAGAAGATAATCGGCAATCGGGTAATCTGCCATGATATGAACAGCTCTTGCCACAATAAAAAGATTGGCAAGCAAAAAGAGGTCGTCTCGCGTCTTAGGAACGAATGAATTTTCCATCAGCTGCATTTTATCATAATTGTAACTTTTAATCACACCCAGCAACACAAGCAAATTTGCACAATATGCCATAATCAGGTTAAATTGTCATGCAAAGGAGTGATTATGCAACCTGTGGCTTTTGGCTGTTTTAAATTGAACGACCCCCCGGAAGTCATTGCGGGCGCCATAAAAAACGGCTACACTATTCTCGATTTTGCATCGGCTTACAAGACCCATGGAGCATTTCCGGGGGCGCTAGAAAAATCAGGGGGCGCCTTCAAGGGAGAGATTCACTCGAAAATCACTTTAGGGGATATTAGAAACAAGGGGTGCGAAGAGGCTGTTGCCTCTGTCCTTCGCGAGTTGCAAGTCGATGTTCTTGATGTTCTCTACCTGCACGCTCCGGACGCGATCTCTCAGGAAACCCTAAATCATCTGCAGAACTTGAAAAAAGAGGGGAAGATCAGAAATATCGGACTTTCCAATGTGAATTTATCTCAGTTGCAGGGGTTGGAGAAAATGCAATATCTTCCCGATTATGTTCAGGTCGAAATCAGTCCCAGGTGCTATGACGATAAATTGATTCAATTTTGCCGGGGTAAAAAAATAACTCTCGTGGGTTACCGTCCGTTAGGGAAAGGCCGGCATTTGCATCTTTCTGAAATTATTGATATCGCCCATGAACTCACATTCAAGCAAGAGCGTGTTGTCACAACGGCACAGGTCATCCATCGATGGTGCATTCAAAAAGGAATTATCCCGTTGACAAAATCAAACAGCCCCCATCGCCAAAAGGAAAACAGAAACATCTATGACTTTGTGCTCTCTTCAACTCAAATGGAGACTCTCAACGGTCTTCAGAAAAAACACGGTGTCGAAAGCACTTGTGACTGGGCTCAATTTGTAAAGCCAAAGGATCTGCAGGCGGCAAATTCCTGGATGGGTATTGATGAAAAAACAGATTTCGTTTGATTCAGAAGGGCTTAAGCTGATTGGCGATTTTTATTTCGTCGATAAAGAGGCCCCAACCCTTATTTTGCTGCATGGCATGAGCTTTTATTCTTTCGAGTATGAGAAGCTGGCTCCCTTGCTGGCCATGCAAAATTTCAATGTTCTGACTTTTGATTTTCGGTGCCATGGGGGCAGTGAAGGGGAAAGAGGGGATTGGAGGTTGAAGGGGCTCGCCATCGATGTCGCCTGCGCCCTCAATTTCCTTGAAGGACAAGTCAATGGTTCGATAGGTGTTTTCGGCAACAGCTTAGGGGCTGTTGTCGCCGTTTATGCTGCGGCCCGGGATTCGAGAATCAAAAGTTTAGCCTGCTGCAATACAGCGACAAGTCCATCGAAGGCCTTGTATACGCCATTTCGCAAAGCACTTTTGTCTCTGATGAAAATTGTGTCAAAGGTTATTCCTTTTACAATTAATGTCAGTTATTTTATTCCCACTCCGCTCGTGTTATCAGATAAAAAGCTTATCCGGCGGATTGAAAATGACCAAAAGGTATTGGAAGCGAGAAGATTTACTGCAAAAACCTATTCGGAAATGATTTTGTGGGACGCGTCGGAAGAAATCAAAAAAACCGGCATTCCTATTTTGGTCCTGTACGGAACCGGCGACAGGCTCCAGCCTGCATCACAATCGGAGATGCTTTTTGCTGCGGCCAAAGGCCCCAAACAGATGAGATTAATGGATGCCGGCCATGTTCCCACTCTTGAAAATGCAGAAGATCTCTGCCAAGTACTTAGCGATTGGTTTAAACACTTGTCTCAATAAAACCGATCGGGATATTCTGCCTCTATATGACGGCAAGGGTTTTGATTTTTTGTGCGCTGCTGATTTTTGCAGCCGTATTGTCTGCCGGTTTGGACGATGAACCTCCGGAAATCGGGAATTTTTCTTTGCCCGCTTCCCAGCAAGTGGGTCCCTTTTATAGCTTTGGAGATTTGATTGTTGATAAAGGACAGATTCAGTTTCTCTTATATGTGCAAGATTTAAGAGGGAAAAACAGTTCATACATTGATTTTTATCCCGCTTTTATCTATGGCGCCTCCGATAATCTCGCCTTATCGCTAACGGTGCCTGTTGCCTCTTACAAGGAGGGAAATGACGCCTCATCGGGTCTTGAAGATCTCTATTGTCAGGTTGAGTATGCCTTTTATACGGCGAGCACAAAGACTCATGCAGATCAGGCCACTGTGGTCGCTTATGCTTCTGTTCCTACAGGGTCGGTAGACAAAGATCCTATGACAGGTTTCGGCAATCCGGGATATTTTTTGGGGATGACGTTGAATCGAATGACGGTTAACTGGTTTGCGTTTATGAATTATGGAGCCCTGTTCAATCCCACATGGAAATCCCTGCAGATAGGGGATCAATATTATTATCAGTATGGCCTTTCGAGGGTGATCTCGACCTGGAAAGGGTGGCTTTTTTCCTGGCTTTTGGAGTTGGACGGAACCTACACCAAACAAAATCGCGTCAACGGCGTTATGGATCCCGATTCGGGAGGGCATGAGGTTTTGTTGATACCTTCTCTTTGGATTTCTTCTGAAAAGATTATCATACAATTCGGAGCGGGATACCCCGTCTACCAGAATTTCAACGGCAATCAACCGACTAGCCGATATCTCATTGCCGTAGATTTCTTATGGACTTTTTAAAAACTCCTTCGCGCATCTTGTATGCGACGTTTTGATTGTCGAAATTTGTTTTCAAAAGAGACCCTTGGCAAGGTTGAAGGAAGGTATTCACAGGATGAAGATTTAAACTTCTCTCAGCGATCCCTGTGATATTTTTTAAAAGATTGCCCACTGAAGAATACAGCCAATTGTTACCATTCCAATAAATTGGAAAAAATCTTTTAATTACACTGCCTTAGTTTTGCAATTCCCCCGTAAGAATGAGTTTTTTCAATAAAATTTCCACAGGATTGATTAGGCAAATGCCCGGCAGGCGAATAGGAAAACTTTCGTGAAGGACTGACAACTCTGTACAGCCCAATAAGATGGCATCGATTTGGGGATTTTTTTCCAGGCTGGAAATAATCACTCTTTCGAGTTGAAGGCTCTCTGTATTTGAATATTTTCCTCTTAGGACGCTTTCGATGATTTGATCGACCAAAGCTTGGTTCTTCATGTCGGGATACTGTTTTGATGCACAGCCATAAATATTTTTCCGAACCGATGTTTTAGTGCAAAGCGTTAAAACATGATTGAACGGTTTTTCGGCAATATAGGCATTCGTTTCTTTTACAAGATTGACCAGAGAAGGGCAGTCGCCAAGAAAGCCGTGGAGGGTGTTGCAGGCAATGCAAATCGCACCGGCGCCGCTGCCTCTTAAAAAATCTATTGCCTCTCTAAGTTGCCGGGAGACTTTTCCCTCCTGCTGACTGGCAGAATCGGGATTTAGCATCTCGGCAAAAGGGATATTCAATAAAATGATTTTAGGATAGTCGCTATCTTTGAAGCAGCCGTGCTTTTTTTGGCAGGTTTCGATGATTTTTCTCATCACGAGTATGCCGGCCATAGGTCCGGCTCCTCCAATAATTCCTAAAGTTTTATACTGCATTTCTTGTTGCCTCTCTAAAGGGATTCCGGCAGCCAAAATAACCCAGTAGGGAAAGTCCGATAGCCGCTATTTCTTTGGGAAAAGGGGGCGGGGCTACGCGAAATAAGACAAATCCCAGGGCTCCTAGAACCATGGCGGCAGAAGCGCCTCTTTTTGATGGATTTTTCATGAGTACAGCTGCCGCGATTGGAACAAAAAGAATGCAGACAGAAAGCTCATAAGAAATCATCAGTATCATCACGACATTGTCATACATAAATGCCGCTCCAAGAGCGCCAAGCCCTGTGATTAATGTCAGCAGGCGGGAGATATTGAGCCTTCTGTCATTCGACATATTCCATGCGCTAAGAAAATCGCATGACAGATTCGAACTGATTGAACACAGCAAAGAATCGGCAGTGGAGATCACAGCGATAAAGATCGCTGCAATGAAAAACGTAGAGACAACCGGATTTGTCAGGGCCTGTATTGATTGAATGAGGATGCTTTTCCCCTCTTCGGCTTCTATGCCCAGATTTTTTGCGAGTATGCCGAAATAAACTGCAATAATAGAGCAAAGCAAAAGAGTGATTCCAGCAGCGATTGCCGAGGCAGAAATGACCCGGGGATTTTTAGCGGCAAAGCACCTTTGTCCCATGTCCTGTTCAATCAGCATAAAAAGCAGCGGCATAAACATCCAGGATGACCAGGGGATGTCGGACAATCTTGTATCGACAGATCCGGTAAAACTCAGGGATGGCGCCTTGGATAGGTCCAGGAAAAAAAGCGTGGCGGCCAGCACCCCGATAATAAAGAGAGCTTGTAGCATATCCGTATTGACGACCGCTTTCAGCCCGCCCATAACGGTGTAGGCTACGAGGACTGTCCAAAATAGAGTAAACAAGAGAGGACCTTCAACACCGATCGATGCGAAAAACTTTCTGGCGGCAATCCCTTGCGCCGTCAAAATAAAAAACAGGGCGACGATCGACAAGCCTGATGCCAGGTGCCGTTGTTTTTGGGAGCCGTATATTTTCACAAAAATTTCTGCAACCGTTGAGATATTCAGCCTGCGCAATTTTCCGCCGAAACCCATTCCAAGGATGAGGAGGCCGAGGCTGACACCCAAAGGGTAGAATAGAACCGGCCAGCCCTTGTCATAAGCTTCCTCTGCAGCGCCCAGCAAAGTGCCTCCTCCAAGCTGAGTGGCTAGTAGCGTTAACGTGAGAGGGAAAAAGCTTAGCTTTCGTCCCATTAGAAAATAATCATCGTTTGTTTGCAGATCTTTTGAAGCGCGTTTTCCAATCCATATATAGATACCGCCCAATAGACCCGCTATTCCTATAAATAGGGGAATATTCATAATTATGCCTTTGTTGATGTGATTAAAACTTAAAAAAAATTAAAGGATATGGATGGTATGATGATGGGAATGAGAAAAGAAGGAAGGAATTAAAATTTGAGCAAAAATATCCGGCTCTCCGGTATTATTTCTTTTTTTCATGTCTTTTCTCCTAAGTTGTGGGTCACGCAGTAATATTATCAGATAAGGACAAATAAAATAAATATAAATCTTGTTTTCTTTTAGTCATTTTTTTACGTTGAGACTATGAAAATCTATAGATTAATTCCTTTACTGCTTACAACTGCTTTCCTTAACGTAGAAGCTTGCTCCAGAGTTTTCTGGGACAACGCCGTTAGCAAAGTAGTCACCCGAACAATGGATCTTTATACCAACGAAGACCCTCAGTTTGCTCTCTCTCCCAGGGGGATTCTTAAAACTGGCGGAGACTTTCAAAACCCTGCCAAGTGGACCTCAAAATGGGGAAGTGTCGTGGTCACGGCCTTTAAAAAGGCCGTCTCAGAGGGAGTCAATGAAAAGGGGCTGGCTGCACATCTTTTATACTTGCATCAAACCGACTATGAAAAAAGAGATGGAAGGCCGGGACTGTCTAATTTACTCTGGGTCGAATATATATTAGATAACTTTTCAACAATCGACGAAGCTCTGCAGAATCTAACTAAAATTCAAATCGTCCCCACTGAAATCGAGGGGAAGTTATGGCCGCTGCATCTTTGTATGGAAGACTCCACTGGAGATTCTGCTATTATTGAATTTGTTGATGGAAAGATGCATGTTCATCATGGGCCTCAATATGCTGTGGTTACCAACGAACCTCCCTACAATATTCAGCTAGAAAACCTTAAGCGCTACCGTTATTTTGGAGGTCAATTGCCGCTTCCTGGAGATGTCGACTCAATGAGCCGTTTTGTCAGAGCATCGGCCTTTTTAAAAACTCTCTCTAACCCAACTGATACTTTACAAGCTCTTGGGTTTCTCTTAGGTGTTATTCGTACTGTTCAGGTGCCCTATGGGGCAATCGACACTTCAGGTAATAAAGGTGTTGACTCTTGGCCAACAAGATGGCTGACAGCCATTGATCTCAATCACTTGATTTACTATTTTAACTCAACATCTTCTCCAAATATGGTTTGGGTTGATTTAAGCGCACTAGATTTTTCTCCCAATGTACATTCTACTCCAATCAATCTACAAAATGCGCAACTTTCAGGCGACCTATCAAAAAATATCTCCTCAAAAAATAACGGGCGATAATCGCTACTATCGCACAATTGGATCTGTAATAATAGGATCTGTAATAGCAGGATCTGTAATAATAGGGTCTGTAAAAACAGGGTCTCTAATAACAGGGTCTCTAATAACAGGGTCTCTAATAACAGGGTCTCTAATAACAGGGTCTCTAATAATGGGGCCTCTGATAGCAGGGCCTCTAGGAAAGCCTCTGAAGGCTATATCTGAGGTGTGGCTAGGAGTGTAAGATATTGCTTTTTCGGGAGTTAGAGAAAATGCGGAGAAAATAATGAAAACGATAACTAACTTATTCATAATAATTTCCTCTTATTTAATAATACAAAACTATACTATATTTATAGCTTATTTAATATTTTAAAGTAAAGTTTAATTGTTTCGTCTTTGTTTTTAGGAATAGATTTAAATTTCAGCTCGAAGATAAAAGGGTAAGCTGAATCTAAACCCCTGAGAAGCTGCCTGGCTTTGGGAAGCGTATCTCTTCTTTTCGAAAGCGCTCATAATGAAGAGTTTCTACCAGGGCGATGAAAATACCAATCAATATGATGATACCCCCTATGATTTGCCCTTTTTCGGGGATCTCTTGCAAAATCAGATAGGCAAAAAGGATTCCTGCGATTGGGGTGAACGCATTAGTGATAGCCAGGTCGGCTGATTTTGTGATTTTAATCGCTTTATGCCAGCTGTAGATGCCCCCCGCTATGATCACTCCACCGTAGAGCAGCATCCACTGCCACAAGATAGGTGCGAAGATATCGATAAAGTGAACCCAGCCAAGCATAATAAGGACGATGACAAAAAAGATGCACGCACCCACAATCATGCGAAATACGCTATAAATTCCTTCAGGTACATCTTTCAGATGCTCCCGGCTGAGTTCTACAGCAAGTACAGTAAACAAGACCCCTAGCGCCACGCATATCTCGCCGCTTAAGGGGAGTGTGACCAAAAAGTGGGAAACAGGATTGTCGCCAATGTTGATCATCGTCATCTTCATCGGCATTGGCATAGTCTCGGGCTTATGGAGAAAAAAGGTCATGGCTACCCCTAAGACTCCTAGGCATGCGCCTAATATGGTCCCTTTAGCCGTACGTTCTTTAAGCAGAAAATAACCCAGAAGAAGCGTGAGGGGAATATCCAAAGTCGAGATGAGCACCACATTGATGACTTCAGTTAGCATCAATCCCAAGAAAAAAAGTGTGGGACCTAAGACTCCCGAGAAAAAAGCCAGCAGCCATCATCAGCCATTCGGACATCCGGACTTTTTTCACTGTTGTTTGATTCCAGATTTTCCAGTTGACAGTCAGCAGGGTTATGCCGGCGATTAGGTTTCCGGTGAAGAGTACATTGCAAAATGAAATGGGATTGCGTCCATCGATCAGGTTATGAGCGCCGATATTGCCAAGCTTAGCGATCACAGAATTGGCAGCTGCGAATACCAACATGGAAATCCACAGGAAAATTACTCCCTTGATACGCAGGCTCATACCGGCACTTTAGATAATAGCTTTATAATCATCAACCATAAAGGGATTTAGTTGATTGCGGCCTTAAACCCGTGATTGTAACCCTAATCAGCTGTTAAAGATCGAATATATTTAAAAAAAAACTCCCTACTCTACTGGTAAAAAAAGATTTACGCAACAACACCAATTGAAACCTCTTTCTCTCATCTCTACCGGGCTTTTTGATAAATAATTAATAATAAAGTGGCTGCTACATCGGGAGCTACTGACTAAGTCATAACTCATTTACGGGTATAAGGGGGCGGCCTGACACACGGCTTAGCACTTGAAGATGACGCTGCTCAAGCTGCTTTATCGCCTGAGAATGCTTAGACTCGGCTTGTTTCCATTTGAGATACAAATCGGTGATTTTGGCCGCGCGTTTAGGGTCGGTCAAACTGAGCAAAGAAGGATCTCCAGTTTTTTCTAGCTGGTCAAATTCTTCGAGCTCAAGGACATCAAACAACTCGGCAAAATATTCATCCATTCCCTTATAGAATTTAGATTTTTTCGCGCAAATATCGTTTGCTAGGGAGTCTAACTGTTCGATTTTCATTTTTCCCATGTCGTTTAATTTGAAACGAGAGGAAAGTATCTCTTGTTTTATGCTGAAAAATACCGAAGAATACCCAGGCCTCGGCATCGCGATGCGAGGAGTCCCATTGTCCCTATCGATTTCTCCAAACTCAATGTTGGTTATCCCATTAATTTTATCTACACTCTTTATCCCTAGAAAATTGGACATATGGCCAGTGATCCGACTCAAAACAATCAGGTTTTGTCTGGAAAAATCGATTTTTTGGGCGATTGGCTCTGCCGGTAGAGACCTATTGGCACATAGGTTAGTCAATTCTTCTTTACTTCGCACAACCAAGAAAATCGTACCCGGCGAATTCTGAAAGCCACTTCTGGTGTGTCCAATGACTGTATATGGGATAGGGTGCTGATTATCCATGCATTCCTCAGATAAATTTTATCCGATAGATAGCAGTTTAACTGTCATTTTGGCAACAGAATCTCACATTTGCAGGGTCAGGTGGGCCTTGTTGATTTAATATCAATTCTTTAGTCTGACAACTTTTGGAGGATGCATGTTTAAACAGGTTATTTCGCTCTTAAATTTATCCTGTACGATTTTTTTATCGGTCCTGTTCGGGGGGATCAATGCCGAGGAAAGTGATTTTGGCGTCCAATTCGACATTAGTCAATACTCCTCGCTGATACCGTATCAAAAAGCTTTAAACAGTGATGTGGCGGCTGCTTTGTCTCTTAGGATTGGCAGCGCCGACAGGCAGCTGCTTTCCCACTTAGACACCAAGGAGGTCCTATCCAGCATACAGTCGGACCTTCTTTTCACTAATGTCTTGAGCTTGATGAAATTTAAGTTTTCCCATTTTGCGCTTTTTGAGGATGTTCTTGTTGCCGTCTATCGCCCGGTCAATGCACTAACAGGACAGCCGGACAAGGAATCGCAAAGAGCGGTCCAGGAAATTGCGCGCCGGTTGAGAGAGGATTTTAAACAGGCGCTCAACAAGCAAAACAAGATCGCCTGGTCTGTCGTTTATACACCTTACATACGGGAGCTTGGGAGGATTAACGGCGAAGCAGAAATATCGATCGATTTTCGCGACCCTCTGTTTTTTGTCGTGCTAAAGAAAAACGCCGATACAAGCGCTTTGGAAAAAGCTCTCGAATACCAAGCAGCTCTTTCCCGCTCGCCAGCGGTAATTAAAGCCAGACCCGATCAAGCTGCAATTTTTGTTGAAGATTATGACTGAAACCTGGCTCTTGATAGCAATCTTTTTCCCTCTTTTGACAAGTCCTGTTTTTTTTCTCCTTGAAAAAATGAAATTTCGGCATATGGGCCTTGTTGCCTGCTTCATTTCCCTCATTACATTCGCATGCGTTATTGCCCTTTGGTTAAAATTGGATCCAAAAGAGATTGCTACTGTCGACATTCCGTGGGTTCCGGTTTTGAGAATCAACCTGTCTTTCCTTGTTGACGGCCTCTCCCTTTTTTTTGGCATACTTGTGACGGGAATGGGAGCGCTTGTCAATTTCTATTCAAATTTTTACATGGACCATACAAAAAAAGGGATCGGCCGTTTTTATTGCTGCATGACCTTTTTTATGGGCACCATGCTCGGAACCGTGTTTGCAGACGATTTAATGCTCGTTTATATTTTTTGGGAGCTCACAGGCCTTATTTCTTTTTTACTGATTGGCTTCCATCGAAATGAGATCAAAGCCTCGCTCAATGCCAGGCTGGCTTTGCTTGTCACGTTTTTGACCGGGATGTTTCTTTTTATCGGGATTATCTTGATAGGAATTTTGGATGAAACATTTCAATGGACCGATATCATCGCCAAAGGCATCAACTTTTCCGGCCACGATTTTTGGGCTTATCCGATTATTATTTTTTTCCTGATTGGTATTTTTGGAAAATCGGCGCAGCTCCCTTTCCATTTTTGGCTTCCGCGAGCGATGGTGGCCCCCACTCCGGTCAGCGCTTATCTTCACGCCGCGACCATGGTGAAACTTGGAATTTATTTAACCGCCAGAATGTACCCTTTGTTTGTGACGATTGAGGGGTGGTTCCCAATGGTCACGTCGGTTTGCTATGCGACTATGCTCTTTGGCGCTGTCTTGTCTTTGCTGTCAAATAACCTGAAGGAGCTTTTAGCTTACGCAACGATCAGTCAATTGGGATTCTTCCTGGGGTTTTATGGCATCGGAGGGCCTGAAGGAGTTCAATATGATTTTTTTCACATTTTCAATCATGCCCTTTACAAAGGCAGCCTTTTTATGCTGGCTGGAATCATCACCATGTCCACCGGAATCAGGGACATCCGCTATCTCGGCGGCCTTTGGAAAAAGCTGCCGATAACCGCTTGCGCTTTTTTTCTCGCCACAGCTGCTATGGCCGGGGTGCCGGGGACGACCGGATTTTTAAGCAAAGAGCTGATACTGACAGATTTGCTTGATATGGAGTGGCACAGCGGCATCGCGGCTGTCTTTGGGGTCTTGATCTTTGCCATGATATTTAAGGTCGCGTTTTCCTTCCGCCTGTTTTACCATGTCTTTGTTCGTGAAAGGACAGTAGGGGAATTTCAAGTCGTCAAACCGGGATTTCTCATTCAGCTGTCTCCTCTCATTCTGAGTTTTTTATCTTTCTTATTTGGGGTTTGGCCGTCGGCAATTAAGTTTCTCACAGGACATTTTCTTGTCGAGTCCCTCCACTTGAAGCAGCCGGGCCCGATTCAACTATTGCACGGCTGGGAGTATGAAACATTCGTGAGTCTCGGAATTCTTGCGGCCGGTATTTTACTTTTCATGTTGGCGGAAAAATCCAACCTTTGGTGGACAAAACGCCGGGTTTTCGACTGGGGCGGGGCCTGGGAAAAGATATTTGCTGCGATTCCCGCGCGCTCAAAAGCATTCACAGATGTGATTCATACAAAAAGGCTCGATGTTTATCTAGCAATTCTGATGGTCGGTTTTGTATTTGTCATCTTTGGCTCTTTGTCGACATTCAGTTTCCCGGCAGATTTGATTTTCGACCCTTTTGCAATAATAATCGCCTTGCTCATTGGGTTTTCAGCGTTTTTTGCCGTGGTCTTTCATCAGCGGCTTGCGAAACTTTTGTCCCTTTCGATATCGGGCTTCTTAGTCACGTTTTATTTTGTGCTTTATGCTGCGCCGGATCTAGCTATGACCCAGCTCCTTGTAGAAGTTGCGACGCTGCTCATTCTTCTGATGGTATTTTCTTCGATTAAAGTTGATTCGGCGGCGGGGCCGACAAAAAAAGAAACGTTTTTCAAAACAGCGGTTTCCCTGGGCGTTGGCGCAGCAGCTTCATTTGCGGTCTTAGCATTAAATAGCCGTCATATGGATGGCAGTTTGCCAGCGTTTTTCTTTCTGAACTCGCCGGTTATTGCCAAAGGCTCCAATGTTGTCAATACGATCCTTGTCGATTTTAGAGGGCTGGATACGCTCGGTGAAACAACTGTCTTGGTCATCGCCTCTTTGGGAATTTGGGGAATGCTGTACAAAGAAAAAGGCGACGGCGGGAGCGTTGAGCTTATCCCTTCGATCATTCTCAAATCTTTGATCCCTTTCATTTTCGTTTTGATTAACGTTTTTTCGCTTTATCTGCTGCTTAGGGGGCACAATCTGCCGGGAGGAGGCTTTATTGCCGGGCTTGCCAGCGGCATTTCAGTGATTTTGCTTCTCATGATCTATCAGACAGAACAAATTATCTCGATTACTAGACTGAATGCTGCGCGCGCGCCATCCCTTGGCCTTTTGCTGATGACGGTTGTCTCCTCTTTCCCTCTAATGATTGGAAAGCCGCTTCTCAGCCACCATCTTTTCGGGTTGAAAACTCCTTTGCTCTTCGATATCGGCGTTTATTTGGCTGTGCTTGGCGTCGTGATCAAAATATTCTTTAGTATGAGGATAAATTTGCTTGAGGAGGAGTTGGATGCCGTTTGATATCATTATCGCTATTTTTGCCCTGCTCTCCATCGCAGTCTATTTACTGCTTAATAAAAACCTGGTCAACATAATTTGCGGAGTTGTTGTGCTGTCGAATGGAGTCAATATCATTATACTGGCCTCTTCGGGAAATCCTGAGGGGAAATTGCCGCCGATCATACAGCCCGAATCCGCAGCATTGATGGCCGATCCCCTTTCCCAGGCAATGATCCTGACAGCGATTGTGATCGGCTTTGGGATGCTTGCGTTTCTAGCAGCGCTTGTTTATAAGGTTTCCATGAAGGAAGGGACGGAAAATACGGGCCGCTTTTTCCGGGGGGATGAATGACCGGGGCGGCAAAGATGATACCGCAAGTTCTGATTCTGATGCCGCTTATCTTTGCGGTTATTTTTTTTCTTTGGCACCGTGCCACTTTTATGAGAAGGATATTGGCTGTTTCAGTGTTGACCGCTGTTGCTTTGGTCTCTCTCTTCGGCCTCTTTTTGGCTGCAAGCGGTCCTGTAGCGGCTGTACTGGCTGGCGGCCATGTGGCGCCTTTCGGCATTGTCCTTGTTATGGATATTTTATCGGCTTTTCTTTTGTTTGCTGTAAACATTGTTTTTCTGTCGACAACCCTTTACGGTTTTTTTGAGACATCTGCCGCCGCTGAAAAAATCTACTGCCTTCCCTTAATTTTTTTTCTGCAGGCAGGCGTTTCCCTGGCTCTGTTAACGGGCGACTTTTTCAACCTGTTCGTCGCTTTTGAAGTGATACTGACGGCTTCCTACGGTCTTATGGTGCTCACAGCAGAGCCGAAGAAGCTCTCCGGAGCTTTTACGTATGTTCTATTCAGCATGGCGGCAAGTTATTTGTTTTTAGTGATAGCCGCTTTGTTTTATGGTTCGACTGGCAACCTCAATATGGCGGCAATTTCAGGGATTTTAACCGATCAAGGAAAAAGCCCTTTTGTGATTGCCATCGCGCTTCTCAGCTTGCTGATTTTCGGCCTCAAAGCCGGGGTTTTTCCTCTCTACTTCTGGCTGCCCGACAGTTACCCTGTCTTGCCCGCAAGCCTGGCCGGGCTTTTCGGAGGAATATTGACCAAAGTAGGTGTGTATGCGATCATCCGGCTTTTTGTGACAGTCTTTCCCCACGACTTGTATCCGGTTTATTCCATAGCCGCCGTTTTTGCAGGCCTGACAATGCTTATGGGGGTCATCGGGGCCGTTGGAAAAAACACGATCAAAGGGGTTTTGTCCTATCATATTCTGAGCCAGACAGGCTATATGATATTTTCCATCGCCATGTTCACGCCGAAAGCGATCGCCGCCGGGATCTTCTTTGTTCTCCACAATATTCTCGTGAAATCCTCGCTTTTTCTATTGGGAGGGCTTGGGAAAGTATTTTATGGAACCGATTACCTCAAGGATATGGGGGGGCTTTGGCAAGCAGCTCCCTTCGGAGGATTTTTATTTTTGATTCAGGCAATGTCTCTTGCCGGCGTGCCGCCTTTTAGCGGTTTTTGGGGGAAGTTTATGATTTTTTCCGAGGGGCTAGCGCTTGAGCATTGGTGGCTTGTCGGGGTGGGCGCCGCTACCAGTTTTTTTACTCTTTTGAGCATGATCAAAATTTGGACGATGGCGTTTATGGGGCCTTCAAAAGTGAAAATAGAACCAGACCGAAGAGGTTTTGTCCTCGCCGCGTCGCTTCTTGTCGCCTTTTCCTTGTTTCTTGGGCTTGGGGCAGGGGCGGCGGCAGCATTGACTGAAAAGGCGGCAAGCCAGATTTTTGATCGGTCCCAATATATTGATGCGGTCTATTCCGCCGAGGGAAAAGGGAGGAAGAGATAAGATGCGGCCGTTTATTATCAATCTTATTTTGGCAGTTTTCTGGATGTTGGTTAACAGAACCGGCAGTCTGTTGCATTTTGCTTTGGGATTTTTGATAGGGTTTGGATTGATGGCAATTTTTCCGGGTCTTTTTTCGGCGAAGGGGTATATACGCCGCACGGTCGGATTTGCCCGGTTCCTCCTGATTTTTCTTTTTGCATTTGTGAAGGCCAACCTGGCAGTAGCTGCTATCGTATTGTTTGTTTCGAAATCGAAAATGAGCCCCTCATTGTTTTCATACAACGTTTCCGATATGGAATTTGCCGAGATATTGATTTTGAGCCAGTGCATCACACTCACTCCTGGAACAATCACGGTTGACATATCCGAGGATATGAAGTCATTGACTATTCATTGCCTTGATTATAGAAAACCCGAGCAAATTCATGAGTCAATTAACACTTTGCTAAAAAATTCTATTTTGAGGTTTACAAGATGATGGATTGGGTTTTATATGTCAGCTACGCGGGCCTTTTACTTGCGCTTCTTCTCAGCCTTTTTCGTTTCATCATAGGCCCCGCCGCGCTAGACAGGATATTGGCGTTTGATTTGATTGCCATTTGTACAGTGGGGCTTGTGATTCTTTTTTCCATACAAACAGGATCGACCTACTATCTGGAAATTCTTCTGATTTTTGCTCTTTTGGGATTTACAACGACGCTGGCGTTTATGGACTCGCTGTTTCGGAGAAAGAAAGGAGACCGTTTGTGAGAGAGGTTTTTACAGCCCTGTTTTTATTCTCGGGCATCATCTTTATTCTTATTGGGTGCATAGGGGTGCTTCGCCTTCCCGACCCCCTTTGCCGCGCCCACGCGCTCTCAAAGGCATTGACATTCGGGATCTCTTTGATGCTGATCGGATTTTGGATTTATCTGGGGGCAGTGCTTGCGGGTCTAAAAATTGCTCTCGCTATCATTTTTCTTTTTATTACAATTCCTCTGTCGGGACACCTGTTCGCCCTTTACTCAATCAAGGGCCGCGATTCCAGGGAATAGTTTAGGCTCAGGCTTCTTCGACCTTAACCCGTGATTGTGACCTCATTGAGGACGTTTATGATTTGTTCTTCTGTAAATCTTTTCTTCATGATTTGTGTTCCTTTTTTGGTAAATAGTTTACACAAACCTCTAATTTTATGTGGATCGATTTTCGGGGGTCAGGTCACTTCAAAAATTGAGGGTATGAAATTATGGTAGAATGACTTCAAATGATTATTTCACGTAAATGGCCGTTCCTAGAAAATTTTTCTGGAAAAAAAAGCATCATGAATTTAAATTAGTATCTGTGTTTTGCTAAAATGAATAAAAATAGGAGGTTCATTTGAATGTACAGATAACCGGCATACCCTCAATAGCAGCAACCAATCATCAACCAACGAGAAAACGGAAAAGGGAATCGAATATCCAAAAACGCAGTTTGGATAACCTAGTAAAGGCGCCGCCACGACAGGGCTTTTTGATTAAAATTTCTTGGTAGCCGCCAATCCTAATAAATACTCCATGTACTGATTATTCCATCCTGCACTTTGACGCTTTCCTTTTAGGCTTTTCTTATCTGGATCAAGTCTTAATACATTCAAGCTTAATCTTCTTAAGATAGAGAAGTTTTCTGCTGCATAGCCTGTTGATATCTGTGAAGCATCTTCCTGAAATGTAACATCCAAAATCCAATGGACTTGATTTTCAATGCCCCAATGACCTCGAGTTGATTTGGATATTTTCTCAGCTGCAGCTGAAAGTGAGGATATATAATATCTAATTTCTTCGGTAGTCCTCCCATCAAGTGTCCGATAGCTTATCAACATCGAAAGACTTCTTAAACCCAACCATTCTTCCTTCATCGGCAGCCAATCAACATCACCTGTTACATATATTTCCCGTCGTTCTTGTCTGCCGTGTTTATTATCTTCTGAAACAGAAAAATCATGAGGAACGCCTTCAAATTCAATGTCTCTTGCCTGCTTAAAATAATTTTCGAGTTCTTCATATAATTTGTGTTGATTATCCTTTACCATCAGAACATAGTCCGCACCTTGATCTATGATTTTTTTTGCAATTTCCTTTTGGCAACCCATAGCATCAATTGAGACTGTCGCACCTTTTAGATCAATGCTTTCAAGAAGTTTCGGAATTGCTGTTATCTCATTTGAATTTACGTCCGTTTTTATTTGTCCTAGAATAAGGCCTCTATGTGAAGACCAAGCAGAAACCATATGCAAAAGAGATTTAGGTGTCTTTTTTTTATTAGAGGCACCTCTTACACGCTTGCCGTCAATCGTAATAAAGTCATCAATTTCATTTTTTGAAATAGAGAATGTCCATTTTCGGAAAAGCATTTCAGTTTCTTTTGGATCGAGACGAACAAGAAGCCACCAGAATGTATTATAGGAAGGCACTTCGTCAAAATCAAGCCACGTCATCAACCACTTTTTTTTGGAAACAGCATATTGATGGATTGCACTGATACTATTAGCATCTGCTATGACGGCACAAAAAATGATGGCGAGTAGAGTAAAAAGATTATATTTTAAATTGTCTTTACATCTTGGATCTTGGGTAGAACTGGCAACGCTCTTTAGTCGATCCCTAAATTGTTCAATGTCAAGTGATTTAGATTCTTCTTCATAAGGTTCATTTTTGATTCCTCTTGCACACATATCTTTCTCCAAAGTTGAGTTAAGATATGAATGACAAATGAAAATCTAATTACTATCAAGGAATTTTAATCAAAAAGCCCTGGGTAGGTGGATCAACTCACATTGACGAATTATGCTAAGCTCCGGATGAGAGGGCTCGATAAGCCCTTTCCGGACTGACAGATCTAGAGATCCAGCTTTTTTTTAGCCACTCTAGTTCAATGGCTTGCTTTCCGATCAACTGCTGGAGTGTTTCTTTTTCTTCTCGCAAGGCCTTTGCCTCTTTTCGCTCAGCAGCATCGGTGATGAACATGGAAGGTGCTCCCAGCTCTAGCTCGCGCTTCCACTGACTGACTTGAACAGGATGAATCCCATAGCGGGATGCAATTTCATTGATGGTTTCTCGCTCTTTCAGAGCTTCAATTGCTACTTTTCTTTTGAAATCTGGGGATCGTTTTTGTCTTTTCATTGATAGTAAACCTTTGGTTTAAAGTTAATTATACCAGGTTTACTTAACTTAGTCACCCTTAAAAAACTGTCCAGTTTTTGGGGTCCACCTCAGTCCCTCCCGGATGTTTTCATTGATCCACGTCACGAACTTGGGTGCTGACTTGGCGAAGCGGCACGAGATTTCCCGAACAGTTTGCTCCACGGCGGCCAGCGCCGGACTGTTGAAGATGTTGCGCTTAGCCCCTGCAATGTCTTCTCGGAGGTGCTGTGCATTTTGGTTCATGTGAAACTGGCAGCGCTGACAAGCCGCCGAAGGGACAACGCTTTGCAAAGCGCCGCGCAGCCCAGAATGATCATCCGAGGTGATTAGCTTCAAACCGGACAATCCACGTTGCTGCAGCGACTCGAGAAATGTTCTCCAATGAACCTCAGCTTCAGAGAGACTGACCGAGGCTCCTACGATTTCACGCCTTCCAAAGGCGTTGATTCCGTAGGCAAGGATGGTAGATATGATCTGATTTGGGACTTAATTTAAAAAATCCTTGAATCCTGTCCAAGGTATGGGGTCCGCCTCATATCGAACAACAAGCTTCGTAAAATTTTAATTAGTTTTTGAATTTCAAATGCTCATACTTCATAATTGTTTGAAAATAATAAATTTCATTGAAAAAAAAAATAAAATAGATTATTTTAATTTAAATTAATCATTAATTTAGGATTAAAAATCTATGTTTTCTGCGGATGTAAAATTAAATTATTACGCTGTTCTTGGAGTGCCGCTTTCTGCCAGTTCAAAAGAGATCAAGAAAGCCTACGGCAGGCTTGCTATAATCCATCATCCCGATCATGGCGGCTGGGGAGAGAACATGAAAATAATCAATATAGCTTATGGGGTGCTCAGCGACAAACAAAAGCGTAAAGAGTACGATAAAACATGCGAAGGACTTTATGGATACATGCCTAATTTAAAGCCTATAGGAAATCTTAAGCCAGGAACTTGGCCGTCACAAGAATTTAGGTCTAAAATTGAAAAATGGAAAAGGGAAAGGCCGTCATCTTCAAAATATTCTAGAGAGTATCAGCCTGTAAGAAAAACGGAGAGAAAACCTGTCCGATGGAATCCGGTATTGGATGCCAGAACAAAAATGTCTAATCGGGTCAAATACCAAACTAAAGAAGGTATTTACGGATTGATACCCTTGGAAATTTGGAATTGGCGGCACAATGTTTTCACTGATCTCAAAAAGGAGGTGTTCGACGATCCATGCTGGAGCGCTCCAATCGAGGAGGTAAAAAAACAGGAATTCATCATTGAAAAGCCGGTTTTACCTCAAGTTTTGGTGAATATTGACTATTGTCCATCTAGCTACGCTGAGATAAATGAATTAACAAAAAATCTCAAAGCATTGAAAAAAACTTATGACGATCACGAAGAATTTGAACCAGCCGATATTTCGGGTATTCAAGATGCTTTCTTGGAACAATGGAAGACAAGCCCCTGGTTTGTGAAATCAACTCCAAATTTGAAGCTTTGGAAATTTGTTTCTCTAGGTCGAGGAAAATTACGTTCGGAGCTAGGGTACATCCCCTCTCATCTTGTCAAATCCGAAAATCTGCCCACAAAAATGAGAGCAGATGCATGTCATGATTGCGAAAATCCTTTTACATTTTGGAAATGGGCGAGTAACTGTGCGGGTTGCGGGGCCTCGGATTGCAGCAATTGCCTGACGTATTTCAAGTTGCCTGAATATGAGGACAGCGCCGGGTTCTGCGTTGATTGCCAACTCAGAGTGTTGTCAAGATACAAAAAAGACTTTATTAAAGAGCTAGATCATAAATTGAATCGGCGAAAAATAACTCCTAAATATCTACAGCTGTTAGACGAAATGGGATGGGTGAAACGTAGCAAATTTTTGGAACTTGCAAAAATATTTGTCGAGGATGGGCGGGGTGATCTTGCTGTTCAGTGTGTCTTTTCAGGATTCGGACATTGGGTAAGCATCGCACGTCTTTTAGTTGAAAAAGGCGATTATAAAAACGCTTTAAAGGTGATGGGTCTTTCAAACCAAAATTGGGAAAGGATTGGAAAATCCGAAGTTAACAAAAATATTCCCTTCGTTTTTCTTTGCTTCCTAAAAGCCGGCGTCGACTTCAAAAAAATGGCCTTTGAACTTCGCGATTCAAACTTGGGAAGAATGTGCCTATTGATGCTGGATGATTCTACAGACTACGCCGCCATTGGGAAAGAGTTTTATGACTGGGGGATATTTTCTCTGTATGCTTTTTGTCGGCGTTTGGAGGTGTTTAGCTTTAAAGATTGGATTAATCATATCAATAAAGAAAAAAATCTCCAATGTGCCGAGCACTTGGTAGCAGAGTTAGATTCGCTGTTCGAACCCGACTGGAACACGGTTGAATTGCATAAAACAAAAGATCACATACGCTGGCGGTTTCTAAAAATACGAAAAGATTTTAATTCAATGTTCGCGCTGTTAAAAAAAACCACAGTTAAGGGACTCCCGACGCCAGACGCCCTGGCTTGTTTCGACAAAATGTTCCCAAATATTAATTACGATGAGGAATATAAGAAATGTTTAGCCAAAGGCGATCTTCTAGGCACTGCTATTTGTTACCTTTTTAAATCAAGCTCGCGATCTTGGCCCATTTGGATTATAGCATTACGCCAAGGAAATGGAGCGTATAAAAATCCAAGAGTCTTAAATGACCCATTACCATCGATCTTAGCTATTCCCATGGCTGCGCTGATTTATCAAAAATCAACACGTCAACAGTGGATTGCCTATATGAACAAGACCCAACCCGATAATATACCCTATTTTCTGCAGGGATTCGTGGAGACATTC
This sequence comes from Waddliaceae bacterium, assembly GCA_963771045.1. Classification (GTDB taxonomy): domain Bacteria; phylum Chlamydiota; class Chlamydiia; order Chlamydiales; family SLFE01; genus SLFE01. Next base: position 1,673,016 of record CAVYRW010000004.1, on the reverse strand, counting down.
GGAGGGTCTATTAACAGCATAAGATTGAATCCTGATCGCAGTCATTTCTTATGGCCTTATCTCAAGAATAATACCTTCGACATATTATTGAACCGTCTTACCTTGTCTATTCGAAATGGGAATACAGCGGGTGTAGGGATTTTCCGTGCGATGACCCGATCTACACAATATTGCGTGCGTCGCGACGACTATATCAAAGCCGGCAAATATCTTGAGGCGGCGATTTGCCATCGACTCATGATGGATCCGATTCCTTGGGAAGATCTGGCAAAAAAAATGGTGTCCAAGAATCAAGAAGCGGCTGTTTTTTTCTACTGTCTCGCTGGTGTGGACCTCTTTAAATTAGGGAACGTGTTTGCAAAGGAAAGGAATATCACCATGGCGGCCCGGTGCTACATCCAAAGCCGCAACAGAGAGCGTCTTCCCGAATTGAAAAAATTCGTTCCCAGGAATTTGCATTCAACCCTTTCAGTCATTCACTTACACCATCGCGGGGATCCTAACACAATTTTACATACCCTCTGCAAAGAGCTGATAGCGGATGGATGCAACCTTGAAAACGTCGTCACTTTCGCCTTTAATAGCGGCGCTATCTCCTTTAATAGCGGCGCTATCTCCGATCTTACTGGATTATATTGGTTTAGGGTAGAGGGCATAATTCGTTTACAGGTAGCCTACGATCTCACTCCCTCTCTTATAGAAAAAATAGGTATTTTGGATTTAGTACAATATCCTTCCCTTGGTGTACGTTATGCAGAGTGGTTTCGGAATGCTAAGCAAAACGTTTTAAATCAAATCAAGCAAAAGGTTAGACAATCCCTTTATAAACCGACATTTAGCGAGTTGAGTCAGCTCATGGAGTTGGCCTCATCCTTAACGCATGAAGCTTTGTTTGAGCATGCCAATGCGCTATTGGAAGAATTCAAGGCCCATCATCAATTAAAATCGAGGCTGTTGATTTGGCGCTCCGCCCTTCATCTTTTAAATCCTGAAAAGGCCATGATGGGGGAGGCTTTGGACGATCTCAGCCGGTCCCTTTTTTCCTTTTCTGATGATGACTCCATTTCGGCCGCCGGAGTCATTGTTGAGTTCATTGACAAGCACTGCAAAACTCAGCTAAAGGATTATCTTGAGTCCGATTTCGATATCGGTGAAGCCCTCCCATCGGAGTATGCCAACCGATTGCAAGGCTCTTCATCAAAGAGAATGTCTGTCCTCACTGAAAAAGCCGCAAGCAAAATGTCCTCTTTCGAGGCGGCGATGGTCTATTATGACAAGATCGACCAATACAGCGACGGTTCCGCTATTACCGGAAATATTTTAAGAGTCGCCTATGAACTGTTAAAATCTTTAGAGGCGGAGAAAGGGCGAAGGACAAAGCATGCTTACCGCCGGGGTATTGTAAAACTGATCACCAACGCATACATGGTGAGTCATCGGCATCTTTGCCCGCCAACAAGAATCTATGTGGCGCGCATGGGAATCGCCATCCTCCGCGCCGCCTTTCAACAATGCAGGAACATGAGTGAATTTGAAGAGGAGTTGCTGGAGATGCTCTCGGGTGAAGTGAAGCAGCAATCGGATATTGCACCTTTGTTGACAAGCAGCGCTTTAGGCGTCTATGACTTTGTTTACATGAACCTGATCTATCGCCGATTTTTGTCTCCGTTCCTGCGCAAAAGGCGCTTGTCTCCATATCCGGCAAAGTTCCAATACACTCTTTTTGAGGGGACCTGGGACGGGTGGGCCAATGATAAGTTTAGTTTCCAAGGAGAGCGCTACTTCGCGATGAAACGATTGCTGGGAGAGAAGGGCCAGATCACGGGTCAGGTGGAAGAATTAATGCATTGGCCGGTAATCAACCGTGACAGCGATGGATGGGTTTTGAAAGAACGCACCCCCTTAAATCTAGGCGAACAATGCTTTAGCCGCGTCGTCGGCGTTAAGTTCGATCTGAAAACAGGGGGCATTTCCTTTATTTTGGATGCACCGGCAGATCCCATGGAAGCGCTATTTAGTTGGGGCGACCTTCAGGATATTTTTGAAAAAGGCATTATCGGCTCTATTTTTACGCTTGATCCACCAGATCCCGACATGCCATACCACCCTTTCCAGGAGATGAATTTTTATCCTAAGTCCATGGCAGGCACGAACCATTTAGGCACCCTGCTCCATGCAGACATTCTTTTAAAAGAATTTTCCATGCAGACCGAAGTTAGCGGGAAAACGCCGTTTCCTTTGCGCGACGCAAGCAAAACTCTTTTAAGGCGACTCCCACACTATCTACGCAGGAAATTCAAGGAAATCAAGGATGAGGTGCCTCGGACGACGGGCCGTGTTCACCGTTTCTGGATAGAGGCGGGAAATTTGGAATATGCCGAGAAAAAGACGGATACTGAAATTATATTCGAATTCGGCAATTGCAGCATGAGTGTCAAGAAACATATGATGCGGCGGGATGCATCTGGCGACCTTGTCGACACGGAAGAAGATAACGAAACTGATTCTCCGGAAGCGAAATTTGCCAAACTGATGACAGATCATTATGAACAAATTAGTCAGAGTTATCCTGAACTTATCCGTTTAAAAGAGCTTACCAAACTTCAAGCGATAGCCAAATTTGCCTTAAGCGTCGCGTCAACAAGAGTAACTGTTGATAAGAGGCAAATACGCCAAAATCTCCAGAACGAGAAATCCAGATTGTCTTACGATCAATGCAACTCTTACCGAGTGGCCGAGGAATTGGCAGAGGCTCTTAAAAAGGCCCATGGAATTTCTCGGAATATCACAAGCGATGTTCAAAGCTGGCTTGTTTATGGTGGCGAGCATCAAGAAGGTCAAGTCGTTTCTATCATCAAAGCGGCAATTGAAGCTCCCGAAAATGAAAAATATTTACGTATCGAACGGACAATGAAGCGCATCGGTTTCCCTTTTGACAAAGAAGAGGATCAAGCGGCAAGCTACTGCAGATGGGTTCCGGCTGCTTTTCGCAGAGGATCAGGTGTTCGAGCTTATGGCGGAGTCAATCTTCAGGCAAAACTGGTTTCGAGGGGTGGACCGCCGAACGGGGGCGGGCCGATTGGCGGCAGCGGCGGCTCGGGTCCAGGAGCCAGGTATGTCGTCCGTTTGGATCAAAATGGCCGTATTCATGGAACAATGACAGGTGTCGACAGAGTCACAGGCAACACCTATGACATTCTGAAAACTCGGGGATGCGTTCAGGACCAATGGAATCAAAACCATCCCAGAGCGACTGGAGTCCAATATTTTTGGCAATCGAGATATGGAGGAGATGTGCACCATTATACTCGACACACCAGTCCTGGCGGTTCGCATGTCCACTACACTAACGGTACCACGTCCTGCACCACCCAATCTGGCAGGCAAAGGACATATGGGCCCGGGGAGCACCCCCGTCGCTGTGATAGCTAGAAGTGAACGAAATCGCGACGCAACCCCCTGACTTTAGTTATGGGGTTAAGGAGCGACTTGAATTATATTAGTTGTCGCCATATAATGCGTTAGCATGACGATTTCTAAATACAAATCTAATCACAATGTGGTGTACTCATGCAAGTACCACGTTGTGTGGTGTCCAAAATATAGGCGTAATGTACTAAACGATTTTGTCCAAAAGGAACTCAGGGCAATCATCGAGGAAGTTTGCCAATTAAGGAGAAGCGAAATACTTGCTATGGAATTAATGCCGGATCATGTGCATCTTCTCGTTGAGGTTGATCCTCAATATGGCATCCATAAGTTGATTAAGGAAATCAAAGGGAAAAGCTCAAGAATTTTAAGACAAAGTTTTCCTCACCTTCGTTCTCGTCTTCCCACCCTCTGGACAAATTCTTATTTCGTTTCGACGGTAGGGGGTGCTCCTCTAAGTGTGATTAAGCAATATGTGGAGAATCAGAAAACGGTATGATTCAAACCCAAATCAAATTAAGAGTAAAATCTAAGCAAGAAGCAGTTCTTTCCGAATGGCTTTTAATTTTGACTCGTGTTTGGAATTGGGCAATCCGAAAAATCGAACTCGACGCAAAGGACAGCATTTTCTACAGCAAGAAAGAGTTTCAGAATCTGCTAGCGAATCATGGAAAGAAACTCGATATACCCTCCCACACATTGCAAGGGATGCTATGTACCGCTTGGGATGCTTGGAGCCGATGTTTTAAAAAGCTAGGGAAAAAGCCTAGGCTTAAAGGTTGTCGAAACCGTCTCAACTCGATCCCTTTCCTTGATCCAATTAGAAGACCAGACGGCGTGTACTTTAAACTCCCGGGAATTGGGTTGATTCGCTTTCACAAACAGGAAATTCCTCAAGGAAAGATCAAATGTGGTCGTATTGTTAAACGTGCATCAGGTTGGTATCTTTGTCTATTTATCGAGGCAGAACCGAAGGCTATACCACATAAAAGATACGAAAAAATCGGTATTGATCCGGGATTTAAGACAACATTACCCCTCTCCACCGGGGAAAAGATTCAGAAACCAAAACGATTAAAGCAATTAGAAAGCCGACTAGCACAGGCACAAAGAGGAAAGAGGCAAAAGCTGACCTCAAGATTGCAAGAAAGAATTAAAAATCGTCGCAAAGACGACAACCATAAGCTATCTCGGAAACTTGTTGAGGAATACGAAACGATTGCCTTTAGCAAAGATCATATCCAAGGGATAGCCAAGAAATACGGGAAATCAGTGGCGGAAAGCGGCCACTACCAACTTCGCCAAATGCTCTCATACAAGTGCCGTGCAGGCGGTAGGAAGTACATCGAAGTTGATTCCAAAGGTTCCACCATGACCTGTTCGAACTGTTTGGCCAAAACAGGCCCAACAGGGACATCAGGCTTGTCGGTAAGACAATGGGAGTGTACAGGATGTGGTATTCTACACGATCGCGATCACAATGCTGCGATTAACACTCTCCTTGTCGGGCTCGGAACGAGCCTCGAGAGGTGTGCGTGAGCCCCGTCCGGAATCCCCTGGCTTTAGCCATGGGGAGGTTCAAATTAAGGATCTATCCTGGGGGCATTATCCCGTTAAGGTGATTACCGGAGATTCTTCCCATGGCAGGCCGATAGCGATGGCTTATTTGGGGTTGAACGATGGGGGAAATGTTGTCGCGATTGGATTTTTCTTTTCCCGAATCAAAGAAAATCATGAAAAGGAAAAAGAAATCTGGAATCGGTTCATCTACAATACCCGGATTATTAAACCTGAAGAGCTTCTTAAAACGTTAGGTTTCGAAGTTTCACCCGGTAAGACTATATATGCTAGTACCCTATCAACTTTGTATTGACGGGTGAGACTCGATCTTTTCGCAACTGCCATTTTGTTCGATCTCGGAAACTTGACTAAGTTTCCTTCGATTTCCACGCTTCGGCAGTCACAAAAATCTCATCGTCTCACTCACCAATACAAAGTTGATAGGATACTAGCCGCGATTCGCAGTTGGTAAGCGTCATTTAAGCCCATCTGGAAAAATTATTCCAGATTCTTTAGAGATCGAGAGCCCCTTTGCCTTAGCCCAGCGATCGGGGAGAAGTTCGTACAGCTTGTTTGCGGGGTGATCCATTAAACTGCGCATGACATCTTCAAGATATTCGTGGGGATTAATGCCAAGTTCACGGCATGTTTGAATAAGGGAGTATATGATTCCTGCTGCTTCCCCTCCATTAGCGCTTCCAAAAAAGAGCCAGTTTTTACGACCGATTGCTAAGGGACGTATTGCTCGTTCGGCAACATTGTTATCAAGATGGGCAAAAGGATTTTTAATATAGTTTTTAAGATGAGGAATAAGGCCGCAAAAATACTTCAACGCTGCCATTAGTTTTGATTTTGGGAGAATTTTATGGTCTTGAAGCTTTTTTTTCGCCTGTTTGATCATTTCGCTGATGATCGGCTCCTCATCTTCCCGCCGTATTTTTAATCGTTCTTCGGGGGATTTTCCCCAAGCGATTTTCCTGACTTGTGCCAATTAGTGTGACAAATCGACTTTGGAAAGACCGCTTTTATCAAAGTCCTCTAAATTGCTTTGTAATGTGATTCGTTTTCCCGTTAAACCATCTGTAATATGAGCTTCATGAACATTCCACAAGATATCTCGTATCCTTCTCAAAGATAAACCTGCCTTGATCTCTAAGAATTTTCCCATCATCAGTGCCATAAAGCAAAGCAGTATGTGAGCCTTGATGGCATCGTGAGTGTAATGGAATATTGGACGGGTTTTCAGATCCGTTTTCGACATTCTAAAGGCTTGTTCTACATGCCAAAGTTCTTGATAATAGGAAATCACTTCCGCATTTGAAAACGTCTCTGATGGGATATTCGTTACATATCCTTTAATCCCCAAGAGATTCTCCGTCTTGGTCTTCAATTCTTTGTTTAGCTCGAGAGCATCCTTGTGGCTCTCAGATTTCTTGACAAATTTAGCTCGTTTTCCCAGCTCCTTGCGATCAATCAGCTCATAAGCTCGTGCAAGTTGCTTCTCAAATTCGCGCCTGTCTTTTCTCTCACGTTTCTCAGAATAAGCGCAAATCACACTGTATGGCCGATTTGGATAAGGCAATCGAATAGTATTCCCATCCTGCTTAGTTAAGGTGGAGGTTAGCTTATTGATAAATGTTGCAGGAGCGTTAGCCAATCGAGCGCCTACAATGTATTTATATCCATCATCATCAAGGGATTTCATGTTTTCTTGGGACAACATAGCTGCATCTGCCACAATGATGGGTTTTGTGTTTTTATGGCATTCTTGAAACTGTTTGACGACTTCAAGCATCGTATGCCCTTCAAATGTGTTACCTTTGTAAATTTCATGTTTGAGAGGAAACCCTTGAAGAGTGACAAGTAAACCGACAACCACTTGTGGCTGCTTGGATTTATCATCCTTTGAAAAGCCACGCGCCCTTAAATCATCATTGGGCTCATGGCTTTCGAAATAGAGCGTTGTTACATCATACAGCACAAAAGCTAAGGTTTGATCTAAATGCGAGTTAGCAGTTTGGTAAGCGGCTTTTTCAATATCATCCTTGTAGTCAACAAGTTTTGGAAGAAGACGGCAAAGGGTGCGCCTTGCATAAGACAAGCCAAAGTAGCGTTCCAGAAGCTCCAATGTACGCAGTTTGGATGCAGGCTCAATAATTCTCATAAGAGCTAGATCCTGATAGAGGGGATTTAGAAACCCAAGCCCGCAGGTTTTGGAACAATCTCGGAGAAAATTGAGGGCAAACAGATGGGTAACGGACTGCAGGATTAGGTGTTCAGTATACACAAGCGGTTTACCCTGAATACTTGCAAAAAGGGAGGGTTGAGTGCACAATTGCTCCCTGACAGCCTCAGCTTCCTGCAGTAAAACTGTTAATTCATCATCAGTGTTGGCGCTACCAATATGGCGAACAATCTGGTAGTGTAATCTGAACTGTGTAAATTAAGTTGCAAGTGTATTATAGTAAATACCTTGTAAACAAGTAGAAGGAGGTTCCTCCCCCTGCAGGGGGAGGGGCGACAAATTTTTAATTTTAATTTACACAGGAACAACTTATGAAATTCTCAAAACTAAAAATCGATCTCGATAAAGAGTTGTCGAAATGCGAAACCATGGACGACTTATGTGGCAAAAACGGCCTTTTACAAAGGTTGTTGGGTGGTATGGTAGAACAACTCCTTGAGAAGGAAATGGAAGAGCATATCGGCTATTCCAAATACTCACCTGAAGGCCATCACACCGGCAACAGCCGCAATGGCAAGCTTTCAAAATCTGTCCAAAGTTCCTACGGTCCTCTCGATTTAGAGGTGCCCCGAGATAGGAATGGTGATTTTGAGCCAAAAATCGTCAAGAAACGGCAACGAAATATTACCTCATTCGATCAGAAAATCCTCTCCATGTATGCAAAGGGAATGAGCACCCGGGATATACAGGCTCATGTTCAGGAAATATATGGTGCTGAAATATCCCCTACGGCCGTATCCCATATCACGGAAAAGGCTTTAGAAGTCGCAAGAGAGTGGCAATCAAGACCGCTTGAAAAGATCTACGCTATTACCTATTTTGATGCTATTCATTATAAGGTTCGTGAAGATGGAAAGGTGGTTACAAAAGCTGTGTATACCTGCCTGGGAATCGATCTTGAGGGGCGAAAGGATGTTTTAGGTTTATGGATCGGTGAAAACGAAGGAGCCAAATTTTGGTTACGAGTTTTCACAGAGCTTAAAAATAGAGGCGTTGACGACGTTTTAATTGCCTGTGTTGATGGCTTAAAAGGAATGCCGGAAGCAATTAATGCCGTGTTTCCCGAGACTGAGATTCAGTTATGCGTCATCCATTTGATCCGAAATTCGTTTAAATACATTCCTCATAAGCATTCGAAGGAATTTGTGTCGGATCTGAAAAACATCTATCGGGCTGAAACAGAAATTTTGGCTGAGGAAAACCTGCTTGTTCTGCAGGAAAAATGGGCAACAAGATACCCCTTAGCCGTCAATCCCTGGGCAGACAACTGGGATAATATCCGAACCTTTTTTAAATACCCCGAAGAAATTCGACGTATTATTTATACTACAAATGCCGTAGAATCACTCCACAGGCAGTTTAGAAAGACTACAAAAAGCCGTTCTGTCTTTCCAACAGACGACTCTCTTTTCAAATTGCTATTTTTAACTGTCTCGGGCTTATCCGAGAAATGGACAAAGCCTATCAAAGGCTGGATATCAGCAATATCTCAGTTTTCAATTCTGTTTGGCGACAGGATGAAAAAAGCGATGGGGCTGTAAATGAGTTTACACAGTTTATTTTACACCCTCAACAATCTTGCATTTTCTTTTTTCGTACTTAACAACCTGAATAGCTGTAGCACCAGATCCGGTACGAACCTTTCGAATAGTGAGATCCCCGCGCATACCTCAAAACAACCCTTAGTGTGACAACTCACACTAATTATTTTCATAAGTCATTGTAATTCAATGATATTTTCTGAGAGTATATCAGAATCTCGAAAAATGGCACAAGTCAGGAGAATTTTATGGTCTTGAAGCTTTTTTTTCGCCTGTTTGATCATTTCGCTGATGATCGACTCCTCATCTTCCCGCCGTATTTTTAATCGTTCTTCGGGGGATTTTTCCCAAGCGATTTTTTCATACTTGTAAAGCTCCTGAATTTGGGCTAAAAACCAATCTTTAAACTCTTTATCGCCGCTTTGGATATCGAAAAATTTACGACGAATGTGCGCCATGCAGGGGCACCAGGTATACTGCTTCATATTTGCCAGCGTTTCATAAGCTCCATATTTATCGGAATGAAGAGTCCCCTTGAAACCTTTTAAAAGTTCTTTCGCGTTGCAATGCTTGCGGTTTTCGAAAAATTGATAAATCCGATAAGGCGGATCTTTTGTTTTTCCTCCAGCGAGCGCCCATACATAAGACTCTTTAGTTTTTCCTCTTCCGGGATCCAGCATCTTGACAGGAGTTTCATCCGCAAAAGCATTTTCACTTTCAAGAATTTTTGTTTTCATTAATGTATACAAGGGTTTTAAGGCGAGACCCGCTTTTACAACCCATGTGCAAAGGTTTTGCCGGCTTATCCTAACATCTTCCCTTGCGCGCATTTCACTTTGGCGGTATAGAGGCAAGTGGTCGGCGTATTTCTTAACCATAATGTCTGCAAGCCAGCAATTCCCGCTGGAAATTCTGACTCAAGCTTCATGGAAAAAGAATGCGATTCAAGCGTTTCCTCTAGGGGAACGATAAAAGAGTCAGTGGTTAAAAATAGTTCAAGATCGGTTAAATTAGAGACCGATTCTACGAAAGAGTCTGTTTTAACTAATTCTGTTTCAGCGATTTCAGCTCCAGCAGGAATTGCTGCTTGTAAAGTCGGATTAATGTCATTCTGATATATTAATTTAAGTGAATTAGGTGTATTCGTTAACGGGGCAGTCTGTAGGTAGTCAGACACCGCAATAAAAAGTCATGCTCTTGGGTAGAGGATGTCCCGTTTTTAGTTGAAATTCGGTGACTCCATATACCAGTTTACGCAACCTTTGTTTTTATTTCACTCTGAATTCGGATTATCCTTTCCCTTACCTCTTCGATTGAAAAATATCCTTTAACTTTTCGAAATCTTTTTTCTGCATCCAAGAGGGTTGTCCCCAACCATCTTTGCGCCATTTTACCCTTTGTTTGAATACGAGTTATACGGCCCATACGCCGGCTTGTATTTGAGAACACTGATTCAATCGGATTTGTGGAATGCAGTGTCTTCCTCAAACGAGGAGGCACTTTTAAACAATGCACCGTGAGGAGTTCTTCAAAACACTCACGGAGAGATTCCGCTGCAGATGGGTTGATTGTTTCAAGCCAACTCTCCAATTTCTTGAGTTCATTCTTAGCATCTTCATACTCAAGGCAATTTATTGCATTTCGGAAGCGATGATGCGCTTCTTTTCGATATTTTTTGGGAAGATGCTTTTGGATATTTCTGTCTTTATGAATCGTACATCTTTGATGTATAAGTAATTTTCCAAACCTATCCTTCAGAGCCTTAATGATCCCTTTTCCTCCATCGGTTATAAAAAGTATTTTCTCATCAAGCTTTAGTCCTCTGCGGTCGAGATTGTTCAACAGCTCTTGACAAATCACATTATTCTCAGTTGCACCTTCCCAAAAACCAAGAGAATGCTTATTTCCTTCAAGATCAATTGCCATTGCCACAATAAAAACTTTTCCTGCCAGATGATAACCATCAATGAGGATAGCGAAGGGAGAAAAACTGCTTAAATCTCTATCTTTTAATTCTTTAAGCTGTTTACTTGTCGCCGCTTTCAAATGCCGTGAAACAGAGGATTTAGAAATACCGAAGTGGTCAAGCAAACCGTCCAGCGCACCCTCATACTCCCTGCAAGAGATCCCCTTTAAAGCTTTTTCTAAGAGATCATCAGAAAATCTATCCTTATTATTTAGTTCCTGATATACAGAGAGTTGGACTTCCTTTTTATCCTTCCGCAAACGTGGCTTTTTTACTTTTAATTTTTCTCCTCCCACATAAACAGAACCCGCCTGAGATCCCCATTTCTCCCATCCGGGCAGTGGATCGTATTTAGGTCCGGCAAGCATTTCTCTTTCTGAAGAAAAAAGAAACTCGATCAAGCATTTCTTTAAGGAAATAAAAAACTGATCGAAATCGTCCTTAGCAGCTCCAATGAGATAAGCAATTTTCTCTTCGGGGCATGCAAATGAGAGAAGATCTGTTGATTTATTCTGTGATGTGCGACTATTCATCTTGTGGCTCCTTTGTTTTTTTGTTTTTTGTCAAAATTACATATTGACTATAGGAGCCACCTCTTTTCAAGATAAAATTTCAACTAATTTTGGGACATTCTCCTCTTGGGTTCACTGCCACGCAGGCAGCTTAGAAATGTCTTGTTAATATCTACCGAAGCAGTATTATGTCCACTGCCGCACAGGCAACCTTTTTGTCAAAATGTGAAGATTTTCACTATTGTTTAAAGGAGGTTTCATTCAAGACCTATCCATATATCTAAAACAATATTTTGATGGTCTTTGGCTCGATCGTCATAAATTTCAAAATCGGTATGGTATCGACGATTACCACCCAATTCTACGGATGACATTTTCCAAATATCTTTCCAGGCATTTACAATTACCTCAGGCATAGGTGCTGGAGCAGTTGTAAATTTTACGTATTTCTGTGAAGGAATGATCAGTTGTTGAAATCCTTCTGGGAGCGGAGCATTTAGCAATGCGACCTCTTCACCAATAAAATATGTATAAGCCCCCTGATAATTTGAGTCATAATTAGTATAGGCACAAAATGTTGTATCGGGATTTGTTCGATTGGGAATTATTTCAAAAAGTTTCTCATGAAAGTATCGCTGTATGCAGGGGAAAATTTTCCCTTTCATTTTATCCAGCTCCTGTTCGTAGTTCGTGCGAACACTGATTCCAACTAACATGATTTCAGGCTTTGTAGTTATTGTTTTTTGCATTTTTACTCCGTTTTTGAACCAGTAGTTGATAATCGTACCAGTTGTCCTTTCCTGCAATAGGTTATGTAAATTGGGGCAGGCAGGAATCGAACCTACGACCGACGGATTATGAGGGAGGGAGAATCCCCGACCAACCGTTACCATCCAGTCGCTATGAGTATAATGATAAGGGAGATAAGAATTGATTGCTATCGGTTTGTGTGGGTTGGTGATGGCTGAATTTGTGCACCGTTGCACCTCCATTGCACCGTAACCTCAAAAAAAATGTTGTAATAGGTATTTATTTATTTATTTCTAAATTCTTGGGAACAATTGCCTGCAAAACTGAATCATACTTAAATTTTGTAATTTTTCCATTTAGAAGAAGACCGATAGAATACTCAATTGCATCTAAGGGAGCAACAAACCATTCTCTTGGGCAGCACCTTTTGCCGTGTTTATCAAATATATCCAAATTTAGACATGCCCCTCCAAAAAATGCGTGTAATTTATTTTCTAATTTTTGAGGTTTGACATTGTAGCATTTATAAGATGCTACTAATTGAACTGGGGCCATCAAAAAAGCTGGTTCTTGCTCAGCATTTTTAATTCTGTCTTCAGCAGTTGAGCGTGAGAAACCAATTTTATATAGGTTATTTATAGATTTTATTTTTGGGGATTCACTTAAGGACTTTGCGATATATATGTATCCAAATTCTATATCTTCATTTGATATGGAGGTAAATTCATCCAAAAGTTTGTTGCTGTGTTCAGTTACAAGTCTTCCGTCTTTATAAAGTTCAGCTGATAGCGACCGTTGGAGCATATCAGATTCAGTACCATTTTCAAAAATGCAACGAAGACGAGGATTTTCTCTTCCAGAAATAATCTGAGGCTTTTCTATTTCGGCAACATAAAGTAAAATACCTTTTAAAATGTAGAATTGTCCTTTTTTTATTTCTTTCGAAAACGGTCGTATTATCCTTTTACCTGAAGCTAGGTCGCTATGACATTTCTTAAAAAGTTTTTTAAAGGATTCAAAATCATTGCAAGGTGTTCGTTTTGCAATATAGTCTGGCGAAGATAAGGGTTTAGGTATGTTGGTTAAGTCAAAAATATTATTCTCAAGATTCTGAAAGATTTCTGAATGACAATTTTTAAGAATATCATGGATTGACAATGTCTTTTTTATTTCACCTAATAACTGATGCCTGTCGTAGTCCTGAAGTATCCTGATTTTTTCAGGGTTGTTTCTGATTGCTTCAAGTCGTGTGAATAGTTGGTATTCTTTAATATTTTTATTACTTTGTTTTGGCTCATTTCCACTTTCGTCAACGAATTCATTTATTTCTTCAAATGATGAAATAAGCCTATTTTCAGGAGTGCAAATTGTTGAGCTTTTGGTCTTAGAAGCAAGAATTCCGTGTTTATCCTCTTTTATTAAATTCAATAATTTCTCTCTTTCCATCTATAACCCCATTTCTCGCTTTAGCTTTTTTAAGTATACGATGGCCTCGGCTAATCGTTTTTCGTGAGAATGAAGAGAATTTAAATTTGGCTCACATTCATTTATTGCTACAAATTGATTAATTTGAGGCCAAAGGTATTCAGCTTCTTCATCTGTCATTTGAATTCGTGTTTCTTCTATTGTTTCTTGTATTAATTTAAGAACAATAGGTGTTACAGATTTTGAGAGAATAGCAAAAGCTTTTTGAAAAGGATTGATACTATCTATTAGATCTATGTGTAAATCATCGATGTTTACAAATTGGTTTGCCATTCGGATAAAGCGTTTATCGCCAGATTGCTGAATTTCACTATTTTTGATAGCAGAATCAACCACAACATGTTGCCTCACTTCTTCTACCTGTTGTTCGTCAAGGTCGGGGTACTTTGTTTTTATAATTTTAGGAATCATCACTTTATTAATAATTTCAGGCTCTACATTCCCCGGAATAGCTTTTAATATATTTTCGTCTTGTAAAATATTTGCTTTAAGGTCGTTAATATCTGTTTCTAAAATGTCTTTTACTCTTTTTGAGCTAGGTTCCTTAAAGCCATGAATTTTGATTTCTCCTGCTTTAGGTTTATCACTTTCAGTTTGTTTTGTCTTGAATTTAAAATTGGGTGCTAATACTTGTTCCATTAAAAGTGAACAGGTAATTGCTTTTAACATATTATTCACAGATATTTTCACCTGTTCATCATCTGCATCTGGTTGAGCTATAAGATTAGTAAATTGTGCATGAGTTTTGTTGCTGCTATCACGTGTACATCGTCCAATAATTTGCACAATTTCAGTTAGCGACCCACGATATCCAATTGTTAGAGCATGTTCGCAGAAAGGCCAATCAAATCCCTCTTTGGCCATTCCTAATGCAATAATTAGATCGATATCATCTTCATGTTTGATTTGACGCAAGTATCGTGTAATTTTTTCACGGGTCATGTAATCATCATTTACCAGATCAGCAATTTTAATCATTTTACCGTCAACATGACGTTTTACATTGATAATACTTGTTAAAGGGTCAACAAAATTTACTAAACCTATTGTGTCAATAATTGTATCAACTTCGTTTATTTTATTTTTTGTGGATTCTCCAGATTGTGGATGGGGTATATGGAGGATTGTTTTTTTATTTGTATCAAGCACATTATCAACTGCCGATGTATAAGGGCCTTGGTAAAAGTGATATCCAATTCCAAGAGATTTTAAATATGTATATCCATTTAGCTGTTCGAAATAGTTGTATGTAACTTTTGTAAATTTTGCTTCATCTTCTGGTAGTAAAACTGGAACACAATCACCTCGGAAATATGAGCCAGTCATGGCCATTATATGAGCAGTGGAATTTGCCATGACAGAACGCAATAATTCACCCAACCTATTATCACAATCTGATGAAACGTGATGAAATTCATCTATTGCAAGAAGGGTTTTATTAAAAAAATCATCGGAAATATTGCAAATGAATAGCGCAAGGTGGAGTGAGTGCAGATAAGAATTTGTTCATTACTGTTCATGAAGTTAATAAAAGATTCAACTTTTTTTTTGTCTCCTCCAGATGTACATAAATTAAAGACTGGGTTTGGCTCCCAATTTGTAAAAAAGCCATCCGAGGCTAGGTCTGTTCTTTGAAACGAATTAGCAATAACCTTTTCAGGAACAGCAATGATAGCTTTTTTTATTCCTTGATTATGCAATTTATCTAGAGCTACAAACATTAAGGCTCGTGATTTACCAGAGGCAGGGGGTGCTTTTAGTAAAATATACTGTTCATCTTTGACTGAGTATACACGTTCTTGCATCTCACGCATACCCATGGAGTTAGTTTTTGTGCTATTGCCGGTTTGCTCGTAAGTAATATCAACAATGTTAGGCATGGTTAACAACCTTTATTTTCCATCATTACTTTATAAAGTTTAAAAAGATATTCTAGACGTTCTTCGTCACTTGAAAATGGTTTTGATCTGTAACAACATTCGACAGCTCTATCAAGTTGTTGATGAGCACGTAATAATCCCGAAGGCATTTTAGTTGGATCATAAAGTTCAGCAAGTGTTTTTTCTGTATGTTTTTGTCGTTCAGCAATGACTTTATGTACATTTGTGTTTATATATGCTTTTTGTTTTTCTGAAATGTTTGGAAACGGAAATGTGTTGTAACAAAGGGAAGATGAATATCTATAATCAGTTTTTAGTCTTCCTGCTACAGCTTTTCCATGTCATGTGCATCGTTGAAGAAATAATTCCAAAGACATATGGATCAGAATTGTAAATCGCCTGTGCTGAATTAGGAATAATCGTTTTTTTGTCTACAAAACCGCAGGGGATATAGTCTCTTTTTTCTGAAGATACTATCGGAACTACAATGGCAGTTCTTTTAACTTCTTTCAGATCTCTTAAATTGATGGGGACGTAAAGCTAACTTTTGTATACAAGGATCTTTAGATTTTTTTCTTGCTTTACGAACTTTGCAAATTATTTTTTGTATATCTGGTATTAAACTTGCTTCCTTGAGTTGATCATTTCTAATCCAAATACAATACCTGTCAATTCCGTTAATAAATTCGTTTGAGCCAATAAATTTTCGGATAAACTTTTTAGATTTTGGAAATTTTGTTGTTAAATCATTTTTTTCGGTGCTACTAAGTATCAGAGGTCCACATGCACCTGTGTAATTTCCATATGACATTTTTGGTAAATTACAAAGACTAGAGTTCCTTTTTTTAACTGTAATATTTTGACCTGATGTCAAATAGGGCGTTATTTGTTCACACTGAATCATATGATCACCAGTGTAAATTGCTTTTGGGGAAATTGATGAATTTCTGAGACCAACTACTACGCATGAAACACCGGCATTCTTTTTTGCATTATTTGTCCATTTAAATGACTGATGACAAAACCCAATTTCGATATTCTTTGCAAATATATACGGCCACAAAAGTGAAACCTGATCACCTTGAGTTATTGAATTTGTTGATACAAACGCTAAGAAAGCTGAATGTCCTTTTATGTACTCCGCACCTTTGTAAAACCAACAAGAAATATAATCAAGATTCTTATAAATTTTAAAATCCTGGAAGACAAATGACATATCATCTTTATGATCCTGAGTTTGGTTGCGAGTGCCTAAATAGGGAGGATTTCCGATTACGTAGATTTCGGAATTTTTATTTTTTGGACAAACTTCATTCCAATCTATTTTTGTCGCATTTTTGCATACTATATTCCCTCCTTTCTTTAGTGGAAGGGACGGACGTTTTTTGCCAATTTTGTAAAAAATTCAACGTTTAATTGATGTTCAGCAATCCATAATGAAAGAATTGCAATTTCATGTGCAAAATCATCTATTTCAATTCCATAAAATTGAGAAAGGGATATACGTGACCAGGGACATATGTTTTGCCGCGTAATTGTTTGTAATCTTTCAAGCACTTTCATTTCAAGGATTCTTAGTTCTTTATAGGCAATAATTAGAAAGTTTCCTGAACCACAAGCAGGATCAAATATTTGAATTCTTGATATTCGATCTAAAAGCCGTTTTAATTTTTTTTTGTCGTTTACAGACTTTTCGAAATTCGTTGTACAGATTCCTTAAGAATAGTGGTTCTATGACCTTCATAATGTTAGAGACTGATGTATAGTGCATACCTAGCTCGTTGCGGTGATTTGGATTTCCAACAGCTTGTATCATTGAACCAAAAATATCTGGATTGATTAAAGACCAGTCTAGCTTTTCCACATTCAAGAGAATCTTTCGTGAATTTCTTGAAAATTTAGGATTATGGAATTTTTCTGAGAAAAGATTGCCATTTACATATGGGAATTTTTGCAAAAATTTTCGATAAGAAGATTTATCACGTTCGTCTAATGATTGAAAAAGCTTTGTTAAATAAGATTTAAGGTCAGAGCCATCATTTTCTGTATGTGAGGCAATCGAATCCGTAAACAACCCTTTTTCAAAAATATTTGTATCTTCAGCAAAGAAACAGAATAATATTCGAGAAAAAAACACATTAAGTGCATGTGTGGTTTTAATATTTTGGCTTGGGTTATCTCGCTTAATAGCATCATATAGTTTAGCCATAGTTTCAGCAGCTCTTATATCAGCAAAACGTTCACTTTTATGTTTAACTTTTTCCTTACCAGCCCAAGGTAGGAAAAAGTCGTAGTATTCTGGTAATTCGTTTATATCAATATCTAGTGTTTCATTAGTTTTGGTATCTTCGGCTAAAAAATTTCTGTAATTTGAAACAATTATAAAACGGGGTGAATATTTTGATATTTGATTGTTGTATTTTAATTCGTCTATAATAGAATATAGTTCTTTTGAATCGGTATGCTTGAAGTATAAGTTTTTTTTCCAAAGAACTTCATTTTTGTTTTTGGATGCATTGTAGTGACCCTTTTTTAATCTTGTAATAGAGGCTTTGGGTTTACCATAACATGCAAGTAAATCATAAATGAATTGATCTTCAGATAAATTGTTTAGCAATTCGTGAATCTGATATCGTATGTTCTTATCATTTGGTTTTATTTTCATATAATTATTTTTTTATAATTAAAATTATTTGATCTTTTAATCTATGTATATTAACATAACTTTATGTTTTTATATAGCATTTAATGTGTTCTGTATATTTAATAATATGAATATTTTATGAAAAAAAAATTATATAAGCATAACTCAAATGAGTGCTTTAAGTTAAGCCGATCCAAGATAGAACTGTATCTACAGTGTCCTAGATGTTTTTACCTTGATCGCAAGTTGGGTATCTCTCAACCTTCAGGTGCGCCGTTCACATTGAACAATGCAGTTGACGCTCTATTAAAGAGGGAGTTTGACAAGTACCGGACTTCTAAGAGTGTTCATCCATTCATCCAATGTATGGGGGTAAATGCCATTCCATTTTCCCATCCTGAGATTGAGACCTGGCGAAATAATAGAAGGGGGATACAATATCTTGATCCTGAGACTAATTTCTTGCTGTATGGGGCAATCGATGATATTTGGGAACTGCCATCCGGGGAGATCGTAATTGTGGATTACAAGGCAAAAGCGACGACCGGGAAGATTACCCTTGAGCCTAAAAGAAAAAAGAATGGTCAGATTTATCAGACAGATCGTTATTTGATCAGCTATGTGAATCAGCTTGAGTTCTACCAATGGCTTTTTCGAAAAAATGGATTCGAGGTTTCAAATACTGGTTATTTTCTCTTCGCTAATGCTTTAAAAGAGTGTGAGTCTTTTGATGATCAATTAATTTTTGAAAAAGTTTTAATCCCTTGGGAGGGGAATGATTGCTGGGTTCAGCCTACTCTAAAGAAAATTAAATCATGTCTCGAAAGTGAAACAATTCCTGAATTTTCTAATCAATGTTCATTTTGCATTTATAACCAAAATATGACTTTAGCTATGGGAAATTGAAAAATGAAAGAAATCATCTATATTCTGACTAATGAGTGTATGCCAGGATTGGTCAAAATCGGTCGAACATCGACCAGTTTACAACAACGTATGCGGGATCTGTTCAAAACATCAGTTCCATATCCCTTTGAGTGCTTTTTTGCAGCTTGGGTAGAAAATGCCGCCTTTGTTGAAAAACAGCTGCATTTTGCATTCGGTGAGCAACGAGTTCCATCAAATCGGGAGTTTTTTCATGTCGACCCTAACAGAGTCAAGGCCGTTTTGGAACTCGTTTCAGTTGAAGAAATTACCCAACAGGTCGAATCTGAAATGACATCTGAGCTAAAAGCGTTTACCGATAGACGCCCACCCTTCCGCTTTTCGCTTGCGAAGGTTCCAATTGGTGCAGAGTTACAGTTCGTTCGAAACGAAGCAATAACTTGCAAGGTTGTAAGTGAAAAGGTAATTGATTTCGGGGCGTTCAAACTAGTTTAAGTTCAGCCGCTTCAGAATTACTGCGTGAATTGGGATGGAAGGCGCCTCAAGTACAAGGGCCAATTTATTGGCTTTATAATGGCGAAACTTTAGACGAACGCCGGCAAAGAATCGAAACCCAAGATTAGTTTGGCAAAAATGCATTTTTACGAAACGAAGCCAAATCCAAACAAGTGATCGTCATCTCTGGTCTGTTCCGATTCTTTTCGAATTTGTTGAATCTCACGAAGCTCTTTGAGGGAGCGGTAAAAATGCTTTTCAATCGTAGACTCATAACGGCTGATATTCTGGATTTTTTTGGCTTCAAAACCACTAAAGAATGAGTCTAGCTTTTTTGAAGACCACTGATCGTTTAATCCATCTTCCAATAGGATTGTTTCGGCTTGAACTGCTCTTCTCAATCTCCAAGCATAATTGACTAGTTTTTCCACAAGGAGGGTTTCCATTGCAGACATTGGCTGAAGATCATCATATACGCCATTCCTGAAGACTTCATATGAATCTGAAGATTCTCCTTTAATCACAAGGGTTTTAGATAAGAGGCCATGTTTGATTGAGTTTTGACATGAAATTTCTTTTCCTTTTTTGGTTTTGGGACCGGTGGATTTTTGAGAATTTTTGCGATTTGCTTCAATTTTCTTTTCAGTGGTCATAATTGACTCCTTTTTTGTACCCCCATAAACCACAGAAAGTGGTTTTTGTGGTTTATGGGGAGTAAATATTAATCTTTCTTAAAGGCTCTTGGATGTAAAATCCAAAATTCAGCTTTGCGTCCTGTGTTACCGGAAATCTTTTCAGGGACCAGCCAGCCGTAATCGTAAAGCATTTCAAGAGCGGAGCGGACCCTGCTTGAGTCCGATAGTCCACCGAGTCCTTGATGGTAAATATCCTGTGCCTTGAATTTTTCTGGAAGTCGTTTTTCACGCAATAGGGTTAATACGATTTCTGCGTCGGCAACTGTTCCGCCCGCAATGCTTTCATAGCATCTTTGAGCATGGGCTTCGTAATATGATAGAGCTTCTAATACTTTTTGGAATGTTTCAGGTTGCACTTCTTCTTCAATTTTTTCTCAAATGATTTCATCAAGACGATGAAGGATAATAATCAGGACGGCTAGCGCTTTTGCTTGCTTGCCGAGGTGGCTTTCCCAATAGGTTGGATGGCATCCTGATCGGGTATTGTTTTCGTGTTTTATCAGCCAGACGTTAAATAACGTCTGAGCTTCTTCGCTAAAATTTAAAATCCGATTTGAATTTTTTGCATCGTTATCGAGCTTCTCCCAAATTTGTTGAATTTCGATTTTCAGTTCATTTGGCACGGGCTCTTTAGACAGTTCGAAAACTTTTTTTCGATCGGGAAGCAAATAAATTGAAATCTTTGCATAAACCCATCAGCACCACTACCATGGCTCATTGCTTGTCGTAGATATCGCTGAATGGCTGTTTGAGGTATACATCCGATCCAAGTAAGAGCGAGGGGGATATTTATAAGAGAGTCGCGACACATTCTGTCTTCATTGTATTCTTCCAGTCCGGACCAACAACTCATATAAAATGATCGGTCACCTTCGTTTCCGATTTTGTCGAGTCGTTCCAGCTGCCCTTTCAACTCATCGTTTCGAAGTATGATTCCTCGTGGGTTTCCTGACATTAATTCACGCAACTTTGGCGTAGTGACGTCATCGGTTATATACCTTCGACGAATCGGAGGGGGATCATCAAAGTCCTCCTTCGATTGTTCCGCCTCTCGTTTTTTAATTCTGTAGGTTTTGCTGGAGTCGGCAAATTCTTCTGCTGCCTGTTTCTCTAGCTTTTTGAATAAATGAAAAATTCTTCTCATTATAGGGCTTTTCTTTGCTGATGGCGGACCGACTAATATCGCCCAGCAGTTTGCAGTTTCATACCATGTATCACATCGGCGCATACGAAGGTGAACCGATCGACCTATTAAACCACCGACTGATGCAATGAGGGTCGTGGCCGCAAAATCTGTGACTTGAGAGAATTGTGCTGAGGTTTTTTCTAAAAATTGACTTATTTTTTCCGGGAAAATGTTAGTGGGGAATTCTGGAACCGGCCTCAAATCAATTATTAATTTCTGAGGAGCGTTCTCAAAATGAGCTTCGATGGGTTTATAGTCTACTTCTTGACAGTCTTCAACATTTATCAGATTTTCCCGGATTTCATTTTCACAAGCTGTTTTAACCGCTTCAACCATATTTTGAGGAATCGGCTCAAATCCATCCCAATTCTGACCCCTCAGAACGGTGGATTGAAGCCAATCAACTAGATCTCCACCGCTTATTTCAGGTGTTAGATTGACTACAAAAATTTCAGCGTCATGATTAATCCTCCTAATTTCAGATGAAACCTGTCGACTAAAGGATATACCTGCCTTGTCATTATCACGTAAAATAATGAATTGGGTATAATATCTGGTAGGATTCCAATCTGAACTACCGGGATTCTGGGCTCCTAATGCTGTTGAAATTGAAGGCCATCTAAGTTGATGAAGCAAGCTGGCGCATTTTTCTCCTTCAGTGATGAAAAGAGATTTGAGGGGAGTAAATATTTTTCAGCGAATGGAGTCCGAAAAGGGGGTAAGGGGATGGGGGCATCCCCTCGACCCATTCATTGTCATCCAGAATGAATTGCCGATATGTTTTATTTTTGTTTTGATCGTATCTTGCGACTGTCATAACGGGTATACCGTGATCAACATATATCCAGTGATACTTATAACCTGGCATATGATTTTGAATTTTAGAAAAGCTATCCATGCTGGGCATTATCGTACCCCCCATTCATTTGAAAGTTTTCTCAGAGTCTCCAGAAAATCAAGATCATCTCGTTTTTGCAGGAAGGTTATTATATCACCGCCACTAGCTCGCAGGACCAGCATTGAAATGCGCCCGTTTCAACGTTTATTTTGAATGATCCGGCTCGTTTATCTTCGTGGAAAGGACATAGGCCTGCCACGACCCATGAGCTTGAACGATATCCGAAGCGACACAAATCTTGCTCTCTTAAATAAAAGTCATATGGATTTATGTGCTCTTTTATTTTGGTTGCGTTTAAATGTGATTGGAAGTTTCTCATGCTTGCCCTCCTTCCTTTGATTGAGACTCGATCCATTTCTCGAATAAGTCGCTTCTCAGGTAGATGCGTTTTCCAATTTTTCGGACCGAGCTTTCTAATCCATTTCGATGCCGCATCAATAAGTAATGGCGAATTTGCCCAAAAGTAAAAGGGTATCGGTCACTCTCGGAAATTTGTTTAACGGTCAGATATTGATACTCGCTTATAAGCGCCTCCTCATATGAGTTAAAATTGATTTGCGCTTATTGTGAATCAATCCGGCTAAATCGCGTCGGCACGGTGGTGGACAGTTTTGAAAACAATGACTAACCTATTGAAAAATAGAATGATAAGAAGTTATCTATCGTATATTTCAAAAGGATGCGGTTCACTGAGAAATGTTAAGAAAGTGATATTTCTAAGATCCGGGTTAGCATTGACTCTTTTGAGGGCTCTTTCAAAAGTTCGGGTTAAACTTCTATATGGCTTTTGAAAAATGGTTTGCCGAGAATTTTCCGAGGGTATCATAGAAATCTCAAGAAGATATTCGGCCAGTCTATGAGATATTCTTATCTTTTGATCTCCGAATAATGTCGGCACTGAAAGATAGGGAATATTCTCTTTCAAAGTGATTGCTTCGGATGAAATAAAATAGAGCTTTGTTTTCAAATGAACGGATAATCGCAATCGGGCAGTAGTAAGACAAACCCATGATAATCCTAAGGCTTAGCGGCGGTATGTTGGGCATTTGGGCGGTCATTGAGTGTCATATTCATGAGTTCTTGAATGATTTTCCCAACTAGAATCTCAGAAATTGGGTATATTTCGGGCGGGACTTTTCTGATTATCCTCTTATCAAAAATATCCATTTTTTTGGGGAAAAGATGCTCAATAAATGCCCATTCTTTGTGGTTGATTTGTCTCAAATAATTTAAAAAGCTTTTTAGTGCTCGCCATTCCAATCTGGAGTCAATTCCCTCGGCTTCCACAGTTTCAACCATTCTAATGATAAATTCTCTTAAGGTTTCATTTTTCAAAGGTTCATCAAATTCAAAATCCTCAAATGGTTCATAATATGCTTCGGTTTGCTCGAGCCACTCACGCCAATAGGCAACGCATTCTTTTGCGTTCATGCCAGCCATTTCAGATAGGGGAGGATAAGGGTGGCGACATTCAAGTTCTATTAATTCCCAAACATCAGTCGCCGCATGGATCAGGCACCTCGATTTTTCTTTCTTCCATTTTTCAGCGGGTGATTCCTGCAATCCTGGATTGTCTTGCACAATTTGATCTCTGATTTGTTTTTTTCGATCAATTCCATTCTGCAAATCGTTGATAATTTCTTTAATTTTTGCCAAAGGCTCAATCATGATTTCCTCCTAATAAACGATTTTCAATTGACTCGCCGATGTATCTTGTCGACTCGGCGTCCAAATGTGAATAGTGATCCGTCATGCTCGACGATGAATGCCCCAATTGAGTTCGAAGATGTATGCCCGATGCTCCAATTTCTCCTCCAATTGAACAAAAGTTATGACGCAAGCCGTGGAAGACGAAGTCTTTGATGCCGGCGTCTTGGAGAGCTCTATTCCATGCCTTTTTGGTGTCGATTTTTCCGAAGGCTGTTTTGCTGGCGAAAACAAGAGGTTTTGCCGGATCGCGATCATTAAATAACTTTTTGAGTTCTTTGAGGACTGAATCGACAAGGCCGACCCTTCGGGGTTTGCCGTTTTTGGAGTCTCTAATGTGGGCGAATCGCTTGTTCAAAATCCATGCGATCCCAAGTTAGTAAAGAATTTCTCCCTTGCGCGCGCCTGGTCGTCATTGCCAGCAGCGTGATGGCGAATAAATAGCGGTTTTTGCTCTTTTTGCAGGCGGCCAGAAGGCGTACGGCCTCATCTTCTGATAGAGTCCGGCGCTCTTTGGGGTTTTCTTTAAGTTTGACGAGATTTGAGCAGGGGTTTTCGTTGATCCAGCGTAAATTTCGACAGGCATATCGAAGGACCCCGCTCATTGATGACATGTATCTGTTAACTGTGAGGGGCTCCGGTTTGTGCTTCTTTCAGTTGGGGTTTGCAAAAGTTTTTTTCTTTCGTCGATCAGTAGCTCAGGGGTAAGGAAGTTGAGGGCATATTTTCCCAGCCGGGATTTAAAATAATCGAGGTGTCGCCGGGTATCCTTGGCGGCTTTATGGTGGTCGAGAACGCCGTCGTCAATGTATCGGTCGATCAGGTCGGCGAGCGTCTTCTTTTGGTCATGCTTGGCAAAATTGTATCGGCCGAGCTTGATTTGCCGTTCGGTTTCATTCGCCCAATCTTGGGCTTCTTGCTTTCGGTCGAAAGTGATCGCAAACTGTGGGGTGGCCTTTAATCCGGATGACGGCCCGCCAGACTTTGGTACCGTCCTTGTTCGTTCTTTGGAAGATGGATGCCATCTCAAACCTCTTTTTGTTAAGTTTTGGTTCGAGCGACTTAGATGGTGCTGGTAAGACATTTCTTTGCTGCACCGCCATTGCACCGCGAGGGTAAATGCATAACTTGAAAGTTGTTGTCTATCAAGCTGAAATGCCCTTGAATGCACTGAATAAGATTGGGGCAGGCAGGAATCGAACCTGCGACCTACGGATTATGAGTCCGCAGCTCTAACCGCTGAGCTACTGCCCCGTGGGAAGACTATTATTATCCTAAATTTGAGGTAAAAATCAAGTAAATTCCTGCGGGAGAGTGGTCTCTTGCTAAAAAATAAGAGTATGAGTATAGATATTTGTTTGAACATATAACTTCTGGGTGGGGGAAATGCGTTATCTGATTGGGATCTTTTTGCTGTCCGCGGCTTTGGCTTATGGAAGCGAGTGTGATAACTGCTGCTGCAATAATTGCCATGCAACAAGGATTTGCGGGAGACGCTGCGTTAGAGCTCTGCCCGCTAGCGGGCCGTTGATGCCCCCTTTTCTCGCCGATCCAAGAAAGGTGGGAATGTCGGCGGGATGGCGCCTCTATGACCAGGTCATTAAACATGTCGGCAATGACCACGGGTTCGGGCCGGACAGCCCGTCGGATAACTCGGGGCCTGTCTCTTTCGGCGACTATGCGGGTCTGGTGAGGTTCTGCAACCCGTTTTGCCGGGGAGGAGTGCTAGATATCGGTATCGAAGGGAATGTGTGGGCCATCTTCCAGCAAACAAGGGAGTCGGCGCCGCTTGTAAACGCCGACTACTATGTGGCTATCCCCATCACGTACGCCTACAAGTGCTGGGCTTTCAGGCTGAGGTTCTTTCATATTTCTTCGCATTTGGGCGATGAGTTTCTAATGGAAAACGAGGGCTTCGACAGAAGAAACCCAAGCTCGGAATTCGTCGACTTCTTTGTTTCGTGGGTGCCGAATTGCGACACAAGACTCTACGCGGGAGCAGGCATTATCGCTAGGCGCGATGAAACGTTCCCGTATAGGCGATTGTATTTCGAGTACGGGTTCGATTTTTACTTTCCTTTCAGGTGGTATCTGCCAAGAAGCTCTGTGCTGGGACGGCCGTTTGCCGGGGCGTTTTTTCGAAGCAGAGAAGACAATCACTACAAGTTCGACGGAACGTTCGTATTCGGTTACGAGTGGTCAAGGCTCTACTGCGACTACAAGAAAGTGCGTCTGTATATGGAGTACCACAACGGCTTCTCGCTGGAAGGGCAGTTCAGCAGGCAGAGAACCGATTATGTAACGTTTGTGGCCTATTATGGGTATTAAGGACAATAAGCTGATCAATGAGAGCTTCGGTAAAAATCCGAAGCCTTTTTTTATCTGGCTGGGGATCCTGCTGGTTGTTGCTGGCTGTATCTTGGGACTGCAGTGGGGATTGAAAAAATATCTTGAAGAAAAAGTTTGCAAGAGCCCTTTCAATAGGGTGACGAATCGGCAGTTTTCGGTGTTTTTGTGGCAAAACCCGCGGTATATGAGGGCAAGCGCACAGGTGAAGTCAGGGTATTTGCCGGCGTTTCAGTATCTCGGCAAGGTGAGTCTGGAGCCGGAATTGGCAGGTAATTTTGTTCAGGCGCCGCCGGAGGTGTTGTTCCGCTATCATACGTGGAAAAGGCAGGTGGGCGATATCTACTTTCCAAGGAAGATCGATCCGGCGATGTTTGCAAAATTTTTGGACTATGCTGAAGAGTGGCAGCCGAAGTACTGGGAAAAAGCCCCCGAAGAGTATGTGCAGATGGTGAAAAATCTGCCGAATTTGCCTGCGGAAGATTTGCAAAAGCTTCCGCTCGAGGTGAAACAATCCTTTGAGGGATGGCTCAATTACTTCAAGGAAGGGGAAAACATAGAAAGCGTGAGCCCGACATATGGAGAAATGAAGGCGTTTTTGAAGAAGTATCCGCATTTTAAGCGCAATTTCTGGAAAAACGTGGTCTCGGATAATTATCTAAAAAGCTATGCTTTGAGTGAAAATGATCCAGATGATGCAATCCCTTCCGAAGAGGTGGCGGGATTTTTAAAAGCGGCTTTCTATAATTATCAACATTTGTTATAATGGCGGGTTATGAAAGTTGTAGCAGCGATTATCAGTCTATTTCTTGCCTTCTCCCTTTATGGAGAAAGGATCGGCATCATCGGCGGGGGAGGCTCCGGCCTGACGTCGGCGTGGCTTCTGGAAGGGGATCACGAAGTCATCCTTTTTGAAAAGCAGGGCAGGCTCGGCGGGCATGCCAATACGGTTGATGTCGAGGTGAATGGAGAAACGGTTCCGATAGATGCGGGATTCGAGTTTATCGCGAAAAAACAGTTCCCTCATCTTTTCAATCTTTTGAGAATTTTGAATGTGCCTGTCAACCCGTTTACCCTTGTCACGACATATTACAAGACGGATGGCAGCGAGGTGGTGATCCTTCCGCCGTATCATAACGGTAAAATCGAGTGGGAGTCTGTCGGAGATGTTTTCGACCTGTTGCAGTTTAGCTACGTGATCGAGGAAGGGAAGCGGTTGGTCGAAATTCGCGATACAGGAATTTCCTTCGGAGACTTTGTGGAAGGGTTCCATTTAACTAAGGGATTCAAGCGGGATTTTCTCATCCCTTTTCTTGCAGCCGGCTGGGGCGTCTCTGCCGAGCAGATTAAGGAGTTTGCAGCTTATGATGCATTGAAGTACATCATCTTGGGGGAACAGGAAAAGGATTACGAGTGGTATGAGATCGTGGGGGGCACGAGCGCGTATATCAGGGCTCTCAGAAAGCAGCTGAAGACCACTGATGTCAAGCTTTCAGCTAGGATTGAACGAATTCTTTATGGCCCCGATGGATATATCGTCGTTGAAGAAGATGGAACTACGACAGAGTTC
The DNA here is from genome assembly GCA_963771045.1 of Waddliaceae bacterium. GTDB lineage: Bacteria > Chlamydiota > Chlamydiia > Chlamydiales > SLFE01 > SLFE01. The sequence goes on along the minus strand of CAVYRW010000004.1, from coordinate 1,645,222 downwards.
GATCATTTGGTGATCGCGGCCAACGCGAGCGACGCCGGGAAGCTTCTGAAAGAGATTCCCGAAGCTGAAGATATCCGCTCGATTTTAGGGAAAGTCCGCTACTTCCGAACGACGATCGCCATTCACGGCGATCCCAGGTTCATGCCTCCGGATCCCGATGACTGGAGAGTGGTGAACATCCGTTATGACGGGGTGAACAGCGCGAATACAGTTTACAAGAAATGGTTGAGCGGCACGCCGATTTTTAAGTCCTGGCTGACCTTCGATGTGCGGGCTCCGGGAGATCGTGGAGAACCCGTTCCGGAGAACTTGTATGCTTTGGCGGCTTATGACCATCCTATTGCCGATCTGACCTATTTTTTAGTGCAAAAAGCTGTGGGCATGGTGCAGGGAAACCGCAATTTATGGTTTGCGGGTAATTGGACTTATGATAACGATTCCCATGAGAGTGCGGTGATGTCGGCGATCAGAATTGGCGAAAAACTGGCTCCGGGATCTCAGAGGCTGGCTCTCATTAAAAATTAGTATCCATGTTTTTTTGAGTACAAGGATAGTTTGCATGCAACCCTTGAAACGGCAGGCCGATAGACCTAAAAATGATCCTGAGGCTCCCAGTCCGAAGCGTATTAAACAAGAGAATGGGGCCAGATGTATAACAAAAGCAGCTATTAGAGCATTCAGTGACAGCTGCAGTCTTGAAAAAAAAGACGCTTGCGGCACATTTTTCTCCCAGGCATTCAACCGGGAGGTAGTGGAAAAAACTCCCAAAACATTCACTCATACCGTCGGGTTTCTCCCTAAAGCTTCCAATCAGGGAACATCAGGTAATTGCTGGCTGCATGCCGGTTTGAGTTATCTGAAGATTAAACTAATCGTTAAATATAATCTGCCGGAAGATTTTGACCTTTCGATAAACTATCTTTCGTTTTGGGATAGATTTGAAAAAGCAAACATTTTTCTAAACAGGATGATTAAATTCAGGGATAAAGGTTTTAATGACCTTCAAGTCCAGCGTTTGCTGCTCAATCCGTTTAAAGAAGGATCGCGATGGGATTCGTTTGTTTTGTTAATCAAAAAATATGGAGTTGTTCCTAAGTCAGTAATGCCGGATACAAGCCATACCGGAGATTCGCACAGCCTTAATCATCTTCTCAATCGTACGCTTAGAAAATTCACCCTGGAGCTTAGGGAAAGGGGGGGGGGTGAAAGCTCAGGAAGAGGAGCTTCATGCTCGCAAAAAAGAGATGCTTCAAACGATCTATAATTGTCTTGTTCAGTGTTTGGGCAAGCCGCCGAAGTCTTTTGATTTTGTTTATAAGGATGGCATTGCGACGACTTCCCGCCTGACGACCCCTGTTTGTTTCTTTAAGTTTTTTGTTCCGGATAAACTGGATGATAAAATTTATATCGTTAATTATCCTTTAAAGAGGACCCCTTATTTCAAAAAATATTTTTGTGACAAATCGAGAAAATCTATGGCTGGAAGCGAGATGTCAACAAGCTTGAATTTGCCTTATGAATCCATTGTTCCCTCAGTTATTAATTCGATAAAGGGAGGGGATCCGGTTTTTTTTAATTGCGATATCCTCCAGCAGCATTGCAAGCAATCTGGAATTTTGGACGCAGATGTTTATAATTTTAGCTCTCTTTTAGGTATTTCTTTAAATATGACAAAAGAAGAGAACATCAATACCTGCGAGAGCAGCTTGAATCATGGGATGCTGCTTTGCGGGGTCAAGTTAGACGAGGAGGGAAAGCCCACACATTGGCTTGCGTTAAATTCCTGGGGAAACGTGGGAAAAAATGGTTATTTGGTCATTTCACAAAACTGGTTTGAAACTTACACCTATTTCTTTGCGGTCGATCGGAAATATCTGCCCGATGATATCGTTGGGTTAGTTTAAAGAGGGTATTTTTAACACATTTCTCAATGCGTTCATGAATAAGATAATTATTTCTTGATTTCCTTGATAAAAGGGCTTGATTTGCTTAAGGCGAATTTCAAGTTCATTAATGAGGTAAGGGCGATTTTCTGGTTTTTTTATCATGGCATCGAAGATGAGACCGGAGGCGGTAAATTGTTCCCAAACGCAGTTTGTAGGGGTATTGAGCGTCCATACACTATCGACTTCGGTGTCAAGCCTTGTGATGTTGCGCGAAGCAGTCGACCAGTATTCGAGTTTTTCTCCATTGTGCGTATTAACCTCAATCAACACTTCTGTCGATTCGACAGCATATCTTGAATTTGAAGAATTGACCGGCTGGTTGATTTCGGAAAGGGCTCTAAATAAGTCGGCGTTCTCAGTCTCGGGTTTGCCTTCTAGTTCTTTAATTGAATTCAAGTCATAGAGTGTGATCGTTGTTTTCAAAAAGTCCAATCTTTTTTCTTGCGGTGTTTCGGCTTCTTTGCAAAGTCTGTTATGGGTTTCTCTATCATTTCGGCGGGTTTTAGCCGTTAATTGATTAGGGATAGGAGTGTGGCGGAATGCTTTAAACTGGCAGGAGTTCAAGTCCATTTTTTCTGCAGATTTGTTATAAAGCGATCCGGCTTTGGCAATAAGATTATATAATTCAATCCTCAGAATTGAATCGTTATTGCAAATGGCCAATCGAATTTGTTCTTCCAATGGGGCTGCGTAGTGATTAAGCGTGATAGGCGAGTTGTTCATGGTTAACCTCCATTTTAAGACGGAACATTTATCAATCTACAAAATGACTGATGATACACCAAACATGTAAATATTTAAAATACATTCATTAAATTGTATTATATTTTCTAGGGACGAAGATCATGGAATGCTCACCCTTTAACCTATTTATTTGATATATTTTGGCTCCTTCAGGCTAAATACACATCGACTTTTCTGTTTCTAAAAGGTAATAAAGAGGGGTTCTCTTGCTTGATCTTTGTGCCTATGAAATTGAGAGTTTCAAGATTTTCAAGATTTGAAATTGATTCTGGAAGTATAAAGAACGGGTTTCTCATCATGTCGAGTTTTTTAAGTTCTGTTAAAGATTTAATCTTGTCGGGAATCTCTCTGATTTTGTTATCTGTCAGTCGTAGGTATTGAAGTTTTGGAAGATCTTGAAAAAAGTTTTTTGGAAAAGAATGGAGTTGATTTTTTGCTAAATTAAGATTAACAAGAGATGGAAAATAACGGAAAATTCCTTCGGGAAGAACAGTCAGAAAAACCCAGCCAAAATCAAGATCCGTGAAATTGTCGAGAGATTCAGCGCAGGGAAATTGCATGAAGAAATGATTTGACATGTCAAGCCAGATTTTGAAGACTTTACCTTCTTAAAATGGAGGTATATAATGTCATCTCAAAATCTTATAAGTGAGACATCAATCATGATTAGCTTTTCCGTCCTGCCTGATCCTAGGGAATCGAGAAATCAAAAATATCCGTTATTCGATATTTTAACTATAGCCATACTCGGGGTTCTTTGTGGTGCCGATGACTGGGTTGATGTCGCCTTATGGGGCGAATCTAACCAAGACTGGCTTAAACAGTACGGCATTGGAGAAAATGGTACTCCTTCACATGATACTTTTAGTCGTTTTTTCCGCTATGTAGACCCTGTTGCATTCGAAAAATGTTTCCTCTCTTGGACCCAGAAAATTTCTAAAGCCGTTGAAGGTGTCATAGCTTTGGATGGAAAGACTATTTGCAACTCTAAAAGTTGCGGTACACAAGCTATTCATTTGGTAAGCGCATTCTCAGCCGAGAATGATCTTGTATTAGGGCAATTGGCCACTGAGGCCAAATCAAATGAGATAACAGCATTTCCATTATTGATTGAGATGTTGGATTTAAAAAAAGCTACTGTGACAATAGATGCAGCTGGCTGCCAAAAAACAATCGCATCTCTAATCCGCGAAAAAGGAGGCGATTACGTATTCGGACTTAAGAGGAATCAGGAAAATTTATACGCTGAAGCGGAACATTTTTTTAATCAAGCGCTTAACCTTAAGCCGGAAGAAGCTGAATGTGAATACTATATAACGGAGGAAAAATCAAGAAATCGTTTTGAGAAAAGAGAGGTGTGGGTAACATCGAATCTTGATTGGTTGCCGCAAGTGGAAGAATGGAAAGGTTTATCATCTCTGGCTTGTGTAAGGAGCACAAGGATTGTAAAAGAGAAAGAGACAGTAGAGCTAAGGTATTATATATCAAGTATAAAGGGCGATGCGGAAAGAATAGGAAAAGCCATAAGAAGTCATTGGTCGATTGAAAACAAACTTCATTGGCAGCTTGATGTTTCTTATGGAGAAGATGGAAGCAAAGTTCGAAAAGATAATGGTGCGGAAAATTTTTCGATAATTCGACGATCAACTTTGAATTTACTTAAAGCAGACAAGAAAACAAAAGCAGGTATCAAAAATAAGCGATCAAAAGCAGGTTGGAATAAGCAGTATATGATAAATATTTTGACGGGAAAGTGTTAAATAATTTCTTCATGCAATTTCCCTGAGATTCAGCGTGATTCATTGCCCACTTTTTAAACAAAGATGGAATGTTTTCCCAGTCGTTTGTTTCTAAAATCCCTGTGTCAATTTGACTTTTTATTGCATTATCTATAGAGAGTTGCGTTTTCAGAAGATCATAAATCACAATCCAGCTTCTTGCTTCAAGCCAGTTTTCAAGTGTTTGCAAATTTTTTGGATTCGGATGTTCTATCAAAAGTTTGTTAATTGATTCGGGAGGGGGACATTGTCGTTTCCTTGATAAATTTTCATATTGTGTTTTTAAAAATTCGAGTTTCGGCTGATAAAATTCATCATCGGATTCGGGCATTTTAATATTCTTAATTCCAAGGTCAGCAGGCTGATCATATAAGAGAGATCTTTCTATCTTGCTGATTTTTTCTTGCTCGTCTGCAGGATCAGTTTTTTTAATAGAAGCGACAGGTGTACTTGTTGTTTTAAAGACGGGATTCAAATCAGTTGGAATTGGGTCGATCAAATAGGAATGTTTAATACGGAGTCTGATCGTATCCGTTCACGGGGTAACTCTAGGAACGGCTACCGCCTCGCGCGCTACCCCACAAAAATAATAAAAATTTTATACGGCATAAAATAAGATTTTTATTATTATTCTGGTTGTTCAAAACCACTTTATAACATGAAGCCAACCTACGAAGAACTCTTTGAAAAGCTGAATAAAGCCTTGGAGGAAATTGAAATCCTCAAAAAGGAAAACCAGGCACTCAAGGCAAAAGTTAAGGAGCTCGAAGATAAACTCAACACCAACTCTTCGAATAGCTCTAAGCCCCCCTCGCAAGATCCTTTCAGAGCTCAAAGAAAGAAGGAACCTACGGGGCGTAAACAGGGAGCACAAAAAGGTCATAAGGGCCACCCCCGTCAACTAGTTCCAATTAATCAGGTGCAGTCGCTGCATAACATAAAGCCGGACACTTGTCCGAACTGCCACTCCCACTCGTTTAATTCGGAGGTGGTCAGAACGGATGTACGACAAGTAGTGGAATTACCGGACGCTCCTCCGGAAGTTACTCAATACAACATTCACACCTGTCAGTGTAGCGGATGTGGTAAGCATGTAAAGGCTGATATTCCCGAAGAAGCGCGATTTGGTTTTGGTCCCCGATTAATGGGTTTCGTCACCTCTCTTTCAGGAGAGTTTAGATTATCCAAACGTCAAGTCTGTGCTCTAATGGGCAGACTCAATATTCGGATATGTTCCGGCAGCGTGTGTAAAATCCATGTCCGAGCTAGTCAGATTTTAAAAGCACCATACGAAGAAATTAGGACACACACTCTAAATGAAGAACATATTTATGCCGATGAAACGAGTTGGAAAACGATGTCGGAAAAGAGATGGATTTGGGTCGGAAGCGGCAAGGAAACTGTGTTTTTCGCAATCAAGGCTTCACGCAGCAACAAGGCATTCCGCGAGATCTTTGGTTCTTTCAAAGGGGGTTTAACAACCGATCGCTATAATGCCTATAATTCGCATGAAGGTCTGCGACAACTTTGCTGGTCGCATGCAGATAGAGATTTTGAAAAGATTGCAGGCAGGGATGGATTTGATAAATGGATCGGGGAACGGTTGTTAGAGTGTAAAAAGTCGATATTCAATCTTTGGCATAGCTACAAAAACGGTGAGATTGCAAGGGACGAACTGATCGAGAAGATCGAAATAGGCCCAAAAGAAGATTTGAAAGTCCTCCTCAAAGCTGGTGCAATTCACAAAGAATGTTGCAATAAAACGAGGTCGACTTGCGCTGATTTTTTTGGACGGTTCGAGATGTTATGGGTATTTGCCTATCATGAGAATATCGAACCGACTAACAATACAGCCGAGCAACGTCTTAGAGGCGGAGTCATTTGGAGGAAGCTATGCTTTGGCTCACAATCAGAAGAAGGTGAGCGATTTGTCGAACGGGTGTTAACAGTTGGTATGACATTGAAGTTACGTGCTCAAAATTCGTTCGATTATTTTACCGAATGTTTTAAAGCATACATTCATGGCGGACAAGCGCCGCCGATATTTTCAAAATAGAAAACGGTTTCCTACGACACAAATTCACGAGGTAGTTCTCGGTTAACAAAACGTGTTAGAAGTTTACGACTCCCCCTGGGGGGGGTACCCCCGTGAACAGATACGTCTGATCCCTTCTGAAAAAAAATAGCCGACAACCTTGGCGATACCCTGAATTAGCTTCCCAATGAGCGAGTTGTTATGTTTATTAAATTTTTTGTTGATTAATTGAATGTTTCGTTTAAACTGCTCAATTTTTTCCCGGTCTGTTTCAGGGTGATTATCTTTGAGAATTTGTTCTCTTCAATTAACAATAGCTTTTCGGATGTCTTGTAATCTTGATTTGGTGCATTGCCCATAGACAAGGTTGCCCTTGTCACTGACAGAAAGGCGGCACTGGGGGTTTCTTTTATTCAAGGTGATAGGGTTGAGGGTCATGAAATCAGGTATATTTTTCATTCTATTCTCATTTAATAAAATATTAAGAGTATCGTTTTACTAATGACTAATGTCAATGCAATATATGATATACTGAGTAAAGGAAATTAATCAGCTTTTGGCGACAACAAAGCCTCGTGAAAAGACGGGGCCGTGCTTGCCGATGGGGAGGGTGTCGGTGAAGAAATCGCGGTAGACTTTGAGGCCTTGGCGGGCATTTTGGACGCAGTAAAAGCAGTTGCTGACCCACTCGGATCCTTTAATTGTTCCCGTTTCGAGATTGACCCTGAAACGCGAAGTTATCTTTTTTTCCCAGTACTCGGGCGTGCCGAAAAGAAGTACGGGCGTCGCATGGGCCGAGCCGACTTTTCGACTGACTTCCTCGAGGGCATATTCGAAGTCGGTGCCGATGCCTCCGGTTAGAAAGATGGGCAGATCGAGCCTGAATTCGGCTTGCCTTTCAACGATTTTGTCGAGGCGGTAGGTCATTTTCGCGTCGATATAGGGATTGATTTTTTGTTCGTTGACAATGGCGCCTTCTTTTGTCCGGAAATCAACCACATTGGCGCAGGATAGGATGCCGACCTCTTTGGCGACGCGGTTGCCGACGGCCATGGCCCCCGGCCCTCCACCGGTCACAAGAGCAAGAGGAGTATCGGGGGTGAGCAGCTCATGATTGATATGTTGCTTCATATCTAAAAGGCCTTGAAGAAGGATTTTGAGCTCATCGTCAAAGCTGCCTTCAAGAAGATTCGATCCGTAGATGCCGAGGACAAGGGCGTTTAAAAAAGTCGATACTTTGTCCAAAGGGACAAACATGCCGATGTCGAACTCGGGTTTTTGCACATATTTGAGAATTTTTTGGGAGGCTTCATCCACCCAATAGACGGGGATGCCGAATTTTTCCAGGTCGTTCAGAAGGGCGCGGTCTTCTGCGGAAAAGTAGTTTTGAAAGCCGAGCGAAGGGTATTTGAAATAGATGCCCTTCAGGCATTGCTGTACGTGGTTGCTCAGCAGCATCCTTTTGAGAAGCGGAGTGGGGAAATAGCGGGTGAGGAGTATGCCCTGGCTTGTGATGTCTCCCTCGTCGATTTTTTCAAGGAAAGGGTAGGTAGGCTGTTGTTCGATATATCTTTCGGCCATCATCGCCTGCCTTTCGCTTTGCATCGATCCCGGAAACTCGTGCATTCTGGTTTCCCTGACAATCCAATCTTCGGGAGAGAGGTTGAGCAGCTGCTCTCCTTTGACGACAAAGGTGGAAGCTCTAGCTTCTTTTGGAGGAGGGGCGGTCTCAAAAGCGTTAAAAAGGGCTTTTGGGTCTTCAATACAGGTTTGCAGTTGGTCGCGGTCGGCGAAAAAGACATATTCCCTGTAAGGGTCGAGTGTATAAAACTCTAAGGGGATGTCGGTGATTTCGCGATCGCTTTTTCCGTAGACCTCATAAATGTCTCCCGATTGGCTTGTATCGGGTTGGAGGACCGAAGCTGTCGTGTGATGATAACCTGGAGGGAGCAGGTCGCCTACGACTTTAGCAAAGACTGTTCTGATGTGAAGAGGTAGCGTGCGGACAAGGAGGATGTCATTGTGGTTGAACGTTTTTGAGGCTTGCGGATTCCACTTCTGATGAAGCTCGACCCATTGCCTGAGGGACTGGTTTTTTGTCAGGGCCAACGTGAAAGAGGGGAGGAATTGCAAAATCTGTTTCTCATAGACTTGCTGCCCGTTTAAAAGCGACAGATAGGCCACTGTCCTGCCGTCTACCTTATCCAAAAGCAGCTCCTTACTCCCCTGCAAACCGCCAAGGGAGAGGAGGGGGTTGCCGAATCTGTCGGACCTTCCGAACATGCGGGAAAGATAATGGGAATCTCTAACACGCCTTCTGTCGTCTGCGGCAAACAGCTTGCCGACAAAAGCGCCAATGGGCATTAAGGCAAGGAGTTTTTCGCCGACGGGTCCATGAGCGGTGAAATGAACTTTGATGCGGGCGGACGATTCGTTTTTGCTTAGGTCGTATTCCACCCCTTTCCCGTCCACGCCGAGCTGAGCCAGCGCGCTTTTGATATTGAAAAAAACGAGGGCAGGGTCGATTTCAAATCCTTTGAAGTTGGTGCTGATCTCGTCAATAACGACAACGCCTTCGGCATTGGCTTGGTCGATTTGCCGGTACTCGGCAAGCGTTCCGTCGGGAGTGACCAAATCATGCTGTAAACTTTTTATGAGTCTGGACATGTCATCATTTTATTTTAGAATGGAGAACAAGTAAACAAGGGAATTAAATTGTTGATAATAAAGGGAATAAGATTTAGTTTATCAGAAATTCGGTATGTGTAATAATAACATGTTTTATTGGACCTGCCATATGGAAAAAACACCGAGAAGCTTTGGAACTCACGATGGCAGTTTTCATGCCGACGAAGTGACAGCTTGCGCGCTTCTTTTGATGCACGACCTGATCGACCGCGATAAGATTTTCCGGACGAGGGAACCCGATAAGCTCGATTCTTGCGAATTTGTGTGCGATGTCGGAGGATTCTACGATCCTGAAAGGAAACTTTTCGATCATCATCAGGTGGAGTATCGGGGCGGGCTGAGCAGCGCAGGAATGATCCTCAAATATTTGAAGGATGAGCGCTATTTGGATGAATTTACCTACGAGCATTTGAATCGTTCCATCATTCACGGGATCGATCTTCACGACAACGGAAAAGAGCCTCAAGTTTACGGCTATTGCTCTGTGTCCCACGTGGTGGCCAATTTCAATCCTATTGAGCATGGGAGCTTAGCGGAAGAGCAAAGCTGCTGCTTTCATAAGGCTTTGGATTTTGTCTCCAACCTTCTTCGCCGCATGGTTGACAGGATTCACTACATTCAATCGTGCAAAGATATTGTCGAAGAAAAAATGCGGGAAGGGGAGCGGTGCCTCATTTTTGAAAAGAGCGTTCCCTGGCTGGAGCTTTTTTTCGAACTGGGAGGGGAAAATCATCCGGCGATTTTTATCGTGATGCCGTCGGGCCGGCATTGGAAGCTTCGCGGCGTTCCCCCAAGTTATGATGACAGGATGAACGTTCGGGTTCCTCTTCCCGAAGCGTGGGCCGGACTCCACAACGGCGACCTCAAGGAAGTGACAAAAATACCCGGCGCGATTTTTTGCCACAAGGGGCGGTTCATCTCGGTTTGGGAAACGAAAGAGGATGCGTTAAAAGCGCTGGAACTAGTCATCAAGGAGTGAGTATGGCAGAAGAAACGATCTTCGGAAAAATTATCAATAAAGAGGCTTCGGCCGATATTGTTTTCGAAAACGATAGAGTGATTGCAATCAAGGATATCGCTCCCAAAGCGCCGGTCCATTTGCTGATTATGCCGAAAAAACAGTTCAAGGATATTCAGTCTGTTTCCGAGGACGAAATGCCTCTTGTGTGCGAATGTTTGACGGTAGCGCAGAATCTGGCTAAAGAATTTGGCGTCGAAGGGGGCTACAGGATATTGACCAACTGCGGCCCAAGCGCCGGACAGTCGGTGGACCATCTCCATTTTCATCTTTTGGGCGGCAGGCCTTTGGGGGTGATGGGATGAGGCAATGTTTTTTCATGGAAAAAAGCCGAACGGGATTTCTTTTGATTGATGTTCAGGAAAAGCTTTTTCCCCTGGTCGACCATCCAAATGAAGTTCTTTCAAACCTTGTCAAGCTGATCAAAGGCTTTAAGAAACTGTCTCTTCCGATTGTTGTCTCCGAACAGTATCCGCAGGGGATGGGAAGGACGATCTCGGATCTGAAGGATATTCTCCCCGAAGAGCAGAAGTATTGGGAAAAAACCACTTTTGCCTGCGGCAGGGATGAGGCGCTTAGGGACTATCTTTTCAGCTTCGACATCGATACCTGGATTTTGGCGGGAATTGAAGCGCATGTTTGCGTGATGCAGACGGCCAAAGATCTTGTGCTCGCTGGTAAACATGTTGTTGTCATCAACGATGCCATCTCTTCCAGATCGATCTACGACTTTTCGACAGCAATTGCCGAGATGAAAGACTGGGCCAGGGTGACGAGCGCAGAATCGGCGCTGTTTGAGCTGATCGGCGATGCAGGAACTCCCGAGTTTAAAAGCTGCCTTGAGCTTTTCAAAAGCGAGCCTCCAAAATGCTGCTGCTCGTAAGAATCGGTTTTTTCTTTGCTGTTTGTTTTGGATTGTCTGCCAATGAAGAGTGGGTCTTGAAACGGGTCAAGTCCCATCTTGTGATCGGAGATGTTGAAGCGGCCAGGGCGGAGGCCTCTTACGGAGCTGTTCAATACCCAGCTTCACGAAAAATCAAAGAACTCGAAATTGAAACACTGGCGAAGTCGGGTGATGAAAAGTGGATGATGGCCTGCTGGAGGGACTATGCCCGGCAATATCCCGACGCATTCGAAAAGACCGACCTGCTCGAAAGCATGGCATGGGGCGTGATCGACAAAGGCTTTTGGGCCGCGTCGCCCATTACGAGAGCGGTTGCGCTTGTCGCTGCGAACCTTTCCGGCTCCGCGAAAGGAATCAAGCTTTTGGAGAAAGGAATTCAGGACACCAATTCCGCTGTCAGAGGACTCGCGCTTGAACTTTCCATGAAGAATCGCGACTCCATACTCCAGGACAAGGTTCTCGAAGTCCTGGAAAAAGACAGGGCCTGGAATGCCAGAATGGCGGCCCTTAAAGCTGCCGGCGGGATGAGAATCCAAAGGGCGCGAGAGGTTCTTCGGAAAATCATCTCAAGTAATCAGTCAACCGATGAAGAGAGGGCGCTTGCGGTGCAGTCTCTTGTCATGATTCTCGATTCTTCCAGCCGCCGCGATGTCGCCAGGCTGGCAAAGAGCCGCAGAGTGGGGCTTCGCCTTTTAGCCTGTGAAATTGTCGCAGTCTTCAAACAGCATGAAGACCTCGATTTGATTGTTCCTCTCTTTTCCGACCACTCGGCTCAAATTCGCAAAGTCGCTTTGCAGGTAGCGGGTATTTTACGTGATCCGGAAGTCAAAGGAAAGAATATATCTCACATCATTTTACCCATGCTTAAGGATCCCGACCGGGAAGTGGCGATCATTGCCTCGTGGGTGCTCATGCTTCACAAACACCCCGAAGGTCAGAGAGCCATGAGCGTCTTTTTGCGCGTCGACTCCCGCGAGACCCGGTGTTTTGCTGCTGCGGTGTTGAGAGCCGCGGGAAAATACGGCAGGCCGCTAATCGAGCGCGCCTTTAAGGAAAGCAGTGATCCCTACGTCAAGCTCAACCTCGCTATCGGCCTCATCGGCCAGCGTATCCACTGCCCCGAAGCGTGCGGCGAAATTTACCGTGAGTTGATGACTAGCGACGACAGGTGGATGTGGCAAGAAGAGGGGATTTTTCGCTCCGTGGCGCCGAGTCTTGTGCGTCATCGCGAGGATATACCGCAATTTCCCGAAGTAGTCAATCAGCTCGTCCGCCTCGAACTCCTGCAGCTTCTTGCTTTTATGAAGTATCCCGGGACGCAAAACGCTATGAAACAGTTTTTGGAAGAAAGAACCTTTGGAATTACCGGTGTTGTCGCGGCTTTGATGCTGTCAGAAGGGGAGGAAGAGTCGCTCGATATGATTCGAAAGCTTTTAGGCGATCCCGATGAAAAGATCCGGGCTCAGGCCGCTTTGATTCTCGCTCTTTGGGGTAGGGAAGAGAATGTCATCAAAGAGCTCGAGACGATTTATTCTTCCGGTACCCGCCACGTGAAAGAAAAAGTTTTGGAAGGGATGGGTAATATCGGGTCGCACCACTCGCTCCCTTTTCTAACCGACAGGCTTTCTGAACCTCACCAGCACCTTCGGATGATCTCTGCCGCCGCCATTATCCAATGCGTCAATCATTAGGATGACCTCGTTGATCACATTTTCGTCGAAAAGGTAGGATTGATGCCCGACATCGGAATAAAGACGAAAGTGAACCAGGTCGTCAGGAGTTTTATAATAGGCGTTTTGGTACGGTTTGATCACCTCGTCAACAGTGCTTCCGAAACAAAAGTATTCGGCTTTGGGGTTGTAGGTCATATGGGCGGTTAATTTTTGCAAGAAGGGACTTTGGTAGCTCATCTGCCTGGAAGCCTTGCCGAAGCCAAGGTGGGCAAGGCGCGTCCCCTGAAGCGGCGCCCCGATGGTGATGACAGCTTTAACCGTCCCTTCATCGGCATAGTGCTGAGTGCAGTAAGCGGCTACGATCCCTCCCATGGAATGCCCGATCAGGATGACGCGGCTCTTTCCTGTCTGCTTGAGAACATACCGAATGACCGAGGCGATCTCATTTGCCGAATAGCGGATATCTCCTGAAGAATTGGTCAGCCTCGGAACGTAAACGGGACCAAAGCCGGTCTCTTGCAAAGCATCGCGGAACGGCTTCCATCCCGAAATATCGTGCATGTAGCCGTGAATCAAGATGATGGGAATTTCGCCTTCCAAATTGGAGGGAAATTCCGAATGCTGATCTTCAGGGTCAAAGTACCGATGTGTCCAGCATTTTAGAATCGAGGGGATGTCGTGCCTCAGTTCGCTGACGACTTTCTGGAAATAGGGAGCAGAATTTCCCTCAGTCGAAAAAGCCAGGAAAATTATACACAACGCGATGTATCGTAAATACCCAGGCATTCAATCACCCAATCTTTGACCTCTTGACTGAATAATAGGCATAGGTGCCCCTTTCCCTCAATTTTTTTCTGAAACGGATACTTCTCTCCGAATGGAAAAGAAGAGTTTCCGGGAATGATCATCGGATCTTTTTCCGTGCCGACAAAATGATACTTAACCTGTTGATTATTTTTCATTTGTGCTGCAAGCCGGCTCAGAAATTCAGAGTCTGGCCTCATCTGTTTTACCGATGCGGCAAATCCGAATATGCAGGCGGCCTTTGTTCCCTGGAACGGGCTGCCGAGCGCGACGACATTCTTAACGGTGAATTTCTTAGATTGATGATTCTCGGCTAAACAGGCCGCGACCAGCCCGCCCAATGAGTGGGCGACAAGATTAATTTCAAAAGTTTGATTGTAAAAGGCATAGCAATCTTTTATTTTATTTTTCACTTCACGAGCCGATTTTTCAATATCTTGAAGCGTATTGGAGATATTGACCCTGAGGATGCCGCTTTTTGGTTTAAGGTCTCTGTCATAATGCTTAAAAGCGGTTTCATTGTGTAAAAAGCCGTGGATGAAGACGGTGAGGACTTTAGTATCAGTCGCATGAAAATAATCGCCCCCCGTTCCAAGAAGCAGCCTTTTAACAGAGAGCCATGTACATTTGGGAAAATGGGCTTCTGTATTGAAAAATCGGATGAGAACAGTGATGAGCTGCTGTATTTTTTTTACAACGCGAAAACTCTTGCGGCCTATGTTATTAAGAGTTTCTTTCCCCTGGAGGGAAATGCCCTGGAAAAAAGTTTTAGTTTCAAATTTGACAGTCATAGATAGAGGTCATTATAAAACAGATCGATTTTTTTGGCTAAACGTCAAGAATGCCGAGAGATTGCATGACCCACTTTTCCATCTCTTCATTGTATAGCAGGTCTCCATGGCCAATTCCTTCGAACTTTTTCTGATAAATAAAATGGTCCTCAAACGGGAAAGACGAGGTTAAGGGATCGATGACGGGATCTGATTCCGAACCGGCAAAATGGTAGTTGACCTCTTTAAAGCTTTTCATGCTTTCGACAAGACTCTTAAGAAAGGGGGAGCCGGGCTTCATTTGCTGCACGGCTTTTCCGAAAGTGAAGAATTTTGCGATGCTGGTTCCGTGAAAGGGGCTTCCGATAGCCACGACATTTTTTACGGGAAAATCTCCCGACTCGGCGATTGCCGCCGCGATAAGGCCGCCCAGAGAATGTCCGACCAGATGCACGTCAACAGACCCTTCGGAATATCGCTTGATTTTCCCGATCACTTCTCGTGCCGATTTTTCGATATCTTGGAATGAATTGGAGATGTTGACCCTTAAGATGCTGCTTTTTGACTTTAGCAAAGGGTCGTATCTATGAAAGGCCGTTTCATTGTGCATGAGTCCGTGAATGAAGACAGTCAGCCTGTTTGTGCTGCTCTGATAAAAGTAGTCGCCGCTAGTTCCTTTGATAATTCTCTCAAGACTGCGTCGCGAGCTTTTCACAAGATGAGTTTCTGTATTGAGAAACCTGGCGATCATTTTAATCAGCTGCTGGAAGTCACCAGCAAGTTTCCGATTAGGCAGCCTTCTTTCTACTTCAATGCTCATAATGGGGGTATTTTATTTTTTTATAAAAAAATTCCCCATGTTTGAATGGGGAGTTTTAAATTTAATTAATATTTAAATTTGTCTATTCCAATATCTATATGGGAATTATCGCATTCCTTTTCTACATCTTTGAATATCTTCAATTTTTTAACTTTAGATTCTGAAATTTCCTCGTTATCTGGATATTCAATGATAACATGCTTTAAATCTTCAAACTTGTTTTTAATTTCCTCTATTAATTGTTGATCGTAATCTTCAAATACATCTTGTTCTTGATTATATAGAGTATTTGAAATTCTTATTCTCATTGTTTTTGTTTCATTTTCCCATCGATACATAAAAGAATCGGTAGTATCAACCAGAAGAGTGCCTGAATTCACTTTCCTGATTAATGCATTTGCTTCTTTTTTGCTTAAGGATAAATCTGTATTATTAATCGAAACCTCGATAGATTTTTTTAACAGGGGGGTGAAGGAAAATATATTTCCCATTGCGACACGCAAAAATTTAGGGACCAATTCGCTTTTTTTACTCCATCTATAAATCAAACCTAATGGTCGGGAATATTCTTTATGTGCTGTAATGTTTAAATCTGCATCAAATGGAAGAAATATGTTCTGGACTGCTTTGTCTATTTTTTTCTGCCAGCTTTTCTGTTTTTTTGAATTGCTCTCAAGCAGGCTTCTATTATGAGTAATCAAATTGATGCTATTTGTTAATTTTGAATTATCAATTTTCATATTATTACTTCTTATTTGTTAAGTAATAATTTTACTATTCTTATGTTAAGATTGTATAAATTATCAGTTAGTTTAGTGTAAATCTCTGAAATGGGGCAAAAACGGGGTTTTGGGCTTTTGAAGGGGCTAGTTCGCTTCTCTGCTCCGGTTGTCCCCTTCTAATGAAGAAAAAATCTCAGGTTAAACAGAAAAATTTTTGCGTTGCGGAGGTTTCTTGGCTTCAGGTACGATTATTTCAATGTCTACATTGTATTTCTTATTTACATGTTTGTAGAATCGTAATTTTGGTATTTCTGATTTCAAATCTCCGAGATCTTCGCATTTAATTCTAATTTTTTCTAGCGTTTCTAAATTTTTCGAAATCTCTTCTATTAGATGTTGATCATAATTTTTATCAGTAGGCTCACCAAATATAACTAGGTCGTCTGAAATATTTATTGTCATTATTGTATTTTTATTGTTCATTTCAAATTTAATATATTCGATCTGAATATTTTTGCTAACTCCAAGATTTTTATTGGTTGGTGGTTTGGGCAATTTGTTATGTTGAGAATGATCATTTGTATTAAGTTCATAAGTTTTTTTAACTAATGACATTGCTTCTTTTTTGCTTAACAAGATGTGCTTATCGTTAATCGTAATATCAAAAGATTTTTTTAGCAAAAATATGGCAGAAAATATTTTTCCCATTGCAACGCGGAAAATTTTAGGGATAATTTTGCTATCTCTACTCCAACGATAACTGAATGCCAGGGGTCTGGAATATTTTTTCTCAACTTCAATTTTAGGGTCAGTAGGAAGATTTGATCCTTCAAGGACGTCATTAATTTTTTTTTGCCATTTTTTCTGCTTTTTCGAATCATTTTCAAGCAGGTTTGTATTTTGCAGAATTTCATTTAAACTATTTTGTAGTCTTTCGCTATCTATTTTCATATTTATTACTCCAAATTTGTAGTAAATCAATTGTATAAATAATGTGTTAAGAAAATATAAATTATCTGAAACCGAGGAATTCTGCAGGGCTCCCGATGGGATTTTAACGACAGTGGGATCTGCTCTTTTCCCTGTAGAGGAATCAATTATAATTGTATACTATCGGTTCAATATCAATATTTTGACCAAATACTTCTTTAGCTTTTTCTTTGGTTATCGTGTAAAGACCAAAATCTTCAATCTTATCGGCTATATCATTTGGATATTCAAATTGAACTTTCGTGATATGTTCTTTGTTGTCAAAAAGGTTATTATCAATATGCCATTTGTAGTCAAAAGTTTCAAAAGCATCACTTGTTGCTTGACAAAGAGTTTTCGATACTCTGATTCTTATTGTTTCTCCTTCTTTTTTAACCATAAAAGAGCCGATAATGTCATTTACGCTGCGATTTTTTTTGATAAGTGGGTCAACTTTATTGTTTAAGGAACTCGTTTCTCCCTTGGTTAAGATAAGTGTTTCATTATTGATGCTTACACTGAAAGCCTTTGTTAACAATAGGGATTTGAAGGAAAATATTTTTCCCATCACAATTCGGATAATTTTAGGAAATTTTCTGTTCTCTTTGCTCCATTTGTAAACACTGACAAAATGACCGGAATAATGCTTTTTTATCGAAATGGTTAATTGAGCATCATTTGGAAGAAATACTTTATCTAGAACGTCCTTAATTTTACCCTGCCAGCTTTTTTCTGGATGGGACGTCAGCTGGCTCCTATGATGTGAAATATATTGGATGCTATTTTGAATTGTCATGTTACTAACCCTTTTTTATTAAATTTTTATTATAATATTTACATGTTAAGATTATATAAATTATCTGTAATTCTGTTACTTTATAGTAAATCTCTGAAGCCGGGGAATCCGGCGTTTTTGAGCTTTTGATTGGAGACAATGCGGTTTCCTCCGTGATGGGAGGAGAGAACGGGATTCCAGGCGGGGAGGGGGATGCCTTCTTTTTCGCAAATTTCGG
Source organism: Waddliaceae bacterium (assembly GCA_963771045.1). Taxonomy (GTDB): domain Bacteria; phylum Chlamydiota; class Chlamydiia; order Chlamydiales; family SLFE01; genus SLFE01. The sequence continues at coordinate 1,627,338 of CAVYRW010000004.1, read as the reverse complement.
CATAGAGCTTTTTTCTCGGGCTGTGCTCGTCATTGCAGAGGTTGTATATCCCAGATAGGTGATTGGCGAGGGCAAAATCAAGGGCTTTTAAGATGTCGTCGATATGGATAATATTGACGGGGTTTTCGCCGGTTCCGGGAAGTTCTCTGCCCTGGAAGCGCTGCAGCTTCTCTTTCATCTCTCTTCCAGGGCCGAGGATCTCCCCGAGGCGGAAAATACACGATTTGGGGTGTTTTAGCAGCTCCTTCTCTGTTTCGATCAGGATACGGGCCTTATCATTCAAGGGATTTAATGGCGTCATCTCGTCGACAATATTTCCTCCCTGGTCGCCATAGACGCTGGTGCTGCTTGTATAGAGGATCGTTTGGTGGGGGCTTGCGGATTTGATGATTTCCCGAGCAGTGTGGAGGTAGGTATGGGAGTGGTCGTCTTTCGGGCCGGGAGCCACGGTGATCAGGATGGCATCCTGTCCTTTGACAGCATTGGCAAAGGAGTCGGAAAGGAGAATGACATGGTCTGTAAAGGTTTTAAGCTCGTTGAACCGGTGGGGGGAACGGGTTGCGGCGGTGATGGAATGTTCTCTCTCGCGCCAATATCGAGCTTGGCGGGAGCCGACGTACCCGCATCCGACGATGCAAATTTTCATAAGAGCTCAAGGCCTGCCAAGGCTTCTTTCAGCTGCTGATTTTCGGGCCTCTCAAAGGCGCCGCTTTTCGTCAGCCACCTGACATAATCTTTGGGGATCTTATTTAGCGGCTGCCCTTGGTACTTTCCGAAGGGCATATGGCGAAGCCGTCTCGGCATGTTCAAAAGGCTGTAGATCTGCTCGATGGAGAGGTCGTCGATCATGGCGGAAAAAACTTGATGCAAGACGATGACGTCATCGAGGGCCCTATGGGCATTGTTCGAAGGAAAACCATAGCTTTCCCGCAAAAACTGCAGCGCATGGCGGGGGAGGTCGGGGCGGTAGCGTCTGGCCCATTTGAGGGTGTCGAGAGTTTTCCATGCGGGGTATTCGAGGTTGTTTCGCGAGAATTCGGATTTCAAAAACGGAATGTCGAAGCCGTCGCCGTTGTGTGCGATCAGGAGAGCGTCCTCTCCGCAAAATTCAGTGAAGGCTTGCCCAACTTCTTCGAATGAGGGAGCTTCGGCGACCATATCGTCGGTGATATTGTGAATAGCAGTCGCTTCTGGCGGGATCGGGATGCCCGGATTGACAAACTGTTCAAATGTTTTGTCGTTTTTCGGGTCGTATGCGGCGATTTCGATGATGAAATCTTTTTCTGGACGGACGCCGGTGGTTTCGGTATCGAAGAAAATTTCGCGCATGGATTATTTTTTCATCTCCTTAACGGCGGCTTGAGCTTTATAAATGATATCGTCGACAGACATCGCTCCGGAAGTGACTGCAGCGATTGTCGGGCCGAAAGATTTGCAGGCGAGTCTGATAGTGTTTAGGTAAAGGTCGAGAAGGTCTTCATTTAGTTTTTTCCCGGGAGTGTTTAGCATACACCGGAAAAACGAAACTCCGCCGAATTCGTCCATACCGAAGCCGGGAATATCGAGCTCTTTGTTCAAGAGATGGAGAAGCCTGGCGATATCGGGCAGCACGTCCTTTTCCAGCTGATAGGGAAAGAATGCGATGAGCTGCAGAAGTTCTCCTCCTTCGTAAATTCTGGCAAAGATCGGGTATTCCTGGTCGTTCTCTTTGAAAATCGCGTAAACCTGTCCAGTTTCTTCCTGGATTTTTGCCTCATAACCTTTTTGATTAAAAAGTGTTACAAGATTGTTTAAATTCATATCGGTCATAGTGTCTCCTAAATATTTATCCCGGGGAGCGCTGAATCGCCTCTTTGGTTGATGACGTTCGGGTTATTTGTCATAGGGCTGGTCGACCAGTCGTTGTCGGTTGGCATGGCACAGCCGGTTAACGCGGCCATAAAAATTAATGATGCTGCAACTAATGTTCTCATTGCTCACACTCCTAATGTTTTGTTGACAAGAATATCTGATTAAGGGATTAAATTAAAGTAATTATAAATGAATATTTGTTCGAGATTATGTGCCACAAAATTAGAGTATTGGGATATCTGTTTTTGATTTCTTTTAAGCGTCCGGAATCTTACCGGGGAAGATAACGCAAAGCCGGAGCCGGCTTTGGAAGTGTCTCCCATGGAAGATTTGATGAGGGAGCACGGGGTATTGAACCGGATTTTGCTGATATACGAAGAGATCATAAAACGGCTTCCCGATGGGCAGTACGAATCGCTTGCTGACCTTCTGAAACAATCCGCCGGCATCATCGAGGATTTTATTGAAAATTATCACGAACAACTGGAAGAGAATTATATATTTCCCCGATTCGAGAAGGCTGGCCGGATGGTCGAGCTTGTCAAGACGCTTAAGGACGCAGCATGAGAGGGGGCGCCAATTGACAAAATATGTCTTGCCACGCGCAAAGGCAGCGAACTTGAAAGATCCCAAAAAACGACAGGCAATCATTGATATTTTGAATGCGTTTATAGCGATGTACCGCCCTCATGAGGCACGTGAGGACACCGTGCTGTTTCCCGCTTTTAAAGATTTAATTACCCAAGATGAATACGACTCATTGGGAGATTTATTTGAAAGAAAAGAAATCGATCTGTTTGGGTCAAACGGATTTCAGGAAGTTGTCGATCAGGTTGCGGAAATTGAAAAAGAGCTTGGGATCTATAAATTATCCCAATTTACTCCTTCTTCTCCATGAGATCCTGAAAAGACTTCTCTTCTTCTATGGGGAACTCGGCGATGGCGGCAACACCTGCAGACGACTCTCCGATCAAGATGTGTTTGTCGTAGACTTCCACGATATACAGTACCGACTTTGTACTCAGGTTTCTTTGCTCGAGAATTTTAATTGTGCTTGATACGTTCATCTGCTCCATGCGCCCCTGCATAAAGCGCCTTAAAAACCAGGTAGCGGCGATCATCAGCGCAACGATAACGGCCAGGGCAAAAAGAATATTCCACAATTCGTCGTAGAAATTGGTATCGCTGTCCATTTCTTCTTCGGCCTGGTATTGCTCGATAGCTTTTTGGGTTCTTTCACGGGTGATAGGCGATTCTTCTCCAGCGCTGTAGAGAGAGGAAAAGCAGAGGGCTGAAAATAACAGAAGCCGGACAATTTTTGTCATAGTCAAATCCTTTTGTCAGCTTCTATCATACAATTTCGGGATAACTCGGCAAGTTAAAAATATAGTATTATTAATGATTGTCAGCTAATTCCGGCAGTACCTCGAGCGCTTCGTTATCGAGCATTTTTGGAGGATTGGGATTTCCCTGAAATGAACAGAAACAGTCATCAATGGCTTTCATTTGCTTTGCCGATAGCTTCCTAGACATGGCTTTGATGTTGCTTTGCAAATGCTCCAACTTGGTAGTGCCGGGTATGGGTATCATCCCTTTCTCTTTTTGCCAGGCGAGCGCTAACTCCGAGGGCGGAATATCCCATGTTTGCGCTAGCTCTTGAAAATTTAAAATGCACTGGAGGTTTTTCCGGATCACGCTTTCGTGGAAAAAGCCAACTAAGAAGCGAAAATCGCCATCTGGGATATTGAGCCTCGTTTGAATCCGTTTAATAATTTGAGAAGGCTCTAACTCCTCCGGATTCTCACCTTTGAATTCTTCGGCGAGTGCTGGATCGATAAGACCTCTAACAGTGGAAGAATAAGTCACTAATTGAATGCCGTTTGTTTGACAAGCTTTGTATACTCCGTTGTGAAAAGCTCGTTGGGTAGCCACAGAACAGGCAGATTGCACGAAGGCAAATGGGTTACGAGGCCCTTTGGTTTTTTCAAAGACTCTTTTTGCTGTTAGAATTTGATGTTTGCTGGGTTCGGAAAGTCCAATATATTCCACCTTGCCTTCTTCGACGAGTTCTTTTAGACAATTGAGCGTTTTCTTTAGCTCGTTATCACTTTGTTTGGGGTTCAGTCGATGGAGATACAATAAAGGGATTTTCTTCTGCTGAAGCTTGTTTAAACTAGTGTTAACTGATGCCCGTATTTGTTCTGGGCTCGCTTCATATCCCTCTGACTCGGTATTGATGGTTGAAAAGTTAATCCCGCATTTGGTGGAGAAAAAGATAAAAGCATCGGGGCCATGATCAGTTTTAATTTTCTTTATAGCTTTTCCCAGCAGCTTTTCATTGCTTCTATCAGAGCCGTATACAGCAGCTGTATCGAATATTCTTATCCCTAGGTCATAGGAAGCCGAAATTAGGTCAATAGCCTTGTTTTCATCTATTGTTTCTAACTGCAGGCACCCTAATCCAATGCTTCCGAGTTGACTGAGATTTGTATATGTCTGCATAAAACATTCCTTAATCTCTTCGTAAAATATAGAATCGATTATATTGAAGAATTAATATTCTCGGCAAGTTAAAAATACAACCTATGAATATGTACAAAAAATGAAAAAATCATTAAAATAACTGCGAGTTTTTTTATGAGCGCGCTTAAAATTTACAAAGCTAAACCCGATGATTTTGACGAGCATCTAGCATTTGGCTGGTTTATCTATGATGAAATTCACAATCTGCCATTAATGGCCGGGGCCGGGGAGGCTTTGGAACAAATGCTTAAACAATAGGAGGCCGTTTATGACGATTACAATCACCGAACAACAAGACCTATTAAAAGAACACCCCTATACATTTCATCCTATGATCTCAGGAATCAGCCACGGCGTGGTCTCATGGGCGGTCTTTAAGTCTTTTACCGGCGGGTTTTTTCAGGGATTGTCATGGTTCTATCTATCGACTGGCCTGCTCTGCGTTGAGGGCAAGGTTCGCAAAAGAAAATATGAACGATTTTGATGGAAAAGTTTTGGTTGTCAGTAGTTCGACTGCGAGTGCCTTGATTGCCAATCAAGTCGCAAAATTCGTATGCAAAACCTTTTTTCCCAAATGCCTGCCGAAAACTTTAGGAGGGCTGTCTTTATGGTATTCTTCCGGTGTTGTGGGAATCATGGGATTATTCCCTGTGAGCTTCACTTTAAAAACAAAATACACCTACAATTTGACAGCTGAAAGTGAGCGTCCATCTTGAGTTAATCGCCGGCCGCTGGCATAATGGAATCTTATGAATGGGATTATCGCACTGGATATTGACGGGACGGTGACGACCGACCACGACCTTATCCCCGGAGAAGTCGTAAATTTCTTGGATGATTTGACGGATCAGGGATGGAACCTGATTTTCATCACGGGAAGGTCTTATCCCCGGACTTTGCCGATGCTGCGATTGAAAAATTCTTTTTATCTGGCCGTTCACAATGGAGCCCGTTGTTTCGAGGTGCCGTCGGGAAAGGAGATCTTCAATAATTTTTTGCAAGGCGATGTCCTCCCTTTGCTGGAAGAGGCTTGCGAGGATGAGCCTTGCGGCATTGTCGTTTACGGCCCTCAAAGAGATGATCGATGTGTGCTACTTCGACCGCAGCCAATTCAAAAACCCCTTGATGGAGTATCTTGAAAGGAGGGCTGAAAGATTCTGCGAGAGCTGGAAGAGTCTGGAAGATTTCAAAAAAGATGGGATCGACTCGTTTCCGGCTGTCAAATATTTTGGATCGCTTGAATCTTTGGAGAGGATTTGCGGCAGAGTTCATTTTTTGGGGGCCTTTCGTCGACATTCCGATCATTCGGGATCCCTTTGGCGAAGACCGCTACGTTGCCCAGGCGACGGCCCACGGCGTCAACAAAGGCGATGCTGCCATGCGGTTTGCCGAATACAAGGGAGGAGGCGGGCCCATCATTGCGGCAGGCGATGATAGAAATGATTTGCCGATGCTTCAAACTGCCGACTTAGCCATTGTCATGGGAAGCGCTCCGTAAGATGTGCTAATGGCCGCAGATATTGTCGCTCCGCCGGCATCGGACAACGGGATTATCAAAGGATTGACGATAGCACTAGAGGAGCAGGCATGGAAGAAGTAGACCTTGTCAGACAGCTTGTCGAATTGGCGGTGACTTCGGGAAGAAGTCATGAAAGCCCCCAGACATTGCTTGTCCATTTTTGCCATGAAAAGCAGGGCGAGAGCGTCAATGATACGATACCCGTCTATGAAAACCTTTTGTTCGCTTTGGCCCTGCTCAGGATGCAGACGGTGTCAAATATTTTGGAAGCCAAAACGCTCTTTGGTAAAATTTTGGCATTCCAAAATCTTGAGACGGGAAATTTTCCCCGCTATATTCATGAGTATCCCGCGTGCCGCTGATCGTTTCTCGTCGGTGCATATTTTGGCTCCGATCTATTGGGCTTTAAGGGGATTTCAAAAGGTTTTGGGACAGGAGCTCATCGACAAGATGAACGAGTCGATAAGGCGCGCTTTAGATTATCTGAATCTTCCGGAAAATAACGAAAAAGCGCCGTTTCAAATCGCTGTGAAAATTGCCGCCGGCAATGCCGCTTTCGGAAAGATGTGGAAAGACCAGGGCCTTGTGAAATTGGGCCAAGAGAAACTCGAAGAACTTTGCAAAGAGAGCGAAGCGGAGGATTTCGGGACATGGTATTCCCCGGTTTATATCGCCGAAACTCTGATCGCCCTGCAAATGGTCTCTGATGACATTTCCAAAAGCCGATGGAAAAAATTCTGGTCGTATCTTTCCGAGACGTGGTTTCAGCCTGCAAGATGCTACTCGGGTCCGGCTGTGAAAGTGCTTCAGTGGCGCTCGGAGCCTCAGCCAACTCTTTATGATCTTTATTTGGGGGATTTTACCGGAGGATTTCCCTATCACTCGTTTATTGACCATCCGTTTCAGGTGCAGGGAGCTCTTGTAAGAAGCATCGAAAACGGCCTCGGCCCTGTTAAAAAGCCTTTCATAAAAAAAGGGGAGGTGGCCGGCCACAAGTGGAACGTGGTGCAGTCCGAAAAATATGCCTACAGCGCGATCGAGACAAGAGGGGCCCTGCCTCCCCATTTGAAAAAAGGGTTTCATCATTTTCGCATGATATGGGGGGACTGCAACTGTATCCACTCGTTCTCCTGCCAGGGAGACAGAATGAGCGGGATGTCTTATAAAATTTTAGACGGCGGTATTGATCTTGAGTTCCTTCTGGCCGAAGATACGCAATTCGACAGCCGCGAAAAAAGTCATGAGCTTTGTTTTTATGTGAACCAGCATGAAGGTCTAAATATTACTGTTGGAGATAAGAAGGCCACAGCATTTAACCTGAAAGATATCATTCATTTTGAAGATCCTCAAATCCATTTTACTCTTAAATTGACTTTTGAAGAGGGCGACGGGAGATTTATGGGGCACATTCAACCGGGAAACCGCCCCGCGCAAACCGATCTTGCCGGCGCAAATCGTTTTGAGGCATTCGACTGGCAAATCTTTTTGAGGACGGTCCGCCGCTACACTCCGTGCAGAATCAAAGCCGAAATCCGCTTCATTGATGAAGATTAATCGTATATTCCTTCTGTTGATAATTGTATTGAATTCCTGCAGCTGGGCCCCCCGAAATCAAATTTATCGGGATTATTATGCCCACTTAAAGGAAAGGCCGCCGGCCCCCCCATTTTCCGAATCGGATTACTTTGTCATTTTTCTTGTCAGCGCGCGTCATCTGGATTATTTCAACTCGCAGTCCTTTTTGATGACTTTGGCAAAGCATCCCAGCGACGGCAGCTTGAATGGCGATGTCGGCCACGCCTGGGTTTATCTTCAGGGAAAAGGGGAGTTTCTCGAAGGGGGGCATTCCGGAGAACTTGGCACCCTGGAGCCGAAATATTTCGACGGGGTTATGGATTTAGTGGAGAGCGGCGATCCCAACCCGATCCGCTATATGCGCCGCACTTTAAGCGACGGGTTTTTCCAGCAGGGGTGCGGAGGTCATCGGCCCACTTATGCAGTCAAACTTGATTTGACGAAAGAAACATATGATGAGATGAAAGATTTCATTAAGCACTATGATTATTCCCGTTATTCGCTGTCTTGCCGTCAGTGTGTCAGCTTTATCGCTGAAATCGCGTTGCTTGGAGGGCTGGATTTGGAGAGCGAGGTGGCGATGCAGGTCGATCAATTTGTCTCTTTAGGAAAGTATCGGGTTAGGATGTGGACAAATCCAAAATATTGCAATCTGCGGTTTCTTTCTCCCGATGTTTTAGAAAAAAGCCTCATGCAAGCTGTGCGGGAAGGTAAGTGCGCCTATGCATTAGATTGGTATCTGGAAAATAGGCGGTGTTTCAGAAGATATGAAAATTGGGTGCCGACTCCCGAGAGAGTGAAGCGGATTTTACAGTTTCATCTCTTTGACGATTTTTCTTGTGACTTCCGACAAAATTGTTTCGAGCACGCCATCGGTGATGCCGCATAAAAAATCCTCGGCACTCTTTTCATTGGAACAGGCGAAATATTTGTTGTGAAAGTCTGCTAAACATTTGGCGGTGGCGTACCTAAATTCCTCCCCATAGTTATCTATCAGGTTCTTTTGAATTTTTGCACGGCTGATTTTGACTTGCTGGGTTTGAAGAAATTCAAAACTTAAGACCCCAAGATTGGTAAAGAAAGCGGTGATAATCAGAGAAATTGCGCTAATGGTTAAGGAGGGGTCATAGAGGAAGCTGAGGGCTCCAAAAATGGTTGTCAAAATTGTCGCGCTGGATGCCAAAGAGATGGTTTGAGACCAAATCCAATCATTTAAGGATTTTGTGTTTTCCGCGATTATCTGTGCGCCCACTTTTGCGATGTGAGGAATGGCAATTCTGACGATAGGTTTGATGGCATTTGCCAGTTTAGGTTTGAGTTTTTTCCTGACCCTTTGGGAAAATTCAGCTTTGAATTTTCCATACTGAAAATCGGGATTACAGAAATAGTTTTTGACAAGTTCATCGATATCCTCTCCAAACTCTTGGACATATTCTACGGGAAGCTTCCGTTTTATGCCGTATAATATGGCGCTGACCATTGTCTGTTTTTCGTGGGAATCGTTGTCCATGCAGCGGATGGTCTCAAGAGAATTGGAAAAGAAGCCGGATGCGGCTTCCTGAACATAGTTGAACCAAAAAGCGGATGGGGAGGCAGAGCTTCCTTCTTCGGGGTTGAGGTAGGAGTCAAGCTTTTCCCAAAGCGATTCGATGCCGTCTATCATGTTGAGCATGTTTCTTTGTTTGAGGATGTCATTGGCTATGCCGCTGCAAATCAGATCTATATGAGTGTAGGCTGCTTTTTCCAGTTTAGGGCGAATCTTGCGCCTCAGGCAAGAGGCTATTTGTTCTTTTAGGCAGCGGTAGCAGGCCAGTCTCATAATGTATTTTTTGAAGAGGACCCCTCCGGGCCATCTTGCTAATATGACATCGAGCTGACGATTTGTTTGCAGGGGAAAGTTGTAGCTGTAGTGCATGAGGGAGTTGATGACTTCTATCTTGAGGCTAGACATACCGAGTTTATGCTATACCAAATTATAGAAAATATTTGGTAGAACAAAATCATGATTCTTGAGGTAGGCCTTAAGTCCATCGTTGCGAAGCTGGCAGCTGGGGCATTTTTGGCAGCCAAGCAATGGGATGCCGTTGTAGCAGGTAATGGTATTCCTAAGCAGATACTCGAGAATGCCGAGGGAGTCGGCAAGCTCAAGAGTTTCCTTTTTATTCAAGTTAACAATAGGTGTCAGGATCTCAAACTCTGGATCGTCGAGGTCGATGCAAAGGATTTGCTGCATGAGGTCCATGTAGCTTCTTGAACAGTCGCGGTAGCCTGAGCCGGCTTCTTCAACTTCAATCACGCCCAGGGAAATCAGGCGGGCTCCTAAGGAGTGGGCGTGGATGGCGGCAAGGCGGGCCATGAGGCCGTTGCGGCCGGCGACAAGGGTGTTTGGAGGGTTGTTGCCATTTTGTACGATCTCAAGCGTTGGATCGGTGAGGGCGTCGCGCGTTATTTGGCTCAGGCATGCCAGTTCGATTACGGTATGGTCGACGTTCCAGTCGCAGCAGATTTTCGCGGCGCTGGCCAGTTCACTTTTGTGGCGGTGCTTATAGTCGAAAGAGAGGCTCAGCACAGCATCATTGCCAAATTCCCTTATCGCAAGGGCCAGGCAGAGGGAAGAGTCCATGCCTCCTGAATGAACAACGATGATTTTTTTATGCATGAGTTTTTTGTCTGTTTAACATGTCCCACATAAGTTTGAACTCGGGGCAGATTGTTAAAAGCTCATCTCTTTTTCCTTCGGCGATTTTTCGTCCCTTGTCTATATAGATGATTTTGTCGGCATCTTCTACGGTCGAAAGGCGGTGGGCGATAATGATCTGGGTCATTGAACCGCGAAGTTCGCGAATTGCGGTTTTGATATAGTTTTCGCTCAGGGCATCGAGAGAGGATGTCGCTTCGTCCATGACCAGGATAGGGTTTTTTTTGAAGAGGGCGCGGGCAATTGCGAGGCGCTGCTGCTGTCCACCTGAGAGATTTTTTCCCATTTCGGAAAGTTCCGTTTCAAAGCCTTTGGGAAGGTTTTTGATAAATTCGACGGCATGCGCTTTCTTTGCCGCCTCCTCAATGTCCTTTTCGGTATAAGGGGACCCGAATGCGATATTTTCATTTATGGTATCCAGAAAGAGAAAGGGCTTTTGCGGGACAAAGGCGATCTGTTTGCGGATGGAGGCTTGCGTATAGTCGCTTAAGGGTTTGCCGTCGATCAGGATTTGTCCTTTTTGCACATCATAGAGTCTCGGCATGAGCTGGACGATGGTCGACTTACCGGCGCCGGTAGGCCCCACAAGGGCTACAGTCTGCCCTTTTTCCACCGTAAAACTCAAATCTTTCAGGATCCATTCATCGTCATAGCGGAAAGAGACATTGCGAAATTCGATGCTTTCGTTAAATTCCGTCAGCTCGCTGGCGTCCGGAGCATCCTGAATTTGCGGTTTGATCTGCATCACTTCATACATCCGTTCCGCTGCTGCGGCTCCTCTTTGAATTTGCCCGTTGGTTTCGGCGAATTTTTTCACCGGTTCATAAAATACATAGAGAAGCCCACAGTAGACAATCACCTCGGGAACGCTCATATTTAAGATGTAGAGTCCGAAGATTAAGGCGCCGGCCAGAAAGGACATGCCGATCGTATGAACGATGGGCCGTGAAGAGACGTCGTATTTGGCGCTTTTTTGTTCGAGCTTGGCCATCTGCTCGTTTTGCCATCGATATTTTTTTAAGGAAAAACTTTCCATAGCAAACATTTTTATAGTCTGGATGCCTCCAAGATAATCGACAAGCACGGAGGTGAAGTTTTCTTGATTCTTCTGGAGCTCTTTCGCTATCCGTTTCACATGGCGGGCGATATACACGATAGGATAGGCAATCAGAGGCAGGCCCATAAAGATCATGAGGGACAATTTCCATGAAGCGATGAAACAAAGGGCCAGGGTTGACATTATCGCGAAGGGAGTTTGCAGATAATTGATCAGCGAGGCGTTGATCCCATCGGCAATGGCAACGGCATCGGTGACGACTCGGGCAGATAAGCTTCCGATGTTGTGCTGCTGGTAAAAACTCATGGGTAGCAGTTGGATGTGTTCGAAATAATTCTGCCTCAAATCGCGGCTGACCCGGATGGCCACAATTTTTGTAGAAAAGCGGTGGCAGAACATCGCGGCAGCATTGAAGAGGGCGACAATAATGAATATGATGGCGAGATTGCGGGGGTTGCCGCTCAGGGGAATGATCCGGTTTAAATAATAGATAGACCTGTCGACAAGTCCTTTTGGTTTGACAGAGCGGGCAAAGCGGGCGGTATCCATTCGATCGATATATCCTTTGTCTGTTCTGATCCAGTTCGTTCCATCGCTTGTCAAGCTGTTTTCGGGTAATTTTATCCGACTGGACGATTTCATTATTTTTTACGGGGCTGAACAGTTCAAAAAATCCCGGTCCTTTGTTTGTCAGGATGCCGATAGTGATGATTTCCATCTGTGTGCCGATGGTAAAAAGGCACATCGAAAGCATGGTGACCGCGATCAAAAGGAAATTGGCGTGTTTTTGAAACGAGAGTCTAAATAGAAGCTTCATTTTTTGAAAATTGTCCGATTTTTCGGTATTTATTATATCGTTGTTCGAGGAGAAGATGAGGGGGAAGGAGTTTGAGGACGTCCCATTTGTCTTGGATAAACCGTTTCACATTGTCATAAACAACTTCCGGATCGTGATGGGCTCCGCCCAAAGGTTCTCCGATTACTTCATCGATGATTTCGTAGTCCATAAGATTTTCGGAATTGAGTTTGAGTGCGGCTGCCGCATCGACATTTTTTCCTGCTTCTTTCCATAGGATTGAGGCGCATCCTTCAGGGGAAATGACGGAATAGTACGCGTGTTCGAGCATGCCGATGGCGTCTCCGATTCCGATGCCAAGCGCGCCGCCCGAGCATCCTTCTCCGATGACAACGGAAATGATTGGGGTTTCGATCCGCATCATCTCTCGTAAATTCAGGGCAATGGCGGCGCCCTGCCCTCTTTTTTCGGCGTCAAGGCCGGGAAACGCGCCCGGCGTGTCGATCAGGGTAATGATGGGGAGGTGGAACTTTTCGGCCAGCTTCATGAGGCGGAGTGCTTTTTTATAACCTTCGGGATGCATCATCCCGAAATTGCGTTTAAGCCTCTCTTCCGTATTGCTTCCCTTTTCCTGGCCGATCACAACGCACTTGATATCCCCCAGGCGGGCAAACCCTCCGATAAGGGCCTTGTCGTCGGCAAACTGCCGGTCGCCGGAAAGTTCTTCAAAACCGGAAAACATTTTCGCGATGTAGTCGATCGTGTGCGGACGCAAGGCGTGGCGGCAAATCTGCACCCGCTGCCAGGGCGTTAGGTTCGAGTAGACATCGCGCCTAAGTTTTTCCAGCTTTTGTTCAAGACGGGAGATTTCGTCGAAAAAAATGGGATTTTCGCCCCCTTTGCTTTTCAGGTGGTCGATTGTCTTGATATATTCAAAGATCTCTTTTTCGTGTGCCAGTATATCCATTATTGGTACTCTTCTCCGGGAAGTTTGGCGTCATGGAAATCATTTACAAGTTCCACAAATGACGGTTTGCCAGCAATGATCGCGTAAACTTCTTCGATATCATCTGAGGCCATTCTGATGCAGCCGTCGCTTGTGTAAGTTCCGAGGCTGCTTGCGTCTTCTTTTAATTCTCCGGATTCAGGATCTTCTTTCCATGGGACTCCATGAATGCCGAAACCTTTTGCAGGAGATGTCGTATTGCTGATTTCCTGCTCAAAGGGGATCCATCTTGTTCCAAAAACCCGAATCAGCTCAATTTTTTTGCCATTGTGATAACCGGTTGTTTTGGGCTGGTAGGCGGCGATTCTGTCCCCGAGGGAATATTTGCCGCGGGGAGTCAGCAGGCCCGAGGATTTGAGGTTGTCGGGACGCCCCAGGCCGACGGCGTAGTCTTTGAGGAATATTCTCTGATGAGTGTCTCTGTCGTAGACATAGAACCAGCATTTGCATCGCGAGAGGTCGATGAGCAGGTAGAACTCAATGTCTTTGTCGGGATCCAAGACATTGAAATAATCGCCGTTTGAGATATCGTGTTTGTAATAGTTTCCTTTGCCGTGGAGGCTGCGGGCGATAAAGTGGCGCGAGGTCTTGTAATGCGTGGCATAATCGGAGATCCAAGCTGGCCTTCCGTTCATCCAGGAGACGCGGCTTTTGTATGAGATTGTTTTGACCACGGGAAGCTTTTTGTCTGAAGTAGTGAAGAGCCGGTCGATGTTGCCTCCGGTCGGAAGCCCTTCTGAGGCAAGAGGCCATGAGGCAGTGATCGGCTCGTCCGTCTTAACCTGTTGACCAGCAGTCGGTTCCTCCGGGGTTTCGATGATTTCAGGCTCCTTGTCGATGTCAATGAGAATCGGGGCGATATCGGTATTTTGAGCGGTCACGACAATTTCCGGCTCTTTCTCCGTCTGATTCTTTAGGTACGCGGCTATCCCTATGATGGAAAAGAGCACAAAAGCTGTGATGATGAGTAGTCTCCCCAAGGTATTCTCTCCTTCAACTATTTTTTAGCAATTTTATCCTATTTTTCTTTTGAATACAAGGTATTTACGAACTTTAAAAAATTATTTTGCCATTTGGCCCGGTATTTGCTTTATTCACTAAGAATCATAGGTAATATATGATTAATAATAAGAATGATTTACCCCTAGTTTCTAAGCCTGAAGGGAATGTGGATGACTGTAATCCGATTCAGTGGCTATATAGGCATTACCCCGGAATTTTAACGCACCCGGAGAAAATAAAAAATATCACCGCCTCTATTGAAAAAGAAAGAGAGCATTTTTTAATCACGACCTATAAATTATCGAAGTCTGGCGACAAATATTTGAAAACGCGCATTTTGTGGAAACTGGAAGTAGACGGCAAGCCCGTCGAGCTTTTGTCGACAATCTACACGGCAGTCAAGTGTCCGAAAGATCCCGAAAATTTGAGGGAAGTAGCCATAGCCAAGTCAAAAGTCCTGATGGTCGCAGAAACCTATAGGCAATCCCTTTTGGCGGTTCTCGACCCTGCGCATAAGCAGCATCATTTGACGGCTCAAATGATGCCGAAATTTACTATTATGACGCATTTTACCATCGATGCCACGCCGACAGGGCGGATCAGAAGCTACAAGATCGCAACCCGTGAAAAAGATTCCTCAGGGCCTGGCACTTATGTGCTGAGCAAATTATTGTCTCCATATTTTGCCGTTTCCAAAATCAACGACTATGAGTCGGAAGCCGTCATACAGGACAACGGGTCCGATGAAGTTTTCAATGCCCTCCGCGAAGAGAAAGAGGGGAGAGTCAGCCGCTTTCTTATTGACTATTACACAATCTGCAGCCATCGCTACAGTCAAACGTTTGAAGAGGCCTATACACGGTTCATCGATGTTATGGCCGAAGACCAGGTGCAACGATATATTCTTGAGCTCAGGGATATGGAAGCCGGGGCTCAAAAGAAAGAGTATTCCATCGAAGAAATTAGAGAGAAGTTCGATTATGTGATCCAGTATGTCAAAGAGCATCATGAAAGCTCCAGGCATGAATATGAAATCATGAAAGAGGCTTTTTCTCATCTGGAGAGCGTGATTGACAAATTCGATTCCTGGCGGGAGCATCCCGACTTGTCTTTAGCGCAGACGAGCCTTCTCGAGGCAAAGATCAATCAGCTTTCAAAAACAGTCAACGACAGGCGTCTTCTACTGACTGAGCTGAGGCGCCGGTTCGAAAAAATCGAATACTTTGCCAAATGGTTTAAAAAGCAGTTCCCCACTCTGTTCCTCATGCTTGATGAATAATGGTCTTTTTGCCACGATGATCCTATGCACATCATCCACGCAGCTTCTGAACTCGCCCCGATTGCCAAGATAGGCGGGCTCGGCGATGTTCTGCTCGGCCTGTCCCGCCAGCTTGCCTGGGAGGGGCATGATGTCGATATCATCCTTCCCAAATACGACTGCATGGATACCGAAAAGATCCGCGACCTGCATATCGACGAGTCTGACATTTTAGTCGAATATGATGGGCAGGTGCACCCGAATACCATTTGGCTGGGGTGGGTCGACAATCTCAAAGTCTATTTTATCGAGCCCCACCACCCCAAGCTCTTCTTTAATCGAGGCTGCATTTATGGATGCGACGACGACATCGAACGCTACATTTACTTTTCCAAAGCTTCCATGGAGCTGATGAAACAGCGAGGCCTTAAGCCTCATCTTCTCCATTTGCACGATTGGCATACAGCCCTTATGGCCCCTCTTTACAAAGACATGTATCGGGAGCTCGGAAAGAACGGACTTAAACTTGTTTTTACGATCCATAATATGGAGTACCAGGGAAAATGTCTGACACTTGATATTGATAAAACGGGGCTTAAAGGAGAGGATTATGCCGATCCCAAAAAGCTTCTCGATGAAACAGATTCAACCCATCTCAATCTAATGAAGGGGGGTATTGTCTATTCTGAAGCGGTCACAACCGTCTCTTGTACCTATGCCAAAGAAATACAAACGCAAAAAGGTGGAAAAGGGCTCGGTAAACTTCTAAAAAAATACAAAAGCAAAGTTTATGGAATCGTCAACGGCGTCGAATACGCCTATTGGAACCCCGAAACAGACCCTTACCTTCCCGCTCACTTTTCTTCCAGGGAAAAACCGAAAACCGATAACGACTTGGCGACGATTGACCGGAAAGCGTATGTCAAGAATCTGCTGAGAGAGAAGCTTATGCTTGACGAAGCGCATCGTCCTTTAGTCGGCTGCGTCGCCCGCCTTGTTCCCCAAAAAGGGGTAGAGCTGATGCGCCACGCCCTCTTCCGTACATTGGAAAGGGGAGGGCAATTCATTCTTCTGGGAACCAGTCCTATCCCTAAAATCAATCGCGAATTTCACGAGCTGATGCATCATTTCGCCGATCATCCCCATGCCCACCTGATTCTGAAGCACGAAGAAGAGACGGCGCATCATATTTTCGCCGCCAGCGATATGTTTATTGTTCCTTCAATATTCGAACCCTGCGGCCTCACTCAGTTGATATCCCTTAAATATGGTACCGTTCCCATTGTTAGAAAAACAGGAGGGCTGGCCGATACGATCGTTGATGTCGACAACGGGAGGGTTCTTTTTGAGAAAAGAAACGGCTTTGTTTTTGAAAAGCCAACGCCCGAGGGGTTCAACTCAGCTTTGGACCGGGCCATCGCCTATTGGTTTGACAAGCCGCTAATGTGGCGGAAACTCATGCTAAACGGCATGGCTATGGACTTCAGCTGGAAGGGCCCCGCTCAAGCAGTATCTCGACCTTTATGAGAAGATTCGGATGAAGTAGTTTGACTTATTGTCGAAATACATCTATCCTATACCGAAATAATCAATCCGGAAGGCTTGGGTGATTGCGAATGCGTCTTTAACTCAAATCGCGAATGCAAAAGATCAAGCAACATTTGTTCAAGAGCTCAAAAATCTATCATCTGATGGGAAGTTAGCAGACGTATTCTTAGAATGGTTGAAAAAGAACCAAGCTCAGCTTAACTCTCAAGATATCAAACAAATTTTAACTATAGAAAAAAAATGATAAGTTTTTTCCCGGTCTTCTCAAAAGGCAGCAGATCGATGCTATCCGTAGTATTGGTTTTTCAATCCTGAAGATAACCGATTAAAACGCCATAAAGTCTGTTGTCAATGGTACTGAATGGAGATGTACTGCTAATATTTTGACACTGCTGAGCCGGCTGCCCGAAGAGCAAAGAACAAAAGCACTCGAGAAGCTGATTCAAATCAATCAAGAAAGCGGTGATTATTGGGAAGCTATATTGTTAACTCCTTATGAAAAGCAGCCCAGTTCTTAGATCTTTTGGCGTCTTATATAAAGCAATTCGCAAGACCTATTGTAGCTATGATTTTTTGGAAGTTTTAGAATGTCTCCCCAAGAGATTTCTTGATGAAATCAATAATGACTTTGTTAAACTCTTTTCAAAAGAATACTATAGCCCCACAGTAACCACCTGTATCGTTGATGCTTCGGAAATTCAACGAATTCCTATGATCAATTCTCTGATTAGCTTAACAAAAGAGGATACCGATTGGTCTTTAATTACACTTGTAATAGATGCTCATGTTAAGATATCCGGAGACAAAAGAAGCGAGGTAATCCACTCTTTTGTTGAAGCTCTAAAGGCGAATCGAGATATTCGGCTTAAGGCATTCAGCCAGTTTTTTTGTATCTGTTGGATTATGAGAGCCCAAGTAATGGAAATCGCGGCTCCTTATTTAAAAACCTGTAAAAAAATTGAAGTCGATACAATTTATTGGATCGCTTCTAGACTGATAGATATGGATGAAGTGAAAAGACAACCTGCCTTTCAAAGACTCTTACACGATGAAAAATTGGCTGATGATAAAACAACAATAAAAATGCTTTCGGATTATCTTTACCAAGATTTTTCTCCTTAATTGTTTGTCAACATATTGCCCTTTATCGATGATGAACATTATTGGCATCTTCAAACGTAATTTCCCGAATCAGACTCGAATTATTTTCATCAAAATTTTTACCTTAACCTGTTAGTCTTGGCACGGAATTTGTTTACAAAAACTGTTGTAAACAAAGGAGTTCAAGATGGATCCGTTGAATGTTAACGAGTAGAATCTTTCCATCCCCCCGAAAAGGGAAAGTTAAGGGGACTCACATTGCCTTAAAGCCCTTCAGCATAGCATGAGCGACCCGTCATTGAGCCCTCAGAGAGTGAAAGTTCTGACTCCAAAGGATTTACAAGAATCCCCTCCCCTATAGAAAATCAAACATCTGAACATAGGCAGTTAAAAGAGTTAAAAAAGATGCTGCTGAAAATGGCTGGTTAATATCGGCGCGGATTAAGATTATGGGATCGACAATCAAAAGGACTTAGTTGACATTGCGAAAATCGCCGCGCGGCAAGATGGCGGAGGTGTGTCGGCATATATTGAAAATTATGGAATAATTAAAGAAGAAGATCGAATCGAGATAGCGTTGATAGCCGCCATGCACAGCGGGATTGCCGATGCCGACGAGGAAAGTACAGTCTCAGCCTATATCGGAAACTATCGGATAAAGAATCAAAGAGGACTTGTCAAGATAGCTATGGCCGCCGCCAAACATAATGGCCTGAGAACCGCTCAACATTTTCGAAAATATGGAATTAAAGATCCTAATGATCGAGAAATGATTTTTCGTAAGGCATTGAAAAAGAATCCCAATGCCATTGGATGCGCAAAACAGTTTGATCTTGAGTTAAAAGCACTTGCTAAAATCTCCTCGGATCTGTTGGAAAAACATCCTATGCTGGCGTCGCTTGTTTTTGATACGTTTAGCAGCAAACCTGCCATGCTGCTCAAAATTCAGGCCGAGCTGTATAAAAACTTCCCTCGGCTGGCAAAACAGCTCAGCCAGAAAAAATCGATGATTTCAGAGGAAGCTTTAAAGAATTTTTCACTAAAAGACACATTATTAATACTCGACAACCGTGATTTTTCAAAAAGAGAGTTCAAAAATTTGAAGGCAGTCATCGATAAGGTTAAAGAGTTGCAAAATCCTCATGAAAATACGCTTTGGTTGATAACGGCTTTGATAACTCTTGATAAACTCGATCATGGCGTTTTAAAATATCTCTTGAAAAAAAATGTTTTATTGAAAATGGCTGGCCTTAAGCCTCGGCCCTATAGGAGTATGCTTGTCGATGATATCGCCATATTTTCCAATGCAAATAAAGAATGGCTAAGTGTTTATCAAGATCTCAACCGAAAGAGCGGGAAAGGGATCCATCGGCTCATACCCAACCTCTACTTGGCCCATTTTTTATGTCGGGGATTTGACAAGGAGGCTGCCGAAGATTTGGCGATTTCAATTGGTGAAAACAACTATTTAAGAAAACACAAACTTCAAAGTGTCTTTTATCCTTTCCTTCATAAATTAACGAACGATCAAACACTTCACACTTTTGACCGGGAATTTATTCTTAATCTGCTATTCATCGAAGAAGTGGCAATTGCACAGAATACCTTCATCCTAGACATCATCTTATCTCATGACGGGGAGGGTATGCTGCCTTCAGTCCTCTTTAAAACCAACGGCAATTTTAGCAAGCTGCTGAATCGGTTTTTCCAAAGAGACGCGAAAATGAAATCGCTCAAACGTTTTGCTGACAAGTTCAAAGATGCCATTGGTTTCCAAAATGCTTCCGGCAACGCATTCTTGTCCCTTTGGGTCTCTCTTTACGAGCTGCCCGAGTCCCGAAAAGAGCAGGCTTTTCACCAGCTTGGGTTGTATTTGGAAAGAGCCTTGCGTAGGAAAACTCAAAAGGTGCGGAAGAAAAATACCCATCATAAGATCAAAAATATGTCTCAATGGGAAAAGGCTCTGCCCAGCAGCATTAGCGGGAGTTTGAGCTGCAATGGAAACCGACCTGCCAAAAACCATGTTAGAGGGGCTTGCATTCATGAGTAGCTTGGATCAGGCCGAAATGAATGAAGTCCTTGCTTTCAGTCTTAACGGATGCAAAAAACCGCATGATCGTCGTTAAAGACAAAAAAGGGCGCATTCAAGGAGCTGCTGTCATGAAGCTGCTTGTCGAACAAAAATCACAAAAACCTCTGATTTTTTTAGATAAGATCTATCCTGTCCGTCCTAGCAGCGAAATTTCTGAAATGATTCTTGAGACAGCCAGGAAAAAAAGCAAAGTTATGGGATTTGACCTCTACCAAAAATCCGAGGGACGAAAAACCCAAGCGCCGACACTCCTCATCTTTAGGGTCCGAATCCTACTCGGAATACTGCGATGGGGCAGGCGGCATCATCAAGGGAGGCGCTTATACAATTGAATACGCGCAAAAAATGTCATAAATCCCCAAAGATCAATATTGTCAAA
Source organism: Waddliaceae bacterium (assembly GCA_963771045.1). Lineage (GTDB taxonomy): Bacteria > Chlamydiota > Chlamydiia > Chlamydiales > SLFE01 > SLFE01. Next base: position 1,606,933 of record CAVYRW010000004.1, on the reverse strand, counting down.
GCATTGCAAATCTGGTAAGCATTCGGTGACCTATGTTCCTAGAGAATTTGCGGGGGCTTCCTTCCGGTCTGCGGTACTGCTTATATACTTAAAGCTTTAGCTGAGAAATACCGTATTTTTTTTAATGCTTTTGCCCCTTCATCGCCGATATTGTTGTTACCCAAATCAATCGAAGTGATGCTGCTATTTTTCTTAAGAGCTTTTACCCTTTCAACGTTAATGCAGTTTTGTTGTTCTATTTTTATTCGCGGATGCGGATTCACGAATAATCTTAGACCAGAACCAATGAAGTGAAGAGCTTCAGGAAATGTTAGTTGCTGAGCTGCGATATGATTGATTTTATCAGAACATCCAAAAGTTATCAGAGCAAGGGCCGTTGTAGGAACGGCTAAAATCATATCCGCAATTCCTGTAATAACCGCCGTAAGAGCGCCAAGAGAAGAAGCCCCTCGAGAAATCACATGTCTTGTCAGAAAAGATTGGCTATTCGCGCATTTAACAGCAAACTTTAAAAGTTTAGCGGGGATGTGGTTGAAAAAAGAACAGCTCAGATCATTAGCGCCAATCACTTTTGCTTTAGGGTTAATTACCCTAACAGCTCCATTGAAAATTTCGGGTAAAACAGCCCTCGAATGACGGGTTTTATCGGCCTGCTCATTTGCAGTTTTCCAAAGACTTAATGTTGCTCCGGCCACGGGTGTCCAGGCTCCTCCCCGGAAGGCTTTACCAGCATAGCGTGCAGCGTTTCCCAAGTGACCAGGTAGTTCCTTTAAGTTTTCGAGTCTTTGTGACATAAAATAATCTCTTAATTTAAAGCTTAATTTTAACTAAATAATATTAAGATTTGGCGTTGTTGCATAAATCACCACTGAGACCACCGAGCTCACTGAGAGATTATGAGAGAGGAATTAAATGATTAGACGCCTAATCCCATTTTTTAGAAGTTTTACATTGAAATTGATGAGCAAACCTCTGCCACCGCCATTATGCTTAAGATAGGATAGAAGTTGGGCCTCATGAACAGGCAAGAGATTGGCCACAGATTTTATCTCCAAAATAACCTTATCTTCCACTATCATATCGATCCGGTAGCCTGAGTCTAGCTTTTTATCACGATAAATAATAGGTACTGGTATCTGCCGGTTAACTTTCAAACCCGCAAGGTTCAACTCGTAGCAAAGACAAGTTTCGTATGTCGATTCAAGCAAGCCTGGACCTAATCTTCGATGAACTTCAATCGCAGCACCTATGATTTCCCCTGTTAAAAGGTCATTTCTTTTTTGGTTGGCTTCTTCAGTTGTGTGGGTACTAGTCATCTTTTCTCCAAAAAGGGCGAATGCGAGCTTGCCGACAAATACCTAATACTCTAATTTTTAGTTGCAACAAATTGGAGGATCAAGATGAAGGCAAAATATCGCATTCGCAACTGGAACGACTATAACAAATCTCTTATTCAAAGGGGAAGCATAACTGTTTGGTTTTCTGAAGATGCTATCAATAAGTGGATGGCTCCAAAAGAAATAGGAAAAAAGGGGCGTCCAAAACTCTATTCTGATGACGCTATTCTCACCGCGCTCATTATTCGATCGGTTTTTCATCTTCCATTGAGAGCACTCGAAGGATTTTTGACATCTCTTGTTATGATTTTATCTGTTGGTTTATCGATTCCTTCTTATACTCAAATTTGTCGGAGAGCTAAGTTGTTGGGGCAAGAGTTGAAGAAACTTTCGAAAAAAAAAGTCACCAATATTGTAATCGATTCAACCGGTTTGAAAGTGTACGGAGAGGGTGAATGGAAAGTTAGGCAGCATGGAATCAGTAAAAGGCGAACATGGAGAAAGCTCCATCTGGCAGTCTGCCCTGACTCTCACGAAATTATTTTCGAAATTCTTACTGAAAATAACGTTGCAGATTGTGAAGTGTATCCAAAACTTCTCGAGGTAATGCCGAAATCAGTTAAGCGCACATATGGAGATGGGGCTTATGATACTAAGCGATGCTATGCTGCAAATGTAGTTCACGGCTCAATTCCTATTATTCCACCCAATAGGAATGCTGTTTTTCGAGAAAACATATCTCCTTCTTGGAAGATGCGGAATATCAGTTTGCTGGAAATTTCAGGTTTAGGAGGTGATGATGATGCAAGAAAATTATGGAAAAAGTTGAAAGGTTATCATCGTCGATCACTTGCAGAAACAGCCATGTTTAGATTTAAACGATTCTTTGGAAATGATTTAAGAAGTAGAACTCTGGAAACCCAAAGGGCTGAATCAAGGGCAAAATGTGAAGCACTAAATATAATGACAAAGCTGGGAATGCCTGAAAGTGAATTAATAGCAGCTTAAATCAAATCTCTCATATTCTCTCTGTGCGCTCTTGTGAGCTCTGTGGTTAATTACGCAACAAAGCCTTAAGATTTGATAAATTGTATGTTTAAATTTATTATTATTCGGGTCGAAAAAGACGAAATCTTCTCGTTTGCCGACTGAGGTACTGCTTATATACTTAAAACTTTAGCTGAAAAATACCGTATTTTTTAATGCTTTTACCCCTTCAACGCCGATTGTAAACCCCTCCCTTTGCTATGCAAACGGAGGGATCCAAATAGTTACTGTCATTTTTATAAATGAATGTTGTTCTAAAGAATTAAGTGTGTTAGATTCTTCTCAAGAAAATGGGAGAATACTTTTGACTATTGCCAATTGGCTGACAATTCTGAGATTATTGATCTGCCCCTTTTTTTTATTGATTTACGTCTATCCGAGACATTTTACGTCTCGCCAGAGTGCGTCTCTTCCTTTTGTTCTTCTTGCCTTATTTTTATTTTTTGAGCTCTCCGACGCATTCGACGGATTTATCGCAAGAAAGTATGAACAGGTGACGGAATTGGGAAAGCTGCTCGATCCGATGGCCGACAGCATTACGAGGATATCGGCCTTTTTAACCTTTACCCAGGGCCTGTGCAGCTTCCGATCGTGATCGTTTTTATTTTTATTTATCGCGACACCATGGTCGGGACGCTCAGGACTATCTGCGCTCTTAAGGGATTTGCCCTTGCCGCCAGAATTAGCGGCAAAATCAAAGCCATTATTCAGGCGATTGCCATTTTTGTTATCATAGCCATGATGATTTTCCACTCTTTAGGGATGACTTCGCTGCAAACGCTTCAATTTGTCGCTTCCTGCGCAGGGTGGATTGCCGCCCTATATACGGTATATTCCGGAATAGAGTACTTTACTGTAAACCGCAGCTATATCGCAAGGATGCTGGATAGCAGCCCGCGATAGCGGGCTGCTTAAAAGGGATTACTTACTTGCGGATGATATTGGAGAGGTGGTCAGCATAGGCTTTCGCGCCCCCGGCTTTGTAGCCTGTTTTTCCCAAAACATTTTCGTTCGGGTCGAGAACGATGACAGTCGGGAATCCATTGATATGATACTTGTTTTTCAGCTGTTCGTTTTGCTGTTTACTTGCGGACTTTGGTTTGAAGACATGGGGAAGTCGAGATGCGACAAAGATCATCTTGTCGGCCATTCGATTGGCGAAATTCAGGTGATTTGAACACTTCGTTGTCTAGCTTTTTACACCATCCGCACCAGTCAGAACCTGTAAAAAATAAGAGTATGGGCTTAGACTCGCTTTTTGCCTGCTGAACCGCTTTAGAATAGTCGGTTTGCCAATTGATCGATGAGGCCCCAAAGGCAGTTGTCGCTGCAAAGACCATAAGACAAAAGCTTAATAATTTGAATGTCTTCATAAAATAACCCCTTACGTTTTAAAACGTTTTAAGTTAGACTGCTTTGTTTAATATATAAGAATTTTCAGTAAAATGCAAGGCTACCCCTCTACTGTGATCCTACGTCACCGCCGCGAAAACCTCAATAAATGCAGTTTGAGAGGTTTGGAAAGCCGTGACGGATATGAAATTTTTTACTTATCCAAAAGATTCGCTTCCGGTCTGGAGGGGGCCGTTATGCTGGATTTGGAGGGACCGGAGTTATCGCGGGAAGATAGAGGCAGGCCCCTTTTGCTTGATGACGCCACTTGGAGATGGGCAGAAGTGATGAAGCGTCAACTCCCTCGGTGAAAAACGAAGCCTCCCGGGCGGTTTTAGGACTGCATATCCTCGAAAACAGGAAGACTGCTCTGATCCTGCAAGAGGGCTGGCCTCTGTGGAGGCCCTATTTATCGCCTATCAAATTCTGGGAAGGGAAACCGCCGATTTACTCGAAAATTACTATTGGAAGGCTGAATTTTTAAAAAATAACAGATTTTATTGACTTTTTTAAAAAAAATCCTTATAATACAACTTATTATTTGACAAAACTAAGATTTAATGATGTTTCAACTATTTTTTGATGCTCTGAGGTATAATTGATGATAATCTCTGGTCCTATATCGGGTTTCCCAGTCATTGTGCTTTTGGGCCTCGCGTTGTCCATTTTATCTCGCTTTGTTCAGGTGCGCCGCTTTCCCGAGGCTCTGGTCAAGTTTTTTTAAATTGTTCTCCCCTAAGCAGAATCAAACATAGGCGTTCATCCTTTGAAAGCATTTTTCGCATGCCTTGGCGGATGTATCGGTATCGGAAATATTGTAGCTGTCTGCACAGCGGTGCAGATCGGCGGTCCCGGCGCGCTGCTGTGGATATGGATAACGGCGATTTTGGGTATGGCAATGAAGTATTCCGAGGTTTATCTCGGGATCCGCTACAGAGTCAAAAATAATGAAGGCGGTTACAACGGCGGGCCGATGTATTTTTTACAGCGGGTTTTCAAGACGATGTGGATTCCCGGCTTTGTTGCGCTTTTACTTTGCGTTTACGGAGTTGAAGTCTATCAGTTCAGGATTGTGACCGAAAGCCTGACGGAAAACTTTTCACTGAATTACTATGTTGTCGCCTTCACTTTGCTTGCCCTTGTGATCTATGCGGGAAGCGGGGGGTAAGCCGCGTCGGAGAAATATCCAGTGCGATCATTCCGTTTTTTATTTTGATCTTTTTGGGGATGGGACTTTGGGTTCTGGCAAATAATTTATCCGAAATTCCGTCGGCATTCAAGATTGTGTTCCGGTCGGCTTTTACCGGCCATGCAGCGACAGGAGGGTTTATCGGAAGCGGTCTGATGGTGACCATTTCCCAAGGAATTCGGAGGGGATGTTATGCCAGCGACGTCGGGATCGGATACGCGTCTGTCATCCATAGCGAGACCAGCTCCCAGATACCCGAAAAACAGTCCTCGTTGATTTTTATCGATCTCTTTCTGGATATTTTTGTTGTCTGCACCATCAGCATTTTTCTAGTGCTTGTGACAGGGCTTTGGACTCAGGAAATTCCGCCCACGCTGCTCGTACAGACGGCGCTTGCCCAATATTTTCCCTATATGGAATACTTCATGCCTGTATTTATTTTGCTCTTGGGATATTCCACGATTATCGCCTACTTTTGCGTCGGTTTGAAGTGCGCAGAGTTCCTCTCTCCAAACTGGGGACGGAAATTCTTTTTGGCTTTTGCCACGCTCTTTTTGATGGCCTTTACCTTTTTTGATAGCTATCAGGCGCTCACAGTCATGTCGCTTATTCAGATAATGCTTCTGGTCTTTAACGGCTATGGAATCTGGCGGCTTCGCAAAGAGGTTTCCTTTCATGTCGACGAAGAACCGGAACTGGTGCAATCAATCAGATCATAGCGGCAAATATTGAGCAGTTCTTTAGGCAGCTCGTAGAGAAAGCGGGACGGTTTGCTGAGCTGCTCCTTACCCATCCGGCTTCTTTTTTGCGACATGCTTAAAAAAAGACTCTCCTTAGCCCGGGTTAGGGCGACGTAAAAAAGCCGCCGTTCTTCTTCGATTCCCGTTTCCTTCAGACTCCTTTCGTGCGGCAGGATATGGTCTTCTAGTCCTACCAGAAAGCAGACGGGAAATTCCAGCCCTTTGGCGCTGTGGAATGTCATGAGCTGAACCTTGTCGGCGTTTGGGTCCTTTTTTTCTCCGGGACGGTTTTCTTCTTCATTGAGAGGTGTCGTGGTAATAAAATCCAAAAGGGTCGGGGTGCCGCTTGAGGTTTCATATTCGGAAAGGGCGCAGGCAAGCTCCTGAACATTGTCCCATTTCATGATTCTCATTTTTTCGCTTTTCACATCCTCTTTGATCGCTTTTTTATAGTCGATGGTTTCAAGAAACGATGACATAGCCCTTGAGAGGGATTGATTGGTGAAATTTCTCGAAGCGGTTTCAATGATGCCGACAAAAGATGCGATTCCGTTTAAGGATTTTGGGTTGAGCTTGCTTTGGATGTCTTCGGGAAGGGTTTTTCCTGCAGCCTGTTTGAGGATTGTCCAAAGAGGGGATTTGTGCCGGCGGCTGTAGCTGGTGAGCAGATCGAGGGAGTTTTCTCCAATGCCTCTTCGCGGAACATTGATCACCCTGAGTATTGCTGCCTGATCTTTCGGATTCGCGACAATTCGGAGATAGGCCATCAGGTCTTTCACTTCACGTCTTTCATAAAATTTGGTTCCTCCAAACACTTGATAGGGGATTCCCCGTTTCCACTCCGCCCCTTGACGATATCCCGTTCTCATCAAAACCTGTTCTAAATGTCGGGAAAGGGCGTTGGAACGGTAGAGAATGGCAAAGCGGTTCCAGCTGCATCCGGTCTCTTTTTTCATTTGCACTATCCGATAGACGACAGCCTCTGCTTCCTCTTTTTCGGATGGAGCGTGAAAAACAGTGAGGAGATTGCCATCGGTATTTTTGCTCCAAAGAGATTTGCCGTGGCGAGAACAGTTATGTTGAATGAGGGCGTTCGCTGCATTCAATATAGTGGGAGTTGAGCGGTAGTTTTGTTCCAATTTGATGACTGCGGCGCCCTCAAACTCCAAAATATTGCGAATATCCGCGCCCCTCCAGCCGTATATCGATTGATCGTCGTCTCCGACAACGAACAGGTTGCCATATTTTGCCGAGAGCAGAGAAGCCAGGCGATATTGCACCGGATTGGTATCCTGATACTCGTCTATCATAATATAGCGGAAGCGCTCCTGGTATATTTCCAGAATGTCGGACCTTTTTAAAAAAAGTTCTACAGTCAGAAAGAGGAGATTATCGAAATCGACCGCATTGTGCGCCCGCATGCTGTCTAGCAGCCTCCGGTAAACTTTTTTGACAAAAGCCTCATGCCAGGTTTTGCCGTGATCCGGCATCTCGTCCGGAATCAGGCCTAAATTTTTAGCCAAGGTGATTTGGTGAATTGTTTCGTTGATCGAAGGGATGTCCCCTTCGCTTGCAAGCTCGTCGCGCACGATGGCTTTGATGAGCCGTTCGACATCGGCCGGGGTGTAAAGGGTAAAATTCTCCGTATAGCCGAGATGATGGATTTCGTTTCTTAAGATTTGCATGCAGAAGCTGTGAAAGGTGCAAAGTGTCACATCGTCTGAGGCACTTGAGGCGACAATCGCGGACAACCTCTGCCTCATTTCCGAGGCCGCTTTGTTGGTGAATGTCAGTCCAAGAATGGACTCGGGAGAGATCCCTTTTTTCCTGTATCAGGTAGGCGATGCGTGTTGTCAGGACAAGGGTTTTTCCCGTTCCGGCTCCTGCCAGAATGAGAATCCTTCCTTCAGTTATTTTCACCGCTTTTTGTTGTTCGGGATTTAGGTTTGTCAAGACAGTCATGGAGAAAAGATACCATTTCTTCAGCTATCTGGCAAGAATCGGCGCTCAGCGCTGACTTTCTCGGTCGGACAACAAGGGTAAGTCCCCGAGGCATTTGGGGAAGCAGCTTTCTAAAGGCTTCACGCGTGATCCGTTTAAAACGATTCCTCTTGCAGGCATTTCCAAATCGCTTTGACGCGGCAATGCCTAGCTTTGCGTTTGATTTGTCCCGAGTATGGTAATCAATAATGACTGTACGGCCAATGTACCGCTGTCCCTTTGAAATAACACTACGAAAACCCCGCCGATTGAGAAGGCGGCAGGATTTAGGGAATTTCATGCGGCCAGTCTTTTACGCCCTTTTCGTCGGCGGTTTTTTAGGATCTTGCGGCCGCTCGCTGTGCTCATTCGGGATCTGAAGCCATGTGTCTTTTGGCGGCGTCTTTTGCTTGGTTGATAGGTTCTTTTCACAGTTTTCTCCTCCTGATTTATGGGTTAATAATAGAACACTTCGAGAAAATTGTAAAGAGAACTTTACTTTCTTGTAGAAAATATCGGGATTGGCTATAATTTGACTCGTCTACATTGAAAAGATAGGATTGATCTTATGAAAAATCGAGCATCTGTAAAAGCCGACCCCTCAAAAGGCGATCTTCTAGTCCGCCGCCGAGGACGACTGTATGTTATCAATAAATCAAACCCTAAGCGTAAACAGCGCCAGAAGGGGATCGCTCGTAAACGGGCGAAAAAAGATATGTTTAAAGAAATTTAAGGAAAACGGAATAACTATGGCTAAAAAGTCTGCAATTGAAAAAGAAAAACGACGGGAAAGAATGGTCAAAAGCGCTTGGGACAAGCGTGCCAAGCTGAGGAAAAAGGCAAAAGATATGAGCCTTTCAGAAGAAGAAAGGGAAGATGCCCGGATGAGGCTCAATAAAATGCCTCGCGACACGTCCTACGTCCGATTAAGGAATCGCTGCGCATTGACCGGAAGACCCAGAGGGTATCTCAGAAAGTTTCGTCTGTCCCGCAATTGCTTCAGGGAAATGGCCTTGGAAGGCGTCATTCCCGGTATTGCAAAAGCGAGCTGGTAGCATCTAAAACTAAGCGCTCGGTGAAAACCGGGCGTTATTTATATTTCAAGAGTTTCTCTAAGTTCGGGATTGTCTTTGATTTTTTTCCATTCAGTCATGGTTTCGTTCCAGATATATGTCTCTTTGGAAATCTGGTCTTCGTTCCAGAATTTTTTGAGTTCGACAATAGTGTGAGGACCATGCTGTTTGCGGGACTCGTCCAAATAATACCAGTCGTAGGGAGAGTGGGGAGCGACGCGGATGGCTTCGGTTTCAATGATCGCCGGTGTTTCCTCTACTTTTTCCTGCGGGTCAAACGAGGGCATCAGAAACAGGGCAATAAGCGGGAAGGGACCAAAAAAGGTTCCTAGAAAGAACCAAAGATAAGGGTTTCTACCCCTTTTTTGAGCGAAATAAGAGTTCACCCAACCCCAGAAAACGATAAAAAATAATGTGATAAATTCCATAGATAATGGTAGAATAACACTTATCAATATAGGAATCAAGAAGAGTCGAATTATGAAAGGCTGGAAAAAAAAACAAGATGTCGACCAGAAGGAATACGAGCTGCCGGAAACTGTTTATGTCAGGGATATCGAAGACCGTGTTTTCAAATCGATCGCTCTTCAGGCGCTTTCGAAAATCGAAGGGGTGAGCCTCGATGGGGGCACTTTTTTAGATCATATTTTCGGAAGGGACAAAATCGATTCGATCAAAGGGGTGCAGGTTGCCCAGGATAGTAAAAATCATTCCGTCTCGTTAAAAGTTGAGGTAAAAGTCCAGTACGGTGTTGCCATTCCGGAAAAGGCCGAAGAGATTCAAAATCGGATTTCCGAAGAAATCACGACGCTTACCGGACTTCATGTCAATGCCGTTCACGTGGTTTTCAAAAATGTCTTTACTCCTGAAGAGAACGAGCCGCCAGCGAGCGAGGAAGAGGGAGATGAAAGCCCTGTCGATTTTGATGATTTAAACGAGTGATTGGCGAAATATGAACTCTTGGTAAACCTCGTGCTAGGTTACAAACAAATTACCGAAAAAGTTTGATCAGCATAGCCGCAATTCTGATGTAAAATCGGGCACGGGTACGAGGTTTCATCTAATTTTACCGCCCTTATTCTTCACAAGAGCCATAAAAATTTTACTATGTACAACTTTTAATCACACCCGATCTACATGATTCAGCTTGCAAATAAATTGCCTACGCATTAACATAGCTTCTTTAAATGCCTGAAAAAGGCGTTGATTGGGGTGTCGCCAAGCGGTAAGGCAGCGGTTTTTGGTACCGCCATGCGGAGGTTCGAATCCTTCCACCCCAAATTGAAAGCCGCGGATGATCCGCGCAAGCCAAAGGGGTGGGAGTGGAAGTTGACCCGGACAGCTTTGTTGTCATTGCAGGGTCGTCGCATCCAGAGCTCGCTAAAGAAATAGCGGCGCATCTGGGTGTGAGCCTAGGCGGAGTCAAATCGGAAACATTCCCTGACAAAGAGATCTCTGTGCAGATTCTCGAGAGTGTCAGAGGAAAAGATGTTTTCGTGGTGCAGACGGTGGCTCTTGAGCCGAATGTCTACTTGATGGAGCTGTTGATCATGATCGACGCCCTCAAAAGAGCATCGGCTAAAAGTATCGTGGCCGTGATTCCCTACTTTGGTTATGCGCGTCAGGACCGGAAAGATAAGCCCCGGGTTCCGATATCGGCTAAACTGGTTGCGAATCTGCTTGAAAAGGTAGGAGTGGACCGGATTTTGACGATGGATCTTCACGCAGGCCAAATACAGGGATTTTTTGATGTCCCCGTGGATAATCTGCTCTCGCTGCCGCTGATGGCAAAAGCGTTTCAACGGCTCGAAATTGACGATGTCGTTGTCGTTGCTCCGGACGTGGGAAGCATTAAGCTGGTCAGGGACTATGCCCAGCTTCTGGGAGTGGATTTTGCGGTTATCGACAAGATGCGCAGCAGCGCTACTGAAGTCGAGATTACCGCGCTTATTGGAGATATAGAAGGAAAGAATGTACTTCTCGCTGATGACGTGTGTTCCACAGGGGGAACTTTGGTATCAGCTGCGAAAGCGTGCCAGGAGAAGGGTGCTTCAAGAGTGTTTTGTTCCATCACCCACGGATTATTTGTGGGAGAATCAGTAAATAGGATAGAACAAAGCCCGATTGAAGTGCTTTTAATGAGTAACACGATTCCCGTTACTAACCGGCTTGACGGATTGACAAAATCCCAGGTCGTTTCTGTTGGCAGTCATTTTGCTGAAGCCATTAATTGCATAAATTCAGCAGGGTCCATTCACTCCCTTTACAATGTAAGCATTCGGTGCGCAAGTTCGCCGGGGGCGTAGTTCAGCGAAGGCTTACTTTATAATTGACTCGGTTCAAAAAGAGGATATATGAAACTTAGTATTAAAGAACGATCGACAGAAAAAAAATGTCAAGCCAATCGCTTGAGGCGGGAAGGATACATCCCTGCGGTTTTGTATAACCGCGGAAAAGATTCGCTGTCTATTTCAGTGGCAGGGGCCGATTTTGACGCATGCCTGCGTCAAATTCCCAAAGGACGTTTGTCAACAACGGTATTTGCTCTAACTGACGAAAACGGCCTGGAGAAAAAAGCTATTGTCAAAGAGATTCAGTATCATCCGACATCCTATCAGATGATTCACCTCGATTTTGAAGAGCTGCACTCCGATGTCCCGTTGAATATCAAAGTTCCGATCGAATGCACTGGAGTTATGGAATGCGCCGGTATTAAACTCGGCGGCGTGCTCAGGCGTGTGATACGCTATCTTCTCGTCAACTGCCTGCCGAATGATATCCCTTCATGTTTTGAGCTGGATGTTCGGGAGCTCGGCATTAAGCAGTATAAAAAGCTGGCCGATCTTGCCATACCCGAAAAAGTAAAGCCTCTGGTCGATCTCAACGAGGTTGCAGTTGTCATAGCCAAGAGATGATGGATCAGGAAAACAAGCACCTTGTTTTTGCCGGATTGGGAAATCCCGGCCGCAAGTACAGGAATAACCGGCATAATATCGGATTCATGGTGATTGACCGATTTGCCGAAAGACAGGGATGGGAGCTCAAAGATGTTCCCAGGTTTCAGGCAAAAGCAGTCAAAGGGGCGCTGGGCAATATGACAGCGCATCTTCTGGAGCCTGTGACTTACATGAATTTAAGCGGCCAATCTTTGGGAAAGTATTTGAATTACTTTCACCTAGGGCCGGAAGCAGTTGTTGTTGTGGCCGATGATGCAGCGCTTCCTTTCGGCGAGATGAGGCTCCGTTTAATGGGAAGCTCCGGAGGACACAACGGACTCAAAAGCGTAGAACAGCATTTGGGGACAAGAAATTATCCCCGGCTCAGATTGGGCATTGCCGGAAAACACTACGGGCAGCAGACACTGGAGGATTATGTTCTTCAGGACTTCTCAAAACAAGAGATGGAAGAGCTGCCGCAATTTATAGAAAAAGCCGCTTCGGTTCTTGAAAGACTGATAACTGAAGATTCGGAGCGTGTTATGAATGAAGTGAACATAAAGGTGAAAAATAAAGATGACTCAGAATAAGCAGAAACTTTATGAAGGGATGTATATCATCAATTCGTCATTAACCGATGATGCTCGAAATAAAGCTTTGGATAAAATCCTGGAAGGGATTACAAGCCGTGGCGGAGAAATTCTCAAGAACCACGATTTTGGCCGGAAGCGTCTCGCTTACGAGATAGAAGGCCACAGAGAAGGTTATTATTTCGTCATCTACTTTTCCGTAGATCCGAAAGCCATTACCGAGATGAAGGGTGAATATCGTTTGATGGAAGATCTGGTCCGCCACATGATCGTCACACCTAATGAGGTTATGGAAAAAATTGAATTCAAGGCACTTGCAGAGGAATAGAAGAGGTATTCATGGCTAGTATTATAAGAAGGGGCTCGCGCTCCAAAAAGAAAAAAAAATGTCCTTTTACAGCAGCTGGTATCAAGCATATCGATTACAAGGACATTGACACGCTTAAAAAGTTTATCACCGATCGGGGCAAAATTTTGCCAAGGCGCATTACAGGAGTATCAGCCTGGCATCAAAGACATTTGGCCAGGGCAATCAAACAAGCTAGAAACGTGGCTTTGCTGCCTTTTGTTGATCAGGTTTAAAGGAGACGATTTATTATGGGACTAAAACAATTTCAACGGACGAAATTATTGCTTATCCATGATGTGGAAGATCTGGGACGCTGCGGAGATATCGTTGGCGTCAAGCCGGGATATGCAAGAAACTTCCTTCTTCCTAAAGGTTATGGAAGGGTTGCCGACAAACAAACTCTGAAATTGCAGCAGAAGCTTCAGGAGGAAAGGGCCAAGCAGGCTGTCGTCGATAAAAAAGAATCAGAACAACTTTCCGCGCGCATTGAAGGCATAACGTTGAGCACTGTAGTCAAAGTTGACCAGGAAGGCCATATGTTCGGTTCTGTTTCTCAGCTTGATGTTGTCCGGCTTCTGGAAGAACAGGGAGTTAAAGTGACAAGAAAGATGGTATTGCTTCCCCATCCCATAAAGGAAACGGGCGTGCATGCAATCGAACTGAAATTAAAAGAGGACGTTCCCGCTTCAGTTACAGTTAAGGTCATTCCCGACACTGCGGAAGAAATTCCTGAACTGGAAGAAGCGCCCGGAGCGCCTCCCGAAGGAACTTTGACAGAAACAGAGGAATGAAGCTCCGTTCTCCTGCAAAGGTCAACCTGTTTTTGCATATTCAAGGCAAGCGCCGTGATGGCTATCATGAGCTTGCCTCATTCATTCAGGCTGTTTCTCTTTTTGATGAAATTTCAGCCTCTCTCTCAGATGTCGATTCCTTTTTCTGCAGCGACCCTGGTTTGCAAAACTCCGGCAATCTCGCGGTCAGAGCCCGAAATCTATTTCGAAAAAAGACGGGAATTTTCCAACCTGTTGCGATTTTTCTTAAAAAAAATATTCCTACCGAAGCGGGACTTGGAGGAGGAAGCGGGAATGCTGCGACAGTGCTTTGGGGAATGAACCGCCTCTTCGGCGATCCTGCAGCAGAGACTGAGCTTCAAGCGTGGTCGGCCGAATTGGGATCAGACATTCCGTTTTTCTTTTCCTGCGGAACAGCCTACTGCACCGGCAGGGGTGAAGTCGTTCAAAACATCGCGCCCCTTGCCGCTCAAAAATTAGCTATTATCAAACCGGAAACGTCTCTTTCGACAAAAGAAGTTTATTCGCATGTTAAAGAGACCTCGACTAAAAATTCAGAATTTGCCCTGCGCCAGTTTCTTGAGGGGGAGCCCTGCTATCAAAACGATTTGGAAGAGCCGGCATTCCGGTTAAAGCCCGAGCTCAAGCAGATCAAACAAAATCTCCTCTCCTGCCACGCGCATGTTCTTATGTGCGGCTCCGGTTCGAGTTTTTTTTGTTTATCGCCCGAAGAGAATGAATCCGTTTCTTATATTAACCGCAGGCAAAGAGAATGGTATTAGACAGTGTACTTTAACCGCTGATTGTGACTACGATGCTATTCGAAATTACATAAGAGCGCCTATGATTTCTCCAGTTAAAGAATCATTTTCCTTTCTCTCTGTAAAAGAAATAGATTAGCCGATTACATCTTTTAGGTACACTGCCTGGGAATGTCAAAGATTATCCTGCCAGTCGAGCAGCTTGTGAAAATTTTTCGCGAATGTTTCTAAGTCAGACTGAAGTTCTACTTCAATCCAGGGAATGATCCCTTTTTTCCATGCCGGCGGCTCAATTTCTTTAGACAGATAAACCGATTTAATCAGCATCTCGGCTATAGAGGGATCGCCCCTATTCCAGGGCTTGGCTTTGCAGATCCACCAAAATATTTCTCCGAGTTTTTCATTAAGCTGCGATAAATCGTCTATTTTTAACGCTTCTTCATAGAGGACGTCTGCATGAATGAGGATTTTGGCAATATGTTCCGGATTAGTGTGAAACACGATTTTTTTAGGGATTAAGACATTGGAAAGAGGAAAAAACCGATCCCTGATTTTGCCGATTGTTGTGACAATTTGCGGACGATTTTTTTCCCAACAATGCAAATGCAGAAAAGGGGAATTATTGTCGCTTTTCAGGGCTTTTGCCCATTTCAGCACTTTATTATATTCAATATCGAGTTCAGATTTGTAGTCGATTTCTCGATTGAGGCCATAGGCAAGGGAAAGGTCATTTTCACCGATGATGTCGATTGCGAAATCTTGCCTTAAACGGCTTAAGACTGCCAGCATCTGGTGGAATGTCCATTGGGATTTAATTCCGAAGGCGCCAATTTGAGTGCCTCGGTGCATGCAAGACCCATAAAAGATTTGATCGTCATCTTTAAAATCAGAATTTTTTTTGAATTCTTTATTTCTAATGACATAGTGATTACACTTCTCGGCTGTTTTCAAAGGAAACTTAAAATAAATGTTATTCATATCAAATTTTGGACCGAAAGCAAAAAAGAGCTGCCTTTTTTGCGGCGAACAACCTTCCAGAAAAATATGATCCAAAAGGTTTTGAAAGTCTTGGCTCAGGAAAGGTTTTCCATTGCTTAAAAATCTCCAGTTAATGATATATCCGGCAATTTCATGTTGTATGATTCTTTTTATATCGTCTTTGGTATATCCGAGCTCCAATAATTGTTTTATTTCCAAGTGGTCTGTAAGCTTGAATTCGGAAGCAATCAGCATTGCATCGATTTCTTCAAGAGACTCAATGGATTCGGTTTCGAATTTAAGGTCTTTGGCTTCGGTTAACTTTGCGATGAATTCTTCCGGCGAGTAATAGGCGATTTGAACTTCTGCCGGAGTTAAGTTTCTCTTTAGGAGGGCATGTATTTTTTCAAATGTTTCGGGGGAGCCATGCTTGAGATGAAATTCATAGTGTTTTAATTCATACTGCCTATCGAAATATTTTGCCGACTTGAGAAATTGAACCGTCTTTTTACCTGTGGAAAGGATGATTTGTTTGGCTATTTTATCGACAGTATCTTTATCGTGTTTATTGAAATTGAGTTGTTTTAGTTTTTTAACAACGTATGATTGTTTTAAATCAATTGTATTCATATGAACATTGTAATATTTTCATTATTTAAATTCCCATCCCAAAAAACACTTCAAAAATAGGGAGGAATTCGGCAAAATGGAGCCATGAAGCTATATAATGACCAATATATTGTCGTCACTGGGGGAGCGGGATTTATCGGCTCTTCTGTGATTCGAGAGCTTAATAATCAGGGGCTTGCGAATATCATTGTCGTGGACGATTTTAAAAAAACAGAGAAGTGGAAAAATTTGGTCGGCAAGCGGTATGCCGACATGATCTCGAGGCATGATCTGTTTTCCTGGCTGGAGGGGAGGGCGCCTTCTATCGAGGCGTTTATCCACCTGGGAGCCTGCTCCAGTACAGTGGAAAAGGATGCCTCCTATTTATTCGAGAATAATTACCGTTTCAGTACGCGTCTTGCCGAATATGCGATCGATCACGGCCACCGCTTTATTTACGCCTCTTCGGCGGCCACCTACGGCTTAGGCGGGGAAGGGTTTTCCGACGATGAAGATAAGCTCGAGGCATTGCATCCACTGAACATGTACGGCTACTCCAAACAGATGTTCGACCTCTGGCTGAAAACTCAAGGGGCGCTAGGTAGGGTATGCGGCCTGAAATACTTCAATGTTTTTGGGCCGAACGAATATCATAAAGGGCGCATGTCTTCGGCAATCCTGCACTTTGTTAAACAAATTCAAACATCGGGAAAAATCCGCCTGTTCAAATCCTCGCAGCCGGATAAATATCCCGACGGAGGGCAGAAGCGGGATTTTATCTATGTCAAAGATGCCGCGAAAATTACAGCCGATCTTTTGAGAAAGGATGTTTTTGGCATCTATAATTTGGGAACCGGCCAACCTAACGCCTGGCACGATTTGGGCGAGGCGGTGTTTCAAGGAATGGAGCAATCCCCGCAAATCGAATTTGTCGAGATGCCGGATGATCTGAAAGGCAAATACCAGAATTACACGGCAGCCGATATGGACAAGTTAAAAAATGCTTTCGGAGAAGACCTGAGGTTTACACCATTTCACGAGGCTGTTATAGAATATGTAGGCGACTATTTACTCCCGGACAAATATTGGTAGGATTGTGAATTTATCAGGCATTTTTAATAAAGTAACCCGAAAGAAAGTTTTGGTGGTCGGCGATTTTATGCTGGATGCCTACACGATAGGACAGGCCGGACGCATTTCTCCGGAGGCTCCGGTAGCAGTTGTCCGGGTAGAAAAGACAGAAGAGCGGCCGGGCGGGGCGGGCAATGTCGTCTTGAATCTCAAATCACTTGGTTTGGATGTCGCGGCTATCGGGAGGCTGGGAGCGGGCGAGGCGGGAGAGCGGCTTGCCGCATCGCTTAAAAGCGAAGGGATCCTCATGGAGGGTTTTGCCTTCCAAGGGCTCCTATAGCACGCCGGTTAAAAATCGCGTTATCGCTTCAAATCAGCAAATTGTCAGGATTGATTATGAAGAGACAACATCCCTTCCCGAACAGTTGGAACAGCAGGTGATCGAAGCTCTGCCAAAACTTCTTGAGGGTGTCGATGCAGTGGCCATATCCGATTATGGAAAAGGGTTTTTAACAGACACGCTTCTTGCCGCATTGATCAAGCTTGCCCGCAGAAACTACCATTCCCGTAATTACCGATCCCAAGGGAGCTCGATTTTTCCAAATATGCCGGGTCGACGCTGATCAAACCGAATTTAGTCGAAGCGGCTGCCGTTTCGGGCCTGGACGCAAACGCCGACCTTGGACTTGATCGCCCAAAGCGTATCTGAGTCGGTCGATGTGTGATAGGCTGGTCATCACAAGATCCGAAAAAGGGCTTTCGGCATTCGATAAAAAGGGTAATCGGGAAGATTTTCCGGTCAAAATTCGAAAGGTCAAAGATGTGACCGGCGCCGGCGATACTGTGCTGGCGATATTAACATTCGCCCTTGCAAGCGAGCCTCCGATGTCCGCTGCTTGCCGGCTGGCCAACATTGCCGCCGGACTGGCTGTCGAAGAACTCGGCTGCGCAAGGATTACCCTGCAGGCTCTTGCGGAAAGGCTCCTGGAAGAGGATGTCGAAAACAAAGTTTTTGACGATCAGCATTTATACGCCCTTCAGGAGGTGCTGAAAGGCCGGAATGTAGTTTTGATGGGCATCGAAGAAAATACGGAGGTGTCGTCCGAATTATTAAAATCGATTCGAAAATGCAAGGAAGGCGGCCGTGACCTGATCCTTTATTTGCGCGATCAAAAACCCTGCGGAGAATTGATCCATATTCTGACAAGTTTGAAGGATGTGGATTATCTCATTCATCACGGAGAGAGCTTCCGCAAGCTCTGCCGCATGATTCATCCCGCAAAGCTTTATATTTTTGGAGAAGGAAAACTCAGGTCGATCGAAGAGCCCGCGTTTCTTATGTAAAGGAAAATATATGGATGACAATCTTCAGTTTATGTGGAAAAGGCAGCCTGACGCAGAAAATTTGGCTCTCAAGATTTTAGACGCCTCCCTTGACAGCCACAGCGGTCTCCAGAAACTCAACCACGACCTCCATGTGATGACAAGCACCCGCCTCTTCGATTGGGTCGATCATTTTACCGTCAGCTCGTCGCATGAGCTGTTAAATTTTCTTCAAAGTTCCGGCTATGAGGAAGAGGGAAAGTTTTCCGATTGCATTTCCTACCGTCATCTGGGAGCCCAGCTGCCGACAATTGTTGTGACCGAAGAGCCTGAAAGCGTCATGGGCTGCGCTGTTAAAGTCGAGTCGATAGCTGATTTCCTTATGGCTCACGGGTTGAAGCGGCCGATTGAAGGAACTTTTTTCAGTCCTTACCGCCGAAGTCTTATAAGTGAAGAAAACAACATCTCTTTTTGGGTTGTCGAGAGGAGGGGCACGCGCACAATGGAGCCTTCCAGCCCTTCATGGGAATACACCACCGATTATCTGGAAGCCATGGAGCTGTGGCAAACGAGGCCGCGGGAGTCCAAAGATGAGGAAGCGGAGATCCAGCTGGCCGTCGATCTGGCCAAAGATATGGTTGCGCAGGTGGGGCGCGATGTCGCTGCCTGGATTGTATGCGAAGGGGAGAGAAAATATTGGCAGTCCCGAAATCTTGCGGGCAGATTCAAAAGGGGCGTCAGGACCGTTTGGGCATGGGCTGGGCTAACCACGACCACCACACCTTTCGGTCATCGAGAAAAAATTTCGCTAAACTAGTGGAGCTTTTTGAAACTTTAGGCTTCTCATGCCGCGAGCGTTTCTACGCCGGCGAAGAGGCCGGCTGGGGAGCGCAGGTAATGGAAAACGCGAATGCTTCGCTTGTCCTTTTCCTCGATGTCGATTTAACTCCAGATGAAGTAGCCGTCGACTTTGCACACGAGCCCCTTCCCGAGCCCTCTTCGCTTGGCACTGTCGGCCTTTGGTGTGGATTGCATGGCGATTCCATTCTCAAGGCAAGCATGCACCATTTGGAGGCGCAGTTCAACTTCGACGACTTAAAGCACGACCTTTCCCGCCTAGGCATCGGTCTGATGGACCCGTTTAGCGACTTTTCCTATCTGAGGCAGGCATTCACCAAATCGGAAATCTGGAAAGTCGATCCCGCAAGAATCGACGCCCTTCTGGCAAAAAATTTGATCACCGCCGAGCAGGCCGAAAAGTTTTTGGAAGAGGGGGCAGTCGGCAGTGTCATGGAGAATCTCCAGCGCCGCGAAGGATATAAAGGTTTCAATCAGAAAAACGTCAGCAATATCCTGCGCCGCACCGACCCGCGCCTCAGGCTTTGCCAATAATGTTTAATTTTTTTTAGGAGGAATTATGAATATCGAGCCAATAACTACAACCAACTTGGCTAGAACTATGGTCGATCAATTGCCCGATGCATTGCTGATTCCGATTTTTGACTATTTAGACCTTCAAGATAAAGTTTCGACTCCGCTTGATTGCAGGGAGTGGCTTCAGAAGACTCCAGATGAATTTCTTTGGAAGGTAGTTTGCGTGAGCCGGGGGGTCATTGAAAAACCCGATGAGATGACATGGGGAGAAAAGTCGGTATGTCTGATGACATTTGATGAGGCGCTAAAAATGCCAAAAACTAACAAAAGGAGGATAACTGGTTTTATCGACGAAGTGATCAAAAAATATCCCGATGCGATAGGCTATGACTTCAATCCCCAAGACCCCGCGTCTTCAATGCACGTGCCTGAAGATAAAGCATTCCTTATTGGCATAGATCAAAATAAATGTCCCTTCCTCAGAGTTAAATCAATACTTCGCCTAGATCCCTTTTATTAGGCAGTGATCACACTCCTAAGCCTTTCCCCCTTACTTTGCATTCCGATTTTCGCGTTAGTGAAATGAAACTCGATGGGAAAACAATTGTAACATTGGACTGTCGGTTTAAGCCGCTCATGGATGTAATCAAAGGGGGAAACCCTTCAGCAAGGACAGTATTTATTAGAAATTGACTTACCTAATCAAGGACAAAATGACAGAGAGCAAGCGGCTCCCCCTCCATCTGAAATGACAGCTGCTTCCATTGCATATGTCGTTAAAAGCATGTGTATACTATTTTAGATCCTTTTGCGGATGTAGATGAGTTTTTCTACGCTGGCAGTGGCGATCCCATCTTTGTCTGCCAGCTCGATTGTGTAGGTCAATTCGATCGACTTTTGCGTTTCGAGGTCTTTTTTTATTTTCTCGATCTCGTTAGGGGTTAGGTTCATTGTTGCGTAGAGGGTGGACTTGCCGGGTCTTTTAAATTGTATGCCGGCTGCCTTGTCCCAAACGATGTAATCGGGTCCCAGGATTTTGATCAGCATCAGCATGTAGAGAGGGTCGACAGATCCGTAAAGGCTTCCTCCGAATATGGTCCCTACGTAATTGCGGGTTTTCCAATTTAAGGGGAGCTTGACCCGCACTTGATGCCAGTCGGATGCGATGAAGACCACTTTGCCGCCGGTTCCCCGGTAGCAGGGGTACCAGTTCAAAAAATGGCGGAATGCCCATGTCGACCATGATTCCTTCATACTTACTTCTTATACAATTTTGACTATTTTGTTCATTTCTTTATTATAAGGAGTAAAATAAGGATATGCCATGGCGCTGCTGAGTCAGTTAAAGAGGCGTTTTGGGAGAGGGAGCTCCCCGGATGATGAAACCGGCCTTCGGGGAAATGACATTCTCTCCGAGATGGCCCGCGACAGAGGCTCACCCCCCGCACAAGCCGATAAAGGGCTCGAGGAAAAGGCCAAACGCTCCCTTGAAAACTTCTATACCCCGGAAACAATCGATGTTGGTTCCGTCCGTCCTCTTTCTGGATCGGAAATTTTGCCGCCGCCAGTAAAACAAGCAGCCCACCCTCCTCCTCAAATGAAGAATGTCAATTGGAACTCGAAATGGGGGATCGGTTTCTCGAGCTGCCGCCATTCGGCAAGATTGTGCATCTTGGAAAGGTCTCAGATGATCAGTGGCATCGCGTCCTCGATGGTTATCTTGTCCCCTGGGTCCTGCACCGGCAGGGGCTTGTCTCTTTTGAGGAAATTGAAGAAAGGCTGGAAAGGACAAGCCTGGATTTCAGTCTGGAGTTTTCTCAAAAGCTTGCCAAATCGCTGCATATGAGCTTTGTCCGTGTGGAAAATAATCTCTTTGCCATAGACTCCTGCGACTAAGCTAAGGGCCGAACAGGTGATCGAGAAGGCGGCCTCTTATTTTTATCGCGGCGGGATCTGCTACCCTCTTGGCGATTTAGTGTCATTGGATCGTCAAAGAGTTCGCGATGTCCTGGGAAAACTTTCCTGCCGAATTTGTCGAGAAATGCCTTGTTGCTAAGCTCTTGTTTCACACTTTATCGCGATGTGTCCTGTGAGATTTACATCCGCGTAAATCTTAATGACGCAGGCGTCGCACCTTCGGCAGTGCTCCCCTTCGGGAGTCGGGTCATAGCAGCTTAAGGTGAGATCAATCGGCACGCTAAGCTCTTTTGCTTTTTCCCAAATTTGCTCCTTGGTCATGTGCAAAAGGGGAGTAGCCAGTCTGGGAGCCTGCACGGAGGCACTGGAGAAAACATTTTGAAATGCCTCGATAGCTTTGGGCGTGCAGTCAGGATATCCGAACTTGTCATGGGTATTTGGGCCATAGTGGATTTCTTTGGCTCCTCTCATTTCCGCCTGGCCGAGGGCATAGGCTAAAAAGATGGCATTTCTTGCCGGTACATAGGTGGAGGGGACGCCCCCTTTTTCGATATCTTCAAGGTTTCTGTTTTTGGGAATATCCGGCTCGGGCTCGGAAGGGGCCCGGAGGTCGATATGCATGATTTGATGGATCGCGCCATAATGCCTGGCAAGCTTTTTGGCATATTGCAATTCAATCTTATGCTTTTGGCCGTAATCGAAGCTAAGAGCTAAAGTGTTTTTTTTCTCGAGAGAAAGCATAGCCAAAATCAGCGCGGAATCAAGCCCTCCGCTTAGCAAAACTATCGCGTCAACTGTTTTCACTAGACTCCTTTTGCATTCGGGTCCCAAATGAATTTGTGGATTTGCAGGTTGAGGCGGACGTCTAGTTTATCGCGAAGAATCCACCCCGCAAGCTGACTGGCGTCCATAATATTGAAAGCGGGGGACAGAAGAATATTTTGGCATTTTGAGGAAAGGTCGTACTTTCTGATGATGTCCTTGGAGAAGTTATAGTCGCTTTCATCGGCGATCACAAATTTGACCTCGTCTTTTTGTTTCAGGCATCCAATATTGTTCCAGTCGTTTTTGCCGCTCATGCCGCTTGCCGGGCATTTGATGTCCAAAATGACCGAGACTCTTGAATCGACGCCGGCAATGGGAAGAGAGCCTCCCGTTTCAAGGCTTACAGCAAGGCTTTTGTCGCAAAGGGAGGCCATTAGAGGGTGGACGTTATTTTGGAGCAGCGGTTCGCCTCCGGTAACGCAGACACGTTTGACGCTTTGGCCTTCGACATAGTGAACGATGGCTTCAAGCGGTTTGGGCTCGCCCCTGCCGAAAGAATAGGGTGTATCGCACCACGTGCAGCGCAAGTTGCAGGCTGCAAGCCTGATGAAGACTGTGGGGAGGCCCGCATAGGAGGTTTCCCCTTGTACGCTTGTAAACATTTCTGTCAAATTCAGTGTCATAGAGCGCTTAATTTTAAAGCGTATGAATTTTAATGAAAAGTCTTAAAAAAAAACGTATAGTGCTCTATAGTGAAGAACACCAATGGAGGCGTTTATGTCGGCAGCTGTCAAAAGAATCGCGGTTACGGGAGGAGCGGGAAATATTTGCTATTCCCTTCTGTTTCGTATCGCCAACGGGGATCTGCTAGGAAAAAATCAGGCTATCGCTCTGCATATTCTGGATATCCCTCAGGCAATTGATAAGCTTGAAGGGGTGAGAATGGAGCTGGAGGACTGCGCCTTTCCTTTGCTTAAGGAAATTCTTATCGGAACCGATCCGAATATTATTTTTCAAAAGGTCGACTATGCGATTTTAGTCGGGGCCAAACCCCGCGGCCCGGGTATGGAGAGAAAGGAGCTTCTGAAGGAGAACGGTAAAATTTTTATTGAACAGGGGCAGGCTTTAAACAGCGTAGCTTCCGAGGGCGTGAAGGTTCTTGTTGTCGGCAATCCCTGCAATACCAACTGCCTGATTGCGATGAAGAACGCTCCAAGGATTCCCAGGGAAAATTTTATGGCGATGACAAGGCTCGATCAAAATAGGGCCATGTCGCTTCTTGCCTACAAAGCCAATGCCGATGTTTCCGAGGTTTCGCGCGTCGCCGTTTGGGGCAATCACTCTTCAACCCAGGTGCCGGACTTTGTCAACGCCAAGATTCGCGGGCACGGGACCATGGAGTTGATTCCCGATCGCAGGTGGCTGGAAAATGAATTTATCGAGACGATTCAGCAGCGGGGGGCCGAAATCATCAAACAGAGGGGGCAGTCCTCGGCGGCATCGGCGGCGAATGCCATCATCGACTCGTTTCAAAGCCTTCATAAAATAACGCCTGCAGCGGATTGGTTTTCTTTGGCCGTCTGCAGCGACGGCAATCCTTATGGGATCGCCGAAGGCTTGGTCTTTTCCTTTCCCTGCCGCTCCGACGGGGCGGGAGGCTATGAAGTTGTGCCGGGCGTTCCCTGGGACAATTTTCTTAAAGGAGAAGATCAAGGCGACCGAGAAAGAACTTATCGAGGAAAAGTCCCTAGTAGAAGAACTTCTCACAAAAAAGGTATCAAAATGAGCGAAGTCGTTATTTGAAATCACGTCCGATAATCTCGAGACGGGCATGAGAGGATACCCTGTCGGCTATTGTGTGACCTCGTCGGTTGATCCTGAAAAGGGACTCTTTTACGCCGGCTATCCGGTTGCCGATATGGCCCATTGGAAGCCTGAAAAAGTCATTTATCTGATCTATAACGGCGAAGAAGGTTCGGCAGAAAAGATTGAGGAATTCTCAAATGCACTGCGTCAGGAGAAGTTCGCTCGATCCGAAAGCGGTCGAGGCGGTTTGTCGTCTGCCAAGGAACGGACATCCGATGAAGCTTTTTTCGTGTGCATTGCTTATCACTCAGATGTTCGAAGGGACGGGCGATTATCGGGAAGACTGTCTCAATGTGATTGCTAAAATCCCGGAGATAGCCGCAACAGTGATCAACCACCACGCCGGCTGGGGCGGAACAAATCCGTCGAAACCGAACATGGGATATATGGAAAATTTCGCCCAGATGCTCAATGTGCCGGATGCCGACCTTGACGACCTGACAGAGGTCATGACCCTGTTCAATGTCTTGCACTATGATCACGGGGGCGGGAATCTCTCCACATTTACCGGTAAAGCTGTTGCATCGGGCCTTGCCGACATGTATGCCTCTTTGGCGGCGGCCATGGATGCCCTTTCAGGCCCCCGTCACGGCAGAGCCAACCAGGACTGTCTCCAGTTTGTCAAAGAAGTTCTCGATTCTCTCGGAAAGGATGCCAGCGGGGGGGATGTGGAACAGCTCATTCGCAATCGGCTCGCCAATCATGAGCTCGTCTACGGATTTGGCCACGCCGTCTTAAGGGTTGAAGATCCCCGGGCTACGGTTCTCTATGCATTGGCTGAGGAAAAGTTCCCGGATAATCCATTGGTCAAAATCGCTCTTCATTTGCGGCAGCGAGGGTCGAAAGTGCTTTCTGAAAATTCCAAGATTGCCGATCCCAATCCCAATGTGGACGCCATATCGGGTACTGTGCTTTCCGCTGCAGGGTTTCCGTATCCGGAGTATTTTACTGTTTTATTCGGCCTCTCCCGCTGCGTGGGGATTGCCCGGCAGATCGTTTATGAACGTGTGGAAGCCAGAGAGGGCAAGGGACTTTCTATTGTGAGGCCCAAATATTATTTTAAAGATAAAAAATAGACTCTATGGATGAAGACATCAAGCAAATGGACGCCATTTTTCATGGGCAGGTGCAGGGAGTATTTTTTCGCGCAACGGCGCGGGATGTTGCAAAAAGAATGGGGTTGACCGGCACCGTTAGAAACTTGCCCGACGGGTCGGTTGAGGTTCTCGCTCAGGGCAAAGAAGAAGATCTAGAGGAGTTTGTGAAGAAGCTTTCCCGGGAGTTCTATCTTGATCCCAATCTTCTTGTCAAAATAGAATTTAAAAGTCTTGTAGAGGATTTTGAAGACTTTCGCATTGTGTACTAAATCCTCGGTTACAGTTAATAAAGAATGCAAAGGCTTGCTTTGCGTGCTTTTTCCAAACTCTTGTCATACTTTCGGATCGCTTTGTTCCGCTCTTCAATAGTGCGATAACACTCGACTCTCCAGTCGTTTGAAGGTTCATCATCATCAAGATCAAAATATCCTTCGTCATAGATTTCATTATACTCGTCGAATATCTTCTTTACCGCCGCCTTTACTCCCTCGCAGTCATTGGTGATGATTTGGATTTTGTTTGTTGGGCAGGCTTTCCCATAATTCACTGAAAAACGCCAGGCTTGCAAACGGACTCGCATCCCCGTACTTTTGTGAGTATATTCTTTGGTTAGCTCAGCGTGCTTTCTGTATACGTTGTGTTGGAATTCAAGAACCTTCCCTTTTAAATCTTGAGCAAAGTCATTTATCATAAAAACTCCTTTTTAAGGACAATGATATTGCAATCTATCAATAAAATACCATTCTGAAATTTTTATAATTTTTGCAGACTTTTACTATTCATGCTAAAATATTCGCATGAAAATCGCTATTGTCGGAGCCGGCTTCTCGGGCCTCGCTGCATGCACTTATCTCTCGCTACGGTCCCATGACGAAATCGTCGTTTATGACAGCGTAGGGATCGCAGGAGGCGCTTCGGGTGTCGCCGCGGGTCTTTTGCACCCTTTTGCCGGTGCCAAGGCAAAACTAAACTGGAAAGCCAGAGAAGGCATCAGCAATGCTCTTGATCTGCTGGAAATGTCTTCGAGGTATTTAGGCCGTGCGGTTTATCAAAAATCTGGGATTGTTCGCCTTGCACGGGCGGAAGAGCAGAAAACCGCTTTTAAGCATTGCGCCGACTTGCACGGCGATGTGGAGTGGATTGAAAAAGTCACAATTCCCGGAGCCATCGAAACCGAAGGCATTTTTATCTCGTCTGGTATAAGCGTCAACTGCCGTGATTATCTTGAGGGGCTTTGGAAAGCCTGCGCTGAAAGAGGGTGCCGCTTTGTTCAAAAGCAGATACAAAGCCCAGAGGAGCTGGAAGATTATGATGCCGTGATTTTTGCGGCAGGGGCTCAAATGGATCGCTTTGCCCCGCTCAAACTTCATTTCATCAAAGGACAAATTTTGAGGCTTGAGTGGCCCTCGTCTCTGCCTCCGCTGAAATGCCCCCTTGTTTCCAAAAAGTATATCGTCATGCATCCCGACCTTTGTTCCTGCTGGGTCGGTTCGACTTACGAAAAGAATTTTCATCATCCCGATGTCGACATTGAGGCGGCAAAGGCAGACATTTTGCCTGAAGCGGTAAAAATAATTCCCGAACTTGCCCGGTGCCGGATCATCGACTGTCAGACAGGAATCAGAGCTTTCACCCCCCAAAGAAGACCGCTGATACAAAGAATAGAACGGAAGTTTTTTGCCCTTGCCGGCATGGGATCGAAAGGGCTTCTTTATCATGCCATGATGGCCAAAGAGCTTGACTCTTCTCTCCATTCAAGTTAAAAATGTGATATGTCTGTTGAAAGTAAAATGCCGCCGTCAAAACAAATACGCAATTTTCTTTTTGTTATTGGGTCAGGGGCGCTGCTCGGCCTGGCCATCGTCATTTTTCTTGTGCAATACTACGGACCGACGGGCTATTATAAGGCGAAAAATGTCTTGATGGCTCCTGATGTTTTGGAGAAAATGTGGTACACCACGGCAAACACCTCCACAAGAGGGAACCAGTCTCGATTCGTTTTTAAAGGGATCGAATATTTGTATTTTAACGACAAGACAAAGAGATGGGAGACTGTGAATGTTCCTTTATCCAAGTATGGGCAGTTTTACCAGCTGGTTGGAAATGATATCAGCGAAAAAGAGCCCGATGAAACCCTCAGTAAAAACTACGACTCGACCCCTCCTCAGACAATCATGATCAAAGCGGCTGCAGGCGGCGAAGGACAATTTAAAGTCGTGAACGAAGTTTTCCAGCAGGTGCAGTTTGCAAGCGACGGCAGCCATTACCGCGTGCAGCTTCATGACCAGGATCCTTCGAATAGATGGGCCTATTTCAAACATGAGGGGATTCGGGAAAAATCGCAAAAAGTACTCATGCCATGAAAGGGGCGTTTGTACTGATGGGGACGGGGGGGTCGATGGGCATTCCCGTTATCGGTTGCAGCTGCGATGTATGCCGATCCGACAATCTTCGCAACCGGCGGATGAGGTCGGCATGTCTTGCAATAGTCGATTCCAAGAAAATCCTTATCGACGCAGGTCCTGAACTCCGCCTTCAGGCCCTGGCATACGACATCGACTCAATAGACGCCCTGTTCATCACTCACTCCCATCAGGATCATGTTGCGGGACTAGACGATCTCCGCCCTTTTTTCTTCCACTCCGGAGAACCGCTTCCCTGCTTTCTCTCCAGCAATACTTACGAAGATCTGTTAATTCGTTTCGGGTATATATTCGAGCCTCTCAATAAAACAGGAACCCTCCTTCCAAAATTCGATGTCAGAATACTGGAATCCGAGAGAGGAGAGATTGATTTCGAAGGGATTCATGCAAAGTATATGACCTATTCCCAAGTCGGAATGAAGGTTAACGGCTTCCGTTTTGGAGACCTGGCTTATGTTTCTGATATTAAAGAATATCCGGACACCATCTTTGACGACCTTTCCGGGGTGAAAACCCTAATTGTCAGCGCCCTTAGAAAAGAGCCGACCCATATTCATTTTACCCTGGACGAAGCTGTAGCTTTCGCTCAAAAAATAGGCGCAGAAAAAACGTGGCTGACCCATATCGCCCACGAGCTCGACCACGACAAAACGAACGCCTCCCTTCCCGAAAATATCCGCATGGCCTACGACGGCCTCGCTCTTGAGTTTAGGATATCCTCGAAATAATGGGTCCGTGGTGATCAAGAGTGTGAGAAATTCGAGTTAGGATAGACAACAGGTGTTTAAATTTTCTTCCACTTTTCCAAAATCATTGATAAATATCTAGCATCGTATGTCTCGGATTCATTGGCTGCAGCTTGATTCCAATTGTGTCGTATTCAAATTTTTGAGCATTTAGTTTTGTCAATTCGTGTTCTTGTCCACCGGATTCCATGTAAGCTGGGGACTTGGACTTATCGAATGGTGTTGGGGAGTAGATGCGTCCTCCATCGTCAAGTATTATAGTAGTTGTGCCGCCGTCTCCAATGCGTCCGACGCTTTTCACCGCGTGTTTTTGGTAAGTGCTATTTGATCCAATATAAACTTCGAAGTCATATGTATTATTAGCATAATTGCTATCCACATAGATATATTGTCCGCTTTCCATTTGAAATAAATACTCAGGTTTTCTGGCGGTGACGAGAGGGATAAATCGCGCTTCATCGCTTCGACAGGAAGCAAAGAGCTCTTTGATGCTCGCGAGGTTTTGCCTTTGATATTTTACGAGTGTTCGGCTATCTTGACCATGTAAAGAAGCATAGACTTCGTTGACAGACATTTTTGCCCTCGTCTCCCAATTGCCTTCTTGAGTTTCAAAAAAAACAGAATAAGCCTTCGTTGATTCGCCAGAAGACGTACTCTCCATCATGTAGAAGGATCGCCCATCGGGTGACCATAGATAGTTACTGAACTCTTTTAACTGATTAAAATTGTTATGGCCAAGCATTTTTCTGCCGGAATCAGCATTAAAGAAATACTCAATTTTTAGGAGGTAATCGTTTTTTTCTCCACGAAATAAGCGGGTTTTTTCTAGAATTTTTTCATCTGCGGACAAATCTTTTAGTTCTTTTGTCAAGGCAGCTTGTTTTAAGAAATCCCATGCTTCGATTTTTTCTAGGTCTTCAAGGGAAATTAAGGGGGTGATTTTCTCTTGATATATCCAGTCTCTTTTAACGGCTTTACCCCAATGTTTTTTAAAGGCTTCTCGAGTTTCCTGATCCATTTCTGCGCATGCTTCTTCCCTGCTCTTATCTAAAAGCTCTTTGATAATTTTGACAATATTCTTCCCGTTTTTTTGATTTTCTTCGAAAAGAGCAACGAGGTCTTGAACAGTCTTTATGTTTGCATTATTGAGGCTTCGCTGCATGAGTTTTTTGGTGTAAATTCTTAGCGCACTTGTCAGGATTTCCATAGAAAGCAGCCCTTCTATTCCTATAAGTACGTCCCATGCAGGGGTGTTTGGATTAACGGAGCGGAGTTGCTCAATTGCAAAGGAGGGTTGAAGTTCTTTGATATTGATATTTTGAACACTGTTGCCAACAAAAGTTTCAATCGTGTGTAGTTGAGATAGATGTTCCTTGTGTTGGGATGGCTTATTGAAGATGCATTTGACAATGCGATCGATTGTGTCAGTGAATTCGCATATTTCGCAAACAGAAAATTTGTTCAGGTTGTTGTTTTGCATCTGATGCTGCAGTATTTCTTTTATTTGTTTTAAATCTTCCAATGCTTTCAAGGCAGTTTTTTGGAGTTTTTTTTGGCTTTCCTTTGGGTTATATAAAAACATATAGTTGTGTTGTTCAATAGGTTGATCGCCATCTGTAAATGGCTTCCAGTACGAGAGTTTTTCGCCTAACATTGCCATGCCCCTAGATTTAATTTTTAAGCTACGAATATAGTCAATGCCCTGTAATTTATTCAATATTTATTTGCCTCTGGTTTTTTGAGGACAAGCGATAACAATTTGAAATCTGATATTCCATTTTTCCCTTTTGGCCACCCAAAACTCAATGAACCTCAATGCCCAATCTCCGCGTTTTTGCAACCATCTTGTCAAATCCTCTTCGAAGTTTATGAAAAGAAAATTTTACGAGAACAGTAAATTTTTTAGCATCAATTGTTTAAAATTTCAGTGGGAATTGCTGTTGTGGAGTGTATGCAGGAGTGGTATAATAGCTTTGTCATGGTTGAAAATTTTGATGAGATAGAAAGAAAAGATCGGGCGTTTTTAGTCGCGGCTTTCAAGGGGAGCGGAGATCGCAAGACATGCCGCGAGCATCTCGACGAGCTGGCCCTTCTTGCCGATACCTATGGCGTTGACGTTGTTGAAAAGGCGGCCTGCCCTATCAGAAAAATCGAAGCGTCGACATTTATCGGTTCGGGGAAACTCGAAGAGCTTGCCATACAGGCGAAGGAGCTTGAAGCCGACCTTGTCATTTTCGACGAGGAAATATCTCCTGCCCAACAGAGGAATTTGGAAAAAGCGTTCGGTTTGACCGTGATGGATAGAACGGAGTTGATTTTGGGCGTCTTTGCCCAAAGGGCGAACACCCGCGAGGCCAGGCTTCAGGTGGATCTTGCCAAGGTCAAGTACGAGCTTCCCAGGCTGAAGCGTTTGTGGACCCACCTCCACAGACAGACCGGTTCGGGAAAATCGGGGATGTATGTCAAAGGGGAGGGGGAAAAACAGATCGAACTCGACCGACGCATGCTGCAAGAGAAGGTCGAAAGGCTTCAAAAGGACCTAGAAGAAGTCGAAAGGCACCGGCACACTCAGAGGCGGGCGAGAAATCGTTCGGGGATTCCTGTTTTTGCGATTATCGGCTATACTAATGCCGGCAAATCCACACTGCTCAACGCGCTGACCGATGCGGAAGTTTTTGTCGAGGATAAACTTTTTGCGACGCTCGACACCACAACAAGAAAGTTTGTACTTTCCAATGGTCAGGAGATTCTTCTGATCGATACCGTGGGCTTCATCCGCAAGCTGCCCCACCTGCTCATTGCGGCTTTTAAAGGGACGCTGGAGGAGTCGATGCAGGCGGATATTCTTTTGCACCTGATCGATGCGAGCGATCCCCATGCCGAAGAACATGCCGAGGCCTCGTATGAAGTTTTGAAGGAATTGAATGTCGAAGACAAGCCTGTCATCACGGTCTTGAATAAAATCGACCGGCTTGAAGATTCCTCCAAGCTGGTTTACTTTCGGACAAAGTTTCCAAGGACCGTCGGTATATCGGCTTTAAAGCGCGAAGGTTTTGAAGAGCTTTTCCATCTGATGATCGATGAGCTCAGAAAGCAGAGGAGGATCGCTTCCTTAAGGATACCTCAAAAGGAATACAAGCTTGTCGCCGACGTGATGGAGAATGGAACGATACTCAAACAGGATTATGAGGGAAATGATGTACTCCTAAGAGCTGAAATTCCTGTCCCTCTTTTAGGGAAATTGGAAAAGTATATAGACAATGATCAAAACGCTTCTTCTTGAAAACAGGGGCCAGTCTCTGACTGCCGCTGAGCTGGCAGCGGAACAAAAGAAAAATCAGTCCTGCAGCCGGCTCGGAAGATGTTGTATTCTTAATGTTTAACCCGTGATTGTGACCTAATCTGAGGCTGGGCGGCGATATTGTGGATTTAACGGAGAAATGATACAATTTTCTGTTGTATGCCTTTTCATAAAAATAAAAAATTTAAAACTGTCGCCTTAGGGTGCCGGACAAACCAGTATGAGGCGCAAGCCTTTACAGACCAGCTCCTTGCAATGGGATTGACCCCGGCGGAAGGGGAAGAAGAGGCCGATATTTGCGTGATCAACACCTGTACGGTCACGGCTTCGGCCGACAGCAGCAGCCGCCACGAAATTCGGCAGCTTGCCAGGCGTCATCCCAACGCGAAAATCTATGTCACCGGATGTTATGCCGAGAGGGATCCCGAGACGGTCGGGGCTATCGAGGGAGTCGCCCGGGTTGTCCCGAATAAGGAAAAAGAATTGCTGGTCGAAGAGCTCTTTCAGGGTGAAGAGGTTCCCGAGTTTTCCATTAAAAATTTTGACGCCCATACCAGGGCGTTTGTCAAAGTCCAGGACGGCTGCAACTCCTTTTGCACGTATTGTATTATTCCGTATGTTCGGGGGCCGCTCCCGCTGCCGGCCTGTTGAAGATATTCTGAAGGAAGTTGAAGAACTTGTTGCCTCGGGCTTTCGGGAAATTGTGTTGACCGGAATCAATATCGGGGATTTTGACGGAGGAGGAAGCAGCACTCTTGCCGAGCTTGTTCGTCTTGTCGACAACATCGACGGCGTAGAAAGGCTGCGCATCTCCTCGATCGATCCCGATGAAGTCGACGACGATCTTTTGGATGCTGTCATCAACGGAAAGAAAACCTGCCACTCGATGCATATTGTTTTGCAGTCGGGTTCGAATGTCGTTCTGAAACGGATGAATCGCAAATATACTCGGCAGATGTTTATGGAGTCGATTGAAAGGCTTCAGGCGGCCAGCCCGAGGTTTACCTTCACGACCGACATTATCGTGGGCTTTCCCGGAGAAACGGAAAGAGATTTTCAGGAAACACTGGAGGTGATGGAAGAGGTGAAATTTGCGAAAGTGCATATGTTTCCCTATAGCGACCGGCCGCAGGACGCGGGCAAATTCGTATCCCAATAAGATCCCTGCCGATATCATCAATGAACGAAAACAAATTTTACTTCGCAAATCGGAAAAAATCGCTTATGATCTTAGGAATATGTATGTTGGAGACACTTTGTCAATTTTGACAGAGACGCGCGATTCGCCCCGTGAGATCAAGGGACATACGGATAACTTTCTTGAAGTGCGCATTCCTTCCAAAGGATTTAATACCGAACGAGTTTGTGCAAGTGAAGCTGATTGAAAATACCCCAGCGGTCTTATAGGAAACAGGTGCTGCCCATGACCATTAGGATCGCAAAGCAGCTCAGGCCCTGGACGCACCGCCCAGAAAAAAAAATTCCTCTTCCGGGAACAGCTCTGGCTTTAGCGGCTTATCCCGCCCGTCTTTGTTTTTATGATTTATCCCGTGCAGAGCCCGAAAAAAAATGGGATATGGCTCTTAATATCCAAGGACCGGTGAGTGAATTCACAGTCCAGCTGGAGATTGCGAAAGGATTGATCAAAGTTTGGGGAAAGAGCCTGAAAGGATTTTACCGGGTCTATATTCATGGCTCTGAGAAGGAGTCGGCCTTTATTTTGATAAGGTTCCGGAAAAAAGCCTTGTTTTAAACGTATAGGGCGAGCCTGAACACCTAGTCCACGAAAAAGAGTGGTATGTTTCGACTTCTGACCGCAAGTTTCACCCCTTTTGTACCTTTGCCCCTTGAACGCCTCTCTCTGGGCAGCCACAAGTCCCAGGATTGGGAGGGGGTTTCCAGTCGGGCGGACCTTGTTGAAATTCTTCCCTTTGGTATCAATTAGGGCAAGTTTTACCGGATTGTCCCATAAAAAGAAACGAGGGAACTTTGAGCCTTTTAAACGGATGCGGAGACTACCGGCAGTTTTATCGCCTTTTCTGGCAGGTTTTGAAGGAGTGATGTGCCCCCGGCTTATCGACAAGGACTTTCAGGGACTGGCCCTTCCCGATGCAGTCGATAAGGATCAATCACCTTTGCCGATTCTCACTGGGGGCTGGCGCTTGATCAGGCAGTTGTTTTTTACCGAAAATGACAATAAAGATGACGCTTCTTCCGAATCTTCCCAAAGAATTCCCTTCGGGACGCCTGGTCGACCTTAAGCTACTCGGATGGATCCATGCTCAATCTCGAGTGGACAAAAAAGAAGTTGAGAAGGCTATCTGTTCAGGCAGAGTCTGAAGGGGTAAAAGAGATTGTATTTCCAAAAGAGTTCAAAAGTTTTCGCTTGAAGACAAGGAAATTTGAAAAGGGCAAACGAATGCACTGCGGCGAGTCTATTGCGTTTGAAAAAGGGCCGGTTATTTATTTGGATAATTTTACAAAATGACTCTAACCACTCGTGAACTTCAATTTCTGAGTAAAGGCCAGCATGACGAGCTTTATCGAAACATGGGTGCCAGATTATGGAAATGGATGGAGTAGCAGGGGTGCGGTTTGCTGTTTGGGCCCCGGCAGCCAAGAGCGTGTCTGTTGTCGGCGATTTCAACAACTGGGAAGCAAGGCCAATGCACTATGGCGCCGAGAGGCGATTCCGGCGTCTGGGAACTCTTTATTCCCCGCCTAAAAAGAGGCGATGTTTATAAGTTCGCCATCAGAACTCAAAAGGGAGACGTTCTGCTGAAATCCGATCCCTTTGCCCTGGCCTCGGAGCTGAGACCTAAAAACGCTTCTATTGTTGATGATTATACCCGCTTTCAGTGGAGCGACGCCAATTGGATGGAGGGCCGCTTGAAAAAGCGGCATGGCAACCAACCTATGACTGTTTATGAAGTGCATCTGGGATCCTGGAGGCAAAAGAACGGGAAGTTTTACAACTATCGCGAGTTGGCTCTATGCTTGTCGATTATGTGCTGGAGATGGGTTTTACCCATGTCGAATTGCTTCCTGTCACCGAATATCCCCTTGATGAGTCCTGGGGGTATCAGGTGACCGGCTATTTTTCTCCGACCGTGCGCTATGGGAACATCGAAGACTTCCAGTTTTTTGTGAACCACCTTCACGAAGCTGGGATAGGCGTCCTTTTGGATTGGGTTCCCGCCCACTTTCCGATCGACGATTTTTCTTTAGGGCTTTTTGACGGCACGCCCCTTTATGAGCACGAAGACCCCAAAAAAGGATTCCATCCCCATTGGTATACGCTGATCTTTGAGTTCGGAAATCCGAAAGTTGCCAAATTTTTGATCGCGAGTGCTTTGTTTTGGCTCAAGGAAATGCATATCGACGGTCTGAGAGTCGATGCTGTGGCTTCCATGCTCTATCTCGATTACGGAAGAGGCTATGGGCAGTGGCATCCGAATTGTTTTGGGGGCAATGCATATATCGAGGCGATCGAATTTTTCCGGCATCTTAGCGAGGCTGTCAATGAGAGCGCTCCCGGAGCTCTTGTCATTGCTGAAGAGTCAACAAGCTTTCCGGGCATCACGCATCCGGTGAAACGGGGTGGACTGGGATTTGATTTGAAGTGGAATATGGGATGGATGAACGATACCTTGCGATTTTTTTCACTTCCCATGGAAAAGCGGTCGGCAGACCATGGAGACTTGACTTTCAGTATGATCTATTTTTACACCGAGAAGTTCATCAATTCCCTTTCTCATGACGAAGTGGTGCACGAAAAAAAGAGTCTGCTTGGAAAAATGCCGGGCGATATGAGGGAGAAATTCGCCAACCTGCGGCTCCTCTACAGCTATATGATCTGCCATACGGGCAAGCAGCTGATTTTTATGGGAGGGGAGTTCGGCCAGTTGAACGAATGGAATTGCAAAAAGGAGCTCGACTGGCATCTGCTCGAACTCGACGTTCACAGAACCTATCGCCGAATGGTGAAAGAACTCAATCACTTTTATCTTGGCCGCCCGGCCTTGTGGGAAAAAGATTTTGATAAGAGCGGCTTTCAATGGATCTCTAATACCGATAATGTGAATAGTATTATCTGCTATCTCAGGATAGGCAATCATTCAAAATTGCTATGCGTACACAATTTTCTCAATCGCTATCATCCATCATATTTTCTCAAAATACCGCATATTAGTTCGATTCGCGAGCTTTTCAACACAGACGCAAAAAAATATGGAGGGTACGGTGTCCATTGTCATAGGCCGGTAATCGTTAAAGAAGAAAACGGAAAAACTCAGGGATTCGCGGTTTCTCTGCCGCCACTCTCAACAGTGATTTACAAGGTTGAGTGTTGAAAAAAGAAGATTACGATCAATTATGCGAGCAAATTTGGGAACATAACAGGCGCTACTATGTCTTAAGTAAACCCTCTATCTCCGATGAGCAGTTCGACCGCCTTTTAGAGAAATTGGAAAAAATAGAGAAAGAACACCCTGAGTGGGTTTCGCCGTCGTCGCCCACCCAACGTGTGGGGGAGGAGCCGACAAAAGGGTTCAAGACAGTCAGGCACACCGTTTCCATGCTTTCTCTTGCCAACACCTATTCGAAGGAAGAAATTGAAGATTTTATCAAGCGTATCGAACGCTTGGAAGGGAGTAAGAAATCAGGAATTTTGCTGCGAATTGAAAATGGATGGAACGGCCGTGACCTGCATTTATGAAAATGGGCAGTTTATAAGGGGTGTCACTCGCGGCGATGGAAAAAAGGGAGACGACATCACGTTAAATTTAAGAACCGTCAAATCGCTTCCTTTGCAGCTGTACGGAAAAGATGTGCCGAAAAAACTCGAAGTGCGGGGCGAAGTCTATATGTCCCACGATGTTTTTCAAACATTGAACGAGGAAAAAGAGGAAAAAGGTGAAGAGCCTTGGGCCAATCCAAGAAACGCTGCCGCAGGATCTTTAAAGCTTCTTGATCCCAAAGAAGTTTCAGAAAGGCATCTCTCCGTTGTTTTTTATGCCATTGCCGACATTGACGGTCTTCCGGTCAAGACGCAGGCAGAGGCGCACCGGTTTCTGGCAAAACATGGCCTTCCGACTCTTGCCGAAGTTAAGGAGTGCCGTGATATCGACGAGATTTGGAGATTCGCCGATAAAGTTTTGAAACTTCGCCCCGAGCTTTCCTATGATATTGACGGCATTGTCATCAAGGTCGATTCTCTGAGCGCCCAAAGGCGTATGGGAACGACAGGAAAAAATCCCAGATGGGCCGTTGCCTACAAATTCGCTGCCGAGCAGGCAGAAACAACCATCAATGATATCACCGTCCAGGTCGGACGCACAGGAGTTCTCACTCCTGTCGCCGAACTTGAGCCGGTCTTTTTGGCCGGAAGCACGATCTCGCGGGCAACTCTGCACAATCAGGATGAAATAAAAAGAAAAGATATCCGGCTTGGAGATACCGTGATTATTGAAAAGGGGGGCGATGTCATCCCCAAAGTGAGCTCTGTTGTCAAAGACAAAAGGCCTAAAAACTCGCAGGCATGGCACATGCCGAGAAAATGTCCTGTCTGTCAAACTGAAGTGGAAACCGTTCCCGGGGAAGTGGCTATCCGCTGTCCAAATAACAAAGGGTGTCCGGCGCAAGGGCTCCGCCGCCTCATTTATTTTGCCGGAAAACAAGCCATGGATATCGAGCATCTCGGTGAAAAGGTCGTTGAAATGCTTGTCAAAAAAGGATTTGTCAAACGCCTTTCGGACTTCTATCGGCTGACAGAAGAAAAGCTTTATCAGCTTGAGGGGTTTAAAGAGAAGTCTGTGGAAAATCTTCTAAGCAGCCTTGAGGATTCGAAGAAAGTTTCTTTGGCTAGATTTATTATGGCTCTCGGCATTAAATATGTTGGGTCGGAAACAGCCGAACTTCTTGCCGCCAAGGCCGGAACAATTGACAAAGTCATGGAGCTGACCTACGAAGATTTGATCTCGATCGAAGGCATTGGAGATAAAGCCGCCTCTTCCATTAAAGAGTATTTCGAACACTCCATCAATATCGAAGAAATCGAAACGCTTTTTGAACTTGGTGTCAAACCTCAAAAAGTGACAGTCAAAACCTTTAAAGACCACCCTTTCAGCGGAAAGTCTTTTGTTCTTACGGGCGCCTTGGAAAACTATACCAGGCAATCTGCCTCCGCTCTCATTAAAGAGAGGGGAGGGAAGGTCTCCTCGGCAGTCAGCAGCAAAACCGATTATGTTCTCGTTGGAGAAGACCCCGGGTCGAAGTATGACAAAGCCAAAAAGCTCGGCGTGGCCATTCTCGAGGAATCCAAGTTTGAAAAGCTCTTATAGTAATTTGCTGTTGCCTAATAATTGACATTGATTTAAAAATAATGTCAAAACAAAGAGGTTATTATGAATATAAGCAATTCTTCTCCTGTTAATTCGGAGACAGCACGACTTAAGCTTGTTGAGTTAAGATCAATTCTTGTAATGAAGACAGCCCTTGTTGCTAATGCAGTTTTTCTAATCTCTGCATTTTATCATCTTTATCATGGAAATTATGGATGTTCTGTTCTTTTTTTCGGCCTTGCCGAACTGTCCGGAGAAGCAGCCGTTACAGCCCAAAATTATTGGCAAGATCACGACATTAATTTTGAAAAGGCAGCTGAATGGACGTTTATATTAAAAAGAATTTTCCAACATAGCTGAAAGTATAGGGGGCGGATATGCAAATAGCGTTAGCATTTGATAAAAACAATCCGGGTCAAACTCCTTGCGGATACAAAATTGATAGTGAGTGGCAGTTAAATTATATCAAAATGTATTTATGTTGCCCCAAATGCCAGCATCCTCTTTCGCAAGGACAGATTCAACCCCTTTCAAACCGGAGATTTTCCCGACTCAATGAGATAGTGAAGTTTTTTTCAAAGGGAGGTTCTTTGGAATATTGCGGCGCTGCACAGGCCGCGACATTAGGCTACTCTTTTTGTAGATTTTTCTCTTCCAATTGTTCCGATCCGATTCCAATTAATTGCCTTGACGGCAGGTTATTAGCTAAAAGCGGCATCCTTATATGCGTCTGGTTTTATATCGCTTCGAGTTTTTCTATGCCGAAATATTTCCAGTCGCAATTACAGATTTCCAATAACAATCGCTACTTAATCAATCTTGGGACCATTGCGACAACATTAGCCAACCAGCTCTGCCTTTTCGAAACGTCTCAGGAAAATCATACTCTCGTGCCGATGGTTCTCTTTGATTTAGCGGTCATTTCGGGATATCTCGGCCTTTTTTCGCATGCAAGGGATCTCTTTTTGCACGGCAATGCAGACGACTGCAGCCAAATATTTCATTGTTTTTTAATTTTTATGCTTAATGCCAGTCTCATTGTTTTGATCAATCAACTCTTTTTGGGCCACTCCAACAATAGTTTCTAGCGAAGATCGAGGAAGTCGGGGAAGCTCGGATCATCGCCGGGTATTTTGTAGACATAGTTGATGAGTTCGATATTATAGTGGGTGTAAAGGGCCCACTTTCCCGCGTCGATAACTGCCGCTCTCTGGTCGTAGTTGATTGTCATTTTGACTAGCTGGACAGCCTCTTCATAATCTTTCAAAATCATTTGCTGTTGATAATCGAGCGCTTCCTTGGCATCTTGCACGCCGGCGAGAAGCTCCGGGTCGGACAGAAGCGTTTCATAGGTTTTATTGGCCTCATCAATGTATTCTTCGAGCACTTCTTCGGAGATCAGGCGGCTCTCGAAATCTTTCCAAAGCTCAGTGATGACATCGGCCCATTCCTCTGTGATTTGCCGCATCAGGATAACGGCGGGATGAGATTCATAGTTTTGCCTCGCAAGGTCCAATTTCTGATCTCTTAGGCTCTGGTGGGTTGACAGGTACTTATTCAATTCTTCATTTAAAGCTTTTTTTGCTTTCTTGATATCGTTTCTTTGGAGGATAAAAGCCTGTTTGATTTCCGCCAGGCTGTCTTGTTCTGCAGGGTGGAGCATCGGGACGAATATCTTGTCGTTGATTCGATAAATATCGGCGAGGTCGGCGATGGCGAAACGATGAAACTCTTCGGGATAAGGATCGGCTGCAATGGAATTTTCCTGAATGAAGAGGCTGCGCCGCTCAAAAGGGGTTAATGTGCGGCCGGCCCGTTTTTTGAGATAGGAATACCGGAACCCTTTTTGAAGGTCCTCATGTCTTTTCTCTTCGATGACGACGGGATCTTTGAGGTAGGGATCAGCGTAAAAATAAACTGCTCCTCCAAGAGGAAGAAATCCAAGAGCGATTAAAGGGGGAAAGAAGCTTCCGGCAAAGAAGCAGCCGGCTGCAATAACTCCGCAAAAAATAGCTACAAGAGTTCCCCACCAACGCGTTTGCGCCCATGAAGGGTCGTTCATTGTAATCTTTCCGTCGATAACAACGGTTTTTCCCATAGGCTTGATGGATTGTTTGACAGTGTTTTGGGGAGCCGTGCGTCTGATAAGGGGGCCGAAAATATCCAGGATGGTTTCTTCAACCTCGGATTCATCCAAAGGACCTGTAAGCATAAGCTTCATCAGATGAGGGCAGTAGTGGGCATGGAAGAACTCGATCATCTGATTTTGAGTGAAAGAAAAAAGCAGCTGCATGAAAGCCAGGATCTGATCGCGGACGTCGTTTGGCGTTTGCGATAGCAGCATTTCCAGCAGGTCCTCTCGTGCCAGTTCAAGAGCATTGCCGGAAAGCGTGGGGTGCTGGGATACCTGCTTCACAAAGTTGAGCATTTTTTTGAGATATTGCTCCTTGTCGCGCGGCACCCGAAAGGTAAAGGTCGTCATGTCCGGACCGACTTGAATATGGGCCCAGGGCGAGATGTCTTGCCGGCATTCATGGAGAAGAGACTGGATCTCGCCTCGGCTCAAAAGCTCGGTTTCCTGAATAAGGGCGAAGGCAAGCAGTTGACTCAGCCCTTGCTGAATTTCGTTTTCCGAAGAGAAGCCTGTGTTGACATTCAATTGGATAGTGGTAGCATCGGTGTTTTCCTGAACAATTGTATAGGTCAATCCGTTCTCCACTTCCCCTGAAAGAGCACTGTGAATATTCCCAGCCAGACAGAGCGTGAATAGAAAAAAAAATCCCTTAAGCAGTTTCATAAGCCTCATCTCCATTTTTTAAACAATATAGAAATGGAGGTGTTAAAAGTAAATGAAAATGATTGACTTATAATCGGAAATGAAACATTTATGGTATAATGAAAAAACTTCAAGAGATTACTGGATATTCCCTTCGTTTCTAGTGGCAATTTCCACGCTGCTACTGTTTATTTTTGCACTGTTTACTAAGAAGATCCTTCACGATGTTTTGCTTGAAACGGCTATTTTTCTTATTTCCCTCAAGCTAATTATCAGCTCATACAAACAAAACGTCTCGTCAAAACAACTAGAAAAAATGCTTAAAGACATTCAGGATAGGCTTGATAGCTAACCGTAAATTGCACTAAACCTTTTTATATAGCCTATGGTCCTCGATATGGCTTTTTAATTGAGAAGGGATCAAGTATTTGTAGTTAAAGTTAACCTTTTTTTCTTCTAAACCGGCAGCAATCTGATCTCCTGCCTCTTGATCTCGGGCCATTTCTTTAGACCACTTCGACACGTCTTTATGTCTTTTCTTTTGGGATAAATTTTGCGGAACTTCCAGGTCTGGGTAAATTATCGACAGACACGACCCGCTGAAATAAGTAGCCGACAAAACTCGAGCAGAAAAACTGTCTAACTTTGGATCCTCCAATTGCGTATCCCTTGTCTTTTCTTTCGTCATAGATTGCTTTGAATGCTCTCTTTTTTCCTCCTTTGGAGAGTCTGAAATCCTTTTTGATCATGCCTTTTAAGGCAATCCTGAAGGAAAATGTGTTCATCATGTCTTTTTCTTTTTGCCATGTTCATCTGCTTTAAGATCGCCGGAGGGTTGGGTAATTTTTTTAGCGATTTTCAGCAGATTGATTAACGCAACATTTTCGAAATTCGCTGTTCGGCCGGAAAACTTCATAGTGATATTTATCATTCTTGTAGAGAGTATAGGAGTTGTGTTTGAGAAAATTGATTCTCCGCAATTGAGCTCCTTTTGCAGGCATCGCTTCGGCGATTTCAATTTTATCGCCTTCGACTTCAGTGACCAATGCAACATGGACAAAACGCGAATTATCCATGCTGCCGCACTTCCGGTAAATAGACGGTTGATCTTTTGAAGAATAAAAATAAAAGAATCATCTAATTCAATGCCTCTATCGAGCCTGGTAAAAATTAGATCCCCCTTGCGGATATCCCCGGATTCTGGTGTAAATCGGAATACTTAATATTTGTGATATTCATTAAAATTCCTTTTTAACCCATGATTGTGACCTAATCTGAGGGTGGGCGCTACAGTTGAAAGTCATAATAACGGGTTTAATCACCATTTTGGCATTTAAAGATTAAGAGATGATTAAATTTTTGTTAAAATAATTTCTTTATTAAGCCGGCAGCTCCCGATATAGCAACTACCTTAATATTAATTATTTATTTACCAAAGGGTTCCAAGAGATCACAGGAAAAGGTTTTTGTTTATGATTTTTTTGAAAATCCTAATTCAAAAAACCCAAATCATCCTCTGTGTTCTCGTGGTTTTTTTTGTAAAATATCCCAATGGAAACTGCTGCTATAAAGCATGGCGTAGTTGTGACATGCGCTTCAATATTTACATTTACAAAAATCGGGGCCTGATGATAACTTGAGTGTCAAATCAAAAATATAGAGACAATGAGGAAGATAAACATTATCAATTGACGACAGCGGGCCATCTTGACCGGATGGCTTTTTTTTATATCGCGGGTGGGGAAGTTACATGTCATTGGAGTTACAGCCGGCCTATTTGATTCTTGAAGACGGCATGGCCTTAAGGGGATTCTGGCCTTCCGGGCAGGCATGCTCGGCAAGCGGCGAGGTAGTGTTCACGACCGGAATGACTGGTTATTTCGAATCCCTGACAGACCCCTCCTATCGAGGGCAGCACCTGATTTTCACCTACCCTCTGATCGGCAATTACGGGGTGCCCGATCCCGAATATTGGGAATCGGAACGGATCCAGCCTTCGGGGGTGGTCATGAGCGATATCTGCCATAACTGGTCCCATGCGCTTGGGAGAAGGTCGCTTCTTGAATGGCTTGAGAGCGAAGGGATTCCGGTTATAATGGGAGTGGACACCAGGGCTCTGACTAAACACATTCGAGACAAAGGGGCCATGCTGGGGGTCATATCGGATGCGCCGGATATATCCGGAGGTCTTGCCAACCCCAGTTTACTCAACCTCGTGGCCGAAGTTTCTATTCCGATGCCTCAAATTCGCGGAAAGGGAAAAAAACGGATCGTCGCCGTCGACTGCGGTATGAAAATGAACATTCTCCGCTGCCTGGAGAGATACGATGTCACTATTCGGCATGTCCCTCACAATTACAACTATTTAAGTGACGATTTTGACGGTATCTTTATCTCCAACGGTCCGGGAAATCCCGAAACTTGCACGGAAACGATTCAAATTTTAAAAAAGGCCATGAAACTAAAAAAACCGATATTCGGCATCTGTCTTGGATTCCAGATTCTCTCGCTTGCGGCAGGGGCGAAAACTTATAAATTGCCGTTTGGACACAGAGGGCATAACCAGCCCTGCATCGATTTGCAAACGAAAAAATGCTACATGACCAGCCAAAATCACGGATGGGCTGTCGATGAAAAATCCCTTCCGAAAGATTGGACGATGAGTTTTCGGAATTTGAACGACGGCACCGTCGAGGGGGTGCGCCATCGGTCGCTTCCCTTCTATGCTGTACAGTTTCATCCCGAAGCGGCTCCGGGGCCGACAGACACCGATTGGATTTTTGAGGAATTTATTAACGCGTTATGACAAAACAAACCATTCTCATATTGGGCTCGGGAGGACTCCGCATCGGCCAGGCGGGTGAATTTGATTATTCGGGATCCCAGGCTATCAAGGCTGTTAAGGAAGAAGGGTGCCGCACTGTTTTGGTCAATCCTAATATTGCCACTGTCCAGACCGACAGCGATTTAGCGGACCAGGTCTACCTTCAGCCGCTCCATCACGATATTGTGACAAAAATTATCGATAAAGAAAAACCCGAGGGAATTCTTCTGAGCTTCGGTGGGCAGACAGCCCTGAATCTCGGGATAGAACTTTGGAAGTCGGGTGTTCTTAAAAAGCATGGCGTCAAAGTCCTCGGAACTTCCGTAGAGACGGTACTGACGACTGAAGATCGTCAGCTTTTTAAAGACTGTTTAAAAGAAATTGATGTGAAAACTCCCCGCAGCTTTAGCGTTCATTCAGTCAGTGAGGCCTTGGATGCGGCCAAGCTGATCGGTTATCCTCTGATGATCCGCTCGGGATTTTCTTTGGGAGGACTTGGTTCAGGGAAGATCGAAAGCGAACAGCAGCTAATCGACAGGGCAAGGGAAGCCTTGAGCCATGCGCCGCAGATTTTGATCGAAGAGTATCTGTTTGGTTGGAAGGAGATAGAATATGAGGTAATGCGCGACTCTGATGACAACGCTGTGACGATTTGCAATATGGAAAATTTCGATCCCATGGGAATTCATACAGGGGAAAGTATTGTTGTTGCCCCCTCGCAAACCCTGACCAATCAGGAATATCACTTCTTGCGCTCAGTAGCCCTTAAAACCGTGCGAAAACTGGGTGTTATCGGCGAGTGCAATATTCAGTATGCACTCAATCCCGAAAACGGCGATTACAGGGTGATTGAAGTGAATGCGCGCCT
Organism: Waddliaceae bacterium; assembly: GCA_963771045.1. GTDB lineage: Bacteria > Chlamydiota > Chlamydiia > Chlamydiales > SLFE01 > SLFE01. The sequence goes on along the minus strand of CAVYRW010000004.1, from coordinate 1,562,469 downwards.
TTCCAGATCCAGCGCTTTGGCCTCGAAGGCGACTGGATATCCGATTGCCTTTGTAGCGGCAAAGCTGGCTTTGGGAAAACGGCTTGACGAGCTGCGCAATCAGGTAACTAAGGAGACTTCGGCCTTTTTTGAGCCGGCCCTCGATTACATTGTGGTGAAAATGCCCCGTTGGGATATCCAAAAGTTCAAATCGGCCGACCGCCGCATCGGCTCCGAGATGAAAAGTGTTGGCGAGGTGATGGGGATTGGCAGGACATTTCCTGAAGCTTTGCAAAAAGCGGTCCGCATGCTCTCGATTGGTCAAACGGGTCTGCACGATTATCCTCGGCCGATCCCTTCATTAAAAGATGAGATTGTCAATGCCACCGACCGCCGCCTCTTTGCGCTTTATCAGTTTTTAAAGAAGGGGAAATCCGTCGATGAGATCCATGACCTGTCAAGAATCAACACATGGTTTCTCCATCATCTGAAAAGTCTTGTGGATATGGAAAAACGCGTCTGCGGGGAAGAGCTCTCAAAAAATCTCCTTCTCGAGGCTAAAAAACTCGGATTTTCCGATGCCGCTATAGCCGAGTTTGCCAAAATGGATGAAGACGAGGTGCGGAGGAAGCGCAAAAAATGGAATGTCTCTCCTTTTGTGAAGCAGATCGATACATTGGCCGGGGAGTTCGCCGCTCAAACCAACTACCTTTATTTGACGTATCACGGCTCGGCCCATGATGTCGATCCGTCCCAAAAATCACCTGTCATTATTCTCGGTTCGGGACCTTATTGCATCGGCTCTTCCGTCGAATTCGATTGGTGTGCCGTCAACGCTCTCAAGAGTTTTCGAAAACTTGGCGAGTCGCCGATTATGATCAACTCTAATCCCTGAGACCGTTTCGACAGATTATGACGAATCGGAACGGCTTTACTTTGAGGAGCTCTCCCTTGAAAGAGTCGCCGATATCGCCGACTTCGAAAATCCCAAATCCATTATGATCAGCGTTGGAGGACAGGCAGCCAATAACCTGGCCTCGCCTCTTAGCAAAAATGGCTATCCTATTTTGGGGACTCCGACGGATATGATCGACCGGGCCGAAAATCGGAAAGAGTTTTCCTCCCTTCTAGGCCGGCTGGCTATCGATCAGCCCGCCTGGGCTGAAGTGAAGACCCTGGCCCAGGCTAAAAGTTTTGCCAAAAAGGTCCACTATCCCATTCTTGTCAGACCCTCTTATGTGCTCTCGGGAGCAGCCATGAATGTGGTGCACAGCGAAGATGAGCTCGAATCGTATTTGAGTGAAGCGGCGCTGGTGTCCCGCGGACATCCGGTGGTCATTTCCCAATTTATCTCAAACGGCAAGGAGCTTGAGATCGACGGCGTGGCCAAAAAGGGAAAAATCGTTGTTCATGCCATCACCGAACATGTGGAAAACGCCGGTGTTCATTCGGGAGATGCCACGGTTGTCATTCCCCCGCAGCGTCTTTATCTCGAAACCATACGGCGGGCTAAGCAGATTGCCCGCAAAATTGCCGAAGCTCTAAACATCACGGGGCCTTTCAACATTCAGTTTATCGCCAAGGAAAACGGTTTGAAAGTGATCGAGTGCAATGCCCGGGCCTCCCGCTCGTTTCCTTTTGTCTCAAAAGTCACGAATCAAAACTTTATCGACATCGCTGTTAAGGCCATGATGGACCGGCCTTTACCTAAGTGGTATGAGACTCTTGAATTGGAACATGTAGGGGTGAAGACTCCGCAATTTTCCTACAACAGGCTCAAAGGGGCCAATCCTGTCGCGCAGGTGGAAATGGCTTCGACCGGCGAGGTGGCCTGCCTGGGGCAGAATTTGTATGAAGCCTTTTACCATTCCTGGATGGCCACGGGGCAAAAGATTGCGGGAAAACGGATTCTTGTCAGTATCGGAGGGGATAAAAAGGGAAGGTTCCTCGATGTCCTCAAGTTTCTTGAGGCTTCCGGGTGGAAGCTTTACGCAACGGAAAACACTCACGATTATCTCGTCAGAAACGGCGTTGCATGCCGTTTTTTATACAAAGCTAGCGACTCGCTGGAACCCAATATTAAGACAACAATCGCTAGTCGGGACGTCGACCTGATTGTCAATATCCCGACCAATATCAGCCCGAAAATCATCACGGATGGATTCACAATCAGACGTCTTGCGATCGATCATAATATTCCCCTGATCACCAATATGCAGATCGCATTGCTTTTTTTGCACTGCCTGCAAGAGCTTGACGTCGATAAAATCCCAGTAAAATCATGGAAGGAGTATGTCAGCTACAACATGTAAACAACATTTAATTTCTATCCGAGATCTGGATCGAAACGATATTACCGCAATCCTGGACGAGGCGGAAATGTTTAAAAAAGAATTCCCTCCTGATTTACTCAAAGGAAAACTCCTCGGCATCTGTTTTTTTGAGCCATCGACAAGAACCCGTTTGTCTTTTGAATCGGCAATGAAACGCCTTGGGGGCGATGTGATCGGCTTTACCGATGACAAATCAACCTCGCTGCAAAAAGGGGAGTCGCTGCACGATACCATCAAAATTGTCAGCGGATATGTCGATGCGATTGTGATCAGACATCCTCTCATGGGAGCCGCTAAGCTTGCCGCGGATGTGACAGACAAACCGATCATCAATGCCGGCGACGGCGCCAATGAACATCCGACTCAAACGCTTCTCGATTTGTTTTCCATACGAGAGAGCCAGGGAACTCTCGACAGGCTTCATGTCGCCTGGATGGGGGATTTAAAAAACGGAAGAGCTGTGCACTCGCTAGTTCAGGCCTCTGCCTATTTCAACATCCGCATGTACTTCATTTCGCCTCCCTCTCTGGAGCTTCCCGAAGACATCTGCCGCGAACTGAAAAATGCCAGCGTTCTGTTTTCCTTCCATCAATCTTTGGACGAGGTGATTGGCAAACTGGATATCCTTTATATGACACGCATACAGAAAGAAAGAATGCTCTCTTCTAATGAGCTCCCTTTCTCGAGAAAAGGGTACTTTTTAAAGCCCGCCTTGTTAGAGAATGCCAAACCGAACCTGCGCATCCTCCACCCTTTGCCCCGGGTCGATGAACTGGATCCTTCGATAGACGAGACCGAGCATGCGTATTATTTTCATCAGGCCTGCAACGGCATCCCCGTGAGGCAGGCGGTCTTGAAATTATTGCTGGGAGGAAGCCTGTGACAATCACTCTTGACGAAACATTAGCTCTGGCAGCGATTAGCCACGGAACCGTGGTCGATCATATTCCCGCCGGACAGGGAATGCGGCTATACCGGCTGCTTAGACTTGATAAATTTAAAGTTTGCGTCACCATTGGACTGAACCTTTTCAGTCCCACTATGGGAAAAAAGGATATGATTAAAATTGAGGGATTAGAGCTGACTCCTGAAGAGGCGTCCAAGTTGGCTGTTTTCGCCCCCTCAACAACAGTGGCAATCATTAGAGATGGTGTTGTGGCGGAAAAATTTTCCGTATCGCTCCCTTCGCTTGTAGAAAATGTTATCCAATGTCCCAATCCTTCCTGCGTGACCAACTACGAAAAAACCGACCGCCTCTTCTATGTGATACCGGCCGGAAAAAATAACGTTCTTCGATGCAAATATTGTGAAAAAACCTATATGCAGGACGAGATAATTTAGATGATCAGATTAAAAAATGTGCGAGATATCAGAGGAAATGTTTCCGATGTCGAACTTCCCAATCAACTGAAACTGGAAATCAATGCCGAGGGGTTGACCCTGCTGCCCGCTTTGATTGACACCCATGTGCATTTTCGGCAGCCCGGCCACGATTATAAAGAGGATTGGGGGACAGGGGCGCAGGCAGCTGTAGCGGGAGGGGTGACGACTGTTTTCGATATGCCGAATAACAATCCTCCCTGCATTTCTTGGGAAAATTTACAGGATAAAAAAAAGATTATCGACAGAAAGCTTCGAGTCTGTCGATATTCCGCTAAGGTATCACTTATATCTTGGCGCCGACAAACATCATTTTGATGAAATCCCTAAATGCCTGCAGGAGATTGTCGGCATCAAAGTTTTTATGGGGTGCAGCACAGGAAACCTGCTTATGGATAAAGATGAGGATCTCGAAAGGATTTTTCAGCTTGGATCCAAATATGGCTTGATGATCTCCGTCCATGCCGAAGACGAAGCTGTCATCCGGGCAAACCGTTTCAAATACAAAGATAATTTTTCCGACCCTTCCGTTCATTCAAAAATCAGGGATCGGAGCGCTGCCGCCAGGGCGACGTCGAAGGCTATCTCTCTTGCTAAAAAGTATGATGCCAGACTGTGCATTCTTCATATGAGCACCTCTGACGAAGTGGAACTGGTGAGGCAGGGAAAAGCGAGCGGCGTGAAAGTTTTTGCCGAAGTGGCGCCGCATCATCTTTTTTTGGATGAGAGCGATTACGTTCAAAACGGGACAAAAGTCCAAATGAACCCTCCTTTAAGGACCGAGTCGGACCGTTTGGCCCTCTGGAAAGGCATTAACGACGGTATCATTGACTTTCTTGGAACCGACCACGCCCCCCATACTCTTGACGAAAAGCTAAGCCCTTATGGAGAGGCCCCTTCGGGGGTTCCGAGTATCGAACTCATGCTCCCCTTGATGCTTGATGCTGTTTCCAAAGGGCTGATCTCATTGCAGCGTGTTATCGAGCTGACAAGCCAGCGGGCCAAAGAGGTTTTTCGGTTGGAGCCAAGCTACGACGCTGTCCTTGTCGACCTCAACTTGGAAAAAATGGTCGACGATGCTGAGCTAAAAACAAAATGCCAATGGTCGCCGTACCACGGCAGGCGGCTCAAAGGATGGCCAGTCTGCACTATCCTGAAAGACAATCTATATGAAACTCAGGAAATCATATGTCAGAAACTTATAACGGCCGCATTGCCGATTTACGACATTCAGAAGACCTACCTTGAAAATGCCGAAAGCGGCCCTTTTTTCACCGATTCAATTCCCGATAGGGTATGGAAGCCGGAATCCGAGTGGATTGACTTTTTGGGATTTCAGGTAGCGTCTCCAATAGGTGTCCCCGCAGGTCCTTTGTTAAACTCTAAATGGACAACCCTTGCTGCAAGGCTCGGATTCGATATTGTCATCTATAAGACTATCAGGGAGTGCGAATGCCCTAGCCACCCATTGCCTAATGTGATGTTTGTCGATACCGGAGGCAGCATCACGCAAGAGAGGATCGGAGACTACAGGTCGCCCCTATCGATTGCCGAGGCGAGCAGCTTGCAATCACCAATTCTTTCGGCAACCCTTCCCGAAAGCCCGAGTATCTAGAAATGGACATCCACCTGGCGGCCCATGCCCTTGAAAAGGGACAGGTTTTGATTGTGTCGGTATTCGGATCGGGGGATTCTTTCGAAGAAATGAGCCGCGGATTTATCAACGCCGCCCTTCTTGCGAAAAACAGCGGGGCGCACCTGATCGAAGCCAATTTTTCTTGTCCTAATGTTTCCTCAGGCGGCGCACTCTACAGCGATCCCGAAGCCTCGTACAGCCTCGCTAAAAAAATTGCAGACACCATCAAGCCGACCCCGCTAATTGTTAAGATGGGCATTTTTAAAAATCCTGCAAAACTAGAGCCTGTGCTTTTATCCCTAGCAAAAGCCGGGGTTCGGTCCGTTTGCGGAATCAACACCATTCCGATGAAGGTCATCGACCAAAAAGGGGGGGCGGCTCTTGGTGAAAACAGGCTGCAAAGCGGAATCTGCGGCGACCCCATTAGGCCGCTGGCCTTGTCATTTATACAACAATGTCGTACCATTATCGACAATCATAAATTGGATCTGGAGATTATGGGCTGCGGGGGCATGACACAAGAAAATCATTTCGATCAATTTTTAAATGCAGGAGCTAAAGCCGCCCTCACCGCGACGGGGATGATGTGGGATCCTTATCTTGCATATCGATGGCACCTCCAAGGGAGAGAATTATGAAAGGAGATTTTTTGATAGACAAGATGAACAATGTTGCTTTCGACATGTCGCCAGAATGCTCCCAATACCGAAGAACTCGTTGAAATGCTTTATAAGATAGGCGTGGTGCAGTTCGGAGAGTTTAAGCTCAAAAGCGGCATGATGTCGCCGCTTTATATCGACCTTAGAAAAACGATAACCTATCCCCAGGTTCTCAAAAAATTATTGGAAGCCATGTGGAGCAAGATGCAAAGCTTCAAATTCGACCTCATCTGCGGGGTCCCATTGACAGCTGTTGTTTTTTCGAGCTATTTGTCGATTGCCAAAGGACTTCCCATGATCTTGTGCAGAAAAGAAATCAAAGACCACGGAACGAAGAAAAAGATCGAAGGAGAATATTTTGCGGGGCAGCAGTGTCTCATTATCGAGGATCTCATCACCAGCGGCGCCAGCATTTTGGAAACGGCCAAGCCTCTAGAAGAGGAAGGACTTGTCGTCAAAGATATCGTTTTATTGATCGACCGCGAGCAGGGAGGACGCGAAAAACTTGAATCACTGGGGTATTGCGTGCATCCATTGCTCACCCTTTCTGAAATTTTGACCACTCTTGAGAAGAAAGAGAAAATCTCGCTGAAACAATACCGTTTAGTCATGGAATTCATTAAAGACAACAGGATAAATTTATGATAGCCCATCCTTTGGTCAAAGAAATCCGCACGATTATCGAAGAAAAAGAGACACAGCTTTGCCTTTCGGCAGATGTGACTACTTCCAAAGAATTGCTTAAGCTCGCTGAAACTCTCGGTCCCTACATATGCGTCCTCAAAACCCATATCGACATTGTGGAAGACTTTACTCCTGAAGTGACAAAAAGGCTTTATGATATCGCAAAAGTTCATCACTTTTTCATCTTTGAAGACCGAAAATTCGCCGATATCGGCAATACCGTGCTTCATCAATATAGCGGGGGAATTTACCGCATCGCCGATTGGGCGAAAATTACCAATGCCCACATCATTCCCGGTCCGGGCATCATCGAAGGGCTGGCAAAAATCGGCCAGCCTAAAGGAAACGGCCTTCTTCTTCTCGCTCAAATGAGCTCTAAAGACAATCTCGCTACCGGAGAGTATACCAGAAAATGCATCGAGCTTGCCAAAAAGCACAGCCAATTTGTCATCGGCTTCATCTGCACCGAAAGGCTTTGCGACGGATTCATTCACATGACCCCGGGAGTCAAGCTGGAAGGCGGCGGAGATGCCCTTGGCCAGCAATATCTCACCCCTGAATCGGCCATTCTTGAGCGGGGAACCGATATCATCATAGTCGGACGGGGGATTACGCAGGCTCCTGATCCCACCTGCGCCGCCAAGCAATACCGGGACGCCGCATGGACGCCTATAAAAAGACGAAAATGGCGAAAAACTCCGCCATAAATACGCCAAATTACCACTTTTTTGCACAAATCTACATTTTGTTTGTCCATGCTAATTAAATAATTATTTAAATTAACATTTATTTTATTAAATGATATAATAATAAATAAAATAATAAATGTTAATTTATGAAAATAAATCCTTATAAAGGGTCTTCTAAACCCATTTCAAACAAAGAAACACCGCAAGCCTCAGAGCCATCTTCAAAAAATGATAAGATTAAAAAGGTTCGAAAAGAAGCTCTTAAAACCGAAGCGAAGGGGTCAACAACACTGAAAAGTCTTATAGGGACGCATAAACTTCGTCTCTTCTGCTCTGGTTTTCTTAGTCCGCTCTGTGCAGTCGGCCATTGCCAAAATCTTGTCTATGATATCACCCTATCTACTCCAAAAATGATTATACGGCTCTTTTAGAAAAAGCAAAATCTGGTAAACCTATCATGATTCAAGACAAAAAAGGGACTAAATCAGAAGTGACACGCGATGAAATGTTTAAAGAGGTTTGGCCCTTCTTAACAAAAAGCCAAAAAAAACCGATTGTTCAATTTCAAAAAACCTTGGAGCAGGCAAATCGCATTTTTCCAATCCCCAAAGATGAGGAACCAATTCTTTTTACATTGTTCATTGAAAACGCTTCTTTCAGAGTGGCAATTTCAAAAGTTTTTGGGAGACGTTGAAGACCTCTATGACAAAACGGCCCAATCCTTAGAATCGGAAGGAAAACTTCCCGAAGATTTTCAGGAGAAAGCGAACAGCCTTGACAGTGCCTACGTGAAAGTATTCAAGTTTTTCATTGACTTAAATGTTGATGATGAAACGCAACAGAAGGCGATAGAATGTGCGAGTGTTACGATTCGAGGTTTTATAGAACAAGCTGTTTTGGGGAATATTCAAATGCTCACCGATTCATTCGAACTTTCGGGAAAGAATCCCGATGATGTTGAGGGATACTCTCTAGCGGGAAAAGTAGGTAGAATGGTGCGAGAAAATAAGAAATTTATGAAAAAAATTGAACGCCAAATAATACCCGAGACTTTGAAAAAAGGATTTGGTGGTAAGATCTGGAAAGAAACCGCAAATTACCTGCTGATTTCTAGGGTCAATTGGGAATCGAAAGATGACCAGTCTATTTGCCATCTCGCTTTGGGGAGATATGAGTCCGATAAAGAAGAATGGGGGCCAATCCGCGAAGTTGATATTCCTATTGATCTTTCTCAGTTGGGAGTTTGAAAGACGAAGAGCAGAGAAGCACATTTTTTTCTGCTCTAAAACGATTTTGGGTACAGAGCAATGAAAATTTCATAGCTGAAGAAGAAAAATCTGTTAAGGAAGCATTTTCTCCGGAAGTCGTCGATAACACGTGGAAAGCTCTTTTAGAGTGCAAAGAAGATATCGAGCTTCATGTGTACAAAGTTTACTACGCACTCAATTTCAAAGATGCCAATATTCCAGGTGTCAAATCAATTTCTTAAGATTGATTCTAAAAAACAAGATCCTGCTTCTTCTGACAGTTGACTATTTTCATTTGAATCATTAGTTTCGGGGAGGGGATATCCATCTATGGAGCATTTGTCCGAGCCTTTCATTTCCTGGATTTTGCAATATGGCAGCATTATCATATTTGGACTCTTGGCTCTGGGAATTATCGGATTGCCCATTCCCGATGAAACTCTTCTGATTACTGCCGGTATTCTGATGAGTCAGGGGGACTTGTACATAGCGCCGACAATTATTGCCGGATACGCAGGCCCCATTTGCGGCATTACTGTGAGCTATCTTGCGGGCTCTTTTGTAGGAATCTATTTATTCAAAAAATATGGCAATAAAATCGGCATCACCGATGGAAAAATGGACGCGATGCACAGCTGGTTTGAGCATTATGGCAAGTGGACGCTATTTTTTGGCTATTTCATTCCCGGGGTGCGCCACTTTACGGGGCTATCAGCGGGGTTCACCAGCCTCAAATACCACGAGTTTGCCTTGTTCGCTTATAGCGGATCGATCATCTGGGCTACGCTGTTTATGTCTCTTGGATACTTCTTTGGAGAAGCCTGGTCTCAGTACTTCAAGTATCTTGGGCACTATTTCGATATCGGAATTTCAGTAGTCATTGCCGTCGTTTTGCTAGGTTATTTGTATTTCAAGTATAAACGATAGTTTGTTATCATTTTCGTGCAATGAAAGTATTGATCATCAGCTTTTCCGATCTTGCCAGAGATCCACGGGTGTCGAGACAAATTCAGTGGCTTCAAGGGCATTCTGTGACCACCGTGGGACTGGGAGCGCCCCGATCGCGTGTAGAGCGGCATTTTAATTTGAACCTGGCAACGCCGCGCACGTTGGTTAAAAAAATCATGCGAGGGTTTCTTCTCTTATTCAGGCGGTATCAAAAGTATTATTGGACAAATGAACTTGTCAAACAGCTTAAGGAGCTTTTAGAAAATACTCTTGCGGATCCCTTTGATGTCATTATTGTGAATGATCTCGATCCTCTTCCTATTGCCCATGCCTATCGACGGGGAGGTAAAATTCTTCTTGACGCTCATGAGTATTCTCCAGAAGAATTTACCGACAGGTTTCTTTGGAGGCTGCTCATTAAAAATTATGTCGTTTGGCTTTGCCGCACCTATTTAAAACATGTTGATTCTATGGTCGCAGTCAATTCCGCCATCGCCCAAAAATATAGCCGGGCATTTGCTATTCCCTTGCCCAAAGTGGTGACAAATGCGCCTGATTTTTTTGATCTTAAGCCTACAGATGTTGATTCCAAAAGGATTCGTTTGATTTATCATGGAGTGGCAACCCCCTCAAGGTCTCTTGATAAGATTATTGAATTATCTACTTATCTTGACAGCCGTTTTGAGATGGATCTGATTTTAATGCCCGGCGATAAATGTTATATCGATTCAATCAAAAAATTAGCTGAAGGCAATCAAAAAATTCGGTTCCTCAGTCCTGTTGCTATGAAGGATATCGTTCCCTTTACCCATCAATATGACATGGGGGTGTATCTTTTACCTCCGGTTAATTTCAACTATTTAAATGGACTTCCCAACAAATTATTCGAATTCATTCAGGCGCGCCTTTCAATCGCTATAGGCCCTTCCCCTATGATGAGAAATATCATTGAGCATTATCAATGCGGCGTCGTTTCTCAGGATTTTGATCCAGCGTCGCTGGCTGATAAGCTGAACAGCTTATCAGCAGAAGAGATTAAAACGATGAAAGAAAATGCTCATAAAGCCGCAAAAGATTTAAACGCCGAAGCTAACCGGCTGGTGTTTGAACAAGCGCTTAATTTTTAGATGTTTTTCCCAGCGTTCTATATCGCTCTTACGATGCGCGTCAATGCCCAGTACATGCGGAAGCTTTGAACCTTCAAACAACTGATATTTCAGATTGTATTCGAGTTGCACGCCCTTGTCTAAGGCATGCCTCAGCATTTGATGGTATTCTTTTTGATATGTGGTCAATAATCGATTTTTACGAAAAAACAGCCCCGGATGAACCCAGACAACCTCTTTTTGGGGAAGGATGTTTTTATTGGCAAAATTGATCGCTTTTTCCCAGGCTGATATAAAAAGTGCGGTATTTGCGGGAAATCCATGTTCTGCGATGCCAATGATCTCCGACAATTCGAGGTGTTCATCCGAGATGTCGAGAGTGCCGTCTTCAAGTATTTTCGCTTCGAAGCCGACTCGAGATTTTATATGGTATTCTTTTGAATGATTTTTCACCGTATTGACAAACTCGTCTACATCGTAATTAGGCTGACGCCTGATGTGTTCTAAGAAGATCAATTCCTCAACAGAGTGTTGTTTTGCCATTTTGAAATAATCTTCGACCGTTAAAAAGCCGTCTGTATAATCCGTGTGAAGATGAAACCAATAGGTGCGCTTTGAATCAGAGAGTCTGCACTTTTCCATCATCAAATATGACTCCTCCCCAATAGCGTTCAAAGGGAAGCCCAAACTTTGGTTTGGGAAAAGATGCGACGGGACTTCCCAAAGCTTCTAGCACTCCGGCCCAAATGAGATTGATACCGGTATTGAGGGTTGCTGCCATAGTTCCTTGAACGCGAGGATTGCATTCCAAAATTTTAGGAACTCCCTCGCTATCCAATTTGTATTGCATTCCGAAAACATATCTCAGCCCTAAATATTTTCCCGCGTCAAGAGTCATTTTTTCCATAAGCGGGTGGTTTATCGGCGTCGTCCGAAAACTGATGCCGCTTCGGATCAAATCCCTTTTCCGTACGATAGCAATTGACGCTTTGCCGCCGATAAAGGCGTCAACAGAATATTCGTCGCCAGGCAGATATTCAGTAACCAGAAGCTGAGGCCAATCTTTGCCATTTTCAAGAATCTCGAGCATATGGTCCAACGAGATTTCAATGCCCGAGGGTTTTTCACTTAAAAATCTTTTTGAGGTTAAGCAAGATGATTGCAGAATTCTAAACCCCCTCATACCATTGGATTTTGGAGGCTTTATAGCAACAGGTTTCTCGGGATATCCCAGATCATGAGCGGCTTCGACAAGCATTTCTTTTGATGTTGCCAAACGGTATTTGGGTACGGGGAATCCTAACTCTTCAAAGATCTTGATCATGGCCAATTTATCATTGGCTTTCTTAAGGGCGGCATAAGGAGAGACCATGACTTTTAAATCCCTGAAATTCGCTGAGAGAACCTCGATTTCTCTTGTCGTTTGCGGAATGATTAAAGAAACATCGTGCTGATGGCAGAGCGCTGCGATTGCGCCGAGGTAATTCTTGTCTTCCGGTCCCGGAACGGGATAGAAGTGATCGACAAAATGGGATCCCGCACACTGGGGATTCATATCGACTCCTATGAACTTGACACCGGGGCTCTTTAAACAACGGAGAGTCCCTTGTGTTCCGGGGGCGCCAACACCAGTAATGAGAAAATTTTGTTTTATATCCATAAGCAATAGTGATAGTATATAGATTTAAAGCGCCATTGTCAAAAATGATCTGCCCGAGGATAATGCTTCCCATAATGAGTTCAGACCCTCGATACTTCACATACAATTTTTTTTATAAGCTCATGCGCCAACTTAAAGATAAAGGTTACGAATTTTCTTTTTTTGGCGAAAAAAATCATAAAAGCCTTTATTTACGACATGACTTGGATTTCAGCCTTGAACTGGCGCAATCTTTTGCTCTCAAGGAGCAGCGGCAGGATATCAGAGCCACTTATTTTGTGATGCTGGAGACCGAGGCCTATAGCGCGCGCAAAAACCGTAAAATATTACATGATATCATCGCAATGGGGCATGATATCGGCCTACATTATGTTTATGAAAACCCTGCCAATCATAAAGAAAAGCTTCTATTTCAAGCAGAGTGTCTTTCCGATATTGTAGGCAAGCAAGTTCGGGTTTTTAGTGTTCATCGTCCGGCTTCTTTGTCTCAGAAAGGGTTTGACGCGAAAGCTTTAAAAGTTTCCCATTTGCTCAATACCTACCATTTTGATTTTTTCCGCCAAGGCCAGTACATCTCTGATAGCAATCACTTTTGGCGCTCTGGGAATCCGGTCAAATTTTTAGAACACTACTGCCAGGAAATGATTCAGATTTTAATCCATCCCATTTGGTGGACAGACAAGTGCATTGACCGCAATCAAAAAGTTGCAAATTTTTTAAAAAAACATGACGAAAAACTTTGTGTATATTTTTCAGAAAATGTATCCTTCCTTTCTGAGTATGAAAATATTTAAACTTCTTATCCTTATTCTCTGTATCACGGCTTTCTTGCCGGCGCATGACAAGTTTGTCTTAGTCACTGTCCCTAAATGCGGCTCCCATCTGATTATACATATGTTGAACGAGATGCTTCAAAAAGATGACCAAAGGCAGCTGAATACCGACTTTGATGTTTTTTTAAAAGAGTTCAATATCGCCGAAAGAAAAGGAACTTATCTCTCCACGCATCAGCTATGCACCCCGGAAGCTGTCGACCTGATAAGAGAAAGGGGCTACAAAGTTATCTTTGTCATTAGAGATCCCCGCGATCAGCTGGTCTCTTTGATGTATTTCAACCAAAATGGATACTGGCCCCATCTCCCAATGAATGATTTTACTGTTGAGGAAAAAATCACGGAACTGATTACCGGAGAGCATTTCGGCTTCTACTGCTATGAAGAAAGTTATGCTCGCCGAATCGGTTGGATTGACCTAGGTCCCGATATCACTTATGTGACAACATTTGAAAAGCTAATCGGCCGGCGAGGGGGTGGCAGCGATGAGCTGCAGATACAAGAGCTTATGAATATTGCCGGCCATATCGGCGTTCCCCTAAACCGCAAAAAATGTAAAATGATCGCCAAAAAAGCTTTTGGAAAGGATTACACCTTCCGTAAAGGACAGATCGGCTCCTGGAAATCCCACTTTACAGAGGAGAATAAGGCTCTGTACAAACAGTATTACGGCCAGGAGCTCATCGGTCTCGGCTATGAAACCGATTTCAACTGGTGACCGATTTTGTATTTAGAATGATGAGAGCGGCCCGGGCAATCATTTTAACCTGGGAAGCGGATTGAACCATGCCGGCGCGCTGCTCGCGGAGCCCTTCGATGATTTTCATGATATCGGGCGGCTTTTTACTCTCCAGCACCTCATTGATAGCCAGAATTGTCCCGCTTCTTCCGATTCCCGCTGCGCAATGGACCACAGCAGGGTGCTTCTTGGAGCTTTGCTCTTTGATGAGCTTAATAAATTTTATCGCAAGTGTTATGTGCGCGACACCTGAATCGGGCCAGTTCTTGAAGTGAAGGTGAATAATTGTTCGGCCTGCCAAGGTAATTTTTCGTTGCACGATTTTCTGCAGGCCTCTGCTGTCAATCACTTTTTCCGCTTTTTGAGAGGCTTTCCAATAGGGAGCGCATTTTGGAATCAGCCTCCTGCGCCGCCATTCATATGTATTTGTCGCAGCGGCAATCAGGAGGCAATTGTTTTCAATGATCATTTGCCACCAGTCATCAAGAGTATGTGGCATGGGTGCCGAGGCAACAAAGCAAGTCAGATTCGTCAGTTCAACTTTCGAGGCGTTAATATAGCCCCCTTCCTTGAGAGTGACTCGGTTATCATCATAAGGAAATACATTTGAGTAACGATTAAGACGGGCGTTTTCTGAGCTCTTTCCAACCTCGCTTGTTTTCTTTGCATTGGGGATGGCGTTGAGTTGTTTTTGAAGCTTATCCAGAGGCTTGTTCAGAATTTCGACCAAGGGCTTCCAGTCATTGGGAATCATTTCCGTGTATTGTGTGCTTATCTGCTTGAATAAACTGTCAATTTGCATGTCTTCACCGTAAAATAATCAACCAATTAAAAACAATTAAAAGTAGGTTGAAACAGGATCGACGTCCAGCGAGATTCTTATGTCTTTGGGAATGGGGAATTGGGCACGAAGCGTTTCAATGGCTGAGGCGGCTTGGTAGACAGCGTTGCCTTTGACAAGAAATTGAAATCGGTACCGGCCTTTGACTTTGGCATATCCTGAAGGGCAGACAGGAAGCAGTTCAAAAGATGGAGGAAGATTGATTGTCAGCTGCTTGCGGAATTTTTCGGCGAGTACATGCGTTTGTTTTTCATTGTCTCCGGAAAAGGCGGCCTTGAAAAGATGGACGAACGGGGGATAGCGAAACATCTCTCTGACGGCGATTTCTTCATCGTAGAATGAGAGGTAGTCCTGTTTTGCCGCGTGAAGAATAGTCGGGTTGCTCGGCATGGTTGTCTGGATGATGACCTGTCCTTTGGAAAAGCCCCGTCCCGAACGGCCGGCGACCTGGGTGATCAGTTGAAAGACGGTTTCCGACGAGCGAAAATCGGGAATATTCAATGCTCCGTCGGAATTGAGAACTCCCACCAGGGTTAAACAGGGGAAATGGAGCCCTTTCGCTATCATCTGCGTGCCGATGAGCACATCCGCTTTTCCCGACCCGAACTGCCGGAGAAGCTTTTGGTGGCTTCCCTTATGGCGCGTAGTATCGGCGTCAACGCGGATTGTCCGTATTTCCGGAAAAATCGCCTGCAAAGCTCTTTCGACCTGTTCTGTTCCGACGCCGCGAAACTTCATGGGGGAGTCTTCTTTGCAAAGAGGGCACCTCGCCGGGCAGGAGCAGGCGAATCCGCAGAGGTGGCAGGAAAGGGAATTGGTGTTTTTATGATAGGTGAGCGCCAGGTCGCAGCTTTCGCATTTAACCGGCTCGCGGCAGCCCTGGCAGATTATGGCGGTGTGAAACCCGCGTCTGTTCAAAAAAAGAAGCGATTGCTCCCCCTTTTCCTGTCTGGATTTGATTCCGCTGAGGAGTTCGTCTGAAAAGAGCGTATACCCCTTGGCCTTTTCGAATTCCTGCTTCATATCGACAATTTTCACTTCCGGCAGGGATGCCGCGTCTGCCCTTTCCTGCAATGAGAGCAAAACATATTTGCCGCTTTTGGCGTTATGGAAGCTTTCCAGGCTTGGGGTGGCCGATCCCAAAACGACAGTGCTGTCTGTCAGCTTTCCCCGCATGACTGCGACATCCCTGGCATGGTAATAAGGGGGCTCTTCCGATTGCTTGTACGTATGTTCATGCTCTTCATCGACAATAATCAGACCCGGGTTTTTGACAGGACTGAAGATTGCCGACCTGGGACCGATGACAATGGGCGCCTCGCCGTTTGCAATCCGTCTCCATTCATCTATCCTCTCGCCATGGCTTAGGCGGCAATGCAAGACCGCGATTTTGTGTTCAAAGCGGCAGCGGAATCTTTCGATCATCTGCGTTGTCAGAGAGATTTCCGGAACCAAAACGATTGATCCCAGGCTCATGTCGAGGGCTTTTTGTATGCTTTGCAGATAGATTTCGGTTTTTCCGCTTCCGGTAATGCCGTGGATCAGATGAGTTTTGAACCCCCCGGCATCCATGTTTTTTGCAATCGCGTTGAATGCTATTTCCTGCTGAGGGTTCAATGTTTTTGACGGTGTCTGGAAATACTCTTCATTGACGAGGGGGGAGCGGTCAATACGGACTATGTCGATGGCAAGCGCCCCTTTTTTGACCAGAGTATCGACAGGGCTTCTCGACACGTCCGCTATTTCCAAGAGCTCTGTAAGCAGCAGCCCTTTTTTTGCTTGCAGTATGGCATCGAGCACTGCCGCCTGCGCTGATGACTTATTTCTTAAATCTTGGCATAGCGAGCGAAGCTCTTCTTTTGTTTGCGCCCTCATCACGAAAAGCTGTTGTTTATCCTTTGTTTCCCTTCTCACGCTTGAGGGAAGAATCGTTTTGAAGACATTCCTTAACGGAGCTCCGTAGTATTTAGCCATCCAAAGGGCGAGGGAAAACAGATCATGGGAAATGGCGCAGTTTTCATGAGTTTTTAAAATATCTTTGACAGGGGTAAAGTCTGGCTTGTCTTTCACTTCCAGCACATAACCGGTTCGAGGAAAGCCTCTGACAGGTACGGTGACTTTGAGTCCTTTGACGATGGAATCAGACAGCCTGGAAGGGACGGAGTAATCGAGCGATTTGTCGATCGAAACCTCCAGAATCACGGAAACGTATTTCATATATTCAGCTCGGATCGCAAGTTTTGCCAGAGCATCCGTTTTAAAGAGAGGTCTGTTTCATAGAGTGAAACATCTTCCAAAGCGATGAGGGGAACATTCTGAATATAATGCTTCATTGTGGAAGGGTGCTGCCGATAGCTCAGCTCTTTTAGGTCCGGAAGGTATTTTCGGGGAACAAGCAAAAGTCTTATATTGGCAAGATCTTTTAATGATTCGATCAATTGCTCTTGATTTTCGCAATCGATCCGGCGGCACTCGACGCCTCTATCTTCTAAAGCTGTGATCACTTTGGTCCAGAAAGCTCTTTGCACTCCATCCGAGCTGACCGAATAAAACTGGACATAATCGTTTTTGGGCTGCGGTATCTCTTCAATCAAATTGATCTTTGGACAGACCCGTCGGATTAGATCGAGTTGAGAGGAGAGTTCCGGAGCCTCTTGCGTTCTTTTGGTTTCCAATTGAATGGATTCTTTGACCTGTTTCACCGGCACAGGGGCCTTAGGCTCGGGAGGAGGGGAGGCTTTCTTTGGTTGTTCCGGAACACAGGGCATAAATTTTTTTACAGGTGTTGGTTTTGCGGGTGGGGGAGGGGAGCTTTTTTTCGCCATCTTGCGAAAATAGTCATAAGACTGCTGATCGGTCAGGAGCCATTCGCTCTCGTCATACTCTTCGCATAGATGCTGTCTGGTCAGCTGAGCCAGTTCTTTGAGTTGTTCTTTCATGTCATTTTATCAAAGACAGCTGCTAAGTCGTCTTCCAAATGTTCAAGGCCTTTTTTGGACAATGTTTTTTTAAGTTGTTGCCTGATTTTTTTCGTCCCATGCGGGAACATGTTTGTTAGAGTTGCTTTCATAAACCGTTTTCCCAGATAGGTGGACAGCGCCTGGTGGTTTCTGAGGAAAAAGATGATAACATTTTCCGTATTTACAGAAAATTGCAGAGCAGTGGAGAGGGCGTCTGCGATATTTTTAATCCTCTCGCACAGCTCTTCGAGCGTTGTATGAACGTGTTTTGTCTCGAAACGTTTCAAGAAAGAAAGAGGACTGGCAGTCCCAAAGCTGCATGATGCGCATCATTTGTTTAGCCATGACCCTGGCGCCTTGTATTTGCTGATGAAGCGTAAAATAAGTCGGGTTGTTGCTTTCAGAATGGAGGACAAGCAAATAGCAGTAATCTTCGAGCTTTTCCAAATGGCCCAGCTGATTTTTCCAGGGAATGGGGAAGAGCACCCGCCTGGCGGTTCCGGCCAGGGCGGTTACCGAAGGGCGGATCCCTTCGATGATTTTATCCGTTTCTCTTGAGGTCCACGTTGTCTTTTTTTAATTCTTTTTTTAAAAGTCTTCGAGTGGCTTTAAACGCCCGGCATGTGTTAAGGTACTCGCAAAGAATTAATTGTATTAGAACCGATTCATCTTGCAGATAGTTGCGGTAAGAGACTTCCGGCAATCGACACCCCCACTTTCAAGCCTATACTAGCAAAGGGGGCATTTTTAACAAATAAGTTGTTGCCCAAAAAACTCCTGATCAACTAATATGTCTGTCTGGTCCGGATTAGCTCAGCGGTAGAGCAGTGGACTGTTAATCCATTGGTCGTTGGTTCGAATCCAACATCCGGAGATTTTTTTGATGGCGACCTCGTGTTCAAAATCTGAGATTTGGTTTTAAACTCAGGGCATCAGAGCTAGCGAGAACCAAGCATTAATCCCGATTGCGGGAGTGCCAGCCATGTTTGAGGCGCCATCCTTATTCTTGCAAAAGAGTTCTTAAGAGAATTTCAAATTCAGCCCCGGTGCAACACACAATAAATCAGCGTATGCTATTTGGGAGTACCTGTGCCTGAAAGGGTTTTGTATAGACTTTCGCGGCCTAGATGAGCTTTTTTGGCAAGAATTCCAAAAGATCTTTATACCAAGAGCGACAAGTCTTCCTGATGTCCTATTTGCAGAGTTTTTAAAGCCGCTCCCTGAACATTATTGATTAAGAAATGCAAGATGTTTTTAACCCCGCTTCCAAGGTAGGGAGCATACCAAATTGCATTGGCAACTGTCCAGTCAAGCATCCCCTTTTCCTCAGGAGACCAGTGGAATCGCCGGGCAAAAATTTCTTCGATTCTCTTTCTTTCATCCTCAATGGCTGCATTCCGAATCTTTCTGAACGACCATTTTGTATCTCCTGATAAGATCTCATTAAATGCCCTAAAAGTGTGCCGTTGCAATATAGCTTCCGCCCCTATTCCGTAATCTTCTTCGATGGTGATATCCACAAGTTTTCGTTTGACAAAGCCCGAATCCTTGATCACGTGATTTTGATAAACACCGTGCACTTGCACAGGCCCCCCATCTTCATCGGCTCCTAGGAGAACCTCTCCTAACATATGAACCGTGTCTTGATAGCCGCCATTGTCAAAGTATCTTACATGCGTGATATCGATATCGATCTTGATCTCTTCCTTTAACTCCGTCAATTTCGCAACGGCCTTCTTAAACCTTTGGTTTGAATCAGGTTCCGGCCTTGGCGCATTGTGTGTTATCATCACCAACTTTTTAATCTTCCTGAAAGGACTATCCTTCTTGGAGTCTGCAATAGCCTCAAGAAGAAGAACCAGCCCTCGCTGGGTATCGCACCCTCCTAGGCTGTGCCCAGATAAGTTTAGTACAACATCTTGGCTCTTAGATTCTTTCAGGTAATCTTCAACCATCTTCAAAATTTCTTTCGATTTTTCATAGAAAACCTTGTTTCCGATCCCTCTAAAATCCGTATTCCTATACCACTGCGTTCCGGAAGCGGTCCCCCTAAAAATCAGGTCGATTGTTTCTTTGCCTTCTGAATCATACGCATCCTGATTTTTGTTCAGAGGAGCAATAAGCGCAGGAATCAGCCCTTTGTATTTAAAGCTGTTGACAACCCTATAATAATGAGCTTGATTTTCCTTATCAGGAACAGGGAAGACCATTCCGCCTTTTAAATCTCTATAAGCTAACGTTTTTCCAATATATTCCGAAACCGCAAGGTTATGATGCTTTATACGAAGATGCTCCCATTGAGCGCATAAGTTCAGCATTTGTAAATCGTGGTCAAAGACTGCTGATTTTTTACTCTCAAATGAAAGAGAGGCCTTATCGTAGAGGACATCTTCTGTGGGTTTTATCCCTATTTCCGCACCAGTTGGAAGCATTTTGAATGCTGACAGAAGATACTCGACCTGCTTTTTTGAGAGTTCCCCAAAGGAATCGGCTGCCCTTAAAGAAAGAATAGCTTCTTTGCGTGCCATAGCGAGAAAATCTCCGCAGCGGACCGCTTTCATTTTTATGGAAGAAGGATCCTCCTGAATAGACAGATCTGCTCTTTTAATCTCTGCGAAAAGGCACTCTAAATCCAGCACTCTCACATTTGCAGCAACACCAAGAAGCATCATTTTAACATCGCCAAACGTCAATGTCTCCAGTTTTTCAAGTCCGTACCTTGCAGTTACAATACTCTTTAAATAAGGACCATAGGTTTCTTGCAACAGATGAGCAAAAACTTCCTTTTCGCGTTTTTTTTCATCCGCCGAGAGAGATTCCATAGCTATCATCTCCCCGTTTTTAAAACCGACTGCGGTCTCATCTTTGAACTCGACTGAAGCTGCGTTCTTTAAGTGGTAGATATAATTGGTCAGATTGCAATCCTTTTCATCCAGTCCAAGCTTAGCTCGATGTTCTTCTTCTTGGGCAAGAGGAAGCGTTGGATCATCATCGAGCAGTATCCAGCTGCCGTTTAGCTGATAGGAAGAGGATAAAGACAAAGGCGTTTCAAGTTTTTCTTGTTTAATTTGTTCCTCAGCTTCTGCCAAAGCGATCTCTTCTCTTTTTTCCGCCTCTTTGATTTCATTCTCTCTGATTTCATTCTCTCTGATTTCATTGTTCGTCTGTTGGATTTCACTTTTAGTCTCTTTGAGATAAGAGGAGAGATCAAAATCTAACTCTTCGTTGCTTTTTTCAAGAGGCACTTGCGAGTTTTGCTTTCCAGCGGGCGGCCCTAAAAGAAGAGAATAGGTGTTCTGATAAGCAGGATTTAATTTAAGATTCATTAAGGGATTGTAGTTTTCAGAAGGTATCTCTTGAATGACGAGAAGGTGTGGTGGAAGCAAGGGTTCTTTAACATAGGCCCCTTGCAATTTTTCAGAAGAGGGTATGTCGGTCGTTTTTAGAGCGTCCCCTAAAACAGAGTAAGTCGAAGAAGGGATAAATTCAATATCTGTTTGATCTTTGGCTGTTTTTTTTACCAAACCTAAATAAGAGCCAATCAACCTAATAATTTTTACGGTAAATGCGGCAATTCTCTTTGCAGTTTCAGCCAAAGCATCTCTAGTTTTTTGAAACGGGCCACTTTTTTTCTGAGATGACTTGGTCTTAATTTTCTGAACTTTTTCACTCTGCAATCCAACTGCAGCCCCAAAAGCAACGGAATCATTAGAATTCATTCCTGAGAAGATGCCTGAATTTTTATTAAATCGGTCTCCATTTATAGTATTAATCAACTTCACTAACCTATTTTTTAAATTTTATTTTTTAATAGAGGATAAGTAGACGCAGCTTCTTAAAAAGTTGAGGTAGCCGCTGTTTTTACCTGCTATTGCTGCGTCCTTTTGGCAAGGCCCAAGATTGTAGAGAATTCTACTTTCCTCTCAATCTATACAAAACTTATAGCATGCTAATGTTAAGATTCTATTAATAGGTGAGATGGACCGCTTGGCGTGTTTTTAAACCCGTGATTGTGACCTAATCTCGGGTTAAAAGTTTAAAAATCAAATAATAAATTGAAAATTTCCGCGAATTTATTCAATATACCGATCGGCGCTTTTGCAATCTATGCCGCATGGCGCTACTTGAAACTTCCTCCCGCTCCGGACGGTACGCACAAGATCGATTATCTCGGTGCAAGCACGCTTGCTATCGCGATGACCTGTCTTGTCCTCTTCATCACGTGGGGCGGCAGTGCATATCCGTGAAATTCAGCCATAATATGGGGACTCGGTGCGGCAATGATCGCATCGCTCTCACTCTTCGTATGGGCGGAGCGCCGCGCGCACGACCCGATCTTTCCCATGGAGTTTTTTCGCAACCGCACGCTCGTAACCTGCATGCTTCTTGGCATCACCGTCGGATTGGGACTATTCGGATCGCTCACGTACTTCAGTGAAATGTCGTTGGCAATTCACAACAGAAAACGCGCGCACCAAACTCCGTAAGCTTTACCCTGTAATTGAAAATTAACAATTATTTAAAGAACTTTTTACACATTGTACTAGGTTCATTGAAATTCTCCTTATTGTACCTCTTCAGCATCTACATTAAGTGCTTTAATCGCCTCATCGATAACTGATTCATCAATCACAACCTTCACCCCAAGTTCTTTTGCTTGGGTACGTACATACTTATCCAGAGTTGGGACTAAGAAACGACTCATCAGCATAAAGGTATTAAGCTGAACTTTATCTTTTTTCGACATAGAAGAAGCCTGCACGTCAGCGACCTTCATTACGGTACGATAAGTTTTGGCTTTTACCTGAGAGATCTTTTCCTTCTTTTGGAAAAGATGATCAAAAACCTTTGTTTTTTTTGCCAATTCCTCTTCAAGATCTCTGATTTGTTCTTCTAGTTGCTCAATTTCTGAAGTAGCCCCATCCTCATCATCAAGGATTAGAGGTGACAACACTCCTTGAGAAGATATAAACTCTCTTGTATTTTTTAGCTCTTGTATCTTCTTTGCAAGTGGAGACTGCTGCTTTTTCGAAGTCAGTTCAATGCATTTTCCAAGAACAAGATCCGAAGAGTAGGGTTGAGGTTTTCCATCCGTTTTTTGGTAAATCATTTTCAGGGCATCTTTTTCACATAGGACAGATTTTTCTTTTGTCAAAACCGAATGAGCTAAAATTTCCTGAGTAACCTCAGGACCTGTACTCTCAATGGTAATAGGATTGAAGCGGTTCACGAATGCAACATCGTCACTAATTTTCTCCGAGAGTTCTTTTGAGGTTGTAATTCCAATGACATAGGGGAAAGCACCATCAGCATCCAACATGCTCTTTAATTTTTGACTGATGATCGCATTCTTTTTATCCAAGAAAGGGGTTTGGATTTCATCAATCACTAAAATAATATTTTCCTTGTGTCGACCGATTGCTTCGCTAATTTGTGTCAAAGCGCCCTTCCCTTCAAGAAAGTCGCCCTTTTGACATAAACTTGCTGCATTCAAGTAGAAAACTTTCTTACCCTTTAATTCAGGATAATCACCTCTTTCAAGCGCTTGAACAAATGCCTTTGCCGTTTCATTCTTTCCAACCCTAGACTCTCCTCTCAATAGGGGATGTTTCTTGAGTTGTCCATTCTTGCTATTGATGAGGGTATTTGCCATTTCATCCAGAATATCTTTTCTTCCCTTCGAAAAAGATAGACTATTAAACTCACCTTGGTTGCACTTTTTCGTCCAATTATCAGCACCACAAGGAAGATGAGAGGGGATGGGAGCGATCTTTGGCCAAATGACACTTAAGACTCCGATCAAGAGAAGAGATCCACCAATAATTGGTCCTGCTACTGTTACACCAAGCAGAGGGAGAAGCATAGTGGTTAACATACTGAAAAAGCTCACAAGCATCATGATTTTTTGAAATTTAAACTCACGTTGCAGTTGAGTTGATGCGGGCTTAAAAAAGTCAGCAACACCAAATGCAGATAAAACACTTTCAATGAATGTTACAAGGGTGTCAATGATATCTGATAACTTCGCCTTCAAAGAGGGAGATGCTTTCGATTTGCAATTTTCTAAATGATACTTAGCCTGATGTAGCAAATTTTTGGCTTTAGTCAAGGCTGACTTCTGATCGGAGAAAACCGCCTCCTCCAATTTTTCAAAAGGGATCAACTCTGCTAATTTCTCCACCAACTTTATTGGATCTTCACCATCGACTTTAGAAGTAGCATCTTCGAAATAGGAACTCAACACACCTTTTAGCTCTTCTGGAGTGATTTGAGTAAAATCCTGAACAATCTGTTTCTTGTTCTTGGAAAGAGATCCTGAAGTCAATACCTCTAAAATGCGTTGGGAGACTTCAATCTTATCCTCTGATTTTACCGATTGGGAGAAGGTTGACATTAGAGGAGTATTTTCTATGCTATCCAAACAGCTTGTTAAGCTTGCCATTTTTGCACCATCCTTGGTTTAAGAATGACTTATTTTAACAAAAATTATTAATTAATACCAATAAATTTTATTACTTCTTTAATTTTTATTTATTGAATTTTAATAAATATTTGATATATGCCTAATAATTTAGGTAAAATATACAGGGCTTTTTGATTAAAATTTCTTGATAGCCGCCAATCCTATAAATACTCCATGTACTGATTATTCCATCCTGCACTTTGACGCTTTCCTTTTAGGCTTTTCTTATCTGGATCAAGTCTTAATACATTCAAGCTTAATCTTCTTAAGATAGAGAAGTTTTCTGCTGCATAGCCTGTTGATATCTGTGAAGCATCTTCCTGAAATGTAACATCCAAAACCCAATGGACTTGATTTTCAATGCCCCAATGACCTCGAGTTGATTTGGATATTTTCTCAGCTGCAGCTGAATGTGAGGATATATAATATCTAATTTCTTCGGTCGTCCTCCCATCAAGTGTCCGATAGCTTATCAACATCGAAAGACTTCTTAAACCCGACCACTCTTCCTTCATCGGCAGCCAATCAACATCACCTGTTACATATACTTCCCGTCGTTCTTGTCTGCCGTGTTTATTATCTTCTGAAACAGAAAAATCATGAGGAACGCCTTCAAATTCAATGTCTCTTGCCTGCTTAAAATAATTTTTGAGTTCTTCATATAATTTGTGTTGATTATCCTTTACCATAAGAACATAGTCCGCACCTTGATCTATGATTTTTTTTGCAATTTCCTTTTGGCAACCCATAGCATCAATTGAGACTGTCGCACCTTTTAGATCAATGCTTTCAAGAAGTTTCGGAATTGCTGTTATCTCATTTGATTTTA
The DNA here is from genome assembly GCA_963771045.1 of Waddliaceae bacterium. Taxonomy (GTDB): domain Bacteria; phylum Chlamydiota; class Chlamydiia; order Chlamydiales; family SLFE01; genus SLFE01. The sequence goes on along the minus strand of CAVYRW010000004.1, from coordinate 1,537,483 downwards.
CGTCCGTTTTTATTTGTCCTAGAATAAGGCCTCTATGTGAAGACCAAGCAGAAACCATGTGCAGAAGAGATTTAGGTGTCTTTTTTTTATTAGAGGCACCTCTTACACGCTTGCCGTCAATCGCAATAAAGTCATCAATTTCATTTTTTGAAAGAGAGGATGTCCATTTTCGGAAAAACATTTCAGTTTCTTTTGGATCGAGGCGAACAAGAAGCCACCAGAATGTATTATAGGAAGGCGCTTCGTCAAAATCAAGCCACGTCATCAACCACTTTTTTTTGGAAACAGTATATTGATGGATAGCACTGATACTATTAGCATCTGCTATGACAGCACAAAAAATTATGGCGAGTAGAGTAAAAAGATTATGTTTTAAATTGTCTTTACATCTTGGATCTTGGGTAGAACTGGCAACGCTCTCTAGTTGGTCCTTAAATTATTCAATATCAATTGATTTAGATTCTTCTTCATAAGGTTCATTTTGATTCCTCTTGCACACATATCTTTCTCCAAAGTTTAGTTAAGATATGAATGACAAATGAAAATCTAATTACTATCAAGGAATTTTAATCAAAAAGCCCTGGTAAAATATATGGAAGAAATGAATAAACCAACACAACTGAAACAGTATGGCACCCTCATTAGGGCAGGATACCTGCAAAGTCATCTTACAGCCTTTCCATCAGGGCTAATGTGTGCTTAGGTCTGCTCAGCAGCTGAGCGTTCCATTTCGGCATGCTCCCTTCCTTCCAGTTTAGTTTCTTTGCCAGTGTTCTTACTATATTCAGAGCCTGATTTCTCAGTTTCCCAAGAATCCATCCCTGTTCAGAAATCTTGCTATACATCTTGTCTTCGCTCCAACTTCGATCTTTTACATGGTGCAGTGTATTCTCAATCCCCCAATGCGCTCGAATACTAAGAAGGAACTTTTTTGGAGAAAGCTTTCTTTTGCTCGCTGAAGTAGCGTGATATCTTACCTCTTCCAATACAAGACACCCATTCTTATATATGCGTTTTCGGATACAAGCGATCTGCTTAAGTCCGGGATAGTCGACTAAGTGGTAAGCGTCAATTAAACCCATCTTCTTTCTGATTTTCCTTCCGGTTATTCTTTCCTCAAAACTCGATAAAGAAGAGGAGGAAAGATATGCACAATGAACTATCGGATACAGCTTTGGTTTGGAAAGATAGAATCCAAGATTGGCAGGCTAGCGGTAAGTCTTTAGCTCAGTGGAGCAGAGAAAATAATTTCGTCTATTCTCGCACCGTTTATTGGAAGGTGCGGTTCTTGGGATCTCAAAGCGAGAAACATTCATCTCTGAAAGGATTCTTGGAATTAAAGTCGGCATCGTGTTGCCATCGATCTTTCTGCTCTTTGTCCCTATACTTGCCATCGGTATTATTATCGCGCTGAGCCTCAAAGAGATCCCGTTCACTACACGCCAGCGGCCGTAGTGCTGCCCTGGCAATAACGAAAATATCCATTCCTTTAGTCGTATTGAACAGGAAATCGTAAAAAAGGAGTGCGTTGCAAAAAGCATAAATCTGCTGATAACTTTGACTGACTATGGAGGCATTATGCCTTGTGTTATACGGATTCTTATTTTAAATTTTTGTTATGCTGTGGGGGCTGGCGTTAAAAGGAGCTAAGGCTTCATGAAAAACAAGAATATTCTCATTTCGGGTGCGGGGATTGCAGGCTCGGCGCTGGCTTATTGGCTTTGCCGCTATGGGTTTAATCCGACAGTTGTCGAGCGGTTTCCAAAGATCAGGGAAGGGGGATATGTCATCGATTTTTGGGGCGCAGGGTATGATGCCGCCGAGAAAATGGGTATTTTAGACAAGCTCAAATCCCTGAGCTATTCAATTGAAGAGCTAGTTTTTCTTGGAGGCCAAGGCGAAGTCAAAGGGAAAATACTTATTAAACAGGCTCTCGATGTCATCGACCGGAGGCTCATTAGCTTTTTGAGAAGCGATTTGTCAAAAGTACTCTACGATGAAACGAAGAATCGGGTTGATTATATCTTCGGTGATGAGATCACCTCGCTTGTGCAAAGTGCCGAGGGTGTTGCCGTTTCCTTTAAAAACAGTGGAGATCAAACATTTGATCTGGTCATAGGCGCTGACGGCCTGCACTCGAAAGTCAGGTCGCTGGCTTTCGGGCCCCTTTCCGATTATGAACGCTATCTTGGCTATTACGTCGCTTCTTTCACTACGGATAATTTTCTGGGAGACAAAATTAAATCCAACTATTCAATGTACTCTATCCCTGATAAGCAGGCGGCCGTCTATTCCCTTAGAGAGAATAAGATTGCGGTTTTTTTTATTTTTAAAAGAGCGCAAAAATTGGATTGTCATTTTGATGACATCGACTATCAAAAACAGGTTGTTATTGAAAATTTCAGAGGAGAAAAGTGGGAAACGGAAGGGTTTCTGGAGCGGCTTGATTCTGCAACGGATTTCTACTTCGACTCGGTCAGTCAGATTACGATGAATTCCTGGTCGAAAGGAAGGGTCGCCTTATTGGGCGATGCGGCCTTTTGCCCGTCTTTGCTTTCAGGCCAGGGGGCGGCTTTGGCTATGGCCGGCGCCTATATTCTGGCAGGAGAGCTGTACCGGGCAGAGGGGAATTATATTGAGGGCTTCAAAAATTTTGAAAATTTTTTTATGGACTTTGTCGAGAAAAAACAAAAGACCGCAGATTCGTTTGTGCAATCTTTCGTTCCTCCTTCCTCGTTTAAAATATGGTTGAGAAATCAAGCCAGCAAATTTATGAATATTCCCTTTATTTCGAGATTGTACTGGAAGCGTTTTCTGGTTGATCCTATTTATTTGAAGGATTATAACATTTTTAATGAATAAAACTTTTTTGGTAATTTTGTTTGTTTTCCGCTTAGCTGCGGAGCAGGATCCCTACGCCTGGCTGGAGGAGATGGATTCTCCGGCAGTTTTAGAATGGACGGAAGAACAGAATGAGAAGACCGACCGCTATTTGTTCAATCATAAATCTCGGGAGGCAATTGAAAACCGCGTCGGGGAGCTGGCGGCTTATGATGAGACGACTCTTCCCATTGAGAGAGAAAGCCATCTATTTTATACATATCTTGGCCCAGGGAAAAAACAGGCCGTTTTAAAATATGGCCAAACCGTACTTGTGGATCCCAATGCTTTATCGGACGAGGGAACGATATCCTTGTCTGCATTCGAGGTTGACAAAGAAGGGACCAAGGCAGCCTATGGTTTATCCTATGGTGGGAGCGATTTGCAGAACTGGCATTTTATCGACTTGGAATCGGGGAAGACTCTTCCCGATGTCTTGACGGGAATTAAGTTTAATGCTCCTCAATGGTCAATGGATAGCCGCGGTGTTTATTACCTCAAGTTCATTTCTGAAACAAAACAAGGGGTCTTTTACCATCGCCTTGGCACTCCGCAAAACGAGGATTCATGCCTCTTTGTTCCGGAGGTCGAAAATCAACTGCTATTTGAACCGAAGGTCATTTTGGAAGGTGATTACCTGCTTCTGATCATTCGGGAGTTGCTGGAAAGAGAAAATGGGCTCCTTCTCTTGAATTTAAAAAGCGGGCAGCAAATGGAGGCGGCCCCTTCCCGCCGAGCTTCCTATCAATTTGTCGATGAAAGGGAAGGGCTCATTTTTGTTATTGAAAATAAACGGGCTCTCATACAAATCAATCCTCTAAATCCTGCCGAATCAAAGGTGATTATCCCGCCGGTGGATGATAATCTTGCCGATGCGGCTGTTGTCGGGAATTGTCTGGTCTGCAATTACATGAAACATGCTGTCTCCGAGTTAAAAGTTTTTAGTCTCGAAGGGGAGTTTCTCTACAATATCGAGCTTCCCGGAATGGGAAGCGTTGAGTTATCAAGCGGTGGATCGAACCTCTATTTTAGTTATACTGACTTTGTCAATCCGTCAACCATTTTTCAGCACAAGATGGAGGGTAAAACAAGCTGTGTGTTTCGCCCTTCAATTTGCTGGAATCCCTCTGATTATGCGGCCGAGCAGGTCTTTTTCGAAAGCAAAGACGGAGCCATCTTGCCAATGTTCATAATCCGGAAAAAGGGGAGCAAAATTGATAAAAGCACCCCTGCTCTGCTCTATGGCTATGGAGGTTTTAATCTCCCTTTAACGCCCTGTTTTTCCTTGCTGGCCCTCTCCTGGCTTGACAGCGGGGGAATTTACATTTCGGCCAACTTGCGCGGCGGCGGGGAATATGGTCCCGAGTGGCATGATGCCGGCAGGGGAAAGAACAAGCAAAATGTTTTTGACGACTTTATCTCCGCTGCCGAATGGCTTGTAGAGAAGGGCTATACATCTTCGAAAAAACTGACGATCAACGGCAGAAGCAACGGGGGACTTCTTGTTGGAGCGGCTATGTTGCAGAGGCCCGATTTATTCGGCGCTGCTATCCCGCAAGTCGGAGTGCTGGATATGCTCAAGTTTCATCGGTACACGATCGGCTGGTGCTGGAAAAGCGAGTATGGTGATCCGGACAATCCCGAAGACCGCGCTAATCTTTTCTCTTATTCTCCTTTGCACAATGTCAGAAAAGGGACGTCCTACCCGGCAACTTTAATCACGACAAGCGATCATGACGATTGCGTCGTTCCACTGCACAGCTACAAATTTGCAGCAGCTCTTCAGCAGGCGCAGGCTTCGGAAAAGCCGATTCTTCTCCGCGTTTATCGAGACACCGGTCATCGCGATGGCCGGTCCACATGCCAGATGATCCGGGAAGTTTCCGATATCATGATTTTTCTTGCGGATCTCTGAAATTGATGTTAAAGTTTTTGCGGTATGAGCACGAAAACGACCCCCATGATGCAGCAATGGAATGCCTGCAAAGAACAGGCAAAAGAGGCTTTGCTTCTCTTTCAGATGGGCGATTTCTATGAAGCTTTTTATGACGATGCTGTCAAGATTTCCGAGGTGCTTGATCTGACATTGACAAAGCGGCAGGAAATCCCGATGGCAGGGGTTCCTTTGCATACGTGCGAAACCTATATCGAACGCCTTGTCGCCAAGGGATACTGCGTCGCCATTGCGGAACAGACCGAAGATCCTGCAAAAGCCAGCGGCTTGGTTAAACGGGAAATTGTCAGGGTTGTGACGCCGGGCACCATTGTTAACTCGTCTCTGATTCAGGAGAATGCCAACAACTTTTTCGCTTCAATCGCACAGGTTGGATCTATCCTGGGACTTGCCTATGCCGATCTGACAACCGGAGAATTTTATGCCTCAGAGTTTGAAGACGAAGTTGACCTGTTCAATGAAATCTACCGTCTCCGTCCTGCCGAATTTCTTTCTTCGCAAAAGTTTCGGCAAAAACACGTTAAATTTATCGAACAGCTCAAGCTCTCCTATAAGTTTCTTCTGACAGTTCAGGAGGAGTGGCGTTTTGATCACAAACTGAGCTGCGGAACGCTGGTCAATCATTTTCACGTTCAGAATCTCGATGGTTTCGGATTGAAAGGGAAGGTGGCCGGCATCAACGCTGCCGGGGCTTTGCTAAGCTATCTTAAGGACACGCTTCTTCACAATATCGACCACATTCAAGACATTGCGACTTACTCGACGTCTCAGTTTATGGTCCTGGATTCCATGACCCAGCGAAATTTGGAGCTGACAGAGCCTTTGCACAATAATGTCCGAAAAAATACCCTTTTGCACGTTCTCGACAAAACATGCACTCCCATGGGAGGACGCATGCTCAGGCATTGGGTCAAGCAGCCTTTACTGTCTGCAAACGAGATTGAGGCCCGGCAAGATGCGGTCGAGGAGTTTTATCGGGCCCCTCTTTGGATGAGGGAGATTGCAGATAAGCTCAAATATGTGCGGGATATTGAAAGGCTGATGGCAAGAATTACAAGCAACTCAGCGTCTCCGAGAGATCTTGCAGCTCTTCGCAGTTCTTTAGAAACGGTCCCCGAGCTAAAAGCCCTATGCGGAAAAGCCAAGGGAGAGCTTCTTGCGGAAGCGGCAAAGCACCTTGATCCGTTGACAGATGTGACAAGCTTGATTGCCCGCGCGATTAAAGACGAGCCTCCGGTCCGCGTCTCCGACGGCAACATTATACGAGACGGGTACCATGCCGAACTCGACGAACTGAGAAAAATCAGTAAAGACAGTAAGGACTGGATCGCCTGTTATCAGACCCATTTAAGGGAGCAGTTCGGAATCAAAACATTGAAAGTGGGCTACAACCGCATGTTCGGCTATTACATCGAGGTGAGCAAAGGGCAGACAGAAAAGATGTCTTCGTCATTTCACCGCCGGCAGACTTTAGTTAACTCCGAGCGCTACATCAGCCCTGAACTCAAACAGTACGAAAACAAAGTTCTGACAGCGGAAGAAAAAATCGGGGGAATCGAAATTGAACTCTTTAATTCGATCAAGAAGGATGTTGCCCGATATTCCCGGCAGGTTGTGGCTATGGCCAAAAATATTGCTCTAGTGGACACTTTGAGGAGCCTTGCGGAAGCGGCTGAAGGAAACAACTACTGCAGGCCGAAGGTCCACGGAGAAGACTGCATCGAGATTTCCGACGGCCGCCACCCTGTCATTGAAAAGTCAGGCACAACAGATCGGTTTGTTCCGAACGACACACTTTTAAGCAACGAGGAGCGTCTCCTTCTGATTACAGGCCCCAATATGGCCGGCAAGTCCACTTACATCAGGCAAGTTGCGCTCATTTCAATTATGGCTCAGATGGGGTCGTTTGTACCGGCCGCTAGCGCGTCTCTTGGGATCGTTGATAAAGTCTTTACTAGAATTGGAGCGAGCGACGACCTGTCCCGCGGGCAGTCGACCTTCATGGTGGAGATGACCGAAACGGCCAATATTTTGAACAATGCCACGGATCGCTCACTTGTTATCCTGGATGAAATCGGACGGGGAACGAGCACCTACGACGGCATATCGATTGCCTGGTCTGTCGCCGAATATCTCCTCACCGCCGAAGGAAAAAGAGCCAAAACCCTATTCGCAACGCATTATTGGGAGCTGACCAAGCTTGAGCAGCGCATTTCCGGAGCGGTCAATTACAACGTCTCGGTTGAAGAGTGCGAGGACCACATTATCTTTCTTCACAAAATCGTAAAAGGCGGAACCGATAAAAGCTACGGGATCCACGTCGCCAAATTGGCCGGCATGCCAACCTGGGTTCTTGGCCGAGCCAAAGACATCCTCGAGCATTTGGAAGAAAACGCCAATCGAAAAAGCGCGTTCGAACCCACGCAGGCAAAGAAAAAGCCGCCAAAACAGAAACGGGCGGCTGCCGAACATCAGATGCTTCTCTTTCAACACAATTGAGGATTATTCCACTCTTTTTTTAAAAATTTTACCGATAATAAATGATTGGCTCCTTTTCAGCAGGCTTGTTTTGAAAGATTTCGTTCTTGAAAGATTTCGCTGGCTTTGACTTCTTTCTCTGTACTGGACAAAAAATTAATGTTTAGGAAAAACAAGCATGTCTAAGGCCTTATCCCTATCTGTATAGCGAGACAGGTGGGATTAAATTCTTTATTTTTGAGCGATAATCAGCGCAAAATCCTTAATTTGAGGCTTTCTTTCAGATTTGGCAGAGATATGTCTTGATTTGGGGGTGAATTAAGGCAAAAGGTATCACATCGTTTCTGAAGAGATTATCGTATTTGGTTCAATCTTCCCAAAAAGGTGGGTCGGTGTTGTCTGTCCAATGGGGCGGATCTATGGGTGGAGGATCTGGTCCCCATTCTCCTGCAGTGCGATCTTCTACCAGGGAAAAACCATCTTCAGTCCAGGGCAGGAGTTGGCAGATGTTCATTTCAGGGGGAGGGTAGGGAGGATCGAACTTCGGGATTTCGTTTAGCCAGCCTATTTGTTTTAATATGCATCTGATTTCAGCTGTATGGATGACAAATGAGGTAATTTTAATTTTATTGCCACATTCACAAAGCAAAGGATCGGTTTTGTAAATACGTGCTATGAGCTTTGCCCAGTCAAAAGAAACCTTTATAACTTTTTTCGAAGACTCATGTAAATTTTTTTGTATGTTGGATACAGGGCGTTTTTGAGCGCTGGCGGCCACCTTTTTTCTTAACGGGGAATTTGGTGCAAAAACTCCATGATAATGACGAAGATGTCGGCGGGGAAATGGAATGAATCGGGAAATCCTCTCGATAAATTCCAGGGGTTCTATCTGGACAAAGGTTTTTCCGGTGTGGGTGGGTTTAGGAAGGCGATAATGAATCCAAGGGCCATTCCACCGCAAGAAGGTTATAAAGGTCTCATTCGACTGGGCTAAGCTCATCGCACGTATTTATAAAACCGATCCATTGCTCTGTCAATGCGGAAAAAAGATTAAAATTTCTTCATTTGTCATCCATACAGCTGAAATCAGGCGCATATTAAAACGAATAGGTTGGCCGAGCGAGATCCAGAAGTTCGATCCACCCTACCCTCCCCCTGAAATAAACATCTGCCAACTTCTACCATGGACTGAGGATGGGTTTTCCCAGGTAGAAGATCGCACTCTGGGAGAATGGGGCCCGGATCCTCCAAACATAGATCCGCCCCATTGGACAGACAACATCGACCCACCTTTTTGGGAAGATTGAACCAAATACGATAATCGCTTCAGAAGCGAAGTGATACCTTTTGCTCTAATTTCTCCCAAAATCATGACGTATCTCTAACAAATCAGGAAAAAAACACGAATTTGAAGAAAATTGACTGTTTATCGCTCAATAATAAAGGAATTTAAGCCCGCCCGTCTGACCATCCAAACGGGTATAAGAGCTTAGACATGCTTGATCTTCCTATACATAAGGGGACTATGATTTCAATGATGAACATCATCAGGCAGGAAAACTTTTGAAGCCACATGGGGAGCTTGTGGAAAAACCAGGCTTGAGTGTTGGGAAGCGGCTGAGTGAAGTAGTGGTAGTCGAGTGCGGTGAGGTTTCGCCAGTTGACATCGCGTGTGAGAAGCTTGCTGATCCCCCCCTCGAAATGAAAGCGGAAAAGGAGCAGGCTCAAGCACCACCAGATCGTGAGATTGGGCGAGGGGGTGAGGATGAGCAAAAAGGTGTAGAAGCTGATCTCGAGGAAAAACGATTCCCAGCCAAAGCTCAAAAATTCCTGTCCTGCGGTTGTCAAGGAGAGATGAAGAATGATCAGGATCGGGAGGAGGATGACGGGATAGACGCCGCAGATGAGGAGGATTGAGAGGATGGTTCCCGCGATAGGGAGGGCCATAACGGCCGTTTCGCTAGAGCCAAGCCAAAACAGCGTGGGGAGGTAGTAATAGGATTTCCTGCCGACCCGGCTTCTGATGTGTTCCAGATAGAGGGAAATCGGGAGTATGCCGTTTTCCCCGAACAGCCCTTTCATCTGAAACAAAAAGGGCCAAAACAAAAAGAGGTAAATGATTCCCAGAAGCTGGGGGAAATAGTGGATGATGATGTGAGAATTTTCGGGGGTGTACATACCACCCCCTTATAGTCAGAAATAACGATTGAAATCAAACGCCTGTGGCTTCTGTCGCGTGTCCGATAATTCCTATGACAGCCCCATTGTCATCGAAAAGAGGCGCTTTGACTGAAATGAATGTCTTTGTCCCTTCGCTCAGATGGACTTTCTCGACGAAAACCATCTGTTGTTTGCTGCTCATGACTTTTTTGTCATTTTCTATGCACATTTCAGCTTGTTCTTTCCAGGGCAGATCAAAATCGGTCTTCCCGACAGGATCTACTTTCGCGTCTTTCTTTAACCGGCTGTTTGCGGCAAGAATCACCCCCTCTTTGTCTTTGATGAAAACAGAGCCGGGGATCAGGTCGATTGTCTTCTGAAAATCAAAACCGGAGAATAACTGGTTTATTATCAGATTGTTAGATTTGCTCACCATAAAAGACCTCCTTGTCTTCAACTTCATAAAGACAAAAGGCCGGGTAATTGTCAATCGTTCTTAAACAACTGTTATCCAGAAATATGGGTCGTAAAATATGGTCCGGAGAGCCTGCGGACAAAGCATTCTTGAAAGCCTTCGATTTGCAGGGGGGCGGTCGACAAAACTGCCCGCAACAAGCGGCAGATGGCTAAGATCCTGTCAACCTCGCCCTTAAGGGCGAGGAATGTATTTCTTTGGGAGGGGCTTGAACCCCTCCCAAAACAAAGGATTTGAAATACCCCTCCCTTAAGGGAGGGGTTTCCTCGAAGAGGATGAACATTGTATTGATGGGTGAGACTCGATCTTTTCGCGTAACCGCCACTCAGTTCGATCTCTGAAACTTGGCTAAGTTTCCTTCGATCTCCTGAGCTTCGGCAGTCACAAAAAACTCATCGTTTCACTCACCAATACAAAGTTGATGCGGTAATCGTTGGAAGGATTTTCAAGTCGGATCTTGGGTCCATTAAAAATTGATTTTAAATTGATGCCAGTTTATATATAGAAACATCTGTTTTGCCAGAGTATAAGCTTGGAAGGGATAAATGTTTACCGGGAAGGCAATATGCGTACAAATCTAATATGGCTCTTTACGCTTTTAAAAGAGACTGCTAGAGAGAGTAAGAAACTTAGAATAAGGCTATCCTTGAAACCCATTTGTGCCGCCATGATCGGTTTGAGTTTCTTAGCGCCCGCCTTTGCGGCCGCATCTCTTCATTCAAACGCCCCCTTTTGCGGCTTCAATATTAGCGGTGGCATCGGTGTCGAGATGCCAAATTATTGGACCAAAGCCACCCTGCATATTGCAGTTCCTGCTATTCTAGAGACAGAATTAGGTGTAAACCACCGGATGACAACCAATACTTTCGCCGGAGGAGTCAGGGTAGGTTATAGTAATGTTTTTAAACGATGCTATCTGATTGGCATTGCCGGAGATGCGACTTTTGGGGACAGCCTCATGAGATTTGAGGGCTTGGTATTCGAGCCAGGCTCAAGTTTAGGTATTCCCACAAATACTGCGATTAAGCTATCCAATCAATTCGCGCTTTTGTTTAAGTTTGGCGGTCTCGTTTGCGACAGGACGTTAATTTATGGATTGATTGGGCCTCGATGGGGGCGTATGTCCTTCAATACCGACGCAAGCTACAGTCAGAATGTGGGGGTAATCCTTTCAGCTGACCTCCAAACGAGTGATGACGCTTATAGAATGGGGCTTTTGCTGGGTCTCGGAACAGAATTTATGCTCACCAAATGTATCAGTCTTGCGCTCGAGTACACAAATACCAATTATATGAACCCCGGGATCCCTGGAGCGGCCGCCGCCATATCACAGGATGGCGTTGAGCTTCCAGGCTCCACATTCGAACTCTTGAATTCATTTAGCGCCCGAAGCAACGAGATCATGATACGATTAGGATATTATTACTAAAATTTGTGGCAGAGACCGGCCTTGGGCCAAGGGGATTCTCCGTCACTATTGAATTTCTCCGCTGCTTCCGGGTCCACAGGCCTTGAGAACAACGAAAATTAACAAGGAGTCCGGTGTGTATAAAATTATAAAATTTGTTTTTAACTATATGGCAGCTGTCTTGGAAAAGAAAAAAACAGTTGGGACAGTTTGGTTTATGAGAAGACTTATCTTCTCAATGATTGGTTTGAGTTCGCTGCTGCCTACTTTCGGTGAGGCTTATTCTCAACACAAAGCTCCCTTTTGCGGATTTAATGTTAGCGGAGGGGTTGGAGTTGAGTTGCCGAACTTGGGGACAATAGGGGTGTTAAATCTAATCACTCCGGATCTGCAAAATTTAGAATTCACAGTTCGTCGCAGGATGACAACCAATTATATCATAGGAGGGGTCAGGGCCGGATACAATATGGCTTTCCGGCAGTGCTATCTTTTCGGCCTCGCCGGCGATGCTGCTTTCGGGGACGGTAACATGAAATTTCATGGCATGGTCACTGAGTTGAATACGAACCTTCTACTGCCCGTCGAGGCAAATATAAAGCTAACTAATCAGTTCGCGCTCATGTTTAAGTTTGGCAGACTCATTTGCAACAGGGCTTTAGTTTATGGATTGATTGGACCTCGATGGGGGCGTTTCTCCTTTGATTTTGCGTCAAGCTACTTTCAAGCCATGGGAGTTGAAGTTTCCAGTGATCTGCATTCTCATGAAGTTGGTTACAGGACAGGGCTCTTATTAGGGTTAGGTACCGAAATACTCCTAACGAGATGTATCAGTTTTGGTCTCGAATACAGCCATACCAATTATATGAATCCAAGGGTTCAGGGAGTCTCCTCCCCTGTATCGGTGGATGGGGTCAACGAGCCCGGATCCTCTTTTCAAATTGAAAATTCATTTAGCGCCTATAGCAATGAGATTATGATACGACTAGGATATTATTTCTGAAGATTGCGCATCATATTTTCAGGAGGTTCACGGTTTGCCTCTCTTTGAGCACTAGAGAAAAATTAGAGGTCCGGCTGTTAAAAGAGACCGCCCTTTTTTAACATGTTTTCAAAGAATCATGTGGAATTTAAGAAGATGCTTTCCCGATTTTAACAACACCCATGACAAGGGCCCTTTTAAACTGAATTTTTTCTCAACCGCTTCCCCGCGAAATTTGCGAAATCTGTTTCCCGATTTCCCCCCAGACTTTTGGATTTTTTTAAAAGATTGCCCACAGAAGAATACAAGAAAAAATCTTTTAGTACACTGCCTACAGTCAATGCTAATGTTTAGGAAAAACAAGCATGTCTAAGGCCTTATCCCTATCTGTATAGCGAGACAGGTGGGATTAAATTCTTTATTTTTGAGCGATAATCAGCGCAAAATCCTTAATTTGAGGCTTTCTTTCAGATTTGGCAGAGATATGTCTTGATTTGGGGGTGAATTAAGGCAAAAGGTATCACATCGTTTCTGAAGAGATTATCGTATTTGGTTCAATCTTCCCAAAAAGGTGGGTCGGTGTTGTCTGTCCAATGGGGCGGATCTATGGGTGGAGGATCTGGTCCCCATTCTCCTGCAGTGCGATCTTCTACCAGGGAAAAACCATCTTCAGTCCAGGGCAGGAGTTGGCAGATGTTCATTTCAGGGGGAGGGTAGGGAGGATCGAACTTCGGGATTTCGTTTAGCCAGCCTATTTGTTTTAATATGCATCTGATTTCAGCTGTATGGATGACAAATGAGGTAATTTTAATTTTATTGCCACATTCACAAAGCAAAGGATCGGTTTTGTAAATACGTGCTATGAGCTTTGCCCAGTCAAAAGAAACCTTTATAACTTTTTTCGAAGACTCATGTAAATTTTTTTGTATGTTGGATACAGGGCGTTTTTGAGCGCTGGCGGCCACCTTTTTTCTTAACGGGGAATTTGGTGCAAAAACTCCATGATAATGACGAAGATGTCGGCGGGGAAATGGAATGAATCGGGAAATCCTCTCGATAAATTCCAGGGGTTCTATCTGGACAAAGGTTTTTCCGGTGTGGGTGGGTTTAGGAAGGCGATAATGAATCCAAGGGCCATTCCACCGCAAATTCTCACTCGCAAAGCTAGGTCGGGCACAGTATCTTATCAGTCGCTCTAACCCTTCACGGTCCCAAGAGGGTACTCTTACTTTAGCATCGAGAGAAAATCCGCTGTTTTCATTAGAGAGCATTTGCTTTATCGTCTGCTTATCAAACCAGCCCCTCCTCCCAAAATACCTGAGCACTCTTTTCTTTATGCAATCCTGGGTATCCGCAATGTCATCGGGAGTCAATGAGGCCTCGTGAAAGAGAAGGTCGCTGCCATCTTTGCTAAAGAGACCATCAGCCACAATAAGATGGAAATGAGGATGGAAATTTAGTGTCTTTCCAAAATACTGGATGAAGCTAATGACGCCGATTTGCGGATCTATGATATCCGGACTGCATATGATAAGCCTCTTTCGAATTTCACTTATGACAATATTTAAAACGGTCTGGAGGATTTTGTAAGTTTGAAGGTAATGCCTAATCCGCATAGGAAAACTGATCACAAATTGCCTGATGGGAATGGAGGGAATGACATTTTCAACAAGGTGGGCAGCTGTTTCAACCATTGTTCGTGTGTTGCAGGAAGGGCAGATACCCCGTCCTTTACAGGAAAAAGCAATGAACATGTCTCTGTTGCAGTCGGAACAATGAGCACAGGCGAATCCATTAGCTAATATGCCGCATTCCAGATACTTGTGGAACTCTCTGTCTATGTATTTGGGAATGGGGTTTTCAGAGTTTTTGTACCATGTCTTGTAGTGTCTTTTTATGACGTCAAAAAGAACAGTTTTCTCAGGTTTACGAGGTCGATAGATAACTTCTGATTTTTTAGGGCAGCAGATAGAAGACATTTCGATTCATAAAAAAGATTCTCTGTACTGGACAAAAAATGATTTGATAAAAAAATGTCGCTGATGAGATTGTAACTCGTTGAAAACCAAATCTAGCGAGGTACATTTATGAATCACATCAGCGAACTAAGAACCATTCTAGCCAATTTTTTCAATTGGAACAAGGCCAGAATCACTTGCTTGACCCACATCGTCCAAGCTCTGTTTTGCGTGCGGACCATCAACCTGGCACAAATCGCGACGGCATTCCAAACAGATTGTAAAGAAGAGTCTGCTTATCGCAGGATATGCAGATTCTTTACTGACTTCTCATTTGACTTCAGTTGTATAGCCCCTTTCATCCTTAAATTGTTTCCCCTGGATCAGAAATGTACGCTCATCCTTGATCGGACGAACTGGAAGTGGGGCAAGACCCCGATTAACATATTGATGCTCTCAATCGCCTATAAAGGGATCAGCATCCCTTTTTTCTGGTCTGTATTAGACTTGGAAGGTAACTCATCCACACACGACCGAGTGTCGCTGCTCAAGCGCACTCTCAAAAAGTTTTCACCCGAGAAAATCGAAGCTTTTACTGCTGATCGAGAATTTATTGGCGAAGATTGGTTTCTTTTCTTGATAGACGCACGTATTCCATTCGTTATTCGTGTGAAGGGCTCGTATAAGATTTTCGAGCTAGACTCTGATGAATCGATTTCCATTCATCAAATCCTGAAACGCTATGGAAGAAGAAAAAAAGTCCTCAATGTCCCGGTAGAGCTATGGGGGCTGCAGCTGTATTTATCCTTTCGGAAAGGCAAAAAAGGTTCGAAAGAGCCCATGATTGTGGTTTCGAATCATGACTTTGAAGATGCGTTAGCGGTCTACAAAAGGCGATGGGAAATAGAGACGCTTTTTGGGTGTCTTAAAAGTCGCGGCTTTCGCATGGAGGATACTCATGTAACCGATCCAGATAAGATCGAGAAAATCCTCTTTGTCTTGGCTATCGCCTTACTTGGAAGGTAACTCATCCACACACGACCGAGTGTCGCTGCTCAAGCGCACTCTCAAAAAGTTTTCACCCGAGAAAATCGAAGCTTTTACTGCTGATCGAGAATTTATTGGCGAAGATTGGTTTCTTTTCTTGATAGACGCACGTATTCCATTCGTTATTCGTGTGAAGGGCTCGTATAAGATTTTCGAGCTAGACTCTGATGAATCGATTTCCATTCATCAAATCCTGAAACGCTATGGAAGAAGAAAAAAAGTCCTCAATGTCCCGGTAGAGCTATGGGGGCTGCAGCTGTATTTATCCTTTCGGAAAGGCAAAAAAGGTTCGAAAGAGCCCATGATTGTGGTTTCGAATCATGACTTTGAAGATGCGTTAGCGGTCTACAAAAGGCGATGGGAAATAGAGACGCTTTTTGGGTGTCTTAAAAGTCGCGGCTTTCGCATGGAGGATACTCATGTAACCGATCCAGATAAGATCGAGAAAATCCTCTTTGTCTTGGCTATCGCCTTCTGCTGGGCCTATAGAACGGGTGAAATCCAGTCCAAGATCACCCCCATTCGGAAGAAATCCCATGGGAGAAAGAGTAAAAGCAAATTTCGACTGGGACTGGATATAATTCGGAGGGCTCTCATGAATCTCGGGTCTAATATTAATGAAATCAAACAGATACTGTGGCCTTTAGCCTGCTTAGAAAGAGGAGGTTGTCATGTGTGAAATAATTTTTTGTCCAGTACAGAGGGTTTTGTCAACTGGTCTAGAGCTAGACATAATAAACCTCTTAGGTTAAAAAATAATATATCTAAATACCATTATATTATATTAAATGTTTTATTATTAACCAATTTTAGGTATTTATTATTAAATAAAATTGTATCTGTTCACGGGGGTACCCCCCAGGGAAATTGCATGAAGAAATTATTTACATGTCAAGCCAGATTTTGAAGACTTTACCTTCTTAAAATGGAGGTATATAATGTCATCTCAAAATCTTATAAGTGAGACATCAATCATGATTAGCTTTTCCGTCCTGCCTGATCCTAGGGAATCGAGAAATCAAAAATATCCGTTATTCGATATTTTAACTATAGCCATACTCGGGGTTCTTTGTGGTGCCGATGACTGGGTTGATGTCGCCTTATGGGGCGAATCTAACCAAGACTGGCTTAAACAGTACGGCATTGGAGAAAATGGTACTCCTTCACATGATACTTTTAGTCGTTTTTTCCGCTATGTAGACCCTGTTGCATTCGAAAAATGTTTCCTCTCTTGGACCCAGAAAATTTCTAAAGCCGTTGAAGGTGTCATAGCTTTGGATGGAAAGACTATTTGCAACTCTAAAAGTTGCGGTACACAAGCTATTCATTTGGTAAGCGCATTCTCAGCCGAGAATGATCTTGTATTAGGGCAATTGGCCACTGAGGCCAAATCAAATGAGATAACAGCATTTCCATTATTGATTGAGATGTTGGATTTAAAAAAAGCTACTGTGACAATAGATGCAGCTGGCTGCCAAAAAACAATCGCATCTCTAATCCGCGAAAAAGGAGGCGATTACGTATTCGGACTTAAGAGGAATCAGGAAAATTTATACGCTGAAGCGGAACATTTTTTTAATCAAGCGCTTAACCTTAAGCCGGAAGAAGCTGAATGTGAATACTATATAACGGAGGAAAAATCAAGAAATCGTTTTGAGAAAAGAGAGGTGTGGGTAACATCGAATCTTGATTGGTTGCCGCAAGTGGAAGAATGGAAAGGTTTATCATCTCTGGCTTGTGTAAGGAGCACAAGGATTGTAAAAGAGAAAGAGACAGTAGAGCTAAGGTATTATATATCAAGTATAAAGGGCGATGCGGAAAGAATAGGAAAAGCCATAAGGAGTCATTGGTCGATTGAAAACAAACTTCATTGGCAGCTTGATGTTTCTTATGGAGAAGATGGAAGCAAAGTTCGAAAAGATAATGGTGCGGAAAATTTTTCGATAATTCGACGATCAACTTTGAATTTACTTAAAGCAGACAAGAAAACAAAAGCAGGTATCAAAAATAAGCGATCAAAAGCAGGTTGGAATAAGCAGTATATGATAAATATTTTGACGGGAAAGTGTTAAATAATTTCTTCATGCAATTTCCCTGGGTACCCCCCAGGGAAATTGCATGAAGAAATTATTTAACACTTTCGTATCTGTTCACGGGGGTACCCCCCCCAGGGGGAGTCGTAAACTTCTAACACGTTTTGTTAACCGAGAACTACCTCGTGAATTTGTGTCGTAGGAAACCGTTTTCTATTTTGAAAATATCGGCGGCGCTTGTCCGCCATGAATGTATGCTTTAAAACATTCGGTAAAATAATCGAACGAATTTTGAGCACGTAACTTCAATGTCATACCAACTGTTAACACCCGTTCGACAAATCGCTCACCTTCTTCTGATTGTGAGCCAAAGCATAGCTTCCTCCAAATGACTCCGCCTCTAAGACGTTGCTCGGCTGTATTGTTAGTCGGTTCGATATTCTCATGATAGGCAAATACCCATAACATCTCGAACCGTCCAAAAAAATCAGCGCAAGTCGACCTCGTTTTATTGCAACATTCTTTGTGAATTGCACCAGCTTTGAGGAGGACTTTCAAATCTTCTTTTGGGCCTATTTCGATCTTCTCGATCAGTTCGTCCCTTGCAATCTCACCGTTTTTGTAGCTATGCCAAAGATTGAATATCGACTTTTTACACTCTAACAACCGTTCCCCGATCCATTTATCAAATCCATCCCTGCCTGCAATCTTTTCAAAATCTCTATCTGCATGCGACCAGCAAAGTTGTCGCAGACCTTCATGCGAATTATAGGCATTATAGCGATCGGTTGTTAAACCCCCTTTGAAAGAACCAAAGATCTCGCGGAATGCCTTGTTGCTGCGTGAAGCCTTGATTGCGAAAAACACAGTTTCCTTGGGTAGTGTAATCTGAACTGTGTAAATTAAGTTGCAAGTGTATTATAGTAAATACCTTGTAAACAAGTAGAAGGAGGTTCCTCCCCCTGCAGGGGGAGGGGCGACAAATTTTTAATTTTAATTTACACAGGAACAACTTATGAAATTCTCAAAACTAAAAATCGATCTCGATAAAGAGTTGTCGAAATGCGAAACCATGGACGACTTATGTGGCAAAAACGGCCTTTTACAAAGGTTGTTGGGTGGTATGGTAGAACAACTCCTTGAGAAGGAAATGGAAGAGCATATCGGCTATTCCAAATACTCACCTGAAGGCCATCACACCGGCAACAGCCGCAATGGCAAGCTTTCAAAATCTGTCCAAAGTTCCTACGGTCCTCTCGATTTAGAGGTGCCCCGAGATAGGAATGGTGATTTTGAGCCAAAAATCGTCAAGAAACGGCAACGAAATATTACCTCATTCGATCAGAAAATCCTCTCCATGTATGCAAAGGGAATGAGCACCCGGGATATACAGGCTCATGTTCAGGAAATATATGGTGCTGAAATATCCCCTACGGCCGTATCCCATATCACGGAAAAGGCTTTAGAAGTCGCAAGAGAGTGGCAATCAAGACCGCTTGAAAAGATCTACGCTATTACCTATTTTGATGCTATTCATTATAAGGTTCGTGAAGATGGAAAGGTGGTTACAAAAGCTGTGTATACCTGCCTGGGAATCGATCTTGAGGGGCAAAAGGATGTTTTAGGTTTATGGATCGGTGAAAACGAAGGAGCCAAATTTTGGTTACGAGTTTTCACAGAGCTTAAAAATAGAGGCGTTGACGACGTTTTAATTGCCTGTGTTGATGGCTTAAAAGGAATGCCGGAAGCAATTAATGCCGTGTTTCCCGAGACTGAGATTCAGTTATGCGTCATCCATTTGATCCGAAATTCGTTTAAATACATTCCTCATAAGCATTCGAAGGAATTTGTGTCGGATCTGAAAAACATCTATCGGGCTGAAACAGAAATTTTGGCTGAGGAAAACCTGCTTGTTCTGCAGGAAAAATGGGCAACAAGATACCCCTTAGCCGTCAATCCCTGGGCAGACAACTGGGATAATATCCGAACCTTTTTTAAATACCCCGAAGAAATTCGACGTATTATTTATACTACAAATGCCGTAGAATCACTCCACAGGCAGTTTAGAAAGACTACAAAAAGCCGTTCTGTCTTTCCAACAGACGACTCTCTTTTCAAATTGCTATTTTTAACTGTCTCGAGCTTATCCGAGAAATGGACAAAGCCTATCAAAGGCTGGATATCAGCAATATCTCAGTTTTCAATTCTGTTTGACGACAGGATGAAAAAAGCGATGGGGCTGTAAATGAGTTTACACAGTTTATTTTACACCCTCTTTCCTTGCCGCTTCCGACCCAAATCCATCTCTTTTCCGACATCGTTTTCCAACTCGTTTCATCGGCATAAATATGTTCTTCATTTAGAGTGTGTGTCCTAATTTCTTCGTATGGTGCTTTTAAAATCTGACTAGCTCGGACATGGATTTTACACACGCTGCCGGAACATATCCGAATATTGAGTCTGCCCATTAGAGCACAGACTTGACGTTTGGATAATCTAAACTCTCCTGAAAGAGAAGTGACGAAACCCATTAATCGGGGACCAAAACCAAATCGCGCTTCTTCGGGAATATCAGCCTTTACATGCTTACCACATCCGCTACACTGACAGGTGTGAATGTTGTATTGAGTAACTTCCGGAGGAGCGTCCGGTAATTCCACTACTTGTCGTACATCCGTTCTGACCACCTCCGAATTAAACGAGTGGGAGTGGCAGTTCGGACAAGTGTCCGGCTTTATGTTATGCAGCGACTGCACCTGATTAATTGGAACTAGTTGACGGGGGTGGCCCTTATGACCTTTTTGTGCTCCCTGTTTACGCCCCGTAGGTTCCTTCTTTCTTTGAGCTCTGAAAGGATCTTGCGAGGGGGGCTTAGAGCTATTCGAAGAGTTGGTGTTGAGTTTATCTTCGAGCTCCTTAACTTTTGCCTTGAGTGCCTGGTTTTCCTTTTTGAGGATTTCAATTTCCTCCAAGGCTTTATTCAGCTTTTCAAAGAGTTCTTCGTAGGTTGGCTTCATGTTATAAAGTGGTTTTGAACAACCAGAATAATAATAAAAATCTTATTTTATGCCGTATAAAATTTTTATTATTTTTGTGGGGTAGCGCGCGAGGCGGTAGCCGTTCCTAGAGTTACCCCGTGAACGGATACACACTTTCCCGTCAAAATATTTATCATATACTGCTTATTCCAACCTGCTTTTGATCGCTTATTTTTGATACCTGCTTTTGTTTTCTTGTCTGCTTTAAGTAAATTCAAAGTTGATCGTCGAATTATCGAAAAATTTTCCGCACCATTATCTTTTCGAACTTTGCTTCCATCTTCTCCATAAGAAACATCAAGCTGCCAATGAAGTTTGTTTTCAATCGACCAATGACTCCTTATGGCTTTTCCTATTCTTTCCGCATCGCCCTTTATACTTGATATATAATACCTTAGCTCTACTGTCTCTTTCTCTTTTACAATCCTTGTGCTCCTTACACAAGCCAGAGATGATAAACCTTTCCATTCTTCCACTTGCGGCAACCAATCAAGATTCGATGTTACCCACACCTCTCTTTTCTCAAAACGATTTCTTGATTTTTCCTCCGTTATATAGTATTCACATTCAGCTTCTTCCGGCTTAAGGTTAAGCGCTTGATTAAAAAAATGTTCCGCTTCAGCGTATAAATTTTCCTGATTCCTCTTAAGTCCGAATACGTAATCGCCTCCTTTTTCGCGGATTAGAGATGCGATTGTTTTTTGGCAGCCAGCTGCATCTATTGTCACAGTAGCTTTTTTTAAATCCAACATCTCAATCAATAATGGAAATGCTGTTATCTCATTTGATTTGGCCTCAGTGGCCAATTGCCCTAATACAAGATCATTCTCGGCTGAGAATGCGCTTACCAAATGAATAGCTTGTGTACCGCAACTTTTAGAGTTGCAAATAGTCTTTCCATCCAAAGCTATGACACCTTCAACGGCTTTAGAAATTTTCTGGGTCCAAGAGAGGAAACATTTTTCGAATGCAACAGGGTCTACATAGCGGAAAAAACGACTAAAAGTATCATGTGAAGGAGTACCATTTTCTCCAATGCCGTACTGTTTAAGCCAGTCTTGGTTAGATTCGCCCCATAAGGCGACATCAACCCAGTCATCGGCACCACAAAGAACCCCGAGTATGGCTATAGTTAAAATATCGAATAACGGATATTTTTGATTTCTCGATTCCCTAGGATCAGGCAGGACGGAAAAGCTAATCATGATTGATGTCTCACTTATAAGATTTTGAGATGACATTATATACCTCCATTTTAAGAAGGTAAAGTCTTCAAAATCTGGCTTGACATGTCAAATCATTTCTTCATGCAATTTCCCTGTACTCCCGCTGGGCATTAACTGCTAAATGTTAATATGTGTGTAGAATGCTAAAATTTTCTCCCCGTGTTTTCAGCGGTAAAAATCTCAGCGGGAACTGCTGTAAATGTGTTAACGTCGAAAAACGCTTTTAAAAGAATGCCAAATCCTGGCCACAGTCGATTTCCGAGATTTGATAATGATCGTTGTGCAGATGGGTTTATGGTCGGAGCAATTCTTATCCATCTCAAATTCGAAATCTTTAAGCGGCCACGCTCCGAGGGTTTGCATTGTTATAGTTGTTTTGAAAAGTGAAATAAATTTATTCCAGATCTTGCCGATTTTCGATGGTCCTTTGGCAAAAAGATAGTCGACTTTTCTTTCTTTTTCATCTCCGTATGCTAAATCACCGTGGTTGATATTTGTTGTTTGAGTCGTTTCTAAGACGTCGTAACCAGCTTTCTCAAATACAGAAAATTGTTCTTTGTAATTATCGGTATTGTTGTTCATATCTCCGCCAATGAATGAGCAGCCGGTATGTGTCTTTACGGTTTTGACGGCCTCTTGTGCATAAGCGAGCGCTCTCTGTTTGTTTTCAAGGTCTGGGATATTTTTTTGTGTTTTATCGGGATGATATAATTGAAATCCCCAAGAATGGAGCGAAGAGAAATTAAGTTTTGTTTTGGAGTTTTTCAGTGTCGCTTCAATGGATGCGATTTCCTGGCCATAAACGCCCACTTGTCCATTTCCGGACATGCTTTTAAATGATTTGTTGCAGATAGTGCTAAACTTGTCAGTTTTGACAGCTACGGCAGTGCTCATTACGTCACCGGGATTGTTTCCGCATCGATAGATTTTAAAACCATTTTTTATTAATTCCTGAGCAAATGGCCGCTTTAAATCTATCAATTCCTGAAGGCAGAGAACATCAATTCTTTTTGAGATTTTTTCCGCGCATTTTCTTTCTATCTGGTCAGATAAATTTTTAATGATTTTTTCGATTTCTTGTGGGGTATTCAACCCCTGTAACTTATCGTTAATTTTGTTTAATTCTGTCCGGTTTGCACTGAGCATGTACTTATAATCGTTCCAACCCTGGCCGACATTATAGCTTCCAAATTCAATATTTATTGTCATGATGTTCACCTTAATTTAAAATATATAGCTTAATTTAAAATTGTTAAGGCTTGATTAATTTTAGATAAAGAAAAGGTAATTATTCAGATTTTTCAATAACAAGGAGATTGGCGTCGTGGGTGAGGACGCCAAGGAGAATCGAGTTGATGAGCCTGTCTAAGTCGATCGTGTATTTCAGCTCTTCGGAGTAAGGGTTTTGCTGGTACGGATCTAAAACTGTGACAGTCCGTGTGTGCGGATCGTAGCTCTCAAGGACGACAAAGTGGCCTTCGGGGTCTCCCATGACATCATCGAGAAAGAAGTTTTCCCCGTCGTAGTAGACCCTTTCGGACTGGTAAAGGTAAGTGGAGCTGAGTCCGGTGAGTATGGGGATTCCTTTTTTGAGATAGTTTCGGATCAGCTGATGGTCGAGTTCGTGCATTCTCAGCTCGCCGCCAAGGGAGAGGTAGTCGATGTAGGCATTGCAAGTGAGTTTGATGCGTTTTTTATTCTTTTTCTTAGCTCTTTCTTTCAATTTAACCTGAAGCGACTCGGGATTTAATTGGTTCGGCTGAAACCAAGTGGGATCGAAAACTTGCAGGTTATAGGAGTAGATTTTTGTATGAAATCCGTTTCTCAAAGCGTGCTGGGCCAGCATGACGGCAATTGTTCCGCCTTCCTCCAGGCTCGAAACTTCTTCGATGATATCCTCAATGGGAAGATCGAGGCCATAATAGGCATAGACGGCATGCAGGCAAGTCGGTCCGCAGGTCGTCTCCGTGGGCTGAGGCGAAATTTTTAATGTGATTTGCTGCTTTTCTTTCATAGAGTTCTTTCTAAACTCTCTTTTAGGATGTTTTCCAAATCATTTGAAAGGATACCCTGATTCACTTCAAGTTCAAGTCCTGTGTAACCGGGAGAGGCGAATTGCTTTCTAAGCTCAGGGATCAGTCCGTCGGAGATGCCGAGGTAAGGCTTATTCATCCTGACGCGGTAGTTTTTGGGGATGTTTTGCTTCCAGCGGCAGGCCAGCTTCTTTTCGGTTGGTTTTTTGGGATCGTAAAGAAGGCCGATATCGACATCGCGCACTTTCCCTTTCAAACAGGGAGTAAAGCTGTGGACGGATAGGTGAATCACTGGAAGCAGCGGCCGGATCGTCTGTTCGATATTTTGTCTGTAGGGAAGATAGTAGGACTCGATTAATTGGTTCTTCTCGGCCTTGGGGAGTCTTCTTGAAAATTCGCTAAACTGGTTTTTGCGACCTATCGATCGGTTGAAATCGATAAGGAGCCTGGTAATTTCATTGTAAAACAGCGGCGCGGAGAATGCCTCAGCAAGATGTTTGGCAATTTTAAGCGCTCCGATATCGTATCCGCGATGTGTCATGAGCTCGGGGCATGGCTGAGGAAACAGGTCTTTCCATTCATCGGGAATTTCATTGCCGCCGTGTTCGCATGTGATGATTAGGTTAGTCAAAAATCCGCCCCTCGTGAAGGGTTTGACAAAGCCTGCGATAAATATCTTTCAACGGATATTTTTCTGCGGCGCTGGCAATTCTTGTCGCAAGCGATCCTTTGGCTAGAATGGTTTTTAATGGAGGCTCGAACGTTTTATCCGCTGCCAGGTGTTTATCGTAGAGCAGGTTCCAGAGCTCTTTTGCTTTGCAGGGGGAGCTGCATTCAAAAAGATTTAAATACTCGGTGTCTTCGATCAGGGCGTTTTCCGCATGTTTAATTGTTTGGTCGAGTATGGCTTTGAGCCGCTTTTCATCGAACTTATGGTAGTCGGAGGTGGCGCGGCCTGTCAGCCAGCGGACTAAGGAGATGACTGCGTGGGAAACGGCCAGATCGGAAAGGGCGCTCTCTTGCGTGTCGATGAGCCTGATTTCGATAGCGTTTCTTTCGAAACGGACGATGGCGCCCCGAGAATTTGTCCATTCTGGATCGAGGACTTTTTTGGGATCTTCTTTGGACAGATCTTCCGATATGCGGCCAAGAATATTTTGGTAGTCGCTAAAAGAGCGGACAACTTCGGGGATGACCTCTCCGGTTATCGAAGGGATCTTTTTTGAGTTGGATTTGTAGACTTCAAGGCGGCTATCTTTGATTCCGGTTGCTTTTCCTTCCATGATGGGAGAGCTGGCAGCGATGGCGGGAATGATCGGAAGGATCAGCCGTATGGCCGAATGGAGACGAACAAATTCCTTCTCGCCTTCGAAGGGGAAGTTGATGTGCATGCTTTGCAGGTTGGCCCAGCCGTGCCCGCGGCAGTCGAAGATTCTGTGAAACTCCTGGTACCAGGGGTTGTCTCCGTGGGGCCAGAGGCGCAGTTCGTCAAGAGGGTTCATCCACGGGTGCATTGCTGTTGGCATCAAGCAGGCGTTGAAAGGTTTTAGGAGCTTGTTGATCATCTGCACTTCTTTGGTGAATGCGTGGTGAATTTTACTCAGGTCGTTTGTCGGCAAGGTCGTTTTGAGCTCAAGCACATGAAGCGCCAGTTCGTTATTCCAGCTAATCGACCCTCTTTCTATTTCCGAATCATACGTTTTGGCATAAGAGAAAAAAAGCCGGTCGGCAATAGGCTTGACATCGAGCGTGTCTTTATCCACGATCATATATTCCAGCTCGATTCCAAAGGCTTCGAAGAGATGGAGTTTAACCAGCGACTTTTGCATACCGTTTTTTTGTTTCCTGGCGGATTTTAAGATTTTTATCATCAAGGCGTCTGACTATCGAGGAAATAATGATCCGATAAAGTTCATCTTTTAAAATGACATCTTCGTGTCCGGCGTCCAAGCTGGGATTGTCATTGACTTCGATAACATAAAACTTTCCACCCGATTCTTTGATATCGACGCCGTAGAGGCCGTCTCCTATCAGCTTGGAGGCCTTGACGGCCAGCTCCAGGGCTTTTTTTGGAACCTGGTCGAGCGGGATGCCTTGGGACGATCCTTCCTGCATCTTTCCGGCTTTCGTTGTGCGGCAGATCTGCCAGTGGTTTTTGACCATGTAATAGTGGCAGCAGTACAGCGGCTTTCCGTCCAGGATGCCGATCCGCCAGTCAAACTCCGTGGGCATATATTCTTGTGAAAGGATCAGATCGGAGTTTTCCAGAAGTTTTTTTGTCTGCTCGATAAATTCCTGCTCAGTGCTGACTTTAATCACCCCTTTTGAAAATGAGCTGTCGGGCTGCTTGAGGACTGCGGGATAGTCGAGCGAAGGGGCGATATCGAGGATGTTGTCGGCATCGACCATAGTTGTTTTTGGTATCGGAATTTTGTGCTTCTCCAGAACTTCATATAAATAGACTTTGTTGCAGCAGCGCAGAATCGATAGGGGATCGTCGATGACGACAAGGCCGTTGGCCAAAGCTCTTCTGGAAAATTGGTAGGTGTGGTGGTTCACATGGGTGGTTTCACGAATAAATAGGGCGTCGAATTCTGCGATACGCGCCAAGTCCTCTTTTTGGATGAGTTCGGCATTGACCCCTAAAAGATCGGCAGCTTTGAGAAACTTTTGTATGGCCCGTTTATCTGAAGGGGGCGTCGTTTCGTCCGGGTTGATCAGTATTCCCAAATCATAGCGGGTTTTTGTTTTGCTTAGCTGGGGTGTTTTTCTTTTCGACAGATACTGCAGGGTTTGTTCATTGGCAAAATCGAGATGTTCTTCGGGAATTTGGTTCATGGAAAGGGGACGGACGCTTGCAAGAGTCCATCCCCTTTCCATTTTTGTGAATTTTGCCTGAAGAAAGGGGATCTGAAACTGCTGGTAAAGATAGGCTGCCAGCCGGTCGTAGCATTTGGCTATGTTTTTGCCGAAATAGACGCTTAAGAGAAATTGATTTGAAGTGATTTTTTTCAAGTTTTTTTGAATGAGGTCGTCGAGTTCTTTGGAAACATAGCTGACCATAGAAGGGGATTTAAAGTCTTCTATAGCTGTTAGTGTCGGGTGGGGTTTGTGCCCGCGCGCCTCGGCGATAAGCGTGACATAGTATCCCAGCTTTTGATAATTGTATGAGCGGCACAAATTGAATACCCGATATCCCGCCCCGGAGCTAAAATCGGGACTTTTGATGTATTCCTTGGCTGTAACAACCTGGATGTCAGGGTGTTTTATCTGCCAGTCTCTTTTTTGATTAACGACAACAAGGTTCTTCATAATTTTAATATTACCTGCGGCGAATTTATTTAAATAAGACTTTATAAAACACTAAAAGCCAGTGTATTTTGTGATTATCTTGACATTTCTGGCATATTCAAGCAACTTCTGAAATTAGGAGGGTCGTATTATGGCTGCAGGTTTAGATAAAAAATCGGCTCAAAAGATTAAGGTTCTTTTGTCCAGGTCCCTGGCAAATACGTATTTGCTTTTGGTCAAAACCCAAAATTTTCATTGGAATGTTGTCGATGTCAGGTTTCATTCGCTGCATGAATTTTTTCAGGAGCAATATGAAGCTTTGTTCGAGGCGGTAGATGAGATTGCCGAAAGGATTCGGATGCTGGGATTTAAGTCTCCCGGATCGCTCAGGGAGTTTTTGGATATCGGAACTCTCGACGAAGCGGAGACAAACCTTTCCGGCGACGATATGCTGTCGGAACTTTTGATTGACCATGAACTTGTCATCAAAGATTTAAGGGAACAAATCAAAGAGGCTATCGAGCTTGGCGATGAGGGAACGGGAGATATGCTGATCGACCGTCTCCGTTTTCATGAAAAAACCGCCTGGATGCTCCACAGCCACTTTTTTGAATCTTAATAATGGGCTGCTTTCTCATCGGGTTTACAGACCAACACAGCCGCCCCTTGCTTGGCAGCGTGAGCGACGATCCTTATGATGTCAGAACTTTTCTAAGGCAGGTCCGCCCGAAAGGAAAGCTGGCGTACATCGGCACCGAACTTGTATCCACGACAGAACATACCCTGGAAGAGAGGGGATATTTTGCCAGGAAGAAAGAGACGACAAGAGGGATCAACGAAGCGGGTCTTGCGTTCACATGCGCCATGATTTTTGAAAAGGAAGGTTTGGCAAAGCCTGAGAATCCAACTGCTTTTGCCGATATTACCGAATATATCATGGGCCGGTGCAAAACCGTTTCCGAGGCGATCGCCGCTTTTGCTAATCATAAGGAAATCCACCCTGCCTACTCTGTTTTGCTGGCCGACGCCGCAGGAGATTTGGCTCATATAGAAGTAGGGAATTTCGGCATGTCCGTCTACGACCGCTATTCGGCTGAAAATCCCGGCGTCGTTCTCGCTGTCAACTGCTACCTTTCCGAGCCGCTAATTTCTTACAATTCCGCCCTGTCGCTCATAATCGACAAAAACAACAATAACCGGACGAGAATGGAGCGAGGACAGGAGCTTGTCGAAATGTTTGAGGGGCAATTGGATATCGAGGCGATGAAAAAAATTTTGTCGGACCATGAAAATAGTGATCGCGATCCTCGTGAAAATCCTCTTCTTCCGGCATGGGGATTTTCAATTTGCAATCACGGCACCCGCAAAAGCGAAAGTTATTCCAAAGAAGACCTTCCCTGGGGGACAGTGAGCGCAGAGATTCTCGATCCCGCCGAGAGGCTCTTCTGGTATGCCTACGGATGGCCGTGCGGCTCAAAACCGGGCTACGGCGATCAAATTTATCAGGAAAACTCGTGGGGGGAGTTTCGTTCCTTTGGATTTAAGGAGGGCGGCGAGCTGATGCTTTTGACCACGCCCGAAGGAAAAATTCCGGGATATTGAGTGTTGTGCATCCCGCACCGTTTGATTGTTACCGACCTGATAGTTTCAGGAAGATCAGCGAGTCCTTGTAGAGTAATATTTCCGCATGGGGCAAAATAAGGGCACTTGTGGGAGTATGTGAAAACGGTCAATTCAGGGGGAAGATCTTTTACATGCTTGTCGCTTACTTTATAGCACCCTTCTATATTGAGCTCGGAAAGAGCTCTGGGGATGTGTCTGATATTTTCCCCTTTGAAATTGAAGCATCCAGTTAGATCCAGGGTCTTGAGGCATGTTGGCAGCCGGCTAAATTCTTTGCCTGTCACTTTCGTTAGGTGCCTTAAAGTCAGATGCTGCAAATTTTTTGAAAGTTCTTTGATGAATGAATCGGTCAGCTTTCTGCATCTGGTTAAATTAAGATAGGCTGTGTTTTGCAGAACATGAACGAGTTGATCATCGGTTAACTCGACAGTGTCAGTTAAATCAAGAGCGTTAGTTCCTTTGTCAAATTTTTTGTTGATTTGCATAAAAAAAATTGTAATGAAATTCATCGATAAGATCAAGGGCCGCTTTTATTATTTCTTAATATTCTGTAATTATACTTTGTGTTAAGATTTTGTTTGAAAATTTTTAACAGAGTAGGCTTTATGAATAGGACAACTCAAGCAAGCAGCTCAATTCCTTTAACCAGACCTCCGGAAATTAAGAATAACGATGAACAAAAAATTCTTGTCATTGGAACGACCGCACTTACCGCTTTTCGCATTCTGACGGCTCCTTTTCGATGGATTTGGAATTATACCTATCGGCCGCTTCGCAATCTGGTGCGAAAGTTTGGTTTAGGGCGGGTCAGTGCGAAAGCAAATCGAGCGGACGATCTCGCACACTACCGCCAAAGGATTGAACAAATCCTTGCTGAAAATAAATCCCCTAGACCTCCGGCCACAAAGCCTGCAGCTCGATCTGACAGTCATCTTTCACTTGCAGCATCATCCGGAAGCCGCATTGTCGAACCCAAGTACGTACCTTTAGAAACTCAAGACCTCGAAGATCTTCGAGGTGCGCTGATGAATCTCACAAAAACCGCGACAGATATCTTTTATGAAGAACATCTAAAACAATATATCGATCTGGCGATGAAATTCCTTCCACATTTTGAGATAGGCATTCCCGCAATCAAAGTGATTATGAAAGAGCCGCTTATCCAAAAATTTTTAATTTTGAACGGTCCGGTGATTCCATTGCTGTTGAATGGGAGCGGACCCTCTTTAAAGGATAGGGAGAAAAAGGTCAAACAATGGCTTGCTAAGCCTGAGAATAAAATTGCTGTTAGCTGTTTTCGCGAAGTTTTTCCAGACGCGGATCTGAGCAAGGATTTTAAACCAGGCCATATTTTGTATTTGGAACATCAATCCATGAAAAATTACTTGAAGGATGTTTACGAGTTTCTTTTGAAAGACGTCAAGCTTCAAAAGATTTTCGAAGAAGAGGGGGAGATGGCTCTTCAACTTCATGTAAAAAGGGCTGGCTCGGAGGATAAAAAAGAAGAGGTTGCCGAGTATTTTAAGGTTATAGCTGACTGGATGAAAAATGGAGTCCGAGGAAATGAACCTTTTGAGTCTTGGGTTAACAATAAAATTACTTCCGAGATCGATATGAGGCTTGTCGCCGATTGCTATGCTTTATTGACAACGCGCCTGTTAAAAGACAGGACTATAGAGCTTGCTGGAAAACGAATTCCCGGGCTTTCCGAAAAATTGCCAGGTATCTTAGACGAGACGCGTGAGACAATTGTTCCCAAAGTAGCTGATCATTTGATCGTCCAAGGAGTGACTGCTTTGCATGTAGCGCCTATGGATAGAATCATTGACGACAGCATCTCTACATTCTGTCATTTTCTTAACGCCTCATTAGCTGCTCAGGATAAGATTAAACAAGATAATATAGCAAAAAAATTTATTTCCGATTTTTTCGAGGCACTCAGAGAGAAAGGAATTCATTTTGATCCTAAGGGGCGTGTAAAAAAACAAAATTGCAAACCTTTTCGAGATATCCTGCTTTCTGGTTTGGATTCAGAGGAAGGTTCAGGCATTGGAGAAGGTCAGATTGAGATGATCGATGAATTTCTTTCCCGGATTCTTGATGCTTCATCAGCTACCTGGAAAAAGAAAGCAGACACGTTGAATTCTGATTTTTTCGAATTGCTCAAAGAGAAAGGGATCCATTATGACCCTAAAGGGAGTGTGAAAGAACAAAATTGCAAACCACTTCAAGATATTCTTCTTTCTGGTTTGGATTCAGAGGAAGGTTCAGGCATTGGAGAAGGTCAGATTGAGATGATCGATGATTTTCTTTCCCGGATTATTGATGCTTCATTAACTGCTAAGAAAATGAGAAGGAATAAATTTAATACTGATCTCCTCGTTCTGCTCAAAGAGAAAGGGATCCATTATTCCCCTAAGATGGTAAAAAGTGGGGTGACTGAAGAGTGGGTGAAAGACCATATTTGCAAACCTCTTAGAGATATGCTGCTTCCCGGCCTCATGTCTGAAGAGAGTTCCGGAAATGGAGAAGATCAGTTTGAAATGATCGGCGACCTGCTTTTCCGGATCGCAAATGAGATCAAACTTCCCAAAGATCTGAGGCAGCTGGCTAACTTTGGATATGAATTGGCGAAAGGATTTATGCCCAGCAATTATGTTCTCAACACCATTAAAAAGTATGCAAATATTCTTTTTGGTGAAGAGGATAAAAAATACAGAAATTTGTTGACATGGTTTAGAGAAAAAACTCCCCAAATGTATCATGCCTTCAAGCTATTTGCTCTGCAACAGATTGTTGACAAAGTTTTGGCAGGAGTCATCACACCCCGTATCCATACTTATATGCAGCCGAAAAAAATTGAAAAGCTCCTCGGTGAGGACATTCTTCCTGTAGTGAATGATACGTTAATGAAAACTTTTATCGGGATGATGCTGGCAAAAAAGAAAAATGAGAGCCTGCGAAATGATGTTGCGGGTATTCTTATGAACTACAATAACACATTGACCGAGGACTGTCTTGACAAGGTCTCCGAGGTTGTCTTTAAGAAATTACAAGAGGAATTTCCGATTGGCGGAGCACCGGCAATTCACGCTGACGCTCCCGATGATCAAGTGCCAAGTGTTGCTAACCTGCCCATAGAGGAACTGGCCGGTAGCGATCCAGACATCTTAGAGAAATCCAACGAGAATTTTGCCCCAGAATCTACGAATAAACCAATGCTAAACAATTCTGATTCAGAATGTCGTGACTCATCGGGAAATGCTGATAAAACACAAAAGGGTTACTTAGAAAAACGATTCCTCCCCGAAAAAAATCGCCAGTTGTATCGGGAAAAATTGCAAGATATCCTCGACCCTGCCTTAAAAAGTATTCAAGATAAAAAGGCTGATCTGTCTCTTCTGTCTCTTGCGATCTTTGCCGTAGCGAGCCGCAAATCCGAACGAAAGTGCAGCCCCGAGGAGCTTCGTCCCTATCAGGCGCTTCTTCAAAGCGTGATTATGAATGCCGGAGGGTTTAAGAATTTTTTGGGGGGATTGATTAACACTGGTTTTAACGCTATTTTAAACAATGCATTGGCCCCGCTTATGGTCAGAGCCTTGGATGAATACCGTTTAAATTCTGATGAGGTGATCCGGAAAGCCACTTCAGTAATCAATGAAAAACTCCTTGCTAGGGATCCAAGCCTTCCCCCATCCAACAGCAGCGATGTTAAGGAAACCTTGCTCTATACAAAATTTATGGGGCCGTCTCGGGAGGAACCAAAGAAATCATGCGAAAAAGAGGCTTTTTATCCCTCTTTTAAAGAGGAGTGTGAGCTTCTGGCGGCTATGATCTACGATGCGGCGCGCTTTGAAGCGGGGCAAAAGGGGTGGATTGTCTCCAAAGCAGTGACGGCAGTATTAGGAAGCAATGAGGAGAAGCTGGCTGATGTTATTAAGTCGGTGGCTGACCCTATCCTGAAACGTCCAATGGTTTTGGAGCTACTCATCAGCCGCGTCGCCGAGGACACCTTAAGACAGCTTCATCCCGCTAATCGGATAGCGAGTACTCATGCCGAAGATGCCACCGAGTCTTCATAGCCAAATTTTCTGATGAGGAAAACTCCGGCATAGCAAAGGGGAGTGTCGACTAAGGCAAAAAGAAATTTAAACGTGTACATGCTCAGCCAGATTTCGAAGCAGGCAGAGAAATTTAACCCCAGGCCCAGATAAAAATAAATGGTTGAGAAAACGGTCGAGTCGATGAGTTGAGAGGTCATTGTCGAGGCATTATTCCTGAGCCAAAGGTGCCTGCCTTTAGTCAGCTTTTTAAAAAAATGGAAAAGGTTGACATCGGTATACTGGGAAATGAGGTAGGCGGTCATTGAAGCAAAGACGAGGATGCCGCTGACGTGGAAAACCGACTCGAAGGCAGTTTGGTAGGCGCTAGCGTCGCTATAGCCGAAAGGATTGCCTGGTGCTGCCCAGAAGGGGTGTGGAGGGAGTTTGAGCGTAAGGCTGACGGCCAAAAGCATAAAGAGGCTCATCCCAAATCCGCACATCACGAGAAAATTGGCCCATTTTTTACCCCAAATTTCGCAGACGATGTCGGTGATCAGAAAACTTATCGGATAGAGAAGATCGCCTCCCGTTAGCGGAATGCCGGAAAAGGGAAGCTGAAATATTTTAACTGCCAGGATATTGGTCAAAATCAAGTTGACGCTAAATAAGACTGCCAGGACAATAAATATTCTTATCTGTTTCATGTCTAGTATTTTAGCATCAATCGATGTATTCGTCAGCAATAAATCTTTTGTCGTGGCCTTCGAGAACGTGGAAGACCCTGATCTTGCCTAGTGTGATAGGGGACAGCTGGCCGATAGGAAGGTAAATAATTTTTTTACCATACCGTCTTGCAAAGCTTTTCATCATGCTCCTCGGGGGAGCTGCCGCAACATAGGTGATCAGAGGCTGCACAGCATAGTCGACGGCCGCGGCTAAAAGCACTTCCGATTTTTTGTCGAACATAAAATAGTCAGGGTCAGACCAGATGTCATACATCCTTCGGGGAGGATAGGACATCATCATCCCCCCGTATTCGCATCGGCTGATTCCGGGGCCAACCACATTTTCTGCCATAGGGGTCGCGTAAAAAGCCATATCCGACTCCTGGTCGTGCTCTCCGAGCCAGGTCGTCCGCCAGGGATATTTTTCAGCAAAAATAGCCTCATCCCCGCTGGGAGTGTCTTCATCGAAGATAACGACAACCGAACCGACGCTTCCTTGAGGCTTTCCATGCATTTTCACATAAAGTTTGTGCTGAGGCCAGTGGCGAATTGTTTCGCGCGTGTCGATGCCGTCTTCAAGGCTTGTTGAAAAGGGGACTGTCCGCGCCCCTTCTTCGGATAGGATCTGCGATCCTTTTTTCTTGAGGTATTCGCCAAAATTTTCGACGACGATATCTTCGGGAGGGTGGGAACAGATGGCAAAAGGTCCCGGCGGCTTGAACTGATAATCCTGTTTTTTCCGTCGTCGGTGCATCTGAAAAAAGTTTTTGCGCCCCTTTTCCCTCAAGTGGAATTGGATAAGTTTGCTGTCTCCCCAAATATCTTTGGCGTTCAAGTCAAGCTCTTCAAGCCCGTCGACATTTTTCAAGTATGGGTAATCGGTAGCCAGCTCCCAAACCTCATAAGCGTAATTGTGCTCGACGCATCCTTTGGCGGCGCTTAAAATTTGAAAGAGATTGGGCATCAGTTTCCCTTTCAAAAGAGAGTAATTGCGGCAGAATTTCATGATATTGCGCAAATGATATCCGGGAAAGGGGTGGCCGCTGTTTTCCTCATATGTTTCCGAGGCTTGCTTATAAAGTTCTAAGATGAGCTTTTGCCTGTCTGGGGGAAAATCATCGATTTCAACCTGATCCCTGAGCAATTCATAATTTATCGAGGCCCACCCGAATTCAGCCATCACTTCCCTGCAGCACTCCTCAGAAAGCGTGCATACTTGCACAGAGTCTCTGTTTGCGTGCTTTATATCGGGAAACTTTGGCCTGTCGATAAGTTCAAGAACCCGTCTGACATGAAACATTCCTCCCACGAACAGGATTTTATCATAAGAGAGGCTGAGTTCTTTGAGCCTTCTGGCCATGTAAAGCTCCCGATGCGCGTCGAATTCGGTGCGTTCGGGTTTTGAATCCAGGATAATTTTTTCGTAAGCTTCGTAGTAATTTTTCAATCCGATTTTGCCTATCGCATAGGGGTCGGGAACAATATCGATCAGGTCGGGATAAGAATCGATATCGAGGTCAATGCAATAGGCCGGCAGTTTTTTTTCAAGCGAGCTTCTCAGAGCTTCGTAAATCGGATCGCACGGCTCCGAGAGCGTATAAAGCGGTTCCAAGTGGACATTGAACGCCACAACAACGCTGATATCGGGAAGCCTTGAGGCTGCATGCAGATGCTGCAGCGTCATCGTCTCCGGAAGCTCGACAGCCACGCAATCGGGCTGAATCTCTTCGAAAACTTTTTTCACCTCCCCGGCCATTTCCATGTTGTAGTGGATGACGGGGATAGCATAGACCGACTCTTTTTGCAGATAAAACAAATCTTTCATGGCAGAAAGTCAAGAGCCTCGTCTCCGAGCGTCATCACAACGGCTTGTCTCAAAAGGCCGTCGAATTGCGCCTCTGCATTCAGGCATTTGATTCTTTTTGCGGCATAACGGGCAATATTAATGCCGTCGCGGATGGTGTAGTTGGCGCTTGCCGCGTGCGCTTTTTGTAGGAAGTTCACCACATAGTCCATAATATGTTCTTCGACAAAGGGGAGGTTTTCGCGAAGAATGCGTTTTTCTTCTTCCACCTCCGGAAAATCAAGATAGATTTGCGGCTGCAGCCTGCTGTGGATATACTCGGGAATCTCGTAGGTTGACGCGTCGTCGTTCATCGTTACGCAGATTCTAAAATCCTGGTGTGCGCCTACTTTAAGGCCGGCGACAATGGATTCAATATAACGCCTCGTGTCGAGAAGCGGTGCGAGGGAGGCCCAGGATTTTTCGCTCATGCGGTTAGCCTCGTCTAAAATGCACACTCCGCCGCGGATCATGGCTGTCACCAGAGTAGAGGCTACGTATCGGATGCCTCCTGACTTGTCCACAACAGGGGTGATCAGCAGGTCTTCGGGGCGGGTGTCCATCGTACATTGGTAAATGTAGACATCTTTACCGAGTTTTTTGGCCGCGGCATAAGCGAGAGTGGTTTTTCCGACACCCGGTTTTCCGACAATTCTTGGATTTAGAGGAATATCTTGTTTATCGAGAACAAACCAGGAGGCCAGGAGTTGATCCATCACATCTTTTTGTCCGATCCATTCATAGTTGAAAATGTCGGGAAACATCAATCCGATTTCCACTCCTTGTATATTGGTACTGGCCTCATGTTCGCTATAGAGATTTTTATCTTCCGGCATTTTATTTTCCTTGTTTTTCCTGGTATGGTAGCATCATTGAGGCTTTTTTCACTACGGCCTTTTGGCCTTATCGGAACCAAAATTGAGACTGGCATTGGCCAGGTTGTGCCGCGCATGGGGAAACATTTGATTCATTTCGTCCAAAAGAGCATCGACTTGCTTTCGTTTGGAATTTTGGCCGACGGGGCACTGGCATGTGATGCGCGCAAAACCGGTTTGTCTGGCAAAATTCTTGATATCATCCTCAGGAATATAAATGAGCGGGCGGATGATGGTGCATCCATAGTGCTGCATATGCAGCTTCGGCAGCATGCCGGCGAATTCTCCCTTTTGAAGCAGATTCATCATGAGCGTTTGGGCATTGTCGTCGCGGTGGTGGCCAAAGGCGATTATCCGCGTGCCAACACTTCTTGCGGCCTCAAACAGAAGAGTGCGGCGCTCCCTAGAGCAGCTGTAGCACTCGAGCGAGCCCAGTGTCTGCGAAGATGTGCGGACAATAAGGTTGATGCCGAGCTCATGGCATATCGCTTTCAAATAATCGCGATTCACCCCTGCGCCGCAGGTGTATTCGCCATCGACGTGGATCGCGTGGATTTCCGCGTCAGGAAACCCTCTGCCGACGATTCCCTTCAGCATGTAGAGAAGCGTCAGGCTGTCTTTGCCGCCGCTCAAGGCAACAGCAATCTTTTCGGCATCTTCGAACATATTGAAATCGTAAAGAGCCTTGCGGCAGCGGCTTTCAATTTGTCTTCCGAGACCTTTCCAAGGGGGGCGCGTGACGAGGTTCATATTAAATTAAATCTTTATCATTTATTTAAAAACACTCAATATATTATAATTTTTTGCACAAGATGTCAATTACAGGAAAAGAATTATGAGTAAGAAAGTCGGTAGAAACGACCCATGCCCATGCGGCTCGGGAAAAAAGTATAAATCGTGCTGTTGGAAGAAAGATCAGCCCAAGTTGAGCGTTGATCTGAAAAAACGCAGCCTGAGCGTGATGAAAAACGGCCTGGCAGAGAAGATCAGTCAAATCGGTTCGCTGCACAGCCGGGTTAAGTCGGTAGACAAAGACCTTGTAGACAAAGACAAAGGGGAGACGGTAGTTCCTCCGGAGCCCGGCGAGTCGCTTGAGCCGTAAAAAGGGTTGTTACAAAACCTGCGATTTGTTATAAATTGCCTTTCGCTTTGCTGACATAGCTCAATTGGTAGAGCGCCCGACTTGTAATCGGACGGTTGTGGGTTCAAGTCCTACTGTCAGCATCATTTAAGGGGGTGTCGCATAGCGGCCAATTGCAACGGACTGTAACTCCGTCGACTTCGGTCTACGTTGGTTCAAATCCAACCACCCCCAATTTGCTTCAAATACAGACTCGGTTATTAAAAATGTGTTATTTTTATTTTGGCACTCTCATTCACGGTTTTTCGACTCTTTCATAGGGTCTTTGCATTTGGCTTAAAATCTCCAATTTTCAAGAGTATGTGTATTTTAAGGTAAACGGTTAATCTCGGCGACATAGTTTGAAAATCGGCAGTGCCTTAATTTTGTAATTTTCTCTATTATAAAAGTGACCCATTCTATATCGACATAAATTTTACATGCAGAAATTTGATGTCAAAGTTATAATTTTAAAAAAAGGTTTATATAAATAAATAGATTTCGGAACATGTGTGTATGATGTTTTTGGCGATTTTTCTCCTTCTGTCATGGGAACACTGTCTCCAATACGAAAATTCTGATATAGAGTTTTACGAAGAAGACTGTCTATGCGAGCTTGACCTGGTACATCATGAATGGGAGGACAACGATACTGAAGTTTTCTATTATCAACAGCCTGGTTCGAAACTAAAAATACATAAACACATTTATGAAAATGGCTATCTCAAGAAGAGGGTTTACTATTTATTTAACGATAAACATCTTCTCATTAAAACTTTAGAAGAAAATTTTAGTGATTTAGATCTCTGTACTGGACAAAAAATGATTTGATAAAAAAATGTCGCTGATGCAATCGTAACTCGTTGAAAACCAAACCAGCGAGGTACTTTTATGAATCACATCAGCGAACTAAGAACCATTTTAGCTCACTTTTTCAATTGGACAAGGCCAGAATCACTTGCTTGACCCACATCGTCCAAGCTCTGTTTTGCGTGCGGACCATCAACCTGGCACAAATCGCAACGGCATTCCAAACAGATTGCAAGGAAGAGTCTGCTTATCGCAGGATATGCAGATTCTTTACTGACTTCTCATTTGACTTCAGTTGTATAGCCCCCTTCATTCTCAAATTGTTTCCCCTTGATCAAAAATGTACGCTCATCCTTGATCGGACGAACTGGAAGTGGGGGCAAGACCCCGATTAACATATTAATGCTCTCAATCGCCTATAAAGAGATCAGCATCTCTTTTTTCTGGTCTGTTTTAGACTTGGAAGGCAACTCATCCACACACGATCGAATATCCCTGCTCAAACGCACTCTCACGAAGTTTTCACCCGAGAAAATCGAAGCTTTTACTGCTGATCGTGAATTTATTGGAGAAGATTGGTTTCTCTTCTTGATAGACGCTCGCATTCCATTCGTTATCCGTGTGAAGGGCTCGTATAAGATTCTCGAGTTAGGCTCTCATGAATCGATTTCCATTCACCAACTCTTGAAATGTTACGGAAGAAGAAAAAAAGTTCTCAATGTCCCGGTAGAACTATGGGGGCTGCAGCTGTATTTATCCTTTCAGAAAGGCAAAAAAGGTTCGAAAGAGCCCATGATCGTGGTTTCGAATCATGACTTTGAAGATGCATTAGCGGTCTACAAAAGGCGATGGGAAATAGAGACGCTTTTTGGGTGCCTTAAAAGTCGCGGATTCCGCATGGAAGATACTCATGTTACCGATCCTGATAAGATCGAGAAGATCCTCTTTGTCTTGGCTATCGTCTTCTGCTGGGCCTATAGAACGGGTGAAATCCAGTCCAAAATCACTCCCATCAGGAAAAAAGTCCATGGACGGAAGAGTAAAAGCATATTTTGACTGGGATTGGATATGATTCGGAGGGCACTCATGAACATCGAGTCTAATATTAATGAAATCAAACAGATACTGTGGTCATTCGACTGCTTAGAAAGAGGAGGTTGTCATGTGTGAAATGATTTTTTGTCCAGTACAGAGGTTGCAGACAAAGAGAATCTGATCTCAAACTTTTTTCCTCAAGACTTTTCTCTCGGAAATTGAATTTACAGAAACGATGTTACACTACCTCAAAAACTAAAAATGAACTCAAATCTGGACAAAAATTTTTAGTTGGATAGGTTCTAAAAACCAAAAGTTTTCTTATCTAAAACTCATGTATGATCAAGCAAAATTGCTCAATACCAGATTTTTTATAGATCTTAATTGTAGCCGTGGCTACAATTCCTCAATTGTAGCTTAAGCTACAATATTAAGGAGCTGACAATGACAATAGAACTTGCACGAGAAATACATGCGCAAACCGATGATCGTTTTTTCTTTAATCGGATCTTAAGTGCGATTAGACAGAAGGGGATTCTGCGCGGATCCTTAATAGCGGGAACGCTTGTAACAGCGAAGGTTTATGTCCTTTCGGTATCCTTTTTCTGTATTGAGGGAGCTGTCCGTTCATTTATCGAGCTGGCAAAAGAGAATGATCCCTTTGAGAGAATTAGGCCGTTGGGAGATGCTGGAGGATGGACGGCGATCTCTGTTTTTTCTTCAATTGCATTGGGAACAGTGTCGATCCAATTGATAAGGGAAGGGGAGTATTGCAAGTTGGGTCCGATTTGCCAAAAGTGGATTGAAGGTTGCCGAAGACCTCCCAAACATTTATATCGAAAATTGAATGATCTTTTCGATGCCTACAGTTCTCAGTGCCTCTTTTCAAAAAATCCGGTTTCCAGACGTCTTAAGGTCCTCAAGGTATGCGAAGAGGCAAGCCCCGCAAAGAAAAGCTCGATCCATCGCAAAGATGGTCAACTCAAAGACATGCTTATCAGAATTGAGAAGGATATAAAAAAAATGTCTTCTTGCAGAGGGTATTTCAGGAAGCTGGCATACGGACAAAAATTGTTAGAAAAGACGGAGTGTCCAGATGTTTGATTTCGCTGATTATGGGAATCGCGATTCCCATAATTTGCTTTACTTCGCGGATCCTTTCGATCGTCGGTGAAGTGGGTCTGGGAGAAATGATTTTTTATAAGAGAGAAGACCTCGGCGATACAGGACATTTGGGGGAATGGCCGTTCAATGCGATAGAAGTCATGTGGGTTGCCTTTTTCCTACATTCTTGGTGTATGATTGAAGAAGGTGAATTCGAGTTGACCAGAACCATTTATAAACGCTATTTATCGGAGCTTACCGATAACAAAGTTTTGCATAATCGCTTATGCGTGATTGCCAACAAGCATCTGGCTGAAAAGAAAGGATATTTTTTCAGGCTTCCTTTAGACTACCAATTCGAGACAATATGAAAAAGAACTTAAGACGAGCAAAACCCTTTATTGCGACGCGGAATCATCATGTTTCTGAGACGGCCGAGGATTATGTCGAGATCATAGATGACATTATATCCCAGAAAGGCGAAGCCAGAGTTTGCGATATCGCTAAGCACTTGGGTGTTTCTCATGTGACCGTTGTGAGGACACTCGGGAGGCTTCGGAAGAAAGGCCTTGTCAAAACTGAGCAGAATCAGCCTGTGACACTGACAGCTAAAGGGACAAAGCTCGCAAAAATGAGCAAGCAGCGTCATGCGTTTCTCATGGATTATCTGATAACTTTAGGAGTTCCGAAGCACATTGCGGAAATCGATGTCGAGGGGATGGAGCATCACGTTAGCGAAGACACGATTCGGGCTTTCCAAAAACATCTGGAATTGTTAAAAGGGGGTCAACAGGAGATAGGTCAAGATGGAAGAGCCCCCCGAACTGACGACGACAGCAGGCGCTCCGATCCCGGATAATCAGAATTCAATCACAGCGGGTCCGAGAGGGCCTTTATTGATTCAGGATTATCAGCTTATAGAAAAATTGGCCCATCAAAACCGCGAGCGGATTCCGGAAAGAACCGTTCACGCTAAAGGGTGGGGAGCCAAGGCACTCTTAGGATCACGGGTGATATTTCTAAGTATACGCGCGCCAAAGCTTTGCAACCAGGTGCCAAGACGCCGAT
The DNA here is from genome assembly GCA_963771045.1 of Waddliaceae bacterium. Lineage (GTDB taxonomy): Bacteria > Chlamydiota > Chlamydiia > Chlamydiales > SLFE01 > SLFE01. The sequence continues at coordinate 1,496,277 of CAVYRW010000004.1, read as the reverse complement.
GATTGCCCGCTTTTCCACCGTCGCCGGGGAAATAGGGGCCGCCGACGCGGAACGGGACTTGCGCGGCTTTGCACTGAAGTTTTATACAGATGAAGGCAACTGGGACTTAGTGGGAAACAATACCCCTGTTTTCTTTGTTCGCGATCCTTATAAATTTCCCGATTTTATCCACACGCAGAAACGGCATCCTAAAACCAATCTCCGTTCGTTAACTGCCATGTGGGATTTTTGGTCGCTCAGTCCGGAATCTCTGCACCAGGTGACGATTTTGATGTCGGACCGCGGCCTTCCGATATCCCCAATGCACATGAATGGCTATGGCTCGCACACATACAGCCTTTGGAATGACAAGGGAGAAAGATACTGGGTTAAATACCATTTCAAAACAATGCAGGGGCATAAATTTTTCACAAATGCCGAAGCTGTGGAGGTTGTGGGGAAATCTCGTGAAACCTCTCAGGAGATGCTCTATGGAGCCATTGAACGGGGGGAGTTTCCGAAATGGAAGTTTCAGATACAGGTTATGTCCGAAGAAGAGGCGCTTCATACCTCTTACAATCCTTTCGATTTGACTAAGGTTTGGCCACATTCGGAATATCCCTGCATCGACGTTGGCGAGCTGGAACTAAACCGCAATCCGGATAATTATTTTACCGAGATCGAGCAGCTGGCTTTCTCGCCGTCGAATATCGTTGCCGGAGTGAGCTGGTCGCCCGATAAAATGCTGCAGTCGCGCATCTTCTCTTATGCCGATGCCCATAGATACCGTTTAGGAACCCATTATGAGGCCCTGCCGGTGAATGCACCGCGTTGCCCCGTTCACCATTATCACAAAGACGGCAAGATGAATTTCTTCGGACAAAAAAGCGGCAGCACTGATGCTTTTTACGAGCCCAATTCTATGGGCGGCGCTGTAGAGAATCCCTCCTACAAAGAACCGCCGCTTAAGATCTCTGGCGATGCCGACCGCTATGACCATCGCGAGGGCAGTGATGATTTCGTCCAGCCGCGGGCTCTCTTCGAGCTGTTTGATGACGATCAAAAACAGCGGCTGTTTAGCAATATCGTCGACGCGATGAAGGGTGTGCCGCAAGAGATTATCGACCGGCAAACGGCCCTTTTCGATAAAGTTCACAAGGACTACGGCGCGGGGGTTCGGAAAGCTTTGAAAATTACGAGGTAACAAGTATGTCAGAGGAAGCGAGCAAACTTCTAAAGGCTTTTGACAAGGCCATTCAAAATAAAGAGAAGGGCAAGTTCGGCAAAGAAGATATTAATGCGATTTATGAGGCGGCCAAGGAAACGTTTGATTTCCGCCGCGATCTGGATCCTGCCATGATTGATCAAATTCGTGATAAGTGGGTGAAACTGGCGGAAGGGCACATCGACAAAAGCGGAGCGACAAAAAAACTTCAGGGAACAAGCCGGGCTGAGGCGATCCGGTCAGTATTGCAGCAGTGCTTATGACTTGTTTGCTGAGTTTATTTTTAGCTGTTTTGGGGATTGTCAACGCTCCGTCTTATCCCGAAAAAGAATCGCCGCAGCTGCCCCTTGAAGTTTACGACGAATCCTTTGCCAAAATCCTTGGCATGGAGCCGAGATTGATCCACATTGCTGAAGGGTTCGGTTTTACCGAAGGGCCTGTCTATGTTCAGATGAAGGGATCGGAAGAGGGCTATCTTTTTTTTACCGATCAAATCAATGACAATATTCTGATGCTTCGCTGGCACGGTCTTGAGCCCTACAATAAGATCACACCGCTTTCTTGGGAAAAACCGGTTGTATACCGCCATCCGTCGAATATCGCAGACGGGCAGACAGCAGACCTAAACGGACGTCTTTTGACAGCGGAAACAACAGGAAGGCGGGTGTCGATCACTGAGTTTGACGGCACAGTGAAAACACTTGTCGGCTTTTACGAGGGCAAGCCGCTTAACTCGCCCAATGATCTCGTCGTCAAGTCGGACGGAACGGTCTGGTTTACCGATCCTTCTTATGGATGCCTGCAATTTCCCCAGGAGTGCTACCTGCCGAACAATGTCTATCGCTATGACCCGAAAACTGAAGAATTGACCGCTCAGGTTTCCGATCTTCAAATGCCCAACGGCATTGCCTTTTCCAAAGATGAAAAAACGCTCTTTGTTATCGACAGCGGCGCTATTCAGGCGCCTCGCACTTATTATGAGAAAAAACATCACGCCATTTACGCCTACGATGTGGCCGGAGACGGCAAAACAGTTTCGGGTCAAAGGGTTTTTGCTGTTGTGTCTCCCGGTTTCCCTGACGGCATGAGGCTCGATGAGCACGATAACATTTATGTGGGAGCCTACGACGGCGTTCATGTCATCAATCCCGAAGGGAAACTGATCGGAAAATTTTTGATGCCCAAGCAAACCGCGAACCTGACATTCGGCGGAAAAGATAATAATATCCTGTTCATCTGCTCTTCAAATTCTTTGTGGGCGATTAAGCTGAACACTAAAGGAGCCAAGCCCATTCCCGTTATTGATCCGTCTTCAGAGTCGACACGAAATTAAATCCGATAAGAACAAGAGCAATAGCGGCGACAGTTATAAAGAGGGCGTCAAAGGTAACCCCTTCCTGTTTATGAAGAAATCCGATTCCTTCGGCAGCGACGCCATAGCCAATCATATAGGTTCCGATCACAAGGCCTGATGCGAAAGTGGGGTTTGTTTTTAAATTTTGTACCCCGTAGGTCACGGAAAGAGGCAAAAATGCCGAGCATCCCAACCCTGCGAGGATCATGACTGCGAAAGCCGCATCATAAGAAGCGATATAAACTAAAGCGACAGCGCTTCCGAAGACAAGAAAGGGAAGAACGCGATAGATCCACCGGGAGGCAATGACGATGCTCAAAAAGGTCGCTATAATCCTGCCGCCGGTAACCGACCCCCAGAAAAGGGACAGGAGGGTATTGGAACTCGCAGTCGACATTCCTTTGACCTGATGGAAATATATCGTTGACCAATTGCCATAGGTTGTTTCGATGATTCCATACAGAAATGCGATAAAGGCAAAAACTGCGAGAAGCGTTTTGTGGGGGGAGGAGGGGGCTTCCCCCTTGCCTTCGAGTTCCGCTGACTTAGGAAGGAAAAGAAAACTTAAGAGAAAAAGGGCGGCAAAGATAAAGCCCAAAAGGATGGGATCGGCCCACCAAATATTTAAGCCGCTGTAGAGAACCCAAAGCAGCGGTCCGATTGCCGTTCCGATTCCAAGACAGCTGTGGAGAGCTGTGACCGCTGAACTTGCGTGATCGGGGAAAAAATGGATGGCAAAAGGATTGAGCGAGGTGATATTGGCGCCGAAGCCCGTTCCCAGCAGCAGCATGACAAGCATCATGATGGAATAACGCACGTCGGTCAGCAAAGACGCCGAATAGAAAACAAACATTGCCGCCGCGCTTAGCAAGATTCCGGCAAGCAATACGTTTTTGACTGTATACCTTTTAGCCAGAGCTCCCCCGGCAAAGGAGGCGATAATAGCGCCGAAAATCATAGGAAGAAATATCGAGCCGTATTCGGCGTCGGTAAACTGAAATCCCCGGCTTCCGGTCAAGAAATTTGCAGCAGCCGGTATTGTTGTAAAAGCGATTCCCTGAACGAGTCCGAGGAGATAAACCAGAAGGATTGCAAGAGCTTTTTTCATACAAATTCTTCATAACTGATTTGACAAAAAAATACATATATATATTAAGTTGATTTAAACGTTTTGGTGAAGAAAAGGTTGATTATGACAATACCTCTAATTCAAAATGGTTCCCCGAATTTTTCTCGCGAAGACAATAATCGAGCTAAAAAAAAGAGGCAAGTGGATAAGGCAGCTAAAATAGCATTTTCAGATAGCTGTTTCATCTGTGAGAGAAAACCTTATCCCATTCCATTTAATTGTCGATGCGGCGGTATTTATTGCATCAAGCACAAGCAGCCTGAGGATCATTTTTGCAGCTTTAACTATAAAGAAGAGCATGCGGAATTTTTAAAAAAGCACCTCCCAAACATGATTGCCGCTAAAATAGGAAATAAGCTATGAATCAATTTTTCCAAGTAGTGCTGATTTTCATATTTTGCAAGATGTCACTGGTTCCTGCTGAAAACCTCCAAGACATGCAGTCAAAACAGCAAATTATCGGTCTATTGATGCAATGGCCAAAAGATTTTAACGCAAAAAATACAAAAGCTGTATGCGGTCTGTTTGCTGAAGATGTTATCGCAAGCTATCCGGGAATCGAAGATAGAAACTTTCAGGATATGTGCCGGCAATTTTCGCTAGCATTGAAAGACCCCGAAAAAAAATACCATTATGCTACTCCCGAGATCGAGCAAATCTTTATTGAAGGGGATTTAGCTGTAGTGCGGTTGATCTGGACGCTTACGGTGACAAGTTCATTAGAAGTGAAGACAATCAAAGAAAAAGGGCTGGATGTTCTCAGGCGTCAAAAAGACGGAAAATGGAAAATTGCCGTCTCTTATGCCCATCCTATTTAGCCCCATTTCTCACCGGATGTGGTCAAGTGCTGCACACAGTAAAAATTTTTGGGGGAAGAAATATTAAGAGGGGGCAGCTGCCCCCTCTTTTTTTCATCTTCTTCCAAGATAAAAATTCCTTATGGAAACCAGAATTAACACTCCGGCTGCGATTCCTATCACACTTATAATGAACTCGGGAACTGCGGCTAGGTGTAAACCAAGAAAGCCTTCCAATCCTTTTGCAATTAGAAAAACGGCTAATAAAATCATGCCGATTATTTTTACAACGTACACATCAACCTCCAAGTGTTTTTTTTTGATGTTCTTTAACCTTACCTCTATAATAAAACCGATTATTATGTCTACTAGATTCCCCATTTTCTATGGGAATTTTGCACCTTTTGCGATCTCTGGAAAAAATAAATAATTGATACTAAAGTAGTTGCTGAAAAATTAGCACTCTGTCGCCCATAAGTATTTGAGTTTAAGGGGAGTAAAAATGTTTTAAAAAAATAATGGACAGGATAATCATGATTATTATAAATGTAAGGTTAGAAAGAAAACCTTTTTAAAAAACCTGAGAGGTACATATGAGCGTTGTGAAAATAATCAGTTTGATTTTTTTAGCAGTCTACCTGATTCTTACAGGATTGGCTACTGCTCTAGGTCTTGACCTTGGCTTTTATCCCCGTGCATTCATCGAATTGCTTGCAATTGCATCCGGGATTCTTATTCTCATTTCGGTTAGAGAATTCGCCGAACACGAGCATCATCTCTAAAATCTGAAGAAAAAATCATTAAAAATTAATGGAGCCTTTCGTCTGAAAGGCTCCATTAATTTTTTGTAAGGTTTATTTATTGATGCGCTTCCAAAGTTGGATTCCGGAATCAACAATATTGACGATATTGTCAACTTTATTGGCGGCTTTCTGACTGCCGCGTTTGGAGTCAGAGCGATTGGCCGCAATTTCCAGAATATCCAGGACTATGTTTTTCCAGTTACCCGTATTGTTGGAAATCAAGGATTGGACATCGAAACGCGGTTGTTTGATATTTTTCGAATAGTACAATTTAGTGGCTTCGATCCCAAGGACAGTACCCAGAAGACCTCCAATTAAGAGTCCTGTTTTTAGCTCGCTGTATTCTTCTCCGGTGAATTTGCTTAGTTCGGATTTTAAATTTTCCGATGTATCTTTGACCGTTTGGCCCCACTCTTGGGCTTTATCCGAAACTTTTGTTTCAATGTTGTCTTCCAATAATAGAAGGAATTCTTCGATATTATCTTTATACTTCTGGTATTTTCCTTTGATTCCTGTGTCATATGATTCGGTATGCTTTGATCTTAAAAGAACAATCGAGCCTGCGGCCAGCAGGGCTCCAATGGCTCCGCCGAGCAAAAGCTCGTTTGTGGTTATTCTGCCCTCTTCCATATAAATTCTCCTTAACCTTCGTTTTTATGTTTAACGGAAAGCCAAACCTGTACTCCTGCCAGAGCTAAATTAACAAAATCAGTGACGAGGTCTTCTGCTTCCGATTGAGTTTTACAATGTTTTTGACGGCTTTGCCAATAAGCTCTTTCTTTAAAATGATAGCTCTTGGTTTCCAGCCCTTCGCCGACATTGGACAGAGCCTGGAATAATGGGTTGGTGTTTTTCATTTTATACAGAAAATCATCTGAAATTTGACCTGCGGAGTGAACAAGATCTTTTGTCTCGGCGCCTATAATATCTATCTGTTTTTGCAGTGAAAATAAAACTTTTGCCAATTTAATAAGGACTATCGCCGCAAAAATCACAAATATGACAAATGCTATGGCAATAATTAATAAAATGATTTCATTTGCGGTCATGATTCCATCCTTTGTTTAGATAACGTTAAAGTTTTGCGACTAGCTAAAAATAAATACTGAGATGATGGGGAGCTTTTGTCTATATTTTCATTTTATAAGATGCGATGATTTAGTAAAGGACTTTTTCATGACTTTAAATGTCTATAATTTATATATTCAAGTTAGGAGTGATAAGATTTATAATTCACTAAAAATAAACAGGATGTGTTTTTGAGTTTTCTTAGGTTTATTGGCCATTTTTTTAAAAAGACGTATAGAATCATCATCTCGGCAGCTTATTACTTTTGGATGGATGATTGTTATGCAAGAGCCTCAATTTTAACATTTTATACACTTCAGTCAATTGTGCCTCTTTTAGCTTTTGCCATCGGTCTTGGCCAGGGGTTCGGATTTAATCAATATTTGGAAACTCTTATTGTCAAAGGATTTTACCAGCAGAAAGAGGTAATGCAGCATGCTATAGAAATTGCGCATAGTATGCTTGCCCACTTAAAAGGGAGCATGATGATAGGATTTGGTATCTTGTTTCTGCTGTGGACGAACCTAAACTTGTTCAGTTACATAGAGAGCGCATTGAACCATATATGGAAAATTCAAACTGAAAGACTTTTGCTTAGAAAAGTTACGGATTATCTGGCTATCATCATCATCACTCCTGTATTTTTTGTTGTTTCTGCCAGCCTGACCTTATATGCAAAAACTGAACTGATTCATATTAAAGAATATACAGGACTTGTTGTCATTTCCGACTTCTTTTTGTTTATCTTGTCGTTGTCACCCTGGGTTTTGAGCTGGATTGTCTTCTTTTTGCTGTATTGGATCATGCCAAATGGCCGGTTGAAAATTTGGCCTAGGGTTGTCGCCGCCATTATTGCCGGAAGCGGCTATCAGTTTTGGCAGATTATTTATATTAATTTCATGATCAATATTTTTAGTTATAACGTCGTTTATGGAACAGTTGCGGCCCTCCCTTTCTTTTTACTCTGGCTTCAATTCAGCTGGCTCATCGTTTTGGCAGGGGCTGAAATTTCGGCTCAAATGGAAGAGATTGTGACATTCGGGATTGATGAGTTCGAAGGTAAAGTACAGAGCATTAATAGAAAGGAATTAAGCCTCCTGATCTTATATCAATATATACAAAATCATTACACCTGCAAGCCCACACTTAACGATATTCAATTGTCAAAACTTTTAAAAATTCCTATTGAAACTATCCAGGAGACTATGCAGGGGCTGGTCGAAGGCGATGTTATGGCAAAGAGCAAAGTTAAAGAAAATGTTCATGAATATTACTTAATTTGCGACCCCAAATGTCATACCGTTAAGGAGATATGTGATATAGTGGATAAAAAATACCAGAAGATAGTTTCGGTGGAATCAAATGAGCAGATATCCAAAATCGTAGAGCTGTTAAAGTCAATTGACCGTACAAAGGAAGACTCGGAAGCCAATATCACGCTTGATCGGCTTTTTGGTACCTCCACTCCCGAAAATGTTTGAAGAGAAGTTTTATCAGTACGTAAATGGGTGTGGAAAAAAGAAGGCCAATAAATCCTAGAACGTATCCTGCTCCAAGAAGAATGATAAGCACAGTCAAAGGGTGAATGTAGAGTTTTTTTCCCATCACCTGAGGAGTGACTAGAAAGCCTTCAATACCGGCTGCTATGGACATGGTAATGAGGACCTCTATTCCGACAAAAGTACTTTGAGAAAATCCGATCAGAAGGGCCAAAAAGGTTGCGATAATACTTCCAACTGAAGGGATAATGTAGAAAAACACAGAAATTGCGATAATAATCGCGACTAATTTGACGCCCATGATCAAAAAAGCTATTAAGAGCAGACTATTGATAATCAGGGAGATGATCACCCTTGCTGTGATGAAGTGCAGCAAAATTTGATCGGTTTCGTGTAATAAGGTTTTCGTCTTGTCTTGAAACTTTTCAGGGAGGCTTGTGATGAAATTATTATATAATAGGTTCTCATCTTTCAAAAAATAAAAAAGCATAAAAGGAGTTATTATTAAAGTCAAAACCAAATCTGTTATTGTTGAAATGAAATACGGTATTTTATTTACAATATATGTGTGTAAATTGGGTAATCCGTTAATTACAAACTTTTTTATTTCAACTATCAAATAGTATTCAATGTGGAATTTGGTGTCTTTTCCGGAAGATTGTATATCTTCAAAGCTCAGATATTTTTCGATATCAATCGAATTGATGAGTTCAATCTCTTCAACAATTTTTGGATAAACCAAAAAGGCAAAAATCGCAGTAATTCCCGATAAAATTAAATAAACAAGCAGTATTCCTCCATAGACGGTGATTTTCTCTTTGACTAACCTTACAAGAGGGCGGAAGATATAGTAGAGGATAAGCGTCAGAATTAGGGGATAGAGGACAACAGTGACAACTTCTGAGAAAGAATCGATAAACGGAAGGAGGGTATACCCCAAATAGACTGCCGATAAAATCAAAACAATCACGATCAGGTTTCTAAAAAACGGTTTTTGGTACCACATAATTGATTGCCAGCTGCTTACGGCCTTCTATGTTTAAAAAGGCAGTTTTCTATAACCTTGTCATTCAATTATGTTTTATTTTTGTCAAGGAAGTCCCTGATATGATACTCTCATCTTGATGACTAAGACCCGGATTGTACAAATTTCACAGTTAGGTGTGAGAAATGCGGATTAAGCCTTCTCTTGAAAGTCTTGTTGAAAATGACGACATAGGTCTGGATATATTTCATCCCGGAGGGACTAATATCACCCTAGAGCTTGCGAAGCTGTGCGGCATAAAGAAAAATCATAAGGTTCTTGAAGTCGCCTCAGGTTCCGGTGAGTCCAGCTGTATTTTGACACGCAATTTCGGATGTGAAATTACTGGCATCGACCTTTCGGATCATTTACTTGAGCAAGCTCGGGAAAAAGCTAAAATCCACAATCTTCAGATCGATTTCACCAAAGCCGATGCCCATAGCCTGCCTTATCACGACGCTTCTTTTGATGTCGTGATATCGGAATGCTCGCTGTCACTTATGGATCAAAAAAAGGCATTATCTGAAATGGTTCGGGTTTTAAAATCGGGAGGAACCCTGGGCATCGCAGATATTTATTGGAAGGAAAATACCTTGGAGGACCTAAAGCAAAAACTCTTCGAATTGGAAGGGGAGCGGACCGAAACTTTGGAAGGTTGGAAGAAATTGTTCGAAAATGCAAATTTATCGGAAATTACTACCATTGAAAAGCCGACCCTTATGTCCGAATGGATGAAGCAGACAAAAAAAGAATTGGGAATTTCCGGACAGCTTAAGATATTTTGGAAAGCCTTAAGACGTTGGGGAATAACCGGGTTGATTCATCTCAAAAAAACCGAAGATATTTTTCAAGACGAGCATCTTGGTTATGCTTTATTTAAAGCTGTTAAGTTGTGATCGCTGCCTGGATGATTTTGTCGATTTTATCTTGAAATTTTTCTAAAGAGGCATTTGCAAAGCGCATATATTCTTCATTGAATTCCACTTGATTGGCGGCATTTTGCGTAATTTTTGTAATCAGAATCAACTCTCTTTGAACTTTGGGGTCTTTTATTGATGTGATAAGCCGTGGATTGAGCGTTCTTAAAAAGATTTGCGCGGCTACCTGTTGTTTTGCACGTTTTACTTTTTCTTCGGGACTATTGTCGATATTGCTGTATTCTTTATTTTTCACTTCATCATAAATGAATTTTAATAGGGTTTTTGTTTCGTTATCAAGTTGATCTGCTGCTTGATGCACATCTTCCAAATATTGCGATACGGCCCTTAGTAATTTTTTCTGTCTCTTCTTCAATCCTTTCTTACTAATTGACTTTTGAAGAAATATTGGATTCACTTCAAGGCTTGTTTTTTTACGGTTGATCGCATTTTCCATGGTTGGTTTAAGCGACATTGATATAAATTCTGCCGCATGGGATTCGACAAATTTGATCATTGCTCCATGTTTGAAATCCGATCTCAAGAGAGTTCCCGGGGTGGTATTCGCATGTATTTCTTCCTTAATGTATTTTTGTATAACCTGTTTAGAAGGCGGCTCTTTCGATTTTGACCAGTCAAACGGAGGTGCCTTGGGAGGCGAAGATTTTGGAGTGGATTCTTTAAATTTCGACCAGTCGAATGGCGGTATCGGGGGCGGAGGACCTTTATTTTTATGTGGAACATAAGGATTTACGTTGCCGCTGTCTGGAGCTTCAGGTTCTTCGTCTACAAGAGGTTTGTAGGATACGGTTTTTTTAGCAGATCGAGAGGCAAGCCCTTTTGAAACTCGGCCGGCAAGTTTTCGGATTTTTCCCCATCCGCTTTTTGCAGTTTTCGAAATTTTTTTGAAGAATATGTTTTTTGTTTTCTGGGGTGATTTGCTCTTTGTTTTGCCTGCTTGAACACCTTCAGGCAATAGTCTTTGTTTTGGGTTGTTAATATTGTGTATGCTCATAATAATAAAAATAAATTAAAACTCTACTTTATATAATTATACTATAATAATAATTTTATCTTAATATAAAATAAGAATTTTTAGATTTAGGTTGTTAGAATGCTTAACTCGTATAGATACAAAGAGTTAAGTAAAAAATCATTGCTAGTTCATGGCTTTCTGAATATCTTTTAAGAGGTCTTGGGCTGTTTCAATCAATCCTTTAGATGCATCAGAATGTATCCGATAAATTTCAAGTGATTTATTTACAAGCACTTTTGCTTCTTCTAGCTTATTTTGAACCAATTTAATTTTGGCTTTTTTAGCCAGATAGATACCAAAATATTGATGGGTATTTTTTTTGCAGGATTTCATATACTCGAGCGCCTTATCAATTTCCTTATCGGCTGCGTCATATTGATTTTGTTTCATCAAGCTTGCTGCCAGATTATTGTGCAGATTGGCGATCAGGAAGAGGTCTTGGTCTTTATCCGGCACGGATCGCCAAATATTAATCGCTTCAGATAAATATTTTTTCGCTTTCTCAAAATCGCTTTTGTCGTAATATGTGCAAAATTTCCGATTAGCGATCCGGGCGGCCATTTGTTTTGAACCGTTGAGCATCTTGGCTTGCTCCAGCCAGGAAAAAGCTGTTTCGAGATCCTTAGGATTTTCCCGAAAAGAAGCATTGCAACGGCCATTATAATACAATTCTGCAAGTTCGAGATTTGCCTCTTCTGTGCCTGCAGAACGCAACATATTTTCACAAAGGTCAAAAACCTTGCCTAGCCTTTCTTCATTGTGTGCCGCTAAAAGTTTATCTTCTTCTGTTGGCTTAAACCCATCTGAATTAAGAAGGGCATTGGAAAACCATAAAAGGGTATAACCTAACGGCAACAGGTGGGCTTTATCTTCAATGCGGCCGGCGATAGCTTGGCTGTCGATTTTTTTCAGTTCGTCTTCAAAGGAGGTAAATTTATCATGCTCTGACAGAATGCGTGTCAAATCGGTTAAATTTTCACAAGCATCAATGTCAAAACACCATGAGTCGGAAGCCCCAAGCGCATGCAGCCGGGTGTTTAATGAGCCCCGCATCATAACCATGCAGGTCGGGTAGTGCTCCTCATAGCAGAGCCTTCCGTATTTGGTCATAATTTCGCTTAAATAAATGAGATAGTTCTTTTTTTCGCCTGTGCCAAGATGAGTTTTTACTAATTGAAAGGCTTTATTGAGTTTCTCTTTGAGTTCATTTTTTTGTTCTTGGTCTTCTAATGCAATCGGCAGTTGAATGTCAGCGAGTATCTTTTTAATAGAATTAAGTGGCAGAGCATTCTTATTTTTTTGACTATGGACTCTATTAATCGGATGCATAATTTATCCCCTCATATATTTAAAAAAATTATAAAAAAAAACTATAAAGATTTAATAAATGTAAATTAATATTTTAACCCGTGATTGTGATCTAATCTGTAGCGCCCAGCCTCAGATTAGGTCACAATCACGGGTTTAAGTTGATAGGGTGCTAGAGATATACGGTTCGATCCATTCAGGGGTTCTTTCATGGGCGAGTATTTCCTCTAATGAGAGCCAAAAATACTCGGGAACTTCCCTTGCAGAAGGGGTAATTTCAACCTTGGTTTTATTGAGCTTGCAGTAGAAAATAGTATCGAGAATGTGTTGCTGCTGGGCGCCAATAAAATAAGAGCTTGTTGCAAAATGAATGGGATCGATTAATTTGAGGCCCATCTCCTCAAAAACTTCTCTTTTAACTGCGTTAATGAGTATGTTTTGGGAGTCAAAGCCGTCTTCGTATTCCACTTTGCCTCCAGGGAAGGCGAGAAGCCCTCCAGCGTGTATCCCTTCGGGCCTTCTAATCATCAAATACTTTCCTTCATGCTCAATAATGCATTCGACAACTGCGAGAAAGTGAGACATAAGTCACTCCTTATGAGAATAATATACATAAACATTTAACTTTTGTCAATTTTGGGGTTTTCTGCTAAACAAAAAAGTATAACTCAAAAGGGAGAGTATTATGAAATCCATTGGAATTAAGTTATTTACAGCTGTTCTTTGCTTGGCAGGCCTGGATGTTCTGGCAGCAGATACTGCAGTGAGCAGCGATACAGGGATGAAATTTCCGAAAGAAGTCTCTTTTTCTTACAACGGAACGGATTACGACCTGTCATTAACCGGAGTGGCTACCCGGAAAAAATTCTTTTTTAAAATCTATAGCATAGCCTCTTATTTGCAGAAGGGAGATGTCGGTGGCAGCAAAATCGAGGCCATCATGAAGCCGGATAAGGCTAAGCAGTTGACCTTGAAATGGGTGCGGAACGTGGAAGGAAAACGGGTACAGGACGGATATCGCGAGTCGCTAAGCAAGGTTTTTTCAGAGGCGGAGTCGTCGGAGCTTAAAACACAAATTAATCAGTTCTTAGGATTTTTTAGCGGGAATGTGGAAAACGGCGATGAACATGAAATCAGATGGATTCCAGGAGGAGTTATCCAAGTACTGATTAACGGAACCAACGTGGGAGCCATTGAGAGCGAGCAGTTTGCCAAGGGCCTTTGGTCCGTTTGGTTTGGCCCAAACAGCGTGGTGGATAGCAGTAACTTGACATCAATGATGAAGTAGCTATACGCCGCTCATCGCTTTAAGCTTTCGGCCGTTTTCTTCGAGAACCTTGTTGCTCTGTTCGATCAGCTCACCGTTCTCCCGGATAATCTCTGTGCTTCTTTCGAGCAGCGCATTCTATTCCAGTTAATTGACTCTGTCGATTGGTTGATCAGGCAGTTCATCCTCTCTGCTGTACCGCAGCCGGCAAGTCCAAGCAGAAGAACCGGCGCTATGAGTAAACGTTTTTTCATCTTTTACCCTCCGCTGACATTTTTAAGAGCTTCATTGATGGCTTCTAGCTGCCGCTTGTTTTCTTCGATCTTGGCATTCGTTTCTTCAATTGCCCTGGCATTCTCCATAATCACGCAGGTGCTCATGTCAATGGCTTGTTTATTGCACTCCATTGCCCGCATGGTCTCATTCAAAGTAGCGCATCCGGTGACCGATGCCCCTGTTAAAAGAAACATGATAAGTCTTTGAATCATGATTTTGACCTCCATTTAAATCTACTTATTATTTGGTCGGATTATTTTCAAGAAAATAGTTGGCGCAAGTAGTTATTCATATGGAGGCTGTCGGAACCAAGCTCGCTTTTAGCTTCCATAAATCAGGTGAATTTCCGAGAGTTTGTTTAGCCGGATTTGTGTTTGATCGGTCTTGCAAAGTCCATTCATGGAGTAAAACGTTCCCAAGGCCCAGTATTGCACGGTTTTTTGCAGCTCTTCAGCGATGCAGGCGGCAATACCTCAAAAGGAAACCAGGTAGAATATTTTCAGTAGTTAGTTTGTAATCAGGCACGAGCGCGATTTTTCTCAAATTGACACCCTTGAGAACGCACCCAATTTTTCACAAGAACCTTTTTTTCCATTCATCAACAATTCGCTTCCAAATAAATTTGATTTTTGGTGTATATAGGATTTTTAGAATAACCGGAGGTTGAATCAATGGAAAACTTGTCCCCAGAAAATAAGAAAAAAGTGCTAGAAGCCGTGAAGAAACAGGTTGATGAAAATGAACCTGAGGCCACAGGCATGACTTTTGAGAAGCTTGTGAAAATGGCATCTCGAAGGAAAAGGCCTACGAGATCCTGGGAGAGGCTCTTGTCGGCGAAATGTGCGAGATGATGAATGAAAAAAGGGAATTTGATCTGGAAAAATGGCAGATGAGGCTGAATGATCTTTAAGGCTGCCTTTGTATGCGCATGTCTGGCGATGCTGGGCTCTCATTCAGGAGAGCAGGCCGAGCCTGAATATCTCTACAAGATCTTATCGATGGATAATTGGGATCAAAGCCGGGATCAAGGGCAAATCGTCCTCCCGGCTGACGACAGCAAATTTATCCATTTGGCAAGGAGGGATCAGCTAGACAGCATTGTGAACAAATATTGGGAAGATGTTGACAGATTTGTCATTTTAAAGATCAAAACGACTGACCTGAAGGGCGACTTGGTTTATGAAACCAATCCCGGAGGGGTCAACCGGTATTACCACCTTTATCATGGATTAATTCCTCTTGGCGCCCTTGTCGAAGTGAAGTTCATCAATCGGGCTTATATGTCACCACACGTCCCCAAAGACTTTTAGTGCCCCAGGAGCCGGAGCGGATCGATTCCAGATGAACGATTTGGCTGTGATCGATAAAGACATTGACTTCGGGACCATAGTTTTTTACATACCATTCATAAACAAGCGGATCGGCGGCTTCAAACATGACGTTCTTCAGTCCCAGTTCATTGACGAAAGCGAGGCGGAACGTCAGTTCTCCATGTTTTGACGCTCTCAGTAATCCCCTCCGACTCGACCATAATCATGTAGGCGCCGGCGTCAAGGCTCTTTTGGCGAGGTGGAGTGCCGCTGCAGGATCTTTTTGCCCTTCTTCTTCAAGTTCTTTTTCAGTAGCGGTCCCTCCAGCTCCGAATTGAATGCCCACTTCGGGTTTCGCTTTAAGCCCGGCCTTTTGCACTTTTTCAACAAGTCTTAAGACATCGTCTTCCGGTATTGTAATGAAACCTACGGAAATTTCGACAATGTCGAAGCCAAGCTCCCGGCATTCTTCGATGTATTTGTCCACGAGGTCGGGGCAGCGGGCGAGAACGGTTTCTATAAACCCGCCTGTCGATATAAGAACACCGTGGGAGTGGCAAATGTCGTTCAATTGTTTGACTGCGTCTCTTGGCATCATCGTAAACGATCCGCCGGCATATTTCACCGAGTCGACAAAATGGCCCATTGTTTCGAGAATATCCTGAAGGTATCTTTGCCCCATGACCGTGTAATAGGGGCCTCTGATTTCGGTAATGCCTCTGTCGCGGGGCTTATTTTGCCTTTTGTTTAAAGGAATAAAGGGGAAGGCGCGATCTTTCATAGCTGACTCCTATTGACCGGGCTTTATCGGTTCATCGGCTTCTTTCCATTCTTTCATCCCTCCGGCGAATCTCATGACTGACGTAAACCCTGCTTTATCGAGTTCTTTTGCCGCTTTTTCCGAGGCGCTGCAGGAGGGGCCGGAGCAATAAACGATAATGTGGTAGCTTTTCGAGGGGACGACGCTTTCGACTCTTTGCACAAAATCTTCTTCAGCTCCTATCGGAATGTTTATAGAGCCCGGTATATGCTCATTAAGGAAGGCTTCTTCAGGCAAAACATTGATCAAAGCAGTCTCTTCGGAACTCTGTCGTGGCTTCCTTAACATGTTCGACTTCAATCTTTTCCATAATTGGATTCTCCTTATTTAATTCCATAACAGATCGGTGAAAAAATGACTATTGTCAAATATAAATAACTGATTATGAAATTGATAAAACAATTAAGTGAAAATTAAAATGTTTTGGGATATGATCATTCAAAAAAAACAATAGATGATTATGCTTGCACGATTTTTGATTTTTTTCTTTTTGATGAGTCAGTTCTTAAGGGCGGAGGATCATTATATTCTCGCGTCCTACCCACGCACTGCCAATACTTGGATGAGGTACTGCATCGAATATCTCCTCAAGTGTCCCACGTTTGGTCCCGGGGGAGGATTTTATGAAGGAGCTCTTCCTTACGACAACAAAGAGCAGCTGCTTGCATCAGTCGACAGAGAGTTCAATCTCTCTTTAAATTCTTTCCTTCCATTAGGTGTTAAAGAAGACAACCCCTATTTTTTGAAGCTTCATAAACTCGAAGATATCGAGAATCTTTCAGGGCCTATGATTCTCATTATTCGTAATTATAAAGAATGCATTCCATCCCAGCTGCTCAGAGACCGCATTCAAGCTACTTTCCAGAATCTGATTAGCGGCATTGAAAACCGCGAACATTATTATTTTACAAATCTTGAAATCTTTGATGCCTATAAGGGGAGAAAGCTTTTGATCTATTACGAAGATTTTATGCAAAAGCCCAAGGAAACACTTGAGAAAATTCTTGATTTCAGCGGCTTGAACGAAGGAGATGTCGATAAGTTCATTGCAGAATTTTCCCTGCATAAGGAAAGGGTGATCGAGTATTATCGGAAAGTCGGGAATTTTAGTTCCGTCACCAAGGGAGAGGATCAGAATTACTTTCAGAAAAATATGACTTTAAACGAGAAGAAAAATCTCGATCAATTCATTGCCAAACGCTACCCTTATATCGCGGATAAATATTTGTCGCGATATTTTGATAACGATGAATAAATTGAGGGAATTACAAAACTCCTGCAGACTGCTTTTCAGCTCTTTCACCGATCTAGAGTATGTGAATTTGCGCCGAATGGCAAATCTCGGCAAAATAGCTCAAAAATCGATTTTTCCGGAGTTTTGCAATTCCCTCAAGCTTTTTTGCCTTTTATTGAGTTTGTCGTTTTGTCTTTACAGCTGCCAGTCGCGGCTGCAAACTTATGATCACGACATTCATTGCCTTTCCCGTCCCTCAGCATGCTCATATTTGCGAAGATATTCGTCTAGTTCTCGTTTTAAGCGGAGGGGGGGCTAGGGGGATGGCCCATGTCGGGGTTTTGGAAGTTCTTGAAGAAGAGGGCATTCCGATTGATATGATTGTCGGGTGCAGCGCGGGGAGTTTAGTCGGCGCTCTTTATGCCTATCATCCATCAGCCTCATGGATCAAGTCGGAGCTTTTAAAGATGCGAAGAGGCGATTTCATCACATTTGATTTTTTTACCAAGTGCCACGGACTTTCTTGGGGAATGGGTTTGAAAAGATTTTTTGCTGGAGCACCTGGGTTCAATGCATTTTGAGGAGCTGGCAATTCCCTTAAATTGTCGTTGCGACCAATCTTTGCACTGGGGAGCTGGTCTCATTCGGCTTAGGACCTGTTGCTCCTGCTGTTCATGCATCCTGCGCATTCCCTTTTGTATTCAGCCCTGTACGCATAGGCAGCAGAGTTTATGTCGATGGAGGAGTCATTGATCCCGTACCGGTAAGAGAGGCGAAAAAATACGTCTCCTAGGGTCATTGTTGCCGTTGATTTGACCGCTCTTTTGCCCGAGTCTCTTCCGACAAATCTCTTTGGCGTGGCGAAAAGGTGCCATGAAATACGGTCTCTTTCGCAGAGCAGTTTCTGCGCCTCCGAGGCCGATGTGATCATACAACCTATTTTGGAGGATGTCGGATTGTTTGATGATTCGAGCAATGAGGCCAGCTATGAGGCGGGAAAGGCAGCCGCAAGAAAAGCTGTTCCTAAAATTTACCGATTGTTGAGGCTAAATCTATGATTGACAACTTTCAAGCCCCCTGGTGGCTGAAGGGCCCCCATGGTCAAACGATTTGGCCCACGCTCATGAGGATTCGATCCCGGATGCCAGCAAAGTGGGAGAGGGTCGAGCTTCCCGACGGGGATTTTCTCGATTGCGTTTGGGATAAAACAAGCTATGCCGACATTCAAAAACCAATTGTTGTCATTCTCCACGGTTTGGAAGGGGGGATTAATTCTTCCTATTCCAAAGGGCTGATGACCGCTCTGACCAAAAAGGGTTTTAGACCGGTTCTGATGCATTTCCGGACATGCAGCGGCACCATGAACAGACTGGAGAGGACTTACCATTCAGGAGATACCGGCGATCTCGATTTCGTCGTCAGGCACTTGAAAGAAAGGCATCCTAAGGCGCCTATCCATGCTGTCGGAATTTCCATCGGAGGGAATGTCCTTCTCAAGTGGCTTGGGAGAGACGAAAAACACGCCGCTAAAGTCCGCAGTCGCTGTCTCCGTACCTTTTGTCCTCCCAATTGTAGCCGATAGATTTACTCAAGGTTTTGGCCGGGTCTATCAGTGGCATCTCCTCGGCAGCTTGAAAAGGAAATACAAAAGAAAATTCGCCGGAAGGCCCTGTCCCTTTGACCTTGGAAAGATTGACAAATTGAAAAGTTTTTGGGAATTCGACGATTTTGTCACAGCCCCTTTGCACGGGTTTCGCGATGTTCACGATTACTATGAACGCTCAAGCTGCCGGCAATATTTGCCGGCAATCCGCATCCCGACTGTGATCATTCACTCAAAAGATGATTCCTTTATGACAGAAGAGGTCATTCCCGCCAAAGAGGAGTTGTCGAAGACAACAGAAATGATATCTGACAGACCGATGGGGGGCATGTCGGATTTGTTTACGGCTCCATTCCTTTCTGAGAGCATTATTGGCTTGATAGCATCATCCCGAATTATTTCTCTTCCGCTCGTTTTCGGTGAGCCATTTTTTCCTCAGGCGGATGGCGCCTGGCGTGACTTCAATCAGCTCGTCCTTATTGATATAGCTGATTGCCTGCTCGATGGTAAAGGTGCGGGGAGGGGTTAGAAGAATTTTTTCGTCTGTACCGGAAGCCCGGACGTTTGTCAGCTGCTTTCCCTTGATAATATTGACGATGAGATCGTTGTCCCGGCAGTGCTGTCCGACGATCATTCCTTCATAAACGTCGTCACCCGGCTCCACGAATAAAGCGCCCCGGTCTTCCAAATTAAAGCAGGCAAAACCGTTGGCCTTTCCGGAAGACATTGCGATGAGAACGCCCGATGTTCGGTCCGGGATGGGTCCCTTTATAAGGCTCAAAACTATCGAAGGTCGACGTCAGAATGCCAAGACCTCGGGTCGATGTCAAAAATTCATTCCGATAACCCATCAATCCTCTTGTCGGGATTAAAAATTCCATATGGGTGATTCCTTGAGGATCGGTGTGCAGATGCTGCATTTCTCCGCGGCTGCGGGACAGCTGCTCGATGACCGGTCCGGAATAGTCCTTGGGAACTTCGATATAAACGCGCTCCATCGGTTCGTTGGCCACGCCGTCGATTTCTTTGATAATAACCTTAGGAGTAGAAACGCAAAATTCGTATCCCTCGCGGCGAAGCGCTTCCAGAAGGACCGCAAGATGCAGTTCTCCCCGGCCGGCAACGGTGACTTTTTGCTGGCCCTGCCGAGGAGAAGGAAATGTGATAAGAGATATTGGCCTTTTTTCTCCCTTTCCATGCGGTCGATGATTTTATTCATCGTTACATGTTTGCCGCTTCTACCGGCAAAAGGGCCGCTATTGACGGCAATGTCGACAGAGACGGTCGGTTCATCCAATTTTATGGGGGCAAGAACGACGGTATTTTCCGGAGAAGAGAGGGTGTCGCCGATCATAACGTCGGGTATCCCGGAAATATTGACAATATCGCCGAGGCCCGCTTCGGGCAGTTCTACCCTTTCGAGGCCGACATGCCCTTCGATGCAGGTGACGGTGCTTTTTGTTTTTTTTCCATCAGATGAGATATGAAGAATTTGCTGCCCTTTTTTTACATGTCCCTCCAAAACTCGACCGCAAGCTTTTCTTCCCAGGAAATCGTCATAAGCGATGCTGCAGGCTTGAAATAAAAACGGGGCTGAAAGCGATCCTGGAGGCGCCGGAGTGGCACTGATGTCAAATCGAGAAGGGGAGTCAAATCCTCTTTGGGGTCGCCGATGTTTCTTTTTGCGCATAGCCGTTTAGACGCCGAAGCATAGCAATACTGAAAGTCCAGCTGCTCGTCGTTGGCGCCGAGCTCCACGAACAGGTCGAAAGTTTCATTTAAAACCCTTTCCGGATCGGCGTGAGGCCGGTCGATTTTGTTGATCACGACAAACGGACGAAGGCCCAATTTTGAGCGATTTCGAAAGAACAAAGCGCGTCTGGGGCATCGGCCCTTCGGAAGCGTCGATAATCAGCAGTACGGAGTTGACCATTCCGAGTACCCTCTCCACTTCTCCGGAGAAATCGGCGTGTCCGGGGGTGTCGATCAGGTTAATCTTATAGTCCCTGATAGAAAATCGAGGTGTGTTTGGCAAAAATAGTGATGCCCCGCTCTTTTTCCTGATCATAGGAGTCCATGACCCGTTCGGGGACTTCCTGGTTGTCGCGGAAGATTTTCGATTGCTTTAATAGGGCGTCCAGCAAAGTGGTTTTGCCGTGGTCGATGTGAGCGATAATCGCTACATTTCGGATTTTATTCGTATCATGCATAGTAAATCTCATTTTTTTATAAAAATAATATAACATAAGTCCCTCTATTTGTCGATATTTTTAATGACTGTGAATTAAAAAATGTTTTTTTAAATTCGGAAAGGTGTTAATATGCTCCATAAGTTCATTTGTTTGGCTTTTTCTTAGGCTAAACTTAAACCCTAAAGGAAAAATCATGGATAATAAGCAAAAACCGAGAATCTTTGAGGCGCTCGGCCTCAGTCGTTCAATACTAAAAGCCCTTGAAAAAATGGGATTTTCCAGGCCAACTCCCATACAGAGCCAGGTTATCCCATCCCTTTTAGAAGGGAAAGATGTTATTGGCCAGGCGCAAACCGGAACAGGCAAGACAGCTGCTTTCGGTCTTCCTGTACTGGAATTAATGAGCGGAGCTCGCGAAAGCTCGGCCCTTGTCTTAACTCCGACAAGAGAACTCGCAAGGCAGGTTAATGAACAATTGAACCGCTTTGGCGAGTTTATCGGGATCAAATCAACTGCTGTTTGCGGCGGCGAATCATTCGTCAGGCAAATCGAGATGATCAAACAATCGAAAATCATTGTCGCCACGCCCGGAAGACTTTTGGATCTCTACCGTTCCAAAAAGCTCAAGCACTTTCTCCCGAAATTCTTGATTCTCGACGAGGCTGATGAAATGCTCGATATGGGCTTTTTAGAAGACATTGAAACTATTGTTTCCTACCTTCCCGAAGAGAGGCAAACTTTATTATTTTCCGCGACAATGTCGAAGCAAATCAAGACTCTTGCCAAGAAGCTTCTTAAAGATCCTTTCCTTGTCAATCTTACAAAAGAAAATACCTCGAATCAGCAAATTAACCAGAAATTCTATCTCCTCCGCCATCATGAAAGGACCGATGCTTTGATTCGGCTGATCGACTGTGAATCAGAACAAAAATCGCTGGTTTTTTGCGCGACAAAAAAAGATGTTGATCATTTATCCGAAGTTTTATCCGGCAAGGGATATTCGGTGGTTGCTTTGCATGGGGATATGGCCCAGAGCCAGCGAAAGCGGGCAATTGATTCTTTCCGTTTTGGAAGAAGCCGGCTTCTCATTGCTACTGATGTCGCGGCAAGAGGGCTCGATGTATCCGATATTACCCATGTTTACAATTTCGAGATTCCTTTTTCCGAGGACAGCTATGTTCACAGAATCGGGCGGACAGGCCGTGCGGGGAAAACCGGAATTGCGGTGACGTTTGTCACCCCCAAAGAAAGCGGATGGCTCAAAAAAATGGCGAGAATTAATGGACGGCCCCCGAAGATAGATTCCCTGCCGACTTTAGAACAGGTCAAAAAGTTCAAAATTAGGCAAATCCTATCCGACATCAAAAATCAAGCTATCGACGACGACGCTCCCAAATGCCTGGAAGAACTCGAAGAGACGATGGATTTGCATCAAATCAATGCCTGCCTACTCTCTTTGTTGCTAAAAAACGAAAAAATCACAGGACCTGATCATATCGGCATGAACGCCGAGGAATTAAAAGCGGAACCTAAATCCTTTCACAAGAAGAGGGGAAAATTCGGTAAATTCAGAAAAGAAAAAAGTTCAAGGCCTCGTCGAAAAGCTTATTCTCAGAAAATTTGATGTAAGACGCAAGCGCAAGGACCATGAAGCGTCAAAAAAGAAGGAAGCTTGCTTCCAGAAGCTCATTTCTTTTAGAGACGAGTAGGCCACAACTAACAATAATGCAAGAAGAACATAAGAAAAAGCAAATCACTCAATATTGACTTAGGAGTTGTCTTATGATGCCAATTGCTTCATTAAATCACAAAATATTTGACACATCACGTTTTTCAATCCATGATATTGAAGATAATCGTTTATGTACTTTATTCTTAGCTGTCAAAAAGGACGATTATAAACAAATGTCTCTTCTGTTATGGCAAGGAGGCGATTTGAATCAAGCAACTTTTCAAGATGCTTTAGATTTAGCAGTTATAGAAGGCCGGGAAAAGATAGTGCAATTGATGCTAGAGAGGGGAGTAAAGCCCAATCTTAGTCAATCATTTGAGGTTTGTAAAGACTCTTGGACACATAGATTGACCGTTATGGGGCATGCTATTGAAAATAGGCATAGCGCTATGGTTGAAATTTTATTAAAAAAAGGAATAAAAATTGGAGAAGTTTCTAGAGGAAAAACAATAGACGAGGGTCCTTTAGATTTATTTTTTTTAGAACATCCATATAGAAAAAGCAATGCGTCTTTTCTTCAATTATTGCTTTCAAAAGGTGCTTCAATTCACTCTTTGAATGGGCACACAATTTTCAATATTGCCGTTTATGCAAGTAAAGAAGAATTAGAAATTCTTTTTTATTTTAGCTTTGATTTCAACTCAATACATAGAAAAGAACAAAACCTTATTGGTTATTCCAAGAAAGTTAACCTTTTAGATCTAGCTGTAATGCAGGCTGAGCAAGCTAATATCTTTTGCAAAGATCCAGAATCCATCGCAAAGGTCGAGTTACTTGTTAAAAAGGGAGCTAATACTTTGTCTTACGAAGACAATCGTGGACAAAATTATATGCATTGGGTTTCTCATCCGTCCCTTATTGAATTGTTTGGAAATTCTGGTATCGATGTCAAGAAAAAAGCTTATCTTTCAAAATTTAGTGATGTTACCATTCAGCCCATTGATACTGCCCATACTAACGAGACAGTGAATTTACTTTGTAAATTTGGTGAATGTAGAGAAAATTCTCCTTTTTTAAAGAATACTCGAGCGCACATGGAAGCTCTAAAAAGAATTGGTTTTGATAGAGAAAAAGGATTGAATCAATTTGATGAGAACAATAACTTATTTTTAATGAAGGCTGCTCAAGCATCTGATGTGGCAGCTTTCGTTGCTCTGATAGGCGAAGGAATTAATGTGAATCAGAGAACAACAATAGGGACGAGATGGACAGCCCTTCATCATCTTTTTTCAAAAGTGTATCATGGTTCTGTCAGCCCTGAATATAACTACACTTCAATTGCAACAGATGATTTAGAAATTAAGTTGATAAATATCTTGATCAAACATAACGCCGTTCCACTCAAAGATTCAATAGGAAGAACGCCTTTAATGTGTTTAAGTTTTAATCCTTTTAATATTGCATATAATAACCAAATTATTGATATTTACATTGAGTTTGAGGCTAAACATTTTAATCTAGACCCAAAGGAATACAGAGAAAAATTCAAAAAACTTCGGGATGGAGGGTATTCTTCATATGAATCGTTTTTAGGTGATAGCGTGAGTGTTCCTATTCTATCTGTTTTTGACAGCTTTTGGGCAAGTTTTGAAAAGCAGTCGGAGTTCAATCCAGGAGTCAGCCATAATCCCGTTGCCGATTGGAATACAATGCGCTCCCTACTACCGTGATTAGGTCACAATCACGGGTACTAGGATGAAGAAATTATTATTAATAGGGAATTGCACGATTCATTTAACATATTAATCAGTCTAGTACCTTATCAACTTTGTATTGGTGAGTGAGACGATGAGATTTTTGCGACTGTCGAAGCGTGGAGATCGAAGGAAACTTAGTCAAGTTTCCGAGATCGAACGCATCTCACCCATCAATACAAAGTTGATAGGGTACTAGCCGCGATTGTCGCCATCTGAGGCCCTCGCAGCCGACCGAAAGGGTGAGCCAAGGGCTGCAGCCACTTGCCCCGTGCAGTAGTTTCCATAAGTATAAATTCTCGAATGCTTACCTGTATTTTAATGATTACTAATTTGAAATATATTGTTTTTTTATTAATATTAATGGTAAAATAGTTTAAATTATTTAAATTAATTCGGCTTTTATGGATTGTAAAAATATAACTAGTACAGAAAATCAGTTGATTGAAAACTTTTTAAGTAAGCATCAATCAGCCTTATTCAATACAGCCAGCGATTGTTTCTCTATTCTAACAAAGCTGCAAAATTCGGACATTGAGCTGATTGGTTCCACGCTTTCAGAAGATCAATTAGCTGAGGCCAAAAAACTATTTAAAATAGTCAAAGACGTAGAATTCTGCCGTCCCTACATAGGGAAAAGTCTGACAATCACACATTTTGTTTCAGCTGCTCTATTTCATCACTTCTTCAATCAGTTTAAAACACTGGTTCCTCAAGGTGAAAAGGATCATCAAAAATTAGCGGCACTCATTAAAAAGTTCGGATTTTGTATGACGAGACCCGAGATATTAACCAGCTTTGAACTTTTCAAAGATGATGAAAGGATTGAACATTTAAAAAATCTCTTGAAGGATTTTGGAAAGGTTCAAATTAGCGATATTTGCGACAGTGGTTTGGATGCGAATGCTGTTTTATCAAACCTCATGCAGCTTCAGCTGAATATTGAGCGCTTCATTGTGCCCGAGTTGGAAAACCTTGAGAAAAAAATAACAGATGCGGGTTTAAATTCGAAAGATTTAAATCCTAAAGTGGAAACTCTCGTCAATCGCTTCTCTTATCAGGAATATATCACGCCTCTCCATAAAAAACAGCGCGAGGGAGTATCTCAATTGCTCTTAATTAGTAAATATTTGCGAAAACGATTGCATCTTTCAATGAATCACATTTCGGATCAGTCAGTGACAAAAGGCCTGGATAAGATGCATATCACAGAATTTATGAAACAGATGTCCCGATTGTTTAGCAAGGTTCAACAATCCGAAGATCTTCTTTTATCTTTAAATAATCAATGTGAATATTTCTTTGCTCTTGTTTTTCCATGGGGGATTAATCATTATTCTAAATCTACAAAAGAGTTTTTCAGGAAAGAATATAAGATTATCCTCGATCATCAGAGCCTTTTAATTAAGAAGATCTTCGAAGAAGCCGCCCCATTTTGGGACCCTGCATCAACTTGCGATTATATCGAATTGATAAAATGCATAAATTCAAACATTTTTGAGTATTTAGAATCACCGAATAGAAACGTCAAAAATAAGAATCATAAAAACATCATTAACAAGCTCAAAAGAGAAAAACAAAAGATCATAGAAGGCTACATAACACATATCAATAAGTATTTTACTGAAATCCATTTCTTCAATAAAGATGATGAGATATTGAGAGAGCTTTTTGAGTGTTTTTTGAATCTTAATTTATCAGAGTATACTGAGAAGATCGAGTTCCTCATAAGCGATGTTGTCAACATAGTAAAAGGTGAAGAGAATCTTCAAATATCCAAAGAGAGAAGTATCGATAGCTGCTTTTCTTTTTTGAGTTCTCACGAAAATGACGGTTCATATATTGGCGAATTGAAAAAGCAGATTCGATCCGATAAGCATTTGACTCAGTATATTAAAGGCAGACAAAATTTAAAACTCAGATACATTAAATGTTTATTAAATCCAAAAATGATAGAATTAAAGGAATATTTTGGTAGAAAATATAAAATTTCTAATCAACTTCTTGAGGGTTATTTTTTAATTCTCAAGTCAGCCTATGGTGATTTTCTGAATCCAATATTCAGTTCTCTGATAAATGGGCTTGAAATCAATCGCCAGCACGATTGGGAAATGAAATACCGTAATTTGTCATGGGCTGATGAAATACCCCTTTCCAAAACAAACATAAGAAGCACCCACGTACAAAAAAAGCGAAGACGTCGTCGAAAAAAACAGGTGTCGCCTGTGACTCCGGTACAAGTTACAGAATCGCCAACCCCGATGCAAAAAACGGTTGGAAAAGTTCAAGAGCAAGTCAAATCCTTTATAGAGCAAGTTCACTGCAAAGTTTTGGGAACCTCATTTCAGAACCCTGCAAAAGCGTCGTATTGTCTGCACTCTCAAATCGAAGCTCTGAGAGCTGATCAACTCTATGTTTTGGATCATTTGGATCTCATGGTATCCCTCATTAAAAAAGGGTGCGAAAAAGGCTTTCAATCCCATTTGAAAATGATCGTTCCCCAACTCATCAACACGTGCTACCTGCTTGAAGAATTGTCAACGACACCCATTTATCTTCAAAGGTATCCTCGGGAAGCAATGACGCATGGTTTAGTGAGAATGAACGAGGCTATCGGCCGGCAGGTCGGAAACGATTTGGACAAGGGTACTCTGTGGTACCGCTATCCTTACGGGAGCTCATCGATCTACGGAACAGGAGCCAAACCGAAAGGTCTTCAGATGATTCTAGAAAAGGCAGCAGACACCCAAGAGATGCTTAACCTTTGTCAAGATGCAATCAGATATATGGTTGACCGTCTTCCTCACGATGAACATCTACAAAACCTTATGGAGAAATACCTTGAGGAATTTTCTCAAATTATAGTCAATCAGCCTGTATCCTTTTCAGAATCAAAGGATGTGCAAGCCATAACCAAGCTGGAAACCAAAATGAAGGATCGCAGGAATCGTCCGTCTGACTTCATTTATCACTTAGGGCAGTTGAAAACCGCCCTTCAGTTGATTGATCTCTTTCCTGAAAACCAATACCTCTCTCTTCATTTAAGAAACTTAACCTATGCGGGGCAATATCTTGTCGAGACTGCCGGTGTTTATCTCTCTCAGCTTAACGGCGAGGAAGTCAGGACCCATAACTTAAAGGTCTATATTTACACATTAAAGCAATTGGGCCTGCAGAACGCCTTGAGCTCTCAATCTCTTTCATTGATAAATCGTATCAACACTAAAAAAGGAGTCGATTATCCCAACCTGATCTTTTGGGCTAAGCCGCAGAACAAAATCCCGAAAATAATGCATTTACTAAGCAAAGCATATCAAACTTCATGGACAGCCCATAGTCAAGGAGAGGATTTTCAACCCGTCTCTAAAAAGGGCCAGTTCACATTGACCCAGGTTCAAGCCCTCGCTAAAGAAGAAGTGAAGCTTGCCAAAGAGCTTGTCGATAAATTGTTGACGATAGCATGTGTGATATAAGGCTCGCATTCCTTCTTGAAATTCACCTATCAAAACAAAATTGATGGAGCGCTAGAATTTTATTATCCTTCTAGCATATTGTACTGGCAGGCTTTCCTCGCCTTTTCGGTCGGCAGATTTCGGGCTGCGAGGCCTCATCTGCCAACCGAAAAGACGAGGAAAGCCTGCTGACAGGGTATTTCATGAATGCAGTGACATCTTTACAACAGTCTAAAAGAGGCCAGAAAAGAAAATGGGAAGAGGCAGTCCGTGATCCATTGGTTCAGGCTACTTTCGCTGCCCTGAATTATTATAGCGGCAGCTCTCGTTTGCATCAGTGTTCTCTATCAAAAATAACACCTTGCAAAACCTATCGGTTTCCTCCGCTTGAAAATTTTCATGTCAATCTGGGAATCGATATCGAGGTCGAGGATGAGGGCCTGTCGAATATGAGCTGGATGGTTTCCGAACTGAACCTGATTAGACGGGAGGTAGTCAAAAAATATCTCCTGAAACAATTTCGTTTTTCTAAAAATTATCTGATCTATTACAGGTGCATGACGCTGGCGCGCGCCTTCCTTTTGGGAAATTCTGACGCTGCAGAAAGCCCGATTGGCACTAATGGTTCATTTTCCGACTTTAGTTTCCTTGTCCAAAGATACGGCCTTGTCCCTTATGACTCCATGCCCGATACTTATTATACCTGCAATTGCCAAGATTTATATTCGGTCATGAATTCATGGCTCAAACGGCATTTGTCTGCAATAAAAGAGGGCAGCGTCGATATTCCGAATATGCTGGTGGCATTTTCCAGGCAGCTGATGAAATTTTTAGGCCCGGTCCCCAGGTCTTTACAAGTGACGATCGATGGAACATGCAAAGAGGTTTTGCCGCGGGATTATCTGGCAGAGATATTACCAGAATTTTGCCTGCCTGACCTTTGGCTGTTGAAACATTGGGATAAAAAATCAAAACTCGACAGGCAAAAACCCAATACAGCCCTTTTGAATAGCAAAGACTTTGCCGGCAGTTTGGTCGCCTCGCTTAAAATGGGGCAGCCGGCGGTTTTGATCTATGATTTTTTGCGTTGCGACAAAATTGTATATAAAGACAGCAATACAGTCGAACTGATGGACAGCCTTAATTTTTTTGGTATTTCAGGGCGTCTGACCCGAAAGCAGAAGGTTCAATATCGCGATTATGACGGCCGCCGTTCAGTTGTTTTAGTGGGGGTGCATTTTGACCAAAGAAAAAGACCGCAATTTTGGCTGCTTGAGGATTCTTTAGGAAAGTCTCGTGGGATCAACGGATACATTGTTGTCCCTCATAAGTGGCTGTTAGCTCATTCCTGCGAGGCGGTTTTGTCCGTGGCGGCCCTGCCGAAAAGATTCAGATAATTGAAAATCCTTTCACCGTTTGAAGGAGCTCCCCTCTCAGGGATCTTGAGCAGCAGGAAGTTGAGGGGAAGTCATCGATATCAAATCAACAAGCTGCGGACGCTCATCTTTTGCTTCTTTTTCAGAGTCTCCAATCGGCAAGTCAAAAAAGGCATATGTCTTTGAAGAGCAAAAAATTAGGTCAGGCTATTGTAATGAGCTTGTAAATTCCGGCTCGGGACGCTAAGATCCAGCTTAATCACTATGGTTAAAAAAGAAGCAAAGCCGGAACTGGTCATTCGCAATGCCAAATTGACGGATATCCCTGAAATCATAGCTCTTTCTGCAGAAGTCTACACTAAACGATTGGCCTACAGTAGAGCCGAGATACGCGGGCAGATCAAACATTTTCCTGAAGGACAGTTTGTCGCGGTTTTAGACGGCAAGGTCGTCGGCTACTGCGCTTCTATCGTGATATCGGAAGAAAAAGCGATGAGGAGGCATGGTTGGCGGGAAATTACAGGAAATGGTTATTGTTCGACTCATAATCCGAAAGGGGACTTCCTCTATGGGGTCGATATTTTTGTCGATCCGGAAAGCAGACGGATGCGCATTGGAGAGCGTTTTTATAAAGAAAGGAACAGTTTGTGCAAATATCTGCGTCTTAAAGGCATTGTTTTTGCCGGACGGATGCCTTTTCTTCGCAAACGTTACCGGCAGGTTGGTTCGCCTGAAGGGTATTTGCAGCAGGTTTTGAATAAAAAAATCCGCGATCCAGTGATCAATTTTCAAATCAAGCAGGGGTTTGAAATCATCGGCGTTCTCAAGGACTATCTTCCCACAGACAAAGATTCTATGGGAAACGCCGTCCATATGGTGTGGTACAACCCTGAAGTCGCGGCCAAGGAAGCGGCAGCCCCAAAGAATGGAAAACAGGCATCTGAATCTGTCCGCGTAGCGGCGGTGCAGTACCAGCAAAGGCCCATCAGCTCGTTTGCCGAATTCAAAAAACTGATCACTTATTTTGTCGACGTCGTTCATGATTACAGATGCGATTTTGTCTTGTTCCCAGAGCTGTTCACCCTGCAGCTTTTGTCGATAGAAACTGAAAAGCTCCCTCCGGAGAAGGCGATACTCAAGCTGGCCGACTATACTGAAGATTTGAAAGAGTTTTTCAAAGATCTGGCGATCAGGCATAACACGAATATCATTGCCGGATCCCATCCGGTGCAAGTCGAAGAAAACCTGGTCCACAACATCAGCTATGTGTTTTTGAGGGATGGTTCTATTTTCGAACAGCCCAAGCTCCATCCAACCCCTGATGAGAAGTATTGGTGGAACATATCCGGCGGCGATAAGTTGGAGGCTATCGATACCGATTGCGGCACGATCGGCGTTCTCATCTGCTACGACTCCGAGTTTCCCGAGCTGGCCCGGCATCTTGTCGATCAGGGAGCCGATATTCTCTTCGTTCCTTTTTGCACCGATCAGCGGCAAAGCTACCTAAGGGTCCGTTACTGCGCCCATGCGAGGGCGGTAGAAAACCAATGCTACGTTGTTTTGGCAGGCAATGTGGGCAACCTTCCCAAAGTCGAAAGCATGGATATACAATACGGGCAAAGCTGCATTTTGACCCCTTGCGATTTTGCGTTTTCCCGCGACGGGATCGCAGCCGACAGCACGCCTAATGTGGAAACCATCATTTTTGCAGATCTAAGGTTAGGCAGCCTCTACGAATCGCGCATGTCGGGAAGCGTTATCAATTTAAGCGACCGGCGGCATGACCTTTTCAGCGTCGTCTGGCATAAGAGAAGTTAGCCCGCATTTCTCACACTCTCTCAGATAATTGTGACAGTCTGTTACTCCATCTTCGTCCTCAAACCCGTGATTGTGACTTAATCTGGAGCAACATCCTGCTTGAGCTGGCTCGAGATCCTGTAAGAAATGCTGGCAGACGAGATTAGGGCTAAACCGGTTGATAGTTAGTTTATTATAAAGGGAAGGGGCTTTAAAAATTTATCTTGAAAAATCGTCTCATAATATTTATTTAATAAAGGAGTTGAAAAACTACAAGGAGTGAATATGCTTTCATTTTGGTTATTTATCGTTGCGGTCGTTTTGGCAGTTATCCATATTTTTGTCGGGAAGGCTCGAGGGCCCCGTATTGCAGAAATTTTTTTGGTGTATATTCTCTTCTTCAATGTCGGGGTGATGGCGCTTCTGGCTTTCTATGTCCACCTCTTTAACGCAGACGCGACAGCAAGGCAGATTGGCTGGGCCGCCGGAAGCCCCTTTCAATCCGAAATCGGCATGGCGAATCTATCATATGGGGTGTTGGGCGTGCTTTCGGTTTGGCTTCGGGGAAAATTTTGGGTGGCGACTATTCTTGGATTCAGCATTCTGGTGGTAGGCGCTTTTGTAGTCCATATTATACAGTGGCACCATGGAGATGTCGCTCCGCTCAACATTGGTGTGTTCATCTGGTTTAATGATCTGATCATTCCGATTATTCTCTTGTCACTTCTTGCATACGTTTGGGCGGCGAAAGCAGATGCCAGAGTCTAATCCCGTTGATCCTTTTGTTGAACGACTCGGATCTTGCGGAAGCTGTTGAAAAAAAAGAGAGCTACTTTAAGAAATTGAATGAGTGACGATTCCCTCAGGTAAGAATCCGGCTGCAGGACTCTCCTTGACCGCAAGGCAGGATCGGGATCATTTTTTATTGGATTTTATTTCAGAATCATAATCCTGACGGGAGAGATTGATTACCTTATAAGCTTCATCTACGCCGTACGTATGGGTGATCCGCACTTTACTGTGTTTTTTTCCCGGAGAATCTTTGTAGGTTAAAAAATAATGGCGCAAACGCTCTATCAGGTTCTCGGGGCACTCGTGAATATCTCGAAAGTCTTGATAGAGAAAGTCTCCGATCATGACAGCAATTATCTTGTCATCGGCCTCATTTCCGTCAAGCAGGCGGAATCCCCCTATGGGCCTCGCCTTTAAAAAGATATCGCCTCGGGGGATGTCGTATTCTGTCAGAACACAGATGTCTAGGGGGTCTTTGTCTCCAACAATATTTTGAATTCTGGTTTTTTGGCTGCAGTAGTCGGCAACTCTTGTGCCGGCATATGTTTGAGGCAGCAAACCGTACAGTGTCGGACACATGCTCGAATATTGCTGCGGCCTGTCGATTTTGAGAATACCCGTTTCTTTATCCAATTCATATTTAACATTATCCGAGGGGACAATCTCGATATAGCAATTGACAATTTCAGGGGCTTTTTCGCCGATAGATAAACCGTGCCATGGATGGCAACGGTGCTGCGTGTTTATCGGTTGGGAATTTGACATAGTTTAACTCACTGTATCACTATTGAGACTTAAAGTATAGACGCAGATATTATCGGCATGCACAAAGCTTTTACTGTCGTTTCCTTTAAAGGTTATGATGTCTCTGTATTCTCCGGGGGCAACTTTTGTGATTGTTCTTGTGTCGGGATTCCACAAGTAGCAATAATCGGATTCATGATTAAAAATGATAGTTTTGTGGGGCTCCATAATGAAATTGCTGGTAGAGGTCGTTTGATAATTGAAATCTATAAAGCAAAGGCGGTAGTCATCTGCATAGCAGAGAGCTTTACCTGGTTGTGTGATCCCTAGGAATTTTAGAGGCAGACCCGAAATTCCAAATTTTTTTGTATGATGGCCGAGTCTAAAGTTTGTTCCTTTAGGGGCATCGTATTGACATATAAAATACCTGCCTCCTTTCTTTTTCACAGCATATAATTTGTCTTGATGATACAAGGCATCATGGAAATGGGGTAATTTCAGAATTTTTCCTTTTTGATTGACGACATGCAAGTTTGAATTTTTGGAATCTCGGTAAAGGATAAAATCGTCAATTTGTCTTATATTGGAGTGGGGAAAGGTTTTTTTAAAAGATTCACTCCAAATCTCTTTTCTATAGGATATGCCGTAAAGAAGCTTCTTGTCGTAGTCGTATAGTGTCAGGTAGCAAAAATTTCGGCAAATAAATGTTGATTCAATTTTCATATGCTTTGGGACCGGCAAATCGTTATGACTGATCGTTTCACCATTTTTTGGATTCAATAAAAGAAGCTGATAAGAAGACGATTTCAGAATGAGGCCTATCGCATCGTGTTTTTGAGCGAAATCGATCAATGCTCCCGGAATTTCTACTCCCCAGGAAAGGGAATGCTTATGAGTATCATAGGCTAAAAACCAATGCCTATTATCAAGGGATTTGTAGGAGCTATAGAGATAAGTGTTGTCCGCTAGAACTTTTGTTTTATCGTTGAACCCAAGACGGACAAAGGAAGGTCCGGATTCGGTTTCCTGGACAGAGCGAAAGGAAGGAAAGGGGAGTTTGAATATCTTTATGCAATCGGTTTCTGTAAAATTGGGAAGAAGAGAAGGGATTTTTTGGAGCGCGGGGAGCGCTTCGGTAAAGGTTGCCGACTCAAATATTTTAACGAAGTGGCAGCCGATCTCGCATGTTTTTATTTCATTTTGCGATGATTTTAATTTTTGGGAAACTTCTATTCGATGGGGTTTATCGATCAATGACAAAAGATTGATCAGAACAGCTTCTTTTCTCTTCCAGTTGGGAAAAGGTATTGAAGTTAACGCTTCGGTGATATAATCGATAAACCGTCGATTATCGATATACGTCAGAAACAGCTTTCCTTCGCCATCAAAAGAGTCGAGCAGTAAGAACTCGATAAACCTGGTATCTTTTGCCTTCGCGTAATTGTTAAGAAGCTGATCTAATCCCTCTTTCACCTTTTTAACTGAACAGAAATCAATATTCGGAGGAGAGACAGTGTCATTTAAAAAAAGGCTCAAAAGAACAAGAAGCGAATTCCCCAAAAGCTTGTTTTTACCTTTTATAAAGGAATCGTGAAGAGAAGTGGCGCATTGTTTGATGATCTTAGTTTCTGTATTGGCAATAAGAGAGGAAAGCTGTTTCCAGTTCTTATCCTGAAATTTCATTTCTTTTACAGTGATATAATTTTCCAAAACTCTTTGAAGAATCATATAGGAGGAGAAAAATCCTCCACCCGTAGAAGAAATTCTTGAGATGACAATTCGCAATGAGGGGCTTAATTGTTCTACCGGAAAACCGTCGCTTTTCAAGGTTTCGAAGGCTTTTTGGATTTTGCCAAGCCTTTCTTTTTGATTATGAGGCAAGCCATCGAGCACAGACTGTTGTCCACAAGAAAAAACGGAATTCATTTTAGTAAACCTCAAATGTTGAAGGGATTTGTTTGGGATAAAACATTCCGCTGACTTGCAGCATTCGCCCCTCTTTGAAATCCCTTTTTGTTAGCCTGCAGGCTTTTAATCCGGACTTCGCCAAATTGGGCGAATGAAACTCCCGGTTAATGTTGTCGATGAGCCGCGTGCTTTGCAGGGAAAGCAGGTCGTCAATTGCAGACTTTAGGTGATTGTCAATTTCAAAGGCGCCCGATTCCGCCACTATCATGCTATGGACATCGAATGGAGTGAATTTAGAAGCAATGATTGCCGTCCCCGCCGGCCATTCGGAATTGAAGCCGGCAACCAGACTGATCGAGATGACAATATCAGCGTGATCGTAGCCGCTCAAATTTTTTGTGCCATATTGCAGCTCAAGCGTTGTCGATCCGCACTGAAATTTCCTCGGGGCGATCTTATGGATGTCCATCTCACCTAAGCATTTTATGAGAATTGTTTCAAGATCATCGAGGTGGCGGGGGCCCGAGCTGTTGCGGTGGACATTTAAAATAATGTGGCCGCAATCTTGCTTTGCGAGATAATATTTCATAATAAGCGCCTGGATAAGCGCTGCGCGGCATTCATTATAGCTTGGGATTGATGATTCCTTGAGACGGTAGGGATTGTCAGCGGTGATTTCATCGAGGTCTGTCTTATCAATAAGCGGTCTGTCGAGCACAAAGCAGACATTGGCCCAAATTTGATGACTCTTGAGTGAGCGGCGGGGAATCAGCCCGCCTTCAATATTGAGACCGTCTCCATAGACTCCAAGCCTTTCGATAGGTTCGACTTTGGCCTCTAAGCACGAGGTCAAAAAAAACAAAAAGATAAAACCGGCAATTTTCATTAGGTATGTTTAGGCTCGTGTGTTTTGATGTTTTGTTTTGACCAGGAAATGATTCCCCATACGCACATGCCTAAATACACAGCGAACAGGAAGGCTTGCGACCAGACACCGATGCTTAAGTTAAAGGCGATCCATCCGAGGTTTGCTGCTGCCCAGATCCATTGTCCCAGCACATTTTTTTTGATCACAAAAAAGTTCCCTGTCAG
This sequence comes from Waddliaceae bacterium, assembly GCA_963771045.1. GTDB lineage: Bacteria > Chlamydiota > Chlamydiia > Chlamydiales > SLFE01 > SLFE01. The sequence continues at coordinate 1,460,849 of CAVYRW010000004.1, read as the reverse complement.
CGACATCGCAACAAAGACCCAAGATAAAATATCCATTGTCATTTGACCCTCCTTTATGGTTATATAGCATAATATAAGGTCAAAATTTAAAAACAAACAGGAAAGGTGATGAAAGAGAAGATCGGGATGTTAGAGGTCATTTGCGGTTCAATGTTTTCGGGAAAAACCGAAGAGCTGCTCTACCGTTTGCGCCGTGCTGAATATGCGAAAAAAAATGTGCTGACGATCAAACACAAAATCGACAACCGCAAATCCTTTTCTTGCATTGTCAGTCATGATGGACAGCAAAGAGAAGCTTATCCTGTAACCAGCTGCGAAGAGGGGGTTGAAACTCTCGCCAGGCTTTCCGGCGAAACAATAGATGTGATTGGAATTGATGAAATTCAGTTTTTTCCGGAAGAATCCGTTCCGGTGATTCACGATTGCATCGAAAGGGGGCTCCGAGTCATTGTCGCCGGTCTTGATATGGACTTCCGGGGCGAGCCTTTCGGCATCGTTCCCACTCTGATGGCCCTTGCCGATGAGGTCGTGAAGCTAAGAGCTATTTGCATGACTTGCGGCGGCGAGGCTAACCATACTCAAAGGCTCATTAACGGCCAGCCGGCAAACTACGATGATGAAACGATACTTGTTGGAGGAGAAGAGTGTTACGAAGCCAGATGCCGAAGGTGCTATAAAATTGATAAAAAAGCCTACGCGTTGAATTAGCTTAAGGTTGCTAATTCGGTGGTCCATAACATGTAATGCTCAATTTTTGAATTGACATTGATTTCCTTGTGCGTTTTCCTTTGTTTCTAAAACGAATGGAGGACCCAAATGACACCCACTTGTCCTAACTGTAAATCCACCAGTATCAAAAAGAACGGCCATATTCACAGTGGAAAGCAAAATCATAGGTGTTTGTCTTGTGGAAGGCAATTCGTCATCGATCCTCAGCAAAAAATAATATCAGATGAGACAAAATCAAGAGTAAGACAGGCATTGCTTGAACGCGTTTCTCTCGAAGGTATTTGTAGAATCTTTGACGTCAGCATGCCCTGGCTTTTGAATTTTATGAACAGAATAATCGAAGATCTTCCAGAAGATTTGAATGCGGATGTCACTGGAGAAGAAGAGTTTGAGGTAGCTATACTTGAGCTTGATGAACAGTGGAGCTATGTAGGAAAGAAAAAAAATCCAATATGGCTTTGGCTCGCATTTCATTCAGGTACACGACAGGTATTAGCTATGCATGTAGGAAAAAGAAATAAGCAAGCAGCGGAATCCTTATTAGCGAAGCTCCCCGAGGACTTAAAAAAAAAGCCGTCTTTTATACGGATAAGTTCTCAATCTACTACGAAGTCCTTCCTTGGGAACAACATCGCCCAGTCGGAAAGGAGTCAGGTAAGACAAGCTACATTGAGAGATTTAATAACACGCTCAGGCAGCGATGCTCAAGGCTAGTGAGAAAAACCCTTTCATTTTCAAAGAAAATTGAGAACCATATTGGCATGATAAAATATTTTATATGTGACTATAACCAGAGAAAAGCATTACAAGTTTAGGACTACCGCTAATTCTTTGTCTGCTTCTTCGATTTCATTATGAAGCTTCAACATAGTTTCTAAATTAGCTCGAATGTGGTTGTTGAAAGAAGGAATATTAGCAAAACCGATGAAATCGCATATAAAAATTAAAATTTTATGAATTAGATTGGCTTGTTGCACAATCTCTTTTGTCTCGTCGTAGTTATTCATCAAAATCAATTTAATCTCAGTTAAATTTTTATTTTCTTTAAGATTTTGTTGATTATTGACATCAAAATTTGTTTTCAACGACAAGTTTTCGACCATAGACAAAAGTCGGCTGATTTTAATTGTCTTTTCATTGTTATCATGACTCAATTTTACCGATCGATGCCCCAAAAATGTGACGATGGGCTTTCCTTTCTGTAATAAATTTTTTATTTCTTCTAAATTTCTTTGATTAAATGAAGTTCTTAAATGCATTTTTATAGACATAATAATTAATCCTTTCTGTGTAATATTAAGATGAAATTTTACACTAAATGAGGAACTTAAGTCAAGTGCAGTTAGTTTTTTTGAAGCATGTTTCTCGATTAGATTCTTTAACCCAAGTACTCTTTTACTTTAGAAAGAGGCCAGGTGTTGAGGACGTCATCGCTTGTGAGCCAGCCTTTTCTGGCGACATTGACGCCTGCTTCGACGAAAGCGAGGTGTTCGGTGCTGTGCGCGTCCGGGTTGATGCTGGTGAGAAGGCCTTTTTCCTTGGCTTTGTGCCAAAGGCGCCAGTCCATATCAAGGCGGTAGGGGTTGGCGTTGATTTCGATGATCTTTTCATTGGCTATAGCGCAGTCGATGATTTTTTCCGCATTGACGGCATAGGGTTCTCTCTTGAGGAGAAGCCTTCCCGTCATGTGGCCCAGCATGGTAGTCCGGGGGTGTTCAAGCGCTTTGATGATCCGCTTTGTCATGAACTCCTCATCCATTTTAAAGCGTCTATGAACTGAAATGATGACAAAGTCAAGTTCCGCTAAAATGTCGTCGCTAAAATCGAGCTCTCCTTCATTGAGAATGTCGCATTCGGTGCCGGCAAAAATATGGGCGATCGGTTTTTTCGAGCGGTTCAGTTTGCGTATCTGTTCGATTTGTTCCATGAGCCGCTTCTCATCGAGGCCGTTGGCCTGATAGCTTGATTTTGAGTGATCGGCGATTCCGATATAGTCCCATCCCATATCTTTTGTAGCTTTGGCCATCTCTTCCAAAGTGCTCTGGCCGTCGGAGGCGACAGTATGGTTGTGAAAGACTCCTTTGATGTCGCCAAATTCAATGAGTTTCGGGAGTTGATTTTTAGCGGCAGCGGCGATTTCGCCTTGATCTTCCCTCAGTTCAGGAGGGATGTAGGCGAGGCCGAGGGATTTGTAGATATCGGCTTCCGAGATGTCTTTTTTAGTTTTGGGAAAAAAGGGTTTTTGTTTTTCATCGAGGGGAGTCATGGCGTACTCGCTTAGTGAATAGCCTTTTTCTCTTGCGATTTGGCGGAGGTGTATGTTGTGTTCTTTCGAGCCGGTGAAATAAAGGAGGGCAAATCCGAACTGCTCTTTCGGAATGATTCTGATGTCGGCCTGCAATCCCTCTTGAAGACGGACGCTCGATTTTGTCTTTCCCTTTGCTGTGATTGAGCGGGCCCAGTCCTGGCTCGTGAACCAGTCCATGATGGGATCGGGTTTCGAAGAGGCAACAAGGATGTCGATGTCGCCGACGGTTTCAAGTCTCCTCCTCAAGCTTCCGGCGATCTCTACTTTTTCGACGCCTTTGACTTTTTTTAGAGCCTCTATTATGGGTTCAATAACCGCTTGAGCTTCCCACCATAGCTCACGTCTGCTGTATTCTTCGAGATGCTCGAGTCCCTGAAGTATATTTTGTTCTGTTTTGCTGCCGAATCCCTCCAGCTCGCTCACCTTCCCTTTCTCGCAGGCTTTCTTGAGCTGAGCAATGGTTTTGATTTTGAGCTTGTCATAGAGGACTTTGATTTTTTTGGCTCCAAGTCCGGGGATGGCCAGCATCTTTTCCAGGCCGGGAGGGAGGGATTTTTTAAGCTTTTGGTAAAAGGGGAGCTCGCCGGTTTGATGCAGGGCAACGATTTTTTCTTCGAGTCCTTTTCCGATTCCCTGAACCGTTGAGAGCTTATTGTCGTCAATGAGCTTTTTGAACTCGCTATCGTTTAACCCTTCCAATGATCTTACGGCGTTATGATAGGCGCGAATTTTAAAAGGATTTTCTCCTTTCAACTCCAGAAGAGTCGCGATTTCTTCAAGTATGGCAGCAATATCATGTTTATTCATTTAAAATTTTTTGAATGAACTGTTTGACTTCGAGCCGTTTTTTGACATCGGTCAATTCGCCTTGAGAATTGAATGCCTCTGTAGCGTGTGGAATAGTGATTTGCTCGACAAACACATCAACTTTGAGCCTTGTTAAAAGCTGGCGAAGGTGTTTTAAGCTGCCCGCACCTCCTCCGCCTCCGGGAGATGCGGCGAGGAGGGCTGCTTTTTTTCCTTTCAGCGCAATCAGCGCCTGTTCTCCTTCTACGGGGCGGCTCATCCAGTCGATGAGATTCTTCAGTACCGCCGAATAGGAGCCGTTGTATTCCGGGGAAGCGATAAGAAACCCGTCGTTTTCAATCATCAGTTTTTTAATTTTTCGGGCATTTTCCGGCAGGCCGCTTTTTGCTTCAAGATCGCCGTCATAAAATGGGATCGGGTAGTCGCGAAGGTCGATGACTGTGACTTTTGCTCCGGCAAGCCTCGCGTCTTTGACAGCGACGTTAAGAAGCTTTTTATTGAGCGAATCTTCCCGGGTGCTTCCGGCGAATGCGAGAAGCTTCATTTCCGATGCCTCAAGAAAAGGTGCCGCAGGCAGGAAAAATAAGATGAATGTCAATACTGTTTTCATGTAAATAAAGAGTAGCAAGACAGATGTTTATTGTAAATTGGAAAGGGTAATGCCGAGGAGGCGTATGTTTCTTTTGCCGGCTTCGGTTTTTTTGAGAAGCTCTTTTGCACAAGCGATGATAGAATCCGCATCGTCGATAGGGTGGGGAAGTGTGAGGCTTCTTGTTATGGTGGAAAAATCCAGGTACCGGACTTTCAGGGTCACAGTGCGCCCCATGATCTTTCTTTTTCTCAACGAGGTTTGGAGCTGCCTAGCAAGATCCTCAATTTGCTCTTGGGCTTCTCCCAGAGTTTCAAGATCGTAGGGGAATGTGTTTTCTTTGCCCAGAGACTTTCTCTCCCTTGACGGATTAACAGGCCGATTGTCTTCGCCTCTTGCCATATGGTAGAGGAAAGAGCCGATTTTGCCGAATTTTTGTCTGAGCTTTTCTTCGGCAACTCTTTTCAGATCGGCACCGGTGAAAATCCCCATCTGCTTCATCTTTTTTTCCGTGACCTTTCCGACGCCCCAAAATTTTCTGATGGGCAAGTTATCGATAAAAGAGGGGGCGTCTTTTGGGGTAATGACAGTGAGGCCGTCTGGCTTGTTCCAGTCGGAGGCGATTTTGGCAAGAAATTTATTAAACGAGACCCCTGCCGAAGCGGTAAGGCGGGTTTTTTCGTAGATTTTTTGTTTAATCTCCTGTGCGATTAATGTGGCTGAAGGGTTTTTTGCCTTATTTTTTGTGACGTCAAGAAATGCTTCGTCAAGAGAGAGAGGTTCCACAAGATCGGTGTACTCATAAAAAATTTCCCGTATTTGCTCCGAGACGCTTTTATAAACTTCAAAGCGGGGGGCTGCGAAAATAGCCTGCGGGCAAAGTTGATAGGCCGTTTTGCTTGGCATAGCGGAGTGGATGCCGAATTTCCTGGCTTCGTATGAGCAGGTGGCGACAACCCCCCTTCCGTGCGGGTCGCCTCCGACAATGACCGGTTTTCCCCTTAGGTTTTCATTATCTCTTTGTTCGATAGCCGCGAAAAAGGCGTCCATGTCTATATGGATGATTTTTCTCATACTTAAATTTTAACCTATGCCAGGTTAGTTGTTTATGTTTTTTATTGATCTACAGTGTAAATTGTTTTAGTTTTAAGAGGGAATTGCAAAACTAAGGCAAATTTTTACAATTCCCTCTTAAGCCTAAAATAGGAGTGTTTTTATGGCCGGTGCCAAATTGGGAGATACTGTCATAGTCAGCCTTTCTATTAAAGATGAGAAAGGGGAGCTGTTCGATCAATCTCCGGAAGATGATTCAGAAGAAATTGTGATCGGAGAGGGAATGGTTCTGCCAGGAATAGAAGTGTCTCTTGTCGGAATGAGTCAGGGAGATAAAAAAAGCGTGGAACTCAATCCCAAAATGCATTTTGGGGAAATGGATGACCAGCTCGTCTTTGATATGCAGAAAAAAGAGTTTCCGAAGGAAGTGAATTTAACTGAAGGCGAAATTCTCGAATATGGTTTTGAAGACGGCTCTACCGCTTATTTCACGATTTCCGAGGTTAAAGACGATAAGGTCACTCTCGATGGAAACCATCCCCTGGCCGGGCAAACGATTGCTGTTGATATTCATATGCTTGAAGTGAAGTGAGTCTCTATTCTTCCAATCTTGTGCGGTTTGTTCGAGAATTCGAATCTCCGAAAAAGGATTTTTTAGAAAGGGTCAGCGGATTGCTTCTGACGCCTGTGCACTTTGCTTTCGGATATCAGATCATATGCATTGACAAGGATCATCGGTTATCTGCTGCCTCGCGCAAGGTGGAAGGGGTATTTTTTTGGTTTCTTGCAATTCTTGCCGCTCTCCCTATAAGCTTTCCTTTGATTTATGCGGGAATGAGGCTCAGGCGCCTATCATCCTCCCACAAAGAAATTTATGCCCCACTTGCCGCTGGATGCTCTTCTGTGATGACGATCAAAAAGAAAATTCTTTTTGAATTTGTCCTACTCTATATACGGATAAAACCTATCATTCAAAAGATGCTTGGGCTTCCCATACACCGCAGGTGGGATGTGATTCCTTCCCGCAATGCAGAGATTATCCTCGGCTCGCTCCCGCTGAAAAATAATATCGACTTTCTCGTTTCAAAATACCGTCCCGACTCGGTTCTCAGCATACTTGAACCATTTGAAAACGATTGTGAAAATATCCGTTTCGGCTGGTTCGAGCATCCGGCAACCCCGGATGATTGGGCGCAAAGAGGGATAGCTCACAAACAGGTGGTCAGCGAAGATCTTCAAAAAGTCGAACCCAACAAGCTTGAAGAGGGGGTCGAATTTCTTAAGTCCGAGATCGATTCCGGAAGACGAGTGCTGGTTCATTGCAAAGCCGGCATGGGGCGCAGCGCGCTTATCGTCATCGCCTTTTTGATGAAACATCGCAAAAAAAGTTTCGAAGAGGTCTACAGGTATGTTAAATTTTATCGTCCTCAGGTTCATCTTTTCAAGAATCAGCTTGATAGAAATGGAAAGTCGTGGCAGATTAACGGTAGAAAGGAGTTGTTATGAAGAAGCCGGCATTTTTATTTTTGTGTTTCTGTTTTTTGGCAGGTAGTGGTTTATTTGCGGCAAACGAACAAAGTTCGGGCCGGGAAATTAAAAGCTACGACACTCCTTTGACAGAGCAGAACAAACAGAATATCAATTATATAATCAACACTCTTTCAAGCAAGTCCATGTTCGGTCTTCTTGGAGTTAAAAAGCAGCTCGAAGCTGTCGGCAGAGAAACCAATAAGATAAATCCTTTGACTCACCTCCAGTATATTTTTTCCAATCCGGGATTGAAGGCTAAAACAAAAAATATCGGGAAGGTGCCCTGGAACCGCTATGTCAAGGATTTCGGCGCGACGTTCAATTTGGCTTTGCGGCAAAACAAAATCAACGATCAAACGCTTCGTGAGTTCGCCCAAAAGGTCAATGTAAGCTACGATGTTCTTAAACCTCTGTATGATATGAGGGATTGGAGTAAATTTATGAATACCCTTCGCGATAGTTAGAACGGTTCCGTCACGTAGACACATGCCTTATTTTCCATAAGTTTTTCTGAAATATATCATAAAACCAGCAGTTCCCGCTGGTTTTTTTTACCAAAGAGACCAAATATGATACGAACACAAAAAATTGTTCAATATCAATTGATTTAGATTCTTCTTCATAAGGTTCATTTTTGATTCCTCTTGCACACATATCTTTCTCCAAAGTTGAGTTAAGATATGAATGACAAATGAAAATCTAATTACTATCAAGAAATTTTAATCAAAAAACCCTGCTGCCCCTCCTTACCCTCTTTAAATTTAACTTATCAGAGTAATCCCAATAGGTTATAATTAAGGGGTAAAGAGGTGTATTTATGTGTAAACTAGCCTTTTTTGTGATTTTATTAGTCCTGTTTTTTCCCCTTGTCAGTGCTAAGGAAGAAGTTAAAGAAAATATCCCATACCCTGTGTGCGTCGAATATAAGGGTTGGGCTCCTTTGAGTGCGTTTCAATCAACCCTGACTTTTTATAGCCAATGCTACATGCCCGTATATATCAGCGCCTGCGTTAAAGAGCGGTTTGGGAAGTGGAAGCTCTACAAAAGCTTTGCCCGAGTGGGTACATACGGTTGGTGGAAATTGAACATTGACTCCAGCTTTCAACCGGAGGCAGTTGAGATTGCCTACGATCATTTTGCTCCTCCTGCTGTCGAATCCTGCCAAAAATGATTGCGAAATAACTCCAAAATCTGGAAAGTAAGGTTTAATAAATAATTTGGGGTTTTGGGGATGAAATCTGCAATTTCGATCATTTTATCTTTTCTGATTATCTTTTCTTCTTTAGACGCCGGTTGGCGTCAAAAACGGGCGTGCCGGCCGGGTTGTTCGATGCCTGTCGGCTGGTACCAGGGAGGATGCGATCAGGAGCCTAAATACTGCTACCAACCTTATGTGAAGTATGTTTGCGAGACATGCAAAATTCCCGAATGCACTTACATACCCGAAGAAAAATGGATGAGGGGAGTCAAATATGTTCCCCGCTACTATGAGCAAAAATTCATCAAATACGAACCAAAAGTTTATACACAGAAAATTCTGAAGTATGAACCGGTTGATACCTATAGCAGGTATTATACGTATGACAAATGCGTCAAATACAACCGGCATGTCAATTGGGTTCCCAAACAATGCTACAAAAGGTGCAAGTATTATCCTCCGGATTGCAGTCAATGCAGCGAGTGCAGTCCGCAAGAGTGCAGTTCTTGCAACTAACTGAATAGCAGTTAAATAAAAAAAATAAAAAAAATCGTTGCAACAAAATTCCGTATATAAGAAACAGGGCTGTAGAGGACAAAAAGATTAGCCTATCATCAGTCCTCTTAGAGGAAGGCACTTCATTTCAAGTAGAACTGCAATCTCAGTAAAGCAAGAACGCTCGTTTCTCCGCTGGCAGTTCTAAACTTAGTACATAATATATTTTGGAGGTAACACATGAAGCGTTACTTTTCAGTGCTTTTTGCACTAGGTGTGCTATCATTCCTGCCTGCATTTGCCGGATGGGGCAACCACCAGGTTGCCAGGGACGGCGTTGAGTGCGGCCAGGAATACAATTGTTGTCAATGTCCTACTATCTGTTATCAGCCGGTAGTGACATACAAACCAAGGTACTATTGCAAACCACGCTGCGTCTATGAGCCTGTGTGGAAATGCAAAAAATGCGAAACTTGCGAGTATCAAACAAGGCAAAAAAGGTGCTGCCGATATGTTCCTCAGTATTACTATGAGTCATATTGTGTAAAAGTTCCTAAATGCCACTACGAACGTTACTGCACATACAGAAAAAGAACTGTCTACGACAACTGCTGCGAATACATTCCATGCTGCAAATACAAAAAGTGCAGCTACTATGACAAACAGGAATCTCCTTGCGCAAATGGAAGCTGCCCTGCTCCAGCCTGGAGACCGAATCAGCGCAACAGCCAAGGCTACTACCAGCACAATTCTAATAACAACAACATCAAAAGCAGCAAACCGGCAAATGGAAACAATAGCGGAAGTTTAAATCAGTCTACTAATAACAAAACAACTCGCTAAGAAAAAGACATTTGCATCGATGTGAAAGGCTGCAGGCAGTTTCTGCTTACAGCCTTTCTTTTTTTATTCTTCGGGCCCAATCCACATGATCCCTTTTTCCAGCCAAGTATAGTCATTGTCTATGACTCTTTTGGCAATAGAATTTGTATGGCGGTCGTCGTTGTCCTCGACAGCCTCAAAGTTTTCCTCAACTCGTCTTTTGGCAACTTCGCAGAAATAATCGGCCAGGTCGACGGGGGAGTCGTTTCCTATCCTCTTTTCCTCTTTAATCGCAAAAGAACACGCCGCTGCCATAATGAACAGATCTGTTCCGATATCGATCAAACGGCCCAGAAGCATTTGTTTTTTCTCGAGCTTCTTTTGATACTTGGCCATATAATAGAAGATGTTCCTGGCTAATTTGTGGGCGGTTTTTTCAATAAATTTACAGTGTTTTTCGAGCTTGCCCGCTTCAGGGTAGGAAGAGGATTTAAACGACTTAAAAAAACGGCTCTGATACCACCAGCTGTAGTGTCCGATGAGTTTTGCGATATACTTGTATTTGTCCATCCCTTTGACTTCGCCTTTAAGAAGCGGCATGAGCCTCTTGATATGGGTGTCTACTGCCTCGCGGGTCAGAAAGAGCTTCATAATCTCAGAAGATCCTTCGAGGATCCGATTGATGCGGCAGTCCCTCATGGCCCTTTCGACAGAATAGGGGGGCTCCCCTCTGGCTTTGAGCGACCGTCCCGTCTCATAGCCTCTGCCTCCTCTTAGCTGCAGGGTCTCGTCAGTTATCTTCCAAAACTCTTCGGTTGTAAATAATTTAGCCATAGCGGCTTCAATGCGAATATCAACTCCTCCCATGTCCTGCCACATGCTAGTCAGCCAGCTGGCCGCTTCCATCGCAAATGTTGTCGAGGCAATGTAGGCTATTTTTTGCCTGCCCGCCTCATGCAGGCCGATCGGCTGCCCCCACTGGATCCGGCTTGCGCCCCATCTTCTGGCGATTGACAAGCACTGTTTGGCCCCGCCTGTCGATGCAGCGGGCAGCGTCAGGCGGCCTACATTGATCGTTTCAAGGGCCATGGCCAGTCCTCTTCCTTCATCGCCCAGCCGGTTTTCCACAGGAATTTTAACGTTGGTAAAGCGGAGCAGTCCGTTATAAATACCGTTTAACCCCATAAATTCGCATCGGTGAACAACTTCGACACCTTTGGTTTTCATTTCGAGGATGAAGGCGGTAATTTGCTGCTTTTCTTTGCCTTTGACAATTTTCGGAGCGGTTTTCGCGATAACTATGATGACATCGGCGATGGTGCCGTTGGTGCACCATAGTTTTTCCCCACTTAGGACATAATGAGTGCCGTCTTCAGAGAGGACAGCCTCTGTCGACATGCGGGCTGGGTCGGAGCCGACGGCCGGTTCGGTCAGGGCGAAAGCGGAAATCGACCCTTTACGGAAGGGGGGGTAGTATTTTTTCTTCTGTTCTTCGGTCCCGTAAAATTTTAGCGGCTGGGGCACGCCGATAGACTGGTGGGCTGAAATAAGAACCGCTGTGGCTCCGCAGTAGGAGGCGACCTTCATCACGGTGCGGTTGTAGTTCATCTGGGAAAATTCAAGACCGTCGTATTTTTTGGGAACTTTTAGGGCAAAGACGCCCAGCTTGGCCATTTCGTCGCGCACTTTCTGAGGAATCTCGCGTGTGCGGTCAACCTCTTCGGGGTCGAGCTTTTCTTTTAAGAGGGTTTCGATTTTTTCAATAAACTCGTCGCCGATTTTCTTATCCTCTTCATCCTGTTCGGGGAAGGGATACACCATATCCCAGGCGAACCTGCCCATAAAGAGCTGAGCGCCGAAGCTGGGGTGTTCATAGGCAAAATCTCTGGCTTCCTCGGCAATTTCTTTTGTTTCTTCTGCCGCTTGCTCATCTTCGCGAATATCGTGCTCCATAAAAAAATCCTCTATTAATCCTCACCTACACATAAAAGGATTTGCATTCTTTGTAAAGGTTCATAATAAAACAGCTATTTGATAAGGTTTTTTTTGGGAGAGGATGATGCCGAAACAACTACCGAAGGTATTGTTATTTTTGAGGCTGACGATATTTTTAGTTATGCTGATGTGGGCGCTTGATAAATTCGTCCGGCCGACGCGTCCGGCCTTTGTTTATGAAACCCTTTACCACATACCCGGTTTGACAGAGTTGATTTCTTTTTTTCTAGGAATTGTTGTTCTGTTGATTATTATCGCGTTTGTGTTGGGCTGGAAAAAGATTATCTCCTATGGGGCGGTATTTTTTCTCCATGCCTTTTCGACCCTTTCGCTCTTCCCGCAATTCCTGCATCCTTTTGAGGAAAATAACGCCCTGCTTTATGCCGCGTGGCCGATGCTGGCAGCCTGCTGGGCTTTGCTTGTTTTAAGACAATATGACACCCTTTGGGTATTGGAGAAAAAAGGATGATGTACATTTTAGTGATTCTTCTCGGTTTTTGCTCGCTCTCTTTATTTGCCGAAGAAAGCAGGCTGCAAACCGCCACTTTTGCAGGGGGCTGCTTCTGGTGCATGCAGCCGCCGTTTGATAAACTTGACGGCGTTGTCTCGACAAACGTCGGCTATTCCGGCGGGCATACCGAAAATCCCACCTATGAGCAGGTCTCATCGGGAACGACAGGACATGCCGAATCGATTCAGATCACTTATGATCCCCAAAAGATCAGCTATCAAAAACTTCTCGATGTTTTTTGGGTCAATATCGACCCGACTGTGAAAGACCAACAGTTTTGCGATAAGGGCACGCAATACCGCTCGGCCATTTTTTATGAAAATGACGATCAAAAAAAACTTGCCGAAGAATCCAAAGAAAAGATTTTGAAAGAGGGGAAAGTAAAGCATGTGTATACGCAGATCGTTCCTTTAGAGAAATTTTGGCCGGCAGAAGAGTATCATCAAGAATATTATAAAAAGCACCCCTACCGCTACAAATTTTACCGCACTCTATGCGGCCGCGACAGCCGGCTAAAAGAAATTTGGGGCAAGTAGTTTATGCCTGCTATCGGAACGCCTTTGTCGTCAAATGCCACAACGGCTCTGATTCTGGGAGCCGGAGAGCTTGGAAAGGAGCTTGTCATCGAACTGCAAAGATTGGGCGTCGAGGTTGTCGCTGTCGACCGATACCCCAATGCTCCCGCGATGCAGGTGGCGCATCGATCCCGCACGGTATCCATGCTCGATGAAAAGGCCTTAATGCAATTAATCGAAGAAGAGCAGCCCGATCTAATCATTCCTGAAATCGAGGCTATCGCTGTTGAGGCGCTCATCAAATTGGAAGAAAGGGGCTTTCGGGTCACTCCAACGGCAAAAGCTGTCAGCATCGCGATGAATCGGGAGTGGATTCGGCGGCTTGCCGCCGAGGAATTGGGGCTGCCCACAACGCCTTACAAAATTGTGTCGTCTCAAGAAGACTATTTGAAAGCGGTGAACAGCATCGGTTTTCCCTGCGTGGTGAAACCGATGATGAGCTCTTCAGGAAAGGGGCAGTCTTTTATTAAAGACAGGAATGACGCTGAGGAAGCTTGGGAATCCGCCCGCACAAGCGCGCGCGGCAAAGCGGACAAAGTGATCGTCGAGGGCTTCATTGACTTTGACTATGAAATCACTTTGCTGACCGTGCGGTATGCCGGTTCCGGCGAAAACATTGCCACGTCATTTTGCGAGCCCATCGGCCATCTGCAGGAGAATGGGGATTACAGGCAGTCATGGCAGCCGCATCCCATGCCTCAGAGGGTTCTTGAAAAAGCAAAGTCGATGGCCGAAACGATCACTTCAGCTTTAGGAGGGATGGGCATTTTCGGCGTGGAGCTTTTCATTAAAGGCGAAGACGTTCTATTTAATGAAGTGTCGCCAAGGCCTCACGATACAGGCATGGTGACCATGATTTCTCAAAATCTTTCTCAGTTCGCCCTTCACGCCAGAGCGATTTTGGGGCTGCCTATTCCCAAAATCAGGCAACTGGGACCTGCTGCGTCATCTGTGATTTTAGCCCGAGGAAATTCAAAAAATGTCAGTTTCAACAACCTTAAGGAAGCGCTTTCTCAAGAAGGAACGGAGATTAGGCTTTTTGGAAAACCCGAGGTGGATGGGGAGAGGAGAATGGGTGTGGCTCTTGCACTGGGAGAGACTCTTGAAGGGGCTCTTCAAAAAGCCCGCTATACAAGCAGTGGAGTGAAAATCGGGCTGTAGTTAAGGAATCGCTTTAGCTAATTTTTTTGAGCTTAAATAAAAACAACGGAAAACTATGGATCCATCATTCACCGGCACCTCAAGAGACTTCTTTCAAGGAGCAATGAGTGCAATAAGCGCGACCTTTGCAACTAATCCCCTTTTGCATTGGCAGTATTGCAGAGTAGAAAATATGCCATTTCGTCTTCAGGATATATGGCGGGGCGCCTCTGCGAATTTTTTCAGCTACTTCGGGTTTATGTGTGTAGCTCATCTTAGTAAAGGGGCTCTTCGGAATGGGTTTGAAAGATGGAAATGGAAGCAATCTGATGGTACGGAAGTAGCGATTGGACTTATTTCCGGGGGTGCGTCGGTCGTCGCAGTTTGTCCGGGCGAGCGGGTTGCCGCCTTAGATAATAAAACAGGAAAAGGGAATCTTTCCTTATTCAGAGAAATCATTCGCCATGACGGCTTCCGAGGGCTCTATAGGGGATTCCTTCCTACGCTGGGGCGCGACTGTATTGCAGTCGGCGGAGTGCTGACGTGGGGAGCAGTGTTGCAGCGGAAGATATCCAATAAAGGAGTAGACTCTTCTTTAGCAATGTTATTCAGCAGTTTGGCTACGGGCTTCGGCACTTGCATAGCAACACAGCCTCTTCAAGTACTTCGCATTAATCTACAGGTAGATCGTTCATGCACAATCAGGGGAATTTGGAGAAGGCTTAAGCAAGAGCCCTTCAAACAAAAAACCCGGACTTTATACGCAGGCCTTTTACCTCGAACCACAGTCAATGTTGTGCTTGTAGCATGCGGAATCTTTATCGATGACAATCTAGAACGTTTGTTAAATTAAAAAAAAGCTTTATTTTTAATATAATATTCGTTATATTAGCATTAATAATAAATTATATAAAATATGAATATAAACAATACTAGTTCATGTAATTTGAATTCTTTAAGTTTTCGACTGAAGAATTTTAGTGAAGATAACGTTGATAAGATCGAGGAAGAATTTAGCAAATATCTTGCCTCTAAACCAAGTCAGAAAGACATACACCCTCTGTTAGAAGCTTTCAGTCAAGCAAATGAGAGTATAAAATACCTGGGAAAGCTTCATCAAACAATTGATCGGTTATTCTTCCAAGCAATACGCTATTTTGATGTTCCAAAAGAGATGACATCCGAATATCACAGGGCTCTGCAAAATTTGACTGAGCATATGTATAACAGAAATTTTCAAGGAGAAGACGATTCTCGGATATATTCCTATTTGATCAAAACCGGTCTTGTTTTCTGCTGCGATAACCAGCGTGAGCATCTCATATCATTGGTCGGAAAAGAAAGGCCATCGTTTAATCAATCGCTTGAAAAGCAGTTTGCTAAAGAATCTGTCAATCTTTTCTCAAGGTGGTTTGAAACATTTAAAAATGAATATTTACCCCAAAGGATTTTGTTCAATGAGCCGCTAGTAAGAAGATATTTAAAGAAGCTGAATGAAAAAAAATTACCCTATCTATCTTTCTTTGATCAACAGGTTGAAAAACAAATTCTGGCAGTGAGATCTTATGATTTGATTGAAGCTTATCAGCCGCTTATTCAAAAATTAAAAACTACACCTCGGGATCAATGGGTTATCCTCCAAGGTACAAATAAGAGCAGGTTAATAAATATGTGTTTAACCCTAAAGGAATTCGATGTATTGAGAGGTTTGATTGCAAAGGAATTTTCTGTAAATTTAAATAGTAAACATGCTCTTCATTTTCTTCTCGATAAAATGATGATTCCAACAAGGGCGGCCTATAAAGGATTTGAGATGATTTTTACCGGAGAGAATCTGATTAGAGCTATCGAGTCGATTAAACAATCTTCGTTAGTACCATCATACTTAAATATAAAATTACAAGAAGATGTGATTCCTTTAATCAGACAATGTATGATATGGGACTGTGCAATCAGAAATAATTATAGTACATTTGCCATTAAGGAAATTTTGTTTGACATAGAAAATCTGCAAATAGGTAAAAAAATCCTTGTTCCTTTAAGGTCACAGGTACATCAAATGTGTCTCATTATTGAAAAAACATCGGAAGAAGATTTAAGACTGATTCAATACAATACCGGAAGAGGAGTCCCTAATTGGCATTATCAGTGGGAAGAAACAAACCGCTTTCAGACTTTTTTAATTTTTGATCATATTCCCAAAGAATCCCTTCTTCAATCTGAAAAATGGGAAACTCTTTTTCAGGAAGTTCCAGAATCCGCAAATATAGGCAAGATTTATCAAATCATCCATCAACTGGCAGAAAAAGGTGTAAAAAAAGATCCTACAGGAAATCGCTTTGATTATGAGCAAAAGCAGGCAACAGGTACATGTACAGCGCAATGTTTGATGGCTTTTTTAAGACATCAAATTATGGAAAATGAAATAGAAAACCCGGAAAAAGGCTATGCTCTTTATAAACTTGTGAAAAGCAAAATGTTATCCCGCGCAGGAAAAAAGTGGCTTGAGGAAGCAGATGAAGTGATCACGAGGGCTTCAATAACTAAAATGAAAAAGTTAGAAGCTGATATCGCTTTGGTCAATATGGCGCAAGATGAAAAAACATATTCAAAAGCCTGGAAGCAATTAAAGCAGCTATTGATTGAATTGGAACGAACTGATCTTGCCGATCATCTTGAGTCATTGCCGAAAGAATCTCAGTTTGTCCGTTATCATGTATTGCGTGAGGCTCAAGGAGCTATAGCCAAATGCTGGCTTGAGATACAGTATGAAGCCCCCCATTCTGAGCCTTATCTGACTTTGGCTTTAGCCAAATATGAGCATCAGAGGCAAATCATTGGCAATATGAAGGGAAATGTTAAAAATTCGGTTTTAGACAAAGACTGGCCCCGGCTTGCTGCTGAACTCCTGAATATTATAATTGCGACAGCGCATTCTGAATGGGGCATCAATTGGCTGGTTCAGAATTATCAGTCTGAAAAAAAGCAAGCTTTGTCATTTCTCCTCGAAGAACTCGCAAAATACAACTTTTTCGGCCAGCGTTATATTAAGAGAATTAAAACAGCCTTTCAAATGGCAGGGAAAGATAAGATTGCTCAATTTATTGCAGATTTTGAGCAGCCGGCAAGCTAACATGAATTTGTTGTTTTCCTTTTACCAAAAATGGAGCTGCCCTTTTGAAATGAACTCTCTCCATCTCTTGGCTTCTACAAGAGAATTATTTGAGGGGATAATGGAACCTTCTTTGTAAATTAACTTTGCCATTTCACAAAAAGCCATGTCTTTTTTGTGAATTCGTTGACTAACCGATAAGAGATCTTTCCGGTCTGTAGGAGTTATTTTATGGATACGGCAAAGTTGATTGAATTCTTGTTCGCATTTGATCAACAGTTGTTTATCTGTCGCCTCTTTCCAAGTTTGCTTGACTTTGTCGTACAATTCAGAAAAATTTGTTTTATATTGTGATAGCGAGTGGGTCGGGGAGGGGCTATTTTGCCGCTGCTTTCCCGTGTCATAATCTCATAGAATGAATGAGGTCCTACCATTTTTTGATAAAGGCAAGCTGTTTTTCGCTTAGACTAAATTTTGGGATCATATTCTTGATTTTTTCGTACCTTTTTTTTAGTTTTTCTTCGGCGTGACGAAGAAGTTTTTTCGCGTGTTTCATTTGTTTGACGCCGGCGATCCGTTCTTTTTCGATTTTTTCCTTGAGGGCGGAAAGATCGTCCAGTTTTAGGAGAAACATCGCTTTTTTATAGGGGATCGTTCCCATAAGCTCTTTTAAGGCAAATTTTAATGTTTTGAGCGACAAGGTGTCTGAGGCAGGGAGTTTTTTTGTTGTCTTGCCCTCGCTGATAGCGACATTATCGTATTTTCCGGCATACTTTCTGAGAAATTTAAAAAACCTCTCTCCTTGATCCGGCTTGCGGGCTGTTCCGTAGCCGAGTATTTTTCCCAGAAATTTTTTTTTGGTGATTTGGCTGCGCGTCAGACCTGAAAGGATTATGTCAGCGACCTTGCATTGACCCGCTGTCTTATTTTTTTCTTCGCATCCGGTGTCGGCCCGGAAAATATGCCATTCATACTCGTCGTTATCAAGGCGCTTGATTGTTGTTGTGATATGGCGGAAGCCTTGAGTCGATGTGTAGAAATTGAGGGGAATCATAAACGAGCCGCCAATGTCTAAATGTTTGAGTACATCGGCGACGTCTTCTGCAAGATCCTGCACTCTTTTTTTAGGGTTTAGCAGGTATTTGATAGAAAATATATGGGAGAGGGTGATCGGGGCCATTTTTTTCGACATGTCAAATAGGTTTTTAAGAGACTTTTCGGCTTTTTGGCAGGCTGTGGAAACCTCGGAATCAATATGACCTGCCAGAAGCTTCACTTTTTTGAGCATCATTTCTGAAACCGGCAGAAAGTGGCCTCCTTCGTAGTTTCCGGGAGCGAGCTTGCGAAGGATTTCGTCTCCATGAATCTGCATGGATGTGGTCAGAGAATCAAATCCTGTCAGCTTCAGAAAAATTTTTGCTGTCAGACTCGTGATTGGATCATTGCTGAGAAGCGGAGCTTTCCAAAAATTATCTGTTGAGGAATGGCGGCAGTATCTTTTGGCAATGACGCCGTCTTGTTGATTCGTTTTTTTGACAATTAATGAAGGAATAATAAGGGGGCTGCTTAGAAGAGCTCCTGCGAAAGCTGCGACTTTTCCGAGAGTCTGCATCCATGGACTCCTGAAGGGGCGCGATTCTACAAAAGTTGCTGTGTCTTCGCTGAGATGATAGCATTCGATCGTTTTTCCGTGAAACATATGCCGCAATGGCGACAATACCACGTCGGCAAAATTGACAAGCCGGCTTTTTTTAGGATATTCGAATTGATTGAATAAAGAACAAAACATAAAGACCACCTCCAAAATAAAATAATTAATAGAGATGGCCTATTCTGACAAGATTTAATTTGTTCCACATTCAATGAGGGATTTGGAGCTTGTGGAGCGGTAGATGTTTTGGATTGTTAAGCCGGCCGGTTGAATGAGAACTTCGAACTCTTCGAGTGTTCTCTCTTTACCCCCGGCGTTAGGGTGAACATCGACAGGTCGGAGAATTTTCCCAGGCGTTTTTCATGGGAGGGGTCGAAGAGGGTTTCAAAGATGAGAATTTTTGGAGTGAAGCGGAGGTTTTCGAGAATTTTCAGGCATTTTTCATCCGGCCAGTCGTGCAGAATATTGCGGAGAATATAGGCTCCGTAGCCGGAGGGAATCTCTTCAAAAAAGTTGCCGGCAATAAAAGAGGTCTGCTGATCGGCCCTAACAGAGGGAAGGTCGAATACAGCTCCCTTTAAGTGCGGATTTTTGGCGATAAGCGTCTTGAGAAAACTGCCCGTGCCTCCGCCAACATCGAGAACCGATTTTATCGATGTGAAATCATAGAGATCGACGATTTTTGTGCTGCTTTGTTTCTCGTAGCTGGCCATAGCGTTTTGAAAAAGAGTCATCTCTTCGGGATTTTGATGTAAATAGGTGAATTGATCGGTGTCGTAGGCAAGCTCGAAAGGGGAGCGGCCCGTTTTTAATCCTTCTGCCAGTTTTTCTAATGATCTCCACACAAAAGGAGAGCCTTTATAGGCGGCGATGGCGTGAAGCGAGTCCTCGGCGTCGCTAACCAGATAGCTCCCTTCTTCCGTGAGGCGGTAGGTGCTGCCGACTTTTTCAAGGAGAAAAAGGACGATGAGGGCTGAAATAAGGCGAAGCAGGCGGTCTTCTGGAATTGTCAGCTTTTGTGAAAGCTCTTTGAGAGATTTGGGGCCATTTTTGAGAAGGTCGGCAAGGCCCAGCCTTGCGGCGCAGGAAACAATCTGACATACCTGGCCCCCATGGATTTTTTTTAAGAACTGGGCTTTTTTTTTTATTCATAGAGAACTGAATAATAAAAAATTAGTATTTATTCGGCAATCTTGCTATAGAAAGATTGGAAAGGAGCGTCTATGTACTGGGAAGTTTTTGCTTATCTTGGTTTCGGACTGGTTTTTATGCTGATCGTAATGGGAATCCTTTACGGGGTCTATCGTCTTATGGATGAGCCGTCTCTTGCGGATATTGGCTGGGCTGCCGGTTTGGGGATTTTGTGCTTGAGTTATTTCTATTACACCGATGAAATTGGAATCAGGCAGATTGTTCTTGTGGCCGCCGCTGTAATTTGGAGCGCTCGTTTGGTCGTTCATTTATTCTTTCGGGTCCGGACGGCGATGGAAGATAAACGATATCAGTACCTGAATCAAATCTGGGCCGATAATTTGGCGCGCAATTATTTTATTTATTATATGTTCCAGGGAGTGGCGACAGCTGTTGTGTCGTTTGCTTTTGCTATCGGGATGCTCAATACCGCCCCCTTCAGCGGCTGGGATATTGCGGCAATTGTTTTAGTCGCTCTCGGCATCTTTGGGGAAAGCTGGGCCGACTGGTCGCTTAAACAATTTCGCGATAAAAGTGAGGATTCGACTGAAGTGTGCAGACTGGGACTTTGGCGCTACTCACGGCATCCCAACTACTTTTTTGAGATTATCACCTGGATCGGCTTTTCCTTTTTCGCCATGACAGCCCCTTATGGCTATGTAGGATTATTCTCGCCGCTTTTGATCGCTTTTTTTACCCTGGGTGTGACAGGGGTTCCCCCGACAGAAAAGCAGCTTCTGGCTTCAAAAGGGGAAAATTACCGCGAATACCAGAGAACGACCAGTATGATTATTCCCTGGTTTCATAAGTAGGAGGAAAAACATGAAAGCTGTGGTTTTTGACGAGTTTGGCGGCAAGGAAAAAATGCGCATAGCCGATATGCCGAACCCGAAACCTGAAAAAGGCGAGGTACTCATCGCGGGGGTCTATGCGGGATTGAATCCGGTTGACTGGAAAATCCGGGAAGGGTGGCTGCAGAAACGGGTGAAGACGGAATTTCCCGCCATTATGGGATGGGATATTTCAGGGACGGTCTCCGAGGTTGGCCAAGGAGTGAAGAATTTCAAGCCGGGCGACGAGGTGTACTCTTACTGCCGAAAATCTGTCGTCAAGCGGGGAACTTATGCCGAATACGTCGCTGCAAATGCCGATCATGTCGCTATGATGCCCAAACATTTAAGCTTTGCAGAAGCCGCGGGCATCCCTCTTGTAGCTCTGACGGCCTGGCAGGCTCTGTTTGATCTGGCGAAACTGACCAAGGGGCAGTCGATTTTGATCCATGCCGGAGCAGGAGGCGTCGGGAGTATGGCAATTCAGCTGGCCAGATGGGCCGGAGCCAAAATATACACAACTGCCAGCAGCGGAAATCATCAATATGTCAAGGGACTTGGAGCCGATGCGGCGATTGACTACCACACAGAAGATATTGCCGAGGTGCAGAAAAAACATGAACCGAAAGGGTTTGATGTCGTTCTCGATTGCGTGGGCGAAGAAGTTTTCAACGAAAGCCTCCCTTTGGTAAAAAAAGGAGGCTGGCTTGTCACGATCTGCAAGCTTTTTATCGAAGACTCTGTGGGACAGGAGCACGGCATACGCGCCGGATTTGTTTTTGTCCGTCCGAATGGCGAGCAGCTGGCTAAAATTACCGAGCTTTTTGACCAAGGCCATTTGAAGGCGCCCAAAATCACCGAATTTTCTCTGGAGGATGCCGCGGAGGCTTTGGAAAAAAATCGCAAAGGGCACACCCGGGGCAAGATCGTTCTTAAAATCAAATGAAGACATGGGACTTTTGGATCGATGTAGGGGGGACGTTTACCGATTGCATCGCGCGGTCGCCGGGCGGCTCGTTTCATACCTGCAAAATTTTGAGTTCCGGGGTTTTTAAGGGAAAGGCGGATCAATCCTCGACAAGCGAGCGGCTTGTTGATTCTGTCCTTAAAGAGTTTCCCGAAAATTTTTTCCGAGGCTATAGACTGACATTTTTAAGCGATGAAGGAGATCTTCTGGAGTCCCTTGATGTCCTCTGCTCGCATGAGGACTCTCTCCTACTGGAAAAACCGGCGGCCTCCCCGCCGGAAAACACCCGCTATATTTTAAGCTCTTGTGAAGAGGCGCCCATTATTTGCATTCGGAAAATTCTGGGGCTCTCGGCAGATGAAAAGCTAGGCAGCCTGAACTTGCGCCTCGGCACAACGCGGGGAACCAATGCTCTGCTGGAAAGAAACGGAGCAAAGGTCGCTTTTTTTGTGACAGAAGGATTTGGAGATCTGATTGAAATCGGCAATCAAGCCCGCCTAAATCTGTTTGATTTAAATATCGTCAAAAACCGGCCTCTCTACACTGAAGTGGTTGAAGTTGAAGAGAGGGCGGCCTTGAATGAAGAAAAATGTCTTGCCTCTTTGAAAGCGATTAAAAACAGAGGGGTGGATGCGATCGCCGTTTGCCTAATCAATTCCTATAAAAATCTTGCCGGTGAAGAGGCTATTGCCCGGCTTGCGGGGGAGGCGGGAGTGTCCCACGTTTCGCTGTCGTCGAAATTATCGCCGATGATTAAAGCCTTAGACAGAGCCGAAACGGCCGTTGTCGACGCTTACCTCTCACCTGTCTTAAACGACTACATCCAATCTATACATCAAAAGATTCCTTCATGCGGGTTTAAGATGATGACATCCGCGGGAGGGCTGACCGATGCCCATAAATTTGTCGGAAAGGACAGCCTGCTCAGCGGGCCGGCTGGAGGCGTTGTCGGTTTCGTCCATGTTGCTAGGGAGGCAGGATTTGACAAGTGCATCGGCTTTGATATGGGAGGAACATCGACCGATGTGAGCCGCTTTGACGGGCACTACGAATATCAGTTCTCGTTAAAGAAGGCAGGCGTGAGAATCTCTTCTCCGATGTATGCGATAGAGACGGTCGCGGCAGGGGGCGGTTCCATTTGCCGCTTTGACGGACAAAAACTCTCAGTCGGCCCCGAAAGCGCCGGCGCCGATCCGGGGCCTGCCTGCTATGGCAGAGGGGGGCCTTTGACAATGACCGATATCAATTTGTTTAACGGAAAAATTGATGAAAAACGCTTTCCGTTCCCCCTGGACGCAAAGGCCGCTAAAAGGGAGCTTGAAAACATTGCCGATAAAATCAAGAAAGAAACCGGTCAAGATCTCTCTTTGAAAGAAATCACTCAAGGCTTTACCGATGTCGCCAATCACTCAATGGCAAGCGCGATTAAAACCATTAGCAGCGCTAAAGGGTATGATCCCGCAGACTATGCCCTGGTCTCTTTCGGCGGCGCCGGTTCCCAACATGCATCAGCACTTGCATCGGCTCTTGGAATGAAGACAGTTTTGCATCATCCATTTGCAGGTATTTTGAGCGCATTTGGAATCGGCATGGCCGATGTGAAGCGTTTTGCCGAAACAAGTGTACTACAGCCCTTCACCAAAGGATCGCTCAAAGATCTGGAAGAGACGTTTGCAGGCTTTGAAAGAAAGCTCAAAAAAGAAGTGGCCGCCGAAGGGGTAGCGCCAGATTGTATTGAGCAGCCTATAAGAATGCTCGACCTAAGGTATTGCGGGGAAGACTCCGTGATCACAGTCCGAGGCAATAATTATGAGAAGTTTTTATCAGATTTTAAGCGGCTGCACCTCCAGCTTTACGGGCACGAGCTGAGCGGAAGGGCTGTGGAGATTGCCGCCTGCCGCGTTGAAGTCATTGGCAAGACAGAGAAATTTTCGTTTCCCGTTTCTGACAAAAATGGTTTCTCACCCAAGCCCCGGCAAACAAAAATCTGCATCTTTTTTAGCAAAGAATATGAAACGCCTCTCTATGAACGCACAGACCTCTCTTTTGGTACAGAAATAACGGGACCGGCAATTATCTCTGAACCGTTTTCCACAATCGTTGTCGATCCCGGTTGGAAAGCTAAAGTGGCTAGGCGGGGAGATCTTGTTCTGACATGCGATGAGTATCTTGGCAATGTCGATCGCTCGACCCGAAAAGATCCCATTCGTCTTGAACTATTTAGCAACCAGTTTACTCATATTGCCACGCAAATGGGAGCGGTGCTGCAGAAATCGTCGCTGTCGACAAATGTGAAAGAACGGCTCGATTTTAGCTGCGCCATCTTGGACCGCAAGGGAAACCTTGTTGTCAATGCGCCGCACATTCCGATTCATCTCGGAGCTATGGGCGAGTCGGTCAAATCATTGATGAAAGATGTTCAGGATATCAAGCCGGGGGATGTGTATCTGTCAAACGATCCCCGAAAAGGGGGATCGCATTTGCCCGACTTGACCGTGATGACGCCGGTCTTTATTGAAGATGACCTCTGCTTTTTTACCGCCTCAAGGGCCCATCACGCCGAAATCGGCGGGGCGGCGCCGGGATCGTTTTATCCGTTTGCGTCATCGCTCAAAGAAGAAGGGGTAGTCTTTCAAAATTTGCGGCTTGTCAGAGGGGGGCATTTCGACGAAGAAACGCTCTATCGCCACTTGACCGAGGCCCCTTATCCCTCCCGCGCTCCCGATGAAAATATCGCCGATATCCGCGCGCAGATTGCCGCCAATCATATCGGGGAGAGGGACCTGAAAGAAATGATCGAGACCCACTCCTGGGATGTTGTCGGTTCTTATATGGACTATCTTTGCGAGATGGCCGAGGACAAAACGCGGAAGGCGATATCGCTGCTTGCTGACGGGTGCTATCGTTTTGACGATTGTCTTGATGGCGGCTCTGCCATTTGCGTGGCCATCACGATAAAAGGTTCGGAAATGGACGTCGACTTCAGCGGCTCCTCCCCCGAGCATCCCGGATGCCTCAACGCCAATTATTCCATTGTCCGAAGCGTTGTCCTCTATTGCCTTAGATGCCTTATTCAAGAAGAAATTCCGCTAAACTCCGGCGTTATGGCGCCGGTTAAGCTGATTATCCCCCGCGGCCTTTTAAATCCGGAGAAAGATGTCGCTGTTTCAGGAGGCAACGTCGAAGTGTCGCAAAGAGTTGTCGACGTTGTTTTCGGAGCTTTAGGCGTTGCGGCGGCCTCCCAGGGGACCATGAATAATGTGGTCTTTGGAAATGACTCCTTCAGTTATTATGAAACGATTGGAGGGGGAGCGGGAGCCGGCCCGGGTTTTAACGGCGCTTCTGCAGTCCATACACATATGACCAATACCCGCATCACCGACCCGGAAGTGATGGAGCAGCGATATCCCGTTTTGATTCGGCGGTTTCAAGTGCGAAGAGGTTCCGGAGGCTCCGGGCGCACTTCGGGCGGCGACGGCATCATTCGGGAGATTGAATTTTTAGAGCCGGTGGAATGCACCCTTCTAACGCAGAGAAGGGCGAAGGCTCCCTTCGGTCTCAAAGGGGGAAATCCGGCAGAGAAGGGAAAAAATTTGCTAAAGAGAAAATCCGGAACAGTTGAAGAACTTCCCTCTCTGGCGCAAGTGTCGATTGAGGCGGGGGATATTTTGGAAATACACACACCGGGAGGCGGGGGATATGAAAGTCAATAAATGGACAGGTCTCCTCATATTTTTAGCAGTTGTCTTTGCGATCGGCTATCAAGGGTCTATAGCGACAAATATTTCTGTCGACAACTGGTATGCTCAGCTCAAGAAGCCCGAATGGGGACCGCCCAATTGGGCGTTTGGCCCTGTCTGGACAGTTCTTTATATCATGATCGCCGTTTCGGGATGGATGGTTTGGCTTAAGGTGCGCGGAGGCGAAGACACATTTCCTC
Organism: Waddliaceae bacterium; assembly: GCA_963771045.1. Lineage (GTDB taxonomy): Bacteria > Chlamydiota > Chlamydiia > Chlamydiales > SLFE01 > SLFE01. The sequence goes on along the minus strand of CAVYRW010000004.1, from coordinate 1,435,406 downwards.
TTGTTATCTATGCTGTACAGCTATTTTTCAATGCCCTTTGGCCGTGGCTGTTTTTTGCCATGGAAAATACCGTTTACGGATTTATCGTCATTATCTTATTATTTTTTGCCATTATCGCCAATATTACCGTCTTCTGGAAATACAATCCCTGGGCCTCCATTCTTTTGATTCCCTATTTGATCTGGGTGTCATTTGCGATGTCGATCAATTTTGTCGTAGCTCTTTACGATTTGATAGGAGATTGAAATGCAAAAATTAACTTCGCTGATAGTGTTTATTTGTTTTGTCCTGCTCATTTTGTTGATTGGGGGATGGGCTACCGGCCTCACGCCGCATGGTTGGATCAAGAAATTTTCCCACATTTTTTGGGGTCAGACCGCCTGGCTGATTCCGCCGTCATGGCTGGTTGTCTATGGCCTTGTGGCCATCTCCGGCTGGCTTGTCTGGATAAGCGCCGAGGGTCCAGACCTCATCTTTCCTATGATGGTTTACTTTGTGCAGCTGCTTCTCAACGCCTCATGGTGGTGGATTTATTTCGCCTGGCAGAACCCATCCCTTGCTTTAATGGCCCTCACGCTTCTTAGCTGCCTGATACTTTTAAATATACTCGTGTTTTGGGCATATCGGAAATGGGCGGCAGTCCTGCTTGTTCCCTACTTCGCATGGGTCGTTTACGCCGCGTCGCTCAACTGGGCCCTCTTCATTTATGGTTGACAGAGCACTAGTACCTCATCAATGCAAAGTTAATAGGGTGCTAATTTAAAGTTGAATGACCGCCGAGCCGCTGAAGCGGCCGTTTCTTAAATCGTCTAGCGCTTCATTGGCTTTTTCTAAGGGGTAGGTGGTCACTTCGGTTTTTATGGGGATTTTTGGGGCCAGAGCAAGAAATTCCTCTCCGTCTTTTCGGGTGAGGTTGGCAACAGAGCGAATTTCCCTTTCTTCCCAAAGGTCTTTGTAGGGAAAGCTCGGGATATCGCTCATGTAAATGCCGGCGCAAGACGACGATGCCGCCTTTACAGACAGCTTTTAGGGCGGCGGGGACAAGTCCTCCTACAGGGGCGAAAATGATGGCGGCGTCCAGCTTTTCCGGCGGAAATTCATCCGAGCCTCCGGCCCAGGCAGCGCCGAGTTTTTTTGCGAATTCCTGCCCATTCGTATCACCGGGGCGGGTGAAGGCGTAAACCTCCTTGTTGTCGTATGCAGCTACCTGCGTGATAATGTGGGCCGCGGAACCGAATCCATAAAAGCCAAGCTTTTTTGCGCCGTCGGTTTTGCGGTAAGAGCGGTATCCGATCAGGCCGGCGCACATGAGGGGGGCGGCCTGCAGGTCGGGGTAGTCTTTGGAAATGGGAAAGCTAAATTCTTCATAGGCGAGGCAATACTCGGCAAATCCGCCGTCGATCAGGTAGCCGGTATAGAGGGCGTTATCGCAGAGGTTTTCCCGCCCTTCTTGGCAGTAGCGGCATTTTCCGCAGCTTTTTCCCAGCCAGGGGACTCCTATCCGATCTCCAATTTTTACACGGCCGACGCCATCGCCAAGTTTATCAACGGTGCCGATAATCTGATGGCCGGGAACAAGTGGGAGTTTCGGCTCTGTCAACTCGCCGTCTACGACATGCAGATCGGTGCGGCAGATGCCGCATGCCGATACTTTCACGCGTATCTGCCCCTCTCTCGGCTCGGGAATCTCCAGATCCTCAAGGACAAGAGGAGTTTTCGATTGCTTTAAAACCATGGCTCGCATCACTTTATCCTGCCATGGGAATGAATAAAAATAAATCCCAACCCGCATTTCTTACGAGTTGGCGTAAGAAATGCGGGTTGGGCTATAATCATCATAATGTTTAAAACCGGCTGGAAACTCTTTATTCAAATTCTTGCGATCATTGTCATCATCAGTATGGCATTCTTCGGTGTCGGAAGGGTTTTTGACAGCATTATCGGCGGCTATTATCGCTCCCCTCCTCCGGGCGAGCTCATCGAGGTGAAAGGGCGGAAAATCCATATTCATTGCCAGGGAACAGGATCGCCCACGGTCGTGTTTGACTCGGGTCTCGGATTTCAATCCTTGGACTGGCATGAAATTCAGGAAGAGATTTCAAAGGTCACGAAAACGTGCAGCTACGACCGCCCGGGCTATGGTTGGAGCGAAAAGGCGGGAGCAGTCCCGGACGAGCCTCGATATTGTTTGGGAGCTGCACGAGCTGCTTAAAAAGGCCGGAGAAACACCTCCATATATTTTGGTGGGGCATGCTTTTGGGGGACTCAATATGCGCCTCTTTGCGGCGCTCTTTCCGGATGAGGTGGCGGGTCTCGTGCTGCTGGACCCTTCCCATGAAGATATGATCGCTTTTTTTCCGGTCAAGGTATCCAATCCCGCTCAAAACCTTTGGGGCAGCTTGTATCTTTTTCTGGCAAAATCGGGTTTGCACCGGGCTTTAAGCCGCAATTTCATTGCCCATAAGTTTCCAAAGCTTCCCGAGGATATCAAAAAAATCTATCAAGCGAATCATTCCGAGCATAAAACTTTGTCGGCAGCCTACAGGGAGGATGCAGGTTTTATCGAAAGCCTGCAGCAAATGAGGGAATTAAACAGCGGCCTTGGTTCTATTCCTGTTTCTGTGCTGACATCCGGCAGGGAAAAGCTAGTCATTCCCAATATCAGCAAGAAAGAAATCGATATTTTGCATGCTAACATCGTGAATATGCATCAAAAGCTTGCCAAAGAATCGACAAACGGGCGTCAGACAACTCTTGAAGAGAGCGGCCATTTTATCCACTACGATAATCCGGAAAAAGTGATTGAAGTGATAAAAGAAATGTTAAAGAAAGGCGGTTAATATGAGATTAGAAGGGAAAAAGGCTATTGTCACAGGCGCAAGTCAGTCTATTGGACAGGCGATAGCGATTGCCTTGGCAAAAGAAGGGGCCGATGTCGCCTTCAGCTTTAGAAGTAATGAAGAGGGAGCCAATAGAACTCTTGAGGCGATAAAAAAAACCGGCAGAAAGGGGCTTGCTTTGCATGCGGATTTTCTTGAAGACGGGCAATGCGAGTCGTTTATCCAAAGTTCTCTCGACTTTTTAGGGCAAGTTGATATTTTGGTTAATAATGCGGGCTCTGCTTTGCGCAGCTCCATTTTCGATATCTCTTCTGATGATTTTATCCGCATTATCAATATCAACGCGGCAATTCCCTTGCGCCTTTCACAGCTCGCCGTAAAGCATATGGTCGAGAAGAAAATTCCCGGAAGCATCATCAATATTTCTTCCATTGCGGGACTGCGGGGGATAAAGGAGAGGCTCGGATACTGCAGTTCTAAAGCCTGCCTCAATATGGTGACTGAGAGCTCGGCTCTTGATCTGGCCGGGAAGAAAATTCGGGTGAATGCCATCGCCCCGGGTTACATCGCCGCCGGAATGAACGAAGAGCGGGCAACCCAGCGCTCAAAAGAATGGGACGAGATTGTCAAAACCATTCCGCTTGGTCGGGGAGGCACTCCCGAAGACATTGCTTCCACGGCAGTCTTTTTAGCCTCGGATGAGTCTTCCTGGATCACTGGAACAGTCATTGCACTCGATGGTGGAAGTACGGTTAGTTTGTAAACGTCACTGCTTTTTTTGCGGGGAGAGGTTGATTTCACCTTGCAAATCATTGGCATTTAATCAGGAGATTTATTATAAGTCCTTTAGGATCTAAACGGAGGTTTTTATGATTAACAATATACTCAGTTCTCAGAAAGCGACTCCCTTTGAGGCGGCTGCCGAACAGAGAAAAAGAGTCTTGGCAGAGAAATATCAAAATATCATGGATAAGATAGATAGCACGATCTTCAAGACGGGTTTATTGACGGATTATATGACCGAAACCGACGAAGTTAAAACCAATATTTGGCAGTTAAAACTCACCATTGACCCAAACTTTTATACTGAAATTCGCGACTTTTTAAAAGACTCATTTAAAAGCATGGCATTAACGTTGAGAATTGATGAATCGAATATGATTCTTCAAAAACAGATGACCATGACGATTGGTATTGACGAAACCGAACCCGATACTGCTCAAAAAATTACGCTGAAAAAGCGCGGATGGGCCTGGGACAGGTTGAACAAAACCGCGCTTATGATTCGGGTTGACAATGAAATTAAAGGCAGCAAAAACTTTTATCAGCCGAGGTTGGAGAGCGCATAAAAAAAGATCCCGATGCTTATCAATGGGCAGTTTACCCAAAAGACCCGGTATCAATAAGAGTGCTGAAGAGATTTACTAAAGAAGAACTCAGTAGGAAAAATTATACCCTGACGACAACGTTCGAAAAGCCTCAGGAAGAGGGAGAAGATTCTTCAAACAAGCTAAAGCTCACAATTTTCGCGCCGAAAAAAAACCGGTCTTCGCAAAGAGAAGAAAGCGACAGCTAGGAAGCAGGCCGCGGGAACGGCAAAAGAGAGATGAATCCCGATCAGATCGGCCGCAATTCCCTGAAGAAAAGGAATCGCGGCCCCTCCGATATTGGCCATCATCAATAGACCGGAGATTTGCATTTTCGACGAGCGGCTCTCTTCCATGATGAGTGTAAAGATGACCGGAAAGAGAATTGAAGTGCACACGCCGAGGGCAAGGGCGGAATAGGCCGATGCTGCTCCGCTGCCGAAACCGGCTATGAGTCCGAACAAAAGTCCGGCAACGCCGTGCCAGAAAAGAACCCTTCTTGCAGGATAGGCCTTTAAGAACAGCGGGCAAAAAAATCGGCCCAACATAAAGCCGATCCAGTAGAGCATGGCCATTTGTCCCGCAGCGTCAAGGCTGAGGCTAAAGCTTTCTTCATCCGTCAGAAGAGGAATGACAAAATTCCCCACTGAGATTTCAACGCCGACGGCAATCGCCACCATAGCCATTCCGATCAGGACAATCGGATCTTTTAACGCAGGAGGATTTTTATCATCATCAAAATCGCTTAATTTCTTGACTTCGGGGAAGGGAAACAGCTCGGACACAAGCCACGCCGCTGCCCAACAACCCGACAAAATAAGATAAGGTTTTGCTAGAGGCAGATCATTTAAATTTGCTAATATTAAAAGAGAACCGGTAAAAGGAGCGGCGACGGTGCCAAGCGCAAAGAATCCTTGTAAAAAAGTGAGTCGTACGCCTGCTGTCTCCGCGGTTCCCAGAAAGACGATATAGGGGTTGGCTGTGACCTGCAAAGCAGCGATTCCGCTTGCCATGACGAAAATTCCAAGGAGGATGAGTATGAATGAGTCATCCAGTCCGCCAATTGATATGGAAAGAGAGCCTGCCGCAGAAAAGAGAAGAGACACCCGAAATCCTTGACGAATTTTCCCTCTACAGAGGAGATTGCCGGCAATGGGAGACACAATCAGGTAAGCCAGATAAAAACTGATATAAACCGCAGCAATCGAAGTATAGCTCAAATTCAAGGCAGACTTCAGATAAGGAGCTAAAATTGTATTCAGAACCGTTGAAAATCCGCAAAGGAAGAAAAGGGCCATCATTATGACCTCTGCTCTTCTTCGGGGATAATCTATCAGCTTCATGCATCAATGAAGCTGATAACAGAAAAGGATTTTACCCGCTACTGCCTACTAAGTTATTTAAACTTGGCTATTCAGAAACTGAGATCCTGCTCCTTGAAAAATATGAACTTAGCGACTTTGTTAAAGAAGAAAATATCCACAAGGTCCCAGAACGCAGTATCATAGCACTTCGTACAGCGATGGCGTTCAACGGACCCAAACGGGACTTTATACTGGATTTCGGTACTCTGATCGATTTTGAGAAATTTAGCAGGCGGTTTCCTAAAAAAAATTCGAAGGTATACTGGAGGCGCTATGTGATTCGAGAAAGGAGTTGGGAAAACGTTAAAATATATGGACAGGAAAAAAATAACCAAAAGTACTTTGGTTCCTATATGCGCTCAGGAACTTTGATGGCTCAAAAAGGAATTTTGAAAAAAGGATGGACTTTTCGGCAAACTTTGGCAGTGTTGGCATATTTTAGGCATGTGATGGCAGTTAAACTAGGCCATCTAAATTTTGATGACTATGGCCTGAGCATTCGAAAGCATAAAATTCAAGAAAGCGAGGTCCGCATGAAGACCAAATTGCAAAATCGATACAAAGAATTAGCTAAAAGGGTTGAAACTTTATGCGCCGATGAGTGCGAGACAAAATTTTTTAAAAGAAAAAGCTGTAAGACGAAAATAACAATACAATCTTACGGATATATTAAAAATAAATCGCATTCGACTCTCTTTTTTTTCTCTGAAAAAGAGAAAAGTATATCATTCATGCAAGTTCAAATACATGCGAATGAAATTTTCGATTATGTCGACGAGCTTTATCAAAAAGCGATGCGGATTGAGGACCAGGTCTCTTTGGATAAAAAGCTAGGCGAGATTTTTTGGTGGATATGCAAAGCGAAGCCATGGTTCAGAGGGGATCCGTCAATTGCCGAAATGTTTATCAAAACTATTTATCGAATCAAGAAATTCACTCCTCCTGCATGGAAAGCGGGGATCATACCGTGGGTTGAAGTCGAGGCGGCATTTGATGTCAAAGCCTTCGCAAAGAATTTCTCCCGCTTGCTAGACAGATCTATATAAATTCTTTAAAAAATTTCCTGTATAGATTACAAAAGATAGCAGCAGGGAGTTTTAATGCGCCATATTACAAAATTCAGGGAAGGGTTTCCCTTTGGGATCACCAATATCACGACAGAAAGTGATCCTAAAGACAACACAGGCATCGCGTTTTCGATTGTCAAGTTAAAGGCAGGAGACTCGATTGATCTCACCTCACCAATGGAAATGGCCTGTCTCCATTTGGACGGAAAGATCAGAATTTTCGCAAGGGACGCAATGTCTATGAAAACAGCAGGAATTCGCTCTTCGACGAGCAGCCGTTTGCCATTCATGTTTCTGCTAATACCCCCGTTAGGTTAGAGGCGATAACCGATTGCGAAGCCGCCAGATTCCAAACTCCCAATGAAAGGCCCTTTCCAACTGCTGTTTTTACTTCCTGATGATACTGAGGATGAGCATAGAGGAAAGGGGCTTGTCGATAATGCTTCCTCTAAGATTCGTCAGGACTATATTCGACAGATCAAACAGCCATCCCGACACTCAGCTTGTCCTTGGAGAAGTCGTCAACTTTCCCGGCCGCTGGTCGAGCTATCCTCCTCATCATCACCCGCAGCCGGAAATTTACCACTACCGTTTTACCAATCCCCACGGCTATGGGCATGCCGAGCTCGGTGAAGATGTATATAAGGTGAGGCCCGGTGATACGCTAAAAATTCTCGATGAACTCGACCACTCGCAGTGTTCTGCGCCGGGTTATGGAATGTATTATATCTGGGTTATCCGCCACTTGCCGAACAGCCGCTACACGGTTCCGGTTTTTACCGATGAACACCGCTGGACAATGGATCCGGCGTCTCATTTCTGGAGTCCTGCTTTATGATCGACCTTTTGTGCATGGGGCGCGCGGCTGTCGATTTCTATGCCGACCAAATCGGAGCGTCTTTGGAAAATGCTTCATCATTTTCAAAATATGTCGGAGGATGTCCGGCCAATATCGCCATCGGCGCGTCGCGCCTCGGCTTAAAGACAGGCATGCTCAGCGCGGTGGGCGAAGAAGCGATGGGCCGTTTTGTGAGAGAGACCCTGATTTCCGAAGGTGTCGATGTCTCTCTGGCTGCATATCTAAGCCGGGCCATCTGACAGGCCTTGTCCTTTTAGGTATTGATCCGCCCGATAATTTTCCTTTGATATTCTACCGGGAAAACTGCGCGGATATGGCGCTCGATGAAAACGATTTCGACCCGGTCATGTTTTCACACAGTCGCCGGACGCTCTTGATTACAGGGACACACTGCAGTAATGAAAAAATCTTCGAAGTCACTAAGAAAGCGGCAGCTTTAGCCAAAGATGCAAGATGCCGGGTCATTTTCGATATCGACTACCGGCCGGTTCTCTGGGGTGCGGCAGGTCACGGAGAAGGCGAGGAGCGGTACAGGCATTTCAGCTTGTCGCAGACCGCCTTGGAGAAATCATGCCTCTCTCGATTTGATTGTGGGTACCGAGGAAGAGATCCTGGCGGCATCCGGCGAGCAGACCATCGGCGCTGCCCTCTCGCATATTCGAGAGCAGACGGCGGCGCTCCTTGTTCAAAAAAGGGGAGAAAAGGGATGCATCGCCTATCCCGGAGAGATCGGCTTACCGCTTGTTTCAGAACCTTTTGCCGTTAAAGTCTTCAATGTTTTAGGGGCCGGAGATGCCTTTATGAGCGGGTTTTTGCGCGGCTGGCTCAAAGAGTGCGATCTGAAAACGTGCTGCCGGCTTGGCAATGCGAATGGCGCCCTTGTCGTTACCAGGCACGGGTGCTCGCCTGCCATGCCGTATTGGAACGAGCTGCAAGTTTTCATGAGGGCTCCGAATCTCTTCCCGGAATCGAGATCCTCCACAGAAATTACTCAAGAAAACCCGAGAAACAGGATATCTATCTGCTCGCAATCGATCACCGCACATTTTTTCATGGCAGAGACCCTCAAAAAGTCAGAAAGTTCAAGCAATTGGTTGTTCAATCTCTTGAAGACCTCAACTTAAGAAACAGCGGCGTGATTCTTGATGAAAGCTATGACACTTCTTTGCCCATCTTTCGCTGCATTGAAGAGCCGCAGAAAGTGCCTCTCAAGTTTTTGGGCCATCTGGAAGCCCGCCTGATTCTCAATTCGTGGCCAAAAGAGCACGGCGTTAAAGTTCTCTCTCCGATAACCGATTGTGACGACGAAGTGATCGACCCCTTAAAACAACTCTATGATGCCTGCGTCGATACCCATCGACAGCTTCTGATAGAATTTGTCTTTCCGGCATTTCCACGAATCGCCGATTTGATTGAAAAATGTTACAAGCAGGGCATCTATCCCGACTGGTGGAAACTCCCTCCCTTCGACGATCCCGCCGGTTGGAAGCGCATTTCCAAAACAATCCGCGATTCGGATCCCGGATGCCGGGGAATCCTTCTCTTGGGGCAAAACCGGCCGCTTAAGGAACTCGTCAAAAAACATCGGAAGATCAAACAAGTTGATGAAATGATCAAGGGGTTTGCCGTTGGCAGGACCATTTGGGGGGATCTCGCCGGCAGGTATTTTGCAGGCCAAATTGACGAAAGAGTTTCAGAGATCAAATCAAACAAAATTTTTTGGAGCTGGTCTATGACACGGATGACACTCGCGCAAGCATTAATTCGGTATCTCGCTAGTCAGAAGGTTGAACTTTTTGACGGAAGTTTTGCGCCCTTTTTTGGAGGGGTGTGGGGGATATATGGACATGGCAATGTTGCCGGAATTGGAGAAGCCCTTTGGAAGTATCGGGATGATAATGCCCTACTTTAGGGGTCAAAACGAGCAGGGAATGGCCCACGCTGCCATCGCATTTGCAAAAGCCAACAGAGCAAGGCGTGTGATGGCCGTCACTTCCTCCATTGGTCCCGGCGCCACCAATATGGTGACTGCCGCAGCTCTTGCGCATGTCAACCGTCTTCCGGTTTTATTTTTGCCCGGCGATACCTTCGCTTCGAGAAGGCCCGATCCTGTTTTGCAGCAGCTCGAAGACCCCGCATGCCCTCTTCATTCGGTCAATGACTGCTTCAAGCCTGTCTCCCGCTACTTCGATCGCATCACCCGTGCCGAACAGCTTATCGACTCGCTTCCGCAGGCGATGCGAACTCTGTTGTACCCTGCCGACCGCGGCCCGGCGACATTGGCCCTTCCTCAAGACTCGCAAACGGAATGCTACGATTACCCCGAGTGGTTTTTCGAAGAGAAGGTTCACTATATCGATCGCCTTCGCCCGGACGAAAGAGCGGTTCAAAGAGCCTCGAAGCTTATGCGGCAATCTCAAAGGCCTCTTATCATTGCCGGCGGAGGCGTGCACTACAGCGGCGCTGAAGAAGCCCTTCGGGACTTTGCCGAAAAGTGCCAAATTCCTGTCGCCGAAACGCAAGCCGGAAAAACATCGCTTCCATGGGACCATCCGCTCAATCTCGGTGCGATAGGCGTTACCGGTACGAGCGCTGCCAATGCTTATGCCTCAAATGCCGATGTGATTCTTTGCGTGGGAACAAGGCTTTCGGATTTTACGACGGCATCGAAAAGTCTCTTCCCCAAAGCCCGGCTGATCAGCTTGAACACAGCCTCTTTCGATGCCGTCAAAGGAAGAGCCGAATGCCTCATTGCTGATGCACGGGAAGGGCTTGCTGCTCTTGCACTCAAGCCCTGGAATCTCGATTTGTCGACGCTTAAAAAAGAGTGGGAGGCCATTTATCAAAATTCGATCCGGCTCAGCGGATCCCGCCCAAGCGATACAGCAGTTTTAGCCGCCGTCAATCAATCGTTGAATGAAAAGGATATCGTGATCTCGGCGGCAGGAGGTTTGCCGGGAGAGCTGCATAAAAATTGGAGATCCCAAGACCCTTTGTCTTATCACCTGGAATATGGCTACTCTTGCATGGGATACGAAATTGCAGGAGCTCTTGGAATCAAGCTGGCCCATCCCGATCGCGAAGTCTATGCCATGGTCGGCGACGGCAGCTACCTCATGCTCCATACCGAGCTTTTGACCGCTGTTCAGCAAAACCTCAAAATTAACGTCGTTCTCTTAGACAATCGGGGATTCGGCTGCATCAACCGCTTGCAAAAAGGGTGCGGCTTAGAGCCCTTTGGCAATTTATTCGTTGAAAGCCACATCGATTTTGTACAAAACGCCAGAAGCTACGGCTGCCACGCTGAAAAAGCTAAGTCTCCCCACGAGCTGAAAGAGATGCTGAAAGCCAATCGGTCAAAATCGGTTCCCTGCGTGACTGTCATCGATACCGATCCGGAAAAATCCTCGCCCGGCCACGCCTGGTGGGATGTGGCTATCGCCGAAATTTCCGACGACCCCAATGTACAGAAAGCCAGAAAGAATTACACAAAACAACTGGAAAAATTTCATGCAAACTGATATCAAGCTCGGCATAAGCCCCCTTTCCTGGATGAACAGCGACATCCCGTCTCTCGGCAATATCGCTGTCGAGCACTGCCTTTCCGAGGCGGCGCTGATCGGCTACCGGGGCGTGGAGTTTGAAGATCCTTTTAGAAAGGTGATGGACCGCCTGCCGAAGCTTTTGCAAGATAGGGGACTGACATGCATTGCTGGCTGGCACTCGACGTTTCTTTTGCAAAGCTCTCTGGAAAAAGAACGCGAATCCCTTAAATCCCACTGCGATACCCTTGCAAAAATCGGCGGCGGCATTGTGAATCTCGCAGAATGTTCTCATGCCGTGCACCGGCAGCCGGGAGCGCCGCTATCAAAGCGTCCGAAATTAAATGACGACGAGGTCAAACACCTCGGAGAAAAGCTCGACACACTCGCTCTGCATTTACAGCGGGAAGGTTTTACCTCAGCCTATCATCATCATATGGGAACCGTCATTCAGGATGCTCATGACATCGATCGTTTGATGAAGGCAACAGAAACTCTTGGACTTCTTTTCGACAGCGGCCATCTGTTTTTCGCTGGCGATGATCCCCTTGCCGTCTTGCAAAAACATATCGGCCGCATCAACCACGTTCACTATAAAAACATACGCCATTCGGTCCTTCAGCAAAAGCTAGACGGCGATTCCGATTTTTTCTCCGCCATCATCGACGGCGCTTTCACGGTGCCCGGAGACCAGTCGGACGGCACTCTGGACTTCAGCGCTATAACGAAAACCCTTTGCCAAAATGACTATAGCGGCTGGATAGTCATCGAGGCGGAACAAGACCCGAATAAAGCCGAGCCGTTCCACTACGCAAAGCTCGGCTATTCTGCGGTTGAACGACACCTCAAAGATGATTAAAGTGGATTTCACATTTTTTTCTGCATTTTTAAAAAAATAAATATTATCTTAATAAATTATTAACAATTTTATATTAAAATTACATTTAATATTTAATTTAATATAAAAGAGTTAAAAATGAATAGTTCAATTTTTAATAATACTGGTGCGAGAGTTTGTAAACCAGTGATTTATCGATCCATTGAAGAGGATGTCTCGAGGACACCAAAATGCAATAGTTTTCGCCGTTTCATCAAAATATCCAAATCTTGTTTCTATTATTTGGACTCTAGTTTTAAAAGCATGGCCCATCAACTGAGCAAAATCATTAGAAAAGTTTTTCATAAGCACAGTTATTCAAAAACGGAAGTAAAGGTACAAAAGCAATTTGAAAATATTACTTTCAATAAAAGCCAGCTCAAAGCCGCAGGCGTATCAAAAAGAAAGGTCAAAAATCTTGTTCGGAAGGGAATGAAACAAGATCCCGGAACACATAATCTTGTGACTCGCAAAGGGAGAAAGATTCTCATAAGTACCATAACTGATCCCCAAAAGCAAGAAAAGGCAGTAGCCATCCATGTAATCGCTCAAGAACAATTTGCTGAAGGTGCGTATGGAGAGGTTCGAGGTGCCATTTCTTTTGGCTCTCAGCAAAGTGTTGTTGAGAAAAGAGCTAGAGTATCAGCTGGTCAACGGGGCCTTGCCGATATAGAAAATGAATATAGTTTATTAACCGAACTGCATCAAGGTGGTCTTCAGGAAGGAATACAAGCCCCTCCCTATACGGTAGTCACTGATGGCCGCAACAATGTTGTGGGTTATATCGGCCGACGCTACCTTGGAAATGGGGAAGAATTAGTTCAAAGAAAAATCAATACGCCGCCAAAGGAGATGATCAATAATTTGAATAAGGGCTTATTGACAATCTGGGAAAGGGGATTTTTTCATGGCGATCACAAGCTTGAAAACACTCTATATTCGATAAATGAAGGGAAAGTTAATTTAGTAGTTGCTGATTTTGGAGGAGATATACGAAGAAATGATTTTAAAGGTCTTCTGGAAGGGTATATCAAGGAATACGGTAGAGTTAAGCAATTTGCAGGTTCAAATAACGGTCAGGATGAACTACAGGCCAAAATAGTAGCTTCTCTTGAAGAAGGGTTGAACATTTTGAAAAATAAAATCATTGGAGTGCATACCGAGTGTACAACATATAATAACGATCTTATTCAGCAGAAATTATTAATAAATGACTTATGCGAAAAAAATATTACACTTGAAGAATGTTTAAAACAATTTGAGGAAATTACAGAAGCCAGAGTTGTATTTGCTCAGGCGGTAGTCTCATGCTGCTTATTGATAGGCGTTTCAGATATAGTTGACAATGGCCTTGTCACAGAAGTAAACAACCCTAAATTTAAGAATTTAGATGAATTTAAAAAGAAATTGGACGAAGGCGGGTTAAAGGTAAAACTTTCCGATTCCCAATATCAAATTCTGTTTAACGCACTGGAAACGGATTATAAAAAGCGGCCCAGTCTTCAACAATTTGCCCAAGCTTGGACAGTCTGATCTTTTCCTGTAATGAGTTTAAAAGGCAATTGGATTCGAAAATAGGGAGTGAAATCTCTTTTCTATATTTCTTATCACACATACCATTAGATAGTTAAGAATTAAATGAAATTGTTGTATATTGTATTTTTAAATTTAAATATGAGATAATTAAATTAATTAGTATGCAATATGCATTAATATTTTGTTAAAAGAAGGGTTTTTTCTAGTTCTAAAGTATTAAGATCAGAATCAAATCATTAGCCATTTAACGTCAATGAGATGTATAATTACAGCAATTCCCGCTGGAGCTGAAATCGCTGAAACAGAATTAGTTAAAACAGCCTCTTTCGTAGAATCGGTCTCTAATTTAACCGATCTTGAACTATTTTTAACCACTGACTCTTTTATCGCTCCCCTAGAGGAAACGCTTGAATCGCATTCTTTTTCCATGAAGCTTGAGTCAGAATTTCCAGCGGGAATTGCTGGTATAATTACAAGTCGAATAAAAGTTAACCTGAAGTTATGAATAAATATTTTTAATTAAAAATAGGCAGGAATATTATGAATGTAAATACAAAAAGTCTGAAGGAATGTTTTGAATACATTGTAGACAATTCCAAGCTTTTATCTGCTCCTCAAAGAGGATCAATAGAAAAATTGGGAATTCAGGATAAAATGAAGCAACTCGTAGAGGAATTGGGGGTTGAAGAGGCTAAAAAAAAGATCCTTGTAAGCGAAAAAAAGGCTGGTTTTTTCAAAAGAGGAGAATCGAAATTTGTCGTGAAAATTTCCGGTGATAAAGTAGAATTGACAAGAACAGAAGCCCAAAAATTTGCCGCTCAAACTTTACATATAAAGAACTTGATGAGTACTGTAACTAAAATAATGGAAAATGAAAATTTTGATGACTGGTTTTCTATTGAAAATCGAACAGATACAACACTGTTAAAGTTAAAGACCAGATTTTTTTATGACAGGAGAACTATTAATATAGTTTCAGACCTATCTTCGCACTCACCTAGGGATATACAAAACAAAATTTATGATTTTCTGAGAGAAAGTCTTGAAGGTAAATACCATTTGACGCTCTGTGTCCCTGCAGAACGAGAAGAGGAGTGGGTGACAATTTTGAAAGAACCAAAACATCCGGGCAGAGGACGAGGAGATCCTATGGATGCAATAACTGATATAACGAACGATTTTGCAAGAATAGATGGTTTTAAGACAGAATATACGGAATAATAATTTTACAAAATGGGAGGTTAAAATATGGATGCTCCAAAGCAGATAAAAACTGAGTTCAATAATCTATATTTACAGAGCGATGTAATAAAGGATGAGATTAGCAACTTTCTTAACACCCCAACAACTCCCAGCTCTTCATGGTCGGGCAAGGTGACCCAATGGATAAACAGTCCGGAAAGTGGATTTAAAAAAAATATAAGAAAGTTGGAAAATGATATCGACAAGTTGTGGAAAAGACAACAAGTTCCAGACAAAGACCTTATTCGTGGCACTAAAGCTATTTTAACTGAATTAAAAAAAGTTTCTGACTCTATATCCAAATCCAATACAAATTCGCTATCAGGTTTAAAGAGTAAGATTGATAAAACAATTATAAAATTCAATGACAAAATTGAAAAAGTAAAAGAAGTTGAATCAAAGAGCATTAAGTTAAAAAAACTTGTGACTGATGCCACATGTAGTGTTGATCAGACTTATGAAAGTGATGAGAAAGGCAACCTTGACTTAAGTCATGTAAATACGGCTTATAGTTTTGGCTATGTCGTTGATGGCTCTGGGCATAATCATGTTGGGATTCGAGAAGCACAAACACCTATTTTCTCTGCTTTTGATTCTGATTATCCAAAAAGTTTAGAATCAACAAAGCTGGATTCTGTAGATCAGGCTAAAATGTTTCTTGAAAGGCAGCTCAAATTGGTATCTAAAAAAATACGTGAAACAAAGTTTATTGATACAATTCATGACGAACAAAAGCAGAGGAATGTAAAAGTAGAAAAGGATCTTAAGCAAAAAGAACCTATTATTAGCTTAGCGCAAGTTGTTGAATTCGACGGGAATAAGTATTTATTAACAGCACAAATGGATGATTGCATGATTCTTATCCGACATAAGGATGGGAGTAAAGAATCTTTGTATAAAACAGGTGAAAACTATAAAGCCGGTATGGGGCGAGACCACACAGATGCCAAACTCGGTTTTTATACACCTGTTGTTGATATACATATGGTTCAATCAGGCGATGAAATTTTTGGACTTACAGATGGTATTGGTGAATTTCTAAACAAAAATGATCTTGAAAATGCCATTGAATCAAATGCTGATCGCAATGAGCTCTTGAGAGAGTTAAAAGAGCTAGTGATGAAAAAAGGTCAACAATTTGACAAGAAGCATGTCGATGATCTAAAAGACAAAAATTATAAAATGAGACAGCGGTATAAAAGAGATTTCAAAGATAAAGCAGCAAATGGGGCAAAATTAAAATATTGGGATCCTGAAGATCGAGAAAATTACGACGATATTGCTTTGTTTTCATTTAAGGTTCTGTAATTCGTAAGCATTCGGCGATCTACGTTCCCGGATAACCTGCGGGGGCTTTAGTTCGCTTCGCCCGCCTTATTCGATAACCGCTGGAGGGGTTGTCTGCTATCTAAGCGCCTTGCAGCCCTTCGCCCGCGCTGCGTTCTCCGAGATCGTATATCACCGACCATTTTAGTTTTAGGTTGTAGGTATATTTATCAAATCTTTATATTTATCAGATAAAATGTGAAATAATAATATTTAATTTAACGTTTACGAGCAAGTATGAATAATTTTAATGTAAATTATACAGTGATAGGCTTTGAGAGACTTAAGAATCTATCTCAAAATCTTAGTGAAATTAGAGAGTCTGAGGGAAAATTTCCGGTTGTTAATTCTGAAAAAAAGGAAATGACAGTCACAACTGATCTTATTGCTGGTAGCTCTATAAAAGAGTATGTATCATTTGCCCGTCAAATTGCCGACGAAACAGAAAACAGTTTAGAAAGGCTCAAAGGAAGGTATCAAAAATTAGGCGAGGCTCTGGTTGATGAGAGCATACCAATTGATGAAGAACCTGAGGAAGATACCATTGAAGGGCCTAGTAAAAAGAAAGTAAGATTTGCCGAATTACCGAAAAGTGATACTCCTCAGCCTTTGACGAGAAGAGAAAAAATCTATGGAGAGATGAAGCTTCTAAAAAAGCATTTTAGAGAAATACAAGGGGACATCAAGTCAGTTTCGGAGAGCTTCGAGATATACACTAAGCCCCATAATAAAGTCAAAAAAGAGACCAAGGAAAAGGGCCGGTATTCCAAATCAGAATATAAATTGACAAAGCGAAAATTTGTTGAGTTATCGGATGTGCAGCTTCCCGATTTTGAGTATCAGGGGCAAGAGTTCGATTATTCGTCAAAAAGGCTTATAGAAAACGGGCTGCTGAATGAAAATCAACTTCTACAAGCTTTTAACCATCGCTTAAACAAAAAGTATCTTTCCGAGATTCAAAAAAGTGAAGCGGAATTTGTCCACCACAAAGCGGCCAAAAAACACATCAACGCTTGTTTTGAGAGAGCTTTTTATGACGTTGTGAATCAAGTCGAAAAAGGTAAGCTAAATCCTGAAATAGCCATGAGTGACTTCCGGGAACGATTTATCAGGGCTTTAAAGGAAAGAAATGTTGAACTTTATAAAGTTGAAATTTATACAAACCCTAATTTTCTACAGAGAATCATACGAAAGACAATCGAGCTATTTAAAGCAATTTTTCACATTAAGACCGAGGCTTCCAACAAAGAAAGGATTATCAATGGGTGCGTAGTCAAGGATGGAATCGATCCAGAAAGCTTTAAAGCTATGATGGGCGTTACAGTAGGTTTTGGAAATAAAGAGGCATTCCCCGAGATCAATATCTTATCTGAGCAGGTTAAGGGTTATCGAAAAGATTGTCGTGAGGGAACATGGAAAGATGGGGAAAAAAGACCTTTCAGGATTCAATACATTGATGATAAAATGATGGATCCCATTGTTCAGATGATGGAAGCTATGTTCGAAGATGAATTTGCTGATTTTGACGAATTTTTTAAATTGATAAAGCCGAATAAAGCAAGCATTATTTCGAAGATAGCACGGATCATTTTAGGCAGACGAAACTCTATTATTTCTGAGGCAATTGCTAGAATCGATCAAACATATGAAAATGATGGAAAAGGTAATATTGACTTAAGTTATGTGAATACCAAGTTTAGTTTTGCTTATGTCGTCGATGGAGCCGGGCATAATCACCCTGATATTCAAAAGGTCCAGACACCTTTATTCAAAAAGTTTAACCGGCAATATGCCAAGCATGTATCCAAGACAAAAATCAGTTCTGTAGAAATGGCAAAAGAATTTGTCGAGAAAGAGCTTCAAATATTAGCGAAGAAGATCAATACAACCACTTATGTCGATGATAAAGGGCGTGAGGCGTGTCTCGCAGATAAGGAGCCCGCAATCAGTTTTGTTCAGGTATTTCAAGATGATAAGAAAAAATACCTTTTGACTGCGCAACTTGCCGATTGCATGATTCTCATTCGACGGAAAAATGGGCAATTTGAAGCGATTTATAAAACCGGAGAAAATTTTAATGCCGGCATTGGAAGAACGATATCGAGTAAACAATGTTATACTCCAACAGTCGAGATTCATGAAATCGAGCAAGGTGATGAGGTTTTTGGATTCAGCGATGGTATTGGAGAATTTTTGACATTAAAGCAGCTATCCGAAGTAGTTGAGCGAAATGAGGATAGGAAGTCTCTGCTTGATAAGCTGAAAGGTCTGATCATCAAAAAAGGAAAAAAATTCGACAAGAATCACGAATGTGCTGAAGCTTCTAGAGAGGAAAAAAGGGAAGCACGCATGAACAAACCAAGAATTTCCCCGGCAAATGGTGAAAAGACCTTAAAATATTGGGTGGCTGATGATGCCCAATATCATGATGACATCTCCTGTTTTTCTTTTAAAATCATTTAATATTCGAAAACACCAATGATTTCGGCTCTGTAATCGAAACAGGCCTGCCTGTCTGATAGGACTCTGTCGCGGCATTGGCGATGACAAGCGCCTGCCTTCCGTCGGTTCCGGTAATCCAGGGCTTTTTACCATTTTTGACCACATCGGTAAAGAAGTGGTCCATTTCAAGCTGATATGCTGTTTGGTATCTTTGGGGAAAGCTCGGATGAGGGCAGTCTTTTCGTATGCCCAGCTCATTGGAATGCTCAATGGTTGTGGGATGCAGGTTATTGGCGTGCAGCATTCCCTTTTCTCCTGAAACTTCAATTCTCTGATCGTAGCCGAAGACGCAGCGGCGGCTGTTGAATATCTGGCACAAGGCCCCTTTTGCGGTTTTTAGAACGGCAAGGGAGGTGTCGACATCGCCGAATGCGGCAAGGGAGGGGTCGACAAGGCAGCTTCCCGCCGCGTACACTTCGACCGGCTCGTCCTGCAAAAGCCATCTGGCCATGTCAAAGTCGTGAATCGTCATATCGCGGAACATGCCGCCGGATGTTTTCAGGTAGTCGATGGAGGGGAGGGCGAGGTCGCGGCTGGAAATCGAAATCTGTTCGAGCTTTCCTAAAACTTTGGCGTCGAGCTCTGATTTCAGATGCTGAAAACTGGGATCGAAACGGCGGTTGAATCCGATGAGGAGGGGGACGCGGCATCTTTCGACAACATCGAGGCACGCGTCGATCCGCGCAAGAGTCAGGTCGATCGGTTTCTCGCAAAATATGGGTTTTCCCGCTTCTGCCGCGGCGATGATAAGGTCGGCGTGGGTCGATGTGCTGCTCGCAATGACGACAGCGTCGACGCTGGGATCTGCAAGAGCCTCGCCGGCACTCGCTAAGGCTGTAGCGCCGTATTGCGAGGCGAGCGTTTCGGCCGCTTCAATGTTTGGATCGGCGACGCAGTAAAGGTTGGCGTCTGGACTGCGGCTGATGTGTTTGGCGTGGTCGGCGCCCATGCGCCCTGCGCCAATTAAACAAGAATTAATCATAATTGAATTGTTGTGTTGAGGGTTGATGATGCGCTGCCCGATGCCAGCCATCTGGTGGTGATGGTTTTGGTTTGCGTATAAAATCTGACAGCGTGTTTGCCATAAGCGTGGTGATCGCCCCTGATAGAGCCCCTCGAACCGGTAAAACTGAAGAAAGGGAGAGGGACAGGTATGGGAATATTGATTCCGACTTGTCCGACATCGACAAAGTGCTGAAAGCGGCGGGCGGAGCTTCCCGATTCGGTAAAAATGGATGTGCCGTTGCCATAGGGGTTTTGATTTATCAGCTCGATGGCGTCATCGAGGGTGTCTGTTCTCATAATAAGAAGAACGGGACCGAAAATTTCTTGGCGGTACGCTTCCATTGAAGGGTTCACATCGCCGATGACTGTTGGGCCGACAAAATTTCCCGATTCATACCCGGGAACGATAAGAGATCTTCCGTCAAGCAGCACGGAGGCTCCTTCGTCTTCGGCGGATTGAATCAGCCGGCACACTCTCTCCTTGGCTTGAGGGGAGATCAGGGGGCCCAGATCGGGATCCGTGTTTCCGGGACCGACGCGAAGCTCTTTGGCCTTTTCGACAAGATCGCCGGTCCATTGATCAGCTTTGCCGACAAAGACGGCAACTGATAGAGCCATGCACCGCTGTCCCGTAGCGCCGAAGGCAGCTCCGGCAATGGAATTCAATGTCTTTTCTTTATGGGCGTCGGGCATGACGACGGTGTGGTTTTTGGCTCCCAAAAGGGCCTGGCATCTCTTTCCTGTGCTTGTTGCCCTGTCAAAAACATGCCGGCCGGTCGGCACCGACCCGACAAAGGAGACCGCTTTAATCGCAGGATGATCGCAGAGCGCGTTCACAACGTCTTTGGCGCCGTGAACGATGTTCAAGACTCCCTTGGGAAGTCCTGCTTGCCGGGCAAGGTCGGCTAGCATCATCGCCGTCTCGGGAACTTGTTCGCTGGGTTTTAGGACAAAGGTGTTGCCGCAGGCGATGGCGATGGGAAACATCCAGAGGGGAATCATCGCCGGAAAATTAAATGGGGTAATGCCGGCACAGACTCCAAGAGGCTGTTGAACGCTGTAAGTGTCGATCCCTTTAGAGACATTTTCAACCATCTCGCCCATGATTAATGAAGGGATGCCGCAGGCGTACTCCACAACTTCGAGCCCGCGTAAGACATCGCCTTTGGCGTCCGAAAATGTCTTGCCCTCTTCTCTTGTGATGCAATGCGCCAGGTCTTCTAAGTTGTTTCTTATAAGCGTTTGAAGGCAGAGGAAAACCCTCGCCCTCTCAGACGGGGGAACGTCCCGCCAGGATTGAAAAGCGTTTAAGGCGGAACCGGCAGCGTCGTTCACTTCATTTAAAGAAGCGCAAGGGACCAGCGATAGAACCTCCTGATTTGCGGGGTTTCGGTTTTCCAGCCACTCATCGGTTTTGGACTTACGAAATTCACCTTCGATGAACAGGCGCGCGTTTTTAATTTTTGGCGGCGCGGCGGTCATATCCGACTCCTTTAAAAATTTTATTTGACTATACGACAAAGAAGTTAGATGTCAATGAAATTGTAAATAGACGGCATTTGTCCAGCCGAACCCGGTTTCGTTGCTTTCGCAGCCGAATTTAAGGTGAATATCTGCTGTACACTTGTCAACATCGTACTTTTCGTAGATGTGGCCGGTCCTTTGATATTCTTTTTCGATTAACGAGGTGAATTTTTTTGCGATGCGGTCGGCTTCTTCATGATAGCCGTAGTTTCTCAAACCTTCGACTGCAATCCATTGAAGCGGGGCCCAGCCATAAGGAGCGTCCCATTGGCAGCCGGTTGCAGCGGAGCTCGCCATGAGCCCCCCTTTGCTCTCAAAAAGGGGAAGATTGTCCGCAACGGCGGCGGCTTGCTGCGGGGTGGCGATTTTGGCCCATAAGGGATAAAAAGTAGTGAGAAAGGGATAGGCGTGGTGGGTTTTCCGTTTGTAGTTGTAGGGTAAGTAGAGGCCTCTTTCCTCGCTCCAAAGGAGGCGGTTGATCCTTGCTTTCCTGTTTTCTGCCAGCTTGTCCCACTCATGCTTGATCTCAAGTTTATCGGCGATAAAAGCCAGATCCCGTTCCATCATGTAGAGCAGTGTGTTGAGGCAAACAGGAAGATGCAGAGTAGTTTCGATGCCGTAAGGACCAAAGCAGCAGGAGACGTCGAATCCCGATTCCCTCATAGCCTTGTCGTCGAGATAATAGCACTCTTTCCAGGTTTTCGTTTTAAGGTCGTAATATTTGTCAGAAACGTGAAGGGCATTTTCCAAGACCAACGATTCAACGCGGTCGAAATGATTGAAGCCGAGATGATCGATTTCCGAAGAGAAAACTTCGACAGCCGGGCCTCGGCTCAAGTCATAGTACCGAGACAATCCATAGATTTTGATAAGATGAGGTCGTTGGTTCCAGAAGCGGTAATATTTGACCAGAAGAGGGTAGGCTTCTTCCAATTTTGCGATGTCGTTTTCGTAGACTTCCAAGACCATTTGCGAAAGAACGGGCGGCTGTGAGCGGGACAGGTGGTAAGTGCGGTTGCTGTTGAGGACATAGCCGTAATGATGCACTTCATAGAGGTGGTTGTCGACCATGTTCTTTGCCATATCCATTTTTCCGGAGGCTTTCAGTCCGAGAACAATAAAATAGCTGTCCCAGCCATACATTTCATTAAACCGGCCTCCCGGAGTGATATAGGGTTTGGGGACAAAAAGAAGGCCGTGGTGTTCGATTTCTTCGAAGGTATCAGGAAGGACTTTAATTTCAGCTTTCAGATTGAGCTTTTCGGGATCTTCATTCTGCGAAATGTAAATGACAGGCCGATCGTCGTTAATCAGTTTGGGATCGAGAGTGCAGAGAGTGTCTTGGTAGCAGGATCTTTCCAGCAATTGCCATGTCTTTTCAATGTAGTCGGTAATATCTTGATTTGCCATAAGATACAGCGGGGTCGATGCGATAAAGATTATCTTTAATAACAATCCCATTACATTTTATTTTTGCCTTCCGGCGACATATTGTCAAGAGAAGCCGGGACCTTGAGGTCCCGGCAAGAGTTTTCAGAGATTGTTAGTTTGTTTTTGGAGGCATGATTACTTTATCAATTACGTGAATCACGCCGTTGCTGGCATCTAAATCGGAACCGACGACAGCAGCGTCCTCAACCGTGATTTTACCGTCTTCAGCAGTGATATTAAGGTCTTTTCCGTCTAGAGTTTGTACTTTCATGTCCCCTTTGATATCAGAGCTTGAAAGTTTTTTGGGAACTACAAGAAACATGAGAAGAGACTTAAGCTCTTCTGAATTACTCGGCATAAGCAGCGATTCGAGCTTAGCGTGTCCTAGGGCTTCAAAAGCTTCGTCAGTAGGGACGAAGATTGTAAATGGCCCTTCGCCTTTTAGAACTCCGCCAAGCCCTGTTTTATTGAGAAGCATGACGAAGGTCGCAAATTCATCCTGCGATGCCGCAACATCGACGAGATCATTTTGGTTTGTTGTATCCATTGTCTGATTTGTCTGGTCCATGCTTTCTGAATTCATTGCCCCCATTAGTGGAAAAGCGGCAATGAGCATGGCGCCGAAACCTAAGATTAAGATCTTAAGTAGCTTAGTCATTCTGACCTCCTTGTCTTGTTATGGTCATAAAGCCACATACAAAGATTAAGCATAAATCATGCCATTGATTTTATCTGGTTGTTTCGGCTACAAAAGAATTATGAAGATCAAGTTTTCGACAATTGTCCTGATTTTTTGGATCGTTCTGATACTGGCGATTGTAAGCCTGTATTTTCTGGCTCCTGGGGTTTATTATAAGATAAAGTCAAGCTATTCGGGGACCGATTCACCCTTCGTTCACCCCCCGTAGGAAATTGAGGATCAGGCTGCAAACAAGATCGGGATTTTCGATGCGTGGGACATGGCCGCATTCGGGAATCACGACGAGTTTGGATCCGTTAATGCCGTTTGCAAGTATTTGTGCAATCAGTTTCTACTCCCTTAACTTCATGATAAAGCTTCATGGGCCAGTTGCTGCCTGATTGTTTCGATACGTCTCCGGTTGACTCCCAAATCACTGTAGCCAACTCTCGACGAGGATCTGACATCAATGACATTTTTCTCTCGATTGACGTAAAACTCTACGTCATCTCTAAATCCTAACGGGGTTTTGTACACAGCTCTTAAATAATTGCCTTCTTTTCGGACTACTTCGGCATGTGGGTCATTGACTATAATTTGTTCTATCAGTTTCAGCTCGTCTGCTCTAAGCGGTAGAGGATCAATATAATGGGATTTTTCTGTGCTTTGCGAGCTGACGCAATTCGGGCTGGAGGGGCAGGAGGTCAGTTTTCCGTTAGAAATGCCAAGGAGAGGCGGGGTGAAATTGGCATAAATTGCCCAGGCGCCCAATGCAACCAAGAACAGAAGAATCGCGATAAGCAGTTTTATCCAAATCATAGCCAGACTATATCTTATTTAGCTTCTTCTGTCTATATACGGTCAATTTGCAATTTCAAAATAATAATGAGATATTAACAATATTTTAATAAAAATTTAGTCAATAATTAATAAATTAATTATAATATATATGTGTGATAGTATTTTTTTATAATAAAAAGGTATAAATATGGAGCCAATCAAAAAATCGGGAATACCAAAAATTCCGATGAAAGAGGTCGAACATCTCGGAAAAACCATTAAATCTCTCAAAAAGTGCAAAAATGGCGTAAAAATCTATTTTCGTAAACATGCCTTTGTTCCCCATGCCGGAGGCTGGGGAGGCGCCATTGAAAGGGCTACACGGAGTTTGTATAAAGAAACTGCAATACAAGATCTGCAAAACTTGCTTGAGGCTAAAGCGGAAATTGAAAACGAGCTGGAAAAATTGGAACAGTTTTTGCATTTTGACGATCCATCGACATTGACAGAGGATATAGGTCCTGCAGTGGAAGAGCTCTCTCGGGAAAAAGACATCAAAAACCTTCTCGAAAAAATCAAAAAGTATAGTGAACGTTATCAAAAGCTGACTGAAAAGGAGCATCCTCTAGACAATATGAGAAGGAAGGTTGTTTCTGAGTTTAAAAGGGAAAAGTGGTATCAGGATTATTATAATAAGATTTTAGATGGAAGGACTCAACTCGAAGATGTTTTTATTACAGCAGAAGATCTAGAAAAAAGGAAGAAGGAGCAGGAAAAGATAATCCGAGAAAAAAGAAGGCAGGCTAAGTTATTCCTGCCCGGGGTGATTGACGAGTTGAAACAGCTTACGAATCGTTTTGGCGAATATTCAGATTTAGTAGACATACGGTTAAGTCAATTTAAGCTGCTTGAAACAAGAGGGCAGTTCTATCGGGCTCAGAAAGCTTTGTCAGAAGCTAATGCTGATTTTCGTCAAGATGTCAAAGAGGGATGGTTGCGCGCAACTGATGAGTTGGAAGACCTTGCAAAACAGTCGCGATTTTCAGGGAGAATGGCAGGGCACCGGCAGCACCCTTCTTTGGTCAAAGACAAAGGCAAGGAAAAAGTTCAGGAAATACCAACTGTAGGAGGGGAATCTTTAGAAGAACAGGAAGTTCCGGTTGATGTAGGCGTTTCTGAAGCATCGAAAGAACCGGAGGCAAAGCCGCCGCTTACAATTGACATTTATACAATGCCAAAACTTCCTTCATTCAAGGGACCTGAATTTTTTCTTAATGACGAAAAGTATCAATTAAAGAATAAAATGACACAAAGAACCAGTCAATTAACTGAGCTTAATAATTCATTGGAAAAGTTTCGACCTCTTGAAAAAAAATATAAAGCCCTGGAGAAAAAAATAGAGGAATTGCGCTCTACCCTAAAAAGAGATGAACAGACAGAAGAGTCAGAGGAAACACCGATTCCCCCGCCTCCACCAGCGCCAGGCGGTGGTCCCCCGCCGCCTCCTCCAGGAGCCCCCCCTCCGCCTCCTGTACAAGGGAAGATCAGAGATATAGCTAACAAACCTGTCCCGATTAATATTGAAATCGATCTTCCAAAAGTTGAACAGGAGCCTGAAGCTGAAAAGTCTGAGAAACGCGTTTTGCTAGATAGCTTTAAGGAAGTTAGGGAAAGTTATCAAAACACAAAAGATGAAGTCGTCGACGTTGTTTTTGGGCATGAATATGACCAGTTTGACAGGAGCCATTTGCAATCACTTCAAGGACTAGAACCTTTTATCAAGAAATTTCAGGAAAGCGTCGAGAAGGAGCTGAAGCAGTGGAAAAGTGAATTGAAAGCTTATGAAAAACCTCAAGCGCAACAAGAAATAAAAGGTGAAGAGGGACCATCGACTAAGTTGCATCCGGTAAATAAAAGGGAAATAGAGGATCTTAAGCGCTACGTTAAAACTTTTACAGAATTTCCAAACAAACTGGAACGGCTCCGCAAACAACATAAAAATGCCATGCGAGATTACAAGAAAAGCATGAAAGAAGAATCTTCTGTTCAGGACAAACTCGATGACGAACTTATTTTACAGGGAGAAAATATCCAAAAATTGGAACAGGCTTTGAAAAAAGCCCAAGAATATCGAGAGCAAAAACAAAATGATTTTGATAAAAAGAAAGATGAAATTAATAAGCTAAAAAACTATCAACAAAAGTCTGTAAATTATCTCAAGGGAAAATTCCCAGAACTTTTTGAAGGGAGGAAGGAAGTAGACCCTGAAAATTTGAACGAGAAAATCCAACAGAGAATTGATTACCTAACTAATAAAAACCCTGAACCATTGAGGCCTCAACCAAAAGAGTCTGCCAAAGAGGCAAAACCTTTTCAAAAAGTCAAACTTCGAAGTGTTCAGCCTAAGAAGAAGGAAACAGATTCTGTTTCAGCGCCTCCATTGAGATCAAGATTGAGAAAAGTTGAAACAAAGGAACAACAACTTAAGGAAAAAATTAAGCAAGAACTTTTCAATATTCACGTTAGTTTGGGCAAGGCTTGGATACTAAGAAAAAAAAGACCGGGTGATGCCGGTTGGATCCCAACAATGGAAAGATTCCAAAAATCAAAGAGTCCAAGATCTTTTTTTTCACAAGCGATCTATAGCTGGGTTGATCAAATCTATACTCCTTTGGAGAAGAAAGATAAAGTCATAGGCGCTGTTTTGCCAAATACAGTAGAGGAATACTTAGGGCAGGAAGGAATCACTGATGATCAACTGATCGACACTTACGCGGAACATATCGCTAAAGTCTTGTCGGTTTCAGCTGATGAAGTGAGAAAAATTTACAAATCCGAATAAATTTCTTTTTTATTCCATCATGTCGTTAATTTCTTTGGCGAGATCCTCGGGGGCTTCGCGGTTGATCCAGTGGCCTGTTTGGGGAATGGTTCTAGCCACGACTCTCTCCGTCGCGTAGTGTCCGGCTCCTTCTGCAAGGTTTGAACCGAGGCGCCTGTTGTTTTCCCCCCAAATCACTTTCACAGGAACGGTGACTTTGCCGGCGTAGGGACTCGTTTTACAAGGGTGAAAGCCCCAGAGGGCCCCTTTGTAATACGCCAAGGCGGCGTCTAGGGCGCCCTGCCTTTGCATCTCGCTGGCCATTGCATTAAGGTTCAGCGCGTGGGGCTTCTCCGACCAGGAGCGGATCATCGCCTTGAACAGGGAGGCGTCATTGGCTTTTAGAATCGACTGCGGCAGGTAGGGGATCTGGAACAGAAAGAAGTTCCATGAACGGAAGAGCTGGGTGCTTGAGACCAGTTTTTTCGCGAAGTCCACCGGATGAGGGCCGTTGACGATGGCGATAGATTTAACAAGGTCGGGGCGGCGGTAGGCTAGCACCCACGCAAGGGTGCCTCCGTAGCCGTGGCCGACGATAGCGGCTTTTGCGCTTGTGGATAACTTGCCGGGGCTTTGATCTGCTTCGTTGCCCTGTTTAGGCAACCCCATGAGGGGTTGCCTGCATCGGACGCCTTGCAGCCCTTTGTCCGGGCCGCGTTCTTCATTGACGCAAATCGCCGGATGCTTACCACTTTCTTCAAGTCCCTCGATGAATGCGGCCATAATATCGGCGGCAGCTTCAAGGGTATGGGTCGATGTCATTTTGCCGCTGAAGCCGAATCCTGGAAGGTTGGGAGCGGCGACAGTATAGTTTTCCGAAAGGTGCTGAATCAGTTTATCGAAGCCGGCGTACGTGTCGAAAAGATCGTGCAGCAGGACAATGAGAGGGCCGCTTCCTTCGATTATGTAGTCCAGATTGATTCCATTCACTTCGCCACGCCTGATGGCGGGTTTCTTGGGTTCTGAGGGGCCCATATCGTCAAGTTCTGTCTCTTCTTCCAGAGGATCTGCATAAAGAAGAGGGCTTCCGTCTGAAGTCTCGATGGACTTGATGAATTTGTGAGAAATTTTATTGCAAAGAGGGTCTATAACGGTAGTCAAGTCTTTCCAGCTGCACATGGCGATGAAGGAATTTTTGTCGCCTTCCCGTTCGGCTTCGTGGTCCTTGGCAAGAGGGAGTGTCGAGGCGGAATAAGTGTCATAGGTTTTAAATCTAATCTGGATCTTATCGCCGTTTTCCTGTTGCAGTGCATTGGCTAATCGCTGCCAGTTCGATGTTTGGGTTATCGAATCCATGAACACCCTCCTTAAAATGCTTATTTATATCGCATAAAGATAATTTTACCAACAGAACATTAAATGTAGGCATTCGGCGGCCTTAAGCCGGTAAAGAACTTACCCGGGCAAAGGGCCGCGCTCTCCACCGGCTTAAGGCCGCCGTCAGTAATTCCCGATAAAATTTTAAATACTTGATTCTAAGAATGTTACTATTTCAGTAGAATTTTTTTCCGTAAACTTAAATAGGGTTTTCAAGATGGTCATATGGAACACAGAAAATAACGCGGAGAAAAGGAGGCGCGGGGTTATAGGACTTTTAGAATGTATATATGAAGATGCTTTGGCACATGAGCTGGAGATTAGGTTACAATCACGGGTTAAACGATGGGACGGGCTTCTTTTCATTGTAAAAACTGTTGTGAAAAGAATCACAGAAAAGGAGGAAGAGAGTATCGATTCAAGAAACTGGGGCGGAGTAGATCGTAGTAGCGTGGAAATAATTGTAATGATTATTATTCTACGGGAATGGCTGGGTCACCTAACACTTACTTGACTTTGTCTCCCTAAACACTTAATATTAACGGATGCAAACTAAAATAACGGATTTTAAATGCGTGCGCAAACTGCACTTTTCGGCAGGCCACCGGGTGATGGGGCATGAGCATCACTGCGCCTCTCCGCATGGCCACAACTACTGGGTCCATATTACAGCCGAGGCGGTCGGGCTGGATGCATTAGGCAGGGTTGTCGATTTTTCCGTTCTGAAGGAAAAAATCGGGGGATGGATAGATGCCTATTGGGACCACGCTTTTTTAGTCTATGAGAAGGATGCTGAGTTGATTGAGGCCCTCTCCCTGGTCTCTGCTCCCAAAAAGCCGTTTATCTGTCCTTTTAACCCGACAGCAGAGAATCTGGCCGGGTACCTTCTGAAAACCGTGGCTCCCCAAGTACTGGAAGAAGCAAATGTTAGGGTGACAAAAGTGGTGATTTATGAGACCGACAATTGTTATGCGGAAGCGGCGCTATGACGATTATCAATGAACTAGCCCGCATTTCTTGCAGGATCTCGAAGCAAGTTGGACAGGATGCTGCTCAGGGTTCGTTCTCAAATTCCCGAGGGCACTATCTGATCGACAAGGCGAGGGCATTTGAGCATGAAAATGGAGTAGCAGATTGTCCGAGAGACTATGAGAGATGCGGGCTAGACAGAGAGCTTGACGATCTTACCGATGAGGAGAAAATCGAGATCATCAGCCACCATTTCGGCCATATTCTCGAAACACTCGGCATGGACCTTTCTGAAGAGCATCTCCGAAAAACGCCTGAGCGTTATGCCAAAATGCTCGTCAACGAGCTGTTTTGCGGAATGAACGAAAATAATTTCCCTTCGATCACGCTTCAGGACAACGAATTTGACTATCGAGAGATGCTCATTGAGTACAATATCGCTGTCAAAAGCATTTGCGAACATCATTTTATGCCTATTCTCGGCTATTGCCACATCGCCTACATTCCGGATCAAAAGATTATCGGACTCTCCAAGCTCAATAGGGTTGCTCAACATATTGCCGGACGTCCGCAAATACAGGAGAGGATGACAAGACATATCAAAGAGAGCTTGATCGAAGTGCTGGAAACCGAAGATGTGGGGGTGGTGGTCGATGCCCAGCATCTGTGCGTCCGTATGCGGGGAATCCGCGACAGCGCATCCTATACCCGAGAACATGCGATTATTCCGGAAAATTGCGACAGTCCCCTTATCGCAAGGAGTTTATAGACTCTCTTCCTAACAATTCCACTTGCCGCTAAATGACTAAAGCCATTAACGTGAAGTTATGGCTCAAGCTGAAACCAAATTAGTGAAAGCTACTGCTGGAGAAGTCGAGCTTGAGGGGTTTCTGACCATCCCCAAGAGTACTACCGGCATTGTCCTCTTTGCCCATGGAAGCGGCAGCAGCCGCCACAGCCCGCGAGGCCAGGCCGTTGCCAAGACGCTAAGCGACGGGGGAATCGCGACCCTTTTAATCGACCTTCTCACCGCTGAGGAAGAGCAGATTGACTCGATCACCTCCCATTTGCGATTCGATATCGGCATGCTTGCAGGGAGGGTTGCCGAAGTGGTGGACTGGCTAACGGACTGCGATGAGACGAAAAAGCTGTCGATCGGGCTGTTCGGTTCAAGTACGGGAGCGGCCGCAGCCCTTGTCGCTGCTGCCGAAAAAGGGGAGATTGTCCAAGCAGTTGTCTCTAGGGGAGGCAGGCCCGACCTTGCGGGCAGGAAGCTTCCGAAAGTCAAGAGCCCCTCGCTTTTTATCGTCGGCGGAGATGACACTGTGGTGATCGACTTAATAAAGAAGCACTGGACCTGATGCAGTGCGAGAGAAGGTTGAGTATTGTCGAAGGAGCGACGCATCTTTTCGAAGAGCCGGGAGCCCTGGAGGATGTCGCTCATCAAGCGCTGGCATGGTTTAAGGATCATTTGTGATGAATGAGAAATTGGTCATCGGTTTCTCCGGAGATGTGATGATCGGCAGATTGGTGGGCCGCCATCTTTCAACTGCCTGCCCGCCTTATCTTTGGGGAGACATGCTCCCTGAAATTCGCTCTACAGACATCAATATTTTTAATCTTGAAGCGGCTTTGACGACAAGCACCCAAAAGGTCGACAAAGTTTTTAATTTCAACCCGTCGAACGTTCAGGCCCTTTTGGAGGCGAATGTTCATGCGGTTAACCTTGCGAACAACCATGTCCTTGACTTTTCCGATTCGGGACTTCTGGAAACGCTTGAACCCTTGATGTGACCGAATCTGAGGCTGGGCGCTACAGATGGAGGTTAGATTACGAAAATTTTGACGAGAGGCATGTCTTAAGACATGCCGGAGGTAGAAATTTATCGAAAGATGACCTTCAGCTGTAGATGATCTGGCCTCAGATTAGGTCTGACAAGGCACGGGATTGAAACGATCGACGACGCCGGCATCCGCATGCTAGGTGCGGGAAGAATATCAACGCGAGGCCATACGGCCGTATCATGAGGAAAGACCGGATCACGATATCTTGTGAATTTCGTTCATGACATTATGGATGCAGGCGCCGATATCTTTCATGGCCACAGCGCCCATATCTTTCAGGGAATAGAATATTTCGACCGCAAACTGATGATGTATGATACAGGGGACTTCGTTGATGACTATTATGTGGATCCGATTTTGCGCAATGACCGCTCATTTTTTTTTAAAGCGATAGTGGATAAAGAGGGGGTGGAAGATGTCCAGCTGATCCCGACCCTCATATCCAATTTTCAGGTTAACCATTCCACCGGTCAGGATTTTGCCGAAACGGTAGAGAGAATGAAGATGCTCTCTAAAGAATTCGAGACCGATCTTGAATTGAAAGACAACGCCCTTTACTTCTTGTAAGCTCTCATGATGGCTGCGACATCTTCATCTTCTGCGGCGCGGAAGTCTTCATAGAATTGTCCCACTGCCTGGAATAAATGGGGGGTATCAAGGCATACGATGCTGTCGACCATTTTGCTAATTTCTCTGTATGTGTCCGGAGGAGAAACCGGCACGGCGCATACGATCTTTTTCGCCCCTTCGGCTTTGACCGATTTGATAGCGGCTTTCATTGTCGAACCGGTGGCGAGGCCGTCGTCGACAATAATCATGATTTTGTCCTTAAAGTCGCGGGGGGGAAGCCCTTTTCGGAAAAGCTCAAGACGTCTTTGGGCTTGTTTTTTTTCAAATTCAACTATTTCTTTGATATGTTCGGAAGAAATATTGAGATAGGAAATGGCCTCTTCATTAAATATCCCTTCGCCGGTTTCCGTGATCGCGCCGATAGCGTATTCGGGATTGAAGGGGGCGCCGATTTTCCGGGGGCAGACGACATCTAAGGGAAGCGACAGACGCCTGGCAACTTCGACAGCGGCGACAACGCCTCCTCTAGGAAGACCGATTACAATACCGCCTGGAATTTTTTCGTATTGAAGAAGCTTTTCGGCGAGCTTTTTGCCGGCGTCTGTGCGATCTTCAAATATCATATCTAACTTTTCTTAAAAGTTCCCATCAAAACCGCTTCTGCAAGAATGTGGCCTTTCATAGCGGTTTCCACATCTTTTTTACCGGCTGAGGGAGGTAGATCAAGAGTTTTGTCGAGAGCGTAGAGTCTGAAGTAATAACGGTGGGTGCCCGAAGGAGGACAAGGGCCGCCATAGTCGTTTCTGTTCCAGCTGTTTTTCCCTTGCACAGCTCCTTTAGGAACGCTGTTTTCTTCTATTTGAGATTTGGGAGGGATATTCCACATAATCCAGTGGTTCCAGGTTCCCATCGGTGCGTCCGGGTCGTCCATGATAAGGACAAGGGTTTTTGTTCCTTTGGGAACTTCGTCGATGTGGAGAGGGGGGTTGATATCTTCGCCCTGGCAGCTGTATTTAGAGGGTATGGGCTGCTCATGGACGAAAGCGGGGCTGTCAATTGCCAGGCCAGCCATGAATCAGCTCCTTTTTTTGAGTTAGGTTTAAGTCGCGAACATGATAACCGTCCGTTACGCCATTTTTCGAAAAAACGACTTGCCAAAGTTGAATGTAGCGCGATCGGAAGGCTCCTGCACAAAACAGGAGGTAGAAGTTCCACATCCGTTTGAATTTTTCCGAGTGGAACTCCTTTAAAATCGTCCAGTTTTGGTTAAAATTTTTGTGCCAGGCCATCAGGGTTTTGTCATAATTGGTGCTTAAGTTATGCCAGTCCTCCATAATAAATCTGCCTTCGATAGCTTCTCCGATTTGTCTAATCGAGGGGAGCATGCCATGGGGGAAGATATATTTTTGAATCCAGGGATGTCCCATGATCCTAGATTGGTTGCCTCCGATAGTATGAAGGAGAAACAGTCCATCATCAGTGAGAGTTTTGTGGCAGATTTTCATAAACCTGTCATAATTTTTGTATCCGACATGTTCGAACATGCCGATAGAAACGATCCGATCGAATGATTCCTTGACATCCCGATAGTCCTGGAGGCGGATGCTCACGGGAAGGCCGCGGCATCTCTCTTGGGCCAGCTTTTGCTGTTCTTTTGAAATAGTGATGCCGACGACATCGACTCCGTAATTTTTTGCCGCATGTCTGGCCATAGCACCCCAGCCGCAGCCGATATCCAGCAATTTCATACCGGATCTAAGCTGTAGCTTTTGACAGATCATCTCAAGCTTATGTTCTTGTGCTTCGTCGAGATCTTTGGCGAATTTCCAGTAGCCGCAGCTGTAGTTCAGGTTTTTATCGAGCATCAGTTCATAGAGGTTGTTGCCGAGGTCGTAGTGTTCGACTGCGACTTTTTTTGATCCATGTTTCGTTTGAGCGTTAAAGAGATAGTGGCGTAGAGCCGAAAAAATCAGGCGGGGATTCTGCTTGATTTTGTTGTGAATCTGGGCACCGATAACTTTTTCGGCCAGGATATCTAGACGCTCGACATCCCACCAGCCATCCATATACGCCTCGCCAAACCCAAGATCCTTTTCTTTAAGCAGCCTGTCGTATAAACGGTCGTCATGGACCCTGATATCAAAAGGCCTTTTGCCGTTGAATTCGATGCCGGCCCATCCTAACACTATGGAAACCAGATCTTTGGATCTTTTGGTTGATGTCTTCATTCAGCACTCCCTCAAAGCTTTCTACTTTATGGAATGCTGAATTTTTTTCAATTATTTTATTTATTCGTTCGAATTATTGGAGAGAAATTTATGGAGAAGTATGCGATTTACGAACATGATGATTGTTGTCGTTAGAGCGACCGGGAAAGGGCATCCGAAGGCTAAGGCAACGGTAAAGGGGATGATGATTGTCGAGGCCAATCGGAAATTCATATCGGCATGTTTTTGCGACCCTTGAGTAATGCATGAGGCGGCCACATCGGCAACTGTTGAGATAACAGCCATAAGCGCTGCAGTTATCGGGTTAAGCGTTCCTGTGGCTATTTTAATCAATCCGATACCGTAAAAAGTGACAAAAGGGCTTATCAAATTGGTTTTACCCCATTCGCCGGTGACTCCTGAAGTATAGTTTGCTGCATGTGCATCCATAGATTGAACTCCTTTTTTCTCTAATCGAAAAGATTGGCATATTCGGAAAAAAAATGAAAGATTATATAGCACTACATTAGACTTTTTGCGGATTGAGGCCGGAATTGGAAACAAAGGAAGCTGATAGGATCAGTGCAACATTGTTTCTGTAAATTCGGATTCGGGATATCAGGGTCTTGATAAAAAAAAGTAAAAGAAGTGGTGCTATGCAGAGTTTTCAAGTTTATGCGATTGATCGCAAGAGTCGGTGCAAATGTGGATGCTGCTTAGTTTTGGCTGCCGTTTGATAACTTCGTCAAGAGTAGGACGCTTATCAGGATGGGGGTGCAGCATCTCTAGCAGCAGGCGTTGTAAAGATCCTTCGGGATAATGATACCATTTCATTTTCCAGAAAGTGGAATATTTGTCAGGGTCATAGGCATCGTCTGATGTGAAATCAGTAGATTCGAAATCACCTGCGGCCGTATCGACAAAAATGTCCCACAGCGTTAAAGCAACCTGATAGACGTCCGTTTTTTTGGTAACATTTGGAAGAGGGGATTCGCTTTCACGCTGTTCTGGCGCTTCAAAGTCCAATCTTGTCTGCCTATGCATTTTATCAACATCGTGTTCTTCAAATGAATGACTGAAATCACGTAGATGGATGGAAACGTCGCCATCAACAAGAAAATTATATGGAGTAATATCGGCAATGACAATGTTGAGTTTTTTATGAACTTCATTGACTCGCTGAATAATGTCGATAAAAAGCTGTTGTTTGATTTCATCCAATAGGCCTGCAAGTTTTGGTTGAAAGGAGGCTAGTGTTCCTTCGCTGGCAAGCGGCATCACAATTTTAGCGCGCCTTCGTCCTTTTTTTGTATTCTTATGAAAACAAAGGGCTAAGGCTTCATTCATCTGTTTCTGCCACAAATATTTATTTCGGAGCGTTTCGACGCTAAACAGATCATAGTCTTTTGTCTTGTCAAATGCCTCTTCCCGGCTGGCATAGACACATTCCAAGTCGCCGATAGCTACGGATCTTTCATTGATCAAATCAAATCCATTAAAAACAGTCTTTGTCGATCCAATTCCTAAAAATTTCTTAAAATGCAGATAAATACGGAAATCAATCGTAGATTCACTTCTTATAATCAATGAAAAAGGGAGCTTGTAGACGTGTTTTTTTATGTAGGTGGTTTTGTCGGGATTTTGTCTGGCCAGTTGGCCATAGTAATCCCTGTAAATATCCAATATGACACAAGCTCTAAAAATATCATCAATTTGTTTTGCACCTAAAATGCTTCCAGTTCGTTTGGCTTTTGTCAATGACCGATAGAACAGGTGAGGATTCTTTGAGACGCTGGCGATTTCCCCTCGAGTCGGGGGGCGTTTAAAAACACATTTAAGCCAGTGATCGTCAAAATTTTTAAATTTCTTATTTTGAGTTTGTAAAATATTTGTTTCTTTAGGAAAAGCTTTAGAATAAGATCTTTTAAGATTCATGATGTAAATCTTTAAGCAACCCACTGAATAATTTTGTTTTCAGTCTCCTGATCGTAGAGAACCGAGAGGTGGCTTGTATTTTTTACGATGTGGTATTTGGCAGGATCTTGTACGACCAGAGTGGCTTCCTTCGGAACCAGCCAGTCTTTGTCGGCAACAATGTTATACAAAGGTATATCGTGAATTTTTTCTTTGAAGCTGTTGATGATGTCTCCCAGTTTTTGGGATTGGCTGCGGGCAAAATAGGGGAACCAGCGGAGGCGGCTTGCTATTGTGATGATCCGTTCAATCGTGACCCCTTCGATCAGATGGTATGCGGCCGCTGCGATGATTCCACCGAAAGAATGGCCGATAATGCGCAATCTGAGCTGCTGCCCATGTTCGGCGTATTGGTTTCTGATTTCGTCAATGCGCCTTCTCACCTGTTCAATTTCAGTTTTGAGGTCATAGCGAATATTGAGCGTGTATATAGGGCCTCTGTTTTTATTCTGCAGCTTTTTTGCCAATTTTAACCAGCCCGACTGATTGTGTTTGTCCCCGTGCAGGCAGAGGATTGCCGGCTGCCTGGCCTGTTTTGGGGTGAGTTCGGAAGGATTTAAGCCGTAATAAATGAAATTGGTGCTTTTTCCTTTTAAAAAGATCAAAGCGCTGTAAAATGAAGCTTTTATTTCTTTAAAAAACGCGTGCATTAAAATCCTTTGATTAAGTAATATTATATCAAATTTTTCAATAAAAGTCAATGGGGGAAGCCTGTGTTTTTCAGAAAAAAAAAGACGCCTGGACTGGCAATTTTTTCCTATATGGTCGGGGATCCCAAGACCAAAAAAATGGCTGTTATCGACCCTGTGCGCGATATTAACGCATTTACTGCTGTTTCAAAGGACGCGGGGTATGAAATTACGGATATACTGGAAACTCACGTCCATGCCGACTTTGTCAGCGGTTCCAGAGAGCTGAAGGCCGCCCTTAAAGGGAAGCCTTGCATACATTGTTCGGGCCTTGGAGGGAATCAGTGGACCCCTCACTATGCCGATAGGGTCGTTGATGAGGGGGGAGAGGTGGTTTTGGGTCAAATCAGGTTAAAAGCCAGGCATTCTCCGGGCCACACCCCCGAGCATATTCTCTGGGAGCTCTATGATGATGAGATCGACAAAGCCAGCCCGTTGATGATTTTTTCCGGGGATTTTCTCTTTGTCGGCAGCATAGGACGCCCTGACCTTCTTGGAGAAAAGGAGCAAGAAAAACTGTCGCATGCGCTGTACCGAAGCGTTTTTGGTATTCTTCCTCAATACGCTGATAAAGTCGAGGTGTATCCGGCCCATGGCGAAGGATCGCTTTGCGGCAAAGCAATCAGCGGGCGGGAGTCGACAACCGTGGGAGAGGAGAGGAAGACAAATTCTTCGCTAAAGAAAATGTCCGAAAATGAATGGATAGAGCAGTTGCTTGCCAATATGCCGCCAATGCCCTCTTATTTTTCGATCATGAAGCAGGTGAACGCGCATGGTCCGCAGATATTGGCGGGAACTTTTCCCGGATTAAAACCTTTGTCTTTGGATGAGTTTGATGCAATCGAGCATCCGTTTCTTTTGGATGTCAGGCCGGACGTTCATTTTGCCAAGCAGCACATACCCGGATCATTAAACATTCCCACAATCGAAAGGCTGGCACTGTGGGCAGGATGGATTCTTCCTTACGACCGGCCCCTTGTCATTATCAAAGATGAAGATCAGGACCAGCAAGAGATCGCCTTGCAGCTGACCCGAATCGGTCTGGATGATATCAGGGGGTTTGTCGAAGGAGGGGCAGCTGCGTGGAAAAAATCGGGAAGAGATGTAGAGTCGCTGAAAACGTTAACGATTCAAGAGGCGGCTGAAAAAGTCGAATCAGGGCAGAATTTGTTTATTCTGGACGTCCGTACCCCTTCGGAATGGGAGGAGGGGCATTTGGAGGGTGCTTACAACATTTCTGCAGGCGAGCTGCCGAAGCGAGTCGATGAAGTGCCCAAAGACCTGCCGGTGGGCGTCGTATGCGGGGGAGGGATGCGCTCGTCGATCGCGGCCTCGTACCTGCAGCGTCTGGGAAGGAAAAATGTCTGCCAGGTTCTCGGCGGGATGAGAGCTTTGCAGTAAAATTTGCTTATGTTATACTCGTTCGCAAAAAAAAAGTGAGATCAATGCAGGTAGGGCAAGCAGGTCCAATTTCAAAACCGGCTAATTCATTTTCCGAGAAAGTCAATCATATCTGGATGTTTGTCAAAGAAATTTTTATTAAAGATTTCTTTGCTGTCGCAAGATGTATTCCCTATAACTGTATGTATTTAATCAAATCCAATTGGTATGGCACAAATCCCAAAAAAATAACTGTAAAAAATGATGCCGCGAACATAATTATGCTCATTCCCGGAGGAAACGGTAAACCTTTTACTTTTTATCCTTTAGCTAAAAAACTCAAGGGCAAAAATATTTCCAATGTCTTTACTCTTAAATATGAACAAACGGATGAAGAGCCCATCCCGACAGCCCAGCTGGATGAAAAAATTCAATCCATTTCCAAGAAATGCCTGAAGAGCGGTGCAAAAAATGTTAATGTTTTAACTGTAGGCCATTGCCTAGGCGGAGTCAGTGCTGTTAAGCTGGCATGCGAAGATGGTCAGTTACCTATTTCTAAAATCGTCGCTATCGCAAGCAGGATTCGCTATTTTAAAAATCCCTTTGACTGGTATTGCAAAAATATGAAACCTAAATTAGAGGAAAATTTTCCAAAATGGGAAAAGACACTTAATCGAGTTGAAGTTGTCACTATCCGTGGCGATAGAGATGGTTTGGTCCCGGTGGAGTCGGCTCATTTTCAAAATGATCCTGGTAAAGAACATACCGTTTCACGCGTCGGGCATCTTGGAATTATGTACTCTGATGCAGCATTGGAAATAGTCGTCGAGGAAATTGAAAATTGGTTAAATAAATCAGCCTAATCCAGGCTAAACCACATTCAATTCTTTCTTAGGGGGGCTGTGGGCTGCTTGGTGTTCGTCCAGCTGAATTCTATCGCCGTTCCACTCTATGTCGTGCGTGAAAACAGCAGGGATCGATAGATTGGATTTTTTCGCCATATACCAGTACATGGGAAATAGGGATCCCATGAATAAAAATGGTTTCAAATCACGTTTGCTGTAGACGACATCCGTCGCAGCAAAGAATTTATCGATAAAACTCGGCAGGTAGGAATTGCGATTGACCGATCTCCATCCGAATGCCATCATTCCCAGGGCTATTTGCTTAATAGTTCCTTCTTTTGGTTGTTTCAATTCAGTATTGTCTCCAAAGAATGCCTGGTAGATTTCATCATTGTCGCTAAATAAATGAAGTCCATGAGTGGCTCTTGGATTGCACTCGATCGAATAAAGCTTGCCTTCATCTGTCTCTATGAAATCAAAGGCTATGTTTCCGGTAAAATTGGTTTTTTTCGCAAAATACTCGACCCATTCAAGAATTTTGGAGTGGCGTACCGCTTCGAAGGTAATGCATGAACTCCCTTCAAGAGTAAATCCGACAGGATACATGGAGTGGGCGTAAATTTTTCCCTTTTTTGCAATGCTGTATGTGCAATATTTCGTTCCTTCGATCCATTTTTGAGCAATCCAGGGGTTGTAGGAATCGATATGAATATCCGGAGTAGGGGATCCGGGATCGACCTTCATTATTTTTTGGCATGCGCGCGAGTAGGTAGCTTTCAAGGCATAGGAATAAGGAAGCTTCAGGTTTTCAAGATCTTGCCTGTTTTGGATTAATGTGGTTTCAGGAGCATCGAATCCAAGCTCTTTGAGCTTTTGCATAAAAAGCCATTTGCTGTGAAGCGTATTGAGTAGGGAAAAGGGCTCGCAAAAAACTTCGCAGGCCTCGGGGAATTTATCCAATCCGCAGGATATGTAAATCGTTTCTTCACATGTGGGAATCAGCATGTCGATATGGTGTTTTTCAATGATTGTATTGAGGTCGTCGATGAACTCGTCGGGATGAAATCTTGGGCTGCGAACCAAAAAATTTTGTTTCACGGAATTTGAGAAGCGGCATATATGCATTTTGTGTGAGTCAGCGACATAAACGGTGTGCCCTGCAGAATAAAAACTTCTTGCTATATCAAGGGTAATCCATGATCTGCCTCCAGTGAGCAGGATTCTTTTGGAGTTGTTTGTCATATTTTCGAGCCTCATTTAGACGGGTGTCTTGAATCCATTGTAAATTGTGAAACTTTGAGTTGTCTCAAAATCCTTTTGCTTTCAGTCCGGGCAGGTCCCCCAAAAGACTCGAAATGCGGATTAATATCATTCTAATTGTTAGAGATTTTTTTGCAATACAGCATTAACATAGTTGTAAAAAAAAATACTTGCCGAATCTGCCATGGAATAAATGGCTGGTTCTGTTAGAATTATAGGTCAAAATAGGAGTGCCTCATGTTGGAAATGTATCAAGAAGACGCTTCCCTTCCGCAGGAAAAAAACCCAAAGGGAGGATTTCGTGTGCGGGGAAACCGCATACATTTTATCAGCTTAGGGTGTCCGCGCAATCTGGTGGATACCGAAGTCATGTTGGGAATATTGCTCAAAAGCGGGTATGAAGCTGCCGAAGAAATGAATGAGGCCGATTATATTATCATCAACACCTGCGGGTTTTTGAAAGCCTCGAGAAATGAGTCTCTTGCCGCCATTGACGAGGTTTTAAGCGGAAAAAAAATCAGGGGCAAAGGTTATCGCAACAGGGTGCATGGTTCAGACTCATAGCGAAGATATCAGGCAAACCCATCCGGGCGTGGATTATTTTTTGGGATCGGGAGATGTCGAGGGCATTTTGAGAGCTGTCGAATCGGAAGAGAGGGGCGTGGACATAACTTCGGCAAGAAGTTATCTGGAAGCCGGAGAGGTGTCCAGGCAAATCTCAACGCCCAAGCATTACGCTTATTTAAAAATAGCCGAAGGATGCCGCAAACGGTGCGCATACTGCATCATTCCCGATATCAAGGGGCCTTTAAAAAGCAAGCCGATCGAAAGGATTAAAAAGGAGTTCCGGATTCTTCTTGATCAGGGAGTCAAAGAGATCATCCTGATCGCCCAGGATCTCGGAGATTGGGGGAAGGACAGGGGATATCGAAAAAACCGAGGGTCTTGCGGAATTACTGAAGGAGCTGCTCAAAGATCCCCGCGATTTCTGGCTTCGCCTTCTTTATCTGTATCCTGATGAAATCGGCGATGAGCTCATCGATATCATAAAAAATGACTCTCGTATTTGCCGTTATCTGGATATGCCGGTGCAGCATGTCAATAATGATCTTTTAAAAGCTATGAGGCGGACGACAAGCAAAGAAGATATCATGACTATTATCGGCAAACTTCACAGCGAAATTCTCGAGATGACAATCAGAACGAGCCTGATTGTCGGATTTCCTGGTGAGACGAAAGAGCATTTTGAGGAGCTTTCCCGGTTTATTCAGGAAAATCCCCTGGATAATGTCGGCATTTTTCAATATTCGCAAGAAGAAGGGAGCCACGCCGCCTCGCTACCTGAACAAATTAATGAGAAGATGAAAGGAAAGCGGCAGCGGCGCCTGGCCGGCATTCAGCAAAAAGTTGTCGAGGAGCTCAATAGAAAAAAAGTGGGAACCACGCTTAAGGTGATTGTTGAAGTCTACCATCCGGAATCGAATCTTCTTATGGTGGGTCGCCATCAGGGCCAGTGCCCGGATCGACGGCCAGGTCATCATCAATGACGGCCGCTTGGTGACCGCTTTTGGCCAGTGGTATGATGTCGAGATTACGAATACGGCCGGTTATGATTTAATTGGAGGGGTCGTTCAATCTTGAACAAGATGTTTTTCGAGCATTTTCCTAAGAGTATCCGGCTGGATGGGTTTGGCAATATAGTCGTCCATTCCGGCGTTTAGACATTTATCGCGGTCTTCGGGCAGGGCGTTTGCTGTCAGGGCGATAATGATCGGGGGATGGCCAAGGGTTTGCTTTTCCCGAATGTGCATCGTTGCCTCGTACCCATCCATGTCCGGCATTTGGACATCCATGATGATAAAGTCGTAATCCTGCTTCGCTGCGAGCGCTATTGCCTCTTTGCCGCTTGCAGCCGCGTCGACAAAACATCCCAGATTTTCCAGGTTGTCTTTTGTGACAATTTGGTTGATCATGTTATCTTCAACGACTAAAACTGTCGTTCCGTCAAATCTGATTGTTCTTTTGCCCATAACACGTTTTTAGAAAATACCCGCCTTTAGTGCAAGAGTATAATAGCTAAAAATCCTAAAAAAAAGGACGCTGTGGTCCATAAAGTGTCCCGAGTTTCATGAGCTTCCACAAGGAGCTCTTCTGTGACAAGATACAAAAGAGCTGCAACCCCGAAGGCAAGAGCCGCTTCATAAAATTCATGAGGGACTAGTGAGACAGCCAAGGCTCCCGTGACCGCTCCGATAGGAATGAGGAAACAAAGAACGAGTAAAGAGGCCGCTCTGAATGCTGTCGAAAGATTTTTTCGAATCAAAGCCGGCATAAGGGAGAGTCCCAGAGAAAGGACTTCAATTGTTAAGGCGATTAGAATCAGTATACCGCTTTTTAGAGAGGTGGAGAAGGCCAGGCCGATAAGGAGGCCGTCAACGAAAAGATCGATTCCGATTCCTGTGGCCATTCCGAAAGAGGAGGTAGACTTTTGATCGATCAGCCGGATTGCCAGCATTGCCGCCATGCCGATCAAAAACCCTGCGGCAATGTCGATTTTTAATGGGGAGGAGACAACTAAAGGGAGCAGCTCGGTTGCGACAGCGGCAAAAACCACTCCGGCCGCAAAGTGCTGAAAGGCGCTTGCTGACATTTTGCTAATCGGGATCCAGGAGCAGGCGGCGCCGCTTGCAAGAAGGGCTGCGGAAGGGACCAAAGAAAATAAGAAAATATCAATCATAAATATAAATGTTCTGTAAAGGCTTGAATTCTTTTTCCTGCAATATGAGCGGCTCCGATAAGTACAGAGAGGACGGCAAGGGTCATGATGAACATATAGGGAAGAGCTGCAAAGAGTGATCCGAATGTTAGAGTAACAATGGCAATGACCACTCTTGCCCCGAAAAAACCGACGGCCCAGAAAAACAGATCCAC
The DNA here is from genome assembly GCA_963771045.1 of Waddliaceae bacterium. Lineage (GTDB taxonomy): Bacteria > Chlamydiota > Chlamydiia > Chlamydiales > SLFE01 > SLFE01. The sequence goes on along the minus strand of CAVYRW010000004.1, from coordinate 1,392,597 downwards.
CCAGGTTTTTGTGATAAACCTAATAGCTTTAGGCACGACGATAAACGACATTTCTTTCAAAACTAAGACAAATGGGGTGATGAATGCGAAAACAACATGATGAGCGCCGGCGGCGTCTAGGAGGAAGTCAGCATAGCTGAGGGAAAGAGAGTACCAAATGATCGAACAGAGTGTTATGACTCCTGTTGCAGTGTAGGCGATAGTGCGCCACGCCTTTCCCAGCCTGTTGCAGAGGTAGAAAGAAAAGGGAATTAGAAAAACGATACAGATCAGATTGGCGGCGTGGACAGCGGCGGCTAAGGCCGATATCAAAGGCTCTCTTCCTGCAGCGTAGGGGGATGCCATGCGGGATGTTACCTGCAGCTGGTAAAGCGTCAATGTGGTAAGAAAAGCTATCGCAAACATAAACAGCCCGATCACAAGGCGATAACTCAAACCAAAGAGGCGGTCGACCTTCTCATTTCTTAATTCCAGAGAATGCTTTATACGGGGGAGCAGGTAATCAATGAAGGCATAGATGGCAAAAATGATGATGCCAATAGCAAAGAGGGTTAAATTGAGATTGATAATCAGATAATTCGGGTCGTATTTTTTGAATTGCTCCATTATAAAAGGATGAATATAGAAGTTAACAGGATAGTTCATGAGAAGGGATATAATAAAAAAATAAGGGTAGTAAAACCCTGCCTGTTTAAAAGAAAAATGATTGTTCGCAAACGCCCAAAAGAAGAAAAAAGAACCTCCGATCCAAAGAGAAGTCCCTATGTAATAGATCGACGCCTGCCACTCTTTTAACGCCTGCTGAGATTCTTGAAAAGGCATGAGAAGAAGGGTCCAGATGCCGATGAAAATCGGGAAGAGCAAATAGACGGCAAAGCAGATCTTTCTCAGGCTATACAGGCGTCCTATAATCAGCAGCAAGATAAAAATGGATGCCCCGATAATATCGGTTGCCAGTTTTGCCCCGGCCAGCGTTTCCGGGCCGCTTAAATGGATGACGTAAACATCGCGGATATCCTGTATCAGGTGTATGGACATTAAAATGAACACATAGATCAATGCCATGGGAATAAAAAAACCGGCAAACATTGAAATAGTGTTTTGATTCGGTTTCATTTTTTTACAGGTTGTTCAAATTTAAGTTGAAAATCGACAGGTCCTATTCTTCCAAAATATTGATAGTTGAGATCGATTTGAAGCGTGTAGTCCAAAGAGGTGATCAGATATCCGTTTTCGTTTCTTTCGATCCTTTGAATCGGCTGGGACGGTCCCAGGAGATTTCTGAGTTCTTCTGAATCGATAATTTTCTTAATCTCAACAGCGCTCTGTTCGAAAGGGGCGAGCAGCCCTTCAACCGGCCCCGCAGACAAAATGCAAAGACTCAAACAACATAAAAGTATTTTCATAAGGCGGCTTTTTCCTCGTATTTAAGTTGAATGGACTCGGGTATTTCTTCGAGCCCGTAAAATTGATGCTCGATTCCTTCAGGGTAAACTTTGACGACCCGAAGGCCCGAAGGGTCCTTGCCCAAGGGTTTTCCCAGGGCATTTGTCGTGATCATCTTCATCCCTTTATAGCTGGCAATGTTGTTGCGGTGATAATGCCCGGCAAAACAGGCTGTCACTCCCTGCTCAAGGAAGAGATTGACAGCTTCCATCCGCCTTTCGGGTGGGATTTCAAAATATTTGGAAGAAACAGCTTCCGCATCTTTTAAGAACCAGGGGTGGTGGGTAAACACAAATCGATGCACCGGTTTGAGTTTCGAAGTTTCCCTCATTTCATTTTTGATCCAGTTTTTTTGCTCTGCAAAGACCTCGGGAGCTTTTGAAGGGTTGCTGTAGAGCGATGAGTTGAGGACAAAGCATTGAGTGCCGCCCGCCCAAAAGGAGAAATAGTGGCTTCCAAAATTGTCTTCATAAGCTTGAATTGTTTTGGCTTTCGGCTTATTGCCGACATCGTGATTTCCGCAGACGCACACAAGGGGGATATCTTCTGATATTTTGGACATGGCTTTTTTATAATCCCTGACCTGGTATGGGTAGGGTTGCTTGAAGGGTCTGGCATGGGTTAAATCGCCGCAAACGATCACAAATTTTGGTTTAAGGCGATTGATATGATCGGCGGCCCGCTCAAGATTTTCTACTTCTCTTTCCCACGAGGCGTTGTTCTCATACATTCCGAGCTGGCAGTCGGCCATTTGAACAAAGAAAAAGGGGCCTTGCCACAAGCCCTCTTCCCGGTAGCTAAGGCCTTCATAGCTTCTCCCTTTGGCTTTGTAGAAATAGTCTTCATTGATGTTTTTGTTATGAGAGAAATTTAAATACAATAAAATGATGGCAAAGATGTGGATCATGGTCTATTTGATTTCTCCTTTTTCAGACAAAAGAATTGAAATCGGCAAGGTCGCCTTGAAGTTTGCAAAAATTATGGTGATGATCACCATAATCGGAACGCAAAGGAACATGCCGACGATGCCCCAAAGATACCCCCAGATAGACAAAGAAACGATGATGGCCAAGGGGCTGAGGCCGAACGATCTTCCCAAAAGGCGGGGCTCTAAGACATTGCCGAAAAGAAATTGAATTGTGCTTAGCGCTGCAAGAACAATGAAAAACGGGTAATAGCTATGAAATTGCACAAGGGTCAGCAGGCAGGGAAAAATCGTGGCAACGATGGATCCGATGTTGGGAATGAAATTGAACAAAAAGATTAAAAGAGCCCAAAAATCGGGAAAGTTGACGCCGATAATCAGCATGATCAAATAACTGCAGACCGCGGTGAGCAGGCCGACAAAAGTTTTGATTTTGAGATAGGAATGGATCTGCACGGAAATCTTTTCGATCATGGTTTGTATGGAAGCCAGTTTTTCAGGGTCTTTGATCAGCGTGGTTAATTTTAAATTGAACGAGTGATATTCCAGTAAAAGGAAAAGGATATAGATCAGAATAATGCCGACATTTCTCCCGAGATCGGTCATAATTCCGGCAATTGAGGACATAATATTTACTGCATTGTACTTGTCAAAAAATTGGGAAAAGTCAGGTTGTTTATGGATCCCAATGAAATGAAAGAATTCATCTCTGACTTCAATGAACCTTTGCTGATAGCTTGGGATCAGAGTGATCAGCTCTGCAACATTACTTGAAATCAAGTTGAAAATAAACCAGAGGATCGATAGCGCCACGCTCGCGGCGATGATATAGGAAATCCAACGGGGAATGTGCCGGCCTAAATAAGGGATCGCTCTTAACGCGTTGACAAACAGAAGTATGAGATACCAGATAGCGATTGCGATAACAAAAGGGATCAGCAGCGACTGCCCCTGATACAGAAAGACTAAAATGAGCCCTAAGAGTATCGAGGCTAGGGTAAAATTCAGCAGTTTCGAGTTAGCCCGCATGACTCACGCCTTCACTTGCAATTTGCCTTATGATTCTCTTGGCATTAATTTGACATTTTTCAGTATTTTTTTGTTAGAAACGAGGCATTTTACCATATGGTAAAATGCCTAAATTAGAAAAGCATCAAGTTTCCGTTTGGGTTACGATAAACATGCCCAGTACAGCAAAAGCGGCAACTGCCATCGTCGCAATTTTACACCAAGGATATTAGGAAGGACAAGAGGATTTTGCCGGCATAACTCTCCCTTTGAGACCAGTCCCTTTTTTCTGGCGCACATTGTCATCGGATTCCTCCGAGTCCGTAAGTTCCTGCTCCGATAATTCGGCATCGGATCTTTCTGTTGCAGTTAATTCAGATTCAGACTTTTCCTCATCCGATGTGCTATACACATAATCGGATGAATCAGTATCGGGTACTTTTTCATTTCGTCTGTACTCGACTCGGCATCCTTTTTGGTCGCCTGAGAGAAGTTCGGACCATAATACGGCAAGCGTGAAGAATCTATTCCTGCATATGTAGCCTCCTGTAGTTGGAATTGCAAATTATTAGTTTTAAGACAAATAGGAATTATTTTGCAACCGGAAATCTTCGGGTTTAAAATTAAGGGCCCGGTCTGTCATAATAGTGCTATAAGGCAGGAGGAGATCATGAAGGCTTTATTGGAGCTTATCAAATGCGGGCAAAGTTATTGGCTTGACAATCTTTCAAGAGATAAAATTCATTCCGGTGAAATCATAAAAAGGGTGAAAGAGCAGGGGCTGAGAGGGATAACATCCAACCCTGCCATTTTTCATGAGGCGATTGCCAAAAGCAAAATCTATGATGACGAGATCAAAAGACGCGCCGAAGAGGGCAAGTCGGTAGATCAAATTTATTGGGCGCTGGTGATCAAGGATATCCAGGACGCTTGCGACCAGCTACGTCCTGTTTATGACGAGTCCGATGGCTTGGACGGCTTTGTCAGCCTGGAAGTATCTCCCCATTATGCACACAATACCGAGCTGACCATGAAGAGTGCAAGAGACCTGCATCAACGTGTCGCCCGCCCGAATGTGCTGATCAAAATACCCGGTACTAAGGCCGGACTTCCCGCGATCGAGCAGATGCTTTATGAGGGGATCAGTATCAATGTCACACTTCTTTTTTCCGTTGAGCGGTATGAAGAGGTGGCAGATGCCTATATTCGTGCTTTAACAAGGCGGCTAAAAGAGGGAAAGCCGATTGATAAAATTGCTTCAGTTGCCAGCTTTTTCTTAAGCAGAATCGATGTGCTCACCGACCAGCTCCTCAAGCACAGAATTACGGGAGCCGAAGATGAAAACGACCGGCTTGCCAATGAATTATTAGGGAAAACCGCTATTGCCAATGCCAAAATGGCCTATCAAAGCTTTTTGCAAATATTTAAAGGTTCCCGATGGGAAGCTCTGGCAGAAAAGGGCGCCCGAGTCCAGCGGCCTCTTTGGGCCAGCACCAGCACGAAAAATCCAAGCTATAGCGACGTTATGTATGTCGAGCCGCTTATTGGAAAAAACACCGTCAACACTCTGCCTGACGTGACGATTGACGCCTTTGCCGATCATGGGAAAGTTAAATGCAATACCATTAATGAGAATGCCCAAGAGTCGAAGAAAGTACTTTCTTCGCTTTCTAAGCTTGATATCGACTTAACTCATGTGACCGAGAGGCTGGTCGACGAGGGGGTCCAGAAATTTATCGTTCCTTTTGACGATTTGATCAATGCTTTGGAGAAAAAAATAGAGAAAGTCAGGGTTTAACCTATGATTGCGACCTAATCAGAGGCCAATCATGTAAGGTCATCTTTCGATAAATTTTTCCTCCGGCATGTCTTAAGACATGCCTCTTGCCAAAATTTTCGAAATCTAATCCACCCAGTCTCAGATTAAATCTTTAACTTTAAATTTTAAAGGGATCTTCACAGCTCTATGGCTGTTCTCTGAATCGGGGCAGCAATCTTTATTTGCTGTGATTTTTGGAAAGTCTTCCAAAGGGTCCATCCGAAAATCAATAGAGAGGGGGGTGTTTCCGATTGTCAAATCAAGAGTTGATCCTAGTCTGGCCAGTAATATTTTATAAGGCACCTTGACTTGAAGTCCGTCGATATCGATGCCGACATTGACATCTCCTAATATTTCTTCGGATTCCACGATCTGCCGGCAAAGCTTTTCAAATTTTTGCAATTGCCTTCTTAGATTTTCATCTTTAAAAGAATACGTTTGTCCGCACTCTCGGCATGAAATTTGGCAATTTTTTTGTTCAATTTCAAAAATGGAAAAATCGATATTTTTCTTGCATTTTTGACAGTCGAAATGAAGTGTGCGGCCTTTTTGCATAACCGGAATATACCACTCTCATGAAAAAAATTAAAGATATTTTAGAAATTATCAGCCATTTACGTGAAATAATAATTTGAACTTATTCCACTATTTTTTCTGTGATGCTTTTCACAACTGTTTTTCCTTATCTGCGATCACTGAAAAATTATAAATTTTTTTAATTGTTGATCTTAATGAATTATTTATCTTGATTTGCTAACTTTGTAGGCATTATGCAAATAGCAGCGGCAAATTCTCTGAGTGATGATTTTTTTCAGATAGCGAAACCTTCCCTCGCCGCAGGGAAAATCTCGAACGCTGCCGGCAGGATTGGTTTAAAAATCCTAGCGGCGGTTAAATTTACTGCGCAAGCTCCGAGAAATTGGAAAGTGACGCTTATTTCCTGCTCGATTTTTAGTGCTATTTTATGCGGGAGTTTTCTTTTGCTTGCTCCCTTTTCGCTGCCTGCTGCGATTTTTGTTCCCCCTGTATTAGCCCATGTCGCTCATAGAGTGGCTATCATTGCTTTGAATCGATTTTTTGATAAATTGCCGGATGACAAGCCTCAATATCAGCGTCCGTTTATAGTGAGCGTTACCGGTACTGTCGCAATGCTCGCGGTAGGAGCGGGAGTGAATATGCTTTTGTCTCCGATTATCACGCCGTTTATAGCTTTTCCTATCGCTCAGATTGCCGCAACTGCGGCCAGGTTTGCAGCTGTGAAAGCCGCAAGCATAGGGTATATGACTCTTTTCGGTCCGATCCGGTCCTGCCGGTCATTGGAAGAGATTGGAGATTTGGGTTATTATTGGAGCATAGCCGGCATTAAGAAGGGAGTGAAAGCGATTGCAGCCATTCGAACAAAAAAGGAAAATTTGCCGATTCAAAAAGATCGTTGTACATCCCGATCATGATTTGAACCTGCTCTCCATTCATCAGGGCATTTGTTAAAATGACCCTGTCTCGCCCGCAGACTAGAAGTCTTTGACCTCCTTCCATAACATAGGCTTCACCCTGATATTTCGTAGAATTTATCATGTATGTGAAAAAAGCTCTGCTATCGCAGGCCGCTACGGGGCAAATCATGAGATTTAGGTACATCCTAATTCCTGAAGGGCCTCTTATGTATTCGATGCCCATCGTTTCGCGCGGTATAAAAACTCTGGCCGAACGGTAGTTCGCCCGCCAAGTTTGCGTGACCTCAAAACACCACGGAAAATGTGAACCGGAAGTACAGCTTTGAAAAAAAATCAGCAAAATAACAAGGAGTGCTATTTTGCCGAGATAATTAGGCATGCCGTCGTCTTTTAGTTGGTGTGGCAGTGGCCGTGCTCATTATTAGTGTTTTGAATAGCAACGGCAATAATAGCCGCAAGAGCGATTATGCCAAGGGCGATTCCCGGGGCAAGATTCGGGGCAGTTCGGTAATCGCAATATCCCCTTCCTCCGCAATAGGTGTAATCAGCAGCGCCAAGCATTCCCGTAGTTGAAAACAGCATCGCAACAGCAGTCAATAAAGCGATAAATTTAGTCTTTAGCAAAGTCATGAGTCTCCTCCATACAATTTAAATTATAAAGTTAATAACTCGATCAAGCATTTAGTGCAAAGTTTTTTTGTCTGGTTTATTCATAATCCGCTGTCAAGTCATTTTTAAACTTCTGTACCGTTTGTTCCTGCCATCTTTCACCCAGCTCTTGATATTCGGTGTTGATCATCTCTAAAAACGGCTGCCAGAAATTGCGTTGAAAAGATGCGCTTTCAAATGCCGCCGCACCATTTAGATTTTTTTCCTGTTTCTTCATAACTGCAGATTAGCTGATCGTATGTTTTCTTAAGTTTTTGCTGCTTTTTTGAATCGCCAACCAGTTCAAAAACATCCGGATTAAAGCGAATTGACTTCATGGCATTGAAAAAGTCTTTGTAATGCAGGTGGAATTCATTTTTAAGGGCTCCTGCGGTAATGACATAAACCGTCCGATTCTTAACCAAAATGACATGCATCAGGCGGACAGCTCCCCATTCGGTGTTCATGTCGACCTGGGATAAACTTGCATGGCCGGCTTTTGTCTTTATCTTTCCCAAATCTTTCCATTCGGCGCCCAAAGATTCGTTGACTTGCTTCACCATGTTCAAATAGTCTTCCAATGAACCTTTAAAAGGTTCCAAGCCTAAATTAATGGATGGGGGATAGGAACCTTTTCCTTTGCCGACGATCATGAATTTGACTTTTTGCGGAAGTGCAGCGGGATCGGCAGCCTGCCACCCTTTAGGGCAAGTCATTAAAAGGGATCCCGGTTCATCGATCCCCGAAGTGTGATAGTTGCTGAAATTTTTTGCATGCTCTTCTGCCAGTGCAAAGGAGGGGACAATCAGCGAATAAGCTATCAATTTCTGGAGAAAAAAGTATTTACGCATATCGCTCATGAACATATCACAGAGGGGTGATTTTCGAAAAGCTATTGATTTATTATCTTTATCCTACTACATTTGTTATAGAACTAAACATGTAAGTGTGGTGATATGGCGAAACAATTAGAAACAGGCGAAGACAAGATTCAACAAATATGCGACCTGTTGAAAGTCGAAACTCTGGAGCCGGCAAAGCAGGAGGCTGCGGAAATCGTCGAGAAGGCCCGAAGAGAGGCTCAGCAGATTATTGGAAAAGCCGAAGATCAGGCTAAAGAACTGATTAAGCAGACACATGAAAAACTGGAAAAAGAGCGGTCTGTTTTTCACTCTGCCCTAGAGCAGGCCGCCGCGCAGTGTTTCGAGGCGCTCAAGCAGCGCATACAAAACAAACTTTTCGATTCCGAGTTGGATTCTTTGATTCGCCAGTCGGCCTCGTCTCCCGAGATAGTGGGAAGCATTATCCAGGCGATTGTGAAGGGGCTTGAAACCGAAGGCATGTCGGCCGAGCTGTCCGCCCTCATTCCCGAAAACGTATCGGTGGATGAAGTCAACCGTTTCCTTGGCGATAGGATACTCAAAAAACTTGCCCAAAACAGCGTTGAGTTGGGTTCTTTTGCCGCCGGAGCAAAGGTCAAGTTAATCGACAAGAAATTGACGCTTGATATTTCCGATCAGGTGCTCAAGGAGCTTCTTGCAGGTTATGTTCGGAAGGATTTTAGAGAATTGATTTTCCAAGCTTAAATGAGCCGTATGAATACTAATGTTTTAACTGATTATTACTTTTTGGCCTCTTCTTTGCCTCCAATACGGCTGGGTGATCCGCTAGAACTGTCTTTTAATGAATTTAATTTTTTATTGCGCGTCAATTTGCATCTGCTTGACAAAAAGTCGAATGAAACCCTGAGGCGGTTTTATGATATCCAAAATTTGCGTTTTTTGTGGATGGGCCAAGAGCTTGATCAGTACGGTAATTTAAGTCCCGGCGAGTTGGAGGAGGCGGTTGTTTCGGGCATAGGCGTACCCGAATATGTTTACGACTTCGCCGAGCGCTACGAGGAGAAAAAGGAGAGGCTGCAGAATTATCCGCAATTAATGACCGATTATTTCTCCAATGAAATCGCGGGCTCAAGGGGATTTGTGAAGCACTATCTCACTTTTGAAAAAGACTTAAGGCTCGTTCTTACCGTTTTAAGAGCCAAGCGCATAAATCGCGATATTATGAAGGAATTTCAGTTTGAAGATCCAAAAGGCGATATGGTTTCACACATTATCGCGCAAAAAGATTCTAAAACCTATGAACCTCCTTCGCGCTACGAACATTTTAAGGTTTTGTATGAAGCTAACGCCGACAATCCCACTCAGCTTTATCGCGCTCTTGCGGAATTGCGATTTGAAACAATCGAGGGAATGCTCGGAGTCGATACCTTTTCCATCGACTGCATCAACGGTTATATGATCCAGCTCATCATCGCGGAAAAATGGCTTGCGCTCGATCAGCAGAAAGGTTTAAAAATTCTAGATACTATTGTAAGGGAAGCATCATGAGCGTAGTTGTAACCAACGAAAAAATCCCCGGTTCCCACGCCACAGGCGCTGTCGTTCGGGCATTCGGAAACCTCCTTCAAGTCAGGTATGACGGCGATATCCGGCAGGGTGAAGTGGCTATGGTCGATGTCGACGGCCTCCGCCTTAAATCGGAAGTGATCGAAATTGTCGGAAACGAAGCTAAAATCCAGGTGTACGAAGATACGAACGATGTCAAGCTGGGGACTAAAGTCGAATTTACCGGACTTTTGCTCGAGGCTGAACTTGGTCCGGGACTTCTGTCCGAAGTTTTTGACGGATTGCAAAACCCTCTAGAAGAGGTGGCCAAGGAAGCGGGGCTGTTTCTTCCCCGCGGCCTCTACATGTCTCCGCTGGACCGCGAGCGGCGGTGGGATTTTGAGCCTGTTGCCAAAGCGGGCGACCAGTTGAAGCGGGGAGATACCCTGGGCACGACCCTCGAAAACCGTTTTCACCATCATATCATGATTCCGTTTACCCTATATGGCAAATACAAAGTTACCTGGGTCATCGAGCCTGGCTCGTATACGGTCGACACTGTTGTCGCAAAAGCAGAAGATGAAGAAGGGCGTTCCCACGAATTTACAATGATTCAAAAATGGCCGGTGAAAACAGGTCTGTTTCAAGGAGAAAAAATCTCCCCTTCCCGAATGCTTGAGACCGGTCTGCGCATTATTGATACCCAGTTTCCCATTATGAAGGGAGGAACATTCTGCACTCCGGGGCCCTTTGGCGCGGGCAAAACCGTTTTACAGCACCACTTATCGAAATATTCGGCAGTCGATATCGTCATTGTAGTCGCTTGCGGCGAGCGGGCCGGCGAGGTCGTCGAACTCTTAAGGGAGTTCCCGCACCTCGAAGATCCTCACACCGGCGATTCGCTGATGAAAAGAACAACGATCATTTGCAATACCTCCTCAATGCCGGTCGCCGCTCGCGAATCGTCGATTTACATGGGGATGACTATAGCAGAATATTATCGTCAAATGGGGCTGGATGTTCTACTGCTTGCCGACTCGACATCGCGATGGGCTCAAGCTCTTAGGGAAATTTCCGGCCGTTTGGAAGAGATCCCTGGCGAGGAAGCCTTTCCTGCTTACCTGGCCTCAAGAATTGCGCAGTTTTATGAGCGGTCGGGAGTAATTTCTCAGACAGGCGGAAGAATAGGATCCGTGACAATAGGCGGAGCTGTATCGCCTGCAGGAGGAAACTTCGAAGAACCAGTGACCCAGGCAACCCTCTCTGTCGTGGGGGCCTTTTTGGGGCTTTCTCGGGAAAGGTCCGATTCCAGAAGGTATCCCGCTATTGATCCGGGCATCTCCTGGTCGAAATACATTCTCGGCGTGGGCGCTGAACTCGGCCAATATGTCGACAATTGGGCCTCTCTCGTCCTTCGAGCGGACAATATTCTTAGGGAAGGAAATGAAATCGGAAAACGGATGGAGGTTGTCGGCGAAGAGGGGACTGCCATTGATGATTTTGTCATTTATTTGAAGGCCGAACTTTATGACTTTGCCTATTTGCAGCAAAACGCTTTTGACAAGGAAGACGCTTACTGTCCTTTGAAAAGGCAGATTGAACTCTTTATGCTTATCAACAGCATCTTTGATAAAAAGTTTATGTTCAAAACGCATGACGAGGCCAGACAGTTTTTTATAAACCTCTCAAATACACTGAAAAATATGAACTTCTCGCCGATGGGCTCTCGCGAGTACAAAGATACTTACGCGAAAATTGAAGAGATGATAAAGCACGAGGATTAGATGAAAAAAGTTCATGATAGAATCAACAATATGCGGGGAAATCTGATCACCGTTACTGCCGATGACGTCGGATTGGGAGAGCTTGCCGAAGTTAAGCTCAAAGACGGCAGAACGATCTACGCCTCCGTTCTCAGAATCGAGGGAGACCAGGCGACGCTTCAGGTATTTCAGGATGCCCGGGGAATCTCCACAGGGGACAAGGTGACTTTCCTGAAAAGAAAAATGCGGGCGATTTTCGGAGATGCTCTTTTGGGGCGAAGGCTAAGCGGAAGCGGCAAGCCTATCGACAGCGGCCCCGAGGTGATTGGAGAAGAAATCGCCATTGGAGGGCCCTCTCTCAATCCCGCCAGGCGCGCCATCCCCCGCGAGATGGTGCGAACGAATATTCCCATGATCGATGTGTTCAATTGCCTGGTCAAATCGCAAAAGATTCCGATTTTTTCAATTCCCGGCGAACCCTACAATAAACTCCTTATGCGCATCGCTAACCAAACCGATGCCGATGTCGTCGTCATCGCCGGCATGGGACTGACTTTTGGAGAATATCAGGCATTCATCGACAATGCCGAACAGGCCGGTTCTCTAAACAAGACGGTTATGTTTATTCACCGGGCGACAGATCCCGCCGTGGAGTGTATCCTCGTCCCTGATATGGCTTTGGCCTGCGCTGAAAAGTTTGCAATAAACGGACTGACCGTCCTCGTTCTGATGACGGATATGACGGCATTTGCCGACAGCATCAAGGAAATCGCGATCACTATGGATCAGGTCCCTTCCAACAGGGGATATCCCGGTTCGCTCTATTCCGACCTTGCCGCCAGATATGAAAAAGCAGGAGTTATCGAAGGGAGCGGCTCGATCACAATCGTCAGTGTGACAACAATGCCCGGCGACGATGTGACGCATCCAATTCCCGATAACACAGGATACATTACTGAGGGGCAATTTTACCTTCACCATGGCATGATTGATCCTTTCGGATCGCTTTCCAGATTGAAGCAGAATGTCATCGGCAAAGTTACCAGAGAGGATCACGGCAATCTGGCCAATGCGATGATCCGCCTGTATGCCGAATCGAAAAAAGCTAGGGAGCGGCAGGGAATGGGATTCCGCTTGTCCAAATGGGACGAAAAACTCCTTGTTTACTCCGAAAAGTTTGAAAACCAAATGATGAATCTGGAAGTCAATCTGCCCATTGATGAAGCGCTTGACGAAGGATGGCAGATTTTATCCGAGTGCTTCGAGCCGGATGAAGTGGGAATTAAACAGTCCGTAATTGATAAATATTGGCCAAACAAGGCGGCGGTGTGAGCGACATCAAACTCACAAAGAATGGATTGAGGGATCAACAAAGGAGACTGGGGCAGCTCGAGAGGTATTTGCCGACCCTGAAGCTGAAAAAGGCGATGCTTCAGGTTGAAGTGAACGATGCCAGACAGGAGATTGCACTTCTTGAAAAAAAGTACGGCGAGGAGAGGGAAACCGCACTTGCCTACTGCACGCTCCTTACGGAAAAGACTGTCATTGATCCTGTTGAGGTCACACGGGTCCTTGAAGTAAAAAAACGATATGAAAATATCGCCGGAATTGAAGTTCCTTACTACGACGGGGCCGTATTCCAGGAGGTTGAATACTCATTATTCGAAACTCCTCCCTGGATTGACGGGGTCATTGCCGGGCTGAGAGCCCTATCGGAAATACTGGTGGAAATTACCGTTGTCAAAGAAAAAAAAGCGGCGCTGGAAGTCGAGCTTAGAAACGTTTCTATCAGAGTCAACCTGTTTGAAAAAGTTCTCATACCGAGAGCCAAAAAGAACATTAAAAAAATCAGCGTTTTCTTAGGCGATCAGCAGCTTGCCGCTGTCGGCCAGGTCAAGGTTGCTAAAACAAAGATCGAAGCGAAAAAAGAAGAAATGCTGAAAGAGCATCTTAAGGGGATAGCCTAAAGTTTATGGCGCGTGTTGATGTCAAAAAATTTGCGTTTGTCGGTGTCAAGGAGCAAAGAGACAGCTTTTTCCGCCGCGCTCAAAAGCAGGGTATTATCCATTTTATTGATGTCAGTGAAAAAAGGGCGGGCCGCATCCCTCAGGAAATTCAGGATTTGACTCAGGCAATAAAGATACTGCGGGGTCTTCCGGTCGTTTCGCAGGTCGAACCCGCCGACTTGCAAAAAGCCTATCCCTTAGCCAGCGAAATTCTCCACTTAAAGCATTCCATCGACGCAAAAGAAGAAGAAGAGAGGGTTTTAACCCTGGAAGTCTCCCGTATTCAGGAGTTCGGCGAGTTTAATTTAGGCGACATCGCCTATATTGAAACAGAGGGCAGCAGAAGGATCCAGTTTTATTGTGCGAAAAAAGGGCATTTCGACGGAGAAGCCTTGCCTGAAGGGATCATTTTTATTTCCTCTGATCACGGTCTTGATTATTTTGTCGGCATTAGCAAAGAGCCGAGGACTTTCGATAAAATGGTTGAGATGGTTTTTGATCACTCCCTGTCTGAGCTTCATGAAATGATCGCGAAAAACCACGAAAAGATTCAAGCCATGGAGTCTGCTCTTAAAGAATTGGCAAAATATAATCATTTTCTGCACAAGGCGCTCATCCTCGCCCACAATCACCACAGCCTTGATGTCAATCTCGATTATACCCGTGATGAATTGAATGGCAGCCTTTTTGTCGTCGAAGGGTGGGTCCCTATGGACCGAATCGACGATCTTAAAAAGCTAGTCGGGGAGCTCGGTGTCTATTTTGAAGAGGTGGCCATTGAAGAGACCGACAGAATTCCCACGTTTTTGGAAAACACCGGAGCGGGACGCATCGGCGAAGATCTCGTCAATATTTACGACACTCCCCATCATACCGACAAAGACCCTTCGATCTGGGTTTTAGCCGCTTTTGCCTTATTTTTTGCCATGATTGTCAACGACGCGGGATACGGTCTTGTATTTTTAGCTATAGGCTCCTACCTTAAATTTAAATTCTGGAATCAGAAAGGGACCGGCAGGCGTTTTTTGAATTTAGTCCTTATCCTTTGCGGAGCCTGCGTGGTTTGGGGATTTCTCACCACATCGTTTTTCGGCATCAACGTACCCATCGACAGTCCGATTCGAAAAGTTTCGCTTCTCGGATGGATCAGTGAAAAGAAAGTCGAATATCACCTTCACAACCGTGACAAAACCTATGAGGACTGGCTGAAGCAGTATCCGCAAATTTCGTCCGCCGCAAGCGGCAAGCAATTTTTTAAGGCGACCGAAGTGTCTGAGAATAATGTTGTCGCCAATGAGGTTCTTGACAATGTCGGCCGCAGTATCCTGCTTGAATTGGCTTTAGTTGTCGGAATCATTCATATTGCGCTTTCATTCTGCAGGTATTTGGGAAGGAATTGGAGCGGGCTGGGATGGATCATTGTTCTTGCCGGCGGTTATCTGTATTTTCCCCATTATCTCGGCGAAACCTCGCTTCTCCACTACGTTTTCGGCGTTCCGCCGAGTTTTGGGGCGACCGAAGGATTACAGCTTATATACATTGGCATTGGCCTTGCCGTTGCATTGGCGCTTCTCCAGCATCGGCTGGGAGGACTCGCTGAACCGATGAATCTTATTCAGGTTTTTGCCGACGTTTTATCCTATTTAAGGCTTTACGCTCTCGGCCTGGCCAGCGCAATTGTGAGCGAAACAATTAATGAAATGTATGGAGCCATGCCTATCCTGCTCGCGATTGTGGTTATCGCATTCGCCCATGTGGTCAATATGCTGCTGGGAATCATGGGAGGGATTATCCATGGACTGCGTCTTAATTTTATAGAATGGTATCATTATTCATTTGAAGGGGGAGGAAAACCGTTCGAACCTCTCCGCCTTTACGAAGTGGAATAAAAGGAGTAATTTTTATGGCATATGATTTATTTGGACCGGCAATCGCCCTCGGGCTGAGTGCGATCGGCAGCAGTATCGGCTGCGGGATTGCAGGAGCTGCCTCGCATGCAGTGATGAGCCGCGTCGAAGAGGGGCATGGAAAATATATCGCCATGGCCGCCGCCCCGTCCTCTCAGGTTATTTATGGGTTTATTCTCATGCTGCTGATGAGCCGGGCAATTCAGGCGGAAACCCTCACCCCGCTCACAGCCATAGGCATTGGGCTTGGGTCCGGCTCGGCGATCATGATCGCTGCGATTTTTCAGGGTAGAGTTTGCGCAACAGGTATACAGGCCACAGCGAAACAGCCCGCGGTATTTGGCAAATGTTTTGCGGCCATCGGTATAATCGAGTCTTTTGCTCTATTTGCCTTTGTGTTCGCTCTCTTGCT
The DNA here is from genome assembly GCA_963771045.1 of Waddliaceae bacterium. Lineage (GTDB taxonomy): Bacteria > Chlamydiota > Chlamydiia > Chlamydiales > SLFE01 > SLFE01. The sequence continues at coordinate 1,376,822 of CAVYRW010000004.1, read as the reverse complement.
CATGTAGGAGGATAAAGTGAGCTACCGCATTGAAAAAGACAGTTTGGGAGAGGTCGAAGTTCCCGCCGAAAAATTCTATGGAGCGCAGACAGAGCGCTCACGGTTGAATTTTCAGATAGGGTCTGAAACCATTCCCCTTGAAGTTATCCATGTTCTTGCCCTCATAAAAAAAGCTGCGGCAAGTGTCAATGGACAGCTTGGCCTGATTGATAAGGAAACAGCCGATTTGATTGCGGCAGTTTCCGATGAGATCCTTTCAGGAAATTATGACGATCAGTTTCCCTTAAGCGTCTGGCAGACAGGTTCAGGAACCCAGACAAATATGAATGTCAATGAGGTGATTGCCAACATCGCGATTGATAAGACAGGAGGCGAGATAGGGACGAAACATCCTATCCATCCCAACGATCATGTGAATATGTCTCAATCCTCCAATGATGTGTTTCCTTCTGCCATGCACATGGCGGCTTCTCTGGAAATCGTGAATCGTCTTCTCCCTGCCCTTAAAAATTTTCAAGAAGCCCTGGAGAGCAAAGCCCGTGAGTTCGGGGATATTATTAAGACGGGCCGCACTCATCTTATGGATGCCGCGCCTCTCACTTTAGGACAGGAATTTTCCGGTTATGCCAGTCAGATAGCCCGTGGAACGGAAGCGCTCAAAAATACCCTTCCTCAGCTATCCGAACTCGCAATCGGAGGGACTGCTGTCGGCACAGGACTCAACGCTCCTCAGGATTTTGGAGAGAAGATGGCAGCAGCCCTAAGCGATCTGACCGGAATCGCTTTTAAGACGGCCCCTAACAAGTTTGAGGCCCTTGCAGCTAGTGACGCGCTCGTCACGGCAAGCGGCGCTTTAAAAAGACTTGCCTGTTCCTTCATGAAAATCGCCAACGACATACGGTGGATGGCATCGGGGCCTAGATGCGGTTTAGGAGAGATCAAAATTCCTGAAAACGAACCCGGATCCTCCATCATGCCCGGAAAAGTCAACCCCACTCAATGCGAGGCTCTCACGATGCTCTGCGTTCAGGTGATCGGCAATGACAACACGATTGCAATCGCCGGCTCCCAAGGAAATTTTGAACTCAATGTTTTCAAGCCGGTCATTATTTACAATTTCTTGCAATCGGTCCGTCTCCTTGCAGATGGAGCTGTAAGCTTTACGGAAAAGTGCGTCAAGGGCATCGAGCCAAACAGAGAAAAAATCCAAGAATACCTCGACCGGTCGCTTATGCTTGCAACGGCCTTAAATAGTGAAATAGGCTACGATAATGCCAGTAAGATTGTCAGAAAAGCCCACACAGAAGGGCTCACACTCAAGCAGGCGGCGCTTAAGCTCGGAATTCTTGACGAAAAGAGGTTTGATGAAATTGTCGATCCGAGCAAAATGGTATAAGTTTTTACTTCTGGCTCTTTTGCTCGCTTCCTGCGGTACCGAAAGGCTTCAGGTGCAGAGTGAATATATGCTTCCCGAGCGGTATGCCAGCACCTGGGTCGGCACTCCCGATCCCCATAAATATTGTCCCAGCGTCGGCCAAAGGCTCCTCATTCAATGGAAGCTGAAGCCGGAGATGCAAAGCTGCCGGGCGATTTGGCTCAGAATGCGCATCAGGCTGCAGAATTATGAGGAAATCGAGAAGTGGATCCATCTCAAATGCCCTATCGGCCGGATGGCCTACTACCTGATGGATCAGGATTATTATTGCACCAATGGAATTGCTGCCTACCACATACAAATATTTGGCGACGGCTGCCTGATCGCTGAGAAAAGGCACCACCTTTGGGAAGAAATCATCACCATCAACCCAATTGAAGAGCAGCTGGAAGAGATGGATCTTGAGATCAATAATTTCCCCGACGACTTCCGCTTTTACCAAGAAAGAATTGACGGAACAGGATTTTACAAAATATGACGCATCTTATCATGGGAAAAAATTGTGTCAGGGAAGTGCTCAAAGCCGCCCCCGAACGCATCCAAAAAATATTACTCGCAAAAAAAGACCTGGAATTTTCTAAAGCGGGCATTCCAATAAAAATCCTTAGCAAAGATGAATTATCAGACCTTGCGGGATCCGAGTCCCATCAAGGGGTGGCCGCTTACCTCAAAGAAAAGCCCAAGCTTGATCTCAAAGCGTTTTTATCAAAAGAAAAAGAAAGCAGTCTGGTTTTACTGCTCGATTCGATTTTCGATCCGCAGAATTTTGGCGCCATACTCCGCGCCGCAGAATGTTTTGGCGCCGGCGCCGTTGTCTGGTCAAAAAACAGGGGAGCCGACATCACCCCGGTTGTCACTAAAGCCAGCGTTGGAGCATCCGAGCTCGTCGACTTAATCAAGGTTTCGAATCTTGCCGAGACAGTCAAACAATTTCAGAAGCACGGCTACTGGGCAGTCACCGCCGAAATTGGCCCCGCCGCCGAAAACCTCTACAAATTTCAATTCCCTTCGCACACGCTCTTAATTATGGGGTCTGAAGGAAAGGGAGTGCAGCCTCTTATCAGCAAGTATTCCGACCACAAGGTTTACATACCCATGTTCGGACAAATCGACTCTCTTAACGTCTCCCAGGCCGCATCGGTCATTCTTTCTCAGTGGCGGGCGTTGAATATATAGATCATCATTGGGGAGATTGATATGATTGCTAAAAAAGTGAAAGTTATAGGATTTTAGCTGCAGTTCTTCGGGAGCGTAATTTGTAAAGTACCGTTCTTTAATAGGAAATCAGCCTTTTCGATGCTGCGTTTCATCTCGCTGTAGGATTTATTATTTAGAAGTTTGTTGTTGAATTTGCCCATCCATAAAACTTCTCGGCTCGAATTAAAAGTTTCCTGAGGTCCTGAGCAGGCAATTTTATTATACAATTCTGAAACAATAGGCCTGTTTTTGAAACAGGCATAAATGCATAAATAATGCTCATTTAACACAATATCAATATCTTCTGGCAAAAACTCGCATAATTCAAATTGGAGATAAATAGAATTTTCCACATGAAGCACATCTCTTTTTATAATTTTAGGTTTTTCGATTGCCCGGGGCTTATCAGCATCTGTTTCGATAAGTTTTAATTCGTCACCCTCTCCTTTTTGCAAGTGATAGATCACTCTGTTTTCTTCCAAGCGGTAGGGATGATAAGGGTCAAATTTACCAAAACATACTGTACCGGGGTCATAGTTGCTGTGGTAGTATGATTTTAGTGCTTTCAGCGTATTCTGAAATTTTCCCTCTTGAAATTTCAATCCATGATTGTTTTGATTAATGGTTCATTGGAGCAACTCATCATTATATTTCAAGGCAAGTATATCGCCATCATTTTTGCCATTAAAGAGAGCTCCTGGAAGATGGAAATTCGTAAATGGAAATGTTTCCGATGGCTCGATATTTTTCAATTGAACCCAGAAGTCATCGGGATCCCAAGGCAGGGGACTGCCGTCCTCTTGTGTCATCTTCTCCAGATAAAAGGGAAGAAAGGTATTTTCGCTTTTCTTTCCCAATCGGCCGGTTATTAGGGAACTTGTGATGCAAATTTGATTCTTTTTTTGCGCTTGAGAAGCAGAGCTTGTGCGGTCTACTTTATCGGGGTTAAGTATCTCTGAATCGCTGGAAGAGCGGCCCTTATTCAAAGGCAGTCTATCGACTTTCGAGAATCTTCCCACCAAAAAGCGGAACATAGCGACTCCTCCCAAGCCTAAAATCGGCAGTGTGGTGGCAGCAGCCAGCACCGTTAAAGCGACAGTAGCCGCTTTTTGAGCTGTCGTCAAGCGAGGAAAGTCTCTGCATGCGTGGAAATCGTGAGAAATAGGGTTAAGATACCTGGGTTCAACTTGGCTTTGTTGCGTAATTAACCACAGAGCTCACAAGAGCGCACAGAGAGAATATGAGAGATTTGATTTAAGCTGCTATTAATTCACTTTCAGGCATTCCCAGCTTTGTCATTATATTTAGTGCTTCACATTTTGCCCTTGATTCAGCCCTTTGGGTTTCCAGAGTTCTACTTCTTAAATCATTTCCAAAGAATCGTTTAAATCTAAACATGGCTGTTTCTGCAAGTGATCGACGATGATAACCTTTCAACTTTTTCCATAATTTTCTTGCATCATCATCACCTCCTAAACCTGAAATTTCCAGCAAACTGATATTCCGCATCTTCCAAGAAGGAGATATGTTTTCTCGAAAAACAGCATTCCTATTGGGTGGAATAATAGGAATTGAGCCGTGAACTACATTTGCAGCATAGCATCGCTTAGTATCATAAGCCCCATCTCCATATGTGCGCTTAACTGATTTCGGCATTACCTCGAGAAGTTTTGGATACACTTCACAATCTGCAACGTTATTTTCAGTAAGAATTTCGAAAATAATTTCGTGAGAGTCAGGGCAGACTGCCAGATGGAGCTTTCTCCATGTTCGCCTTTTACTGATTCCATGCTGCCTAACTTTCCATTCACCCTCTCCGTACACTTTCAAACCGGTTGAATCGATTACAATATTGGTGACTTTTTTTTTCGAAAGTTTCTTCAACTCTTGCCCCAACAACTTAGCTCTCCGACAAATTTGAGTATAAGAAGGAATCGATAAACCAACAGATAAAATCATAACAAGAGATGTCAAAAATCCTTCGAGTGCTCTCAATGGAAGATGAAAAACCGATCGAATAATGAGCGCGGTGAGAATAGCGTCATCAGAATAGAGTTTTGGACGCCCCTTTTTTCCTATTTCTTTTGGAGCCATCCACTTATTGATAGCATCTTCAGAAAACCAAACAGTTATGCTTCCCCTTTGAATAAGAGATTTGTTATAGTCGTTCCAGTTGCGAATGCGATATTTTGCCTTCATCTTGATCCTCCAATTTGTTGCAACTAAAAATTAGAGTATTAGGTATTTGTCGGCAAGCTCGCATTCGCCCTTTTTGGAGAAAAGATGACTAGTACCCACACAACTGAAGAAGCCAACCAAAAAAGAAATGACCTTTTAACAGGGGAAATCATAGGTGCTGCGATTGAAGTTCATCGAAGATTAGGTCCAGGCTTGCTTGAATCGACATACGAAACTTGTCTTTGCTACGAGTTGAACCTTGCGGGTTTGAAAGTTAACCGGCAGATACCAGTACCTATTATTTATCGTGATAAAAAGCTAGACTCAGGCTACCGGATCGATATGATAGTGGAAGATAAGGTTATTTTGGAGATAAAATCTGTGGCCAATTTCTTGCCTGTTCATGAGGCCCAACTTCTATCCTATCTTAAGCATAATGGTGGTGGCAGAGGTTTGCTCATCAATTTCAATGTAAAACTTCTAAAAAATGGGATTAGGCGTCTAATCATTTAATTCCTCTCTCATAATCTCTCAGTGAGCTCGGTGGTCTCAGTGGTGATTTATGCAACAACGCCGTTCAACTTTCATATTTATTATTCCAGTTAGTATTCTTATATTATTTATGAATAATTTTATTTTAAATAATTATTTCTGTCAATATTAATCTTGTTATATACTTAAGCGGCTTTCAAGGCTAATGGGAGGGAAGGACGTCAACTTGTTGCCGGTGAAGTTGGACCTAACAATGGGGCAAGGCCAGGATGTTCACGAGAAAAAAAAGCAGCCACTGTCGCTTTTTTGATTCTTTTTTACCTGTAGCTGGTATCTCAGTTATGAGTCTCACAGTCAAAGCCTTTCAAGGTGAGAAACAAAAAGCCATGACAATTTCAATAAATACTGGAAAAATAATTCTTGAAATTCGCTCGTCAAAGATCCCGAATTAGCCAAAACGGGCATTCCAATAAGACTTGTTAATTTTTTTTAATATTAAATTTGTTATTCTGTTTTACATGTATAACGAAATTTTAAAACATTGGTTAGATAGACCGCAAAAAATACCCGACGATGTTTGCTTCTCTTTAGCTTTGGCTAAATATCGGCACTTGCGGCAAATCAAAAACAACAAGAATGCTCAACCTCTGATTGTGATCCTGATCTGCTGTGAGACGCTCTAGAAAATAATTATCTTTTCCATCTTCTTTGTCAGTCATGTCAAAAGACATGACTTCCTCAGAATCTGAAAAATCTAATCACTTTCTAGAGCGTCTCACAGCGGATCAGGGTCACAATCAGGGGTTCAAACATGGTAAATATGGATCAGACTCTTTGTAAACTTAATCAACACTTTCCCGATGCCTATGCACTGTATTGTAATCAAAGCAAAGCTTCACCTGAAAAAATAGTGGAGCTTGTGCTTTTTTATCTGATGAAGCAAGAAAAAGATTATTCAGCACGGGAAAAAGCATGCCTCGTCAAGGCTTATGCAAAATTTACACCGAAACAAATTCTGGAAAATCCAAATTTACAAAGCATTTATGAGATCTACCTAGACAGGTTTGGCGGAGGCCCTCTTTTTAATATTTTGTATGGTACCTGGCATGGGAGCTGCAAGTATCTCCTGCCCCCAGCCCTTATCTTTGAGTCTAGTTTCTTAACAAGTCATTTTAAGCGCTCGGAAAACAATAAAGGAATCCAGCTTCTCACCATCTTGCAAAAGGAAACAACTCTGACACGTAAACTCATTGATGCTTATCAAGCGACTGTCATAGAATCAGAAAATGCGCTAAGCATTAAAAATGCCAGTTTCCAACCAGATTCAATGTTTCATTCCTGCAGGAAGTCTCAATGTTATGCCTTTATAGAAAGATGCCTGACAAATGCCGACAACAAATCCCTGGAGATTGTCCTGGATGAACTCACTCAAGTCCGTTATGGGTTCAAAACCTTTAAATATCGCCTCGTTGAAGTAAACATTGTGAACAGGCTGTTTGTTTCGAACCCTAAGCTTTTACAAAGATTAGTTGAGAAGGATAATCTTAGATTCACATATTTTAAAATGAGTGAAATGTCTGAAGACGATTTGTTAAAACTGCAACAGAAGCTTTCCAAGCAAGGCCAACTCACAGATTTCTGTTTTACACACAATAAAAATCTCAATCCAAAAATTCTTGCAAATTTTTCCAAGGCTCTTGGCAAATTGATCTATCTGAAAGTCTTGATTTTGTGTGGAAATAACTTAAGGGGTGAAAATATAAGGGTTTTGATTCCCGCTTTTCGTAATCTGCGTGCTTTAGAAACATTGGTTATTTCTTTCAATGACCTTGGTGAAAAAGGGGCCGGTGTTCTGTCCGATGCTCTCAAAGATCTTAAAAATCTTAAAAAACTGGATGTCGCGAACAACTATTTGAAAATGGAAGGGATAAAACAATTGGCAGGGTCCTTCAAATATATCACTCAACTTAAAGCGTTGGATGTGCACAGCAATGACTTTGGTGACATTGGTGCAAAGGAGTTAGGAAAAGGTTTGAGCGCTCTGCACAATCTGAATGCGTTAAATGTTGGGTTTAATGGGCTGACTCAAAAAGGCATCCAACATTTAGCTGCGCCTATCGCCGGCCTAAAGAAGCTTGAGCAATTAAATATGGCTTTCAACAAAATCGGAGGAAAGGAATTCAAGGGGGCGGCCTTTCCTAACAGTCTTAAGGATCTTGACCTCAGTCACAATAAATTGGGACCAAAAGCCTCTCTGGTTTTAGCGAATATGCTTTTGCAGAACAAAAATCTGGAAATTTTGAATCTCTCTTTTAATAAATTAAGAGAGGAGGGCATCCAAAACTTGCTCTCTACCTTTATCACTCTGAATAAGCTGGTCTCGTTGGATATCTGCGCAAACGATATCGGTGAAGGGGCAGGGATAGCGTTGGCCGCTATTTTAAAGGAAATGAAGAACCTCCTCAACATAGATATCTCCTCAAATAATCTGGGAAAAAAAGCCGTTTATGCTGTTAAAGAGGCACTTGATCAACAAGGCCGGCAGATTCAACGTGATCTTTCTGGAAATAGTGAGGACGAAGGCTTCTGTTCAGCACTCGACTATGGATGAGGCCGCCGGTAGAGTTTCTCTCCTTTTTTCGTTGAGCTTCTTTTTGTCAAGTTGTCAAGCACGAGCACAAAGCCGGGCGGAAAAAGATGAGTCAAACAACCTAAATCTTTAAGTTGACAGAGCACTAGTCGACGCTGGCAAGCGATGAGCCCAATGAAGCGTCTTCCTTGGAGAGCTGGACATGGGCGCGCAGTATCAACTCTTCGGTTGTATTCCAATCCATGCAGCCGTCTGTAATGGAGATGCCGTATTTCAGGCAGGAATGAGGTCCTTCGTGTTTTTGCTTGCCCGGATAAAGATGGCTCTCAAGAACAAGGCCGAGAATATTGTTGTTGCCTTGGCACATTTGCTCGACCACCTCGCCCACGACTTCAGGCTGCTGCTCATGATCTTTTCCAGAATTGTCGTGAGAGCAGTCGATGAGAAGGCGGAGGGGAAGTTTATGCGTTGCCAAAAGCTCGAGTGCGTAGGCGACGGAGGGGCGATTATAGTTCGGGGTGTGTTCGCCGCCTCTTAAAACAAGGTGGGTGTTGGGGTTGCCTGAGGTATTCATTGTACACGCCCGCCCCGCATCGTTGATCCCGATATGGCACTGGGGATGGTTGGCAGCAGACATGCCGTTAACGGCGTTCAGGATGTTTCCGTCAGTGCTGTTTTTGAAACCGACAGGCATCGGCAGACCCGAGACCAGCTGGCGGTGAATTTGCGATGCCGAGGTTCTGGCTCCAATGCAACCCCAGCTGACAAGGTCCTCGTAATAGTGGCAGGTGAGGGGGTCGAGGAACTCAGTTCCGACTGCCACGCCCAGCCGGTTAATTTCAAGCATCAGCTCGCGTGTCAGGCGGATGCCTTTGGCCACGTCGTTTGAATGGTCGAGGCAAGGATCGTAAACAAGCCCTTTCCATCCCAGAGACGTTCGGGGCTTTTCGCAGTAAACACGCATCACTAGTTGTATCGATTCGGAAACATATTCGGCAAGCCGCTTTAATTTACTGGCAAATTCATAGGCGGCGGAGGTATCATGGATGGAGCAGGGGCCGACAATAAAAAGAGCCTTTTTTGTCTTTTTCTGGAGGATGTCAATGATTTCTTGACGAAAGCCGGCTATCTTGGTATAGACTTCTTGCTTTAAAGGAAATTCATTTTTGATATTATCGGGAGTTGGCAATGGCTGGCATTTGGTCCCGGGATAGTGCAAAAGCCGTGATGTCATAAAATAAGGCTCATCCATGAATAAAACTAAAGAAGCTACTGATACCATGAACTGTCAATATTTAGCAAGTGCCATCGTGCGGGGACGGGTTCAAGAAAATAGGGGGGAATGTTTCGAGATTCTGCTAAAAGGAGGCAAGTGCATCATCAATGCAGAAAGCGAACTTGCGGCAGCGTGGGCTTCCAAGCAGGCTTCAGAGGCACTGAAAAGCGGGTTCCTTCTTGAGGTTTTGGGAAAGACAAAACCTCTTTATCCTCTTCGCCCTCTTTGGATTAAAGCGGGCAACGTTTCGGAGCTATTGGAAAAATGGATTCCTTTTGGCTTTAATGCTGTAGTTGTTGAAAGCGATCGCTGCGAGATACCAGACGGTGTCAAGGTGATCCTTAGGCCGGAAATTGATTGGGGTAAGTGCTGCAGTCCTCTTGACGCATCTTATGTCCAATATCTTAAGAAAACTTTATCGCCTATTGAAGCGGATTATATTTTTTGGGAGAGCCGCTGCAGCGATCCTTCTTTTTTCAGTCATGAAGATGGGCAGTATTTAACGAGGATTGAGATTTTACAAAAAGAGATGAAGCTTCTTGAAGAGATCGCAGGGAAAAAAAGGCTTATCTATCATTTGCCTAATTTAAGCCGCATGCTCCAAGGGCTGTGCCTTGCGGCAGGAAAAAATACAGTACTCGCTTTTTCCGGAGATGCTTTTTGGAAAGAAATCCGGCAAAGCTTAGTCCCGATTACGGCTCCTCTTTTGCCCATCATTCCGGCTGAGTTGTCGTTAGGTGAGCTGGCAAGAATCTTTTCACTTATGAAGAGGCACTGCTTTTCCGGCGTGCTTGCTATGATCCAGGCTTCGCCAAAAGACGATAGATCTCTACGGGACATCGGACAGCTTCAGTTGAACCCGTGATTGTGATCTAATCTCGGATTGAAGTCCGAAATTCTATAATAGTTTAAATTTTAATATTAACAGTATTTTATTGATGTAAATTTAGAATTTTGCTAGAATTATTTTTTACTTGCGGAGTTTTACAGAGAAAATGGTTGAAATCGAGTCAATTCTCATTCATGTCAAGAATGCCATATGGAGCGTTCCATTGCTTCTGCTTATCTTCGGTACAGGAGTTTATCTGACGTTTCTTTTAAAAGGGATGCAATTTCGCTATTTAGGTTATGCGTTCAAACAGGTCTTTTCCCCTTCAAAGTCGGAAAACGAAGGGGATATTACCCCCTTTGACGCTTTGATGACCTCTTTGGCAGGAGCTATAGGAACCGGCTCGATTGTCGGTGTCGCAACGGCTGTCACAATCGGGGGATTCGGAGCGATCTTCTGGATGTGGGTCACGGCATTTTTAGGGATGGCGACCAAGTATGCCGAATCCCTTCTTGCGGTCAAGTACCGCATTGTTGACAAGAGGGGGGAAATGGTTGGCGGGCCGATGGAATATATCGAGCGGGGAATCGGCTGGAAATGGATGGCGGTTTTATTTTCTCTCTTCGCTTCTGTCGCGGCTTTTGGTACAGGCAATCTGGTTCAGATAAATTCCATCTCCGAAGCTTTGGAAAGCGTCTGGATGATCAATCCCTGGATTACCGGCTGTGTTGTGGCGGTTTTGATTGGACTGGTCCTTTTGGGGGGGTAAAAACGATCGGGCGCTTTGCAGGGGTGTTGGTTCCGATCATGGGCATTTTTTATCTGCTTTCCGGCTTGATTATTTTAGGTATCAATTTTGTGAAAATTCCCGAAGCTGTCAATCTCATCTTTACCAACGCTTTTACCGGGCAGGCAGCTCTGGGAGGATTCACCGGGTCGACACTGATGCTGGCGATACAAATGGGCGTTTCACGAAGTGTTTTTTCCAATGAGGCGGGCCTTGGTATTTCTTCGATTTCAGCGGCTGCGGCTAAAACCGACAGCCCTGGACGCCAGGCGATGATTTCTATGACCGGGGCGTTGTTCTCAACGATCATCGTCTGCACCATTACCGGAATAGTTTTTGCAGTAACGGGGGTCTTGGGACAGGTGGGCAGCGACGGCGAAATGCTCAATGGAGCGGCGCTGGCTCTTACGGCTTTCAACTCCTCGATCTGGGGAGGCAATTATATTGTGACTATTGGTCTGGTATTATTCGCATTTTCTACAATTTTGGCATGGGCCTATTATGGGGAAAAATGCTTCGAGTATCTCTTCGGAGAACGGGCTGTCCCCTTTTATAGAATTCTGTATTCCCTTATGATTATTCCCGGCGCCGTTTTAAAAATGGAACTTGTCTGGCTGATAGCCGATATCACAAACGGTTTGATGGTGATTCCCAATCTTTTGGCGCTTATTATGCTTTCGGCTGTGATCAAGACAGAAACAGACCGATTCTTATTGCAACTGCCGGCTGAAGGAAGTCATTTTGAGGCTCTTTGAATCTGGACTTGAAACTCTCTATAAAATTGTTTGGGGATATCCGCTGCTGATTCTCATTTCCGCTGTGGGGATTTATCTCACTATTGTCTTGCGGGGCATTCAATTCCGTTACCTTTGGTATGGTTTAATGTCGCTGTCGGTATGAACCAGCCTCATGAGGGGAGAGGCGACATTTCCCATTTTCAATCATTGATGACGGCTCTTGCAGCGACCATAGGCATCGGCAATATTGCCGGTGTGTCTACAGCTGTTGTGATCGGCGGGTATGGGGCCATTTTCTGGATGTGGGTGACTGCGCTTTTGGGAATGGCGACCAAGTATGGAGAAGCTTATCTTGCGATCAAGTACCGCCATGTCGACAGGAATGGGGAAATGGTCGGGGGCCGATGTTTTTTATAGAAAAGGGGCTTGGATGGCGCTGGCTTGCCTTCTCCTTCGCGCTTTTTGGTGCGATCGCTTCATTCGGAGGCGGCAATATGCTTCAGGCAAACTCGATTGCAGATGCTCTGAATACAATGTTTGCTTTCCCTCACTATTTGACGGGCATTGTTGTAGCGGCTTTTGTGGGACTCACGTTGATAGGAGGGATTAAAAGCATTGGGCGCCTCGCCTCGATTCTTGTCCCGTTTATGGCTATTTTTTACCTCTTCGGGGCTTTGATCGTTCTGGGATATCATTTTGAACGGCTCCCTTTGGCACTTTGGAGAATTTTTCACAGCGCTTTTACAGGCCAGGCGGCATTCGGCGGTTTTGTCGGAGCTACTGTGCTTATCGGTCTGCAAGTGGGTGTCAGCAGAGGGCTCATGACGAGCGAATCGGGGCTTGGAACCGCTTCAATTGCCGCGGCTGCCGCAAAAACCGATGTTCCCGGCCGCCAGGCCATGGTATCCATGACGGGAAGCTTCATTTCTACAATTGTGATGTGCACTTTGACGGGGCTTGTTTTGAGTGTGACCGAAGTTTTTGGAACTATGGGGCCGGACGGAAAGCTTGTCACTGGAGCAGCTCTCACTTTGACCGCTTTCAATTCGGTGTTTAGCTGGGGAGGCTTCATCGTCACAATCGGGGTTGTGTTCTTTGGATTCACCACACTTCTCGGATGGGCCTATTATGGCGAAAAATGCATCGAATATCTCTTAGGGGAATCATCGATTTTCTATTTTCGGTTGATTTTCACCTTGATCATTTTTCCCGGAGCGGTTTTAGACCTCAATATTGTATGGAAAATTTCCGATATTTTTAACGGGCTGATGGCCTTTCCCAATCTGATCGGCATTATTGCGCTGTCGCCAATCATCACGAGGGAGACACAAAATTTCCTCAAGCTTGTCAAGCAAGAGCATGAGCTGCTCGGAACAAAGTAGTGTCTGATTATGATGCTGCGTCGGGATTCATCACCTTTTTAAGAACCTCTTTTACCCCATTTTCCACATCTTGCAAGCATTTATGTGTTGAATTCTTTGCCAACGATCAATCTCTTTTTTTCTCTTCTGTATCCGGTTTCTTTGGAACCTACGACAGCCTCCTAAAGTGACAATCGCCGACGTTTTTCCGGTAGGCTTTTCCATCAGCTGTTCAAAAATCTGGTTACTCAATTCCTGCGTTGTTCACTGTCTTCCGGAGGATAGGTATAAATATTTCGATATAGAGAGCCAAATTCTTTTCTAAGGTCTGATATTTTTGTATTGTTTACGTCCATAAAACCCCATTTTTAAATTAAAATATATTTTAAATAATAAGTATTAATTAATTTAAAATTAATAATTGTGAAGAAAGAATGACTTCGATGGCATCGAGAGTTTCTTGGAAGATTTCCTCTTCGGGAGTCAAACTCTGAAGCTCTTCCCGTGAGAACCATTTGATTGCACGCGTTTCCCTGGAATTCCAGGCGAGTTCGCCTCCAACAGCCCGTCCGACAAAGATGTTGTCTATGTGCTGATGAGCCGGCTGGTTGCCGAAAGCGGGGATTTCTTCAAGGAGGCAGAGAAAAGGACGCTCGATGCTTGTTGCGTTTGGGTAGTGGATCCACAGGTTTTCCTGTCTGATGAGTTCGACATCAAGCCCGGTTTCTTCTTTAGCTTCGCGAATGGCAGCCTCCGGCGGAGTTTCATTAGGATCGATATGGCCTCCGGCAGGGAGCCACTTTTCCAATTTATTATGGAAAATGAGAAGTACCATTTGCTGGTCTTCGTCAATGATATAGACTGTCGCTGTGAGTTCTCTGATCATTTTATAATTTGCTGCACAGATTTTCTTAAGGCCATATCTATGTCGATCTTTTGCTCGACAGCGGCAACAATGAGTTCAAGAATTTGATTTCCAAGATCGGTTTCGGCGTTGCCTGAAGAAGCCAGGTTCAATTTGAATCCCTCTTTTTTCATGATTTTTACTATTTTTTGTGCTTTTAACAAGGTAGGGAAGATCTTTGGGAATCGAATCGAAAGGGTTTTTTGCCGCTGCCTTTTCCGTTCGCTTGATTTCGTTCCACTGCTTGACCACTTCTTCGGGGTTCATGTCTTTTTTTTCCTCGAAAACGTGTGGGTGGCGCCTGATCAGCTTGTCAATCACTCCTTTCAATACTTGCCGGGAGGTCAGTCTTTTCTCTTTCTCACCGAGTTTGCAAAGAAAGACGACATTAAAAAACAAGTCGCCCAGCTCTTCGGCGATATTTTCGTTATGTTCGTCGTTGATTGCTTCGATGACTTCGTAGGCCTCTTCAATCAGGTAGCGGCGGACTGAACCTAAGGTCTGCTTTCTGTCCCAGGGGCACCCTTCAGGACCTAGGAGGCTCTCAACAATACATACCAACTCATCGAATTCTTTCATTAGGTATAAACTATACATGGGTTGTCATTTAATGAAAACCGGTGTAAACTATTTATTGCCGGGGACCTTGTGGAATTGCCTCGCCCGAACCAGGTCAGGACAGGAATGTAGCAGCCTTAAGGGAATTGATGCGATGCCATGAGTCAATCTCCGGCACTTTATTCCCACTTAATTTCTTTTTTGAACGGGGCTCTGTCAGGAATGGGAGGCTCGTGCTTTTCTTCGAGAATCGGCCGTCTTTTTCCGACAAAAGTGACATGGCTGATGCCTCGGTCCTGCTGAAAGAAATGGCAGAGTTTCTCAAAAAACAACATGCAGGCGCGGTTTTGTTCCAAAAAGTAGACAAGGGGATACAAGATAAATTGCACAGGAGCCCACATCATAGCGGGTATTGCCGTGCTGTTGACTTTGAACCACCATCGGTAGAGGCCTCTTCTGTGTTTGAGTCCTTCATCCCGGCGATTTTTGTCCAGCCAGGCATTGAAAAATTTGGAAGGGGCTTTAAACAAATGAAGCAGCTTTAAATAAAGTGCGTAATGACTGATTTTCCAAGTGTGGATTTTAAATTCGGTTTCTGCAAGAGTGGCGAAGCGGCTGAAGGCATCTTCCGAGTAGATGTCAATTGGCGTTGAACAAACCACATCTCCGTTTGGGTTTAATGACGCGGCAAAGTTCTGCCATAGCCAGCCGGAAATCGCGGTGGTCCAGTTCTGCGATCACTTCTGTGCACATGCAAAGGTCGTATAGGTCGTCCTCCAGACTTGTCATCGGCAAGGCATCTTGTCTTTTGTCGATATTCGGATGGTCCGGGATGAGTTTGGTGGCGTTTCGAGCGATATCGGAAGCTGTGATTTTTGCACCTTTTTCGGCAAGAGGGACTGCCAGCGGACCGTTTCCGCATCCGATGTCGACAACCGCCATGTCTTGGAGATCGAACCGGCTTTCGATGATAGCAAGGGTTATTTTTATTCTCTCCCGCCCCATAGCATTAGTGTTAGGGTCAAATCTTTGAGGTTTTGTGAGCCAGATTCGCTCGTATTTAGCTTTGGCCTGCTGCTGCCTGTGTTTAATTTTATTGACAGAACCGGGTCCTTCGACTTTATCGTCTGTCTTGATCACAGATAAAGGGTTTTTTTCCATAATGACTTTAGGTTTTGGTTAAAAGCTCCATCAAAGTTATTTCAGGACACTTAGGTTCAACAGGGAAGTTTATAAATAACCGGAACCACACTTCCAAAGCAAGGAGAGCCCAGAGATTTTGAAAATATTTTTCGCAATTTTCGACGGTATCGGTCACCGTCAGGATCCAGTTCTCGTCGATAATTCCCGATTCGACGAGAGCACCGCGGTTTAAACATTGGAATACCTCTTTGAGACCGGCTTCTTTGACCCAGGAGTTTAAAAAATTTTTCGGCGTTTTTTTCGGCCTGTAGATGAGTTCCTTCGGAAATATTTCCGTAAACATTCCCTTTAAGATCGAAGCTGTGCCAGCTTCTGTGAGCGATGACGGTTCGGGAAGGCCCGCAAGATAATCGATGATCTTCGCATCCAAATAGGGAGCTCTCCAATCAAGTCCATTGGCCATTGTTAATTTTTCATATTGGGCGATGTAAAGATCAGGAAGTCTTGTTTTGAAATCTAAATAAAGAAAGGAAGATGTGCGGGATTCGATATTGGGCAAATTATGGAATTTCTGAACAAAGACATCGGGATTAAAAAAAACGCTAAGAGACGGTGCGGCCCGGCTCAGCAAGTCTTCAGAAAAAATACAATTATGCCGGATATAACCCACCTGCCAAACATTCGATTGAGCGTGTTTCAAAATATTGAATGCCAGGTGGGGGTTGAACTGTTGGATTATCGGAACAACGATGATTCTTAGAAGCATATGCCAGGCAAAGATACGAGCGCCGTATTTCAGGCTAGACTCCTGTTCGGAAAGGGTGTACCGTCCATGTCCTGCAAGGAGCTCGTCCGAGCCCATTCCTGAATAGACCAAATGAGTTTGCGTTGAAGCAATCTTGGCGAGATTGAAAGTTGAGATAACGGTGGGGTCGGCAATAGGTTCGTCGAGATTCCAGATGATTTTGACAAAATCATCCAATAGAGTTTTGGGTGTGATGATTCCAATTGTTTGTTCCAAATGAGCTGCCTGGGCAAAACCGGATGCTGCCATCACATCGCTGTCGTTTTGCCCCTTAAATCCTACCGAGAAGGCGGAGATTTCATCGAAGGGACGCATCTGGCGAATGTAATGGGCGACGCTGGCAGACCCGATGCCTCCGGACAAAAAGCATCCTAGAGTTCTTGTCGGAAGGAAGCCTTTTCTTAACCGCCTCATTGAACAAAACAATCGAGGTTTCTACGGACAGATTCTATAGGTTCGGATTTGCTGCTTAGAAATTTCTCTCCATAAGACCAATAAGGGTGGATCGACATACCTGTTTCCCGAGAGAACTTCAGGTAGTGGGCAGGTAGTAGTTTATTGACGTTCTGGATAGGAGTCATGTCCTGAGGAATGTAGCCGAGAGCCAGATAAAAGGCTATGGAGTCTGTCGCCGGGGTTTGGGGAATAATGTCTGAAGCCAGCAAGGATTTGATATCGCTGCCGAAAATAAAATGGTTTTGATCAAAAAACCAATAAAGAGGTTTCACTCCGACTCGGTCTCGATAAAGATAAAGTGTGTTCTTGTTCTTGTCGAATATTGCCGCAGCAAAATCGCCGTTGATTTTTTTCGCAAACTCTTCTCCCCAGGCCTCATACGCATAAATCAATACCTCAGACTGGTTTGTCGTTGTCAGATCATATCCCGCATTTTTCAGATCGAGGGATAACTCATCATAATTGTAGATTTTTCCATCAAGTATGGCGATTAAGCTTTTCTTGGGATTGGCTGCAATCAATCCGCCGCTGACGCCGAGGCTCAGATCTTTGTAAGAGTATACATCACGCGCGGCTTCTTCATGAACAATCGATCCTCTTTGCGACAGACTGTCGAGAATAGGGTCCATAAGTTTATGAATATGAAAAATATCGGGATAAAGAATCCCGGCAATACCAGTCATTTGCTTTACAATGTTTAAGTGATCTTGTACACTCCAGTAATATAACGGGCGGTTGTTTTTAAGCAATGTTGTCAGAAGTTTATGATTATTCGGCAATTTTTCTGGTAGCCTCGGGATTTGTAGTTGCTGCATCTGCAATCGCCTGGTTTGCAGGTTATTACCAGCTTCCGGCCGCTCGGGAAACGCGGCATGTTTCATATAGGGCCTGTTCTTCTGGCATTTTTTCTCTATTTTTTTGTTCAACTTATTCTCATTCCTGGGAGCTCTTCTTGCCTGGGTTTATGTCACAACAGGATCCATTCCGAGAAAGCTCGGATCCGTTATATCAAAGGCTGAACTCGGATGGATCAATATTGCGCTGATTTTCATCTCTACTGCAGTTGTCTTTGCCGTCAGCATTATTTTGGGAAAAAAGGTCAGGGAAGACAATCTGGAACTTTGGCGGTCTAAAATTTCCGAAGTTAGTTAAAAGCGCCCTAATCGGCATGGCTACGTGGCTGCTGGCTTATCCATGGGTTGTGATCATCAGTCAATTTGCCGCCATTGCCATGATCCTGTGGTATGGAGAGGCCCCTCCAAATATTGACCAGGAAATGGTAAAATATATAAAAGAGATGACAGAGTATAAACCTCTGTTTTTCTCAACAATTGCCACTGTCGTCTTCATAGTTCCAATAGGCGAAGAATTGCTTTTCAGAGGATTTCTGCAAAACTGGCTGAGAACTTTTCTCCCTCTTTCTCTTTCCATTATTTTCACATCCATTCTCTTCGCTTCGCTGCATTTTTCCATTGGCCAGGGTCTCTTGAACTGGCAGCTTATTCCCGGCCTGTTTGCCCTATCTTGCTACCTGGGTTATGTTTATGAGCGTCAGCAGAGCCTCATTGCCCCCATTTTCCTCCATATGACTGTCAATGGCATCAGTATCGCCATTACTTTTCTTTAACATAGGCCTTCGAATGCTACCTTTAATTCCAAACTAAATTTGTTATAAATTCTTATATGTCAGTAAATATTGAAAGCTGGGGTCTGAGCAATATCGGACTTGTCAGAGGCAATAACGAGGATGTCTTTGACGAGCTCGAAAATGAGAGGTTTCTTTGTTGTTGCCGACGGCATGGGAGGCCATAGGGCAGGAGAAGTTGCGGCGCGCGAAGCTGTGGACGCCATGACTAGGATTGTGAGGCACAAGCTTTCGGAAAAACCATTGGAAAAGCAGACTCTGAGCTTTTTGTCCGAGCTGATTCACAGTTCGATTGCGGATGTTAATTCAATTGTGTACTCCATTGCCAATTCGGACAGCTCGCTTACAGGGATGGGAACCACTCTCTGCTGTTTAATCATAGGTGTCGATGGAGTTGTTTTCGGCCACGTCGGAGACAGCCGTATTTATCGGCTTAGGGAAGGCAAGCTCAAACAATTGACAGAAGACCATACTTTGACCATGCAGTTTGTGTCCCCTGATGAGTTGGACGCGGAAGGCCGCGAGAAGTTTGTCTATAAAAATATTTTAACAAGGACCATTGGAAACGACCCCATTGTCGTTCCCGATGTCGATATGGCCAGCATTCACAATAACGATATGTATCTTTTGTGTTCCGACGGCCTGACTGATATGCTGGGTCCCGGAGAAATTCAGAGCATCATGTTATCCTCTCCAACTGCGCAGGAAGCAGCCCAGAATTTAGTCTCTGCGGCGATTGAGGCCGGAGGGATTGATAACATAACAGTAATTGTTATAAAATTGACCCGATGAAACGCATATATCTGGATAACAACGCAACAACTGAGGTCGACCCTCGTGTTTTAGGCAGCATGCTGCTGCATTAAAAGAAAGCTATGGCAATCCCTCAAGCATTCACTCTTTCGGCCGCGAGGTTCGCAACCGGGTGACAAGAGCCCGGAGAAGTATTGCTGAATATTTTAACGTCAAACCTGCCGAGCTGATTTTTACATCAAGCGGCACCGAAGCTGCCAACATGGTGTTAAAAGGTGTGCAGGGACACCTCATCACAACATCGCTTGAACATTCCGCAATTTACGCGACCGCAAAACATCTTTTTGAAGAGGAGCAAGACGTGACGTTCCTTTCTGCGGGAGCAAGAGGCTCTGTTGCTGCCAATCAAGTCAAAAGCGCCATTAAACCGGAAACCAAGCTTATTGCGATTATGGCCGCAAATAATGAGACCGGAGTCAAATCCGATATTGAAGACATTGCCCGCGTGGCCGAGGAAGAGGGCATTCCCTTGTTTGTCGATGCCGTTGCCCTGGTCGGCAAGGAACCTTTCGAGATACCTTCAGGGGTCTCAGCGCTTTGTTTTAGCGGACATAAATTTCACGGTCCAAAAGGGATTGGGGGACTGCTGCTCCGTTCGTCTTTCAAAATACCTCCATTAATATCGGGCGGGCATCAAGAGCATAATCTGAGAGCCGGTACAGAAAATGTCGCAGGAATTCTGGCTCTTGAGGAAGCTTTTGCCATTCTAAGGGAAGAGATGCCAGAGGCCTCCTGCCTTATGGAAGAGCTTAGGGATGATTTTGAGAGGCAAATTAAAGAAAGATTATCAGACGTTATCATTAACGGCACAGGTCCGAGGGTGTGCAACACTTCGAACCTCTCCTTTCCCGGACTGGATGGCGAATCGCTTTTGATGAACTTTGATCTGGCAGGCCTTGCCGCCAGCCACGGAGCGGCCTGTTCATCCGGATCCCTGGAGCCTTCGCGCGTTCTCTTGAACATGGGCCTTCCAAAGGAGAGGGCAAGAAGCTCTATTCGTTTTAGCCTCTCCCGTTTTACGACACGTGAAGAAATAAACAGGGCAGTCGAGATCATTGTCAGGGTTGCCGGCGAGATGCGCTCTTGCCTTAGCCGGCCCTGAAAAATAAGGAAAGTCGACTAGGCAGTGTGCTTAAAAGATTTTTTCTTGTATTTCGTTCTTCTGACTGCAGAGGAAAAAGTATGGCTCGAACAATATTGACAGATGAAATTGACCATGAAAACTATGCTATTGATGGATCAAATATCAAGGTCCATCAAGATGCCTGCAAAGTAAAAAAAGAAGAGTGTTTAGGAGAAGGAGCAACGAAGATTCACGCACTAACAGGTGGACTTTGTCGATTGTGTAAATAATGTGCATGATAATGCACAAGTCGAAGTCCTTTTAGAGGGACATTCCTGTGAAAATATCCTTACTGATGCTATTTGAAATTACATAGAGAACCTATGATTTCTCCAGTTAAACCCGTGATTGTAACCTAACCTAAGGCTGGGCGCCTCAGATTAGGTTACAATCACGGGTTAAATGACATGAGTTTTAATAGTAATGAATTTGATCTCGAGCAGAGTGGCGTCTTTGACCTGAAGTTCAAAAGGAGGAAGGGAGACTGTTTCTCCCATTTCAGGATGATGGCCGATGATGCGCGTCATCAGTTCGGCAAGAGTTTCTTCTTCGATCGATTCAAGCGTGACCCCAAAGAGATCATTGAACTCCGAGACTTCCATTGATCCGGGAAATGTCCGTTCGATGATGGGGGGAGGCGAGGTCTCTTCCTGCAAAAGAGAGGCCGCGCCATGGACAAAGATTTCATCAAGCACATCTTGCAGAGTTAAAACTCCGATGGCTTTTCCCGAGTCATCGATCACAATCAGCAACAGTTTGTTTATTCGATCGAAACTGGTGTAGTATTTGGACAACTTCTGCATCGGCGCCGATAAACCAGGGTTGCCGCGAATGGTCGCCGACGCGTCTGTTGTCGGCTTCGCGAAGCAAATCCCGTGGGTGGGCGATGCCTACAATATTATTTTCGTATCGATGGTACACAAGAAGAAAATTTTGCGTTGTATTGAGCAGCAGCTGCCGCATTTTGCGGATCGGGGAATTTGAAGGGATTTTGGCTATCGAGCTGAGCGGTTCCATGATCTTGAAGGCTGTTTTTGTGCGGAGATCGAAAATATTCGAAACGATCGTGGTGAGCTCTTCCACCGAACCGGTTGCCGGCTGCTCTTCATGATGTTCTTCCAAAATATTGCGAATTTCTTCCTGATTGAGGTAGAGATCGAATGATTCCGACCTTCCTCCGAAAAAGTAATGGACAATATGAGTGATCAAAGAGATGATCCAAAGCAAAGGTTTCATCAGAATAGCCGAAGCGTAGAGGAGATTAGCTCCGAGCATAGAAAGATGTTCCGAATAGCGCCTGGCGGCAAAAATGGGAGCGAGTTCGCCGAATATAATCACAATAACGACCTGGGAAAGGGGAGCGAGATCGGGATTTAGGCCAATGGCTTCATGGAACTGCCTTGAGAATTCAGAGCCGAACATCATCGCGACATTCACTCCGATCAAAGTTGTCCCGAAGAGTCTCGCGGAGTTGTCGAGAAGCCATTTGAGTCGTATAGCCCGTTTATCGCCCCCGGCAACATAAAATTGGAGCCTCACTTTGCTAAATGACACGACAGCGAGTTCAGTTGACGTGTAAAAAGATAAAATGATGATGGAAAGGATATTCAGGAAGAGCCAGAAAAATGCATCAGACATTTTTTTTGCCCTCCTTTTTCGTTATGTAAATTCTTTTGATCTTATTCGGTTCGGCAGCCAGCACTTGAAATAAGAGTTCATCGGTTTCATATTTCGTTCCCACAGAGGGTATATTTCCCAGCTGTTCGGTCAGCCAGCCGCCGATAGTCTTAAGGTGGTGCTCGCTTTCCAATGCGATGCCGAGCACCTCCTCTAAGTCATCCAATTCCATTTTTCCGCTTGCAATCAACGCTCCGCCGGCAACCTGTTCAAACATCTGCTGCTGATCTCTGCGGTCGGTGATTTCTCCCACAACCTCCTCTACAATATCTTCAATGGTAATCAGACCGGTTACCGAGCGGTGTTCATCGACGATAAGAGCCATCTGCTGGTTTTTTTCCTCGAATCGCCTTAGCATCGTTCGTGCCGGCGTGGTTTCGGGAAGAAAAAAGGGTTTTGACATTATCGGCTTGATATCTTCCGGCTCATGCAGCATCGGCTTGTAAAGGAAAAAGTTATTGGCGCTGATGACTCCGATGACATCGTCAAGTTCGCCCTGGCATACAGGAATCCTTGTACATTCTTCTTCAACGAAAAGATAGATCAATTTTGAGAGTGGTTCCTCAATATTGTAAAAAATGACATCTTCCCTTGGGTGCATATGTTCGTCGATCTGGTTGTCTTGCAAGTTGATGTAGCCGGAAATTAATGTTGTTTCATCAGAATTTAAAATTCCGGTCTCTTCGGAAGTTTTCAAGACATGATAGAGCTCTTCTTTGGACATGGTTGTTTCTTTTTTCAGAAAAAAGTACATGATTCCGGAAATCGGCGTTGTGATCTTGACCATCAGTTCTCTTATAGGCTTTAAGATGTTTGTAAATAGATTGATAAGAGGAATCACGCGATAGGCAAAGTATTCGTTTTTTTGCATGGCGATATACTTGGGGATGATCTCGCCGAGAATCAGGGTGATCAAAAGGGGGAAGCCGACTTTCAGCCACCAGCTTGATGCGATGCCGAACATGCTAGACGATACGTTCTGAACCAAAATATTGACGAGGGTGTTCATGATATAAATCGTGACGATCAGGTCGCGGGGTTGATTGAGAAGCCTTGAAATTAAACGCCTTCGATAATCTTGCGACGTACGGTAAGATCTTACTTTTGTCGAGGAAAGGGAGAATAAGGCAATTTCGGAACCTGAAAAAAATCCCGACCAATAGGTAAGAAAAAGCAGGAAAAAGATATAGAGAAAAGTTTCGATCACTTCTTAGCTCTTTTTTGGAAATACACCTTTTTTTGTCCTTCCGGGACTACCCCTAGTACTTTAATAAGAGTCAGCTCAATCCATTTAGGGTCGCTTTGGCTATTGATTTGCATTTGCAGAGTATCAATTTGATTTAACAAAATTTTCTTCTCATTTTCAAGTGTTGTCAATTTGTTGGCAAGATAGGCGCTTTGGCCGAGGTATTCCTGGCTGCTTCTTTCGTATATGATAAAGCATATGAGCGTAAAAAGGATCACCCACCAATGAGTTATCAGAAAAGATTCGATCTTTTTGTAAACGGGGTGGTTAAGCGCCCGCAGTTCTTTTTTGTATGATTTTCTATCCATGGCTCAAAGCATAAACGTTATTGAAATTTTTTTTGCATAAAAAAATAATCTGTGTATTATGGGTACCAATATGACGGATCTGACGTTTTTATCAAATTTTCGCAACGGCGTTTTTTGCTTTTCCTCTGTTATTCAGCCAGCTGCCCTCCCATTGCCAGATGCCCTGCGGCATATACAACGATCAAATGGTCTACGATCAGATTAACGAGTATTACACGACCATGTATAAGTGCGTTAAAGCTCTAGAGCATAACAAGTTTGAGACAAACGATGACAAGAACCAGTATATTCGCTGGGTGATGACGAAAGACAAGGAATCCGATCAGGCAGCGCATACACTGGCCACATTTTTTCTCCAGCAGAAGATACAGCCGATTGATGATAATACCGATCTGGTAAAAAGTCTGCATAAACTCTTATTTTTGATTGTAGCGATCAAACAGCATGTTGACATTGAAATGGTTAAAGACTTCGGAAAAGAGTGGGACCATTTTAAGTATCTCTTTCATCCCGAGGTTGAATGCAAGCCGGTGATCAAAGAGATCAAAGATCCCTATCAGGATGAACACCATCATGAAGAAAAGGAAAAAAAGCTAAGGAAAAATAATTCACGATGCGGTTTTAGAGTTGCCAATAAGCCCGGAAAAACGGGTGACTCAAGATTACAATGTTAACCTATGACTCTCTAATACCGCATTTTTTCAATCAACTATTAATAGGGATTCCCAGCCATTTCGACAGAAAAAATCTGAAGACATGTATCGGATGCTTGAGAGCAAATCTAAATATAGCTCGATAAGTCAGTTCAGTCAGGTCCCTTTTTATGATACCGGGCTTATCGGATAGGGCGTCTTGAATCCAATGTTCATGAAGCATAAAAAAAAGCTGGGGAAGCTGATTAATCGGATAAAAGCCCACATCCCGAACTTCATCAGTACAGGTCATTTGTCCTGAGACGGGAAAGCACTCATAGACATGTGTGACCGTTTTAATGACTTGGATAGGGGTGTATTCGCCAACTTTTCTTTTTACCCCGATCTTGAGTCCTGTCTCTTCTTCAACTTCTCTTAAGACGGCCTTTTCTAGCGATTCATTTTCATCAACCAGTCCCCCCGGTAGAACCCATATCGAGACGTCACGCCGTTTGACGCATAAAACTTCGTTTCTTTCCCGGTTGAAGACGATGGCAGCTACAGAGTGATCCATGGTTAAAGGATATTCCAATTATTGGGAAAATTCAATTATTTTATTTCTTATTTGTCTTAATGTCCATATTTATTGGAAAACAAAAATAGTACATAAATTAATTGATTGATGTTTTCCAGTAATTCCCGTTAAAAATTCAAAGACTTGATGCTAAGAATTTTTCTACCACAAAGAGGAAGAAAAATGATTCTTTATAGGTGCTCTATGTAATTTCGAACAGCATCAGCAAGGATATTTTCACAGGAGCGCCCCTCTAAAAGGACTTCAAATTAATATTTCACGTAAATGGCTGAGAAATTTCAAGCCTCATTGACTTTAACTAAAATATTGAGTAGACTTGAGATCGCTTGACCAGCCCAGGTGGTGGAATTGGTAGACACGCCAGATTTAGGTTCTGGTGCCGTAAGGTGTGGAGGTTCGAGTCCTCTCCTGGGCACATCAGCGGAGAATTTTTCTGAAAAGATAGATTCTCCGCTTTTTTGTTTTTGTAAATCACTGGAACTCTGTAAGATAAGAGCAAGTGCGGAGTTCATTCCATCGGTTCGATAATTCTCATCTTCAAAGACCAGTTTTTGAGGAAATATCGAACCAAGGATTTTTTGTTTTACTTCCAAGGTTGCCATTTCATAGTAAAGGTCCATGTGAGTGAGAAAACTCATGCCATATCTTGAATATTTTTCAAAAGCTGTGTCGGAGAAGGTGAGCTCATCGATTCTCAATTTCAAAGAATCGATTTGACTTTGAGTATGCTCTTTTAATCTTACATAAGAATCGTGCGCTAGCTCCCCAGTAATATATCGTTGTTGGTCGAACTTCAACAGGTTTTCGTTGTGACGCTCTAAATCAGCTTTGAGTTTCCGAAGCTGGTGTTCCCTATCCCCTTCCTTTTGCTTAAAAGTTTTCTCCATCATGGCAAGATAAAGCTCAGCTATTTCAGGCTTGGGCTTGAGGGTTTGCAATTGGGAGCTAAATTTTTCATGTGCCCTTTCTCCGCATTCGTTGTGGCAGTGGTAATAGGCATATTTACCCCCATTTCCCTTGGAAACACTCCCTGTCCAAATCCGACCGCATTTATAGCACTTCAAATGCCCCCTTAGGGGCAACTCTTCCCTTAACTTGCTTTTTCCAACCACATGTAAATTTTTGTTTCTTCTGCTTTCGAGAATACGTTGTACTTTTAGAAAAAGACTCTCTGATACCAAAGCCTGATGAAGGCCATTGACTAAACAAGCTTCCTCA
Source organism: Waddliaceae bacterium (assembly GCA_963771045.1). Classification (GTDB taxonomy): domain Bacteria; phylum Chlamydiota; class Chlamydiia; order Chlamydiales; family SLFE01; genus SLFE01. Next base: position 1,350,817 of record CAVYRW010000004.1, on the reverse strand, counting down.
TCTTTGTACTCTGGCACCACTATCTTTCCCATGTAGATGGGATTTCTCAATATCTGACCAAATTGAGTATCTCCTAGCTTCATTCCTTTCTTTCAAAGCTTTTTCCGCAACTCTTCTAGCTGATAGAGCCCACTTGAAAATAGTTCAAAAGCCTCAACAACAAGCTCTGCTTTTTCATTTGGAATTAACAGGGGTGTCTTTGTACCTCCATGGTCTTTTGAGTGCCGATGGGTGGCATCCCATATGGATAATAGCCGTCTTTTAGAGCCCTTCTAATACCTTCTTTAGTGTTTTTTGAACGCATTCTATTATCAACTTCAGGAAGAGCAATTGAGAACACCTGATGGATAAATGCGGCAGGGTCATCTGACTCTCCTACAGCATCTAAAGGTGAAACAGAAACCTCATATTTTTTCAGCTCTTCCATCATCAGAATTGACTCAAAAAAGTTTCTTGAAAAGCGACACATCTTTGTCACAAGAATTTTCTGTATCAGACCTTTGTTTTTTTTGATGAAAGTCAAAAGCTTTGAGGGTGTAAAATAAACTGTGTAAACACATTTACAGCCTCATTGTTTATGTAATTTTCCGATTCGATTTATCTCTGCATCCATTCTTTCATCGCTTCAACACTATCTATGGCCGTTCCTACGTCAAACATACAAGAAAGGTTTGCTTGATGAGAAGAACCAGTATCAATACAAGATGCTTGACCTGTCTGATGATGCAATGTTTTTATTTGGAGATGATTCAGGAAAATATTTTTTTCTATACTGGTTTCAGCATTGTTTTTTACATCAGGGTTTTGTGATTTGAACATGTTCATTCTCCTAATATACATATCCTTTACTACAAATAGAGGATGTCCCGTTTTTAGTTGAAATTCGGTGACTCCATATACCAGTTTACGCAACCTTTGTTTTTATTTCACTCTGAATTCGGATTATCCTTTCCCTTACCTCTTCGATTGAAAAATATCCTTTAACTTTTCGAAATCTTTTTTCTGCATCCAAGAGGGTTGTCCCCAACCATCTTTGCGCCATTTTACCCTTTGTTTGAATACGAGTTATACGGCCCATACGCCGGCTTGTATTTGAGAACACTGATTCAATCGGATTTGTGGAATGCAGTGTCTTCCTCAAACGAGGAGGCACTTTTAAACAATGCACCGTGAGGAGTTCTTCAAAACACTCACGGAGAGATTCCGCTGCAGATGGGTTGATTGTTTCAAGCCAACTCTCCAATTTCTTGAGTTCATTCTTAGCATCTTCATACTCAAGGCAATTTATTGCATTTCGGAAGCGATGATGCGCTTCTTTTCGATATTTTTTGGGAAGATGCTTTTGGATATTTCTGTCTTTATGAATCGTACATCTTTGATGTATAAGTAATTTTCCAAACCTATCCTTCAGAGCCTTAATGATCCCTTTTCCTCCATCGGTTATAAAAAGTATTTTCTCATCAAGCTTTAGTCCTCTGCGGTCGAGATTGTTCAACAGCTCTTGACAAATCACATTATTCTCAGTTGCACCTTCCCAAAAACCAAGAGAATGCTTATTTCCTTCAAGATCAATTGCCATTGCCACAATAAAAACTTTTCCTGCCAGATGATAACCATCAATGAGGATAGCGAAGGGAGAAAAACTGCTTAAATCTCTATCTTTTAATTCTTTAAGCTGTTTACTTGTCGCCGCTTTCAAATGCCGTGAAACAGAGGATTTAGAAATACCGAAGTGGTCAAGCAAACCGTCCAGCGCACCCTCATACTCCCTGCAAGAGATCCCCTTTAAAGCTTTTTCTAAGAGATCATCAGAAAATCTATCCTTATTATTTAGTTCCTGATATACAGAGAGTTGGACTTCCTTTTTATCCTTCCGCAAACGTGGCTTTTTTACTTTTAATTTTTCTCCTCCCACATAAACAGAACCCGCCTGGGATCCCCATTTCTCCCATCCGGGCAGTGGATCGTATTTAGGTCCGGCAAGCATTTCTCTTTCTGAAGAAAAAAGAAACTCGATCAAGCATTTCTTTAAGGAAATAAAAAACTGATCGAAATCGTCCTTAGCAGCTCCAATGAGATAAGCAATTTTCTCTTCGGGGCATGCAAATGAGAGAAGATCTGTTGATTTATTCTGTGATGTGCGACTATTCATCTTGTGGCTCCTTTGTTTTTTTGTTTTTTGTCAAAATTACATATTGACTATAGGAGCCACCTCTTTTCAAGATAAAATTTCAACTAATTTTGGGACATTCTCCTACAAATAATTTTCTATCTTAACGTTGGCATTTTTTTAAACGGAGGAAACCCTAAATTCAAGGGGCGTTGTTGCATAAATCACCACTGAGACCACCGAGCTCACTGAGAGATTATGAGAGAGGAATTAAATGATTAGACGCCTAATCCCATTTTTTAGAAGTTTTACATTGAAATTGATGAGCAAACCTCTGCCACCACCATTATGCTTAAGATAGGATAGAAGTTGGGCCTCATGAACAGGCAAGAAATTGGCCACAGATTTTATCTCCAAAATAACCTTATCTTCCACTATCATATCGATCCGGTAGCCTGAGTCTAGCTTTTTATCACGATAAATAATAGGTACTGGTATCTGCCGGTTAACTTTCAAACCCGCAAGGTTCAACTCGTAGCAAAGACAAGTTTCGTATGTCGATTCAAGCAAGCCTGGACCTAATCTTCGATGAACTTCAATCGCAGCACCTATGATTTCCCCTGTTAAAAGGTCATTTCTTTTTTGGTTGGCTTCTTCAGTTGTGTGGGTACTAGTCATCTTTTCTCCAAAAAGGGCGAATGCGAGCTTGCCGACAAATACCTAATACTCTAATTTTTAGTTGCAACAAATTGGAGGATCAAGATGAAGGCAAAATATCGCATTCGCAACTGGAACGACTATAACAAATCTCTTATTCAAAGGGGAAGCATAACTGTTTGGTTTTCTGAAGATGCTATCAATAAGTGGATGGCTCCAAAAGAAATAGGAAAAAAGGGGCGTCCAAAACTCTATTCTGATGACGCTATTCTCACCGCGCTCATTATTCGATCGGTTTTTCATCTTCCATTGAGAGCACTCGAAGGATTTTTGACATCTCTTGTTATGATTTTATCTGTTGGTTTATCGATTCCTTCTTATACTCAAATTTGTCGGAGAGCTAAGTTGTTGGGGCAAGAGTTGAAGAAACTTTCGAAAAAAAAAGTCACCAATATTGTAATCGATTCAACCGGTTTGAAAGTGTACGGAGAGGGTGAATGGAAAGTTAGGCAGCATGGAATCAGTAAAAGGCGAACATGGAGAAAGCTCCATCTGGCAGTCTGCCCTGACTCTCACGAAATTATTTTCGAAATTCTTACTGAAAATAACGTTGCAGATTGTGAAGTGTATCCAAAACTTCTCGAGGTAATGCCGAAATCAGTTAAGCGCACATATGGAGATGGGGCTTATGATACTAAGCGATGCTATGCTGCAAATGTAGTTCACGGCTCAATTCCTATTATTCCACCCAATAGGAATGCTGTTTTTCGAGAAAACATATCTCCTTCTTGGAAGATGCGGAATATCAGTTTGCTGGAAATTTCAGGTTTAGGAGGTGATGATGATGCAAGAAAATTATGGAAAAAGTTGAAAGGTTATCATCGTCGATCACTTGCAGAAACAGCCATGTTTAGATTTAAACGATTCTTTGGAAATGATTTAAGAAGTAGAACTCTGGAAACCCAAAGGGCTGAATCAAGGGCAAAATGTGAAGCACTAAATATAATGACAAAGCTGGGAATGCCTGAAAGTGAATTAATAGCAGCTTAAATCAAATCTCTCATATTCTCTCTGTGCGCTCTTGTGAGCTCTGTGGTTAATTACGCAACAAAGCCAATTCAAGGTAAAATTTACATGCCTAATGTAAGCTCCAGCCTGAATTTGGAATTACTGAAACGACGTAGACCTTGAAAAATTTCTAATAAAAGATGTACAATATTTTCTTACAATCAAAAACGAGGAAGGATAAAAGATATGAACCCAACCACCTCTTGTACTGATGAAAAAACTCGCATGCTGAGTCATGGTCAACATGTATCCTCCCTAGATAAGGAAATAAAAAGCTTATCTAAGAAAATCCAAGAGAGGGGAGATTTGCCACACGTCTCAGTAACTGAGCAACTAAAAATCTTAAACGCGATGGCTTCGTTCCCTTTGGGCCAATTTCTTATTCAGAATAAGGGACTCAATGGGTACTGGACTAACTATATTCTTATGCACCCTAGTAGAGGTAGGATTACAGGATTAAATTCTGATGGTCAGCCTTTTTCTGAATTTGAAGATTTTATCCTTAATCGTGCACCTACCTGTCTAGCAACACAGGAGAGATTCGTTATTTTCCAACAGGAACTTCAAAAACACTGCACGAATGGAACTGCACTTGCTTCTATTCCTTGTGGCCTGATGAGTGACTTGTTGACTCTCGATTTTTCTGATTTAAATGATTATCAGCTTTATGGTGTTGATATAGATGACAATGCTATTTCAGATGTTCAAGAAAGAGTTTTAACCAGTAATCAAAGCCAAAAGGCTTCGTTTGTAAAGGGTGATGCTTGGCGTACTCCCTTACCCAGGAAGGTGGATGTTATCACAAGCAATGGCCTCAATATCTATGAACATGATGATACCCGCGTTGTTGAACTTTACCGTCAGTTCTTCGATAACCTGAAGCCAGGTGGAATCCTGATTACTAGCTTTCTAACTCCTCCTCCAGGATTAACTGATAACTTGGAATGGAACACATCTGAAATCAACCAAATGGATGCTCGTCTTCAAAAAATAATCTTTGCTGATATTTTATCTGTAGCTTGGCAAGCCTATCGCTCATCTGAGCTGACCGTACAACAGCTAAAAGATGCAGGATTCTCAGATATTCGCATTATCCAAGATAGAGCAGGAATTTTTCCTACAGTGATTGCACAACGTCAATAAAGTTGGCGTTCTTGTTTTACCACCTTTCTCTAATGGTTCTATTTCATCTTAGGAGGATAGCAGGCTTTTGGTAATACCTTGTTACACTGCCATTAGTCTCTAACAGCCTGTTGAGACTCACCAGGTCGAATTAACCGCACCTCTAAAATGGGTTCTAACTTAAAGATTTGCTTCATTCCCTCTATAAATTGGTTCGAGAACGCTCCGCTGTTGGACAATATTTACAAAATTTTTTAAAGCGACAGCTCTTTGAGGGTAATCAGTTTTCCATAGACGCTTTTAGCTGTCGTTGCAAGGAGAATATCCTGATACCAGGCAAGTCCTTCCCTGTCTTGGGGAGTTAGAGCAAAAATAAAGGTCTTCCTTTCTGCTGAATAGCCTTGGGAAATCATTTTTTCCGAAGCGGCGGAGATATAATTTGTCAAAGTACCTTCTTTTTGCATGCCGCATTTTTCTAAAACTCTGGCGGAAGCTGTGTTTTCTATGTTGGTTGTCGCAAAGACTCTGTCGCACTCGAGGCACTCAAAGCAAACGGCGGTAATGATTTTGACGGCAAGAGTTGCCAATCCCAGGTTTTGATATTTGGAGCAAGTCCAATAGCCAATTTCAACAGAGTGCCGATTGAATCGCTGCTGGGGGAGTATGCTGATGTTCAAGATAAATTCATCGGTCTTGGCATCCACGCAAGTGAGATGATATTCGACACCGAGAAAGTATTCGGCGTGAAAACGCATAAAGAGCCTGGCGTGTTCTTCAGCAGTCAGCTCATAGTGGGACCAGGGCATGAATCGTTTCAACGATTCGTCGCTATCCGCTATGGCCCTGTGCGTATTTTGAAGGTCTTGGACATCCATAGGGCGAAAGATAAGATCCCATCGCTCATCGCGATAGCGAACGTCTACAGGAGGAAGTTCTCTGGAAAACTGATTCATTTTTTAAATATCCAAATTAACAAGTTAATGACAACCGTCAGGATCACGCTGATGACAAGCCCTGTGGCAATAGGGAAATAAAAACTGGTTGCCTCTCCCTTGATTGAGATGTCGCCGGGAAGTCTTCCAACGGGAAGTCCTGCCTTCGATCCCACCCACACAAGACTCCCGACGGCAATCAGAACAATGCCGGCGAGAATGATCCATTTCCCAATATCCATACTGATCAGTGTAAAGGATTGACTTTAAGAACTCCAGAAACATCACGGGTTTATTCTTCTGAGGATGTCCTGAGCCGCCCCTGAAAAGCATGAGCGGAAGAGAAAAGTAATTGTTTCAATCTTTTTGAATCCCGCAATGCCTTGCCTGCCAACCGTTCGAGGATCCAATTTCAACACCAAACTTGTCGGCAGATTGTCTACGGCAACGAGTGTCGCGGGCTCGTTTTTATTTAGAATCTGCGATTCATAGGGATTTGTTTCTGTTGGCAGAATTTCCGATAATCGTCTCATCATGATTCTGGCAGAATTGAATCCCGTCCTGTCTTTTCCGGAACTGCAGCCATTGCCGAAGGCGCCATTTTTATGTTCTTGAAGATAGTCGGCCACTTTCATGGAGAATTCTTCTGCGATATCGTAACCGGTTCGAGGGAGATTGAAAAATGTTGGTCAATTCTTCAAAAGGAAAGTTTGGAAGCGTCTCTCTTAGTTTTCCCATTTCCTTCTGGTTAAATTCTAGCTGCGGGTTGTCGTTTTGTGTGTGCCCTTGAGGTGAAAGATTGAAAATAAAGGTGTTGAGGGTGACCCCCTCAGGCAGATCCGGGATAGGGAGATAGATTGTATCGCCTTTCAACATTGGCCCCTTTTCTCCAAAGGCAAGTGTTTTCCCTTGAAATTCATGCATAATTTCCCGCATATCTTCAAAAGCGGTTTTTTCGTTGTGCATCCAGCCGCTTGAGTCAAGATGTTTGCCATGAAGGTTTAGCAAAGATAAGTGAAATAAGTTGAAAGGCAGCCCTTCCTTAAGGCACTCAGGGTTGGAGGATACTTGAGAGAGAAGATACTGCAGCATTTGCCTTTGCAGGGGTTTTCTTCTGGCTTCAATGAGCTCTTCTAAAGGCTTTATGTCACCGGCATTCTCAATAATTTGGAGTTTTTCTCTAGCCAAATCCGACGAGATGTATTGATCGCGGTTTAACTTTCCTTTGACTTTGAAAAAATAATTGAGAATTGATTGTATAATTCCCGAGGGAGGGGGAGATTTCTGAAAAGCGCTAATCTCCTCTTTTTTTGAAATTACAGGTTGCAGATTGTTATTTTCCCTATATTCACTTTCCATGTTTTTGAGTTCTGTCAAAGAGTACCAGCCGTTACTGACGTCGGTAATTGCGCCTAGTCTGGCAATCTGTTCGACAATTTTTCCGTCGCTGTCTTCAAGACTGTGCTGGCGTAAATTGACAGGGGCCCCGAGGGGAAAGTTTCACAAGTCTTTTTAAATCCGTCTCGGTGGCATGCAGATCGGAAATCCTGAGATTTCACCCAGGCCGTTTGTTTTTGGTGCGCCTTGCTGTTTTTGATATATTCATCTAGTTTTTCTAGTTCTTCTTTATCATTTTCTGCTTCGAGAATCTGTCGATAAGTTGCTAGAGTATCTCTGCGTTTGATCGCCTCTTTTCCCGCAAGCTCGCCTTCAATGGAAAAACGCTTTTCTATGATTTTATAAGGGTCGCTATTTTGTTTATCCTTTGCTGTCAGCTGCCTGGGTTCGGCAGTCAGGGGGATGACATCATCCCACTCATTTTTGTCTGTCAGAAAGCTTATAGCCCTGGAGACAGCTAAAGCGGCTCGGGGTGCCGCCGGGGTAGCAGTGAATCCCAGAATCTCTTGGTCAGCAGGGAGACAAATCCTCCTTTTTCACCTTAAAAGATGACCAGTTTTTCTCCGATATTCGCTTGAATCGTGATATGGCGGCTATTGGTATCTATAATAATATTGCCGAGGTCTGAGAGCGAAATATTCGGAAAATTTTTCTTCAGGTTATCGAAAATAGGCTTTATGAGCTGCTTTGGGTATAAGTCATCGGTCGGGACCACAGTGATGCCGCGTATGCGAAATTCTTCTACAGGGACTTCTAATTTACTATAATTAGAAGAATAAGATGAATTATTTTCTAATTCCATATAATTATAATTATTGTTGTTTTGATAACATTATTATAATTAAAATTTTATTTAATAGCAATAATAATTCTTGAGGAGCTTTTGTGCTAATTTCATGGCTATCAGGAACTTGCCTTATTTTTGCTACGCTGCAACACTATCTTGCGGGTATAAATTGCCTTTAGTTCAGATTCCACTTCCCCCATAGTTTTTTTCCACTTCTTAGAATTATGGGAAATTACCGATGAGAGAGCGGTATTTAGGGTAAAGCGAGCGCATTGAAGAGCATCTAGCCTCTCGGGGTATTGGGAGATCAGGAGTTGTATGCCGGATAAAAAGGTTTGCTCAATGCAGTCTTTTTGGGATTGGGTGATTGTGATCGATTTAAATAACTCAAAAGGATTATATAGCATGAGGGGAAATTGGTCTTTTTCATTTTTTTTCATTTTAGTTGAATCGGTATGAAGAGGATCTGTGAGAAATGCGTAATAGTCGCTCCACTTCTGAAGAATCGATGGAATTTCGTCAGGACTGCATCTTTGAGCTATAGAAAAAAGTATTAAGTAGTAAATTTCATAAAAAAAGAGCGGCATCCTTGCCGATTCGATCATTTGGGACGAGCTCTCATTTGCTTCTGTCTTTGTTAAAATTTTAAATACTGAGATTAAATTATCATAGAAAAAAGAGGGCTCGATTTTGTAAATGAGAAGCAATTGATTCAATTCGTTTAAAAAAATGTAAGGATTAATTTGGCAATGTAGTTGTGAATTTATTTGCACCTTTATTTGATTCAAGCTGAATAGGCTGGAATGATTCAAAGTTAGGAGGAACATGGCGTGGGCAAATGATTGAGGCGTCTGCCTTTCTATAAGCTTTAATATCACCTTGAGCAGAGCGGCATGGCTTACGGGGTTGCCTTCTTCAACTTTTGATGTCGCAAGAATCTGTATTTCCATGCTGCCGGGAATGTTTTTTTGAAATTGATGAGCGGTTTCATAGGCAAAAAGTTTATTTTTGCTCTTGCAAAAGAAATTGAGTAGAAACTTTTCCATAAAGGGCATTAATTGCTGCTTATCATCAAGAGTTTGATATCCTTCCATTAGAGAAGGAATGAGTTTCTTCATAATATCGGCATCAAGAAATACAGAATTTAAGTAGATGTCTGTAAGTTTGAATAAAAACGCGTAGGGTTTCGGTTGTGTATTTTTAAAAAATTTATGAATCAGAAGGCCGTATATGTCAGAAATCATAGGGCAGAAATCCTTTCCCCAGAGTATGAAACTAGAGCACGCTTCCAACATCCCAATGCACTTGTCAAAATTATTTCTAATGTCGGAATGGCTCATTAAATGCTGAATGGATTTCATAATGTCGCTTACAAATAATTTTCTTTCATTCTGATTCACAGTTTGTGAAAGATCATTAAAAATGATATTCAGTTTGAGGCACATGAGTTTGTAGAGTTCGATATTACTTTCTTTTAGCATTTTATTATGATGCCCTAATAAGCTAAGCGCTCTGGAGATGCCCCATGGAGACCCTTTGCTGACTAGAGAAACGACAAGATCTGAAATCAGGGATAAATCATTCTCAGCATTTATCTGAAAATGCTTTGGTTCAAAATGAATCAAATAATCGGCTTTTATCATTTGGGGAAGAGAGTTGATATTGCCTATTTTTTTTAGGAGCAACTTGAATAAGCTGAAGGCCTTTTTTGGGGCTTTAGAAGGAGTTTGATAGCAAAAGATGCATTCTAAAAATTGTTCAGCTATATCCAGGGCTTCCGGAGATATTTTAGGTAGGTAATTGAGATAAGCGCTAAAATATTCGATTAATCCCTTAATTGGATTTTTCTTTCCTTCGACTTTCAATAGGATTCCAAATCCGGCGTTATCCAACAGGGTTTTCATTAGGCTGAGCGTGTTTTCAAAATAAAAGCTTTGGCAATGAGCTTTAGGATGAATTATTCTCTTAAAGAATGAATTGAATTCTCCGTTTTTTTTCTCCAGACAAAAGTAACGAACCAGATATGGCATGATCAATGAATGAATTTCTTCAAAGAGTTCAAAGGCGCAATTTAACCTTAAGCACTCAATATAATAATCCCCAAGAATTTCAATATTTTCTGGACTAGTAATTATTTCAGTATGGACCAGTTTCCGGTGGCATTCAATTTCCAGCGCTTTCTTATTTCCCAGCCAATCTCTAGTTCCCTTATTTTCAGCCATTCTTGAGGCGTAAAAAATCGCCTTTTCCGAATTCGAGCTCAGAATAAGATGAAAAAAAGCTTGAAATGAGTGAGTGTCCTTGCCAAAGGCACAGCAAAGGTATTGCGACTTGGCAACTTCAACAAATTCGTTTAACAAAAAAGGGTCAGGGTTATTTTTAACAGCCTCTACCAGTGATTTGGCAATGGCCGGCAGCTTATGATGAAATTTTTTGTATGTGTGCGGAATTTGTTGGACCAAGTAATTAAAAAGCTCAATCATTTGTGTTAGTGAAAGTTTGTCAAGATGATGCCCCGATTGACAAAACTTGAGATAAAACGTGCAGGAATTGAGTATTGCGTCTATATCGAGATCTTCTTTATTTACAGAACCTAATAACAGTGTGAATATAAGTTCAGCATCTGGATTTTCCGGATTCATAAAAGGCGATGATGTGATCGAACTGATGCCGACGGAAATCATTTCGAGCCATTTTTTATCTTTATTGCTTTTTGAATTCAAGAGGTCGCAAAAAACTTCTACCCCCTTAGTAAAATATTTTTGCTCTTGGAGATTTAAAAGCAAAAAACAATATAATTCCCTTATCGTTTTTGAATCTTTTAGCTTTTCATATTGTTTGATTAGGTCATCATTTTCTGAATAGTTATCGCAGATTATTTTTAAGGCTTCTTGAGATTTTAGTTGTACCGAATAAATTGAAGTTAAAATCTTCACATAGGCATTCAAGACAACAGATGGTGTAATAGGTGAATTGGGTTGTAAACACTTGCGCATTTTCGAAAAATGCTGGATCATCACGAGGATGTCTTTTGTTTGGGCAGATCCTAGGCAATAGCACAAATAGATAATCGCATCTCCGTGCTGAAAAGGAGACTGGTTTTTGTTAGGCTTTAAAACTTTGATAAAGCAATTCCAGCATTCCTTCTTAACTTTTGAGTTTTTACTCATCGCGGCTTGGTAGGATAAGTATGTCCAAACCAGGTCGCGGGTCTCTTGAGTTTCCAGGACAATTTTAATCAATATAAGTAATTCTTGATTATTGAGACTAAGGTTTGCTTTCTTTGTTTTCTTACACTGTAAGTTAGTCAGTACATCCTTATAAAATAATTTAAATTGGGTATTGATAAAAATATCTTTTTGAGAGATGAAAAAACGGGCTATGTTAAAGCCGCGTTTTATATCGGGTTTGTTTCCTAATAAACATGCCGATTGGATGGTCTTGCACCATGCAGCTGCATATTGGGGATTATGTTTGAGTATTGGCAGTAGTTGTTTTGTGAATGTAAAGAACCGCTCATCATGGTTTTTGATGAAATTGACGCAAAATTCCAGAATAAGATTGAAGGGTAATTCAGATAAATCATTGGCATTATCAATATGAATATTGAGACATTTAAAAGCCAATGATGCATCCGATAAGAGATTGTAATCGGCAAATACGATTGCCAACTGAGTAATTAAATCAAATTTTTTTACGTGAAAAGAATTTATGAGATGCTTAAACAGGAAATTTGCCGCCTCCATATCTTTTTCTTTTGCTTTGTCAATGCACTCCAGACAAAACTCGGCGACAACTTGCGAGTGCGAATTCAGCACCTCTTTCTTTCTCAGATTTGAAAAGTATTTGAGCCCTGTTTCAAATGCGTTTTGTTTTTTCATGATTTCGGCAATAGATGGTTGCAGCGTTTGATCGGGAAGGTAACTGTCATTTTCCGCCAATAAAGAAATGAGCGTTTGTTCCTGCTTCTTGTTAAGTGGATCTGTTGAATTCAAGATAAAATGAAGTAGCTTGTTTGTGCTATCGGAGCATCTTTTGGTCAGTTGCTCAGAGAAAAGTGGGATTTGGAGCTTGTGAATCTGTTCATTGCTGATGCCGGAAAAATACTCTTTGCTTTGAGAGTAGAGCCAAAGATCGAGCGCTTGCTTCGGCTGCTTGGAGTTTAAATAATGCCGGGTAAGAGATAAGCAGCGAGCGGCAAGATAATCCCTTTCCGAAGTTGAGTGTGCCTGTATCAAATCGAGAATCTTGATGATGCGGCTGCCGCAGGAAATCTTAATGGAATTTTTCACAAGAGGTTTTAGAAGGCGGAAAAAACCTTTGATTTTTTGAGAGGAATCGATATGGGATCTAGCAATATAGGCGGAAAATACTCTTAAGCCAAGTTCGATATGTTGTTGTTCCAATAAATATTTGGCCATATGCCAAATAGTGTCGAGACATTGCTTTTGGGCGGCAGGCCCTTTTTCTAACGAACGGATAATCAGCTTTTTAATCAGGGCGGCAAAGATAATTTTGTCTTTTCTAAAAAGTTTTTGGGCAAGCGACAGTTCAATAGGAATTTTGTGCTCTTCATGAAAAAGAAGGGGAATATGCCCCAGGTTTAATCCGCAAAGTCCTTCCCTGAGATTGACCGTTATCACGGCAATCGACTCTCCTCCAAGTTTGATTTTTACTTCCCGGCCAAGCTCATCGAGGTAGTTAAAGCAGAGGGCGGCATAAACAGATGGAAAGGGAACGCCATTTTTGCCGCACATGAAGTGGAAAAATGGGGCCAGCTCGGAATTTTTCCAAATTTCTTGGGTATTTGCGATAATTTCAGCGAGTTCGGAGTTTTTAAAATATTCCCCTTTGTAAAACGACTGCAGAGCATGGAATAATAAGGCGGCCCCGCCGTTTTTTGACCCTTTTAAGTGATTTTTAGTGTCTTCTTTTAATTTTTCTGCAATCTTCTCAGGTGTATCATTTTCTTTTATAAACTCTTCGAGCATTTGATATATTTTTTGGAGATCTCCATATCGATGCCCTCTGCCAGCCCGGCGCCAGGCTTTGAGGATGTCGTTGTCTTCAACGGTTGTTTCGTCCGAAGGTATGATCAGACCTTGCATGATATGAAAAATGGCTGTCCAGCCATTGCCGAGGTTGCTTTCAGGCCTGATATCGTTTTTGTCGAGGCCGTGGAAAAGAGGAAGAAGATCCAGTTTCAATGAGCCGCTTGTCAAAATACCATCGGATCTTTTGAGAGACTTGATGTTGATAATTTCAATATTTTGTAAGGAGACAACGGCAAACCCATGGGGGCGGGTTGTAAATTTATCAAAAATTTTTGAGCGGCGGATGATATCTAAAGGGCATTTATTCAGATGAGTGACTTTATGTTTGTTTTTCTTTAAAATCGATGCCAGCTGTTTTTTATTTTTAAATTGGTTGAGATTGGACAGGCAGGCCAGCACGCAATCCTGAGCGGCATCCAGAGATATATAGGAACCTTTAAAGTAATTTCTTAAGTCTGTATCGGACGCGCCGTTTAATGTTTCTTCAAGAAAATGTAAAATATCTTTTCCAAGAGCTGCCTCGATATCTATATGAATGCCGAATAAAAATTCATAAGCTGTCTCCAGGGCTCTTATCCAGTAGCCTGCACCTAATATTTCAATTAGTTTGCTTCCACAAAGAATGATAGAAGAAAGGCCCATTTCTTGATCCAGGGCTCTTTCAATGTCTTCAGGCATTGCTGTGAGACGCACGCCATTTTTTTGGTCGTTATAGTGAATTTTTTGCTTAAGAGTTTCGTGCGCTGCTTTTTTTTCTTCTTCGGTTAGGAAAGGGAGGGGGCAGGATAAGAGCTTTTTATTGGGGCTGCCATCATTGTCAACCAGGCCAAGGGCTCTGAGCTTTTCCTGTATTTCTTTAAACCTGTCTTCAAAAAAATATTCGTCTAGTTTTTGAAATCGGACGAGCGGCTGTGAACGGCTTGAGATATTCATGCCGCTAGATTATAGGCTAAAACTTAGTTATTCCTCAATGGGAACGGTCTTTTCAAGAACTTCTTTAGTGCAATAGACCGGCGCGCTGTTCATCAGGGCCATTATTATTGAGTCGCTCGGCCGGGCGTCAATTTCGACAATGTGCCGGATATCGCCGTCCATTTGCTCTAGAAATAGGCGGGCAAAATAGATGGTATCTTGAATGTCGTAAATGACAACCTGAATCACTTTGATATCGAAAGATATAAAAATGGAATTGAAAAGATCGTGGGTCAGGGGACGCGGCTTTTCGGAACCGGTCAAAAACAGCTGCAGGGTGCGGCCTGTGCTCGGGTCGGTGTATATGGCGAATTTTTTCTCTTCGGTTCCGAGGACAACAACAGTGTATGCCCTTGTTTGCATGACCTTGTCAAAAGACAAAAGGACCAGCTCTGACAACATATCGGAATGTCCTTCAAGCATATTTTCCTCTACTAGCGAATACTTATTTTACCTTGATTGTTTCCTATAATGACGCGGCTTGCCAGATTAAAGAAAAATCCCGTTTCTAAAACTCCGGGTATGTTGCGTAAAATCACGTCTTGCTTTTCAGGGTTGTCTATGGGCTTGTTAAAGTGAATATCTATAATATAATTTTCATTATCGGTAATGTAGAGGCCGCCGGTATCTTTTTTTCTGAGTGCGGCATTGAAGCCCAGGTTTTCAATTTTTTTTAGCGTCGCCTTATGGCCGAATTTTGCCGCTTCCAGAGGAAGGGGAAAGCTTCCGAGGTGATCGACGACTTTGGTCTCGTCGACGATGACGATCATTTCATGACTGGACGCGGCGACAATCTTTTCCCGTAAATGAGCGCCTCCGCCTCCTTTAATCATGCGGTTTTGACTGTCGATCTGGTCGGCGCCGTCTACAGTGATATCGATGCTTTCTATATCATCGATGTCGACAACATCGATGCCGCCTTCTTTGGCCTGATCTGCTGACCGCTTAGAGCTTGAAACCGCGCGGATTTTGAGTCCCTGCTGGACTTTCTCGATCAGCTCCTGAATAAAAAAAGCGGCCGTCGAGCCCGTTCCAAGGCCCACAATCATTCCGTCTTTAATGAATTTAACAGCTTCCTTGCTTGCGGCTTCTTTTGCAGCGGCATTGGATTTTTGATTGGTAAAAGGCATAATTTTTGTTATAGTGTTTTCTGAACTCATATTGGCGAGAATAATGATTACTTTACAAGAGATTTATAGACACTTGGACGAGCTTCTCAAAATTGACGTATTTAATGATTATTGCCCCAACGGCCTGCAAATAGAAGGCAGCCATCAAGTTAGCAAAATTGGGACGGCAGTTTCCGCAACCCTCGAAACCATCGAAGCCGCCGCATCTTCGGGGGTCGACTGCCTCATCGTCCATCATGGGATATTCTGGGACAAGGAACCCCTGAGGATAGTTGGCGTTAAAAAGAAAAAAATTGATCTGTTGTTGAAGAACGGCATCTCGCTTTTGGCCTATCATCTCCCTTTGGATGCTCATGAAAAATTTGGCAATAATTGGCTCGCCGCCAGAGAGTTGGGATGGAAGTCGTTAAAGCCGTTCGGGTTGTTTGGCGATGTTCCCATAGGGGTTGAAGGAGTTGTTGACAATGTAGGCCGGGAAGAGTTTCAGAAAGCGTTGGAAGCTTATTACGGCCACCCTGCTAACACGGCTCTCGGCGGGCCCGAAACGGTGCGGCGGGCCGCTCTTATTTCCGGGGGCGCCTACCGAAGTCTGCTCGATGCTGCCAAAGAACAAATTGATGTCTTTATCACAGGAAACTTTGATGAACCCGCGTGGGCATGGGCCTTCGAAGAAAGAATCAATTTTATGGCCTTAGGCCACAGCGCTACTGAAAAAATCGGACCAAGAGCCTTGGCGGGCCACCTGGAGGAAAAATTTTCGCTTCCGGCTGAATTTATTGATATCTTCAATCCTTTTTGATTCTTCCGTTTAAATTTTGCCGGTTCTTTTCTACAGAGGGGCGGCACCAGCGGTGCACCCAGATCCCAAGCGGGGAGTGTTTTGGTTTTATCCTGTAGGGATTCAATTGGTTAGGTGTTTTATCGGCAAATTTTAAGTGTGATGAAATTCTTCGGTCAATTTTTTTCATCACAACCTCCTCAATTAGAGTATGTATTTCTTCTTATTCTTATCACAGTCGGAATTTAACTTGTAACTGTTAAGTAAATGACTTGCGATCAGTCGGATAATGATTTATCCTTAGTCTTATGTGGACAAGGACCAAGATTATCTGCACCATGGGTCCCGCAGTGGCGACTCCCGAAAAAATTCGTGAGCTGATCCGGGCGGGGATGGATGTTGCGCGCTTAAATTTTAGTCACGGCGGGTATGAGCAGCATGGCCGCGTTATTGAGATGCTCAAAGAAGCGCGCGATGAACTTGAAGTTCCTCTTGCCATTATGCTCGATACAAAAGGTCCGGAAGTCAGGCTTGGTACATTAAAAGATGAGGCTTTCCACTTGCCGGCCGGCCACCGCTGGCTTTTGGTTGCCGATGAGATTAAAGGAGATCTTGAGCGAGTCTCTGTTGTTCCAAGCGATGTTCTGGACTATTTTGAGGTGGGAATGACCGTGCTGTTTGACAACGGCTACATCTCTTCAAAAGTTATCGACAAGACAGAAGAGGGGGTTTTAGTTGAAATCGACAATGGAGGGGTCATAAAGTCCCGCAAGGGAATCAATGTCCCCGAAACAGACCTCAATCTCCCCGTCGTGAGTCAAAAAGACATTCAGGATATTAAATTTGGCTGCGAAATGGATGTCGATATTATTGCAGCGTCTTTTATCCGTTCGGCAGAACAGGTCGTGATTGTTAAAGATCTTTTAAAGCAGGAGAAAAAAAACGATATTTGGGTGATTGCCAAGATTGAAAATCGAAGAGGCGTTGATAATTTGGACAGCATCTTGCAGGTCGCCGACGGGATTATGGTCGCGAGGGGGGATCTTGGGGTCGAAGTTCCCTTGACGCAAGTTCCCAGACTGCAAAAAATGATGATCCGCAAGGCCTGCATGACAGGCAAGCCGGCTGTAACTGCCACCCATATGCTCGAGTCCATGATCAACAATCCCAGGCCGACCCGGGCTGAGACCTCCGATGTGGCCAATGCGATCTATGACAGCACCAGCGCTGTGATGCTTTCTGGGGAGACGGCCGTAGGAAACTATCCTGTGGAGACCGTCAGTGTTATGAAAAGTATCGCCTATGAGGCCGAGGAAGACTTTTCCTACCAGCAGTTTTTTAAGCAGCATGCCGGCATTATCTATCACGATGTTCCCTCTTCCGTCACTCTTGCGGCCGTGAAGACCGCCTACAGTTCTGATGCCAAAGCGATTTTTACCTTTACCCAAAGCGGGAGTACTCCCCGGCTTCTCTCCCGCCTCAGGCCAAAAATGCCGATCATCGCCATGACTCCCCGAAAAAAATGCTTTCATCAGATGGCGTTTATCTGGGGCGTTGTCCCGTTTTATTCGACAGATGGAAATACTGTAGAAAATGCCTTTGAATCGCTAAGCCACTTTGCTTTAGAGCAGAATATGGTTTCCTACGGCGATCTGGTTGTTGTTACGGCAGGGCAGCCGTTTGGATTTGCCGGCACGACAAATACAATGATGGTCGAAAATATTGGAGACGTTTTAGTCAGGGGGTATGGCGGCGGCGGCGGCAGAGTGCACGGAAATATTAGCATGGTCTTATCTACGGAATCCAGAAATCCCTACCACGTCAGAGGGCAGATACTGGTTATCACATATTGCGATGAGAGTCTGCTGCCCTTTTTGCAAAATGCCACCGGTGTCATCTTGCAAAACCATGTCGACGACCACCAATCGGAAAAGCAGCTTTTGCAATATGCTAAGGAACTAGGCAAGTCTGTGATAGTTCGGGCTGATGACGCCTGCCGCATTCTTCATGAAGGGCAGCTGGTGACTCTTGACCCGGAAAAATCGCTCGTTTACAAAGGGGTAGTCATATAATCAGTGCCAACTAACGATTTAGCCGGCACTGAAAGTCTCATTATTAATGCCAACGTGTTTGGATGCTTTTCCAGGCGAATGCCTGATAAACGGCTGCAAGGCCGACAAGTATATAGACGATTCTGATGATAATGGGTTCGCGAAAGATCCATGTAACAAAGTTCCAATCGAAAATTCCGACTAGTCCCCAGTTAAGACCTCCGATAATCAGCAAAATCGCAGCAAGTATATCTAGAATTTTCATAACAACTAACCTCCACGATAATAGAGCCATAGAAGCTCTCTAACCCTCTTATATTAAAATAGGAATTATTTTAGACTAATTTTATAATAAGTTAAAAATCAATTACTTATAATTTTTCTATAAGAAATACAAAGAGCTATCATTATGAAAAGGTTGAGGATTCCTATTGTTAAAAAGCTTAAGGCAGGAGAGAGTTCTAAAAAGGAATTGAGAAAATAAAGGGTAAAAGAGGCAAGCAGTGCAAACGAAAAGCTCAAAAAATTGGCTGTTCCGAAATTTCGTCCGTGGTCTTTTTCCGGAGTCAACGCTAAAATGTACGCTTGCGCAGGGACAATAAAAATACCTCCAAAAAATCCCAGAATGAACATCCAGATGATAATCAGCCACCAGGGAGAATAGAACCAGTTGAGGCAAAATAAGGAAAGCGATATGCCCGCCCCCGCTAGCGGGATTAGGCCGAGCCTGATCACGCCTTGAGAAATCCGGTTGGTCATAAAGGCCCCAAAGCCAAGTCCGAGAGCTGTTAGCAGGAAGAAATAGCCGCCGTCGACATCGGTCATTTTTAGGACGTCTATGGCATAGGGAATGACATTCAGCTGGACAAATGCTCCAATAAAAAGTGAATAGGCATAGATCATCAATGTGCTGAAAAGAAAAGGGGCCGGCCAAGCCTGTTTAAGAGATTTCCACAGTTCACTAAAGAAAAAAAAACGGAATTTTTTATTGACGTTTAGAACCGGAGTTTTGGGGAGCAGCAAGCTCAATAGGAATCCGGTTAGAGCTAAAACGACACAGACAAGCAGGGCGTAAACATAGTGGTTGCCGGTGGCCCATGCCGTAAAGGAGGCCAGGGAAGTTCCGATGATGATGCCTAAAAAGGTGAGGGCGGCAACGAGGCTGTTGGCCCATAGCAGCTGGCCCGGTTTAATAAGTTCGGGTATGAGTCCATATTTTGAAGGGCCGAAAATAGCTCCGAGCGAAGCCATAAGAAAGAGAATTACATAGGCGCTGCTTCGGATGTGGTAGCCGAATAAAAACAGGGCGACAATCAAGCATATGAGTTCGAGAAACCTTGTGATGATCACAATCTTATTTTTGGGCCATTTGTCTGCGAGGATGCCTCCGGCATTGGAAAAAAGGAGAAATGGAATAAGAAATACAGCGCCTACTGCCGCCATAATGGTATTGGTGTTTTTCACTCCCAATTCATAGATTAGAAAATAAGCTGCCAGCAATTTATAGACATTTTCGTTGATAGCGGCTAGAAATTGGATGATATTGAACAAGCCAAAGGGCGAAATGACTAACTTTTTTGTCATGCTTTGGGTTTAGCAGAATTTGCTGATTTAAGAAAGGTGGCGGAGAGAAAATCCAACAAATCCTCAAGGGCAACAGGTTTTCCCTGATTGATATTTTTGAGTTGAATCGATGGGATTTTGCTTGCGACTAACGTCCCTTTGCCGATCGGGTTGTCAATTTTTACGACGATATTTGTTGCGGTAATTTCTTTGATAACAAATCTTTGAGATTTTGCAGGCGCCTTGTTTTGAAATTTGATATTTTCTTTTTTAAAAAAATCGGCAGCTTTTACCAAAAGGCCGAGAGGGTTGACCTTGAGATCTCCCGGTTTCGATATAACGCTGACATCTTTTATTTCCAGCTTATCGATAGTAACAGGATTATCGAAAAAACCAAAAAAAGGAGTTTCCAGCGACAGCCGGGCGATTTTAATTGTTGTTTCGGTTTCAGGATGATGGAAGACAAAACCTCTTATCCTCACACCCCAAGGCGAGGGGTCGAATTGTTCCAAAACGACATTGACACCCAGCTCCCGGCTCATCCATTGAGAGGCGATACCGGCTCTAAAAACCCACAGCAGTCCAAGCGCTATGATGATAACAATAAAGAGTGTGCTAAAGAATTTTTTCATTATGGCTTTGAAGGATGAGGCCTCCATTCCTTTAAATCAAACAGTAGCATGTGAACTCAAAGTCAATCAAGAAGAAAAAGAGCCAGAATGTAGAGCACAAAAAAAAACGCCTGCCGCTTTGGCAGGCGCTTGTTTTCGCGTGGATTAATACATGGCCGGCATCGCGGCTTCCGCTTTCTTCTCTTCCGGCTCATCGGTGATTAATGCTTCTGTTGTGAGAAGCAGTCCCGCAATAGAGACGGCGTTTTCAAGAGCGGTGCGGCTCACTTTTTTAGGATCGATGATCCCTGCTTCAAACATGTCGACAAATTGATCATTTAAAGCGTCATACCCTTCGCTTGACTTGTGTTCGCGGACCTTTTGAAGGATAAGGGAATCTTCCTTGCCGGCGTTTTTTGCTATTTGGCGAAGCGGCCAGCTGAGCGCACGCGCGACGATGTTCACTCCTGTGCGCTCGTCGCCAGACAAAGATTCGCTCAATTTTTCAAGAGCAGGAATGCAGCGGATGTAGGCGACGCCTCCTCCGGGGAGTATGCCTTCGGCAACAGCTGCTTGAGTCGCGTGCTGAGCGTCTTCAACTCGGTCTTTGCGCTCCTTCATTTCAACTTCGGTAAATCCGCCGACCCGGATGACTCCGATGCCGCCGACGAGCTTTGCCAGCCTCTCCTGAAGCTTTTCTTTATCGTAGTCGCTTGTGCTCTCTTCATATTGCCTTTTAATGAGAGCGACGCGATCCTGAATCCGCTTCTTGTCGCCGTTTCCTTCAACAATGGTTGTGTCTTCTTTGGAAACGGTGATTTTTTTGGCTTTTCCGAGCATTTCAACAGTGGTGTTTTCCAGGGTAAGGCCAACTTCTTCGCTGATGACCTGGCCGCCGGTCAAGATAGCGATATCTTCAAGCATCGCTTTTCGACGGTCGCCAAAGCCGGGAGCTTTAACGGCACACACTTTGAGTCCGGCGCGGAGCCTGTTGACAACAAGAGTCGCCAGCGCTTCGCCTTCGACATCTTCTGCAATAATTAAAAGCCCTTTCCCGCTTTCGGCAACGGCCTGCAAGATGGGAATGAGGTCTTTGATATTGCTGATCTTTTTATCGAAAATCAGGATGCAGGCATCTTCAAGGACGCACTCCTGCGATTCGGCGTTTGTCATGAAATAAGCTGAGAGATAGCCTCTATCGAAGTTCATCCCTTTCACAACATCGAGCGTTGTTTCGAAGCCTTTAGCTTCTTCAACAGTGATTGTTCCGTCTTTGCCGACTTTTTCGATGGCCTGGGCAATCAGCTCGCCGATCTCTTTGTCGTTGTTGGCAGAAATTGTCGCCACTTGCGCGATTTCCTGCTGGCTTTCAATCGTTTTTGTCAGCTTGTTGAGTTCTTCGACAGAAACTGCCACGGCTTTTTCCATGCCCCGCTTGAGGTCCATGGGATTGGCGCCGGCCGTAACGTTCCGAAGGCCTTCACGATAAACGGCCTCTGCTAAAACAGTTGCGGTGGTCGTCCCGTCTCCCGCTTTATCGGCGGTTTTGCTGGCAACCTCTTTCACCATTTGAGCGCCCATGTTTTCGGACTTGTCTTCAAGCTCGATTTCCTTCGCTACAGTCACACCGTCTTTTGTGATATGGGGCGCGCCGTAGGGCTTGTCGATAATCACATTGCGCCCTTTGGGACCTAAAGTGACTTTTACGGCGTCTGATAATGTCTGGACCCCTTTTAAGATTTTCTGACGGGCTTTTTCTTCGAATTGTATTTTCTTTTTGGTCATAATTTTAACTCCCTTATGCTCTTATTTTTCAACGATAGCAATAATGTCGTCGGCGCGGACAATGACATACTCTTCGTCTTCCAGAGTGACATCCGTGCCGGAGTACTTGTCCATTAAGACCAAGTCTCCGACTTTTACAGAGGCAGCAATGATCTTGCCGTCTTTATCCTTTTTGCCTTCGCCGACCGCTAATACCTTGGCGGTTTCCTGTTTCTTTTTTGCGGAATCCGGAAGGATAATACCGCCTTTTAGGGTCTCTTCGGCCTCCAGTCTCTTGACTAATACGCGGTTTCCAAGAGGCTTTAGGCTGGGAGCTTTTGTCTTTGTTTTTTCTTCTGTTGTCATAGTCATACTCCTAAAATTAAGAAGTTTAAGTTGATTTACTTAATATGTATATCTCTAAG
This sequence comes from Waddliaceae bacterium, assembly GCA_963771045.1. GTDB lineage: Bacteria > Chlamydiota > Chlamydiia > Chlamydiales > SLFE01 > SLFE01. The sequence goes on along the minus strand of CAVYRW010000004.1, from coordinate 1,328,395 downwards.
TCGATTTTAAAGCAAGAAAAATCTGGCAGTTGTTAAATAAGGGTGCTAAGTTTATCGACAAGTGCTTCAAATAGAGATATTGCCGATTCGATTGGACGGGGAGTCTCCATATCAACGCCGGCAATTTTTAAGGCATCTATCGGATAGCAGCAGCTGCCGGACTTTAAAAATTCAAGATAATCCTGTTGTTCCGGTTTTCCGCCGGAAGCCACTCTGTCAGCCAGCGCAAGGGCGGCGCTAATGCCGGTGGCATACTGGTAAACGTAGAAATTGTAATAAAAATGGGGAATCCGCGCCCATTCGATCATACCGAGATCATCGAGGACGATACCGGGACCAAAATATTTTTCATTTAGCTTTTGATACTCTTTCGACAGGAGGGAGGGTGTCAAAGGGGTGTAATTTTCGGCATGCTCATGGATGATCAGTTCGAATTCGGCAAACATCGTCTGACGGAACAACGTCGAGCGGATATCCTCCAGTTTTTGGTTGATAAGAAATATTTGAGATTCTCTATCGGTCAATTTCTTCAACAGATGTTGCATGAGGAGCTCTTCATTGAAAGTCGAAGCTACCTCGGCAACAAAAATGGAGTAGTCGGAATAGTGGTAAGGCTGGGATTTGCGGCTGTAGTAGCTGTGCATGCTGTGTCCGGCTTCATGGGCAAGGGTAAAGACATCCCGCAATAAATTTTTATAATTCATCAGAATATAGGGCATGCTGTCATAGCATCCACTCGAATAGGCGCCGGACCGTTTGTTTTTGTTTTCAAAGCGGTCGACCCAGCGGTGTACTTTCAACCCTTGAGATAAAATTTGATGATACTCTTCGCCTAAAGGGAGGACCGATTCCGATACGGCATCGACAGCTTCATCATAGGAAAATGTGATGTCGATGCTTTCAATCAAGGGTACATAGATGTCGTAGAGATGAAGGTCTTTAAGTTTTAAGGTCTCTTTTTTTAAGGGCCATGTATTTGTGGAGAGAGCCCAAATGATCATTAACGGTTTTGACAAGATTTTTATAGACCCCGACAGGGATATTTTGCGGCGTGAGCGCGGCCTCCAAGGCAGCTTTCGTATTTTCGGCAATGGGCGTTAAAGAGGTTTTTTTGCACTTGCCCCGACAGCAGCTCGCTTATTGTGTTTTGATAATCGTTATATTTAGAGCTGTAAACATCGAAGGTATTTTTTCTGAGCGCCCTGTCCCTGTCTCTGATGTACACCATGTAAGTGCCGTGAGAAAGAGAATGCTCTTCGCCAAGGGAATCGTTGACTGTGCCGAATTTGAAATCTGCATCGTTTATACCGGAAAAGGCCTTATAAGGAGTCTGAAGCGCTTGGCCCGCCTGGGCCATAATCATTTCTTCTTGCGGAGACAGTGTATGCTCGCAAACGATGAGAATCGACTCCAAATAGTGGCGGTAATCTTTTAAAGTCTGGTTTGAAAGATAGTCTTGAATTACGGCTTCCGGAATAGCTAGTATTTCAGGCTGAAACCATGCCGTCTCTTGTTGAAATTGATGAAGCGCCGTTGAAATCCTAGCGAATGCGGTTTTATATTCGTTATGGGTGATGTCTTCGTCATGGCGCAGGTGCGCCCAAGTATAAAGCGCGGATAATTTTCTATGAATGCCCAGAATTTCTTCTAAGGCGGCTTTCAGTGTTTCAGGGTTCTCTCCGAGTTTCTCTTTGAACTTTGCAAGCCCCGGCCAGTGGGGGGGCGAAGGGTTGTCGATCGCAGAGACAAAGTGTTCGTTCCAATTTTTGAGATCAGGAAACAGGGACTCAACATTCCATGTTTCTTCAGGTAAAACTTCGCTTCTGATTTTCATCATAGGATCCAGTTTACACACTTTTGCTTCAATGATCAACATCAAATTACAACATTCTAATATTTAGGTGGATAAAATATTCTTGTAAATAAAAGCTAATTGTTATTCGATGCAAATAGACATCAATCACGATCTTTTTATACCCAGCTTTGGGACTCAAAACTCGAAAAGTCTGAATCATTCAAATTATCCATTGTTGCTCAAATTTGTTAAACAACACTGTTTAATGAACTTGAGTGACAATATGCAAAAAGAGCAAGGAGAGTCTATCTATGAAGTCTCTATTAAAAAAACTGTGGGTGCTGCCCCTCTTCGGATTAATATTTTTCTGGGGAGTCAGCATGATCGGTATGCCTTCTTACGCCAGCTTGTCTGGCAACAGCTTGATCGCAGCTTCGCAAATCAGCCCGATCAAGAACCTTTATAATGATCATGATGAATCAATTGTCACAATACGAGGAAAAGTCACAAAATTTAAAGAACATGAGTATTTAGCTATTGATGATGGTACCGACCAAATCAATGTTGAGTATCAAAATAAATATAAGCCTTTGAAATTGAATGTTGGAGAGCTTATTACAGTGACCGGAGAGCTGAATTCCCATGGCAATAACCACAGTGAAATTATTGCTAAAGAGATTCGGAAAGGCAGACAGCTTGTGTATCCACAGTCTGATTACGCGACCAGAGTCATTGCTTCAAATCAGGTTCAAACCCGTTATGTTGATGAAGATCAAAATCAAAATCAAAGTCAAAGCCAAAACGGCCAAAATGGTGCAATCTTGCCGATTGCCGAGATTTTCAAGAACTCAAAAACCGGTCAATTCGTAAAAGTTGAGGGTGAAGTGATTGAATTGCCTGATGAGCAAATGATCATTTTAAGAGACGCCTCAGGCGATATTATGGTTGATATTGATGATGCGCAAAAAACCCTTCATCTGGAAAAGGGCGATCGCATCAACATTCAGGCGAATGTTACCAATGGATTCGATGGTAAGAAAGAGCTTGAGGCAACCAGAATTGAAAAACAAACATCTCGTTAATCATCTTTGACAAGAGCGCAGGATGTCATTCCTGCGCTTTTTTTAACAGATTTTCCAATTCGCCGTTTTCGGCAAGTTCAATGACGATATCGCAACCACCGATGAATTCTCCATTGATAAATAGCTGAGGAATCGTCGGCCAGCCAGTGAAATCCTTGATTCCCTGTCTTAATCGCTCAGACTGAAGAACATCGTGTGCGACAAACTCAGCGCCCAGGGTGCTGAGGATTGAAACCACGCGTCCTGAGAAGCCGCACTGCGGAAAAAGTTTTGATCCTTTCATGAAAAGGACGACAGGATTCGATTTTACTTCATGTTCAATAAACTGCTGTATATCTTGATTATCAGTCATAAATCCTCTTGTGATTTTTGTTTCCACTGCTGGGGTGTATACGTTTTCACTGAAAGAGCGTGAAGGGTCCCTTTAAAATGTTCGTTTAACGGCTGCATAACCATCATATGCTGCTTGACTAGCGTCTTGTCGATAAATAAGGGAGAGATCACAATGGCCTCGAGATGCGTCTCATCATTCATAGGATCCAAAATATGGATTTCAGAATCGGGAAGGGCTTCGGATAGGGTTTCCTTAATTTCAGTTACAATTGACATCGTTTTCCATCCTTTGATACCACTCATATACGGCAGGGTTTTCTTTGACATACCTGAACGCAGGAAGATTATTGACGCTTTTCAAGGTGCCGAAAACAGCCAAATCGGCTCCGTTTGGTCTTTGATGATTCAAATACAGGTTCCCTTCCAGGGCTTTTTCCCATTCAGACAGACAGTTTTTAAAGTGAAGGGCGGGCTTGGCGATGTTTTTCCTTTTCGCGCTTTTTTTTGCGACCATCATCATAAAAAAGGCTCCCGAGTACTTGATTGTCATACGTTGAAAAGCATTGAATTTACCCACTTTAGTGATGTAGTCGAAGGCTTTGCACGCTTCTCTGATATTCCGGTACACAAGCGGCGGGAGGGAGGAGACCAGAACGCTGTCTGTCCAATTAAGCCATTGATCTTCTTTGGCTTTTGCTACAGGATCCGTTTCGAAAACGGGACGCTCGGCATAAGCGGCGTCAATGTGGCGCATAATGGGGGTCGAATCGTTGATCTGGCGGCCGTCTTTTTCTACGTAGATGGGCACCTTTCTATAAGAGGAAGAAAATTGTATCTCTTTCTTATTGATCGGGTGAACCTCGATAGCTTCATAGGGGATTTTTTTATAGGTTAGGACAGCATCGACCTTTTGACAAAAAGGGCAAACAGCGTATTGAAATAACTTGGGTTTTGCAGTATTGTCCATTTTAAGTACCTCCATGCTTATTTAGGATAAAGGCGATACAATGCTGTTGTCAATCATTTTAGCCATCGCTCAGGTTCTGCTGGTCAATCCGGTCATAGAAATCAGTGAAATGCCGGCCAAGCAAAATCAAGAAGTTCCCACTCCAACGACTTTAGATCCAAAATGGTGGGCTTATTTTTCCTCTGCGGAAGGCGAAGAGCTTCGGATCCGGATTCAAAATTTTCTAACGAGAATGAAGGCGTACGAGAAAACCTTATCGCCGGAAGCTAAAAAGGCCTATGAAGGGCTCATTGAAAAAACCATCGTTAATTTACAGGCTTACGAAAAGCTCACATTCCAAAAAGCGGAGATATCGCCGCTGGCGCCTTTTGAAAAGAGCTATACAATACAGCAGCAAGTCGATGTTGCCACTGATATTAGGAAGGTGGAAACGCAACTTCAAAACGAAAGCCGCGAGCTTCGGCTGCTAAAAAATCGCTCTGAAGCTATTAGGGAGCACATCGACAATACGATGGCCTCCTATCTCAAAACTGATGAAAATACTTCCGAGAAACTCAAATTGGGTCTCGATATCATGTCTTCTCAGGCAGCCTTGGGGGTAACGGGGCAAAAAATCCGTCTGCTGGAAAAGAAAACTGAAAATATCCGTTCGCAATTAGAGAATCTGAAAAACGAGCTGATCTACGCCCGCCGGCACACGCAGCATGGGAATATCGACATAAGCGAAGTCAAAGAAAAAATATCGGAAACCAAACAGCTACTGGAAGAAAGAAAAAAGGAAGCTCTAAACGCAGAGCTCAATGCCATAGGGGTTTTTACCGAGGATAGAATCGGCCGGGCAAAAAGCCGTTTGATGGCAGATTATGCTTTGAGTGCGGATCTTGCCGAGTCGATTGTGAAAGTTGATTTGATTTTTCAGAAGACCTTGCTAGGGATCGGCGAGTTTGCTCAAAATCCAAAAGGAGTGGATCTGAGCGGTATGAAGCAGCAGGTCGACCAATGGAAAGATGATTTGGATCATATCCAGACCTCTTTGGCTGAGCGGGAAATTAAAAGCAATGAAGAGCTTGAGCGCCTTGGGTCTAAAATCAGTCCCAAAGAAAAAGCTAAACCAGGCGATGATTTTAGGGAAGTGCAAAAGCAGCGTTATCAGGCCGTTCAGCAAATCATGGTCAATATTGAATCTCTTGACCGTAAAATTTTTGCCACCTCCGTTATCCTTGAAGATTTTAATCAGATGATTGTCAATCGCCAATCAAATTTGGCCAGCCTCTATTACTATGTTTATGACACCCTTTACAATTCAAACTTGTTCGGGTGGTATTACAAGACTATTTTCAAGATCGGCGGCGTTCCGATCTCTATAAGCAGCCTCATCAACATGCTGTTTGTGATTTTCGTTGCTTACTTAGTCGGCGTTGTTTTGAGAGTAGTTGTGGTCAAGCTATCCAAAAGACATGGGCGGATAACCAAAGGAACGCTTTTTTTGATCAACAGGATTATTACCTACTTTTTTGTCATAGCGGGTATTTTTCTTGCTATCAGCGTCATTGGTCTTGATGTCAGCACGATATTTATTGTACTGGGCGCCTTAAGCGTCGGTATCGGATTCGGACTTCAGTCGATCGTCAATAATTTTGTCAGCAGCCTGGTGATTCTTTTTTCCCGCAATATTAATATCGGTGATTATATCGAACTCTCTACAGGGGTATGGGGGCAAATTGAGGATGTCAACGTTCAAAATACCACAATCCGCACATGGGATGGCATCGATGTAGTGGTGCCGAATTCTCAATTGATTTCCCAGGAATTTAGCAATTGGACAATGAGAGATCCTTTCATGAGGTTTCATATTCCGTTTTCCGTTGCCTACGGAACGGACAAGGAACTTGTGGAAAAGGCGGCCGTGGAGGCTGCTATGAATGTTGAGTGCACAATCTCGAGCCACCCCACGCTCGGTCCTCCGAAAATTTGGTTCACCAAGTTTGGAGAAAGCGCTCTAGAATTCGACCTGGTGGTCTGGGTGAATATGTATGGCGTGCAAGGGAAAAAGGGATCGATTATTTCGACCTATCTTTGGGAAATCGACAATGCCTTGAAAAAATACAATATCACCGTTCCATTTCCTCAGCGCGACCTTCACATCAAATAGAGAATAGGCTAAAAATCAGCAATTCTTTTATAGTCAATAAATTGCATCTTCTTCCGGCAGGAAGCTCGTACCCAATTTTTTGCAAGATCTTTAAGGAAAATTGCTTTAGCTACCGCAGACTGCCTTTTCCTCCTTTGTCTCTTGTTAAGTTATCGATAAGAATGGCAGGGGAGATCTGCGAATAAGCGTGTCGAGAAAGGGGAGGAATCTAGCCAAGCCAGGAGAAAAAGAGGTAGAAGGTGATCGGTACCAAATGTGCGAAAGGGCGCTACTCCCATTCGATAGTGCCTGGCGGTTTTGAGGTGACGTCATAGACAACGCGGTTGATAGAAGGGACTTCGTTGATGATTCTGGTGCTGATTCGGGAGAGGATTTCATGGGGCATATCAAAAAAGTCGGCAGTCATGCCATCGACGCTGGTAACTGCCCTCAAGGCGGCAACGGCTCCTTCGGTTCTCTTGTCTCCCATAACACCGACAGTTGAGATGGGAAGGAGTATGGCAAAAGCCTGCCAGATTTTATCGTAGAGCCCGGCTTTTTTAATCTCATCGATATAGATTGCGTCGACAAGGCGGAGTGTTTCAAGGCGCGGCGGGGTGACATCGCCAAGGATTCTAATCGCAAGGCCCGGCCCCGGGAAGGGATGGCGTGAGAGAAGGGCGCGGGGAATGCCGAGCGCTTCGCCGACGCTGCGCACTTCATCCTTAAAGATGTGTCTGTTCGGTTCGACTATCAGGCCTTTTTGTCTTTTGTCTTCGACAAAAGGGGAGTTGACATTGTGGTGGCTTTTGATCACTGCTGCTTTTTTCCCGCATCCTTTTCCGCTTTCGATTAGGTCTGTGTAAAGGGTTCCCTGGCAAAGAAAAGTTGTTTCATTAAAAGCATCAAGCTTTTCCATTTCTCTGTCCAGAATTGTCATAAAGAGATCCCCGATAATCTGCCTTTTTTGTTCGGGAGCGGTAATTCCCTTGAGCGCTGAGAGAAATTCCTCGGATGCGTCGACAAAATCGAGATTTTTCATGCCATGGGCACGCAGGAGATTGACAACGTCTTTGCTTTCGTTTTGCCTCATGAGGCCGCTGTCGATATGGATGGGAAACACTTTATCCGGCCCCAGGGCTTTAAAGCAAAGGAATGTGGAGACAGTTGAATCGACGCCGCCGCTGACAAGGCTGATGACACGGCCGCCTCCGACAGTTTCTCGAATTTCACTAAGAATCGTTTCCAAGGCTTTTTCCGTTGTCCAGTTTGTGGAGCATTGGCAAATACCCAGAAAATTCCGGAGCATTTGAGTGCCGCCGGGAGTGTGGGTCACTTCGGGGTGAAACTGCAATCCGTAAAATGGAAGAGATTTGTGCTGTATGCCGGCAATGATGCCGCCAGAGCTTTCGGCAATGACGCGGTAGTCTTCGGCAAGGAGTTCGATGCTGTCTCCGTGGCTCATCCAAACTGATTCTTGAGAATTTAATGCCTTAAAGAGGGGGGCGCCGCCGTCAAGTTTGATCTCTTGCTTTCCATATTCCCTGCGAGATGATGAGCGGACTGTCCCTTTAAACAATGTATTCATTAGCTGCATTCCATAGCAGATGCCGAGCAGGGGAATCTCTCCGCTTAAGATTTTCGGCGACAGTGCGATTGTCTCCGTTTCTGTCGAAGAGGGCCCCCCCGAGAGAATAATTCCTTTAATGCCGCTTTTGCAGTGGAATTCTTCAGGATCGAAAATTTCTGTGAAGACTTTCATTTCCCTGAGCCTTCTGGCAATTAGCTGGGTATATTGCGACCCGAAATCGAGAATGGCTATTTTTTCCATCAATTACCTTAATATTTTTGATTTATTTACCACGAGATCCCTGAGCTCACAGAGAGATAATTTTGATATGAAAATCACAACTCAGAAAACCATTCTCTGTGTTCTCTGCGATCTCTGTGGTAAAAATCAAGGTAACTGCTATTTTTCTATCAGGTATTTGCTTGTTCTAAGTTTTCTATATCTTGTTGTCTTAATTTTTTGAGCTCTTCCATCCCTTCGATATCGGTCGGATATTGTCCATTGAGGCAGGCTTTGCAGAGCCCTTTCACTCCAATGACTTTTTTAAATTCGGGGATTTCGTTATAGACAAGTCCGTCAAGACCAATTTCGCGGGCGATTTCATCGATCGTGCGATTGTGTGCGATCAGCTGCTCTTTATCGGCAAAGTCAATGCCATAGATGCAAGGATATCGGATTGGGGGAAATGTTGATCCGAAATAGACTTTTTTCGCTCCTGCCTGCCTGGCGAGCTTTGTCACTTTTTTGGAAACTGTACCCCTCACAATACTGTCGTCGACAAGCATGACATTCTTACCTTCAAAAACGGAATAGACGGGGGCGAGCTTTCGCGAGATAGCCCTTTCCCGCTGTTTTTGGGTCGGCATGATGAAGGTCCTGCCGATGTGTTCCTGTTTGACAAAGCCGTCTTCGCAGGGGATATTCAAATGCCTGGCAACAGAGAGCGCAGCGGGTCTGGCTGTATTGGGAATGGGGATCACCACATCGATGTCATACCCTTTTTCATTGACTTTTTTCGCAAGCAGTTTTCCCAGGTTGGAGCGCATTTTGTAAACTTCCCGATCTTCGATCACAGTGTTTGGCTTGGCAAAATAATTGAATTCAAAGCTGCAATAGGACGGGTGCTTTTCGGCAAGCCGCTTTCGAAAGACGTGGAAATCCTTGTCGACAAAGAAGACTTCCCCGGGCTGAATATTATCGAGATTTTCAAAATTGCAGAATGTCAGCGCGTACGTTTCCGAGGCAAAGCCATAGGCTTTTCGCCCTCTTTGAGTCCCGTAGAGAAGGGGGCGGATGCCTGCCGGATCGCGAAAAGCGATCATGCCGACGCCGGTTACGATGGCGACCACTGAGTAGGCGCCGGAAACTCTTTTGTAGACTTCTTTAACTGCCTGGCAAATATCTTCAAAACAGCAATTTTGTTTGGGTAGATGACGCGCCATAATATGGAGGATCACTTCGGCATCGCAGCTTGACTGAAATTTAAATCCTTCAGATTCCAAATGGTGTTTTAAAGGGAGATAATTGACGATATTGCCGTTATATCCCAATGCGACTGTGGGATTTTCTCCGAAAATCATCGGTTGCGTGTCCTCAACTCCGCCTTGGCCGACAGTTTGGTAGCGGACATGGCCGATGCCCCAGGAGGCTTCTGTCAGAGGAAGGGTTTTGGCAGTCAGCACCTGATTGACCAGGCCGCGGTTTTTATGAAGGAAATAGCGGTTTGACTCGGGATCGTAAGTGAATATGCCGGCAGCGTCCTGCCCTCGGTGCTGCAGCTGGATCATGCTTTGATAGATCCATTCGGCTACCGGTTCATCATCAATTATCGCAATGATCCCGCACATTGATTGACCTCCTCGATTTTTGTTGCCTGGCCGGCAATATCGCGTCTGTAATGGGCGTCGGTAAAGGATATCCTCACGACCCCCCTATAAGCATTTTCCACCGCATCGCGAATTGTCCGTCCTACCCCGGCGACTCCCAAAACTCTTCCTCCTGCCGTAATAATATCGCCATTGTCATCAATTCGTGTGCCGGAATGATAGAGAAATATGGAATCATGATTGTTGAAATCTTCGATGTTTTCGATGGTATAACCGGTTTGATAGGCGTGCGGATACCCCCCTGAGCACATCACGACAACGCAGGCTGCGCCCTCATTCCATTCAATATCGAAAGCGTCGAGCCCTCCTTTGCAGCAGGCCAGCATAATCTCGGCAAGATCGCTTTTAAGCAGTGGAAGGACAACCTGGGCTTCAGGATCCCCGAACCGGCAATTGTACTCGAGAACTTTCGGGCCGTCTTTTGTCAGCATAATACCGAAATACAAAATTCCCTGATAGACGATTCCTTCCGATTTTAATCCCAGGTTTGTCGGAGTCATGATTTTATCGGTGATCTCCAACATCATCTCGTCTTTCATAAAGGGAACCGGTGCATAGGCTCCAACACCTCCCGTATTGGGGCCGGCGTCATTTTCGAGCAGCCTTTTGTGGTCTTGGGAAGGAATCATAGCGGCCATGATATTGCCGTCGCAAAAGGCGAGAAGGGAGCATTCCGGTCCTTGAAGAAGCTGTTCGATAACAACCATGTCGCAGGCGCTTCCATACCTCTTTTGTTCAAAAAGGATCGAGACGGCTTCCTTGGCGGTCTCAAGAGTCTTGCAAACCATGACGCCCTTTCCAGCCGTGAGTCCGTCGGGCTTGAGGACCACTCCTCTCCATTTGTCAAAATGGGTTTCGATGATAGTCAAAGCTTCGGCGGAGGTGCGGCAAATTTCAAAAGGCGCGGTTGGAATGCCGTGCCGTTTCATAAATTGCTTGGCGAAGCATTTGCTGCTCTCAAGCTTGGTCGCGTTTTTTCTCGGGCCGAATAAAATAAGTCCTCTTTCTGAAAATATGTCCTTGATTCCTTTGGCTAGATACGCCTCCGGCCCGACGACTGTCATGTCGATTTGCTCTTTTTCAGCAAAATCGGCGATTTTATCGAGCTTGTCCATATCGATTTTTTCAGAGGGGGCCAGATGCTGCGTTCCGGCGTTGCCTGGAAGGGCGATCACTTCGTGCCCTTGCCGTAAAAATGTGTGGCAGAGGGCATGTTCGCGTCCTCCTGATCCAATGACAAGAATTTTCATGACCTAGCCTCCAGGATTCTGATTGTTGCCAGTGCAGCATTTCCGGGATCGACAACAGTCATGACCGGAACCTGGCTCGGCATCTGAAGCGATGAATGGATGTTGACGAGGTAGTCGCTGTGATCTTTAAAAGGGGGGCATGCGATCACGGGCCATTTTGTATTGGCCGCCACAACACCCGACAGAGCGTTGCTTCTCCCTGCAATAGTGATGAACACTACCGGTTCCAAAGATTGGTTCAAACGTTGGATCAAATCCATGACTGTCACTGTGTTTTTATGGGCCGAAGCGACCACGACATTATGGGGAAGCCCGCGGCCTTCGAAGTGTTTGGTGATTTTTTCGGCATGCGGCATATCTTTTTCGCTGCCGAGGATTAATTGACAATAGGCTCCCTGAATCAATCGGCTTTGCTTTAAATTACCAAGCAATCTCTCCCTGACATTGGAAGAGTTTGCTGCAATTGAGCTTCCGGTAATGGCTTTGAGAACTTCCAGATATCCACTACGTATGTCGTCGATCACTTTTTCCGGAAGAGAAGGTATGTTTCCTTCGCCGGTAAATCCTTGAGACCTGCCCCATTCGCGTGCGAATTCTTTATCAGGGAAGCGGATTTGTTTTTTTTTCCGCTCTTTTGCAAACCAGAAACGGGATGAATCCGGGGTGTGTATCTCGTCGATAAGCACAAGATTTCCCTGATCGTCGAGACCAAACTCATATTTTGTATCTACAAGGATCAGCCCCCTTTGGCTGACGACCTCTTGTCCTCTTTTATACAGTTTCAAGGAGATCGATTCCATTTGATCCCAAAGGACTTTTTCGACAATTCCCTGTTTAATCAGCTCTTCTTTTGTGATGTCTTCATCATGTCCGGTTTCGCTTTTAGTTGTGGGAGTCACAATAGGAGAGGGCAGGGGATCGTTTTCTTTCAGCCCATCAGGAATCGGTACCCCGCACTTTTCTCTTTTTCCGGATTGATAATCGCGCCAAAGCGAACCCGCAAGGTAGCCTCTGACGATCATTTCAACCATAATGGGGCGGCATTTCTTCACGATCATGACGTTTGGATCAGGAAATGAAATAAGGTGGTTGGAAATAATATCTTTTGTTTGTTCAAACCAAAAGCGCGACAGCTCTGTCAGGATGCGTCCTTTGTCTGGGATTTGTTCCTTAAGGACGCGGTCGAAAATGGACAGCCGGTCGCTGGTAATTAAGGTGAGCGTTTCACCGTTTTCGTATATGTCTCTGACCTTTCCTGCTTTGGGTATCCCAAGTTCCGGGATGAAGGTGTCCGAAAGTGTATTATTTGCCATAATGCCGGCCTCCTTTATTAGTGTGAGAAATAGCGGTTTCCTGTAAAAATCATGCACATGCCGAGTTCATCGGCTGTTTTGATGACCTGCTGGTCCTTTTTCGACCCGCCGGGCTGGATGCAGTATTTGAATCCGCATTTTGCCGCATACCGGATGCTGTCGTCGAAGGGAAAAAATCCGTCGCTGGCCAGGACGCATCCGGAGAGGTCCTGAAGGGGATCGTAGCTGGCATCATCTTGATGCTCTCTTTGCAAGTTTTCAATGGCCCTTGGTATCGCGAGCTTTTCCAGACAGTCGACGCGGTTGGGCTGGCCGGCTCCCATGCCGAGAAGCTGAAATTCTCCTTCGGAGATTTTTCTTGCGATCGCAATCGTATTGGATTTTGCAAAATTCACAGCAGTCACAGAAAACTGGAAAAGCAATTGCTGTTCGGCAGTCGGTTTGAGTTTTGTCACAACGCCGCTTGTCTGAATGTCAGTTTCGTTTATTGAATAAAAGGCTTCTTTGTTGGTTTGAACAAGCATCCCGCCGCTGATATTTTTATAGATCAGCTTTCCCATATGGCCATTGGGAACTTGCAAAAGGCGCAGATTGGGGTATGTCTCTTTGACCCAGGAGACCAAAGGCGGGGAAAATTCCGGAGCGAGTATAACCTCGATGAATTTCTTTTGAAGAAGGGGGACGATCTCTACAGTCACTGTCTGATTGAAAGCTATGACGCTGCCGAACGCCGATTTAGGGTCCCCTTCCCAAGCAAGGTGAAACGCTTTGTAGAGAGTGCTTGCTACAGAATAGCCGCATAGGCTTCCGTGCTTGATAATTGCCACTCCCGGGTTGTCTGAAATATCGAGGAGCCTTTGCACGGCATTATAGGCGACAGTAGCATCTTCGTAATTGTTGTAAGACAGCTCTTTTCCCGAGAGGACTTTCGCCTGGGCAATACCCGTTTGATCTTCGAATTGATAGACCCAGGCTTTTTGGTCGGGGTTTTCTCCGTAGCGAAGCTGCTGTCCATGAACCAGCACAGGGCGGCTTGTCTTTTCATTGGCCAGTTTGTCGGTAAACTCCTCGGCCAGCATCGATTCGTAGTCAGCGCTGTAGTTTATCGCTTTGACCGCTAAATTTTTATGGGTTTCAAAAGACAATGATTGGGAAGTTTCAAGCTCTTCAAGTATTTCGGTGTAGTCTAGCGGATCGACAACAACAGCTACGTGGGAATAATTTTTGATCGCGCTTCTGATTAGTGTTGAGCCGCCGATATCCATGTGTTCGATCAGCTCGTCAAACTCCAGCTCTTGAGATAAGGCCGATTCAAAATCATAGAGGTTGCAGATGACCATGTCGATCGGCTTGACTCCCAATTCTTTAGCTTCCTGCTCATGTTTGCCTCGTCTATAGAGCAGCCCTCCTGCAATCTTAGGGTGGAGGGTTTTCACTCTGCCGTCGAAGCATTCGGGAAAATCGGTATAATCGGGGAGTGATATCGGGGTGAGGCCGCCCATTGCCAGAGTTTTGGCTGTTCCTCCGGACGCGATAAAGACGATGCCGGGATTATAGGACTGCAGTCCCATAGCGAATTCTATCAACCCCGTTTTATCCGTCACGCTGACTAGAACTGTTCTAATTGTACTCATAATGCACCCTTTAAAAAATCTATGACATTTTTAAATAATAAATACCCGTCTCCGCAGGTCGGAAAGGAACCGCCCTTTCGTTTTGCTTCTTCTTTTTTTCTCAGCCAGTTGGGGTGGTTGGTAAACTGAATAGCCGCTTCGGGGTGGGCCATCATTCCGAGAACTCTACCGGTCGGATCGCAAATACCGGCTATGTTTTGCTCGGATCCATTGGGATTGACACCTTCGTAGCGAAAGACGATTTGATCGGAGCGATTCAGTTCGTCCAATATTTCATTGCTGCACGCGACAAATTTACCTTCCCCATGCCGTATTGGAAGATAAAGGGACTGGAGGTTTGATGTAAAAACACATTTTTTGCTAAGAGGTTTGTGATGAATCCAGCGGTTGTCGAAGCGGCCGCTGTCATTGCATGTCAGAGAAACGCTTTGTCTATCCGAAAATCCGGGAAGAATACCCAACTTGACAAGAAGCTGAAAACCGTTGCATATCCCTAAAATACACTTTCCCTGGTGGATAAATTCCTTCAGTTCGGCCATCAGGGCGCTTTTCCTTAAACGGTTGGCAAAAACTTTTGCGGCCCCAAGCTCATCCCCGAAGGAAAACCCTCCCGGAAAGCATAGAAAATGGTAGTCGTTGAGTTTGATTTTCTGTGCGAGGAGATACTGAGTGTGGACGATATCGGTTTTGGCTCCTGCGCTTTCGCAGGCCGCCGCCATTTCCTTTTCGCAGTTGATTCCGTAACCTGTGATGACGAGGGCTTTAACCCGCATTGAAGTGGCCTCCTAAAGGTTTTTGCCAAGATGATTTGAGAGATGCAATCTCTTCATTGAGAATTGTCTCGCCGCTTTTGTCAAGAATCGTTAAATAGTGGGATTTTTCGACAACACCGATTGGTTTTGCGGGACATATCTGTTGAAATTTTTCTGCATTTTCGGGGGCGACAGTGACAATCAACCGGCTTGCGGACTCGGAGAAAAGGCGCTTTGCGTTTGTTAAAGGACCTTCGCACTCCAGCTTGTTTAATTGAATTGTCATCCCGAGCCCGCCAGCAAAAGCCTTCTCCGCAAGAGCTACGGCGAGTCCTCCTTCCGAGCAGTCATGGCACGAGGCGACAAGCTCTGCTTCCATGGCTTTATAAAGCGCCCGGTATCGCTTTTTTGCTTCTTCGGGATTGACTTTGGGCACCTCGCCGCCTTCAAGATTTAGATAAGCGGCCAGTTCGGATCCCCCAAGTTCATTTTTTGTTGTGCCCAAGACAAAAATCAGATCGCCCGGGTATTTCACGTCCATAGAGACAGTTTTTTCAATGTTGGGAATTTTAGCAATTGCGGAGATGAGGAGAGTCGGTTTGATCGATATTTTTTTATCTCCCAGCATGGCATCGTTTTTCATGCTGTCTTTTCCCGATATCAGCGGTATCTCCAGGGCAATGCAAAGATCATAGAGGGCTTGATTGGCTCTGACGAGCTGGGCAAGCTTGTATTTGCCGTCAGGAGTTTTTACAGGATCAAAGATTGGATCGGGCCAGCAAAAATTATCCAGTATGGCGATTGTTTTAGGATCTGCTCCTGCAGAAACGCAGTTTCTGACAGCCTCGTCAATGGCATTTGCCGCCATATGATAGGTGTCGAGAGGGCTGTAGCGCGGGCAAATGCCATTTGAAACGGCTATGCCGATGTTTTCATCGAATGTTTCGAGCGGCTTAAAAACGGCAGCATCGCTTGGTCCGTCGTTATCGGCGCCTGTCAGCGGCTTTAAGACGCTTCCTCCCTGAACCTCGTGGTCATATTGCCGGATGACCGATTCCTTGCTGCAAATATTGTAGCGGCCAAGCAGTTGATGAAGCGTTTTTCCCGGGTCAAGAGCAGGAAGCGGCAAGGGGCTGGTTTTTTTATTTTCCCACTTTGCTTCGAGCTCCATTTGGGGAAGGGCATTGTGTAGAAATGACAGGGGAAGCCGTGCCGCTGTTTTGTTATTGTGAAAGACATGGAAGTATTTTGAGTCGGTGAAAGTTCCGATAACGCAGATTTCAATTTCGTGGGTTTTAGCTAATGAAGTGAGGCCGCTTAACGAATCCGAAGGAACCGCGAGTGTCATTCTTTCCTGCGATTCGCTTAGAAGAATTTCCCAGGGGGCTAAATCATTTTGTTTCAAAAGCGCTCTGTCCAGATGAATCTCGCAGCCTCCCGACAATTCGGCAAGCTCGCCAACTGACGAAGAAAATCCGCCGGCGCCATTATCAGTCAGTGTGCGATAATGGCCGTGGTCGCGCGCTTCTAAGAGAAAATCATGCAGCTTTTTCTGAGTAAAAGGGTCGCCGATCTGCACGGCAGATGAGGGGCTTTCGTCGTGAAGTTCTTCGGAAGAAAAGGTGGCTCCGTGTATGCCGTCCTTGCCTGTGCGTCCTCCTGCAATCACAATCAGATCGCCGGGATGAATGTCTTTTACGTACGTCTTCTTGCCGTTGATTTTTGATGGCATGATTCCGACGCTGCCGCAGTAGACAAGGGGTTTGCCGACATAAGAGTCATCGAAAACAATGGCGCCATTGATTGTCGGAACGCCGCTTTTGTTGCCGCCATGTTCGATCCCCAGGCGGACACCATCGAAAATTCTCTTCGGTCTCAGGAGCCGTTTTGGGAGGGGCTTGTCATAATTTGGGGGAGCGAAACACAAGATATTGGTATTGGCGATCAACCTGGCGCCGATGCCCGCTCCCATAATGTCGCGGTTAACTCCCAAAATGCCGGTTAAAGCTCCCCCATAGGGATCCAGAGCCGACGGACTGTTGTGTGTTTCTACCTTAAAAGCAATGTCGTACTTATCGTTGAATTTGATAATCCCCGCGTTATCGGTAAAGACAGAAACCAGCCAGGGGCATTTTTGGCCAAGCTCTTGAGTGGATTTCATAATGTAGGTTTTAAATAAACTGTCTACTGTAGTGGTTTTGCCGTCTTCCGAATAGCGGATCTTTGCTTGAAATATTTTATGTTTGCAATGCTCACTCCAGGTTTGTGCCAAGGCTTCCAGCTCAACATCTGTAGGCGAAGGGGGCAGGCCGGCTTCCTCTCTTTCCCCGGCGACATCCTCGCGTCTGTAATATTGTTGAATGGTTTTCATTTCCGGCAGCGAAAGGGCGAGCTGCCGTGTTTTGCTGATCTCTATCAGCGCCTCGTCTGAAACGTTGAGATCGATTATCTCAACACAATCTAATGATCTTATCGCAATCGACTCGATGAGCGCATTGGCAAGAAGCTGACGGGCGATGTTTTCAACATCGTTTTTGGCAAGTTTCCCTTTGATGAGAATCATCTTTGACGAATGTATGCGATCGGATTCTCCGAACGGCGTATCGAGATAATCTTCAATTGTGATTTTGGCGGTATTTCCGGCGTTGTCGGTGACTCCCGGTTTAAAACTCACTTCAATAAGCCAATGATAGCCCCGAAAATCCCGAGTGTCTGCTTTTGTCTCGACAATGGGATCGACAAGTAGCTGTTCGGTGATCTCGCCGATCTGTTTTTCCGATAAATCCTTGACAATCCGGTAGGTTCTTAAAATTTTTACCTCGTCCACGTCCAAATCAAAGTAGCGTTTAATGGATTCTTTTAATCGGAGCGATTTTTGATCAATATGCGAGTCTTTCGGGCTGATAATCACTGCCGTCATATCAAGGCGGCTCCTTCTCCTGCAGATAATGCTTCCAATCTCAAAACAATCCTTTTTCATGCAGACTTGCCTTGCCGTATTTGGATCGGCAACGAGCGCAAAACCGATCCCCATGTTGAATGTTCTGTACATTTCGTCTTCAGCGGATATCCCCCGATTTCTGCAGCCAGTGGAAAATCCGAGGAATTTCCCATAAGGTTTTGTCTATCTGCGCACCCAGTCCTTTGGGAAGGCATCTCGGCAGGTTTTCGGCAAACCACCGCCTGTGATATGCGCCATCCCTTTGATGGCATGGTTTTTCAGCAGGTCAAGAACAAGCTTGACGTAGATGCGTGTCGGCATTAAAAGTTCATCAATCAAAGACTCGGGATGGGGATTTTCGGAAAGGATTTTTCTGACAAGGGAGTAGCCGTTGCTATGGACACCCGATGAGGGGATTCCGATCACTTTATCTCCTTCGACAATCTGTCTGCCGTCAACCACTTTGTCTTTGTCGACAATACCGACTGCAAATCCGCTAAGGTCGTATTCTTTCGGGTGGTAAAACTCGGGCATCTCCGCTGTTTCTCCGCCAAGAAGCGCGCAGTCGGCTTCTCTGCACCCCTCTGCAATTCCTCGGATCACTTGTTCTGCCCGGTCGACATCGAGCTTAGATGTGGCGAAGTAATCAAGGAAGAAAAGGGGTCTCGCCCCCGAAACGATGATGTCATTGACGCACATGGCCACAAGGTCGATTCCGATAGTGTCATGACGGTCAGCTTCAAAAGCCAGCTTCAGCTTTGTTCCAACGCCGTCGGTGCTGGCCGCAAGGAATTGATCCCCTAGGGGGTATAGTCCGCTAAATCCTCCGATATCGGGAGATATAAGTTTTAGACGTTTGACAAGTTCTGCTCCGGCATCAATATCAACGCCGGCTTTTTTGTACATCATAGAGATTTAGTCTTTTGACCCGTCTTTCTCCGCTTAGGCTTTGTTCACGTGCTTGGCAACTTGACAAGTGCCAAAGCACTAGTTATAAACCAACTGTTCATTTGACGAAACGGTTTTTTGTTCATATTGGTCGATTTGAACTTCATAGAGATTGTGAATACTTCCTTCCCGCTTGGCTCCTTCCGATCTTCGTTCCAGTTCGATCTTGTTCTGGTTGATTTTTTGCGCGATATCCTCAAGTCCTTGAAGACCTAATTTGTGAAGCCCTTGCCGGACTCCTTGCATTAGGCAGGGGATCCATTCGATAATGGAGCCTCTTGTGGGCACCATCCCTTCTACCCCTTCTGGAACTTTCAGGCTGCTTTTTTGAATCCCGTAACGGGCGGAGCTGCCGCGCGCCATGGACCGCAAAGATCCCATGCCGCGGTATTCTTTGATTTTAATTCCGTTTTTGATTTGTGTTTGTCCCGGAGCTTCATCTGTGCAGGCGAGCAGCGAGCCGAGCATAACTGCGCTTGCGCCCAGACAAAGCGCTTTGATGATATCTGCGCTCTTGCTGATGCCTCCATCTGCAATGACGGGAATTCCATACTTCATACAGTATTGCGAACACTCGTAAACGGCGCTAGCCTGCCCTCTGCCGACGCCGCCGACATCCTGAGTGGTGCAGATCGATCCCGACCCCATTCCGACGCGTATGCCGTCGGCTCCTGCTTCTATCAAAGCTTGGCACGCATCGGCAGTGACGACATTGCCGCCGATAACCTGTAAATCGGGACAGTGTTTCTTGACCCACTTAATCAAATCGATTTCGTAGGATGTGTAGCCTTGCGACGTATCAAAAACAATGACATCGACATCGCCGCCGATTTCCTCCAGCCTTTCATAGGCCCTTTCGTGCCATGTTTCGACTGCCGCGCCGACTTTCAGCCGTTTTGAGGAGTCGCTTGTGGCGTTTGGACAGCTTTGATATTTTTCCAGGTCTGAACGAGTGATGAAGTAAATCAGGTTGCCTTCGCGATCGACAATAGGGAGTCCGGCGCTGTGGCTGTCGACAAGGCGGGCATTGGCCTGTTTAATATCGAGGACGCCGTGAACGCTAAGATCTTCAAATGTGGCCACAGTCAGTTTGTCGACGGGGATCATGCGATCGGAAATGTCTTATTCAGATCGTCTTCGGTTAATGTGGAATAATCATATTTTGTGATCATCCCCACAAGGCGGCTGTGCGATTTGCCGTCCTCTGTTATCGGAATTGTGGTGAATCCATAGTCTTCGCGAATCGCGACAACGTCGAGGATGCGGGAAGTGGGCGGGAGAGTCAGCGGATCGTTGACGAAGCCGCTTTTAAATCTCTTGACTTTCTGAATTTGTTTTTTCTGCTGCTCTGGAGGCATGTTATAATGGATGAAACCCAAACCTCCCTGCAAAGCCAGCGCGATTGCCAGCTCGCCTTCAGTGACGGTGTCCATCGGCGAACTTGCCACAGGGATATTGATTTCTGTTTCCCGGCTGATTTTGGTTTTAAGTGAAATAGCATCTGGAGAGAAATCAACAAAGGCAGGCAGAAAAATCAAATCGTCATATGTGAGGCTTGAGCCCTCGAACTTTTCAAAAAACGATTGAATCTTCATGCTGGAATACTAAGCAAAGCGGCAATTTTGTTCAAGCCGTAAATGTTCAGAGAAATTAGTGAGGACATAGATCTCTGAATATTGATTTCAGCTGTTATCTTTATTCACTTATATTTTTTAGCGGAGGAAAAAATGAATCGAAGAACTTCTTTCATACCTTATGTCAGCAGGCGTCTTTTTTCAACAGGCAAGAAAATTTCCATTCCAAGCTCTAAGATGGGAGAGAATCGAGCGTATTCACTTTAATATCTGAAGCATCTTCCTATCATCCCTCGAATAAAGAAAAATATGATCTCACCATGCATGTGGCTTGCAGATTTCTCAAGGGGCTTAATTGTCAAACTTCTATGAGTAAGTATCGATACCTTCCGATCTTGCCGCTCAAAAAATCCTACTCTTTCTTGACTATGAGGGGAATTTGAAAGAAGAGGAAAACTAAATCGTTACCAAATGCCGAGAAGTTTCCACCAGGCGCCGCCGATGACGAGCCAGATGGCGATATTGATAACGCTGGCAGTGAAGCCGATGAGCCACCAGTCGCGGATTTTGACAAAACCCGCTCCGTAGAGGACGGCGCTCGGGCCGCTGCCGTAGTGTGTCAGGCCGCCAAAGAGGGCGCTGAAGAATCCCAGCGTATAGACAGCAAGATAAGGAGGAGTTCCGAGCTTGATCGCGACCATTAAAAATGTCGGCAGCATGGCGCCGACATGGGAAATATTGCCGGCGAAAAGGTAGTGGGTGTAGAAGTAAATGAGGGCAAGAAGAATAAAGGCAGGCTGCCAGCTGAGAAATTCTACCTGGCCGACGATTAAGTCGCCAAACCATGGAGTGAAGCCGAGTTTATTGAGCTGCGAGGCCATCATCAGAAGGACAGCGAACCAAACAAGCGTACTCCACGCCTCGCTTTCTTTGACCAGCTCCTGCCAGGAGAGGACTCTGGTGAGAAGAAGGATGGAAAGGCCCAAAAAACCTGTTGTTGCGGCTTTGATTCCATAGTCGGGGCCGATCATCCAAAGTGTGATAAGGAGAACGAAAACTCCCAGCATAATCCACTCATCGATCTTCACTTTTCCCATATGTTTGAGGTGTTCTTTAGCAATTTTGGACGCGTGAGGGGTCTCTTTAATTTTGGGTGGATGGATGAGATAAATCATCAGGGGAATGACGATCAGGCTGACGATTCCGGGAACGGAGGCGGCGAGAAACCAGGAACCCCAGGTCACATCAATTCCCATGTCGCGGGCAATTTCCACAGTCAACGGGTTGGCAGACATGGCCGTTAGGAACATGGCGTCGGCAATCGTATTGATTTGGAATATGGACGCCAGCAAATAAGAGCCTATCTTCTCCATCGAGGGGTGGCGGGGCTTGCTTTCGTAATTTAATGAAAGAGATTCCACGATGGGAAGGAGGACGCCGCCGGCCCTGGCAGTAGAGCTGGGGATGGCAGGGGCCATTGTCAGGTTTGTTCCGGCGAGCCCGTAAGTGAGGCCCAACGTCTTTTTCCCGAGAATCATCATGAAAAAGTAACTGATACGGTTTCCTAGCCCTGTTTTAATGATTCCGTGGGCGACAAAGTAGGCGACGACGATGAGCCAGATGACATCGCGGCTAAAACCGCTTAGCGCCTGCTCCAGCGTCAGCGTTTTGCTGAGCACAACGGCTGTCACCCCGATAATCGCCGTTGCCGGCATCGGAAAAGGTCTGATAATGATTCCTGAAATGGTCGCGATAAAAATAGCAAAAAGCTGCCAGGCATCCGAAGAGAGCCCTTCTGGAACGGGCACCAGCCAAAGGCCGATGCCGATTAAAAAAGGAACGGCTCTTTTAACAAAACTCATCAACCCACCGGCCTTGCTGGATGAGTTTAATTTCCTTGCCGCCTGCCGTTTCTGCAATGACGTCTACTTTTTCCGAAGAGATCATCATGTCTGTATGAACATGGCTGCTGTTGCATCCGATTTCGTGGAGTTCTTCCGCGGTCATATCAGCCGAACCTTCAATGCAGAAGTGGTAGGCGAAACCGACAGCGATGTGGCACGCGGCGTTTTCATCGAAAAGAATCTCTTCGTAGATCGCGCCTGTCTGGTAGATAGGGGAGTCGATACCGACAAGAGCCACCTCGCCCAGTTTTTTGGCCCCCGGGTCGCTGTTGACATATTCTTTAAATGTTTCAGCGCCTTCATCGGCTTCGAAATGGACAATCTCACCCTGTTTAAATTCGAGCTTTAGCCCTCGAATCATCTTTCCGTTAATCAGGAATGGGCGGGTGGTTTGAACGAAACCTTCGGTTTTATGACAATCGGGGGTTGTGAACACTTCTTCTGTGGGAAGGTTGGGTTCAAACTCGACACCCCGCGGGCCGAGATCGCCGCCCCCTTTGAAAATCGCTTTATTCGAAAGTCCGACTCGTAGATCGGTACCGGGACCGGTAAAGTGGAGGGTGCTGATTTTCATGGATGTCATTTTTTTCGCTCTTTTCTGCAGCGTTTGATTGTGATTTTTCCAAAGAGCGAGGCAGTCGGGCTTGTCGGCACGGCAGATATGGAGTATGTCTTTCCAAAGTTTTTCATAGGCTTCTTCTTCCGTCAGGTCGGGAAAGACCTTCTTTGCCCATGTGGGTGTTGCGGCAGCGGCTATGGTCCATTGAACTTTTGAGTGGCCGATAGCCTCTTCATAGAACTTTTTCAGCTGTTTCCTGACGCCAAGCTGCATGCGGTTCACTTTTTCCGGGTCGAGATCGGCAAGGCTGTCAGGGTCTTCGCTGCCGAGTATCCGTATGGTTGCCGCTTTTTCCGGAATCATATTTTCCGCTTTGAATGGAACATAAGCCGGAACATAGTCGATGAATTCAGGGGATGCCGACTCGAGCAGCCTCATCCTGGCGTGCTGCGGATCATTAAAATCGACGATAACAATTCGCGCTCCAGCCTGGTAGGCTGTCTTTGCAACAAGGTTGATAAAATCTCGATGAATCAGCTCGCCCGAGATATAGACATCTTGTCCTTTTTGGACATTGGCGCCATGTTTTACGATCAATTCCGCATAAGTTTGCAATTGTTTATCAAAAGTCATTGTGATTTAATCCCCATTTCTTTGAGTAAATTTTTTATTTCTTCAACTTTATGGCCTTGAAATTCGATTTCATCGCCTTTGATACTGCCCCCGATGCCCAGCCTCTTTTTAATGACAGAGGCTAAATCTTTGAAATCGTATTTGGATTTATCTAAGTTCAAGATAACTGTCAGCAGCACATTTTTACGCTTGATGGCCCGTACTTTTACAGGTTTGTTTTGGTTCATGGCTACAGACTCGCTTTATAAATTTCTTTCAGGGCAATATTGCGCAGTGCAGTGCTTATTTTGTCATCATCGTAACTAAATGACAAGGCCTGAGGCGGGATGATCGAGTCCAACAGACAGCTATTGAATCCTAGCTTGCCGGTGAGGAAAGGGATGTAGGGCTTGAGTTTTTGGTAGTGGCTATCGAGATGGGGAATACTGCAGTGGGTCAGTTCTTGAGCCTGCGTCCAGGCATAAATATAATAAAGGTGCCGCAAAGTGTCTTTTTCATCTCCGGGATTTAAATTTTTTATGCACGCGCCGAACTTGGATATAATTAAAAACTGTCCGTACATTTTAGCCAGGTGAATCGCTTCGTTTTGATATTGCTCGCAAAACATCTGAAATCGCTCTAATTTTGTCCGATAGGTGGCAAGTTTGTTCTCGATCCGCCTGGCCGTTTCAATACAATGCCTCAGGAGGATGTAGCGTGTATTTTTATATTGAAAATGTCTTAACTTTTCTCTTTTTTTTGTGAACTTGACAAAGATTCGATAGAGGAGGACATGATCGTTTTCAAAAGGGGCATCCTCTTCCAATTCTCCTCGGCAGCGTTTTAAGAGAGCGCTGATTTTGGCTGTTTCGGGGTGGGCGCCGTAGAGGTTGACACATTGCTGAAGCGCTTTTTGGTTTATCTCCCGCGACACCGTTTCCATGATTGACGGATGCAGACTGCCTCCTGCAAATTTTAACGCATAGGATTTTGCCAGAAGATTGACAGCATCTCTTTGAAAGTCGGTTTTGGATAGAGTTTGAGGGGGATAGGCATAAAAGAGGTTTGAGATCAAATTCATTCGAATTTCATTGGCAGCTGCGATGAATTTTTTATCTAAAAAAAGGTTGGAGAAATTGCCATTTTTTTTATAAATTCCGTCAGAATTAATTTCGCAGAAGCGGTCGAGCAAATTTTCATAAGGAATGAAGAGCGAATCCGATTTCTCATTATCTTCCAAAGGGATGATAAAGTGGTTGAAGCCGCAGTCTTCGCCGCTTACAAAAAGCTTCAGATATCCTACTCCGTGCGTGGCGCTTTCATTTTGAGGCTTGCTGAAAGGTTTGATCCAAAAGCCCCGTTTGTTGTGATCATAGGAAGCAATTGTTTGGGCCCCCTCAAAGCTGCAGCCGATGATCTCCAGGTTGTTGGTGGGCTCCAGATAACGATCCCAATGTTTTTTTGTGCCAAGGCGCAGGATGGAAATTCCCCAATGAAAGTAGTGATCTCTCCATAAAGCGGTAAGAGGGGCATCGAAACTTAGCAGCATAAGAAATTCCCTGACAGGACTCTCATTAAAAAAATCGGCAAAGAGTTCGATGCCTTGATAAATTTTTGTTCCTCTTGTTAGTTTGGGGGCTCTTTCGCTTAGTTTCCTCATCCGTTCAATTGGTTGAGGCTTCTTTTTAAACGTTTCAAGGCAAGAGATCAGTTCATTTGAAAAAATCGAGGGGTATTGATTTGTTATTTTTAGGAGGTTTTCTCGATTATTTGTCGTCGGAATACCCAAACAGAGCCGTTTTTCTCTATGAGACTCTTGTGATAAAAAACTCAGAGCAAGAGGTGAAGGTTTATCCGGCTTTTTTTGAAAATACTGTGCGTAGACTTCTGCCCATTCTATAGGATTCATAAACGGATATTTTAGTGAAAGGCCTCATTTAATGGCACCCTCTTTTTGGCTACTGTCTCAAGAAAAATGACTAAAAACAATCCGAGTGCAAAACATCCGCATGCGATGAAAAAGTGCGTGTCGCCCACTGCGGGGAGGATTGGATATTCCGGCTGCAAGATGGGGTCGGTGCTCAGCACAGGATTAATTTTAATATGGTATGTCCAAAAGGGCCAGACTGCCGGGAGGGCGCCAATCATAAATCCTATTAAAGCCGCAAGAGTCCGGCTTTGGTGATGAGCCAGAAACCATCTAATGACGCGGGAAAAAATCAGCGCTCCGATAATAATGCCAATTGCCAGGCTGAAAAGAATGATATACGATTGCCAGTGAAAGAAGAAGCGGCTTGTATTGGCAAGGGCTCCGATGATAATGGGGTAGGCGTGAAGCACGGTGAGCACATAACTTCCCGATATTCCCGGAAGAAGCATCGCGCAAACCGAGATTGCCCCGCAAAATGCCATCCAGAGAATGACACCCGAATTGGTTTGCATGATTTGGTCCAAATTAAAAAACAGATGAGGCGAATAAATTGGCCAAATTGTGAGCAGTGCGGCTGCAAAAACTCCAAAAGCCATCCAGCCGAAATGGCTTTTTTCCCAAGGGGCCGTTTTTTTGTAAAGATAATAGGATGATGAGAGAATCAGTCCGCTGAAAAGAGCGAGAAAGCCGCTCCTGTATACGGGATCGTTAAGCATAAAATGGAAGAGGGGGGCGAGTGTAAAAATAGCAAGCCCTATTCCGAGAAGAAGGGCCGCCAGAAATTGCCAGGCAACTAAAGACATCAGCTGGTGCCAGCGCAATTGGATCAGAGAGTGAAAAGCCTTATGGTCTAGCGTGCAGATGCTTTTAATGAAATCTTCATAGACACCTAGTATCAGCGCCATTGTCCCCCCTGAAATACCGGGGACAAGATCAGCCGCTCCAATGCAGATTCCGAAGAGGAAAAGCCGCGCCCAATCCTTGACCGTTTTCGGTCTTGGTTTGGAAGACATTAAATGACCTCGAAATACCTGGCTATAAAGTAGGCGATAATGAGCATGGCGCCGAAGGCCAGGGCCCAGACGGCATTCGGAAACCATTTAACTGAAGAACCCGGAGTGCTTCGTTTTTCCACAGTTCCGATACCGTAGGAAAACTCCTGTTTATCTTTTACCTGGAAAAGCTCGAGGTTATCGCGAACCATTTGATCGCCGTCGATGCCTAAAAATTTTGCATATTGCCTTAAAAACCCTTGAGCGTAAACAGGGGAGATGAGCTTATCCATCCGCCCATCTTCCAAGGCCTGCAAATGCCCCATTTGGATGGAGGTGGCATTTTGGGCTTCTTTTAGAGAAATATTCAGTTCATTTCTCTTCTCTTTTAAGTTTTCGCCGAGCGATTTGAAATCCTGTTTCATGTTCGACCTCTTGTTTGCTCTTTTATACATGATATTATTATTATCGTACACTAAAGATTTCGGGTAGAGCCGAAGAAAAAAAAGAACCGGCCACATAAGTTTTTTTCTGAAAATTGCAAATATTCTTTAAACATAGTATTCCTATTGCTAATTTACGCCGCTAAAAAGGAAGATTTTATGTGATTAAGATTTCGCAAATTGTCATCAAGAGTTTTGCGATTTTGATCGTATTGAAGCAAGGAGGGGAATTTTAGGCCGAAGACAGCAAGGCCCCGGCATCAACACATCTGTGAACGAGACAGGGGCTGCTGGGAAGTTCTTGTGGATCTGAGATCTTTCGGAACTGGTGGCAGACTGCCGAAATCAAAGCATCGGCGCATCAGAGATTTTCGTACGGAAATATTCATACAGCGGAAAAAGCGCTTGTGCTTGAAAAATATATTTAATTGGGTTATGATTATGCCTATCTAAATAATTTAACTTTTTAAGGATTGAGCAATGGCCAGCAAAAAACGAGAAAAAATTATTTTAAAAAGCTCCAAGAGCCACCACACTTACCATACGGTTAAAAATAAAACTAACTCCCCGGATCGTATCGAAATTAAGAAATATGACCCTTTTGTCAGGGAGCATGTTCCTTATAAAGAATCAAAAAAATAATGTTTGAGCTTTCAGTTGCCTGTAAATACCTGATCCCTAGGTGGAGACAGCTGTCTGTTTCAATCATCAGCATGATCTCCATCCTGGTTATCTCCCTGGTCGTTTGGCTCATTCTCGTTTTTTTTTCCGTCACGAATGGACTGGAAAACAACTGGGTCGAAAAGCTCATTGCTCTGACGGCGCCCGTCAGGATGACGCCCACTAAAGCCTATTACGACTCCTATTACTATCAAATCGACAGCATCAGCGAAGCTTCGGACTACACATACAAGTCTCTTCGTGAAAAACTGGCCGCTGCCGGCGCCGACCCGTACGACCCGGATTTTGACGAGGAAGCGCCTGTTCAGTGGCCTTCTCCCGATCACAGTACGGAAGGCAACCTGAAAGATATCGTTAAATTAGCCGCCGATGCCGCCCATAGCCTTGGGGTCGCCGGTCTTTCGGTTTCCCCTTATGAAACGTCCATGGGAAATTTGCGCCTGACTCTAGTGCGGGATGGCGGGCTGCGGACCAGCATGAATCACTCGGCTTATCTGGGCTCTTTCGATCCCGAAAACAGCGACCTTAAAAAGACTCTTCAGGTAGTCGATGGCGATGACCTGTCCAATATACTGGAAATGCTCAGCCGGACAGAGGGGGCATCTCCGAAGCAATTTCAAGAAAAGGTCCGTGGTCTGTTGCAAAATGCCAAAGTGACCCATCTTAAACCTCTGCCCGGCTGGCGCGTGCCTCTTCACCTTTATCCTGAGGAGGGAACTTTGGAGGTGGCCGCCATTTTGCGGCAAGGGCGCGTCTATCAAATGTTCGCTCAGCCGACGGCAATAGAGGGGTTGGAAATCGTCAGAGCGCCTCTTAAGTTCGACCATCGCCAGCCGTTTATTATTTTAGGTGGAAAGGAAATTCCTGCTAAAACGGCTCCTTTGTTTGTTTCAGGCTCTTTGGAAATTCCGGCAGAGCTCAATGAAAAGTCGCTTGCCCGCGCGGAAAACAGCGGGGATTTGCGATTTAAGGTGAAACTCGATCTTCAGGACGCCGTTTTCCAGGGCGAGGTGCCTTATCAGGGATTGAAGATTGCAAAAGCCGATATTTTGCTTTCATCGAAGGATGACGGCAGGATGGTTTTGCCGAGCGATGACGGTGCCGATGGCATTTTGCTCCCAAAAAATTTTAGAGAAGCCGGAGTGCTGGCGGGCGATCGGGGGCATCTGACCTACTATTCACCGACAACTTCGTCGATGCAGGAGCAGCAGATACCCGTTTATGTCGCCGGGTTTTACGACCAGGGCGTTATCCCCATCGGAGGCAAACTCGTCTGGGCAAGGCCGGAGGTTGTCTCTATGGTCAGCTCTGCCTTTGATCTGAGCAGGGGAGGGATGGAGACGGGAATCAATGTACGGTTTCCCGATTCGGGCAAGGCCGACGATGTGAAGGAAGCTTTGCAAAGCGCTCTCAAGAAAGCGGGGATCGGTCAATACTGGAAGGTTGAAACGTTTAGAGAGTATCCCTATACCAAAGATCTTTTGCAGCAGTTGAGGAGCGAAAAGAATCTGTTCAGCCTGATTTCGATAGTTATTATCATTGTCGCCTGTTCAAATATTATCAGCATGCTCATCATTCTTGTGAATGACAAAAAAACGGAAATCGGCATATTGCGGTCTATGGGCGCGTCGTCAAAAAGTATTGCCGCGATCTTCGGCTTGTGCGGAATGGTCATGGGACTTCTCGGCAGTGTGATCGGCATCGCTCTTGCGGCGCTGACATTAAAAAATATTCATCTTCTTATCAATTTGATCAGCCATCTCCAGGGGCACGAGCTTTTTAATTCGCATTTTTTCGGCGATGTGATTCCAAACAATATCAGCGGCGAAGCGCTGAGTTTTGTCTTGCTCGCTACGGTTCTGATTTCCTTAATCTCCGGCATCATCCCGGCTATTAAAGCCAGCTTGATGAGGCCATCGGCAATTCTGAGGTCTGAATGATGGCGATTTTAGAAGCAAAAGACATAAGCAAAACTTTCAAAGGGCCAAAACCGCTCGAGATCTTAAAAGGAGTCAATATCAGTGTCGAGCCGGGAGAGTCTATTGCCATTATGGGACGTTCCGGCGAGGGAAAGAGCACGCTTCTTCAGATTTTGGGGACTCTTGACAATGCGGATAAGGGAACCCTTTTGATCAATGATCAAATTGTATCCTCTTCCTCCCTTGGTCAAATCCGATCCCGATCCATCGGGTTTATTTTTCAGTCCTTCCATCTTCTGGAGGACTTCACTGTGCTGCAAAACGTTATGATGCCTGCAAGGATTGCCAGGTTATCAGTAAGCGGGGGATCAAAACATTATATAGCGAGCGGAAGAACTCATTGACTTTGTAGGGCTTAAAGATCACACGCATCAAATTGCCAAGCAGCTTTCCGGTGGAGAGAAGCAGCGGGTTGCCATAGCGCGGGCTCTTTGCAATAATCCCGATATCATTCTTGCTGATGAGCCGACCGGCAATCTCGACCACGCCACCGCAGACACCATTCATGCTCTTTTAATGGAACTTTCCGAGAAACAGGGTAAATCTCTCATAATGGTTACTCATAATCAGGAACTTGCAAACCTTTGCAATTGGCAGTATCTCCTCAAGGACGGGTTTTTAACCCGCTTTGCAAAAAATAGCTGAATAGCTATTTTATGGTTATCAAGAGGTTAATTGGATGAATCCACGGCTGCCTACTGCATATAGAGTTCTTAATTTTTGGATCATATTGGTGTTTATCGTCGGGCTGGCCATGACGACGCTCTCCTGGATGAATGTGTGCAGGGCGGCTTGCGGTGAGGTGCACCTTTATAAATACTTTGGTTACGATTTTGAAATTTTAGGATTCGTTTTTTTTATCGGAGCGGGGCTGCTTCATGCGCTGTCTCTCAAATTCACTTGGCTGGGCTATATTGTCGGACTAATGCTTGCTGCTGCGGTAGGCTCGGAAGTCAATTTCATTTTGATCCAAAAATATGTTATCGGCCAGTGGTGTCTGCTTTGTTTGACAATCGCCGCTATCATCGGCGTTTTAGCTTTGCTTTATTTAACTAAATTTTTTTACTGGGTTTTCTTTTTAAATCAATCCGTTACTTGGGGAAAAGTCATGAAAGGATTCATTAAAACTACAGGAATCATTTTAGCATGCTCTGATTGCTTATAGCATCGCCTTTGCAGGGGTGTTCAAGCCGGAGAAATCATTTGCCGACGGGCTAGGCGGTGATGAAGTGCCTTATTTCGGCAATGCCGGCAGTCCTGTTGAGGTCTATGTGATCACTGACTGGTTTTGTCCCGCCTGCCGCGCATGGAACCTAAAATTTCTCCGTATTACAATCGTATTATGGCCAAAGCGCGTCTCTTTTTTATCGACTACCCGATTCATTCGGAGACTATGAATTATGTTCCCTATAACCTTGCTTTTATGTTGAAAAACAAAGACGATTATTTCAAAATACGCAAAGCATTGCACCGGCTTGCCAAAAAAACAAAAACTCCTTCCGCAGCCGATGTCAATAAAGCTATAGATATATACGGAGTGAGCTACACCCCGCTGAATTTCTCCGACATCAACGAGGGGACCAAATTTCAGGAAGGAATCGCAAAGACATTTAAAGTGAATCAGACTCCGACTATTGTTGTCGCAAACCGTAAAAAGCTCAAAGGAAAAAAACTGTCAGGCAGCAGCATCACCGGAGATAATATTTTAAAAGCAATCGATGATGCTAAAAATAATTGAATTATAGTAACCTTCCGCCTGAAGTTAAAGTACATATTTTTTCTTTTCTTAAACCAAAAGACCTTCTCGTTGCATCTCTTGTCAGCAGGGATTGGGGGGATTTTTCCCGCTTGGATATTCTTTGGAAGCCGATTGTAAAAGATAAATTGCCTTCGGATGTGAAGTTTCAGTGGAAACAGTCATATATCGATTTTAAGCAAACTGCTGGCAGCACAAAATAAAAAAACGTCTCATGCTGCCCATAGGGCCATAAAATGGTTTCTCAACGTTCTGGCAGCATTCACTACTGTTTCTTTGGCCTATCGCGAAACGACAGGTCAAAGGCGTGAATGGTAGATTCAATTCAAATCGCAAGATTCCCTGGCTGTCATTGTTCTTATCTTCATCTTATGGAACAAAATTGAAGGATTTTTATAACTTTTTAGCCGCGGGGGCGTCGACAATCCAGAGGGCTTTGTGGTCGGGAGTGCCGACTCGTTTGGGCGGGAAGTGGGGGGTCTTCGTCTTTTCCGAGAACACGTTTAAGCATTTCGGCTTTTCCTTCGCCCATAGCGTAGAAAGCAATGTTTTTGGCTCCATTGATGAGGCTGAAGGTGAATGAAAGGCGCCAGGAGTCTTTTTGGGAGACGTAATTGGCTATCGCCAGTCGATCCTTGATTTCAAGGCCGGATGTGCCGGGAAAAAGGGAGGCGGTATGACCGTCTGGACCCATGCCGAGCATGACGAGGTCGAACTGCCGGCCCGGCACGGTTTCGTCAATGATTCTGTTGTAGTCTTCGGCTGCTTTGGCAGGGTCGATTTCTCCTTTGAAGCGGAATATATGCTCCGGCAGGACGGGAAGGATGGAGAAGCCCGCGTCCATAGCCATGCGGTAATTGCTGTCTAAGCCCGTCGGAGGGACCGTCCGCTCGTCGCTCCAGAAAAGCATCACTTTGCTCCAGTCGATTTCATGTCTGTACTCCGGCTTCGCAAGCTGCTGAAAAATCACTTTCGGGGTGCTGCCTCCCGAGAGGGCGACATAGAAAAATCCATGGTCATTGATCGCTTGATTAGCCAGAGTGAGAAAATGTTTCACTGAGAAGCGGACCGTTTCATCCTGGTCCGGAAGAATGACGATATCCCTTCTTGAGTCAACAGATTTGATTTTTGTTTTCCAGGAAAGATCGGTTTTCATGGGCTTGCCTCATCATAAATTTTCATTTGAGATAATTTCGAGCATTTCATTGTAGTGATAGCTTGGGTGTGCATAAAGCAGCTCTCGAATAAAAGATGGTCCTTTTGTATGGGTAAGGAGGGGCATAGTGATCGGAAGCCAGCATTTTTCTTTAGAGGAAATATTGACAACTACCTGGCGAAGATTGTCTTCGTGTCTTTCGATGTTGAATTGATGCCCGTCTTCTGTGCTGACGATAAAGCTCATAATGGAGCCCGGAGTAAAAACCGAAACTTTTTGCGGCGTCAGGCGGATGCGGATTCCGCTGTAGTCGAGAACAGTTGTATTCCCATCATGGCTGTTGGAGCTGTATTTCCACCCAAGGCGTGTTGCCAGCCAGGCCTGCAGATAATCAGCTTGGGTTTCCGTGTGGGAGAAGGCATCGGTTGTATGGCTATTGTAGACGATAGTGACTTCATTGGCATGGGTGAGCTGGTCGATCCTTTCGGACGAGTCCATGGCGTTTGCGATAACATGGCGCCATCCCGCAAGCCGCGCCCAGTTCATATCGAGCACCTGGCAGGGGAAGGATTTGAGGCTGCTGAGAATTTTTCCGCTGAATTTTTGAATTTTATCGCCGCATTCCGAATCGAAAATCAATCTGTCGGCATACTTGACAAGGCGTGGTAGAACCTCGCTTTCGGATGTGGGATCCTGCCCCCATAGCAAGTAAATCGGCAGGTCGGGCTCAAGATGGGGTAGAATATAAAAAGGGACTTGAATAAGATGCGTTCCTCCAGCATGAATTTCGATATGGTCACAGGCAATCGGCCCGGCTGTTTTTAAAGTGATTTCGGTTTTGAATTCATCTTTTTCATCTGGAAGTATTTCCTTTGATAAAGATAATGCGGCAGGGAAATTTTTTGATGACGGTATCGACAATTTCTCTATAGTAGGAACGCGTTTTTCTTCATGGGTATAGATGATAAAATTGAAAAGGCTGGCTTTTTGTTTGAACGAGTCCTTTTTTGCCATCTCTTCTGTCTTCACTTCTTCTTTCTGCATAGTTGCCGTCTTCATAGCAAGCACCATTTTCTTCCATCGGATTCAATCAGCCTAGCCGCCTCTTCAGGTCCCCACGAGCCTGCGGGATAATTTGGAAAATCTTTCGGTTTTTCTTCATTCCAGCGGTCCAGGACCGGGCTGAGAAGGTTCCAGGAAGCTTTAACCTCATCCCAGCTGGCAAAAAGTGTGCGGTCTCCTGCCATGCAGTCGGTAATGAGTCTTTCATAGGCTTCGGGCGGTTCCAGGCCGAAATATTCGCCGTAGCGGAAATTCATTTTAACAGGTTGAAGCGGCGTTGTCATGCCCGGAACTTTGCAGTTCATTTTTAAGGAAATCCCTTCGTCCGGCTGAATCCTGATGGACAGAATATTCGGCTGATGCCTCGATTCCGCTTTGTCGAAGAGGGCCCCCGGCGCCTGTTTGAAAACGACAGAGATATCAGTTACTTTTTTGGGAAGATGCTTGCCTGTTCTTAAATAAAAGGGGACCCCGGCCCATCTCCAATTGTCGATATAGAGCTTAAGCGCTGCATAAGTTTCAACATTGGATTCGGGAGAGACATTATCTTCTTCACGTATCCCTTGACCAGCTGGCCTTCGATATAGCCGGGACCGTATTGGCCACGGACGACAAATTCGTGAAATTTATCCTGAGGAATTGTTCTGATTGCTTCTAAAACTTTGACTTTTTCATCGTGGATTGCTGTTGAATCGAAACTGTTGGGCGGCTCCATTGTGGCAAGGGACAACACCTGCATCATATGGTTTTGGACAATGTCCCGAAGGCTGCCCGACTCCTCCCACAGCTTCCCTCTAGTGCCGATGCCGATATCTTCGGCAACTGTCATTTGCACGTGGTTGATATGGTGGTTGTTCCATAGATCTTCGAAAATGGAATTGCTGAATCTAAAAACCATCAGGTTTTGTACAGTCTCTTTACCCAGATAGTGGTCGATACGGTAAATCTGGCTCTCGTCCATGCAGTTTTCGACATCATTTTGCAGTTGTATCGCCGAATCAAGATTGCGGCCGAAGGGTTTTTCGATAATGACCCGAGACCACTTTTTAGGTTCTTCGGGATGGTAGATTAAGTTGTGCTGATGAAGTTTTTCCGCAATGGTTGTGAAAAATGTCGGCTGGGTCGAGAGGTAGTAAACGCGGTTGCCTTTAGTGCCGAATTGCTGGTCGAGCTTTGTTAAAAATTCGTCCAGAGAGTCATAACCTTCGTCTTCATTGAAGTTCGACCGGTGATAAAAAAGGCATTGGCTGAATTCTTTCCATATCTCCTGATCGACAGGTTTGACCCGGGAATATTTGTTGATCCCCTCAAGCATATCTTGGCGGAAGTCGTCGTGGCTTTTATCCCGCCTTGCAAATCCGACGCAGGCAAAGTGCGCAGGAAGCTGCCCCTCGCGGGCCATGTTGTAGAGAGCCGGAACGAGCTTCCTTGCGGTCAAGTCTCCTGTCGCTCCGAAAATCACGAGAATGCAAGGTTCGGCGCGTTTGATGTTTTGGATCGGCTCATCCAATGGATTTTCAAAGGGCTTAGTTTTTGACAAGACTGTAGCCATGAACTTCCCTCCTTATATCCTCATATTACTACTGCTGCTTTATTCTTGCCTATGGTATTATTAAGTCATAATTAATGAGTACTTTATGGCAATTAAAAAAGAAAAGCAAGAAGAGCTTCAGTCCAGAATGGGAAAATTGGGGATTGAAGAAAGACGATCTTAGCGAAAAATTCATTCTGGGCTCGGGAAAAGGGGGGCAGAAAATCAATAAGACCAATTCCTGTGTTTATTTAAAGCACAACCCCTCCGGCATCGAGATTAAATGCCAACAAAGCCGCTCAAGGGAACTGAACCGCTACATGGCAAGAAAAATGCTATGCGAACGTTTGGAAGAGTTGATTTTCAAGGAAAAGTCGGAGAAGAAAAAGGCCATCGAAAAAATCAAACGCCAAAAAAGAAAACGATCGAAGCGGGCAAAAGAAAAAATGCTCGAAAATAAAAAACGGCAATCGGATAAAAAAACACTTAAGATCCAAACCTTCGGAATCCGATTAGATTTTTTTTCTGGACAGCAACAGAAAGTCATCATATCATCTGTACCAAAAAATCTAATAAGCGACTGTATGGAAAAAATGATTCAATTGGATGGCAGCAGTCTGACTTTGGAGCAGGCTTATGACATTGCCTACGGAGCACAGATCGGTTTGGCAGACGATGCCCAAAACCGCGTCCGGCAGTGCCGGCAATTTGTTCAACAAGAAGCTCAAAAAAGCAGCGCAATTTACGGCATCAATACCGGTTTCGGCTATTTTGCCAAGACACGCGTGCCTCTTGAAGAATTGAAGCAGCTTCAGAAAAATATTATTGTCAGCCACGCAGCGGGATCCGGAAATCCTCTTTCCATTCCCCAAACACGGCTGTCTATGGCCCTTCGTCTCAATGTTCTTGCGAAGGGGTATACAGGCGTGAGCTTTGAGCTGTGCGTCTTGCTCAAAGAATTGATCAACCGCCAAATCTATCCCATTATTCCGGAGTTCGGCTCTGTCGGCGCCAGCGGCGATCTGGCTCCGCTTGCCCATTTGGCCCTTCCACTGATTGGTGAGGGACAGGTTTTTTACAAGGGCGAGTGCGTCAGCGCCTCGGATGCTTTGAAACAGGAAGGGCTTAAAGCCCTTCAGCTAGGCATTAAAGAAGGGATCGGGATGATCAACGGCACGCAGATCATGCTTGCAGTCGGAGCGCTCGCTCTTTACGAGGCCAAAGCATTGATTCGCCGCAGCCATCGGATTACAGCTCTCAGCTATGAGGCA
This sequence comes from Waddliaceae bacterium, assembly GCA_963771045.1. Taxonomy (GTDB): domain Bacteria; phylum Chlamydiota; class Chlamydiia; order Chlamydiales; family SLFE01; genus SLFE01. The sequence continues at coordinate 1,292,343 of CAVYRW010000004.1, read as the reverse complement.
ATGAAGGCCAATCTTCAGCCGTTGAATCCTGATCTGCATACATCGCGCGGCCAGCTTGGACAGATGATTGTGGCTCATGAGATTTCCAAGCAGCTGGAAGGGTCGTATCTCGGCATGGAATTTACGGAGCCCCTTCGCCTGCAGGATCCCTATTCGCTAAGATGCGCGCCGCAAGTGCATGGCGCTAGTCTCGACGCTCTGAATTATGCAATCGAAGTAGCCGAAAAAGAATTGAATGCAGCGACCGACAATCCATTGGTGTTTGCTGAAGAAGGTCTTATCATCAGCGGGGGAAATTTCCATGGCCAGCCGCTCGCACTCGCTTTCGACCTGGCAGCAATGGCCATTTCCGAAATGGCCAATATTTCCGAAAGACGCCTTGAATTGATGCTCAATCCCAATATGAGCCGGCTGCCCGCATTTCTTACCCCGAATGAGGGCGTTTGTTCGGGATATATGGCCATGCAATATCTGGCTGCGTCTTTAGTTAATGAATGCAAATTACTTGCGAATCCTGCCTGCACCGATTCAATTCCCGGAAATGTCGGAATAGAAGATCATGTTTCTATGGGAATGACATCGGCGAGAAAATTCGCAAAAATTGTCAATCTCGCTGCAAAAGGTTTTGTCTATTGAATTGCTTGCGGCATGCCAGGCTGTCGATTTGAGGGACGTCGCTCCGATGGGAATAGGGACGGCCCCGATTTATGCAGAACTTCGTCAATCGGTTCCAAAGCTTGAAGATGACCGTATTGTCGCCGATTGATGTTGCTAAGGCATGCGAAGTATTTTTATAAAATATAAAGGAGTTGATTATGTCCTCAAAAAGCCGTCTGGCAAATAAATCCTGCGTTCCCTGCAAAGGGGGAGTGCCTCCGCTTCGAGGATCATCAATCAAAGCATTGCTTCAGGATTTGGGCAACCAGTGGTCAGTGATCGATGAGCGCCGCTTACAGAAGGAATATCAATTCAAAAATTTCAAAGATGCTCTCAATTTTACTAACCGCGTTGGAGATATAGCCGAGAGGGAAGGGCATCACCCCGATATCTATTTATCCTGGGGAAAGGTTGTCATAAAACTCTGGACTCATAAAATAGACGGATTGACAGAAAGCGATTTTATTTTAGCCGCCAAGTGCGATAGCGTATATAGTTTATGAATGACCAGTTTTTTAGCCAATATGCCTCTCATCCCCGGTATCGGGCGCCGAGAGGAAGCCAATTACATGCCAAGTCATGGCAGACAGAAGCTCCTTTGAGGATGCTTCTCAATAACCTTGACGAAGAGGTTGCCGAGGACCCGAATCATCTCATCGTTTATGGCGGCTCGGGGCAGGCGGCGAGAAATGAGCCGGCGCTTCGGAAGATTATTGAAACGCTTCTTGTGCTGGGCGAAGATGAATCAATGCTCGTTCAATCCGGGAAGGCGGTCGGTGTGCTCCCTACACATTCTGAAGCTCCCCGCGTTTTGATCGCAAACAGCAACCTTGTTCCCAAATGGGCGACTTGGGAGCATTTTGAAGAGCTCAAAAAAAGAGGGCTGATAATGTTCGGCCAAATGACGGCAGGAAGCTGGATTTACATCGGCACTCAAGGGATTCTGCAGGGCACATACGAAACATTTGGATCTTTAGCCCGCAAACACTTCGGAGGGTCGCTGAGAGGCAGGCTGGTCGTTACGGGAGGTCTCGGAGGAATGGGAGGGGCGCAGCCACTCGCCGTCACTCTCAATCAGGGGGTTTGTTTCGCAGTCGATATCGATCCACAACGTATTGTCAAGCGTCTGAATACTAAGTACATTGATAAAATGACCGAAGATTATGAGGAGGCTAGGCACTGGGCGCTCGAAGCTGCTGCTAAGAAAAAACCTCTCTCGATCGGCCTTGTGGGCGATATCGGCACTGTTCTCCAAAAGCTTCTCGGCGATGAAGTCTTACCGGATGTTGTCACTGACCAAACTTCCGCTCATGACCCGCTTAACGGCTATATTCCTTCCGGCTACACAATTGAAACAGCGAAGGAATTGAGAAAAGATCCAGAAAAATATCGGCATCTTTCACTCAAGAGCATGGCGCGCCATGTGGGCTGCATGCTGGAAATGAAAAATCACGGCTCTGTTGTCTTTGACTACGGAAATAACATTCGGGAGTTCGCGCGGCAGGGCGGCGCTGAGAATGCTTTCGATATCCCGGGTTTTGTTCCCGAGTTCATTCGTCCGCTTTTTTGCGTTGGAAAAGGGCCGTTTCGCTGGGTGGCGCTGTCGGGAGATCCCGAAGATATTTACAGGACCGATGAAGCTTTGATGGAACTCTTTCCAGAGGACAGTCATCTTGTCAATTGGCTTGAAGAGGCCGGAAAAAAAATCGCTTTTCAGGGGCTCCCCAGCAGGATTTGCTGGCTGGGTCTCGGAGACCGGTTGAAAGCTGGATTGAAGTTTAACGAACTGGTTCTTAAGGGCATTGTGAGCGCACCCATTGTCATCGGCCGCGATCATTTGGACACCGGTTCAGTGGCCTCCCCCTATAGGGAAACCGAGGGGATGAAAGACGGTTCGGACGCGATTTCCGACTGGCCGCTACTGAATCTTATGGCCAATACCGCAGGCGGGGCCACCTGGGTCTCTTTCCATCACGGAGGAGGCGTTGGAATGGGATATTCCCAACACGCCGGGATGGTGATTGTCGCCGACGGCACCGAGAGGGCGGAACGATGTTTAAGGAGGGTTTTGCATAGCGACCCGGCAATCGGTGTGATCCGCCACGCCGATGCGGGATATGAGGATGCGATCAATTATGGAAAAGAAAAAAACATCCTACTCTAGTACTCTTATTGGACCATTCGATCAAGTGATCACGATGGAAGGGCTGAATCCGAAAGGACCTCTTGCCGACAGCGATCTCAAAATTATTGAAAATGGCGGCATAATAGTACAAAACGGTCTGATCGACGCGGTCGGTAAATGGTCCGATCTGAATGATTTTGCGGGAGATCGGTTTGAAATCGATTTTCCATCCGTTGTTTTGCCCGGTTTTATCGATGCCCATACCCATATCTGCTTTGCCGGCTCCCGTTCGGAAGAGTATGCCCTGAAACTGGGGGGCGCGTCCTATCAGGAGATCGCAGCGAAGGGGGGAGGAATCAAAAATACCGTAGAGCAAACACGCGCTGCGACTTTCGAAGACCTTTTGCTTGGAGTTTTAAGTCGAACAAAGCAGATGCTCTCGAAAGGGATCACCACTTGTGAAGTGAAAAGCGGTTATGGACTTTCGGTCGATTCTGAAATCAAAATGCTTAAAGTGATTAAAAATGCCGATGAATTGCAGCCTGTTTCTTTAATTCCGACATGTCTTGCCGCCCATCTCAAACCCGATGAATTTGAAAACCCTTTGGATTATCTCGAGACTATCGTTAAAGATCTTTTCCCGGTTCTTATCGAGAGCAACCTCTCAAATCGTATTGATATTTTTGTCGAAGAAGGGGCCTTTTCTATTGATGAGGCCAGGCAATATTTGATGAAAGCCAAAGCTGAAGGGTTTGATCTTGTCATTCATGGCGATCAATTTTCTCAAGGTGGAGCCAGGCTTGCTGCAGAAATCGGAGCATTGAGTATCGATCATCTCGAACAGACAGGCATGGATGATGTCCGGCAACTGGCCAAATCCGATGTGTTTCCTATTGTTCTTCCCGGAGCATCGCTTGGTCTCGGTATGAAATTTGCGCCTGCGAAGGCCCTGCTGAAAGAAGGACTGCCTCTTGTTATCGCCTCCGACTGGAATCCGGGTTCAGCCCCTATGGGCGATCTTCTCACAGAAGCGTCAATTCTTAGCGCCTATGAAAAATTGAGCAGCGCTGAAACGTTTGCCGCCATCACAGAAAGGGCGGCCCTGGCACTGAGGCTTAGCGACAGAGGCATTTTAAGACCTGGAATGCGCGCGGACTTCGCTGTTTTTCCCGCAAAACGGTATCAGGAAATTCTATACCATCAGGGGACTCTGATACCCCAAATGGTTTTTACAAAAGGAGAAGCAACATATGCTTTATGACGACCGGCAGTGGGTCAATCGTTATAGGCCTGCAAGCAAAACTCCTTGGCAGGGACGAAGTGACAGCCCGGGGGCTAAATGTTTTCATGAAGTGTTTGTATGTGACGATCTCAGGCAGCCCCTTATCACATCGCCCGGCGCTATGAATTTCGGCCTTCTTGGATTTGCCTCGGACGAAGGAGTGAAACGAAATCACGGCAGGGCAGGAGCCTTCAGAGGTCCTGATGCCATTAGGGAAGCCCTTGCCAAGTTTCCCGTCAACGTTCCGGAAAATTGGAAATTTTTTGATGTGGGCGACATTACATGCGACGATGGCAAATTGGAGGCCGCTCAGGAGTGTTTAGGAAAAACCGTGCATTTGCTTTTGGATCAGGGGATATTTCCCATTTTAATAGGCGGCGGCCACGAAATAGCGTGGGGACATTATCAGGGACTCAGAAAATCCCTTCCAAAAACGGAAATTTCTATTGTCAATTTTGATGCTCATTTCGATATGAGGCCTCTAAAAGGCGAGGGGAGTTCCGGAACTTCATTTTTACAAATCGGCGAAGACTGCAAAAGGCGCAGAATCCCTTTTCATTATACATGCCTCGGTATTCAAAACTATGGAAATACTTCGGCTCTTTTTAAGACTGCCAAAGACTATGGAGTCAGTTACGTATCCGCTGAAGCTTATCATTTAGGCGATCCCCTAAAGGATCAGGCTTTAGACGAGCTGCTCTCCATGCAGCAGGGCATCTATTTGACAATCTGTCTCGATGTCTTCTCCGCGCCATTTGCTCCGGGTGTCAGCGCTCCGCAGTCGCTTGGACTCTTCCCTTATCACGTGGTGCCGCAGCTAAAAAAATTGGCCCGCTCAGGGCGCGTTATCGGGTTTGACATTGCGGAAATGAATCCGAAATACGACATGGACGGCAGAACGGCGCATCTTGCCGCATCCCTGATCACCGTTTTTATTCATGAAGTAGTATCCGACCGCTACACTCGGGGACCCTTGTCTTGTTGCGGATTAAGCCTCTAAAGTGATGAACAGCAAGCTAAAGCCGTAAAACAAAAGGTTGACTCCGACAAGAAGGCCTATAAACCAGACTGCGGAAAGAGGCCACTGGGCAAAAATAATGATCGCCAGCAGAAGGGATATGACTCCGCTGAATACCCACCATCCCCAGTTTTTTAAGGCTCTGGAGGCAAACCCCCAGTAAATTTGCAAAACCCCCTGAACAAGAAAGGTAATCCCAAGCAGCATAGTCAGAGATAGAACACCGACGACGGGAAAGATTAAAAGTAAAACACCGATGACCAGGTAAAATAATCCGCTTATCACCAATGTGGCGATTTCACCGCTGGTGTGTCCTCGAAAAGAGCGGGCGATTTGCAGGATTCCGCCAATGACAAAGAGTATGCCTACAAGCAGCTCAATACTCAGAGTAAACAAGCCGGGAAGGGCGATTGCCAAAATTCCCAAACAGATAAAGACCAGGCTCTCAAAGATGAACAGCCCTTTATTTTCTCTTACCGCTTCCATAGAATAGCTCCTTTTCCTTACATTCTCTTGAATTTATTTAACGGTCAAGAGCAAACATCATCGGGGAGGCGACCCGATTCATCAGGTTGCGGAGAATTGTCCAGGGCATGCGTCTTTTCAGCGCTAAGTGCTTAGTGTAGATTGCGTTGTATTCAATGTAGGGCTTTGCCCGCCTTAGTGTTTTATATCCACCTGCTCCCGAACTCATATTCAGGAGCAGACCCCTTTCTTTAGCCTCGAGCGAGAGCAGGGCGGAAATCATTCGGTAAAGCCCCAGCCCTTTGGGCAGCGTTGTATCGTAGCCAAAAAGAGGGGATGTGATCACATTGTGCCGCCAAAAAAAGCCGAGGACGCCATCGATTCGGCCGTTTTTTCTCAAAAGCTTTAAATGGAGAATTTTATCCTTGATGATCAATTCGATAAATTTTTCGGTTAACTGAGGGTTAAGATTCGAATATTTGTCGAGGTAAAGCATGCGATAAATTTCAATAATCCGGGGGATGTCCTCATCGCTCACCTGATGGTGGTCGATGATTTCATAGTCGGTATTATTCAAAATTTTCAAATCGCTTTTAAACATACGTGATTTGAAGTGGTCGCTCTCGCGGGCGTCGACAAAATATATGGGGCGCGTTGCCACAAAATCGAATTCAGCCTTTTTGAGAGCTTCGAAACACTTCAGGCTGTCAACTTGATTGATTGACCTGAAGCCAATAGCGTGATCGGGATATTTTTCGATCAGAACATTTCGAATATGAATCAGCTGATTCACGCTTAAATCGGGATAAATATTGGTGGACAAAAGCCAGTTGTTGACATACACTATCTTATCCAGCTGACCTATTTGCAAACTTTTATGAAGCGTGGAGACCACCGGGCCAAGAAATGATCTTAGAAACCTGTTGTCCATATCGGAAACCCTTTCTTTGGCAAACACGCCATAAAATGAGGCGGGAGAACAGACATAGCAGGAAGGGTCAGGGTGGTTTTGGCTGACGGAGATGGGCAGAGTCATCTTGTTGATTTCCAGAGCCAGCAACTCCGTTTTCACGTTTTTTATATAGGTTTCAGGGCCATTTTTGATGAATGGAACTAAAAATCTGCGAGCCCAATTGCCTTCCTCATCGCCCGGCCAGTTGGCATTTTCAATCGAATGAGAGTCATAGAATTGCACCATAATGGCTTATTCTACAGGTTTCCCATTTTTTGGCAATGGGAGTGTTATTAATATTTTTTTATTGAATTTTAACATAATTTTTAAAGAAAATTAATTATTAACCGTTATCATTAACTTTTAACTAATTGAATAATATATGGTAAACTTTAATTCACTTAATGCATTTTGCGATAAATTTGATGCCAATCAAAAGAAGCGGCAAAGCTGTCTTGGACTTGGACGGCTCCGTTTTGTCTTTAGAAAAAACAGGACAGGGTCAGAGGCCGCAAAGCTCATAAAAGGATTGAAGACTGAGAAAAATTATGAGACTCTTCGGTACAATTTTGACGATGATAATGTCCAAAAGCTGTTCTTTACCATCGTTCCTCAGCTGGCCACAAAATCGAGAATAAAGATCTATAAAGCTATCGGTAAAAATAAAGACCTTCAAAACTACCTGGATGACAAAATAAAAAGATTAAGGGATGAGAAACTGCAAGACAAAAAGAAAGTTGATGACCCTAAGCACAGAATGGACCGAAAAATCGCCAAAGCCCGATTTGCTCTAAAGCTCGGCGTGAAAATGCAAAAGCCCGGAGCGGGGGTTTCAGGTTCTCGATTTCTCCTGTCTGTCAATGGAAAAAGATTGGGACTTTTAAAGCCCTCGGAATATCACATTTCCTTGTGGAAAAAAGTGATCAATTTTGTTAAATACATTTTTCGTGGTCAGCGATACTTTCTCAAGAGCACGCCCGAATCTTTTACTGAAGCTGAAAAAGCGGCTTATATCGTTTCTTCTAAAGGGAATTTTGGAACCCTTGTCCCTCCGACGACACTTGAGACTTTCAACGATATTGAAGGATCTTTTATGCTCATGGTCAAAGCTGCTGCCAAAGAACACCAGATTGCTGAATTTAAGGAAATCAGAGAAGCGTTTGAAAAAAAGACAGTTTATGACAATGATGAGATCAATATATTTCAATTGTTTGCCGTCTATGATTATTTGATCAACAACCTTGATCGCCATGACATGAACTGGCTGGTCGAGTACAAAGTTGAAGATGGCATCATCAAGCTGGTTAAAATCCACGCGATCGATCACGATAAAAGCTTTACTAAAGGAAATCCGTCCAGGCTTGATAAGCTGGGAACGCGCAATCAGTATAAATGGTGTGAAACTTCCATTTCAAAGAACAAAATGACTGATGAAACAAAGCAATTCATCCGGGATAATTTAACCGAAGAAAAGTTGCAGGAAATTATCAATGCAATTCAAGGCGATGAGCAGCTGAAAAATTTTATGACTTCCGAAATGGAAGAACGCATGAAAGAGAAAGCAAAAGTTTTAAGAAAAATTGCAGAATACCCCAATTCCACATATCATCTGGCCTTTGTCGGCTCCCTTCGGACCGGTGATGCCATCGAGAAATTTTTAGCCTCTTGAGCTAAGATATCCCACTGAACTTCATAATGTTATTTCATTTACATCTTTTTTCTATTGTTTCATAGTTTATTATGATATGAGCTAGGTATAGGGCAGGATAATTGGCATATTATTTGCACATATCGGAGATAAAAAAATTATGGAGCCTTTGAAAACTATTGCTGATATTTTGCATCGTTTCAGCCAGTGGCCGTCAAATCCCAAAGCCTTTGCGTATTATAAAGATGACAAATGGCACTATCTGTCCTCCAAAGATTTCATCGATTATGTTCAATGCGCAGCGCTCGGCCTAAGAGCCATCGGGCTTAGAAAAGGAGACTGCGTCGGTATATTTGCCAAGTCGTCTTTCTATTGGCTGATCGCCGATTTTGCCATTGCGATTGCAGGCGGTATTACCGTTCCCTTTTTTTCCAACCTCTCCAGGGAACATTTTGTATATGAAGTGGGAACCGCAAAACCCCGCTTTATTTTCGTCGGCGATGACGATTGCTATGAAATGGTAGGGCCTCATGCCCATCTTATCGATGGTGTGATTAAACTTGAAGGCGATGCGGAATTCCAAGCTGAATTCGATCTTTGGACCATTATCCGGAAAGGAAGAGAAATCAGGGACAGTGCGCCCCATTTATATGACGAGTTGGAAAACGGCATCGATCCGGATGATGTGGCGACGATCATTTTTACTAGCGGAAGTACGGGAAAGCCCAAGGGGGTGGAGCTGACACATAAAAATCTTGTCAGCATCATCCATTATGAAGAGTTTGAATGGGAGCGCAGCGACCGGTTTTTAAGCATTTTGCCGATACCCCACATTTTCTCCAAACAGATCAATTATATTATGGTGGCCTGGGGGCTGGAGTCGTATTATCTGAACGATCTTAAAAAGGTGGGGGATATCTGCAAGGAGATCCATCCCACATTCATGATCGTTGTTCCCCGTCTGATGGAAAAAATCTATTCGAAGATGCTCACGAAAATCGAAAATGCGGGTCTCATGAAACGGGCTTTTGGGCTCTGGGCATTCGATTTGGCTAATCGCGAAGGGGGGCTGTATAAATGGCTCATGCACCCGATAGCAGACCGCCTTGTCTATTCGCATTTAAGAGACGCGCTCGGAGGAAGACTCCGGTTTGTGATATCAGGAGGAGCAGCTTTAAATCCCCAGCTTCATCGATTTTTTCTCGATATCGGAGTCAATATTGTCCAGGGATGGGGGCTTACAGAGGCTTCGACGATAGCAGTCAATCGATGGGGCAGGCAAAAAATTGGCACTTGCGGTCCTCCCATGCCCGGAATTCAATTTAAAATCAGCCCCGAAGGGGAAGTTCTTGTTAAAGGTCCGACAGTCATGAAAGGCTATTATCGAAATCCCGAGGCAACGAAGCAGGCTGTCGATGAGGATGGATGGCTCCATACCGGAGATTTGGGCTCGCTCGATGAAGACGGGTATCTGATTATTGATGGACGTATAAACGAGTCATTCAAAACAGCGCAAGGGGAGTTTGTCATTCCTCTGCCCATAGAGCAGCACATTTGCCAGGCGCCGCTTATTGACATGGCTATGGTAATCGGAGAGAACCAGCCGTACGCTTCAGCGCTTCTTTTTCCGGATAAAAAAGTGCTTTATAACTTAAAACAGCTTCACAATAAAGAGAATTTAAGCGATGAAGAGTTTTTAAAGTCTCAATTTGTTGTCCTGGGAAATGGAAAACTTGTTTCAAGATTTGAACTCCCACTTAAACCATTGGGAACACATTCATGACTATCGCTTCATTTTGAAAACTCCGACTATAGAAAGCGGGGAGCTGACGCCGACAATGAAGCTGAGAAGGAAGAAAATTTTAGAAAAATATCGAAATATCGTATCGGACATTTATTCTCGGGAGGCAGCATGAAAGAGCGTATCGCGATTGTAGACGGAATCAGAACCCCGTTCTGCAAGGCAATGGGAGTTTTTGGCAGCCTGAAAGCAGATGATTTAGGAGCCTTTGTCGTTAGGGAATTGATTCAAAGAGTTCAGGTTTCTCCGGATGATTACAGCGAAGTCATTTTGGGTAATGTGATGTGTCCCTCGCATGCTTATAATGTGGCGCGTGTGATTTCCGTTAAAGGAGGAATGCCGATTCATGTGCCCGCGATTTCTGTCAGCCGCAATTGCGCCTCGGGCATGGAAGCTCTTGTTATCGCGGCGCAAAGAATCGAGCTTGGACTTGGAGACACTTATCTGGCCGGCGGGGTTGAATCGATGAGCCATGTTCCTGTGGAATATAATGAAAAGATGCGGAGCTGGCTTTTCAAAATGCAGAAGGCAAAATCCATGAGCCAACAGCTCAAACTCCTCTCGAAATTCCGCCCTTCGTTCCTTGCCCCTGTTGTTCCTGCTATCGGCGATCCGCTTTGCGGCAAAACAATGGGCGAAACAGCCGAAATTTTGGCCAGCGATTTTCACATTACTAGGCAGCAGCAGGATGAATACGCGTTAAACAGCCAAAAACGTGCCGCCCGCGCCACAAATGAAGGGACGATGCAAGAAGAAATACTTCCCATACCCTGTTCGAAATCCTCAGAGATGCAAAAAATAGACGATGGCATCCGGGAAGATCAGACTCTCGAGCAGCTAGCGAAGCTAAGGCCGGCCTTTAATAAGCTGACAGGGACAGTCACTGCGGGAAATTCCAGCCAGGTCACCGATGGTGCCTGCGCGCTTGTTCTTATGAAGGAATCCAAGGCCAAAAAATTAAAGTTGAAGCCACTCGGATATTTGACTGCCTATGCTTTTGCCGGCCTCGATCCGGCGCGGATGGGCTACGGTCCCGCTTTCGCCACCTCAAAATTGATGAAAGAAACCGGCCTGACTTTGGAGGATTTCGATCTGATTGAAATCAATGAAGCTTTTGCAGCGCAAGTGTTGGCGGTAAGAGCGGCTATGGCATCGGACAAATTCTGCAAAGAAAAATTGGGAAGGGATAAGGCAATCGGAGAAATCGATCTGGAGAAACTCAACGTGGACGGCGGGGCGATTGCCTTAGGGCACCCTTTGGGGGCATCCGGGGCCAGAATCACTTTGACTTTGCTGAAAGAATTAAAAAGAAGAGGGCTGAGACGGGGCCTGGCAACCCTTTGTGTTGGCGGCGGCCAGGGCGAAGCAGTCGCATTGGAGGTGGACTCATGAAAAGCGCCTGGAATCTGAATATCGAAAATGAAATCGCTATCTTGGTTTTTGATTATCCCGGAGAGAAAATCAATAAATTCACCTCTAAAGTCATGGATGAACTCGAAGAGATCATTGGCAAGTTGAAAGATGTCAAAGCTCTTGTCATTAAAAGCGGCAAGCCGGATATGTTTATTGCCGGCGCCGATTTGAAGCTGTTTGAAGACATACTGCGACAACCCGAAAAGGTCAGGGAGATTCTTGAGAAAGGCCACCGCGTGTTTAGGAATCTGGAAAAGCTGCCGTTTCCGACAATCGCCGTCATTGATGGAGTTTGTCTCGGAGGGGGAACCGAACTTGCTCTTGCCTGTTCGCATCGCATTGTGACCGATAACTCCAATACGTCTATCGGGCTGCCTGAAGTGCAGCTCGGGATTATACCCGGGATGGGGAGGCACGCAGCGCCTGCCGCGGCTTGTCGGCCTTCAGGAGGGATTGAAAGTGATTCTCGGCGGCAAGCGGTTTAATGGAAAACGGGCCTTCAAAACTGGTTTTGCCGATATCATTCTCCCTCATGAATTCTTAAACGATCAGCTTCCCGCCGCCATCCGGCAGTGCATGCGGGGAAAGTCTAAGAAAAAGTCAACAGGATGGATGAACTGGGCGTTGGAAAATAACCCTCTCGGCCGCTCTGCCGTCTTTTCCCAAGCCAGGAAAAATATCGAAAAGAAAACAAAAGGGCACTACCCTTCTCCGATTGTCGCTCTGGATCTCATTAAAGAAACCTATACAATGTCCCTTGAAAAAGGGTTGAAAAGAGAAAGGGAAGTATTTGTGGATAATTGCCCCACAAATTTTGCAAACGCCAGGCATATCATTCGGATCTTTTTTGGAAAAGAGCACCTGGATAAACAAAAAACTCCTCAGGCGAAAAAAATCAAATCCGTGGGCGTTATCGGAGCCGGCGTGATGGGAGGCGGCATTGCCTGGCTGGCAAGCTATCGCGGCCTTGATGTCCGCGTCAAAGACATTAACTGGGAAGCCGTGTCATCGGGCCTTCGAGAAATCAAAGGCATCTATAAGCAAATCAAGAAAATTAAGCGCTTGCCCAGTGATGCAATCAATTTGATGGAGCATCGGATTAGCTGGGATATCGATTATTCCGGATTTAATAAGCAGGATCTGGTTATCGAAGCGGCGACAGAAGATCTCGGCTTGAAAATACGCCTTTTTCATGATCTTGAAGAGCGTCTTCAGCCTGATGCCCTCATCGCATCGAACACCTCATCGCTCACGATTGAGGAAATGTCAAAAGAAATGAAGCACCCCGAAAGATTTGTCGGCATGCACTTCTTCAATCCTGTGAATCGGATGCCTCTTGTCGAAGTTGTCTCCGGCCCCAAAACATCAAAAGAAGCTTTGGATACCATTGTCAAAGTCTGCCTCGACTGGAAAAAGACTCCAATTGTGATTAAAGATTGCCCCGGATTCCTCGTGAACAGGATTTTTGCCGTGCAGGCCAACGAAGTGATGCATATGCTCGAAGAGGGCAGCAGCATGAGCCGGCTTGCCCAGGCAGCGGAAAACTTCGGCTGGCCGATGGATCCGTTTATGCTCGCCGATACAGTCGGCATCGATGTGAGCCAAAAAGTCTTCAAGGAATTTGAAGAGGCGTATGGTGAAAGGATGAAAGTTCCCAAAATTTTAAAATTGATGGCTGAAAGGGGACTTAAGGGAAAGAAATCGGGCAAAGGATTTTATATTCACGACGGGGATAAGACGACTCCGAACCCGGAAGTTAAAGAGATTCTGGAATCGATAGGACAAAAAAATGCGTGAAGATTCCGAGGAAGGGATTATTGACCGCATCATTGCCGCTATGCTCGGAGAAGCCGGCCGCTGCCTTGAAGAAGGAATCGTTCAAAAAGACTCCGATCTCGATATGGCTCTTATTTTAGGCACAGGTTTTCCCCCCTTTCGCGGAGGACTTTTAGCCTATGTAAACGATTTTGGCGTGTCCAAAATAGTTGATATTATGCAGCGTCTTGAAGACAGGCATGGAAACCGTTTTACCCCCTGCGGCCTTCTTATCTCCATGACCCGGGAAAATAAAAAGTTTGATGTATAACATTTTCCCGCTATAATTAATCGGTTACAATGGAAGGTGCATTTCAAAGAAAAGTTGATGCGCTTGGACGTGATGATATTCAGCCCTGGCTGATGAAATCGTATCATGGCCTTGAAAAAGAGTGCTTGAGGGTCGATGCCAATGGAGCCCTTGCGCTCACACCTCATCCCGAAGCTTTTGGATCCCCTCTGCTTCATCCTTTTATCAGCACAGACTTTTCCGAGTCGCAGCTTGAGCTGATCTCGCCTGTCTTCCCAAAAGAAGACATGCTTTTGCAATTTATGAATCTTTTGCATCGTTATCTTTATCGAAATATCAGCGATGAGAGGCTCTGGCCTTTCAGCTCTCCCTGCGCTTTGCCAAACGAAGAGACGATTCCCATCGCGCAGTACGGCAACAGCTCGCTGGCAAAAGAAAAAGAACTTTATCGATTGGGGCTGGCGCATCGCTATGGCAGAAAAATGCAAGCTCTTTCAGGAGTGCACTACAACTTTTCTTTTTCTCGAGAACTTTTGAATGGCCTTTTTCCCGATCTGGATCGATCATCGGCTTATCTACATATCGTCCGCAATTATTTGCGGTACGGATGGATCGTCACATATTTATTCGGGTCGACCCCTGTCGTCGACTCCTCTTACTTTGGTAAAAAACCGAAAGATCTCAAAATGCTGGCTCCTCAAACAATAGGCGGAGAATTTGCCACATCACTCAGGATGAGCCACTACGGTTATTACAGCAAGCTGCAAAATCAGATCAGAATCGGGTTTAATACTTTTGAAGATTATCTCTTCGACCTTGAATCGGCCGTCTCCACTCCGGCAAAACAGTGGCGATCGATTGGCGATCGCCAGATCAATGACCACATCATTCAAATCGAGGCCGAGCATTATTCGAGGATCCGTCCCAAACCTCCCGTGAACAGAAATTTAAGACCTATTGATGGGTTGAAACAGAGTGGAATTGCCTATGTCGAGATTAGGGGAATGGATGTAAATCCTTACGCCGTTGAAGGAACCAACCTTACGGAACTTTATTTTCTGCATACTTTTTTGATCTATTGTTCTTTACTTGGCAGCCCCCCTTTAAATCAAGAGGATGAGAAGCATCTGACCAGCAATCAAAATCTTGTCGCTCTTTTCGGCCGCAACCCCAAACTCGAGCTTTCCTTCGAAGGTAAGACAAGAAGCTTAAAAAGTTGGTCGGCAGAAATTCTCAAGCAAATGCTAAAGATTGCCGAGGTCCTTGGCAAAGCCTCATTATCAAAACACTATACCGGCAGCATTGAAAAACAGCTGGAAAAAATCGAAAACCCCGAGTTAACCCCTTCATCAAAGCTCCTAAGCGCCCTTGCGGGCACCCGGACGAGTTTTATCGAGTATGCGCTGGATTTGGCTAACCGTCAAAGAGCCGAGATGCTGGCAAAACCTTGTCCCGAGGAGTTCATGGACAAAATGGAAAAAACATCCTTTCAGTCAAAAAGAGATCTTGTCGAACTAGAAGAGTATGAGGATTTTATCCTTCAAGGATACGAAGATCTTGAGCTTTCGACCCAGGCGCTGATTCGCGAAGCCAAAAAAAGAAAGATCGCAATCGACATACTCGATCGCAAGGCCAATTTTATTCGTTTAACCAAAGACGGAAAAATCGAATATGTCAAAAACGCGACAATGACATCAAAAGACAACCTTATCTCCTATTGGCTGATGGAAAACAAAGAAGTGACAAAAACACTGCTTTCCGAAAAAGGCATTTCAGTCCCCCGGGGAAAAGCTTTTGAGACTCCCAAAGAGGCTTTGGGAGCTCGCCATTTCTTTGAAAACAAAAAGATTGTGATTAAACCCAATCGAGCGAACTACGGCATCGGAGTCTATACCGTAGAGTCAGGAGATCTTAAAGGGTATGAGAAGGCAATCGAGAGCGCATTTCTCCACGGCCAGGAAGTGGTGGTGGAAGAGTTTATTGAAGGAGAAGAATATCGCTTTCTTGTTATTGACGGAGCTGTTTGCGCGATCTGCGCGCGGATCCCCGCCAATGTCGTGGGCAACGGAACCCATACTGTCAGCGAGCTGATCCACAGGAAAAATCATGACACGTCAAAGCATAAAATTCCGAAGTATTACCTCAGGGAAGGGGATGATGAAAGAGAGGTTTTAAAAAGGCAGGACCTTGATTTTGAATCGGTTCCGGAAAAAGGGAAACGAATTTTCCTTAGGGATAACAGCAACGTATCGACAGGAGGGGATTCCATAGACAAAACCGATGATGTTCATTCCGCCTACTCTAGAATCGCCGCCTCTGCTGCAGAGGTTGTCAACGCCAAATTTTGCGGCGTCGACATGATTATCCAGAGGCCGGGTGAAGAGCCGAACCTGCAAAATCACGCCATAATCGAACTCAATTTCAACCCCGCTCTCTGGATTCATCGCTATCCGACAGAGGGACAAAAACGCTATGTAGAAAAAGCCGTTCTTGATACTTTGGGCTTATGAGCAAGCAATTGGAAGTGTATCTTTGCCGTCACGGAGAAACTGAGTGGACGCTTTCCGGCCAGCATACAAGCTACAGCGATATTCCTCTCACTGAAAACGGAAAAGTGCAGGCCGCAAAACTTATGAAGCGGCTGAATGGCATTAGCTTCGACAAAGTTTATTCAAGCCCTCTCATTCGAGCCAAAACGACCTGCGACATTGTCGGCTATGGCAGTGAAGCGGAAATTTGGGATGACCTTTTCGAGTGGAGATACGGCGACCTCGAAGGCAAGACGACACCAGAGATTCGGGAAACCATTCCCGGGTGGACAATTTTCGACGATGGCGCCCCGGGAGGGGAGTCGATTCAGGAAGTGAGCGGCCGCGCGGACCGCGTTATTGAGAAAGTCAGGCAGTTTAGCGGGAGGGTTGCGTTGTTTTCTAGCGGCCATTTTTCCCGCGTGCTGGGGGCCAGGTGGGTTGGACTGCCGGCGGGAGCCGGGCGTAGTTTTGTCTTGAATACCGCATCTCTTAGCATCTTGGGCTATGAGCGCGAAGTGCCGGCCATTAAACTTTGGAATGAAGACGAGTTTGTCAAATGAAAAAAATCGGTTTTATATTACTTTTCATTGCTTTTCATTTAAACGCCGCCGATATCAATCAGCAAGTCGATGATGCTCTGGCTCGTGAAAGGCATAAGATTTTCCGGCTAAAGCTCAAACTTAGCGATAAAAGCAAACACGCACCTCCATCTGTCAAACTTCGTTTATCCCAGGCAGAAATCGACTACGAAGTTAAATCAAAACTGGCTGGCAATTATATCGGAACGGAAGTCATTCAGAATCCCGAAATTCAAAATCAGCTTCTGCGCCTCTTAAACTTGGAAAATATCACAACAAACGACTTGATAAAGTTTCAAAAGCTCGTCGCTAGCGAGAAATCAGAGTAATAAAAGAGGGAACTGCAAAACTAAGGAAAACCGATTTTTTGCGCTATTTAGCTTAAGATTTGACATGCAACGCGAATTTACATACTCTTTAGCTTAGCGGATTTGCACCTAATGACAAAATGAATCACTTAATAGATCGTGAGGTATAAAAACTGAGATATTTAATCCTCCCGAAAATAAGCCCATCGCTTATCTGATTTTATCGGGTTGGTTTTATCCCATTGTTTTATTTCTTCATGTATCAACTCTGAAGAGAAATGAGACATTACTTCTCCTCCAAGACTATAGAAATCGTCTTTCAGATCATCAGTTAACAATCCATCATAATAATAGATTAAATTTACCACATTTAAATCATCATCCCAATAAGCTTTAATACCTTTTAGTTGTGGAATATATTCTAAACTGACAACATATTCAATTATTGCTAATAATTTTTCTGTTTTTCTTTTTATTGATAGTAAACCTTTGGTTTAAAGTTAATTATGCCAGGTTTACTTAACTTAGTCACCCTTGAAAAACTGTTCAGTTTTTGGGGTCCACCTCAAATAAAGCTAATGAGGCTAGATGGTATTTCATCGATAGAAGAGGGAAACGCATATTTAAGAGGAAATATAATAACAAATTTGGTCGAATACCTATGAGCTCAAAAGATGCACATCGGCAGGCTTTTGAAGAAATGGGATTGGTGCGCATTTTGTGTCGAAAGGAAAAGCCGATGTCTGCAATACAAAAACGTCGGAGAGGAATGATAGTAAATTTTTAATTTACCACCCATCTCCCCATGGGGGGATGACTTGATAAGATTAACAACTTACCAAATTCGAAAGTGTCCCTTATACTACCAAGGTGACATTTCTATTTTGTAAGATAGGGTGACATTTTCATTTTGCGTTGCCAATATTTTGCTTGAATCTTATGCCTGATTTCGGTTATCATTATCCCAACTATTTACGATGCAGCATCTATCGTGGAAATCCTAAGTTTAGCTCTAATGTTTTATATAGTTGCCAATCCAATTGGCAACAGCCCGGCTATTTTGGCCCTGATCAAGGATTTTGATTTTTCATATCAAAAGCGTATGATGTTGCGCGAGGCCATATTTGCTTTCCTGATTGCCGTGTTTTTCCAGTTTTTTGGGGAACTCTTCCTCGATGTCATCCATGTGGAATCCTATTCGCTGACTTATTGCGGGGGAATCATTTTGTTTTTAGTGGCTCTCAGTATGATTTTTCCCAAAACCGATGAAGCTGTCAAAGAAGAAAAAAAGGAGCCATATTTTGTCCCTATTTCCACTCCTCTCATTGCAGGACCGGGACTGATGACGGTCATTATGGCTAAAACCCAGGAAATTCCCCATTGGTGGGTCATTACAGCGGCTCTCGTTATTGCATGGGTCCCCGTCACCCTCTCTTTGGTCGGGGCGCCCTACATGCAAAGGGTATTGAAAAAAAGGGGTTTGGTCGCCCTCGAGCAGCTCATGGGCATGATCCTGATGCTCATATCAGTCGATATGGTGGTAAGCGCCACAGCAAAATATATAAACGCAAGGTGAATCCATGTCTTTGATTTCCATTGTTCTTATTTTATTTCTGATTATGGACCCTTTGGGCAATGTGGCCTATTTTATCAATATTTTAAGCCATATACCTCCGAAAGAACAAAAATGGGTGATTGCGCGGGAGATGCTCATCGCTTTGGGGGTCATGATCGCTTTTTACTTTATCGGGGACTGGATCCTTGATTTTCTGAGGGTGTCGGATTCCGCTGTGAGTTTGACGTCGGGCATTATCCTTTTTCTCGTTTCTATCAAGATCATATTTCCCGCTCCCAAAAGCTTCCGATTGCAGGCTCATGTTGAAACAGAACCATTTATCGTTCCTTTGGCCATACCTTTAATTGCCGGCCCGGCCCTTTTGGCGACCATTATGCTTTTTTCCCATATGCAGGGAGGCGTTGTTCTTTGGGCGATTTTAATCGGATGGATTTTGGCATCGGCAGTTTTAGTGTCGTCTCCATTTTTGATGAGATCGTTGGGTCGCAACGGACTTATCGCCATAGAAAGGCTTACGGGGATGATTCTAATACTCCTTGCCATTCAAAGGTTTATGGAAGGAATTTCCTTATTTTTAGAAAAAAATGCGTAATATCAAGGCTATTCTTTCCTATGATGGGAGGGGTTATCTCGGATGGCAAAAGACCCGTACGGGGCCAAGCATTGAAGAGCAGCTTCAAACGACCCTGGAGGCCATCGCCAGGCAGCCGATTGTTTTGCAGGCGGCCAGCCGCACTGATGCGGGAGTCCATGCCGAAGGGCAGGTGGTTAACTTCATTCTGAAAAACGATAAAATCGACCTCTCAGAGTTATTCATTAGCCTCAATCAACTGCTTCCCTCGGATATAGCCGTTGGCAAGTTAGAAGAAGCGGCAAGCGATTTTCATCCGACTCTCGACGCCAGAGGTAAAGAGTATCATTATACAGTTTCGTACGGCCCGGTGCAATTTCCCCGGCATCGTTTTTATGCCTGGCATACACCTTATCATCTCAACATAAAATCTATGAAAGAGGCAGCCAGTTTTTTTATCGGAGAACATGATTTTTCCTCGTTTTGCAATGTGAAAAAACATGACAGTAAAACGAATTTTATACGAAAAATCACAGACATTGAAATTGTAAAATTGCCGGAAAAGCAGCTCAGGGTTATCATCTGCGGAAATCGATTTCTCTACAGAATGGCTAGAAATATCGCCGGAACTCTTGTCGCTGCAGGAAGGGGAAAGATCGCCCCTTCCAAAATTGCAGGCATCTTCGCTCAAAAGGACCGCACCCTGGCCGGCCCCGCCGCTCCTGCCCATGGCTTGTCTCTTTTTCGAGTATTTTATTGAGAGGTGTGCTATACTTAAATTGAATAATTTTAGAGAAGGAGCTTATTTTGCATAAATTCGTCACATTCGTCATTCGATGGATTGTCAAATTCGCTCTTTGGTTTCGCTATCGAATTAAAGTAAAAGGATTGGATAAAATCACTCCGGAAAATCTCGGCAAGCCGGGAGGGGTCTTATTTTTGCCGAACCACCCTGCAATGGCTGTCGATCCTCTCTCTGTTGTCCAGGCTATCTGGGCAAAGTATCCGGTCAGGCCCCTTATTGTCGAATACATGTACTACGCTCCCGGAATTTATCCGGTTATGAATTATATCAATGCCATTCCCGTACCGAACAATGAAGTCTCTTCGAACAGTATCAAAAAAATCCGAAGCGACAAAGCGCTTGAGGAAGCGGCAAAAGGATTGAAAAAGGGTGACAATTTTCTACTCTATCCTTCAGGACGCTTAAAAGATACAGGATATGAATTTCTCGGAGGAGCTTCGGGCGCGCATCGCATTATCAGCCAAAATCCGGAATGCAACATCGTTTTAGTGCGCACGATCGGCCTTTGGGGAAGCAGTTTCTCCAAAGCCTATACAGGGAAGTCGCCTCCTATATTTCCGACGCTATGGGAAGGGATGAAGCACACCTTCAAAAATCTTTTATTTTTTAATCCAAGACGTCCGCTGACGATCGAATTCGAGCCTGCTCCCGACGATTTTCCCCGCTATGGCGATCGCCTTGAAATGAACCGCTGGCTCGAGGATTGGTATAATCGCGAAGAAGGTCTTCGTAAGCCCGGGTCGGATGTGATCGGCGAGCCTTTGTCAAGAGTCTCCTATAGTCTATGGAAAAAAGAGTATCTCGAGCCTAAGCCTCCGAAAATTGAAGAAGAGGAAGACCCGGAGATCAATCTTGAGAAAATTCCAGACGAGACAAAAAATAAAGTCATTCAAAAGATCGCCGAGGTCGCCGGTGCTGCTCCCCGCGATATCAAAACAAATTTTGTGATTACCTCTGATTTAAGCCTTGACTCGCTCGACATGGCCGAACTGGTGCTGTTTCTTGATGACGAGTTCGATGTCAAAGGGGTCCCTGTTATTGAGCTGACGACTGTTGGACGGATGATGGCTATTGCCGATAAACAGATTGTTGTCACAGACGAAGAAGAGGAGATCAAGGATTTAACACCTTGGAAAAAACCTGTCAGTGAAAAGCGGAAACTTCACGTGCCCTCCGGCAACACCATTCCCGAAGTTTTTCTGAACAACTGCGCCATCATGGGAAGTGAAATTTGTTGCGCCGACGACCGCTCCGGTGTGATGGATTATCAGAAGTTTAAACTGGGCATCGTTGTACTTGCCGATTTTATTAAAACTCTGCCCGGAAAAAATATCGGAATTTTACTTCCTGCCAGCGTCGGTGCGACTTTGACTCTTCTGGCGTGCCAACTGGCTGGCAAAGTTCCTGTGATGATCAATTGGACCTTAGGCCGCCGCCATTTAGGGTCTGTTATGGAGCAGGCCAACATTCAAAGGGTTCTTTCATCGTGGGCTTTTATCGACCGCCTGGGAAATGTCGATCTTGGCGGAATTGATGACGAGCTGCTTTTGCTTGAAGATGTTAAAAGGGAGATTCCTTTGCTGAAAAAAATCAAGGGGGCTCTGACAGCTAAAAAAGGGACCGAATCAATACTGAAGCACTTTAAAATCGATTCTCTTTCAGAAGACGACACGGCAGTGATTCTCTTTACCAGCGGGACGGAAAGCGCTCCAAAAGGGGTGCCTCTTAGCCACAAAAACATCTTGAGCAACATTCGTTCAATTGAAAAATCTGTCGAAATTTTTTCAACCGATACCTTTTTCTCCATGCTCCCTCCCTTCCACTCCTTCGGACTTACGGCCGGATGCTTCTTGGGCACACTGACCGGCATGCGTGTTTGCTATTATCCCAACCCGACAAATGGCCAGGGCCTTGCCAAAGGGTGCGAGAAGTGGAGGCCGACAGTCATTTGCGGCGCTCCCACTTTTTTAAAGGGCATGCTCAAAGCCGGAAAGCCCGATCAGTTCAAAACCCTTCGCTGGGTTGTATCCGGTGCCGAAAAAGCTCCTCAAGAGCTTTTTGACCTCATGGAAAAAATGGGAAATAAAGATGTCCTGAAAGAGGGTTACGGCGTCACGGAATGCTCTCCTGTTTTAACTGTGAACAGGCTTGAAGTCGAGCCCAAGGGAGTAGGTCAGCCCTTAGAGGATGTCGAAATCATCATCATCAACCCCGAAACCCACGAGAAAGTTCCGATGGACGAAGAAGGGCTTATTCTCGGCCGCGGTCCGAATGTATTCTCCGGTTATCTGGGCAAAGTGGCCAAAGTGCCCTTCTTCGAAGTGGATGGGAAACAGTGGTACAATACTGGCGACTTGGGTTACCTAGACAAGCTCAATCGACTCACGATCTCCGGCCGCTTGAAGAGGTTTTTGAAGTCGGGCGGAGAGATGATCAGTTTAGGCGCCATCGAAACGGCGCTCTATCAGCAAGCTGAGAAAAAAGGATGGCAGCTTGCCGAAGAGGGGCCATCGATTGCAGCCATTGGCAAAGAACAGGAAGAAGGCAAGCCGAAAATCATGGTTTTCGCTATATTCCCTTCAACAGTTGACGAGATCAACAGCGCCCTCCGCGACCAAGGCTTAAGCTACATCATCAAAGTTACCGATTTTGAGCAGCTTGAAGAGATTCCCATCATGGGCACCGGCAAGGTGTTTTACCGCGAACTTGAAAAAAAATATCTTTAAACATGCTCACTGAATTATGCTGCAAAAAAGAATTCAGTTTTTTTAAGCACTTGCCTGATGAAATCGTTGTTCAGATTCTTGGTTATTTAAACAATAAACAAGATGTTCTCAATATATCCCGGGTCAGCCATAGATTCTACGCATTGAGCGGAGAACGTGTCTTTTCTCCGGTTTTGTATAAAGTAGCAGAAATGGGAATTGCTATTTTAGCTTCCTATCCGGAAGACCCGATCTCCTCAAAAATTAAGGCGTTTTTCGATTCTCGCAGGACTGCAAATATTCAGGAACTTAATCTTAACGGTAGTATAATTACTGATATAATTATTGATCTCATTGCGTCCAGATGCTCCAATGTCAAAATTCTCAAAATATCAAAATGGGGGGAATACGGCCATCATATTCAGTTGTCTAAACTAGAAAAAATTAAGAACCTTGAAACACTAGATTTAAGCAACCACATTATAAGTTGCCAGACTTTTAAATATCTTCTACAGAATCATCCATCTTTAAAACAGATATACCTTAATAATTGTTCTCTTAACGTCCAAAAGATAAACTTTTGCTTGCTTAGGACGCTTGATCTTGGGGGTAACCAAATTTCGAATAAGGGAGCGCGAATTTTGGCGAAAAGCCTTAAGGTAAATCAATTCCTTAAGGCTCTATTTTTATGTGGTAACAATATTGAGGATAGCGGATGCAGAGCTCTTGCCAGAGCGTTGAAAAAGAATCAAACTCTCACTTTACTGGACCTCAGTGTTAATAAATTCGGGGCTTCCGGCACTAGGTCCCTGGCTAAAAATCTTTCCACCAATGAAACCCTTACCTCTTTAAATCTTCAACAAATAAAGATAGGCATTAGAGGAAGCCGAAAATTAGCAAAGCTTCTTGAGTCCAATCAGACTATTAAAAAAATATCACTCTCATTCCCGGATATGGGATCTAAAGGGATGCAGGTTATCTCTAAAGCGTTAATAAAAAATCAAACTCTGGAGACGTTTAAAGGAATAAGTTGTTGCCGCCTTGGAGATCAACAAGCGTGCAACGCCTTTGTAGAATCTCTAAGAAAAAATAATTCTATCACAAATCTTGATATAAGCTGGAATCATATAAACAGACATGATATTAAATTATTTATACATGGTTTAAAGATCAATCAAACTCTGACAAAACTTAATCTGGAAAATAATTTTTTGTACAAGAAAGGAGCTAAAGATCTTGCAAAGGTTCTTAAAGTTAATCATACTCTCATATCACTTAGTTTGAGCCACAGTTGCATTGGGGCAAGAGGAGCACAATTCCTAGCGGGCGCCCTTAAAAAAAATTGCACGCTCACAGCTCTAAATATAGGTAGCAACTACATCATGAATAAGGGTGTAAAAGCTCTTAGCAAAGCCCTCAAAAAAAATCGCACACTCACATCATTAAATTTATCACTAAACCAATTTAACAATAATGGATTGCGGTCTTTAGCAAAAGGCTTAAAATGTAATGTCGGATTGATCGAGCTTAGTTTGAGATGCAATTTCATTACAGACAAAGGTGCGGAAATTTTGGCCCAAGTCCTGAAGCATAATGAGCGAATTTTGAGAATTGATATGACCTATAATTCTATTGGTGATGATGGATTGTTTTCTCTAATTCAGGCTTTAAAAATGACAAAGGGCTCTAAAACACTGCACGTTTTTGGAAATTTTATTTCTTCGGAGGGTGAAAAAGCTTTGTTGTTGAGCGGTCTAAAAACAAAAGATGAACCGTAACTTTCAATGTCTGAATCCCAAAACATCAGAATCTTTTGTGTCGTTTTTTTGTTGGTAGATGAACTTCATCCGCTCTTTGTCCCAAATAAAATTATCGCAAGGGAATTCCTTTTCCGTTAAACGGCGGCCGGATTCAGGATTCCAAAAGGTCGCTTTGTTATTAGACTGAATTATTATAATATTTAAGTCGGAATCATAATCAATGCGCTGGGGATGGAGCCAGTCTCCGCTTTCGCCTTTTAGAGGAAAGCTGCGATAAAGCTTTCCCGTTTTAATGTTCCAAATGTCGCAGGTAATTTCATTCCAAGGCTCCGTATATCCTGCGCTTCTTTTGACGGCAGTGAATAGATAGCAAGATGATGAATCATAATGATAGAGAGAGTTTTGTCTGATTGCCGGTCGGGTAATTCTGAAGGAGTGTAACAGAGTTTCGCTTGATCCATCCCACACCTTGAGATAATTTATCTCATATATTGCTATCAGCCAATGGTTTTCTTCATCATAGAAGATACGTGGCCTCTTGGGTTGATAACCTTTGAGCAGAACGCGCACTTCATGTTTATCATGGCTCAGCTGTAAGACTTTTATAGGGTCTTCAATTGTAATGGTTGCTATAAAAGTTTTATTGTTTTTTTTGTCAAAGGCGAACCAGTATACATGGCATATTTCAGGTAATGCGATCTTATGCAACAGCCTGAATTCATGTTGATCCTCTTCATAAAATTTTAAGACAGTGGTATCGGATTCATTATTCATGATAATTAATTGTTTTTCCAAGTGATAATACTGAAATAAAATTCTTTTATAATATCCAGAAAAACACCCTCGATCTATAATACGCACTCCTGATAACTCCCTGTCTAAATAAAAGACGCAGTCTTTTGTAGAAAAAACAATGTTTCTATTATTGGTTGTTATCATCTTGCAGATTTGTGTATTTAGCAGACGATTTTGATATAAACGTTCAATGTAGCTTTTTAACCGACAAGATTTAAAATGTAACGGCTTTCTTTTGAGTTCAACATCAAGAATAGTTGTGTAGGGCTTTGTTGCGTAATTAACCACAGAGCTCACAAGAGCGCACAGAGAGAATATGAGAGATTTGATTTAAGCTGCTATTAATTCACTTTCAGGCATTCCCAGCTTTGTCATTATATTTAGTGCTTCACATTTTGCCCTTGATTCAGCCCTTTGGGTTTCCAGAGTTCTACTTCTTAAATCATTTCCAAAGAATCGTTTAAATCTAAACATGGCTGTTTCTGCAAGTGATCGACGATGATAACCTTTCAACTTTTTCCATAATTTTCTTGCATCATCATCACCTCCTAAACCTGAAATTTCCAGCAAACTGATATTCCGCATCTTCCAAGAAGGAGATATGTTTTCTCGAAAAACAGCATTCCTATTGGGTGGAATAATAGGAATTGAGCCGTGAACTACATTTGCAGCATAGCATCGCTTAGTATCATAAGCCCCATCTCCATATGTGCGCTTAACTGATTTCGGCATTACCTCGAGAAGTTTTGGATACACTTCACAATCTGCAACGTTATTTTCAGTAAGAATTTCGAAAATAATTTCGTGAGAGTCAGGGCAGACTGCCAGATGGAGCTTTCTCCATGTTCGCCTTTTACTGATTCCATGCTGCCTAACTTTCCATTCACCCTCTCCGTACACTTTCAAACCGGTTGAATCGATTACAATATTGGTGACTTTTTTTTTCGAAAGTTTCTTCAACTCTTGCCCCAACAACTTAGCTCTCCGACAAATTTGAGTATAAGAAGGAATCGATAAACCAACAGATAAAATCATAACAAGAGATGTCAAAAATCCTTCGAGTGCTCTCAATGGAAGATGAAAAACCGATCGAATAATGAGCGCGGTGAGAATAGCGTCATCAGAATAGAGTTTTGGACGCCCCTTTTTTCCTATTTCTTTTGGAGCCATCCACTTATTGATAGCATCTTCAGAAAACCAAACAGTTATGCTTCCCCTTTGAATAAGAGATTTGTTATAGTCGTTCCAGTTGCGAATGCGATATTTTGCCTTCATCTTGATCCTCCAATTTGTTGCAACTAAAAATTAGAGTATTAGGTATTTGTCGGCAAGCTCGCATTCGCCCTTTTTGGAGAAAAGATGACTAGTACCCACACAACTGAAGAAGCCAACCAAAAAAGAAATGACCTTTTAACAGGGGAAATCATAGGTGCTGCGATTGAAGTTCATCGAAGATTAGGTCCAGGCTTGCTTGAATCGACATACGAAACTTGTCTTTGCTACGAGTTGAACCTTGCGGGTTTGAAAGTTAACCGGCAGATACCAGTACCTATTATTTATCGTGATAAAAAGCTAGACTCAGGCTACCGGATCGATATGATAGTGGAAGATAAGGTTATTTTGGAGATAAAATCTGTGGCCAATCTCTTGCCTGTTCATGAGGCCCAACTTCTATCCTATCTTAAGCATAATGGTGGTGGCAGAGGTTTGCTCATCAATTTCAATGTAAAACTTCTAAAAAATGGGATTAGGCGTCTAATCATTTAATTCCTCTCTCATAATCTCTCAGTGAGCTCGGTGGTCTCAGTGGTGATTTATGCAACAACGCCGTTGTGTAGTGTATATCTTTTTCACCAATTTGCAAATCCGGAATGAATAATTCACCGGTTGTTGAGGAGTGAACGATACGACTTTCTGAGGGTATTTCTATTTCTTTAACAAGAGCATCGTTCGAGAATATTTTGCAAAATCGCAAGAATTTTTGGTATTGTGGATCGCCTTCCATAAGTTGCTTGAATGTTTTGCAAGTGTGGGCTAAAGAAAGTCGATCTTGACTTGAAGGCAGGTAGTTGGTTATTTGTATAATCAACTCATTGGGAATCGGTGTAAAGCTTCCCAATTGAGGAGGAGAAGGTTGAGGTCTAGAAAACAGATTTTTAATATAATCCATCTGTTGGCTTAGCCTTCGTTCTTTTCTTCTTCTTTTTCAGATAACTGATCCAAGGCAAGGGCATTGACCCTGTTGGATGTAGACTCTTGTGAATTGTCAATTGGATCAAGCATCGCAGGTGTTGGGTCCGGAAAAAATGTACAATCCAATTCTTCGGGGACACCCGGAATACCATAATAATTTTCTGATAAATACAACATAACTTATACAATGTGTTTGTTATGGTATTTTATCATAACTTATTAATAAGATCTAGTTGTTATATCAATGGTGTCAAGTTAAGCGTTTCCAATAAAAATTTTATTCGTAAACTTTTTGTTTACAAAAGAACGGAGAGGACGGCCTTATGACCATTCATTATCAAGCTATGGCACGGCTGATCAGATTGGTGCTTTGTGGAAGAATAGCTCCTTGTCTACCGGAGGACCTGCTAATGCTTAACTTGACACCATTGTTGTTATATAGGGCATATAATAAAAAAATTATCTTTTCTTGGAATCGAGTCGGAACAGTCTTGACTTGAATTATTTTTTTAATTTAAATCGTAAAATTGGAAATTGACTGCAGTCGATAAATCAAAGGAGATGAATTATGCAAGCAAGCGGCATCGACGATGCCGGAGTATATGTTCTTTATGAAGGGCTTAAGAAAAATAAAACACTCACAACTCTTCATCTTAATTTTAATGGCATCCAAGATGGCGAGGCTAGCATAATTGCTCAGGCTTTGAGAGTGAATTCCACGCTTAAGACGCTAAGCTTGGATTCCAATAATATTGGTCATTTTGGAACTCAATTGATTGGTTTGGCTCTGAAAAAAAAATACAGCTCTTACGCATCTTATTTTGAGCAGCAACAGTATCGATGATCTAGGAGCAATAGCTCTTGCAAAAGTCCTTAAAAAAAAGAATAAAACTCTGACGCATTTAGACTTAAGTTGTAATAACATTAACACAAGAGGGGCATCAGCTCTTGCGGAAGCTATTATAAAGAATCCATCTCTTGTTAGGGTTGAATTGCGGGGTAATAAAATCGATGTTGATTTGGAAGGTATAGCTAAAGGCCTGAAAAACACGACATCGTGTGCAAAGTATCAGCGCTTGGTTTCTGTGATTAAGCTATAACTGTTCGAGAGCCTTTTGCATGTCTTTAAAATTTGTCAGCGGCTCTTTGCAAACCCCTTTGTGGCAGATGTAGAGAGTGGTTTTCCCGCCGACCGGTTTTTGCTTTTCCAGGAAGGGGAGGATATCCATAAGCAATTGGTCGGTTTCCCTCCTCCAAATGACGGAACGGTGGGGAATGAAGGTTTGATTAATGAGATTGTAAATATCTTGCTGCCGGCTCTCTTCGTAGTTTAAGGCAACGACAAGAGTCACGGGATGGAGGTCGTAATATCTGAGAAGGTTCATGAGGTGGTAGATATAGCCGAGGGGGTAACTCTCGATCAGTTGATTGACCGCTTTTAGGACGTCTTCGGCTGC
Organism: Waddliaceae bacterium; assembly: GCA_963771045.1. GTDB lineage: Bacteria > Chlamydiota > Chlamydiia > Chlamydiales > SLFE01 > SLFE01. Next base: position 1,263,638 of record CAVYRW010000004.1, on the reverse strand, counting down.
ATCAATGTAATTGATATCGGTTGACAGTTCGTGAAGCCGGAGCAAATTTTCCGTATGGATGGAGTTGCCGGATGGTTCCGAGCCGTCGGAAAATTGAATATTTCGGATAATCAGGCTGCTGTCAGCCGGGGCCGTCTGATAAAAGGCTCCGTCTTCGCCTTTGAAAAGATCGGAGACAACATCGGAGAGTTCATAAGCCCATTCCAGCCAGTTAGAGCCTAAATCGGCTTCAAATAAAGTGATGCAGGCCCTGATCGTAAAAGCATAATCGTCAAGTGTTCCGGGATGAAGAGCTTCGCCGTCTATCCACCTGCGGAGAAGTTCGCCGTTTTTCCAAAGATTCTCTTGAATAAATTGAGCGCAGTCTTGGGCCGCTTGCAGATAGTCATCCCGATTGAAGATCATACCGGCGAGGGCAAGGGTGTGGATAAGCATTCCATTCCACGATGTGAGGGTTTTTGTATCTTTAAACGGGTGGGGAGAGGTTTCCCTTATTTTCCAGAGCATTTCTTCTCTGTTTTTCCAGCTTGCCTTTCAGCTCTCTTTGGGTCGATCCCTTTTTTTGCGGCAAAATCCTCCAGAGAAGCGGTCACATTCAGTATATTTCTCCCATGAAAGTTGCCGGACTTTGTGATGTTGTAATAGTCGCAAAAATTTTCGGAATCCTCGTCCAGGTATTCTGTGATGTTGTTATAAAGCCATGTGTAGAAGAGGCCTTCTTCTCCGCACGATTCGGAATCTTCTGCAGAGTAAAAGCCGCCTTCGGGGTGCCGCATATCCCTCAATAAATAATCTAGCGTTTCCGAGGCGACCTCTTTGTAACTGTCTTTTCCTGTAAGCTGCCATGCCATAGCATAGGTTTCGGCCAGAAGCGCGTTGTCATAGAGCATCTTCTCAAAATGGGGAACCAGCCACTTTTCATCGACGGTATATCGGGAAAATCCTCCTCCGATATGATCATAGATGCCTCCCTGAGCCATCATTTGCAACGTTTTTTCAGCCAAGTAGAAAGCGCGGCTGTCTTTTGATTTTGCCGAATAATTCAGAAGGAACATTTGCTGATAACCCAGAGGAAATTTCGGACTTCCCTTGATTCCGCCGTAAACGGGATCGGCAATCTTAAATAAAAGCTCCGCGGTTTCGCCGAGGATCGAGGGGTTCGGTAATTGCTCCCCCTTAACGACTCTATTTTTATTTAACACCTCGACAATGGCGGCTGCCTGCGCTTGCACCTTTTCTTTTTCTTGGCCATTCCAAATTTGCCTAATGCGCTGCATTAACTCTTTCATTCCGATCAGGCCATGCTGCGATGAGGGGGGCAAGATAGGTTGAGGCGAATATAGGTTTGAGTTCGGGTGTCAGAATAAGATTTAGCGGCCAGCCGGCAGATCCGGCCATCAGGGCTTGAGCCAGCTCCATGTATAAAGCGTCTACCTGGGGCAGCTCCTCCCGATCCACTTTGATATTAATAAAAAGGTCGTTCATTTCACGGGCGATTTCTTCGCTCTCGAAAGATTCCCTCTCCATCACATGGCACCAGTGGCATGTGGCATAGCCAATAGAGAGAAATACCGGCTTGCCGCTTTTTCTCGAAGCTTCGAAGGCTTCTTCCCCCCAGGGAAACCAGTCAACGGGATTATGGGCATGCTGCTTAAGATAAGGGGATTTTTCACGGATCAATCGATTTGTGAATCTTTCATTGGCCATAATTTGAAAGTATGCATAAAAACAATGGATTTGCAATTGTAAATCTTGTATGTTTCCACTATTAGGTAATAAGGAGATACTATGCTGGAGAGTCGGAATACTCAATCTCGCAAAAACTTTCGCCGAATTGTCTTTATTTCTTGTCTGGCGATCGTGGTCATTTTGGTCGCGCTGCTTGCCCAGGGCGCTCAAGGGAAGAGCCCGCAGGTAGAGGCCTATCATTCTGAAGCACCAAAACAAGATGACAGAACCTTGCATCTCATCCACTTGCTGGATGCCCAGCTTGCCGAAGCGGAAATGCGGGCAAGCGATCATACGGCGCTAGAGCTTGAAAGGCAGCTCGAAGATCTCAAAGATATTTTGTCAACGCGCAACGAGGACAAATCCGCCTATGAAAACAAAATTCAGGAATTGACCGATGAGCTTGAAAAAAGTAAACGGGGATATGCCGCTTTAAAAAAACTTAATCAACCGGTCATCGAACTTAAAGCAAAATTGCAAGAGGCTAAAAAATCTCTTGTTAAGAAAGACGAGATGCTGAAAGCAAATATGGAAATTGAAGAAAAACGGAAATTGGAGCTTCAGGGTCAGGTTGCCGCACTCAAAAAAGAAGTGGACTCCTTAGCTCATTTCAAAGAAGAAAATCAGACATTAATGGCAGCTCTTGAAGAAAATGCCGATACAATTGAATCGCTGGAGAAAAAAGCTGCTCAAAAAACCGATATGCTGCAATCAAGCATGGTTTTGGAAGAAAAAAACAAACAAGGAATGCGGGATGAGATTGCCTCTCTTAAGAAAAGCGGAGGCCTGGCAAAATCTCAAATCGATTCTCTTCAAACGGAAATTCACGACAAAAATGAAATCATCAAAACCCTCATTGCTTTTGAAGATAAATACAAGGAAGAAAAGAAAAGACGGATGATCAAAGAGCAGATCGTCGACCAACTTCAAGCCGCTTTAAATGAGCAGAAAAATTCATTGCAAAAGATGGAAAGTTCAAGGCAGGATCTCACCCGGGAACTAAAGCAGACGCAGCAGACGTATTCCGAATTGATCGGGCAGATGGGAAGCCGGAAACAAACTCCTGATTTTTCATCTGAAGTTACAGATATCGAGTCGAAAATACACCTTGTGCAGCAAGGGGAAACGCTGATGAAAATATCCGAAAAGTATTATGGAACTACGCGTAAATGGAAAAGAATCCTGGAAGCCAACCATGCTGCAATCGCGGATGAAAACAAAATTCAGCCGGGAACAGTTCTAACAATTCCTTAAAGTCTAATTGGTTAGACGAGGCATAATAGTTCTTGAAATAATTAACTCTACCGTCGACAATAACGTTGACAAGTTTTTATTTTAACCATAAGGAGTCATTATGTCTGTCAAGGGGTGCGAAAGAAATCCTTTTGCTTGTAAATTAGAAATCTCTGTTGCATTTTCTAATCTCGAAACTTTAAAAAATCTTCCTATAAATACTTATTTGTCAGTAGATCTCAATACAGGGAAACTGGATCAGGATCGTAGCTGGTGGTACTTTGCAAGCAAGAGAACGGATGTTGTCAATGCTATCGAACAAACATTTGAAATGACTATGGGAATTGTGAATGTGCATACCAATAATTTAGTTGCAAATGCCTATTTGAAATTAGACCGGGTTGGAAACACCTATAAAAATTATTTTGGCGAAGAAGCCAAGGGTGAGTTTAAAGCTATCGAAAAGAGGGTTAAACCTTTTGTGATAGGCAATATTAAAGGGGACGTTCGATCAGATGATGATGTGGCTCAAATAGTCTATAAAAACTTGACTCCGCAGATGCGGGAAAAAGTCGATGAAATGTATAGAAAATGAGCAAAAAGGAAAAGAGAAAGGTAAAGAACTTCATGAAAAAAGCCTTATGGAAGCTAAAAATTCAGGCGAAAAGAGCTAAATTGAAAAAAACAGAACAGCCCGTACAACAGGCCAAAGAAAAAATGCGGAGCCAACTTGCCGGGAGTAGACATAATTTTCCTCAATATCCGGTGTCGCGGGATGACATTATGCAGACAAGAAACAATCTGAGAAAAGTTGACCCTAAAGTATCTGCTATCGATTTGGAAATGCTAGACGAAATTTGAACTGACGAAAATTTTGAAAAATGCTCTGGGCGGCAATTATAGGAACCAAGTCGAATTAGGGCATTCTGGATATATAACGCCTCAGATTACCAAAAGCGACGATGAGTGGAGCTTTGTCAGCTCAGGATACTGAAAGCGATGATGAGTGGGGTACTATTCAGCTCATATGCTGAAACCGATGAATATAGTACTTATGCCAGTTCGGAGTCTGAAGTCGAATACAGCACTTCAAGTTCAGAAGGTGAAACCGACGATGAATGGAGTGCTGATGATGAGCTTGACGACCTTTCCGATTTTTCAGTGACGGAAAAATTTCGGGCGCCATAAAAGGAGTATAATGCCAAGCGCCGCCACGGCTCCGCCAGGATAAGTCAGACGATATCTGGCGGGGTCATGATTGACTGAGAGCTGCACTTTCTTGGCTCTCATGTCACCTTCCGAATGAATCGCTGCAAGATAAAATCGATACCCATTCCAAGTTTCATAAACGTGGTTCATGCTGAGAGTGATTTCCTCAGGATCGGATTTGCCGGGACCGTATACGATGATATCGGCCTCGTAGCTGAATGGCTCTTCCGATCCCGGATATCGATATTCGCGAGCGTCTCTCAACCTGAGATGACACGGGAGTTTCTCGAATTTCGGCTTGAAATGTATAAGGAACTCATTGCCCGGGAGCGGCCATTTAAGGCCGGTGCCATACGGATCGTATGCTGCCGGTATTATCTTGCCGCTCTCCAGTTGGACAAGGATTAAGGGAAGATTCTCTTCAAGCTTGTTCGAAGGTTTTTTCGGATTGTATTCAGGGGTTACGGGCAGTTCAAGGCGGCGCAAGTTTTGGCGCTCTTCTTCCGGAGGTATGAGGGTCTTTAGGTGTATGCCGTAAGCTCTCAGCAAGACTGTCATCACTCTGGCTTTTTCACCTGCGGTTAAATCGTAAAAGTCGGGAGGTTCGGGAAGGTCTGTGGAGATAAGGAATAGCTGCTCGATTATAGACTGCTCATAGGTATTTTTCGGCTGATCTTTTAACAAGAGGTATTTCCAGGGGGCTTCGTTTAATGAGTTTTCATTAAAATTCTGGAGAAGAAGGGAGGCAAAATAGGCGCTTTTAAGCTGATCTTTAGGGATTAAAGTCCAGTCAATCCGGTCCATCAACCGGCTATTTTCTTTTGACAAGGTGTGTCCGGGAGGGAAAATCCATTGGTTGGATAAATCCCATTCGGCTAAAAAGCCGACGGCAGCTTCGGCAAAATGTTTTTGAGTGCAGGCCGATCGAATCGCTTCCAATGGAGGAGTCAGCTCCGGGGCTTCGGAAAGTACTCTTTTTAAAGCTTCTTTGTGGCGGATTTCTTTTTCCCTGCCGGTTTCTGCGGCAGGAATTGAGCTTTGCATATAGATGCCCCCAAATCCCTTGTCATAGACGACAAGGTCAGAAAGCTCTTCAGTTCTCATTTCTCCGTTTTGATCGATTGCCGTTAACTGATAACTCCTTTCGCTGTTTCGTTTAACGATGGCGGCTTTAGGATGGCTGAGTTCAATGAGCGTTGATGGGGAGCCCCTCAAATGATCTTTGTAGTTGAGGGTCATCAAACTTAAGGGGCCGCTTAACGGAATTTCCAGTTGATTGTCTGCAATCAAGGAACCGTTTTCATAGCGGAAGGAAAATTCTGAGTCGCGGACGTTTTTTTCTTCAATGACCGTTGTTTGTTTCCGATCGACTACTCTCACAGTTAGATTGTTTAGAAACTCATCTTTTACAGCGTGCTTAAAATCTCCTTCATCGAGAACTGTCACATTCCATCCGGGCGCTATAGGCCAGATTTTAAATTGCGACTTATGATGAGGGTAGTAGCCGACAACTTTGAGTCTTTTGTTTTCTGGAATCTGCCAGGATTGATCGAGAGGAAACGTTTCGATTTTCCCCTGCTTATCCTGGATCTCAATCACGCTGGAACCGGGAATCATAATCTCATCGCTGCCGCTTCCTTCGACAATGAGCATTTGTCCTTGAGTTCCGAAATAGGCTTTGATCAAACAGCCTCCAAGAATCATCAAAAGACCGAGATGGGTTAAAAGAAAGGGAATATGCCTCCTTTTAAAAGGCCATCGTCTTAAGGAGGCAAGAAGGATGTTGACAAACATCATCCAAAGAAGGGCGGCAAAGAGAGGATTGTGGTATGTGAGATTGGCAGCAAATAAATGCGATTTGGTATACGACTCAATGAAAGTTCCCAAAGTGGTCAGCAGAATCAAACACACTAAAATGGAAACGGCGAAGTAAACGCTTCCGAGAAAATGGTAGAGAAATTTCAGCAGCTTCATCTTGGCAGCTCGCAAATCAGTTCAAAGGATGATGCAAAGTCAAGAATTTCCTGCCGATGCTTTGTAAGCGATTGAGCGGGCCCGACAGCCTTAATGGTGTAATCGGCCTTCATTTGACGATGAAGGGGGCTTTGGCTGGATAATCTTTGGCAGTGATTAGGGTCTAGCTGCATGGCCCAGGCCAGACACTCATTGCTTTCAAATTGAATGCCGGCAAATCCCCCTCGGCAGCAGAGATGGGTATGAATGTTTTTGGCATGGGCCGTCTGCCGCTTCCACCTCATGACTTGAGCGCCGGGGGGTATTTTGATTCCGGGAAAATTGTGCAGCGTCACAAGGATATCCCGACCGACCCGATACTCAGCAAGAGGTTTTGTCGTATCCTCAACCGAGCCGGCAGCATCGATCCTCTCCCAGCTATCGGGGACTCGAACTCGATATACCGCTTCATTAACCTCGGGGTCCCTTCCCTTAATTTCTTCCCATCCGCTCTTTGCTTTCGGTGTTTCCGAGGCGCATCCCCATAAGAATAAGAGCGCAATAGCCAAAACCAACAAATTACGATTCATAAGCTATGCATAATAACAAAAAGAAATTTAAATTTCTTTTTAATTTATCTCTTAAAGATCAGGTAAGAGAACCACGTTGCCGTGGCTCTCTTACCTAAGAACCGTACGTAAAAGTTTCCCTCAAGAGAAAAAATTCGCAGGCCGCGTTCCCCTCCTCGTCCAAAATGACGTCGGACACTCTTTTGTTGAACGGGTGCGCCGATTTTTCAAAGGAAAGGCCCCGCTCATGGAATACGGTATCGTCGCCCTGATCGTCGCGGTCCTCATCCTCCTCCGGATGTGGTGGGTGAACCGGGGAGGGGGGGAGGAAGGCGGCGGCTTCCATTCTATTGTCACTACAAGAGAGCTGTATCCTACCCTCCTTTCATGGCAATGTAAAATAATTATTGAAATAAAATAGTAAAATATATTATAATGTAAACGATTACAAAAGGATTTATTATGGATTTTAATAACAAGATAATAACTAAAAGTTTTGACTCTTTCGACGAGTCCTATAAAATTGATAAGAGCCAGTCAAAAATACCTGATGCGTTGTTGCAAAAGTATGTCTCTGAATTGTTTGAGGTTAAAGAATATCCAAAAACTGATTTTCAACATTTTTCCAATCGGATTGAAAATCAGAGTAATACGGAAAAACCGGAGGAAATCGTAGTCTATGCCTTTGAACCAAAACAATCGTTTTACGACCTGTCCTTTGACGAAAAACTGAAAATTGTCGACAGAAAAATTGTTTTGGCCGATGCAGACTTTCGTGATAAATACTCTTCTCATAAAAAGAGCGCAGGAGTTTTTGTTGCTCCCGAGTATCTATTCAAAAATCTCTCGAAACCAAGAGGGCCGGAGAGGTTTCACAACCATCAAGAGAAAAAACAATTTATCGAACGAATGCAGAAGCGTGCAAAGGAATCTGATTTGGTTCTTATACCTGGCACCATTTGCTGGCGGAAGCCAAGTAAAAAAGACCAAACTGTCCGCTATAGAAACACATCCTATCTTTTTTATAAGTCAGTTACTCAAAAATATAAAAAACAAAATGAAACTTTGGATTCCGATCTAGACTATATTGTAGAAAAGAATTTCGAAATTTTTGGGAAACTTCATATGTTATTCAAAGTTGGCGGTGGTAAACCCATTAGACAGATAGGTCCCTTGAGAATTGGTATGGAAATTTGCTTGGATAATCTCAGAAATAACCTTTACAAACAAATTGGAGAAAGTGAGCAAATTGATTTACATCTTATCATTGCAGATGGGGTCAAAAATCCAAGGTGTCTCAGACGTAATAATTTACCAATGGTAAAAATTGAGAGAAACTCTGCAAAACATCAAAGCATTTATGGCAGAACCATTAAACGTGATCCAGATTTTATTTTTTTAGATTTCGAACCTGCAGAAAAAACTGAAATCGAAGAAGATTTACACAGTTATCATTTGTAACGGTCAAGTCGGCACTATTGGGTAAAAACGCAGGATTTTTTGATTAAAATTTCTTGATAGTAATTAGATTTTCATTTGTCATTCATATCTTAACTCAACTTTGGAGAAAGATATGTGTGCAAGAGGAATCAAAAATGGACTTTATGAAGAAGAATCTAAATCAATTGATATTGAACAATTTAAGGATCGACTAGAGAGCGTTGCCAGTTCTACCCAAGATGTAAAGACAATTTAAAACATAATCTTTTTACTCTACTCGCCATAATTTTTTGTGCTGTCATAGCAGATGCTAATAGTATCAGTGCTATCCATCAATATTTCTGATCTTGGCAGACATGTTTACACTTCTCTAGATCTTAAGACGAGATTAGGGCACAATCAGGGGTGTTAAGGAGAGTGCCCGAATTCGAAAATACAAAGATATATTTCCCAAATTCCTCTGGATTTGAGTGATTGCATTTAAATTCAATCCATTCACATTCACCAGGCAAAAAATAACATCGGTCTACGGACTAAGACCCTGATTATATCTTGAGATGAGATGAATCAAATCTTTCGGACATCTCTTCGAGTTCTTTGGGAGATTTGTCTTTTAAAATAGTATATATTGTTTCGAAATATTTGATATGCCGATCGGCGGCTTTCATGTTGATCGGTTTAATGTTTCCAGAATTAGATGAATTTCTGGTACTTTTTTCAACTGATGTCTTGAGACTCCAGTTTTTATTTTTTAACTTTGACCACGGCTTATCATCAGCTTCTGAATCAAGATATTCTTTAATCTGAGTAAGGGATTGAGTCATTTTCATATGTTCTGGGGGAAGTCTGTATACATAAAAAAGACTTTCATCTTTTTTTTCCTGCTGGATTTTACCTTTGATTTCTATCTCTTCAAAAAAGTTGTCTCTATTAAAAAAGTGTTTTATATCATTCAAGCTGAAGATAGGACAAGTATGGTGGTCTTTTTGCCGAGCACAAGTCGACAAATATACTTTTGCTGAGGGGAGACTGGCGTCATTTAGAGCCATGTAAACATTCATTGGATAAAATTCTTTTAAGGATATTAATTCGGCATTTCGAATTGTTTTTTTTATAGGCTCGTAAGAAGCATCCCCTTTAGGAAGCACTTCATTATGAAGGGTCGTGGAGTCCATTACCATGATCCTGAATGAATCTGCTTTTTTTTCGATGAGCACTGGAGTGGTATGGTGCGCTGTGTCTTTCATAGACCTGAACTGTCCGGAACGGACAAAAAAAGCAATTTTACCTTCAAATTTTGATTTCTTTAGCTTTTTTAGGGTTTCTGTCAGGTTCTCCAGATCTTTGCAAGTGTAGCAATGAAGGTTTTCATATCCTGGTTTTGACTTTAATTTTGCAATCATCAAATTAACGGATGAGATAGTCAGACAATGAAAAGTAGAGGTTATTGAAATAAATTTTGACAAATGGGGGTTCTCTTTTTCGAGAGCATTCCATTGATGTATGAATTTCAAATAGACGGAATTCGCTTCTTTCTGGGTTTTGGCTTGAACTAATTGCTGTTTAATCGGGGTGGTGTTTTCTATATTCATAATAAACATATAATTTATAATTTATTATATATTAAAATTGTTAAGATATAATAAATAAAGATGACTTAAATAATTTTTTGAAGGAATTGGGGTGCGCTCGCCGGATTTAGATCTTCAAGGTTGACGCAGCTTTCCAGATGATAGCGGCCGCTTCTGAGGTGGGTGAGGGAAGACAGATAGGCGCCGCAGCCGAGCATTTGTTCAAGGTCTTGCGCAAAGGATAGAAAAAACAAGCATGTCTAAGCCCTTATCTCCGTTTGGATGGTGAGATCGTCAAATTCTTCCTTCCATCTGCCTATATAGCCTCTAAAAAAAGTCGGTTGATGGATCTGCTTGAGATCTCTTCCCTTAATTTCTTCCTATCCGCTTTTTTCTTTCGGAATTTCCGAGGCGCATCCCCATAAGTATAAGAGCGCAAAAGATAAAACTAGCAAATTCCGGTTCATCAGCTGTGAATGATCACAAAAAGAAATTTAAATTTCCTTTAAATTTATCTCTTACTGGGTTAAAAAGAGGATGTAAACCCCAACCGGTTGAATCACTTATGGGTCTTGAAGGATTCATACAATCAGGCTATGCCAACGCTCGGCTCTATGAGCAAATGTATGCCAAGTATTTGGAGGATCCTGCCAGTGTCGATCCATCATGGCGCGTTACTTTTGAAAATCTTGATAAAGAACCCGAGGCGCCCACTCTTCCGTCGCCGACTCCTATTCCTCAAATCATTGGCGAAAAGGAACCGGTTCGGAGGCAGGCTGCGTCGGAGGCGATGCCTGAACTTAGAGTTTATAATTTGATTCAAGCCTATCGCGCGCATGGCCACTTAATGGCTAAGATAAGTCCTATACAAGCTAAAGAAAGAGAGGAGCCGAATGAGCTTAAGCTGTCGTATTTGGGGTTTCTTGAATCGGAGCTTCCGGAAAAATTTCCAACTTTGGGTTTGACGAAAGAGGTTTTTTTGCCTTTGAGGGATATCATTTCCATCTTAAAGGAAATCTACTGCTCAGACATTGGCATCGAATATATGGACTCTCCCAGCGCGGAGCTTAAGGATTGGCTGCAAAGACAGATAGAGCCGACGAGGTGCCGCGTTCAGCTTTCCATCGACCAAAAGCAAATGATTCTGCAGCATCTGAACAAATCGGGCCTCTTCGAATGGTTTCTGCAGACAAAGTATGTCGGGCAAAAAAGGTTTTCGCTTGAAGGGGGGGAGACTTTGATTCCGATTTTTGCTGCAATAATTGAAAAAGGGTCCCATCTGGGAATGAGGGAATTTGCCCTTGGAATGGCGCACAGGGGAAGGCTGAATGTTCTTTGCAATATACTCGACAAATCCTATTCGGACATATTTTCGGAATTTGAAGACTTTTATCTGCCCGAGGGTATGGAGGGAAGCGGCGATGTGAAATATCATAAAGGATTTTTTTCCGAAATCCTTTCGGCTTCGGGTCAAAGGGTGAGCATTACATTGGCTCCCAATCCGAGCCACCTGGAGTCGGTTTGTCCCGTTGTGGAAGGGCAGGTCAGAGCCTGGCAGGTGAAACACGGCGACGACCGGCTTCAGGAAAAGTATGTGCCCATCCTCGTACACGGCGACGCAGCCCTGTCAGGACAGGGGGTCGTCTACGAAACCTTGCAAATGAGCAAATTGCGGGGCTATGAAACAGGGGGAACGATTCATATTGTCATCAACAATCAAATCGGTTTTACAACAATTCCCTCAGATGGACGCTCCACCCATTATTGCACCGATATTGCCAAAACATTCGGATGCCCTGTTTTTCATGTCAATGCCGAGAATCCCGAAGCGTGCATATTTGCGACAAATCTGGCTGTCGAGCTGAAGCAAAAATTTCATTGCGATGTCTTCATAGACCTGAACTGCTATCGAAAATACGGACATAATGAAGGCGACGAACCGGCTTTTACGCAGCCTCTTGAATATGCTCTGATCAGAAATAAGAAATCCATTAGGGAAATTTATCGGGATCAGTTGTTTCAGGAAGGGGTTTTGGAAAAGTATATGGCCGAGGAGCTCGAAGAAGAATTTAAGAGGGGGCTTAAACAGGCATTGAAAAAGGTGAAAGACATTGAACCTTCTGCCCATCCTCTCCAAAAGAAAGATAAAAAAGGGGAGGATCTATTCGTAAAAGCAACAACCGGAGTTTCTCGAAAAACTTTGGAGCTTTGTGCCAAGGCCATCTCTAAAATTCCAGAGAATTTTAATCTTCATAAAAAATTGAAGCAACTCCTTGCCAATCGCTTTGCCATGATTGCCGAGAACAAGCCTATTGACTGGGGAATGGCCGAACTCATGGCCTATGGCACTTTGCTGGAAGAGGGGCATCATGTCCGTATATCCGGACAGGATTCTTGCAGAGGGACCTTTAGCCACCGGCATGCTGTCTGGATGGATCAAAAAGAAGAGCGGGAATATTTTCCTCTTCAGCATATATCAGACAAACAGGGCCGTTTTGATATCTACAACTCTCCCCTCTCAGAATTCGGAGTGATGGGGTTTGAATATGGCTACAGCGTCGGTTATCGGAATGCGCTTGTCATTTGGGAGGCGCAGTTCGGAGATTTCAGCAATGGCGCCCAGACGATTATCGACCAGTATCTGGCCCCTGGGGAACAAAAATGGGGGCAGCAATCCAATCTTGTCCTCTATCTGCCGCATGGATACGAGGGGCAGGGCCCTGAGCACTCTTCCGCGCGTATGGAAAGATATCTGACCCTGTGCGGCGAAGAAAACATGATCCTAGTAAGCCCACGACGCCCGCTCAGATGTTTCACCTGATCAGGCGCCACATGATCACTGCCTCCAAAGTTCCTCTTGTTGTCTTCACCCCCAAAGGACTTTTGCGCCATCCCGAATGCGTCAGCCATGTTGAGGATCTGGAGGCAGCGACATTTGAAGAAGTGCTGGATGATCCGAATCCTCCTGAAAAAACGACCAGGCTGGCACTTTGCAACGGAAGAATTTATTATGACCTCATCGAAGAGAGAAAGAAGAGAAAAGCCGATGATATCGCCTTCATCCGCATTGAGCAGCTGTATCCTTTGCATACCGACCGCTTAAGGGAAATCCTGGAAAACTATTCCGATGTGGAGGAAGTCATCTGGGTTCAAGAAGAGCCGGGAAACATGGGCGCCTGGAACCTCCTCAGGCCGCATATCAACAGGCTTTTACCTAAAAATTTAAAACTTCTCTATGTCGGAAGAGACCGTTCGGCATCTCCGGCGACAGGTTCCCACCATCGCCATAGCCAGCAGCACGAAGCGATTATGAATGGAGTTTTTTCCGGAGATGAAAAATTAGATGTAAATGTGAATTTGATGCAAAGGGTTTAAGTATGAAAGTTGAAATAAAAGTGCCAGCCATGGGCGAGTCGATATCGGAAGCGATAGTCGGAGATCTTATCAAAAAATCCGGTTCGAAAGTGTCGACTGACGATGAAATTCTCGAGCTGGAAACAGACAAAGTCAATCAAGTTCTCTATGCGCCGGATTCCGGCGTTCTCACTCTTGATGTGAATATTGACGATACTGTAAAAATCGGCCAGGTCATCGGCCATGTCGATACCGAAGGGAAGGCAGAGGAAAAAGAAGAGAAACCCGAAAAAAAAGAAGAACCAAAGAAAAGAAGAACAGCCAAAAAAGAAGAAGAACCGGAGCGGCATCCGAAGCCGCGCTCAAGATTTTATCTCCGAAATTACAGAAGAAAAAGCCTTTCCGGCCCCAATGCCAAGAGGAGAGAGGGAAACGCGAAAACGGATGTCGAAAATTCGCAAAGTGATTGCCAGCCGCCTTGTCGAGGCCAAGTCCTCGACGGCTATGCTGACCACTTTCAATGAAATCGATATGGACTGAAGTCATGGAGCTCAGAGAAAGGCATAAAGAGAATTTTGTTAAAAAATACGGAGTCAAACTGGGCTTTATGTCTTTTTTTGTCAAAGCCTCTGTTTCTGCCCTCCAGCACTTTCCCGGAAGTCAATTCTTATATCGACGGCGACGAAATAGTACAGCGCCACTATTACGATATCGGCATTGCGGTCGGGACTGAGCGGGGCTTGTTGTCCCTGTTGTCAGGGGTTGCGATGCCCTTTCGTTTGCCGATATCGAAGAAAGGATTTATGACTATGCCGTAAAAGCGCGCGACGGGTCTTTCTGGTCGACGATCTCAAAGGGGGCGGATTTACCATCACTAATGGGGGGATATATGGTTCGCTGCTATCAACCCCTATCTTAAATCCTCCCCAAAGTGGTATTTTGGGGATGCATAAGATTGAAAAAAGGCCGATTGTCGTGGACGACGACATTGTGATCAGGCCGATGATGTATGCCGCTTTAAGCTACGACCACCGCATTGTCGACGGAAAGGAAGCCGTGTCGTTTCTTGTCCACGTGAAAAATTGCCTTGAAGATCCCGCAAGACTTATTCTAGAGGTGTAAGATGTATGATGTCGTTGTTATTGGATCGGGGCCGGGAGGATATGTCGCCGCTATCAGAGCGGCCCAGCTCGGCTTAAAAACTGCAATTGTCGAAAAATGGGATGACACTGGGCGGCACTTGCCTGAATGTCGGCTGCATTCCTTCAAAAGCCCTTCTCTACTCTTCCGAACTTTACGCCAAGCTTTCCAAAGAGGGGAAAGAGCACGGCATTTCCCCGTCTAAACTCTCCGTTGATTTTGATCAAATGAACAAGCGTAAAGAGGAAGTCGTCAAAAGCCTTGTCACCGGTGTCTCGGGATTGATGAAAAAAAATAACATCGATGTCTATCAGGGAACAGGATCTTTTATCGACCCGAATACGATTGCAATTGGTGATGAAAAACTGAAAGCTAAAAACATCATTATCGCCACAGGTTCCGAGCCGAGCGCTTTGCCGTTTCTTCCCTTTGATGAAGAGAGGGTCGTTTCATCTACCGGCGCATTGAGCCTCAAGGAAATTCCCAAAAAACTGGTTGTTATCGGCGCAGGAGTGATCGGCGTCGAGCTCGCATCGGTTTATAACCGATTAGGAAGTGAAGTGGTCATAGTCGAGATGCTCGATCATATCTGCCCCGCTATGGACAAAGATATCAGCAAAGCGCTGCTTCAAATTCTCAAAAAGCAGGGGCTCGCATTCCACCTTTCTATAACGGTAAAGGAAGCCGCAGTCGGGCAAAAAAGACATTAAGCTCGCCCTTGATAATGGCGAATCCCTCAAAGCCGATGTCGTCTTCGTCGCAGTCGGCAGAAAACCGTATACTAAAGGTCTGGGGCTGGAAAATATCGGCATTGAAACCACCAAGCAGGGATTCATTCCTGTCGACGGCAATTTTCGGACGCGGCATCCCCATATCTATGCCATAGGGGATGTCATCGAAGGGGTCATGCTTGCTCATAAGGCCTCGGAAGAGGGCGCTTCCGTTGCCGAAATTATCGCCGGAAAAGTTCCCCACGTCGATTATATGACAGTCCCCAACGTCATCTATACCCATCCGGAAGTTGCCGCAGTCGGCCTGACCGAACAGCAGGCTAAAGAAGGGGGGCTGGACGTCATGGTCGGAAAATTCTTGTTTAAGGGGATCGGAAGGGCCCGCTGCATCGGAGAAACCGACGGCTTTGTTAAAATCGTCGGTGAAAAAAAGAAAGGACGCCTTGTCGGCATGCACATTATTGGGGCAGAAGCTTCCGAGCTCATCTCTGAAGGTATGATCGCTATCGCCAAAAGGGCGACGGTTGAAGAGCTGGCTACAGCCCCTCAGGCCCATCCCACAATGAGCGAGGCCATCAAAGAAGCGTCGCTCAATGCCCTCGGCCGCGCCATTCATGCTTAAGGTAGGAAACGCAAATTGATTATCGCTGCAGTTTATATTCTAGCCTTGTTCCAATTGAAAAAGTGAGCTAGTGCTCTGTCATAATTAAAATTTAGGATTATATATATTAAAAATTTTGCTACCTTCCATGTCTATTTAAAGACATACATGGTGGCTATCATGAAAAAAATATATTGTGCGCCTTTCACAAGATGAGAGAAGTCGGCTCGAAGAGGTAATAAAAAAAACTCAAGGGAACATCACAACGGGTACGTAGGGCACAAATTTTGTTGAAGGCCGATGCAGATGGTCCACCTCAGATGGACGATACATGCGCCTAGCATCTGGTGGTAATACGTTATAGAGCCATCCTTGCGTTCTTTTTTGCAACACTGCTGACAGCGCACCTTGCTGAAAGAGAATTCACCAGTTCCATCAAGGTAAGCGTCAATTAAACCCATCTTCTTTCTGATTTTCTTTCCGGTTATTCTTTCCTCAAAACTCGATAAAGAAGGGGAGGAAAGATATGCACAATGAACTATCGGATACAGCTTTGGTTTGGAAAGATAGAATCCAAGATTGGCAGGCTAGCGGTAAGTCTTTAGCTCAGTGGAGCAGAGAAAATAATTTCGTCTATTCTCGCACCGTTTATTGGAAGGTGCGGTTCTTGGGATCTCAAAGCGAGAAACATTCATCTCCGAAAGGATTCTTGGAATTAAAGGATGAGAGTCGACCCGATGCCGGAATCATTATCGAAACGGCTGCAGGCCGCATCCATCTTTCAACTAACTTTGACCAATCTACGCTTGCTCGATGCCTGGAACTTTTAGGAAACCTATGCTGACAATCACAGGAAATGCTCGTATTTTTGTCTTCGGCGAGCCGGTTAACATGAGAAAGAGTTTCGAGGGTTTATGCGCTATCGTAGAGCAATCCTTGGAAGAGCCGACATCAGGTGCTTTCTTTGTTTTTCTCAATCGCCAGCGCAATAAAATGAAAGTGCTCTACTGGGATAATGACGGTCTTGCGATCTGGTATAAGCGTCTTGAAAAAGGACGCTTTCCTCTTAAAGCTTCCGGAAAAATTGCCATGAACAGGAGGGATTTTTTCATGATGCTTGAAGGCATTATTCCCAAGCGGATCAGCACCCGATTTTTTCTCGAAAAAACTTAAATATTTCCTTTTTTTAGAGAGTGTTTTTTGGTAAAATATGGACTATGAAAGCGATACAAAACCCTTCTATAGAACAGCTTCAGAAAGAAAATTCAGAACTCAAAAATGAGATCAATTACTTCAAAGAACAACTGGAATGGTTCAAGCGCCAGATATTTGGCAAACGCTCTGAAAAGATCATCCCCCAGAATGAAAATCAACTGGAATTCGATGGCTTCGGTAATCTTCAAGGAGAAGAAAAAGAAGAGAAAAAAACGGTTTCTTCCCATACAAGACGAAAGCTGAAAAGAAACGGAAAAGACAAAATCACTCTACCCGAAGATATCCCAACGGAAGTTATTCCTGTCGACATTCCCGAAGAGGAGAAAGTATGCCCTGAAACAGGAAAACCTCTCGTAAAAATGGGGGAAGAGGTAACCTATAAGCTTGCTTGCAAGCCCACCAGCTATTACCTTAAAAAGTATGTTCGTCCCAAGTACGTTTCTCCGGATCGTCCTGAGCATGGAGTTTCAATAGCGCCGCTTCCGGGTGCATTATTAGATCGTTGTTTTGCGGATGAAAGCCTGCTTGCAGACATTATGGTTAAGAAATACGCCGACCACTTGCCTCTATACCGTCAAAGTGAAATGCGCGCAAGGGAAGATGTTAGGATAAGCCGGCAAAACCTTTGCACATGGGTTGTAAAAGCGGGTCTCGCCTTAAAACCCTTGTATACATTAATGAAAACAAAAATTCTTGAAAGTGAAAATGCTTTTGCGGATGAAACTCCTGTCAAGATGCTGGATCCCGGAAGAGGAAAAACTAAAGAGTCTTATGTATGGGCGCTCGCTGGAGGAAAAACAAAAGATCCGCCTTATCGGATTTATCAATTTTTCGAAAACCGCAAGCATTGCAACGCGAAAGAACTTTTAAAAGGTTTCAAGGGGACTCTTCATTCCGATAAATATGGAGCTTATGAAACGCTGGCAAATATGAAGCAGTATACCTGGTGCCCCTGCATGGCGCACATTCGTCGTAAATTTTTCGATATCCAAAGCGGCGATAAAGAGTTTAAAGATTGGTTTTTAGCCCAAATTCAGGAGCTTTACAAGTATGAAAAAATCGCTTGGGGAAAATCCCCCGAAGAACGATTAAAAATACGGCGGGAAGATGAGGAGCCAATCATCAGCGAAATGATCAAACAGGCGAAAAAAAAGCTTCAAGACCATAAAATTCTCCCAAAATCAAAACTAATGGCAGCGTTGAAGTATTTTTGCGGCCTTATTCCTCATCTTAAAAACTATATTAAAAATCCTTTTGCCCATCTTGATAACAATGTTGCCGAACGAGCAATACGTCCCTTGGCAATCGGTCGTAAAAACTGGCTCTTTTTTGGAAGCGCTAATGGAGGGGAAGCAGCAGGAATCATATACTCCCTTATTCAAACATGCCGTGAACTTGGCATTAATCCCCACGAATATCTTGAAGATGTCATGCGCAGTTTAATGGATCACCCCGCAAACAAGCTGTACGAACTTCTCCCCGACCGCTGGGCTAAGGCAAAGGGGCTCTCGATCTCTAAAGAATCTGGAATAATTTTTCCAGATGGGCTTAAATGACGCTTACCCATCAAGGGACAAAAGATAGCGTCCCTCTAGGAACTTGAATTCTTCCAGGCACTTTCCTCTGTGAAGCTTAGCGAAAATCTTGCAAAATGCGGGGTGCACAAACATTGGATCGAGTTCATCTAAGCGTTCTCTAAGGTATGTATCTGAAGGGGGGGGATTTATGTGATAAAGATTTCGTAAATTGTCATCAAGAGTTTTGCGATTTTGATCGTATTGAAGCAAGGAGGGGAATTTTAGACCGAAGACAGCAAGACCCGACATCAACACATCTGTGAACGAGATAGGGGCTGTACTGGGAAGTTCTCGTGGATCTGAGATCTTTCGGAACTGGTGGTAGATTGTCGAAATCAAAGCATCGGCGCATCAGAGATTTTCTTACGGAAATATTCATACAAAGGACCTTCTCTAGTAAAAGTTAAGGTCCAAAGTTTACGAAAGAAAAATTTTACTTACACGAGAAAAATCGTCGACGGGAATTGCTGCTGAAAGCATATTTCCACATTTTATATGATTATCAAAATCATCGAATGTCTTTTCAAAGGTTAAATAGTATTTATCAAAGTCATATTTGACTCCAATAATCTTCAAATTTGCACAATTTCTTCAGTGGTGAAAGTTGAATCTAACTTACTTTTATCAAGGTTATTTTATTCATGAAAGAATTTCTCCATATTGAGAACGAGCTTTTCATCGTTTTTGCCAAATAATGTAGGATTCACCATCGTATGCACCTAAAATTACATATTTGATTTTTGAGCATATTTGAGAAAATATATCATCATCAAAATAACTAGGAAATTCATCAAACTTCTCTACTAATAAAATAAGAGAGTGCCAAATAACGTCTGATTTATAAATTGCGTTTTTAATTTCATTCGCGGAATTGTCCTGATCCAAAACATAATGCACTTCACTTTTATAAAAGAGCGGTTTTGTATTTTCTATACCCATATGAGAATCATTAGGACTTTCATTATAACTATCAACAAAAAGAAATCTTTTAGAATTTGTTTTCAAATATTTTATAGTAAAACCTACGAGATCATCATCTGTTGACCTAATTTCTCTAGGAGTAAAAGCAACACCACTTAAGTTGAAACGCGTTTCTCCTTCAAGAACCAAAAGCGGGATAATACCACCTTCAGAAAATTTATAGAGTCGACTTATCACGGCATTCTTTGGTAAAATTGTAAAAAAGTCACCTTGTTTAAAATCAATCCTCTTTACAACTTCCTGAGATAGCGTTTTATCACATTTGATATGATCGATGAAAAAAGGATAAGTCTTATTAAAATCCAACCTATGTTTTATAATTTTCATAGTTAACTTGGTCTCCAATCCCAATTTCCGTTAGGGTCAATTCTAGCCTTACCTTCGGGACCAAAATAATCTCAATGAGGTCCAATCGGCGGAGCGTGATTATAATCCCAATGCAACCTTTCACCTGTATTAGGATTATGCCAATTACCACGGCCACTACCTGGTGGCCCATTACCCTTCCATTCAAATCCATCAGGATAGCTTTCAGGATTCTCATTTAAATCTTTATAACGGGAGTCCCTTTCCTTTTCTCGTCGTCGTTTTTCAAGATCTTCATTAACATTGTCTTTCCAAACCTGCATAAATATATCATCGTAGGCTGCGTCCCAGCTTTGATTCACCCAATTTTCAACATAATTAGTTCCCTCATAAACAGCATAAGTTGTAATCGCAGCAGCAACAGCGCCAATGATCGCTTCACGCTGTTGCTGTGCCCAAAATGATTTCGCCTATCGGTATAGCAATCAGGAAAACGCATTGCCCATCGGGATCACAGTATTGGAAGGGGTTGTTGAAAAGATACTGGCGAGAAAGCGCCAAAACTAACCGGAACCTCTAATTAATGTTGGACCTAACAACGGGGCAAGGCCAGATGAGGGGACCGGCCTCCTTCTCTTTGAAGATTGTTGTAAGCTGCTTATTCCCGAACAACCCTCTTTCGCCGTCATTCTTCCAAGGCAATTTCAAATATAATCAAATGAAAAAAAATTCATTCTTTGGTTTTTTCCCAAATAATATAGGACTCACCATCATATGCGCTACCAATAATATAATTGACATTGCTATAGATTAAATCAAAATCTTCATATCTCAAAAATCCTGTATAATTATGAGAACCATTAGTTAATACAAAAAACATATGATACAAGGCATTAGACTTCCAAATAACATCCTCTATTTCATCGATAGAATTCTGCATATCTAGTAAATAATAGATCTCATTGTTATAAAGGAGAAATTTTTCAGCGGACTGCTTAACAATTTTGTCTGTAGGCCCGCGAAGAACATCTTCTCCAATACAATAATTAAAAGAATTCTGATTAAGAAAATCTTTAACAAAATCAACCAAAGCTTCTTTTGTATTCGGAACGGCTTGGTACGTTCCGCTTCCATTATCAATTGGCAAACAAGGTCCAGCAGGTGGTAGTATCCCCCCATTTTTTAAATCTTCAATTTGTTCAAACTTGGCGTTATCAGGTAATATTGTGAAAAAATTACCACTAGAAAAATTCATTTTTTTAAGAAAATAAGCTGATAAACTGTTTCCCCAATCAATATGATCGAGAAAATAATTGATAACTTTATTGTAATTTAAGTTGTACTTTTTCATCTTCATATATACGACTTTACAAGTTATTTAGGTTCACAACTGCCATCCGGTTTTATCCGATATCCTCTATGTTTTTTTCCGTGAGAATCATCCGGTGAATAGTCCCAATGAGGGCCATCTGGAGGACCATGTTCCAAATCGGGATGATAAGATTCTCCTGTTTCTTCATTAAACCAACTCCCTTTACCACTCGATGGAGGGCCTCTACCTTTCCACTCAAAACCATCAAGGTTAGGGCATTCAGGATTCCATCCAAGATCGTCCCAGCTATAAGGGCTTGGATTATCTCGATAGTGTTGATTCATCCAATCTTCTACGTAATGAGCATTCTCATAAGCAAAGTATGCGCAAGCGGCGCCTACAGTCGTTCCGATAATTGCTTGCGCTGTTGCTGTGCCTAAAATGATTTCGCCTATAGGTATGGCAATCAGGAAGACGCATTACCCATCGGGATCACAGTATTGGAAGGGGTTGTTGAAAAGATACTGGTAGAGATTTGTAGAATCGCGGGTCCCGGCCGGATCGGTTGTCAGCCAGCGGCCAATGGCTGGGCTATAGAAGCGCTTGCCGAAGTAGATCAGGCCTGTTTCGGGATCCAGTCGCTTTCCTGCGTATCTCCAGGGATTGTACAGGGATTCGGTGGTTTTGAGGTTATCTCCGAATGCTGAATAGTCGTATTCATGCGAAATTTGTTTTGATTCAATATCCACAAGCTTTTGAATATTTTCGTGGCAATCAAGGATAGGGGCGAAGACTTTGTCTTGGAGTTCGATAGCAATGGGATGGCAGGATTCTTTGCAGGCCCGTATTCCGGGTACTTTTAATTGCTTGAGTTGATGGCCGGGTGTGTAGGCGCCAAGTTCATTTTGCCCGTCATAGAAGTAGATCTCTTGACTCAGGGCGCGCTCTTCGTGTGCGCTGTATAAAGACACTTTCTTGGATATTCTTCGATCAAATGGATCGTAAGCATAGGTGATTTTATGCCTGCAGTCCTTTGCCTCGATCAAACGATTGAGCAGATCATAGGTGTAGGTCATTTTACCGTCATGAGTCAGATTGCCGCACTGATCGTATTTGTATGTTTGCTCTCCTTTGGAAAGGAGTTCGTTAAGCTGATTGTACTGTAATGCCTCGCCATTTTTTTGGGTTCGATTTAAGAGGGAATCATAAGCATATGCCTCGTCATTTTCAGAAGTTAGCTGAGAAAGGGCGTCATAAGAATAAGATTGGGTTGCTTGATCTCTTGTTGATTCGATGAGGTTTCTCATCTCGTTGTATGTACAAGTTTGAGCGAAATAGGCGCAAGCTGCGGCCGTTTTTTGCCCGTTTTTGTTATATTGGAAATTCACTTGGCCAAGTTCGCCTATGAGCGATTCGTCAAGCAGGCGGCCCGATTGATCATAGCGGTCATAGGTGTGTGTATAAAGCTGTTCTTTTTGGCTATTGAATCTTGAAACGCTTCGAAGATAGAGGGGGTCATATTCATATTTTATAGAACCTTCTGAAAATTCGAGCTCAAGAGGGCGGTTGAAACAGTCGTATTTCTTGTCTAGGACAAGGCCATCCGATGTCTTCTCGCTTAAAATATTGCCGAAGGGATCGAGTTCCCGTGTTATGGAGTAAGCTTGATTGATATCGACGGCTTCGATGATATCGCCAAGTTTGTTTGTTCTGAAATGGAAATTGATTGAACCGTCGGAAGAATTGACGGATTCTAAATACCCTAAGGGATTATAGGTATAGTTGAGAACTTTTCCGTTTGGCAATGTTTTTGAAGCTAAACGGCCGGATGGATGATAGGTATAGCGGATCGATCTTTCGAAGCCATGAGTTTCCGACTGGAGGCGATTCATTGAGTCATAGGCATAAGTCAGGGTTTGCGTTCTTTGATAATGGCCGTTTTGATAAACATCATCGCTGATTTTGATCAGGTTGCCTCGAAGGTCGTATTCCATTTCTTTAAAGTGAAGCGTTGTTCCATGCTTATCAAACATTTGCTCGGATGTTAACCTTTCAAAGGGATCATAAACAGAAACTGTTGTTTTGCCTGAGGGGTCGACAGCTGTCTTTCTCAAAAAGGAATTTTCGTACCAATCATCATAGGTATAAGCGATGGTACTCTCTTCATAATCTTTGTGGGCTGCGATCCGGCCAAAAGCATCGTATGAAAATTTTTCGGCGGCGTGGTTTCGGGTGACTGCTAAGCGGCTGCCGTCTTCGTCATATTCATAGCCGACCTGGTAAGGCACTTTTCCATCTAAATCGGTTTTTGTCTCTCGAATTACACGATCGAGAAGGTCGTATTCGTAGTGGTGAAGAAGTGTATGCTTCTTAACAGTTGCCAATCTTCCCAGAGAGTCGTAGGAGTATTCAGTAATCCTCCCTTCTCTTTCCTCTCTGATTTTTCTACCGGCTCCGTCGTAGTGAAAGGAGGTGGTATGCCCCTCTAAATCGGTTTCTTTCAGGAGGTGAAAGGAATTGTAGACAAAAGATTCCGAGCCGATTTCTTCACCTGCTTGGGTAAAAAATGTCTTTTTAAAAACTCTGCCAAGTATATCTCGGATATAGGCGGTTTTGTTGCCTTCTTGGTCGATATACTCTAAAAGATGTCCTTCTTTTGAGTATGAATACTTCTCCTTTGTTCCGTCGGGATGAACGATTTTCAGTGGAGATCCGTAGAGGTTTCGGGAGATATATGTTGTATGCCCTTCAGGATCTGTTTTGGCTGTTACGCGTCCTAAAGCATCGTATTGTCTGCAAATTTTTACGTCCGAATGATATTGGATGGTGGTTGGTTTTAAAACAACGGGATCAAGAGTATAGCGAGTGATCTTTGAATCATTGACGGTCTTTTGAATCAGCTGATCGTTATTGTCATATTTGTAAAGAAAAGTTTTCAGTTCGCCATTGGATCCGGTGTGTGTTTCAGTTAAACGCCGCCCTCTAAGATCGTAGGTGTATTCCTTTTTGAGTTTTCCTGATAAAGAGGTTTCTGAAAGGAGGTTTCCATTTTGATCATACTCATAGCAGGCTGTTTGTCCTAGCGCGTTGGTTTCGGAAATTAAATTTCCCCGCTTGTCGTATTCCTTGAAAATTGAATACCGGAAATTTCCATCAGAATCATATACATCCTCTTGCGAAACATTGCCATATTGGTCGTAGATCAAATGAGTTTTTTTCAGGATTTCTTCGCATTCTCTTTCGAGGTATTTTTTTTCAATCCATTCCGGCATATGGAGATAGGGGGCTTCCTGGCGAAGGGTATATGAGGTAATACGCCTTTCAGCCGCAGGGGATTTTCCCTCATCAATAATGTTGCGAATCAAATTATGGCAGTAGTCATACTCCCAATACTCTTTTTGTAAAATGTTGCCATTTTCAGAGGTAAGTTTTGATGTCGGAAGGTTGGTCTCGGGAAGATAGGTATAAACAGTCTCTTTTCCGCTTTCCTCTTGCTCTTTGAGGAGCAGGTTCATCCCATCCTGAGAGAATTCCCTTCTTATGCTGTAAGAAACATTTCCAGCTATGGTTTCAAAAATCGGATTGCCAAAATCATCGTATTCATAGGTTTTTTCATAGAGCAGCTCATCGCCGCCTTCAAATAACTGAACCCCTGACAATCGATTGTTTTCATCCCAGCGAAAGAGTTTTGTTTTCTTAAGGGTGCCATCCGGTTGAAATGATTTTACCGATTCGAGAAGCAGTTGATCGGTGTAGCGATAAACAATTTTAGAGCCGTCTTGATAAGCGACCAGGGTTTCTCCGTTCAGCCTTCCCGGCAAGGGGGGACTATACTCAATGTTTTCCACTCCCATGAAAGATGCGTTATCGAACGTGTCAAAAATAAGATTTTTCACGCGAGTGTGATACTGGTTATCCGGGGTTTTTGTGATCTTGCTCAAACTTTTAAATGGGAGGTGGGAGCTCTTGCACTCAGTTAGAAAAAAATCGTCGCTATATGAAAACTCTTCTTTGTCGAAAAATGAGCCTTCTGCTGCCGTTAAATAGGGTTTGGATAGGAGTCCTTGTTTAAAATGACTTTCATTTTCCTTCCATTCAGATTGAAGCATTCTTGTTTCGTATGAATGTGCCGCAAAAGCACCGCTTGACGCGAAAAATTCCTGCTTTCCTTTCTCCTTCGACCCTTTGACTTCGACTGAGGCATAGATGTGCTTTTCTTTGGGATCCAAGCTCTCAATCAGGCTGATAGCGCCATGTTGATAATGATATTTGATGACCTTGCCGCTCGGTAAAATTTCTTTGCCTAAGGTATAGGAATGGGTATTCTGTTTGTTATAGATTCGCCTGAAGCCATCGGGAAAATGGATGGTGATCTCATTTGCTGATCGGTTGATCTTGATGTTTCTGACATCAAACTGTCCGCCTGACCTGCCGGCGGCATAATTGCTGATTCCATAAGGGGGATTGTCTAAAACATAATCGCCGCTTTTTGTCATTTTAAAATCTAAAATCGAACCATTCTGGGAAGCAACTTGTATCCTTCCGTTTGATTTCAATCTCAATGAAAGATGAGGAAGCGTTTCAAATCCCCGATAGCAGCGAAAAAGATGCTGATGTCTGAGCGCCTTATCGAGGCCCGGATTTTTGCGCTGCTTTGTCGGGAGAAAAGGGGGTATATATGTTCTGTTAATGACAATATCTTGAGCGCCTTTGGCAACCAGATCGGTTTTATTGATGCAGATCTGCCCGCTTAAAGGATTGACAAATCCCCCAACAAGAAATTCTTTGCTGCATGTCAAGTCGGAAATTTCAAAAGGTGATGACGGAGTGAAATCTTCGCAATTATCTTCGGCAAAAAGCGAAATCCAACTCAGGCAGCAGAAAAGTAAAAGCATCCGCATAACATACCTCCGTTGAAAAATACCAGGAGTGTACTTGGATTCAGATTATCGATCAACAATTTAACCGGGATTTCTCAAGGATCTGTAGGCAAGCTTAAGCAGGATCTTGCTTGAGATTCGTTCTCAAGTTTTAAGGGGGGCATTGTCTGATCGACTTTGACAATGAGCGAGGCCACCAAAGAAGCGTCGCTCAATGCCCTCGGCCGCGTCATTCATGCTTAAACATTCCTAAAATTTAATATCTGGCATGGTTTTTGCTTTTACATTGCCTGTAAAAGAGGAGACGGTTATGAATATTGAACCCGATAAGGAAGCTTCACTGCCTCAAGAACATCGGATCTCCGATGAGTTGACAGTGGATCGACTGCCCGATGAGCTTAAGCTTTATATTACTCAACATCTTGATCCTAAATCACTTGCTATGCTTGGATCAGCGAATAGAGATTGGAGGCGTATTGTTCAAGACCCGTCTATTGTCACATATAGCAAAATGAAAAACGATTTCCCTGAAATATTTTCAAGAGTTGTTGATTTAATGAAAGCAGAAACTACCCCTAAAAAAAGCATAAAATCCAAAATATTGGGAATTTTCAGAAGCAGTTTTGGTAAAAGCAAATCCGATACATTAGATGTTTTTTTGGTGATCGTTTAAAAGTAAGATTTTTTCATGAATTACAAAGAATCTGCGAAGACTACGATGTTCCTCGAAATCTTTTCACTGCAACCATAGATGATGAAGAATTCATAACTTACACAGCCGAAAATGTTGAAAAAATCAATTCTCATATTCAAAAATGTCAAGATTTAGGGCTTTGTCAACTGTGTCGGTTAATGTTCACCTTACATCCTTGGAACGAGGTCACAGGAGCTGACGTTCAACTTGAAGAAAATGTCAACGTCGAGCTGGCGAAAAACCTTGAAGATCTTAATCAAAGGACAGAAGAAGCAAAGCAATGGCGGCAATATTTGAAAACCATTGATCCCGGAGATTGTTATGTAAATACTCGAATTGGAGGAAGTTAAAAAATTGAGCTTAATTTTCTGCCTCCTGAAATTGGGATGTTTGATGATAAAAAATTAATCCAGCTTGTGTTTCAGAGAAATCGAAAGTTGAAGGTACTTCCCCCTGAAATTGGAAAACTATATAATTTGGTGCATCTCACAGTTTCTGATAGTGAATTAAAATCCCTTCCACCTGAAATTGGCCAACTAAAAAAATTATCTTATTTAAGGATTTTTAGTACCAAAAAAACTCTCAATTCCACGAGAGATCTTAAATTGCAAAAATCTGCGGACGATCGGTATATACTCTGGATTAACTCCACAATCGAAAGAGATCATTGAGCAACTGAACGAAATCGCGACGCAATCCCCTGGAATTAGTTATGGGGTTAAGGAGCGACTTGAATTATATTAGTTGTCGCCATATAATGCGTTAGCATGACGATTTCTAAATACAAATCTAATCACAATGTGGTGTACTCATGCAAGTACCACGTTGTGTGGTGTCCAAAATATAGGCGTAATGTACTAAACGATTTTGTCCAAAAGGAACTCAGGGCAATCATCGAGGAAGTTTGCCAATTAAGGAGAAGCGAAATACTTGCTATGGAATTAATGCCGGATCATGTGCATCTTCTCGTTGAGGTTGATCCTCAATATGGCATCCATAAGTTGATTAAGGAAATCAAAGGGAAAAGCTCAAGAATTTTAAGACAAAGTTTTCCTCACCTTCGTTCTCGTCTTCCCACCCTCTGGACAAATTCTTATTTCGTTTCGACGGTAGGGGGTGCTCCTCTAAGTGTGATTAAGCAATATGTGGAGAATCAGAAAACGGTATGATTCAAACCCAAAGAGAATGTCCCAAAATTAGTTGAAATTTTATCTTGAAAAGAGGTGGCTCCTATAGTCAATATGTAATTTTGACAAAAAACAAAAAAACAAAGGAGCCACAAGATGAATAGTCGCACATCACAGAATAAATCAACAGATCTTCTCTCATTTGCATGCCCCGAAGAGAAAATTGCTTATCTCATTGGAGCTGCTAAGGACGATTTCGATCAGTTTTTTATTTCCTTAAAGAAATGCTTGATCGAGTTTCTTTTTTCTTCAGAAAGAGAAATGCTTGCCGGACCTAAATACGATCCACTGCCCGGATGGGAGAAATGGGGATCCCAGGCGGGTTCTGTTTATGTGGGAGGAGAAAAATTAAAAGTAAAAAAGCCACGTTTGCGGAAGGATAAAAAGGAAGTCCAACTCTCTGTATATCAGGAACTAAATAATAAGGATAGATTTTCTGATGATCTCTTAGAAAAAGCTTTAAAGGGGATCTCTTGCAGGGAGTATGAGGGTGCGCTGGACGGTTTGCTTGACCACTTCGGTATTTCTAAATCCTCTGTTTCACGGCATTTGAAAGCGGCGACAAGTAAACAGCTTAAAGAATTAAAAGATAGAGATTTAAGCAGTTTTTCTCCCTTCGCTATCCTCATTGATGGTTATCATCTGGCAGGAAAAGTTTTTATTGTGGCAATGGCAATTGATCTTGAAGGAAATAAGCATTCTCTTGGTTTTTGGGAAGGTGCAACTGAGAATAATGTGATTTGTCAAGAGCTGTTGAACAATCTCGACCGCAGAGGACTAAAGCTTGATGAGAAAATACTTTTTATAACCGATGGAGGAAAAAGGATCATTAAGGCTCTGAAGGATAGGTTTGGAAAATTACTTATACATCAAAGATGTACGATTCATAAAGACAGAAATATCCAAAAGCATCTTCCCAAAAAATATCGAAAAGAAGCGCATCATCGCTTCCGAAATGCAATAAATTGCCTTGAGTATGAAGATGCTAAGAATGAACTCAAGAAATTGGAGAGTTGGCTTGAAACAATCAACCCATCTGCAGCGGAATCTCTCCGTGAGTGTTTTGAAGAACTCCTCACGGTGCATTGTTTAAAAGTGCCTCCTCGTTTGAGGAAGACACTGCATTCCACAAATCCGATTGAATCAGTGTTCTCAAATACAAGCCGGCGTATGGGCCGTATAACTCGTATTCAAACAAAGGGTAAAATGGCGCAAAGATGGTTGGGGACAACCCTCTTGGATGCAGAAAAAAGATTTCGAAAAGTTAAAGGATATTTTTCAATCGAAGAGGTAAGGGAAAGGATAATCCGAATTCAGAGTGAAATAAAAACAAAGGTTGCGTAAACTGGTATATGGAGTCACCGAATTTCAACTAAAAACGGGACATCCTCAACCCAAATCAAATTAAGAGTAAAATCTAAGCAAGAAGCAGTTCTTTCCGAATGGCTTTTAATTTTGACTCGTGTTTGGAATTGGGCAATCCGAAAAATCGAACTCGACGCAAAGGACAGCATTTTCTACAGCAAGAAAGAGTTTCAGAATCTGCTAGCGAATCATGGAAAGAAACTCGATATACCCTCCCACACATTGCAAGGGATGCTATGTACCGCTTGGGATGCTTGGAGCCGATGTTTTAAAAAGCTAGGGAAAAAGCCTAGGCTTAAAGGTTGTCGAAACCGTCTCAACTCGATCCCTTTCCTTGATCCAATTAGAAGACCAGACGGCGTGTACTTTAAACTCCCGGGAATTGGGTTGATTCGCTTTCACAAACAGGAAATTCCTCAAGGAAAGATCAAATGTGGTCGTATTGTTAAACGTGCATCAGGTTGGTATCTTTGTCTATTTATCGAGGCAGAACCGAAGGCTATACCACATAAAAGATACGAAAAAATCGGTATTGATCCGGGATTTAAGACAACATTAACCCTCTCCACCGGGGAAAAGATTCAGAAACCAAAACGATTAAAGCAATTAGAAAGCCGACTAGCACAGGCACAAAGAGGAAAGAGGCAAAAGCTGACCTCAAGATTGCAAGAAAGAATTAAAAATCGTCGCAAAGACGACAACCATAAGCTATCTCGGAAACTTGTTGAGGAATACGAAACGATTGCCTTTAGCAAAGATCATATCCAAGGGATAGCCAAGAAATACGGGAAATCAGTGGCGGAAAGCGGCCACTACCAACTTCGCCAAATGCTCTCATACAAGTGCCGTGCAGGCGGTAGGAAGTACATCGAAGTTGATTCCAAAGGTTCCACCATGACCTGTTCGAACTGTTTGGCCAAAACAGGCCCAACAGGGACATCAGGCTTGTCGGTAAGACAATGGGAGTGTACAGGATGTGGTATTCTACACGATCGCGATCACAATGCTGCGATTAACACTCTCCTTGTCGGGCTCGGAACGAGCCTCGAGAGGTGTGCGTGAGCCCCGTCCGGAATCCCCTGGCTTTAGCCATGGGGAGGTTCAACGTCGAAATTATTATCGCGGCTATAAAGCTTTATTTGATGAGCGAAGCTATTCAGAGCCGGCAAAATTACCGGCGGGGTCAAAGAAGTTTGTCGATTGGATTCTGGAAAACATTGATAAGACTCATATGATTGACGGGAAGGCCTATAACATTGTAAAGCACATATCCTCATCCGGATGCTATGGAGATGTTTTTCTGGCAAAAGAGGTGGGCCTTGTGAAAACTGTTGCTATCAAGATTTTAAGAGATTCGAGAGATAAAGAAGACGAAATGCTGGAAATGACCAGGCATAAAGGGGGCATTCAAGCATCGTCAAATATTATGGCAGTGATATTTTATTAATCGAAAATGGCTCGTTCTCGAATATGTGCCAGGGATGACATCGGCACAACATGACCCCTTATCTACTGAGCAGGAAACGCACTACAGATCGGCAATCAATTTTCTCCGTAAAATAGGTGTGAAAACCACAAGAGAAAATGAACGAGGAAATGTCTTGGTGCAAAAGAATAAGAGAGTCGTACTCATCGATTTCGGTACGTTGACTGATCCGATGTAACACATTAATTATGTTTAAAATGAAGGTAGTTTATGCAAGTTAATCCGATGGATAAAAGAAGTAAAGCTCTTGAAAATCTTGAAGCTATTCCAACAGAATTTCTTTCCGAATCTGAAAAGATGAGGATTAGAGCTGGAATTCAAAATAATTATGGAACTCCGGAATTGGAAGAAAGAATCCAAAGAGCTATAAATCAATGTATCAGGCGTGGAATTAACCTCAATCGAAGAGGCACAGATTCAAATTCTTAATAGATTGAATATAAAAACTCTTTCGTTTAAGAAAATGATCATGATTAGAATCTGGTAGACTTTTATTATGCCTCTTCTTATTGTCTAAAATTCATAGTTAAATTGACTATTTAAGGAGGAGTATAATGGAACCTGTCAATGAGAAAAGCCAGGATCAAACACATCCGCAGGAAAAACCGACAGAGCAAAAAGAATGGATCACGACTGCTCTGTCGATCTTTGAAGATTTATCATCAACATTTTCGATGACATATGACGAGCTTCAGTCAAAGGTGGAGACCTTGCACACAGGCATAAAGCAAAGGCTCAGCACAAAAAATCCTGAATATGCAGAGAAGCTCAGCTTAAATCAAGAAAAAGTGAAAGAGTTATATAAACAATTAAAAGAATCAAAAGACAATCTTGTGAATGTTGCGGTCAATTCGGATGTTTTTAAAGCGATGATCCCTGTTCAACAAAAAACCGAACAAAAAATGAATGACATGTACCGTTTTTATTACGATCGCATTGTTCCTTATATCGAACAGGGATACGAAAAAGTGAATCTGACCGAATCCGCTAAGGCGTGGCTTACAAAGGGCTTGGTAACGACTTTATCCGAGGAAGAGCAGGAGAAAATGCAGGAAAAATTTGCTGCCATTCCCGATGAGGTGTGCAAGCCATTGATGACCGAGCGCATGATGATTGGCCAGGAGGTATTCAAAACTCTAAATTTAGAAGAAATGGACCTGCTCATGACAGGGATGAACAATCCCAAAGTCTTCAGAATTTTCGGTATGTACTATGAGCTTTGCGAGCAGGCTAAAACTCAGCACGAGGACTACAGCAACGAATTTAGGGAAAGCATCGCTCAAGGGCTTCCAATCTGCAGGGAGAAAATGGAGCAGGCTAAGTCTTAACAGCAGCAAGGATGAATAAGATGAATTTTTTTGGTTCTTGTGAAGAATTGGGGGCGGTCATTTCGAGAGCTGTTCCCTGTGAGTAAAAATCACACATATAAGTCAGCCTACTAATTGACATTATCTTGAAATCCATATGCTTGTCTTTTGAGGACCTTAATCTTGTTATTGATACCTTCCGCCTTGCCGCTATCGATTCTATGATCGAAATAACTTAACAGACCCTCAAACCGATGCATGAGAGTACGATCTGATTATTATTTTTGAACTCAAGGTTTGAGATTGATTGTGGCGATTAAATGATTGGAATTGATAATTCTTCCTCAGAGCCAGATTGTTCACCTTTATATTTCTCACCCATTTTTGCGATATGTGGTCTGTCATCTAGTGTGTATTTGGAGTTCAGGATCCATTGACATAGGATATAACAAAAAGTCTCAGATGCTTCACTCGGTTTGCCTATATAGTCAAATACAGCATATTGCCCTTCTCGAATAATGAGCTTTTCTAACCCGTCTGGTAAATCTCCATAATCACTTACCTTCACTGCAGCATATTTTTTGAATGCCCTTGTCGGGTTAAAATTTTTAAAAAAAAGCAGCATCAGGATAAATCTGAACGGAATATTTATCATTGTCTTTTTTATAAGGAATGTCTGTAATTATCGGTCCGAAACTTTGCCAGAGCTCATGAGTTTTATCCTGAGCAAATGACATTGAAATACCTTTTGCAACAAGCGTTATTTCTGGAATAGTCACAATTCTTGGTTCTAAATTTTTTAGGTTTATCTAATCCATAACTCTGAATGTCTAATAGTTAAAAATGCTGTAATCGTATCACGAACCATTAAGCCCCGCTTCCATAGCTGGATATACCCTTAGGATGTTAAGGAAACCATGCGGATAAGAGAGGCAGCAAAATTTATAATTAGCAAATAATTAAGACTCAATAATGCACCAGATAAAAATAAATGTCAAAATGGGTATGATTGAAAGTTGTCCATAGTAAGAGCAAAGAGCGAGCGGGATCAAAAGCAGAAGTTTTCTAGCGTTCATGAGCCTCCAGTAAAGGGGCCATGCCGCCCCCAATTCTTCACAAGAACCATGTTTTTTTAGTAGACAACAAAATAAGAAAAAGTTAACGTTACGCCTTTTAAAATTTTATGTGGAGGTATCTTTAAATGAACGTGCAGTTGCCAAAAGCTTTCTTAAAGCCAATTTCCTGGACCGACAACAACCAAGAAACCTATGAAAAATATAAAGAAATCATCGATTCGGTTCTGAGACAACCATATCCTCTCAAAGAATGGGAATTTAAATTAACCATTGCGAGTTCCAGGATTGTTGAGGTTTGGGGTAGTGCTGATGCAGATGATTTTGAAACCGTTTGGCATTCTAAAAAAGTTCCTGCTTTGATCATAAATCAAATTAATCAAGATCTTCTTCAAAGTGGTTACCGTGTAGAGAAAACTCGCTCGCAATTAAAAATTTCCCTTCCAAAGAAAGAAGAAGCTGATCTTGACAAGACTCCGTTTGTTAGCGCTGCAAAGAAAAAAACTGAATTTCTTAAATACAAGAAAGAGAAAAACGGTGAATTAATTAACAGATTTGAGAAGGATATCAAAAAAGATGCATACAATCGTATTAAATGGATCGATATAGACAATGTTGATAAGGGGATTTTGGATGAAATTGTTGAATCTATAAATTTAAAAAGTTCTATCTTCTCTGCTCGGGTTAAAGACGAATCAAAAAGTTGCAAAGAAAGTAGTTATATTCAACCAAAATATTCCATTATTTTAAGCAAAACTGATGCTGGAGTGCTGAAGAAAATTTTCCGAATCAAATGTCAGACTTTTTCGCTTTATTCAAAGTCATAATTGAAAAATGCCGGTTGATTGCAGGAAAATATTTTAGGCATCAATTTTCCTGCAATGCCTTGGCAGCGGATCGGACCGACAAATCCGATCGGATAGATCTTCTTCTGATATGTGTTGAGCGATTTGAGAAGATAATCGAATAACTGTCACTCAACGAGTGAGCTGTCAAAGAATGTAGCTTCGATTTTGTGGCCGTCCAGGTCGCGGACAAACGCAATGTAATGTCCCTTTAGTCGGGGCGAGGGCCGGGCTTTCCTTCGTCTTTCGCGCCCAGCTTGAGGGCAACTTTGTGGAAATCTCTTACCGACTTTTTGTCCGGAGCGATGAAAGCAACGTGAGTGCCGCTTCCGCTTCCGGCCTTCTTTCCATCGATGGGAATTTGGATCTAAAACTCGGGGCTATGCTTCCCGAAAGCGACAGCATCCTCAAACTCCATCACTTTTTTGATGCCGAGAGGAGCTAACACTTTTTCGTAAAATTCGACAGCTCGATCAAAATGATTTGCCCCAAGCGAAATATGAGAGATGATCTCCGAAACTCTTTTTTTCTTCCCCATCTTAGTAGCCATGCGAGGTGCCGCAGCCGCAGGATGACTTCACGTTGGGATTGCTAATTTTAAATCCCGATCCCTGAAGTCCGTCGATATAGTCGATCTCAGAGCCGAGAAGCCGGTCGATCATCGATTTTTTCACATGAAGTTCAATCCCTTGAGAGATGATGATTTCATCGTCTTCGCGTGCTTTTTCAGAATAGTCGAGAATATATTCGAATCCGTTGCACCCGGCCATTTTTTCATCAAAACGTATTCCCCAGCCCTGCTTCCCTTCTGATTCAAGAACAGAGAGATATTTTTTAGCCGCTCGAGCAGTCATGGTGATTGTTGAATGGTCGACCTTTTCTTCGAGAAGGACGTTGAGCTTGTCGACAAGTTGATCGATTTCAGCATCGGATTTTCCATGAACGTACATCCCTTGTTCAAGGGTCTCCATTGTTGCGGCATTGCAGCCGATGCAGTGCAGTCCGGCATTGGAAATTTCCTGAGAGAGGCGTTGAGCCTTGTGAGGGAACATTCCAAGTATTGCGGAAATTGTCATTCCGCGATGAATTTGTGATTTGGCTTCTTCCGACATAATGCTTAAAACCTAATAGTTACATTTCCATTTCTCATGTGGCATTGGCAGGCAAGCCTTTCATCAGTCACTCCCGGCCCCAAAAAGTCTTCCTCCTCCTGCGTTTGATCGGTCAGATTTTCCTGGCCGTCAACAATCTCGATAACGCATGTGCCGCAAACCCCTTCAGTGCAGGCAAAGGGGACGCCTTGCTCTTCACAAGCTTCGGCAATGGAGTCTCCTTCCTGAAGTTCGACTTCTTCGTTATTATTTTCAAATATTAACTTACCCATAATTTTTCTCCGATCACAAATAATAATAAATCAAATTTCACTAAAAATCAATGACTTTAGGCCGAATCTTCAATGCCTGCCAAACTAAAATAATGCCCAAAGGGATAAAAGGGATACTGAGAACCTGTCCCATGTCAAGCCCAGGAATTAGGGTGTAGCCGCCTTGAGAGACTTTAAAGAATTCCAGTATAAACCTAGCTGAAAAGGCGTAAATGAAAAATATTCCTGAAATCATCCCAGTCCTTAGTTGTGCCCTCTTTTGACGCCAAAAGAAGTAGAGAATGCCGAAGAGGGCGACGTAGGCGGCGGCTTCATAGAGCATCACAGGATGTCTCGGGATAATAGGCAGCCGATCAATCGGATTTCCGAAGATTATGGCCCATGGCGCCTCGGTAGGGGTGCCGAGGATTTCCTGATTGATAAAGTTTCCGAATCGGATGCAGGCAAATGCTAGAGGAAGCGGAATCACGAACAGGTCCAAAAAATCAAAAAACGATCTTCCGGGAAGCGAATCCTTTTTACGGATATAAAAAAGGTAAAGCGAAAGTAAAATGCCGATCGCCGCGCCATGGCTAGCAAGGCCTCCGTGCCAAACCATAAAAATTTCCATGGGATTCTGCCAGAAAAGAGGGAAATCGTAAAATATCACTTCGCCAAGCCTCGCGCCGATAAGCGTTCCAAGGATGATATACCACAAGAGGCGGTCGACTAAAAACAAGGCCATATCTTTGGCTTTATAGAGCGCCTCCGGCAGCAAGGCTTCCAATTTGAGCATTCCTTCTTCAGGGGTCGAACAGAATTCAGGATCTTGGAGCGTCCGGTTCAGCCCCGCGACAGTGGGGGGATAAGGGATCTTTGTGGATTCTTCTTGAAGCTTGCTTAAACTTTTGATTTTGGAAGGCTTGACGATTCCTGAGATTAAAAATTGTTTTTTAATTATAGAGACCAGCAAAACATAGCAAATAGCAAACCCGAGAGCGAAAAAGGCTCCATACCAGGTCACGGGATGATCTATGAGTGGGATATGGAAGATTTCTCGCGAAGGATTCCAATACAGCCAGCAAAATAGGGAATTCATGCTAGCATTATAAAATATTTGAGGTTGAGTGTCCACTAATAAAAAAGCCCCGAGGTATAACCCCCGGAGCACATTTCGGAGTAGAGGGATTCGAACCCCCGACCTACTGCTCCCAAAGCAGCCGCGCTAGCCAAGCTGCGCTATACTCCGAATTTTTAAAAAATTATCGTATCATGTGCGAGAATTTTATACAAGCGTGCGATCGGAAACTTCTTGCAGCACGTCGGCAAAATTTCTCATAAAGTGATAGATTTTCCAATTCAGACCCAACAGTTCATCGGCTTCAAGCGGAGCTTCTCTGACTTGGCGAGCCAGATATGTTTTGGTCGCCTTGCGGAGTTCTTTCCGATTTTTCCCGATAAACCTGTTTATATGAGCCTTCATGCAGGCTTTTTGTTTTTTTGTCATCCATTGAGAATACTCATTAATGAGTGCGGCGGCTCTTAAGGCTTTGGAAATATTCAGATCGAAACGGATTTTTTTTCGGATTCTCATAAATTCACTTAAATAATAATTTTCATGCGCGGTTAAATAGTTGTCGATCCTATGGCGCCGATAGAAGTCGTTTCAAGTCTCTTTTGCTACCCTCTTCGATCAGGTGGATAAACTGCTGACGATAGCAGTGAGTATATCTTATCGAAATTGGAGTTGTTCTTGAGCCATTTGATTTGACTCTGAGTTAAAGTAGAGCCTGGAACATAGTAAATTGTCAGTTGGTTTAGGCAGGTTGCTTGCAGATACCTGGCGAAACCTCGAAACTCGGAATTGTTCATCTTCCGAAGGGTTTTTTCAAGCAGTTTCTCAAAAACCCTATAGATTTTGCATGCAAGAGGGGTAAATCCCTTTTCTTCGCAGCAATCATCCCGGTAGTAGAGAGGGGAGTTCCCATTGCTTGTATCATGAGAATCTATTGAAAGTGTTGAGGCCGATGGAGATACATTTGAATGTTCCATAGCACACCTCTTTTTCTTCTTCATACTGACTTTAGGAATAAAAAGAAGTCTAATACTGAAATTTATGGCTAATTGCTGAAAGAGAGCTGGTTACTTCAGTTCGTCCTTCCTTGACTTCTTGATCTATCCTTTTGAAACTTGACATGACTGTCGAATGATCCCTTTCAAAAAGATCGCCAATTTTCATATAAGGGAGATTGAGCTTAACCCTGCATAAAAACATGGCAATTTGACGGGGAAGAACAGAATCCCGTTGTTGAGATTTGCCTGTAATATCATCCACTGTTATTCCAAAATGTTCAGATACAGTGATTAAGATCTTTTCAGGGGTCAATTCACTTTTTTTCTCATCTTTAACGAGATCGGCAAGGAGCTCTGCGGCGGCGGGGACTGTAATTTTTTGAGGGGGAACATCCTGATCTGAACGCAAAACAAGGGCTTCTAAAGCCCTTATGAGGGATTTAGGATTTGTGTGAAATGTTTCCAGCAAAAATTGCGAAGTTTTTTTGTTTATGGGAAAATTGAAAACATCCATCTTTTTTGCAAGCAGATGTTTCAGCTCGTCCCTGCTCGGGACTAAAAGGGGAAGCACAATACCCCATTCGAAGCGGCTAATCAGCCTGGGCTCAATATGCTGCAGCTCTTGCGGAAGGCAATTAGCTGTTAGAATGATCTGCTTGCCGCTGAGATGCAGGGCATTAAAGGTATGAAAGAGTTCTTCCTGGGTCGCTCCTTTGCGGGAAAAAACATGAACATCGTCGAGAATAAGAATATCGGCATTTCTGTATGTTTGCCGGAAAGTACTCATCTCTCCGGCTCTAATTGCACTGACAACATGGTCGGTAAACGTTTCGGCGCGTGCATATACAACATTGATGCCTTCTTCTTTTACGGCATTAGCAGTTGCCATGGCAAGATGGGTTTTACCAGTGCCGGCAGGTCCATGCAGAAAGACTGGGTTGAATGTAATGAGCTCTTTTTCCGAAAAGTCTTCTGATACTTGATTTGTCTGATAGTTAATAATTTCAGACATGAGTTTATAGGGAACCATGCTAGCGTCCCGTGGGACAAAAGTCCCCATGGTGCAATGAGGATCCAATTGGTCAAATACCAGCTTGAAAGGCTTCGGATCATGGTGGTCGTATTTTTTCTTCTTGATTTTTACGGTTTTGATTTTTTTTTGATGAGCGGGTATTCTCGATACTCAAATGTATCTTGATTTTACGCTGATTGTTGGTTAGTAGGTCATGCTCGGCTTTTTTTCTCACATGTTCTTCGAACCAAAGGGCTTGAAAGTGATCTTTAGCTTCAAGATAAAGATTTCCCGCGTCGAAACTGACGACCTTTAATGGATCTAGCCACTTTTGGACAATTTGTGATCCAAGCTCATCTCTCTGTTTTTCCAGAAAGTTATCCCATGCACGCATGGCGGCACACCTCAATTAAAATATAAGTCTGCTAAATTAGTTTAAGAAAATCAATAAAAAAAGAGTTTTTTTATTAAAAAATCTACTTACCTGACTCAAATAACACGTGTTGAGTAAAATAACTTTCTTATCGTTTGCGTCGGGACTTCTTTTCTGCTTTCACTTCAATAGTTTCCGATCGTGAGCTGACGGTCGTTTTCTTTGAGTATTGATAATTGACCCATTTTTGCTGAATTATTCCTAAAATGGTCGAGAATATCCAGTAAATGCAGAGTCCGGAAGGGGCCCGGTAAAGAAAGATGGCGAATACAACAGCCATGATGCTGCCCATCCCCTGCATCTGCCTTTCCTGATCGGACATTGTCGAGGGATCTTTCGCTTTATTCATGATTTTTGTTTGGGCAAGCATACAAAGGCCCATGATGATGGGCAGAAGATGAAATTCAGTGCCGATAAAGAAGATCGGATAATCCCAGCTGAAGAGAACATCCGGAGCGGCCAGATTGTCAATCCATCCGGGAATAAAGCTGGCTCCGCGAAGTTCAAATGTCGACTTTAGTAAATCGAACATGCCAATAAGGAAGGGAAGCTGTATCAGCAAGGGAAGGCAGCCGAATATGGGATTGACTCCCGCTTCGCGATAGGCATTGGCCATTTCGACCTGAAGCTTTTTCGGGTCCTTCTTATATTTCTCTTGGATTTTCTTTATTTTCGGGGAAATTTCCTGCATTTTTCTGGTCGACTTAAATGACCACGCAGTCAAAGGGTACAGCATTAATCTAAGAGCAATTGTCAGCAGAATAATGGAAAAGCCCCAAGAGGCTGTAAGGCTATGGAATAAATTCATCAGCATCAGCAGAAATTTGGAAAATGGCTGAGAAATGAAGGCAAACCATCCGTGAAAGGATTGGCTGGAAATGTAGTCGGGATTGTATCCGGTAGCCGGGTCGGAAAAGGTGTTGTCGACAGTCGTGAGGACGCTCGTTGCGAAGGGGCCTGCCAGGATGCGGAAGTGCATGCTGCCTCCCTTTTTATTTAAGGGAAGCATCATCATGTACCCGGGCATAGTTTCGGGATTGAACAGGCTGTATTCCTGATCGATAACAACCAGCCGGGAGGGGACAGTCAGCCCGGAAACTTTTTCCGCCTTAAAACCGGGTTCTATTTCGGTTAATGGATCGGCGATGGTTCCGAGGAAGCCATTGGAATTTGTGATCCAGTCCAGATGCGTTGAATTTGTGACTATGGGATCGGGAAGTGAAATGGACTCAACCTGAGACTTTCCTTTTGAAGAAGTCATGCGATATTTCAAAGCAGGGGCAATTCCGCCGTTGATCCACTCAACTTCGGGAATACCGGTTGTCAGCCACAGGCCGCGGCTG
Organism: Waddliaceae bacterium; assembly: GCA_963771045.1. Taxonomy (GTDB): domain Bacteria; phylum Chlamydiota; class Chlamydiia; order Chlamydiales; family SLFE01; genus SLFE01. The sequence continues at coordinate 1,223,657 of CAVYRW010000004.1, read as the reverse complement.
TCTCCTTCAATATCGACTGTCAGATCGAGAACATAAGGTTGATCAGCTGTCTCCTGGGCGATGGTAAACGTTTTGATGATTCTGCGGTGGGGCTGCTTGGCTTCGAACACAATGGATTTGTCGTCAAAATGTTTCACATCGTATATCAAATTGGCAACTTCGGGATATTCCGAAACGATATTGAAGGCGTAATAGGCAGGATCAATAATCTTAGTCTGATAGGGCGGTTTCTGTATGAGATTCCGTCTAATTAGAGGGTAATAGCCTCCCAGATTTCCGGATTCGTGGAAATCCATTTTATCGTTTGTTGAAGGGGAATAATACGGCTGCGAAGGAAACATGGCGTTTTGCGGGTAATATTCGACCATTTCCCTGTCAAAACCGATTTCTTTGACGACGCTTTTTTGATTCTTGGAAGTTCTGAAAAGGGAGGTTAATTTCCGATAAAGCCCCGCCTTTATTTGAAAATACAAGCTGCTGATAGTCGTTTTCAAGCACATAAAATCTTTCTTTACCGTTTGTATTGGCATAGTCTTCTTTGGGTTTGATTTGCTGCAGGCTTGATGCTAAATAGGAAAAATCTGAAAGCGGAACCAATAGCTGCTGTCCGGTTGTATAGATTCCGACGGGAATATATTTGCCCTCCGATTTTAACAAGGCGACAGCGATTCCATTTGGGGCTCGATTTTTATATTCATCGGGAAATTCCTTTGCCAATGTTTCAATTGGAAGGGATAGGTGGGTATTTCGGTATTCGGCAAGAGCCGATTGGGGCTGTTTGTCTTTTTCCCTCGGCAAAAAGACTAGTTGAAGGTTGTAGCTGCCGAAGTTCGGCAGAGTTTTTGTCACAAGCGATCCGGATTTGGAGCTGTAGATGGCAGGACTATCCGGGAGATTCGGCCGGCCGGCGAGGGTATATTCAACATCTTGGGCGATAACTTCTTCGGGAACCTTGTCTTTCCATTTAATGAGAATCAAAGAATCGTCTGTTTTAACTCCGTAGCCGTAGAAATTTTTGCCTTTGTCCTCGACAGAAACAATGGGAAGATTTTGTATAGCAACAGTGTTTTGTTCGATGGTTTGCTGCAGTTCTTGCCGCAGCTTTTCTTTTTTTGCTGTTTGCTGTTTTGTCCACTCATCGACTGATTGCCTGTTCCAGTAGGAAAAAAAAGTATTGATAGCCAGGAGTGCTACGGTCATCGAAAAAATAAAAATAAGAGTGCGTTTATCCATAAACTGCCAAAGTAAAAGTTAAAAGAAAAGTTTAGCACACAGTTGTCTAAAATGTAAAGTTCAAGAATGATTGAGGATCGATATTGCCGCCTGTGATGACAAAAAGCATGTTTCCTTCGGGCTCCCAGTCAGGATCTGCGACAAGCGCGGCGAGAGAAGCGGCCCCGGAGGGCTCGACGACAATGCCGGCAGTTTCAAAAAGGATTTTCATGGTTTTGGCGATGTCATTGTCGGAAATCAGCCGGACTTCGTCAACGCACTCGTTCAGTATCGGATAGTTTTTCTCGCCTACTGTCGGGGATCTTAGACCATCTGCAATAGTATGAACATTGGCTAAAGAAATTTTTTTCCCTTTTTGCCGGGACAAATAATAGTCGTTTGCCCCTTCGGGCTCGACACCGATGACTTTCGTTTGAGGTTTTTTCTTTTTGATCTCCGATCCGCACCCTGCCATCAGCCCGCCTCCACCGATGGGAGCGAAAAAATGGGCAAAGTTCTCTACCTCTTCAAGCGCTTCAAGAGCAACTGTTCCCTGCCCTGAAATCACGTCGTAATCGTCAAAAGGGGAGAGGTGGAGGGCTTCGGGGTTTGCCGCTAAAAGCTCATCGACTTTTTTATATTGCGCCTCATAGGAGGGCGATTCCAGAATAATTTTAGCGCCCCACATCCGCGTCCCTTCAATTTTGGATTTCGGAGCATTATTTGGCATGACGACGAAAACTTTTACCCCCAGTTGATTTCCCGCCCAAGAGAGCGCCTGGGCAAAATTGCCGCTTGAGCGGGCAACGACTGCGCTGCAGGATTTCACCATAAGGGCATTAAGGGCGCCGCGGGGTTTGTAGCTGCGGGTGACTTGAAAATTTTCACATTTCAAATAAATTTTATACCCTTTTCCAAGCCTCCTGTCTAAAAGCTCGGATTGGATTACAGGAGTTTTTTTTATCCTTGGATGAATGCGCTTGAGGGCGTCTTCAATAGAGAGTCTATTCATGATTTTTGACTATACAAGGAAACCTTTATTGTGACAATTTTTCTACTACCTCTATTAATATTCAGCTATTTATGCTATAATATTTGCTAAGCGCATTGTAATAAATATGCGTTTGGAGTAACTTTTTTCTTTAGGAGCCCCTTAAGTGATATACAGCCACTAGGGGAATAGCACACTAACTTATGAGCTTTTCTTTGCACGAGACATTTGAAAAAATCTCATCAACAAAAAATTTCGATTTGCTAGATCCATTTCGGAATGCTTCCCGCTGGAAAAATCTGAGCCGGGATGACCGGTTTCTTCTTGCCAAAATGTTTATAATGGCTGGCGAAGAAGAGCTGGAAAGTGGGGAGCCGGCGCCTATCGTTTCGTTTGAAACGTCCAAAAAACTTTGTCCTGATAATGTCGATATTCTCCTGGAACAAGCGATCGCCTACGGATTGCACGGTTCAAAAATCGAAAATCTTGAGCTGGCGTGCGAAACTTCAAAGCAGGCTTTGGCCCTGGATGAAAGCTGTTACCAGGCGCTCACCGTATGGGCAAATGCCCTGGTAGAGTTCGGGGTTAAAAAGGAAGAACCCGCTTTTTTTTATGAAGCGAGTGCCAAATATCAAAAAGTCAGCGAAAATGAAGAATTTCAAAAAAATCCCGAGTCCCATTTTTTTTGGTACTGGGGCGTTTGCTGGCACTATATCGCCAAACAATCGGGAGAGGCCGGAGATTTTGTCGAAGCCATAGCGAAGTATCGGATAGCTGACAGCCTGAAGTTGACAGGGACGATGTTCTGGAATGACTACGGAAATGCTCTGGTGGATCTCGCCTGTCTTGTGTCTCGCGGCGATCTGCTGGTAAAAGCGTCAAGCCTCTATCAAAAAGTTGTGGAATCGTCCCCTTCCTTTTTTGAAGGGTGGTTCAACCTGGCCTGCACAGACCAGCGTTTGTGGCAGATCAAGACTGAGGAAAAATATTTTTACTCGGCGCATAAAAGTTTTGACCGGGCGGCTAAGCTGAATCCCGATGAAGCATCCCTTTGGTTTAAGTGGGCCGAACACCTTAGCAAAACCGGCAAGGATAAGCAAAATCCGAAACTTCTCGAAGCTTCTCTGGATAAATTTCTCAAAGCCAATACTCTTTTACCCGACCACGCCCCCATTTTAAGCAGTTGGGCGGAGACTCAAATGCTCCTGGGTGTTTACAAGGAGCGGCTCGATTATTTGAAGTGGGCAGAGACTATCATTCAAAGGTGTCTTGAAATCCAACCTGAAAATACGGTTCACTGGATCACATACGGACGATGCCTCATTGAACTCGGGCGTTATTTTGAGGATACTTCTTACTTTAACCTGGCCATAGAAAAATTCAAATACGGAATTTCCCTGCACAAAAATAATCCCGATCTTTGGTACGGCATGGCCTCAGCTTACCATATACTGGGGGAAATTCAGGATAGTGCTTCGCAAATTGAGAAGTCGGTCAAATATTATTCGCGCGCCTTGGAGTTTGAGAACGTCATGCCTCTCACCTTCTGGAATGAATGGGGAGTTGCCCTGATGAAAATGGGGGAAATGACTCAGGATAGGCGGTGGGTCGAGGCCGCATCGGAAAAATTCGAACAGGCAATTCGCTTGTACCATCTGCATCATAATCCCAAAACCATCAATCCCGATTGGCTATACAATTATGGGTGTTCTTTAGATTTTCTTGGAGACTTTTCAGACGATGAAAAATATTACGAACGGGCTATAAAGGTCTTTTCGCAAACCCTTATTGTCGCGCCGGATCACTATCTGGCCAAATACCATCTGGCCATTGCATTTTCCCATCTCGGAGAACTCGTTTCCGATGTTGACTGCTTCCAAAAGTCTTTTGAGCTGTTTCAGGATGTTCTTTACAGGGATCCCGAAGACGAACTTGCCTGGAACGAATGGGGGATTTCGCTGATCAACCTGGCTGAACTTGTTCACGACCCGGTTCATAGCCGCTATACTGAAAAGTTGATGAAAGATGCCGAAGAAAAATTCCTTCTAGCCGGATCCCTCGGCAACGAGGCGGCCTATTACAACCTCGCCTGCCTCTACTCGCTTCAAGGCAACTATCTTGCAGCCATGCACTATATCGAGCGGGCCGAAGTTGCGGGGTCATTGCCCCCTTTGGAAGAACTCATTCATGATGAATGGCTTCGAGATCTCCGCTCGACAAACGGATTCCAACAGTTTTTAGAGCATCTTGCTAAAAAAAACCCTGATTTATAAGTCATAATTCGGTTTTGCCCGAGTTTTTCAATTCCTTCTTATCTTTTAATTCTCTATGGGTTATGATCCAAGGAAAATAGCGTGATATTTTAGGTGGCTCTGTGGCTGACGAAAACGAGATGAAAAAAGAGCGGGGCGAAAGACCTGTCTACTCGGGGGAGGTCTATGATACGCGCACAGGCCAGTTAAACGATCTTCTTATTGAAAAGCTCGAACAGGCTTTCCATCAGCAAACCTCACAGATCACTCTTCATCATGTGGCGAAAATCGCAAGCGAGCACGATCCGATCGATCTGGCCCATGCGGCCTCGCGGCTACCGGCTCCCGCAAGATCGGTCCTTTATGATAATCTTCCCGGATTGGACGCGAAAATCGTCTTTATGATCAACACCGGAAGCAATACGCGCACCGCAATATTCCGGCAGCTTCGCGACAAAGATATCGTGCAGCTTTTGGAAAATATGCCTCCGGGAGAAGCTGTTTGGATGTTAGACGACATGTCTGACAGGCGATACAAGAGGATTATGGAACAGATTGATCCTAAGATCGGCCATCGAATCCGGGAGCTTCAAAAACACGATAGGGACAGCGCAGGCCGGCTGATGACCGACGAATTTTTTGCCTTTCATTTATCGACAACAATCGGTGAAGTCGCTGGGCAGATTAGAACTCATCCCGGCGTGGAGGTTACAGGCCAAATCTTTGTTCTCAACGACTACGACGAACTTTGCGGCCATGTCCCGATGAGGAATCTCATCATCAATAGTCAAGAGCTTCCGATCCGGCAGGTGATGCAGCCTCTTTTTCACACGGTGACAGTCGACACAGATAGGGATGAGGTCGTCGACATCATGGAGCGTTATGAATTACCGTCGCTTCCTGTAATCGATGATTACCACCAGCTTGTCGGCGTGATCCCCTTTGAGGCCGCTGTTGAGGCCATGAAAGATATCATGGACGACACAATCGCCAACATCGCGGGTACCGCGGAGGATTTCGATGAATACGACCCCATTATCAAACGTTTCTTTTGGCGCGCTCCCTGGCTTATCGTCACAATGTGCGCAGGACTGACAACCCTTGTCAGCCTGACGCTGTTTGAGGGCTATGAGTGGTTTGTCATCGTCCCTTTTCTCGTCCCGCTGATTGCCGGACTCTCGGGCAATGTAGGCATACAGATCAGTACGCTCCTTGTGAGGGGAATTTCTTCGGGTGAATTGACTGTAAAGAGCAAGAGGGAGATGCTTGTCAAAGAAATCATTATGGGACTCTCAATCGGCCTTGTTTTCGGCTGTATTTGCGGCATAGTCGTGTATTCACTGACTTTGCTCGGCTTCAATCCCGCATCTTCCGGTGAAAATGTGATTTACACCCCCATTGCCATGGCTGTCACAGTTTCTCTGGGAATTTTTGGCGCCTGCACAGCATCAACTTCTTTGGGCAGCTTTTCTCCCTTTATATTTTCCCGAATCGGCATTGACCCCGCAGTTGCCGCCGGCCCGATCGTCACCGCATTCAATGATGTGATGTCTGCCTGGATTTTTATCTTCGTTGCCAAACTTGCCAGCATGATATTACTGCCGACATGAAAGAGAGCAGCCATTTTTTTAAGCTTTTGTGGATCCGTTTTAAAACTCAGCAATTTTTCATTGCCGAGTACTGGAAATCCGTTTCCAGATACTATCGAAAATTTTCGTTTGCAAAAGCCGATTTTCTCCTTATTTTCGGCTATATGTTTAAAAGTCCCTACAAAGTGAGCCGGGATTTTCTCAAATCTAAAAAAGAAGACAATATTTACGCCTACGGAGAGACGCCTCTGACGACACTGGAGGCAATTTGCAAAGAATGCAAGGTGGCTCAAGGCGATACGATTTTTGAGCTTGGATGCGGTAGGGGAAGGACTTGCTTTTGGCTCAATCAATGGCTTGGCTGCAAGGTTGTCGGAATCGAATTTGTTCCGGAATTTGTGGAAATTGCAGATATTATTAAAAAAAGCTGTGATTTGGAAAATATCGAGCTGCGCTGCGAAGACTTCACCGAATCTTCGCTGGAGGGGGCATCGGTTGTCTACCTGTTCGGGACCTGTCTAAAGGACGAAGATATCGAAAAGCTCTCGGCAAATATTGCCAGGCTCCCTTCAGGGACCAAAGTCATCTCGGTCAGCTACCCACTCACCGAATATGAACCTAGCAATTCTTTAAAAATCGTGCGCCGCTTTCCGGGTCGTTTTGCCTGGGGCGAGGCCGACGTTTACTATCAAATTATCTCATAGACTCCAATCTGAGCTGCTGCAATTGAGCAAGCGCTTGGATCACTTTTTCAAATTCCCGGGCAATGATTTGCTCCAATTGCTGCTTCAAATCCTGGTGTTCTTCCGATATGACTTTTTCATTCATACGGGCGACATCGATTTCCTGGCTGCTGAAGCTTTGAGTAAATCCGCCTGCCGCGCGGGCACCCTGGCCATAAAATTGAGCGGTGTCCTTAAAACCTTCTGAGTCATATCCCAAAAGAGCTAAGGGGACGACTGCTGCGGCGACATTGAAACCATTTGTCATCCACATATTCAGGCTGGTATGGCTTTTTTCCTGGTCTTTCATCGCCTTTTCTCTTTCTATAGTTGCAGCTTTCACAAGGTCTCTTAAGACAATCCACATCTGAATTTGCCCTTCCAGGATGCACTGCGTCATGAGGCGCAGTAACTCCTCGATTGAAATATTTTGCGTGTCTATTTTATCCAGCAGGTTGAACGATCCGTCGAATGAGAGTTTTTGGGCCCTCTTGAGCGCTTTCTCATTGGCCTTTTTATTTGAGATGATTTTTCCTTTTTGCGCGTCGACTTTTTTATCGCGCGTATTGAGAGAAGCCTCATTGTTTGATTCATCTACAGGGGAGGCGATTTTGGCTGCTCCCTCTACGCCATTATTTTTTATAGCCATAACTTCACCTACCTTAATTGGTCAGAAAATATATGCGGGTTTCTGACAGTATCTTTCATAATTTTGTGGCACTGCTTCACAATATTGCCTAAAAACTCCAAATGGCTGTTCAGATCATCGATAGACTCCGAACGCAGTTTGGCTTTGTTTTTCTGCTTTTCTATGTTTTTTTCCGTATAGCTGTTTTGCAGCTCGGTCACTGCTTTGCCCCCTTCGGAAAAAAGGTCGAAAATCATCGGAACAACAAGAAGCTTATTCAAACTATAGAGAAGTGTCCCGACAAATGTCATCCCAACCTTCACCGAATCGATTAGCGCGTCGGGAGTGATATCTTTAATCAATTTTTCCGTAGGGCTTCCGGCTGTTTTGTCAATGCCCATGCCGGTTAAAATCACCGCTCCGGCAGCCGCTCCGACGATCGTCGCTGTTCCGGCGGAAGCTACTGTCAGGGCAATAATTCCGGCAACACCTCCAATCGCGATTCCCGCGGCCTGCAGAGCATTGAACCACTTTTTGCGTCCCATGCGGTTAATGATCTTCTGGAGTTCCTTATTTCGTTTTTTTCCGATTTTTCTCAGCTCATCTTCAAATTGCTTGATCATGCTCTGATGGGTTTCGGCATCGTCTTTAATTGACTTGAGCATCAACTTCTGGAAGCACAGCATTGTTTTTTCAAAATTGAAATCATCATCATAGCTGTCATCTTCGAAAACTTCGATGATTTCATTGATACCATCGATCATTTCTTTGAGCTCGGGCGATGCTTCATCGCTCACAACCGGTGCTGCGGCTTTGTAATAGGATAGCAGGTCGTCTTCCAGTTCTGTCTGCCCTTTTTGGAGATTTCGATCATAGATATTGGCAAAATTGTGGAGCAGCTTTGCAACCCGGCCCTGCCATGCGGCCATCCCTTTTTCGCGAAGGACAACAGATGGAGAGTTTTGGTTGAGGGAAAAATCATTTTTAGCTTTTTCACTCGGAGTTTCACCTAAAAAGCTATCGGTACATTCGGCAACACCTGCTGGCGCGCTCTTTTTTAAAGACGCCGGTTCGCTATCTGCCGGCGGGGCGATAAACGAACGATCGCTTGTTACGGGATCAATTTTCATCATTAACCTCTAATATTGCTTGCCATTTTCTTCAGAATCTCGTGAAGAGACCTGGCCATATCTTTGGCAAGCATTAAAACTTCGTGCCGCTCATTGTTAAATCGAGAAACAACTTGGGACTGATAATTGTTTCTTGACTGTAGCATTTTACTGTAAGAGCGAATATTTTCAATAATTTTTGTCCTTACTGTATCGGAATATTTTTTAGGGGCTTTGACAGGGCTATTATTCTTGTCAATAATATCGCAGCTTTGCAGCACCGTATAAATCTCTTCGGCCGACTCTTCCAGCCAACTAATCTCTTTTTCCAGCTTGGCAATTTCTGCGGCATGGTCGCCTTCGCTTTCTTTTAGCTCCGCAACCTTGTCTTTAAGATCGTCCGCTTTGGCTTTTCTATTGTCTGCCTCTTCCAGAAGTTCGAGCCCTTCCTGTTTTAACTCTTCAAGATTGCACGTTTTGACCGCTCCGTCTTTGCTATTCGTGTTGGAATTGATGGCGCGAAGGTATTTATTGAGAAATTCAATTCTTTTTTGCCTGTCGGTTAAAATATCCACCTCTTCCCGCGTCTGCTTATCGGTCGTGTCGATTTTATCGACAAGCATCATGGTAAGGAGGGTTTGCAAACTATGATCGCCGACAAAGGCGTCATATTCTGCTTTGCTGGTCTTATCAATTTCGGCAACATCTGTCATAATTGCACCTCGGGTTAAATACCCATTTTATCGTTCTCATATTTAAAGTTAAACATCTAAATGTAAAGACATTTTAAAGGATGCGTTAATTGTCGTACAAGAATTATCAAAAATATTTTTTAAAAATCAAGAAAGCCGCTTTTTGACAAGAAAAAAAGGAGAGGGTATGTTTCCTAACATGATTCAGAAAACCCGCCTCTTTTTTTCTTGCTTTCTTGTCCCGCTTTTCCTTCATGCATCGGTTGTCCAGGTCCTGGAAAGCGAGGACATTATGGCAATTGATGAGTATGTACAGGAAAATACTTTGGTTGTTCTTGATTTAGACGACACGCTCTTTCGCTCCAATACAACTCTGGGTAATCCCGCATGCTACTATGGGCTTAGAGACTTTTTTAATAAAAAAAAGACTCACTCTGAAAAAGAGATAAGGCAGGCATTTTGTTCATTCGACACCCTTTTGCAAAAACATCTGGAGTTCACTTTAGTCGATGAGCGAATCAAAGATCTTATCGAGAAATGCAATAAAGAAGACATTTCTGTTGTTGGATTGACCAGCCGCACCCCTCAATTAGCAGAAGTGACGCATAAAATATTGCAGAATTTAGGAATCCAACTGGGAAAAAATGTTCCTTTGGATCGGAAAAGATTCACTCTTCAAGCTGAATCTCTCTACGATCGGGGAGTCTTATATGTCGGGGATGGGAATGCGAAATCGGCTGTCTTGGATTATTTTATTCAAAATCTCTGTCCCCATAATAAACCATTGACTCAGATTGTATTTGCCGATGACAAGGAAATGTATGTTAGGGATCTCGAAAAATATTCTCAAACAAAAGGTTATGACTACTTCGGCCTTTACTATGTAAAGGAAAAAAAGAGGCAAAGGGGAATTGATTTAGCTCTTGCCCGGGAACAAATTAAACATTTGGTTGTTTATTCCCGAACACCCCTTGAATTGACAGATAAGATTGAAGATCCCGTCTTACTGCATCTTTTTTTTGGAGAAGTTCCAAATGAGGGAGAATTTTTCTTAGTCGGCAATGTTGTGCCGGATCTATTGATTCAAAATCAGTCGGAATAATTTCCTATTATTAATATAAGTTTTTGTTTTAAATTTTTTAATATATAATCCATGCTGATGAATAAATATTTTTTACTTTAAATTATTGTAGAACTGCTTTAAAATTGTAACCAATATGAAACGTGGTGCATGGAGTTCAAAGGTCGGTTTTGTCTTCGCTGCGGCTGGCTCGGCCGTAGGACTTGCCAACATTTGGCGTTTCCCTTATGTCGTCGGCAGCAACGGGGGGGCGATTTTTGTCATCACCTATCTTTTGTGCCTGCTGGCCATCGGCTTTCCCGTTTTTATTTCCGAAGTGCTCATCGGCCGCACCACGCAAAAAAGTCCGGCGGGAGCCTTCTCTTCCGTCGGAAATAGCAAGCTTTGGGGCGGGCTTGGCGGTATTACAATTATCACGGGGTTTATTGTCAGCGCATTTTACAGCGCTGTCGCCGGTTGGATAGTCGGGTATCTCTTCGAAGCTGTCAGGGGCAATATTTCGTCGTTTTCCGGCCTTCATGATGTCGCGGCGCACCATCAATCCCTGATGGAATCTGCCTGGTGGGGAGTCAGCTGTCATACTCTTTTTTTAGTTTTTTGCTGGTACGTTTTGGTTAGCGGCGTCAAAGGAGGCATCGAGAGGGGCAATAAAATTATCATGCCTATTCTTTATCTCGTTCTTTTCATTCTGGTCGTCAAAGGACTTTTGATGCCGAACGCTTTCGAGGGGCTCCGGTTTTTGTTCAGCCCCGATTGGAATGAAGTCACCCCTATGATGTTTTTAATCGCTCTCGGCCAGTCATTTTTCACCTTGAGCATCGGACAGGGGACAATGGTCACCTACGGGAGTTATCTCAAAAGAAATGACAATATTGTCACCAGCTGTTTTCCTGTTGTCATTATGGATACGCTTGTATCGCTTTTTTCCGCTATCGCCGTGTTTACGATAGTCTTTTCAGTGGGTATGGAACCGGGGGCAGGCGAGGGACTCCTTTTTCAAACACTTCCACTTGTTTTCAGCAAGATCGCCGGCGGGTATTTTCTGGGCCTTCTGTTTTTCCTGCTCGTGTTTCTGGCATCGCTGACCTCTCAAATCTCTGCCATGGAGCCGGCTATTGCCTACCTTATCGACAGATTCCAGTGGAAGCGGACAAGAGCCGTATCCTTGGTCGCTGCCGGTGTTTTTCTTGTCGGCCTCCCTTGCGCCTTGTCAAATAATGTCTTGAAAGATACGACTTTTTTGGGGATGAATATTCTGCAGTTGATGAGTTTTGCCGCAACTAGTATATTGATTCCACTGGGAGGATTTTTTGCCATAGCCCTAGTTGGTTGGAAGTGGGGGATTGGCAATGCACTCAAAGAGCTGCACTTGGGCGCTTCCAAAAAGCTGAAAGAAAACAAGTTGTTTAATGTCTATGTTTGGATTTGCTTTAAATACGTGGCTCCCTTATTGATAATAATCGTATTCCTGAATGCATTAGGACTCTATTAGATGACTGAAACGTTTATTGAATCGTCATTTTGCCAAGAAGATTCGCAATTTGAAGAACCGCTTCGTCCTCAGTCTTTGACTGATTTTAAAGGACAGGAGTCTATTTGTGAGAGACTTGCGGTTGTTATCGAAGCAGCCCGGCAAAGAAAGGAGCCGCTGGGGCACTGCCTGTTTAGCGGGCCGCCCGGACTGGGTAAGACGACCCTTGCCAACATTTTAGCCAGGGAAATGGGCACTAATGTGGTCGTCACTTCAGGCCCGGTAATCGAAAAGGCTGGGGACCTTGCCGGCCTGCTGACAAATCTGCAGGAAGGCGACATCCTTTTTATCGACGAAATCCACCAACTTAATCGTGTGATCGAAGAATATCTTTATCCTGCCATGGAGGATTATACGCTTGATTTGCTCATTGACAGCGGTCCTAACGCCCGCTCTGTTAAAGTCAATTTGAACCGATTCACTTTGGCTGGAGCCACGACCCGCATGGGCCATTTAACCGGTCCCTTAAGATCTCGATTTGCATTTTCTTGCCGATTAGAGTATTATACGCCCAAGGTATTGGCAGGCATTGTAAAACGAACCGCCCAAATCATAAATATTGCGATCGATCAGGAAGGGGCCGATGAAATTGCCAAAAGGTCGCGGGGAACCCCCCGCATAGCCAATAACTTACTGAGATGGGTGCGGGATTTTGCGCAGATTAAAGCCGACAACCGCATAAACAGCGAAGTCGCTTGCAATGCCTTGCAGATGCTCTCAATTGACGAGCTGGGGCTGGACGAGCTGGATAAAAAGATACTAAACATCATTGTCGATCATTATCAGGGAGGCCCTGTGGGCATCAATACGATCTCAGTAGCTGTCGGAGAAGAGTCCTCGACAATCGAAGATGTTGTGGAACCTTATCTCATCGGGATAGGATTTTTAAAAAGAACTCCCAGGGGGCGCATTGCGACCCACCTGGCTTATAAGCATTTAGGAAAATTTTAAGGAGAAATAAGATGATTCTCAGATTCCTCGCCGCCTGCATAATCTGCTCGGCCTCTGCAGTCCCGCTGCAAGCGGGCATATGGGATAAGCTCAAAAGCGTTTTTGTCTCCGATGAAAACATTCAGCCTCCTACAATTAGAGTGCTTGTGATGCACGACGCCCCTCATGCCGACATAGAGGTTAAGGGAACGTATAATTTGTATGATCCCTACAAAAACAAAAGGATTGCGACTAGATTTTCTCCCAAGGGGAATCGCGTGCAGGCGCTGTCTCAAGGTTTAAAATGGGGAGAAGAATTTCCCGGTATCTATCAGATAGCGATCATTCCGGATGATCATGAAATCGTTGTGTCAATCGACGGAAAAGATTATCGCGGCAGGATCTTTGTCTATGATGTAGGAGGAGCGATCAGCATCGTCAATGAAGTCGAAGTTGAAGATTACCTCTCGTCAATGATGCCCAATAAGTTCAACCGTCCCATTTCGGAAGAAGGACTCGCTGCCGCCGCTATAGCTGAAAGGACGCATGTATTTCATCTGTCCATGTATTCGGAAAACCCCTATTGGCATGTCCGTGCCGATGAAGTGGGATATCATGGCTGCAGCAGTGAAAACTCCGACCGCAGAGTTGCGAGCTCTCTGGAAAGCACCAGGCACATGGTAATGAGTAAAACAGGAGTTTATGAAGGCATCGTGACCCCATTTCCTGTTCATCTTGTAACCGGAAAAAACGACCTGCATTATAGAAATCTCCCTAAAATTTCGATCGATGATATCGAGGTTATGGCTCATCAGGGAGACAATGCGGCAAAAATTTTGGCCAAGACCTTTCCCGATGCCAGCATCGAGATCATGACCGGTCCTCACAGGAATGAGCAAGTGGCTGGGATCAAAGTGTCCGACTATACCCACTCCCGATAAAGCTTGAAAAACGCGAAGAGCTCATACTCTTCGCGTTCTTTTTTTTTATGAGTCATTTATATAATTTATCCGCCTATCAATATGAATTGCCCAAGGAGCTGATCGCCCAATTCCCTTTAAAAAAAAGGGATGAATCCAGGCTCATGATTGTCGACAGAGCTTCGGGCAATTTATCCGAGATGCGTTTTCGAGATCTTCTTGAATGGGCGGAAGAGGGAGATCAGTTTATCTTTAATGATACCAAGGTGGTCAAAGCCAGGCTCGTCGGCAACAAGGAAACAGGAGCCGCTGTCGAAATTTTTCTCCTGAAGAATCTTGAACAAGCGAGATGGGAAGTGCTTTGCAAACCGGGAAGAAAGGTGAAAAAGGGACATCGCATTGTTTTTGGAGACAGTTTCCATTGCGAGATCGAAGCCACTCTTGAAAATGGCCACAAAATCGTCCGATTTGATTCTACCCAAGATTTTGGCAATCTTTTGCAAAAATATGGAACACTGCCTCTTCCTCATTATATGGACAGGGACCCTGAGGCAGAGGATGAGCTGCGTTATCAGACGGTATACGCCAAGGAAAAGGGAGCCTTAGCCGCTCCCACAGCCGGGCTGCATTTCACCCAAGACCTTCTAAGCGGATTAAAAACTAAGGGAGCCCATCTTCAAATTCTTACCTTGCATGTTGGCCTGGGAACCTTCAAACCGGTGCAAACAGATGATATTCGAAGCCATAGCATGCACAGCGAATTCTATAAAATAAGTTCGCAGACCGCCCGGCATCTGAATCACTTTGCAAAACGTCAAATATGCGTGGGAACAACGACATGCAGGGCTTTGGAATCATGCGCATCGGGAGGGAAGATTTACCCGGGGAAGGGGAGACGGATATATTTATATATCCCTCGTATGAGTTTAAGTTTGTCAAATCGCTAATCACGAACTTCCACTTGCCCGGCTCCTCGCTTCTGATGCTTGTCTCGGCATTCGGAGGATACGAACTCATTAAGGAAGCTTACCGGAAAGCAGTGAAAGACCGATTCCGCTTCTATTCCTACGGCGATGCCATGCTGATTATTTAGTAGCTGCAAAGAGCAATTTCGCAGGATTCGTATTTTTCTCTTTTGAAACGCTTTTCTAATTCAGATAGACAGGTTTGCAGGTCATTATTTTTGAGTGTGTAAAATAATTTGAGAGTCATTAACGTCATTTATCAGATGAGCCGGATTTTTTCATGTGCTCAATTAAGAATTGGGATATTTTGTCTTCGAGGTCTTGGCTCAGGAACATATGCCCCATTCCTTTGATAAGTTTTACTTGGGAATTGGGAATGTTTTGAGTCATTGAGAGGGCTAATCTCGGGAGGGCGATCGGATCTTGATCGCCATGAATGATGAGGGTTGGAGCTTTGATTTTCATTAGCATTCCTTTCCCTCAGGAGTGCGTGATGATCGGCCAATGTCACGGTGGTCAAATCGAATCACGTAGAAACCGGCGCCCGCGATTTTTTGGCAAAAACGATCGCTCCAACCCCAAGTTCCTTGCATAGCGCCGGGGATGAGCAGACAAGCAGGTGATGAAGTTTGGCCAAAAGTCTCAACATAGAGATTGTGTTGATTTGTATTGAATTTGTGTGTTTCAAACATAATTGCCTATAGTTGTATCATTAATTAGAAAAAAAACAATTAAACATCACTTTTGCTAAGTCAAAAATATTCGAATATACTTGACATATTCGAATATATGTGATATCATATAAAGTATGAATGAGAAGATAACATTAGCAACGAAGTGCCGGCATAGGCTGGAAAGGGCAATTTTGGAAGGAGAGCTTCTTCCCGGAACTCATTTAAAGAATGAAGACCTAAAGCAATTGCTGCATACGGCTTTAAGCCCAATTAGGGAGGCTTTGTCGAGTCTTGCCGAAAAAGGGCTGCTCGATTTTGAGGAAAATAAGGGGTATACAGTCGCAAAAAAGAGCTCTCTAGAGTTGATTGACTCCATGAAGACTTATGCTGAAATCGAATGCCTCTGCCTACAGCAATCGATAGAGAATGGAAATGATCAGTGGGAATCTCAAATTGTTGCCGCGCTGCACAAGCTTAAAAAACTGGAAACCCAAAAAATGGTGGAATACTCGCTTTGGGAACCAGTTAACAGGGAATTTCATGCGGCGCTTGTTGCCGCCTGTCCAATCAGGGAGCTTTTGAAAATCCGTGATTTGTGCGCTTTGAAGCATGAATGGTTTGTTAGACTTAGTTTTCATTTTGCCGATTCTCCTTTAATGAAAGTGAATCACAAACAGCACCGGGAAATCGCAAATTTTGCGCTGAAGAAAAAAATAGAGTCGGCCAAAGAGGCGCTATACAGCCATATTACGAGCAGCGCGGATAACCTTTTAAATAATTTATTGAGACATAATATAATCAATGAGCAAAATAATGATTGATCAACACATAAAAGAATACTTTTCCTACATTCCGCAAAAAGTTCCCGGAATGCTGGTAACGAAAAATTATAAGACATTGCTGATTGACAGTGGTCTAGAATCCGATATGTTCAATATCATATGTTCAACTGGACAAGAAGAGGAAGATTCGGTTCAAAATTCCATCGATTACTTCCGGCAAAAAGAACTTCCTTTTTGTTGGTGGGTAGGTTTTGACAGCGATCCTGTCTGGCTGGCCGGCGAACTCAAAAATCACGGACTAAAGCCCGCTGAAGAAGAGTTGGTCATGAAGGTAAATCTGAATAATATTGAATGGCCTTTGCAAAGTGAAAGCTACTATTTTCAGGAAGTTCGGACAAGTGAACAACTCAGTGATTTTATGAGAGTGATGTTTTCGATTCTCCCTGAAGAAGAAAAGGAAGCTGTCAATAAGTATTATCAGTTAGCAAAAGATTTAATGTTTAATTCCGATCTCCATTTGCTTGTCGGGTATGTTGACCACAAACCTGTTGCTACCAGTTCAGTTTTTATTTCTTCTGACATTGCTTCTATTTTTGGCGTGATTGTCGATCCACATATGCGTGGACGGGGACTTGGAAAAGCGGGCACACTGAGTGCTATGAAAAAAGCCAAAAATGAAGGAAGTGATATTTGCGTTCTAACTGCAACAAACGATGCCAAGTTTCTATATGAGAAAATCGGATTTAAAAGTGTTAAGCTCATGGAGGTTTATTCGTGAGCTTAGAAGTTTTAAAGAAGCATTACACTGTTGATGAACGTAAGATATTACTCGATTCTAAAAATCAAGTGAGTGCAGCGGTAAGAATAGTGTCACAAAATAATAGGGTCAAGACACCAGGGCTTTTTGATTAAAATTTCTTGATAGCCGCCAATCCTAATGTATAGGAAGATCAAGCATGTCTACGGCCTTATCCTAGATCGGATTGTCAGAAAGGTGGGCTTTGATTTCTTTATTTTTGAACAATAATCAGACAATTTTCTTCAAATTCGTGTTTTTTTCCTGATTTGTTAGAGATATGACATGATTTTGGGAGAAATGAGAGCAAAAGGTATCGGCCCCTTCTGAAGCGATCATCGTATATGGTTCAATCTTCCCAAAAAGGGGGGTCGATATTGTCTGCCCAATTGGATGGATCTATGAGTGGGGGGACCTAAGGCCCCATTCTCCTAGAGTGCGATCTTCTAACGGGGAAAATCCATCCTCAGTCCACGGCAGAAGTTGGCAGATATTCAATTCAGGAGGAGGGTAGGGCTGGTCGAACTTCGGGATCTCGGCCCTGCAGCCTAAGCGGTTTAATATGCGTCTGATTTCAACTGTATGGATGACAAATGAGGTAATTTTAATTTTATTACCACATTCACAAAGCAACGGATCGGTTTTGTAAATACGTGCTATGAGCTTTGCCCAGTCGAAAGAAACCTTTATAACTTTTTTCGAAGACTCTTGTAAATTTTTTTGGATGCTGGATACAGGGCGTTTTTGAGCGCTGGCAGCCACCTTCTTCCTTAAAGGAGAATTAGGAGCAAAAACTCCGTGATAATGACGAAGGTGTCGGCGGGGATAGGGGATGAACCGGGAAATCCTCTCGATAAATTCCAAAGGCTCAATTTGGACAAAGGTTTTGCCGGTGTGAGTTAAGTTTAGGAAGGCGATAATGAACCCAAGGACCATTCCATCGCAAGTTCTCGCTGGCAAAGCTAGGGCGGCCGCAGTATCTTATCAAACGCTCTAAGCCTTTTCGATCCCAAGAGGGGACTCTTACTTTAGCATCGAGAGAAAATCCGCTGTTTTCATTAGAGAGCATCCTTTTTATCGTCTGCTTATCAAACCAGCCCTTTCTCCCAAAATACCTGAGCACTCTTTTACTTATGCAATCTTGGGTGTCCGCAATATCATCAGGAGTCAATGAGGCCTCGTGAAATAAAAGGTCGCTGCCATCTTTGCTAAAGAGGCCATCAGCCACAATAAGATGGAAATGAGGATGGAAATTTAGTGTCTTTCCAAAATACTGGATGAAGCTAATGACACCGATTTTAAGGATCTATGATATCCGGACTGCATATGATAAGCCTCTTTCGAATTTCATCGACGACAATATTTAAAACGGTTTGGAGGATTTTGTACGTTTGAAGGTAATGCCTAATCCGCATAGGAAAACTGATCACAAATTGTCTGATGGGAATGGGCGGAATGACATTTTCAACGAGGTGCGCAGCTGTTTCAACCATTGTTCGTGTGTTGCAGGAGGGGCAGATTCCCCGGCCTTTACAGGAAAAAGCGATGAATATGTCTTTGTTGCAGTCAGAACAATGAGCACACGCGAATCCATTAGCTAATATGCCGCATTCCAGATACTTATGGAACTCCTTGTCTACATATTTGGGAATGGGATTTTCAGAGTTTTTGTACCATGTCTTGTAGTGTCTTTTTATGACGTTAAAAAGAACCGTTTTTTCAGGTTTGCGAGGTCGATAAATAACTTAAGAATGCCAAATGAGATCTGCTACACAAAGTGCCTCATCGATTTCTTCTCTACCATTTTTGTTGTCCAAAGCATAATAAATTTCATTTTTATATGAAAACATATTTACATTTTCTATTCCTAGATGAGGATCATCAGGCTGTTCATTAAAACTATCAATAATCATAAGCCTTTTTCTACTTTCGATTAAATAATTTTTAATAAAATCAACATGGAACTGATCTGATATACCAGTTTTCCGCTCAATGCGAGGTTGATCTTTGATTCCTGAACAGCTTTCTAAGCTTTGAAATGCGTTTGGGAATATTCCTCCCCATTTAAAATTATAGATTCGATCTATTTCTGCGTTACTGGGCAGAAATGTAAAAAATTCCCCTTTCTCAAAATCAATGGCTTTAATAACTTCTTCGGATAAAGCATTTCCACAACGAATATTATCTACAAAAAAAGGTATAGTTTTCTTTGGATCTAGCTTATGTTTATTTATTTTTAATTCCATATCCAAACACCTCCTGAATATAATTTAGCATCTTAGAGAGGACCAAAAAAGTCCCAATGTGGTCCTGTGATAGGCCCGTAAATATATTTGATTTTCACTTTTGATGTCCCGTTTCCTGAAAGAAATTCTCCATATTTGGATCGAGTTTGTCATCGTTTTTCCAAACTATATATGATTCCCGGTCGTAAGCACTACCAATTATGTATATGGCATCTCGTGCAATCTGTTCAAAATTGCTAAATTGAAGACCTTTATTATTAAATTTTTCGCCTTCGCACAAAACAATGAGTAAATGGTAAGTTGCATTAGCTCTTCTGATAGTTTTTCTAATTTCTTCTTTTGATAATTTTTTTTGAAGAAAGTAATAAACCTCTTTATCATAAAGTAGATATTCTACAGTTGACTCTATGACTAATTTATCATTTGGACCGTAACACACATCCTCTGCCAAACCATAACGACAGTTATTTTGTTCTAAAAATTTTTTTATGAATTCTGTCATCGAGTCAACAGTTGAAGGTATCAATTGCCAATATCCTTTATTATCTGGGGACTTCATCATAGGAGGTTGTGGAAGAATTCCTCCAGAACGTAGATCCTCAATATTTTCAATTTGAGCATCTTCTGGAAGTATTGTAAAAAAGTGTCCCTTTTTAAAATCAATTTTTTCTATAAGAAATCTTGATAGTGAATTTCCCCATTCTATGTGATCTTTAAAATATGGCCATACCGTCGTATAGTTTAACTTCCATTTTTTCATGAACCTACTTACCTTTTTTCCTTTTTCCTTTTTCCTTTATTTTTTGGCTCGCATCTTCCATCCGGATGCAAGCGATAACCATCATGATTTTCTTCTGGAACATAGTCCCAATGAGGACCTATTGGCGGAGCATGATCAAAATCGGGATTTAACTTTTCATCTCCTTTAACCCAGTTCCCTTTACCACTAGATGGAGGACCCCTACCTTTCCATTCAAATCCATAATCAGCGGGTCCCTCGGGATTCCAACCAAAATCATCCCAGATATAAGGTGACCCATCCCGGCTGCAATTGTTCATCCAATCTTCTACGTAATGAACATTCTCATAAGCGAAATAAGCGCAAAAGGCGCCCACTACTGCACCAATGATCGCTTCCGCTGTTGCTGTCCCTAAAATGATTTCGCTTATAGGTATGGCAATCAGGAAAACGCATTATATAATTTAGCATCTCAGAGAGGATCATAATAATCCCAATGTGGTCCTGTGATAGGCCCGTAAATATATTTGATTTTCACTTTTGATAATCCTTCTCCTTAAAGAAATTCTCCATATTAGGATCGAGCTTGTCATCGTTTTTCCAAACTATATATGATTCACTATCATAAGCACTTCCAACTATGTATACTGCTTCTTGTGCAATTTGCTCAAAATCACTAAATTGAAGGGCCTCATTTCTAAATCTTTCACCTTCACCCAAAACAATGAGTAGATGGTAATTTGCATTCCCTATTCTGATAGTTTGTTCAATTTCTTCTGTTGATACTTTTTTTTGAAGAAAGTAATAAACCTCTTTATCATAAAGCAGATATTCGACCTCTGACTCTAAAACTACTTCATCATTTGGGCCATAACACACGTCTTCCACCAAACCATAACGCAAGTCATTTTGCTCCAAGAAATTTTTTATAAAATCTGCCATTGATTCGATAGTTGTCGGTATTGATTGCCAATATCCTCTATTATCTGGGGACTTCATCATAGGAGGTTGTGGAAGAATTCCTCCGAAACGTAGATTCTCAATATTTTCAATTTGAGCATCTTCTGGAAGAATTGTAAAAAAGTGTCCCTTTTTAAAATCAATTTTTTCTATAAGAAATCTTGATAGTGAATTTCCCGATTTTATATGCTTATTAAAATATGGCCATGCCGTCGTGTAATTTAACTTCCATTTTTTCATGAATTTACTTACCTTTTTTCCTTTTTCCTTTATTTTTTGGCTCGCATCTTCCATCCGGATACAAGCGATATCCATCATGTTTCCTTTCAGGTTTATAATCCCAATGAGGACCTATTGGCGGAGCATGATCAAAATCGGGATTTAACCTTTCATCTCCTTTAACCCAGTTTCCATCACCACTAGATGGAGGACCACTACCTTTCCATTCAAATCCATAATCAGCGGGTCCCTCGGGATTCCAACCAAAATCATCCCAGATATAAGGTGACCCATCCCGGCTGCAATCATTCATCCAATCTTCTACGTAATGAACATTCTCATAAGCGAAATAAGCGCAAAAGGCGCCCACTACTGCACCAATGATCGCTTCCGCTGTCGCTGTCCCTAAAATGATTTCGCCTATAGGTATGGCAATCAGGAAGATACATTGCCCATCGGGATCGCAGTATTGGAAGGGGTTGTTTAAAAGATACTGGTAGAGATTCGAGGAATCGCGAGTGCCGGCAGGATCGGTTGTCAGCCAGCGGCCAATAGCCGGGCTATAGTACCTCTTGCCGAAATAAATCAAGCCTGTTTCGGGATCCAGGCGTTTGCCTGCGTATCTCCAGGGATTGTACAAGGGTTCGGTAGTTTTGAGGTTATCTCCGAATGCCGAATAGTTGTATTCATGCGAAATTTCTTTTGATTCGATATCCACAAGCTTTTGTATATTCCCGTGGCAGTCGAGAATTGGGGCGAAGACTCTGTCTTGGAGCTCGATCGCAATGGGTTGGCAGGATTCTTTGCAGGCTCGTATTCCGGGTACTTTTAATTGCTTGAGTTGATGGCCTAGTGTGTAAGCGCCAAGTTCATTTTGCCCGTCATAAAAGTAGATCTCTTCGTTAAGGATGCGCTCTTCGTGTGCGCTGTATAGGGACACTTTCTTGGATATTCTTCGATCAAATGGATCGTAAGTAAAGGTGATTTTACGCCTGCCGTCCTTTGCCTCGATCAAGCGATTGAGAAGATCATATGTGTAGGTCATTTTACCGTCATGGGTCAGATTGCCGCATTGATCATATTGGTATTTTTGCTCGCCTTTGGAAAGGAGTTCGTTAAGCTGATTGTATTGAAATGCCTCGTCATTTTTTTGTGTTCGATTAAAGAGGGAATCATAAGCATATGTCGTGTCATTTTCAAAAGTTAGCTGAGAAAGGGCATCATAGGAATAAGAGTGAATTGCTTGATCTCTTGTTGATTCAATGAGGTTACCCATCTCGTTATAGGTGCAAGTTTGAGCGAAATAGGCGCAAGATGAGGCCGTTTTTTGCCCGTTTTTGTCATATTGGAAATTCGCTGTGCCAAGTTCGCCTATAAGCGATTCTTCAAGCAGGCGGCCCGATTGATCATAGCAGTCATAGGTGTGCGTATAAAGCTGATCTTTTTGGCTATTGAATCTTGAAACGGTTCGAAGGTAGAGGGGATCATATTCATACTTTATAGAACCTTCTGAAAATTCGAGCTCAAGGGGGCGGTTGAAACAGTCGTATTTCTTGTCTAGGACAAGGCCATCCGATGTCTTCTCGCGTAAAATATTGCCGAAGGGATCGAAGTTTCGTGTTATGGAATAAGCTTGATTAATATCGACGGCTTCGATGATATCGCCAAGTTTGTTCGTGCGGAAATTGGAATTGATTGAACCGTCGGAAGAATGGAGAGATTCTAAATACCCTAAGGGGTTATAGGCGTAGTTGAGAACTTTTCCGTTTGGCAGGGTTTTTGAAGCTAAACGGCCGGAAGGATGATAGGAATAGTGGATCGATCTTTCAAAGCCATGAGTTTCGGATTGGAGGCGGTTCATTGAGTCATAGGCATAAGTCAGGGTTTGCGTTCGCTGATAGCGGCCGTTTTGATAAATATCTTCACTGATTTTGATCAGGTTGCCTCTCGAATCATATTTTAAATCTTTAAAGTGAAGCGTCGCTTTATTTTGATCGAACTGTTGCTCGGATGTCATCCTTTCAAAGGGGTCATAAATAGTGACTGTTGTTTTGCCTGAGGGGTCGACGGCTGTCTTTCTCAAAAAGGAATTTTCGTACCAGTCATCATAGGTATAAGCGATGGTATTGTCTTCATAGTCTTTGCGAACGGTGATCCGGCCAAAAGCATCGTATGAAAATTTTTCGGCGGCATGGTTTCGGGTAATTGCTGAGCGGTTGCCATCTTCGTCATATTCATAGTCGACTTGATAAAGAATTGTTCCATCTAAATCGGTTTTCGTCTCTTGAATCATACGATCGAGAAGGTCATATTCGTAGTGGTGAAGAAGGGAATCTTTCTTAACAGTTGCCAATCTTCCCAGAGAGTCATAGGAGTATTCAGTAATTCTCCCCTCTCTTTCCTCACTGATTTTTCTACCGGCTCCATCGTAGTGATAAGAGGTGGCATGCCCCTCTAGATCGGTTTCTTTCAGAAGGTGAAAGGAATTGTAGACAAAAGATTTTGAGCCGAGTTCTTCTCCTGCCTTTGTAAAAAATGTCTTTTTTAAAACTCTGCCAAGTATATCTCGGATGTAGGCGGTTTTGCTGCCTTCTTGGTCGATATATTCTAAAAGATGTCCTTCTTTTGAGTATAAAAACCTCTCCTCTGTTCCATCGGGATGAACGATTTGCAGTGGAGAGCCGTAGAGGTTTCGAGTGGTGTATGTTGTATATCCTTCAGGATCGGTTTTGGCTGTTTCGCGTCCTAAAGCATCGTATTGTCTGCAGATTTTTACGTTTGAAGGATATTGGATGGTGGTCGGTTTTAGGACAATGGGATCAAGGGTATAGCGAGTGATGTGTGAATCATTGACGATCTTTTGGATCAGTTGATCGTTATTATCATACTTGTAAAGAAAAGTTTTCAATTCGCCATTGGATCCACGATGTGTTTCAGTTAAACACCGTCCTCTAAGATCGTAGGTATACTCCTTTTTCAGTTTTCCGGATAAGGAGGTTTCTGTTAGAAGGTTGCCATTTTGATCATACTCGTAGTAGGCTGTTTGTCCTAGCGCGTTGGTTTCGGAAATTAAATTGCCTCTCTTGTCGTATTCCTTGAATCGTGAATACCGGAAATTTCCGTCAGAGTCATATACATCCTCTTGCGAAACATTGCCATATTGGTCGTAGATCAAATGAGTTTTTTTCAGGATTTTTTCGCATTTTTCTTCGATCCATTCCGGCATATGGAGATACGGCGCTTCTTGGCGAAGGGTATAGGATGTTATGCGTCTTTCAGCCGGAGGAGATTTTCCATCATCAATAATTTTGCCGATCAAATTATGACAGTCGTCATACTCCCAATATTCTCTTTGGAAAATGTTGCCATTTTCTGAAGTGAGTTTTGATGTCGGGAGGTTGGTTTCGGAAAGGTAGGTATAAACTGTCTCTTTTCCGCTGTCCTCTTGTTCTTTCAAGAGCAGATTCATGCCATCCTGAGAGAATTCCCTTCTTATGCTGTAGGAAGCATTTCCTGTGATCGTTTCAAGAATCGGATTGCCAAAATCATCGTATTCATAGGCCTTTTCATAGAGCAGTTCTTCGCCGCTATCAAATAACTGAATCCTTGACAATCGATTGTTGTCATCCCAGTGAAAGAGTTTTGTTTTCTTAAGAGATCCATCCGGTTGAAATGATTTTACCGATTCGAGAAGCAATTGATCTGTGTAACGATAAACGATTTTAGAGCCGTCTTGATAAGCGACCAGGGTTTCTCCATTTAGCTTTCCCGGCAAGGGGGGAGAGTACTCAATGTTTTCCACTCCCATGAAAGACGTGTCATCGGACGTGTCAAAGATAAGATTTTTCACGCGAGTGTCATATTGGTTATCTGGGGCTTTTGTGATCTTGCTCAAACTTTTAAATGGGAGACGGGAGCTTCTGCATTCCGATAAAAAAAGATCCTCGCTATACGAAAACTCTTCTTTGTCAAAAAACGAGCCTTCTGCTGCCGTCAAATAGAGTTTGGAACGGAGTCCTTGTTTAAAACGACTTCCATTGTCCTTCCATTCGGATTGAAGCATTCTTGTTTCATATGAATGTGATGCGAAAGCGCCGCTTGACGCGAAAAATTCCTGCTTCCCTTTCTCCTTCGATCCTTTGACTTCAACTGAGGCATAGATGTGCTTTTCGCCGGGGTCCAAGCTCTCGATCAGGCTGATAGCGCCATGTTGATAATGATATTTGATGATCTTGCCGCTCGGTAAAATTTCTTTGCCTAAGGTATATGAAGAGGTACTCTGTTTGTTATAGACACGCCTGCAGCCATCGGGAAAATGAATGGCGATCTCATTTTCTGATCGGTTGATCTTGATGTTTCTGACATCAAACTGCCCCCCTGGCCTGCCGGCGGCATAATTGCTGATCCCATAAGGGATACTGTCTAAAACATAGTCTCCGCGGCTTGTCATTTTAAAATCTAAAAGCGAGCCATTCTGAGATGCAACTTGTATCCTTCCATTTGACTTCAATCTGAGTGTAAGATGAGGCAGTGTTGTAAATCCTCGATAACTGCGAAAAAGTTGTTGATGTCTGAGCGCCTTATCGAGGTCCGGATTTTTGTGCTGCTTTTCCGGGAGGAAAGGAGGTATATATGTTCTGTTAATGACAATATCCTGAGCGCCTTTGGCAACCAGATCGGTTTTATTGATGCAGATCTGGCCGCTTAAAGGATTGATCAATCCCCCGACAAGAAATTCTTTGCTGCATGTCAAGTCGGAAATTTCAAAAGGTGATGATGGAGTGAAATCTTCGCAATCATCTTCGGCAAAGAGCGAAATCCAACCCAAGCAGCAGAGAAGAAAAAGGGATCGCATGAAATACCTCCATTGAAAAGTACCAGGAGTGTACTTGGATTCAGATTATCGATCAACATTAGAAAACAGAGTTTTTTTGTAACTGTTCTGTAATTGTCAAAGGCGCAGCATCTCAGCATTTCTGATTTCTGATTTCATATTTCAAAACATGAGGTGTATTGTTTCCAGGATCATGATGAAGATCGTAAAGGCAAAGAGAAGCGCCAAAAGTCCCCGCCCGCCGAAAAGGAGCGGTTTTCCCTCAAGCTTCATATGATACCTTCCCACTCAAACCAATGCAATGGGAAGCAGGCCGTTGAGAAAGGCCTCCCCGAATCCTCCGGCGATCCCCAGAGCTTCAATAAAAATCTCCGGATTGTTGTAGGCAAATGCCGCAGGAGGACCAAACACCAGTATTGTCAGCGCGAGTCGCTGAAAACCCTTTCGCCCCATCCCGAAACCATCCCCCATGAAGTCAATCATGGAAAGGGAGACCCCCAAAAGAGAAGTGACTATTGCAAAAAAGCCGAAAAAGAGGGCAATACTCCCGACCCAAGCCTTTCCGGTAACCTGAGCCAAGATGGTGTTTGCCGGTATGCCCTGGGAGGCGGCGTGTTCCAGATATTTTGGAGGGACCGAGCCCATGATCAGCCATTGCCAAATGAAATAGACGACAAAAGGCAATGTCGTTCCCAAAATAACCGCAAGGCGCAGATGGTTGCGATTCCGGCCGAGATAGGTGGAAATGGAGGGGATAATATTGTGATAACCATAAGCGCTAAAAAGAATCGGCATCGCAAACAGGCTCAGCTTCCAATTTTTTTTGAGTAAAAGGGAAGGATTTACATCGCCTGCACCGGTGCCGATCAGCAGTATATAAGAAAGGATCAGAGAGAACATTAAAACCCAATTGACCTTGTCGACAAACCACGCACCGGCCAGAAGGACAGAAGCTAAAACTAAAGGGAAAATGAAAAATCCCCAAGCGACGTCCATCTGAAACCCCGTCAGCTGCCTGACAGCCTCGATTACCAGCGGGGCTCCCCCGGCAATGTAGGAGACCATCAGATTGTAGTAGAGAAATAAAAAGAAGAACCCTCCGAGCCACTTTCCGACCGGGCCAAGGAAGCGGCCCGACATAGAAATCACATTTGCACCGTCGGGCATCCACAACGTAGCCTCCAGAAAAAGGAGTCCCGTCGCCAGCATGAACAACCAACACACAGTATTGACAAAGATAGCGGGAAAAAAACCGCTCATACCGGTAGCGATGAGGATGGCCAGCATGCCCGCCCCTATGCATGTTCCCGCAATAAGCAGCGCCCCGCCCAAAGCAGTGCCTGTCCGCTCCCTTGTTTGTTCTCCAGAACTCAGTTGCATTATCTAGAAATTTTATCATATCTTGTAATTTTAGGATTGTGATTTAGACTAGATGCCACTAAAATGTTTTTCCAAATGATGAAAACTAAAGAGACACCGGTCTTCATCCTCTGCGGAGGACTTGGAACCAGAATTAAAGAAGAAACGGAATTTCGGCCCAAGCCCATGGTCCCCATAGGCGGACGGCCGATCCTCTGGCACATCATGCGCACTTACCGCAAATTCGGTTTCCGACGATTTATCCTGTGCTTAGGGTTCAAAGCGGAAGTCATTAAACATTATTTTTTAAATTATTCGATTTTAGGAAGCGATTTCAGCATCGACCTGGCCACCCGCGAGACCACTCTCCACTCGGTCCACCACGAAGAAGACTGGCATGTTACCCTCGCCTATACCGGAGAAAGCACAATGACAGGGGCGCGCGTGGCTCTGGCCGCGGAAAATTATTTGGGAAACGCCGAAAACTTCGCAGTTACCTATGGCGACGGCCTGACCGATGCCGATCTATTGGAAGAATACCATTTTCACCTAAAACACGAGAAAATCGGAACGGTTCTGGGTGTCAATCCCCCCTCGCGGTTCGGAGAGATCTGTCTTGAAGGAAATGTTGTCACAAAATTTTCCGAAAAACTCGAATTTAAAGAAAAAATGAGGATGAAAATTTAGTGTCTTTCCAAAATACTGGATGAAGCTAATGACACCGATTTTAAGGATCTATGATATCCGGACTGCATATGATAAGCCTCTTTCGAATTTCATCGACGACAATATTTAAAACGGTTTGGAGGATTTTGTACGTTTGAAGGTAATGCCTAATCCGCATAGGAAAACTGATCACAAATTGTCTGATGGGAATGGGCGGAATGACATTTTCAACGAGGTGCGCAGCTGTTTCAACCATTGTTCGTGTGTTGCAGGAGGGGCAGATTCCCCGGCCTTTACAGGAAAAAGCGATGAATATGTCTTTGTTGCAGTCAGAACAATGAGCACACGCGAATCCATTAGCTAATATGCCGCATTCCAGATACTTATGGAACTCCTTGTCTACATATTTGGGAATGGGATTTTCAGAGTTTTTGTACCATGTCTTGTAGTGTCTTTTTATGACGTTAAAAAGAACCGTTTTTTCAGGTTTGCGAGGTCGATAAATAACTTCTGATTTTTTTGGGCAGCAGATAGATGACATTTCGATTAATAAAAAAGATTATTAAATATCTGAAAGCTAGATAATTGAAATTTTTATTTCAACGGTAAAAATGCAAACAACAAAAATATACATAAACACACAGATATATGTAGACATCAATAGTCGTGATTGATATATAGATCCTGAGGATGAAGAATTCTATTTGGAAACAACTGAGGCATTCTATTCCCTGGAGGCTCATGAACGCTAGAAAACTCCTGCTTTTGATTCCGCTCGTGCTTTGCTCTTACCAAGCATACAAGACCCAATTTGACTGTCCACCGGGGAAGGGTGTTCCCTGTACCTCTGTATCCGAAATTCAAAGCATGATCATCGAAACACCTGAGGGGGGCCCAGATATTTTCCTCGGCAAAATCCCCAGAACCTCTTGCACTGACTGCAAAGAAAGGCGGTGCCGAACTCACCCCGGGAGTGTGGGCAGTAATGCTATGCTCAAACGAGTATGGGTTGAAGGGGAGGAGTTTGGATGTTCCAAAACAGATGGTCACTACATCTACTTTCAAGAAACCTGTGGGGGAGGGGAGTGTAGTCCATGATTGATAGCTTGAGTAAAGCGGGGAGGAGAATAGCCGGATTCTTTGGTGACCCTGACCTGGGAATCAAGGAATCGCTCCTCAAAAGGCCTGAGATCAAAGAAAGCGTCTTTTCCTTTGACACTCTTGCTTCGATCTTACCTTATCAGTCCTACGATGAGGAAAGCGGCTTATTCATCAATGACGATAGCCTGGGATTCACGATCGAGATGCCTCCACTCGTTGGAGGGGACGAGACGGCCCAGAGGGAATTTAAGGGGCTCTTTGAAGAGATCCTTGAAGAGGGATCTTCAATCCAATGCCTTCTCTTGCCATCTCTGGCCATTTTCAATTTTACACTATTTGTCGCACTTCACGGTTGAAAGGGCGGAAATGGGAAGTATGATGAAGCTTTTCCTATTGTGAACTACTCGCCACTAAAGTAACGAGCTTCTAGAAATAACAAGTTATTTCCTTCTTTTTTGATGCTTCACAGTTCTAGCACATTCGCATTACGCTAGCGCGTCTTATCTGAACTCCACGTCCTATACTTAGATTTCTCTAAGCAACTCCGTCCCAGAGTAAATTTGTTTATTGCTAAAAATACGCACAAAATAATTGCCGTTGGGCGGTGAGTGTAGCCACAATAAGTACACTCAGATGCGCCTTAGTCTTTTACCGCGGAAGGATTCTCCGCGAACCAAATAGACTTTCCAAATAACTTACCCTTTCGAAGAAGAGCTTGCGGATAGTATAACATTCTAATTGCTTATCCCGCATCTAAAGATTGCGGGTTTGCGCAATTATTCTGATCAAAAGGATAGAGTCATCCTATAAGCAGGATCAGCTATTCAAAGAATTAGGTAAAATTCTTGTTAGAGGAAATTGAATTCGCCTCTAATTAATAGAAAACTCATCGGGGAAGATGATTTCCCGCGGCAGTTGCCAATTTCCAAGCAATGCAACTTCATTTATGGGCTTGAATTGTTGATGCTTTTCATCTGTTAGTACGATCATGGCCTTTCCGGTTACAGGGTTGCCGGTAATTGCCATATGACTTCTTGGCGACTGCCAGTTAGTATCGGCGATTTCAATTACTTTTGGCCGGATTTTTCTCATTCGGGGAAGGCTGGCGATTTCCGAAGCGAGAGCTAATAAAATATTTTGCAAATGAAATTTCGATAAAGCCTTGGAGCGTAATTTATTCTTGCAGATCTGAATGTATTCTGAAAGAGTACATGGTTTTTCGATCATATTTTGAAGCATTTCTTTTAATACAGGTTTTTGCTCTTCAGTGGCTTCTTTCGCCAAGTTATCAAAAATTTGCTTATGATCTTGGGGCGTGATTTCAGCCTCTTGCCACTTTTTTGTTTGCTCTTTTAGTGCTGACAAAAGAGAGTCGCTATTTTCATAACTTGACAAGTATTTAAGGATTTTATGTGGTTTTAAAGAAAGGGCATGGCCCGGCATTCCCAGATAAACGAGTTGGCGAGGGTTCTTTTTGCAGGCTTCTTTGATAGCAACCGGTAAATTGTGGATAAAATTCAAAAGAGAATTCACAAGACTCTCCTGGCTTAAGCATTGGCTGCCGGAAAAATCATTCATATCATTCCTTTCATAATACGTGTTAAAGACTCTTTCGGATAACCCCCCTTGAAAAAGGCACCATGGCGTATTGCCAAGTTTTTGATAATGACGAATCGGATTGATGGCGGCAAGACGGTCAAAGTCGACGCTGTAATCCTCTAGCACCATCAAGTACAAATCATTCCAAATCGTACAAATAAAATGATCGCTATTAATCCAGGGGATAATTTCACTTTGCATAAATTGTTTAATTTCATGTTCATGAGCGGGTAATTGCTCAGCCAATGACTGCTCGATAAAAGGAAGTGCTTTTAAAATCAAGGTTCTAAAATCATTAAGGTTTTCAACAGGTTTTCCACTTTCAGTGTCAATAAGGATCCATGCCCCTCGACCATCTTCGGGTTTTTCCGGCTTGCTTTTTGATGCGTCATAAACATATTTGTAAGTCAGTTCGGATAGGAAATCCTTTTTCAGTTTGTCTGCATTACCCGAATGAGAAGCTATGTTCTTATCAAATTGGTGTAAAAAATCAGCGATCGCATCGCAAATCTTATGAATTGGTTGTTTGATACTCATACTAGTGCCTGCATCTTCAGCGCCCATTGTGGCTACAGTGTATTCCCTAAGTCTTGAAAGAGGGTGGCCGGTACTAAAGATTATTTTAAGGTAATGGCTTTCAATGTTGATTGGATAAAACGTTTGATTTCTCGTAAGCCCGCCAGATTCTAAAATAGCAAGAAAGTCTTTCATGATTTGAAGGATGCCAATAAGTCCTGATTCTTGTTGGATCGTTAGGCATGTTCCAAAACATGAGCCCACATCACTTTGACGGGTCGGGGTAAGTATAGCGCTTAAAAGAAGCGCTCTAATATGGCGCTTTGTGATTGTTTCATCTTCATGAATATTTAAGGCTTTTCGAACCATTATGTCTTGAGGGGATTTAACCTTAGGAATTGGGGCGGCAGTCAACAACGCTGCTAAATCACGATTCTTTAATAGAAGATTCAAGACCCTGTCAACATGGCTTCGGCATTCAGCGCTTATAGGAAGGTGCTTTTTTTGAAGCTGCGGAATACGTCCAAAATGAAGCCCGCCTTCTTGATCGATCAAGTAATGAGCAAGCGCAAAGGCGATATCTGAGCGCTTCTTTTCGGGGCTTTGGCCTATTGTGGCCACATATTCAAAAGATTTATGGTTTGTTTCAAGATCATAAAAAACCTCTTTTGCATCTCCATTAAATTCACAAACGGCTGTTTCAATATGACCTTCAGAGATCAGCTTAAAAATATGGAGATGATGCTCTGGATTCTTTAATAAAGTGTCAATCATAACTTTGTGGCCGCGGGCATGTAAAAGGAGCAAGTTTCGGTCAAGCTGATTGAGATGTTTTCCTTTTTGCATACGCTCAATTAAAAGCTTGTCGGTCTCTTCCCGAAGATTTAAAAGAGCCTTAACTGCTCCGGCATTTGCAGATGAGACAAATCCGGCTAATTTTTCATTGTTATGATTTTCTAAGTATTCAAATAAAGCTGTCATATCTTCGTTGGAAGAAACTCTATTCATATCAACAAGTCTTAGTAGCAAGTCCCACTTTTTTTCACCAGCAACTTTGAGATAGTGGTTTGCCATATCTACATCGCCCACGTTGAATAAATGCAGCAGATGATCCACCACAGGGTGGCTAAGTCCAAGATGCTTTTCAATTTCGCTTAAAGACTCAAAAAGTTTACGGCTTTTTGAAAGGTGTGAAAACGTGTTTTGATAAGGACCGCACAATCTTAAAAGTTGATGGCAATAAGTAGGATCGGATTTAAGGCGGCTCAAGATTTGAGAATAAGTTTCAGGACTAAGAGGCTTTTTTAATCCAATGATTAATTTTCTGAATTCGGGATCAATAAGTTCCTTTATAAAACTATCTTTAAGACCTGTTGTTGCCGTTAGAGAGAAAAAAGAGAATAGATTACGAGGTTGTTCCAAAATTATTGGAAATAATACCTCAAGCATTTGAAGGCATTCATCATTCGGGAGTTTGAAGATTGATTCAAGACGGTGGTTTTCCTGTTTTAAGGCTTTTCCAAGCTGAGTGAAAATTGGCCCATGGAGGGCTGAATTTCTCATGATATAGGTAAATTTTTCTTCTCCAATTGAATCGATTAACTCAAAACAAATTTCAGGGGTTAGTCCTTGCTTTTTCCACAAGTTTAGATGAAGAGGAAAATCGAATTCCTTTTGGGAAAAACTTAAAATGCGATGTAAAATAGCTTGATCGGAGTGTTCTTTTAAAATGCGATTAAGCGAGATCAAAGATAATGGGGAATGCTGCTTGCTTGCTATTTCCATGACTGATGCAAAAAGACCCGGTGTCTTTTCAGAGATTTCCAAAAGTTCGAAAATAAGCTTGTTGCAGCCAAGAGGGATGTCCTCTTTAAATTGAGCCATCCAGCTCTTATAGGATTTTTGGCTTTTAGGATCATTTTTGAATTGTAAATCAAGTTTTTGCTTAAAAGTTTTTTCATCAGCCCAAGGGGCAATTTCTCCTGCAAGATCTTTTTCGTTTTTTTTGATCAAAAACTCGATGAAATCAACAAGTGATGGCACCTTTGAAGCTCTTATCCATTGGCACCAGAGGGGAATCTTTTCTTTTGGAAGCTTTGCTAATGCATCTGTTAGTTCAGGGTTTGGATATGCCAGAGTTTTTTCCAGGATATCGCCTGTTTTTTCAATGAGACCACGATTATTATGCTCTCTTTTGAGTTCTCTATAGAGGTGATCAACAAGCGGAAGAAGAATTCTCTGTCTTTTTGGTTCCATAGTATGGAAAAATTCGTTTAAAAGGGGAAGAAATTGAGGCCCTAAAAGTGAGATCAACCGAGCAGGTAAAATCGAGTTTGTCAAGCTCTCATCCAGTTTTTTGTCATAGACAGAAAAATAAATTGGCAAACTGCTGTAAGAAGTCACAGAAAGTTCAGCAAGGGCTTGCAACAACTTTGGCGCTTCTTTTAAAAGGATAATCGCTTGAAAAAATGATAAATAACAACTTTTTAGAAGTGGTAGTACTTGAGGTTGAGTCAAAGATTCTATGAGGCGTATTTTTTCCGAGAGTGATTTTTTGATCTTCTCAAAATCTTTAGTTTTAAATGAGAAATTATCATAGTCCTTTTCCTCGCCAAGTAGATACACTAATGCAAAAGATGAAAATGAGACTTTATTTTCAAGTGAAGTATTCACTTTGAAATCAGGAAGCTGCTTTATGAGAGATACAATCGCTTTGACTTTGTCTTTTCCTCCTTCTAACCAAAGCTCGCTCAGCATTAGAAGCTTTTTGTCATGAGATTCACAAAAGTGTTCACACTTTTTTATATCCTTTTTTTCAAACAAGGCGGCCCATTCAATAACTTTTCGTGTGATCTCTTCCGAAGCCAGTTTTTTGATTGTCGCTTTGACAATTTTACGAGATTCTTTCGAAAGGCTTCTATATAGTAGATTGTTTTTTAATTGTTGCTGCTTACGTTTTTGCTCAAGCAGATCGGCCACATATTTAGGAATATCTTTCATTTCTATGGTTTGGCCTAAGGGGGTATCCAAAAACCTATGCAGAATGGTGATTTCTTTTGAGAGTTTTGATCGAGACTCTTCCTTTACAATGCCCTCTAAGCATTGCTCAAAAAGTTTTGAAAGCTTATTCTTGTCAAAATTGCCGTTTTGATGATTTTGAGTGATTTGATTTAAGGCGTTAAAACAATTATTTAATTCTGGAGTCATAACCATTCCTTTTATTATTAATAAAACAAATAATAACAAATTATTTATTAAAATTCAATAAATTATGAAAGAAGATAAGATCGTTAATTTACTAAAAGAGAGTTTTAAATGTATAGGAAGATCAAGCATGTCTACGGCCTTATCCTAGATCGGATTGTCAGAAAGGTGGGCTTTGATTTCTTTATTTTTGAACAATAATCAGACAATTTTCTTCAAATTCGTGTTTTTCTTCTGATTTGTTAGAGATATGACATGATTTTGGGAGAAATGAGAGCAAAAGGTATCGGCCCCTTCTGAAGCGATCATCGTATATGGTTCAATCTTCCCAAAAAGGGGGGGCGATATTGTCTGTCCAATTGGATGGATCTATGAGTGGGGGGACCTAAGGCCCCATTCTCCTAGAGTGCGATCTTCTAACGGGGAAAATCCATCCTCAGTCCACGGCAGAAGTTGGCAGATATTCAATTCAGGAGGAGGGTAGGGCTGGTCGAACTTCGGGATCTCGGCCCTGCAGCCTAAGCGGTTTAATATGCGTTTGATTTCAACTGTATGGATGACAAATGAGGTAATTTTAATTTTATTACCACATTCACAAAGCAACGGATCGGTTTTGTAAATACGTGCTATGAGCTTTGCCCAGTCGAAAGAAACCTTTATAACTTTTTTCGAAGACTCTTGTAAATTTTTTTGGATGCTGGATACAGGGCGTTTTTGAGCGCTGGCAGCCACCTTCTTCCTTAAAGGAGAATTAGGAGCAAAAACTCCGTGATAATGACGAAGGTGTCGGCGGGGATAGGGGATGAACCGGGAAATCCTCTCGATAAATTCCAAAGGCTCAATTTGGACAAAGGTTTTGCCGGTGTGAGTTAAGTTTAGGAAGGCGATAATGAACCCAAGGACCATTCCATCGCAAGTTCTCGCTGGCAAAGCTAGGGCGGCCGCAGTATCTTATCAAACGCTCTAAGCCTTCTCGATCCCAAGAGGGGACTCTTACTTTAGCATCGAGAGAAAATCCGCTGTTTTCATTAGAGAGCATCCTTTTTATCGTCTGCTTATCAAACCAGCCCTTTCTCCCAAAATACCTGAGCACTCTTTTACTTATGCAATCTTGGGTGTCCGCAATATCATCAGGAGTCAATGAGGCCTCGTGAAATAAAAGGTCGCTGCCATCTTTGCTAAAGAGGCCATCAGCCACAATAAGATGGAAATGAGGATGGAAATTTAGTGTCTTTCCAAAATACTGGATGAAGCTAATGACACCGATTTTAAGGATCTATGATATCCGGACTGCATATGATAAGCCTCTTTCGAATTTCATCGACGACAATATTTAAAACGGTTTGGAGGATTTTGTACGTTTGAAGGTAATGCCTAATCCGCATAGGAAAACTGATCACAAATTGTCTGATGGGAATGGGCGGAATGACATTTTCAACGAGGTGCGCAGCTGTTTCAACCATTGTTCGTGTGTTGCAGGAGGGGCAGATTCCCCGGCCTTTACAGGAAAAAGCGATGAATACGTCTTTGTTGCAGTCAGAACAACCCAGGTTAAATCGCTTGGCGGCGTTCTCGATGCGAATTAACTGATCTCAAATCTTTGGCAAGTGACAGCTCCCCAAAAGGGATCGCTAAATTCGACTTCCTCAAAATTGCCAGACGTGTATTTGCTGATAGTTTTTCTCCAAAACTCTCTAGCCTTGTCGGCTCCCTCAATTTGACGGACTTGCCACTTTCCCGGAAAGGCATCAAAAACAGCAAATGCTAGATTCTCGCCAATTCCCATGCCTCGAAATTTTGGAATCACATAGAACTCAAAAATATCTGAGAAAGCCCCTTGATTTCCCTTAATGCAAAATCCCATAATTTCTCTATTTTCAGTCCAGTAATATCCTGTATTTGGAGCTCTCCAATCCGAGTCAAGAAGGTATTTTCCATCATGGGATTGCTTTTTTCCTGTAATTGGTGAAAACTCCTCTTCGTAATCTTGGACGAGTGAATCAAATACATAAGCATTTGACTGTGTAATTTTTTTTAGAACCATAACCTCTATTCCCTTAGCACATAAGGGTAGAAAATTTGATTGATTTATTCAACCCGTGATTGTAACCTAATCTCGTCCCCCCTCAGTGATTTTAGTGATTCAGATGTGAACTTACCCTCCTCGGTAAGCTCTAAAGAGCTTACTCTTCGTCACGTAAGTTCACATCTGAATCACTAAAATCACTGAGGGGGACGATTATCCCAATGGATAATGAGGTGGTTCCCTTCCTTAGGACCAAAATCACCAAAAGTTAAGCTAACATCCTCGGGTTGTTAAAAGTTCCGTTTTTTCCATTTTTCACAATTTTCTTCTCTAACCTCACAACACTAGTTGCTCTCGTATCCGAAGGCATAAGCCTTGCTCCCCCCATGGGGGGAGCGCGCGCCGGCGCTTTGGATACTACTTCGCAAAATATACCTCAGCCGGGGTTCGATAATCAAGCCCTTGATGAGGCCTTCTTTCATTGTAGTACTTGAAATAGTCCTTCAGTCCCCGACGGACTTCTTTCAGCGTCTCATATCTTCTTGGATAAACGTTCTCATACTTTACGCTTCTCCAGAGCCTTTCAATGAATACATTGTCCAGAGCTCGCCCTTTTCCGTCCATGCTCACTCTTACCTCACTCTCTTCAAGTCTGCCGACAAAGCAACAACTTGTGAATTGCACCCCTTGATCTGTGTTGAAAATCTCAGGTCTTGTATCGACAAGACCTCTATCAAGTGCTTCAACACAAAAACTGCTATCTAGCAGATTGGACAACTCCCACTCGATCACATAACGACTGAACCAGTCAATGATCGCGAAAAGGTAACCAAAGCCCTGCAGAAGCGGGATATAGGTGATATCTCC
This sequence comes from Waddliaceae bacterium, assembly GCA_963771045.1. Classification (GTDB taxonomy): domain Bacteria; phylum Chlamydiota; class Chlamydiia; order Chlamydiales; family SLFE01; genus SLFE01. The sequence goes on along the minus strand of CAVYRW010000004.1, from coordinate 1,186,447 downwards.
TGCCCAGGTTTGATCGGGTCGGTTAATTTTCAATCCACGGAGCAAATAGGAATATTTTTTATGCTCTTGGTTAGGTTTGCTAAGGTTTGGTTTGGGGTAAATGGCTTCTAATCCCATCAGACGCATCAGTGATCTGATCTTCTTATTGCCCACATCAAACCCCCGAGCCCTCATTATTTCCCCCATTCGTCTCCTTCCATAGTGAGGATTTTCAAGATATTCCTCATCGATTGCGCGCATGAGGCGGAGAGTGTCTTCGCCCGGTTCTGCCGGTTGATAATACAATCCAGAGCGGTGCAAAGAGAGAATTCCACACTGTTCTCTTTGAGAAAAGTATGGATGAGATGGTTCAATGAGGGCTCGTCGGTCATTTAAATCCAAGTCTTCAATTTTTTTTTAAGCCATTCGTTTTCCATCTTGAGTCGACCGATCTGCTCGAACAATTCGGCCTTTTCTTTCTCATCCTGATTTACCTTTGATGCCTTTTTAGGTTTTTCGAAGATTTGAGGTCCTACCTCCAGAAAGTGCTTTTTCCACTCGGATAGAACCACGGGGTGAACACCAAGCTCGCCTGCTAATTGGGAAGCGGTCTTCTCTCCTTTCAAGATTTTTGTTACAGCTTTGAGCTTGAACTCAGCTGAGAATTTCCTACGTTTGCGGGTCATTTTCATCCTCCGATTTTCAGGAGGATATTAGTTTAGCATGTGGTCCTAATTTTGGGGACCATTACATTGTCCAAGGCTCGACCTTTTCCGTCCATACTCACTTTTACTTTGCTCTCTTCAAGTTTGCCGACAAAACAGCAACTCGTGAATTGTACTCCTTGATCAGTGTTAAAAATCTCGGGTCTTGTATTGACCAGGCCCCTGTCAAGCGCCTCAACTCAAAAACTGCTATTGAGCAGATTGGACAACTCTCATTCGATCACATAACGACTGAACCTCTCGATGATCGCAAAAAGGTAACCAGAGCCATGCACAAGTGGGATGTAGGTGATATCTCCTGCCCAAGTTTGATCGAGTCGGTCAATTTTCAACCCACGGAGCAAATAGGGGTATTTTTTATGCTCTTGGTTGGGTTTGCTCAGGTTTGGTTTGGGGTAAATAGCTTCTAATCCCATCAGACACATCAGTGATCTGACCTTCTTATTGCCCACATCAAACCCTTGGGCCCTCATGACTTCACCCATTCGCCTCCTCCCGTAATGAGGGTTTGCAAGATACTCCTCATCGATTGCACGCAGGAGACGGAGAGTCTCCTCGTCCGGCTCTGCTGATTGATAATACAATCCAGAGCGGTGCAAAGACAGAATTTTACACTGTTCTCTCTGAGAAAAGTGTGGATGAGCTGATTCAATGAAGGCTCGACGGTCATTTAGATCCAAGTCCTCAATTTTTTTTTAAGCCACTCGTTTTCCATCTTGAGTCGCCCGATCTGCTCGAACAATTCGGCTTTCTCTTTTTCATCCTGATTTATCTTTGATGCTTTTCTGGGCTTTTCGAAGATTTGAGGCCCTACCTGCAGGAAGTGCTTTTTCCACTCGGATAGAACTACAGGGTGAACACCAAGCTCGCCTGCTAATTGGGAAGCTGTCTTCTCTCCTTTCAAGATTTCAGTAACAGCTTTGAGCTTGAACTCAGCTGAGAATTTTTTACGTTTTCGGGTCATTTTCATCCTCCGATTTTCAGGAGGATATTAGCTTAGCAGGTGGTCCTAATTTTGGGAACCATTACAGGTTGTCATGTGTGAAATGATTTTTTGTCCAGTACAGAGGTCCACCAGTACGACATCCAAATGGGGATAAGGGTTTTAGACATGCTTGATTTTCCTAAAAATCAGGTCTATAAATAAATAACAATATTATTTTTTTGTAAGAAGTGTAAAACAGTTTCCGCACTTTTTATAAAACGAAGATTCTCAAAATAACTTCCCTCGCTCTTGTAATCATGAATTCGTTCTGTTAGATATCTATAGAGTGTACGCCCCCTTTGGTTACTGGGTGCATAATTTCTAATCTCACTTTCATATTCATGTTCTTGAATATGATTGACAATGTATTCCAGAGAAGCAATAGGGATATCGTCCTTCAAATCTCTTTCCGTAAAACGAAAATTCTTTTGTTCACCAAAACGTTTTAATATTCGGAGATTGCCCTTTTCAAGAGCCCAATTACGCCCATCATGTAAGCTATCACAAGAATTGAGTCTAGAACCCTTAAGATAATCCATAATATGGAAATCTGGCATGCTCTCTAAAAGACGCTCGAAAACATCGGTTCGATTATCATGAATACAACTATTTAGTAGTTTAACTCTTTCAAAACGACTTGGAATAAGACCCATTTTTAATGCTTTATCAACCATATCGATATTCATCTGCCTATAAAAGTTGCATGTGTTTACTTGGTATGAGGAATAATCCTCAAGAATATCAGGAAATGCTTCTATGAGCTTGAAAATACATTTGGGATTTTTTTCCATACATATTTCAAGAAGATATGGATATTCATCCTTGTTTGGCTTCATTCCTGCAGAAACCAAAACCGGTAATGCTTTAAGAACATATACCTCGTCAGACTCTTCGATTAATTTTTGGAAAAAATAATGTCTAAGAAAAAGGTCGCGGTATTTTATAAGACTGGGAAAGAAAATATTATCGTGAGAACGTCTAACAATGAGTGTAATAATCTTATTCATGTGTCTTTTAACTGCATAAGTAGCTTTTTTGTCTAGGAAATCGAGAATTCCTTCTAGTAATTCGACATCATGTGAAAATATAGCCTTTTCAATGATTTGAACTTTGATAGCTTCATCTGACGTTTGATAATCATGAATCGTAAAATGTTCGTCTTTTATCTTTCGAACCTCCCTTTCTCCATCTTTTTGAGAAGAAAAGTGTGAATATTCAGAAGAAGGCAAATTTCTACACTTTCTTGAGTTCATAGTATAAGTTTCGCTCCGTTTGGCTGAACCATCACACCTTGTTGAATATCGATGAGCACGTTGAAAGACAGTTAAAGATTTTGTGCTTTTTTGAATGGGAAATCTCATATAAGGATAAGCAGGTCTAGTTGGATAAAAAATACGAAACATGTGCACCTCCAGCTTGTTTAGTAAAAGATTTGATAGCAAATCATAAATTATATGTTTATCAGAAATATTAAGTCAAACCTGCCCTGGACAGAGGATGGGTTTTCCCAGGTAGAAGATCGCACTCTAGGAGAATGGGGCCCAGATCCTCCACTTATAGATCCACCTTGCTGGACAGACAATATCGACCCGCCTTTTTGGGAAGATTGAACCAAATACGATAATCGTTTCAGAAGAGGCTCAATACCTATTGCTATAATTCGCCCCCAAATCAGACATGTCTCTGCCAAAATCTGGAAGAAAGCCTCAAATTGAGGATTTGAGGCTAATTTTCGCTCAAAAATAAAGGAATTTATGTCCACCAGTACGACATCCAAATGGGGATAAGGGTTTAGACATGCTTGATTTTCCTAAAAATTAAGATGATTTTTTGTCCAGTACAGAGCTTTCTGACAACTATCATTCGCTTATTTGAAAGCAGGAAAATAGTTTAACTAAACTAAAACTATTTAATATAAACAACTTATCTTATAATCTTTTAAAATTAAAAAAAATAAATTATAATATACTAATTGAACAAGGGAGAATACTATGTATGTTACTCCAAAATCAGTCTCATTTGACACCCTCCCAAGATCAAAAAAAACGACAATCCACAAAACTGATACTAAAATTAAAGGATTGAAGGAAAAAGCCTTATCGCAACAAAGCTCACAAGAATCTTCAAAGCTAATCGGCAGGCAAGTAACAAAGGACAAGATTTCCCGCGGCTCGAGTAAACTAAGAACTATCAGCAGATTGAGTATGGGCAATCTTAAGCCGATTTTAGAAGCTAGGGAACTCATTTCGAGTTTTATCGAAGAAACTGATAAAGGACCTAAACTTATAAAAAGCAAAAAATCCAAACAAACAATGAATGATATTATTAATGTTTTTATAATGTTAAAGCCGAAAGAACGAGAGCTTATAATTGATGAATTGCAAGATAATATAGATAAGGCTAAAAATTCTGATCATAAAGAACGCATATCACAATACATGAATGAACTAACAAAGCCTCAAAAATCAATTAAAACTTTCCCCAAGCTATTTTCTCAATCAGGCGTTTCAATAGACGACTTATCAAAGAAAGTTTTGGATGGCAGCAATTACAAACAAGAAGTCAAAAATTTTGCCTACTCTTTAACGAATTATGATAAGGAAATATTGAAATTTATTGATCATCCCGGACAATTGTTTCCACATTCTACTGCCGACTTTGGCGATGAAACATTAAGAGAAAGTAACCAATTTACGAAGTTTGTGGAACAGTCTATTCTTAATCAAGGTTCGATACACGAAGCTGATCGCATGTATCAGTTCTACATCGACGTAGCAAAAGTATTAGAGAAACAAGGGAACCTCAATGGATTGATTTTAGTAACTTCAGGCCTTACAACAGGACCAATTGACCGCTTAACAAAAAGATTTAAGACATCGGATAAAGATAAACATTATATCAGAGAGCTTCAAGAGAATACCATAGGACCAAAGGGCATCGCATTTTTTAAAAAAAGGGAAAGAAATGCTGCTATCTTATCACTATCGCATGTGAATCAAAAAATTACCAGAGGGCTCGAAAATGATAATTTAAAAAATAAAGTTGAAGCATTGGGAGAATCAATTAGGCCATTTATGGCAACTTTGCAAAAAGGAAAAAAGGAAGAAAACCCAAACCCTACCTATTTGGCGTTGCAAACACCTCAAGATCTTTCATTAGAAGAGCTGTATAACCTTTCATACAAAAAATCACCTAGGAACAACTAATATAATTATTATTTTAAATGTTTAGGAAAAACAAGCATGTCTAAGGCCTTATCCCTATATCTGTATAGCGAGACAGGTGGGATTAAATTCTTTATTTTTGAGTGATAATCAGCGCAAAATCCTTAATTTGAGGCTTTCTTTCAGATCTGGCAGAGATATGTCTTGATTTGGGGGTGAATGAGAGCAAAAGGGATTAAGCAACACTTTTTCTGTAAATTTTGAGATCTTCTTCTCTTGTCTTATTTTTCCTATTTTTTTTTCTTGCTGTTTTGCTTCCGTACCAACCCTGCGAGATTTTAGCTCTTTCGCAGTCCTCTAGCTGTCAAGGCCAAGCCCTTCGGGCGGGCTACGCGTAAGCGTCAATTAAACCCATCTTCTTTCTGATTTTCTTTCCGGTTATTCTTTCCTCAAAACTCGATAAAGAAGAGGAGGAAAGATATGCACAATGAACTATCGGATACAGCTTTGGTTTGGAAAGATAGAATCCAAGATTGGCAGGCTAGCGGTAAGTCTTTAGCTCAGTGGAGCAGAGAAAATAATTTCGTCTATTCTCGCACCGTTTATTGGAAGGTGCGGTTCTTGGGATCTCAAAGCGAGAAACATTCATCTCCGAAAGGATTCTTGGAATTAAAGGATGAGAGTCGACCCGATGCCGGAATCATTATCGAAACGGCTGCAGGCCGCATCCATCTTTCAACTAACTTTGACCAATCTACGCTTGCTCGATGCCTGGAACTTTTAGGAAACCTATGCTGACAATCACAGGAAATGCTCGTATTTTTGTCTTCGGCGAGCCGGTTAACATGAGAAAGAGTTTCGAGGGTTTATGCGCTATCGTAGAGCAATCCTTGGAAGAGCCGACATCAGGTGCTTTCTTTGTTTTTCTCAATCGCCAGCGCAATAAAATGAAAGTGCTCTACTGGGATAATGACGGTCTTGCGATCTGGTATAAGCGTCTTGAAAAAGGACGCTTTCCTCTTAAAGCTTCCGGAAAAATTGCCATGAACAGGAGGGATTTTTTCATGATGCTTGAAGGCATTATTCCCAAGCGGATCAGCACCCGATTTTTTCTCGAAAAAACTTAAATATTTCCTTTTTTTAGAGAGTGTTTTTTGGTAAAATATGGACTATGAAAGCGATACAAAACCCTTCTATAGAACAGCTTCAGAAAGAAAATTCAGAACTCAAAAATGAGATCAATTACTTCAAAGAACAACTGGAATGGTTCAAGCGCCAGATATTTGACAAACGCTCTGAAAAGATCATCCCCCAGAATGAAAATCAACTGGAATTCGATGGCTTCGGTAATCTTCAAGGAGAAGAAAAAGAAGAGAAAAAAACGGTTTCTTCCCATACAAGACGAAAGCTGAAAAGAAACGGAAAAGACAAAATCACTCTACCCGAAGATATCCCAACGGAAGTTATTCCTGTCGACATTCCCGAAGAGGAGAAAGTATGCCCTGAAACAGGAAAACCTCTCGTAAAAATGGGGGAAGAGGTAACCTATAAGCTTGCTTGCAAGCCCACCAGCTATTACCTTAAAAAGTATGTTCGTCCCAAGTACGTTTCTCCGGATCGTCCTGAGCATGGAGTTTCAATAGCGCCGCTTCCGGGTTCATTATTAGATCGTTGTTTTGCGGATGAAAGCCTGCTTGCAGACATTATGGTTAAGAAATACGCCGACCACTTGCCTCTATACCGTCAAAGTGAAATGCGTGCAAGGGAAGATGTTAGGATAAGCCGGCAAAACCTTTGCACATGGGTTGTAAAAGCGGGTCTCGCCTTAAAACCCTTGTATACATTAATGAAAACAAAAATTCTTGAAAGTGAAAATGCTTTTGCGGATGAAACTCCTGTCAAGATGCTGGCTCCCGGAAGAGGAAAAACTAAAGAGTCTTATGTATGGGCGCTCGCTGGAGGAAAAACAAAAGATCCGCCTTATCGGATTTATCAATTTTTCGAAAACCGCAAGCATTGCAACGCGAAAGAACTTTTAAAAGGTTTCAAGGGGACTCTTCATTCCGATAAATATGGAGCTTATGAAACGCTGGCAAATATGAAGCAGTATACCTGGTGCCCCTGCATGGCGCACATTCGTCGTAAATTTTTCGATATCCAAAGCGGCGATAAAGAGTTTAAAGATTGGTTTTTAGCCCAAATTCAGGAGCTTTACAAGTATGAAAAAATCGCTTGGGGAAAATCCCCCGAAGAACGATTAAAAATACGGCGGGAAGATGAGGAGCCGATCATCAGCGAAATGATCAAACAGGCGAAAAAAAAGCTTCAAGACCATAAAATTCTCCCAAAATCAAAACTAATGGCAGCGTTGAAGTATTTTTGCGGCCTTATTCCTCATCTTAAAAACTATATTAAAAATCCTTTTGCCCATCTTGATAACAATGTTGCCGAACGAGCAATACGTCCCTTGGCAATCGGTCGTAAAAACTGGCTCTTTTTTGGAAGCGCTAATGGAGGGGAAGCAGCGGGAATCATATACTCCCTTATTCAAACATGCCGTGAACTTGGCATTAATCCCCACGAATATCTTGAAGATGTCATGCGCAGTTTAATGGATCACCCCGCAAACAAGCTGTACGAACTTCTCCCCGATCGCTGGGCTAAGGCAAAGGGGCTCTCGATCTCTAAAGAATCTGGAATAATTTTTCCAGATGGGCTTAAATAACGCTTACGCCCGCGCTGCGTTCTTTAGGGGCGTAGATTGCCGAATGCTTACTATTCTACCTTGACTTTTAAAGGGGATACATACAATCATATCAAATGACATGGATAAAGCCATTATAATCGGAGGAGGTCCTGTTGGTCTTACAGCGGCGCTTTGCTTAGCCAAACAGGGTATAGAATCCATCTTAATCGAAAAACATCCGAAGACCACCAACCACCCAAAAGCAAGGGGGGTGAATGGCCGTTCTATGGAAATATTCCGTTCATTTGGCCTAGAAGACCAAATGAAACAATATCAAATGCCTAAAGAGGCTCATCGTTTTACCTGGCTGGAAGATTTTCAAGGAAAAGAAATCACCCGTGTCCAAGCTACGGTTGACTACAGCCAGTATAGCCCGACTCAAAGCGCCATCATTTCACAAGACAATGTGGAGCAGGAATTATTAAAAAAGCTCAAAGCATCCCCCTAATTGATTTAAGATTTAATCATGAGATGGTCGGTATTTCTCAAGATGATGAAAAAGTGGCAGTTGAAATCTTCAATAAGGAAAAGAATCAAAAGGAAACGCTCACTGCCCAATACGTCATTGCTGCTGACGGTGCTAACAGCTCGATAAGAAAATTTTTGAATATAGAAATGGAAGGGGTGGATAACTTAGGGGTATTTTGCAATATTTACTGCGAAATGAACATAGATAAATATGTGGACTATCGGCCGAGCGCCGGTTTTATGCTGACCCGCCCGGATCTGTGGGGGGCGTTTATTTTGTCAAAAAAAGATCAGAGAAAGTGGCTTGTCGGGGTACGTCTTGATCCAGATCGAAATTTAACGAAAGAATCATTTACCGATGAGTTCTGTATTGATTATGTCAAAAAAATCATCAATGATCCCGAAGTTGATGTTCGCCTCATTAATAAAGCTTTTTGGACAATGGCTGCCCTGATAGCAAAGCAATACCGAGTTGGGCGAGTCTTTCTAGCGGGCGATGCGGCCCACCGTCTGCCGCCGACCGGAGGCTTTGGTATGAATACCGGTATTCAGGATGCTCATAACCTGGCTTGGAAACTGGCAATGGTTCTTAGCAGCCGTGCCCAAGAATCGCTACTGGACACTTATTTTATCGAACGGGTTCTAATCGCTAAAACCAATATAGATTGGAGTATTAAAAATGCTAAAAGGTTTGAGAAAATTTTTACCGCACTGGCGAAAAATGACTTAACGACCTTTGAAGAAGCCTTAAAAGATCAAAGCCATCATATCAATAATATCCTTTTAGACTTGGGCTTTGTTTATGGGAGTGACTATCAGACTCAAGAAGATTATAAGCCTTCTGCCAAGGTAGGCGCGAGAGCGCCTCATTGCTGGTTGGTTAAGGGCAATAAGCAAAAATCCACATTAGATTTGTACGAGAGTCAATTTGTTTTAGTCTGTCCCCCTGAAGCTCGCTACTGGCAAGACAAATACCGGCAATTTCCTTGTAAAATTGCGACTATTGGCAAGCTGGGAGAATACCAGGATACAAACAATGATTTTCTTGAAAAATATGAAATCTCAAAACATGGCGCCGTTTTAGTGAGACCCGACGGGCATGTTGCCTGGCATGCCTACGATGAGAAAGAACATATGGCCCATTTACCATGGTTGCCTTCAGCACCTTTGAAAAGATAGAGGGTTTTTTCAGTATGAAACAAAGAGATATTTCACCTAATTTTCCTTACTGCATGAAAACCATAGAGATCCATGGATCGACGATAAAATATGTGGATGAAGGGTCGGGAGACCCGATCCTGTTTCTCCACGGTAATCCCACATCGTCATATCTTTGGAGAAACGTGATTGCCCATTTGACTCCTTTCGGCCGGTGCATTGCGCCTGACCTCATCGGCATGGGCGAGTCGGATAAACCCGATATTGAATATCGTTTTTTCGACCACTACCATTACATTGAAAAATTCATAGAAAAACTCAATCTTAAAAACATCGTTTTTGTTATCCATGACTGGGGATCGGCTTTGGGATTTTATTATTCGATGAAGCATGAGGACAATGTCAAAGGCCTCGCCTTTATGGAGGCTATAATCGGTCCGGTCGAATCATGGAACGACTTCCCCCGCAAGGCGCGGCTGATGTTCAAGCTTTTCCGAACTCCTTACATCGGATGGCTTCTGATCGGGCATCTCAATTTGTTTATCGAAAAAATCATGCCCATGTCAATTATTAGGGAACTCACCCTGGAAGAAAAAAATCGGTACCGCAATCCTTACCCTTCATCAGCCGACCGAGTTCCTATCTGGCGATGGCCAAACGAGATCCCCATCGAAGGGAAGCCGGACGATGTCCACAAAGCGGTGGTCGACTACAAATCTTGGCTGCAAACAACCGAGATCCCCAAGCTCCTCGTTTTTGCCCATCCCGGAGCCCTCCTCCGCAAAAAGGGGGTCGCTTGGTGCCAAAAGCATCTAAAGAATCTTACTGAAGCCGATATAGGAAAGGGGATCCACTATATACAAGAGGACAATCCCGATGACATCGGTCAAGAGATCGCCAAGTGGCTTGGGACGATAGGTGTAAGAAATCAGGCCTAACTCGACTTTTCTTTCCGTTCTACTTTAAGCATTCTTTTTACATGTTCAGCTGTTTGCACGCGGATGGTCTTGAGCTTAGGAGCTGTTTTTTTCGCCGGCTTTTTGACGGTTTTTTTCGCCGGCGTTTTTTTAACTGTCTTTTTCTTTGCCATGGGTAAAACCTCTCAGTTGATTACCTGTTTTATTAAGCAAATGAAGTGCCAAATCTATAAATGATTGAAAATCAGATGGATAAGATTTTATAAATATGAGTTTATAGATCTATAGTTCTATTTATTTGGTTAATTGTACTCTTTAAGACGGTTAAATCCAATACTAATTATTAATTTAAGCCTTTCTCATGTCTGAAAAGTCCGAAACAGCTTGAGTAAACTGTTCTCTCGCCATTTTAAAGACTATATAGGTCCCAACAGCACTAGCAGGGATCAGGAGCACTGAAGCAAAAATTACCGGCCAGCAAAAGTAGGTGGCAGCTGCCAGGCAAGAGAGTGCGAAGATAGGCAAAGCCAGGGCTGCTATAAGAAGAGCTGCTCCTGCCAAGGTATGACAGGAGCCGCTTATGAACTTTGCGGCTGTAGAGTCATGATATTCGGCTTTTTGCTTTGAAAAGGCAATTTTTTCTTGATTACCAATTGAGCTATTTATTGTTGTCATATTATTTCCTTTTAATATGAGTTAATTATAAGTTAAAAATGTAAAGAAAAAATTAATTTAGCTGAATAAGCTCGAAAAAAATCATAAACTTGAGTTTAATGAGGTATTAAAAAGGCAACTTCTCATAGAGTTGAGGTAGATGATTTCGGAACTCCAGCCAAAGAGTCGCTTATTTTACGAGGAGTGCATAGCTTTAGCTATGGACGACGAGTAAGCTGATCGAAGACCAGCGTAAATAAACGAATCCGAATGCTGCAGGCCGAAAGCATCATCTCAACTCTATGAGAAGTTACTTAAAAAGGCGGTGCTAAATGGCTTCAATACAAATGGAAATAGAAGAGGATTTGAGGGTAAAGGGGATAGATATCGATTTTACTGCTGATGTAAGCGAAAGATGGAGAGGGCTGGGAGAGTATCCCTCGCCGACCGACTACCTTTTAGTTTCACTCGGATCGTGTATTCTAAGTGTTATGGGGCTTAAAGCCAAAGCAATGAAATTTGATCTGATAGGCACAAGAGTGAATATAGAGAAAATCATGACCCCTGCGGACAGATTCGAGAAGATAATCATTATAGTTGACTGCACGCGTGCTTTGGATCAGAAAACCGCCGATAGGCTGGAGAAGGCCGCCAGAGGGTGCCCTGTCCACGAAGTTCTGAGTGTCGAACAGGAATTTATCTTCAAATGGAATCTCGCAGGATGAAGATATCGCTGATCGTTCAGGCCAGAATGACATCGACCCGCCTTCCCGGGAAAGTGATGAAAGAAGTTTTGGGCAAGCCGCTGCTATTTTATTTGTTGGAGCGTTTAAAACGAGTTGCCGATGCGGATCTTATCGTAGCCACAACGATCAATGATGACGATTTACCGATTGCCCGGCTTTGCCATTCGCAGAAGGTGAAAGTCTATCGGGGAAGTGAAGAAAATGTCCTCTTGCGGTATGCACGGGCCGCTGAAGAATTTGGCGGCGATATTATTGTCAGGATTACAGCCGACTGCCCCTTGATTGATCCTGATATTGTTGATGAGTGCATCCGGAAAATGATTCAAACGGATTGCGACTATGTGTCGAATACTCACCAGAGAACGTATCCCCGAGGGATGGATGTCGAGGCAATGAAGCGGCATGTATTGGAAAAAATGAACTCTACGGCTGTCGACCTATACGACAGAGAGCATGTCACTCCTTATATTCTGCACCGCGCCGATCAATTCAAAATCGCACAGATTAAAATGGCACCCGATTTATCGGATATTCGGCTGACGGTTGACACTTTGGAAGATTTTGAGAAAACTAAGAAAAATTATCGAATCTCTCTATTTAAAAAATCCCCATTTTTCATTAAAAGATATTTTAACTCTGATAGGTGCTTAATGAATGAAATTCGTTTCGAGTGCGTGCGGCCATGCGAAGAAGACGCGAGGCTTGTCATGCAGTGGAGAAACGATCCCGAAACGCTCAGATACTCTTTTCATCAAACGCTAAAGCTTTGGGAGGACTTTTATCCGGAATTTATCAGCGATTACTTTTCCCATCCTCTGCTTCCGCCACTTTTCATCCTGCAAAATGGCGACCGTGTCGGGTTCATTCTTTTTAGGGAGCTCTTCCATCCGGAGAGAGTACAGTCTGATATTTCGATCAATATTGCTCCGAAGTTTCGGAGAAGAGGAATTGGAACTTTGGCTCTTAGAGAATTGAAGCCCTGGCTTGAAAAAAGGGGAATCGACGACGTCTTAGCCGAGATGAAGATAGAAAACGACGCGTCGAGAAAGATTTTTGAAAATGCTGGCTTTAAATTTATCGAAACTGGCGAGCATCTCATTGCGGATACCGGAGAAGTTGTGCGGGTTCACCGCTATCTGCTCTCTCTGACTTCCGAAAGGCAAAAAGGACGAATCTTGATTATAGCCGAAGCGGGATCCAACTGGACAGAGGAGAAAGAAGCTAAAAAGATGATCGATACGGCAGCGGCTGCTGGAGCCGATGCTGTTAAATTCCAAACATTCCGCAGCAGCACCCTATATGTTAAAGGCGCCGGTAAAAGCGGCTATCTTTCTAAAGCGGGCTATGACGAAGACATTCATGAGATTTTGAAAAGAAACGAAATGCCCTATGAAATGATATCGAAACTCGCTGAATACTGCGAAAAGAAAGGAATCGAGTTTATGTCCTCCGTTTTTTCCGAGCAGGATTTTGAAGCGGTCGACCCTTATGTGAAACGGCACAAGCTTGCCTCCTATGAAATCTCGCATTCGCATTTGATTAAGCTGATAGCAAGCTCGGGCAAGCCGCTGATTATGTCGACAGGCTGCTCAGAAATCGAGGAAATAGCCTGGGCGGTGAATCTCTTTAGGGAATATGGCGGAAAAGATTTAACGCTTATGCAATGTACGGCAACATATCCCGCTTCGATTGCCTCACTGAATTTGCAGGCGATTCGTTCTTTAAAAATTCCGCTTTAAGACGAAAACAGGATTATCAGACCATAGCCAGGATCCGGTGGTTGGCCCTGTTGCGGCAGCCGCTCTTGGGAGCCGAGGTGATAGAAAAACATTTTACTTTAGACCGTACGCTTCAAGGACCAGACCATGTGTTTTCCCTAGAGCCTGATGAACTTCAGCTAATGGTGAAGATGATCAGAAAAACCGAGCAGGCACTAGGGCTCTGGAGTTAAAACCGTTTTACCCGAAGAAGAAGAGCTATATCGTTATGCCAGACGGCGGCTGCAGGCCACTTGCAGTATTGCGGAGGGAGATGTTTTGCGTGAAAATGAAAATTTTGCCATTTTGAGGCCGGGTGCCAAGTCCCGAGGCGCCCATCCTAGGCATGCTGCGGAGATCGAAGGAAAAAGGGCGAAAAAATTCAGATTGGAGAAGGAGAGGGGGTAGCGACCGCAGGATGTTGACTAATAATCAGATAAAGAAAGTGGACGCTCTTATTTTTTGACTTTGACGGCACTTTGGTCGACAGTCTTCCTGTGCTTCGAGAGGTTTATATGAGCTTTCCTTGAGCGGATGGGCCACCAGGGGAGCGAAGAGGAATTTCAAAAGCTCAACGGACCCAGTATCAATCAAATTATTCAGTATTTCAAAGAAAAGTATCAATTGCCGGATTCGCCGGAATCCATGCTGCATATGTTTCATCAACTTTTTACAGGGATTTACTCAAACCACATTCATTTTTTCCCTGGAGCCCTTGAGTTTCTTAAGTGGGCCAAAGATGAGGGATACTGCCTTTATATTGTCACCTCAGCGGATCCGATCATGGTGTCGCTTGTTTTGGAAAAGTATCAGGCAAAATCTTTGATTGAGGCGGTCATTTCGAGCAGGGATCTTGACAACGGCAAGCCTCATCCTGAAGTTTATCTCCAAGCGCTTGACCGGCTGATGCCGGCGCAGATCAAATCCTGGCCTTTGAAGACTCTGAAAATGGTCTTGCCGCCGCAAAGGGAGCAGGGATTCAAACAGTAGCCTTCGGAAAAGAATTCACTGATTGGATCGAAATTTTGCGTCAGTTTCAAAGGACCTCCGATGAGTGATATAGAAACGACGCCCATATCTTCATCTTTTCAATTAATGGTCGCTCCGGAAGAACAGGAACCTTTTCCTGAAGAAGTTGAACAACAGGTCAATGAAGTCTGGGACCATTGCAAGGAAATCACCGATTGGGATTTATTCGACGGAAAAGTTTTTCAACATCTTAAATTTTCGAAGACAACAGGATTCACGGAAATTTCATCCGTTACCGCTATTTTTACACGCAGCATCGCCATCCGGAGCTCAAAAAGAAAATCAATATCGTTTTAACAGCTGTGACAGGAGATTTTACGATGCGAGAATGAAATTCTTCTGGCAAAAAGGTCGGAAAAAGTGACGCAGTACCCGGGAAAATGGGAGTTCGCCCCCTCAGGGGGGATCTGCGATCGATTACCTAACAGATCATATTGTCGATTATGAAAGTCAGATCTTCGACGAACTGACTCAGGAGATCGGCATGGATGAAGTTTTTGTCGAGTCTATAGAGCCTTTTCTTCTTGTATGGGATAAAAAGGATCTGATTATTGATATCGTCTGTCATATTGAAATTGACAGGCTGGGAGCTGAAAGCGCCTCTTATGACAGCTCAGAATATACCGACTATAAATGGCTGCATACGGATGAAATCTGTCGGTTCATAAAAGAGAATAAAAACGATGATGATTCCCAATGTTTCTGATCATTTCTCAATTTATTTCTTGTCGATAATTACTGAACTCTGCAAGATACAATCATAAGATTATGGATGTTGAAATACTTTCAAGAGCTCAGTTTGCCTTAACCATAATGTTCCATTACATTTATCCTCCTTTGAGTATTGGCCTTGGCTTGCTCATGGTCATTATGGAAGGCCTTCATCTCTGGACCAAAAAACAAATCTATTTGGACATGGCCAAGTTTTGGACCCGTGTTTTTGCCTTGACTTTCGCTATCGGGGTGGCGACAGGCATCGTTATGGAATTTGAATTCGGAACCAATTGGGCGGCTTATTCTCGCTATGTCGGCGACGTTTTCGGAAGCGCACTGGCTGCGGAAGGGGTTTTTGCCTTCTTTTTAGAGTCGGGCTTTTTAGCCCTTTTGCTTTTCGGGTGGGACCGCATCGGCCCGAAACTTCACTTTTTTTCCACATTTATGGTGGCCGCCGGAGCGCATTTCAGTGCTGTTTGGATTGTCGTTGCCAATTCCTGGATGCAAACCCCGGCCGGATATCATATTGTTGGAGAGGGGATACGAGCCCGCGCGGAAATTACCGATTTCTGGGGCATGGTTTTTAATCCCTCGGCAATGGATCGACTGGCGCATGTGATTATTGGAACCTGGCTTGCCGGTGCGTTTTTAGTGATCAGCGTGTCTGCCTGGTACCTGTTAAAAAATCGGCACATTGATTTTGCTTCGCGATGCTTGAAAATCGGACTTTTCGTCGCTTTTATTGCCACAGTGGCTCAATTTTTCAGCGGAGATAGCAGCGGAGGGTTGTGGCCGAGCATCAAAAGACCAAGCTGGCGGCTTTGGAAGGGGTATACAAAACGCAAAAAGAAGCTCCGATGATTCTAGCGGGAATTCCAAATAATGAACTCAAAAGGGTCGATTATGCCATTCAAATTCCAGGTCTTTTAAGCCTGCTTGCCTATAGAGATTTCGAGGCTCCTGTTGACAGGGCTCGACGCATTTCCCTTAGAGGACCGTCCCAATGTTAATGTGATTTTTCAGACATATCGGATCATGATCTATATGTGGGGGATTATGCTGACCCTGAGCATTCTGGGCGTCTTTTTTTGGTGGAGAGGGACGCTTGTCCGAAAAACGATGGTTTTTATGGATGCTTGTTCCTGCTGTCCTCTGCCCCATGATCGCCAATGAAATGGGCTGGGTCTCTGCAGAAATGGGACGCTACCCTTGGATTGTTTATCAATTTGCTGCGCATCTCCGAAGGGCTGTCCCAAGCGGTGACTGCAGAGCAAGTTCTCGGATCGATTATCATGTTCGGGGCCATCTATTTGCTGCTATTTATTCTCTTTATTTACTTGCTGGATCAAAAGATTCGGCATGGACCCGATATGAAAGAAGAAGAGGAAACCCACTATCATGCAATGGAAGTTTATATCGACAAACTTAAAGAAGGAAAGACAGAGGCATGATTTTTGAATTGGAGCCTCTTCAAATTACCTGGTATGTGCGCGTTTATCCTCTTGCTTGCCGGTTATTCGGTATTGGACGGTTTTGATCTCGGCGTGGGAATGTTGCATCTGTTTTCCAAAAAGGATGTCGAACGCAGGCTCATGCTCAATTCAATCGGCCCCGTCTGGGACGGCAATGAAGTTTGGCTTGTCACTGCCGGGGGGGCTCTGTTTGCCGGGTTTCCCGATAGTCTACGCTTCCTTTGCTTCAGCCTTTTACATTCCCATCATGGTTCTTTTGGGCGGATTAATTTTTCGCGCCGTCGCAATTGAATTTAGAAGCAAGCAGCCCATGGCCTGGTGGAGATGGACCTGGGATTTCCTTTTTGCCCTCGCCAGTTTAGTCATTGCTTTTGGCTTAGGAGTTGTTGTCGGGAATTTCATTCATGGCATTCCCTTGGATAAAAACTTCAATTTTATTGGGCATTTCATCAGACTTTCTCCATCCCTATCGCGATCTTATCGGAGTGATGGCCGTCGCCTTGTTTGCTATGCATGGATCCATTTATCTGATGATGAAAACTGAAGGGGAATTTCATGAACAAATGCGAAAATTTGTGAATCCCTGCATTATTTTCTTTATCATGACGTATGCCATCGCGACAGTCGCCACCCTGATTTATCAGCCTCATATGATGGCCGCTTTGCAGCAAAGACCCTACTTTTTCATTATTGCGGTTATCAATCTCCTTGCAATCGCCAATATACCGAGAGAGATACATCGCGGAAGGGACGGAAGGGCATTTTTAAGCTCCATAGCCTCAATATTTTTTGCCTGCTGGCTCTTTATGCTATAGGAATGTTTCCCAACATTCTTCGTGCCAGCAATGCCCCGGATACCAATAGCGTGACCGTTTACAACGGCTCCTCTTCGCTTCTGACTCTTCACATCCTTTTACTTTTCGTCATTATCGGAATACCCCTGGTGATCTCATATACAGCAGGGGTCTATTATATATTCCGAGGAAAAGTAAAACTTGACGCCCACAGCTATTAAACCGGGGTATCAACGCTATTCCGTAAAATCGGAAGGATGATTATCCTGAAGAAATTTGATTTCTTCGCAGTACAAATGGTATAAAGATATCAGACTGTTTTTTCTATTAAGAGTAAAAAGTCGTATTTTCGTATTTTTAAGGTTGTCGATTTCTCCAAGCTCGTCTTCTGTTAGGATTAATTCAGTGCAAATTTTATCCAACATCCATTGACGGCAGTATAATTCGTTGCTACCGTTTTTACGAGTTGAAAAAGATCTTGTTTGTGCGGCCGCCAAGGGTCTTGTAGACCGGGCGATCGTTTTTGTCATTAATGTTCTGGCAACATTCATTACAACCTCCTTAATTGTTGACTTGGGGTATTGTAGCAAACTCAATGATTTAGTGAAAGATCAGGCTAAAAAGCTTGAATCATCTTGTATACAAAATTTACTGATCATCTGTGGATTGTTTAAGCTTATCGAAATATTCCTGACCTTTGTCTTTGACGGTCTTATATGCGCCTTCCAGCTGATCTTTGACAGAAGGGGACTCTTCATCTTTTGTTTCATCATCATCGGCGAGTTCTTTATAATACTTCATAGCCGATTCCGGGCTGATGACAATATAACCTGCAATGAGGCAAATGACAAGCAAGATAAGTGTGATGACAAAGCTAAAAATTCGTTTCACAACAAAAATTAATGTCAGGACGAAAATAATCGCAGCAGAAATGACAGTGACAATGGGGTTCTGTACTAAATAATCTGTAAAAGCTTCCATGCTTCAGCCTCCTTTAAATTCATTTTAACCGACTGAGACTTATTATCTAAGCAGTTTTTCGGTAAGATCTATTGGGTCGCTTATCTCTTTTATTCCAAGCTGGTTGCGTATCTCACTCATCATATAGAACGAACCGCAGACGACAATTATGTCATCAGGCTCCAGTGTGCGGATGTCTGAACAAATGGCCGCATGCAAGCCCATCTCTTTCGCCTGGCGGCAAAGAAAGTCTGCGGAATAAAGACGGGGGTGGCAGCTTTTGAAAATAATCGGAGATTCAGTAAAGCGGCCGATTTCTTTGAGACACTCTTGAATGTTTTTATTCTTTGAGAGGGTAAACAGACAGCGAATCGGCGCTTTCCCATACCGTTTTTTCAGCTCATGATTAAGATACAGAAAACCTGCTGGATTGTGCGCGACATCCAAAATGACTTTTCTGCCTTGATAAGAAATCTCTTCCATTCTACAGGGAGGGCGAGCTGTTTAGTCCCTCCTCTGCCGCTGCAAAAGGGAGGTGGCGCAAAGCTTCTCTTGTGGTTGCGGTATTGTCATCATCAGAAGATGCTGGCCGATAAATGGGACAGCCAAGTTTCTCAGCGTAAGGCTCGATCAACCCTTTAGGGACTCGGGAGCCGAGGATAACCGGAACCGATTTTTTGAGGATGCCCGCTTTGGCACGGGCAATATCTTCTAAGGTATTGCCGAGAATTTCTGTATGCTCAAGGGAAAGGGATGTAATGATAGACAATATCGGTTTAACTGAGCTTGTTTGGTCGAATTCGCCTCCGAGTCCCGTTTCAATGACTGCGATATCAACTTGGCAGTCGGCAAAATAGGAGAGGGCGATTTTAGTTGTGATTTCAAAAAATCCGGAAGGCTCATCAATCCTTTTGCTAGTCTCTTGACGACTTCCTCCTCGGATATGGGGCAGCCGTTGATCCTGATCCTTTCCCGAAAGCTTGAGATATGTGGAGAGGTGTAAAGGCCGACGCGATAGCCGGCAAGGCGGAGAGATTCAGCGATTTTCCAGGCGACTGTTCCTTTGCCGTTGCTTCCCGCAATGTGGACTGAAGGATAGGGGGTCGCAATCGTTTCGGGCTTCTTTTTCCTAATAGCAGCGTTTCTGATAAAGTTTTAAAATCAGGTCGAAATAAGTCATAGATTCGAAAGGTAAACGCTGTGCAGATAATCAAAAGTTTCTTCAGGCGTCCAGGATGAGCCCAGCACATTGCGGGGTTTAATTGCGCCATGAAAATCGGAGCCGCCTGTAATCAGCCAGTTTCTGTCTTTTGCTTTTGATATCCATGTTTGGCATTTATTTACGGGAAATTTAGCATAGTAGCCCTCAAGGCCGTCGAATTCCATATCGAGCAAGAGGTTGATGACGCGTCTTTTGTTGATGAGATGAGGATGGGCTAAAATCGCTACGCCTCCAGCCTGATGGATCACATCGAGAGTCTCTTCTACTCCAAACCTCTCTCCCGGCGAATAGCAGATTTTGCCGTCTCCGAGGTATTTGTCGAAAGCTTGCTGAATATCTCGGACATAACCTTGCCTGACCATTTGCTGGGCAATATGGGGGCGGCCGATCGACCTTGTGTTTCCTCCGGGAATCGGGCGGCGTATTTCATGCTCATCAATTGGCATCTGATGTTTTGTGAGCAGATCGAGAATTTCCCGATTGCGCATCTTCCGTCTTTCGGCATGCCGCAAGCAAAAATTTAATATGATGGGATTTTCGGGGGAAAAGGAGTAGCCCAGAATATGGACATTCGTCTCTTTCAGGGCCGAAGAAAACTCCGCCCCTGTAATCAAACGGATATTTTTTTCCTTGGCCTCGCCGATAGCTGTTTTATAGGCTTCAACCGTGTCGTGGTCGGTTATCGAGAGGCCGGGCAATTGAAGGTCTGCTGCAAGATTGATGAGCTCTTTGGGGGTTAAGGTTCCATCAGAGCATGTCGAGTGGCAGTGAAGGTCGGCTTTGAAAAGTTCATTCATAAGGTATATAAGCGCATTTCCATTTTAGCTGCTGATTTGTTTGCTTTTCGACCTCTTCTTGAATCAGCCGGATCAGGGCAAGAGTATCTTTTGCCGCCGCGTTTCCGGTGTTTACAATAAAATTGGCGTGAAGAGGGAGACACTTTAGCCCCTCCGATCTGTTTTCCTTTCAATCCGCATTGTTCAATCAAGGCGCCGGAGTGTCCATGATCCGGATTGCGAAAGACGCATCCTGCAGACTTTTCTTTTAGCGGCTGCGTTTGTTTTCTTTTATTGATTATTGCGATTTGGGTGCTGCGAGCCTTATCGGATAGGCTCAAAGAAAATTCGGCGGCGATCACCGCCCCGGGCATTTGCTGAAAGGGCGAGAAGCGGTAGCTGAACGCAAGCTCGTGCCGTTTCCAGGTGGATATATTTCCTTCTTTATCCATAAAGTCAACTGAACTTAAGCACTCGCATGTTTCTTTGCCGTTTGCTCCGGCATTCATTGTGACAGCTCCTCCGACAGTCCCCGGTATACCCGAGGCGAACTCCAGACCTGAAAGGCCCCATCTAGCCGTTTGGGATCCCAGCAGGGAAAAGCTATAGCCGCTT
Source organism: Waddliaceae bacterium (assembly GCA_963771045.1). Classification (GTDB taxonomy): domain Bacteria; phylum Chlamydiota; class Chlamydiia; order Chlamydiales; family SLFE01; genus SLFE01. The sequence continues at coordinate 1,165,566 of CAVYRW010000004.1, read as the reverse complement.
CCGGCTCTTATACGGGTCTTGTCGATTCTATCGATAAAAGAAATTTTATTTAAAACGATCAGCCCGTTGTATCCTCGGTCGTCAAACAGGCAATTCGACCCTTTCCCGAGTATCATAAAATTCAGGCCAAATCTTATGGCTAAAAGCCAAAGCTTCCGCCATTTCCTCTTCAGATGACTGCCTCGGCAAAATACCTGGCAGGTCCGCCAACGCCGAAAGTGGACAGCTCACTCAGCTTCTTTTCTCGTCTGAATCAATGGGGGAAGGGTATCTATCATGCTTCTCGATTTTTTCCTGAACGATTTCATCTTGCGTAATCAAGTTCTCTATACTCTCCTCAATGGCTGCAGAACTCGATCCTTCACCTATACTCAACTTAAATAAATGATCCATGATTGCGTTTATAAATGCAACCGAGGCAGGAGTGCCGAATTTCTTTCCAAGGCGAATGGCTTCGGCAATCGCCACTTTAGGGGGGATCTCCACGTCGAAGAGCATTTCGTAGAGGCCAAGCCGTAAAATGCTGCGTTCAATCCAATGAATCCGTTCAAAACGATAAGATAGCAAAGCGCTTGCCACCTTTTCATCGATCTCTTTTTGATGGCTTTGAATATTGCGCACTTTGCTTAGGCAAAGCTTTACCTGGCTTTTTGCGACTTTGAGTTCACCCCCGACCAGCTTGATCAGCTCCTCTTCCTCGGGAGCCGACAAGTCGAGGCAATAGAGGAGCAGGAAAGACAACTTCGCGTATTTTTTGTTTTGGGACAGCCATGGAAATACTATAGCAAAAAGTGTTATTTATTTGGAGGAAACAGTTTAATTTCAACACCTTCGTCGGACTCGAGTGTTTGGGATTGCAATCTGATCCGTCTCAGTCGGTCGTCATTGTCGAAGTGGAGTTGGAATTCAACCCAACCCTGTTTAAAATAGTAGCAATGGATTGACTTTTCTCTAAAACGGTCTGAACGGAAGGCTTGGGAAAATAGAGGTTCTACATCATCTCGTTTCATGTATTTTTGCAGATTGCGCGGACAGCAGGAAGAGCTGCAAAGAAACGACAAAAATGTGTGAAAATCCGTTTGATTGGAGATATCCAGACCAAGAGCCCCCCCAATTTCTTCGGGGAGAGAGAAGGGGTATCGAAAGCGTACAAAGCTGTCTTTAAAAAGGCAGATAAATCGGTTTATTTGGGTAATCGCTCCCATAGCCAATAACCTTATTAAGTTTAAAATAATATTATATCAAAGCGCTCAAATTAATGGCAATAGTTATTAAATAAAAAACTTTAATTGGATGCTGGACAAATTGACCGAAGTCAAGTATAAGGGTCTCCTTAATCGAGGAAGCATATGTTGGCAATATTTTTGGACCAGGAGACTACGGGACTGGACCCTGAAAGGCACAAAACAATAGAGATAGCCTTTAAAATTATTGATGTTTCGACAGATGAGGTCAGGACCTCTTATGAGTCGATTGTTCAGCAGCCACCGGAAGTTTGGGAGCGGCATGACCCCTTCAGCATACAGATAAACGGCTTCTCGTGGAAGATGGTAAGCGGCGGCAAGCCGTTCGATGCGGTCTCAAATGAGATTAAACAGTGTTTTATCCAAAACGGCATTAGGAGGGGTAAAGCGGTTTTTGTCTGCCAAAACCCGTCATTCGACCGTGCCTTTTTCAATCATCTGGTCTCGGTCGATGAGCAGGAAAAGCTCAAATGGCCCTACCATTGGCTAGATCTGGCCTCTATGTACTGGGCCGCCCGTATGAAGATATCAAAAGCTGTCAATGACCCGTTCCCCAAGGAAATCATCCTCTCCAAAGATAAGATCGCCGAATTTTACGGCCTCCCTCCTGAAAATAAACCCCACAAGGCAATGAATGGGGTAGACCATCTCATCCTCTGCTACCAGGCCCTTGTTTCACAGATTTAACCTGGCGGCTATTTATTCCGGAGGCTGTTCTTTTTGCTGTTTCCTTCCTGTGCCTTGAAAAATACCAGATAGCATCAAGAGAAAAGAAGCCGGGGCCAAACGCAAAAATAATTAGCATGGCAAGCAAAAAATAAAACGGTTGATGATTCATAAAAGCTTGAAAATCTGTGAAAAATGTTCAGAACGGTTTCACGGCTGTCTGTTGCGTATGCGACCACCATAATCGCGATCAGAGGAATAGCAGCCACCCTTGTCCAAAGACCCAGAACAATTAGAGCTCCCCCGATTAATTCAGTTAAAGCGACAAGCCAGGCAAAAAATACCGGATTGGGTATCTGCAAAGAATTAAAAAATTCAATGACTTGGCTGATATTTCCAAGTTTTCCCGCACCGGTTAAAATAAACATAATCCCCCAGATCAATCTGATGGCGAGAAGTAGAGGGGATTGCAGCCAGCTGCACAGCCATGAAAACCAGCTGTTTTTATTAGGGACACAATGACTATCCATAAGTCAATTAACCTCCGTAAAAAAAAGATATAATCCCTACATACCAAAATTCCTAAAGTCTGGCAATACAAGAGATTTCAATTTTTGCGTCCATCGGAAGTCTCGCTACCTCAATGGTTTGTCGTGCCGGGGGATTTTTGTGTCCAAAGCATTCCTCATAAAATTGGTTGAGGGCCTTGAAGTCGTTTAAATCTTTTAAAAAGACATCGACACGGACGACATGAGTAAAGTCCACGCCGGCTTCAGTTAAAATAGCGGAAATATTGGAGAGAACCTGCTTTCCCTGGCTCACAGTATCTTGGGCCTCTATTTGTCCCGAGCCCGGATTTATCGGAAGCTGGCCTGAAACGAAAAGGTAATTGCCGTCGCTGACAGCTTGCGAGTAGGGGCCAATGGCTTTTGGAGCTTTTGTTGTATTGAGCGAGGTGATAGTTGACATACTTTTCTCCTTAGTTTAGCTTTGTTCGTATGTATAAAACATTTGCTGCACTCTTAATTGTTTTAGTGTTTGTTTCCTGCGGCCCTCGGTCTTTAGAAGATTATCGGCGCGAAGGACGCCAGTCGGTCCGCTCTCTGACAAAAGAGTTAAGCCGCATACAATCTCGACAAGATCTTATCACAGAAGGGCCCAAGATCAAGAAAAAATTTAATGAGATGGTCGATCTCATTATTGCCGCGCGCCAATTTTATGAGAGCCGCCTTTCTGAGGAAATGGTTCCTTTGAATGAAGAAGATAGGGAAGCGAGCGATAAGCTTCGCGAAGAGATCGATAGGATCGAACGGATTCAGGGAGCAGAGGCTCTTCTTACCAAATACCGCGAAGAAGCTCTCGACCGGCTCCACCGATTTGAGCTCCAGCTCAAAGAGCGAAAGCTGCGTAAAAAGTGAACTCAAATCCTTGAACTCTATTTTAGCAATATGATAATGTGCCGAAATCAAACAGCTTAACCGAGAGGAAAATAATGAATCCTGTTAATACACTTTGCCAGGTCTCAAAATCCATCGATAGAAAAATCCAATCAACTTCCCCCTATAAACTGATCACCTTCACAGCAGCCGCTGCTATCGCAAGCTTTCTGATCATGCGATGGGCAAGCCGAAAAAACTGGAACTGGGAAGCCAAAGTTAAAAACACTTTGAAGATGGTGCCCAGCATCAACAAAAAGCTGAAGGACGAGCTCGAAAAAATAGAAAGGAGCCTGGAACAAAAATATTTCAAGAACATCCAACCGGAAGATATCTGTCTGGAAGTTCCCGATAAACCTTGGGAAACGTTAGCAGAATTCTGGAGCGTCTAGAAAATGTAGCCGGCAACGCAAGAAATGGAATGAATACCGGCGCTTATTATATCGATAACGAGGAACTGGACAGTTTGATCCTTCAAGTTTGCTATCTGGCAAGGCGCACCAACCCTCTTCACACAGAACTGAGTCCCTTGATCCGTCAGATGGAAGCTGAAATTGTAAAAATGACTCTGTCGATGTTTAAAGGAGACGGCAAAACGGTGGGGAATGTCACTTCCGGAGGGACGGACAGCATTCGGCATGCAGTATTCACGGCCCGCGAAAGAGCCAAAGCACTAGGGCATGGCGGCGGCTTTGAGATGGTCGTTCCTTCAACTGCTCATCCCGCTTTCGCTAAGGCAGCGGGTGAGTATTGCATAAAACTGAGGAGGGTAAAAGTTTTTCCTGAGGGGCATCTCAAAGCTTACCAGGCGAACGTCGAAGCCATGAGAAAGGCGATCAACGGAAATACAATACTTGTGGTAGGCTCCATGCCGCCCTTCCCGCATGGGATTCCAGACGACATAGAAGAGTTATCCAACATGCTCAAGAAAGTTGATCCCAAAGGACGTATCGGCCTGCATGTCGACAGCTGCCTTGGTGGATTTGTCGTTCCTTGGATGGAGCAGGCAGGTTATGGAAAAGACATCGGAACGAAGTTTGGCTTCGATGTCGAAAGAGTGACCAGCATCTCTGCCGATACCCATAAGTATGGTTTTGGGGAGAAGGGGACTTCGGTGGTGATGTATCGCGATCATGAAAATTGGAGAAAGCATCAAGTCTTTGTAGAAACTGAATGGGAAGGGGGCATCTACGCGACCCCGACTCTTCCGGGAAGCAAGCCGGGAAGAGACATCGCAGCTTTGTGGGCGGTGATGGCATCTCTCGGCAAGCCGGGATATATTACAGAAACAATAAAAATCATTGAAACGACGCGCGCGCTCACCAATGCGATACGCGAAGATGAATTCCTTAAGGCACATCTTAAAATCATGGGAGATCCAAAAATGATGGTCATCGGAATGGCTTTTAAGGATCCCGAGGCAATGAATATTTATGATCTTAAAGATGAGATGAAAAAGAAAAGTTGGTACATCAGCGGTTTGCAAAAACCGGCGGGTATTCATTTTTGTACAACTGCCGTGCAGGGCAATAATCGGGATTTCGTCAAAAATTTTGTTGAAGATCTCAAAACGTGCATAAATATTGTTCTGAACTATCCACCGGAACAGAAAGCAAAAAGCGGAGATGCCGCCATGTATTGCACAAACGAAAAATTCGGTGAAAAAATGTTCATCGACGACATGGCAAGGTATTTTTGGGATGTTACTTCACGCGCTGCGCCGCTGACTTTTGATCTGGAAATCAACAGAAATTAATCACCTATTTCTTTCGGGTCACGATATTCAAGAGTTTATTCGGAACGAAGATCACGCGGGCGATATTTTCCCCTTCGATATGCTTGTTGATATTGGGGTTTTCCAAAGCGCATTCCATGATGACATCTTCCGGCTGGTCTTTTGGCATGTCAAAGCGGCCTCTTAGTTTGCCGTTGACCTGCACTACGTAGGTGATCATTTCTTCAACCAGATACGTTTCATCGACTTCAGGGAAGGGGGCAAAGCTTAAGTCTCCTTCGCCTCCAAGAACACTCCAAACCTCTTCGGCAAGGTGAGGGGCGAGAGGACTTAAGGCGTGCGTTGCCATGAGCAGCACTGTTTTCGGATAGGAGGAAAGTTTGCTGAAATCATTGACAAATTCCATCAGCCTGGCAATAGCTGTATTGAAAGAGAGGTTTTCAACATCATGGCAGACAAAATTGATGAGGCGGTGCCCTAGTTTATGGGCCTCGTCAAAGTCTTCATCGGTGACCTTGTCGGAAACGGCGAGGTCATAAAATCGCGATAAAAAACGGCGGCAGCCGTTGACGGCGTCGGTATTCCAGATTTTTTCCTTTTCGAGCGGTCCCATAAACATTTCATATAGTCTGAGAGAGTCGGCGCCGAATTCTTCGATGATTTCGTCAGGGGTGACGCCGTTGAGTTTGGATTTCGACATTTTTTCGATTTGGGAAATCAAATCTTCGCCTGTTTCTTTGTGCGTGTAGCCCTGCTTGCCCTGAACCACATCTTCGGGTGGAACGTAGCTTCCCCCTTTCTTTTTGTATGAACGGGAGACGATCAAGCCTTGATTTCGGAGAGTCTGGAAGGGCTCGCGCGTGGTGACATAGCCGCAATCGTAGAGAACTTTGTGCCAAAAACGGGCATAGAGCAAATGCAGCACGGCATGCTCCACGCCGCCGACGTACATATCGATAGGCATCCAGTATTTTTCGGCATCGGGGCTCCAGGCTTTTTCCTGATTGTGGGGATCGACAAAGCGTAGGTAATACCAGCATGAACCGGCCCATTGGGGCATGGTATTGGTTTCCCGAAGCGCCTTTTTTCCTGTTTTGGGATCGGTAATTTCGACCCAGTCTCTCTTTTTTGCAAGAGGGCTTTGTCCGTCGCCTTTAGGTTTATAATCGTTGATCTCGGGAGGCGCTAGGGGAAGCTCATTCAGCTCAAGCACTCGCTTAGAACCGTCTTCAAAATGGAGAATCGGAAACGGCTCGCCCCAGTACCTTTGCCTGGAAAAGAGCCAGTCGCGCAATTTGTAGTTCACCGAATGCTTGCCGAGAAGGTTTTTTTCCAACCAGTCGGTCATTTTCTTGACCGCGCCCTCCACACTCAACCCATTGATGGAAATTTTGCTGCTGGAGCTGTTGATGCACTTGCCATTTCCTGGCCAGCACATCACGCCTTTGAGGACAGAGCCCCGCACTTCATCGGGGGTCATTTCAAGAGGCACCAGATTCGGCTGCTTGTCGATATCGGGATCGTAAACGGGGATGATCGGGAGGTCGTACTCCGAGGCAAATTCAAAATCCCTCTCATCGTGTCCAGGAACGGACATCACAGCGCCGGTGCCATATCCCATCAGGACATAATCGGCGATCCAAATCGGAATTTTTTCGTCATTTACGGGATTGATGGCATACGAGCCGGTAAAGACGCCGGTTTTTTCTTTACTCAGTTCCGTTCGGTCAAGGTCGCTTTTGGCGGCCGCTTTGTCGCGATATACTTCGACCACGCATTTTTGAGGATCGGAAGTGATTTTGTCGACAAGAGGGTGTTCCGGTGAGAGGACCATGTAAGTACAGCCGAAAATTGTGTCCGGCCGGGTTGTAAAGACAGTGATGATGTCCTCATGGTCTTCAATGGCGAAGTTGATTGTGGCCCCTTCGCTTTTGCCGATCCAGTTTTTTTGGAGCCGTTTGAGTCCCTCGGGCCAGTCGACGAGGTCAAGATCGTCGATCAGCCTCTCGGCATACTCGGTAATTTTCAGGACCCACTGGCGAAGCGGCCTTCTTTCAATCGGATAGCCCCCTTCTTTTGACTTGCCCTGTTCGATCTCTTCATTTGCGAGGACAGTTCCGAGAGCCGGACAGTAATTCACCAGCATTTCGGCTTCATAAGCAAGCCCTTTTTCATAGAGCTTGGTAAAAATCCACTGCGTCCATTTGTAATAGGCCGGGTCGCTGGTGGCGACTTCCCGGTCCCAGTCATAGCTGAACCCCAGAGATTTGAGCTGGCGCCGGAAATTGTCGATATTTTTTTTAGTCGTTTCCCTCGGGTGGGTTCCCGTTCTAACGGCATACTGCTCAGCAGGGAGGCCGAAGCTGTCCCATCCCATCGGATGCAGGACATTGAATCCCTTCTTCCTTTTATAGCGCGCCAGGATATCTGTGGCTGTATACCCCTCGACATGGCCAACATGAAGCCCCGCCCCCGAAGGATAGGGAAACATATCCAGCACATAGTATTTCGGCTTGGACTTGTCTAAATCCGTTTTGAAAGTTTTCTGTTTTTCCCAATGCTTTTGCCATTTGGGTTCAATTTTCTTGTGGTTGTATTTTTTTTCCATGCAGCCAGTATACCAAACCCCGAATAATGAATAAAGGATTAGCCATTCACGCTGTAAAACTTTTTCTATGATCAATCTATGCCGAATTTCTTTTTCGAATTCTAATTGTTGGCTGTTTTAGAGTACTATGAATTTTTCGATCTGGTATCAGCATCTTGGAAAAAAGCGATTTCCTCTTCAAAGCTTCCGCCTTGAGTATCTTAAAAAAAAGAATAAATTTTCTCCAAGCGGCATACTGGTAGTGGTCCTCGGAAATCGTGGGATCCAGTTGTATAATCCCATGGCTGCTATCTTTAAACTGTAATCAAGGTTTATCATCTTTTCAGAAGGAGCGCCCTTTAACCCGAGATTAGGTCACAATCACGGGTTTAATAAAGAAGTGAGCAGTAAAAAGCAGATACTTAGAATTGCTTGAAGATTCATGCTTTCTGTTTAACCTTTCTAGAACAAGGCACCTCGGGCTTATCTTTCACAACGACGATTCCGCTTTCTTTTTTAGGAGGGATTCCACTTAAGTTACATAACCAGGCAAATCGTGATTTTATAGGTTTGCTTTTTAAACTAAGCCATCTTTCCCCATTGCAATTAATAAAGCCGCAAGGATAATAAGGTTTCTTGTTTAAGGGCATTCTTAAAAAGCGCAAACTAGGCATGCTCTCAACATTTTTCATCAAAGATAGAAGCTGGTCGCCTATAAGGGGATTGCCTGTGACGTCGAGAAATATAAGATGCTTCAAGCTCACAATTTCATCGGGAATTGACGATAAATGGTTGTTGTTAAGCAAAAGCATATGAAGAGCCTCTATTTTAAATACGGCTTTAGGAACTTTAAAAAGATTTCGTTTTGAACAATTCAACGCATTTATGTTTTTGAAATTCAGACAAGGATGTTTTTGAAATTCAATTATTTGCACTGTTAGAGGGTCTCTTTGCAATGCAGAATTCGGTTCCATATAAAAATTCTCCGTTGGTGACTTGAAGAGACGGTATTGTATCTGAAATATTTTTCTCAGACAAGTTCTTAAGTTCACGTTTATTATATTTGATGAATCAGCTATAATAATCCCTATAATGAAGAAAAAACGACCAGGCCCCAGGCCCCAAAAGAAAAAAAATTCCAAAGAAGACAAGCTGATTGACAATCTGGCGCGCGTCGCAAACCAGTTCATCATGGGCAAGGGATACCACCCCATGAACGAATCAGAACTATTTAAACGTCTTCAACTCCCCCAGCAACATAAAGATATTTTTAAAAAAGTCCTGGAAAGGATGCTCCATGACGGACTGATCGAAAAAAAAGATGGACGCTGGGCGCCGCCAAAAGCCGACAGCGATGTTGTGATCGGCGTTATTCGTATGAACCCCCGAGGTTTTGGCTTTGTCCAGCCGGATTCCAAGTCTCAGTATATTCAAGATATTTTTATACCTAAGCACATGACATTCAATGCTGTCGACGGCGACAAGGTCGAGGTTGTCGTCAATTTGGAAACGGTTTCCGATCGAGGGCCGGAGGGGAAGGTGATTTCCATTTTGCATCGGGCAAGGTCGCACCTTGCGGGAACTGTCCGCCATATCGACACAGACGGGACGGTGCGGGTTTACGCTCCGCTTCTGGGCAAGACAGGGCGCGTGATATTAGAATCCAATTCCGAGCTTTCGCTGAAAATCGGAGACAGGATCGTCATGGAGGTGGTCGAATGGGGCGATAAAACGCATGAAACGCTTTGCCGCTTTTCCCACTATATCGGCCATATCAGCGATGCAGGAGCGGATATTGCAGCCGCAGTTGAAGAATATGGTCTTCACGATCGCTTTCCTGTGGCCGTTCTGAATGAGGCCAGGCAGTTTCCGGGAAGGGTTCTGCCAAAAGATATGAACGGCAGAGAAGACCTAAGGGATATTGAATGTTTTACGATCGACCCCGATACCGCCAAAGATTTTGATGATGCTGTTTTTTTGAAAAAAGACAAAAATGGCTTCCATTTGTCGGTCCACATTGCCGATGTAACGCATTATGTGAAAACAGGCTCTGCCATTGACAGCGAAGCCAGGCAAAGATGCAACTCCGTATATTTTCCTTCAAGGGTCCTGCCAATGCTGCCCGAAGAGCTTTCCAACAACCTGTGTAGTTTGAAGCCGGGAGTTAATCGGCTGGCTGTTTCGGTATTGATGGATTTTGACCTGAATGGAAAACTGTTAAACTACCGCATTTGCCGGTCGGTCATCAAAAGCCGTAAGCGGATGACTTATAGAGAAGCTAAAAAGGTTATCGACGGCAAGGCGAAGAGTCCATACAAAAAGGCTCTTGATGAAATGGTCGAATTTTGCGGGATTTTGAAAAAAAGACGTTATGAGCGGGGCAGCATCGAGTTTTCTCTTCCGGAGTTGATAGTGCTCGTCGATGAAAAGGGAGAGCCTGCGGGAACCGATTATGTCGAGTACGATATCACCCACCAATTGATCGAAGAGTTTATGCTCAAAGCTAACGAGGTGATTGCCGAACACCTCAGTTCGATCAATAAAAATTTCACCTATCGCATACACGATGAGCCTGCCGAAGAAAATATCAAGGATTTTGCCCTTTTGGCGCGTGCTTTCGGCTATGATCTGCCTGAGCAGCCGACTACCGAGCAGTTGCAAAAGCTATTCGATAAGGCGCAAATGTCTCCGTTCGGACCCTTTTTAGCGACCAGCTTTATCAGGCGTATGAAAATGGCGTCTTATTCCCCGGAAAATATTGGCCACTACGGCCTTGCGCTGACCCACTATTGTCATTTTACAAGCCCTATTCGCCGCTACGCCGACGTTGTTGTTCATCGAGTGCTTTTTGGCGAGCCTTCCGACTATGAAGAAGTTGAGGAGGCGTCAGCTAGGTTTTCCGACCAGGAAAGAGTTTCTGCCAAGGCTGAAAACAGCGTGGTTCTGCTAAAAAAACTTCGCCTGCTAAAAAAAATGATCAAAGACGATCCCTATCGGGAGTTTGAGGCAGTGGTTACCCGGATCAAGCCTTTCGGTTTTTTCTTTGAAGTGATTGATATGATGATCGAGGGATTTCAGCATATCGGGGATCTGGAAGAGGACTTTTATGTTTACGATGAAGGAGCCATGAGATTAAAAGGGCGCCATGCCGGCAGGATTTATGAACCGGGAAAGAAAATTACTTTGATTCTTGGGGAAATCGATCTAATCGTGCTTGAGTCTAAATGGTATTTGGTACTGGAAGAAGAGCCCACTTCTAAAAAACCAAAAAAATCGAAAAGGAAGAAAAGGAAGAAAAGATGAAGAGAAAACGGTACTTTATCACGGGCCTTGCGATCCTTCTTCCGCTGGCTCTGACAATTGCCATTGTCCTGTTTGTCATCAACTTATTGACCGGACCCTTTTTAGGCCTTGTCCAGGGCATTATGAATTACTATAACTTTATGCAAGACGGCTTTTTGATTTTTACCGGACCCCAGCTGCAAAAGTTTTTAAGCAAAATTCTGATACTGATTTTTCTGATTTTTTTCACGATAGGCCTCGGATGGCTGACGAGATGGGTCGTGGTGCACTACATGCTGAAAACAGGGGATTATATCATCCACAGAATCCCCTTTGTCAACGCGCTTTATATCACCTTTCAGGATGTTTTTAAGACCATTTTCAAATCCGAGACCTCTTCATTCAAGCAGGTAGTGATTATCCCTTTTCCCAATCCGGACTGCAAGACGCTTGGTTTGGTGACAAAAGAAGACATCCATTTTGGTGAAGAGAAGAAAAGAGTCGCTGTATTTGTTCCTACGACTCCAAATCCGACATCAGGATATCTGCTTTTGCTCAAAGAAGAAGATCTTACCTATATCGATATCAGCGTAGAAGATGCGTTGAAATATGTGATCTCGTGCGGAGTGATTCTTATGCCATTTACAAAGATGTCCCGAGATGAGGCCAAGGCTAGAATTCGGGCCCTTGAAATGCAAGAGGAAAATTTGTGAAAAAATATTTTTTTACCGGACTGGTCATTTTACTTCCTCTTGTACTGACTATTCTCATAGCCCGGCTTGTCATTAATTTGCTGGCAACTCCTTTTATAGGTATTGTCCAAACAATCCTTCTCAATTTCGACATCATGACCAAAACAGCCCTTTTGAATAATCCCCAGGTGGTTTATACGATCAGCCAGATTTTGTCTTTGATCTTTTTTATCGCTTTGGTCTTCTTCATCGGATTTTTGGGGCGGTGGTATTTGTTTCACACAATCATTCGATTTACCGAAAAAGTTTTCGAACGAATTCCATTTGTCAATAAAATTTATCAGGCTATTAAAGATGTTGTGCAAAGCGTGTTTACTTCGGAGCAGGGGACATTTCAAACTGTCGTTTTGGTTCCCTATCCTTATGAGGGTATCCTTTCCCTAGGTCTTGTAACCAAAGAGGCCTTGATTAAAGGAAAAGGGATTGATCAGCATCTGGTCTCTGTATTTGTTCCGGCGACACCAAATCCAACAATGGGTTTTATCCTTTTGTTTGAAAAGAGCCAGATCATCTTTACCGATATGACCATAAGGCAGGCGCTTCAACTGCTGATTTCGTGCGGGTCAAAAATGGATCAATTTGGTATCGTGGGCGAAAAGTTGACAAATGAAAAGCACTCTAATCACCATTTTACGTGATAAAAACACAACGGCTATAGAGTTTCGACGGGCTTCTGAGCAGCTTGGGCTTATGCTTGCCCACCTTGTTCATGTCGGCCTGGAAAGTGAAAATGTCATTGTTGAAACGCCTCTTGGGGCGGCTAAAGGGCACCGGTTTTCCCAATCGGTCATTTTGCTCCCCATATTGAGGGCAGGCTTTGCCCTGCTGCCACCATTCTTAACGGTTTTTCCGGGTGCCAAAGTAGGTATGATTGGGCTAAAGAGACACGAAAAAACAGCTATTGCCGATATATACTATGAAAATCTTCCATCGATAGGAAGCCAAGACCAGGTGATCGTCCTTGATCCTATGATTGCAACGGGAGGATCGGTGCTCAAGGTTCTTGACATTCTTAAAGAAAGGGGAGTGGCTCAGGAAAAAATCACTACAGTTCATGTCGTGTCCGCCCCCGAAGGGTTGAAGGCGGTTCGTAAGAAGTATCCTCGTATCAAAATCATTGCTGCTCAGGAAGATGAAAAATTAACCAGTGATAACTTTATTTATCCCGGTCTAGGAGATTATGGGGACAGATTTTTCGGCACCGAATCATAAAAACGAATTTCCAGATCCGATAGACCTTCCTCCTTCCTACACGATAGCTCGGGCCGAAAGGAAACTGGAACTTGTCGAATCCATATGGCGCGGCGCGGGCATCCGCTTTCTGATTGTCCTCCTAGAGATAGCCGGTTTCTTTATTTTTGGAAGTTTCGCTCTCCTGATCGATGGCATCGCAAGCGGCATCGATATTTTGTTCAGCGTCCTGCTGCTCATCGGAATCCGTGTGGCCGACAAGCCTCCCGATGAAGATCACCCTTTCGGACATGGCCGCTACGAGCCACTTGCAGGACTTCAGCTTTCGATTTTCATGATCATTGGAGGAGGTTTACTTGCGCTTCAGCAATTTTATTCAGCCATTGGCCATGAGGGAAAAGAGATGATTAGTCCCGTAGCCTGGCTCATCCCATTGGCTGCGGTCGTTCTTCTAGAAATATGTTATCGCTTTATGATGCGCTATGCCCAAAAAAATCACAGCCCCGCCCTAAAAGCCGAAGCGGTTCACTTTAGAATAGACGCTCTCAACTCTCTTTTTGCCATGGCCGCTTTGATACTTGCGGCGTTTTTTCCTGCTACGGGAGAGATGTTTGATCATTTCGGAGCCTCTCTGATCGCTTTTCTTATGGTCGTTATCGGCATCAGCGCCGCAAGAAGCAACATCCATCAGCTTATGGACAAGATTCCGGATAAAGAATACTTTCATTTGGTTCGGGAAACTGCCGGCCGAGTTGAAGGTGTTTTAGGTACGGAAAAGCTGAGGATACAGCTATCGGGTCCTGACGCTCATGTGGACATTGATGTGGAAGTCGATCCGAAAATAAACGTAGAAGAGGCGCACTTGATCAGCCAGCACGTCCGTGCCGAAATCCAGCGAAAGTGGCCCTCTGTTCGGGACGTCATGGTCCATTTGGAGCCCTTTTATCCAAATGACCATTAAAATAGTCAATTCGTGTATAAAAGGAAGTATGGGAAAATTGCTAGACACTGTTTTAGACCGGATTTTTGCTGTGCTGGGAGCTTTGATCTTCTCCCAGGCGCCGGCTTTCATTCAGCAGTATACCCAGCAGCTTGCCGGAAGCGTCCACGAACTTAGGCTTCAGGTCGATCAAATTCATCAAATTGCCAAAAACGGCGACTTGACCATTGCTGATTACATGGCAAAATTCAAAGGAAGCAGCGACACTCTTTTTCAAGCCCAGGGAGATATGCTTGAGGCTATTTTGAACCGCTATGCGTCTTTAAGCGAAGCTCTAACAAACCTTGAAGGGGCAGGGTGGCTGGCAAGGCCTTTTGTTTTTGCTTCACACTTTAATTCCGATTTGTTTCTGGGCACTTTCAAACACTTCACTCCTGCTGTCAATATCTCGATTGAGGGGATCGTCTGGGCCTTTATCGGTTTGCTGGCCGGCTATTTCCTCTACCATGGCATTAGGCAAGCGACCCTGGAAATTTGGAAAACAACAAGAAAGAATGAAGCTTAAGATAAGACCTCAGTTTTTGATGCGGATCTTTAATTTTCTCCTGTTTTATCTTGGCTGGGGTTTTTGTCTGTCGGGTGTTGTGAGCGGCCGTCCCTATCAGGGGCCGATAATTATTGCCTTTTTTGTCCTCTATCATTTGTTTCAGCTCCGCTTTCAGCTTGCGGAAATTGTGCTGATGCTAACGGTCGGCCTTTTTGGCACCATAAATGATACCATCTACCTCAATATCGGGATGATTAAGTATCATGGGGGATATCAAAGTATTCCCTGGCTGGCTCCTTTATGGGTGACTAGCATTTGGGTGCTCCTTGCCATGAGCGTCAATCACTCTCTCATGTGGCTCAGGTACAATCCCTACATAGCTGCAGTTTTTGGCTCCGGCGGCGCCGCTGTCAGCTACTATGCCGCCGCCAAAGTGGGAGCGGCGTCATTTTATCCCAATGACCTTGTGGTTTCGTTAATTGTTGGTTTGGTGTGGATGTTTATCATGCCCCTTCTTATATTTTATAGCCAATGGCTGGCTAGGAAGCTTATCTGATGTCAACAAAGGCAATAGCGGTGAAATTGTTGCAATAGTCAGGTTATTACCTGCAAGAGCGCTGTGAAATTGCCATGCATTCAAAAGCTGTAAGCGAAATGAAAGACCACAACTCGTTAAACTGGTTAAGACAATCAATTATTAAAGTGAGCCTTACCGAATCGTGGCCCCTGGAAATTTTGCAAAACGCGGGTATCTTGACTTCTTGATCTTTTCTTGTCTAGGTGTTAACATTTAGCCTCAAGATTTTAATTGGAGATAATTATGACAGGGCCAACAAACTACTCAGATCCCTCGAAGATTTCCCTGGAGGCTATATGTCAAAAATTAATCCCCTTAGAAGGGCTTCTTTATGAGACAAATATCGAGTCGTTAACAGATAATATCGCAAAACTTATCGCCCCCCTCTTTTCCAAGCAGGAGGAAAAGCCCCTTCTTTTCTCGCGCGAGCTAGCCAATTATGGTGCTGCCAAGTCGATGGCAAAAGTCTTGACTGCTTGGCGGTCTCAATTCGGTGTTTCTAACGTGAAAAAAGTAACTAATGCACACCTGCCACTACTTAGAGGAAGCGTTGAGCGAAGCCTCTCTAGCGGCGAAATTCCGGCATTGGAGAATATAGCTAACGCTGAAAAAATTTATCAAGAGTCTGGCAATGACTCTGTATTGGTAGCTGATAAGCGGTTTTGGAATCGAGTCAAACCTTTAGTAGAGCGTGGGATTCCCACCGAGCATGCGTGTTTTATTATTCTGTACATCAACTACCCCGAAGCTGACCTTTCTCGGCTGGAAACTTCGAATTCTTTTCTGGGTAGGGATTGGCGTTACCGAGACCTGTCGAAGATATTTGCACAGCACAGCTATTGGAAGCTGGCGTTTCAAGCGGCCAAGCAATGTTCAGAATTGGATGCTGATAACGGAGCCAATAACTTTGTAATTTTATGCCGGCTTGCCCTTCGGCAAAATGATGAAAAAAACGCCTTGGAATGCCAGAAAATGGCGGAGGAGTTAAATAAATACACAGGAGGGAAATCGCTGCTGGAAATTTTAAAAAAAAGGATGGAAGGTGAAGATGAGCCTCAGAAAGCTTTAGCTCGGATTCAAGACGATTTGATGCGTTTGTCAGATCTCCACGAAGAATGGGGGCGGCGTTGCCTGCTCGCTGTTGCAAAGAAAGCTGCCGAGGCGCAAAAAAACGAAATGGCTATTGAGTTTACTAAACGTGCTAACTGGGGCGATATCGATGCTTATAACGACATGGCTTGGCATTGTTTGAAGTTAAAACAGTATGAGTTATCAGAGCTTATGGCGCGGAAGGCATACAGCTTTGGTTGTCTTCTTGAAGAGATTGTTGAGGGTAAGCTCGCAGATGGCATCGTCGACACCCGCCTAATCGACGAGCTTTTTACCCTCGGCCGTATTAGAGAAAGCATAATGCTTCAGATCATCTCAGTTCTCTTTGCTCAAGAGAAACATGGCCAAGCAAGACAATTAATTATTCGATACTTTGAAGGGTTAAAGCAATTTCTACGCGATTCTTTGATTCAGAAACTAGAGAAGCGTCTACCGCATGAAATTAAAAGCTGGCTGAGGCAAGCGGACGAGTATGCGCGAGTTTATTCATTGAACGATGCCAAAGATGAGGAAAATATTTCGTATCTTGTCCAACATTCTTGTATCGATAAAGAAGCCCTCAAAGTGTACCAAAGACACCTGGAGGCGCCGGGCGTCTTTGATTTACTTGTTGAAACGGCTTCTGCAAAAGATCGGGATCTTCTTTCATCAATGCTGTCTATTGAAGGCATCGGCTTTGCGCTTAACCTTGAATCGCTTCGAGAAAAGGCAAAGAAGGCTCTTCTAAAGTTGACGATGATGCAAGATACCTACACTTCATATTATATCCTGCGTATTCAAGCGCTGAAGGAGCTGGTTAACCGATTTAAAGAGGATCCTGCCGTTCAAGAAATCGTGAAAATGATCATCGCCAATAGCCAGCGTGAGATCATTCAAAGAGAAACTCTCAATTTATATGAAGGCCTCAATGGGGAACCTCAAGAGGTTTTTGAAGGGGCTGCTTGCGCCAGAATGCTTGAGCGGCTTCTTCCAACCCTCGATCAGCGAAGAACCCGGCAACAATTGTTATATCTGCTTAGCCATGCCGGGGCGAAAATGTGTGGTCCGATTCTTGAAAAAGAACGATCACGATTATTTGAATCAGTTGATAAGGTCCTCAAAAAAGAAGAAACTCGCCTTGCGCAAAGAACCAGGGGACTGACTCCTTTGGGATTTGCCGATACCACTTGGGATCCGCTTTATGAGCTGCTTTTAATTCTTGGTTATATAGGGTCTCACACCTCCGATTATGAAACATATTCTGAAATTCAGAATAAAATATGTTCAGTATTTACAAACAAAAGAAGCTTACATGATGCTCATGCAGCGGTAGATGCGCTGCAGATGCTCAAACGAAACGCGGCCTTGAAGATCAGCCAAAACAGCGAGAAACTGATTAAAAGTTATGAGCCTGAAACGAGCCGACTCGATTTGGAAAATCGACATCACGCACATGGCCATGGAAGCGAATATAATAGTAAAATTGAGCTTGAGTATGAAGCGTTGCTTGATATTGCGCGCACTGATAAGGAGTCCGCCGTAACAAGGGTGCTGGCTCTAAGACGCCTTTGCGCTTTCGCCATTTCGGATCAGCGCTGGCACCCAGAAATCCAAAAAAAGAATCAGGCATGGGAGTTTTTAGAAGAATTAAACTCGCAAGAGCTGCCGGATTTAGTAAAAAAGGAACTTAAACGGATCTTTTCTTGGAGGACTTGACAGCTGCGATGGCGAGGAAGAGGGGAAACTCCTTGCGAGCGCGGTTTTCCATCCGCGCAGCCCCTCCCGTACTTGTCTTATCCGAGCACCACTCTTCGAGCATTTCAACTAAAAAACCCGCTTCTTGAAGCCAGCGGAAATAGTCGTTTAAGGGATGGTGGAATGAATAAGTCGTTTCGGACTTTTTTCCTTTTCCGGGGTGAGTTTGGATGGGAATTTTAAGGGACGTCATGTAGCGGTTGATCTGTCTGCTTTGGATCTGCTTCTTCTGGTCGACTTCCCAGGAGGATTGTCGGGGAATCCGAAAACAGGGGTGGTTCATCACGATAGTAAGCCGTCCTCCATTTTTCAAATGGCGGTAGGCATTTTTAAGAGCGGGCAGGGGATTTTCAATGTTCTGCAAGGCAAGCAGGATGGTCGCATGAGTAAAATCATAGTCATCAAGCTTCAACTTTTTAGTGACATCGGCCGTGATAAAGCTGTGCTTTTTGATTTTTTGTTTAGCCGATCGTATCAATGACGAGGAGATGTCTGCTCCAACATACGCGGCATTCGGAGGCAGGCAGCGGGCGAGTATTCCCTGGCCGCAGGCGAGATCCAAAATTTTTGGCGCTTCTTCATCTTCAAGCTTCATCAGCCTGAAAAGATTGGGGAAAATGACGCGGCGATGGTAATAATGCCCCTCTTTTCCCACAATTTTATCATACCAGCTGCTGACATTTTCCCATGAAGTCATAGCTACATTATCATGGATTTATAATAAAAAATCGAGTATAATTATATTATGTCATCTTTAGGCCCTATAAATCATATTATCGCGTCGGCGCAGCACGATGTTCAGAAATTTGCCGATTCCCTGTCTCAAGGAAATCAGACTATATCTTCACCCCAGGCTAAAAAATTCATCAAGGCGATTCAGCAAAAAGCGTTGGCTTTACGAAATGAAGCCAGAGGGGATTTTCGTGCAAAAGCGGAGGGGCTAGACAGCAAATCACTTGACCGCCTGGAAAAAGCGATCGCCTTCCTGGGAGCAAACTCTGCACTTGCCAGACAATTTGCCAAGCCTTCGCAGTATGCCAACCTCGGCAACGTACTTCTAAGCCTGGGAGAAACCATTGAGAAAATGAAGCGGAAAAGGCAGGAAGTCATTATTAAAAAGAAAGGTCTCAAGGTCGAACGATTTGAGATCATTGAATTCTTGAATTCTACTGAAAAAGAGTTCAGACGTTTTGTTGCGGCTGTCAAAGACCGCGGAGCCGATGAAGACCTTCTTTTGGAGTTTATCCGGGAGCTTATCAGGAGGATGGAGGTTCTGCAATTTCTCCACAAAATTTCGCTGCCAAGGAAGGCGGAAAAACTTGTCGAATCCAAACATTATAAAAAACTTTTAGAGTTGATCGAGCAAATCTCCGAAGATGAGCTCGTCAGGAAAAAGATCTACAAAATCGGCATGTCAGGAGCTTCCGGCAACTCTCACCTCCGGTTCTGGAAAACGTTGAAGCATTTGACCCAAGTTCTTGAAGATCTTTCGGGTTAATCCATTTGGATCCATTTGCGGCGGTGGCCGATTGACTTTCGCTTTCTTTTCTTGGATTTTTTTTGAAGCTGAGTTTTTTCATGTTTTTTCTTTTCTTCGGGACCCAGGGTGTCCCAGATGAAATTAAATACTTTGTCGCGTTGCTGCTGTATAAAAGCCCATTCGGTGGTTTGAAAATTGCCTGGGTTGTCAAGATAGTCGGAAATTTGTTTTTGTGTGAAATCACCTTTTTTGTAAACTTTGTGCAGGGCCTGGTCAATCTTGTCGCGAAGACCAAAAATCACCTCTAACCTTTTTCTCAGGTTCACGTCTTCTTTGCTTTGTTTTTGATCGTCAGCCATACTTTTTCACTTATATTCTACCACATTTTGGGATATAATGCCTGCTTATGGCTTATATATACCAATTCTTTCTTTTTTTAGGGTTTATCTTCTATCTGCCTTCTTTGGTTCTTCGGAAGAAGGGAGGGGCAACTCTGGGAGAAAGACTTGGGTTTCTCTCGGAAATGCCCCGGAAAACGAAATCGCGCCTTGTATGGATTCACGCTGTTTCCCTTGGCGAGATTAAGGCGGCTGCTCCGCTTGCGAAAATGATGAAAGAAGCCTATGGAGACGATGCGGAGTTTCTAGTCTCTTCAGGAACAGCATCCGGAAGGGAAGCAGCTGAAAAAGCTGTCCCGTTTGCCGATTTTTATCTA
Organism: Waddliaceae bacterium; assembly: GCA_963771045.1. GTDB lineage: Bacteria > Chlamydiota > Chlamydiia > Chlamydiales > SLFE01 > SLFE01. The sequence goes on along the minus strand of CAVYRW010000004.1, from coordinate 1,145,570 downwards.
TATCTCCCGCTTGATTTTACCTGGACAATGAAAAAGCTGGTTAAAAGGGCTCGGCCCGACCTGGTGATTATCTGCGAGACCGACCTTTGGTATAACTTTTTAAGCCAATGCAAGCAGGAGGGAGCCAAGCTGATTCTGGTAAATGGAAAAATGTCTGAGAAGACTTTTTTGCGCTACCAGGCGTTTTCTTTTTGGGCCGGAAAAATTTTCTCTCTGTTTGACTGCATATGCGTGCAAAGTTTTCACTATGCGCATCGCTTTGAAAAACTGGGTGTCCAAAAAAACGTCCTCAAAATAACCGGCAACCTAAAACTCGATAGCGAGGAGCCTGTTTTTATGGGCAGCAAAGAGGAGATGGGGCTAAATAAAGGGGATTTAGTTCTTGTCATTGGCTCGACTCACCATCCGGAAGAGAGGTGGTTTCTTGAAATTCTTGAAGGAATGTGGAACGATTTTCCTAATCTTAAGGTTCTGCTAGTTCCTCGCCATCCCGGAACGGTTTTGCGAAGTGCAAGAGCTGCTTGAACAGTGCGGGCAGCCTTATAAGAAATACACAGACAATAACAATGAACCATTTAAAATTCTGCTTGTCGACGCTATGGGCATTTTGAAAAAATGTTATCAAATCGCCGATGCCGCACTTGTCGGGGGCAGCTATGTTAAAGAGGTTGGGGGCCATAATATCTTAGAGCCTGGAGAATTTGGAGTTGCTGTCATATTTGGACCGAATATGCAGTCTCAGCCCGAGTTGACAGAGCTTTGCATCACCTACGGAGCCGGGCTTCAGGCTACAGTCGAAGCGCTTCCATGGGCGCTGCGTTCGCTTCTGGAAAATAAGGAAAAGCGGGATATCCTGGGACAAAACGGACTCAGGCTGATTCAAGACAACCGAGGAGCCTCGAAGAAAACATTCGAAATAATTCATAAATCCTGTTGCTTATAATTCAATGAGTCTGATATTCTTAGAAATTCAAACGTTATCGCGGGGTGGAGCAGGGGTTAGCTCGTTGGGCTCATAACCCAAAGGTCGGAGGTTCGAATCCTTCCCCCGCTATTTTTCTCTAACAAATCGCTTCATGGCGGTATAGCTCAGTTGGTAGAGCAGCGGAATCATAATCCGCGTGTCACTGGTTCGAGTCCAGTTGCCGCTAATCCAGGCTTAATTTTATTTGACATTTCCCTTTCACTCAATATATGTTTCAGAATATTAATGATGAAATTCGAAACACGTACAAGCTTGGAATTTGAAAATGAAGGGCAAAAACTTTTTGCTATTCTTCATAGGCCTTTGGATGTCAAAAATCCGCCCATTGTGGTGATGTTTCATGGATTTGGGGGACACAAGGCAGGCGATTTTCGCGTTTATGTGAAAGAAGCGGAGATGCTGGCAAAATGCGGCATTGCCTCCTTCCGATTTGATTTCCGAGGATGCGGCGACAGCGAAGGAGATTGGATTGACATGACGATTGGGCGGGAAGTGTCCGATGCCATGAAAGCTTTGGATGTTGTCGACAATCTTTCGGGGAATCGACACATCGCGGATGGGGTTTTTAGGAAAATCATTAGGAGGCCTGGTGGCTGTTATGGCTGCCAGAAAGCACGGCCATATCAAATCTATGGCTCTTTGGGCTCCAACCTTTCATGCTCGAGCAATGGCGCGAGCTTTGGGAAATTGTTCAAAGTCCAGAGACGACCGATGAAGCAAGAGAGCAGCTCATGAAGTTTGACGGCTTGCATGCCAATGAGCACTTTTTACGGGAATTTTTTGCTTTGAAGCTTGAAGATCATCTTGTTCATTTGCATGAAGTTCCTTTGCTTCATATACATGGAGTCAAAGATACCGGGATCACTATCGAGCACGCCTATGAGTATGAAAAGCATCGAGAGGGAGCTGCGGCAGAAACTAAAATTATTCGTCTCCCCAATACAGACCACGATTTCGCCCATCCAGAAGATCAAGCTTATACTCTTGAAGAAACGTGTAAATGGTTTGCCGAAACGCTGTGAGGTCACCAATGTCATTTTTGCAAAAAGCCAGGCAAAACTATCTGCCTGAAATTCCGAAAATTCTTCAAAATCTTGAAAATCTTGAAACGGCCGACGATCGGCTTTTACAGCTTAGCGATGAGGAAGCAGAAGAACTTATCGAAACCTTTCCTAAATCTTTCGAGCAGCCATTGATTCAATTTAAGGCTAAAACCGGCATTAGCTGCAGACCCTTGAAAATTGGCACTGTATTTTCCGGAGGGCAGGCTGCAGGCGGGCATAATGTTCTCGCGGGGCTCTTTAGAGCACTTAAAAAATTTCATAAAGAGAGCAGCCTGTATGGATTTAACGGCGGTCCCAAAGGGCTGATTACTGATGATTACAAAGAGCTGACAGAGGAGTTGATCGAAGGCTATATCAACCAGGGAGGATTTGACCTCATCGGTTCGGGGCGTGATAAAATCGAGCAGCCCGATCAGTTTAAAGCTGTAAAAGATGTAGTCAAACAACTCGGACTTAATGGTATTGTTATTATTGGCGGTGATGATTCCAATACGAATGCCGCTTTTTTAGCTGAATACTTTTTACAGCAGAATGTCGATTGCCGTGTCATCGGTGTTCCCAAAACAATCGACGGCGATTTGACCAATGAATTTGTCGAGATGTCATTCGGGTTTGACACAGCCTGCAAAACCTATTCGGAAATTATAGGAAACATTGCAAGAGATTCGCTTTCAGCGGGCAAATACTATTTTTTTATTAAACTCATGGGGCGTTCTGCATCCCATATCGTCCTTGAATGCGCCCTTCAAACGCATGCCAATTATACGCTGATCGGCGAAGAAGTTAAAAAAGAAGAGAGATCACTTGAAGAGATTGTCGCCGACATTGCCGATTTAATTTGTGAGAGAGCAGAAAAAGGGAAAAATTACGGCGTCATCCTCATACCGGAGGGGATTGTTGAGTTCATCCCTGAAATTAAGAATTTGATCACCGAGTTGAACAATCTTCTCTCGTCGAAAGAAATTCAGCAGAAAATGAATGATTTATCTTCAGTTCATGTAAAAACCGAGCTGATCACGCACCGTTTGAGTGAAGACGGCGAGCATTGTTTTAAAAATCTTCCGAAAAACATTCAGGCTCAGCTTCTCAAAGAGCGCGATCCTCACGGCAATGTCCAGGTCTCGAAAATTGAAAGCGAACGTCTTTTGATACAAATGGTAAAGGCCGAATTAAAAAATCGAGGAGAGGACTATAAGGGGAAATTTAGCGCTCAACCCTATTTTTGCGGCTATGAAGGACGCTCGTGCTTTCCTTCCAACTTCGATGCCAACTATTGCTTTTCCCTCGGTTTGGCAGCGGCTCTGTTGATTGCAAGAAAAAAAACAGGTTATATGGCCGCTATTCAAAATTTAAGCGAGCCTCCGTCTCAATGGACTCCTCTTGGTATTCCGCTAGTTCCCTTAATGCATAGCGAAACGCGCAAAGGGAAGAAAAAACTTGTCGTCAAAAAAAGCCTCGTAGATTTAAACGGCGCTGTCTTTGGCGAGTTTGTCAAATACCGTAAGCTGTGGCGTTTTGATGACGACTATCGCTACCCGGGACCTATTCAATTTTTTGGCCCGGAAGATATTTGTAATGCCGCAACTCATACGGTTACGATTTATGGCAGGCAGCGAAGTGCTCAAAGCCGCATTCTTTGATTTCCGGTCTGATTTCCCAGCAGATGGCCTCGGAATAAGCGCAATGATCGCAAAAGGGACAGCCTTTGTCGCGTTGCTTGTCGTCTATTGCAAAATTTGAAGGAATAAAACTGAGCTGCCGGACCTTTTCAGCAGGCTTCAAAGAGTTTAACAGCTCTTTTGTATAAGGGTGCCTCGGATCGGAAAAGATGACTGGGGTTGGTGCGACCTCAACCAACCTTCCCGCCTGCAACACTGCGACACGGTCTGTTAAGTATTTGACAACTGAAAGATCGTGAGAGATAAAAAGGTAGGTCAGATTCAACTTTTTCTGAAGTTTTTTTAACAAATTGATGATTTGGGCCTGGACGGAGGCGTCAAGGGCTGAAACGGCTTCATCGAAGACAATAAATTCCGGCTCTGCGGCAATGGCCCTGGCAATAGCGACACGCTGCTTCTGACCGCCGCTTAGCTGATCCGGATAGCTTGCAAGCAGCTGGCGGCTCAATCCGACCATGTCGGCCAGATCATAGGTGCGGGTATTGATTTTTTCCGGCAGGCAAAGGCGATGAACGATCAGCGGTTCAGAAATCAATTCTAAGGCGGTCATTTTCGGGTTGAGAGAATTGTGGGGATTTTGAAAGACCATCTGCATTTTTTTTCGCGGTATGGCAGAGGCTGGCTGATTGTTGTAAATAATGCTGCCCGCGGTGGGGGCAATTAAATTAAGAAGGAGCTTCCCCAAGGTTGTCTTTCCGGATCCGCTGGCCCCTACCAAACCTAGGATTTCACCTTGAAATATATTGAGGCTCAGATCGAAAAGGGCATAAAAGGGCTTTCGATTCAGGTTAAATGTTTTTGACAGGTGTTGTATTTGCAACATATTTCCAACAAGGGGTTAAAAGTCTTTGATCTTCGGCTGGATCTTTTTCCCGGCATATCCTCATAGCGACTGAACACCTCGGATGGAATGCGCAGCCGGAAGGAGTATGAAAGGGGTTTGGGGGCGATCCCTGAATCACCTGCAGCGAAGCATTGCGGTTGATCGACAGGTTCGGCATGGAGTGGAGGAGAGCCCGGGTATATGGGTGCTTTGGAGAGGCGAATAAATCTTTGGTATTGTTGGACTCTACGATTTGTCCGGCGTACATAACATAGACCTGGTCGCAAATTTTAGAAATGAGATTTAAATTGTGAGAGATAAATAATACGCTCATGTCCAGATTCTTGAGGAGTTGAAGGACCTGCGATTCTGCCCTAACATCAAGCGATGTTGTCGGCTCGTCGGCGATAAGAAGTTCTGGATTGCAGCAAGTGGCAATGGCAAACATGATCCTTTGGCGGATGCCCCCGCTCAGTTGAAAAGGGAATTGCTCAACTCTTTCAACAGGATGGTTGATGCCTAAATTGAAGAGCAGTTCGACAGCTCTTGTGTAGGCATCTTCTTTTGAAAGTTTAAGATGTTTGCGCATTCCTTCAATGATTTGGTCTCCGATTGTCATCGTTGGGCTTAACGATGCCCCCGAGTCTTGAAAAATCAGTCCTATTTTTGCTCCGCGGATCCGTTCCATTTCTTTGGAACTTTTTGCCATAAGGTTTTCACCATTAAAAAGGATAGTGCCATTGACCTCTGCTGTTTCATCATTTGAGAAAAGCTGCAGGATTGCCTGGGCAATCGTGCTTTTGCCGCTCCCCGATTCTCCGACGAGCCCTACGATCTCGCCTTGTTCAATAGAAAGAGGCACATTTCTGACTGCATGCTGCTCGCCGCTGTCAGTCCTGAAAACTACGTTAAGATTTTGTATTTCGAGCAAACTCATCTTAAAACCTTCTGCAAAGCGTCGCCAATAAAATTAAAACATATAATCGTCAGGCTCATCAAGGCCGCGGGAAAAAACATTCTCCAAGGGTAATAGATCATGGCTGGCAGTGCTTCGTGTGCCATTGTTCCCCAACTTGCATGAGGAGCTTGAACCCCAAGACCGACAAAACTTAAAAAAGCTTCGATAAAGATCACTTTGGGTATATTCATCGTTGCCGCCACAACAATGGGACCCATGGCATTGGGTATGAGATATTTTGTCAAAAGTCTTGGATAACCGAGGCCAAGAGCAATTCCGGAAAGAATATAATCCTGCTGCTTGATTGCCAGCACTTCGCCCCGCACAATCCTCGCCATAGGAACCCATCCGATCAATGCAATTGCGATAATGATTGGCATCAACCCTGTTCCGATTGCAAGAGTCAGGACCATAACAACAAGAAGTTTCGGCAAGGAAAACAAAATATCGCAGATGCGCATGCCAAGCTGATCGAAAATCCCTCCTAAAAAAGCCGATGTCGCTCCCCATGTGACTCCGATAATCAAGTCGATAAACGCCGCTGTAAATCCGATAAAAAGCGATATGCGCGCGCCATACCAGACACGGGTGAAAATGTCTCTGCCCAAATCATCTGATCCGAACCAGAAATTCCAGGAAGGAGCCTGGTTTCTTAATGGAAGGTTGGCCTGATCGAATTGATGTCCGCTGATATAGGGGCAGATGATGGCACCAATGACAATAAGCAGTAAAATAAGGGCGCAAAAGACACCGAGCCGTTCCCTAAGGAATCGGTTCCAGATAGTCAGCTTTTGCCTCGGCGCCGGCTGCAGAGCATCCATAGGGTCAAGCGGATTCGAAAAGCTCGGGATTTAAGTCATATATATTCTGCATTTCCGCTCTCTTGAATTCTTGGGTCCAAAGTACAGTAAATAAGGTCGGCGAGAAAATGTCAGAAACAAAAGAATCGCGCTATAAAAAATGGTTGTTCCCATGATAACGGGATAATCCCTGTTCATAATGCTGGAGACATACCATTGGCCAAGACCGGGTATACCGAATATTTTTTCAACGATAAAACTTCCAGTTAAAATAGCTGTTGTAAATTGGCTTAAATAACTAATAACGGGGGTTAAGGAATTTGGGAAGGCGTGGTAGAGCAAAACTTCTTTTGCCGACAGCCCTTTTGCTCTGGCATTTTTGATGTAAGGCATCTTAAGAGCATTTGTCAAGTTGGTTCGCACAAGGCGGGCGATATAGGCCAGCGGCAGGGCTGCCAGAGCGATAGAGGGGAGAATCTGTATGTTCCCAGGCACCCCAGCGGGCGATAGGGAGCCAGCCCAAATAAATGCCGAAAATATATTGAAGCAGGCTGGCCAGGATGAAACTGGGAATGGAAATGCAGACTATGCCGATAAGGGTCAATGTTTTTTGGGGCCAGTGCTTATTAAAAAGAGCGGAAAAAGTTCCAAAAAAAATACCTCCACCAAGTGAAAGGAGAAGGGCTTGAGTTCCTAAAACGGCGGAGACCGGAAAACTGGTTTTGATAATGTCGCCGACAGAGCGGGTAGGATACACGATAGAGGGTCCGAAATTCAGTGTCGCAAGAGAGACGATGTATTGCCAATATTGCTCAAGGATAGGCCTGTCAAGTCCATAGTGATGACGGAGATTGTCGATCACTTCGCGAGGGAGGGCTTTTTCATCGCTGAAAGGGTCTCCGGGCAGTGATTTCATCATGACAAATGTCAGGGTAACCATGACCAGTAATGATAATACAGCGTAAATCAACTTTTTTAATATATAGCGGATCATAAACCTTCTTGGTGCGTGGTCAAGATTTCATCATCATTGTTAAATGATGCCCATTTAAAATCGATCGACCCTAACTGGTTGATCACAAAATTGTGAAATTCGGGATGTTTCACATAGCTGATCGTCAAATGATAGATAGGGGCAACAGGCATATCCCTTGTGAGAATTTCCTCTGCTTCGGCCATGTAGAAATGACGCTGCTCCTCATCGGTCTCTCCGGCGGCTCTTTTGACATATTCATTAAATGTCGAATGTATCCATCCCGAACTGTGCATCGGATGTTTGTAGTCCTGGAACATTTCAAGAAAGTGAATGGGATCGGAGGAAATTCCTTTCCATGCCAGCCTGGCAATATCGAAGTTTGCGGCCTGTATTTCACTTAAATGGGCCTTCCAATCCTGGCTTCTCAGCTTGACATCGATCCCGAAGACTTCTTTCCACCTGTGTTGAATGGTCTGAGCAATCGCGTGATGCATTTCGCTTTTATTATAGCTGAGGACAAGCGTTTGTATCTGTTCTTTATCCACACCCGACTCTTTGAAGCCCTTCGCTGAAGAGTTTCTTAGCCTCTTTGATATCAAATGAATCGGTAGGATGGTCTCGGACATTGATCTGCTTCGGAACAAAGCGCAAGGCAGGCACTTCGTTTCCCTGAGAAATGTGCCTGACAATTTCATCCCGCGGTATCATGTATGTCAGGGCTCTTCGAATTTTACGGTTGTTCAGAAGAGGCCGCCTTGTGTTGAAACTATAGAAGTAGGTTCCGAGAAACGGATGGGTTTTCAGCTGGCCCTTTGCCCGCAGTTTGGGAAACGCGTCTGAGGGCAACCCTTGAGAGAGGGGAGCGCCTGCCCAATCGAGCAGCCCCTTTTTAAAAAGTTGAAGCTCGGTGTTCATATCCTGGACAAAGGATATCTCGATTTGATTGAGCTTGACTTTCTCCAAATCCCAATATCTAAGATTCTTAACGAGGACCATTTCTTGACCAGGCTTCCAGTCTTTCAGATAAAAGGGGCCGTTTCCTATACATTTGCCATTTTTAAAGCAATCGGGGTGCAGATGGTTGACTGGATAAAAGTTAAAGACAGAAACGAGCTCTAAGAAGAACGGTATGGGCTTTTCTAGTTCTACAACCAGCGTATCGGCATCCCTTGCAAAGACTCCAATTTGTGATACAGCAACTCTTCCGGCATGGGCGGCTTCTCCATTTTTGAGGCAGTAAAGGTGGCTGGCCATAGGAGCGGGGCTGCTTGGATTCAGCGTCCATTTCCAGGCGTATTCGAAGTCATAGGCTGTAACCGGGTCGCCATTGGACCAAAGGGTGTGTTTGAGATGGAATATGTAGACCAGGCCGTTTTCAGAAACTTCCACGTCTTCAGCCACGGATGGGGCCAGTTTCCCGCTCGGCTCGAATCGCATGAGGCCGTCGTAGAGCATCGGGAGAATATTGGCATAAATTGAATAGTTGCCAATTCTCGGGTCGAGGGTAGGGGGTTCTGCGAAAAAATTGAGTCTTAGGACCTGTTTTTCACTAGTTTGGCTATCACTTCGGCATCCAATGAGTCCGCCGGCTATGATGAGCAGCGCCAGAGTAAGCTTTAAATAACTCATAACACCTTTGTTCATCGATACGTGCTAATTATCAAAACATATGGCGGCAAATCCTGTCAAATCAATAATGATATACTTAAGAATCTCAATTCTAGAGCATTAAAAAAATGCTCACATAAAATTTATTAAAGTTATTATTATGTAATTTTGAAAGGTGGTGTCTCATGGACGATAAAAAGCTCAAAATCTTAGGGATAGGGATTATCGGTTTCTTATTTTTCTTTCTTCTCCTTTGGGTCGGTAAATCCCAATTGGAAGACAGCTATAAGGTCTTGCCCGGAAATGTCAGTACTAAAAAGGAGGAAAAAGATTATAGTGGTTGGAAAGAATAGCACATCTGAAAACGACTACTTTCGAGCCTATTTTCCTAATCCTCCCGAATATGATAGCAAAAAGGTAAAGATATCGAATAAAAAAGATATCGATGGCGCCCTCGATGTTTTTATTTCTCGGCTGCCGGATGAGACGCTATTGATGGTTCGTGTGTTGCGATATCCTAAAGGCTATCGAGTTCCTGATATTCAAAAGGCCCTAAAATCAACTATGGCTGATTTGCTGAACGCCAATAATCAGAATATTTTAAGAGATATCTCGGAGTCAAGTTTCCAGAATCATCCAACCATAGATTTTTCTATACAAAATCCCAATGTTCGTATCGACGGCACATCCTTTTTTGCCAATAATTCGGTCTATAGTCTGATTTATGCATCAAGCCCCAGTACATTCGAAAGGAGTGTATTTGAGCATTTTATAAGCGAATTTGTTCTGACGACAGACTTTAAATCGCCTCCGCAGCCCCTTTAACCTCTGATACGAAGTATTCTTTGGAGTATTTGCTGCTCCAAATCCTGAAAAAAAAATGGTTTAATCAAAACATTTAGATCTCAAGTTGTGTCGCTTGACAGATTTTTTAGAAGGCCCATCTAAGAACTTGCGCTCCTCGCCCTGTCAATTCATATCGAGACCTTCTAAAAAAACGGCAGACGAGATTAGGGGACAATCAGGGGTTTAACCTAATTGGCTTCGAAACCGTCTTTCATGTTTTCTAAAACGTTCATGATAGCGTCGTCGATTTCATCATGGTTGTACTCTTGCATAAGGGAGGCCATCTCTATGGCGGCATCGGCGAAATAGGCGCCGCGCGTGAACTCTTTCCTTTGCCTGCATCGCGGTCTCGACAGTGAGGATGCCGTTTATGACAGGAACATCTGAATCCAGGGCTATATCGGACAGGCAGCGGGCAGATTCTTGGCAGACAATATCGTAGTGGGATGTTTCACCTCTAATAACGGCTCCCAAACAGATGACGGCATCGCAAAATAGCGTTAGCTGTTTGGCTATGATGGAAATTTCCAGCGCTCCCGGAACTTCCACGACTTCAATTTGTTCCTCATAGATTTCATGTTCTTCAAGACGGCCTACAGTTTCATTTAATAATGCGTCTGTAATATCTTCATGATATGAGCTGACAATGATTCCGATTTTTATTTCCTTTTCCATTTAATTAATCTCCAGTAAATGTCCCATTTTTTCTTTTTTTGTTTTCAGGTATTTTTGACATTCAGCAGGCGCTTCGGGAATCAAAGGCAGGCGCTGTCGACAATCTTAAGTCCGAATCCGTCTATCCCGCCATACTTTGCGGGATTATTGGTCAGGAGCCTAAGCGTGGTCACACCGAGACTGGAAAGGATTTGAGCGCCAATGCCATATTCTCTTGAATCTACGGGAAGGCCGAGTTTTTCATTAGCCTCGACTGTATCGAGACCTGTGTCTTGCAATCCATAAGCACGCAGTTTATGGCCAAGGCCGATGCCCCTTCCCTCATGTCCGCGAAGGTAGACGACAACTCCTGCACCTTCGTTAGCAATCAGCCTTAAAGCTTCCTTAAGCTGCAGTCCGCACTCGCATCTCAAGGAGCCGAAGACATCTCCTGTCAGGCACTCCGAGTGGACGCGTACGAGAACATTAGTCTTGTCCCTCCAGGCTTCCCTTAACCAGGGCCATATGCTCGTTATTGTCCAGTTTTGATCGATAGACATAGGCGGTAAATAGACCGAATTCTGTTGGGATTGCCGCCTTTGATACGCACTCAACCAGATTTTCATGTTCTCTTCGGTATCGTGATAATGATCGGCGACCGACAAGAGGGGAATGTTGTGTGTTTCGGAAAAACTGTTGAGGTCTTGAGTGCGCGTCATTGTGCCGTCGGGATTGACAATTTCGGAAATGGCAGCTACAGGACTCATCCCGGCAAGTTCTAGCAGATCGATCGACGCTTCGGTATGTCCGGCACGCTTGAGTACCCCTCCTTTTTTGTATTGGAGGGGAAAGACATGTCCGGGCCTCGTAAAGTCGCTTGGGCATGATTGGGGATGAGCCAGGGCTCGAATGGTTTTTGCCCTATCCTGGGCAGAAATTCCGGTAGTTGTCCCAATTTTATAGTCAACGCTTACTGTAAATGCCGTCTTGTTAGGGTCGGTGTTATTCTGGACCATTTGCGGAATAGTGAGTTGATTGAGCCTTTCCTCAGTCATGGGAACACAAATCACTCCTCCGGTATGTTTGAGGAAAAAGACGACATGTTCAGCCGTGATCTTTTCAGCAGCAACGACGAGGTCGCCCTCATTTTCCCGCTCTTTGTCATCGGCAAGGATAACGAATTGCCCGCTCTTTAGGGCTTGAATTGCGTCTTGGATTGAAGACATCTTAAGTTTTAGGCGCTTTCACAATGTATGTCAAAACAGTTATTGCGAACACAAGAAGGCTTATAATCATCATAAAGCCTGCTGGCATCCATTTCGAAGTAGAAATATAACGATAAATGAAAAATGCTGTCAATAGAAGACTTAAGAGGGAAGCTGCGTAGAGCCCGAAAATAAACTCTTTCATAATCAGCAAAGCTGAAATTACCAGCAGAAATCCGAATAGACTCCCGGTTACGATAGAAGTAGTGCTTCCGGCGATGAAATAGCCGATTAAACCTCCGGCGATGGTCAGCAGACCGTAAAATCCGACAACGGTTGATAATGTTTTCAAAAAATCAGCTCCTTATCTAAATTAAATTGTTCAACAAGAAAATTTTGCGCGGTTTGCCAGGATCGTTTGGCCGCTTGGGGCTGATATACGGTGCCTTTGTCGGCATCGCGCGCCATTGGATTCGTAAAAGCATGCATTGTGTGGCCATAGATATGAAATTGCCAGTCGACATTGGCCTCGTCGAGTTCGTGAAGAACTTTTTTGATATCTGTATCGGAAACCATAGGATCGTCATGGCCATGGAGAAATAAGACTGATCCTTTCAACTTATCGGCGTTGGGTGGTCTTTTGGCTTTAACTTCGCCTAAAACATCTGCAAGGACTCCATGAAAACTAATAACTGATCGTACATCGGCGCCGCTTCGCAGAAGTTCAAGAACCGTAAGGCCGCCAAAACAAAAACCGATAGCAGAGATATGCGTTTCATCTGTTTGCTTCAGATCTTTCACCAAATTCACGGCAGCATTGATCCGGTTCTGCAGAAGTTTGCGATTTTCAAAGAGGGGAAGCATTAGAGCCATAGACTCTTCGTCGTCTTCTGCATTGATGCCGCCGCCATAAACATCAGCGGCAAAACCGACATACCCCATTTCCGCCAAGGCTACAGCTTTTTCACGGGCAAAATCATCCAGCCCCCGCCAGGCATGAGCTATCACGACAGCGGGTCTGGGATGATCAAAACTCGTCCTCATAAGCCACAAATCCCCGCATATTTTCGCCGTTAACGGCATAAGTAATTTCAGAAGTATACAAGGCCTCTCCTCCATCTTTTACCAGTATTAATATTACTGCCTCAATGCAACTTTGTAAAGAAATTCCTGCAATTCATTCAAATATATTTTTTCTTTCCGGTTCAGAGGACTTGAAGTTAACTTATCCAATAATGTAGAATAATTGAATTATTGAATCAGGAAGGTAAAATATGAAAAAACATTTTGCAGTAATAGTATTTCTTTTGTTGAGTTTCACGAATCTAAAAGGAGGCTACGAAATTTCCAAAGCAGAAATGATCAATTATAGCGATTCTCTCAATGCGTTATTTTATTCCAGGTACGCCCCGGCAGACTGGAAGCAAGAGTATTGCCAGTGGGACCTGAATCAGGAGATTGCCCGGTTCAAAAACAGTATTGAAAATGAGGGAACGGCCACCATCAAAGATTTTCATCGGCAGCTTGGAAAATTTATTCGCTCAATGAAAGACTACCATGTTAATGCCTATTTTTACTGCACAGAATCTGCCTGCCTTCCCTTTAAGGCTAAGCGTTTCGGAGACCGCTATTTTCTCACTTATGTGGACGAGGGTAAATTTGCTTTCTTCCATGCAGGCGATGAACTTGTCGAATTTGACGGTAGGCATCCCGATGACGCGGTTCAAGAGCTGATGCTTCTCGCAAGTCATTCAGCGACTCCTGAAACAGATCAATGCCTTGCCGAGATTAATCTCACAGCACGATCTGCCTGTATCGGCAACAAAGTCCCAAAAGGGCCAGTAACCGTTTCTGTCAGGGATAAGGATACGAAAGAATTGAAAACCTATCAGATGATTTGGACGTACCGGCCGGAAGAGGTTCAAGATTTTGTAGTGGCTAAACCTCAAAATCATTTGCTGCCTAAATGGCTTGACAAAGACAGAATGAAATGCGACAGAGCGTTGCCCCTTGCGCAAAACTACCTTTCTTTTTGTTGCGGAGAAGAGGAGACACTGACTCTGGACCCGAATGAAATCGGGGCAAAAAGATCATTTTTGCCAACGCTTGGTTCTGTTTGTTGGGAGACCAACTCATCCAATTCAATTCACGCATACCTTTATATCAATGAAGAGAAGAAGACTGTCGGGTATCTTAGGATTCCGCACTATATGCTCGATTTGGAAGAGCTTCAGGAAATCGAAGAAATTCTTCAGATCATGAATGAAAACGCCGATGCGCTCGTTATCGACCAGCTGAATAATCCCGGAGGGAATCTGTTTGTTGTGTATGCCATTGCTTCAATGCTGACTGATAAACCTCTTGTCACGCCGAAAGAGCATATACTTCTTTCGCAAGAAGAGGTGATGGAAGCAGGCAATGATGATTGATTATCTTAATTTGATTGAGTCTGACGACGATGCGAAAGTCGTTATTGGGAGACACATTTTATGGAACGCCTGTGAATTATCAGATAGCTCAATTTATGAAAGAGTTTTTTCGTTTTATTATCGACCAATGGAAAGAGGGAAAAATATACACCGATCTGGTTCACATGTACAGCGTCGACCACGTCAATCCCCACCCGGCAGTTAAATTCACAAAACCAATTGTCCTTCTTACCAATAGCCTTGATTTTTCCTGCGGTGATTTCTTTCCGGCCATTATGAAAGACAATGACCGCGCGACGCTTGTCGGTACAAGGACAGCGGGTGCCGGAGGGTATGTCCTTCCTCACTATATGGCCAACAGGCTGGGAGTTGCCGTTATTACGCTGACCGGGTCTCTAGGAATTCGCTCTAATGGACAGCCGATTGAAAACCTGGGTGTCGCCCCTCATGTCATTAATGAGTTATCTCAGTCTGATATAGAGAACAGCTATCGTGATTACGCTCGTAAGATTAATGAAATTGTCGAAGAGAAAATAAAAGATTTGGATGAAGGTTAACCCTCATCCAAATCTTTCAGGCGCGATTATTGTTTTTCATTTTCATCGGGTGGGATGAGATCGACGAATTTCTCATAAAGGGGAAGAAATCCTTCAGAGATCTTTGCCCCTGTCAATTTAACAAAGGGCGTGAAATATGAAGCTTTTGTGGTTTCGTCGATATTCATGCGTTCATCAATTTTATTGACGAGCTCTTCCAAAATTATTTTTTGAATCGTAGCTGCATACCACCGGGCATGATAATCTTGAACTTCTTGAAGCAGTTTTTCATAATCCTCAGAAGAATTTGCTTTTTTAAGCCCCTCTTTATCTTTTTTAGAATAGTCTTTCTTGACGTTCTCCTCTAATGACGCTTTCAAGACGTTCAATAGTTTGCGTCAACGTTGCTTTTGTATTTTCTTCTTTTGTTTTGAGAGCCTCTCTCTCTTTATCAAATATTTTTTTATATTCCCCATAGGGGGTTTTTAGATATTCCTGTCGGTCGGTCGGCCTCATGGACTCATGGGATCTAAGAACTAGTTCTATGAATTCTTTTGCCGATAGAATTTCATATAAGACTCTGAACCCATTATTGATAACTTCAGTTTTATTATTGTTGTTGAGGATATGATTTTGTGTTATTTCCTCCTTGTCCTTGTATTGAGCCACCTTTGGGTTTTTATAATAGTTGTCACCGATTTCAGATGTTCTGTGTTTCAATTTAGTGAGATGTGTTTCCATTTGTTTAAGGCAAAAATAGGATAATGTGAAATTTTGCTTGCGAGTTTCGATTCTTTGCCCTTGTTTTTTTTGTCTGATCTTTCTGGATTTGACACTTTCTTTTGTTTCTGAAGATGTGGGGATGCAGTGACTCTTGACATTGTTCAAGCCCCTCCTTGGAAATATCCAGCGGACA
The DNA here is from genome assembly GCA_963771045.1 of Waddliaceae bacterium. GTDB lineage: Bacteria > Chlamydiota > Chlamydiia > Chlamydiales > SLFE01 > SLFE01. Next base: position 1,130,091 of record CAVYRW010000004.1, on the reverse strand, counting down.
AAAACCTTCTCTAGTCTGCCCGAGATCTTCAATCATTTTGTTCCAGATATTTTCGTTTTCTTTGATATAACTTTCCAGCTGTTCTTGTACTTTCTGAATCGGATGAAACATTCTTGCAAATTCGTTGCGATAAAACGAATTCAAATTGTTTCATGAATTTATTCGGATCTCGAACTCTTCCATACACTCCCTTCGGCACTTCGATGGAAATTCTGTTATATACTGCCGCGCACAATAAAATGGTTTCCTTCACCTTTTGGGCCAGCAAAATATGAGATTCTTGTTCCTTCAGAATTTCCTTGCATTGTTTGAGTTGAGCCGCAAATGGGTTCACTTCATTTTCAGTCATATTTTCACTGACAGTAAGGGCAGAATCAGTAATACCTGAAAATTCTTTCCAGAGTGCGTCTGGAGAGTCTTCAATTGGCATCTTAGTTAATTTTTCTGTTGTAGCTGATGGTTCCTTTAATTTTTTCTGTGGATGAGATTGTTGAGGTTTTGGTGCAGGATAATTTTTGATAATTTCTTTTTCTTCTATTTTCACTGGGGGATTGATCCGTTCTTTTAAACGGTATTCCGTTTTTTTGGGTTTCCTAGACTTAGAAGATCTGGTCACTCTTCGAGTTGAAGTAAGAGTTTTTTGAGAAATACTTTTAATTCTCTCATTTTGTGCTTTGATCCAATTCTGAACTCCACTTTTTTTGATCTCTGGAACATCCTTTTTTAATACATTGAGCGAGACCTTATTCATAGTTTTTATAAGTTCTTGTTGTGCCTTCTCTTTTATCTTATCAGACAGCTTTTTAATTTTCGGTTCATTACCGGTTGGTGATGTCTTTAGCTCCTCATAAAGTTTGGTTAATAGTTCCGCGAAAATCTCCTGTTTTTCGCCTCCCCAACTTGTATAAATGTTTAAACTCTTATCGTTATCCGTGTTGCATTCGCGTGTGGTAATCATGTTAAAAGCCTCCTCTTAAAATCCTGATTTTAGTCATAACAAGCTTCTAAAAAATGCTTGTCATGAATCAATAGCCCTGATTTTTTATAAGAGGATCATTGTTGTCAAATTAAAAATCCCTTTCAGTTTGCCGCCGGACGAGAGCAGAATATTTCTTATGTTAAAAACAATAAACTTTGATAAACATATATGAGTATATAAACCATTGTTTGTTTAGTTTATATATTAATTTTTCGAATTTGTTAGATTTTAAATCTAATGGCATGGAACGCTTTATCAGTGTTAAGATTATATCTGACGGTAGCGGAAAATTTGATAGGAAGAATTTTGGCATTTTTGTTCAAGTCTCGTATGGTTCCCTCAATATGCCCCTCAATATAAACGCACCCATTTTTTTTATATAAGTCATAGTATCTTTTAGAAGTGGTTTCTGAGGGTAAAAAACCGGTTTTAACCGCGTCTATTGAATCGCTAACGCACCAGAAAAGATCGTTTCCGATTGTTTGGTTAAAAATTTGGGTAATGGTCAACAAAAGCTTATTATCGCCTTCGGATATCCGGTCGATGCGCTCCAACGCAAACTTCAAGGCGGTAGAATCCTTTGGCACAATTTTGCCTTCGATCTTGTAGGTATCTCTTGTAATATCCAGAATGATCTGAGGGTCGATCTTTTTTAATTCACCTCGTACTTCAGTCTCAATGATATTGCAGTTGAAGGATGAAATTAGTCTTCCCTCTAAATAGCGCCTTCGTCTTAGATTGAGATCCTGGAATTTTATGCCATGAGCGTCTTGCTCTTTTTTTACTTGTTCATAGGTAATGCATCGCTTTTTTTTGTCCCTCGGCTGCATATCATAGGGGTGTGCACAGTATTTAGTTGTATTCATAAAAACTTTTATAACATTGACCCAATTTTTTTTGTCAGTCAAAATCAATCTCATGAAGATTTTAATCATTTCCCGGTATTTTCCTCCTCTTCAAGGGATTGGCACAGAGCGAATAGCCTCCTGGGACAAGTATTTCCGTAAAATGGGCCATGAAACGACAGTTTTAACGACCGCAAAAAAGGATTCAACGCCCTGTCCCCATGTCATAGAAGCGCCCTATTTTGATCCGATCACCTTTTTTGGCGGGGAACAGATGAAACAGAGATTGTCAGAAAGAAAATCCTGGCTGATGCGGTTTTATCGAACTCGGATGAACGAGAGGCTGCCCGGAAGGACAGATCCCTGGATCATTCCGGCAATCGGGGAGATCAAAAAAATGTCCGGTTATGATCTGATTATCAGTTCTTACGGACCTCCGTCGGCTCATATTGCCGGATATTTTGCAAAAAAACACCTCGGTGGAGTCTGGCTGGCTGATTTTCGCGACCTTTGGGTGGACAACCACAATTACCAGGGACTTTGGCCATTTACGATTTTGGAAAAATGGTGGGAGAAAAAAGTGTGCGGTAAAGCCGATGCTCTGCTGACGGTCTCGAACGGATTAAAAGAGGTACTCGCAAGGAAGTATCCTCAAAAAGAGGTTATCGTCATTCCTAACGGTTATGACGAAGAAGCTTATTTAGAAGCCTCCAATCGGTATTTTGCTGATCGCAAGAAAAAATTCCGCATGGTCTATACGGGGACAATCTATGAAGGCAGGCATCGCCTGGAGCCGTTATTTGTGTCGTTAAAGAATCTTATCGCCTGCGACAGTGAGTTTTCCGAAAAGTTCGAGTTGTTATTCTACGGGCATCCATCGAGCTATTTGAATGATGCAATCGTCTCGCACCATTTACAAGATGTCGTTTTTTATGAGGGGCTGCTCCCTTCCGATGAAATCAAGAGCGTCCAACTGTCGGCGGATGCCTTTTTGCAAATCCATTTCGACTATGATCGCTATGGGGGGCTTGTCAGCGGTAAAATTTATGAGTACTTGTTTGCAGGCAAGCCTATTTTGGGGGTCGGAATACCCGAGGAGTGCGAATTGGGACAGTTGATCAGATCGGCCGGTGCGGGGCCGCTTTGCAAAACCGGCGGAGAAATACAAAAAACCCTGCTCGCTTTGATGGAAAAGGATACTTTCCATAAAAGCGGGCAGGGTTTTATTGAAAGATATTCACGCAAGCGTCAAGCTGAAGAGATCATAGCAGCTGCCAAAGCATTTTCCCAACGAATGATATCTTCCTCCTGGCAGGCGTCTAAACCCAAAACATGAGGAAATTGCAAATGCAGGGGACGTTCTAAAAGATTGTACTTCAAGTTATATTCCAATTGGACCCCTGATTCCAATGCATGCCTGAGAAGCTGCTGATATTCCTGTTTATGGGTGATCATCAAGCGGTTTTTTCTAAAAAACAAGCCCGGATGAACCCAAACAACCTCTTTTTCGGGAGTTAGGGATTTGGCAAAATCGATAACTTCTTTCCATGCTGTCATAAACAAAGTAAAATTCGGCGTAAAATCATATTCTGCGATGCCGATAACATCGGCAATTTCAAGATGCTTGTCTAATATGTCCAGTTCTCCATCTTCTAGGATTTTGGCTTCAAATCCAACTCTTGCTTTAATGTTGTAATTTTGAGAGAACTGTTTGATTGAAGAGGAGTACTCTTCAACATCATATTGAGGGGTACGGGAGATATGTTCGAGAAAAATTAATTCCTCAACCCCATATTGCTGAGACATTTTAAAGTAGTCTTCCACAGATAAAGGTCCTTCTGTGGCGTTGGTGTGGAGATGAAACCAGTAAGAATGCTGACTATAAGATAACATAAATTATTTCCTCCATACATAAATGGCAGCACAAATATCCCGAAGTTTCTGAAAATGCGAGTTAAATAAGAAATTGAACGAAGGTCTCTATATGAATTTTGCTTGTCTTGGCTTCCGGTACCGAGTGTTGCCACTATAAGTTCCCTGGATGTTTTAAGCCGCGCCCCGCGTTTTGCTGGGCAGGCCCTTCTGAACCGCTTATACTTTACCTTAAGTCAAGAGGGCAAGAAAAAAGTTAATCCACTTAATTTGAATAAAATAACGGGTTTATATAATATGATTTCGATTATGAGCCTATAGGATGCAAGCCCTGAAATTTACCCTTTTACATCATCAAAAAATGTAAAAGAGGGAATTGCAAAACTAAGGCAAAAACCGATGTTTGCAATTCCCTCGGTAAATTACTGAGGATTAACCTCGATAGGCGAATCCTTTATTGGAGTATCAGTTATCGGGCTGTCATGAATCGGACTATCCTTCACAGGAGTTTCATTCACTTTTTTATCGTTGGGAAGGGCATTATTGAAGTCGTCATCTGCACTGAGCAGGCCCCATGAAGAAAATAACGCTAAGGCTAAAATAAACTTAAAAGTATTCATACTTTCACCTCCACACACCAATTATATCATAAAATTTTTATGATAGCAGAAAACCTTCAATCATCTTATGTTCAGCAACTTAATTTAATTGAATGATTTGAACGGCCTTTCCGGTGTAGACGATGCCATCTTCATATTCATGAACCATCATTTCTTCGCCGTCCATTTCTTCAAAATAGAATTCATTGCTTTGGGCAAATATTTCGTCATTGTCATCCACAAACACCTGATACCCATAGTATTCACCCTCAAGGCATGTGATCGTATGAAAGCCGTTGAAAAAGGCAAAAAAATAAGAACCTGTTTTATCCTGGGAATACAAGACATTGGGAGTGGAAAGGACGCATGCCATGGGGGCATGGTCCATTTCCAAAGCAATGCGGGACCAGGCATCTTCTTGCACAGTAAAAAATTTACTTGGAGATCCAAAACAGGCGGCAACAGCTGTGATGAGCGTCATGAAAGTCAAAACAAATTTAGGCATGGTTTTTCTCCTAACACTTCAGAAGTTTAAGTTTAAATGATTTGATGAAAAAAAGTAAAATAAATATCCTTTTGGGTGAAATGATGAAAGTTAAAACTACTTTTAAAAAAAGATTTTCCTTTGATAGCCAGGGCCTATCGGAAGCCCATCGTTATCTTATTCAAACGATTATCGATCATCGCGATAACGAAGGCATGCATATACAATGCCTCTTTTATTCCGGAAACCGGAAGTCGCTCTGTTCTATAATTGAATTTCAGAGGCGGTCATTTAAACCTAGAGGAGTCTATGGCATGAAAGGGCAGAATGAAGTGGCTTTGATGAAAAAAATGCTGAAATGGCAGGGGGAGGGGATTCTGACAAAAAAGGATGTTGTCGGATCGTTAACAGGGAAAAACCTGCCGATTAGTGATTTTAAGCGTTTTCGCAGCCTTGTCGAGGAATCGGGGGTCATAGTAGATAAGTCACGTTTGTTGTTTGGCCGGCTTGCCTAAAAAATGCCTGATTCGCATGATTGAAATAAATGAAGCCGCATCAAATTTTACTCATTTTATTTGGCATTGTTACCGCTATATACTCTATAGCGAACCCCTTTCTTATTATTATTACCAATGTGGTATGGGCTTATATATATGAAAGGGAGACTGTGCCGGCATGGTCAGCTATGGTAGCGCTTTACGTTCTTCCAACTCTTCCGATTTTTCTTACTGCACTTGCCTGGTATTTTTTGGCAGTGAAAAGGTATGTACTTGCATTTGCATTTTTATGCTTGCCTGCGGCATTTGTTTTGGGATACCTTTTTATTGAACCATTGATTAGCTGACGGTCTTTTTGATGCGAACCATTCTGCTTTCAAGATCGGCAATATCCTCATCATCGTTGAAATTTCTTTTTCCCACATTATAGAGGTTTTTGATGTGGGAAAAGAGGATTGCCTGTTTTTCTTCATCTTCGGTGATCCCCAAAACCCGCTCCAGCATATCAACAAGCTTGATGAGGACCATGGGCTGCGACTTGGCATTTTGTTTAATGGGATTGATTGCGGCATCAACAAAACTTTCATAGGTGAATCGTTTTGAGATCACCCTGAGTTTTCCTTTTGAATCTTGATAGCATTCCGGAGGGAACCGTCTAATTGAAAGAAGAGTAAGAGCATCGCCCAAATGATCGATTGCCGTGATTGCGATGTAGGCGTCATTTATCCCCGGGGAGAGAGCTTTGAGGCATATCTCAATGAGCTGTTCGAGCCTGAACTCAAAATCATCTTTAGGCATTCTTTCAAATCCGAGTTTAAAGCAGCTTTGAATATCGGATAAGGACTGCTCATCAAATGATTTTTCTGTACAAAGGATCGCGTCGCCTTTATGAATGTAGTCTCCAATTCGAAAACAGATATGAAAAAAAGAGCCTTTTTTTTCTGCAATCGAAACTAACGAATCAATATCGATTAACTGAATATACCCTGACGATGATGCTTTAAAAGCATTGTCTGTACCAATACGTTCAATAATATTTTTTGGCGCTTCTTCGTATTTCAACTCTCTTTCTTGAAGCTTTTCGATTTTGGTCCTCAATTCTTTAGCTACTGTTTCAATGATATGATCGCTTTGTATCATACTCGACATATGGTGAATAAAGATGATAAAGATAATAAAGGACAAGATCATAACGGCAATTCCTATGATGATGCTGAGCTGGGGATGAAAGTCAGGATCGTTTAGAGTTGCCAGGAAAGTGACGACAAACATGCAATAAACAATAGCCCCAATAAACCAACCAAGCACCAGTTTGGTGAAATTATTTGATCGAAAGACTTTCAAAATGTGCGAACCGTATTGCTGAGACACAACTGTTAAGACGAGCATGGTTACAGAAAACAGTAAAGCTGACATGGTCACAAGCGATGTAACTATAGCTGCGAAAAGTTGAACTGCAGCCTCGGAATTGCCGGTCCATATCCAAGCGAATACTTCTTTACCGATATGGGATAAATAAATGTCTAATTCGAAAATAAAAATCGCAAAAAAAGGGCTGGCCAATGTCATCAGAACCGGTATGAACCAGAGACTGTTGATCAGCTTCTCTTTAAGGTGAATAAAAGTTGTCTTCATTCCTTAAGAATTAACAGATGTGTCTTTAGGTTAGAAGTAAATATTTAGTATCTGTTCACGGGGGTACCCCCCCCAGGGGGAGTCGTAAACTTCTAACACGTTTTGTTAACCGAGAACTACCTCGTGAATTTGTGTCGTAGGAAACCGTTTTCTATTTTGAAGGGGTAGTGTAATCTGAACTGTGTAAATTAAGTTGCAAGTGTATTATAGTAAATACCTTGTAAACAAGTAGAAGGAGGTTCCTCCCCCTGCAGGGGGAGGGGCGACAAATTTTTAATTTTAATTTACACAGGAACAACTTATGAAATTCTCAAAACTAAAAATCGATCTCGATAAAGAGTTGTCGAAATGCGAAACCATGGACGACTTATGTGGCAAAAACGGCCTTTTACAAAGGTTGTTGGGTGGTATGGTAGAACAACTCCTTGAGAAGGAAATGGAAGAGCATATCGGCTATTCCAAATACTCACCTGAAGGCCATCACACCGGCAACAGCCGCAATGGCAAGCTTTCAAAATCTGTCCAAAGTTCCTACGGTCCTCTCGATTTAGAGGTGCCCCGAGATAGGAATGGTGATTTTGAGCCAAAAATCGTCAAGAAACGGCAACGAAATATTACCTCATTCGATCAGAAAATCCTCTCCATGTATGCAAAGGGAATGAGCACCCGGGATATACAGGCTCATGTTCAGGAAATATATGGTGCTGAAATATCCCCTACGGCCGTATCCCATATCACGGAAAAGGCTTTAGAAGTCGCAAGAGAGTGGCAATCAAGACCGCTTGAAAAGATCTACGCTATTACCTATTTTGATGCTATTCATTATAAGGTTCGTGAAGATGGAAAGGTGGTTACAAAAGCTGTGTATACCTGCCTGGGAATCGATCTTGAGGGGCAAAAGGATGTTTTAGGTTTATGGATCGGTGAAAACGAAGGAGCCAAATTTTGGTTACGAGTTTTCACAGAGCTTAAAAATAGAGGCGTTGACGACGTTTTAATTGCCTGTGTTGATGGCTTAAAAGGAATGCCGGAAGCAATTAATGCCGTGTTTCCCGAGACTGAGATTCAGTTATGCGTCATCCATTTGATCCGAAATTCGTTTAAATACATTCCTCATAAGCATTCGAAGGAATTTGTGTCGGATCTGAAAAACATCTATCGGGCTGAAACAGAAATTTTGGCTGAGGAAAACCTGCTTGTTCTGCAGGAAAAATGGGCAACAAGATACCCCTTAGCCGTCAATCCCTGGGCAGACAACTGGGATAATATCCGAACCTTTTTTAAATACCCCGAAGAAATTCGACGTATTATTTATACTACAAATGCCGTAGAATCACTCCACAGGCAGTTTAGAAAGACTACAAAAAGCCGTTCTGTCTTTCCAACAGACGACTCTCTTTTCAAATTGCTATTTTTAACTGTCTCGAGCTTATCCGAGAAATGGACAAAGCCTATCAAAGGCTGGATATCAGCAATATCTCAGTTTTCAATTCTGTTTGACGACAGGATGAAAAAAGCGATGGGGCTGTAAATGAGTTTACACAGTTTATTTTACACCCTCAATTTCACTGCAGCCTTAGTTTGACGAAAATGTGCCCAGGGAAAGACGGATAGACACAGATCAATAGTTGATGCATCTAGTGCGTACACAGTGCTATTGAGTTCAACCCCAAAATCCTCGTTTACATACAATCCGCGAGCTTTGCTAATCAACGATTGAGCAAAGTTTGCGTAGATGCGCCAATCACGACGCTCATTAGCGTCTGCGAGTGTACTACGTGAAACATCTGAACGGATTCCCATATGATAGAGTTTATTCCGTTGAGCGCGGAGACAAGCTTCGATGTCGCGCAAACTTTCCCTGAAAGTGAGTTGAGCAAAGGCCATACACCTGTACTGATCTTGGCAGGTAAAAGTTTTAACATGTTTGTTACCCTCATATCTCTCAACGCATCGCCGGAAAGTATGCTGGGGAAGAAAGTTTAACACTTGAGCGAAGATGATTTTGCCTGAATACATATGTCGGCTCCTTTTGCACACATGGTTGCATCAGATGCTGACATTAGCGGTGATACAGTTCAACGGTTGAAGTCGCTAACAGGTCTTAAACGCATTTAAATCACTGGTATTTATACTGATAAGAAAGGTTTTTATGAAATTTTCCGGACACTAGTGACACCAAGTATATTGTCGGTTTACAAAATGGCTCTCCCCAGCTCAACGAAAAGGCAATTGCTCAGGAAGCTTATAAGGATGGGTTCTTCGGGGTCATTACTAATGTGTCACCTGATCAAATGGACGCAAATGAGGTCCTTGTGGCCTACAAGCACCTTTGGTTAATAGAAGATGCGTTTGGGGAAATCAAGGGAACACTAAAGACACGTCCCATCTATCATTGGGATGACGCTCGCATCAGAGGGCATCTCACCATGTGCTTTCTCGCCTACTTTTGCGAAGCGCAAATGACCAAATTGCTGCGAGAAAAAGAGGTAATATTGGAAAGCAAAGCGACTAGTGAGGGGCAGATCGACAGGAGACCCCTAACCGTGCTGGAAGCAATGCAAGAATTAGCAGAAGTGAGAGCCATGCCTGTCAAGCTCAAAGAAAATCTCGTTTGGGTCAGGAGTGACATTAAAGGCAATGCCGCTCTGCTGCTCAAAGCCATTGGAGCACCCATTCCTCCAAAATTGTTGAAGCACACTTCAGCTATCTAAATCCGTTCATCCTCTCAAAATGTAGTGGCACACGCACTTTTAATTTTCTCATGTTATTGATTCACAGTGCCATGGGAAAATCAGCTGTCAAACTCGGGATTTACCTTGGAATCTGGTTTCTGATTGTATACAGATGGGGCCTCAAAAAGAAAGGAGAGGTCTGCACTTTGATACATTTTATTATGCTGGGATTAAATTTATTAGCGATGATCACTAGTGTCCGGAAAATTTCATAAAAACCTTTCTTATCAGTATAAATACCAGTGATTTAAATGCGTTTAAGACCTGTTAGCGACTTCAACCGTTGAACTGTATCACCGCTAATGTCAGCATCTGATGCAACCATGTGTGCAAAAGGAGCCGACATATGTATTCAGGCAAAATCATCTTCGTTCAAGTGTTAAACTTTCTTCCCCAGCATACTTTCCGGCGATGCGTTGAGAGATATGAGGGTAACAAACATGTTAAAACTTTTACCTGCCAAGATCAGTACAGGTGTATGGCCTTTGCTCAACTCACTTTCAGGGAAAGTTTGCGCGACATCGAAGCTTGTCTCCGCGCTCAACGGAATAAACTCTATCATATGGGAATCCGTTCAGATGTTTCACGTAGTACACTCGCAGACGCTAATGAGCGTCGTGATTGGCGCATCTACGCAAACTTTGTAAGCGTCAATTAAACCCATCTTCTTTCTGATTTTCTTTCCGGTTATTCTTTCCTCAAAACTCGATAAAGAAGAGGAGGAAAGATATGCACAATGAACTATCGGATACAGCTTTGGTTTGGAAAGATAGAATCCAAGATTGGCAGGCTAGCGGTAAGTCTTTAGCTCAGTGGAGCAGAGAAAATAATTTCGTCTATTCTCGCACCGTTTATTGGAAGGTGCGGTTCTTGGGATCTCAAAGCGAGAAACATTCATCTCCGAAAGGATTCTTGGAATTAAAGGATGAGAGTCGACCCGATGCCGGAATCATTATCGAAACGGCTGCAGGCCGCATCCATCTTTCAACTAACTTTGACCAATCTACGCTTGCTCGATGCCTGGAACTTTTAGGAAACCTATGCTGACAATCACAGGAAATGCTCGTATTTTTGTCTTCGGCGAGCCGGTTAACATGAGAAAGAGTTTCGAGGGTTTATGCGCTATCGTAGAGCAATCCTTGGAAGAGCCGACATCAGGTGCTTTCTTTGTTTTTCTCAATCGCCAGCGCAATAAAATGAAAGTGCTCTACTGGGATAATGACGGTCTTGCGATCTGGTATAAGCGTCTTGAAAAAGGACGCTTTCCTCTTAAAGCTTCCGGAAAAATTGCCATGAACAGGAGGGATTTTTTCATGATGCTTGAAGGCATTATTCCCAAGCGGATCAGCACCCGATTTTTTCTCGAAAAAACTTAAATATTTCCTTTTTTTAGAGAGTGTTTTTTGGTAAAATATGGACTATAAAAGCGATACAAAACCCTTCTATAGAACAGCTTCAGAAAGAAAATTCAGAACTCAAAAATGAGATCAATTACTTCAAAGAACAACTGGAATGGTTCAAGCGCCAGATATTTGACAAACGCTCTGAAAAGATCATCCCCCAGAATGAAAATCAACTGGAATTCGATGGCTTCGGTAATCTTCAAGGAGAAGAAAAAGAAGAGAAAAAAACGGTTTCTTCCCATACAAGACGAAAGCTGAAAAGAAACGGAAAAGACAAAATCACTCTACCCGAAGATATCCCAACGGAAGTTATTCCTGTCGACATTCCCGAAGAGGAGAAAGTATGCCCTGAAACAGGAAAACCTCTCGTAAAAATGGGGGAAGAGGTAACCTATAAGCTTGCTTGCAAGCCCACCAGCTATTACCTTAAAAAGTATGTTCGTCCCAAGTACGTTTCTCCGGATCGTCCTGAGCATGGAGTTTCAATAGCGCCGCTTCCGGGTTCATTATTAGATCGTTGTTTTGCGGATGAAAGCCTGCTTGCAGACATTATGGTTAAGAAATACGCCGACCACTTGCCTCTATACCGTCAAAGTGAAATGCGTGCAAGGGAAGATGTTAGGATAAGCCGGCAAAACCTTTGCACATGGGTTGTAAAAGCGGGTCTCGCCTTAAAACCCTTGTATACATTAATGAAAACAAAAATTCTTGAAAGTGAAAATGCTTTTGCGGATGAAACTCCTGTCAAGATGCTGGCTCCCGGAAGAGGAAAAACTAAAGAGTCTTATGTATGGGCGCTCGCTGGAGGAAAAACAAAAGATCCGCCTTATCGGATTTATCAATTTTTCGAAAACCGCAAGCATTGCAACGCGAAAGAACTTTTAAAAGGTTTCAAGGGGACTCTTCATTCCGATAAATATGGAGCTTATGAAACGCTGGCAAATATGAAGCAGTATACCTGGTGCCCCTGCATGGCGCACATTCGTCGTAAATTTTTCGATATCCAAAGCGGCGATAAAGAGTTTAAAGATTGGTTTTTAGCCCAAATTCAGGAGCTTTACAAGTATGAAAAAATCGCTTGGGGAAAATCCCCCGAAGAACGATTAAAAATACGGCGGGAAGATGAGGAGCCGATCATCAGCGAAATGATCAAACAGGCGAAAAAAAAGCTTCAAGACCATAAAATTCTCCCAAAATCAAAACTAATGGCAGCGTTGAAGTATTTTTGCGGCCTTATTCCTCATCTTAAAAACTATATTAAAAATCCTTTTGCCCATCTTGATAACAATGTTGCCGAACGAGCAATACGTCCCTTAGCAATCGGTCGTAAAAACTGGCTCTTTTTTGGAAGCGCTAATGGAGGGGAAGCAGCAGGAATCATATACTCCCTTATTCAAACATGCCGTGAACTTGGCATTAATCCCCACGAATATCTTGAAGATGTCATGCGCAGTTTAATGGATCACCCCGCAAACAAGCTGTACGAACTTCTCCCCGATCGCTGGGCTAAGGCAAAGGGGCTCTCGATCTCTAAAGAATCTGGAATAATTTTTCCAGATGGGCTTAAATGACGCTTACCAAACTTTGCTCAATCGTTGATTAGCAAAGCTCGCGGATTGTATGTAAACGAGGATTTTGGGGTTGAACTCAATAGCACTGTGTACGCACTAGATGCATCAACTATTGATCTGTGTCTATCCGTCTTTCCCTGGGCACATTTTCGTCAAACTAAGGCTGCAGTGAAATTGCATACTTTATTGGATCTGCGTGGCAATATCCCGAGCTTCATCCATATATCTGACGGCAAACTTCATGACGTAAATGCACTTGATTTGTTAATTCCTGAGCCGGGCGCTTTTTATATAATGGATCGCGGATACCTGGATTTCTCTCGGCTTTACGAACTCAATTTAGCAAGCTCCTTTTTTGTTATCCGGGCGAAATCTAACCTCAAGTTCCGGCGTCTGTACTCTGCCGCAGTAGACAATAATACGGGTCTTCGGTGTGACCAAACAGTTGTGCTAACTGGTGCCCAATCAGCCCAACACTATCCTGAAAAATTGCGCCGTATCAAGTACTACGACACCGATACCGAGAAGACCTTTGTGTTTTTGACAAATAACCTTACTCTTCCTGCCCTAACAGTCGCTGAACTTTATCGATGCCGGTGGCAAGTTGAATTATTTTTCAAATGGATCAAACAACATTTGCGTATCAAAGCGTTCTTCGGTACTTCAGAGAATGCAGTAAAGAGTCAGATTTGGATAGCTATCTCCGTTTATGTGCTTGTTGCCATTATTAAAAAGGAGTTGAAAATTGAGGCCAGCCTCTACAAAATTCTACAAATTTTGAGTCTCACTGTCTTTGAGAAAACAGCTCTAAGTGAGGCGCTTACGTATTCCGTAAAAAAATCAAGAGAGTTACAGGGTTCTAACCAATTAACACTATTTGATTTAAATTCCGGACACTAGTGACTTGGTGTAGTTTTTGTTTGTTACAAAATCCTTGGGAGTGGGTTTCTTTTTTTTGGCGATTTTCTTTGTAAGCTTTGTCAGAATATCTTCTCGGGTTTTTCTGTCGCGTTCAGCTCGTTGACGAGACCAAGTAATGATACAACGATCTTCACCAAGTTTTGTTTCATACAATTCCAGATCATCGTTTACTTTAGTAAAGCGGCCACGATCGTAAAATTCATCATGTCGCTGTTTGATCTGTCCAAGCTTTATGCCCACGATGAACTCTCCAACCGCTTCGTGCCCGCACTGAGTTCGGATATGCTCCAGATTTTTTGCAGAGAAAAGTCCTCGATCAGCTACAAAAATAAATCTTCGCACTTTGAATTTGGCGCGCATCCTCTGGACAATATCAACCAGAGTAGCCCCCTCAAAGGTGTTACCGGGATAAACTTCGAAACCAAGAGGAATACCGTCAGTATCAACTAGCAGACCCAGTATAACCTGGGTACAGTCGCTACGCATCTCTTTGGAATATCCAAAACGGCGAAGTTGTCCTAAGTCTTCTCTAGTGCTTTCAAAACGTAGAGTTGTAAGATCGTACAGGACTACATCGACTGACATGGTGAGCAAATCACGATTATCCCAATACAGCTCATTGCTCTGGGCATTTTTGGGGATACATTGTTTAGCCGTTCAGAAAATGCCCAGAGCAATGAGCTCCAATTAAAAGGATTTATTTTGAATATGATGACTGCAACCGGGATGCCAGTAGGATATATGGCCTAAGAAAAAAGGAATTGGACGAAAAGAGGGCTAAGAATCTCCTCTAATTAGAACTTACGCAACAAGGCCATTTTTTGCAGCATCTTGCATGTTAAAAGTTTTTTTAAGAAAATAATAGAGTAAACCGAAAATCATATTATATTTACTACACCGAAATCCATTTTAACTCATCTTCATTCTTTTTCACTATTAATTTCTCGATTTGATTGTGAAGGGGCCGCAAAGGGGTTATCGCGAAATTCTTTGTTTATTTACAATATCTGGTTTTTTGTCATTGACAAATCGATATCATGATAGGGTCGGTGATAGTGATAGGGTCGTGCTGTGCATTGTGCATAACTTTTTCTATTACCTTCCGAGAAGGTCATCGTTTTGAAGATGCCGCTTGCTACCGCGACATTATGTACAAGTACCGTGGCAAAACCCCTCGCTCTTTGCGAGGAGTAGACGTTAAAATAATCTTGCTTTAAATCTTTTTCATATAATAAAATCTCGATTAAAATATTTTTTTTGGAGGGAGTTGTGAGAGCAATTTTCGTTTTACTGCTCGGATTTTACTTTTCCTTATTTGCTGAAGACAAAATGGAAAACTTGATCCCTTCTAGTTCCTATGAAGTCTCCGACTTGAATATCGATGAAGATTGGTTAATTGGGGGGGGGATCAACCCTCTAAGCGGTCAGGTTTGCCTTAAGAAAACAGATCTGATCGTCAAAGGGGCTCAGGATATCCGGCTGGATAGAACATATATAGCTCCTTTTCTTCCCTTATCCTGTCATTCCAATCCCGGTCTCGATAAATTCTATCGATATTCAAATCTTTTGGGTCATTATCGTGGTTTTGTCTGTTTGCCTCATCTGAAACTTGTCGTTTTGCCAAATAATATCCTTCAGCTCGTCGACCAGAATGGCGCAGTATGGGAATTTGAGAAAACAGAAGAAGGTTACAAACTTGCCGGTTGTTTTTATGGAATCAGCAATTTTGTTGGCGGAATGCCGAGCGGAAAGCACGATGTCCGCAATATCCGCATTAGAACAGAGAATCATAAATTTCGAGTTGATTTTCCCGATGGAACAATCAGGGTTTATGAACATAAAAATGGATTGACGTTTTTACTCGAAAAAGAAATTCTCCCCCATGGAAAAGTCCTTAAGTATCACTATGACCACAAAGCCCTGACATCAATTGAAAGCATGGACTCCAATGAAAGTACGATCTATTCTTCTTTAGAAGTCCATGGGTTTCCGTATTTAAATGAACAAGAATTTATTGGTTCTAATTTTACTAAAGCCACATACAAATATGGATACCAAGTAGCCGAAGGAAAGGGAAAAGACGGTGGAGCTAAGTTTGAATATTCAATAAACTCTCCTCGGCTTTTAACATCTGTGGAAAGCCCACTCTCCGGCAAAGAGACAATTTCTTATTCCGACATCATTTCACTCACAGAATATAAAACGCCGAAGGGATTTTTTCATTGTTCATATGAAGCTGTGGAATCTCCTGATAATGCCCCCCACTACAGAACTAGCCATATTGCTTTTCCTTCGGGAATGATTGGAGAAATAAGCTACCTGCCGCGAAAAAAGGGAGGACAGACAACGTTTAAACACGCTAGTGGAACAAAAACTGTCTATGAATATACCGACAACCTCCTCCTTCAATCCGTCAAAACAATTTCCCCCGAAGGGACGCTCAAAAAAATCAAAGTGTTTGAGTGGGATTCAAATCAAAGGCTCTCTTCTTTGCAATTTTTTGAAGGCGATAAGCTCTTATGTCAGAAACATTATGAATACGATGCCTTCGGCAATCCCACTCTGGAAACTATAACCGGAGAGACAATCACTTTTTCTATAAGGCGAGAGTTTTCTCAAGATGGAAGAAACCTCCTTTTACGAGAAGAAGAAGAGGAGGGTAAAGCTGTTGTCTTTGAATATGTTTCCGGAACAAATCTCCCTCTATCAAAAATGTCTCTCGATGGCGAAATAATTTTTCAAAGAGAGTTTTGGGAATATGACGACAGTCTGAATTTGATACAAAAAATTGTTGATGACGGCGATTCGGGAACGGCTCAAAGAAGAATCACTCGCTATATTCTGCGTCAAGAGACCCCATTTCTTCACATGCCCGAGTGGATTCAAGAATGTTATTGCGAGGGAGGTGAAGAAAAGCCTCTTAAGAAAACTCATTTAAGCTATGACCAATATGGAAATGTTTCCCAAGAAGATATTTATGATGCTGCCGGAAACTTTGCCTATTCTCTCTTTAAAGAGTATGATCAAAGAGGAAATCTGTTATCCGAGACCAATCCTCTAGGTCAAAAGGCCCTCTACACTTATAATGACGGCAGCCTCTTGACCTCTTCGGTATCTTTTTCCGGAAGACTTAAAAAAGAGTTCACCTATGATTTAAGAAGCCGCTTAATCACTGAAAAGCACTATGGCTCTGAAGGGGGATACAAATCTTTTCAGTATGAATATGATCTGAATGATCTTATTGTCAAAAAAATCATCAATGAACAAAACGCTACCCTCATCAAAAATGATCCCGTCGTTTTGAAACCCGCTTTAGTCGAATACCCTTCAACTCAGGAACGAAAAGTCCAAGTTGCCATTGAATACGACGCCTTGGGAAGAGAGATCGCAAAAACCGATCCTAACGGAAATACTACAAGGACTCGTTCGAATCTGTATGGGTCTCCTTTAGAGATCATTTATCCCGACGGGACTCGGGAATCTTTCACTTATTCAAAACAGGGACATCTCACAAGACATGTGAATCAAGAAGGGACAGAAATAGTCTACGAACGAGATGTTTTGGGAAGGGTGCTTACCAAGACCATTTATTCTTCTTCAGGGGAAGAGCTTGCCTCAGAGTCCTTTATCTACAACGCCTTTCATCTCATACAAGAAACCGATAAAGATGGCTGCACAACCCATTATTCTTACGATGGAGCCGGAAGAAAGATCAAGGAGGTCAAGGAAGGAAGAACCCTTGAGTATATTTATGACTCTCTTGGCAGACTGGCAACTTTGAAAAAAGGCCCGCTTTTTCAACACTATGAATACGATCTTTTAGACCGCACCATAAAAGAAACAAAAACAGATGCAGATGGAGAAATCTTATTTGAAATAGGCTACGAATATGATACCGATGACAATCGATCCGCTCTTATTAAAAACCAAGCAAAAGAGACCTTTACCTACGATGCCTTTAACCGCGTAACAATGCATACAGATGCTCTAGGAAACCATACGAGCACTGCCTATGACGATAGATGGAAAACAGCCTCGGGCCATTACGTCTTAAAAACAGTGTCCATCGATCCAAAAGGACTCTCAAAACAGACAATGTACGATTCCTTTGACCGAATTGTTAAAGAGGAGGCTTGCGATCAAAAGGGAGAAACCCTTTTTAGCCGTCAAAGAACCTACGACGCATGTGGAAATTTAGTCTCTCTAAACGATGGAAGCCAAACAATTACCTTCTCTTATGACTGCATGAACCGGCTTAAGTCAGAGACCGCATCTGGTA
The DNA here is from genome assembly GCA_963771045.1 of Waddliaceae bacterium. Taxonomy (GTDB): domain Bacteria; phylum Chlamydiota; class Chlamydiia; order Chlamydiales; family SLFE01; genus SLFE01. The sequence goes on along the minus strand of CAVYRW010000004.1, from coordinate 1,112,271 downwards.
AGAGGCGGGTAGAATATGCTTATACGCCTATGGGAAAAATAGCCGAAAAAACTCTTCCCGATGGAATAAAACTTTACTTTGGCTACAACCCTTTGGGTTTCATGGAAACTCTGAGCTCATCTGATGGTTCCCTTAATCTATGCTACTGCTATAACAAAAAAGGAGATGTTTTAGAAGCGGCTGATGTGAATCAGTCTTTATCAATAACTCGCGAATATGATCCCTTTGGCAATATTCTCAAAGAAACAAGCGCTCAGGGGCTCGTTTTAGAAAAAGAATACGATCATCTGGATCGTCCCCTTTTCATCCGTTTTCCGGAAGGAGTTATTGAATATAGCTACGACGCTCTTTACCCTCGCCGCGTGGCCAGGTATAACACCGATCATGATTTGCTCTACGAACATACTTTTAACTCGTATGATCTTTCGGGAAATCTTCTAGAAGAGTCTATGATCGGCGGTTTGGGAACGATCTACACGAGCTATGATGAGATGGGAAGAAAACTGTCGGTATCATCTCCTTTTATCTCGCAAAATTGCGTCTTTAATGAACTTGGCAATCTCATAAAATCAACTCTAAATGACAGGGAAAACTTTTATGATTATGACGCCCTTTCTCAGCTCACATCCGAAAATGACCATACATACTGTTTTGATACCCTCTTTAACCGTCTTCAAAAAGACGATGAGTATTTTGCTTATAATGATTTAAACGAACTTGTCTCCAAGTCTTATGACCGAAGAGGCAATCTCACCTCGGATGGACAATTTTCTTTTAAGTACGACCCTTTGAATCGTCTTGTCGAAGCGCAAAATAACGCCTTCAAAATCACTTATTCCTATGACCCCCTGGGCAGAAGGGTCTCGAAAACAACCGCTTGCTGCTCTCCGGAAAAAAGAAAAGAGCATTATCTCTACGATGACGATCAAGAGCTTGCCTGCTATGAAGGGGAGCTAAAGGATTTAAGAGTTTTTGGCCTGCCTTCCCAACCTGTTGCCATTGAGCTCTCGGGAAGAGCCTTTGCTCCCATTTTAGATTGCCTCGGAAACGTCAAAAAGCTTGTTGATGTTGCCGCCGAAAAAATAACGCACTCTTACACTTATTCTGCTTTTGGAGAAACCCTCTCTTCAGAAACTCGGTCCAATCCTTACCGCTATGCCGGAAAAAGGTGTGACTTTGAAACAGGCCTCATCAATTTCGGGAAGAGATATTACAATCCTGCCCTAGCTCGTTGGATGACAACAGATCCTGCAGGAATCAAAGATTCAACGAACCTCTACCAATACCTCTTCAATAATCCCTTCAAATACACCGATCCCGACGGCGCTTTTGTTATAGTTGTTCCAATTGCCTTAGAGCTTATTTTTGGAGCAGCGGCCATCGAAACAGTCGCTTCAGCCGTCCTAGCTGCTACGGTGACATATCTATTCTATGAATCCGTTCCCTACATTGAAAATTGGATGAATCAAAGTTTTCGAGATGGTGTGCCTTATGAATGGGATCATTTTGGTTGGAATCCCGAGGGACCCGCTGATTATGGATTTGAATGGAAAGGTAGGGGTTCTCCTTCTAGTGGTAAAGGAAACTGGGTGAAAGGAGATGAAAAGTTGAATCCCGATTTTGATCATAAACCCCCAATAGGTCCCCATTGGGATTATAAACCAGAAAAAAAGCATAAAGGCTATCGCTTGTATCCGGATGGAAGATGTGAGCCAAAAAATAAAGGTAAAAATAAGAAAAAAGGAAAGTAAATTCATGAAAAAATGGAAATTAAATTACGAAACGGCATGGCCATATTTTAAAGATCATATAGAATGGGGAAATTCATTATCAAGATTTCTTATAGAAAAAATTGATTTTAAAAAGGGACACTTTTTTACAATTCTCCCAGAAGATTCTCAGATTGATTATCTTGAAAATCTCGATTCTGGAGGAATCCTTCCACAACCTCCTATGATGAGGACTCCAAGCAATAAAGGATATTGGCAATTAATACCTTCAACTGATGACTCAATGACAAAATTTATAAAAAAATTTTTGGAACAAAATAACCACCGTTATGGTTTGGCAGAGGAAGTGTGTTATGGCCCGAATGATAAAGTAGTCAAAGAGTCACCTGTCGAATACTTTCTTTATGATAAAGAAGTTTACTACTTTCTTCAAAAAAAATTGTCAACAGAAGAAATAAATGAAACTATCCTAGTAGCTAATGCAAATTACCATTTACTCATTGTTTTGTGCGAAGGAGAAAAACTTAAAAATGAAAGTCTTCAATTGAATGATTTTGAACAGATTTCACGAGATGCCATATACATAATTGGGAGTGCCTACGATCAGGAATCATATATAGTTTGGAAAAACGATGACAAGCTCGATCCAAATATGGGGAATTTCTTTCAGGAAACGGAGTATCAAAAGTGAAAATCAATTATATTTACCGTGCATTGCGCATAATTTTCCCCACCCTAGTGGTCCAAAAGGCACATGGTTTGATGAATTCAATGAATATTAAAAAAAAAATTAGAAGAGTTTTAATAAATAATTGAGAAAAGAGGCCGGGCCGTGTACATAACTTTCCCTATTATCTTCCCACAAGTTCATCGCTTTAACATAGCACATAGTTATGCAAAATGCACGGCCCGGCCCTATAAATAAAGAAGATGAAGATAAAGCTTTGAGTAATATTAGTATTTTTTGTATCTGTTCACGGGGGTACCCCCCAGGGAAATTGCATGAAGAAATTATTTAACACTTTCCCGTCAAAATATTTATCATATACTGCTTATTCCAACCTGCTTTTGATCGCTTATTTTTGATACCTGCTTTTGTTTTCTTGTCTGCTTTAAGTAAATTCAAAGTTGATCGTCGAATTATCGAAAAATTTTCCGCACCATTATCTTTTCGAACTTTGCTTCCATCTTCTCCATAAGAAACATCAAGCTGCCAATGAAGTTTGTTTTCAATCGACCAATGACTCCTTATGGCTTTTCCTATTCTTTCCGCATCGCCCTTTATACTTGATATATAATACCTTAGCTCTACTGTCTCTTTCTCTTTTACAATCCTTGTGCTCCTTACACAAGCCAGAGATGATAAACCTTTCCATTCTTCCACTTGCGGCAACCAATCAAGATTCGATGTTACCCACACCTCTCTTTTCTCAAAACGATTTCTTGATTTTTCCTCCGTTATATAGTATTCACATTCAGCTTCTTCCGGCTTAAGGTTAAGCGCTTGATTAAAAAAATGTTCCGCTTCAGCGTATAAATTTTCCTGATTCCTCTTAAGTCCGAATACGTAATCGCCTCCTTTTTCGCGGATTAGAGATGCGATTGTTTTTTGGCAGCCAGCTGCATCTATTGTCACAGTAGCTTTTTTTAAATCCAACATCTCAATCAATAATGGAAATGCTGTTATCTCATTTGATTTGGCCTCAGTGGCCAATTGCCCTAATACAAGATCATTCTCGGCTGAGAATGCGCTTACCAAATGAATAGCTTGTGTACCGCAACTTTTAGAATTGCAAATAGTCTTTCCATCCAAAGCTATGACACCTTCAACGGCTTTAGAAATTTTCTGGGTCCAAGAGAGGAAACATTTTTCGAATGCAACAGGGTCTACATAGCGGAAAAAACGACTAAAAGTATCATGTGAAGGAGTACCATTTTCTCCAATGCCGTACTGTTTAAGCCAGTCTTGGTTAGATTCGCCCCATAAGGCGACATCAACCCAGTCATCGGCACCACAAAGAACCCCGAGTATGGCTATAGTTAAAATATCGAATAACGGATATTTTTGATTTCTCGATTCCCTAGGATCAGGCAGGACGGAAAAGCTAATCATGATTGATGTCTCACTTATAAGATTTTGAGATGACATTATATACCTCCATTTTAAGAAGGTAAAGTCTTCAAAATCTGGCTTGACATGTCAAATCATTTCTTCATGCAATTTCCCTGGGGGGTACCCCCCCCCAGGGGGAGTCGTAAACTTCTAACACGTTTTGTTAACCGAGAACTACCTCGTGAATTTGTGTCGTAGGAAACCGTTTTCTATTTTGAAAATATCGGCGGCGCTTGTCCGCCATGAATGTATGCTTTAAAACATTCGGTAAAATAATCGAACGAATTTTGAGCACGTAACTTCAATGTCATACCAACTGTTAACACCCGTTCGACAAATCGCTCACCTTCTTCTGATTGTGAGCCAAAGCATAGCTTCCTCCAAATGACTCCGCCTCTAAGACGTTGCTCGGCTGTATTGTTAGTCGGTTCGATATTCTCATGATAGGCAAATACCCATAACATCTCGAACCGTCCAAAAAAATCAGCGCAAGTCGACCTCGTTTTATTGCAACATTCTTTGTGAATTGCACCAGCTTTGAGGAGGACTTTCAAATCTTCTTTTGGGCCTATTTCGATCTTCTCGATCAGTTCGTCCCTTGCAATCTCACCGTTTTTGTAGCTATGCCAAAGATTGAATATCGACTTTTTACACTCTAACAACCGTTCCCCGATCCATTTATCAAATCCATCCCTGCCTGCAATCTTTTCAAAATCTCTATCTGCATGCGACCAGCAAAGTTGTCGCAGACCTTCATGCGAATTATAGGCATTATAGCGATCGGTTGTTAAACCCCCTTTGAAAGAACCAAAGATCTCGCGGAATGCCTTGTTGCTGCGTGAAGCCTTGATTGCGAAAAACACAGTTTCCTTGCCGCTTCCGACCCAAATCCATCTCTTTTCCGACATCGTTTTCCAACTCGTTTCATCGGCATAAATATGTTCTTCATTTAGAGTGTGTGTCCTAATTTCTTCGTATGGTGCTTTTAAAATCTGACTAGCTCGGACATGGATTTTACACACGCTGCCGGAACATATCCGAATATTGAGTCTGCCCATTAGAGCACAGACTTGACGTTTGGATAATCTAAACTCTCCTGAAAGAGAGGTGACGAAACCCATTAATCGGGGACCAAAACCAAATCGCGCTTCTTCGGGAATATCAGCCTTTACATGCTTACCACATCCGCTACACTGACAGGTGTGAATGTTGTATTGAGTAACTTCCGGAGGAGCGTCCGGTAATTCCACTACTTGTCGTACATCCGTTCTGACCACCTCCGAATTAAACGAGTGGGAGTGGCAGTTCGGACAAGTGTCCGGCTTTATGTTATGCAGCGACTGCACCTGATTAATTGGAACTAGTTGACGGGGGTGGCCCTTATGACCTTTTTGTGCTCCCTGTTTACGCCCCGTAGGTTCCTTCTTTCTTTGAGCTCTGAAAGGATCTTGCGAGGGGGGCTTAGAGCTATTCGAAGAGTTGGTGTTGAGTTTATCTTCGAGCTCCTTAACTTTTGCCTTGAGTGCCTGGTTTTCCTTTTTGAGGATTTCAATTTCCTCCAAGGCTTTATTCAGCTTTTCAAAGAGTTCTTCGTAGGTTGGCTTCATGTTATAAAGTGGTTTTGAACAACCAGAATAATAATAAAAATCTTATTTTATGCCGTATAAAATTTTTATTATTTTTGTGGGGTAGCGCGCGAGGCGGTAGCCGTTCCTAGAGTTACCCCGTGAACGGATACAATATTTAAGGTTTGAGAGCGGTCCCAATGTTGTTAATTTAAGAAAAATCGTGCCCATTGCCTTTGTAATAGATCGATTAAATTAACATAATATATATTATCAGACGTTCCAAATTTACAAGTTTCTGAAAATCTGATAATTAAATTTTTCATCAATGCATATGTCAAAGTTGGCGATTATTGAGCCTTTACGGATAATATTATTACTGAGATTGACTTGAGTGACAATAAAATTAGCGATGAAGGGGCTAAAATAAAGTTTTGTATTTTTATAGTATTCCTTTTTTTATAAAATAGATAAGAAAATTATAGCAAATATGAGGCGTAAATGAAACATTTATTTCTATTTATCATGTTGTTTTTTAGTAATTTACAAGCATTAGATTACGCGATTCTTCAATCAAGAAATTCTGGAATGTTCAGCGGTTGGATGACAATTCTTTCCCTTATTCATTCATATGAGGAAGGAAACTTTTCCGGTTTTGAAATTGCCTTCGATAAAAAAGGGCTTTACTATGACCCGGACTATGGAGACAACTGGTGGGAGTATTATTGCGAATCAGTTCAAGTGGGATATGTTGAAGATGAAATTGTGTTTCTTCTTGCGAATATCCCCCACTCTAAGCCCTGGATTAATAGGCAACTAACTAGGGATCAAGCAAGGGCCTACATTGATAAATATATACATGTAAAGCCATTTATACTCAATATGTTAAAAGACTTTGAAAGGGAAAACTTTTATGGAAGTTATGTAATTTCCGTTCATTATCGAGGAACTGATAAGTTTGAACATGAGTCGTTTCCGGTTCCATATGATGAGGCGAAAAACCAAGTTAATAAAGTAATTCAAAATGATGCCAGAAAATCTTATAAAATATTCGTGGCTACTGATGAGCAAAGCTTTCTTGAATATATGATAAATGCCTATGGTGAAAAGGTTTGTTATCTTCCGAATGTAAATCGCTCAACAGACGGCAAGCCCCTTCATTACGCTGCTAAAAGCCCTTACCAGCATGGTTTAGAGGCTGTCATGGATTGCTTATTGCTTTCTAAAGGCGATTATCTTATTCGCACAACGTCAAATCTCAGTAAATGGTCGATGTTTTTTAATCCTGAAATTCCCGTGTATGAGCTAAATCAGCTTGATTTTCATTGATTTTGCGTCATCGTGGGGTAGTTCTTAAACTTGACGATTTCCCTGCGAAATCAGCGTCAATCACATTTACTTTAGGGTTAATAACCTTGATAACTCCCCTAAAAAATTTCAGGAAAAACGCGCCGTGAAAAAGAGGTTTTATCGGCCTGCTTATTTGCTGTTTTCCAAAGACCCAATGTTATTCCGGCTACAGGTGTCCAGGCTCCGCCCATAGGGCTTTGTCAGCATTGAGCGTAGCATTTCTCAAGTGGTCGGGCAGCTTCATTAAGTTTCCTAATCGTACTCGCATAATCTAATTTCATTTCGAAAATTTTGACGAGAGGCATGTCTTAAGACATGCCGGAGGAGAAATTTATCGAAAGATGATCTTCAGCTGTAGATGATTGGCCTCAGATTAGGTCACAATCACGGGTTATAGTCCTTAGCTCAGATTAATGAAAATTAATAACGTGGATGCGGATTCACCAATAACCTTAGGCCTGATCCAATGAAATGAAGGGCTTCAGGAAATCTTAGCTGATTGACTGCGATTTTATTGATTCTAGGAGAACATCCAAAAGTTATTAGGGCAAGGGCTGTTGTAGGTACCGCTAAAATCATATCCGCAATTCCTGTAATAACGGCCGTAAGTACGCCGAGAGTCGCAGCTCCTCGAGAAATCACATATCTTGTCAGAAATGATTCGCTACCTGCGCAATCAACAGCAAAATTTAAAAATTTACCTGGAATATTGTTGAAAAATGAACAGCCCGAATCCTCAGTGTCAATCACATTTGCTTTAGGGTTAATAACCTTGATAACTCCGGAAAAAACCCGGGATAAAACAGACGCTGAGAGATAGGTTTTATTGGCCTGCTTATTTGCTGTTTCCCAAAGACCCAATGTTATTCCGGCTACAGGTGTCCAGGCTCCGCCCCATAGGGCTTTGCCAGCATCGAGCGTAGCATCTCCAAAATGACCAGGAAGGTTTTTTATATTTTCAAATCTTTGTCCCATATAATACTCTTATTGTTAATGAATTGATATCAACTTAACAAATTAGTATTAAGATTTGATAAATTTATATTGAGACATTACCTTAGATTATAAACATAAGAGATGGGAGAAAAGAGCGAATCCTCCATCTAACGATTTACCAGCAATTCCCGCTGGAAATTCTGACTCAAGCTTCATGGAAAAAGAATGCGATTCAAGCGTTTCCTCTAGGGGAGCGATAAAAGAGTCAGTGGTTAAAAATAGTTCAAGATCGGTTAAATTAGAGACCGATTCTACGAAAGAGGCTGTTTTAACTAATTCTGTTTCAGCGATTTCAGCTCCAGCGGGAATTGCTGACGATTTACCTATCCCTTTTTAGTCTAAATTGGCGCATTACGCGTCTCCTTCATCTACTGGCTTAAGTAAGAACAGTATAAAAATCCTCAAGGCTTGTTTTCAACTCTGATTTTTTCTTAATAAGCCCTTCATCCGCTACATAAAGCCTCTTGCCGCTCTTTTCATCGATAAAGGAACCAAATGGCAAGGGTAGATCCCCAAAGTCTTTGTGGAATTGTTTTTCGGTAAAACTTAAAAAGCTCTTTCTAGTGATTTCATCTTCAATAAATAATCTTGTTGATAGGGGAAGTACAACCTTTTCATCCCTATCATATCCGGTAATTTGCCAAAAAATGTTAAATGCTTTTTTCACAGGATATTTATCCAAAATCTTGTCCGATTCTCGATAGGACTTACGAATCGTGTCAACTAGCTGGATACCTGCTACTCTCTCTTCAAGCGACAATTCCGACTTGTCCGGTAATCGTGAAAACCACAAAACCTGTTCGGCAAAATCAGCTAGATATGCCGATCCCCTGAATTCGCCGGTTGTGACAATTCTCGATCCCCAAAAAGTGACGTTAACATCTGTTTCCATTTGATTGAACAAATGGTTGAGAATTTTTAGATTCAAATCTAACTGTGCAAAAGATTGTAAATCCATTTCTAACCTCCTAAAAGAAAATTCTTATACATTATCAACCAGGCCTTGATATTGAGGCAAGAAAACATTTTTTACTGCTGGGGCTGAAAAAGACGGATCGAAAAAGGGACACTCGCAAACAAAAGGAGGCTGGCTACTAGAAAAATGGCTGAGTATCCATGTGTGCTTTCAAAGGCTAAAACCGGAACGTTCTTAAATAATTCAACGCTAACTCCTCCGAGTAAGGGCCCGATAAGGGCTCCTACGCCCTGGCTGAAACTGTATAAAGCAGCGCCGACTCCATGTTGCTCTTCTTTGGGGAGATATCCCATTAGAATGGAAAATGGAAGGGTCATTAATACGACTGCGGAGAAGGCAATAGGCATGATGGCGGAAACAAAATAGATGTTGGTCGTAAATAAAGGCGGAATCAGGCCGATCGCAAATAATACGACAGAACCCAGGATAACCGGTTTGTGGCCGTATTTATCTGCCAACCACCCTGCAAATGGAGCTGCCACAATTGCGGCTGCCCCGACAAGGGCTAAGGCTCCCGAACTTTGAGTCAGCGAAAAAGAAAGCCCCCTTGTAAAGTAGAGGACAATAAACACTCTAATAGCAGCAAAAGCGGCTTCCCATAAAATATTGGCGATAAGCCATAGTTTGATTTTCGGGTTTTTAACAAGTTTCAATGCGCTATACCATTTCACACTTTGCGTGTCTTCGGAATGCCTGGTTTTTTTTAAAAATTTTGCGGTAAAAATGGCCGATGCTAGGAGTAATAAAAATGTGAAAAGGAGAAATGGCAAAGGTTTCCAGACGTCGATGAGGAACCCTCCTCCAGCCATTGCTAGCAGCAGTCCGAATTCGCGGAAGCCCCCTTGTATTCCCTGCGATATCCCCCTTTCTTTTTGAGGAACCAGGTCCGGGAAGAAAGTGTAATAAGCTTCGTATAATGTAAAAAAGCCGATAAAAAATACGAAAAGTTCTATACCTAGCAGGGCTAAATTTTCGCTGCTGAACGGCATCACAATCAGCATGGAGGAAATGATGAACAAACCAAGAAAGAAAAATGGGAAGCGCTTGCCGTATTTTGTGGAGATTGAGTCGGACCAAAATCCTATGATAAAAGGAATGAACAGCGCTATAACACCTTCTATGCTGATCATCATCCCGGTGATTGCAGCACCGGAAAGCCTCTCGATAAAATAAGGAAGGTAAGTTGTGACTAAATTATAGGCCAGCCCAATGCCGAAGGCCGGAATGCCTAGAAAAATTAAGAAATTTCTTTCCGATTTTGTTAATTTGTTATTGCCCATACTCACCCTATTTCCTCTTTAGATAGCGAATACGAAAATAAATGTAAAAGGATTGGATTGTGATCCTTTATCGAATCTTAATCCTCTTAAGGTATGAAAAGTTACATTCTAAAAATTGGGAAAAAAGGAGAAGAAAGATGAACGTTGAAAATAATAATTCTAGAGGGTGTAAAATAAACTGTGTAAACTCATTTACAGCCCCATCGCTTTTTTCATCCTGTCGCCAAACAGAATTGAAAACTGAGATATTGCTGATATCCAGCCTTTGATAGGCTTTGTCCATTTCTCGGATAAGCCCGAGACAGTTAAAAATAGCAATTTGAAAAGAGAGTCGTCTGTTGGAAAGACAGAACGGCTTTTTGTAGTCTTTCTAAACTGCCTGTGGAGTGATTCTACGGCATTTGTAGTATAAATAATACGTCGAATTTCTTCGGGGTATTTAAAAAAGGTTCGGATATTATCCCAGTTGTCTGCCCAGGGATTGACGGCTAAGGGGTATCTTGTTGCCCATTTTTCCTGCAGAACAAGCAGGTTTTCCTCAGCCAAAATTTCTGTTTCAGCCCGATAGATGTTTTTCAGATCCGACACAAATTCCTTCGAATGCTTATGAGGAATGTATTTAAACGAATTTCGGATCAAATGGATGACGCATAACTGAATCTCAGTCTCGGGAAACACGGCATTAATTGCTTCCGGCATTCCTTTTAAGCCATCAACACAGGCAATTAAAACGTCGTCAACGCCTCTATTTTTAAGCTCTGTGAAAACTCGTAACCAAAATTTGGCTCCTTCGTTTTCACCGATCCATAAACCTAAAACATCCTTTCGCCCCTCAAGATCGATTCCCAGGCAGGTATACACAGCTTTTGTAACCACCTTTCCATCTTCACGAACCTTATAATGAATAGCATCAAAATAGGTAATAGCGTAGATCTTTTCAAGCGGTCTTGATTGCCACTCTCTTGCGACTTCTAAAGCCTTTTCCGTGATATGGGATACGGCCGTAGGGGATATTTCAGCACCATATATTTCCTGAACATGAGCCTGTATATCCCGGGTGCTCATTCCCTTTGCATACATGGAGAGGATTTTCTGATCGAATGAGGTAATATTTCGTTGCCGTTTCTTGACGATTTTTGGCTCAAAATCACCATTCCTATCTCGGGGCACCTCTAAATCGAGAGGACCGTAGGAACTTTGGACAGATTTTGAAAGCTTGCCATTGCGGCTGTTGCCGGTGTGATGGCCTTCAGGTGAGTATTTGGAATAGCCGATATGCTCTTCCATTTCCTTCTCAAGGAGTTGTTCTACCATACCACCCAACAACCTTTGTAAAAGGCCGTTTTTGCCACATAAGTCGTCCATGGTTTCGCATTTCGACAACTCTTTATCGAGATCGATTTTTAGTTTTGAGAATTTCATAAGTTGTTCCTGTGTAAATTAAAATTAAAAATTTGTCGCCCCTCCCCCTGCAGGGGGAGGAACCTCCTTCTACTTGTTTACAAGGTATTTACTATAATACACTTGCAACTTAATTTACACAGTTCAGATTACACTACCTAATTCTAAACCAAAAAATTTAGCCGATATATTTGAAGAATTTACTAATGACGAAGTTGAGCTTTTAAAAAAATCAAAAGAAGCTGCAGAGAATACTCTTAAATGGTTTCAAGATATGAATAATACAGTTTGTTTGGCTCTCAATAATAGAGAGTTTACTTTATTCCAAGCTAAGCCAACTCTTGATTTAATCTCTAAAGCTATTATTGCCGCTCAGGATCAGGTTGAACTCATTGACAAGGAACTCAATAGAACTTCGGTAGTCCTAAACTTGTAATGCTTTTCTCTGGTTATAGTCACATATAAAATATTTTATCATGCCAATATGGTTCTCAATTTTCTTTGAAAATGAAAGGGTTTTTCTCACTAGCCTTGAGCATCGCTGCCTGAGCGTGTTATTAAATCTCTCAATGTAGCTTGTCTTACCTGACTCCTTTCCGACTGGGCGATGTTGTTCCCAAGGAAGGACTTCGTAGTAGATTGAGAACTTATCCGTATAAAAGACGGCTTTTTTTTTAAGTCCTCGGGGAGCTTCGCTAATAAGGATTCTGCTGCTTGCTTATTTCTTTTTCCTACATGCATAGCTAATACCTGTCGTGTACCTGAATGAAATGCGAGCCAAAGCCATATTGGATTTTTTTTCTTTCCTACATAGCTCCACTGTTCATCAAGCTCAAGTATAGCTACCTCAAACTCTTCTTCTCCAGTGACATCCGCATTCAAATCTTCTGGAAGATCTTCGATTATTCTGTTCATAAAATTCAAAAGCCAGGGCATGCTGACGTCAAAGATTCTACAAATACCTTCGAGAGAAACGCGTTCAAGCAATGCCTGTCTTACTCTTGATTTTGTCTCATCTGATATTATTTTTTGCTGAGGATCGATGACGAATTGCCTTCCACAAGACAAACACCTATGATTTTGCTTTCCACTGTGAATATGGCCGTTCTTTTTGATACTGGTGGATTTACAGTTAGGACAAGTGGGTGTCATTTGGGTCCTCCATTCGTTTTAGAAACAAAGGAAAACGCACAAGGAAATCAATGTCAATTCAAAAATTGAGCATTACATGTTATGGACCACCAGAACTTCAACTAGTAAGGAGTTACTCCAAAAAGTTAGAGAAGCTGATGCCAAATTGCAAGAGATTCTAGAAAAAATTAACTCAACCTACAACAAGAAAATCTAAATCAAAAAAGCCCCGGTTAAAATAAAATAACTGGGGCTTTTTTTACTTAGAACATCAATCCGCTTCTCACTGTCAACCCTTGATAAGTGACATTTCCGTGAGAACCGAATTGGTAGCTGTTGCTCTCCCCTGAGCTGTTGCTGACAAAGATGAATCGATTGAGATTCCACCAGATTTGATTTTCCCATCCGGCAAAAACAAATATGTTATAGCAAGAACACACGGTCGTGTCATATCGGATTCCTAGCAGAAGTTCAGTTGCCGGTATCAACGCGCAATGACAGTCTTCTAAGTCAAGCACTTTTCCCGACTCGTAAAAATCTTTGCGGTGGACCTCAATATCCGACCAGACAGCAGCAACGGCAACTCCCCCGACAAGACTGACGCATGGGGTAAATCTCCAAGCTGCATTGAAACCGCCGCGAAGACCGATTCCATTAAAATCCGTCTTGTTTTGGAGATGAATGCTTTCAGAGTCTGTCGTTGATGTTTGGTTGGTATAGTACACGTTGTACTTCATTTGCTGCCACGTGGCTTTGAATCCTAAGTGCGGACGAAAATCAAAGCAGCAATTGACGGAAAACGTTCGTCCCATGCCAAAATCAAGGACATTGTATGAATTTTGCCAGGTTGCTTTGGCTTCACTGATAGCCTGATCGCCGGCAAGGTCCTCTGCCAGGTTCCAAATAAGCGGGTGCAAATCTCCGACGCTCCCCTCCTCGCTATCGGGAATCAAGTTGTTAACGATTCGTTTGCTCAAACATGGGCGAAGCCATGTGTATTGAGCAAAAACGTCCCAGTTACAGCAACCAATGTCGACAATGGTTCCCACTCTGAATCCCGCTTCGGTTTTGCAATCGGGCGATTTTATATGGCCCGGGATTTCAAGCGGAGTCGCCGTATCCGGACTGATCCCATCGGTTCTGGCAAACTGCAGCCCTTCCGGATGAACCTGCCAGTAAATGAAGTCGGCCCAAACAACAAAGTCGGGCATGCAGCAAGAACAAAGATCACAGCAGTTTGTCTCGCATGGATCGGGACAGCACGCATCATAGGCAGCGGGCAGCGAGGCGGCAGACCCTGCCAGGGTCAGAAAAGTCATTCCTAAGGTCAAAGCATTGCTCAATTTTCTTTTCAAGAACGTTCTATTTTTTTGAAAAGACATAGTGTCATTCCTTTTTTTTGTTTGTCTAATTTATAAGATATGCATGCGACGATATTACATCATGTCTTCATTGCAAGCAAATAGATTGCAGGAGAAATTCATAGCTTCGGAGATTTCCAATGCAGGTGAAGCGGACCGGATTCACCGTAAACAGGGTCTTTCTCGGGAAGGGGTACTTTGGCAATTCTTTTGTCCACATCGGGACGCTCTTCTTCTTTGCCCTCATGCATGTCATAAGGAATGTCAATGGGGTAGCAGCCAATGCAAGTAAAACGTTCGGATGAGCCGACATTTTTGTGCGAGACGCCGGCGGGTATGATGACGACATCGCCGGCCTCCAAAGTAAACACATGCCCGCCGCTTCCCCCAATCTGCACTTGGCAAGATCCGCTCGATATGCCGATCGCCTCATGAGTATTGCTGTGAAAGTGATGATATGAGTAAATGCCGTTCACCCAGGAATTGATCCAGCCGTTTGAGGCGAAGGCTTCTCGAATTTTTTTGGGGTCGTAGTCTTGCAGCACCTTTTTGTAGTGCAAAAGAGGCAATTTAGGGTTATTGGGAAACGGCCCGTTTGCCTCGATAATTCTATGTGCGACATTATTCATGCAATTTGACTCCTTTGTTCGTAAAATAACATATTGGCATTTTTTTGTTGCGGCATCTCAGTTGATCTGATAATCCTAAATTTTAACATGAGGATTCTGATGGATATTTCATTTTTTTTAGCCCGCGTGATGGGCATCACTTTATCAATCCTGTATTTAGGGGCCATAATCAATTTCAAGGTGCTGCAAAAATCGGTCCGCACGATAGAAGAGCAGCCCGTCATCCTTTTTATATCAGGTTTTATCTCTCTGGTTTTAGGAGCTTTAGTTATCGAGGTCCACAATATCTGGGTAGCAAACTGGCAGGTAATCATTACAATTTTTGGATGGATTATGCTAATCGTCGGTGCGATCAGGGTGCTGATTCCTCAGGCTGCTATCAAGCTTGGCCATTCGCTCCTGGAGAGAAATGAGAAAGCGGCCTATCTGCTTTGCTTTATTATGTTTGCCTTTGGAATCTACCTGGCAATTATGGGTTTTTGGGGTCTGTAAAGAGAAGGCCGGAAGCTGTCTTCCGGCCTTTAAGATTCTTAAACATACATGTGGACAGGTGGAGCGTTTCCTGCTACTAGCGGCTTGACGCTATCGAATGCCTCCAGAAAATCGGCGTTTGTGATCTTTCGATCAGGATGTTTTTCGGCCTGCTCCTTTGTGAGTTTAAGTGAAGCGAGCTTTCTCAGACGCAATTTCGATGCTTTCTTAACAAGCCCTTTTAAGTGGTCTCCCGAGAAGTCTTTTGCGGCAGCCGCAAATCGGTCAAGGTCGATATCATCTTCGATGACCTCTTCTTCTTGCAAGTCCTTGATATAGTATTCCAGGATTTTTTTCCTTCCCGCTGCATCCGGCAGAGGAAATTCGATTTTTTCACTAAAACGTCCCGGTCTTAAGAAGGCCTCGTCGATCCTCTCTAGCTGGTTGGTCGTTCCGATAACAATGAGATTGTCGAGATCCTGCGCAGAGCTCATTTCTTCAAGCAAAGTGTTTACCAGGCTGGCTCTTGGGGAGCTTGTCGTTCTCGATCGTTTTTCGCAAAGAGATTCGATCTCATCAAAGATGACAATGAACCTTTGATCTTTATTATTATGGGCTTTATCGAATAGTGCTTTAACATTTTTTTCAGTCTCTCCGACCCACTTGCTAAGCAGGTTGGCATGCTTGACTTGTACGATATTGTCCTTGGTCACATCCAGAAGTTTTCCAAGAGCGTTGGCAAATGTGGTTTTTCCCGTTCCCGGAGCACCATAGAGAAGTAGTCCATTGGGTGACTTGATTTTCATTTTTTTTGCTAATTCTCTTAATTCTCCCAAAGGGTATGCAATGAGTTCGAAAGCTTCGACGATTTCATCAGGCAGCCCTGTCAAACCGGCTTCTTCTAGAGTTTGGCGGGCATCGCCGTTTTTAAATCTTATGATATTCGGCTTGTGGCTCATCCAGATTTGATAGTTATCGTATTCAATAGCCAATTCAGTGTCGGATGTTGTTTTTCCAAGGTGGGGATAAATCGTTCCGTTATATCTGCTTGTTTTGAATGCCATATTTTTAACCTTGACGTCGAGGAGAAGATCACCCCCTAAATCAACTGTAAATTTCTGATTGAGGCACCTCTCTATGGGAAGATAGTCTTTAATTGCCTGCTTTAAGGCATCCAAATCCACTTCGGTAAGTTCAATGTTTTTCTGGGTTTTTTTAGTCGAAATATACACAGTCATTTTTTTCAGCGAATGTGTTTTCGTATCGGGAATGAGATTGAGGTCGATGCCGTTTTTTAAATTGAGAAAGATCCGCGTATCATCAGACAATTCCCAATGCTTCATATTGACGGAATCGTGCTTAACGAGATCTTCATTATCGATAGCAAAGATTTCCAAATTCAGAAGATACCCCTCATGTTCGACAAAAAATTTCGTGTTTGCCGAAAAGAGGTCTATCGATTCCCTGATTTTTTGACCCACTTCGGATACGTTGATCCAATTGCTAATATCTTCCTGCATGGAATCTAAACCGGGAAGAGAGTCAATCATGCAGATTCGAAATGTGACCCGCTTCGGCTTAAGAGGCTCCCCTCTGACGCCGCATACATCTGCATTATCGGAAATAAATTCGAGTTTGGCCTCCGGGGTTAGGCGGTAAGCTTTTGTATAGACAGCTCCTTTTCTTGCAAGCTGGACGTTTTTTTTAGGCAATAGGGTTTCTTTTAAAATAACTTTGATATTAACCCCTGCTGCAATGGAGTATTCGACAAACATGCCGGGGACAAGCCACTCGTTTTGCAACGCAAGCCTAACCTTCTCCTCAAACTTTTCCACATTATAGATAAGAGGGCGCGTGGTATCGGGATAATTATCGAGTCCCGTTATCAAGACATCGAATTTAAATGTCGGCTGTTCAATAGTATTTGTCTTTTCGCTTAAAATGTAAGGAGAGGTTTCAACAGTTTCAAAAAATAATTCAGTCGTTGGTATAATTGTACTAAAAAAAAGTTTGTTTTCAGGAGTTTGATGCGCCTCGCCTGAATGAAATGTGGCGAAAAATTCTCGGTTGTTAAAATTGCAGTGAAGAACCTGTCCTTCTTTAAGAAAATGCCCCTCATAATGCTGATGAAAGTAGTTTTTAATCTCGCCCAAGTCGAGGATGTTTTGACTAATTGATACGGTATCATCCAGACTTTGCGGCGATATGATGAATTTTGCTTCCGTTAAGTCCCGGCGGCAGGCAGGGTTCTGCCTATAGGGTGTTATAAGGACAGTATCATCTTTATTGATAACGGCAGACACTTCTTCGAATTGAACCGGATTCAATCCGATTTCACCCGGTTTTATCCACGATTTTTCGGCAATGCGGTAAACGCGGTTGGCAATTCTCGCAAAGGCAGCATTATCTTCGTTTTGCTCCGGAAAATATCGCTGCATATCTTTTGCACTCATCCAAACGCAATTGGTTTCCGCAAGTTCTCCTTCATTCATTCTACGAATGACTGCGGTAAATTTGTCCGGATTACCCGAAAAAGATTGATGATTTCTAGACAAATTTTTAGAATTGTTCAATGTGTTTATCTTGTTCATTTGCCACCTCCTGTTTGTCGGTTGGCAAGAAGCGGTGAAGATCCGCTTCTTAAAGAAACTGTGACGAGAGATCCGCGCTTTATTTCGCGATCTAAACTTATGTGTAAATAATTTTTATTAAAAAGGAAATTATTTTAAGAACTTGAAAACTAAAAATTTACAGTTGGCACCCAAAATAAAGGTTTGCTAATATCAAGCTTTAACTATATGATAATCAATCAATTATTTTCTTTGCATTCAAGTATTGAAGGTATTATACTTATGCTACTGTTTAGGAGAAATCTATGGCAAAAAGTCTACGAATAATCATCTATACGGTTTTATTTTTTATCGGATTTGTCATCTCCCTACCGTTCATCCTTTCCACAAGGCCGGCTAAGGATTATCTGTTGATTCCTTATCTGGAGCACACTTTTGGAGGGAAGGTTCAAGTTGATCGTGTACGTCTCAGCTGGTTTGGGCCTCAGCGAGCCAACCGTTTTCACTGGACTGGCGGCGATGAATCCGATATTCAATTTGACACTCTTGCTGTGAATTCCTCTATTTACCGTCTTTTGTTCACAAATGAGTGGATAGACAAATTTGAAACGAAAAATCTCTCTGCTTCCCTGCCTCATTTGGCCGCAAAAACATTCAAAGAGACGTTCACTCCTTTATCTCTGACCGTCTCCGAAATTGCCGGTCCAGTCATTAACCTTTCTGTAGATCAGGATAATGAGATCATTCATATTGACGCCTCGTCGGAAAATGGACACGCCGATATCTATATCAGCATGACAAACAATGGGCCTGTATTCTCCAAAGAAGGAAAGATCGTTTATACAATGCCGCACAGCCTTGCACAAAAATTGCAGAAGCAAGGTTTCATGACTTTCGATACCCCTCTGGAAATTTCCCTGCTGACAGGAAAAGGTTATAAATTCCAATTGAATCCTGTTCGGATGGATTTGCAAAACGGGGTCAGCTTGACAAATGCAGAAGGAATCGTCTTGCTGTCGGACAACCTTAAGAAACTGGATTTTGACCTCTCCGGTATTATTACCGATAAGGGCGGCGATAGTGATGCAGCCGTGCGAGGATGGTTATCGCTAACGGAAGACAGGAATTATGATCTACTTTTAGAAGGCAAACGGCTTAGGGCCTCGCTTCTCAATTATCTTGTCGCAAGACAAAAGATTCAAAACATGGGCAAAATCAATTTTCGGTTCCAATATTGACGGGTCTTTGCGCCTTGTTCGTGAAAATCAAGAACAATACGGTTTATTGAAATTATCATCCAGCACCGCAAAAATTCAGAAGGCCGTTTTTGAGTGGGACGATTTTCACATTGCACTCGTCGAGCCGATCAATATTGCCATTGATTATACTCCCCATGCAGGCCTTAGCGAGATACTGCCTAAAACCCTTCCCTTAACGATTCAAGTCAACCACCTTAACATAAACCTTTCAGATAAAATCACCCCTAAAGATATTGCCCTTCAATCCACAATCTCGGTTCGCGATCTCGAATTTTCTCATCTTCCCTGGGTGAATCAATGCCATTTTACGAACGGTTTATTAACACTTGACGCCCTGTCTTTAGAACACCTGCAGCTCTCTTTAATCGGAAGGCTCAACCGATTTGACCAGGAAAATCCCCTATCAAGATCTTTGGGAGACGAACTCCGCTTCAAATTGTCTTCTAAGCTCAACCTCTCGGATGATTTTATCCCCCATGTGGAGAAGTTTGACCTAGCCGCAGAAGATGGCCAGCTTGTTTTAAACCTGGCAGGCAGTGGAAAAACAGATAACCCCTTCGAATTAGCCCTATCCGGATATATCAACTACATGCTAACCCCTCAGCTTTTATCCGAGATTCAGGATCAAAAACAGCACGATTACCATCTCTGCTCTCCAGCCATAATGCAGCTTTTGCTCGATGAGGTAAAACTTGATGTTCGCGATTTTTCATTGTCCAAAATATCGTCTAAAGGGCGGCTTTTGATCGACGAAATATCGGTAGGAGAAGATCAGGGGGATGCTATGGCATCTCTGAGAAAAATATTCATTCCCTGGTCGGCAAATGCGAAAAATGACGAGTTAACATTTACCATTGCTGCCGTCACAGCCAACCGAAACATGGAACAAAAAGGGAAGCTTGAAGGGCATGTTCGGGTCTCAGGCTGGACCGGTAATATAGAAGAGTGGAAAGTGAATGCGGAAACGGCGATAACGGCATTTCCAGTTGTCGTTATAAGCGCATTTACAGAAATTGACGAGCTTGATGGATTAATCGGCCCGTCTCTTGATGCCGCTGTCAAAGTTTATGACGATTTGGATGGCAGCGAAGGGCATGTGATATTCTCGGTCAACGGGGATCAATTTGACATTGCCGGATCATTAAAGGCTGACCAGCAGTTGACTCTCGAAGACCCGAGTCGTCCTGTTGTTATACATTGGGAAATGACTCCTGAGAGATTTTCCGCAATCAGAAAACATTTACTATGTCAAAATACCGGACTTATCGATCAGCTGCAACTTCAACAATCAACTTCGGTAAAAGCAGACATTTCGAATCTTGTCATCCCTTTAATAAACCCTTCCCATTCGTCGATTGCTATCGAACTGAATACCGCAAGTATTTATGTCCTCGACACGATGACAGACGACATGGTATTCATTGACGGTGTCGCCGCCCGCGCAGCCTCAAGCGACTTATCTGATTCCATCGGGATTGAATTTGATGCCGGAGGCAGCATTTATAATGAGCAAAATGAAGAGCTCCATTTTCTTTTAGTTCTGTCATTAAAGATATTTTTCATTCTGACGGGTCATTTAACAGGCATGGAGCTTCTATGGAAGTTCAGGCTGAAGCCCACCAAGCTCCCGCTTTGCTTTTATCAAACTTTTTATGTCTGGATGAGAGTGTACTTAATCAAGTCAAAGCGCTAATCGGCCACAGGGTGAATGCCCAGTTGAATGTTAGTTTGTCGGAGATGACTGGACCGATTCAATTAGCCATCAATGGAACTACCGGAAAATTGTCGCTTGACGGCTACTTATCACGGGGCATACTGACTCTCAAATCCCCTTTAAGCGCCGAGTTTTCAATAACGCCTACACTGCAGGATTCAATCCTGGATGAACTGCTCCCCTTTTTGAATTCTGCCTATAGTTCTGAAGAACCGATACGCGTTACCATTGACCAAAATGGATTTTCCTACCCGTTGTGGTCTCAAGCCCCCTATCAATTTTCCGTTGGCGCTATGAGAGTCGACTTAGGCAAGATGTACTTTAAAAACGACTTTCAAATTGCTCAGATCCTCAGCATTTTAAAGTATTCGACCGACATGAATTTAATCTCCGTATGGTTCACTCCCCTATATCTCAGCTATCACAATGGCGTGGCCGATATCAACCGCGTGGACATGCTTGTTGCTGGCCGCTATCCCGTTGCTGCCTGGGGCAGGGTGAATTTTTACGATGATAATATCAATATGAAGATCGGCCTTGGAGGAATGACGCTGAGGCAGGCATTTGGGTTGAAAGGCGTTCCGAAAGATTATTATCTTCAATTGACAATGAAGGGAAGCCTGTCTGATCCGAGCATTAATTCAAACAAAGCCTCGACTAAGATTGCAGCGTTTATCGCTCAGCTTCGTGGAGGGCCTCAAGGGGTGATTGTCGGCGGACTCATGGATCTTCTAGGCGGCACGCTAGGTCAAAAGCCAATTCCAAAACCGACAACGCAACCCTTTCCCTGGGAAATGCAGCCATATAATTAATCGACGATTTTACAGCTGATGTAAGTTTCCTCGTGAATTTGCGGATTTAGAAATTCCTGAAAGTCTTCATCGCTCGGTTCCAAGGAAAATTGACGCCCGCAATCAAGGCAGCGGTGATTTTGTTTTCCGTGTCTTGTAAAGCCATTTTTTTTGATCGCTTTCGACTCGCATTTTGGACAATTTCGTTTGCTCATGATTTTCCCCTGTTGCTTAAGTTTATCATTATTCCTATGAGATCGCTTTTACAAATCATAAAGGTATACATGCTGTCTGTTTTACATTCAACCTTTAACCCGTGATTGCGGCCTAATCTGAAGCTGGGCGCTACAGATGGAGGTTGGATTTCGAAAATTTTGACGAGAGGCATGTCTTGAGACATGACGGAAGAAAAATTTATCGTAAGATAACCCTTTAGGTTACAACCACCGGTTTAACATGAGAATTTACGCAGCGGAAATTTTCTAAATATTATTATAAATCAATACGTTCCAAAATTTTATTCTTTTTTTTGTTTTAACATTAATTATCGATTCGAGTACGATCGTCATGTAAAAAATGGAGGTAGTCAGCATGAACGAAACAACGGAAAACAAATGGACTGAAGATGAGAGTGAAATCTTTATCAAATATGGCGATTGCTTTGTTCCGCAAAAAGAAAGGCAAATTGAAATTCTCATAAAAGCCATTCCCAAAATGGAAAAAAAAGGCATTATTGTCGAGCTTTGCTGCGGCTCCGGAGATACTTGCAAAGCGCTTTTAGAAAACATTCCAAAGGCAACAGTATGGGGAATGGATCTAAGCCAAAAAATGCTAGACGAAACTAAAAGAAAAAACAAAGAGTATTCCGATAGGATCGAAGTCAAACAATTCGACCTTGCCGAAATGGAGTGGAGAACATTCCCCCAGCCTGTCCATGCTTTTGTTTCTTCACTGGCGGTCCATCATTTAGATGCGGCGCAGAAAAAGGCCCTCTTTAAAGATCTCTATGGCCAGTTAGAACCCGGAGGGGCATTGATTATCGCCGATCTCATGTACCCTAACTCTCCGGAATCAAAAAAGATTTTCGCAGATAACTGGGATGAGGAAACTCAAAAACGTTCGCTGGAAATTTTCGGCAGCGAATCTGCTTACGAGGCATTTAAAAGAACCGAGTGGAATTACTATTCCGATCCGAATGCTGAAAATGATCCCATTGACAAACCATCGAGCCTTTATGACCAGCTCAAGTGGCTGGAAGAGGCGGGCTTTGCTTCTATCGAAGTCTTTTGGGCAAGCGCAGGGCATGCTGTTTACGGCGGATTTAAAAAGTAGGAGAAAATCATGAATACCAATCGAAAACCGTGGATAATATTTGCCAACGTCGTTAACGAGCTGATGATTGAGATACCGACAATGCGCTATGCCAAAGCGATGTCGGCTATCACGCCGAGAAAGATGTGGATTGCAAACGAAAACGACCTTATCGTGACACCTGTGCCTATCGATCCTGTTTTTAAAAAGTATGTGGCCAAAACAATTGGAATCAACCCCGATAAAGTCAAAACCTTGACTCCTAAAGGGGAATTGACCGATCTTCTCGCCCACCGCGTCCGCATGGACGATACCTTCGAGAAGATGGGAGATTATGTCAAACATCACCGGGATGCCTCTCTACTCCCCTTTGCTTCGGACCGTCCAACGCTTTCATTGGCATGGGAAGTTGGATCTCCGATTTGGGGATACAAGGAATTTCCTTCCCGCGAACTCATGGAAGCCTTTTATGACATCAACACAAAATCCGGTTTCCGCAAGTTGATGCATAAACTTGGCATTCCGACTGTCAAAGGATGTTTCTGTTCCGGTCTGCAGGATCTTGCTGCCAATGTTGAAAAACTGCTTTGTTCCTCAGACAAAGTGATCATTAAATTCGACAGAAGTTCAAACGGCTACGGCCATGTCATCATCGGCAAGGAGGATATTAAAAACACGACTGTTCTTGCATTGCTCGAGAAGAACTTGTCATGCTACTCAAGCCAGCCATTCCGTTTTATCGTTGAGCAGTTCGTTAATTTTACCGCGTTGCCAAGTGTTGAAATCGAGGTAACAGAGCAGGGGCCGCATATTTTATATATCTGCGACCAAAGATGTCCAGGCGCCGCTTACAGCGGTATGGTCACGCCGCCAAATACAATTGACCATAACCAGCAGAATAGGCTTTCCGATGTCGGCTTAAGATTTGGCAATTATCTGCACAGTCTTGGATTTAGAGGAATTTGCGATGTCGACTGCTGCCTGGATGATCAAGGCCAGTTTTTTGCGACCGAGTCCAATTTTAGGCGCACTGCAGGAACATTCATTGATTATCTAGCCAGAAGATTGGTTGATCCTGACTATTATCCGCATACCTGCTGGGTGCAGGATGCCGCGGTTGCTAACGGCGATATAACCTTTGAGAGTGTTCTAGAATATATCGAAAATGAAAATATCGCGTTCAATCCCGAAACAAAAACAGGTGTTCTTATTCATTCGAATACCATTCATCTTGACAATAAAATACGATATATCATTTTTTCCAACCTTTTGGAAGAGGCTTTTGATATCGAAAAACGTTTCCTAAAAATGGAAGGGGCGGTATTGCACCAATGACAATTAAAAAATGGGGGAAGAATTATGGGTAAAATTAAGAAAGTTGATGAGCTGCATGACTTAGGAATTATTCCAGAAGAAAAAGTCAGCGAACTCAAGCAAGTTGTCGATCGCTTTTCCTTATCAATTACTGATCAGATGGCAGGATTGATCGATATCAATAATGACGATGATCCTATATCCGCTCAATTTGTCCCCAATGCCAAAGAGTTATCTGTAAAACAAGAAGAACTGGCCGATCCCATCGGGGATAACGCACGCAGTCCCGTCAAAGGGATTGTGCACAGGTATCCTGACCGCTGCCTCTTTCTTCCTATGACTGTATGTCCTGTCTATTGCCGCTTCTGTTTCAGGAGAGAAAAGGTAGGATCTGCCAAATCGGGATTGAACCGAAAGGAACTGGACGCCGCTTTCGAGTATATTCAAAACACTGAGGAAATCTGGGAAGTCATTCTTACCGGCGGGGACCCTCTCTTTATGCCTCCGAGCATGATCAAGCAAATCATCACCCGTTTATCGTCAATTGATCATGTGGAAGTGATCAGAATACACACCCGCGTTCCGATAGTCGACTCTGACCGCATCTCTGATGAGATGCTAGAAGCATTGAAAACCGATAAAGCTCTTTATATTATACTCCACACCAACCATGCAAAAGAGTTTATCGACAAGTCCAAAAAGGCAATCGCCAGGATAGTAGAATCAGGTATTCCTATGCTCAGCCAAAGCGTCCTTCTCAAAGGAATCAATGATGACCCCGTTAAGCTGGAAAACCTGTTTAGGGCGCTCGTCAAAAACAGGATCAAACCTTATTACCTTCACCATGGCGACTATGCCAAGGGGACGTCTCATTTCAGGACAACTATTGAAGAAGGGCAGCAATTGCTAAAAAAAATAAGGGGCAGACTTTCGGGCCTTTGCCAGCCAACTTATGCATTGGATCTTCCGGGCGGTTTTGGCAAGGTTCCTATCAATCCCAACTATTTGAAGGAACTCTCAACAGACGATAAGCATGAATCGTATGTTGTAGAAGATTACAACGGAAAAATTCATCGTTATCCCCCTTTGCTTGAAAGGAGAAGCTGATTATGGGTCAAAAACTTTATGATCTGGTAGGTATAGGCGTCGGCCCCTTCAATTTAAGTCTTGCGGCCCTTTTGCATCCTGTTAAACAGGTTAATTCGCTGTTTTTAGAGGCCAAAGAAACTTTTTCCTGGCATCCGGGGCTTCTCTTTCCCAATTCCAATTTACAAGTTTCCTATTTGAAAGACCTTGTCACTTTGGTCGATCCGATGAGTCCTTATAGTTTTTTGAATTTCCTCAAGCGCCACAACCGCTTTTATACCCATCTTAATGCCAAGTTTGAAACCCCCAGGAGGTGGGAGTTTGAACAGTATCTACAATGGGTCTGCAATTCGGTGGATAATATATGTTTTGACTCAAAGGTAAAGAAAGTGGAGTTTCACGAGCCTTATTTTCATATTTTTTATCAGGATAAATTTGTGAAATCGCGGCATATTGTAATTGGCACCGGACTTGCCCCAAACATTCCATCATTTCACCTGCCGTCTTCGCAAAAAACCATGTTCCATGCCAGCCGCTTTCTTGAGATCAAGCCCGATTTAAAAGGGCGAAGAGCAATTGTTGTAGGTGGAGGCCAGACAGGGGCTGAGATCGTCAATGACATCTTGTCATCAAACGATGCCCTCCCGGAGAGTCTCTGCTGGCTCACCCGCAGAAGCCATCTGGCCCCCCTTGATGACTCCCCGTTTGCCAATGATTGGTTCACTCCCAATTATGTCGAGCAATTTTTCCTCAAGGAAAGAGACGTCAAAAAAATCCTGCTCAATCAACATAAATTGGCAAGCGACGGAATCAACGACGAACTTCTGAGAGACCTCTATCAGAGGTGGTATCAGTTAAAATTCCGTGATGGATGGAAGGGACTCGAAATCCATACCAATACCCAAGTCAACAAAATCGAAAAAGAAGAAGATCAATGGAATGTTTCTTATTACAATATCCTTGAAAAAAACCAGTCTTCCCGCCTTGTTGATTATGTTATCCTGAGTACAGGATACCGCTGGGAGTTTCCTACTTATTTAAAATCTCTGCAAGAATATATTTCATCTACAGAAGACGGCCATTTACAGACTAACGAGGATTACTCCGTTCAATGGGATTATACCGACAAAGCCAAAATCTATATCCAGAATGGATCGCGGCATTGTCGAGGTGTTGCCGATGCCAATTTAAGTTTGATGGCATGGCGGTCGGCTATGATTGTCAATAGCTTATGCGGACAAGAAATTTATCCTCTTCACAGCAGCTCAAAAGAAAGGGCGCATCAGCACCCCGTACTCGAGCCGATTGTGTAAACAAATAGGTAGATTATGAAGTTGGATCTTTCTGTTATCGGCGGCGGCATCATTGGGTTGACTTCCGCTGCAATGATTAAAGCCGAAAGGCCCGATTGGACTATAGCGATTTTTGAAAAATCTTTAGTCGGTACGGGCGCCAGTCTATATTCACTCGGCGTCGACTTCCCGATCGGACGCACAGAGGAAAAGAGGCGATTGACTTTAGAAAGCATCGAGCAGTGGAAAAAACTCAAGTCAATTGTTCCCGAACTCGATATCAGGCATCATCCTTTAAGCGTTGTCGTTTCCTCCAATAGTCTTGAAGAGGCAAAAAAAGCTGTCTTAGCAGAGTTGGACGCTCCCATAGAAGGCAAGTTCAATCGCCTTCATTTGAAAGGTGCGGCAGCCTATTCCGGCGATGTCTACGCGACATGCAAAGAGCTGGCTCTCTGGCTGAAAAAACAGGGCGTCCAAATTTTTGAAGGCACGCCGGTTTTTAATGTCGAATCCTGTGAAAACGGCTATATCTTCAACTCTTTGCAATCTGTTATCAACAGTGAAAGAGTCATCGAAGCGACAGGCCCTTGGCTTACACAAAAAACAAAAGGGATCCGGACAAAAAAAATCGCCTGTTTGCATATTGCCTCGGATATCCGATTAAATGAAACGACACCTCTTTATTATTTCTTTGATGATGACGCCTTCCTCCTTCCCGATTACCAATCAAATCAATGGAAATTCAGCTTTACCCTCTGCCAATGGGACTGCCTTCCAACCGAACAATTTTTCCTTAACGAAAAAATTCTCCAATCGGGACGAGCAATTTTGTCGCGCTATTGCAAAAAAATGGCGGCAAATGTCATGGGAGGACGCGTCTTTTGCGACGCCTACAGCAAGGATTTTACTCCCGCTGTTTTTCAGGTCGATGACTCCGGCCGGCGCATAGCCGTCACAGCAGGGTCGGGGTCCGGATACCGTCTGGCTCCGGCCCTTGCCAACCGGATAAAAAACCATTTTACCCAGCAGGTAGCTTTATGCAGGAAATAAAACTTTGCCCTAAAGAATGTAAGCGGCTTTTCAACGCCGGGTTTCAAAAGATTGAATTCGGGCTGGAGAAACCAAGTCCCCCGATGAAAGCCGCGTATCTCGTCCTGCAGCCAGGCGAGACGACCTCTGCCCATATCCACCATGACTGCGAGATATTTATCCACCTTCAAGGCAAGGGCGAGGTAAGATCCGGTAAAAAAAGGCTTCCGTTTAACTCAAACGCAATCATGCAATTCCTTCCCTTTGAAGAGCATTCTGTGACAAACACAGCAAATGATTCGTCCCTAGTTTTCTTAAGCCTTTGGTGGGAAGATATGAACTGGTTTGAAAAGGGCGCTACAAAACAGCAGGCTTTTGACTATGTCATTACATCGACTCCCCCAACTCCAAACGGCGATCTTCATCTTGGCCATTTAAGCGGCCCCTATTTGAGGGCTGATATCTTAAGAAGAGGGATGCTTCTTGAAGGTACCCATGCCGTCCATCAAACAGGACAAGACGACCATCAAAGCTATACCGCTCAAAAGGCTCGCGATCTTAAGATCTCAAACAAAGAAACGGCTAAGCAATTCGGAAGACGTATCGAAGAGGCTCTTGCCCAAAGCAAAGTCGAATTGGACCGTTTTACAAAACCGGATGCGATACTAGGCTATCAAGAACAAATTCAGAAGAGATTTCTCTCCCTCTGCCAATCGGGCACACTCGTTAAAAGAAAAGAAGAGGGTTTTATTGATTCAGAAGGCATTTTTCTTTTTGAAGCTTTCCTGTCCGGTTTTTGCCCCTATTGCCATGCTCGCTGCAGGGGCAATCTCTGCGAAGAGTGTGCCTATGTCCATGATTGCCAGCAGATAGACGCTCCTCAATCGACAGTGACTTCGGGAGACATTCAAAAGATTGAAACAGAAAGATACTTTTTTCCTCTTGAGCCTTTTAGAGAAAAAATCGAAACATTTCTGCAGGAGTGCCCAATGAACAGCTCTCTTAGAAATTGGTGTCAATCGATCTTAAGAAAACCTCTACCTGATTATCCGGTCTCCTTCCCCTTTGATTGGGGAGTTCCTGTGCCGGCAGACAGCGGTCAGGTCATCTCTGTTTGGTTCGAAATGGGTCTTGCCCACCACTTTTTCTCTGAAACCCACTACCCGGATAAAAAACTGATCCAATGTTTCGGCAAGGACAATGCTTTTTTTAACTGCTTTTTATTTCCCGCGATTTTTATGGCGTTAAACACATGCGCGCTTCCAGTTGGATTGATTTCAAACGAATTCTTTTTACTCGATAACGAAAAATTCTCCACAAGCCGCAAGCATGCCATCTGGCTGCTGTCGCATATCAATGAAGAGACTGTAGAACCGACGCGGTTTTATCTCTCTTTGCAAAGTCCGGAACAGAGCCGCACGAATTTTTCGGTCAATCAATACGAAGAATTTGTTGAGACGGTCGTATGCGGAAAATGGCAAGAGACGTTGAAATCCATAGAAAAACATCTTGAAACCTGGGGAGGCGCCGCTTCTTCACCTTATCTCTGGAGTGAAAGGGACAGACAATTCTTTAATGAATTGGTTTTCTTTAGAAAACAAATTCGAAGCTGCTATACTCCAGCGTCATTCTCAAATAAGCAGGCCGCAGAGGCGCTCGCCGGATTTATGGAACAGCTGGCCGATTACCTCAATCAGGTAAGCCCCCTCGATCCGGAGACCTTCCCGACCCAAGTCTCGTTGGAACTGCTCGCTTTGAAACAATTTGCCATAGGTCTTTACCCAATTATGCCCGAGTTTTCTAAGCAATTAAGGGATCGGCTCGGTTTTCCCGATCTATCGTGGGAAAACAGCCTCTCATGGATTTCCGAGAATACAAAAATATCATTATACAAATAGGAGAAACACATGGTTTGCGCTATTGAATCAGAAAAAAAGAATCAAATCGAAGGACCCTGCCTTGACGAATCGAGCTGGAAAGAATTTGTCGATGCCACTTGGTGTCAAAAAGGGAAGCTGATGCAATTTCAGGTCCCGCTGGCAACGGAACAAGAAATTTTTGATATCGTGGTTGAAGCTTCGGAAAAATACCGAAACAAAGGAAAGTTCGCCGATCTGAAAATGTTTGTCGATTCTAAACAAATGCTGCATCAGGTCAAAAGGCACCTCCCTTCCCCTGAAGATGCCAACCTCGAAAGCTTTGTTTCCAGATTGGATCAGATGACTGGAAATAAAGACTTCATGATCTTTATCAACCAGATTACCCAATACTCTCCGGTCCTCACAGAGCGCGTACAACACTTTTTATACCCGTTTATTCAGCAGACCGGCATCCCCAAAGGATCCATCGATGTGGAAATGTTTTTAGGCCGCTATGTTAAGACACCCGGAAGCATCCACAGAGCCTCTTGCCACAATTTCCACTTTACGATCTCCGGTAATAAGTATTTTTACATCTGGCCTCCCCATGCTGCCAAGCCCGAAGACAACCCTATCGGCCAGCTTGCAACAGGGTCCGAAGAATACCTAAGCACAGGCGATATCAACTGGAGAAAAGAACATCGAGGAACCTTTATCGCAGCCCCCGGCCAGGCTACCTATTGCCCCGGACTGTACTGGCACGTCGGAAGCTCTCCTGAGCTTTGCATGTGCGTCAATATCTCCGTATACATGGATGGCTGGGCAAAATCTGTCACATTGGATGTGATTGAAGAGGCCATCAAGGATCAGTTCGGCAAGGAGAATAAAACAGTCGCCTCGGAATGCTGGTCTATAGAGCTCAATGACTGTTTCCAAGCTGTCAAAAACCTCGATTTCCAAGACAAACTGAATCAGCAGCGGATCATGCACCAGACAGCTTGCGCTGTGGCGGGGCTTCCTCCAAAAGCCGAAGCCAGTTTGGAATCCTCCTGTGCCTATAAAAAATGCTCGGCTGCTCCGATCATGTGGGATCTAGTGCCTAGCGGACAGCTTTTTGTTTCTGCAAACGGCTATTGTGAATGCATGGACAACCATCAGGAACTTATCGAGCTTATCGATAAACTCAATAAAAGCGAAGAGGTTGTATTGTCATCATTTAGCGAGACAGCTCTTTGTGAAAAACTGTTGACTGAGCTGCTTAAAATGAGAGCTATCGCATAAGGTGAAAATAAGATTGCCCTTTATTTTATGCTTTTTATCGGCTGCGCTGCTTTGCCGGGCAGCCGATTTCACATTGCGTATTGATGCCCCGGGCGTTTGCGCCGCTATCGCCGTCAATGACAAGCCCCCTGAAATACTTTGTGCAGGCTATGCCGACCTCAGAAACAAGGAAAAGATAACGCCGGACACCTTGTTCA
Organism: Waddliaceae bacterium; assembly: GCA_963771045.1. GTDB lineage: Bacteria > Chlamydiota > Chlamydiia > Chlamydiales > SLFE01 > SLFE01. The sequence goes on along the minus strand of CAVYRW010000004.1, from coordinate 1,081,565 downwards.
AATGCGGCAGTGTGATCAAAACATTCACCGGTTTTCTGGTCTTTGACCTTCTTCAAAGAAAAAATTTACCCATTCAAACAAAATTAAACGAATTGGGCGGAAGATTCGATACATTATGCAAAAAATACCCGCCCCTTAAAGACATCACCGTATTGCAGCTTCTGACCCACACTTCCGGCCTTCCCGATTTCCAGGAAACATTTCCCTACCTCCGAATGTTCACCTCACTTAAAAAAAAACCAATCTTGCCTTGGGCATTTGTGGAATTCGCTTTGGCCAATAGTGAGTATAACGAGAGTCAAGATTTCCAATATTCCAACCTCAATTATTTAATACTCGGCATCGTTGTCGAAGAGCTGTCAGGACAACCCTTTATCGAGGCAGTTAGGGATAATGTGACCGAACCTCTGATAATGCCGAAAAGCTCGGTTTACATTAGCCTTAATGAAAAAATCGCCAGAGCCTATGCCGCCATAAATTTGCTGAATGTGTCTTTGTTTGCGACATCTCCGGTTTCAAACTATCTTGATATCTCAGACCTAGTTGATGACAGTTGGGACGAATGGTCGGCAGGAGCTCTGATAAGTACCCCTGAGGATCTTCTCATCGGATTTCGAAACCTTATCTTTCAGACAAATTTTCTAAATGATTGCCGACGCCATTGTTTTCCCGTTCATCCTTTTGATAACAAAATCCCTCTTGTTAAAGCTAAAGAGTACCGCTATAGTCTGGGAATCTGGCAGCTTTGTTTTCAGGAAGGGTGCAGCTTTTGGCAGGCCGTTGGAGAGCAATGGGGCTTTAAGGCCGGAATTCTCTATTTCCCCGCACGTAATGAAAACGAAAAGCATATCTTTTTCTCTTATGCCGTCAATACAGACAAAGATTCGCTAGAGGAAGGATTTGTATCAAAGCTTATCCCCTTCCTTGATGAAATGCGGCGCTCTAACGGTAACAGCAGTTTTGTGATCGAACAGGCCGATGTTGCGGATCAACCGGGGGAAGTGGTGGCTGCACCTTATCAATGTTTCGAAAAGTCCCTGCCGGACTGATGCCATTTGCTTCAGTCCTCCATTAAGTTTTCTCATCCATTCTTGCTGCAAATCACGAGCTTCACCATGCCTTGGACTGATTTTTTTTTGACACCTGGCAGTTCCACAGCAGCAGTTAAATTCCCAATCAGGGTCATTTTGCCAGTTGCGATAATCGCAAAAAATTTCCTCGTCTTTTTTTATCGGCTTGACAGCAAGACCAAAATCCAGTCCGAAATCCAAACAATTCGCCTCGCAGGAGTGATTCATGTAACAGGCATTTTGGCAGGGAATCAGAATATCGCCATTTACAAGATAATACCCATGTTCTTCAAGCCTGAAAGCCATTTCATCGGAGCAGTGACCCAATACCCCTTTTTCATAATATTCGCATTTATCGCAAGGACACCAGATGACTGTCCCCGTAGGTATATCTTCTGTAGCAAAGAGGCCAATTCCCCTTCCCGGGGACAGGCGAACTTTAGCATTGTGTATCAACATAATGACAAATTATAATATAACGGTTAATTTACCGGTTTAAAAAATATTCGATTTGTGTTTAGATATTCATTATTTCAAATTTCAGGAGACAGCTCAATGACCGATGAATCCGTTGAACATCATCTGCAGGAAAAAAGGCATTTTCCTCCTCCCTACAGTGCAGCGGCTTATGTAAGAAATGTAAAGCAATATGATGACATGTATGAGCGATCACTTAACGAAAGCGATGAATTTTGGCTGGAGATGTCCAATTCGCTTCAATGGATCAAGGAACCGGAAATCGCCGGAAAATACGAGTGGGATTCGGCAAAAAGAACCGTGAGGCACACATGGTTCGAAGACGGCGTGTTGAATGTGTCTGTCAATTGTCTTGACCGGCACCTTGAAAAAAGAGGTAAACAGCCCGCTATTGTCTGGCAGGGAGACAATGACAACGATTGGCTGATTATCGATTACAATACGCTGCACAAAGAAGTGTGTAGTTTTGCCAATGTTCTCAAGTCATTCAAGATTGCCAAAGGCGACCGTGTATGTCTTTACATGCCTATGGTGCCCGAGCTGGCCATAGCCATGCTGGCCTGCGCTCGCATCGGGGCCGTCCATTCCGTCGTATTTGGAGGATTCAGCGCCGAATCGCTCAGCCACCGTATTGAGGATTCGGGCTGCAAGCTGCTGATTACAGCAAATGAAGGATTGCGCGGAGGGAAGAAAATTTCCTTAAAAAAGATAGCCGACGAGGCGCTGCTGAATTCCCCCTCAGTGGAATCGATGATTGTTTTGAGAAGAACAGAAGAGGCCTGTCCGATGGAAAACGGCAGGGATTACTGGTATCACGATCTGATGGACAAATCCAGTGCCGACTGCCCTCCCGAGGAGATGAAAGCCGAAGATCCCCTCTTTATCCTCTATACATCCGGATCTACAGGAAAGCCCAAGGGAGTCGTCCATACGCAGGCAGGATACCTTCTTCATGCCTCTTTGAGTCATCGAACAGTTTTTGATATCCAAAATGACGATCTGTTCTGGTGCACCGCCGACCTCGGGTGGATCACAGGCCATAGTTATGTAGTTTACGGCCCTCTTGCAAACGGTTCGACCACTCTTATGTTTGAAGGCATTCCGACCTATCCCGATCCCGGCCGTTTTTGGCAGGTAGTCGAAAAACACCGAGTGACCAAGTTTTATACAGCGCCAACCGCTATCAGAACACTGATCAGCCATGGAGAGACCTGGCCGCAAAAATACGATCTCAGCTCCCTCAAGCTGTTAGGGACCGTCGGAGAGCCGATCAATCCCGAAACCTGGATGTGGTATTATGAAATCATAGGACATGGCAAAACTCCTGTCGTCGACACCTGGTGGCAGACAGAAACAGGGGGCATCCTCATCTCTCCAATGCCTTATTGCCACACACTGAAGCCGGGATCTGCCATCAAACCGTTTTTCGGCATAGAGCCGGTTATCCTAAGAGAAGATGGAACTGAATGCGATATTGACGAAGGGGGCTCTCTTTGCATCAAAAAGCCCTGGCCCGGCATGATGAGAACGACCTGGGGAGACCATCAGGCATTCATTGATACTTATTTTTCAACATTTAAGGACGTTTACTTTACCGGCGACGGGGCAAGAAAAGATAAAGACGGAGACTACTGGCTTCTCGGACGAATTGATGACGTTGTCAACATATCGGGTCACAGATTTGGAACCGCAGAAATTGAAAGCGCCCTGGTCGAGCACGAGGCCGTTGCCGAAGCTGCCGTCGTTCCCGTCCCCGATAATGTCAAGGGACAAGGGCTGTATGCTTTTATTACTTTGGTCGACACAGCTGAACCTTCCGAGAAAATGACTGCCGAACTTTTGCAGCTGTTAAAAAGGGAAATCGGACCGATTGCCGATATGAAGTATGTCCAATACACCCCAAATTTGCCAAAAACCAGGTCAGGAAAGATCATGAGAAGGGTTTTACGCAAGATAGCGGAAAACGACCTTGAAAACCTGGGAGATATATCAACGCTGGCCGAACCGGAATTGGTTCGATCGCTTTACCAGGATAGAAAAAATAATGAGCCGATCCTCAGATAAAGAATATATGGCCCTTGCTTTTGAAGAAGGGAAAAAAGCCAGGCTGCACTCTTCGCCAAACCCCTGGGTTGGGTGCGTGATTGTCAAAGACGGTCAAATTATCGGAAGCGGACATACAAGTCCTCCCGGACAGGCCCACGCTGAAATCATGGCACTCAGCGAAACCGGCGACGAGGCCCGAGGAGCGACTCTCTATGTAACGCTTGAGCCCTGCTCTCATGAAGGAAGAACCCCCCCTTGCGTGGATGCTTTAATCAAGGCAGGCATCACCAGGGTTGTTATAGCCGTTGCCGATCCTGACCATCAGGTGAATGGTAAGGGTCTTTCCAAGCTTAAAGACGCGGGCATATCAGTCGATACCGGCATTTGTCAAAATCTGGCTGAAAAAGAACTCGAGGCCTATTTTTATCACCGAAAAACCAAGATGCCATTTTGCATTTTAAAAACAGCCATGAGTTTGGATGGCAGGGTAACAGCACCGGACGGATCTTCCCAGTGGATCACATGCAAAAAAGCCCGGGCCGACGGACATCGTTTGAGAGCCGAGTCTCAGGCAATCATTATCGGATCGGAAACCGCCATTAAAGACCAGCCTCGCCTTACTGTACGGAATCACGCCGCACCTCATACGCCCCCTATCCGCGTTCTGCTCGACAGCAGAGGACGAGTCAAGGCAGGCGGCCCCCTTTTCGATCAAAGCCTCGGGCAGACGATTGTCTATACAACCTCCAAAGCCGATCCCAATAACCTTCTTCACTGGAAAAAACGAGGCATTGGCATTGTTGAGGTTATGGCGTCAGCGACCGGAGTCGGGGTTCATCTTCCCCAAGTTATGAAAGACTTGGGATCAAGAGGCGTCATCCAAGCCTTGATCGAAGGAGGGCCGACGCTTCATGGGGAATGCATTAGGCAGGGATTTGTCAATCAATTCCATGTCACGATTGGCAACTGTCTTCTCGGATCGGAAGGAAAAGGCGTTTTCGGAGGAAATTTTACCGACTCGATCGCAAATGCCCCTCGATTTCAATTAGAGTCTGCCACACCATTTGGCGACTGCGTCAAACTCATCTTTACAAGTGTTTCCACATGAGCCGTTTGCGGAAACATATCAAAAGGCTGAATCGCATCCATAGAGTATCCCTCAAACTGTTTAAGGTCGCGGGCTAGCGTGGCCGGGTCGCACGAGAGATAAACAATACGTCCCGGACGAATATGATTGAGAGTTTGAATCACTTCCGGTGCGCACCCCTTCCTCGGAGGGTTGAGAATGACAATATCGGCATTTTTAAATTCTTTGAGCGCCTTTTCCGTTTCCCTGCAGACGAATCGGCAATTGGAAATGCCGTTCTTTTCGGCATTCTCTTTTGCATCCCGTATCGCCTGAGACACGCACTCGATCCCGACAACTTCTTTTACATGTTTTGATAAAATAAGACTTAGGGTTCCAACACCGCAATATGCGTCGACAATTCGATCGCCTGAGCGGCAGCCGGCAAATTCCTGAACTTTGTTATAGACATGTTCGGCCTGATGGGGATTCACTTGGAAAAATGAAGCCGGAGACACTTTAAAAATCAATCCGCAAATCTCATCGTGAATAAACCGTTCTCCGCAAAGTACGGAATAAGACTCCCCTAAAATGACATTGTTTTCCCTAGGGTTGATGTTTTGAACAACCCCCTTTATCAAAGGGCACTCATTCATCAATTCGTTTGCAATTTCCGAAAGCTTTCCTTGAGCTTTCTCTTTTGTCACAAAGATCACAAGCCCTTCCCGCCTGGCAGAAGAGCTTCTTATCAAAATATATTTAAGATGGGTTGGCAATTCGTCTGCTCGTTTTAAGACATGGCGAAAGATTTCCTCTCCTAAATCGCAATGAATCATACAATGGTCGATTTCGACAAGGTTATGAGTCCCTCGTTCAAACAAACCGATTTTAGGCATTTGTACGGGAAGCTGAATTTTGTTTCGGTATCCAAATGTTTGGGGCGAGGGCAGGCACTCATTGACAACGGGGCTTCGAAATCCCCCAATCCGCTCAAGAGCATCGAAGACTCTTTGCTTTTTGATTTTGAGCTGGCCGGAATAATCAAGATGCATTATCTGACATCCTCCGCAACGATCATAGAAAGGACAAGGAGGCGCCACTCGTTCAGAAGAAGATGAAATTATTTCAACAACCTTTCCTTTGGCATAGGTTTTCTTGACTAAGGCAAGGCGGGCTTTCACTTTCTCGCCGGGAAGGGCTCCATCCACAAAGACGCGCATCCCTTCAAAAGTCCCTACGCCTTCACCGGAGGCGCCAAGCCCATCGATAATTAAAGAAATTGTTTGATTCACTACCGGCATAACAGATAGTTTACCCGTACATCGATTTTAACTTCAACTCCCCTGATTGGTATTTAAAAGCTTCATAAAAATCATCTATGATGATTTTTCCCGTACCTTCCTTAGCTCTGACCAAAGAATAGGACCAGGCATCCCGCACAAAGCTTTTGATTTGCGAGATAGTAAAGCCATCTGTAAGACTGGCAAGAGTGTTTAAACTGACACCATCGTCTAATCCCCCCTTTTCTTGCATCTGTTTTGTCAACAATTTGAGGAGTTCCATGCGCTGGGAAAATTCGGGAAGGCCCAACTTTATTTCTGTCGGGAATCTTCCGGGCTGGATCAGTTTCTGCATGGCGGAATATGTTGTCAAGACTCCGCCTCTGTTTGCTGTGGCGATTAAAAACAAGTTGTCGAGATGTTTGAGTTGATCTACTTCTTCTAGCAACTGGCTAAGGATACCCTGATCCAGAAGTTCAATATTTTCAATCATCAGCACATAAAGTTGATCGGCGTCATCGGGAGATTCTCCCGCTTGTTTTGCCGCGATGAAAAAATCTTTGAAATTTTTCCTTCTATTAGCTCTGAATTCATTGACAATACTGCCGGCATCGAGGATTTTTAAATGGTGGCTCTGAACTCCAAGCATTTGAATGACAGCTCTTGCAAGAGTTGACTTTCCGGTACCCGGCAGACCATTGACAATTATTCCTCTGGGCAGCTTCAAGCCGAATTTGGGGCCTGTTCTATAAGCGCCTACAATTGGCTCGATTTGATGGAAAGTTTCTTTTGGCAAAGCAATCCCAAGTTCTTCCAGCGCAGCACGAGGGCTTAATTTTTGAATTTTATCGGAATCATTTGGAATTACCCGGCCATGCTTAAACGGGTTGACAACTTCTTCAAATGCAAGCAGAAAGTCAGCCATTGTCACTTTTGTCTTATCATCTAATACACTGTTAAGAGATGCCGTTCGGACGATATTTTCAATCCCCGAACCGGCTATGCCGTTTGTCATGGATGCCAAACGGCCCAGATCGACGTCCTCTGCAAGACGATTATTTTTCACTAAAGCGCGGACATAATGATCAAAAATTGCTTTTCTTCCTTTTCTATTTGGCAAGCCGAACATGACTTTTTGATCTATCCGTCCGTCTCTAATCAAAGCCTTATCGAAACGTTCCGGATAATTAGTAATCAAAAAGACGATGACATTCATCTCCTGAATTTCGCTTAGCTGTGATTTCAGTGCATTGATAAAGTTATGATCGAAGTTTTGAGTGATCCCTTCTGTTCCTCCGATAGAATCGGCCTCATCAATCACAACAACATGAAGCGGCCCGTTTTTACCTGCTTCCTTCGGTTTTTTGAATAAGCCGCGAATCGCCTTTTCGGTTCCCCCAAGGAGAGAATCTTTTAAATCATCAGCAGATATAAAGGTTATTCTATTCATTGGAACATCAAGGACTACTTTGGCAAATTTTTCAGCAAACGATGTTTTCCCTGTTCCCGGCGGACCATAAAGCATCACCCCTTTTGCAGGTTTAATACCAAACTGTTTCATGAGGTCTTTCAGATCGGTCCGGTTATAAAGAAGAAGGCTTTTTGCCAGCTTGATTTGATCTTCGGTGGGACCGAGTAAATCTATTTTTTTTAAAGCTATAACAGGATCAAGAATTTTCGCTGAATCTCTTTTCTTTATGGCCCCCTCTTTCCCGACAAGTTTTAGTTTTGTTTTCTCCTTATCGACAAAACCGAGGTAATTTTGCTTCAACTGAGAATCATAGAACGCCATAGAGTCAACGACAATACAGACTCGTTTGCCCCCTCTCAAACTGATCGTAAAAGATTCCCCCGTACAAATTTTCTTGGGAATATCATGCAAAATGGCCTCTCGCAGCTCGTCCGGATCCATGTCTTTTATCTCGGATTCAATTTTTAACGTGATTTTTTTAAGGCTTCGAGCGGCATCGTCAAATACAAGTGTTTTTTTAAGAACAGGATGCGGCAAGAGTTCTATCTTTGTTTCTTTATCTATTTTCCAGTGGCTTTTACCTCCTTGACTGCGAGGCAAGGGCTTGACACTGTCGATTTCAACAGCATATTCAAATTCATCGACAAAAATATGGAATCGGGTTCCCAGGACAAACCTGTCTAGCTTTTTCATGATTTCCCTTTTGATTGCAGAAACCGATATCCACTTGCGTCTGCGTCTTCTCAGAGGAGTCAAAACTTCATCCAGTTTAATCTTAACTGCCGCAGCTATTAAGGGGTTTCCTTTAACTATTTCCAGCAATTGCGAGGATTCGAGCTGAATATTTGATTTGGGAGACAGGTAAAAGGCTTTATGACACAGTGCGGCATTGCCGCCAATGCGTACAATTCCGGAAAATTTTTCCTCCCCTTTTGAAACTTCTTTTAAAACAACCTTGATTTGACACCCGTCATGATAGAAAATCCTGGTCGTTTTCGCATTGATGTATTGATTTTGCAATTTGCCGAGAATCGTTTTTTTAAGATTTTCTTCAGAAAAGAGAAGGGGGTGAGGAACTTCCTTATAGGATTGTATTTGATGATATTTTTTTGCGATTTCCCGAAAAAGCAATTGTTCCCGGTTCATTTTTGCATCAAAATCCGTCCTTTTCTTCTGTTCCTCTTTTTTGATTGAAACATTGAACGTGAATGTCAACCTGTCGTTTACCGGCTGCCTTGCGATCAGAAAAATTTGCAAGTCATCAGGAGTCTTAAAATAAAGTTTTGTTCTTTCAGCAATCTTATTAAAGAAGTTGTGGCTTTGGGGAGTTTTTATCCCCTCTCCTCTTTCTAGCGATAATGATAAAATTCGGTTTTTGAAACATATCCGCAGGCTTTGATCTAACTTCAAATAGTGGCCATCAAAGATTTTATGAATGAATGCGGTCAGCTCGCCCGAATCGATAATCACACTCTCTTCAAGCTCTTTCTTGCCTTCAGGAAGATCTAAAGCAAAAGTCAGTGAATTCATAATTCTGTGATTGGTTTCCGATGGACGGAAAGGGGAAATGACAACAAGATTTTTATGATTCACCGCCTCTTTGAGGTCTGTTTGCTGCTTATGGGACAGGCCTGCTGTGCCGGACTCTTTAAGCCACTCTGCCCGCACTGCTTTATAGACTCTGCCGGCAATTCTGACAAAAGGGGCGTTTAAACGATCAAAATCCTGTGGATTGAGCCAGACACAGTTTGTGCCTGTTTCATTGTATTTGATTATTTTGGCAATAAGCTTTTCTGAAGTTGAGGCGATATTTTTTCCCGAGTCCATGAATTACCTCCAGGGTTTCGCGTTTTTGTAATCGCGATTTGAACGCACAACTCCTTGAATAGTGCATCTTTAAAAAGATTAAAAGCAAAAAGGGCTTTTTTAAAAGAAAAAAAATCTTTTCCTTGAGAGAAAATTCGAAATGCATGTATGCCTTTGGTATAGCAATATAAAGGAAAATCAATGCTCAAAAAAGTCGACGTTTTCGCGCCTCCGGAAAACCCCTATAAAACATTGCATTATATGACGGAAATGCTCGCCGAGGCACTCGTCAATCAAGGGATACAAACGAGATTGTTCGACAGAAAAATTGCAAAAGATCCGAAAAAATTTATCGGCATGATCTTTTCCGACCCCCCTGACTGCACTCTTTCATTCAACGGCCTTTTGCCCGATTCCGAAGGTAATTTCCTGTGCGACATGATTGCAATTCCGCATGTCGCCATATTAGCCAACTCCCCCCAGCATTTTTTTCCGATGGCAAAAAGCCCTTTCACAGTAATCTGCTGTATCGACCAGTTTCATAAGCGATTTTTTAAAATGTTTGAAGGAACTCATACGCTCTTTCTCCCGCATGCAGCCCGGGCAGGTATAGAAGTCAACCAAAGCGATAAAAGGCCCTATGATGTTGCGGTGCTTGCAACCTTTATAGATCCCGATGACGTGAGAAAAAGATGGACGGAAAAGTATTCCTCAGATGTTTGCCAGATTCTTGAGGAAGCCGCTGATCTCACCCTGGAGAGGCCCCTGGTCTCATTTATCGAAGCGTTTAGCGAATGCATGAAATCCCCTCTGACGCAAAGACGAGTGGACCCCGCAAAATTAAATTATAAAGAATTGTTTAACGACCTGGAAGACTATATCAGAGCCTTGGACAGAGCCGAGGCTCTGCATGCCATCGAGGATTGCGAGATTCACGTTTTCGGCCATGGAAATTGGGAAAAATTCATTCCCAAGACAAAAGCTAAAATCACGGTTCACAAACCGGTCGATTTTTATGAAGCTGTCGACGTGATGAAAAAAAGTAAAATTGTCTTGAATTGCACCCCTCATATCAAGTATGGTGGACATGAAAGATTTTTTACTGCTTATATGTGCGGAGCTTTGCCGATAACGGCGCGCTATCCTTTCTTGGAGAGTGCCTTTGAAGAAAATGCGGTTTATTACAGCCCGCCAAATTGGGGGGATATGAATTTACTCATAGAAAGATATTTAACTGACTCCGCTGAAAGACGAAGAATTGTTGAAGCAGGCAGAAGGATCACCCTTGAAAAACACACCTGGGATCGGAGGGCAGAGACACTCATTGAAGAACTTCCCCCGATTCTTGACATATTAACAAAATAGCATGTCCCGAGTTATAGGCATTATTCCAGCAAGATATGGCAGCTCGCGCTTCCCCGGTAAACCGCTGGCCGAAATTAACGGAAAAACACTGATTCAGAGAACTTATGAGAATGCCAAACGCTGCAGCCTGATTGATAACATTTATATAGCGACCGACGATGCCCGGATTGCAGAACATGTCGAAAGCTTCGGCACCCGGGCGATCATGACCTCTCCGCTCTGTCTAACAGGAACAGAGCGGGTCGTGGAGGCCCTAGAGGGCATGGATTTGCCCCAAGATGCGATTATTCTCAATATTCAGGGGGATACTCCCCTTCTTGAAACCCATATTTTTGAAGAAGTGATTCAAGCTTTGCGAGACAATCCTTTGGATGCCGTTGCAACTGCCGCATGTCCGATTGCCAATGAAGTAGAGGCCAAAGACCCCCATATTGTGAAATGCGTTCTTGACAAATCCCGTCATGCCCTGTACTTTAGCCGCAGTATGATCCCTTATTCGACAAAGGAATCGTGCCTATGCTATCATCATCTGGGAATTTACGCTTACAGATGCGAATTTATACGCCATTATGCTACACTATCCCCTACACCTCTGCAAAAAGCCGAGGATTTGGAACAATTAAAAATTTTAGAACACGGTTTTCGCATAAAAGTCGCTCTTGTAAAAAGCAGCAGTTTTGGAGTTGACAGACCGGAAGATATAGGAAAGATACAGCAATTTATATGTCAGTAAAATATATTTTTATCACAGGAGGAGTGTGTTCATCCCTAGGAAAGGGAATCACAGCCGCATCCATTGGAATGCTTCTAGAGAAAAAGGGCTTGAGCGTCGCCATGCTCAAGTTCGATCCCTATTTGAATGTGGATCCCGGGACGATGAACCCTTACCAGCATGGCGAAGTCTATGTGACAGACGACGGGGCGGAAACCGACCTTGACCTGGGTCATTACTACCGTTATACCAGCTCCCCTCTTTCGCGCGCTTCAAACGCCACATCGGGGCAAATCTACAATACCGTTATCAAAAGGGAAAGACGGGGCGATTATCTCGGCAACACCGTCCAGGTTATACCCCATATAACCGATGAAATTAAAGAAAGAATCATTCAATGCGCCGAGCAAAAAGAGGGCATACAAGTCGTTTTAGTCGAGATAGGAGGTACCGTAGGCGATATAGAATCGCTCCCCTTTCTCGAGGCTATCAGACAGTTTCAAAATGAGCATATGGACGAAACGCTCAGCATCCACCTGACATATGTCCCCTATCTACAAGCTGCAGGCGAAGTCAAATCGAAACCCACCCAGCAATCTGTCCAGCTTTTGCGAGGAATCGGGATTTTTCCCGATATTATTCTTTGCCGCTGCGAGCAACCCCTTCCTGAAGAAGTTAAAAATAAAATCAGCCTGTTTTGCAACGTCAAGCGCGAGGCTGTGATTGAGGAAGTTGATGTTGAATCGACCATCTATGAAGTTCCCATCAGGCTGCACCAGCAAAAGCTTGACGAGATGATTTGCCGCGAGCTCAAATTGCCCAATCATCCTATTAATTTGGACAATTGGAATCGAATCATCGACACTGTTTTGAATCCCTCCTGCGAGATCACAGTAGGAATTGTGGGCAAATACGTCCAGCATCAGGACGCTTATAAATCGGTATTTGAGGCTTTGGATCACGGTGCTATCGCCGCCGGCGTGAAATTGAATTTTAAAAGAATTGAAGCCGACAAAATTGAGACTGTCGACGATATTGCCGGCTGCAACGGCTACCTGATACCCGGAGGCTATGGAAAGCGAGGGTGGGAAGGAAAGCTTTTGGCTGCCAAGTACTGCCGGGAAAATAAGATCCCCTACTTTGGCATCTGCCTTGGCATGCAGGCCATGGCCGTTGAATTTGCCCGCAATGTTGCAGGAATTGAGGGAGCGAACTCCACGGAAATCGATACCGCCGCAAAAGACCCTGTCATATCCCTGCTCGAAGAGCAAGAAGGGGTTGTTGATTTGGGAGGAACCATGAGGCTTGGCGCCTATCCTTGTTCATTAAAGGAAGGGACCGAAACACTCAAGTCTTATGGACAAATAAAGATCAGAGAAAGGCATCGGCACCGTTATGAATTTAACAATCGCTATCGGAAAATCTTAGAGAACAAGGGAATGACAGTTTCCGGAGTTTTTGAAGATGACGATTTATGCGAAATAGTCGAGATTGAAGGGCACCCGTGGATGATCGGCGTGCAATTTCATCCCGAGTTTCAGTCGAAGCCAACAGCTCCCCATCCTCTTTTCCGCGACTTTGTCAAAGCCATTGTAGATAAAAAAAAAGTAACCGGACCTGTTGAGAGTACCGCATGCGTCTGATTTTTGGACTATGAAAGAAAAACCTACAAGAATTATAGGCATTGACTATGGGCTGGCGAGGATTGGAGTTGCCATTTCCGACGAGCTCAAAATTATTGCTTCGCCATGCAGCACCATCTCCTGTCAAAAAAAGCTGGAAGAGACCGCAAAGATCATACTCAATGAACTCGAAGCGATTAAAAAGACAAATAATTGCGAAATATCTGAAATCGTTATCGGCATGCCCCTTCGTATGAACGGTCAAATCGGTGTTCAGGCAGACGAGGTCAAAGCTCTTTCCGATATATTAAAATCATTCATAGAAGTCCCTATTATACTCTGGGATGAACGACTAACGACCGTTCAGGCGGAACGAGCGCTAAGAGAAGGGAAGATGACCCGGAAAAAGCGGACTCAAGTTGTTGACCCCGTCGCGGCCGCCATCATATTGCAAAGTTATCTCGATCATAAGAAAGGTCCTATATGAAATATTGGCTGATGAAATCAGAGCCCGGCGCTTATTCCATAGACGATCTAAAAAAAGAAGGGTTTTCCGGATGGGATGGAGTGCGGAATTATCAGGCTCGCAATTTTATGCGCGATAAAATGAGCGAGGGAGACCTTGTCCTCTTTTATCATTCTAATGCCAATCCCCCTGGTGTAGCGGGCATATGCCGCATCACGGAGACAGGCCTTATCGATCCTACCGCATTCGATCCTGACAGCCAATATTTCGATCCTAAATCTTCCGAGGAAAACCCCCGCTGGATCATGGTTGAGGTTGAATATGTGGAAAAACTTCCCCGCTTTGTCTCTCTCCCCGAGATCAAAGAACAGAAGGGGCTGTCTGATATGAAGCTCTTACAGAAAGGATCGCGCCTTTCCATCATGCCCATTACCAAAAAGCATTTTAAAGCTATCCTCAAACTTGGAAAATCCAAGTTTATACCCTAAACAGACTCAAACCCGTGATTGTAACCTAATCTCGTTCGCCTCAGTGATTTTAGTGATTCAGATGTGAACTTACGTACCGAAGAGTAAGCTCTTTAGAGCTTACCGAGGAGGGTAAGTTTGCAGATGAATTGCTAAAATTACTGAGGGGGACGATTATCCCAATGGATGAGATAAGTTTACCATATAGGCCAGGATAAAAAATGTAACTTTCAAGCAAAAACCGGACTCCGTTCTTGCACGAATATATCTTGGCATCCGACTCACAATGCTACTGAAAACCGTTTCAATTTTATTTCTTTCTGAACAAAGCATTCTATTTGTCTCTTAAGAATGTTATCTTTCAGCAGTTCCCGCTGGATGATTTTTTAGAGGTAATTTAAAATTTTGTTTCGTAAACTTTTAGGGTAATATGAACAACCTTTACTCCACTCAGCCCTATGAAGTCTTTATTCCGCAAGCACCTCAGTGCCCCAGCTCTTATCAAAACTGTCTACAAGGAATTCGCTAAAATTCCTGATAAAGCTGTATTCAACAGGGAGCCCTTAATTTCTTTAACAGATCACCTGATGTCAGGGCTAGCCGTCTTTGGCTTAAAATGCCCTTCCCTGCTCGCTTACGAAAGACAACGACAAGAAACTTCAACAGATAAGAATCTTAGAGATCTTTACCACGTAAACAAGGCCCCCTGTGATACCTACCTAAGAGAACGTTTAGATCCTGTTAATCCTAAACATCTACGCTCTGCATTTAAAAAGCTATTTGCTTCTTTCCAAAGAGGGAAAGGCTTAGAGGAATATGAATATTTGGATAGACATGTCTTATTGTCAGGGAATGGTACAGGGAATTTTTCCTCAAACAAGGTGAGCTGTCCTCATTGTTGCCAAAAAAAATCTCGAGACGGAAGCATATCTTATTACCATCAGATGTTTGGTGTTTGTCTAGTGCATCCAGATAAGAAGAATGTTATTCCTCTTTGCCCAGAGCCAATTCTCAACGAAGATGGGGCAGATAAAAATGATTGTGAGCGTAATGCATGTAAGCGATTCTTGAGGCACTTCCGTCGCGAGCATCCTCATCTAAAAGGGATTTTTTTACAAGATGGGTTGGCTTCAAATGCCCCGAATATTGAAATGCTTAAAGAGCATGATTTGCGATTTATTCTCATTGCCAAGCCCGGAGATCATCGATTTCTTTTTGAGCAGTTAGCATCAAGCAAAAAGAGTAAGTACCACGAAATCCATACCGAAGATGAAAGCTATCACCAGTTTTATTATTTAAACGATGTTTCTCTCAACAAATCTCGTGCAGACGTAAAGGTCAATGTACTGGAATATAGATGCACAAACAAAAAGGGAAAAACTGTTAATTTTTCTTGGGTTACAGACATCAAGTTAAACAAAACCAATGTGTTAAAAATCGCTCAAGCAGGGAGGGCCAGATGGAAAATAGAAAATGAGACCTTCAATACGCTAAAAAATTTGGGATACAACTTCGAACATAACTACGGACATGGCAAGCAACACCTGTCCACAAATTTTTGCCTTCTGATGATGTTGGCGTTTTTAATCGACCAGATACAAGAAGCTTGCTGTACTGTTTATCAGAGATGTAAGAAAAAAATGGGAACATACCGAGATCTTTGGCACAAGATGTGTGTATTGTTCCAAGCACTTGCCCTCTCAAACTGGGAGAATCTCTATGAGATCATATTGGGGACAAAAAAATTGAAAATGGATACTTCTTAGAGTAACGTCGGATATCCCAGATTTTTAGCGTATTTCCCAAAAACTATTCAGATCAGATCCAGAAAAAGACTTTCGAGCACAAGCCCACGGGAAGGCTGTTACCCAAATTTTGTCAAAAAAATAATTTTGTTAAACCCCACACTTCATGAATTCCAGCGGGAACAGCTGGTTATCTTTTAAGATCTTGACGCCTTTTTGGAATCAATTTTATTCCTTGTATTTTCAATAATCTGTCTTCTAATTCGTAGTTTATATAAGCTCGATCTCCAAAAATTATCGACCCCTTTGGAAGTTCTAAATCCATATTTTTAAAAGCTTTGATGTCAGAACAATTTCCTGGAGTCAAAGAGAATTCAATGGGAACGCCATCGGTATCAATTACCATATGAACTTCTATTCCAAAAAAATACTGCTTTTTAGAAACGGTATATCCATGATATTCCTTATCTGAAAAAATCCGAGCTCGGAAACTTTTATGATTCTCATATGCCTTTACAGGAAAACTGTCCACGATAAATGATAAATTCTTAGAATTTCTTAGTAGTATTTGCAGCGCATAAAATACCATGAACCATACACACCTAGGAATTTTGTGTATTCTTCTTACCAATTGACTGTGACTAAGTATTTTCTTGAAAAAACAAAAATATTTGCAAACAAGACGGGTTTTCTTGTAATCGCAACCATACATTAAAGCGATAGCCAAAGCAAAGGTCATAATTTCGCTTGTGCTCATTTTGCACTGTGGATCGTCAATGATTCCAAAACAACGAGTGAATTCATCGCAAACGCAGTAAATAGTAATAACTTGATTGATCATAATTTCCTCCATTTTTAAAAAAAATCATAATAACCAATAAGGCCAATCATCTACAGCTGAAGGTCATCTTTCGATAAATTTCTCCTCCGGCATGTCTTAAGACATGCCTCTCGTCAAAATTTTCGAAATCTAACCTCCATCTGTAGCGCCCAGCCTCAGATTAGGTCACAATCACGGGTCAAAAGTGAAATTTATACTGCGGTTTAGTTAAACATCGCCGTAGAATTGCCTTTCAGAAAGAGCGTCGAACTGCGCGGTGATATCTTTGAACGAAATCGCGACGCAATCCCCTGGAATTAGTTATGGGGTTAAGGAGCGACTTGAATTATATTAGTTGTCGCCATATAATGCGTTAGCATGACGATTTCTAAATACAAATCTAATCACAATGTGGTGTACTCATGCAAGTACCACGTTGTGTGGTGTCCAAAATATAGGCGTAATGTACTAAACGATTTTGTCCAAAAGGAACTCAGGGCAATCATCGAGGAAGTTTGCCAATTAAGGAGAAGCGAAATACTTGCTATGGAATTAATGCCGGATCATGTGCATCTTCTCGTTGAGGTTGATCCTCAATATGGCATCCATAAGTTGATTAAGGAAATCAAAGGGAAAAGCTCAAGAATTTTAAGACAAAGTTTTCCTCACCTTCGTTCTCGTCTTCCCACCCTCTGGACAAATTCTTATTTCGTTTCGACGGTAGGGGGTGCTCCTCTAAGTGTGATTAAGCAATATGTGGAGAATCAGAAAACGGTATGATTCAAACCCAAATCAAATTAAGAGTAAAATCTAAGCAAGAAGCAGTTCTTTCCGAATGGCTTTTAATTTTGACTCGTGTTTGGAATTGGGCAATCCGAAAAATCGAACTCGACGCAAAGGACAGCATTTTCTACAGCAAGAAAGAGTTTCAGAATCTGCTAGCGAATCATGGAAAGAAACTCGATATACCCTCCCACACATTGCAAGGGATGCTATGTACCGCTTGGGATGCTTGGAGCCGATGTTTTAAAAAGCTAGGGAAAAAGCCTAGGCTTAAAGGTTGTCGAAACCGTCTCAACTCGATCCCTTTCCTTGATCCAATTAGAAGACCAGACGGCGTGTACTTTAAACTCCCGGGAATTGGGTTGATTCGCTTTCACAAACAGGAAATTCCTCAAGGAAAGATCAAATGTGGTCGTATTGTTAAACGTGCATCAGGTTGGTATCTTTGTCTATTTATCGAGGCAGAACCGAAGGCTATACCACATAAAAGATACAAAAAAATCGGTATTGATCCGGGATTTAAGACAACATTACCCCTCTCCACCGGGAAAAAGATTCAGAAACCAAAACGATTAAAGCAATTAGAAAGCCGACTAGCACAGGCACAAAGAGGAAAGAGGCAAAAGCTGACCTCAAGATTGCAAGAAAGAATTAAAAATCGTCGCAAAGACGACAACCATAAGCTATCTCGGAAACTTGTTGAGGAATACGAAACGATTGCCTTTAGCAAAGATCATATCCAAGGGATAGCCAAGAAATACGGGAAATCAGTGGCGGAAAGCGGCCACTACCAACTTCGCCAAATGCTCTCATACAAGTGCCGTGCAGGCGGTAGGAAGTACATCGAAGTTGATTCCAAAGGTTCCACCATGACCTGTTCGAACTGTTTGGCCAAAACAGGCCCAACAGGGACATCAGGCTTGTCGGTAAGACAATGGGAGTGTACAGGATGTGGTATTCTACACGATCGCGATCACAATGCTGCGATTAACACTCTCCTTGTCGGGCTCGGAACGAGCCTCGAGAGGTGTGCGTGAGCCCCGTCCGGAATCCCCTGGCTTTAGCCATGGGGAGGTTCAAAAGACGTCAATTACAACCCCACCGGTTCTAAGTGCTTGACTTGAATTTTTTTTTTAAATAATCTTCGTATTTTAAACATAGGCAACTTTTCATAGAGTTGAGATAGATGATTTTGAACTCCAGCCAAGGTATCGCTTATTTTACATGAAATACATAACTTTAGCTATGGATGACGAGTAGGCTGATCGAAGATCAGCGTAAATAAGCGAAACCGAAGACTGCTGACCAAAACATCAACTATATAAAAAGTTGCGAACTTAGGAGGAAATACTATGTCTCGCTTGAATTGGATAATCACGTTATTGCTTTTATGGACCTCGCTCGCAGCTGAGCCGACAGTCGGGGTATCCCCTATTCAGGGAGAAAATCGCAACATCGTTGAAAGAGAAAAACAGTATAACGGAATAAGATATTCAGAAAAACCGTCTCAAGTTGCCATCATTGATCGAAGAAAAAAGGAAGTTTCTAATTCCAAAACAGCCGCTTCCGAAAAGCCCCCAGAGAGTGTAAATCCCATGAGAAGCGGAAAGGGTCCTTTTCCCGTTGTCGCTAGGGAAATGGAGGTGTATACGCCGGAAGATCCCGATTATTGCTGCTATGAGAATGACTATAATGATTCCGATTGTTGCTTCTACGAGCCGTATGGGGAATGCAAAGACTGTTGTTATCCCGTCGGCCGATTTAAAAAATGGCTTGTCCCAGCTGTGGCTGTCGGAGGGATAATTGGAGCCGGCGTCTATTCTTCCCTGGGGAACAACTGCAGTGATTGCCCGGAACTCTCTCAGGAGTCTGCCGGCGATCTTTTTTTCGAATTTGATATTGATATAAACACGGGAGATACCACTTTAGATCTAAGTTTTGAGATCAGGCTTCCCAATGATACCGTCTTTCAGAGTTTTTTTACAGACGATACAAGTTCACCAACCTTGACAAGCAATACAATTTTCAATGTTTTAGCAGGGAGTCAATATACTGTCGTAGCGACTGATTATGACTCAAATGCCCAAGTCATCTTCACCATGAGGGCTTATTTGAACGGGGATTTATTTGATACTCAAGTGCTCACTTTTGTCGGGGACCCTGCCGTTCCCGCTCCGCCGCAGACGTTCACTTTTACCATTCCTTCAAGTTAACCAATCTCTCGCTAGCTGCATGGTGCTATAGCAGGCAACCCCCTTAAGGGGTTGCCGAAGCAGACGGTCACAGCGTTTAAAGATTGTACATTTGTATAGCGTTGCGGCTTGTCATTTTTACCGCCAGCGGATGCCAAGGCTTTGCAGATGGGATGAGTCAAATACAAAGTCCAATTAATTAGAGTATCTACTGTCTGACATGTACGATATTCAGTTTGACGCAATGTCCATCCGGAACAATAGCTGATACAATTTTTGTTTTTCCAGCTTCAGAATTACTGTTAGAAATATTATTCATAATTACACCTCATATATTTTGAGGTGGACCCCATATAAATACAGTCATTCTACCATCATTTCATAGCTTCAATTGTTGAAATGCCTCCAGAGTGAGTACAAAGCCGACCTGTAGTAACGGCCATAATAATTTAACCAGCCTCAGATTAGGTCACAATCACGGGTGTAAAACTGGATTATACCACCTCGCTATCTGCTGCAAGCTTAGATCCGTTCTGTTGCGGAAGTCATATTTCCTCGTCTTGGCTCCCATTGCTTTCAATACGGTGATACAACTCATACTTAGCTCTTTGAATAATTTTATAGGTACTAATCCAATGGGCAGCTTTGCCATCCGCCACCAAGAGCGCGGTAAGTGGAGATTAAGGCCTGGACGATGCTGCCGCGGCTGATGGCGTACTGCTCTTGCTGATCAACAAGGGAACGGTCGGTTTCAAGGACCCGGGTGTAGTCGGCAAGTCCTTCGACATACTGCGTGCGGGCCACTTCTGCGGCCCGCTTAGCCGAGGCAACGCTTTCAGCGAGGAAATGGGCTTGATCCTGCGTTTTAACGTAAGAAATTAAACCATCTTCAACTTCACTGTAAGCCAATATGACTGTGTTCTGGTAATTGAGGATAAATTGGCAAAATGTGGCGTATTCAAAGTTAACGCGGTTTTTCAGTCGGCCGTAGTTGAACACTTTCCAGGCAAAATTGGGACTGAAGATATAGGTCAGGCTGTCTGAACTGAAAAGGCTCCCCCCTCCCCCCAACGCGGTCATCATGGTATCGGCGCTCGATTCGAAACCAATAAAGCCGGTAATCGAGATGGCCGGATAAAGATCGGCAGTAGCGATGCCGATCCGGGCACTCTGGGCGGCCGCCTCGTAGAGCGCTTGCCTGACATCTGGCCTGCGGCAGAGAATTTCAGCGGGAATGCCGACGCCCACGACCGGTGGCGATTCAGGAATTTGTCCGGGTTCATCAAGATAGCAGGTGAGGTCTTCAGGGGTCACCCCAAGAAGGATGGAAAGAGCGTTCTTGGCAGCCCGAAGATCGGCTTCAAGAAGCGGAAATCTCGACTGTGTGGCAGTGAGGAGGGTCCTTGCCTGCTGCACGTCGAGTTCGGTAACAACGCCGGCCTGCCATCTCGCTTCGACAATCTCAAGGCTTCTTGTTTGTATAGCGATATTATGTTTGACGATTTCGATCCGCTCCTCTAATGTTCTAATCGTGACATATGTGGAGGCGACATCGGCAAGAAGGATCACAAGAACATCGTTGTAGTTGTAATAAGAGGCCCAAAGATCGTCGTTAGCCGCCTCGATGCCTCGTCTGAACTTGCCCCAAAAATCGATTTCCCAAGAGGCTAAAAGTCCAATGTTGAAATCCCAAAAGACCCTGTCGGCAAAAACAGTGTTGGGAGCGTTTTTGCTGATCTCGGTGCGGGTGGCATCGCCGACGAGATCCTGCAGTTGAGGGAACCACTCTCCAACGGCGATCGCGAAAAGATAACGGGATGCTATGACTCTGAAGGCGGCAATTTTGAGGTCTAGGTTTTGGCATTGGGCAACATCGATCAGTTCTGTGAGTTTCGGATCGTTGAAAACACTCCACCATTCGGTGATCACCTTTTCGCCGCAATCGACCTCCATCTCACCGCACTCCATCCACTCTTGCTGCATAGGCGTGGCCGGATCGTGAAAATTCGGGCCGACTTTAAAACAGCCGGTCAAAATAAAGAGTAGAAGAATGAGGAATTTTCTCACGCATCCCCTCCTTTGATCCGATATATAATCGTATAAAAAACCGGAACGCATATCAGGGTCAGCAGCGATCCGAAAGCAAGCCCAGCCATAATGGTTACAGCCATCGAGACCCAGAACACATCCTGCAAAAGCGGAGCGACGCCGAGTATGGTTGTCCCCGCAGCGAGAAGCACTGGCCTCGCCCGCGAGACAGAAGCTTCGATGATGGCTTGGTAGCGGCTCATTCCTTTTTCTAAATTGAGGTTCGCCTCGTCTAAGAGAATAACGATATTTTTGTTCATCATCCCCACAAGGCTCATCCCTCCAAGAAGAGCCATAAAGCCGAAAGGAATTTTGAACACAAGAAGTCCAAGGGTAATTCCGATCGCGGCAAAAGGAATTGTGATGAGAATGATTAAAACAGGTCGAAGAGCGTTAAAAACAAGAACAAGAAGAACGAGTATCACAACAATTGCCGGGACCAAGCCGGGGATTAGCTGCTCCTTTGCAGTTTTTGAGCTATCGGCCTCCCCGTCCCAAAAGAACTCGTATCCCGGCGGAAGTTTGATTTGATTAATGTTGTTCATGACGCTTCTTTGCAGTGTGGGAAATGTGATCCCCATTTTCGGCACTCCTTGAACGGCGACCTCCCTCCGCCTGTTCCACCGAGCGATAATCGGATCCTCCCAGTGATTTTCCGTCCCGTTAATAACCTGTGCCATGGGAACGGTCCATGTAGTGAAATCAGGAGTAATTTGAACCGTGCCGAAATTATTTAGGAGCGAGCTTCGTTCGCTTTGAACTGCCCTCACAATTATCGGATAAAGAGTGTCTCCTTCCCGGTAGATTCCAACCTGATTGCCGTCATAGCTTCTTTGCGAGGCTCTAGCGAGGTCCATGCGGGAAACTGAAGACCACCTCCCTCTTTTCTGATCATACTCAGGGACATACTTAAGGACAGGGTTCATCACATCAAGGCGCCAGTCTATTCCATAAGGAGACGCCTCCACGATGCTTAACACACGGTTGGCAATCGAACGGAGCGTATCCGGATTCGCTTCTCCCGGTCCGGTGATTTTCAATTCAAACTTCCAAGCATCTCCCGGTCCAACAGCGTATTTGCGGTAGCGGATCATAGCCTGAGATATATTGTTTTCAGTCCATTGCTGATATTTTTTGATAAAAGCGTCGATATCACGAAAGTTATGAAAATTGACGATCAACTGAGCATAGTTTTGATTGGGCCTTTCCGAATCGACGGGAAGATAAAAACGCGGCGGACCCGCCCCGATGAATGTCGTGACACTGTCGACCATGTCGCTTTTGAGAAATTCTTTTTCCATTTGTGCGGTATCTTGCGCGACCTTCTGAATCCGTATCCCCTCAGGCCCCCAGTAATCGACCATGAGCTGCGGACGGGTAGAATCGGGAAAAAACATTTGATCGACAAAGCCGAAACCGAAAGCCGAAGCGGCAAGCATGCAGATGAGAACAAGGGCTGTGAGAAAACGGACTTTGATCAGGCCCCGAAGGATTTTTCTGAGAGCCTGGAAAACAGGGCCGGCAAATTCGTCTTTTGTTTCTTCATCTTTGGGCGGATCTGGAAGCATGTTAACGCATTTAATCGGGGTGAGCGTCAAAGAGATCAGCCAGCTTAGCAAAAGCGCTGCTGCGACAACGATAAAAAGGGTCGCGCAATACTCTCCGGTACTTCCGACTGAGCCGTATATCGGGTAGAATGTCATGACGGCGACAAGAGTCGCAGCGAGAAGGGGAAAATAATTGCTGTATGCCGCGTCAATTGCCGCTTTGGTCCTGCCAACGCCCTGCCTGATCTTCACAGCAATGCTGTCGGACACCACAATAGAATTATCGACCATCATCCCAAGCGAGATGATCAGGGCGCCAAGCGACATTCTTTGCAGGGGGATTCGAAGTATGGCCATGACAATAAACGTCGCCAAAATTGTCAGGATCAAATCAATGCCGATGATCGCGCCGATCCTAAAGCCGCTTGGTATGATCAGAACGATCATCACGATGATCAAAGCCTCAAGAAAGCTAATCAGAAAGCTGCTTACGGCTTCATCGACGATTTCTGATTGCCAAGATACCCGGTGAACCTCGATGCCGACGGGGAGCTTTTCCATAATTTGCGAAAGCCTCTTGCCTAGCCTCTCGCCTACGGCGACGATGTTCGAATCATCGGTTCCCGCAATGGCGATGCCGATCGCAGGCTTGCCTCCGTAGCGCATCATGGTCGGCGGCGGCTCCTGGTAACCTCTTCTGATCCTGGCAACATCCTTGAGTCTGATAATCCTTTCGCTCTCCCCTTCCATCAAATTGGTGATATTTTCGACTCCTCCTCTTTGATCGGCGACATGGAGGGTATTGGTGACAATATCATTCGACCTGGGACGGATGATAAGCTCTCCAATCTCTTCAGGGCTTGCGAACTCCCCTGTCGGATCGATCCGGAACCTCTCCCAAGCATTGTCGACAGATCCGGCGTCGACGACAGTGTTTTGATTTTTAAGTGTGGAAAAAAAGGTCTCGGGAGTCAGGTTGATCTCAGCAATCTGCTGCTCGGAAACATCCACATAGATAACCTTTTCCCTGGCTCCCCAAAGATTGATCCGGGCGACATCCTCGACGAGGCCGAGCTCTTTTTTAATGATCTTGGCGTAATCTTCAAGATCTTTGTAGCTATAGTCCTCCCCTGTGACGGCAAGCAAAAAACCGTAGACAAAACCAAAATCGTCGTTGACTACCGGCTTTCCGGCATTCGGAGGGAGGTATTTTTCGGCGTCGCCAACTTTTCTTCTCAGCTCGTCCCAAATTTGCGGCAGCTTGCCCGACCAGTATTTATCTTTGATATCCACTTTAATGTAAGACAATCCTGGTCTTGATATGGAATAGATATCTTTGACCTGGGGCATCTGCTGGATAGCTTGCTCGATCAGGTCGGTGACTTCCAGTTCAACTTCCTGCGGGCTGGCTCCGGGATAAGACGTCACCACTACAGCCGATTTAATGCTGAAAACAGGGTCCTCAAGCTGCCCAAGAGATAAGAAGCTCACGATCCCGCCGATCAGGATGAGGAAACTGATAACGTATGTGACGACCGTTTTTTCTAGGGCCAGTTCAATAAATCGCTTCATCTTCGGGCAGCTCGATTTGTTCTCCTTGCGGATTGATTTCTACGGGCAGGATTTTGATCTTTTGTCCCTCTCTAAGGAGAGCGACGCCGGCGGTGACAACCCATTCTCCGGCCTTTACCCCTTCAGTCACCATGATCCCTCTTTCGACTAGGCTTCCCTTCTCTACTTCCTTAAGCTCGAGCCTCATCGTCTCGGGATTCACAACCCAGACATAGGTTTTGGACTTATCGACATCGGAAAAGACCGCTGTTGTCGGAAGCAAATACCCTTTTTCGCTCAGTTCCTGAGTGTGGGGTCCGCTCATCTTTGCATAGCCGGCCATCCCGGCTAAAATGACGGGCTTATCTTCAGGTTGGTCGATGAGAAGGGTGACAGGGTATGTCCGGGTTGTCGCAGAAGCTTCTGTCCCAATCTCTTTTACCGCCGCAGAGAATTGCCTTCCAGCAAGAGCATCGAACTGCACAATGATATCTTTGACATAGGGAATTTCGGTGATGACGTTTTCAGGGACGTCAATTACCATTTCAACCTGCGAAGTATCAAGCAGCCGCATGATGGACTGCTTGGCCTTCACATACTCGTAGGGTTCGGCATAGGTAGCCACAACCATGCCATCGATCGGTGAGCGTAGATACGTATAAGACAACTGATCTTTCGCCCCCTCCACTTGAGCCTGGAGCGAAACAAGCTCTCCTTTGAGCTGGTTGACCTGCTCTTCTTTCTGATCGAGAAGGCTCTGGCTGATAGCCCCGGGATCCTTCTTCCAGAGGCCCGTCGCCCTTTTGTAATCCCTTTGGGCAAAACGATACTGCGCCTCTACCTTTTCCAGATTGCCTTGAGCCGTTTGCAGCTTCACTTCAAAATCTTTCGGATCGAGCCTGGCGACAACATCATCCTTTTTGACCTCCGTTCCGACAAACACAGGCCTCCCGATCATCACCCCGTCGACTCTAAAGGAAAGATTGACTCGGTTGACAGCCCGCGTCCTGCCCGGAAAGACCCTGGTCTCGATCATCACCTCATCTTTAAGCTTGAGCGCCCTGACGGGTCTAACAACCTCTTCGGGTTCAGGATTGGAACTTTGGCAGCCTGAAATTAGAATAAGAGTGATGAGGAAAAGAGCTTTATATCTCATGTTTGGACCAAAGTTATGTTAATACTCTGAATCACGCATCTTACGAATTCACAGCAAAATATTCAAATATTTTCTTTTCGCATAAAAAAATAATTCAATTAAGAGTATTTATATGAAATCAGCAATAAATCAAGTTTATTATCCGGTCTTGTATTGTTGTACTAATGTAAAGGCGCCGTGTACAAAATAGCTTCTGTGCCATCTTCCCACATTGTGTTATCAGAACAAAAGCAAGAAGCATCCTTTTTTTTAAAAGCATGTTCGATAACCAAAGAGGTGATATGGGGCAATCCATAAACATATGGACATCGGGATTTTGAGACCAGGCTTCCCGATAATGCAGTATTTCAAACATTTTCGTTTAGTTCTCCAACAAACAATCTACCCAGCAATACAATAACCAATATTTTTGCAGGAAAACAGCATTCTGTCACCGCGACAGATTTTGACCCGTGATTGTAACCTAATCTCGTTCGCCTCAGTGATTTTAGTGATTCAGATTTACGTGACGAAGAGTAAGCTCTTTAGAGCTTACCGAGGAGGGTAAGTTTGCAGATGGATTGCTAAAATCACTGAGGGGGACGATTATCCCAATGGATAAGATAGGCCAGGATAAAAAATGTAACTTTCAAGCAAAAACCGGACTCCGTTCTTGCACGAATATATCTTGGCATCCGACTCACAATGCTACTGAAAACCATTTCAATTTTATTTATTTCTGAACAAAGTATTCTATTTGTCTCTTGAGAATATAGTAATAACTTGATTGATCATGATTTCCTCCACTTTTAAAGAAAATCATAATAACCAATGAGGTCAATCATCTACAGCTGAAGATCATCTTTCGATAAATTTCTCCTCTGGCATGTCTTAAGACATGCCAGAGGAGAAATTTATCGAAATCTAACCTCCATCTGTAGCGCCCAGCCTCAGATTAGGTCACAATCACGGGTTTGAAGCAACTTTTGCACTCCCTGTCTTATTCAAATTTTACTCGGAAATATTCACAAAAAACGTCGAACTGCCGATGATATGAGAAACGAGCTCCTTAAAAATGAAAATAACCGGCAATATCCCGCCGAATTGCTGGATGAACTCCCGGCTGAATCAGCTCCAAAAGGGTTTGGGACTCTGTATTATCGACCCTTCCCTAGGAGCTGTTCATACGGAACCGAAAACCGATTCTATACGCCTATTCTTCTCCACAGTTCCTGCAGAATATGAAGAAATGGCATTGTTGCACCCTAGCTCGACGGAACGGTAAAAGTAAACGTTTGCGGCGGAGTAGGCGTAGGGGGGTTGTTTGGTTCTCCTCCTATATAATCTAATTGCTGGGTACTGAACAAATTTCCGTTCAAATAAGCCCTCATGATGAATGTGACATCGAGGTTTCCAGTTGCATTAAAATCTGTTGCGACGACAGTATATTGTGCCCCTGCCAAAACATCGGCAATTGTATTGCTGGGAACATTGGTTGTTGGAGAACCAAGAGAAAACGATTGAAATATTGTATTATTGGGAAGCCGGATCTCAAAATCGATATCAGCACCGGCATCACCCGAATTAAAGTTAAAATCAAATTCAAAAGTAAGATCGCCGACAGGGCTAGGGACTATGGTGCAATTACTTTCGGAATCACCGAGAGCTGCATTAACACCGGCTCCAATTATCCCTCCGACAGCTACAACGGGAACAAACCATTTTTTCAAATTAGAGCGGCTCTTGCAGTAGTCTTCGCATTCCATTTGCTGTTCGTAACAACAATAATCGCAATCATAATAGGCTTTTTCCTGCTGAGATTCTTCTCTTACCCTATTAACAACGGGAAGGGGGCCTTTCCCGCTCCTCATTGGATTGATTCTATTAGGAGCCTCTTCGGATACAGCCGTATCCGAATCGGCAACTTTCTTGTTTTTTCGTTCGATGATGACAACCTGAGGTGTCTTTTCAGAAGTGTTTTGCTTGAGAGGGTGTATCTCTGTCTTCGCGATATTTTGATTTTTTACCGGAACAGAGCAAACCCCAACCTGCGGCTCAGCAGTAAGCGAGGCCCACAGAACCAAAAAAGAAATTATCCAACGCAATCGAAACATTTTGTTTTCCTCCATTTAATCTCAAAAGCAAGAGTTTAAAAAAAAAAATATTCTTAATCAATAAAAGAATTGAGCTTCCTTTAAATTCCTCTCTTTCTGGGTCAGGGAAATTGCATGAAGAAATGATTTGACATGTCAATCCAGATTTTGAAAACTTTAAAATCTTATGAGTGAGACATCAATCATGATTAGGTCACAATCACGGGTATAAGGAGTCACTGGTCGGTTGAGAACTAACTTCATTGGCAGCTTGATGTTTCTTATTGAGAAGGTCGGTGTCAAGTTCGGAAAGATAATGGTACGGAAAATTTTTCGATAATTCGACGAGCGACATTGAATTTACTTATAGCGGGTATAAAAAATAAGCGATCAAAAGAAGGTTAGAATAAGCAGTATATGATCGATATTTTGACGGGAAAGTGTTAAATAATTTCTTCATGCAATTTCCCTGGATAGGCAACGCACCCTATTTTTTCAAAACCATTGCAAAAATTCAAAGAATTCGTTATCGGTAAAACTATTTGACAGAACTAAGTTTAACTTTCAAACAAGGAGAAAGATATGAAATTTGTGATTCACTTTTTTATAGGAGCAATTTTTGCCTTAAATTGTTCTTTAAATGCACGTGAATTAGACTCATGCGACATGACAACTATGTCGCATGTTGTCACAGGTGTTGTCAATGTGGCCACGGATAATTCAGGCAACCCAGTTGAACTTGCCTTCAAGACTCAAGGGGAAAATGACGGGAGACCGGTGATTGTTTTTTGCGACCCTTACCTAGGAATCGACAGCTGGAAAAAGCTGCAAAGAACTTTTGGCAAACACTACTTTACAATTAGCTATGATCCAGTTGGATTTGGTCTTTCAAGTAAAAACGATCCGACAGCTTTAGATAACGTTAACGGACAGGTAGGCTATTCTTACCGGCAGCAATCGGGATTCTTGCATAAATTATTGGAAACTTTAGATCCTAAAGGGCCGATTATTTTTGTTCCCGTCGATGTCCAGGGACAGGTAGGAATCTGGTACTTAACTGATTATGCAAATGATTCTTATCCAATTTCTAAATTGTTTATGGAAGAGTGCACTTCAGTCAGCATTGTCAGCGATGATCCTTGTTCTTTGTCTAATGTCAGTGTTGCTAATGCGCAGCAGTTTGCAGGTCTTTTCGCAATTGATCCCGAAACTGCAGCAGCACTTCTTTTCGGCGATACCTTCGCAACTACAAACTGCCCTCAAATGCAGACAATTATCACCAACCAAGCCATTGAGTACATATTGACAACAACATCAGAAATCTTCACAAGGCTCTTCTTGGGCACATTCAGAGAGGATGTCTCGCACTTGATGGCAGACATCGATATTCCTGTATCAAATACTTACGGAACAACTGGAGATAGCGACCCAATGGCAAGAAGAAATGTGGGAATTACATTTTTCGGCCATGGATTCTTGGTAAATCCGTATATAGAAGGCAATTGCTCAGAGTGTTCTCAACCTTACATCGAACCGTTCCCAAATAGCCAATTCATCACTTATCCGGGACATGGACTTATTGTTCATTTGACAGCGCTCCGTAAATTTAAACGCGACTTAAAAAGCTTCATTACAGACAAGGACACTGCTTGCACTGGTCATCTTCCTTGGAGTGAATAGACTTACAGTCAGAGGATCTTCTATTCTCTCTGTAATTTAAGAAAAATGTCCACAACGATTACTGTGTCGCTGTGGACATTAACAACCATCAATTCTTGACAAGAACCATAAAAATATCGTCCTTTCTCACCTTTTCGGTCAGGCGAGAGGTTTTAGAAGCATTCAACATATTTAACGCGCCTATTTTTTAGTAATTTCTTATAAAGTTTAGGTGATGCTTTTATATTGTTTTTTATTTAAGTAAGTTATAAAATATGCCTTTAAATCTTAATAAGATAGTAAAAAAATGATTAATTATGACATTGTGATTGTCGGCGGCGGGCCGATCGGACTTTGGACGGCTATTCAAACAAAGCTTAGAACAAATAACAAAAACATTCTTGTCCTCGAAAAATATGACAAATACCAACGGGACAATATCAAATTGCGCATACAAAAGGCCTCTTTGGCAGGAATTTTTCCTTATCAACCACTCAATGAACTAACAAAAGCATGGGGTAATAAGGTGGTCCCAATCGCTGACATGGAAAATTCATTAGCGAAGGTAGCGAATGAATTGGGAATCACGATTTTAAAAGGCAAGGCCGCCAACCCAATGACTCTGCACAAGGAGTATCCCCACGCAAAAGTTATCATTGGCGCTGATGGATCCAGAAGCACCATAAGGAAAGAGATATTTGACGATGAATTTTCTTTTAACAGCCCCTTGCAGTATCTGGCTCAAATCCAATATAGAATCAAAACACCTCAAAATTCTTTAAAGAAAGCCAATCAATTGACCGAGCAGTACAGAAAGTTGAAATTTGCCGGCCATCTGATTATGGAAAAAATCCATCCTATGGAAGGGGGAGAGTCTCAGGTGAGCTTACGAATTTTTATTGATGAAGCCACCTATAAACAGATGGCAGACGCTACTTTTAAAAACCCCTACTTTTTCGAAAAAAACCTCAATGATAAATTACCGGCATCCTTTCGAGATACATTGATTAAATGGTGGGGGGCTCACAATGAGCACGAGATCATTCCAGACGACACCAATAAAATTACGGTAATACCTCTTGCTACATACTCTGCAAAAGACGTGGTCAAAGTGCAAGATCAAGTTGTGTACGTTCTAGTTGGCGATGCTGCGCAAGCCCATCCTTTTTATCGAGCCATCAATAACGGGTTTCTGACTTCAACAGAACTGTCTAAATCTCTTGAAAAAGCCTTTAAAGAAAATCCAAAAGCAGAGGATAATTTCTCTCGCCCTTTCCGTAAATATTCAAAGTATTCAAAGAAGCGAGCACGCATTGAGCGCATCAAGGCGAATATAAAAAATCTATTTCTTCATATTTCCCACCTCTGGATACGCGTCAGCTCGAAAGTCCCTTGGCAAGTGGTGAAATATGACCGAACAAAATGCGACGAGTACTATAAACGTGGAAATCAAATTTGGAAGCAAATGACATAATTTCCATTTACTTTTTATCCAAATTAGGTTAAAATATACCGCTTTTGCAACTTCAGCTAGACATTCTTGAATCAAATTTTAAAATTACCATCAGATGAGGCGAGGGCTTATCTATTATTTTTCGGCTTTTAGAAAACTTTTTCTTTGTATACTGGTTAACAACTTTTTCCCAAAAAATAATAGCTCCTTTATTTTCAGGAATTTGCGCGACCTCCCATATTCCCGGAAATTGCCAAAAAATCTGTTTGGCTGCAAAGCATCCAACGCCACTTCCCTGATATTTTGAAATGACAAAAAATTCTCCCATATTCCAATCCACGTCTGGGCCGCTTCCAACCTTATTCACTAAAACAAAGCCAGCCAATTCATTGTTTACTCTTATCAAGAATGGGTATCTATTGGGCTCATTCCAATAATAACTTAGATCAACACACTCAAAAAGGCCATTCTCAGGAGTTTCCCATCCCTTCAAAAATCCACAATACCGAGACATCTCGTATACATAAAACCGAGCTAAATTTTGAACGGTTGTTAAATCTTCTTGCGCGGCTTCTACTATTTTGATTTCCATAAAGCATGTAGAGGCAGCCGGACTCATCCGGCTGCCTGTTGTTTTTGGTTATAGTTCCGTTTTAGCAAATTCCTGAATTCCTTCAGCTATAAATTCAGGCAGTTCGGCGTGGTAGGCCTCATAGAATTTCTTCAGGTCGCTCTCAAGGATCAGCTGGCCGTGAGCGGCATAGGTCTCCTTATTCGGAGTCCAAAACTGCTTCAGACATTGAAAGTGCCGCGAGATGACCTTTTTCACCTCATCCGACCCTGCCTCAGCACCCTCCTCCAAAAGAGCGGTCAAATCTCGGCAAACTCGGTCGGAATCCTGTTTTATTCTTTCCAGATCGGATTTTGACCATTTTTTGACATTTTGCTTCGATTCTTCAATATGTTTTTTACCCTGCTCTCCAAAGCGTTCTATGATTTGTCTTTCATATTCCGCTTGCTTTTCTTTGCTAAAACCGGAGAATATATCTTCTTTCTTCATTTTCTTAGTTCCTTTTAAATGTTCTATTGTTTTGTCGATGGTCTTAATCAAAGCCTTTGTTTTTTCCAAGTCTTTGAGCAGCACCTTCCGATGCGTGCCCAAGGCCGCAATTTTATCAAAATCGCTCCTTCCAAGGATTTTTTGAATGCGCTTCAGCTCCATCCCCAGCTCCCTAAAAAAGAGAACCTGCTGGAGGGTCAAAAGCTGCTCTTCTTCATAGTACCGGTACCCATTGGACCCATAATAAGCCGGTTTTAAAAGTCCGATCTCATCATACCAATGGAGCGTCCGGATACTCACCCCCGAAAGCTTAGATATTTGCTTGACTGTGTAGGCCATCGTTTATCTCCTTCATATCCCTTTGATTATAAAGGATGACACAATAATAAGTAATGACGTTACGTGAGGGTCAAGAGATAAGAATATTTTTCTGATTACCAGTAGATATATCCCTGCTTCACGAGCAGCTCGGCATTGAGGACGGCGCATCCCGCAGCGCCCCTTATGGTATTGTGCGACAGAATGGAGAACTTCCAGTCGAAATTGGAACACTCTCTGAGCCTGCCGATGCTGACAGCCATGCCGTTTTCTATGTCGCGCTGCTTCCTAGGCTGGGGAAACTGATCTTCGTGAAAATAATGAATTGGATGTTTGGGAGCAGAAGGGAGGCCCAACCCCTGCGGCTCCCCTTTAAAGTTTTTCCAAAGGTCGATAATATCTTGCTTGATGGCATTTTCCTTGAATTTCACCGAAATATTCTCCAGATGCCCCTCCGAAACAGGCACGCGGTTGCATTGAGCGCTGATTTTAAAATCGGCAAGAACAATCCTTTCACCGGTCAGGTTCCCCAGAATTTTTAAAGGTTCAAGTTCTACCTTTTGCTCTTCTTCGGCAATGTAGGGAATGACATTGTCCTCAACTTCAAGTTTTGTCTCTTTCTGATTGCCGGCGCCCGATATGGCCTGCATTGTTGACACCTGGACGGCCTGAATCCCGAATTGGTCATAAAGGGGCTTGAGGGCCATTGCCAGGCCGATAACAACGCAGTTTGGATTGGTGACAATAAATCCGCTCTCATGATGCTTTTGTTTTTCCAGCAATTGAAAATGACGGCTGTTCACTTCGGGAATAACCAGGGGAACCAGAGGATCCATGCGGTGGTTTTTTGTATTGGAAATGACAGCATAACCGGCAGCTGCGTACTGCTCCTCGACAGGTCCCGCTACCGATGAGTCCAGAGCCGAAAAGGCGATGGCTGTCTGATGGACAGGTTCTGTCTTGCAAATCCGCATCTCGGCAATTTCATTGGGGAGAGCCACGGGCATTTGCCAGTCGACAACCTCTCCGTATAATTTGCCTGCGGAATTTTCAGAGGCGGTCAGACATTCAATTGTAAACCAAGGGTGATCTGTTAAAAGCTGTACAAAACGCTGGCCGACAAGTCCTGTGGCTCCTAAAATAGAGACCGGAATTTTCTTTCGATAATAAAACTCAACGTTCATTGTCATGTGGTTGTCCTATTTTCAAAGAATTGCATCAGAAGCCTGACCCCAACTCCGGTCGCATATTTCGGGCGATAGCCGCTGGCTTCAGAAAGGAAGGCGCTGCCGGCAATGTCGAAATGAGCCCAAGGGATATTCGAGACAAATTCCTGCAGAAAAAGAGCGGCTTTAATGGAGCCCGCATCGCGGCCCGAAACATTCTTTAGGTCGGCGATATCCGACTTCATTTTCTCCCTGTATTCCTCGATCAAGGGGAACCGGAGCGCCCGCTCATAAGTTTGCTCTCCGGCCTGGAGGAGCTGCTCTGCTAGCGCGTCGTTATTCGACATCATTCCGGTATACTCCGATCCAAGCGCAATCACCATGGCCCCTGTCAATGTTGCCAGGTCGATCACTTGCAACGGCTTGATGTTTTTGCAGACGAAAGAAAGCGCGTCTGCAAGAATTAAGCGCCCTTCGGCGTCGGTATTGCCGATTTCAACGGATTTTCCCGAGTAGCTGATGTATACATCGCCGGGTTTATAACTTTTGGAACCGATGCTATTTTCCGTCGTTGGAATGACGATTGTCAGGTTTTGCTTCAAACGGGTCGCGGCTGCCGAAAGGAGAAGCCCAAGGCAAGCTCCAGCTCCCCCCATATCGCATTTCATCGTCAGCATATTATTTTTCAGATTCAGGCCTCCCGAATCGTAAGTCACCCCTTTTCCGACAACTGCCGTCACATCTTTAGATCCGGGATCGCCGCGGTACTCGCAAATGATTAATGCAGGACCGACGGCCGCTCCTCTGCCGACTGCGAGAAGAAGCCCCATTTTCTCTTTTTCCAGCCGCCTTTTATCATAAACAGTTGTGCTAATCGCTTGATACTGTTCCTCCAAAGCCCTGGCCACATCGACAAGGTATTGGGGGGTGACCTCGTCGGCGTTCCGGTTGACAAGGTCTTGCGTTAAATAAACACCTTTTGCGATGCTTCTGCAGTGTTCGACTTTTTTCAGATCTTCGGGTTCTATCCCTATAAAGGTGATTTCTTTAAGGGGGGCGGAAATGTCTTTTTTTGATCCGTACCCATCGAATTGGTATTGCGCCAGGAGAAGCCCTTCCGCTGCCCCTCGAAGCAAGTCTGATTTTGAAAGCTGCCCGCTATCGGGAAAAAGGATATTGATATGAGCGGCCTTTGCTTTTTTTGCCTGTATTACCGCCTTCCCGAAGGCTCGGCGCAGGCTTTCTATGCTCATTTGTTGAGGCTCGCCAAGCCCCAAAAGCAAAAAGCGGGGCTCTTTTTGTCCCGGAGGGTATATCAAAAGAGTCTCAGCGCTGCCTCCCGTAAAATCTTTCGTCCCTATCGGATGCTGCAGAAGGCTCTGCATTTTCCCGGCGTCTGCGGCGGGCTGCGGCTTCTTCTTTCCTTTAGTGAAAGGAATCACAAGAAGATCGCCTTTCGTTCTTGCGGAAAGAGTAGCCGCCCTTTTAAATTTTAGAGGGGTCTTTTCAAACCGGCTTGGCTTCACAAAAACACCTCGTTAAAATGGAAGATCATCTTCGGCTGCATGATGAGACGCCATTTCAGGTGCCTCGCCCTGCGTTGAAGGTCCCGGAACATATGCTTCACGCTTTCTCTCGGGCTGGGTCTGCGGCTGGGAATACGCTTCCCCGTTTTGCTGCCCTTTGCCGATTCGCGGAAACTGAATGTGATGCGCATCCACTTCAAGCTGAACATGGTTATTTCCGTTTGCATCGGTCCAAATTGTGGGTTTTCTTAAGTTTCCATTGACGATCACTGCCGATCCCTTTTTTAAATGCGTCAGGATTTTTTCATAATTATCCCCCCAAACGGCAACGCGGTACCAAATGGTGACCTCTTCGCCGCTTTGCCAAACATTGACAGCTATTCTGAAATTGGTAACTTTTCGCCCTTGCGGAGTGACGCGGGTTTCGGGGTCGGCCCCCAGGTGCCCTTCAAGGATAATCGTATTCATAATTTGTCCTTTGGTTTATGTTTGTTATTCACACCTATGTTGCTATTGATGAGGTTTTATGGCAAGTAGAGAAGACACGCTTTTGAGAATTCAACTGCTCAAGAAGCAACTTTCTCAATCCGAGGAATTTCAAAAGGATTTCAAAGAACTTGCAAAGGCGAGAAATACCCTTGAAAAAGAAATTGAAATGCTCAAAGAGGAAGTTGACAAGCTGGAAATCGACAATTTGCTTCCTCACAGTAAAGAAAATTTGCTTCAAGAGTGCCTGATTAAGCAGCGGCAGATCGACCACCGCCTGGACAACCTGGAGGAGTGGAGCGACGAGAGGATAGCGCATATCCGGCAAGAGCTGATTTCACTCATATTAGAAATACACCCCCAGCAAAAGCAGGTTTACAAGGACCTTGCGGCCGGCTATCAGCAAATTTACGATCTCAAGGGAATGCTAGGCAAAACAGAGCGCTGCTGCAAACAAATTATTGAATCGATTAACGAGGCCTTGAGAATCCGAGGCAAAGTCCGAAAAAGAAGTGTTTTCAGCTATATATTGGGACCAAATCCCAACATTCTGATTGCAAAACGTCTTCAGCATATCCATGAAATTTCATCGAAAATGGCCAAGGAGTGTCCCGATATTGCGAAAAACCGGGCCGCCTCAAAAAATCTCAAAGCCCTCTATGAAGCTCTGGAAATACAGCTAAACGAACTCGAGGCTCACAGCAGGTCGCGGTGGGGCTTCAAGACGCTGGATACAACCTTCACCGAGGCTAAAAACAACCTCAAGCAAATCCTCGAATCCCACAATCTTGAGCGAACCGCCGTGGACTTTAAACTCTGCGCTTGCGAAGAAGACTTAGACCAATGGATTGAAAAAAACAGCAGAGCCGACTAACATTAATCTACTTAAGTTACTTTTTCCCTGTCCCATTTGCACCAATGTTTGAAAATTTTTTCTGCCTTTTTCCAAATTGTTTTGACTGGCTGCTCTTCCGAATAAAAGAGCAAAAACAAATCCGCACGGAAAGACAGCTTGGCAGCAGACGCCCAGGCGCAATGCCCTCCTTTTTGCGGTTTTGTTTTAAAACTCAAGGTGGGTTGATAAATCAGCTGAAGCTCTTTGTTGATTCCTTTTTTGAAAAATTTTTTACTCTGATATTGGTTACGCAATCTTTGTTCTTTTTTTGAGCAAGGAGAGCGGTAAACAGACAGTAGGCCTTGAAACATTTTTTTTGTGACCCTTTTCTGATTGCTGATTTTATAAACCTGCAAAGACTTTTTTCCCCGCCCTGCCCCCTTGTTGCCTTTTACCAGAAAACTTCCCTTTTTCAAAATAATTGCCGTTGCATGATCCGACCAACCAGCAGGTATATTGACCAGTTTCC
Source organism: Waddliaceae bacterium (assembly GCA_963771045.1). Lineage (GTDB taxonomy): Bacteria > Chlamydiota > Chlamydiia > Chlamydiales > SLFE01 > SLFE01. The sequence goes on along the minus strand of CAVYRW010000004.1, from coordinate 1,044,731 downwards.
CCCGCTTGTAGCGCTGGTATAATTGCTCCGCAGAAACGTTGACATCGCATATTTTAAATGCCTCGACGATTGCCTGTTGTTTGCGGTAATCCAGACCTACTTTAAACAGGGAGAAAAATTGTTCTATCGACTGCCCTATCTCGGGAAACGTAAAGTCTGTCAATAAACCGGTGAAATTAAACACGCGACGCTTCATAACAAATGATCCTCTAAGGGATAAGCGGTGTCCATGCAGTTTTCTTCTTAAAATTTCATCCGCCATATAGTCAAACGCTTTGTCAATATATTCTGCGTATGCATATTCTTTCCGCTGCTTAAATCCCAGGCACAAATAGACAAGCCACGGCGCCCCGCTCGCATCTCCTTTGCAGGGCACCTTTTGATCGATAAGCCATTTTGCCATGTCATAATTGGCCTCGCCATTGGCGGCGTGCCAAAGCAAAGACCTCCCCTTAGTATCGCAAGTCTTGGGATCCACTCCCTGTCTAGTCAACTTTTTGACCAGATCCCAATTACCTCTAGATGCAGCTCCATGAAGACGTTTTATATTTGGATCTATCATTTACAATTTAAGTTATATTATTGAGATTAATCATAAAATGTTGAATATGGGAAATATGAAATTAGTTTATTTTTTTGACGAAGGCGATGGAAAGAACAAGAAATTATTAGGCGGCAAGGGGGCAGGACTTGCCGAAATGACCCAATTAGACCTTCCTGTGCCTCCCGGATTCATCATTACCACGGAAGTGTGCAACGGATATTATGCAAAAGACAGGCAACTTCCCAAAAATCTCATGTCGGAAGTGAAAAAAAATCTCAAAAAAATCGAAACTAAAACGGGGAAAAAATTCGGCTGCAAGAACAATCCACTGCTGATATCGGTCAGATCAGGGTCTGCAGTCTCCATGCCGGGGATGATGGACACAATCCTTAATTTAGGGCTGAATGACAAAACTGTTTATGGCTTGGCAAATACCAGTAAAAATCCCAGATTTGCCTGGGACTCCTATCGCAGATTTGTCCACATGTTTGGAAAAATTGTTTTTGAAATCGAAGACAGCCGGTTTGACGATATCCTAGAAAAGGCACAACAAGAATATCGCGTACAACAGGATATTGAGCTTGGCGAAGATGCCCTGCAAAAACTGGTTGGAAATTACAAAGAAATCTGCAGCCGGCAAAGCGGCAGGGAGTTCCCAAACGACCCTTATGAACAGCTTGAGCTTGCCATAGAGGCCGTTTTTAAAAGCTGGATGGGAGAAAGAGCTGTTGTCTATAGAGACAGGTACAAGATTACTAAAGACATTGCGAATGGAACTGCGGTCTCAGTTGTCGCCATGGTCTTTGGAAACATGGGAACGGGCAGCGCAACAGGGGTTGTCTTCACCCGTGATCCTGCCGATGGATCAAAAAAACTTTTTGGCGAATATCTTCTCAACGCCCAGGGAGAAGATGTTGTGGCAGGCATCAGAACTCCCCGTCCCATCGATCAACTGGCAAATGATATGCCCTCTGTCGACAAACAGCTTAAATCCGTCTGCGAAAAGCTTGAGAACCATTATAAAGAGCCTCAGGATATTGAATTTACGGTAGAAAGGGGTAAATTCTACCTACTGCAAACCCGCGGGGCGAAAATGAATGCCGCGAGCATGGTCAGAACCTCGGTGGATATGGTTCGAGAAAAACTCATCACAAAAGAAAGCGCCATTTTGCGTCTCAGGCTGGAAGATTTAGATCAACTTCTCCACAAAACAATTGACAAAGAGGCGGAAAAACAATTTAGACCTATCGCTCAAGGGATACCGGCCTCGCCGGGAGCCGCAACGGGAATCATTGTCTTTGATGTAAAAAAAGCCCTCGAAATGGGTGAAAAGGGAACTAAAGTCATTCTTGTAAGAAAAGAGACGAGACCCGAAGATGTCCCCGCCTTTTTTGCCTCGGTCGGCATACTGACAAGCAGAGGGGGGAAAACATCCCATGCGGCAGTTGTCGCAAGAGGGATGGGTAAAGCGTGCGTTGTGGGCTGCAGTGATATTAAGATAGATCACACGGCAAAACAGTTTTTTGTGGGCGACAACGCAGTGCATGAGGGAGAATATATTACAATAGAAGGGAGTACGGGAAAAGTTTATCAAGGCGAGCTGCCCACAGTAGAGCCTCAAATAACAGACGATTTTAGAACAATACTAAAATGGGCCGAGGACTTCAAAATACTAGGCGTTCGGGCCAATGCTGATGATCCGGAAGCGGCGATCCTTGCCAGGTCCTATGGAGCCAAAGGGATTGGACTTTGCAGAACTGAAAGAATGTTCAATGCAGCAGACAGACTTCCTGTCTTTATCAGAATGATTCTTGCGCAAACGGACGATGAAAGGCAAGAAGCTCTTGTAAAATTGCTTCCGCTGCAAAAACAGGATTTCAAGGAAATCCTTATGGTCATGGAAGGATACGACGTCACGATAAGGCTGCTCGACCCCCCTCTTCACGAATTTCTCCCGAATATAGAACAACTTTTATACAAGATCCATAATTTGGAAAAAAAGGCCTCCTCATCCGAAGAACTTGCCAAGGCAAAACAACTGCTTGAGAGAGTCAGAGAGCTTAGCGAGGTGAATCCCATGATGGGCCTTCGCGGGGTCAGAGTCGGCATCACACTGCCTGAGATCTATAAGATGCAAATCAAAGCTGTTTGCGAAGCGACAGCGGAACTGATTCAAGAAAATATTAATATTCATCCGCAAATAATGGTTCCCCAAGTCGGAAGCTTGAGCGAACTCAATTATGTCAAAACAATCTATGATAAAGTCAAAGCTGAAGTTGAGTCTTCCCATGGCGTGAAACTCAATATAAATTTTGGAACGATGATGGAAGTCGTCCGCGCTTGTTTGACGGCTGGCGAACTGGCTGAAACGGCTGAGTTCTTCAGCTTTGGAACAAATGACCTGACCCAAGCCGTCTTTAGCTTTAGCCGGGAAGACGCTGAAAGTAAATTCATTCCCGAATATCTCGAAAAAGAAATTATGCAGGAAAATCCTTTTCAATCTCTTGATATTAACGGGGTCGGAAGCCTCATAGAAATTTCGATTAAAAAAGGGCGAAGCGTCAACCCGAAACTAGAGATTGGCATATGCGGCGAGCATGGAGGCGATCCCGCCTCCGTCAGATTTTGCCACAAGAGAGGGTTAACCTACGTCAGCACATCACCTCATAGGATCCCCTTGGCTATTCTCGCAGCAGCGCAAGCGTCGCTTGAAAAAGATCTTAGATCTTAATCATCCCGGGTTCTTTACCGCCGCCGCCTTCTTCTTTCGGGCGCTGAGAAGCTTTTCGCTTCTCTTCTTCAGATTCCTCTCTCGACCTATCATAACGACCTTCGGTAATGTCGCTGCAAATTTTCCGCCACTTTTCGACAGTTTCGACATATAGCGGGGCAAATGCGCGAAGTGCTGAGGGTAAAGCGTGTTCCATGTCAAGCGTGCAGTGGACCAAAATCAACTCTTCGTTAACAGCAACTCCGCAGCCGCCTCCAGCCATCTGGCCGCCAAGCATTGACCCTTCAAGCAATCTCTCATAGAGCTGCAATTTGGTTTTGTCATCACTTGGAAGTCCATCGAGAAGAGGAGAGTAGAGATACATACGCTTGGAATTCGGCTCGTAGGTAATGTGTAGAGAAAACTCATCATCAATTCCTAGAATACAAGTATTATTTTCATCAAATTCCAAACCTTCGAGTCCTAATTCCTTTCCAAACTCTTTCAGGTTTTCCTTAGCATTTTCTAAAGACATTCAAGCCTCCTGAATCTATCCATAAAATATTTATTCACATAGCTTAAAGTTTGCGCCTATCAGGAATAAATGGCAAGCTTAAACACCGATGATAAAAGCAAACTCCTTATTTTATCTTCATTATATTGGTTTTGCATATTAAGTCGCAATTGATTATGAAAAAGATATGCCTGTATCGCAAGCCCTTAAACGGGTTAACGTCAAAAGGGGACGCCCCATGCCTCTGGGACCCATTGTCTTGGATGGAGGAGTCAATTTTTCCCTCTATGCTAAAGAAGCTGTTTCTATCTCCTTAAACCTCTTTGAATTCAATTCAAAAAAACATTTAGTGCAGCCCATAGCCTCAATTGCGCTGGATCCCCAAAAAAACAGAACAGGTAATACCTGGCATGTCTTTGTCGAAAGACTTCCGGATAAAGTTTTGTACGGATATGTCATTGACAATAGCGATTTGCTTTTAGATCCTTATGCCCCGGAGATCTGGAGCGGAGCCGATTGGGGCCAGCCGAACACCCTTTTTTTTGGGCAAAAGCGTTTTTACTCGCCATTTGGACTCATAAACCTCTTACCTTCATTCGACTGGGAAGACGATGTTAATCCGAAGATCCCGCTAAGGGATCTTGTCCTTTATGAACTCCATGTCAGAGGTTTCACCGCCCACAGCAGGTCATCTACCCGCTATCCGGGAACTTATTCGGCCCTCATTGAAAAAATTCCCTATCTCAAGAACCTGGGAATCAACGCTGTCGAACTTATGCCCATTTTTGAGTTCAATGAGCTGTCCTATTGCCGCTCATGGATCCAATCAAGGAGCACCCTGCTCAACTATTGGGGGTATTCTCCGCTCTCATTTTTCGCGCCGATGAACCGATTTTCCGCTTCGCGCGAACCCGGGGGAGCAAGCGAAGAATTGAAAGCATTGATAAAAGAGATGCATAAAAACGGTATAGAAGTCCTGCTGGACGTTGTCTACAATCATACAGCAGAGAGCGAAAACAAAGGATCTGTTTATTCTTACAGAGGCTTGGACCGTCAATCCTATTATATGATCAACGGAGAAAACTACGATCAAAATTTTACCGGATGCGGCCATACCTTTAATAGCAACCATCCAATCGCAAGGGAATTGATTATTTCTTCCTTGAGGCACTGGGTGTCGGAATACCACATTGACGGATTCCGGTTCGATCTTGCCTCTGCTTTGACACGGAATATCGATGGAGAGCCGATGGATCAGCCTCCCCTCATTCAGTCAGCTAATGCCGATCCCATTTTAAGCAAAGTAAAACTGATAGCCGAACCCTGGGATGCAGGGGGATTGTATCATGTTGGAAATTTCCCCTCCCATGAAGGAAGATGGGCAGAATGGAATGGAAAATATCGAGACGACATCAGAGACTTTGTCAAAGGAACAGAAAGAAAAAAAGAAGCATTTGCCTCCCGAATCTGCGGTTCGGAAGATCTTTATCACTATCAAAGGTCTCCTGGAAACAGCATCAATTTTGTGACCTGCCACGACGGATTTACCCTACATGATCTTGTCAGCTACAACAGTAAACATAACGAAGCAAACGGCGAAGATAATCGGGATGGTTCAGACGACAATCGAAGCTGGAACTCAGGCCATGAAGGGAAAACGAAAATTTCTTCAGTGTTGAAACTGCGGGAAAGGCAGATGAAAAATTTTATAGCTGCCCTGCTGCTTTCCCAAGGAGTCCCCATGGTTCAGAATGGGCGACGAATATGGCCACACCCAAGAGGGCAACAATAATACCTGGTGTCAGGACAATCACTTGAGCTGGTTCAACTGGCACCACGCGGATATGACTAAACCTTCCGCTCGCTTTTTTAAGTCTTTAATCAATTTCAGACACCAGCACAAACTTCTTAAGCAATCTCATTTTTTGAGCCCCAATGATGTTAGATGGCATGGAACTAAACCACTCTCTCCGATCTGGAACAACGACGACCGCTTTGCAGCCTTTACTTTAGTCGATCCGGACAATGAAGAAAATCTTTATATCGCCTTCAACGCCTCTTACAGAAGAAAAAAGTTAACCCTCCCGAAGCCTCCCGAGAACAAACTCTGGTACAAAATCATCGATACTTTTCAAAGCTCTCCGGATGATTTTATTCCTGAAGAAGCGGCTGAACCCTTCAAGGAATGGGAACATCCGATCATGCCCTACTCGATGCTCCTTTTTAAAGCAAAATAAAAAATGCTGAGTTCCAGATTTGAACCCAGCACTTAAGAACCCGAAAGAATTTATTCTATTTCTAGGATTGTATAGGCTTCTCTATACAGTCTTTCATTTTCTTTCCGGATGTAAACTTCACGGCATTTCGTGGAGGAATCCTGATTGGGACTTCAGGATTCTTCGGATTTCTGCCGATTTTTTCCTTTCTTTCTACGACTTCAAAAACTCCAAAATCGCGAAACTCCAGACGATCGCCTTCAGATAAGCACTCGGTGATCTTGTCAAGAAAAGCTTGGATGACAGCCCGAACTTCGTTCGGGTGCATTTTCTTTTCCTGCGAAATCATGTTAACGAGTTTTTTCTTGGTCATTGTTTTTTTCTTAAGCAAAGTTGCCATGATCCAGAAACTCCTAGGTTAAAGATAACTCTTTTTAATACCTTGCACCCTTCCTTACAGGAATTCGTCGAAGGTGTTGTTGTTTTATAAACTGACATTGTCATATCTTACTTATTTTCAAGCAAGTATTTCTTTATAAAGACCCGTTTACTCAAACTCGACTGTCTTGCTTGAACACAAGAGAGGTCAACTCTCTAATTTGCACATAATAATGAATTTAGTTTTCGATTCAAGAATATTTTTTAAAATATGACAACTTCTTTGGCCCTTCCCTTGAAATTCCTCAGTTGGCCCGAATCAACATTTTGTTTTTTTTGCCCAAAGCCAGCAATATTAATTGCCCATCGATCAAGTCCTCGACCCCTATAACCCTCTGCTCGCTCTCAACCTTGCGGTTATTAAGATAGACCCCGCCATTTCGGATTAAACGACGCACCTCGCCCTTGCTTGGCCGAATATGGAGGTCAATGACAAGGTCTACAAGAGTCTTTCCAATGATGAAGTCTTTATCGGCTGTATAGCTCGGCATATCCCCTGCGATGGCTTCAAGAACCTCCCGGTCGAGTACCGTTTCAGAACCCGGAGCTGCGCCGGCGGTGACTTTTTGGGCAACCAGCAGACCCTCGCTGCCATGAACGATGCTTGTCACTTCTTCGGCAAGCCTTTTTTGAGCGGCATTGGCAGTATAATCCGGCCGGGTAATAGACATTTCATACTCACCAACCTCGTCAATATCCATAAACGTGAGCATTTTCATCAATTTTATGACATCGGCATCGGGAATTCGGAAAAGATATTGATAAAATTCAAATGGCGGCAATTTTTCCGCCGAAAGCCAGATAGCCCCTTTTTCGCTCTTCCCGAATTTTTTTCCATCGCTTCTGGTTAAAAGTGGGAAAGTAGCGCCGTAGGCCGTTCCCTTTGCGATGCGTCTGATCAAATCAATGCCCGCAGTAATATTGCCCCATTGATCCGAGCCTCCCAGCTGAATAGAAACATTGTAATTTTCAAACAGATGATAAAAGTCGTAGGCTTGCAATAGTTGATAGGTGAATTCTGTAAAACTCATCCCCTCTTCGGATTCAAGGCGGTTTTTTACAGATTCTTTCGAAAGCATAGGACCCATGCGGAACTGCTTTCCGATATCCCTTAAAAAAGGCAAGACATTGAATTCTTTAAACCAACTGTAATTATTGATGACTATTGGAAGGGGCATCGATCCGTCAAAACAAAGGATCGACTCGAGATTTCTTCTAATCCCCTGAAGGTTTTTTTCAATAATTTTTTCATCGAGAAGCGGGCGTTCATGACTCTTTCCCGAAGGATCGCCGATAAGCCCTGTCGCGCCGCCGATAATCGCAACCGGAGTATGGCCGTACCTCTGGAACCAGGCAAGCCCCATAATGGCCACTAAATTTCCTAGGTGCAAAGAATCCGATGTCGGGTCAAAACCGCAATAGATTTTTTGGGGGGTTTCAACCAGTTTTTCCAGTTCGTCGTGAGTCGTCGCCTCAATAAATCCCCGTTTTTTTAACACGTTAATGACATTGGCCATGTTTCTTCATTCCTCTAAAAAAAAATCTTTGATTATCGCGGCATCTTTTTTGGTAATTTTGGGAACTTCTTCAAGATCCTTAAGGGATGCCTCTTTGACTCTTTGCAGGCTTCCAAGGTGTTTAAGAAGCAATTTCCTCTTAACCTCTCCGATTCCGGGAATTTTTTCCAATATGCTTGAAAGCCTCTCTTTGCTTCGCTTTTTTCGGTGAAATGCGATAACGAAACGGTGGGCTTCGTCACGAATTTGCTGCAAAATGAATAAAACCGATGAAGTTCTTGGCAAAGTGATGGGATCTTTTAAATCCGGCAAAAATATTTTTTCCCCAGTCTGCCCTTTATCGTGCCTTCCCTTTTCTTTCACTAAAGCAATAATATCCAGAGATATAATATTCAAATCTTTTAAAACGCGCAAGGCTGCATTTAGCTGCCCCTTTCCTCCGTCGACGATCAATAAATCGGGAAGGCCGCTTTCTTCTTTCAATTTTGAATAGCGGCGCATCAGCACTTCATACAGTGCACCGCAATCATCCCCGGGCTTTGCCGCTTTAATTTTATACTTGCGGTAGCTCTGCTTCTCCTGCCTCCCTTCGTTATAGACAACAACAGCAGAGACCGGATTTGAAGCGGAAAGGCTTGAATTGTCGATACATTCGATTTTTCTGGGATAATGATTCAATCGAAGCTTTTCTTTCATCTCGAGTAGAGTCCTCTCAATGATTGCGTCCTGATCTTTCTCTTGCGTAAATGCGGCTTGGGCATTCTTTCCGGCGATTTCGGTAAGGGATTTTTTATGCCCTTTTTCAGGATGATGAAGCGAAACCTTCCTCTCTTTGCCTGTAGAGAGTATTTCGGCAAGTTCGTGTGTATTCGAGACTTTTTTCGGAAGAAGTATTTCGTGCGGAAGCTGAGGCTCGGTTCCGTAGTGCTGCAAGAGAAAACTAGTCAAAAGTTCTTCATCGTCCTCAGCAATACCTGAAAAGCTAAACTGCCTGATACCTGTGACCTTGCCGCTTCTGATGATTAATTTTACTAAAAGAACCTCGCTCCCCCGGCGGTAAATTCCGAGGGCATCAGTATCGATGCCGACAGGCTTGTCTACAAATTGTTTTTCCAGTGTCTTTTCGATGCTTTTAATTTTTTTTTGGACTTCAGCGGCTTTTTCAAACTCAAGTTCATCCGAAAATCGATGCATCTCTTTTTCGAGCTGCTTGATCACATCTTTGCTCTGCCCTCTTAAAAATTGCAGAAGCCTTTTCAACTGCTCATCATACTCTTGCCGGCTGCATTTTCCAACGCAAGGGGCGATGCACCGCTTCATATCATAGAGTATACACGGCCTCGTTCTTCTTTTCAGCTGCTGATCCGAGCACTGCCTTAAGGGAAAGACTCTTTGGATCAGGTCGAGTGTCTCCCTCGCCGCGTAGGCGCTGGTATAAGGTCCGAAATAGAGGCCGTCGGCCTTTGGTTTTCCTCGATAACGGACAAGAGAAACCATGGGCCATTCATGCCCGGTATTGACTTTGAGCGCAATATAGGTTTTGTCATCCTTTAGCAAAGCGTTGTATCTGGGTCTGTATTTTTTTATCAGGTTGTTCTCGAGAAGAAGAGCTTCTTTTTCTGATAAAACGATTATCGTCTCAATCGACTCCACTTTGGCAACCAGATAAGGAATCATCGCCCTTGTGTCGCCGCTTGAATAAAAGTACTGCTTGACCCTGCTTTGCAAATTTTTGGCTTTGCCGACATAGAGGACATACCCCTTGCGGTCCCGCATGATATAAACGCCGGGCTTGGAAGGAAAATCTTTAATTTTACTAATTTCAAAAGGCATATTTACTTAGAAGTATAAATACTGGTACAATAATTAACAATTAGGTAAGATGAGTTTTTCTTTCCCGGTCCAGCCGGGATACAAAAGGTGGTCTACGAAACAAACATAAGGAGAAGATCATGACTAAACGAATTTTCAGCCTCGTCGCTCTTTCAACACTGCTGATGGGCTCATCGGCTTTCGCCTGCCATGCTAAAGAAAAAGAGATAGAGGACAATCAATTGCTTTCCTGCAAGCAGACGGATGAAGACGACTCTTCGCTAGCCTATTTCGAAGAAGAGGAGTACGACACCGACGATGAATACTTTAATATAGCCGATGCGGACGAGAAAGAAAAAGGCTATATACTCGCTTTTTCCGAAAAGGACGAGGATGATGAATACCTTGCCTCATCCGAAAAGGACGAGGATGATGAATATCTTGCCTCGGGAGATAAAGAAGAAGATGATATCCTTGCGTGCTATCTTGAAGAAGAGCAAGAGGAGTTATTCGCTTCTTGTGCCGACGGGAAATGCCCTCGGGAAATGATCGAAAGACTTCGCCGGGAAAAACAAGAACAAAGGGCAAGAGGGAAATATCGATCCGATTCCGAGTACGATGATGATTTAAGCGACGAACCTCCGAAAGAGGTTTGTTAAAGCGAGTCTCGGATAAGAAAACCTCGTGCAGGGACACGAGGTTTTCTTATCATTTTTTTAAGATCGGCCAAGAAAAGCCATTTTTAGATTCCGATTCCATGTTTTGATCATTCTCTTGATATCCTTTTGATAAAACAGCCATCCGAGCGCCGCAGTCAAACCAAAATAATGATGGATAATCTCAAAACTTTCTTTAAAATGAATCCAAATATTCTTCCGGTATATCGGCTTTAAATCAAAGTCGATCAACACATTTTTTGTTGAGACATACTGCAATCCCGGTGAGAGGATAAATCGGCAAAAAAGATCGAATTCACCCCTTAATTTAAAGTGCGTGCGAAATTTTCCGATAATTTTAAATAGCTCTTTATGAAACAAGCAGGACTGAATGGTTGTAGGCTGCTTCCCCTTTTTCAGAAAAGAAAGAGACAGCTCTCTAAAAAGAATTTGAGGCTCTGATTTTCCATCCCGAAGAAGGCTGGCTCCGAACAATAGATGCGGTGGTGTTCTGTCTATCGACAAATCAATGAGGGATTTTAAGGATTTGTCGCTGATATAATAGTCGCCGGGGGCTAAAAAGTTGATGAATTCGCCTGCGGCCAGAGAAATACCTTTGTTGAGCATCTCATAGACCTGATAGACAGTAACAGAACAGACGCGTATCCTCGAGTCAACATAACTATTGACGATTTCGAGGGTGCGATCCGAAGACGCAGCGTCGATAATAATAATTTCGAAATCGGGATAGGCTTGCTTAAGAAGGCTGTTCAGAGTATACCCGATGTTCTGCGAGTTATTATAAGTTGGAATCACAATCGTGATCTTAGGGTACAAATACCCCATGAATTCTTCTGTCATTTGACCAATCACCTACCTTAAGAATAAATATTCCTATTTTAAACACATAAGTCAAGTATAACCCGCTTGTAACAAAAGCCCGCCCTAAGGTAAAATTTCTTTAATATGGATACTTTTCAAGAACTCATCAATCGATTGAACAAATTCTGGCAGGATCAAGGATGCATCATCCACCAGGGGTATGACCTGGAAAAAGGGGCCGGAACGCTGAACCCGGTAACTTTTCTTCGCTGCCTGGGCCCTGAGCCCTACAAAGCAGGATATGTCGAGCCATGCCGCCGTCCCACTGACGGACGCTACGGTGAAAACCCCAACCGTGTCCAGCACTATTTTCAATATCAAGCGATATTAAAACCTTCGCCGCCGGATATACAAACAATTTATTTGCAGTCTCTTAAGGCTATTGGATTCAATCTGTCCGATCACGATATCCGCTTTGTCCACGACGATTGGGAAAATCCGACGATCGGTGCCGCCGGCCTTGGTTGGGAAGCGTGGATCGATGGGATGGAGGTCACGCAAATCACCTACTTCCAGGTCTGCGGAGGTCTTCCGGTCGAAGTGGTCACCGGAGAGCTGACATACGGACTTGAGCGCCTTGCCATGTATCTGCAGAATGTCGACAATATCTTCGACTTGCAATGGAATGAAGAGACGACTTATGGAGAGATCTATCATCGCAATGAAATCGAATGGAGCCGGTACAACTTCGAGATCAGCTCGGTACCGATGTGGCGCCGCTCCTTTGAAGACTATGAAAAGGAAGCGGCAGTATTAGTCGAAAAAAAACTCCCTCTCCCTGCTTATGATTTTGTCATGAAAGCCTCCCACGCCTTTAACATTCTTGACGCAAGGGGAGCTATTTCTGTCACCGAGAGGACCGGCTACATCACACGCATAAGAAGTTTGGCCCGGGACGTCGCCAAAGCCTATATTGAAAGCCGTGAAGCGATGAGCTACCCGCTTCTTAAAAAAGAATCCGCGTCTCCTCCCCCCTCTCTTCCACCAGGAATCGACGAACTAAAAATGCTTGAAAAGAGCGAAAAAGAAGACTTCTTGCTGGAAATTGGATCTGAAGAGCTTCCGGCAACATTCGTTCCTATCGGACTGGGCAATCTGGAGCAATCGATCAAAAAATGGCTGGATAAACAGAACCTCCCCTATAGCGGCCTATCGGTTTACGGCACGCCCAGGCGGCTGGCGGTCATCATACACGACTTGGCGACAAAGAAAGCCTCTCAAATCACAGAGAAAAAAGGGCCGAAAGTTTCTCAAGCCTATAATGAGTCTGGAGAAATCCTCCCTCCAGGCCTGGGATTTTTTAAATCCCTCAAAATAGAGGCTCCCGAAAAAGAGGCGCTTATGCGAGGCGCCATAGAAGGGATGTCGATCCGCCAGGTGAATGGGACGGACTATCTTTTTGCCCAAATTCAATCCGATGCAAAATCGACCGCAAGCCTTCTTCAAGCAGAAATGCCAAATATCATTCTCAACCTCTCATTTCCTAAAAAAATGCGCTGGGCAAACTTCGACATCACTTATGCCCGCCCTATCCTATGGATGACTGCCCTCTTTGGCAAAACCACAATCCCATTCCGAATCACAAATATCATTTCCGGAAAAACCACATACGGCCATCGGCAGCTCTCGCCTGCCTCTATTGAATTGAACCATCCGCAGGAATACCTCACTAAGCTGAGAAATGCAGATGTTCTTGTCGATATCGAGGAGAGAAAACAAGCCATTTTAGACCAGCTGGAGCAAGTGAAAAAGGAAACCTCCGCAACAGCCCTTGAGGAAGGACGCGTCTTGAATGAGGTCCTCTATCTTGTCGAAAAGCCTTTTGTCACACATACAACGTTTGATCCGGCGTTCTTAAAAGCCCCGAAAGAGCTTCTCATCTCCGAGATGGTTCAGCACCAAAAATATTTTCCTTTAGGCAATAAAGACGGCGGCCTGATCAACTCGTTTGTCATAACAGCGAACAATACTCCCAGCGACAAAATCAGAGCGGGCAACCAAAAAGTGCTGTCGGCAAGACTCAGCGACGGTGTTTTCCTCTATCACCAGGACCTAAAAATTTCCATGGACGATATGAATGACAAACTGAGAAGCGTCACCTTTCAAAAAGATTTGGGCACAGTCTGGGATAAAGTCGAAAGGATCCTCGATAATGTGAAATCCGTACACCGCCGCCTCCCTATTTGCAAACTCAATGATGCCTTAAGGGCCGCGCAACTTTGCAAGGTCGACCTCGCATCCTCTGTCGTCTATGAATTTCCGGAACTTCAGGGTATTATAGGGCGCAGCTTTGCCCTGGAACAAGGCGAGACGTCTGCTGTTGCCCGGGCAATCGAAGAACATTGGATGCCGCTCGGCGAAAAGGCCCCCCTTCCCGAAACAACCACCGGAATTCTCGTCGGAATAGCCGACAAGCTGGACAATCTTGTCGGTTGTTTTGCCATCGGTTTGAAACCCTCCTCATCAAGCGACCCTTATGCGCTAAGAAGGCAGATTCTCGGAATCATCAAAATGCTGATTCGTGGAAAGTATCACCTCCCTCTATCGGAGGTTTTAGGAGAATGCTACGACCACATCAAGGCAAAAAATAAAGGCGATAAAACAAAAACACTGAGCGATTTGTCAAAATTTATCACCCAGCGTATAAAAACCGTTTTCCAAGATTACGGTTTTAGTTCGGATATTATTGAAGCCAGTTTATCAACAGCAGCAGATGATATCTATGACACCTTCTGCCGGGTTAGCGCCTTGCAAAAATTCAGGAAGGATGAGAGTCGTTTTCTGCAGTTATATGAAGTGTACAAACGGGCCAAAGGTCAACTTGAACAATTCGAGCAGATGGACTTTTCCGAATCGCTTCTCAAAGAAGATGCCGAAAAAGCTCTCTATCGGCAGCTCCAGCAAATACAGGGTAAACTATCAAAAACACTGGAAATGAAGCACTATGACGAAGCCTACAACCTCGTTGCCACGTTGCAGCCCCCTCTCGCCAAACTTTTCGACGAAGTCCGCATCTTAGCGGAGGACGAAGCCCTCAAGTACAATCGTCTGGCTCTTCTGCAGAAAGTGTTCGACAGATTCAGCCTCCTTCTCGACTTCAGTAAAATCAAAGGGAGAACTTAAGGCAAAAACCTGTCGTAGTCGGCTTTGGAGGGAACCTCGCAGGCTTTCGGAGCTAAAATAAAGCGGCGATTTCGGGCAAAAAAACGATAAGCAGGATCAGTGACAAAGGGTGGAAGGATAAAATACTTCCAGCCGATAAGGGTCCACCATCCGCCCATAAGCCATGCGGTGCGAAGAGCGGCCTGGCCGTAAATGTAAATTTTCTGGTCCGGCTCTGTATAATTTTCGATAAGGATCATGGTATCTGCCCGCTTTTGTTCTTCGCTCAAACCTTGCAAAGCTGTTTTGGCAGTCTCCCCTTCCAAAGGGGCGAAGCCGAAAATCTTCTGTTTGTCGGCTTTATAGAGACAAGAAACAATACGGTCGCATATGCCGCAGGCTCCGTCATAAAAAACAAGATGCTTGATCATGCAACGACCTCGGGAGTATTTTTTTTGCATTCATCAAACTGCTTTAAAAGCTTCATGACTTCATCTTCCCCTTCCTGACAATTTTGAATTTTTTGCCTCAACAGCTCGCGTTTGGCCAGCCAGTTTCGATCGAGAATTTTTTTCAGGGTTTCCATAAAATGCTCTTCTGCTTTGTCCTTGTTGACCCTTTTTTGATGAAGGTCCTGAAGGAGCTGCTGAGCCCCGGAGGACATATTCATGGCCAGCGACATCCAATCGCAGTGTTTATCTTTTTCATGGGCTTCTAGAAAAAGATGGTAGATCTGCCTGCAATGAGGGTGGTTCAGATCATTAGGAACAAGGTTCTTTTTTGCCCTCTCAATGATTTGAGGCAGTTTGCCGCCCATCATCAGAAGCCATCTCAAAAAATCGGATTCCAGAATAAGGTCAGGGTCAACTTGATGGGGGTCAAGCCTTCCGGAAGATTTCACATAAACATTCGGAGACACATGCCCCCCGCTCAGAACCATAGATTCTGGCACACCTGCCAACCTTGCCAGCTTGCAAAGGCTTTCATGAATCATGACAGAATCGTTCCATCCACGAATTTGGGAAGCCAGAGTGTTAATCAGCTCATTCTTGCCCGCAGGAGATGAAACGTTGAGTTTTTGAGACATCAGCTCGACAATGAATGTCAAATAATCGGTCGCCTGGCTCATGAGATCCATAAACGCATCAATGCCTTTGGTCCGAACATAGGCATCGGGATCGGAATCTGTCGGCAGAGAAAGAACTGCAACCTCCACTCCTCCCTTTTGAAACAAATTCCCCAGCTTCATCATAGCCTCAAGTCCGGCCAAATCAGAATCAAATGCCAGATACACTTTTTGCACTCCAAGCCTCAGCAGCTCTCCTGCCTGCCCTTCTCCAAAAGCCGTTCCCTGCCCAGCCACGGTAATATCAAGCCCCTCATGAATCAGCCTGAGGCAGTCGAGCTGTCCTTCGACAATCACCGCCTTCCTTTCTTTGGCAATCCGCCTCCGGCAATGATTGAGGCCGAATAAAATTTGCGATTTTTTAAACACGGGAGTTTCTGATGAATTAACGTACTTCCCTCCAAAAGTATCGTCTTGAAACTTCCTCGCAGAAAAACCGATAACGCGCCCCTGAGGATTCTGTATGGGAAATGTGATGCGATCGGAAAAAAAATCGCGAATTTTGTTATCTGAACCCTCTTTTAACAGCCCAGATCCCAAAAGAATCTCCGTTGAAAATCCTTTTGCCTTCATATAGGGTTCAAAAATGCCGGTTTTAGAAGGGGCAAAACCGAGGTGGAATCTCTGAATAAACTCGAGGGTCAATCCTCTCCTGTAAAGATATTGCAAAGCGCCGTGTCCTTCAGGGGTATGAAGCAAAAGCGCATGAAAAAATAAAGACGCTTCCTCCAAAGCTTCGTACAAAAGATTTTTAGGAGGGCCTTTAACTTCCGTCTCCTCTTCATAGTCAATATGTACCTGATACTTCCCCGCGAGCAGCTCAACAGAATCGACAAATCCCAAACTCTGGTGCTGCATCAGAAATTGTATGGCATCTCCATGAGCTCCGCAGCCAAAACAATGGTAGTGAGAATCGCCCTTTTGAATGACAAACGACGGTGTCTTCTCATCATGAAAAGGACACAGGCCTTTATACGTCGCTCCCGAGCGCTTCATTTCTACATAAGGTTCGATCACATCCACGAGATCAACCCGCTTCTTGATGTTTTCTAAGCTCTCTTTTGAAATAACCGGCATAGAGACTTATTCTATAGAAGGTATGCTTTTTCATCGATTGAATATTTACACCTATCTTATCAATATGGCTATCAATAAGTTAACACTTCTTGAACAAAATCATGATTCCGTTACAATGAAATTAATCATCAAAAACACTTAAATAGGATTAAATCTATGGAATACCGTACTTTAGGAAAAAGAGGACTCTTTCTTAGCGAACTCTCTCTGGGGTCATGGCTCAGCTTCGGTGATAAAACCGGACTGGATGCTGTTAAAGAGATGTGCCATTTTGCGTTTGACCACGGCATTATCTTTTTTGACAACGCAGAAGTTTATGCCAACGGAGCCTCCGAGCTGCTAATGGGCGAAGCATTAAGGGATTTCCGCAGAGACGAAATTGTCGTTTCAACAAAAATCTTCTTTGGCGGAGACGGACCAAACAAAATGGGCCATTCCTGGAAACGTTTAATTGAAGGGACGAAAAATTCTTTAAGGCGTCTGCAGATGGATCATGTGGATCTCCTTTATTGCCACAGAAAAGACGACAACACATCCGTCGAAGAAGCAGTGCGGGCCATGGATATCCTCATCAAACAGGGACATGCCCTTTATTGGGGAACTTCGGAATGGGAAGCCGGCGATATTGACGAAGCGTTTAAAATCGCCAAGGACATTGGAGCGACTCCCCCTTCGGTTGAACAGCCTGAGTACAACATGTTCCATAGGAAAAAAGTTGAAAAAGACTTCCTCCCCCTCTATAAAAAATATGGCCTCGGCTTAACGACATACAGCCCGACAGCATCGGGAGTGCTGACAGGAAAATATAAAGATGGAATCCCGAAAGGGAGTCGTCTGGACCAAAATCCCGAGTTCATTCCTGCCGACTTCAATGAAAGGGTGGAGAAAGCCAAGCTCCTTCAGCAGGTAGCCAATAAGCTCGGCTGCTCCCTCGCGCAGCTCTCGATCGCCTGGGTTTTGAAAAATCCTGACGTCAGCACCGTTTTGGTCGGAGCGTCAAAACCGGAGCAGCTACAAGAAAATATCAAGGCTATTCAATTCAAAGATAAGCTGACAAGAGAGGTTCTCAAGGAAATCGAGTCCATTTTATCAAAAACGTTTGTAGCGACAAAGTCATGACAACAGAACGTGTCAATACAGTCCATATGCAAGGCAAACCGCTTACTCTGCTCGGCGAAGAGATTGTAGTGGGCGGCAAAGCTCCGACAGTGCAGCTCACCGATCAAAAACTTAAGCCTGTGGAATTTAGCCACATTCCCGGGAAAACCTGCATCATTTCTTCTGTCCCTTCTCTTGACACCTCCGTCTGCGATAAGCAAACGCGCTACTTTAACAGAGCCGCCAGCAAGCTCGACAACACCGAAGTTGTCACCATCAGCATGGACTTGCCGTTCGCGCAAAAACGGTGGTGCGAGTCCTCCGGCCTGGACAGCATCACCACTTATTCTGACTATAGGGAAAAAAGTTTCGGCAAAGCCTACGGCCTTCTTATAAAAGAGCTTTGCCTGCTGAGCAGAGCCGTTTTTATCATCGATAAAGAGGGAATCGTCCGCTACAAACAATATGTTTCCGAAATCACCGAGCAGCCCGATTACGACGATGTCATAGAGGCCGTTAGGCAGGTTTAAAGCCCATCTGGCTCCAGTACTGTTTTCCGTAGTTGATGAGAAGCTGTTGGCCATGTCTGATTTTTTTCTTGGTGTAGTAGACTACCATCGGGAATTGAAAAGCCCCCTCTTCCCGAAGATAAATGATCGCTTCCAGATTGCATTTTTTCGAGTAGGCATGATTGATATAGCGAGTGAAATTTCCGCAGGTTTTCGCATCGATAAAAATGCCTGAGTCGTCAAGCGCCTCAAAAAGATACGAAGATCCGCTCCCTTCGTCAAGCCGCCACCGGCCGGTATAAAAACCGATGAACTCCCCTTTTTCGATATCCCTCTCTGCATAAACCCCATATCCGACAAAATCATCGATGAAACGGATGGATAAGTAAGGAGGAATACCCGTACCGGCAAGAGGATCAAGAGCTCTTAA
Source organism: Waddliaceae bacterium (assembly GCA_963771045.1). Classification (GTDB taxonomy): domain Bacteria; phylum Chlamydiota; class Chlamydiia; order Chlamydiales; family SLFE01; genus SLFE01. The sequence goes on along the minus strand of CAVYRW010000004.1, from coordinate 1,026,100 downwards.
ATACTCAAAATAATTTTGAATATCCCGAATATCTTCTTCACAGTCCATGCTCCCGTCGAACCATGAAGGATCGTTAGGATTGAAAACCTCAATGGGATCTTGAGCGCAAATCTTCTGTGTTTTTTCGCTAATATTCGTCAAAAAACCGGAGTTTTCAGCGATCGGCTCCGCCAGGCACATTTCCGGCGGAAGGGATTTTAAACCCCCGCTCCAAGTTTTAGTTAAGATATTCTCCATAAGAATCAATATTTTACATGTTTTAAACTTATTTTTCAACTTTCATCTTAAGTTCTTCTTTTCTATAATTTGACGTTCCTGCATTAAATTTATGAACGGGTGGACAATGATGTTGCCGAATATGATAAAAAATATTTTACTCATTTTGATACTTCTCACAGGGTATGCGGAAGGATTCGAGGTTTCAACAGTCACCCCGCAGGAAATGCGCATAGCCACGGCAAAAGAACTTCAGGAAATTGGAGATGTTCCTGAACATTTACTCGCATCTCTTAAAAAGTATCATAAAACTCAGAAATACAAATTAAGCCTCAATGAATTTTTTCAAACTCCTGCTCTTTATCTTGAGAGAAGAATAAAAGCACTCGAAAATCTGCAAAATTCTGTTCCGCAAGGAGGCCGCTTTGAGTTTTTGCGAAAGCAAATCACCTGCAAACTTGCCTATCTGGAAAAACTACCCGATATGCTCGACAGCCGCACGACTCGCTTGGAAATGAAATTCAGGAAAATGGCCGATCACGGCGTCGAGATGTGCGAGTCCTATAGTTTCGAGCTTCTCGATCCCCTTCATCGGATTGGCCCGGAAGTGAAAGTTTACGTCGATACGTGGCTTTCAACAGATATTCCCAATTACTTTATTTTTCTGGAAACTGTCGAATATGAACCGCTTCTAAGCCGCTTCTGCACCTTTAAAAATCAGGTCAAGTATTATTACTCAGACGAAGAGAGAAGCGGCCATCGCCTGGAGTTCAAAGACGGAATTGCCTACATGAAGGGACTGCCTTTCGACACCGGCCGCAGCCTCTCTCTCTATTCGGATGAGGAGGGATTCGCCATTTTCACCGTCGGACTGGATGAAGAGATCTACGCCAACAGCCACATCAAATACCGGATTCACCATTCAAGCGAATTTGCAGGCGGCGAAGTTCTCGGCGCGGGTGAAGTGAAAGCCATAGACGGGAAAATTTTACACATTTCCAATAAGAGCGGGCACTACTCTCCCAAGCACAAAGAAATGATGGATATTCTCGCCGTTTTTCATCAAAAGCTCGGCGATTTGACGGGTATCGAGCTCCAAATGCTCCAATATACAAAAACCAATCAAAAGTATTTCAAGCAACTGGCTACATTCGACGCTCAGAAATACTTCGACAGTAACGGAATATGCCCCTCAACCGGAGCTACTGGCGACTGGACGCCGCTGCATGTCGCTGTTTGGAATGATCATATTGCAATAGCCGACCAGGTTATTAAAAAGAGCGATCTTAACAAGAAAGATTTTCAAGGCAACACTCCCTTGCACCTGGCGATCATCCAGAACCATGCTGAATGGGCCGGTATTCTTTTGGAGCGGGGAGCAAAACCCGATGAAAAAAACGACAACGGCAATACGCCGCTTCATTTGGCCGCTTTTTTCGGCAGGGAAGAGATCGCTGCCATGCTCCTTGACAAAGTTGATGCTGTTGACATGGCCAACCAAAACCTGCAAACCCCTCTTCACTATGCCGCTGTCGGCGGCTCTCAAGCGATTTTTGAAAATCTCCTTGTGAAAGGAGCCAATGCCGATTTAACGGACCGGTGGGAGAACAATCTTTTCCATTTTGCCGTTGCTAAAGGAAATACCGGTTTTCTTCTCTATCTTTTGCAAAGCAGCTTCAGCGGTAAAATTCATGATAAGAACAGCCGCAATGCCAGTCCCCTTCATTTCGCCGCGGCGTTTGGGGATTTGATGACTGTTCAGCTGGTTTTAAGCCTGGGATTCGATCCCCTAGAAACCGATATCAAAGGAAGAACAGCCCTTCACTACAGCGTCAAATTCGGAAATGAACAAACAATGCGGCTCTTTCTGAATATGAATAATGAAGAGCTGATTCACACAAAAAACAACAAACAAATGACTGCTCTGCACTATGCCGCGAAAACCCTCCCTTATACGATTTTGCAGCAATTGATCGCACACGGACTCAGAGTCAATTCGATCGATAAGGCAGGAAAAACCCCGCTTTTCTACGCGATCGACGGCCGCAATGCCATGTCGCTTCGCAACCTCAAGTATCTCTTGATGCATGGCGGCCACTCCGACATCTACGACTATCACGGACAAGCTCTGATCCATTATGCCGCCTCCAGGGGAGCCATTAGCGCGGTCAGGCGCATTCTTACCTCATCGAATGACTTGAGCCTCAAAGACAGAAATGGGCGCACTGCCCTCGATATTGCCCGATCGAAAAGCTACAATCGGCTAAAGCAGTACCTTCTCGATCATTCTGATTGAAGAAAATTAAAAAAATTCCTAAATTGCCGGTATGATGGTATTACTCTGTTTTTCTGCTGAGGCGAGTTTTACAGCTGCAATCCTTTTGGCAGTATTAGGTTATGCTACAATATTGGAAACGACAAAGAGGCGAGAGCTTCTTTTAGCCTCGATACCGATTCTTTTTGCCGTTCAGCAGTTTTCAGAAGGTGTTTTATGGGTCTGCTTAAACGCCGGATATTACCCCTCGGTCATTGCCTCATTGGCAAAATGGGTCTTCCTCTTCTTTGCTTTTGTCAACTGGCCTATCTGGCTTCCCTTAACGCTGTATTTGGTCGAACCCCGCCGTATCCAAAAATCGATCATCCTTTTCTCGCTTGCAATCGGCCTTGTTTTTGTCATCTGGAATCTTGTTCTGGCACTCGGCGCTCCGGAGACTGTCGAAATCGTTCAAAACAGCATACAATACAGCGCTTATGAAACCTCGTCCCCTTCAGTTTTTCTGACACTTAGAATCCTCTATATTTTAGCGGTTCTTATTCCCTGTCTTGCTTCGAGCTACCGCTATATGTGGGCCTTTGGCCTCATCGTGGCGGCCACCTTTGTTTGCGCTGAATACTTCTACCATGCTGTTTTTACTTCTGTCTGGTGCTTTTTTGCCGCCGTCACCAGCGCTTCCCTTTTTGTCGTTTTGCGTAAAAATAGATAGTTGAGTAAGAGGTTGAAGAGAGGCAAAGAAAATGTCAGCAGTTCCCGCTGGATGATTTTTTAGAGGTAATTTAAAATTTTGTTTCGTAAACTTTTAGGGTAATATGAACAACCTTTACTCCACTCAGCCCTATGAAGTCTTTATTCCGCAAGCACCTCAGTGCCCCAGCTCTTATCAAAACTGTCTACAAGGAATTCGCTAAAATTCCTGATAAAGCTGTATTCAACAGGGAGCCCTTAATTTCTTTAACAGATCACCTGATGTCAGGGCTAGCCGTCTTTGGCTTAAAATGCCCTTCCCTGCTCGCTTACGAAAGACAACGACAAGAAACTTCAACAGATAAGAATCTTAGAGATCTTTACCACGTAAACAAGGCCCCCTGTGATACCTACCTAAGAGAACGTTTAGATCCTGTTAATCCTAAACATCTACGCTCTGCATTTAAAAAGCTATTTGCTTCTTTCCAAAGAGGGAAAGGCTTAGAGGAATATGAATATTTGGATAGACATGTCTTATTGTCAGGGAATGGTACAGGGAATTTTTCCTCAAACAAGGTGAGCTGTCCTCATTGTTGCCAAAAAAAATCTCGAGACGGAAGCATATCTTATTACCATCAGATGTTTGGTGTTTGTCTAGTGCATCCAGATAAGAAGAATGTTATTCCTCTTTGCCCAGAGCCAATTCTCAACGAAGATGGGGCAGATAAAAATGATTGTGAGCGTAATGCATGTAAGCGATTCTTGAGGCACTTCCGTCGCGAGCATCCTCATCTAAAAGGGATTTTTTTACAAGATGGGTTGGCTTCAAATGCCCCGAATATTGAAATGCTTAAAGAGCATGATTTGCGATTTATTCTCATTGCCAAGCCCGGAGATCATCGATTTCTTTTTGAGCAGTTAGCATCAAGCAAAAAGAGTAAGTACCACGAAATCCATACCGAAGATGAAAGCTATCACCAGTTTTATTATTTAAACGATGTTTCTCTCAACAAATCTCGTGCAGACGTAAAGGTCAATGTACTGGAATATAGATGCACAAACAAAAAGGGAAAAACTGTTAATTTTTCTTGGGTTACAGACATCAAGTTAAACAAAACCAATGTGTTAAAAATCGCTCAAGCAGGGAGGGCCAGATGGAAAATAGAAAATGAGACCTTCAATACGCTAAAAAATTTGGGATACAACTTCGAACATAACTACGGACATGGCAAGCAACACCTGTCCACAAATTTTTGCCTTCTGATGATGTTGGCGTTTTTAATCGACCAGATACAAGAAGCTTGCTGTACTGTTTATCAGAGATGTAAGAAAAAAATGGGAACATACCGAGATCTTTGGCACAAGATGTGTGTATTGTTCCAAGCACTTGCCCTCTCAAACTGGGAGAATCTCTATGAGATCATATTGGGGACAAAAAAATTGAAAATGGATACTTCTTAGAGTAACGTCGGATATCCCAGATTTTTAGCGTATTTCCCAAAAACTATTCAGATCAGATCCAGAAAAAGACTTTCGAGCACAAGCCCACGGGAAGGCTGTTACCCAAATTTTGTCAAAAAAATAATTTTGTTAAACCCCACACTTCATGAATTCCAGCGGGAACAGCTGAGAAAATGTCAGGCTATGCCCCAAATTATTATTTTACGGAATGGCTTGTTTTGGTAACTTCCTCCTTTACAAAAATTCATTTTCATATGAAAATATTTATACGGTTGCGAATTTATGTTTCAATGGATAAAGACATTAAAAAACGCTGATAACAAGGCCAGATGGTTCTATTTCCAGTATATTATTTACTTGATAGCCATCATCCTCTCTACCATTTGGGCCTATGCACGGCTGGATTTTGTTCGCAGCTATGACGAAAAACAGGAAAAAGAAATCCGGAAACTGGAAGAAAGACAATCATGACATCGCAAGATAAAACCAAATCGCAAATTCCAAAGCCAGAGTACCATTCGCACGAAGAGTTTCAAAACCGATCGAGAAAGCTTGCTGAAATCAGAGAGCTGGGACTTAACCCCTATCCCCATAAGTTTCCCAGGACAGATCCTATCCGCGACCTGCTCAAAGACTACGAGAGCAGCGAAATCGGACACAGTGAAGATGCCGCTGCAGGCAAAACTCCCCACGTTTCCGTAGCCGGCAGGCTTGTCCTTTTCCGCCCCATGGGAAAAAACACCTTTGGACAGATTCAGGGACAGACAGGCCGGCTTCAAGTGATGTTCAACCGGGATTTGACCGAGCTTGACGGATACACCTCCTCTAACTCGGAAGGACAGGCTCCCTGGAAGCTTATTGAAAAAAAACTGGACCTCGGCGATATCATCGGCATTGAAGGGCATTTATTCCGGACAAATAAAGGTGAATTGACGGTATTTGCCAAAAAAATCACGATTCTCGGGAAAACCTTGCTTCCCCTTGCCGACAAGCACAGCGGACTGCATGACAAAGAAACCAGGTACCGCAAAAGATGGTTGGAACTGATTTCCAATCCCGAATCCCACCGAATATTCGGCATGAGAAGCCGCATCTTGCATCTCATCAGGCAATTCATGAACAAAAAAGGGTTCATGGAAGTCGAGACCCCCGTCCTTCAAAGTGTCTACGGCGGCGCTGAAGCCAGGCCCTTCGAGACCCACCTCAACGCTTTGGAGCAGGATATGTTCATGAGAATCTCGCTCGAGATTCCCTTGAAAAAACTGATTATCGGCGGAATTCCCCGTGTTTTTGAGATCGGACGGGTCTTCCGCAACGAAGGAATCGACCGCAACCATAATCCTGAGTTCACCATGCTCGAGGCCTATGCCGCCTATTGGGATTACTATGACATGATGACGCTCATTGAAAATATGTTCGAATTCATCGCCCTCGACCTGTACGGCACCACAAAGATTCCGGCAAAAATTCCGCAAAATGAGGAAGAAATTACCCTTGATATGAAAACCCCCTGGCCACGGCTGACCATGAAAGAGGCGATCAAAAAATTTGGCCATCTTGACGTCGACAATCTCAGTGATAAAGAGATGGAAGATAGGCTTTTGCAAAGCGAACACCTCGCCCCGGACAAGCTGAAAACAATGAACAGGGGTCTTCTCATTGCCGCCATGTTCGAAGTATTTGCCGAGCCCTACCTCATTCAGCCCCATCACATCATCGACCACCCGATTGAAACCACTCCTCTCTGCAAGCCCCACCGCAACCCTAAAGACCGTGAAGAAGGGCTAGTCGAGAGATTTGAAAGCTTTATTCTCGGAAATGAAATCTCTAATGCCTACTCGGAGCTTAACGATCCCGAGCTTCAAAGACAGCTTCTAGAACAGCAGGCTGAGAGGCGCGAGCGGGGCGACCTGGAAGCCAGCCCCCTCGATGAGGAATTTATAGAAGCCATCTGTCAGGGCATGCCCCCGACAGGAGGCATCGGAATCGGCATTGACCGCATGGTGATGATTCTCACAAATTCCCACTCCATTAGGGATGTTTTGCTTTTCCCCTGGATGAAACCTTTGGATGAAATAAAATGATGGCAAAGCCCAAGTTGATGCTGCTTAATACAGAATCAAGAGAGAAAGAGCCCCTTGTCCCTCTGAAAAACAACCATATCCGGATGTATACCTGCGGCCCCACCGTCTATGACTTTGCCCATATTGGAAACTTCAGAACCTACATGTTCGAAGATCTGCTCAGAAGGACCATAAAATTTTTCGGCATGGATATCACCCACGTGATGAACATTACCGATGTCGACGATAAAACCATCCGGGGAGCCACCAAAAAAAACATTTCCCTAAAAGAATATACCAAGCCTTTCCAGGAAGCCTTTTTTGCCGACCTCGATGCCCTGGGTATTGAACGGGCCGAGCACTACCCGGCAGCTACCGATTATATCCCTAAAATGATCGAGATGATAGATGTTTTGATTGAAAAAGGGTACGCCTATCAAGGCAAAGACGGCAGCGTGTATTACAACATCCAAAAATTCAAACGATACGGATGCCTCTCGCGCCTCAATCTAAAAGACCTGAAAACAGGCGGCTCCGACAGAGTCGCTTCTGACGAATACGACAAAGACCACGCCGCCGACTTCGTCCTTTGGAAAGCTTACGATTCGGAAAGAGACGGCAGCATCTATTGGGACAGCCCCTTCGGCAAAGGGCGCCCCGGCTGGCATCTGGAATGCTCGACAATGGCCACTGAGCTTCTCGGCGAAACACTCGATATCCACGCCGGCGGTGTGGATAACATGTTCCCCCACCACGAAAACGAAATCGCCCAGTCTGAAGCTAGCTCGGGAAAACGATTTGCTAAAATCTGGCTGCACTCAGAACACCTTCTTGTCGACGGCAAGAAGATGTCTAAAAGCCTGGGGAATTTTTACACACTCCGCGACCTTTTATCCAAAGGATATGAGGGCAGTCAAATACGCTACATGCTGCTGCAAACTCATTATAAAACGCAGCTGAATTTTACCCTTCCTGGACTCGAAGGAGCCAAGCAAGCTCTTTGTCGTATGAACAATTTCATTGAACGGCTTCAAAGCATCTCCGAAGGGCAGCTAGCAGAAGAATACGGCCGGTACATTGAGCAGGCTAAAAGCCGCTTCACAAATGCTCTTGCCGACGACCTGAATATATCAGTTGCGCTCTCTGCTGTTTTCGATCTGATCAGAGACATTAACTCTCTTTGCGATGAGAATCGTATCAACCTCGACCAGGCCCGGCAAGTCTTAGAGCTTATGCAATCGTTCAATCAAGTACTCGGGGTTATGTCATTTGAAAAGACCGAGGAATTCCCACAGGAGGCTCTCGATCTGCTCAAACAGCGAAACGATGCTCGAAAAAACAAAAACTGGGCGCTGGCCGATGAGCTTCGGGATAAAATACATGGCATGGAATTTGAAATCGAAGACACCCAGTCCGGACCCAAATTGCATAAAAAATAATCATGGGCAAAACCAAAGACGAACGATTTTTGCTCCGCCTTTACGACATGGCCTGCGAATATAACGATCCCACAACTCCATTAAACCTGGACTCTGTCGGAAGGACTATCGGACTCTCTCCGAAAGCCTCAAAAACGATCTGCAATCTCTTAGCGCAGGCGAATTTTATTCGTAAGGAAAGTGAGGATGAGATCTATCTTACCGACCAGGGAATTCAACTCGTCAAACAATTGCAGGGAGAGTTGTGAACCGAAAAGAATTCTTCAGCAGACTCTTATTTGAACTTCTCGACAACCCTATCTCCTCTGCCTTGGAAGAGCTTGCCGAGACGAAAGAGAGGCCGCCCGGCGCCCTTCCAGAAATACAATTTAAAAAAAACTGCACCGGATGCGACAGGTGCATGATCGCCTGCCCTGTCAACGTCATCATGATCGAGGACCAAGAAACCCGCCTCCCGGTCATCTATCCCGAAAAAGATCCCTGCATCTACTGCGAAGATACCCCATGCATCGCCGCCTGTCCTACAGGGGCTCTTGCAAAACGGATTTAATAATGGATAATATTGAAAAACTCACAAATCAAAGATAAGCTATAAGAAATACAACGATTATAGACCAATTCCGTTCTCGGAATCACTTCAATAATATCAAGATTGCTCTTCTTTTGTAGCAATGTCATTATTTTTTGCGAATTTTTGCAAAGATTGAGATTTTGAATATATAATTTTTCTAAATTTAAGTTTTGAAACCCGGGAGGAAGAGTTTTGAGCTGAGTTTTTATCAGATGCAAGGATTTCAAATTTTCGAGTTTGCTAATTTCAGAAGGCAGTGATTTGAGCGGATAATCGATAATGAGAGTCTGTAAAGTTGTCAAGTCCCCTATTTCAGGAGGAAGATGCTCTGGCAGTGGCAGCTCAGTTGTGTTATTGTCCTGAGTCATGGGAAGCTGAATGATTGATACAGGATAGTCATGTAAAAATCTTCTCCAGCCTTCGGCCTCGACACCGGCGCCGTTGGACCGTTGAACCAAATCTCCGCCAATGAATTTTCTGGCAAACTTGCAAAGCGCCATATCTTTTTTCAGTTTTATCTTCTCTCCAACAAAGGGAATGTTTAGTTGAAGGGCAGCTGGAATTTCATAATCAATACAAAGCCGTCTGAATTCGGAATAATAATCCGAAAAAGAAATGTTATCTCCTTGGAAATTGAGTTCCGGAATATATTTTTTATAGAGTTTTACGATGTTTGTCAAACGTATCTTAACAATCCGGTTTACATTTTTGTTCACGCACTGAAGGGAAAGCAAATCTGAGACATGGAGATACGAAAAAATCTCCAAGGATATTTCAAGAGGCAGCTTGGAAAAAAAGTCGATACGCTTTTTGGGCATCGGTTCAATTACGTACTTGGAGAACGCATCGCGGACAACAGCGTACAAGGCGTCCAATTTCGGCAGCCGCGGCGGCACACCAGCATCTTCAGGAATGTTGTATACCGGATGCTTGCCCGTTGTCATAACTGTATAAAATATATTGGGAGTCATATAATTAATCCTTCGCAATTATACAATAAATATGATTAATTTTTAAGCATTATATGCAATAAATAAATTATTTTAGTTTGTCTATTGCTCATAATCTTGTATAATATTCAACTTATGTTAAAAAAATATTTAACCATTTTAATTATCGCTTTATTAATGGCCTCTTGCTCTCAGGCTATTGATCGGCGGGGAGCTTACATCAGGCCATATCATGCAGGACATTTCAAAGAAGCAAATCAACGCGTGACAAACCTAATTAACGACCCTGCGAATTCGCTGGATGCTGTCTGGCTCCTTTTAGACCGCGCCACGATCAATTTCGCCTCGGGAAACAGCTGCCAGGCCCTATCCGATTATCAGCTCGCAATCGAGGCCATCGATTTTTATTCCCAGGACTGCACCGCCGAAAGTCTGGGAAAAGTGATTCTGCAAGACAAAATCGGCGCCTATGCTGGCGAAGATTTTGAACAAATACTGGCCAGAATTTATTTTGCCCTTGCTCTCCAGTACTGCGGCGACGACGGAAATGCTATGGCAATACTCAGACAAGTGGAAAATATTCAGCAAAAGAAAAGGGAAATCTACGGTAAATGCAAACTCACGCGCGGATACGCTCTCATTGATAATGCTTTTAGCAAATATTTGCTGGCGGCAAATGTCGGAAAAAAAGGGCGACTTAAGCAATGCACGCATCCTATATAGTCAGTATGGTCAATTAACCGGCTGCCCGGCAGCTCCGTCAGATCCGTCGCTAGCGACAGTCTTGCTTATTTGCCACAACGGCAACGCCCCGTTTAAGGTTTCTGCCCGCTTGCCTCCAAGCGCAGCGCCTGCGGCCGCGTTGAACGCTCTTGTTAAAAGCAGCCCCAAACCGCGCCTTTCCAGCTTAAGCGGCATCCCCGCACCCGCTTTGTCATACTGGATTCAAAACAACCCGCAGCAAGCCCTTGTTTATTTTGAAGGGAGAACCACTCCTCTTCTTCCCTGCTTCGATATCAGCAAAACCGCAAAGCATCAGCTTAAGGCACAAATTCCCAATATTGCCGCTCGAGGCCTAGCGCGGCAAATGATCCGTTTTGCCGCCGTTGAAGCCGCGGCGCGCTTTGATCCGCTGGCCGGCAAAATCACCGACATCGCGCTGCTTGCGGCAAACTGTCAAACAAAAGCAGATACAAGGTCCTGGACCACGCTGCCACAAACACTAGACCTGGCTCGGATAGATACCCCTCCCGGAAACAGGAGCTGACGGTTTTGATCGGTTCGCAATCCTATCCCCTGACCCTTGATCTGAAACCCAACGATCTTTGCCTTATCCATATTTTTAACATTCATCCCGGAATCAGTACTTTGCTGGTTCCGGACAGATTTTTGAAAGGAGACGAGATATGAAAACAAAACTTCCAATACTTTTGGTGATTCTAGCAACGCTCACGGCCTCCTGCGGAGGTAGAAGACTGCGCTTAGCCGAAGACATCACCCCCGGCAACTGCTTCCACACAAAACTCGACTGGCGATACGGTTCCGGCGACATCCGCATTCAACTGTATAAGCTCTGCTCGGTACTCATGGACAACTGGCAGACAAAAATTGGATATGACACCTTCTACAAACCTCGCATTGTCATTACCAATATCGACAACTGCACCGACGAGTATGTTTCAACCGAAATGATACGTGATATTCTTGAGGAAATCGCTGTCAACGACGGACGCTTTACAGTCGTTGCCGGAGATAGATGCGACCGCGCCGAACTCGATGCGTGGACAGACCGCATCTTAAACAACACCAAATTTGACAACAGCTCCAGAATCAAACCAAGCGGAGCTATAGCCCCGCAATTTCTTGCGAAAGTCAGGATCACAAAGGCCATGACTTCCGACAGGCGTTATGATTATATAGATTATCGGATGACCGTCAATCTTTACGATATCGAAACAGGATGTACGATTGACTCGGTAAGCGATCTGCTTCGTAAACGAATTAGATCTTGAATCTTTAAACCATGTTCTGTATAAGGTCTGTTATGATTCAGAGTATTGGTACAAAACATGTGCAACGCCAAGAAGAAATTAAAGACATTGGTCCAGGATGCCGCCAAGCTCCTACCCGAACCGGCGGAGACAAGAAGAAAACAGTTTAAAGAAATTGTTAAGCAGATTGATTCTTAGACAAAAGGCAGACGAATGCGCCAGAAAACTGATCAATGATAAGAATTAAGCATCTTGAAAATCGTCATTGGGGATTAACAGGCACCAAATATGCTAATGGTTTCGGCACTTTACTCCAATTATTCGGAATCATTTTATTTGGTGTCGATCAAGGAAAACGATAACCAGCATCTCCTTTCAGGATGACGATGATTATGCTCAAACAGGGCTCAATTTTGGTTTACAGTAATCAGTCTTGCTGCCGGAGGTTGTTTGGTACCGGTCAAATCATTCGCTATATCGCCGTCAAAGTTCTAAACGAAACTTTTGAATACAAAGAACTCAATTTGGAAGAGCAAAAAGACTTAAGGAAAATCATTAAGCTCTATGAGGATATCCGCTTGATAACTGTCGAAGCCAAAAATGGCAAGTCAAAAGATGAAGTCATAAAAGAAAAGGTTCAGTTGCTGCTGGATGCCATACCTGATATTCCCGATAAGTATGAAGATTTTCCAATATTTGAGAATAAAAATGACCTTATCTCCTATATTTTGCTAAGCCTTCCTGAAGACCATTTTATTCGCAAACAACTTAAAGATTTTGAGAGTTTCGCGGAAAGCGGCGCCTCTTCGGAATCATCTTCCGGCTCGGACACCTCTCCTAGCCAAATGAGGAACCGCCGATCACGACATTTCCAAGAAGCGAGCTACAAAAATTTTGCCAAAATGACAATGGATAAAAAAAATCTGGAAGGATATGCTCAGCCGCCTTCCGATTGACATATCTGCAGAGAAAGTTCGAGCTATGCAACGCATGGCTGGACATAGAGTCCTACACTAACTGCTCCATTCCTTATCTCCTTATCGGCGGAACAAAGATTGAAAAGGAACTTAGTATTCTGCGAAGTTGATTATCAAACCTTTAAAGAAAAATCTGCATAGCGATCTTTCATTTACTGACACGGATACGTCTGACGATTCAGACTTTGTTGACCCTGAAGCCCAAGTTTAAAAATATAGCTTTTATCATTCATTTTTCTTATAGTGCCAATTGATGGATGAAGAAAGACTGCAACAAATTAAAGTGGATCATCAGGTCCACAAAGAGCTGACTTCAGTACTTGCCAATGAAAGGACTTATGCTGCCTGGGTCAGGACAGGACTGACAACATTGGCGACGGGACTAGTCGTAGCGAAATTTTTAAACGGAGTCCTTCCCGAAAAGCTCATACCGGTTATCGCGTTTCTCCTTTTCTTCTGCTCGTTTTCATTTTTTACGATCGCCACATGGCGCTATTCCCATGTAGGAACTCGCCTTCCTGCGGTTCGTATTGCCGGAGCTTCCACTAAGAATTCTGTTTATTCTCACGCTCATCCTGGGCATTGTCACCATAGCGATCGTTATTGGGATGTTAATCATTTGAGGCTTAAAGGATGAAGCTGCATAAACGAACTCTCAAACTGCTTAAGAATCTATACTCACGGCAATTGGTTTTATCTTTTTCACGCCCTTGTCGTTCTGCTTGTCATCTACCCGTATGTCGAACAATCGAATATGCGCCATGGGCTCTGGGTTCTCTACATGCTGAACACCTTTGTGATTGTCGCTATCGTCTATGAAACAAGCTTCACTAGGCTGCAGCTCTTTTTGGCCCTCATCTTCGGTTTTGTTATATTAATCCTTTACTGGATCCCTCCTGTCGGCGGCTTTATTGTGCTGACGCAGTTCATTTTGCACTCCCTTCTCTATTTGTATGCGATCATTATGGTTCTGCGCTCTTTAACCAAAGTTAAAAAAGCTGATACCGAAACTGTATACGGAACGATTTCCCTTTATATTTTACTCGGACTTTTCTGGACCAATATTTACCAAATCATTGCTTTGACCATTCCCGGCGCCTTTAGCTTTACCGACCCCACCCTCGAAAAAACATTGAACTGGTCGGATTATCTCTATTACTCCTTCATTACCCTCACAACCGTTGGTTACGGAGATATTGTCCCCTTGGCTCCTCAGGCAAGGTCCACGGCAATTCTCGAGGCCACAACAGGAGTTTTATTCATCGCAGTTATGGTCTCGAAAACTATCGGCCTTTATGTAGTTGAAATCAGAAATCGTTATAAGGAAGAAGAAAATAAGCTCAAGGAAACAAAATGACATACAAAAAAATACTTGTCTCAGCGGACTTGGTTCATATAGAAAAAAGCTTTGTCGCCAACAAAGCAGTCGAACTCAATCAGCTTTTACCAGGCAGAGATGCACCTAATCCACGTTGTCGAGAGATTTTACGCCTATGGCTCCCCCCCTTTTCCTTCGGATATTACCGAATGGCAAAACGAGTTTGTCAAGGCCGCGGAAAAAAAACTCAATAAATTGGGAAATTTTATGGGAGTTGCTCTCGCTAATCAGCATGTGGTTATCGGCAGCCCAAGAGAAGAGATTATTGAAACAGCAGAACAAATCGAGGCTGATCTGATCATTATCGGAAGCCACAGCCGCAAGGGCCTAAGTTATATGATACTAGGATCGACAGCCGACGGAGTTGTCCACGCCGCCGAATGCGACGTCTGGGTTGTCCGCGTCAAGCCAAAATCTTAATCAATGAGGTAACATGAAGCCAAAAATTCTAGCCTGCGCGGGAAGCGCCCGAAAGGATTCGGTAAACAAAAAGCTGATAAAAATCGCAAGCCGCGGCGTCGAGGAGGCCGGCGGAGAGCTAACCTTAATTGATATCGCCGACTACCCCATCCCTCTTTACAACGGCGACCTGGAAGCCGCTGAAGGGCTTCCCGAGAACGCCAAAAAACTGAAAAAACTCTTTATCGAGCATGACGGATTTCTTTTTTCCTCGCCAGAATACAACAGCGCGATATCCGGCGTCTTCAAAAATCTGATCGATTGGGTCTCCCGTCCCGAAGATACCGACCCCTATTACCTTATCGCCTACAAAGATAAAGTCGCCGGCCTGATGAGCGCATCGCCCGGAAACCTGGGGGGCCTCAGGGGTCTCTTTGTTCTTCGCAGCATCCTGCAAAACGTAGGAACTCATGTCATCCCCGATATGGTGACAGTCAGAGGCGCCTATGAGGCGTTTGATGAAAACGGAGAGCTCAGGGATAAGAAAAAGGCCGAAAGCGCCAAAAATGCGGCAAAAACCCTCGTCAAAACAACCGCAAAACTGAAAGGTTAATCACTCTCTAAACCCCCGTCTTCAGCAACCGATTCTTCATTCTTTTCTTCAATATCCTGTGCTTCCGATTTGAATTCAATGATATTGGCTTTTTCAACAAATTTTTTCCAAGTATCCTGGCGCCGTTTAATACGTGATCTAAAACTGCCAAGATCTCCATGAAATATCGCATCACTGATAGAATCAAGGGACTTTTCCATCCTCCTTCTTATGTGAGTATAAATATCTTAAGGAATTCACCATGTTCACCAGAGGATCCTGATCAGGTGATTTTATGAGACGGTTATCCCAAAAAGGCCTGGAATCAATGATTTTTAATTGCTGTTTTTTTACTTGCTGTTTTACTTGTTCAATTTTTCTAGTCAATTCTTCAGTGACTTGTTGACGTTTCTCGTCATCTTCAATTTTTCCTAATGCGCATTGTAGAAAATTCATGGCCTTAACAATGTATCCTTGCGTTTTGTCTGATTCCTCTTTGGATTTGTAGGTTCGTAAATAAATGATCAAACCTTCGATTGCTTTTTCAAACACAAACTTAATTGCATCGATCCGCTCGTTTTTTTTGGTTAGGTCATAAAGACAAATAGCTCTGACGACAATACCTATCCAGGCTTTCGACTGCAATCGGGTGTGTTGTTCTGAGGTAAATTGCGACCAGGTTCTGACAATCTGATTCCTAGCGGTATCCGGACATAATGTGATCACTTTTTCGTAGTAGTAAAATCTCATATTCAGCTGCTCTGTCTGACTTAATAGAGGGACAATTGCCGCTACGCATAAACTTGTGATTGGTTCATATGGCCGTTTGTCAACGCTAACTGCCTCACTCCGATTGTTATTCCTATAGTGGCCGACTCCTTTTACTACAGCTTGGCCAAAACTATACAATCCAACACTCAAACTTGCTGCCAATGTAAACGGTTCCATGAGCTGTCTCCTATGTGCCAAAAATAAATTTATTCAATCATATGATTGGCATATTTGGCAATAAGTGTCTATAAATTTATCAATTTCTATAGGTTTAAAGAGAGGGCTGGAGATCGATTCATAGATGCATGTGTTTCAAAATGAATGTGGAAGGCGTGCTAACACGCTTTTTTTCCTAAAATTTTATCATACTTTTTAATCAAGAATGTGAGAGCCTGCTGAGGCTGACACCTTGCCTTAGCTAACATTTTTAACTCGTCAGCTGTATATTTTTTTAAAGGGTCATACTCTTCTTGTATAATGAAGCACTCACCGGGAGTTTTCCCGAAGTTTTCGGCAGTCATTTCATTGACTTCAGCTTTCGGAACGATGGTTTTTGCAAAAAATCTAAAAATTCTCTTCAGCTGTTCTTGTTTTTCAGAATCAATTGATGCGATCAAGTCTTGCCATGCTTTGACTTTATCTAAAGATTCTTGGACTTTAAGCAGTTTATCAGCGTCAAAAATACGGAAATTCTCTTTAATATATTCTTTGAACGCATCTGCAACAACATATACACAAGTTTTTTTAGGAATACGTTTTCCATTTTTTATCTTCTTATTAAGGTCCTGAATATTTTTATAAGTACCGGATTCTCTAAATATCCCGTGTGTCATTACCGCATCTTCTTTTTTTAATCGAGACAAAAATCTTGATACAATCCGATGCCTTTTTTCTGGTTCAGTTAATTCTTTCCATAGCTTTTTAGTTTTTTTCGTCTGCAGCTTTTTAGTTCTAATGTGTTCAACAGCTTCTTTAAATTTTACCATTTGTTTCGCTGAAAGAGGTTTTTTTAGTTTGGGTAAGCCAAAGAGAGGTGTAGGATTTTTAATAGGCGGTGTTTCAAGATCTGTTACAGGATGTCTCAATTCTGTTTCTTGATCTTCTACCGGTTCCAAATGTTCCCAATTTTTTATAGACCCGAGTTTACCCAAGACTGGTTTTTGTAATTGTGACTTGTAAGTATCAACTACAGGATCTTTTTCTTCTGGCTTTGGTTCAGTTTTTTTATGAGGGACCATGCTGCAGAGAGATTTCCAAATTCCCTTAATGCTCGAAACAACTCTCTCAATCATTCCTTTCACAAAAGAAACAAAAGCATTATGGGATTCGCGAACATCCGATGATACTGTGCTTGCATTTAATGTAACATTCGGAGAAAGCCTAACACCACTGTTATGGCAAGGCGAGGATACTGCTTGAACATTCATAACTAATATCTCCTCTTTAGGTGCAAACATTATACAAGAAAAGATATTAATCTTATAACATATAAATTATTTTATTTTAGTTAGTTGATAAGTCGTGTCACCGTATGTATGAGACAATGTCAGTTCACCCTTATCGATTAATGTTTGAATATAATTAAATATTATAACATCGATAATTTTTCCGTCCCCGATAATTCTTCCGCAAAAATCACGGGTGTGCAAGGGTTCCACAAAAGTGATTCCGTCAATTCTGCTTTGGCTGAATAAATACCAATCTCCTTTTTTGGAATCTAGCTGCTGAAGACTGATAAATTTCCCGTTAGTTCTCTCCTTTTGTTTGATATTTAAAAAAATAAATTTTCTTCTAAATTGGTCCACACGAAAATTTATGGTATTCATTAGGCCCAAAGTAGTGGGAAAGTTCAGAAAGCAGCGATCCTTAATCTCAATATGTGGTGAATTGATTTGCTGAGGACGATACCCCGGAAAAAGAGCCCTGATCAATCGGAACGCATTATCAGGTCTGGCAAAGTTCTTTCTGAGACACTCATTCTTTTCGATATGCTCCTGATATTGCAAGGCGAGAGTTTTACGATCTTTCATTTCAAAGATTTTTAAGATGCCAAACCAGTCATGTTCAGATGGTTTATTACATTGAATGGTAAATTTTTTTGAAGCCAGGCTTCTCGAGAGGGACTCATCTTTTGATATTCTGTGCCATTTTAAGCAGACCTGCGAGGCGGCAATGATATCCCGAAGAGAGGGCAAACGATCAAGGATTTCCCAAATAATCTCTTCCGGCATTTGATTGATGATAGCAGTTGTAGTTGCGGCAAGGGACATGATAATCTCCTTTGATTAACAAAAACTTGCCGCAATATAGAATTTGTTGGCTAAAGTGTCAATATTTTGATTTTAGAGACTCTTTAACCTCTTGAACCCTGCCCAAAAGCTCTTCGGCCTTCTTATAGGTTGAAATCTGCTCTTTATCAAGCTTGATCGAATTTCTGAGCTTTTCGATCACGGTTTTTGTTTGCTCGTGAGAACCGGTATACAATTGACGTCCCAATTCACTAATGGTCTGATTGAGGATGTCTTCCTTCTCCTTGACGACTTGCTCAAGGAGCATTCTTTTCTGTGGAATACTTGGAATTTTCATATTAGCCATAATAAACCTCATTAATATAATTAGTTCTTTAAACTAATCTTAAAACCCTAATATTAAGATTGTATAAATATTGTGTTAAATAATAATTTTAGATCACTTAAAGCAAATGCTTTGCTCGCTAAATACAGTAAAACTCCATTTCTTTGCGCCTTAGAGTCTTGAACGAAGAAAGCGAGCGGCTGTTTCATTAAAAACTGCATTGGCAATTAAATGCCAATAGCTTTAAAAGCAAAATTAAAACTTTACTCAATTTACCTATTTTGATAAGATTGCCACTAAACCCTTAATTTTTTAACACTTAGATTAATAAATATGGCTATCCAGGCAAAAACTGCCGCAAAACCGCTGACCCGATTCGCCCCAGCCGGAATCCTTGAGCTTCTGTGGGTCTCGGTTCCCCTCATTCTAACGCTTGTCTCCAGCGCCATTATGCTGATCGTCGACAGAAAGTTTTTGGCTCACTACTCAACGACGGCGATGAACGGAGCTGTCGCAGCGCACATGCCTGTCTGGACGTTTCAATACTCGGCAGTCACCTTAGCCTCGATTGCTCAAATCTTTGTGGGACAGTTCAATGGATCTAAGCAATACGAAAAAATCGGTTCGGCTGTCTGGCAAATGATCTGGTTCTGTATTTTTACTATTCCGATATTTGTCGTTTTGGGACTGTTTGGCGATCAAATTTTCTTCTCCGGCAGTACGGTAAAAGTTGAAGCAACCCAATATTTTCGCTGGATGATGACTTTCGGCTTTTTAGCCCCCCTTTCCGCTGCCCTTTCCAGTTTCTTTGTCGGCCGAGGTAAAACGATCTTCGTCCTTTTCTGCACCCTGGCCGGAAATCTCGTCAATGTTGGATGCAATTGCATCCTGATATTCGGAGTCGAGGGAATCATTCCACCCATGGGAGCGGGAGGAGCAGCTATCGCGACAATAATTGGACTGACTGTCCAATTTTTATTTCTGGCAAGCGTTTTTCTAAACAAAAATAATCGCTCGCAATTTAGAACCAGCAAATACACCTATGACTCCAAACTCTTTAAGCAATCGCTTTCTATCGGATTTCCAGCAGCACTGGATCGGTTCATCAATATTCTTGGCTGGACGACATTCATTCTTCTAATCGACAGGCTCGGGGCCGTGCCCCTGACAGTCATTACAATTACGCAAAGCATGATGATCTTCTTTACATTCATTTCTCAAGGAATTGGAAGAGGTGTTTCAAGCATTGCAGCCAACTGCATTGGTTCTAGAAATTGGAAACATCTTTGGAAACTCATTTTATCTGCCGTTACCCTGAACGGACTCCTCTTTCTTGTCTATGGAATCTTTTTTATGGTTTATCCCGAACCATTTGCTAAATGGTTTTTACCAGACAATGTCGCCACGACCTCCCGCGAAGAAATTTTGCGTCTCACTCTTATCAGTTGCGGCTGGCTGTGGTTTGCAGTGCTAGTCGATGCCTGTAGGTGGGTATTTATCGGCCTGCTGACAGCCGTCGGCGACACCCGATTTGTCATGTGGATGGGAAGCATTTCCGTCTGGATCTTCGCCATTATCCCCACATACATATTTGTCGTCCATTTCGGCGTCCCTGTAAGCTTTTCCTGGGCTTTTTCCTCCGGCTACTACCTTGTTCTGACAGGAGTCTATGCCTGGCGTTTTTCAAGAGAAAAATGGAAAGAGAAGCTCCTTATCGACGAAGCGTGTTAAATTTGTAAAAAAAGAGTTTCCAAGGCGTTTTCAACAGGGACGAACCGCTTGATAGCCAGGCGGGCTTGTTCCGAAAGTTTTTCAATAGCTTCCAGAGCCGGAACGTGTTTGCTTGCGCGATCTAGAAGATTTTCTTCATAATCGGAATTTACGAGGAGCTTGCGGCTTCCGCTTGCCCGCAAAAGGTGCAGGTCGCGGTACCAGGAAAGGATGAGGTGCAAAAGGCGGTCGATTTCCTCCTGAAACTTTGTGGCAACAACGCCGAAAATTTCTTTTTCAAGTGCGCTTTTTTGTGTCGCGGTCAAATTTTCTTTAGCGGTTTTAGACAGCTCCGACCGCGCCGATTCTTCGATGCCAGCTTTAACCGCCTCCAGGGACTGGCTCACAGACTTGATAAATTTCTGCATGCCAGGAAAGTATTGGGAGTCTGAAGCCAGATATTTCAAGGCGAGCTGACGGATTTCATCCTGGCCGAGGCGGCAAAGGCTAAGAGCCTCTTTTGCCGATCCAAAAGCGAAAGAAACATATTTTTCGGCTGTTTTTTGTTCAATTCCCTTTTCTTCGGTAAGCCAACGAATCAGAAGATCATCTTCAATGGGCTGAAAATAGACCCGCCGGCAGCGGGAAAGGACGGTGGGGAGGAAATTTTCCGGAGTGCTGGAGAGCAATACGATCAGACTGTCCTGGGCGGGCTCTTCAAAAGTTTTGAGGAGGGCATTGGCGCTGTAGGAAAGCATGCGGTCGGCATCGTGGATGATAAAAACTTTCCAGGGAGCTTCCAAAGGGGCCAGATAAACTTCCCTGTTAAATTGACGCATAGTGTCAATGCTGTGCATCCCGATTTTTCCTTCGGGTCGATAGATATGGATGTCGGGGTGGTTGCCGCTTTTGAGCTTTTCCGAATCTCCGATAAGCAGCCTTGCGAATTCCAAAGCAAATAAACTCTTTCCGATGCCGTCCGGTCCGGCAAAAAGGTAGGAATTGCCTACCATCTTTCTTTCCACGGCGCGGTAAAGGTATTCTTTGATCGGATCATTGCCGACTATAGACTCAAACATAGCCTTTAATGCGGTCGAAAATTAAGGATTTGGTTTCATCGTACACAGGTCCAAGCGGCTGATTGGCATCAATCAGAACCATGCGGTGGGGGTTTTGATCCACCAGCCAGTGAAAGCCTTTATGAAGAAGACGGTGAAAAGCCAAATCTTCCGATTCGATCCGGTCAAATTCCCCTTTAGCGGACTCTTCCTTGGAGGTCTGTTTGGAGCGCTCAAGGCCCACTTCAGGCTCGACGTCGAGATAGACGGTAAGAAAGGGTTCAACATATCCGGAGACAAGGTCGCAAATTTCCTGGACTGTGGGAACATCCAAGCCGCGTCCGAAGCCCTGATAGGCTATAGTCGAATCGTTAAAGCGATCGCAGATGACAACCTTCCCCTCCTGCAAGGCGGGACGGATCACTTCATGAATATGCTGGGCGCGGTCGGCTAAGAAAAGCATCAGCTCGGCCATAAGGTCAATATCGGAGTCCGCCTTTGCACTCAGAAGCCAGGAACGTATGTCCTTGCCAAGAGACGACCCCCCCGGTTCGCGTGTAAGAAGACAACTCAGCCCCTCTTTCTCCAGGTCTTCTTTAAGGCGTTCCATAATGGTCGATTTACCCGAACCTTCGCCCCCCTCCAGCGTGATAAATATTCCCTTAAGAGGTTTCTCCATTTTGCTCCCCTTCTTCATCTGTTTCTTCTTCTTCTTCGCCGCCTTCGACTTTCTGTATGCCGATAAGTACATTGCCACCCTGCAGATTGGCCAGCGTCACCCCTTGGGTGCTGCGGCCCATAACGCGGACATCGGTCATCGGAATGCGGATGGTTTGGCCATTTGACGATATCATCACAACTCCGTCTTCGTCAGTCACGCAGACAGCGCCGATGACAGAGCCGTTACGCTCGTTGACGATAATGGACCGAACCCCTTTTCCGCCTCGCTTCGTCTGTCTGAAATCGTCGACAAGAGACCGTTTTCCATAACCGTTTGCACAGACGACAAGAACAGACTCGTCTCCATGGACCACTTCGCAGGCGACTACCTGATCATTTTCATTTTTCAGCGTCGCTCCTTTGACGCCGCGAGCCGTTCTTCCCATAGCCCTGACTTGATCTTCATCAAAGCGGACAGCCATGCCTTCGCTTGTGAAGAGCATAACCTGATCGCCCCTGTGAGCGAGTCGGGAGGCTAGAAGCTCATCGCCTTCGTCAATGCTGATCGCCCAAATACCGCTTCGCCGAGGGTTGCTGAAATCTTTAAGGGCCGTTTTTTTCACGATTCCCTTTCTTGTCGACATGAGGATGCAGGCAGGATCGTCAAAAGTGGTGACCCGCAGCGTTGTCGCTATGTGTTCGCCGGGCCTTAAGTCTTCGATCAGGTTAATGAGCGGCCTTCCCTTGGCCTGGCGGCCGGTTTCAGGAATCTGCCATACTTTGAGCCAGTAGCATCTGCCCAGGTTTGTGAATATCAGCAGATGGTCGTGGGTCTGGGCCACATAAAGCCCCTTAATGGCATCGGTTTCCCGTTTGAGCTTGATGCCCGATACACCCTGGCCACCCCGTTTTTGTTCTTTAAAAGCGGAAACCGGAAGGCGCTTGATATAATCGTCTTCAGAAATAATGATAATCGTTTCTTCATTGGCGATCAAATCTTCCATATTCATTTCGCCCTCGGCCTGCACAATTTGCGTGCGCCGCTCGGGCTTGTAGTGCTTAACGACGTCGCCAAGTTCGGTTTTGATAATGTCGCGAACCATTTTTTCGCTGGCGAGGACAGCTTTGAAATATTCGATTTTTTTCAGAATGTTCTGATATTCCTCGCTGATCTTTTCATGTTCAAGTCCAGTAAGCTGATAAAGCCTGAGATCGAGGACGGCATTGGCCTGCCGTTCGCTAAAGTCAAACCGTTTGATCAGCTCCTCTCTTGCCGCATCGCGATTATTACTCGCCCGAATAATTTTGACCACCTCGTCAAGGTTGTCGATAGCCTTGAGGTAGCCTTCCAGAATATGGGCTCTGGCTTCGGCTTTTGCCAGCTCGAAACGAGTGCGGCGCCTCACGACTTCGATACGGTGTTCAATCCAGGAAACGAGCATCGACTTGATGTTCATCAAGCGGGGCAGCCCCTTGTCAAGCGCCAGCATATTACAACCGAAAGTGACTTGCATATCGGTAAATTTATACAGCTGGTTGATGATGACATCGGAGATTTCGCCCCGTTTTAAGTCTATGACAATCCGCATTCCGTCTTTATCGGACTCGTCGCGAAGATCGGAAATTCCCGTGATCTGTTTATTGTTGATGAGGTCGGCGACAGTTTCAATCAGCCGCGATTTATTCACGTTATAGGGAATCTCCTCGATAACAAGCTTCTGCCTATCGGGATTGTCTTTCATATCTTCGATATGAAGCTTGCCGCGCAGGATAAGCTTTCCCCTGCCGGAATGAAACGCCTCGTGGATTCCCCTGTAGCCGCAAATGACGCCTCCGGTAGGGAAATCGGGGCCGGGCATCACTTGCATGATCTCGTCAATACTTGATTGAGGGTTGTCCAGAAGAAGTGTCGTCGCCTTGACAAGCTCATGGAGATTGTGAGGAGGAATGTTTGTCGCCATTCCCACAGCGATCCCAGAAGAACCGTTGCAAAGCAGATTGGGAAACTTGGAGGGAAAAACAGTCGGCTCTTTTTTTGTCTCGTCGTAGTTGGAAACCATATCGACAGTTTCCTTGTCGAGGTCTTCCATCATCTGTACAGAAGCATGGGTCAGCCTCGCTTCCGTATAACGCATGGCTGCGGGAGGGTCGCCGTCAACAGAGCCGAAATTTCCCTGCCCATTGATCAACGGGTAGCGCATAGCCCAATCCTGCGCCATCCGTACAAGGGTGGGATAAATGACCTGCTCGCCGTGGGGGTGGTAGTCACCGGAGGTGTCGCCGGAAATCTTGGCGCATTTTCTGTGCTTGCCCGCAGGCCCCAAGTTCAATTGCCTCATAGCATAAAGGATGCGGCGCTGTGAAGGCTTCAGACCGTCCCGAACATCTGGAAGGGCGCGGGAGATGATAACAGACATGGAGTAGCGAAGGTAGCTCTCTTTCATCTCCTCCTCGACATTGCGCGAGACTATATGTTCTCCTTGCGTGTACGACATACTGTGCTCCTTTATATATCCACGTCTTTAACCGAAAGGGCGTTTTGCTCAATAAATGCACGCCTTGGAGGAACTTCATCGCCCATAAGCATAGTAAACATATGGTCGGCGGCCACCACATCAGGAAGAGCCACCCGGATAAGGGTCCTCTTTGCAGGGTCCATCGTCGTTTCCCATAGTTGGTCGGCATTCATTTCACCAAGACCTTTGTAGCGTTGTATTTCAATTCCTTTTCTGCCATTTTGCCTCATATATTCGATCACACCCTTCAAAGTCTGAAACGGCCTGGGACCGCTCTCATCGCGGATCTCGAGAAGGTCATGTCCGCCAATGATGTAGTCTTTTAATCGGAAATTGTATTTTCCGAGGCGGTTTTGGAGAGACTCTAAAGATTCTTTTTCATAAAGCTCAATCACATGGAGAGGTTTTGGATGGAAAGCGCGCATTTCTTCGGTAATTTCATTTTCCGGAATCCCCTGAATCGTTTCCTCGTGCTGCTGGCGCTGCATCTCTTCATTTTCACTTTTCATTTCGAGAAGCTCATCGCGCGTGTAGAGAAATTTGTATTCATCGCCAAGTGTCACCAAATATTGCGGAAGGATTCCTTCTCCGCTTCTCATCGAAAGAAATTCCTGAAAAGGGACTCCTTTTTTCTCAATGCGGGCAATATAGATTTCGACATCCAGAATTGTGAATAGAAGCTCGGAAACGGCCGCTTCGTTCAAAGGGGCTCCATCGCCGGCCAGCGTCACTCCAATATCGGACAGGCCGAGCTCGAACAGATAATTGTCCATTTCCCGTTCGGAGTGGATATAGCGGCTCTTCTTCTTGCGGGTCACGCGATACAACGGAGGTTGTGCAATATAGATGTAATTATTTTCAACAAGCGCAGGCATATGACGATAGAAAAATGTGAGCAAAAGAGTTCTGATATGGGAGCCGTCGACATCGGCATCGGTCATGATGATAATTTTATGGTAGCGCAGCTTTTCCAAATTAAACGAGCTCGATCCAATGCCGCAGCCCAAAGCCGAAATAATTGTACCGACTTCCTGATTTTGCAACACCTTCTCGAGGCGCGCTTTTTCAACATTCAAGATTTTACCGCGGATCGGAAGTATCGCCTGAAAACGGCGGTCGCGTCCGCCTTTCGCAGAGCCTCCGGCAGAGTCACCCTCGACGATAAAGATTTCGCAGGCTTCTGGGTTGCGCTCCTGGCAATCGGTCAGCTTTCCGGGGAGCCGGGCGCTGTCTAAAGCCGATTTCCTTAATGTCAACTCGCGGGCTTTTTTTGCCGCTTCTCGGGCTTTGGCGGCCAGTATGGCCTTGTCGGAAATAGTTTTGGCAACAGAGGGGTTTTCCGATAGAAAAATCCCGAGTTCCTCGCCTGTGATTTGCTGAACAGCAGAGGCGACATCGCTGTTGCCAAGCCGCTGCTTAGTCTGCCCCTCAAACTGGGGATTGGGCACTTTGACTGCAACCACAGCAGTCAGCCCTTCCCGCATATCCTCTCCGCTGGTAGAAACTTTTTCCGATTTCAGAAGATTGTTGTTTTTAATGTAAGTATTGAGGGCGCGAGTCAAAGCCGTAGAAAATCCGGTCAAGTGAGTGCCGCCGTGGCGCGTTGCGATGTTGTTGACATAAGAAAAAATCGTTTCCTGATAACCGCTATTCCACTGCAGGGCGAGATCAATTTCAATCGGTCCGTCATCGCCCTCGCGGACGCCATGAAAGGCTATCGGCTCGGGAAAAAGCGCCTGTTTATTTTCGTTCAGGTAAATCACAAACTCCGACAGCCCGCCGCTATAGCAAAAAATAACGTCTTCATTATCGTTGTCCCGCTCATCGACAAACTGAATTTCGATCCCCTTGTTGAGAAAGGCAAGCTCCCTCAGCCTTTTCAACAGAATATCATAATCGAACTCGGTAACTGTCATGATTGTGCCGTCGGGCCAAAACGACAACTTCGTTCCCTGTTTTTCAGTGGGCCCGAGGTGAGTCAACGGCGTTTTGGGAATTCCCTGCGAAAATTCCATGGAATAGAGTTGGCCGCTTTTCGCCACTTCGACAACCAGCTTTTCCGACAGGGCGTTGACGCAGGAAACACCAACGCCGTGAAGGCCGCCGGAGACCTTATAAGTGCTTTTGTCGAATTTACCCCCCGCGTGCAGAATCGTCATGACGACTTCCAGAGCAGAGACGTCGCGCTCTTGTTTTTTCGACTGGGTTTCATGCTTTTCCACAGGAATGCCACGGCCGTTGTCTTCAACAGTGACTGAACCGTCTTTATTAATCCTGACAACAATCAAAGAGCAATAGCCGGCCATAGCCTCGTCGATGCAGTTGTCGACGACTTCATAGACAAGCTGGTGCAATCCGCTTGCGGAGGTGTCACCGATATACATGCCGGGACGCTCGCGAACCGCCTGCAGACCTTCAAGTACCGTAATTGACTTTGCCGTATATTCTTTTGCCATAGCTAGTGATCCTTCGGATAAAGCTCCATTATTTGCCATTAGTTGTCCTCATTTTTATAACCTAACCTATGCGAAAAACGATGGTTTTTAAAGGAACGCCGGGAAATTTTTCCCGTAATTTAGCCAGTAATCGGGATTTATCGTGCTGCTGCAGCAGGCTATGAAGCGTTGAATTTTTTACCCGGACCGTGAGGACGCCATCATTAAAAGATTCGGCCCGCGTCATTGAGGAGAGCCGGCTTCCAATGATAGAAGGCCAGGCTTCTAAGACAAGCTCCGCTTTCGACTGATAGACACCTTGCACACTTTTCAAAACCAAAGGCAAAATATCCCTAAGCTGGTGTGATGTCACCCCTGTTCCGTCATAGTTCCGCGGAGTTATTCTCGGTTTTTTTCTCAAAAAAATTCCTCAAACTTAATCTAAAATTATAACATATTTTTGGCGTCTGAAGCAAGCGAAATAAAAGAACTGAGATAAGCGGGCAGAAGTGCGAACCAATAGTGTCAACTTAAGAAATTGAGTTTATTTAGTAAGAGACTTTCACTAATCAATTAACAGTAAAGAAATACTTTTATTTCTTGACCGATTCAATTTAAAATGATAAGTTGTTATAACTTTTAGAGGTAAATAATGAATGTTAATTGGACCCCCATTGAAGGACAACACACTTGTGCAATTCTCCAAGCCAAAACGCTATTAATTCACTTTCAGGCATTCCCAGCTTTGTCATTATATTTAGTGCTTCACATTTTGCCCTTGATTCAGCCCTTTGGGTTTCCAGAGTTCTACTTCTTAAATCATTTCCAAAGAATCGTTTAAATCTAAACATGGCTGTTTCTGCAAGTGATCGACGATGATAACCTTTCAACTTTTTCCATAATTTTCTTGCATCATCATCACCTCCTAAACCTGAAATTTCCAGCAAACTGATATTCCGCATCTTCCAAGAAGGAGATATGTTTTCTCGAAAAACAGCATTCCTATTGGGTGGAATAATAGGAATTGAGCCGTGAACTACATTTGCAGCATAGCATCGCTTAGTATCATAAGCCCCATCTCCATATGTGCGCTTAACTGATTTCGGCATTACCTCGAGAAGTTTTGGATACACTTCACAATCTGCAACGTTATTTTCAGTAAGAATTTCGAAAATAATTTCGTGAGAGTCAGGGCAGACTGCCAGATGGAGCTTTCTCCATGTTCGCCTTTTACTGATTCCATGCTGCCTAACTTTCCATTCACCCTCTCCGTACACTTTCAAACCGGTTGAATCGATTACAATATTGGTGACTTTTTTTTTCGAAAGTTTCTTCAACTCTTGCCCCAACAACTTAGCTCTCCGACAAATTTGAGTATAAGAAGGAATCGATAAACCAACAGATAAAATCATAACAAGAGATGTCAAAAATCCTTCGAGTGCTCTCAATGGAAGATGAAAAACCGATCGAATAATGAGCGCGGTGAGAATAGCGTCATCAGAATAGAGTTTTGGACGCCCCTTTTTTCCTATTTCTTTTGGAGCCATCCACTTATTGATAGCATCTTCAGAAAACCAAACAGTTATGCTTCCCCTTTGAATAAGAGATTTGTTATAGTCGTTCCAGTTGCGAATGCGATATTTTGCCTTCATCTTGATCCTCCAATTTGTTGCAACTAAAAATTAGAGTATTAGGTATTTGTCGGCAAGCTCGCATTCGACAGATAATGCAGTAAAACTCCTTTGTGGACACAAATTTGATAAGGAAATGATTGAAACATGGCTTAATCAACATGACTTTTGCCCTCTTTGCAAACAATCTCCCTGTAATTTTTATACCCGTAAGCAAAAATGTGTCGTTTGGATTAAATCTGTAGGTAAAACGTTTAGAAAGTATGGACCTTTTGCCTCTAATATGATCGTTCACACTCTGTCACTATATGTTGCGTACCAACGAACAGTGTTATTAAAAGAATCACAAAATCAAGATATAGTCCTACCCCCTCTTTCATAGTCTCAAATGAAAAATGCCTGTTTTAGCTCTTCTTTATTTTTTAATCTTCCTCTTGTCGCCGCAGTCAACTTTATGCATTGCCTTCTTGCGGAAAGCGATGACAGCAATTCGAGATTAAGATTATCTGCAAATAGTCTTATACAACTTGGAAATATCAGTAAATCGCTTGCTCTTTCATCAATGCTGCTGGATATGAGGTTCGAACCTTGTTCAAAAGCTCTTCCCTATCTTTATCTATTTGGTTTTATCTCAATGACTATAGGCTGTCTGTCATTGCTTAAACCGAGTAGAATCTCATTGCAAAACTTCCATATATACTCCTTTATATATTTGCCTTTCGCCGCATTCTACACGATATCAGCTTGTATATTATATAACGGATTTACCGAGATGAGCGCCTATGCCTCTATATGAAAACGAGGTGCAAATTTAGGACTCTACCCGGCTTTGGCACGAAAGTTGCTTATTCTCCGCTGGAGGATATATGGATTATCGGCCCAAAATTGCTCAAAAGACAGATTTGCGCTCGGTGTCGTTGCCCGACATCAAGCAAAATGAGGATAACTCGAAAGCTGCAAAAACGGCAAAAAGCAGGCTTCCCGGCAACACAGGGGCAAATCCCCCCGAATCAAAGCCAATGTCTCATCTAAAAAGGGCGATTTCAACCCATCATCTCAGAGATGACAAAACCAGCCACGCCGCCGAAAGCAGCAAAGTTTTTACCAAAAAGGCGAAAAAGGGGGGCAATATCAAAAAAGAGATGGCCCATGCTTTAAGAGCTAATTGGCTTATGAAAAAATTATCTCCAAGAAAATCTGCTGCTCAAAAGCCTGAAATCATTCTCGGCGAGGCGAAAATAAGCAGCGGGGCCACTTCTGATGTTTACTACGCAACCATTAAAAATGAAGCCAATCCCGGTGGGTTCGAGGCTGTCTGCATTCTTCTGAGAGACCCGGCCGATCAGATTCAATTCGAACCCACAACGGAAAGGAATAACATGAAATTCCTGCGAAAAGTCGTCGGTTCAAGCGTCCCAAAAGTCTATCATATAGATATCGAGGAAACGACCTTGGCACCGAGAATTGTTATGGAACGATTAGCCCCTATACCCAATTTGAATTTTAATCAACGAATCGAACTTGCGAGAAATTTTATCCATGTATTTCAATCTCTGCAAAAAGCTGAAATTCTACATGGCGATTTAAAAGGAGTCAATATTATGTGCCGACCGGAGAATCCATCATCGCCTGTTTTAATTGATCTTTTTGGAATGCAAAAACTGCAGAATTATCGAAAAATTAAGAAATCTGACATTTTGATCGAAGCTGTCGCTAAATTTGATCTGGCGACAGGTTCTTTTAATCCTCCCGACCTCTTTGACGAGCTGTCCCAATTACGTCGTTTTGGAAAAAAATTGCATCAAATTGTCGAAAAAATCCAAATCAATAAAAAAAAGGAAGAATCAATTGAAGCGGATTATGCGAAAGCGCAAAAACTTTTTATAGCCATCAAAAAAGGCGTGATCCAACTGGCGAAACGTAAAGAAAAATGCAACGCCGCATGCGCTGTCTATGAACTTCTTTACGGGATCGAGTCCGTTCCCGGCATTCGCAAACAAGGGCAAGTCCAAATGGATCTCGATCTTGAGACGATCGAAAAGAACATAAAATCAGACGAAAAAATCCCAGGGGATATTCAGTCTTTTCTCCTGATAAATTTTGGCCACAACTTGGTATAATTAAAATTTTAATTACTTTAATACTTTCTTAACAATTATCATTTATAATCTAATTTAATCAGAAACAAAAAAAGCTCATCAAATGTTTGATATTAATAAAGTCGTTATCGCAAGCTTTTGAAGACATTCTCAATAATGAAAATGACTTGGATAAAAAAGAATTTGTCCATAAAATTGATGAAATTTATTCTCATATTGAAAAAATAACTCCTAAGATTACTTCAAAACTCGATCTTGAATCGAATAAAGCTTTAAGAAAAAAAACGATTGATGTTGCAATCGAGATCTTTAACGATTGCGACGATAAAGAGCAATTAGACATAATCCATAAAATTCATCATCTCATCCTCTCAAGCCCTGAAAGCTTGATTCAGGAACTGAATTAGATTTCCCGGAGGCATGAATCTTTAAAAGGGAGAATCAAACAATTTCAAGTTGCCTGCCCTCAAGATGAGAAGCTCAAAAATCTTTACGAGCTGTTAACATTTCCTGAATTTAAAGAAACTCAAATCTTCTGCCAGAGAAATCCAGGGTCTCCTATTAGTTCTGGAGGAAGCGGATCGTATTTTGTATTCGACCGAACAGGAAAAAAACCGGGGTTTTTAAACCCGATAACCAGGGGCTGGGTGTACAAAATAATCCAAAAAAACAGGGTTTTAATGTTCGTCAACAAACCCTTATTTCACCTGAAAAATACAGTCTTCGGGAAGAGGCTGCCTACCTGTTGGATAAAGGATTTGCCAAAGTGCCTAAAACAAAATGCGTCACTTTTAAAAATATCAAACTAGGGAAAAAATCCGAAGAGTTTGTTCAAGGTTCTTTCCAAACCTTCATTCCTAATGCCGTTGAACTTAGAGTTTTGCAGAAAGAAGAATTCAACCTGCTTCCCAAGCAAGATATTCAGAAAATAGCCATTCAAGATATTCGATTTCTAAATGCTGACCGTCATTTGGGCAATCTTTTAAAAGACAGCGATGGAAATGTCTATCCTATTGATCATGGCCTGATTCTTCCTAATGTTGCAAAAAGACTCGTATATTATTGGAGCATTCTTCCTCAAACAAGAGAGCCCTTGGAAGCTGAAGACAAAAAATATATTCGAAATATTAATATTGAAGAGGATGCAAAGCTTCTCCGGAAACTAGGCATCGAAAAATCGGCAATTGAACGAATGAAACTGTCAACCAGGCTTTTACAAAAGGCAGCAATGAAAGATTTACCCTTATGGCATATTTCCAGACTGATGATTACAGGAACAGATCCTAAAATTCCATTAAAATCAAAAACTAACGACTCATATTTTGAAAGTAAAATTTGCACAAGAGTTTTTCAAAACAAAGAAGATATTGAAACAGTTTTAGATGAGTTAATCGTTGCTTATATAGCCAACCATCTTCAACATACTAAAAACCCTCCACCATACAAAAGATTCGGATGGACCAAGAAAAAGCCGCTTGATAATGGCCTCAATTATTACAAATTTTGGGGGTGTTGGAATGGCCGCCAGCAAAAAATTCACGTCATAGATTTTCAGCAAAATCAATCCAATCAACTGGGCATACGCATCTTGGATCATCGTGATTCTGATTTAAATGATAAACAATATGGCCCAGGAGCCAAGATAACCGATGTGAGCAAACGAGACACTAATATCATGGCTATGATTAACGGCGGCTTCTATCATTACTCAAAAAAAAGCTACCCATGGAAAAATCGTAAATACAACATTGGAGATCCAATTGGCCTGCTCAAAATCAATGGCCAAACCAAAACAATCAATCACACTGAGTACTCAAAAAATCCCGACAAAAATCTATGGGGAGTCTTTGCTGTGGATACTGCCGGAAAAGCTGCTATTTTTGAAACAGGAGCCAGTCAAGCCGGCATCGATCCTAGCCGATGGCACGAAGCTATCGGATCAGGCCCTGTATTGATTCAAAATGGGCAATTAACAGACTTGGATAAAAAAGTACAGAAGCTTGTAAAAAGAACGTTCAAAAAGAAAAATTACGCTCCCGGAGACTTTATTAAACACTACAATCAACCCAATCCACGTTCTTGCATAGGAATAAAATCCGACGGAACTCTATTGCTTGTAACCGTCGACGGAAGAAGAGAGGATGCCAAAGGAATGACGTGTAAAGAGCTTGCAGAATTTATGAAAAACCTCGGCTGCGTTGATGCAATCAACCTTGATGGAGGGGGTTCGGCTTCCCTGCTTGCCAAAAAAAAGAGCAGCGATGCTGCAGAATTTGTCAGTAAACCTTC
Organism: Waddliaceae bacterium; assembly: GCA_963771045.1. Taxonomy (GTDB): domain Bacteria; phylum Chlamydiota; class Chlamydiia; order Chlamydiales; family SLFE01; genus SLFE01. The sequence goes on along the minus strand of CAVYRW010000004.1, from coordinate 993,358 downwards.
CAATAGCAAACATCCTATCACTTCTTCTATTGCGATTACCCGCGTCAGTTCAAAACTTGCTTAGGAAGCTGAAAAAATACGTCTTCTTTTGTGAATTCAACGTTTTCCACAGAATCCACCCCTAAAATCCTCAGACGGTCTATGCATCGCTGCACAATCTCTTCCGGAGTCGAAGCGCCGGCTGTGAGTCCGACAACCTGAACCCCTTCAAGCCAAAGGGGGTCGATCTCTTTTTCATCATTGATAAGATAAGCCGGAATTCCCCGTGTTTTCGACACTTCGACCAGCCGGTTTGAATTGGAACTTTGCGGATCTCCGGCAACCAGAATGAGATCGGTCAGGTCGGTGATTTCTTTGAGGGCCATCTGCCTGTTGGTCGTTGCGTAGCAAATAGAAGAACTGGGCAGCGTTTGAATATGGGGATATTTTTTTTTAAGAGCTTCTGTCACAAGTTTGACATCATCGAGGCTTAAGGTTGTCTGCGTGATATAAAAAAGCTTTTCATCAGGGAAAAAAGAGAGATTTGCGACATCGCCTACCGACTCGACAATAGTCGTCACCTCCGGGGCTTCACCCGCCGTTCCGATAATCTCAACATGATTGCGATGGCCGATCAAAATGATTTGATACCCTTGGGCGGCAAACCGCTTGACCGCGGAATGGACTCGAGTCACAAGGCCGCAGGTGGCGTCTATTTCAATCAGCTGTCTCTCTTTCGCCTTTTGCCTGACAGCGGGCGAAACACCGTGGGCGGAATAGATGAGGCGTGCTCCCTCAGGGACATCATCGATATCCTCGATAAAGATGGCTCCCTTGTCTCTTAATCCATCAACAACATGCTGATTATGGACGATCTCATGTTTGACATAGATTGGAGATCCCCACTTCTCAAGGGCCCTTTCCACGGTTTCAATCGCCCGGACAACTCCCGCGCAAAAACCCCTCGGCTTAGACAGTAATAATTTCATTACGATCAAATATAGACTATTGAAACAGGGTTGTCAATTTCTGCAAAAAATCCCTGCAGATCTCTTCCATGATTTCCAGGGTCTCGCCAAAGTGCCGCTCTTCGCCAAAATAGGGATCGGGAACATCAGTCCCCTTATACTTTTCGGAAAAATCTGTCAGCATATGGACTTTTTCCTTGTATTCCGCATTATCGGCCAGCTCCAGCAAATGATTATAAACTTTTTTTTCCGCGGCAAGAATATAATCGAAAGATTGAAAAAAGTCCTTTTGAAATTGCTTGGCCCTGCCATCGAGGTGATAACCTTTATTTTTGGCCGCTTCCCTCATTTGCGGATGAGCCTGCTCGCCGATATGCCAATCACCGATCCCGCAGCTGCTGACGTCGATTTTTCCCGCGAGGCCTTCTTTTCCGATAAGGTGCCTCAAAATTGCCTCTCCTGCGGGCGAGCGGCAAATGTTCCCGAGGCAAACAAACAATACTCTCATCATATTTATTCCACATCCGCTGCGCAGCGGAATCCATAAGTGCTATTGACAGTTCCGGGATTATTCCGATGGCGGCGGGAACACCTTAAATCTTCTTTCAGACTTTTCCAGCACCCTCCCCGAAGAACGCGGTAAACCCCCTGAATAGGACCTCTGGGATTTTCCGGTTCTTGCATCGAGGTGTCGTAATAATTATAGCCATACCAGTCGTGGCACCACTCATAAACATTGCCGGCCATATCATAAAGGCCGAATCCATTGGGAGCGTAGCTCATGACGGCGGTCGTGTCAGAGCTGAAAAAGTTGGCTTGTGTTTTTTCGATATCTTCGCCCGAGGGAAAGAGAGCGCCGTCTATTCCGCCGCGGGCGGCGATCTCCCACTCTGCCTCGGCGGGAAGCCTCTTGCCGACCCATTTGGCATAGGCAACAGCACCGTACCAGGTAACTCCTACAACAGGGTGCTTGGAGTATCCAGATTCGATGCTTATCTTCCCGGCCACCCTTTTAATCCGCGACTCTTTCAATTTGACTATATCGTTATGATTGCAATCCTTTTCGCCCCCCATGACTTCTAAAAAGCGGACAAACTGCTCATTCGTGACAGGATGTATGTCGATGGCAAAGCTTCCAAGAGAGACTTGATGGAGCGGTTGTTCATCGCGATTGCCATCCTTGCTTCCTCTCCAGAACGTTCCCCCTTTTACGATCACCATGTCGGTCATGATGGGCTGAATGTTTCTCACTTCCTGTTCTTCGGGTTGGTAAACCTTGACTGTCGAATCGACTTGAAAGGCAGTAGCCGGGTCGTGATCGATTTGCGGACGGTCAATTTGAGAAGAGTGAATGATCGGTTTAAGGCTTTCCGATGCTGTCGCTTTCGCGAGAACTTTTTCCTGTTTGGGTACTTTAACTTGCATCTTTTCGGCAAGCGCGCTCTCTTTGACCGCAGTGGCCGGTTCCTTTTTCTGCTTAGTAATTTCCTCAAGAAGCTCCGTTAGTTTTTCAGGGCGCTCATCGGGGGATTTCCGCAGAGTCAGATCCAGCAGCCTGTCCCAGTCGCCCTTATACCCCCATCCTTGTAAGGAAGGGAGGGGAAACACGCCTTCGGGATATGAGCGGAACATCAGAAAATAGGCAAGGACTCCGAAAGCGAAAACATCGGTTTTAATATCGACTTTTTGCGAATCTTCAATATTTTTCTGTTCGGGTGATAAAAATGCGAGGTTCTGGAGAAAAGAACCGTGCAGCGATGTCAATTTAAGGGGTTCTTTTTCCCCTCCGGAGAAGTTGTCGGTTGCGATTTCCATCGCCTCGGCAACAGCCTGAAACGTTCTGGTAAGCACCGAGCCGATGCCGATGATTCTTGTCAGGCCGAAATCGGAAATTTTAAGGAGGGGTCCCTGACTGCCTTTCGACACTAAAATATTATTGGGCTTCAGGCATCTGTGGACAACGCCTTTGCCGCCGATTTTTTTCTGATGGGCAAAATCGAGGGCAGAGGCGATTTGATTCAAAAGATCGAAGAGGTCGTTTTCTTTTATAGGGATAGGCAGGCCCGTCACATATTTTGTCAGATTCGTTGTTTCTCCAATTTCGTCCACGACGCAATCCAAAACGAGGAAATACATGCCCTCGGCAAAAGAAACATTGTGGATTTTAACGATATTGGGATGGTCGAGCGTGGATAAAATGCTCACCTCTTCCTCAAAACGCTGAACAAACCCCCTATCCGAGGCGAGCTCCGCCGGCAGGACTTTGATCACAAACTGGCGCTTCATGAACCTGTGCTCTGCCAAGTAAACGCGTCCCAGCGTCCCCTGCCCGATTTGTTTGATAATCTGATAGTCGCCCAAGCAACGGTTTTCCATTTTATTGCCTCTCTAAATATATCACTATATCATTCCCGGACTTTATCTAAAAACATTTGAGCCATTTTTTTTTGTCCTGTGGCGGCTGCGGAGGAAACATAAAATCGAATATCTTTACGAGGAACCCGCAAATTATTCTCCAGTATCAGCTCGATCACCTCTTTTGCCGCCTGCGGGTTTAATTCCTCAGGACTTGCGCTGATACGCATTTTTATAGAGGCTGAGATCCTTTGATTAACAATTGACAGGGATTCAACGATCCAGTATTTTTTTTACATGCGATTTTTGCTGTTCGCTTATGCGCTCATCCCCTGTTTCCTATTTGGCGGCGACGCGCCAATCAATGATAACGGCCGTATCAGGCCGTTCACCGCGTATTCAAAAGATTGGCTGTCTGAAATTTATCACCTTTCCACCATAAAAAAAGAGCATCGTGATTATTTGCCGCTGCCGATCAACAGCGCCGGCGAGCTGATTTGGGCTTTGCATTTCCTCGGCCACAAGCCATTCGACTCCTTCCCCCTATTTTATTCCGGAGGCACAAGATTCTCCTATGACGAATTGAAATCACAGAAACTTGAAGAACCGCTATCTAGTCGGATAAAGCTCTATGAACTGTTTGGTACCTACCGTGAAAATCCCGAAATCCCCCTCCACCTTAGCGCTTTCGATTTAAAAATGCTCCCCTCCGCAAGTGATCCGGGAATCTGGTTTCCTCTAAAATCTTTGTCCTCCCTTGAAGAAAATCCGACCGCCTTTTCCAATGAAGAGTTTGCTAAAATTAAAAATGCTTACTCAAAGCTTCTCCGCTCTTTTAAAAACGACGATTATCAAAAATCCATTCAACTCCAAAAGGAGTTGACAAACCTTTTAGCCCGCAATTATCAGACGATAGCCGGCAAAACGATACTGCAAGGATCGCACACCACATTAAAACTCCCCTCACTACTGCAGCTAAAATTAGAAAACTTCTATTACCGGCTCCCTTTAGTCTGGATCACAATGATTCTTTATGCCCTTTCTTTAGTATTCTTTTTCGCAAAACCTCAATGGGGACTCTGGTGCTTTGTGCCCGCTTTTGCTTTTCATACAACAACTCTTGCCATGAGATGTCTGATTTTGGGACGGCCGCCCGTTTCAAATATGTCGGAAACCATACTTTATGTTCCTTGGGTTGCTGCTGTTTTCTCTTGCCTGCTTGCCTTCATTTTGAAAAATCGGATTCCCCTTGCCGCTTCGGCGGGGGCGGCAGTGATCTTGCTGACGCTCAATCAAACCGCCTATAGCAGTCATGAACTCGAAACAGTCCGCCCTGTGCTCAATTCGCAGTTTTGGCTCACTGTTCACGTACTGATGGTCGTGGGAAGCTACGGAGCCTTTATTTTATCCGGCATTCTATCTCATATATATCTTGCCGCCTCCCCAAAGCAAATGCCTAAGATGATTCTGCAAAGCTTATACATGGGAACAGCCCTCCTCATTACAGGAACAATTCTGGGAGGGATATGGGCAGCACAGAGTTGGGGGAGATTCTGGGACTGGGATCCAAAAGAGTCCTGGGCATTTATTTCCAGCGCTGTCTATTTGGTGATCATCCATGCTCACTATTTCAGAAAAATTGGCGCTCTCGGGCTCGCAGTCGGTTCTATAATCGGTCTTCAGTTCATTACATTTACTTGGTACGGCGTCAATTATATATTAGGAGTCGGGCTTCACAGCTACGGCTTTGGACAAGGAGGAGAACTTATCTATGCGATTTTTACCGGTTTTGAGCTCTTTTTTGCTCTCTTTATGCTATTTTTTCGTTTAAGAAGACAAAAATCCCCAAAAAAACCCTTGTCCTAAAACCGCGTTTTATTTATGATTCGTAATCCTTCAGTAATAGTTGATCTATTTTCTTGATTTTAGCTATTAATTATAGTTAAAATCAAGTTGGAGGAATGGCTTCTATTAATCAGAAGTTCCCAAAACTATTAGCACAAACAAATTTAAGGGATCAATGAGAACAATAAAAAGTGAACGTTTAAAAAAGTTGGAGGCGGAACTACAAGACTTGGAGCAGTGGCTAAAGCTCGGTCTGGTGCCCAAAAAAGACGTAGAAAAGCATAAAGAAGAAATTCTTGGTGTTAGAGAAAAAATCAAAGAAGAGAAGGAAAGACTTCAAATTCTTAAAGAAAGCGGTGAAGTCGAAGAATATATCGCCCCCAAAAGAACTGCCACACGGGCGGGCTTTACCGAAATGCCCACTATTCCCGATATCGATATGGCTGAAACGGGAGCGGGCTTTGAATCCGAGTCCGAAGACACACAGTCGGTCGCATTTGAAAAAACCGACAGCGGGCAAGATGACGATTCCGAAAATGAAAAGGAAGAAAGCTTTGTCGAGGAAGAGTCTTATTTCAGCGACAAGAATCGATGGAAACGGGGCGGCATCATCGACCCGGACGCCGATGATTGGTGATTATTCACTTTATTTCCATCTCCCTTTTTGCAAAAAGAAATGCGATTACTGCCATTTTTTTGTCCTTCCCGATAAAGAATCTTATAAAGATCAGCTTCTTGAAGGGTTGCGAAAAGAATGGCAGCGCATTAAAAAGATCTCTGAAGCAAAAGAACTCGTATCTATCTACTTTGGCGGGGGCACCCCTTCCCTTTTCGGCCCGGAGCGGATTGCTGAAATTCTTAACTGGATCAATCCCGGGGAAGTTGAACTCACCCTTGAAGTCAATCCGGACGGTGTCTCTAAAGAGCTCATTTTGAAATATGCCCGTTCGGGAATCAATCGGGTCAGCCTAGGGGTCCAATCTTTCGATGACTCCCTTCTGCAAACGCTTTCAAGAACCCACTCTTCTCAAAAGGCCGCATGGACCGTCGAGACGCTTGCAAGCTCCGGCATTGCCAATATTTCGATAGATTTGATGTATGATATCCCCGGTCAATCCCTCTCTCAATGGAAAAGCACCTTGCAAACAGCCTGCTCTCTTCCCGTCAACCACATTTCCCTCTATAATCTGACTTTTGAACCCCATACTGTTTTTGACAAAGAGAAAAAAAACCTTCAACCTCAAGTCCCCGATGATGTCACTAGCCGAAAAATGTACGAAACTGCCCAAACAGCGTTGCACGATTCCGGTTTTTACCAATATGAAATTTCGGCCTTCTGCAAACCGGGATACGAATCACAGCACAACTTAGGTTATTGGACAGCAAGGCCGTTTTTAGGGCTTGGCCCGTCAGCATACAGCTACTGGAGAGGCTGCCGCTTTCGCAATATCGCCAACTTAAATAAATACTGCCGCCTCCTTGAAGAAAATAAACGGCCGTCGGACTTTGAAGAAAAGCTCGAACTTTCAGCCTCCCTTCGGGAACGTTTTGTCATCAATCTCCGACTCTTAAGCGGCGTCAAGATCAACCGCTGCCCGGATCTTAAAGTCTTGGATGCCCTTGTCAAAGACGGACTGCTTTCCATCGAAAACAGCACAGTCAAGCTGACTCCCCTCGGCATCCTCCATTACGACACTATCGCCTCGGAATTAATCTAACCCGCGTTGAAGAGAAAGATTGCCGGTTTCTTTTCAATAGCAGGCAGTGGACTCTTCTTCCAAATAGCTGTCTCTTGAGTGAGTATTCCTTGTGTTGGCAAAGTGAGTTCCCATGCGACTGAAAGAAGTGTTTTTTCATACAGGACCTCAAGAAGGGTTTCCAAAGTGTGCAGATTGCGATGAGGAGCCTCAATGAAAATTTGGGTAGCTCCCTCTAGCTTCGATTGCCTTTCCAGCACTTCAATGCGCTCTTTGCGCCTTTTCGGATCTTTCGGCAAGTAACCCTGAAAGTAAAACTGCTGCCCTGTCAGCCCCGATTGCATCAGAGCCAGCATTAAAGACGAGGGCCCGACAAAAGCTTGCACTTTGAGACCAAGTGTTTTTGCCCTGGCCACCAGATGTGATCCCGGATCGGCGATACAGGGAAGGCCGGCGTCGGACACAACTCCCCAGATTTCTCCATCCTTCACAGGTTCGAGAAGAAAATCATAGTCTTGTGTGTGTTTGTTGAGCAGCGCAATAGGAATATCCCTGGGACTTTTTTTCGTCTGAAAACGTCCAAGGTAGCGCCTCCCCCCTTTTTCACTTTCGGCGATGAGGCCGTCAAGCGTCGAAACCGCCTTGTCTACACTTGGAGGAAGAAAGACTTCATGATGCGGCACTTCGCCTAAAACATTAGGAAGGAGTAAAAGTTTACCCTTCATCATGTCAGCCCGGCGATTAAAAGTTCAAGGAGCGCCCCGTCGGCAGCCGAGCTGTTTTTCGCTTCAACCTCTGCGCGGTCAATAGCGGCAATCCCTTTTGCAAAGCGCCTGGCCCCATAGTTTTTTGCCGTTTGAATATGCTGCTGCAGGATGCGGCCCCTCATATACGGAAACGCTTTTGTTATTTCTGTCTGGTCGGATCTACTTGCTAAAACAGAGCCGACAAAACAGCCGGTTTGAAACTGCTTGCGGATTTGCCTGAGCAAGACAATCAGCGGAACCTGATTATTCAGCAGATCTTTTCCGATACGGATAGCTTTTGACGCATCCGAACGGAAAATAGCCTCTCCCAGCTGCCAGACAGTCTCTTGATTGACAGCAGGGCACAAGGTGTTGATGTCTTCCTCGGTTATCTGCAGGCGGCTTCCCACATAGCAGATAAGCTTTTCCAGCTCGCTATGAAGCAAAGACACATCCGTTCCCAAATGGCAGATCAGCGCCTCGGCCGCTTTTCCATCCAGCTGCTTATCAGACCTGCCCGCCTGCTCTTTGACCCAGTCAACCATACGACCTGCTTTTTCCCAAGGCTTTTCCGGTCCGGTTAAATTGAGAACTACTCCCTTTTTTTCCAAAACTTTGTAAAATTTGGTGTTTGCCGCAAGAGAGCTTGCAGTTAGCACCAAAATCACTTTGCTTGCCGGGTCTTCAAGATAGGATTCGATCAATTTCTTTAGCGGCGCGGATGCCTTGTCAACCCCGTGGAGCACGATGATCTTTCGCCCGCCGAACATCGAAAATGAATTGAGCTCGGCACTGACAGCCTCGACTGCATGCGTCGAATCAAAGCTTTTCTGAGGTTCACAAGTCAAAGCCTTCTCTTGTATCTGCTGCATGGCCGACTGCGTTTCAAAAGAATCTTTAGCCAAAAGCAGATAAACCGGCGCAAAATGGTCGGGACCGGCCGATTCCAGATGTTTGACAAAAGATTTAAAATTTGTGTACTTCATGTCTTCAAGCAATTGATCATAACTCAAGAACCTCGAAAGCTTCAAGTAAAACGTTGATAATAATCCGGTAATCAGCCAATATCAGACTGAGCCGGGGTTTCTTTCAAATTCAACTAACAGATTGCCAGGAAGCCCTTAAGTAGCGGAAAATAAGATGTTTATATCGTTTTTAGAAATTTTCATCATCGCTTTGATCATCTATTACTTGCTTTCCTTTTTCTGGAACACTCGGGCAATGGATCTCCTCTACGGTATTCTCGCGTTTCTGGCCCTTTATGCTATTGTCTATTGGCTCCAGCTTCCTGTCCTTCAAAAACTGATGTATTATTTTGTCAATGTAGCCGTAATCGCTCTGCTAATCATATTTCAGCCCGAGCTTAGGCTGGCCTTATCAAAATTGAGCGTCAAAGGAAAAAAATATCGGGAATTGACAGAGTTTGATAAATTCCTCAACGGAATCACCCATTGCATCTATCGGCTGGCAGAAAAAAAAATCGGCGCTATCGTCCTGCTGGAAAATCAAGATTCCCTTGATGAGTATGCTCAAAAAGCCGTCCTCGTCAATGCCACCTTTTCTCCTGAACTTCTGGAAACGATTTTTTCAACAAGCACACCTCTACATGACGGAGCGGTCATCATAAGCGGAACAAGAATTATTTCCGCCTCTACGATTCTTCCCCTTTCCGACGACACTTCTCAGCTTTCCAAATCAATGGGAACCCGCCACAGGGCCGCTTTGGGTATCAGCCAACTATCGGACGCTCTTGTGATCGTCGTTTCCGAAGAAACAGGGAGAGTTGCGATTGCGAGGGACGGCATCATGACAAGAGGCGTGAAAATGGACAGGTTTAAAGGAATTCTAGGCAGCATTTTCAATCCTCCTCAAATGAAATTTGAAAAATCTTTCAACCTCCTTGAACGTTTCAAACGGTGGTATAGAATTGAGTAAATCTTTCTCGCAATTAATAGCGAATCATTGGAAGCAAAAGCTTATCGCCATTGTCATTGCCGCTCTTGCCTGGTGGTTTGTCAATCAGTCGATCAATGAAACAAAAACACTTGTCGGCGTACCTATACGCATCATCAACCTCCAACCCAATAAAACCATTGACGGACTTCTTCCGAACGGAATTCTCAAAAGGCGGGCAACCATTACAGTGACGGGCACGAAAAAAGTCATTGAAAGCTTGGAGCCCGGAGATATCGAAGTCATTCTCGATGCCGACAACGCCCCTAATGAGTGGCTTGTACAAATCAGCAAGAAAAATATCATCAGCCTAAACCCCAATATCGACCTTTCGAAAAGTATTAAAAATACCTCTTCGCAGGAATTTATCATCAAATTAAGCAAATTCGTCACAACAAAAATTCCTATCAAGGTCGAGCAGCCCGTGGGAAATATACCCAGATCCTACATGTTTCTCGGAATTTGGCCGGAAAAACTTATGCAAACTTTAAGCGGTCCCGAAGAACAGGTAGAAAAGGTCAAACTTGAAGGGCTGGAGCTGATATTCAATCTCAACAACATCACTAAAGAAGATCTCGCCAGCCTTAAGCCGCCGGAAACGGGGACGTTTTCCGACGATGTCATTTATTTCAAAGTTCCAACAAGCTGGAAGAAAGTCTATATTCCCTATCTAAATCCTCCATTCCAGCCGATTAACGACCCCAATGCTGAGCAAATGTGGATTGAATTTTTACGCAAGAAATATATCTCCCTTGAGACTCCCCTCCCCATTCATGTATACTATCCGACCGAAAATCTGGGACACGTTAACCCTGAAACATTCAGCCTGGAAACAAATGAATTGATTGATATTAAAGACGGCATCCCTTTCCTGAATATGAATTTATTCGCTTATGAAGTGAGCCAATTATTTATTCAAATCGTCAAAGATTATATGGAAATTTCCATCATTGCGCTGCCGAAGGAAAATGGAACCAGCCTCAAATGGAGCGTCGAATTCATCCAACCGCAAATTTTAGAAGACCGTTATGTCGCCTTTCTCAGTAAACAATATCGTGAAAATTCTCCTCATGGAGGCCTTCCTGATACCAGCAATGAAGAGAAATGGCGAAACCGTTTTCGGAACTTCATGCAAAAAATTCGGCTGTATAAGAGTCGACACCAACGCTTGGAGCTTGATATCTCCATTAACGATCATAAAATAGTCGTCAAAGAAAAATGATTGACCGCTTCTTTATAGACCGCCCGTTAACTGAAGGCGCATCTGTTGAAATTCGGGATAAGGAATTCCATCATCTGGCCAATGTGATGAGGGTGAAACCCGGAGATGCCGTCGAGATTATAAACGGGCAGGGAGCGCTGGCTAAAGCCGTCGTTAAAGAGATTCAAAAAAAACAGGCAGTATTGGATATTGCCTCTGCAAAACAATATGAAAAACCCATTAAAGAGATTATCCTGGCCCAAGCCTTTCCGCGTCCTCAGAAATTGGATTTTATTATCGAAAAAGGGACAGAACTCGGAATCACACAATTTTGGCTTTTCCCCGGAAAAAAAAGCGACAGGAAAGAGATAAAGCCCGCTCAGCTGGAGCGGTTAAAAATTCTTTGCATTTCAGCCTTGAAGCAGTGCGGAAGGCTATGGCTGCCAAATCTCACGATAAAGCCTGAATTGGAAAAATGGACAAGGCTTGAAGTGCCATTTTATTTCGGCGATATCAGAGAATCGGCCCCATTTCTTCAAGCAGTCTGGAAACCGTATGCCCAATCCGGATTTTTCGTGGGACCGGAGAGCGGATTTGAAAATTCTGAAACCGAAAAGCTTGAGATCTTAGGAGCGCAAGGAGTCAAACTAAACCTTAATGTCTTAAGAACGGAAACCGCTGCAATAACAGCTACTGGGCTTTTGGCCCATTTAATGACTGATGAGCATCTTTGAACATCGCACCCATAAATGTTGATGCCGGTATCGCATAAGCGAGCAAAGTTCCATATTTCGCTTTAAAAAATTTTTGTTTATCCGTCTTTTCAGGGAGAATTGCATAAACGACTTTGAAAAGAAATATGCCCCCTAAGTTTCCGAGAATAGCCCTGCACAATCGACTGATCATTTCATCACTGCGGCTAATTTTATTTTTACCCGAGTTCCTTAACGCCGCAGCGAGGCACAAAGCACCACCGATGATGGCAAATTCCATTTTAAACAATTCGACAAGATAAGTCTTGTTATCCACAGATCAATCTCCAAAAGATTGACTATATAAACGATAAATAAATTTTTGTAAATGATTTGCGATTCGGACGAGAATCCTTGCAAGAAGCCTAAAAGGAGTTAAGAGCCATTTCAAAAGCTTTTTCAATAATTGCAGCATTTTCTCAAAAATCAAAAGCCAGACACGCTCGATTGCTAAAACGCAAGCTTGAACAACCACTTGTATATAGCCATATCCTTTTTTGAATTTGCCTTTGACCCAATTTTTAGCTCGATTAAAAGCCCCTTTAACTTTATTGATCCCCTTTTGAATCAGTTTGCCTCCTTTCCGTATTTGCCGCGTCCCGAAGGCAAAGGGGACAAGCGCAACCGCCATAAGATTGATGAGGACATGGGCGGTATGAACAATTGGCTGCATTTGCTGCCCTAGAGTTTCCTTCAGCCATTGCTGCTTGTCGACAAATTCATTGAATTTATGAGACAGCCACACTTTAATCGGCTTTGCCAGCTCGCGTATTTCATGGACCGCTTTTTCAATCTTTCCCGATGCTTTTTCCCTGATTTCCTGGAAACGTTTTTTCACTCTATTTGTAACTTTCTCGGCGATCCGGCCGAAACGCTCTTTAATTGTACGGTATGACTTGATAAATGGAGCGGCAACAAATCGGGCAGCAGGCATAATCAAATGCCGGCTTGCCGCACGGCTCATCCCGGAAAGAGCTTTCCATCCCTTAAACAAGGCCTTTTCCAAACCTCTTATAGGAGATGCCAGCATGCTAATGAACTTTTGAGCCAGAGCTCTTATTTTAACGCTTATTCGCTGATTTTGAGTTTTTTTGACTTTCCCCTTGGCGGGTTTGGCGACGATAAATTTGAAAGTTATCGCGCTCATAAGCATATTCATCAATTTGTCTAAAAATTTATTGACCTCCTCAGCGCCTTCATTCTCATACTGCCTAAGCAAGGCCATTGCCCGTTCAAGATCATTGTCCTCCAGGGCCTCCAGCACATCTTTCGGCAGCTTTTCCTGCCTCTCGGCCCCGGGGCTACCCGGATTTGTGTCATGAATTTGATGCACGCCGGGATATGAAGTAATGCTATCTGTGGGATTCATAATTCCATTTTAATAAAAGTTTGTTAAATTATAATAAATTTTCCCTATATTTGTCAATAATTTCTTTAATAATTTAAGTTTCCCCATTAACAACCTCGGGTACGGGCGCGCAGTATTCTTATCAACCTAACAAATCTCCTCAAAATTTCCATTGCTCTAAACCCCCTGCATCTTTATAATTTGTGGTATAAATCAGGAGAATATCCATGACACGAATGAGCAAGCAATCAAAACGAAGAGCGGTCTCTCCTAAAAGGCCGCTGCCACCTGCCAAAAAAACCGGATCTAAAAAAGACAATCTTCCCAAAGGGTTCAAGGAACATGGCAACGCTGTCGAGGGAGATTTGGCAAATAACGTATTCATTCCAAAGATTAAATAAGGGTAATCAACAATGTCTAGACATAAAAGTTTTGGAAAGTCTAATAAAGGCGCCGTCAAAAGGAATGTTCTGAAACGCTACGAGAGAATCGAGGTGTTGAAAAAGCTCGGTTTTTGGAAAAAAGGTGAAAACAAACGCGTTACAGGTTTGCCCAAAACACCGAATATCTAAGTTTGATAATCGCAGTCGCCAACGAGCAAATTGACTTGCCCCTCGATGATGAAGCTGTACCCGTGATTGTGCGGGAAATCATCTCATCGGAAGGTGTAAAGACCGATGAAATATCGGTGAATTTTGTCGACCAGTCTGCAATTTGCAGCCTCCACAAAAAATATTTTAACGACGCAAGTCTGACCGACTGTATCTCGTTTCCTATAGATTCGGGAGCTCAAGAATCCTATCATGTTCTGGGTGAAGTATTTGTCTGCCCTTTTGCTGCTGTAAAATACGCAAATGACACGGGCTGCGATCCTTATGACGAAGCCCTCCTCTACATGATCCACGGGCTGCTACATCTTATGGGTTATGATGACATCTCTGAAGAGGACCGCCTCAAAATGCGGGATGCCGAAAAGCGGCACCTTCTCAACCTCAAAAACCTCGATCTTGACCTTAGATTGAAATAAGCTATAATTAAGATTATGACCATCGCAATCACCATCAGCATCCTTATTCTGATCGTCATTGCCCTTTTCACATTGACAGCTACGAATTTTGCCCTGAAAAGGTTTTTTCGACGAGAACCCAGTAAATACCAAAAAAGCCTAAGGCGCATTTTTTTTATCCGTTTCATTCATCAGCGCATCTTTTCGGGGCACGAATTTGATTCTGTTTATTTTGTCGTTCTTTGCACTCTGAGCATTATGAGGTTCCTCTATGCCTTTTTTGCTGTGATCCTTCTCTACGCCCTGAACCTGTTTCCCCTATCGGCATACAACTTGCCCTGGTTCATTATCCTGACTTTAATTTTTATCATTATCTATTTTATCTTAGGGGAGCTGATACCTAAAACGGCAGGCTCCCGTTATCCCAGGCAATCGCTGATCTACCTGGCCCCTCTTGCATCTCCATTTATTCTACTGCTGCTTCCGCTCTCTTTTCCGATGCTGCTGATATTCAAATCCCTCTCAAAAACCAATTTTTCCAATCAACTCTCCGAACCTCAAATGAGGGTAAAGCAGCAGCTCATCGAAATGATCCAGGAAGCGGATACCGGAGAAGCTCTGGACAACACAGACAAAGAACTGATCGAATCGGTAGTTACCTTTAGAAACCGCATTGCTCGGGAAGTTATGGTTCCCCGCGTCGATGTTTTTGCCCTAAATGGGAAAACTTCTGTAAAAGACGCAGCCAATCAGATCATCGAAGAAGGCTACAGCCGCATCCCTGTTTATAAAAATAATGTCGACGAAATCATCGGAATTCTCATGTATAAAGACATTTTGCTCGAATACATGAAATTTGCCGAAAATCCTGGCAATCCGGAAATCCTGGAAACTCCTATTGAGTCGATAGTAAAGAAAACGATGTACACTCCCGAAACAAAAAAAATCTCCCATCTATTGCAGGAGTTTCGGAAGAAGCAGCTTCATCTGGCCATCGTCGTGGATGAGTATGGGGGGACCGAAGGTATTGTCACAATAGAAGACATTTTAGAAGAAATTGTCGGAGAGATTGCCGATGAGTATGACGAAGACACCGAGCTCTTTTCCCCTCTTGCAAATGGAAGCTGGCTAGTCGACACAAAAATGAGCATCCTCGATATGGAGGAGAAGCTAAGCATTAACATTCCCCAAGACACTGATTACGACACCCTGGGCGGCTATATTTACCACCGTACAGGAACAATTCCTTCGAAGGGATTCGTTATAGATCACGACAACTTTAAAATCGAAGTGATCAAATCTAATGATCGCGGTGTTGAAAGAGTTAAAATCACCCCTAAAAAAGGGAACATCAATTAAAAAATTAATCTTCGGTCAGCAGTTCCCGCTGTGATTTTTTACCAAAGAGCCCCCAGTGATCATAGAGTATGAAACGGTAGTCCTAAACTTGTAATGCTTTTCTCTGGTTATAGTCACATATAAAATATTTTATCATGCCAATATGGTTCTCAATTTTCTTTGAAAATGAAAGGGTTTTTCTCACTAGCCTTGAGCATCGCTGCCTGAGCGTGTTATTAAATCTCTCAATGTAGCTTGTCTTACCTGACTCCTTTCCGACTGGACGATGTTGTTCCCAAGGAAGGACTTCGTAGTAGATTGAGAACTTATCCGTATAAAAGACGGCTTTTTTTTTTAAGTCCTCGGGGAGCTTCGCTAATAAGGATTCTGCTGCTTGCTTATTTCTTTTTCCTACATGCATAGCTAATACCTGTCGTGTACCTGAATGAAATGCGAGCCAAAGCCATATTGGATTTTTTTTCTTTCCTACATAGCTCCACTGTTCATCAAGCTCAAGTATAGCTACCTCAAACTCTTCTTCTCCAGTGACATCCGCATTCAAATCTTCTGGAAGATCTTCGATTATTCTGTTCATAAAATTCAAAAGCCAGGGCATGCTGACGTCAAAGATTCTACAAATACCTTCGAGAGAAACGCGTTCAAGCAATGCCTGTCTTACTCTTGATGTTGTCTCATCTGATATTATTTTTTGCTGAGGATCGATGACGAATTGCCTTCCACAAGACAAACACCTATGATTTTGCTTTCCACTGTGAATATGGCCGTTCTTTTTGATACTGGTGGATTTACAGTTAGGACAAGTGGGTGTCATTTGGGTCCTCCATTCGTTTTAGAAACAAAGGAAAACGCACAAGAAAATCAATATCAATTCAAAAAATTGAGCATTACATGTTATGGACACCTATGAAACAGTATCTCCTTTGTTTACATATAAATAAACTTTTTCAATAAAGGGGTCGAGGGGTTTTTCTTCTTCTTTAATATCTTTCTCAATAAGCTTTTTGATCACCGTTAATTGGTGAGCCCGTAGCCTGGAACACTTTATTGAAGGGATAAGCCCAAGCTGAGCCCTAATTAGGGCCGTGACGATCTCAGTAAGATCCTTCTGCATAAAGCTGGGCCTTTGACCACCTGGAATCTGATGAATCTTGTTATAAGCTGTCCAATAACAAATAGCTGCATCAAAATAATTGCTCTTGTTATATAATTTTAATCCCCTGTCATAGTCATTAAAATAATCTGGATGCATTACCTTACCTATTTTTTGGAAAATTATACAATTTCCCGAATTTTGAATAAAGAGAAAATTTTGACAAGAGGCATGTCTTAAGACATGCCGGAGGGGAAATTTATCGAAAGATGACCTTCAGCTGTAGATGATTGGCCTCAGATTAGGTTACAATCACGGGTCTAATTCTCAGGATAGAAAAAACTACGATTACCCATATTTCAAAAAGCGTTGACTTCCCGGGTCAGCACGTCTGAATGGCTTGGTAACGTTCTGCTGCTGACTTGGAGAATCAAAATGACTACTTTCCTTCAGTAAAGTCGATTAACCCGCATTTATTGGCGCAAATACTCCCTGATTAAAAAGTCAGTGAATTGGCTCATTTCTTCCTGATACTTTTTTAACTTATTCTTTTTTTGTTCAGGAGTACGAACATATTTCCATTGTCCCCCAAGACTTTGCATCCTAGAAAGATATTTGTCGGGAAAACATATAACACAATCGTAATGCTTCTTTTTCTTTGAATAGAATTTTTCCAGCAATGCATAGATGGGAAGGAGTTTAGTTTGGGTATTGCGGTAAAGCTCCGAAAATAATGCTAAACGTTGCTTGTTTAAATTACTCACTTCCTGCAGTTCTTCGTCAGTTAGATCCTTAAAGTCGCCATAACCATTAATTTGCTTCTGGATCTCCATCAGCTCATTTTGTATATTGAAGAATTCTTTATCATTGACGGCAAAATCGATCCAGGGATAAGGCAAGCCCCAATCAATATGCCCTTCGCAAGAAGCGCTAGTTGTAAAACCCATAAGATTGAGGACAATTACAGTTTCCTTAATTCTCTCGTCTATGGGCATGCCAATTCTATCGGTCCATAGATCCACTTCATCGGACAATACATGCCATGCTTCCAGCTTTTCTGGTTGCTGCAAAAATTTCTTTTCAAAATCACTGAACGATCCATAGCTCGAATGAAATTGTAATACTGCAAAAACTAATATAAAATATTTCATAATGATACCTCATTAAATATGATACATAATTTACTGATTTGATAAAATACATAAAGATTTCTAATCACCCCAAAGGTCAATTTAAGAAAAACCTGTACTTGACACCATTGTGTCTGACCCGCCGCTTTATAATGACTCTTTTATTTGAAAAACTATTAAGCAAGTTTTGAATAAAGAGAAAATTTTGTTTTCTAATTCTCAGGATTCTGATAATTTGAATTTTTATGAGTATCGATCAAATTATTTCCATCCTGCTTTTCTCCCTCTTTGGCGCCCTTGTCGGCCTCTTCTCCATGTGGGTATATTATCGAATTAAAATCGGTCAGTTCAAGACTTTAGCACAGGAGATTATCAGCAAAGCCGAAATGAAAGCTGAAATCGTGGGGAAAAATTCCGACCTTGAAATCAAGCAAAAGCAAGAAGAAATGGTTCGCCGCACCGAAGAACAGCTGCAGAAAGAAAAGCTCAAACAAAGCGAACGGGAAGAAAGGTTGAAAGAGCGGGAAGATAAACTTGAAAGGCGGATGAACCTCGTTGAAAAGAAACTGCAGGACATCGATAAAAGAGAAGCCATCCTTCAAGCCAGGCGCGAACAATTCGAAGACGACAAAAAAAGCCTTTCACAAAAGCAAAATCTTCTTATAAGTGAATTGGAGCGCCTTTCGGAATTATCATTGGAAGAAGCTAAAAATGAGTTGCTTAAAAAAGTTAAGGATGAAATCAAGTCAGATGCGGCTCAATTGATTAGACGGTCGCAAAAAGAGGTCGAAGAAGAGAGTGAAAAACTGGCAGCCGGTATTTTAGCGACTGCGATCAACAGGCTGGCAGTTGAGACAGTATCGGAGACGGCCACGGTTACCGTTTCCATTCCTCATGACGACATGAAAGGAAGGATTATCGGCAGGGACGGCCGTAATATCAGGACGCTGGAGAGACTCACCGGGGTCAATTTCCTTATCGATGAAACCCCGGGAATCGTGATTATTTCGGGCTTTGATCCGGTGCGGAAAAATATCGCCAAAATGGCACTCTCAGAGCTGGTTTCCGATGGCAGAATCCACCCTACAAGAATTGAAGAGGCTGTGGAAAAAGCTAAATCGTCAACTCAAAAACAAATAAAAAAGTGTGGAGAAGACGCTGCAATGAGAGCGGGCATCATCAATTTGCACCCCGAACTGATCGACCTTCTCGGAAAATTAAAATTCCGCTACAGCTACGGGCAAAACGTTCTGGAACATTCCCTTGAAGTCTCTTATCTTATGGGGATTATGGCTTCGGAATTGGGGCTCAATGACGAGCTGGCAAGAAGAATCGGCCTGCTCCACGACATCGGAAAGGCAGCGACCCACGAAATTGAAGGCACCCACGCTCTGATCGGACGGGATCTTGCCCTCAAATATGAAGAAACAGAAGAGATCGCAAACGGAATCGGCTGCCATCACGGCGAAATCAAGCCAATCACAGTTGAAGGGTCCCTTTGCGAATCGGCAGATAAAATTTCCGCCTCAAGACCAGGGGCGAGAGTCGAAGCTGCCGAAGAATACTTTAAACGTCTTCGAAAACTCGAAGATCTCGCCTACGAATTTCCCGGAATTGAACAGGCATACGCGATGCAGGCAGGGCGCGAAGTGAGAATAGTCGTCATGCCCGACATGGTCGATGACAACGGCATTCTCAATTTGGCGCGCGATCTCTCCAAAAAAATCGAAAAAGAGATGAAATACCCGGGTAAAATCAAGGTTACTGTAATTCGGGAAAAAAGAGCCGTTGAGTTTGCGGTTTAATCTTTTTTTAGTCATAATGTTCTTATTTGAAGATTTGGAGAATTGTCTATGCGCCGGTCGATTTGTGCTTGTGAACCCCCAGTCGCTTATGCTGGGGAATTTAAAACCTGGAAATTCATTTATACCCCCTCTTCCGCGCTCCCTCAGGGAACGCTGCTGCTGTTCGACATAATGAGCAACGGCAGGCCTATTGACTGGGAGGCCCCGGCAACAGACATGGAAGCAGAAGAAAACGTTATATACGCCAAAGTGGGAAAAAACAAACCATTTTTCCCGGAAGAAATTTTCGGAGCTAATGATATCATTCCCAAATATCAGTTCAAACTGCCGGCTAAAGTTCCTGCTGGAGAGCCAATGACTATCTACGTAGGGGACCCCAAAGAAAAAAAATGGGGGCCGAATCCCAAAGGGACTCAAGCCCAGGCCAACGCGCAAAGGCGCAGGGCTTTTTATCTCTATGTCGATCCTGCCGGAAAAGGAAAGTTCACTGATCCCGAAGTCTTTTCCATGGATGTCAAAGGCAACGAGCTCGATAATATAAAAGCTATCACACCCTCTTTCGTTTCCAAAAATAAACGGTTTGATGTCGTGATTCGTTTTGAAGACCGGTTTGGAAACCTGACAAGCACAACTGACAGCGAAAACACGCTCATTGAACTCACCCATGAACACTTGAGGGAAAACCTTAGCTGGAAGCTGTTTATTCCCGAAACCGGTTATATAACTCTCCCCAATCTATATTTTAATGATCCCGGCGTCTACACTGTGCAGCTAAAAAATATGTCCACGCAAAATATTTATTTTTCTCCTCCTATGAAATGTTTTGCCGATCTTGAAGAACAACTTTTGTGGGGCACGCTCCATGGAGAATCCGAAAGGGTCGACTCGACAGAAAACATTGAAAGCTGCCTCAGGCACTTTAGAGATGAGCTGGCCTACAACTTCTACGGCGTCTCGCCCAGCCAGAATTCCGAGGAAACTTCTAATGAAATTTGGAAACTTATAGCAAGCAATGTGCAGGAATTTAACGAGGAAGACAGATTTTCGACTTTCTCGGGATTTCAGTGGGAAGGAGAGCCGGGAAAAGAAGGAGTGCGGCAGTTCATCTTTGCCAAAGAACAAAAACAAATCATGAGAAAAAAAGACACCAAATACAACTCCCTGAATAAAATCTATAAATCCTATTCCCCCAAAGAAATGCTTTCCATACCGACTTTTACCATGGGAAATGGGTATCAATATAATTTTAAAAACTGGAATCCCGAATTTGAGCGCGTTGTCGAAATTTACAATGCCTGGGGGTCGTCCGAGAGCACCCAAAAAGAAGGGAATCCTTGCCCAATTGCCCCCTCCCCAAAAAATGGTGTCACTGAAACGGCCGAAGGATCCATCCAAAATGCCCTCAATAACAACTGCCGGTTTGGATTTGTCGCCGGCGGACTAGATGACCGCGGGATTTATTACGATTTTTTTGATCACGAACAAACGCAATACCCTCCAGGGTTTACTGCGGTGTTCACCAAAAACCATACGAAAGAGTCAATATTCGAAGCCCTATACAACCGCCGCTGCTACGCAACGACAGGTCAAAGGATTATTGTCGGACTGTCGATTGCCGGAGAGCTTATGGGAACCGAAATCGACACATCGGAAAAACCCGGCCTACTCGTCAACAGGCACATTTCAGGCTATGTCGCCGGAACCACAAACCTCAATAAAATAGAGATTATTCGAAACGGAGATGTGATCCACACAATACATCCCGAGAATTATCATGCCGACTTTGAATATGACGACATGACGCCCTTGGAAATAAATTCCCTCAAAGGGGGGGATAAACAAACCCCTTTTGCCTATTACTATCTACGAGTGACCCAGGAAGACGGGCATATGGCATGGAGCTCTCCTATTTGGATCGATATCACTGCTCCAAAAAAGGAGTTAAAAAAAAGCGCTAAAAGCTCAAAAGAAAAAACCGTCAAAGTCGACGACAGCAACAATGAATAAAAAAAGCTCCTCATCAAAACCCCAATACGACGTTATTGTTGTCGGGGCCGGGCCTGCAGGAGCTGTTCTCAGCTATCTTTTGGGAAGGAGCGGAATCGATGTTCTCCTGATTGAACGCGACACATCATTTAAAAGAGAATTCAGAGGTCCGGCCTATCAGCCGTCTATTGTCAAATATTTCGACCAGATGGGTATCTTGGATGAGATTTTATTGGTCGATCATTCCAAAATGTATGAGTTTAAAATCACCGACAACGAAAAGCCTCTTATAACGCTTGGTTTGAATATACTGGACAAACCTTATAACTATGCCCTCGCCATGCAGCAAGGACCGTTTTTAAGAAAAATCATACAACTTGCTTCGGAATTTCCCAACCTTACCTTTCTTGGCAATACCCCAGCTGCAGATCTTGCTTTTGACAACGGAATGGTGTCGGGCGTGAAAGTTCAAATTGACAATGAAGAACAGATGATCAGCAGCAGGCTTGTTGTCGCAGCCGACGGGCGATTCTCGACCCTTCGCAGCGCTGCCGGAATTGAACTTCACAAATCAAAAGATCAATTTGATGTTGTCTGGTTTGATCTCCCGATATCCCAAGCGGAAAAATATCAACTCGGCCTTGAGATCTCACAGCATGGAATGGTTGTTTTTATCCCTCAAGAAAAAGGACATATCCGAGTCGGTTGGATTCTGCCGAAAGGAGAGTATCCCGAGCTTAAACAAGGAGGAATCGATGCGTTCTGCAAACGCCTCATTGAGACAAAGCCGATTCTTAAGGACATACTGCCGCAAGTGCTTTTAAGCTTCGATCAATGCTCTTACCTCGATGTTAAAATTGCCATTGCCAAGCAATGGGCTAAAGACGGGCTGCTTCTAATTGGCGATGCCGCTCATATCGCATCGCCTATCGGCGCTCAAGGCAACAAGCTAGCCATTCAGGATGCTGTTTGTGCTCATCCCTTGATCGTACAAACATTAAAAAGCCATCACGGCATTGTCAGAAGCTATCACCTTAAAGAATTTGTCACAAAAAGAAAAACGGAAGCAAAAAAAATATTCCGTATGCAAAGGCTTCTTGGAAAAGCTATTTTTAGCATTCACAATCCCATTCTTGAAAAAATCAGAGGTTTGATTTTTCCCTTTGTCCAAAAATATGTTACTCCGAAAATTATGAAGATGATGGCCATGGGGACGCAAAAACTGGATGTGGACTGCTCATCGTTTCAATATCAGTCTGATTATGGCAAATTACACCGCTACTATATGTTAAAAGTAGCTAAAGTTCTTGAAGAAACTCAAGAGGCCGCCTCCTTTTATTTCGAAATCCCACATCATTTGAAGCACGAATTCAGCTACAAACCCGGCCAGTTTATCACGCTTCGCTTGCTAGATGATGGACAATTGCATAAACGCTGCTATTCCCTGTCCAGCGATCCCGGAGAAGATAAACACCTCAGAATCACCGTAAAAAGAATCAAAAATGGACTCATTTCCAATGATCTGATCGATCAACTCAAGGAAAACGATGAAGTTCTGGTTCTTCCCCCTGCCGGACAATTTATCGCAAAACCGGATGCTGCTCATCATGTAATGTTCGCTGGCGGCAGCGGCATCACGCCGATTATGTCCCTCATCCGCACACTGCTCAAAAAGCCTTATGTCGAACAGGTCAAACTCATATTTGCCAATCACGACAGCAGCTCGATCATTTTTGGCAATGACCTGGAAAAGCTGCAAGAGGCATTCAGTCAAAAATTTGCAGTCATCCACAGCCTATCTGTCAACAACTCTTCCAGAAAAAATGTTATCGGGCGGCTGGATGCCGAAAAAGTCAATGAAATTTTAGATACATGTCCGCCCAATGCCGAGTATTATCTCTGCGGCCCCCAAGGGCTGCTTTCCTTGGTAAAAGAGACACTCAAGAAGAAAAACATCTCCGAGAAAAATATCCATGTGGAAACATTTACTTCCCTTGCAGAGCCATTTGAGGAAGTTCATGGAGCTGCTGCTGCCGAGCCATTAATTGTCGGCGAGGGAAAGGAAGCAGAAAATACGGAAACAAAAGCTATTACTGTGAAAATTGATGGCCGCGAAACCCAAATTAGCTGCCATGCCGGCGAAAGCATCCTCGATGCCGCTATCCGGGAAAATCTCAATCCTCCATTTTCCTGCAGAGAAGGCATTTGCAGCACCTGTATAGCCCAGCTTGACTCGGGAAAAATTGTTATGAATAAGCATCAGGCACTTAGCGACAGCGAAGCGGAAATGGGTAAAATTCTTACCTGCCAGGCTACCCCCTTAACCCCGCATTGCCGGGTAGACTATGATTAGAAAAAGTGTTATAATATGTGAATGAGGTCACTATGGATCCTATTGTCATCACAGTTTTACTGGCTTTTGGGGTGATTATAGTCGCGTGCACGCTTCTTGGAATCGGCTTTCTGATCACCGGCAAGGCGCGTATCATTCGGGGAGCATGCGGAATGGACCCCAATAAAGCCCGCGATGAGCGTTGCGGTCGAGAGATCAGTTGTGAAATCTGCAAAAAAACAGAAGAAAAAAAAGAGAAAGAGCCTGAAGATGAATAGCCCCCTCCCCTATGGTAAACAAAATCCTGAGTCTATCAAGGCGCTGTTCAATGATATTGCTGTTAATTACGAAAAGGGCAACGCCATTCTTTCGTTTCAAACCTACCGATTGTGGAATCGCGCACTGATCCGAAATATTTATTCAGCTAACAAGCCAAAAACAATTTTGGATCTTTGCTGTGGAACAGGAGATATTGCTTTTCCTTATCTCCGACGTCAAAAAGATCCCATTACCGCTTATATGCTCGATTTTTCCGAGGGAATGCTCTCTTGCGCTCAAGAAAAAGCACGAAACCTAAAAATCGATCACCACGATATTCACTATCTTGAGGCCGACGCTCAGTCGATTCCCCTAGAAAGTAATGTCATCGATGCCGCAACTGCAGCCTATGGCATACGTAATATCAAAAATCCTTTCCTATGTTTTCAGGAAACTTTAAGGATTCTAAAACCCGGAGGTCATTTCGGGATTCTTGAACTCACCAGACCGCAAAACAGATTTCTTCGTTTTGGCCACCATGTTTATCTCAATACCGCTCTTCCTCTTCTCGGCAAACTCGCCACATCCAATAAAGAAGCCTACAAATACCTGTGCAACAGCATTCATGAGTTCGTTTCGCCAGGCAGCGTAGCAGACGATCTAGTCAAAACCGGCTTTACACATGTGACAATCAAGCCTCTTTTCGGGGGAATCGCTACACTTATATCGGCGCAGAAATCAAAGTAACCAAATCGCGCTTGATGAGCTTGTTCAACGGTCCTCTTGGAATCTTCGCTACCCGGTGAATTTGCCTAATCCTCTCAAAAGGATGCACCCTCTTTTGAAATTCCTCGACAAGGGTTAAAAGCCTGAGAGATTCGTGCGTAGTGGCCAGGTGAATCACATGACCGAGCCTCTCATCGGGAAACGCCACTAATGCCATATCTTCTGTGACGCCATATTCAAGTTTGAGAGTTTCAAACAGACTTTCAAGAAGAGTGAGAGAAACACTTTCACCACCGATTTTGAGAAAATCGGACTTGCGCCCCATCACTCTGATTATTTTGTCTTTAATTGATCCTACGTCATCAGTGCAAAACCAACCATTTTTTTTAGGATCGGTGATAACCGTTTTGATGCCGACTTCTGCATAACATGTCAGGAGGCATGGTGATTTTATACAAACTAATCCATCGTCATCAATTTTTGCTTTCACATGCGGCAAAAGCTCCAAGTCCGCCTTGCTCTCCGGCTTTGCGGTCGCTACCTGCGAAGCTGTTTCAGTCATCCCATAAGTCGGCAAGCATTTCCATCCAAGATTCATAGCCTTGGAGTAAAGAGAGGAGTCAAGCCTCCCTCCCCCGATAAGGACGACGCGTAAAGCCGGAGGCGCCTCGAGCTGAAGACAGACCAGGTCGTAGAGTTGAGCCGGAACAAGAGATGTAAGTGTGCCGTTCGACGATGCCAGACAATCGCGAAAAGCGCTGGGATCCCATTTCGATTGGGTTTTGAAGTCGATAACTTTGGCGCCCATAACAAAAGTTCTGGCCCAAATTGCAAGCCCCCCGATATGAAAATCCGGAAGAACGTGTACCCAGATATCCTCAGGCGACATAGCCAAGTGCTCGCCAACAGACCGTGCCGAGTGGAGAATCGCCTCTTTAGACAAAGCGACCCATTTGATAGAGGTAGTCCCCGAGGTAGCCAGCCAAACATGTCCTTTAAGCCCGATGTCGTGGAGTTTGTGAGTATAAAGATCCTTACCTGGCATTCGAGGATTCATCAAGACATATGTATCATCGCTGTTCCATTCAAAAGTCATAACTTATGCCATTTTATCCCCTCTAACAAATCATCAAAACCGAAACCGGTTCCTTCCGGATGTTTCCAGTCGGGTCCCTGCCATGATAGCCGCTCGCTGAACAAATTGCGAGGGTAAACTCTGTGAGACAAAAGCCCGCAAACCCGAACATCGCATTGTTTTGCAAGGTTTGCAGCGGCATAGGCGTCTGCCGCCTGCCCGAGTGGGTGACCCAAGTACGATGTGACAATAAGAGGTTTGCAACTCTCCATCATTGCCTCAATGGCAGGCTTGACGATTTTGTATTGATAAGCATTTTCTGGAGGATTTTCCTGGCGATCGAAGGCAATCGCGAAGGGAAATTCATACCACCTTTTATCATAAGGAAAGGGATCTTCGACAAATTCAATTGTATCGTTTTCTAAACTTTTCAATAAAGTTAATTGCTTAAGTTGATTGTTAAAATCAAGACGCCAGCGAGTTCGAGGAGTCTCTAGCATTGGACTCAAAATCTTCAACTCTTTTACAAGATTTGCACCTAATTTCACCTTAAAATGTTCGAATCCCTCGCTCAAAGCCTGTTCAAGCTCTTTTTGCGAATTTTTACCGAGACTCATTAAAAGATAATGACTTTTAGGCACATTAAGCGATCGCAGCAAATTCTTTTTCTCGCCGCGTCCTTCGGCGTCTATTCGTGCAAATTTTAACGACTGCTTCGTGAGTTTCGTCGTCCGATTATCGACAAGACAATTGAGTTGTTCTTTAAGAGGGAGGTCACCAAGCTCAGGCCAGGGATGGCAGTCGCCATAGCCAGTCAAACCATCTCTAAAGATCACTTTTAATAGAGCTCCGCTTCTTCTAGAAAGCCGATAGTTATGGAAAAAGATTTGATGGTAAAGATCGGTGAAAGAACCAAAAAACGGTCTGCCAGAATTCTGCCATTCCCTCATAACACCTGAAGAATAAATCCCAGCGATAGCAGCAGGCCAAAAACCAAATGCAACAATGCTGACAATACAAAATAGCCGTTATAAATTTTTCCGGGGTTAAACTTCCAGATACCCTGAGCAATGATTGATGCGAGAGGTAGGAGGCTCAAGGGTAGAAATGCTGCGACCGGGTATTTGATCAACACCCATAATAAGTTGAGCAAAAAAGGAATGAGCAAGGTGAAAGATATCTCAAGCTTTCCGAACCTCAGTCCATAAGTTGCCGCAAGCGTCTTTTTATTAGCTTTTTTATCCCCTTCAATATCCCTTGTATTGTTAATGGCTATGAGAAGTGTCGAGAGAATACCGATTTGTGTTGCGGCCAAAAGAATTTTTTCATCTATAACCCCTGTTTGCAAATAATAGGGAACGGTTGTACATACATAACCAAAAAAGATCATAACAAAAAGTTCGCCAAGACCATGATACGCAAGTGGATAGGGGCCCGCCGAATAGCCGTAGCCAGACAGGATTGACACAATTAGGAGAAAAAGTATGAGAACCCCTCCTTTAATGATAAGCGGGATGCCGAGTAGAAACGCCAGACCAAACGCCGCAAGTCCGCCATAGTAGACTTGCTTATAGGATAGCCATCCCATTTGAGCCGCCCGAGGAAATCCAATCCGCTCTTCGGTATCTGCCCCTGTTTTGAAATCCGCAGCATCATTGATTAGATTGGCACCCGCCTGTATGAGAAGCGAACAAACGAGAGCCAAAAATGCAATCAGCCAATCTACACTGACCACAGACCATGCTAAAGAGGTCCCAGCCAAAACAGAAACAAAAGCCACGGTCAATGTCTTAGGACGAATAGCCAATATCCAGTGACGAAACTTCCCTGTATATTTGGTCATTTTTTAAGGATACCGTTTGAATTTTGAAAAATCGGGTTTTCGCTTTTCTTTGAAGGCCGAATGCCCCTCTTTTGCCTCTTCGCTCATATAATAAAGCAGCGTAGCATTGCCTGCCAGGTCGATGAGCCCTGCCTGCCCATCACAATCGGCGTTCATTGCCGATTTTAAACAGCGAAGAGCCATAGGAGAGTGCTGAAGGATTTCATCGCACCATTTGAGCGTTTCGCCTTCCAAATCCTCCAAAGGGACAACCACATTGACAAGGCCCATTTCAAGAGCTTCTGCGGCCGAATATTGCCGGCACAAGAACCATATCTCCCTCGCTTTCTTCTGGCCGATGATACGGGCGAGATAGCTGCTTCCCAGTCCCCCGTCGAACGACCCGACTTTCGGCCCGGTCTGGCCGAAGACCGCATTGTCGGCGGCGATCGTCAAATCGCAAACGACATGCAGGACGTGCCCCCCGCCGATGGCATAGCCGGCTACCATCGCAATGACAGGCTTAGGAAGATTTCGAATCTGCTTTTGCAAATCGAGCACGTTGAGCCTTGGCATGCCGTCGCCGTCAACATAACCGGCATGCTGGCGAATGCTTTGATCCCCTCCCGAGCAAAATGCCTGGCTTCCTTTTCCTGCGAGAACAACAACGCCAATCGAATCGTCGTAGCGGCACTTAGCAAATGCATCCTGCATTTCATCGACAGTCAGAGGACGAAAAGCGTTGTGAATCTCAGGACGGTTGATCGTGATTTTCGCAACCGCTCCCATGCGATGAAATTCGATATCTTCGTAAGTTTTGACCTCAGTCCATTCTTCTGTCAATACTGCCGGCATAATGACTCCTTAAACCTTTTAATTTCCACTTTGAGCAATGCTTGATGTGTCCATACTAATCGATGTCCCCCTTGCGGCGCAATGCAAATTTTGGATTTTGGATGAAAAAGAGGGGCGGGTTTTTGATCATGCTTTCCACATACCCAAAGCAGCGGGATATTGAGTCCGGACAGCCCCCCGCGCAAATTTTCCTGCCTGCCCAGCGACCATTGCCTAAGTGCTTTTGCCAAGCTCTTTCGTTTAAAGTCGGATTCCAGGCGAACCGGATGATGCTGTTCATTTTTGAAAACCGGCTGGCTATTCCAGTC
Source organism: Waddliaceae bacterium (assembly GCA_963771045.1). Taxonomy (GTDB): domain Bacteria; phylum Chlamydiota; class Chlamydiia; order Chlamydiales; family SLFE01; genus SLFE01. The sequence continues at coordinate 964,762 of CAVYRW010000004.1, read as the reverse complement.
CTGCATGAGGCAGTCCCACGAGTCGTTCATAAAGCGTTTTGCCCAGCAGGCGTCGTTTTCGAGCCTCTCTTTTTTACCTGAAAGCAATCCGGGATGAGCAGAAATGATCACAGCGCCGTCCCACATTTCCGGACAATCGATAAGCGCCTGCAACGCCAGCCGGCCTCCAAGCGAGTACCCGATCAGCAGTTTCGGTGAGACGTGGTCTGTTTTCCTGTTGAACCATTTCGCCCATTCGGTAAAATTTTCATGCTCTAGCGATTCTTCCGAAAAGAGATCGGGGGCATGAGCTTCAGGTAAAAACGACCAGTCGCTAGGCCGTCCCAAGAAGCCGTGAAGCGCATAAATCTCGATAGCTCCTCCAAAATTTTTCCGTTTCCTGTTCATGGGGCTTAAGCTCAATCAAACTTTGCCGCTGGCAATCAATGGTTTTAGGGACAGACATCCACGCCTCATAGCCCAGCCCCCACATTTTAGCGAAATGGGAAAAGTCATAGCTGTGCCTATGGAGAAACTTCTCTCCCATTTTAAGCCGGGAGAAGATCATCCCTCCCCCATTGTTCACCACAACAATTTTCACCCTGTAATCTCTCATTTCGGATAAAATCCACGGGGCTGAAAGATCATAGAGGGCTGTCAGATCCCCCACAATAGCCCAATTTTCCTTTTCAGGGTCGCATAGACCGAAAAATGTAGACAGCTGTCCGTCGATTCCGTTCAGTCCCCGACTGGCCCAGACATCGCTTGCCGCATTGCCTGCGGCTGCCAGATCCCATTCTCTTATGGGAAGGCTGTTGCCGAGATAAACTCTGCTGTTTTTCGGAATGATTTTGGAAAGTTCATGAATTAAGGAAGGCTCGGCTTTCGGATACTTAGCAAATAGCTCCGTAGGATCGGCAAAGCATGGACTCCACTTAAAAGTTTTACCCGCAGCAGTTTTTGGGAAAAAATCCTTGAGGGACGTCTGGATCGCCGAACCCCAGCTCAAACCCGAAAAGGGCGCTTCGCTTACAGAACATACCGCTATTTTTCCTTGCATGTCCTCTAAATCGCGCCAGCCGCGAAATGTCGGCACTCCACCGATGCGCAAAATTGCATCAATCGGCTGCTCCCACAATCCTTCAGTATCCCGGACCCTAAGAATTCCCAACTCCTCCCGCTCTCTCAATCCCGACACCGCTTCACAGTAGACAGGGGCTTGTAATTTGAGCAGAAAATCCAACACGGGTTGTCTTGCCTCCTCGGCAAGCGTTCCGAGAGCAACAAGAGGGCGCTTGGCGGATTCCAGAAAAGAATGGAATTCCTGCAGAGACTCCAGGTCCACAGGCAGAGGCGCTGCGTAACAGCCTCTTTCTCTCTTCAATGGAGGAAGGCGGCAATCGAATGTCGATTTTGGTTCTTCGAAACAAATGTTGAGATGGGCAGGATCTCTTTTATTCCAGTGTTGCAAGCCGCAAGCCTCTCCCTCTTCCAAATCTTGTTCGAAAGAGGTAAAATTGCTGTAAATTCCCACTTGATTTGCCGATTGCGGAGCCCCGGATCCTCGAAATCTCCTCGGCCGGTCGGCCGTTATTAATAGCAGTGCAGCCCCCGAATAATGCGCTTCCATCGCGGCGGGAAGAAGCTCGCCAGCCGCGGTTCCGCTTGTGGTCACAACAGCGACAGGCCGGCCGGTCCGCCTCGCCCTTCCCAAAGCAAAAAAAGCCGCCGACCTCTCTTCATACCAATGATGCTGCTCAAGTTCAGGATACTGGGCAAGAGCCTGGATCAACGGCGCATTCCGTTTGCCGGGGCAAACACAGAACTCTTCCACACCTCGCTTAACAATCTCCTGCAGAATTTGCCCCAGCCATTGTTCAAACAAGAGAAAAGACCTCCTTGACCGACCGAATCTTTCGACTAACCTCCTCCCATTCCCTCTCAAAATCGCTTTGCGGAACCACGCCGCAACCGGCCCCTATGGAAATTCCCTCCTTATTCCACTGCATTCCTCGTATTGCAACATAAAACCCTGCCTCATCGCCTCCTCCCCGGACGAATCCGACAGGAGCTCCATAGCGTCCTCTTTTGGCTTTTTGGCAGTAGTCTAAAAGCCACCCACCACCCTCCTTTCTGGGGAATGCTCCCAATGCGGGAGTTGGATGCAGGGCTTTGACAACAGCTTCGTAATCATAGTGCCCATTTAATTCAACCTCAATAGGCGTCAATAAATGAACCAGAGAACCCAGATCAAGGGTTTCCATCTTTCCGACGTTCACCTTTCCAAACGGCGTTAGCGACTCCCTAATTCCCTCAATCACCTGTGCATGCTCGTCGAGTTCTTTTGGATCGTTTTTAAAAGCTTCTCTTGTTTCCTGCCGCCCCAAAGTCCCGGCGCAAGCGACAGTCTTCAACTTAGGAATTTTGCTCTTCTCCATCTTAAATAAAAGTTCGGGAGAGGCTCCGAGAATTCCTTCGCTATCCTCCCAAAAACCATAACAATAGACAGGATGAATCAAAGCGAAGCGAAGTAAACTCACAAGGAAATGATGAATCTGAGAAGACCCAACGGCATCTTTTGACGTTTCAAAAACGTAAGGGACCCCTTTGGATAAAATTCCTTGAGAAAATCTTTTTTTAAGATCATTAAAGCCCCATTGAAATACGCTGCAGTCAGGAGGCGTCCACATCAGCGAACAGGAGTGGTCGGCTCTATGGCAAAGCTCTTCCAAAAAAGAAGCTGCGCTCACTTCAAAGCAAAACTCCTGCTGAAACCAAGGGGCATTTGTCTCCAAAAAAAAATCGGGAAAATAAAAAGCGGGCCTCGACTCATCCTCTATCTCTTTCATCCATACTCTTTCGCCGAATCCGATAAGCAAACGTTCATGGTCGAGACTGATGATTGACCCTGAAGAAAGAAATAGTTCCAAAAAAGGCTGCAGCATTTCAACTTCCCCCCAAATTAAGCAGTTGATTTTACGTCTTTAGCTCATTCAATTCAATAAAAATTTCACATATGGTCATAAAGTGCCGATTGAGATAAAATTATATCTTTAAAAAAATAAGGAATTCCTATGCAACCAATTACTGAAAAAAGTCAATTGCACTCAAGTACTCATCGCAAAGAAACCAACAGTGAACTTAACGATAAAATCACCAAAGTTGTCAATAATTTTTTACATGCAGAGCGCCTTGAAAAGGCGTTGCCGGAAGAGAGAACTCTATTCAATAAACGGTTCAAAGAACTCTTTAATTCAGTAAAAATTCTCGTCAATGAAAACGAATCCGAATCAAGCATTGAATATCTTATAAAGATGATAACGCTTTTGGATAGAGGCAACTATAGAGAAATTGTCAACCAGACAAAGTCTTTAAAAACTTCAGGAGCAAACGGCGTTGATTTAGGAAACATTGGGCATGCTCTGGCAGCGATAAAAGATTCAAAGCTGCGAGGAAAAATAGTCAAATTAACAAAGTCTTTAACAACATCAGGCATGGATAATTGGGATATTCCAAGTATTATTAAAACATTAGCACAACTCAAAAACACTAAGGAACGAATAGAATTTCTTGAGATAATCAATTCTTTAAAAACATCAGGCATGGATAATTGGGATATTCCAAGTATTATTAAAACATTAGCACAACTCAAAAACACTAAGGAACGAATAGAATTTCTTGAGATAATCAATTCTTTAAAAACATCAGGCATGGATAATTGGGATATTCCAAGTATTATTAAAACATTAGCACAACTCAAAAACACTAAGGAACGAATAGAATTTCTTGAGATAATCAATTCTTTAAAAACATCAGGCGCAGATAGTTGGGATATTTCAAGTTTTATTAAGACATTAGCACAACTCAAAAACACTGAGGAACGAAAAGAGTGTGTTGATCTCTTCAATTCTTTAAAAATCACAGAAAATTGGGATAGCACCTGGATGACAATTCTGAAAAATCTGATAAAAATCGAAGATCCCAAGGAGCGCAAGGAAATAGCCAATCTAGCAAATTGTTTAAAAACACCAAAAATGTATCCTTGCCATGTAGAAATGATTCTTCAAGATTTGGCTGAAATCGAAGATACCCAAAAACGTAGGATATATACAAGCGTGATAAGCTCCTTGCAGCTATCGGATCTTCCTGCTAATGCAATAAAAACGATTCATCAGGCATTTTATAATATTGAAGATGCAGATGAAATTAGAGAAATTACAGACCAGGTCATTTCTTTAAAAACTCCAGAGATGCAATTTCTTGTTCTGCAATTTTTTATGAAATTTTTGGCAAATATCAAAAATAGAGAAGAAAGACAGCAAATTGTCAATCTAACAAATGAACTAAAAACACCCGAAATGAATGTTAATGACATAAGGTACCTTTGCAGGACATTAGCAGTAATCGAAGATCCCAAAGAACGCAAGGAATCAGCCTATCTGGCAAAACCACTATTAGCATTGGAAAAAAATCCTATTGGCATAATGACAATAGATCATCTTTTTTTTAACTTAAGAGCTCTAGAAGAGGAAGAGGAAAGAATAAAAATTGTTAATTTGGCAATTGATTTAAAAACGTCATATTTAAACCACTGCAACCTAGCGTTAATTCTCAAGCTGTCGCAATTTTTACAAGTACAAGATATTGACAAAAGAATTCTTAAACATGCGATCCCTTTTATCTTGGGTGATTGTGGTTTCAAGGAAATAAAAATAATTTTCCAAATAGTCGATGAGGCATTGAAAATCAAGCACTCTCGTAAAAAACACTTTAAAAGTAAATTTCTTTCGATATGCAATTTTAAGCTTGCAACTTTAGAAAATAAGAATGAAGTTTATTTTCTTTCTCAATATATTTTCCATAACCGTGAATTTCTTAAACTTCGTGACAAGGACCCGATAATCCAAAGAGCTCTTAAGCATATAATTGATACTCTTAAGCCAGCCTCTTCCAAGAACATGTATTCGGTATTCAGTCGATTAACACAAAATCAACATGAACAAACTTCAATAAATCTCACCCCATCTCCGAAGGGACTCATGTTAAATACCAAGGCTTTCTCGCAAGTTTCCAAACTGCCGACAAGCAAACATCTACCTAAAAGGATCAACTCTAAAGTCCTTGATGAAATGATTGAAAATTGCCCATTTGACGATAAGCAGTTTCAAAACATTTTTGGGTTCCCTTTGTCAATCATACAAAAGAGATTGAAAGAAAACAGGTCATTATTTGACCTGCTTAATCAAACGAAACAAGTCTCAATTAAAGCCTACCAATTTTCCTGGATCATTGATTATCTCAGAAAGCTGGAATATGAAACATTTTATAAACACCTTATTCAGACTCTAGCTTTAATCAGCCAAAGAGGAATCTCTTATGCCTTTCATGGTCTTCCACTGAAGTCACAGGGGTCCCTTTATACCATTTCCAATGAAAGTGAGGCTGTCCGCAGTGTTCTTCAAACGGTCATTCACGATATTTTGTCTACAAAATCTGACTTTGTCATTGAAATGACAGGCAAAAAACCCTCAACTGGAGAGCTGGCTTCTCAAACCACATATCTGAAAAATTTTATCGGTAAAAGTCTAGGACTGAAACATCAACTCATTTTTGACGCGCACACAGACCTTATTACAGATACGTTGATCAAGCGCTCATTTAAAGAAGTCTACAAAGCCTTTTTTAGACACCTGACACCAGAAAAACTGATCAGCCATTTTTGCAAAATTGTTAACAGACAAATCATTGCAGACGACAAACTTTATAACAGTCTTAACGACTTGATTAATGATAAGGATTTGCAAAAGGCCTGGCTAATTACAGGGACACAATTCCTGCTAACAGAGTTTGGGGCTGAAAAGATGCTGGAAAAGGCAGGGGTTATTACCAGCGCTCCGCCAATTTAAACTTGTCGGAGCACTCGAAATTAATCATTTGGCGATCGCTGCAAGTTAGGGAGCTTTTCCTGTAAACGATCCCTTAAGTCCTGCGATTTCTCTTTGACATTTTCGACTGCCTGATCAATTTTTTCATCAGTTTTTTCGGCAGGTCCCTGATCTTCCATCACATCATGAGCTTTCTCTTTAAGATTTTGGATTGATTCGTCAATTTTTTTCCCAGCCTTCTCTGCTGGCCCTTCCGTTTCGCATCCAGCGAAAACCAACGACAATAAAGACAATAAGGTTAAAATTTTAAAATTCACAACTTACCTCCTAATCCTCAAACCGGGGGTCTTCCTCGAATAAGCCCGGCTATTAAACTGATAACAAATAATATCACGAAGATAAAAAATAAAATCTTCGCAATGCCCACGGCTCCGGACGCGATACCGCCAAAACCAAAAAATGCCGCTATCAAAGCGATAATAAAAAACACAAAAGCCCAATATAACATGACTGATACCTCCAAGATACCCTTCTAATGCCATATATAATGTATCAGCTATTTTTATCAGAGGAAAATCTACTTACTTAATCCTAAGAGGGATGTGCAATTCGGGCACTTTTTTGCCATCAGAGGTATCTGACTGCAGCACTCGGGGCATTCTTTGACATTTGCCTCAATTTTTCCGGCATACTTGTCGCGCATTTTGTTGAAATTCCTCACAACCAAAAATACAGAAAACGCAACAATGATAAATGAAATGATGCTGTTGATAAAAACACCATAATTGATTGTCACCGCCCCTGCAGCGCTTGCCGCACTCGCCGCAGCATATGGCCCCGGAGGTGTTCCACTTTTTAAGGTCAGGAACAAATTCGAAAAGTCCACGTGACCAAGCAAAAGCCCTATTGGAGGCATCAATATATCATTAACCAGCGAGTTCACAATAGTGCTAAAAGCTGCTCCGATAATAATGCCGATCGCCATATCCAGGGCATTCCCTTTTAAGGCAAAATCTCTAAACTCCTTAAGCATGTCCTCAATATAGTTATCCTGAAATTAATTTCCAGAAAATTATTCAAACAGTATAACCCGTGATTGTAACCTAATCTCGTTCGCCTCAGTGATTTTAGCAATCCATCTGCAAACTTACGTGACGAAGGGTAAGCTCTTTAGAGCTTACCGAGGAGGGTAAGTTTGCAGATGGATTGCTAAAATCACTGAGGGGGACGATTATCCCAATGGATAAGATAAGTTTACCATATAGGCCAGGATAAAAAATGTAACTTTCAAGCAAAAACCGGACTCCGTTCTTGCACGAATATATCTTGGCATCCGACTCACAATGCTACTGAAAAACCGTTTCAATTTTATTTTTTTCTGAACAAAGCATTCTATTTGTCTCTTGAGAATATAGTAATAACTTGATTGATCATGATTTCCTCCATTTTTAAAGAAAATCATAATAACCAATGAGGCCAATCATCTACAGCGGGTGTGTTGCCTAATTCGAAATATTGAAAGGAATTAGTGATTTGACTACGACTTGCCACACTTAACCCACTCAAGCTATCGATTTTTCGAACCTTTTCATGTCATTTAATATTAGAGATTTGAGATATACTTCAGTCCGTTGTCTTCGTTCACATCGACTTTCCAAATACCCTGTAAATAACTTTTTTCACCTCGCTATAGCGCTTTCAACCGTAGCCCTTTTGCTGTAGCTCGTAAGTTTCCCCCACAGTGATTTGGCCTCTTTGCCACCTCCCAAACCAATAATTTCAAGCAGCCTTCTAGTTCGATCTTGCATCCATGGCTCATCCCGCTTTTTTGCATTCTTTTTCGGCGGTGTTAAAAGATCAATTCCCGACTCGTAAGCCAGCTTGTAAAGACTTTCAACATCAGCTGCACCGTCCATAAGAATTCTTTCAATCCTTCTTCGTTTTTCTATAATTTCGGGCACAAACGACGTGTCACTTACATATTCTTTTGTCAGGTCTACAAACAAAATTTCTTGAGTCTCTTCATCAACTGCAAGGTGCAATTTTCGCCATTCACGTCTTTTGCCGGGTCCATGTTTTTTGACTTTCCACTCACCCTCTCCGTACATCTTAAGCCCTGTAGCATCAACGACAACATGTTTAACAGCTTTATTTTTTAGAAGATGCTTGGGAAACTTAAGTTTTTTCATCCTCTTAGATATTTGAGTGTAACATGGTACGGGAAGATCAACTCCTAAAATTCTAATCAAAGATCTAAGATACCCTTCCAGAGCACGGTAAGAAAGTTTGAGGATAAATTTGATGGTCAGCGCAGTTTCAATAACTGTATCTGAAAAGATGAAAGGTGCTCCTTTTTTCCCTTTTTGAGCCTTTGCCTTCCAAGATTCGATGGCTTTTTTGTGAATCCAGAAAGTTAGACTTCCACGATTTACCAGGGATTTGTTATACTCAAACCAGTCACGTTTTTTGTGGCTCATGGGGTATCCTCCTTTGTGCAAAAAAAGAGTTTACCCCTGTTTTTTTCTCCTATCAAGTCTCAATTTTGATCTTAGCTAATTTTTTCACTTTTTCATAAGGAATTAGGCAACACACCCCAACTTTGACAAAAAATTCAACTCTGAATGATCTTGAAAAAGATACATTCCAATCTCTTTTAACCGATTTTGCCCATTTATCCAAAGATGTCGACAAAGAATTAATGATATACGTAGAATTATTGGATAAACGAAATATTCTGCCTGATCCTAATAATCAAAAATTGAGCGTGGTAAGATCTGTTGCATTACTTTTTATGAATTTTTCGATTTATGAAAAATGGAAAATTATCTTGAGTTAAGAAGCAGCGAAGCGGCCTTTCTGCAAAGAGAACGGCTTGTATCATAAGTCACATAGTTTTCCGCCTCTCTTAGGAGAATCCATTTGCCCTCATCGACCTCTTTTGGCTGCAAGGCAATTTCTCCTCCGACAAGTGCCAGATAATAATGAACTTCCTTAGGAATGACTTTCCCATGCCATTCATATTCGTAATATTCAGTGACGGGATTAAATTCGAGCATGCGATCGATCGTTAAACCTGTCTCTTCTTTCAGCTCTCTTTCAGCGGCATCAAGAGAGGTCTCCCCTTCATCAATATGCCCCTTGGGAAACTCCCAAAATCCCCCGGACTTTATCCGATGAACAATAAAGACATACCAATCCTCTCCGCGCCGCCTCAAAGGGATAATTCCATAGGAATGTTCCATCTTACTTTTCCTTGTAAGACTTAAAAACAACACTGGCGTTGTGGCCGCCAAAGCCAAAAGAGTTAGATATTGCGACTTGAATGTCGCAATCTGTTGCTTTTGTCGGGGTCATGAAATCGAGCCCCTCTTCGGGATTGTCCAGATTAATAGTGGGATGAATTTCTTTACGCTGCATCTGTATGACAGTCGCGACGGCCTCCAGGCCTCCCGCCGCTCCCAGGGCATGCCCTATCATGGATTTTGTTGCATTCATGTAAATTTTAGAAGGGTCTTTGAAAATCTTTTTCGCTGCATTCACTTCCGCCATATCCCCAAGAGGAGTGCAAGTCGCATGAGCATTGATGTAATTCACTTCAGAGGGGGAAACATCGGCATTCTTGAGCGCCTTGTCTATACAGAGGGCGATTCCTTCTCCGTCTTCGCGGGGCATAGTCATGTGGTGGGCATCGCAGGAGAAAGCTCCGCCAAGAACCTCTCCATAAATCCTGGCTCCACGAGCTTTTGCGTGTTCGAAGGATTCGAGAACCAGCACGCCCGCTCCTTCGCCCATAACAAAGCCATCCCGGTCTTTATCCCATGGCCGGGCAGCCTTTTCAGGGGCGTCATTTCTTGTCGATAAAGCCTTGCATGCGCAAAATCCGGCCAGACCAACCGCGTTGATCGGGGCTTCAACTCCACCGCATACGATTAAATCCGCTTCGCCATCACGAATATGCTTAAGAGCGCTGACAATGGCGTAGTTGCCTGTCGCGCAAGCAGTCGAAATCGAATAATTGGGGCCCATAAATCCATATTCCATAGCCAACAGCGCCCCTCCCATATTCGTGATCGTGTAGGGAATGAAAAATGGCGACATGCGGCCGATGCCTTTATCTTTAAGCGTTTCAACGGCATTAGAGAACATATTGAGTCCGCCCATTCCGGAACCAATCAGGATCCCGCATCGTTTTTTGTCCAGTTTGCTTTCCTTGTCAATTTGTGCCGATTCAAGCGCTTTTTTCCCCGCAACCAGAGAATAGGCGATAAAGTTGTCGACCCTTCTTGCCTGCTTTTTGTCGATATATCCGCTTGGGTCGAAATTTGAAATTTTAGCTGCAAATCGTGTAGGGAAATCATCGCAAGGAAATTCAGTGATCGTTTTCACTCCGCTTTTTCCGGCCATTAAAGCATCAATAAAGCCTTCCACATCATTTCCAAAACAGGAAACAACCCCCAAGCCGGTGATGACTACTCTTTTTTTTGTCATAGTTAACCTGCTATTTTTTTCGAAATATCTATGGAAACATCGACAATTTTTCCTTTGCTCCAAACAGACTCTAAACCATATTTTTCTCGAACTCCGGGAGTGAACAGATGTACAAAAATATCGCCGAAATCAATCACCACCCAATCAGCAAACTGACTCCCCTCTACGCGGAGAGCTTCGCGCCCTGATTTTTCCATCGAATCCAAAACAGCGTCCCCTATAGCCTTAACGTGCCGGTCGACATTCCCCTCAGCCAAAACAAAATAATCGGCCATTGAGGTTAGGCCCCGAACGTCCAAAACGAAAATATTAGTTCCTTTTTTATCGAAAATTGTCTGCGCAATAAGATCTAAGTCTTTCTTCTCCATATAATTAAGAGTATAAATCATTTTTATATATTATGTCCATGACTTTTGAAGGGACAAGGTGACAACAATTGAGCCCTCGAGACACTCTTTCGCGAATGTCTGTGCTGGAAATTTCGATAATTCTCGTGTCTGTCATCCCTTTTTTCAACGTATTGAGCACATCGGCATCCCCTGCCAGGCTTTCAATTTTAAAATCGCAGGCTCGTCTCCCCACATATATAGGAACCATTTGAATTATTTCTTTGACATTTTTCCACCGAAAAAAACCTTCAGCTGCATCATCGCCGATGATAATGGCATACTCATGATCTTCTTGAAATTCAAAAAATTGCTTTAAAGTGTCGATCGCATAGGAAACCCCTTCACGCCGAATCTCATTGTCCATGACCTTGAGGTGGGAAAAGGGTTCAATCGCCGCCTGGGTCATGGCTAAACGATACTTTGCCTCAGATACCTTTTTGTCTATTTTGAAAGGATTGACTCCTGTAGGGACCAGCCATACCTCTTCAAGGCCGCGCATCTCCTTTATCTGCATAATCAGATTCAGATGGCCGAAATGTATAGGATCAAAAGTTCCGCCGTAAAGCCCTATTTTCTTCATTTTAGAAATAAAATTTCTCTATATTTAGGAATAGGCCAATACTCATCGTCAACAAGAGCTTCCATATCGTCGACGGCTGCTCGAAACTTATCGGACATGGGAAGAACCTTATTGGCAAACGCATTTCCCTTTCGGTTTATATTTGTCTGTTTTGACGCCTCCTTGCGAACGGCATCCAGCTCTTCTGCCAGCTTCAAAGCAGTTTCAATGGCTCCTGCCAGCTTCTCGAGCCCCAACTTTAGAGAAGAGAATTTCTTTGAAGAAGGCAACGTTTGTTTCAGCAATGAGAGACTCTCGGCAAAGTCTTTTTGGGTTTTTAATGCTGATGGAAGTAGTTGGGTCCTAAACATTTCGAGCATGACTTTAATTTCGATTTCAATCGTTTGAATGTAATGGTCCATCATAAGTTCATAGCGGCTCTCAAGTTCGTGCTCTAGGAGAATGCCGCGAAACGCGTTAACGGTTTTTTTATCCAGAAGGGCTTTAAAAGCTTCAGGTGATTTCTTTATATTCTGAAGATGTTTTTTCTTAGCTTCCGCAACCCATTCAGGACTGTAGTTATCGCCGGAAAACCGAATATTTTTTGAATTCGCGATGCTTTTTTGAAGAACACCTATCGTTGCCTGAGCCACGCCCTTTTTGTCCGAGATCTTCGTTTTTCCTAATTTTTTTTCAATATCGTCAATGATTTTATTGAGACTCTCTGCAACAGCCGCGTTCAACACCGTGATGGCAAATGAAGGGTTAGACGAGGATCCTACAGCTCGAAATTCGAATTTATTTCCGGTAAACGCAAATGGCGAAGTTCTATTACGGTCGGTATTATCCTTGGAAAGATCGGGAAGCGTTGACAAACCCAGATTGTATTTATCCAGACGTTTGGCGGTTTTATGCGCCCCTGATTTTTCAATATTGTTGAGAAGAGATTCGAGTTCTTCACCCAGATATACGGAAATGATCGCCGGCGGCGCCTCATGCCCTCCTAAACGGTAGTCATTGGAAGCCGATCCGATCGACGCCCTAAGCAATACAGCGTGTTGATTGATGGCATCTAAAATAGAGCTGAGCAAGATGAGAAATAGTAAGTTATTTTCCGGGAGGTCGGACGGATCCAGTAAGTTGATGTCGGAGTCAGTCATGATAGACCAATTAGCGTGTTTGCCCGATCCGTTCAGGCCATGAAAGGGTTTTTCATGGAGAAGGCATGACAGGCCGTGTTTTTCGGCAGTCTGCCTCATTAATTCCATCATCAGGATATTGTGATCAACGGCAGTAGAGGAACTTTCGAAAACATGGGCGACTTCATACTGGGATGGAGCCACTTCATTGTGTCTTGTTTTGACCGGAATGGCCACTTCAAGAGCTTTGGACTCAAAGTCGTGCATGAAACTCAAGATGCGGTCGTTGACCGAAGCAAAATAATGATCCTGAAGCTCCTGTCCTTTCGGCGAAGGAGCCCCTAAAACCGTTCTCCCGGTTAAAACCAGGTCCGGGCGCAGGTTTCTCAAGCTGCGGTCGACAACAAAGTATTCCTGCTCAAGGCCAAGAGTTGTAAAAATATAATTGGCTTTGACGCCTGTTAATTTCAAAAGGCGCAAAACAGCGTCGTTTAACTTTTTTTCGGATCTAAGAAGAGGGATCTTTGAATCGAGAACATCCCCTGTCCAAGAAAAATACACCGAGGGTATGCATAGGGTAACGCCATCGCCCCCCTTCCAGATGAACACGGGAGAAGACGGATCCCAACCGGTATAACCTCTGGCCTCGTAAGTACTTCTGAGCCCGCCGGATGGAAATGATGAAGCATCCGGTTCCCCTTGCAGCAGTTGTTTGCCGGTGAATTTTTCGATGATCTTATCCTCCGCCGGATTCCACTCGATAAAGGAATCGTGCTTTTCAGCCGAAGCACCTGTCAACGGGAGAAACCAATGGGTAAAGTGTGTCGCTCCCTGGCTTACGGCCCACTCTTTCATTGCAACAGCAATTGTATCTGCATATTCGGGACGGATTTGTTCCTCTCCTTTAGACGCAGCAATGAGATTGAGAAAAATTTTAGGAGGAAGGGTTCTCTGCATTATTGTGCGATTAAATACATGAACACCAAATCTTTCCGAATTCATTTGCTTACCTAAATTTAAAATCCATCTAAAAAAAACAATATCGCCAATATGCGACTAAGATGCAATGAAAATCTTTAACACAAAACTCGGTCTAAGCCAGCAGTTCCCGCCGGGATCTTTTACCGCTGAGCCCTCAAAAATCACAGAGGAGAACTTTCAAAAGAAAATCTCAAGAAAAAACCTTTCTCTGTGGATTTTTGCGATCTCTGTGGTATATAGATAATTGACAATCAGGTAGCTTGTTCCAAATCCCTGATTTTACTTTTGATCTGCAGAATCTCTTCGTCGACTTTTTCCAGGCGCTCCTTTTCATGCTCAAGAAGCTCCCGCTGCCTCAGCGCCTGTTCCATATCGAGACCCGAGGCGCCTGTAGCCTTGCGATAAGACTCTAATTTTCCCTTAATTTCTTTTCTTCTATTTTTACTGTCGCTCAAGAAAATTTTCAATTGCTCATAAGCATCCTGATCATTTTTTGGAAGATTGCGAATTTTTAGTTCAGAGATCTTATCCTGGAGAACCTGCAAATGCCGGTCAAAATCATTTTGAAGAGATTTTGCGAGGTTCAGCTGGCTCATTTCTTGAGTCAGGCGGCCAATTTCTTCGTTAACCTCCTCGATGGACTTGGATTCAATTTCCGCTGCAAGAGACTCCAGCTGCTCGATCAGCTTAGCAGCCTGCAGGGCGATTTGCTCCTGCTGCTGCTTTTCTTGCTTCAATCTTTTCTGCTCTGCTGCCGCGGCTTTGGCGTTGATGTCCGCTTTAATACGGTTCAAACGATCGCGAAAAGTCTTGATATCATCACGCCCCAATTGAACCTGGCGCATAAATTGGGAAATTTCATAAACTTGGGTAGAAGCTTGAGCGTCGCTAAAAGCGCCGTTTTCATATTGAGATTCCAATTCCTTAATTTTTTCTTCGACAGAATCGGCACCCTCCTTAAAAACAGCTTTAAGTTTGGCTTTCTCTTTTTTCTTTTCTTTTTCAATTTTTTTAATTTTATCCCAACACTCGCTGAGTTTCATGCGGGTTTGATTGAAAGCCTGTGTATTTAAAGTCAAAACTTTCGCTGCGCTTTGAAGAGCTTTAATCTCATCCCTTAAAAAGTAAAATGGCTGGTTGATTTTGGGTGATGTGAAATTTTCATCAATGAAACGGATAACATCATCGATAAATAACTGACTAATCGATTTGATTAAGTCCTTGCGGCGGGGAAAAATTTTGTCTCCGGCAATAGACAAGCGTTGAAAGAATTTATTTTTAAACCGAATGCGCATCTCGGTCTTTATCAGCTCTTTTCGCAAGGAATTGATTTTGGCGGCGAAAGCGTTAAGAAGCGACAATTCAGTTTGTATCTTGATATATTCCGAGATTCGGGATTCGAGAAATTTAGAAGGAGGATCGAATGTGATTTCCTGCTGCATGCTTCCTGTTTCGGCGAGTTTTTCGATATCATCTTCAAGGGCCTTTATTGCCAGGTCGATCTGTTCGGCGGCAAACGCGCTTTGTTCATCCAAGACTTCTTTCAATCTATGGGCTTCTTTTGACAATTCCACATAACGGTTCCACAGATGCGAACGTACGGAAAAAGAGAGAGTTTCTTCTTTGAAAAGGGACAGGCAAAGCTTCCTAGCATCCCAAAATTCTTTAAAAGATGGAGCCCCCCCTTGAGAAATGGCCTTTTCCATAAATTCGAGTACATAAGCAATTTTTTGTTCGGGAGCGTCTTGTCCTTTAAGGTCTGTTAAAAATTCATCATACCCCCCCTTTTTCTGCGAAGCTGGAGTTTGTGATTCTTCGGTCTTATCTTCCTCTTTCGCTGGTTCGGGCATAATATCTATATCCTGATTCACCTCTTTTTCATTAGCTTCCAAGCAAGAAACGGTTTCGGTATTTTGTTCATCAGGCTGGTCCATCGGCTATCTCTTTACTTGTAAGTATTTAGACTAACATTATCCACAAATATAACCCAAAAAGGCAATTTATGCAAAGAAGAAACTATACAATTTCCCTTTATCTTGCCTCGAGATCGTTTATAATCAAATCAATCGCGGTCTCAGGGTCGTGCAGATCCAGATCAAGCCACTGGAACATGGGCTCTCTTCTGAACCAGGTCAGCTGCCTTTTGGCATATCGCCTTGAATCCCTCATGAAATTATCTACAAATTCTAGGTAATGCTGCTTATCCTGCTTGCCATTTAAAAAGTCAAGGCTTTGACGATATCCTATGGCCTGGGAGGCAGAAGGGTTTTCTCTAAGCCCTGTCTTTTCGAGCCTGGACACCTCTTCTAACAATCCATGGGAAAGCATTTTATCGCATCTCTTTTCAATTCTATGGTAAAGGGTGGTTTTAGGCCTGTTGAGAAACCAGCATCGAAAATCATAATTCTTTGGAATCCTCCGATTCTTCCAGCTAAACTGACTCACTTTTGAGCCGGTGATTTCAATAATTTCTAAAGCTCTGATGATTTTTTGCCGATCATGACGGGTGATCGTTTTCGCATAATCGATATCCAGCTGCGAAAGCCTTTCAAACATGGCATCGGGCCCTAAACGGTCAAATTGTGCTTCCAGCCTCTCTCTAACCTCGGGAACCGATGGAGGGCCGCTTGGGGGGCCGTACAGCAGTGAATGAATATAAAATCCCGATCCTCCGACAACTATAGGCACTCTCTGAGCGCTATGGATGGCATCGATACAAAATTTGGATTCGTGATAGAAATCGACGACATTGAAATCCTCCCAAAGATCCCGAATATCAATCATGTGGTGAGGAACTTCAATCCTATCCCTTTTAGAAGCCTTGGCTGTTCCGATGTCCATCCCTTTATAGACCTGTAGAGAATCGGCGGATATGATTTCACCGGAAATCATGCCGGCAAGCATCATGGAAAGGGCCGATTTGCCGCAGCTGGTCGGTCCTGCCAGCACAATCACTTTAGCCCTTTTTTCTTTTGTTGGAGGAAAAGTCAGCTGTTCCTGAACATGGGCGCTCCCCGATGTCAATCTTTCTAATATATCTTTACCGCATGAAATTCCGCTGTTCACAAGATCATCTTATTTGTTCTAACATTTTGAAGTCGAGTTTAATTCAGCGCTAGTGCTCCGTCAAGTTTAAATTGATAGTAGATCGCCGCAGATTTTTTATTCTTGGGAAGCGCGAAGACCGAAAACAACTTGAATAAGTTGTCGAGGGCGAGCGCAAAGCAAGAAGAAAAAATATGTGGTAAGATACCATCAATTTAAACTTGACAGAGCACTAAAATTTCTTCAAAGCTTCTGGTTCAGTTTTGCAAAATTCTATGACATGGTCGAATCCCGACATTTTCAAAATATCCATAACATTTGTGTTAATCTCACAAACCACCAATTTACCTGAAAGCATCTTTAGCTTTTTTGTTGTTCGGAGCAAAAGCCGCATCCCGACACTGCTGAGATAGTCCACTTCAGAAAAATTCAGAATGAGATTGTGATGCCCTTCAGTAATATAGTTGAATATTTGCTTCTCTACATCAATCGAAGATATGGCATCCAACCTGCCTTTGATCAACAATATTAAAACATTTCCATTGATTTTTTCTTCAATAGCGACTGACTCGTCCATAGAGACCTCGGAGTTCCTCAATGTTAACTTCTTTATACGCTTGATATAAGACGCCTGTCAACACTTGTTTATTTTGAGCCATTAACGATGTGAATGCTTTTTTAAAAAGCATTCACATCGTTAATGGCTCATTTTCAAAGAAAAACACCTGATCTGCCGGTTAGCTCAAGGCATGAAAGGGCAAAGTTTTAAATAGCCAACCATTGTTTTATAATAAATTGAACTTTAATAATTTAGAAAACATTTAATTTAAATGTATTTTTTGTTTGTCATAAAAATTTTTTCTGATAAGGTCGGGTTAGAAAGATTAATTAACTATTTGAGGATCAGATGGCATCCCTTAACAAGGTTATAATTGCAGGGCGTCTCACAAAAAAGCCCGAGCTAAGAAAAACTCCAAATGGCGTAGCGGTTACGGATTTACTGGTAGCATTAAATCGCGACTACATTAATCTGCATGGAGAAAAACAACAAGAAGCTTGCTTTGTTGATGTCGTTGTCTGGGGAAAACAAGCCGAGACGTGCGCCGAAGCTTTGTCTGTCTCCTCATCTGTTCTCATTGAAGGTCGTTTGCAACTTGACGTTTGGTATTCAAAAGACGGCGATAAAAGGTGCAAACTTAGAGTTGCAGCTGAAAGGGTTCAATTTCTGGATAAAAAGAGCGACAGGACCGACGGGCAAACACAAAAAGTCAAAAGCCAATCTTTAAGTGCAAAAAAAGAACCCTAAGCTAAATAGCCAGGGTTCTTTGAATTCAGTGTCAGAATTATCGTTTTGAATATTGGAAACGTTTCCTCGCTCCGGCAAGACCGTATTTTTTACGTTCTTTCTTACGGGGATCGCGAGTCAGATACCCTTCTGTCTTCAAAAGTTGCCGGCGGTCTTCGTCTTCCAAAACTAACGCTCTGGAAAGGCCCAGCCTGATCGCTGTTGCCTGGGCTTCAATTCCCCCTCCCTTGACTCGAACGACAACATCATATTTATTATTCCCCACAACTTTTTCCAACGGCGACAAAACATTGCCTCGCTGAAATTCGCTTGGGAAGTAGTCTTCAAATTTTCTCGCGTTAATATCGACATTGCCTGAACCCGGTCGAAGCCTCACTGAGGCAACAGCCGTTTTTCTCCGTCCAGTGGCTATATATTCTTCAATTGTTTCTTCTTTTTTTGCCATTCTTAATCACCTTAAATATTTACTTTTACCGGTTTCTGGGCTTGCATATCGTGGCTTTCGCCCGCATAGACGCGCAAGCGGGTCGCCTGGCTTCTTCCGATCTTCGACTTTTTGGGAAGCATGCCTTTGACTGCATGATGGATGACAAACGTAGGGTCGCGCTCCATCTGCGTATAAAAATCGGTCTCGCGCAAACCCCCTATGTAGCCCGTATAACGGCGATAAACCTTCTGTGCTTCCTTATTTCCGGTCAACCGGATCTGAGCAGCGTTAATGACAATAACTCCATCGCCGCAATCGACATGCGGGGTAAATTCGGGATTGTGCTTGCCGCGCAATATGTTGGCAACTTCCGAACAAAATCGACCAAGCGTTTTTCCGGCCGCGTCCAGGATAAACCATTTCCGGTTGACATCCTCTTTACGCTTTAAAAAAGTTTTTTGAATTTTAGCTTTGTTATGTTGTTTCATTGTCGGATAACCTTAAATTTTTTGTCGCTTAAAGCACATATATTAACGTTTTAACAGCTTTTTGCCAAGAAAAAAATCCTCTTTCCTAAAAGTTGGAGATCATTTATCCTAAATCCCATGGAAAAGCTCAACAGGAATCCAAAAACTTTTTACATCCGCACCTACGGGTGTCAGATGAACGAACTCGACACCGAAATCATGGTAGGCATCCTGGAAGAGCGGGGTCTGGCACGAACCCTCTTAGAAAATGAAGCAGACCTCCTTATTTATAATACCTGCTCCATCCGGGACCTGGCCGAGAGAAAGGTCATGGGCAAAATCGGCCAACTCGGAAGAAAAAAGAGGAAAACCCCCCTCATAGGCGTCACAGGCTGCATGGCAAACGCAAAAAAGGACTCTCTATTTCGCAAACTCCCCCATATAGATTTTGTCCTCGGGACTAACAATATCCACGACTTGAATTTCGTCCTTGACGAGGTTATTTCCACCGGAAGGCAATCGTTTAAAACCGACGATCAATTCACATTCGAACTTGACTATACAAAGGCCAAACGGGACGACAAAGTCAAAGCGTATATATCGATCATACGAGGATGCGACAAATACTGCACCTACTGCGTTGTGCCCTATACAAGAGGACCTGAAGTTTCCAGGGATCATATAGACATTATCAATGAATGCCGGCTTTTGGCCGATCAGGGATACAAGGAAGTCACTCTGCTTGGACAAAATGTCAACAGTTTTGGGAAGGACAAGCCGGAAATGGGCTGCCTTTTTCACGACCTGCTTTATCACATTGACAAGATCGAGGGCATAGAACGCGTGCGATTCATGACAAGCCACCCTGTCGATATCACTCGCGAACTGATGGAGGCGGTCCGCGACCTGGACTCTCTTTGTGAATTTGTCCACTTTCCGATTCAAGCAGGCTCAAGCCGCATTCTACGGAAAATGCACCGCATCTACACCCTTGAACAATACATAGAAAAAATCGCGATGTTCAGGAAAATAGTTCCCAATGTCGCTTTAGGGACCGATATTATCGTCGGCTTTCCTACGGAAACCGAAGAAGAATTCCAAATGACCTATGATGCCCTCAAAGAAATTGAGTACTCTGTCGCGTTTCTTTTTGCCTACAGCGCCCGTAAAGGCACACCGGCCATGAGATGGAAAGACGATATCCCCGAAGAGGTCAAGCAGGAAAGGCTCCGCCGCCTTATGGAACTGCAAGATACGATCTACGCCAAGCAGAGGCAGAAAATGCTGGGCGAGACGGTGGAAATCCTCGTAGAAACAGTAAATGCCAAAGATCCGAATCTAGTTAAAGGGCGTAC
This sequence comes from Waddliaceae bacterium, assembly GCA_963771045.1. Lineage (GTDB taxonomy): Bacteria > Chlamydiota > Chlamydiia > Chlamydiales > SLFE01 > SLFE01. Next base: position 944,742 of record CAVYRW010000004.1, on the reverse strand, counting down.
ACGCTGCTGGAAAAACGTCCTATTCCCCGGATCCGAGCAGGATGTCGGAGAACTCGTCAACGTCAAATTGCACGGCTATAACAACCAAACGCTCTTTGGAGATATACTGCGGCCGGCATCAAGCTCTGATTGTTGACTTAGCAAGGCAAAAATCAGAGCTTGATGCCGGCCGCAGTATAAAATCAATCATCCTGAATGATATCCCCTTGAGAATCAGTCTCCGGCTCCTCAATCTCTTTAATATTGCCTCCGCTCCGATCGCAAGATGAGACTGCCAAAAGACACATCAAGACCGTACCAGTCATTAAAGCTTTTGAAACGTTATCATTAGGTAACCCACTCTACCCCTGTGAAGGGGTACTTTGTCGCGATTAAAATAATATCCACAAGCCACCAAACACCAAAACCTCCGGCTGTTAGGAACTTAAGTATTCCAAGCCAGATATGTCCCATCATAAAGCGATCAACGCCAAGCCCTCCGAATAAAATCGACATGACCAGCGTCACTATCCAATTCAGCTGCCGAGTAACCATATAATTACCTCCCTTATAAGGCCATTTTATTAAATTTTAAATATTTAGAAAACATATTCTAAATTATTCTAATTTACGCTTTTATGAAGTTATGAACGAGCTTCTCCCATTTCTTCCGGCCCTGGTAGTATTTGTTGTCGGCGTTATCTCGCACAGAATTATTCCATCGCTCTCAATTGGAATTTTACTTGGCGGTTTAATTGCCACAAGCGGCTCGGTTCTTAGCTCTTTGAGCCTAATTGCGCATCGATTATTGATGAATTGCGAGACCGATAAGTGGTCTTCTTGGGACTCGTTCACATGCAGCACTAAGTTATTTATTGTCGGATTTATTTTTGCTTCGAGCGCTTTGTTTACACTCGTAAAAAAATCCGATGGAATCAAAGCATTAGCCTCTTTAGCAAGCCGCCGAATTAAAGATTCCAGAGGTGCCGAAACGACTTCGCTTTTATTGTCCCACGGGTTGTTTATAGACGGGAGCCTGAGCAGTATTACAGTAAGTTCGATTATGAGACCCATCCTCGACCGTTTTAAAGTTCCCAGAGTCAAAACAGCTTTTCTAGCCGATTCAATGTCGGGACCTCTTGTGACGATATGCCCCTTTTCCTGCTTTACCGCTTTAATTATCGGACTACTCAGCAATAACGGCGTACATCCGGAAATGGAAAAAGGAACTATCCTTTTAGAAAACCCCAATTCGATCTACTTTTTAACGATCCCCTATATTCTCTATTCATTAACAATAATCGCGACTCTTTGGATGATAGTCAGATCGCGCATGTCGCTGAAATTAATGAAAAAATATGAAAATCCTCCTATTGACGAATCCTTCATTTCGTCTCAAAATTCATCATCTGCAAAGATTGCGGATTTTTTCATCCCTATCTTGCTTTTCCCTTTTTTTATTGTCGTTTTTGTTTTTATCATGGATAAAGGGAGCACATCAGTCTGGCAGATCATGACTCGCACTCCGATATCTTTTGTCCTGTTTGTCTCCTCGATATCAGCGCTTATTGTCTCTGTCTGGTATTTTCGGCTCTCGGGAAGATTCAAAATAAGGCAATCACTTGGGGTTATTGTCAAAAGCTGCAAAAGCAGCTTCCGAAGCGTCTTGATCATTGTTTTGGCCTGGACTTTAGCCGATATTCTAAAATTCGATCTAAAACTGGGCAATGAAATTTCCTCGTTGATTTCAGAATCAATTTCAATCGCCTTTTTGCCTCTTATCTGTTTTTGGCTAAGCTCGTTTGTAGCGGCCTCTCTCGGAACATCCTGGGGAACGGCGGCTATCTTTCTTCCCCTCATCACTCCAACAGTATTGGGAATGCAGGGAGTCGCCGCCCCGGCAACACTCGACCAGATACCAATCTTACTTCCTTCTTTAGGCGCAATCCTTTCAGGCGCCGCTTTCGGCGATCACATTTCTTTGCTTTCCGATTCAACAATCTTGTCATCGGCAGGGGCTAAATGTCATCCCGTGGATCATTTCAAAACGCAATGGCTTTATTCCATCCCCCCTTTTGCGGCTAGCTCCATAGGGTTTTTAGCAGCCGGATTCATGAGCGGCAGCCATGCGGGTTTTTCTTATACCCTGCCTCTCATCATTAGCTTGGTTCTCTCTCTCATTTTTATGGCGTTTATCCAGTATAAAAGCAAAGCGAAAGCAGCTACCAGCGATGATAAGACCCTTTCTTAAGACTCCACAAGGCACCTAGAAAACACAAAATCCAGGTCGCCAAAGTAACGGCAAAAGCAGCGGCAACGTTAACGTCGGAAATTCCTAAAATTCCATACCGAACACCGTTGACCATCCAAAGCAGCGGGTTAAATTGAGAGATGACCTGCCAGATTGGATGCAGCTGGTTTAGAGAAAAGAATACTCCTCCCAAATAAATCAAAGGCAGCAAAATGAAGGTATTCATGGCGTTGACCTGTTCAAAATTTGTCGCCATCATACAAACTGCGAGCCCTAAATTGGCAAAGGCCATAGAACCGACAAATAAAAAAAGGATAAGAATAAAAGGATGGTGAATCATTAAAATAGTCTCCTCAGCCACCCAAAAGAAGCCATATCCGATAAGCAGAGTGATTCCTGCCACGATAAACCCTCGGAGGGTCGCGGCAAGCCCCATCGCCAGAATAATTTGCAAGGGGCTCAAAGGCGCAATTTTTAAATCTTCAAGCTCGCCGACAAATTTTGATGTAACGATTGATCCGACAGCGTTGTCGAAAGCATTTCTCAGAGCCCCCATCATAATGAGACCGGGAATCAGAAATGCCAGATAAGAAACTCCCGGAAGGACCCTGATGCTGCCTCCGAGGCTAAGTCCGAAAATCAACAGATACAAACTTGTGCTGATCAAAGGTGTGGCAATCGTTTGAAAAATCACTCTCATGAAGCGTTTCACTTCACGAGAAAACAAAGTCGCAAAAGGTATAAACGCGGTATTAATATCCATATTTTTTATAAATAATCCGTTCGAATGCTTGTTCAAGTTTTCCTTCTCGAATAATGAAGTCCTGTACGCCTCGAATATCCAGGGGAAGTTCGGCAATCAGGTCGCCCATGCTCTTTGTGGATGCAAACCTGAAAGTTAGCTGGTGGTCGGACTGGCTGACCAGATGAGGATGCACCACAGGGGCAACAGGTGCTTTTAAGACCATAACAACTTCTCTTTCTGTAAGCTCATTGATCAGATCTTTCGGTTTTCCAAGAAGTTTGAGCTCTCCATTGTCTAAAAAGCCGACTCTGTCGCAAAGAGCTTCGGCCTCTTCGAGATAATGCGTTGTCAACAGAATCGACACGCCCTCCTTTTGAAGCTCACGGCAAAAATCCCAAAGAGTCGATCTCAATTCGATATCGACGCCGGCTGTCGGCTCATCAAGAAGGAGAAGCCTGGGCTCGTGAACAAGCGCTTTGGCGATCAGCATCCGGCGCTTCATACCTCCGCTAAGCTCTTTGACTCTCTTTTTTCGATGGGCCTGAAGATCAAGTTTATCTATGAGAAATTCAATCCTTTCGCGGTTTTCCCACCTCCCATAATATCCCGACTGGAAAGCCAGCACCTCTTCTAGAGAAAAAAAACCATGATGAACCAGTTCCTGGGGAACGCATCCCGTCACATATTTAGCTTGTTTGGGATTTTTAGCCGTATCATAACCATAAACGGAGGCAGTTCCGCCTGTCGCCTCTTCAAGCGTTGTGATAATGGAAATAATGGAAGTCTTGCCGGCCCCGTTGGGCCCTAAAAGACCGAAGATCTCCCCTTCCTTGATATCAAAGCTCACATTATTTACGGCCCTCAAAGGACCGTAATTCTTTGTCAGATGTTCTATCTTTAAAGGCATGCTCATAAGAAAATCGCAGCGGGCGGGTTATACCGACCCGCTGCGATATCAAGTTTACACATTTTGATGCTGAGATTCAAGCATTCTGTACGTGGCGACTTGAGCTATCGTCGCAGCCGGCAAGGCGATAAACCAACCGACAAAAAGGCACAAGACACCCAGAAAAGCAATTATTGTTGTCGCGATAATGAGCATGAAAATATCCCATTTAACTCCCATGGTCATTTTTCCGCTCATTTCCAAAGCTTTTATCGGACCAACACCTTTGTCGACGATAATAAAAGGCCAGAGGAAATAACGCGATCCCCATATTGCAGCGGGAAAGACAAGCAAAATAAGACCGACAAGGACAATCAACCCATAGATCACCCACGCAATAAAAAATTGCACTATTATCGGAAAACTGCTGAAAAGGTCTCCATATGTAGGACTTTTTCCATCGACGACTTTAAGAGCGGATTTTAAAAATCCAATCCACACCACAAAAGCCAAAATAAAGAACACAATATGAATGACCGCCTGGATTCCTTGGTGCATATGCGGATATATCGAGGCTATCACACTAGGAATTAAGGACAGCACAAAATATACGATCAAGAATCCGATAAAAAAGGCCATGTGCTCACGCATCATATGCCAACCCTTTTTTACAAATTCTCCAACAGAAAACCCTTTATTTTCCATAATTTTTCTCCTTGATTTAATCCTCTTGAATTAAAGCTTCATCAGGCTTCCAAAACTTTTTGACGAAAAAAGCTCCATCGGCAACATTAACATCGACAACCGTCACTTTTTTGATATTGAGTTCTTTCATAAAGCCGACGATTAAAAGAGCATTTGTGGCCTTTACACTCGCAAACTCGCCCTCGTCCATCTCCTCATCGGTTTTCCCCGCTAGAGGTTTGACAGCCTCGGTGAGGTCCTGAGCTGTAAATGGATTTTTCTTTGCCAGAGGTTCAATCCCCAAGCTAAAGATGCTGCCTATTCCATAAACGCTTATTTTCGGGTCGTTAATCTTATCTTTGAAAAACTGGTCGACACTAGCAGCAAGCTGGCGGGCATGTTTTTCGGCATGATTCATCTCATCCAAAGTCATGGGATTTGGAGTATCGTAAATTTTGACATCCCGGCCCTGAATATTTTGAATAACATATTGCCTAAACGGGACAGACGCCTCGTGCCCCCGATAGACGATAATATTCCCCTCCTTGTCCATCGTCGTTAGCTGCAAGCTCCCCCCTCCGATATCCCAAACAATGACTTTATGCTCATCAATAGGTATTGTCGCTTCAACGGCATAAAAACCGAGTTCACCTTCATCTTTCTGATCGACTATAAAAATAGGAACGCCGGTTTCTTTAAAGATTCTTTTTGCGAATTCTTCACTGTTATGCGCATTTCTGAACGAGGCGGTAGCTACTCCGATAATTTTTTTAGCCTGATTTTCTACAGCCAATTTCTTTAACTTTTTTATCGCCTCAATCCCCTGCTCCATGGTTTTCTCATCTATCGTCTGGCTGCCGCTTTTGCTCAAAGACTGCTGATAGGGAACGGTAATCTGCGTGTTGACAATTGTTTTAACAATTTTATTTTTATTGAGATCGACTTCCGCAACTCTCAGTTTTGTCGCACCCGATCCAATATCGAGAGCGGCGCGTATAACGGTATTGGTGGACACCTGATGGACTCCCCAATAATAAGGAATGAGGCTGGCAAAAATTAGCACCACCCCTATAATGAACAACTTAAATGAACGATTTGTTGTCGGCATAAACTTCCCTCGTATTTAGCTCGGGAATAAGAAAATTCCATGCCAAAGCACCAAAATCCCCTTTTTTTCATGGAATTACTGCCAAATCCATGATATTATGCTTTATCGTACTTTCCCAAGATTGACGCCAATAGGAGGTATTATGAAGCTATTTATCGTGTTAAGTGCGGTTTTATCACTAACTTTTTTACAAGCTAAGGAGACAGAAATGGCAAAAAATCCCGTGGTAACACTTGAAACCACCCAAGGAAATATTGAATTAACCCTCATGCAGGGCATAGCTCCCAAAACTGTAGAAAACTTTGTCACCCACGCAAAAAACGGGTATTACAAGGGGACGGTCTTTCACCGGGTTATCAAGGATTTTATGATACAGGGCGGAGATCCTGAAGGCAACGGTACTGGAGGAGAGTCAATCTGGGGAAATGAATTCGAAGATGAATTTTCTTCTGACGCCGCGTTCGATAAACCGGGCATACTGGCCATGGCTAACAGGGGTCCCAATACAAATGGAAGCCAATTTTTTATTACGACAACTCCTACACCTTGGCTCAATGGGCGCCATACAATATTTGGAGAAGTGACAGAAGGCTACGACATTGTGGATAAAATCCAAAATCTCGAAACCAATGCTTCTGACAAACCCAATGCCGAAGTCAAGATTTTAAAAATTACCGTCAAATAGATTATCACTCATGATTTGGAGGGAAATGAATTCCCTCCAAATCTAAACTCTTGCAGTGAGAATAAATCGTTCTTAAACTTTAATCTGCACAAATCAACAACGGAGGTCTTATGAGTTTTAATGTAAGAAGACAAGGCAGGACAAAGAAGAGAACATTGACTGAATTTTCACCCCCCAATCTTGCACTCCACTACGTTTTGTCGAAAAGACAAACCACCCATAATAATACACTTTATTTGAAAAGTGCGACACTTGTGGAGTCTCATAAACGAGCAATTGAGCAGTCTTTTACAAATTTAAAGTCGTTAAAATTAGTCAATTGTACAATCCTTTTTAATTTATCCGATTTGAAAGATCTCAAAAAATTGGAGAACTTAACGATTGAAATGAGTGATGGTTTAGATCCTGATATTCCTTTAATCATAAAAGTTGATCAACTTAAAACACTCACTCTGGCAGGCTCCATTACCGAGAAGAATATTAAAAAATTAAGGCAAGCCAGGAATACAGCAATGGTAAAAATCAATGGCGTCACCTTTCAGCCTCTGAAAAAAGCAGAAATGTAGGTAAGCGTCATTTAAGCCCATCTGGAAAAATTATTCCAGATTCTTTAGAGATCGAGAGCCCCTTTGTCTTAGCCCAGCGATCGGGGAGAAGTTCGTACAGCTTGTTTGCGGGGTGATCCATTAAACTGCGCATGACATCTTCAAGATATTCATGGGGATTAATGCCAAGTTCACGGCATGTTTGAATAAGGGAGTATATGATTCCTGCTGCTTCCCCTCCATTAGCGCTTCCAAAAAAGAGCCAGTTTTTACGACCGATTGCCAAGGGACGTATTGCTCGTTCGGCAACATTGTTATCAAGATGGGCAAAAGGATTTTTAATATAGTTTTTAAGATGAGGAATAAGGCCGCAAAAATACTTCAACGCTGCCATTAGTCCAGATCGCAAGACCGTCATTATCCCAGTAGAGCACTTTCATTTTATTGCGCTGGCGATTGAGAAAAACAAAGAAAGCGCCTGATGTCGGCTCTTCCAAGGATTGCTCTACGATAGCGCATAAACCCTCGAAACTCTTTCTCATGTTAACCGGCTCGTCGAAGACAAAAATACGAGCATTTCCTGTGATTGTCAGCATAGGTTTCCTAAAAGTTCCAGGCATCGAGCAAGCGTAGATTGGTCAAAGTTAGTTGAAAGATAGATGCGGCCTGCAGCCGTTTCGATAATGATTCCGGCATCGGGTCGACTCTCATCCTTTAATTCCAAGAATCCTTTCGGAGATGAATGTTTCTCGCTTTGAGATCCCAAGAACCGCACCTTCCAATAAACGGTGCGAGAATAGACGAAATTATTTTCTCTGCTCCACTGAGCTAAAGACTTACCGCTAGCCTGCCAATCTTGGATTCTATCTTTCCAAACCAAAGCTGTATCCGATAGTTCATTGTGCATATCTTTCCTCCTCTTCTTTATCGAGTTTTGAGGAAAGAATAACCGGAAAGAAAATCAGAAAGAAGATGGGTTTAATTGACGCTTACAAATGTAGAGAGCAAAACGCTTACCTTTGACGGTTCAGCTCAGATTTTGAATTTGGCGACAAGAACTAAGCCGGCAAATTACAAAACGACAAAAAAAAAACCTGGCAGCGACCTACTCTTCCACACTCTTGCGTGCAGTACCATCGGCGATGGAGGGCTTGACTTCTGAGTTCGGTATGGGTTCAGGTATTTCCCCTCCTCTATTGCTGCCAGGATAAATTGATTCTTTCTTTAAGAAACTTGCAAAATACAGTTTTGCTAGCCTCTCTTATTGATAAAAAATAGCGCTTAAAGTCTCTTCTATAAGACTCGCAGCTCGGTTGCCCACTAGCTTTAAAAAAAAAGTGGTCAAGCCAATGGAACCATTAGTACTGGTCAGCTTAACGCATTACTGCGCTTACACACCCAGCCTATCAACCAAGTCGTCTACTTGGGGTCTCATTGGGATACCTTATCTTGAAGGAGGCTTGGCGTTTAGATGCTTTCAACGCTTATCCTTTCCAAACATAGCTACCCGGCTATGCTCTTGGCAGAACAACCGGTACACCATCGGTTTGTCCACTCCGGTCCTCTCGTACTAGGAGCAGCTCTTCTCAAGTATCCTACGCCCACGACAGATAGGGACCAAACTGTCTCACGACGTTTTGAACCCAGCTCGCGTACCGCTTTAATTGGCGAACAGCCAAACCCTTGGGACCTTCTCCAGCCCCAGGATGCGATGAGCCGACATCGAGGTGCCAAACCGCCACGTCGATATGAACTCTTGGTGGCGATAAGCCTGTTATCCCCGGAGTACCTTTTATCCGTTGAGCGACGGCGATTCCACATTCCACCGCCGGATCACTAAGCCCTACTTTCGTATCTGCTCGACTTGTTGGTCTCGCAGTTAACTTACCTTATACCTTTGCGCTCTACTCGCGATTTCCAAACGCGATGAGGTAAGCTTTGGACTCCTCCGTTACACTTTAGGAGGATACCGCCCCAGTAAAACTGCCCGTCTGACAATGTCCGACTTCCGGATTCACGGAATATCGTTAGATTCCCAACTTGGCAAGACTGGTATTTCAAGGTTGACTCCACCGCCCCTAACGAGGCGGTTTCAAAGTCTCCCAGCTATCCTACACATGACAAGTCAGGAGCCAATATCAGAGTACAGTAAAGGTTCACGGGGTCTTTCCGTCTTGTCGCGGGTAAACGGCATCTTCACCGCTACTACAATTTCACCGAGTCTCTCGTTGAGACAGCGCCCAGATCGTTACACCATTCGTGCAGGTCGGAACTTACCCGACAAGGAATTTCGCTACCTTAGGACCGTTATAGTTACGGCCGCCATTCACCAGGGCTTGAGTTCAATGCTTCGCCCGAGGGCTAACATCTCCCTTTGACCTTTTGGCATTGGGCAGGCGTCACACGATATACGTTGACTTGATCGTCTTAGCATCGTGCTGTGTTTTTGATAAACAGTCGCCTGGGCCATTTCTCTGCGGCCCCCAAAAGCTCATCGCGCGAAGCGAATCACCTCCAGGGGCTCCCCTTCTCCCGAAGTTACGGGGATAATTTGCCGAGTTCCTTAACGAGAGTTTTCTCGCGCGCCTTAGAATCTTCATCCCACCCACCTGTGTCGGTTTTGGTACGGTCGCCTTACAGCGGCTAGAGCTTATTTCTTGGAAGCATTGCGCTACGCCATCGGTTCCGCCAAACGGCTTCCCCTTGGTCATCACCTAGCTTTACCCCGGCGGATTTACCTACCGGGCGGCCTCATGATGCCACGGACTAATCCAACAGTCCGCGCGCTTAACTTACTTCGTCAGCCCATCGCCATTGCTAATAGGCGGCGCAGGAATATTTAACCTGCTTCCCATCAACTACGCCTTTCGGCCTCGCCTTAGGGGCCGGCTAACCCAGGGAAGACGAACTTTACCCTGGAAACCTTGGGTTTTCGGCGAGGGAGATTTTCACTCCCTTTATCGTGTACTCATGCCATGCATCATCACTAGTATGCGCTCCAGCGCTCCTCACGGTACGCCTTCTGTGCACATACTACGCTCTCCTACCGCTCATACTCAAAGTATGAACCCGTGATTTCGGCTCTATGCTTCTCAGTCCCGAATATTATCGGCGCAAAGTCTCTCGATTGGTGAGCTATTACGCACTCTTTAAATGATGGCTGCCTCTAAGCCAACATCCCAACTGTTTTAGAAACTTCACTACCTTACTCACTTAGCATAGAATTGGGGGCCTTAATCGACGGTCTGGGCTGTTCCCCTCTCGACAATGAAACTTATCTCCCACTGTCTATCTCCCGGTAAACTATGCGGTATTCGGAGTTTGGTTTCCTTTGGTAGGCCGGTTAAGCCCCCTTAGGAATCCAGTGCTCTACCCCCGCATAGCCTCTATCCGAGGCTAACCCTAAAGTTATTTCGGAGAGAACAAGATATATCCGAGTTTGATTGGCCTTTCACCCCTATCCACAGCTCATCCAAACATATTGCAACATGTACTGGTTCGGTCCTCCACAGAGTGTTACCTCTGCTTCAACCTGGCCATGGATAGATCACTCGGTTTCGTGTCTACGCCAGATAACTAAACGCGCGTTTAACACTTGCTTTCGCTTCGGCTCCGGAACGTCAAAGTCCCTTAACCTTGCTATCTAACGTAACTTGCTGGCTCATCATGCAAAAGGCACGCCGTCAGCCATTGCCACAAAGTGGCCATAGGCCTTCGACCGCTTGTAAGCTGCTGGTTTCAGGTTCTATTTCACTCCCCTAACAGGGGTTCTTTTCACCTTTCCCTCACGGTACTGGTTCACTATCGGTCATCAACGAGTATTTAGCCTTGGAGGGTGGTCCCCCCAGGTTCAGGCCGGGTTTCACGTGTCCGACCCTACTCAGGTGCCAGCTACGCCTTTGTCTCTTTCGCCTACAGGACTATCACCTTGTATCGTTCAACTTTCCAAATGATTCGGCTAGAAACTCCGGTCGATAAGCGCTGGTCCTACAACCCCGAGGCCAAAGACCTCGGTTTGGGCTTTTCCCGTTTCGCTCGCCGCTACTCAGGGAATCTCTTTAGATTTCTTCTCCTCTGCTTACTTAGATGTCTCAGTTCGGCAGGTATCGCTTCTTCACCCTATGTATTCAGGTAAAGATGACGGGAGATTAATCCCGCCGGGTTCCCCCATTCGGAATCCTCCGGGTCAATGCTTTTTTCCAGCTCACCGAAGATTATCGCAGGTAAACACGTCCTTCATCGCCTGTTGATGCCAAGGCATTCACCAGCAGCCCTTAGTAGCTTGACCAGAATTATATGATAAATGGAGAGCAGCTTGCATGCTGCTCATATAAAAAATAAGTCTTGGGTCAAGCTAGTGTTTCTCTTGAGCCACGATCGTCGTTATAGAAGATTCTTCAAGCGCTAATTTTTATCAATAAATTGCGACTTGAATCTTTACTTATCTACTTTCTGTCCAAATATTAAAGCTTTGACAGTATAAAGAAGGTAATGTGTGCGGGCAAAGTTTGCTCAACCTAGTCTTACGGAAAAAATCCGTAAAAACTGTCCTTTAAAGGAGGTGATCCAGCCCCACCTTCCGATAGGGCTACCTTGTTACGACTTCATCCTAGTTATCGGCCTCACCTTCGGCGTCTCTCCCCTTGCGGTTGAGTCGACGACTTCGGGTGAAACCAACTCCCATGATGTGACGGGCGGTGTGTACAAGACCCGGGAACGTATTCACGGCGTTGTTGCTGACACGCCATTACTAGCAATTCCAACTTCATGGAGTCGAGTTGCAGACTCCAATCCGAACTGGGGCCGGCTTTCTTGGATTTGCTCCACCTCTCGGCTTCGCTGCCTTCTGTACCGGCCATTGTAGCACGTGTGTAGCCCTGGACATAAGGGCCATGCTGACTTGACGTCATCCTCACCTTCCTCCTGGTTAACCCAGGCAGTCTCGTTAGAGTTCCCGACTAAAAATCGCTGGCAACTAACGATAAGGGTTGCGCTCGTTGCGGGACTTAACCCAACACCTCACGGCACGAGCTGACGACAGCCATGCAGCACCTGTGCAGCAGTCCCGAAGGAAAGCTCCGTCTCCGGAGCGGTCCGCTGCATGTCAAGTCCAGGTAAGGTTCTTCGCGTTGCATCGAATTAAACCACATGCTCCACTGCTTGTGCGGGTCCCCGTCAATTCTTTTGAGTTTCACCCTTGCGAGCGTACTCCCCAGGCGGCATACTTAACACGTTAGCTACGGCACAGCCGGGGTTGAGACCGGCTACGCCAAGTATGCATCGTTTACGGCATGGACTACCAGGGTATCTAATCCTGTTTGCTCCCCATGCTTTCGCGCCTCAGCGTCAGGAATAAGCTAGAAAACCGCCTTCGCCACCGGTGTTCTTCCACATATCTACGCATTTCACCGCTACTTGTGGAATTCCGTTTTCTCCGCCTATCCTCAAGAAATGAAGTTTCAAATGCAGCTCCGAGGTTGAGCCCCGGAATTTCACATCTGACTTTCACTCCCGCCTACGCGCCCTTTACGCCCAATAAATCCGATTAACGCTAGCACCCTCCGTATTACCGCAGCTGCTGGCACGGAGTTAGCCGGTGCTTCTTTACCAGGTACAATCAAATCAGACGGATATTAGCCGTCTTCTCTTGTTCCCTAGCGAAAGAGCTTTACAACCCGAGGGCCTTCTTCACTCACGCGGCGTCGCATCGTCAGGCTTTCGCCCATTGCGAATGATTCTCGACTGCAGCCTCCCGTAAGAGTCTGGGCAGTATCTCAGTCCCAGTGTTGGCGGTCGATCTCTCAACCCGCCTAGACGTCTTAGCCTTGGTGAGCCGTTACCTCACCAACAAGCTGATATCCCATGAACCCCTCTTTAACCGCAAGGTCCGAAGATCCCCTGCTTTAATGACATTTAGATGCCTATTCGCCACCACATGTGGTATTAGCAGGCGTTTCCGCCTGTTATCCCACAGTTAAAGGCAGGTTATTCATGTATTACTAACCCTTTCGCCACTAATTCCGTTCAAATCCGAAGATTCGAACTTCATTCGTTCGACTTGCATGCCTCATCCACGCCGCCAGCGTTCAATCTGAACCAGGATCAAATTCTCAAAGAAAATAAACTTTGAAAAGTTGAAAAAAAATTTCTCGACGGTAGTTATACCATCGCACAAACTTCGCGTATCACACACATTACCTTGTCTATACTGTCAAAACATCATTTCCGAGCTTTTAAGCTCCGGTCTTTTCATCAACTTTTTGCGCTGAGGAAACTCCAAATATAATAGAGAAAAGTACATTTCATGCAAGCTGTTTTCTTCGAAAAATTACGAATATTTCCTATAGGTCTTACAATAAACAATCTAGAAATTGTTTAGAGCCTTAGCAGCTTGATCAATCCGTGTAAGGGCATAAGCATAGGTTGCTGTGCGGACATCAACATTGAGCCGTTGCTTCAGCATGTAGATCTGCTCAAGTTCTTCGGTAATTTTTTCTTTAAGTTTACCTTCAACGGTTGCTTCAGTCCAATACTCGCCTTGTTTATTCTGAACCCACTCAAAATAGCTCACGACGACACCGCCCGCATTGGAAAGTATGTCAGGTACTATATGAATACCCCTGCTATTTAGAATTTCGTCGGCCTCAGATGTTATCGGACCGTTTGCAAGCTCTAAAATCATCCTGGCTTTAATATCGGCGGCGTTTTCTTTGGTGATGACTTTTTCTAAAGCAGCGGGAACAAGGAGGCCTACATCTAGCGTCAGGAGCTCTCCGTTAGAGAGCCTTTTCATCTCGCGCCCTTTTTGAGTGGGAAAATCAACAAGACTATTAAAACCGTTCTTCCATTCTATCAATCGAGGAATGTCGAGGCCCCCCTCTGAATAAACCGCTCCCTTGGAGTCGCTGATAGCAACAATTTGATAGTCGTCTCTGAATAACGACGCAGCAAGACTTTGTCCTGCGTTCCCAAAACCCTGGATGGCAACGGTCTTACGTCCTGAGCCGCCCCAGTCAAATTTTTGATCGAGGGTTTTGACGCAAAAATAGGCTCCCTGTCCTGTTGCGGCAGCCCTGCCTTGGCAGCCGCCAAGCGCAAGGGGCTTTCCGGTAATGACAGTCGGACAGAATTTTCTGACGATGGTCGAGTACTCATCCATCATCCAGGCCATAATTTGTTCATTGGTATAAACGTCAGGTGCGGGAATATCGACATCGGGCCCCAGAATATCGGCAAGTTGTCGAATATAGCCTCGAGACAAGCGTTCAAGCTCAAGGCTAGACAGCTCCTTAGGATTGACAATTATCCCCCCTTTGCCTCCGCCCAGGGGTATATTAAGAGCAGCGCATTTGCATGTCATCCAAAAAGAAAGAGCCATGCATTCGTCCAGAGAAACAGAGGGATGGAAACGAATTCCACCTTTTGCCGGGCCTCTTAAAAGACTATGCTGCACACGAAAACCCGTGAAGACTTTTTGAGTTCCATCATCTCTTTTAATCGGAATGGCAACTTGCATCGCACGATACGGATGTTTCATAAGTTCTAAAGTCTCATCGGAGACATCAACATGTTTGGCGGCCTTGTCAAGCCTTGTTAAAGCGTCTGTAAATAAAGGGTATAAGTGATTGGTATTGGGCTGATGTGTCATTTTTATTCTCCTTCATGTTTATATTAAAGAAAACCGAGGATTTCGAAAATGAAAACATTGATCGTAGCCGATGATAGGTATCAAAAACATTTGACAGGGCCGGGCCACCCGGAGACGCCGGAAAGGGCAAAGGTTATCCTCAGCCGCCTTTTAAAAGAAAAAATACTGAATAAAAACAATCTCTTACCTCCCAGGATGGCAACCAAAGAAGAAATCGCCCTTTGCCACAGCCCCGAGTATATCAGGCTGGTAGAAAGAGAAGCAAAAGCGAGCAGAGCTGATGGATCCCAAATGCTGACAACAGGCGATGCTCCTATATGTCCGGCATCTTATGATACGGCAAAACTTGCTGTAGGCGGAGTGCTCGAAGCCGTCGATGCCGTTATGACGGAAAAAGCGGAAAATGTGTTTTGCGCTGTTCGCCCCCCCGGACATCACGCCTCCCAAGATAAAGGGGAAGGATTCTGTTTATTCAACAATACAGCAGTCGGAGCAAGATATGCGCAAAAACAGTATCGTATCAAAAATATTTTAATCGTCGACTGGGATGTGCATCACGGCAACGGCACCCAAAGGATTTTTGATGACGATCCGACTATTTTTTATTTCAGCACGCATCAATTCCCCTCTTATCCCGGTACGGGCCTCAAAGATGAAATGGGGCATGGCAAGGCGTTCGGCACAAAGCGAAATTATCCGATAACATTTGGCATGAATGCTCGGCAATTAATTCTGAAACTGGTCAGAGAGGACTTAAACCAAATGATGAAGGAGTTTCATCCGGAACTGGTCATAATTTCGGCGGGATTTGATTCACGCAAAGGAGATCCTCTGGGCATGTTCAATCTACAAGATGAAGATTTTGCTGAATTAACGCGCCAAGTAAAAACTATAGCCGCACAATACTCAAACGGAAAATTGATTTCGGTTTTGGAAGGCGGCTATGACTTAGAAGGGCTGCAGTCTGCAGTCGTTTCGCACATCAAACAACTACAAAGTTAAGAATTCCACCTCTCCTGTTGTGATATGATAAAATCCCCCGACAGTCGTTGTTGTTTTTCCTTTTAAGCGGGATTGAAGCTGCTTCACAACATACCGGACATTTGCCTCAGCAGCTTTGTTGACATCAGTTTGACCGGCGATCCCCTTGGTCACCTGTTCGGCAATAATGGGGATATCGAGGTCTATTTTATCGATGGTAGCCTGAACAGCGCCGCAAGCTTCATGACCGAGAACCATAATCGTATCGACGCCGAGAATTTCGATGCCGAACTTAATGGTTTCCCATTCTGTTTCGCCCAAAATATTGCCTGCCACTCGGATAACAAAAAGATCGCCGATCCCTTCGTCGAAAATAATCTCGGGGGCCACTCGAGAGTCGGAGCAAGCAAGAATAATGGCAAAAGGGTTTTGTCCTTCAATGGTTGAAAGACGGTTGATGTGATAGGAAGACAAGGCTTTAAAGGAATTGTTTATAAATCTTTGATTTCCTTCTTTAAGCCTTTTCAATGCTTTATTTTCGTTTTGCATTTCAGCCTGACAATTTACCGTTAAACAAAATAAAATTAATACTAACCAACATTTCATCATATCGCTACCTCCAAATATTTAGCTACCTCAATTCCCATGGAATCCCAGCCTTTTAGAACAGGAATTGTAGTCACGTAAGAATTGTGAGTTTTTTTTCTCAAAATATTTTCTATCGCCTCGGAATCAACCCGGCAAAATTTTTGCCTATTGAAAGGCCCCATTAAAGTAGAATTGGAAATCATTAAGGTTTTTCCAAATCGAACTTTACAATATCTGCCATCAAATGAAAGATCCAGTGTTATATCTTTCAGATTCAGATTTTCTTGAGCATTCAAAAGAATGCGTTTAAGAAGCTGATTATCATTTAAGTCATCACGGAAAATTTCGGAAAAATGGATGAGTGAACAGCAAAACTTCAAAAATTCGGAAAGCAACCCCAGGTTAATTTGTTCAAAAATAATCCTAATAGACAGAAAATTTTTAATAAATTTATTGAAATCATTAGGACAAGAAATAATTTTAACAGTCATTTTTTCGAAAAAGGGCTCAGGAAATTTTTTACTGATTAACCGAATGATTAGTTGTTTGAGATGCTTAAAAGTATGAGCGCCTAAATTGATCTTCCCGTCTTTATATTCAGTGTGCTTGTTATAATTTTCATTTTGACTTATTTTACGAATTTTATCTTCAAGAATAGGTAGAGTTATCCACTGGACGCTTCGGGGAAGAACCCCGTTAAGTATCTTATAGATTTTTTTGGCTTCAAAGTAGCTTTGTATGATTTGGAAGCTATTTTCGGTATGAAATCCAGAAGACGAGCCCATGAGTATTTTGTTGCCTATCTCTTTGATAGTCTCGACATCCAGTCGATACCTCTTATTCAGATCCTTTTTTGGTATGATGCCGAACTCCTGGGTCTCAACCATACGCATCAAAGTTTGAGGCTCCATGAGGCATCTCCCTTTGAAACCTCACACTAAAGTAACGAATAATTATGTTCTACAACAAAACTGATCGATAGCTCTGTCTACGTCAGCAGAGCTTGCAAATGCACTGAAACGAACAAATCCCTCTCCTGAAGGTCCAAAGCCGGCGCCGGGTACAGTAACGATATGGCTTTCATCAAGAAGAGATTGAAAAATTTCCCATGATGTTTTTTCCGAGAAAACGGACCCAAAGATAAGGGCAGTCTGTCCCGCCATAGACTTCGGCCCCTTGATCCTGAAGAACGGCGAGCAGTTTTTTGGCACCGGACATATAGATGCGAATAAGGTCATCTACTGCCGGCCGGCCTTCTTTGGATAAGATGGCAAGCCCTCCTGCCTGGGCAATGTTTGATGCCCCATTGAATATTGTCGATACAACACGCAGCCAGTCAGAATAAACAGGTGATCCATCGGTATATTGAAGCTCTTTGGGAACAACTGTCCAGCCTAGCCTGACTCCTGTAAAACCGGCCAGCTTTGAAAAAGATCCGATTTCAATGGCGCATTTTTTCGCGCCGTCAATCTCAAAAATGGATCGGGGAAGATCCGGATTTTGAATAAATTCGGAATAGGCCGAATCAAATATAATGAGTGAACCCTGGTCGATGGCAAAAGTTGTTAATTTCTTAAGCTGCTCTTTTGTGGCGACATTTCCTGTGGGATTGTTTGGCGAACAGAAATAGATAAGATCGGCATTTTCAGCGCCCGTTAAGTCGGGGAAAAAATCATTCTCGGGCCTGCAAGGAAGATAGGTAATTTCGCCGACTCCATGAATGAGCGATCCGTCGACATAGGCCGGATAGGCCGGATCCTGAACTGCTATGGAAACTCCCGGACCGAAAAGGGTTTGCAGTCGGCCGATATCGCATTTGGATCCGTCGGAAATAAAAACTTCTTCCGGCTTAACCCTGCCTTTATAGATAATTTCGCTGATTTTTTCTCTCAGCTCCTGGCTGCCTGCGGCCGGACCGTAACCGGAATACCCGCGGGTGGTTCCCAATTCTTTTGCGGCCTTTGACATGGCTTCAGCCACCATTTCAGGAATAGGAAGCGTCGTGTCGCCGATACCGAGATTCACCAAATTAACGCCGGGATGTTCATCTAGAAATTTCTGTTTCCTTTGAGCTATTTCGTAAAACAGATAAGTCGACGGAAGATTCAAAAAATTAGCGTTTCTTTTGAGCATTGTTTTTTTCCCTAAAAAAAATCCGCAAAGAGTGCATTCTCACTTACGGATTTTAAATTCCCTCATTTTCTCTAGAACCTGGCTGATAGAATTGCCAGCATCAATAGAGCTACGATATTGGCGATTTTAATCATCGGATTGATGGCCGGCCCCGCCGTATCTTTATAGGGGTCGCCCACAGTATCTCCGGTGACCGCGGCTTTATGAGCCTCTGATCCTTTACCACCGTAGTGGCCATCTTCGATATACTTTTTAGCATTGTCCCAGGCTCCTCCGCCGGAAGTCATGGACAAAGCCACAAACAGACCTGTGACAACAATTCCTAGAAGCATTGACCCGACCGTTAAAAAAGCCGCTTCCTGTCCGGCTATAGCACGAATAATCCAATAGACGACAATCGGTGCCGCAACAGGAAGAAGAGACGGGATGATCATTTCTCTTATGGCCCCTTTCGTCAACATATCGACAGCTCTGCTGTAGTCCGGCTTGCTTTTTCCTTCCATAATGCCCGGTATTTCTTTAAATTGCCTGCGGACTTCCCGGACAACAGATGCTGCTGCCCGTCCGACAGCTTTCATGCTCAAAGACGCAAAAAGATAGGGAAGGAGCCCTCCAATAAAAAGTCCTATCACAACATAAGCGTCCTGCAGGAAAAACTCTAGCTGCATCTGAGGAAAGTAGTGAGTCAAATCTTCAATAAATGCCGTGAATAAGACGATTGCCGCCAGTCCTGCCGAACCAATGGCATATCCTTTAGTCACAGCTTTTGTCGTATTGCCGACAGCGTCCAATGCATCTGTCGTCTGCCTGACCTCACGAGGGAGCTCCGCCATTTCTGCGATACCGCCGGCATTATCGGTAACCGGGCCATAGGCATCCAGAGCGACAACCATTCCTGCAAGGGCCAGCATAGAGGTGGCGGCGACAGCGATGCCGATAAGATCGGCATTGAGATAAGTGATTAAAATTCCAAGGCATATAACCACAACCGGCAATGCGGTCGATTCAAGAGAAACAGCAAGTCCTTGAATAATATTGGTGGCGTGCCCTGTTTCGGAAGCTTTGGCGATATCTTTTACCGGACGATAGCGAGTAGATGTATAATACTCGGTGATCCACATGAGGCAGCCGGTAACGACAAGTCCGATAAGGGCACAGATGTAAAGATTGAGGCCTGAAAATTCCGTTCCGTTAGCTTGATAATTGAATATCGAAGCCAAGCAATAATTGCGTCACTAAAGCAATGCCCGCTGCCGATATGATCGCTGTCGCGATAAATCCCTTATACAAAGCTCCCATAATATTTTTACTTTTTCCAAGCCTGACAAAGAACGTTCCTGCAATAGAGCCCAGAATGCAGACAGCGCCGATCATTAAAGGATAGAGCATCATCACATCCTGAATCATAGGAAATTTAGCCCAGAAAATACCCGCCAAAAGCATAGTTCCTACTATTGTGACAACATACGTTTCAAACAAATCAGCCGCCATCCCTGCGCAATCACCCACATTGTCTCCGACGTTATCGGCTATGACAGCCGGATTTCGCGGATCGTCCTCGGGAATTCCCGCTTCTATCTTACCCACAAGATCGGCGCCGACATCGGCCCCTTTGGTAAAAATGCCACCTCCGAGCCTCGCAAATATTGAGATTAACGATGCGCCGAAGCCAAGAGCCACCAGAGATTCCAATAAATCGCGGACCGGAAGAGCAAGAGACTTTAGAATTATATAGTAAATCGTAATGCCCAGAATCGCCAGCCCGACAACCAGCAGCCCGGTGACCGCACCGGATTTGAAAGCCACATCCAAAGCCGAAGCCAAACTTGAACGCGCCGATTCAGCGACGCGCACATTGGCACGGACAGAAATGTTCATTCCTATATAACCGGTAAGGCCTGAAAGAAAAGATCCGATAACAAAGCCAATTCCCACAAACCATCCGAGCTTCCAGGAAAGAAAAGCAAAAATTACAATGCCGACTAACGTGATGACCTGATATTGCCTGTTGAGATAAGCGCGCGCGCCTTCCTGTATGGCGCCCGAGATTTCTCTCATTCGATCATTTCCTGTGCTAAGCGAGAATATCGAACGAATTAAAAATCCCCCATAAAGCAGAGCGACGACCCCCGCTCCTATCACAAACCCATATGAATTCAAAAACATGACGTCCCTTTATTTAAAAAATAATTTACATTGATTTGACCTGTTTAGAAGGTATAGTGATACCCTAAATCCCTATAAAAGTCAATTCCCTCTCAAGAACATTCTCAGTGACTCTTATAGGGAAGTCCGAACCGATCAAATTCTCATATTGGCTAATTTTCTCATCTTTAGCTGGGAGCCTCCAATACTTGAGATAGAGAAATTCCTTTTCAGCGTAGGAAGTCTTCCTTTTCGACTGTATTTTTTTTCCAAGCTCATACATTTTTTTTTGATCTTCGAGTATGGATTGACAAAGAGTTTTGACTTTTTTGACCAAAAGGCATTTTTTTTCTAACTTGTTTTCAATGTCTTCCACCTTTTGACGCAATTTATCAATACTCTGTCCTAACTTTAAACTAGCGGAAAGACGGTACCTGGCAATCTGAGCCGCCAAAGCTTCTTGAGCCTGTTTCAGTTCAGGCGTCGATAGGGCCGATGAATTCAAATTTGCCTTCACAGTTGCCATTGCCCTGTTAATAAGCATGCAGGCAGACCTGGGCTGACTGTCATCGGGAAGATGTTTTTTTGTCAGCTTTATCGCAGCCTTGGGTACTTCGGGACCGCATAGTATGAATTCCTTGTGAAAAAGCAGATAAGATGACACCATGGCCTCCATCATCTCGTCGCGGGCCTTGTAATCTCTAAAATCAATCACATAAAAACGCTGAAGAAGCGACTTTGCCTGATCCAGGTGATGTTCTTTGTCGGCATTTTTCAGCGCCTCATACTCTTTCACAGTGCCGGTTGCCCATATAGCCGCGGTTCTGTTGTCGAGTAAATCGCGCAGCTTGCCGGCAGCATCGGGTTTAATTTTAGAGGCATCTGTCACCACTGCCGACAGCAGCTCATTGAGAATGAACACCGATCTTGGTTCTAATGAACCCAGCTGATTCAATCCGTCCTCAATCAGATTGATGGGCCCTTTGTTCCATTTATCCGAACTATCGAAAGGAGCCTTGCTGGCGTCATAGACTGCAATGCAGGCATTGCTCTTTTGAAGCTCAATAGCAGCTTTTTCCAAAGTAGTGGTTTTTCCCGTTCCCGGTTCTCCGATAACAAGGATGTGCTTTTTAGTCAATGAAGGATGATCGGAATGGAATTTCAGAATTTCTCTCACTTCGGCATCCCTTCCAACAATCGGCTCGCTCTGTCTGTTTTTCGATCCGAACAATTCCATGCGTCATTTTAGAAGGGAAACCTCGAAACCACCTCGCATAAATATAGAGGGCGGCAAGTCCAACCACGCTGACAGCGGCAGCAGTCAGGGCGGCAACTCCTGTTGAGGCCACCACGGATCCCACAGCAAATGTTATCAGAACGGGAATTGTGAATATCTTATAATAGATATTGAGCAGCAGATAGCAGTCCCAGATCATTTCAGGCTGATGCCCCTCGTCAAAATAACTCAGGGCAGTAAAAATACTGCTCATAAGATTCGGAATAAAATTATGAAATACGCGGACATTTCTTTTTGAAGAAAGGGATTCTACTTTTGGGAGTACATAAAAATTTAGGATAGAGAATCTTCATCGCTTGCGGCTTTCAGGATATCGACAGTTATACCTTTTGTTTTCGATAGCCGCTTATCATCTCATCGCGGGAAATTCTCTTGAGCGCACTCCGATGAAGATGCGGTTTATTGGCCTCAATTTCTTTGTTTGCAATGCGTTTATATTCATCGCCGAAATTATATATTAAACTGAGTGAATACGCAAGAATACATTATGAGGTATTGAGAGGCTCCGGAGCTATTTTGAAACAACCGTTTGAACAAAACGATGAGACAGGCCATCTTTTGTTTCCATCTGCTGAATAGATAGTATAAAGGAGGGACGCGATAAAGGACTTTTTCTAAAACAAGGCTCCAATGAGTTTGACCATTCAGATTTGCAATCTGAATGTCAAAAAATCCTTCATCGCGTTTTTTTATAACAAGCGCGGGAAGGTACACCTCTGCGGTGTTGAAAAACTGATGGCTGGTCAAGGATTTCCACTCCTTGGCATGTCTTTGCTTAATCCACACGCCTCGCCATGCACCTATCGGATAGTGAAGACGTGTAATGGCAAAAACATGCAGAATATTTCGGCAGCTTCTTGATCAGATTGAAGAGCTTTTGCATAAGGCCGCCGGGCTCGCAGTCAAGAAGAGACATCTTGTAGAGATTGGGAATCAAGTCAGAATCCAGGGCGTCTTTTAACAATTCCACAGTCCACTTTGCACAGTTTTCGGATTCTATTTGGTAAACGCTGAGTCCGGCCATGCACCGAAAAATCTCCTGGCGCACGGAGTTTAAAAGCTTTTTGCCCTCTTCGGGGCTGATGATAAAAGGATAATATCCTGTCTGTCTTTGAGAATAGTAGACATTCTCATCAGGATACATCACACTCGCGAGCATGGTTAACGTAAATTTTTTCAATCCGTCCCAAAGGTTTTTTGGAAAGAAACGGCCGTATTTACCGAAGTCGTATATATGAAATCGCCCCCTTTCATCCGGAATGGCCAGCTCCATAAACGCATGCGTCTGTTCGTAGCTTAAGTTGATATTTCCTCTTGTCGCGGTGACAGCGGCAACCCAGCTTGCGCCGTCTATGGATGTTCCATACCTTTCTTCCGCCTGCTCTTTGGTGAGGGTTTCAAAATATGGTAAATCCTTCCACCAATCCTCTTTTAGAAAATCTACTAGTATATATTCTTTAATTGAATCATCCCAATACCCCATTTTAAATGTATTCCAATTAATAATGCCTTCCTGAAAAACCTCAAAATCTCCAACTTTCTTATATTTATTTCTGAAAACTTCAAATATTTCAGATATAGTCTTTTTGAATGAACCGCGAAACTCAATTTCCCTGTCCGGATCCAGTATGCTGACCGGATTTCCCTCAAACCTCACAGTCACAACTTTTAAGCCGTTCAGATTTTTTATGCCGACAAGATTTTCAAATCGGCCAAGCCGCTGGCCGAGATCCGATTTTATCAACCAGTCGACTGTAAAGGGAAATTCTATGAAAGGTTCAGGAGCATTTCCGTCACGTAGAGTCCATAGGAAAAATTTATGCCTCAGCTTCTCGTCTTCAAGCAATAGATCCACAAACAAGCCATATCTGGCAGCGCTTTTGAGATGTTTTTTCTCCTTTTTAGCCAGCGTTTTATCGGAACAGGTCTGTTGCCCTTTTTTCCAGGATTCAGCCCATTTCTCCAGAAGTCGATATTCAACATACCCCAAAGCTCTTGGATCCGCACCCCCGCCTTCCCTTCCCAGCCTGTACTGAAGGCCGATTCGAAAGCGCATGAGCTGCCTTCTATTAAAAGCCTTTAACTCATTTTCAAGAGATAAGATATCTGAGACATTAATCGAACTGTTTCCGGGAGTTCGCTCATGCAGGCTTAAACGGTCTATTTCCCTCCTGGCGTTTAAGACGGTACAATAAGATGGAAAGAATTTGGAAAGTAAATTTTGAAACAAATTATCCTCTTCCTTATAAGATTCTATCTTTCTAATTACCAGAGTCTTAAGAGAATAGACCATTTTCTCTGGGTGAAACATAGCCACCTCCAGCTTAACGCAGGGTCTACTCTATACTATTATTAAGAAACTATTATACGTAAGACAACTCCTTCCCATTACTATTATATTTTAAGGATAATTAATTTTCCCAGAATAAATATCTATTTATACAAATCAAATACAATTCCCGCTCAATTAAATCAATAAGCAGATTTCATGCCAAACAAGTTCAAAAAATCTATTGCTAAAAAATAAGCTGTCTGTGAGAATTCCGCATAATTGCGATATGCAGTTGTCATGAATCGAAGTTAACAACTTCATAACAAATTGGAGGTTATTATGACATCACCAGCAGCACCAGCATCACTAGATGCTAATGTTACGCCAGAAACTATCTCACCAGATACACCACCGAATGGGAAACCTGTAAACCCGACAAATAATACGAAAAGCACTTTTTCCGGAAAGTTAGGTCCTTTTAAACGCGCGGGCATAACCGGCCTGGTCGCAGGTGGCGTTAATTTTACCGCCGCAAAAGCCTCTACACTATTTCTAGGAAGAACACTTGCCTTCGGCCCCACACTAGCTACAGGGGGCATCGCAGGAATTATTGTCCTGGTTGTTGAAGTTGCCAGCTATGCTTTAAAGATTTTAGGGAACTTTTTAGCCCAAAACTTTCCATCTGACAGCGGAAAGAAGTTTATCAACAATAGTATGAAAACAGTCAGAGATAACAAACTGGCAAACTATGCAGTCAAAGGTCTCGTTGTTGCAGGCTCGGCAGCAGCTATTTCCGTCCTGTCTCCGATAGCCGGAATATCGCTTACAGTGCTTACAGTAGCCAAAATTGCCGGCGCTACATTCCTGGTCAATCAATTTGTCCGCCCGCAAGTGGAGAAATGGTTTAAGATCTAGTAATAGATTCGCTTTATCTTAGAGGCAGGAAATCTTTCCTGCCTCTTTTGTTTAAAATCTAAGGATGTCGTCAATAAAGTCCTTGGAGCTGATAAATTCAATATAAAAAGTATTGGCTGCTGCTGCAACTGCAAATAATCCCAGAAAACATAGCTCATTGCTTGAAAACTCGTGGAACATGATAAGAGCCAAAGATGTAATCGCAAGGACTAGAATTCCCTGTCGATTTGAGACGCAAGCCTGATTTGAAATCGGGTTGATTTGTGCAGGATCATCCTGTTTCTTTTTTAGCACTGCTAAGGTGATGGTATTTATAATAGGTACCATGAGAATCAGTTTGCTGGTATTTGTGAGTGTCAATTTCCTATGCACTTTGCTGTTAGCTTCAACAATTCCATTCATTTGTAAACCTCCCTAACTGAAGTTTGTTGAAAATTATTCATTGATGATGCATAAGGAATTATTTGTCAATTATAAGAGGGAGTTGATTATGCAGTCTCAATCCGATGAAGAATTCATACCGGGATGGTGGATATCAACTGCCGAAGGATTAGCAACGGGTATATTGGGTTATAGCTCAATTTATTTAGAAAAAACTATCGGAAACCTGCTTGGCCGCAAAATAACGAATTTAACCCTCTTCGGCACCGCCGTTTTTACAGGGAGCGGCACAGTCCTTCACACACTCCTAATGGAGGATTTCAACGGACTGAGAACTTTCATAAAAAAACATCTCCCCCAACCTCTTAACAATCACGTAGTAAACTTCGGCATCGATGCTGCGGCCTCAACTGCTATTCTCACCTCATTGACCGCCTCTCTTTACGGTTTTTGGTATTTGCTCGGCACTCCCATGTCAGCAGAGGATGCCGTTCAACTCGCTTGTCTGACTCAATTGTCAAACCTGACCGTGAATCATGGCCTGCCGGGACTTTATAATCTGTTTACTCAAACGCTCAAATCAAATTTAGGAATCAAAGACCATTAGCCAAAAAACTCATTTCCCTCTATAATCGTAGAAAACGAAGTTGAAAACAGTCTCTAAGCACGATCTTTTGTCCCATAACGGTTTAAATCTTGCACTTATAGACCATTTCGAACTGAGTTATCTGGGATAATTGGCGTATTATGAATAAAGAAATTTCTAAAACTTACAACGCTGAAGAAACCGATGAAAAATGGTGGGATTTTTGGGAAAACAATCATTTTTTTACAGCAGACCCAAACTCAGAGAAACCTCCCTACTGCATCGTCATTCCCCCTCCCAATGTGACAGGGGCGCTTCATATGGGCCACGCTCTTGTCAACACCCTTCAAGATATCATGATCCGCTGGAAGCGGATGTCCGGTTATGAAGCTCTTTGGGTTCCGGGAACCGATCACGCCGGCATCTCCACCCAGACAGTCGTCGAAAGGCATTTGATCAAGCATGAAGGAAAAAAACGAACCGATTATTCGCGCCAAGAATTTCTCGAATATGTCTGGCAGTGGAAAGACGAATATGAAAAACGGATCGTAGGACAGCTGAAAAAACTGGGCTGCTCATGCGACTGGCCGCGCCAGAGATTCACTATGGACAAAGGGGGCAACAGCGCGGTAAGAAAAGCGTTCAAAAAACTCTATGATGACGGCTTGATTTACCGCGGAGATTATCTAGTCAATTGGGACCCTGTCACAGAAACGGCCCTTGCCGACGACGAAGTCGAGTATGAAGAGCGGCAGTCTTTCCTATGGACAATCCGCTATCCTCTTAGCGACGGATCGGGATCCATCTCCATCGCCACAACCCGTCCTGAAACCATGCTGGGAGATACCGCTGTCGCCGTCAATCCTAAAGACGACCGTTTTCATGGCCTCATCGGCAAAACCGTCACACTGCCTCTGACAGGCAGGAAAATCCCCATCATTGAAGACCGCAGAGTCGATCCCGAATTCGGAACCGGGTGCGTCAAAATCACCCCCGCCCACGATCCCAACGACTACCAAATCGGCCTTGACCACAACCTCCCCTTTATCAACATTATGACCCCGGACGGCCGCATCAATGAAAATGGAGGGGAATTTCAGGGACTTTCTATGGCCGATGCCCGCCAGGCAGTGGCCGCAAAACTCAAAGAGCAAAAGTTTCTCGAGAAAATTGATCCGCATATCAACCGCGTAGGGGTTTCCTACCGGTCCAAAGCAACTATCGAACCCTACATGTCCAAGCAATGGTTTGTCAAGATGAACACATTCGCAGACAAACTCAAAAAAGCGGTAAATGAAAACAAAGTCCGCATCTTTCCCAAGAATTGGGAAAACGTCTACTTCCACTGGGTCAACAACCTCCGCGACTGGTGCATCAGCCGCCAACTATGGTGGGGGCACAGGATCCCCATCTGGTATAGCCGCAATAATCCAGACGACATCATCTGCTTCGACGGAGAAGGCGATCCTCCCGAAGTCAAAGCCAATCCCGACGTCTGGATTCAGGATCCCGACGTTTTGGACACCTGGTTTTCGTCTTCCTTATGGCCTTTTGCAACGCTTGGTTGGCCGAAACAAACAGCTGAGCTGGAAAAATTCTATCCAAACGCTGTCCTTATAACCGGCCACGACATCCTCTTCTTCTGGGTCGCTCGGATGATCTTCATGGGCGGTTATATCATGGGTGAAGTCCCCTTCCCCGAAACCTTTCTCCATGGCTTAATCTTTGCCAAATCCTACTGGAGGAAAAATCCGGATGGCGGCATTACCTACTTAAGCCCTGAGGAAAGGCGCGAATATGAACTCGGTAAAATCCCCCCTAAAGATGTAGAGAGCCGATGGGAAAAAATGTCCAAATCGAAAGGCAATATCATCGATCCACTCGAAATCATCGCTGAATACGGCACCGATGCTATGAGAATGGCTCTGGCGGCCAGCGCCACTCAGGCAAGAGAGATCGACCTCGACAGAAGAAAGTTCGAAGAATATAAAAACTTTACCAACAAGGTCTGGAACGGCGCCCGGTTCGTATTTATGAACCTCGGAGGGCAAGAATTCGCAGAAGGGCTCAATGAATCGATCCTTACCCTTGAAGACAAATGGATTCTATCCAAGCTCAACCACATCATCAAACAAGTGGGCAAAAACCTCGAGGTCTACGCTTTTGACCAGGCGGCCGCCACTGCTTACGACTTTTTCTGGAAAGAATTTTGTGCCTATTATGTCGAGATCTCCAAACCTGTCCTGTTCGGAAAAGCGGGAACTTTCGAAGAGCGCCAAAACAAACAAAAAATACTCGCCATCGTCCTTTGCGCCGCGATCCGCCTCCTCCATCCGATGGCACCCTTCATTACCGAAGAGCTTTTTTCCCATCTGAAAGAAAGGCTCCCCGATTTAAACATTACCTCTTCTGCCGACCCCTACACACAAGAAACTGTCAAAGCCCTGCAAAGTCCCGCTTGCGCCGTTGCCCCCTACCCCTGTGTTATACGGGAAAAAGATTTGAACCCTGAAATCGAAGAAACATTCGATTCGGTTGAAGAAATCATCTACACCATTCGAAATCTTAGAGGAGAAATGAAGCTTTCCCCAGCAGCTGCAGTCGACGTCTATATTATTGGTTCAGGGCACAAATTCGACCTTGTTCAAAGCAATCAACAGATGATCACGGCCCTTGTCCGTACAAAATCGGTTCAATTCTCCGAAAAAGAACCCAATCTCCCCTTCGCTTCCACCGGCGTGGCCGGATCTTTGAAAGTGATGATTCCCCTTCCTGAAGAGCTGATTGAACAGGAAAAAAAGCGCCTTCAAAAAGAAAAAGAAAAACTCGTCAGTCAAATCGAAAGGCTGCACGTGCAGCTTAGCAACCCGAATTTTACCGAAAAGGCCCCCCGGGAGCTTGTCGATAAACAGCGGGCGCAGCTCTCCCAAAATGAGTCTGAGCTCGCGGGAATCAAGCAAAAGCTTAAGCAAATGCTTTCAAAATAGAATTAACACATTCTTAATAAAAAATTAATAAATAATATAAACGAAACTTTTATTATATCTACTATTATGAATCGAGCAGAACTATTTGATAGGGTTTCCTACCATCAAGTGATTAAGGAAAAGTCGAAGTTTTCAAGTCATCCAGAGGCCCTTGAAAACAAGATAGCCGATCGTCTGAATGATCCTGAAAAGGGACAAGTCATACGATCAGTCTATGAAAAGTATTACAATAAACTCAACGAGGCCTGGGTTGGTTTTGATACCGAAACCTTTCGAAATTGGTTAATTTCTCATTCTGAGTTATTAGGGTCGCTGTCTATAGATCATCGAAATCTTTTTATGAAAACATTTTCTGAAGACTTTCTGAAAATATTAATGAATTCACCTAGAGCCGAGAAACGCCAACAAGTTTTCCTGACTTGTGCCATTTTTCGAGATTCTGATATACTCTCAGAAAATATCATTGAATTACAATGACTTATGAAAATAATTAGTGTGAGTTGTCACACTAAGGGTTGTTTTGAGGTATGCGCGGGGATCTCACTATTCGAAAGGTTCGTACCGGATCTGGTGCTACAGCTATTCAGGTTGTTAAGTACGAAAAAAGAAAATGCAAGATTGTTCGCCATATTGGTAGCGCCAACAGAGGGTGTAAAATAAACTGTGTAAACTCATTTACAGCCCCATCGCTTTTTTCATCCTGTCGCCAAACAGAATTGAAAACTGAGATATTGCTGATATCCAGCCTTTGATAGGCTTTGTCCATTTCTCGGATAAGCCCGAGACAGTTAAAAATAGCAATTTGAAAAGAGAGTCGTCTGTTGGAAAGACAGAACGGCTTTTTGTAGTCTTTCTAAACTGCCTGTGGAGTGATTCTACGGCATTTGTAGTATAAATAATACGTCGAATTTCTTCGGGGTATTTAAAAAAGGTTCGGATATTATCCCAGTTGTCTGCCCAGGGATTGACGGCTAAGGGGTATCTTGTTGCCCATTTTTCCTGCAGAACAAGCAGGTTTTCCTCAGCCAAAATTTCTGTTTCAGCCCGATAGATGTTTTTCAGATCCGACACAAATTCCTTCGAATGCTTATGAGGAATGTATTTAAACGAATTTCGGATCAAATGGATGACGCATAACTGAATCTCAGTCTCGGGAAACACGGCATTAATTGCTTCCGGCATTCCTTTTAAGCCATCAACACAGGCAATTAAAACGTCGTCAACGCCTCTATTTTTAAGCTCTGTGAAAACTCGTAACCAAAATTTGGCTCCTTCGTTTTCACCGATCCATAAACCTAAAACATCCTTTCGCCCCTCAAGATCGATTCCCAGGCAGGTATACACAGCTTTTGTAACCACCTTTCCATCTTCACGAACCTTATAATGAATAGCATCAAAATAGGTAATAGCGTAGATCTTTTCAAGCGGTCTTGATTGCCACTCTCTTGCGACTTCTAAAGCCTTTTCCGTGATATGGGATACGGCCGTAGGGGATATTTCAGCACCATATATTTCCTGAACATGAGCCTGTATATCCCGGGTGCTCATTCCCTTTGCATACATGGAGAGGATTTTCTGATCGAATGAGGTAATATTTCGTTGCCGTTTCTTGACGATTTTTGGCTCAAAATCACCATTCCTATCTCGGGGCACCTCTAAATCGAGAGGACCGTAGGAACTTTGGACAGATTTTGAAAGCTTGCCATTGCGGCTGTTGCCGGTGTGATGGCCTTCAGGTGAGTATTTGGAATAGCCGATATGCTCTTCCATTTCCTTCTCAAGGAGTTGTTCTACCATACCACCCAACAACCTTTGTAAAAGGCCGTTTTTGCCACATAAGTCGTCCATGGTTTCGCATTTCGACAACTCTTTATCGAGATCGATTTTTAGTTTTGAGAATTTCATAAGTTGTTCCTGTGTAAATTAAAATTAAAAATTTGTCGCCCCTCCCCCTGCAGGGGGAGGAACCTCCTTCTACTTGTTTACAAGGTATTTACTATAATACACTTGCAACTTAATTTACACAGTTCAGATTACACTACCCGCCAACACTGATGATGAATTAACAGTTTTACTGCAGGAAGCTGAGGCTGTCAGGGAGCAATTGTGCACTCAACCCTCCCTTTTTGCAAGTATTCAGGGTAAACCGTTTGTGTATACTGAACACCTAATCCTGCAGTCCGTTACCCATCTGTTTGCCCTCAATTTTCTCCGAGATTGTTCCAAAACCTGCGGGCTTGGGTTTCTAAATCCCCTCTATCAGGATCTAGCTCTTATGAGAATTATTGAGCCTGCATCCAAACTGCGTACATTGGAGCTTCTGGAACGCTACTTTGGCTTGTCTTATGCAAGGCGCACCCTTTGCCGTCTTCTTCCAAAACTTGTTGACTACAAGGATGATATTGAAAAAGCCGCTTACCAAACTGCTAACTCGCATTTAGATCAAACCTTAGCTTTTGTGCTGTATGATGTAACAACGCTCTATTTCGAAAGCCATGAGCCCAATGATGATTTAAGGGCGCGTGGCTTTTCAAAGGATGATAAATCCAAGCAGCCACAAGTGGTTGTCGGTTTACTTGTCACTCTTCAAGGGTTTCCTCTCAAACATGAAATTTACAAAGGTAACACATTTGAAGGGCATACGATGCTTGAAGTCGTCAAACAGTTTCAAGAATGCCATAAAAACACAAAACCCATCATTGTGGCAGATGCAGCTATGTTGTCCCAAGAAAACATGAAATCCCTTGATGATGATGGATATAAATACATTGTAGGCGCTCGATTGGCTAACGCTCCTGCAACATTTATCAATAAGCTAACCTCCACCTTAACTAAGCAGGATGGGAATACTATTCGATTGCCTTATCCAAATCGGCCATACAGTGTGATTTGCGCTTATTCTGAGAAACGTGAGAGAAAAGACAGGCGCGAATTTGAGAAGCAACTTGCACGAGCTTATGAGCTGATTGATCGCAAGGAGCTGGGAAAACGAGCTAAATTTGTCAAGAAATCTGAGAGCCACAAGGATGCTCTCGAGCTAAACAAAGAATTGAAGACCAAGACGGAGAATCTCTTGGGGATTAAAGGATATGTAACGAATATCCCATCAGAGACGTTTTCAAATGCGGAAGTGATTTCCTATTATCAAGAACTTTGGCATGTAGAACAAGCCTTTAGAATGTCGAAAACGGATCTGAAAACCCGTCCAATATTCCATTACACTCACGATGCCATCAAGGCTCACATACTGCTTTGCTTTATGGCACTGATGATGGGAAAATTCTTAGAGATCAAGGCAGGTTTATCTTTGAGAAGGATACGAGATATCTTGTGGAATGTTCATGAAGCTCATATTACAGATGGTTTAACGGGAAAACGAATCACATTACAAAGCAATTTAGAGGACTTTGATAAAAGCGGTCTTTCCAAAGTCGATTTGTCACACTAATTGGCACAAGTCAGGAGGCCTGGGTTGGTTTTGATACCGAAACCTTTCGAAATTGGTTAATTTCTCATTCTGAGTTATTAGGGTCGCTGTCTATAGATCATCGAAATCTTTTTATGAAAACATTTTCTGAAGACTTTCTGAAAATATTAATGAATTCACCTAGAGCCGAGAAACGTCAACAAGTTTTGGGAGATTTTTTTGACTCGCTTCAAAATGAATGGGGCAAAAAACAAAAGTTAAGACCCGTATCGACATTGCATTCAACTGCGTCTAAAACTGTAGTTGTTTTAACCAGAAGTTGCGGCAATGGACATCATAGCGCCTCAAAAGGGATTAAGCAATATCTTCTCACTCAAGGTTATGAGGTCCATATAGTTAATGGCGGCGATTTCGAAATACAGAATATATTAGGAATCCAGGTTCAAGGATATAAACTCAACTCCGGATTGCAAGATCTCAGAAACCGCGTCAAACAACTCAATCCCGATCTTATCGTAAATACCGTCGCCCACCAATCTTCCTGGAGGCAGATAGGTTATGACTTAAACATCCCCTTTCTCGTTGTCCACACCGATTACAAGGTGAATCAAGGTGTTGTCTTCATGAGCAGATTTCTCAATGACAACCCTTCCATAGTGCAATACTGCCTTCCCCATAAAACAAAAGATGCCAATAGAATATTGATAGAAAAAGCTCTGACTGCCGCGCGATATTCGTCTCTTGTCAAAGAAATCGGATTTCCGGTCAGGAGCGCTTTTCAGCGTGAAACCGATCCTGCTGCAATCGACAAACTTCGAAAGGAGTTGAAGATTCGAAGCGAAGAAAGCGTTGTGATCATTATGGGACATGAAGAACCCGAGACCACTCAACTGTTTAAAGTAATTCGGCAACTAAAATCGACCCCCGAAAGCTTTGCGCACCCTTTGTGTGTGATTGCCGTCACCGGAAAAGAAAATGACGCGGCAAAACGTCTTAAGAATGGGCTGGGATTAATGGGTCCTCATCCTGAAGTTCGAGTGATAATAGAAAACTATCTCGATGAAGAAAAAATGGCAAAATATATGAAAATCGCCTCCAGAGTTCAGCCGATACCCGGAGTATTGGTATCCAAAAGAGGGGGGTCGACTACTGCAGAATCAACCGAAATGGGTGTTTACACCATTTGGCTTCCAACCATATCTCAAGAAAAATGCAATGGTAAATATTTAAAGAGACACGGACTTGGAGAAGAAATAGACATCAACCGTATTGTCAATCAGATCGCTCAAGCGGTTAAATGGCAAGGAAATCCCGATACTGTCTACAGATCCCGCTTAAATTGGCGGAAAAATTTGGCTAATCTAATCGCTCAAAAGCTAAACTAACTCGATTTTTATCCTTTTTTGTGTTAAATTGTTCGTATGTCTAAAGCGATTTTTATAGCCGCTACGGGTCAAAATGTTGGAAAAACAACAGTTTGCCTGGGATTGATCTCCGGGTTAAAAAAAAGATTTGACAATGTCGGCTTTATCAAACCCGTCGGCCAGCAGCATATAGCGATTAAAAAAAATTTAAAAGTCGACAAAGATGTCGTTCTGTTTCATGAAGTCTTTAACTTAAAATCCAAATACAGTGAAATGAGCCCCATTATCGTCCCGCCGGGATTTACAAGGGAATTTCTGGACAACCGGATCCATTCCGATGATATGAGGCAAAAAATTCGCCGATCATTTGATAATATCGCCTCAAAAAACGATTACACTATTGTCGAGGGCACCGGACACGTCGGAGTCGGTTCGATAATCGAATTGAATAATGCCAGGGTCGCCTCCGACCTGGGACTTGACGTCGTCCTTATCTCTACAGGAGGTTTAGGATCGGCATTTGACGAACTTATCCTCAACATTCAGATGTGTCTTAAAGCTGGGCTCAGAGTCCGGGGAATCATCCTCAATAAAGTGCTGAACGAGAAAAAGGACATGATCCTGCATTATTTTCCAAAA
Source organism: Waddliaceae bacterium (assembly GCA_963771045.1). Taxonomy (GTDB): domain Bacteria; phylum Chlamydiota; class Chlamydiia; order Chlamydiales; family SLFE01; genus SLFE01. The sequence continues at coordinate 910,496 of CAVYRW010000004.1, read as the reverse complement.
GCCCTTGCTAAATGGGGCATCCCCTTAATCGGATGCGTTCCCTACAGTGAATTTCTCAACACCCCCACAATGCAGGACTTTGCCTCGCTGTTTGAAACGGAGCTTTTATCCGGAGCCTGCAATCGACTGCGACATTTTAGAGACAAGCGGCTAGTCGCCTGCTCATTGGAAGCTTATCTCGCCGAAATGGTCCCCAACCAGCTGATCATCACTCCGGCTACGCGACAAGATATCGTTCTCGCGCTGCTCAAAAAGCACGAAGAAGTCGATTTTCGGGGAGGGATTATCCTGACGGGCCGCCATGAACCGGGCAGCTCACTGCTCAAAGAAATCCGGCGATCCGACGTCCCGGCTTTATACGCTCCGCTCTGCACTTATGAAGCAATGCGGAAAATGTCCTCTTTTACAGCTAAAATTCGAAAAGAGGACAGCTCTAAAGTAGAAAGAGCGATTGAACTTGTAGAAACTAACATTAATTTTGATCTTCTTTGTGAAGGTGACTATGTCAAAAACTAAAGAAAAACTTGTCATCGCCATGTCTGGGGGAGTCGATTCATCTGTCTGCGCATCTTTAATGATGAAAGCAGGGTATGACTGCGTCGGCATGACAATGAGGCTCTGGAAAGGACCCGAAGCTGAAGAAACTGAATGCTCGGCGCAGTCTTGCTGCGGAGCTGAGTCGGTTGAAGACGCCCGCCTTGTGGCAGAAACTCTCGGCATGCCCTACTACGCCATCAATTTCAAAGAAGAGTTTTGGAACAAAGTAGTGATGAAATTCGCAGAAGAATACTTTGCCGGCAGAACGCCGAGTCCCTGCATCCTCTGCAATGAAAAACTCAAATTCGATACGCTTTATAAAAAAGCCATGGAAGTCGGCGCCTCAAAAGTCTGCACTGGCCATTACGCTCGAATCCAGTTCGATGATAAAAGCGGCAGGTGGCTTCTTCTCAGGGGCAAGGATCCGAGCAAGGACCAAACTTACTTTCTTTTCAGCATGACTCAAGAGCAGCTATCCAAAACGCTGTTTCCCGTAGGCGACTACACAAAAGAAGAAATCCGCAAACTGGCAGGAAAAGATGAGCTTGTCACCGCAACAAAACCCGAAAGCCAGGATATCTGTTTCATTCCAGACGGCAACTATGCGGCGTTTTTAGAACGCCATTTTCCCGAGGAGTCGAAAGCCGCCAAAGGAAAAATCAAACATGCCGACGGACGCGTCCTTGGAGAGCATAAAGGGATCCACAGTGTCACAATAGGCCAAAGAAAAGGGCTTGGCATCGCTTTTGGCGAGCCCCTCTATGTCACCGGCATCGACGCGAAAAGCAATGATGTCATCGTCGGATCAAAAAACGATGTCAAACAAGAAGAGTTTATCATTTCAGGAGTGAACTGGATCGTCAAGGAAGGCCGGATAGGAGACTCATACCGGGTTGCAATTAAGATCCGATCACGCGGCCCCGAAAGCCGCGGAACCGTCTACCCTCTTGAAAACAAGCGTGCCCGCATTGTTTTTGACGAAGCCCAGCACGCAGTCACCCCCGGACAGGCCTGCGTATTTTATGAAGACGACAAAGTGTTCGGCGGAGGATGGATTGAATAGGATACTCATCGTCAAGACGTCCTCGCTTGGCGATATCATCCACTCTTTTCCGGTTGTTTCCTATCTCAAGCACAAGTTCCCCAAATGCCAAATCGACTGGCTCGTCGAAGAGCCCTTTTCCGAACTTACGGAATCGCACCCCTCTATTGAAAGAACCATCAAAGTGAAAACAAAAGCATGGCGCTGCTCCCCCCTCTCAAGACAAACCATCAGCGAGTGGAAGAAGTTTCGGTCAACGCTTCTAAAGATCGATTATGATTTGATCATCGACTTGCAAGGGAATATCAAATCAGGCCTGCTCGCCAGACAAGCTCGCGGCTTGGTCCGACTTGGGTTTGGAATGAAGACCGCCCCTGAATGGCCGAATACCTTATTTAGCAACAAGCGTGTCAATCCTCCCGCCGATTGCAACATAAGAGACGATTATCTCAATCTTGTAAAATTCCATTTAAATGATGACAAACCGTTTTCAGACCCCGGAGTCGCCCTCAAGTCAACAAAGTCTATCGATTCATTTCTCATTCCCGGAAAACCAAATTATTTAGTCTGCCCGGGAGCGAATTGGATCAATAAACAGCTCGCTCCCGAAACAATATTAAAATTTCTTACAAACATTCAGGAAACGGCAAAGTGTCATTTTTTACTCGTTTGGGGAAACGTGCAGGAAAAAAAACTTGTAGAAAAGCTTCGTCTCCCCGAAAGCACGATTCTCCCCTTTCTTTCTCTTTCCTCCTTGCAAAACCTCATGTCAAAAGTTGATCTTGTCATCGCCATGGATTCCCTTTCCCTTCATCTTGCAGCAACGACAACAACCCCCACATACAGCATTTTTGGTCCCTCAAACGCAAAAAAATATCGCCCCGCAGGCTCCTCTCACCGCTCTTTCCAGGGTCATTGCCCCTACGGAAAAACCTTTGATAAGAGATGCCCAATTTTAAGATCTTGCACCACAGGAGCTTGCATTAAAGAAATTCCTGCGGAAGTTCTTTCACAAGACTTTTACAGCTTTCTACAAAATGCCTGGGCAGATGGGCGGTAATTTCCGTAGACTGAAATTTTAACTTGTAGGCGTGAAGGAGATAATGCTCGGGATGATAGGCAAGGGGCTGTTTTTGCCCGTATCGGTCATCGCCGAGGACGGGATGCCCTAAACCGGCCATATGAACGCGTATTTGATGAGTCCTCCCTGTTGTGGGTTGACATTCCACCAAAGCAGCGGCATCTCCTTGCTTGAGAACTTTCCAAAAAGTTTCCGCATACCGCCCCCCTTTAATTTCTCCCCAAACACCCTCTTTGATTTTTCCCAAACGATTCTGGACAACTCCGGAGGATGGTTTGACTTTGCCGATAACAAGAGCGAGATAAGTTTTTTCCACATCGCGTTTTCTAAACAGCTCCTCAAGATGTTTTTTTGCTTTCTCATTTTTGGCCAGCAGCAAAACACCGGTAGTATACTGATCGAGACGGTGGACGAAAGACAAATTTTCATCATAGTCTTTCAGAAGGAATAACCCTTGCTGATCGCAGATGAGGCCTGCCGGTTTGTCATATGCGAGAACATCTTCCGACTCAAAAAGAATGCGCCTTGATTCAAATGACAGTTTATTCCTCCGCCTGATCTTAAGCTCTACAACGTCTCCTGTTTGCAAAAAGACATTTCCGTAGCGCTCGACTTTGTTGTTAATCAAACATCCTCCAAGGTCGATCGCTTCTTTAATTTTTCGATTAGACATTTGTCCTTGGAGTTTCATTTTAAGAAAATCAAAGACACTTAAGCCGGATTCTTTATTGTTAACGGAAAATTTTTGCATAAATTTAAATAATGCTGTTTAGAAAAAAATAGGTCAAGACACCGGATAAAAAAGCGATAAGAGAAATCCAGCCTACCCGTTTGGCATACCACCAAAATGAGATTTTTTCGAGCGACATGAGGGCGACGCCGGGAGCTGAACCAATGATCAACATACTTCCTCCTGTTCCCGCGCAAAACGCAAGGAGCTTCCACAAGTTGTGATCAGGTGGAAATTGAGAGACATCAAACATCCGGATGCTGGCGGCAACTAGAGGAACGTTATCAATTATGGCCGATAAAAATCCTGTAAGAACAGCAATCCCGTAAATACCAGGCATGGCATCTAATAATTTGTTTGCCAAAATCTCTAAAAATCCGACAACCTTGAGGGCATCGATAGCCAAAAGAATGCCTAAAAAGAAAAGCACAGTGCTCATATCGATTTTCGAGAGAACATAATAGACTTTTAAATGTTGCTTATCCTCCTTTTCATGATGCATCCAATCCGTAATGACCCAAAGAACGCCAAGACCGAATAAAATCCCCATAAAAGGGGGAAGGTTAAAGACAATTTTTAGTATTGGAACTGAAGCCAGAGTTGCCATGCCCAGAATTAAAACCCAGAGAGATTCGGGATGCTGCTGAACCGGCAATTCAGGAATATCATAGCAGCTGTCATCTTTCTTCATAAAAAATGAATGGATGAGACCAAAAACAACAAGACACACAAGAGAGGGAATAAAAAGGCTTTGCATGATTGACAAAGTTGTGATTCTGTACTGAATCCAAAGCATCGTCGTTGTCACATCCCCAATAGGGGTCCATGCTCCCCCGGCATTTACCGCTGTGACAAGCCCTGAACAGATCACTTTTCTATTATAAGAATCCGGGATCACTTGCTTCACCAAACATACAAGGACGATCAACGTCGTCAGGTTATCCAGCACAGAGGAAAGAAAAAAGGCAATTAAGAGGATCATACTGTAAAAATAGCGCCTGGAAACCCCTTTGAGCAATCTGCCCAGAATATCAAAACCCGCATGGGCATTGATAATCTCGACAATTGTAATCGCGCCCATCAGGAAGAAGAGCAATTGGGAGATATCGCCAAGATTTTCGATGAGAACAGAAAACTTGTAGTCAAGGGTCCCTTCTCCATAATCGAAATAAATCCACCAGCAGCCAATTCCGCATAAAAGAGCTATGGCCGCCTTACTCGTTCTGACCAGATATTCAAAAATGATTAGGGAATATCCGATAATAAAAAGAAGGAGAACCGATAAGACGACAATACTCATTATTTATTCAGTTCAAGGTAAGCGTGTTATAAAACCCTAACCTGATAATATCCAAAGACAATATTCTTTTCATTAGTAAATGTTCATTTACGGCAACTTCTCATAAAGTTGAGGTAGATGATTTTGGAACTCCAGCCAAGGAATTGCTTATTTTACAAGGAGTGCATAGCTTTAGCTATGGACGGCGAGCAAGCTGATCGAATATCAGCTTGCCATTTACGCTTAAATACTTGCTTCAATCCCCTTCGTTTACGTGGGAGCGGAGACGTTTGATTAAGGCGGGCTGATTTTTAAAATAAGAAAGTACTGCTATGAATAGGAATAGCCCTCGGTATCAATCCGCTCCATAGAGAGGATTTGGATCCAGCTCCCAAGCCATACGCGCAAGCTGAAAGCCGATGCGTCTATCTTTTGCTGTCGTTTTTTCTGGATCTTGACAATTTTTCGTATCGAGAAGAGTTGCTTAGGCGATCATTCACTCACATTAAATTTCGTCAGACAAATTGACGGAGAAACCTTAGGTCGTTTTCGGTAAAGATGCGGATGTCTTTGATGCCGTACTTAAGCATTACAAGCCGCTCGATGCCGATTCCCCAGGCATATCCGGAGTAAACTTCCGGATCAATGCCGCCGTTTCTAAGGACCTCGGGATGAACCATACCGGCTCCTGCGGCCTCAAGCCATCCTGTATGTTTGCAGATAGGACACCCCTCGCCTCCGCAGACAAGACAGGAAATGTCCAGCTCAACGCCGGGCTCGACGAACGGAAAATAGCTCGGACGGAATTTGACTTCAATAGAAGGATCGAAGAGCCGTTTGGCAAAAGTTTCCATAGTCGACAGAAGGTCTGCAAAGGAAACGCCTTTATCGACATAAAACCCGTCGACCTGATGAAAGAATACATGCGATCTGGCGCTCACATCTTCGTTTCGATAACACCTTCCGGGAGAAATAATCCGGATTGGCGGTTCATGAGTTTCCATAAACCGGGGCTGAATATTTGTTGTATGAGTTCTGAGCAAAACATCATCAGTAATATAGAATGTGTCCTGCATATCCATAGCGGGATGGTTAGGAGGAAAATTCAATGCCTGGAAATTGTAGTAATTGGTGTCGATCTCAGGGGCATACTGAACGGAAAAGCCCATTTCAACCAAAATGTCTATCAACTGATCCAGAACCCGAGTCACAAGATGTTTAGCTCCCGGATACCGCCGCCTGCCGGGCAGTGTAATGTCGATAACCTCGTCGGCAAGCCGTTTTTCCTCTTCTCCCGCTTGCAGCTCTGTTAACTTCCTTTTGATATTGTTTGCGATTGAAATTTTAAGGTCGTTGATCTCTTTGCCGAGTTTAGGTCGCTCGGACGGATCGGCTCCTCTTAAAAGCTTCATCAAATCCTGAACGGGTCCTTTTTTCCCGAGGTATTTGACTTCAAGCACCTCGACATCGGCAGACGATTGAACCTCTCGAATGTCCTTTTCAAATTCACCAAGAATAGATTTCAGCGTTTCTTTCACGTCCCACCAAAAAGAAATAACAAGTCGGAAAAAGTCTCCCGACTTGTTTAAATGTTTTTAATTAAGTCAACGCAGTCTGTGCGTGCTTGGCAACTGCGGCAAAACTTGCAGGATCAGATACAGCCAACTCTGCCAGCATCTTTCGATTGAGCTCGCATTTTGCTTTCTGCAAACCGTTCATCATCTTGCTGTAAGACATTCCATTGATCTTGGCAGCAATCCCGATACGGGTGATCCAAAGTTTTCGAAAATCGCCTTTTTTCTTTTTGCGATGACTGTAGCTGTTCGACTGCGCGCGCATCACGGCATCTTTAGTTAAGCGAATATGATTGCGGCGATCGCCCCAAAAACCTTTGGCTTTCTTAAAGATGCGATTTTTCCGGCGGCGTCTTGCGACGGCATTTCTTACTCTAGCCATGTTATTGTCCCATCAATTGTTTATATTTTTTTAGATGTGTGTCAGCAATAAGAGCGGGTTTTCCGAGCTTACGCTTACGTTTTGCTGTTTTTTTTGTTAAAATGTGCCGTTTACCGGGTCTTCTTCTCAAAAGTTTGCCGGTGCCGGTCAGTTTAAATTTAGACTTAACAGCCTTTTTTGTTTTCATCTTAGGCATATATGGCCTCCCATTATTTTTTCTTCTTTCCGACTGCAGGAGCCAGTACAACATGAATGAATCGGCCCATTCGTTTTAAAGGCGCTTCCACTGTTGAAAGTTCATCCAATTCTTCGCAGAACTTTTTCATCAGGTCTTCACCGATTTTCGTGTGAGCCATTTCCCTGCCGCGAAAAGAACATGTCACCTTAACCTTATTTCCTTCGCCAAGGAACTTTTTGGCATGCGCCAATTTCGTTTCAAAATCATGCACGCCAATATTAGGCTTTAACTTAATTTCCTTTACCTTAATGACATGCCTTGACTTCTTACTTTCCTTTTCCCGTTTTGTCTGATCATATCGAAATTTACCGTAGTCGATGATTTTACAAACCGGAGGTTTGGCATCAGGAACAATCTCAACCAGATCCAGACCTGATTCATCAGCCTTAGCTTGCGCTTCCTTTGTCGCAACAATTCCGATTTGATTTCCATCTTTGTCAATCACGCGGACCTTGGGAACGCGTATTTGCTGATTTATCCTCAAACTTAGTTACCTTCCTTATTCAATTTGCTCGAAAAACTCGTTTAATCCAATAAGCTTTTGCTCGCTTCGATCATAACCCGATCGGATACTTATTTTGTTTTTTTCCTGTTCAATATCCCCAATAAAAAGTCCAAAACCAACTCCGTCGCGTTCCATTTTTTCCACCTTCTTCGAGAGAGGCCCTCTACTCTTGTCGCACCTCGCTCTATAGCCGCGCATGCGGCACTGAAGCTCAATTTCATCCGCATAGCGTTCCTGCTTTTCAGACAATGGAAAGATTCTCATCTGTTCAGGCAGCACCCAAAACGGAAACGAGCCCTTCCCTTTCTCCAGCAGCAATGCCGCTATACGCTCAACCGAGTTAAAAAACGAACATCCAATTATCCATAGGGGCCCTTGTCTTAACTCTGAGTTTATGTTAGGGAAACTTCTCCAAAGCCCCAAACTGGATCCAAGCCATCGCCGGCCCAGTTCGTCGACAAAATAATATTCAAGCCTAGGCCCTATATTGGAAGCAGTAATCTCGGCTTGCAAGGGCTTAATAGCTTGATTTTTCTCAATAGCTTCGACTAGTAAAGCTTCGGCTCTTTCCCAATTAGTAGAAGATTTTTGAACTCTTTTCCCGCAGGATGCAAGAACCCATTCACCTTCAATAGAAAGCATTTTATTCCATTTATCAATGAAATGCAAGTAAGAATTCAATTCTCGTGGCACCTGAGACTCTTCGCAAAAGACATGCTGCATGTCGCTCCAGCATGCATTTGATCCAAGAAGACCGGCCAGGCAAGGGTGCTTACGATAAAATTCGGCGATCCTTATAGGGAGGCTTTCGGATATCGCCGCTCTGTAGGCGGCATGAGCGGATAGAAGTGCTTGAGGACTGCCACTTCCGCTAAAAACGACCTCAGCGCCCATTTCGAAACAAAAACCCTTCCAAATCCCTTTGACAACATCCATGATTCCGCAAAAAAGGGGGCCCAAAACCCACCTACCCCCTTCATCAGAGGAAATTGGGGTGAATATTTTTTTTTGCAAACCTAACTCTTGATGGTTTGAATGATTTTTCAGCTTCTTTAAAAATTCTTTTAACTGATTTTGCTCGGGAAAAATGGTGCCGGTTATTCTTGTCACCACCTTACCGTTTTCGCTAAAAGTTTCGACATCAAGAAGTTTTAAAGCTTTAAATCCTTTAAGGTCGGATGGATGAGGCAATGGGCATTCGTCATAAAAATCGCCGATTCGCAAAATTTGCACCTCTGCGGCGCAGGATTTCAACTCCTTGGCTTTAAAGGATTCATTTTTATAGTTAAAAAATTCCCTGGCATTCTCCCGCATCATGGCGCTGCTTTTAACATGGGCCCCTTCAACGATTAAAGCTCTTATATGCTCCTCAATCAGCGGGAAAGCGTCTTTGCCAACGGAATGTTCGAATAAAAAATCGTAGTAGAATCCAATGTCTGCCGCTCCTCCCCTTAAAATTTTGGCGCTTGGGAAGGCGCGCGCAACCGCTGCGGCCATCAGGCGGGAACCGCTTTCTCTTAAAGCCTGTAACGGCAAGGATCTCATAAGAAAATTGGTGGGATATAGCTGACTCGAACAGCTGACCTCCACGATGTCAACGTGGCGCTCTAACCAACTGAGCTAATATCCCACAGGCTTAGCAATTAAAGCGTTCATTATAAGCATAGGGAGAAAAAATAGGAAGGAAATTATGCAATCTATTCATTTTCATAAAGATATACACAAAAATTGACAAGTTAATCGAGCGGGGTTAACTTCAAGATATAAAGTAGCGGAGGGAAGGTATCATGTTTTGCCTTAGTCGAGCAGCGGCCATATTAATGGTTATTTTTTGTTTTACAGCTCAGGCAGCAGTTGCCGAAATCGTCAATGTCGTTGTGACCTATAATAAGGATCTTTGCGACAGTCGTTGCGACCAATTGCTCGAAAACACATTCAAAAGAATGGAGCAGACCACCGAAGTGAGCGCCAGCCCGGGACAAATCCTTCTCAAGTGGGAACCGAATACAAAATTCACCTACCATTCGGTCAAGCGTCCGATGCAGATGGTCGGTCTTTCCATCGACGGAATCTTTGTCACTGTCAAAGGAACAGCCCATGTTTCCGGCCAGAATGCCAGCATCACATCACTTGGAGACAATACAAGCTTTGATCTGACAAACGCCCCTGCACCTAAAGGCGGCCAGTATGTCCAGTACAACAACCCTATTTCCTATCAACTGCACCCGGATGTTAGAGAGCAGCTGCAAGAGGCTCAAAAAAAGCGTGAACTGGTGACAGTTTCCGGCTTTTTGCTCATGCCGCATCGCATGCCGCTAACCATTGTCGTCAATAATTTAAGCATTGAAAAAGAAAAAAAAGAAAAAAACCAATAAAGATGAAGTTTCTTGTGGGTTTGATTGCTGCATGCCAACTTTTTGGGAGCCTGTCTGCGGAGTCCCTTGCAAAAAGCAAGGAAGCTTTGCTGAAATGCCAGGTGTATCGTTATCCTTATAGCGATCTTCCGCTCCAGCTAAAAAAACAAGGTCAAGAATCGATTCTTATCTTTACATTCGGAAGCCTGCTCGATAACAATTCTGCGGCCAAAACATTCAGCAAGGAAGCTATAGATACCAGATATCTTGCCGTTGCTGTCGGAACGAGGCGCTCATTCAATCGCGATATCCCATTGCTGCCTCATTACAAATGGGGCATGCCGAGGTGCCCGGAAGCCAGAGGGATGCTGAATCTCATAACAACCGGATCCGATCATGATGTGACAAACGGAATATTGATGGAGGTTCCTATAAAAGACATCCCAGCGATGAGAAAAAGAGAATGCGGCTATGATCTCGTCCCGATTATCGTGGCCCAGTGGCATGATTATTTGGTCTCCGAGTCCCCTGATTTTACCATTGCCTACACTTTCCACGCCCCAGACAATACCTCTTATACAAGCGATGACATCTACCCGAGGCCGGGATATTATGAATTCGCAAGAGACGCAGCAAAAAGACAAGGTCCTTTATTTTATGAAATGTGGATTACAAGCACTTTTCTATCCGACAAGAAAACCCCCATTACAGTTTGGGAAGAAGCAGTAAAAAACGGCCACGAGTACAGCCTGATCAGAAGCAAAGAACCTGCATGCCCTTAAATTTTTTCCTGACTCATAAAATTAAATAGAGTGGCTATGTACATTCCCCAATTACCCAATTGCACGGAAAAAACAAAAAATCTACGCGAAAAGTCGTGGAAGATCGGCAGTTGCTCTTATTTTTATTTAAATCGTTTGCTTAGCAAATACCTAAGCTTTGAAGGCCATACATCGGAGATCAAGTCCCCTCTTTCAATTCATGATCTCAAAGATAAAATCAGACTTCCCTCGGGAGGCGATTATGACAGCCAAGAGTTGATAGAAGAGCAGCTAACTCTAATACAAAATACCAATTCTGATCCAAATCTATACAAATTTGCCCGATTCCTCTCGCAACAAGAAAATGCGCTCCAAAAACTGGGGATGATCCTCTTTGCCCTCGATCATTTTCCGGATAAGCTAAGATCTCTTCCCTCTTCCGAGAAAGGCGAAATTTTCCTTGAAGATATGTTTTCCCAGGCAGTGAATCTCATCGACAAGCGTTTAAATGAAACTGTCGCTCAAAATAAAAAAACCGGCATTCAATCTTCAAAGATCGTCAAAAGCACCCTGATTCCTCAAGAAATCGCAAAACTTGTCATCACGGATCGAGGAGTTGTCAATCCGGGTCTTTTGGAATGGGTAAAAGAAACGATAGCCAAGAAAAGGAAGACTTATCTCAGCCATGATGTCAGCCTAATGCAAACTCTTTGCCTCTTTTTGCAATCGAAAATGTTAAGGGATCAGCTGCAAAACATCAGGGCCCCGATTAATCCCCAGTCACCCGCAGGAGTTGTCATCAGAGCCGCTCTTGGGATGGATCCGAAGGCTCCCATACGCCAGGTTCATGCTATCCGGACTGTTGTAGCGGCTCTCCTCTCGCATTTACGGCAGCAGGAAAAACGTTCCTGCTTTGCTACATTTTTAGCCATTAATATGAAACAGTCTCATTTAAAAATGTGCATCGAAGACTTTAACTCTTTGCTTCAGTACAGCCACTTGACAAGAGAAGAGGACGGCGATACCGAACACTTCCCGTTTCTGCTTAAAATGAGCAACATAAACCTAAATAATGAACTGGATTTCGACAGACTGGGAAAGATTCGTGATGCAGGCTTTCTCTGGGACTCGGCAGGACTGTCCGCCGCTTGTAAAATCATGGGTTTCGACAATCCGGAAGAAACTTTAAAACAAATTGCCCAGTCAACGAATTCCCCGGCAACTCCTAAGAAGATCATCGAAAAACTAGCAACCCTTGAAGCAAAATCCTCCGTACAAAGAAAAACAGCGGCAAAACTGTATCAGGAAGGGTGTTTTGCGTTCGGCTCTGTGACATTCAATCCTTTGCTGAAAGTTTGGGTCAACGCCATTGCCGGAATGGCCGAATCTCAGGCGAGCTGCTTTTTCGCATCATGCATTCTTAAGACAATCATGACAGTCTTTCATAAACATCTGACAAAAGACTCTTCCCTGGAGTTTGAAAAACAGCTCTATTTCACCCTTTACAAAGCGATTCAACTCATTTACGATCCCAGCATAGGAAGCCCTCAAGAAACAAGCGAAGGAGGCTTTGTCTTGTATGAGGGAAAGGAATGTGGAGAGTTCAGACAATTAAATCGTGTAGACAATGCCAAAGACTTCAATCGATTCATCAGCCGCGTCTTAAAGACCCTTGCAAATAATCCAAAAAATAAAGGCCTTGCTAAAACGCTTCAATCCTACGTGAGTTCCCCTGATTTTACGGGAACAATTCTGACTACCTATAACGAAATCCTTTTTCACCATCTCGACAAAACCAATCAAAAAACCAAGAGCGCACCTTGGATCAATCTTCTTGGCCATGACGCAAGCGATATCTTGAAAGTCTACCTAAGCAATAGCGCTGAGCTAAAGACAAAAGTTTTCATTCCCAAAAATGGGAAAAGTCTATTGAGAAGGCTCATTATTATGGGAAAGCGTCTCGATGAAAAGGAAAAAGATAAGCTGAAGCAAAACCCCCATCTCCTAAAACCCGCCAGAATTCTCAATCATCACGCCTTTTCGTTGATGATTGGGCTTCCCGCTCTGCAAAGAGCGTGGAGAGACAAGAGACCGTCCCGAAAATGGATCGAAGAAGAAATTCTCCTCCACGGTTCCGAGGTCTCGAATGCCCTGATAAGCGATGAGCAAAGAAGCCTCCTTATGAAGAAACTTCGAATTACCGGCATTTCCCAAAAAGCTACCATCAAAGAATTCAGAAAATCTTTGCTGAAAGAGCTCTACCCCCCAACACCCGAAACCAAACTGAAAGTGGATCAACTGATTGTAGAAACACTACCAAAAGATCTGAAAGAAAAACTATGCAAAACCGTCATTCACTTCGCAGACACGAATCTGCACAGCGGTGTGCACGATATTCACTTTTGTTTTATCGTGAATCCCGGCACGGGAAAAATCGAAGTCTGGCAGGCAGCTGATGATAATTCAACCCTCACTCCCCTGGACCAAAACCTTGTGATTAACAATCAGCAGTGGCAGATTTACCTCTATCCCGATGAACTGATCAGTTAAAGCGGCTTATCAGAAACGCAGCGAAAGCCGGTGAAGTCATTACAGTCGTCTTCAAGCATCGGAGCCCGATCGATAAGGGGAATCTTCAGTTCGCATTTGGCCGCTGTTCCGCGGCGGATGGTTTTGAAGCGGGAAGAGGCTTTCGTTTCTTCATACGAACTTGAGGTCCACTCTGCCACGTTAGTCATGGCGCTCGGCTTTTCCTCATCTTTGAAGTTGGAGAGCTCATCGCTTTTCTCGGCAAGGACTGCCGCCACTTCCCATTCTGCTTCGGTGGGGAGCCGTTTCCCTGCCCAGCGGGCAAAAGCTTTGGCATCTTCATAAGTGACTCCGACAACAGGCTGGTTTTTCAGCTCTTCGGGCGCGGCCGCGTCGTGCCAGGTACGCGGAGGCTCTCTTCCCGTTGCGCGGATAAACAAATCGTATTCCCCGTTAGTCACTTCGTAAGGATCGATATAAAACCCTTCAACTTGTACACAGCTGCTTCCCTTGTCAAGAGTTGTCGGAGGGACATAAACCATATTGGAAACGGGGCGCGCTTTCTTTTTCTGTTTTTGAGGAACAGACAGGATTTGAAGCCACGAGATCTCTTCTCTCTCCCCGGGAGCCTGAAACTGCAGATCTTTTTGATCGTAATAGACCTCGACAGCTCCGACATTTTCAGAGAGGTTCATTTTTTCTGCGCCAACTACTGGCGTGGCTGCCAGCCGGCAGGCCCCAATAATCATTATGAGGGAGAAACTCCTAATCATTAGCACCTCTTGCCTATTTAAGTTCTAAGAGACTATTATATATGCTTACAATACAAAAAATTTATTTAAATGAAAGCTTTAACTATCAAAAAAGTTCGCGTTCACAACCTGAAAGGGTTTGATATCAGCCTGCCAAAGCACCAGCTCATAGTCTTAAGCGGAGTGTCGGGGTCGGGCAAGTCATCCCTTGCCTTTGATACTATCTATACCGAAGGGCAGCGCCGCTACGTAGAATCTCTCTCCCATTTTGCCAGGAGGCAGATGGGCGAGCTCTCCAAACCCGATATCGAAAGCGCCGAAGGGATCTCCCCCACAATCTCCATTGAACAAAAAACAGCCGGAAGGAATCCCCGCTCTACTGTCGGGACTATGACGCAAGTGCATGATTACCTAAGGGTTTTGTTTGCCAGAATCGGCACTCCTTACTGCCCCTTGAGCGGAGAGCCTGTCGAGCCTCAAAGCAAAGAAAGGATCATCAAAACAGTTCAGGCCTATCCCGATCAATCTAAAATTATCATCATGGCCCCCTTTGCAAGAGACAAAAAAGGACAGTTCAAAGAAGATTTTCAAGACCTTTTGAAAAAAGGGTATATGCGGGTGAGGGCCGACGGCAGATGGATCTCGCTAAACGACGACGTTTCGCTAGGCGGAAACGTCCACCACAATATCGATCTTGTGATCGACAGAACCGTGGTCAAACCGGACAATAAATCCCGCATTACAGACAGCATTACCCAGGCTCTTCAGCAAGGCAGCGGCGTCTGCATAGTGTATAATGCGGAAACCGAAGAGGAAGAGCTCTTTTCGATGCACGCCTTTTCTCCAAAGTCGGGACTCTCCTATAAATCCCTGGAGCCTCAAGACTTTTCGTTCAACAGCCCCATCGGCATGTGTCCAAGATGCCACGGTTTGGGAATGATCAATGAATTTAAACTAGACCTTATCATCGATCCGAACAAAAGCATCGCCAAGGACTGCTGCTCCATCGCCACTTCGCACCAAACTGTAAGGTATGGCAACATCTATGACAACCTAGCCAGAATTTTTGGCTTCAGCGTCAACACCCCCTGGAAAAAACTTTCGCAAAAGGCGCAGGATATCTTTCTATATGGAACGCCCGAAGACCGCTGGCTGAAAATGACCTTTGTTCATCCCGTTAAAAGCTATGTTTGGACCGACCGCATAAAATGGAAAGGAGTTCTCCACGAGGCGCATGTCCGCTGCCAGGAGGCCAAAACGGAGCGCTACAGAAAAAAAATGGCTCGAGCTGATGCACAAACAAGAGTGCCCCGATTGCAGGGGGACTCGCCTGAAGCCTTATCCGGCAGCCGCAAAGCTCAGCGGAAAAAGCATCAGCGAAATTTCTACGATGACAATCGGCGAGTGCGTCCGTTTTTTCGAGGGAATCTCCCTGACCCGAACCGAACAGTTAATCGCCTAGGAACTTCTCAAGGAAATTCGCGAGCGCCTCCATTTTCTTGTTCAAGTCGGACTCCATTACCTCGCACTCGACAGAACAGCCCCCACCCTTTCCGGAGGGGAAGCGCAAAGGGTCCGCCTGGCCTCTCAAATAGGCTGCGGACTTGTAGGCATCACCTATGTTTTGGACGAACCTTCCATCGGCCTTCATCCCCGAGACAATCTCAAGCTGATCGAAACACTCAAACACCTTCGCAATATGGGAAATACCGTTGTAGTCGTCGAGCATGACGAGGAAACGATACTCTCTGCCGACCACGTTGTCGACTTTGGCCCGGGGGCCGGTTCCAAAGGGGGCGAAATTGTCGTCCAGGGAGACTTAAGAAAACTGCTCAAAAACCCTCATTCCTTAACGGCCAAATATCTTCGCGGCGAGCTTGTAATCCCCATTCCCCGAAAAAGGCGCAAGCCCTCCAAAGCGAAACTCCAGGTTTTGGGAGCCCGGCACCACAATCTCAAAAAAATCGATGCGGAGTTTCCCTTGGAAGTCTTCATCGGAATCACAGGAGTCTCGGGCTCCGGCAAATCTTCGCTCATCACCGAGATCCTCTATCCCTCCCTCTCCAATGCGCTGCATGGCGGCGACCATGATGTCGGCAAGCACAAAAAAATCCTCGGTATCAAAAACATCGACAAAGCAATCGGCATCGACCAGTCCCCGATCGGCCGCAACCCCCGCTCCAACCCCGCGACCTACATCAAACTGTTCGACGATATCCGAGATCTCTTCGCCAAGCTTCCCGAAAGTCAAGGCAAGAGGTTACAAACCCGGACGATTCAGCTTCAATGTCAGAGAAGGATCGTGTTCCGAATGCTCCGGAATGGGACTCAGAAAAGTTGATATGGATTTTATGGAAGACGCTTGGGTCGCTTTGTCCTCTTTGCCTCGGCAAACGCTTCGACACTGAAACCTTGTCGGTCAAATTCAAAGGGAAAAGCATCTACGATATTCTTGAAATGGATGTCGGCAGAGCTTTCGAATTTTTTCAAAACATTCCCTCCATTCGCCATAAACTGGAAGTGCTGATCAAAGTTGGACTCGGCTATTTGAAACTGGGGCAATTTTCCACCACGCTGTCAGGTGGAGAAGCGCAGCGGATCAAACTCGCCAAAGAGCTGGTCAGGCCGGCGACGGGAAAGACGCTCTACATTCTCGACGAACCCACGACAGGGCTGCATTATCACGATGTGAAACATCTTCTTGAAGTCCTTCACGAGCTCGTCGACCGCGGCAATACTGTTATTGTGATCGAACATAATATGGAAGTGATCAAAACCGCCGACTGGATCATTGACTTGGGGCCTGAAGGGGGAGCAGGCGGGGGAAACATTGTCGGAGTCGGAACGCCGGAACAAATAGCCAAAAAGAAAACGGCAACAGGGCGCGCCGCCTGCCATATCTTAAACGGAACCCTTATCAAAGAGGTTCAAAAAATTTTGCAAAAACCCCCTGCCAGGAAGAAAAACGTCAAAGGGATTCAGCACATTATCGTCGAAAGTGCCAGACAAAATAATCTCAAGGGGGTCGACGCCTCGATACCGCGAGGAAAAATTACTATATGCACAGGCCCTTCCGGATCGGGAAAAAGCTCTTTTGCCTTCGACACTGTCTATGCCGAAGGACAAAGGCGCTACATTGAATCGCTTTCCCCTTATGCCCGTCAGTTCGTCAAACAAATGCCAAAACCCGTTTTAGATACCATCACCGGACTTTCCCCCGCCATTTCCATCGAGCAAAAAATCCATGCGGGCAACCCCCGCAGCACCGTAGGAACCCTGACCGAAATTTACGACTATCTGCGCATCCTTTTTGCGAGAGTCGGCATACCCCACTGCCCAGAAACTAAAGAGAGGATCAAAGCTATCAGCAAAGATTATGTCGTCGACCGTGTGATGGCCTATCCTCCGAATATTCCCCTTTATTTTTTCGCTCCTATAGGCAGACAGGAAAAGTTTTCCGAAACTGATCTCCCGATTTCAGCGTATGGGATATCTCAGGATTCGGCTCGACGGAGATTATCTACGAACTTGAGGATCCCGAGGCCATCCCCTACGATCCTAAACGGAAACATGAACTCCTTCTTGATTGTCGATCGGCTAAAGTCCGGCCCCAATATCCGCCAGCGCGTTTTTGAAGCTGTCGAAACATGCGCTAAAATCGGAGGCAACCGCTTAATTATTCAAAAAGAGGAGGAGGACATTTTCTTAATCTCTCCTTCTCTGTTGAAAGCACTGGCAAATCCTACCCTGAAATCACACCCCATACGTTTTCCTTCAACACCCAAGGTGGCATGTGCCCCTATTGCGAGGGGCTCGGATTTCAATATGGAGCAAGCCTCATCAAGCATCAAGAGATCATGGACCTCACCTTTATCGAATTGATGCAGCAGCTTTGGGGCGATTATTTTTCCGAAGCTGCCTATGAAATGCTTTACCTGTTTTTAGACTCCGAAGGGATCGAATCCGAAGTGCCGCTTAGCGACCTTCCCGTCAAGCATCTTCAGAAGCTTTTAGAAGGGACGTCTGAATCTAGGCATTATCAAACCTCGGAAGGGCTCTATTTCCGCTGGGCGGGATTGAACCAACTCCTTGCGCACTCGGTTCGCAGCATCGATTCTTCCATTCGCAAAGCGGCGATCATGCTGATGGAAGAGACGCCTTGCATCTCTTGCGGCGGCGCCCGCATTAACGACCTAGCGCGCCATGTGACCATTAAAAACAAGGGAATTCAAGACCTTTGCAGCCTGCCGATTAACGAAGCCCTTCATTTTTTAAAAAAACTCACGTTTTCTACCGAAGAAAGACATCTTTTAGAAGAGGTGATGTCGCAGCTTGAAAAACGGCTCGCTTTTATGTGCGAAGTTGGACTGGACTACCTTTCCCTAAACCGCATGGCTCCGACGCTAAGCGGAGGCGAAGCCCAGCGCATCCGGCTTGCCCGCCAGCTCGGATCCGGACTTACCGGATCCATGTATGTTCTTGACGAACCGACCATCGGCTTGCACCCCAAAGACAACGAACGCCTCAACAAAGCGCTTCTGAAACTGAAGAACCTCGGCAACACCCTTTTGCTTGTCGAACACGATCCCCTCACCATTTCCATTGCCGACACACTGCTTGACTTCGGCCCCATGGCGGGAGAAAAAGGGGGTCATATTGTTGCGAGGGGCACTCTCAGCCAGATTAAAAAAAATCCGAAATCCTCAACTGGAAAGTACCTGTCTGGAAAGCTAAAAGTTTCTGTTCCAGAAAAAAGACGCACCCCAACAAAGACCTTCCTCACAATCAAGAACGCCTCCTTGAACAATTTAAAATCCATCGAAGTCAAGATCCCGTGCGGCCTTCTTACCTTAGTGACCGGCGTCTCCGGATCGGGAAAATCGACACTGATCCACCAAATCCTGTCTCCAGCAGTCGAAAAGGGGCTTTTGTCCGGCGAAGATACGTCATATTTTCCCCTTTGCCAAGGTGCAGGGCATACAGAATTTCGACACCATCATTTCCATTGATCAGAATCCGATAGGCCATACAATTCGTTCGAACGTCGGGACCTACACCGAAGTCCTTGACAGGATGAGAGAGTTTTTCGCCCAACTCCCGGAGGCTCGCGCCAAAGGGCTCATCTCCCGCCATTTTAGCTACAACCACAAAAAAGGCATGTGTACGGGCTGCTGGGGGCTGGGATATAAAAGAGTCGAGATGTTTTTTCTTCCCTCTGTCAAAGTACCCTGCCAAGAGTGCAATGGGCTTCGGCTGAACCCGTTGAGCCTCGAAGTCAAATACGGCGGCAAGAACTTCGGCCAGTATTTAAACTCAACCGTCAATGAAGTGCGGCTTGCTTTTGAAAATTTTCCGAGAATCATACGCATTATCGACACTCTTATCGACGTCGGATTGGGCTATCTCAAGCTTGGCCAGGAAATGGTCACCCTTTCCGGCGGCGAAGCCCAGCGCATAAAACTGAGCCGCGAGCTAGCCAAGAGGGCCCGTGGAAAGACCCTCTATGTCATGGACGAACCGACTATAGGCCTGCATAGCGACGATATTCAAAAGCTTCTCAAGGTACTCCATCGCCTCGTCGACAAAGGCCACACAATGGTCATCATCGAACACAACCTCGATATGATCAAAAATGCCGACACTTCATCGACCTCGGTCCCGGCGCCGGCGAGAAAGGAGGCAATGTCATGTTTACCGGCACTCCAGAAAAACTCGCCCGATGCAAAAAGTCCGCTACAGCCGGGTATCTCGCTTCGTGCAATAAGTAGCCAGGAGTATGTAAAGTATGAGTGTCAGCCCGAAGACGAGCATATTGACTCCTACTAAAACCCCAAAGACCCATAAAGAAGTCTCGGGGCCGAAGAACCAGACTCCAAAAGCTAAACCGATAGCCAGAATGCCGCTGTAGATGTACCACCTGGCGTGTTCGATAAAAGGTACCAGTAATGACTTTTGTAATGCCGTCAACAATGAACCAAATACTTAAAAGGATGCTCAAAATCATCACGCTTTTAATTGGCAGTGTTAGAAGAAGTATCCCGATTGCGATGTAGGAAATGAGATTGATAACAGTGGGTATCCAGCCTCCTGGATGCTCCCGCCAGTAAATGGCGCGGACAATTTGGTAGGCGCCTGTGATGATAAAAAGATCCCGAAAAGCAATTCCAAACTCAAAGTCATAACGACCGGAAGTGTGATTGCAATTGAACCTGCGGCAAACAAAATTAAGCTTTCAACAAAAAGAAGCGGTCGATGTTTGTAAATAATATCCATCAAAATAACTCCTTAACAATTATTTCTCTATATAACTTATACTATTAAAAATTAATTTTGATTCGCAAGATAATTATTAATAAAGCTTAGAAAAACATACTTCATTGATTGTGTATACCTTAGCTCTGTACTGGACAAAAAATTATTTCACACATGACAACCTCCTCTTTCTAAGCAGGCTAAAGGCCACAGTATCTGTTTGATTTCATTAATATTAGACCCGAGATTCATGAGAGCCCTCCGAATTATATCCAGTCCCAGTCGAAATTTGCTTTTACTCTTTCTCCCATGGGATTTCTTCCGAATGGGGGTGATCTTGGACTGGATTTCACCCGTTCTATAGGCCCAGCAGAAGGCGATAGCCAAGACAAAGAGGATTTTCTCGATCTTATCTGGATCGGTTACATGAGTATCCTCCATGCGAAAGCCGCGACTTTTAAGACACCCAAAAAGCGTCTCTATTTCCCATCGCCTTTTGTAGACCGCTAACGCATCTTCAAAGTCATGATTCGAAACCACAATCATGGGCTCTTTCGAACCTTTTTTGCCTTTCCGAAAGGATAAATACAGCTGCAGCCCCCATAGCTCTACCGGGACATTGAGGACTTTTTTTCTTCTTCCATAGCGTTTCAGGATTTGATGAATGGAAATCGATTCATCAGAGTCTAGCTCGAAAATCTTATACGAGCCCTTCACACGAATAACGAATGGAATACGTGCGTCTATCAAGAAAAGAAACCAATCTTCGCCAATAAATTCTCGATCAGCAGTAAAAGCTTCGATTTTCTCGGGTGAAAACTTTTTGAGAGTGCGCTTGAGCAGCGACACTCGGTCGTGTGTGGATGAGTTACCTTCCAAGTCTAATACAGACCAGAAAAAAGGGATGCTGATCCCTTTATAGGCGATTGAGAGCATCAATATGTTAATCGGGGTCTTGCCCCACTTCAGTTCGTCCGATCAAGGATGAGCGTACATTTCTGATCCAGGGGAAACAATTTAAGGATGAAAGGGGCTATACAACTGAAGTCAAATGAGAAGTCAGTAAAGAATCTGCATATCCTGCGATAAGCAGACTCTTCTTTACAATCTGTTTGGAATGCCGTCGCGATTTGTGCCAGGTTGATGGTCCGCACGCAAAACAGAGCTTGGACGATGTGGGTCAAGCAAGTGATTCTGGCCTTGTTCCAATTGAAAAAATTGGCTAGAATGGTTCTTAGTTCGCTGATGTGATTCATAAATGTACCTCGCTAGATTTGGTTTTCAACGAGTTACAATCTCATCAGCGACATTTTTTTATCAAATCATTTTTTGTCCAGTACAGAGATACCTTAGACCGAAATTGACAATTAAGGATCTAAGTGTTCAGATTTATTGAGGAGGAAATGCTATGGAATATAGACAGTTAGGCCGCAGCGGCTTTAAAGTTCCTGTATTGAGTTTTGGAACCGCCACTTTCGGCGGAAGAGGACAATTATTTGAAGCCTGGGGAAAAACCGACGTTAAAGAAGCGTCCCGAATGATCGACATCTGTTTAGATCATGGGGCGACTTTATTTGATTCGGCCGATATCTATTCATGCGGATCCTCGGAAGCGATACTCGGGGCTGCGATAAAAAAGCGCCGCGAAAAGGTTCTTCTTTCCACAAAAGCAACCTTTCGGTTCAGCGAAGATGATCCCAATGACGCCGGGTCTTCCCGCCACCATCTTATCAATGCTGTTGAAGGAAGTTTAAAACGATTAGGCACCGATTATATAGACTTATTCCAATTGCATGGTTTTGATGCCGCGACTCCTGTGGAGGAAACATTAAGGACTCTTGATAACCTTGTTCAGAGCGGAAAAATTCGTTATATCGGCTGTTCGAATTTTTCTGGATGGCATCTCATGAAATCTTTGTCTATTTCTGAAAGAGAAGGACTGGAGCGCTATGTCGCCTATCAAGGGTACTACTCCCTAATTGGCCGGGATTATGAAGCAGAGCTCATGCCCCTTGCCATGGATCAAGGGATTGGCTTGTTGGTTTGGAGCCCCCTGGGATGGGGAAGATTGACGGGTAAAATCACGAGAAAATCTCCGTCTTTGCCGTCAGTGAGCCGCTTGCACGCCACTTCTGAGGCGGGTCCGCAGGTAGCAGATGACTATTTTTTTAATGTCGTTGATGTCTTAGAAGAGATCGCTAATGAAACAGGAAAATCGATTCCGCAAATAGCGATTAATTGGCTGCTTCAAAGGCCGACTGTTGCCAACGTGATTCTCGGGGCGAGAAACGAAGAGCAGCTCAAAGACAACCTCGGATCTGTCGGCTGGAATTTAAGCAAGGATCAAATCGCAAAGCTTGATAAAGCAAGCCAAAAACCCCTTCCTTACCCCTACTGGCATCAGCTGAAAAGTATCAAAGAATCAACTCCCCCTCCTGTAACCTATTATTGAGTGAGACGCTTTAGCGGTAAACACTCAGACCTTTTTCTTGAATATATTAGGCAGTGTACCTAAAAGATATCACCAGTTAATTTATTCCTTTTAATCTCAATATGTCTGCTATGAATTTTTCTACCAAAAAGCCCACAGAGATCACAGAGAGGAAGGAAAATGGATTCTTTAACCCATGATTGTGCCCTAATCCGCTGTGAGACGCTCTAGAAAGTGATTAAATTTTTCAGATTCTGAGGAAGTCATGTCATTTGACATGACTGACGAATCAGGGAGTTGTAATTTGTTGACACAGATGAACGCAGATAATAAAATACTGCTTGATTTCTGCAGGATTTATATAGCAATAATCTTTTAATCTACTGCTTTTGTCACAGGATAAGGAGGAAATGATGTACAGGATACCGGATTGTTTACAGAAGTCTGAAGATATATGTCGAAAATGTGATGGTGCACGGCGGGAAGAAAAATTGCGAAAAAATGCTTTTAAAAAGCATGTTTATCAAAAAATCGCCGAAAAGATTCTGCAGGGCTATGATTCGGAAGAAAAAAAACAGATCTGTGATTATACATGGTCGTTTTGCAAAAAAACTCATTATTTTGATTACCTCAAGTGGGAAAAGGTAAACGTTGCTCTCGTAATGTCTGCTGTCGCGTCGATCAGCAATAAGGAGAGAGAAGATGTCTGCAAGAGGGTAGCTGATCTGGGCTTATGTCGCGAAAAGGATATGATTAAGACCCTCAAAACCGTTTCATCGATTAAACGGCCTGAAAGAGGCCCTCTCATTGAAATGTCCCATCAGTTAGGGGGTAGCTTCAAGAGAAACAGAAGAATACAAATTCTTCAGAAGATTGACCCAAAAGAACGCCGAAATATTGTCGATCAGACAAAGTATTTGTGTAAACGTTCTTGTTATAGCCTTATGACGGATTCCGAAAAGGTCATTGAAATTCTTGGTGGTTATGATAGTGAAGAGAGATCGCGGCTGGTCGAATTGGTTAATTCCATTAAATATGACAGGGACTTTATAGGCTTGCATGAACTGATTAGCAAGGTGGTTTCAATTCAAGATGAAGTTGAAAGAAAGGAAATCGTCGATCAGGTCAACCGCATCATTCCTGAAGTTTCTTGGCCAAGTTATTTTATTGAATCCATTGACATATTGCTGAAGACAGAGAGATGCGAAAGGAATGCGATCGTCTCAATTGTCTGTGATTTGCAACAGCCGTATTACGGGGCTAATGCACGAAATCAGATTTTAAAAGCGGTTGTTTCGGTAAAGGGGAATAAAAACCGAAGAGACTGCGCTGCTGCCGCCAAATTTTTGCCATCTCAATGTAGCGGCTGCCAACTGTCATCGATTTTTTGCAAACTCGCTACGATTGATAACAAAGAGAAAGAAGAGATAGTGGCATTGGTTTGCCGCTATTTTATCAATGATGAGCCTACAAAAGGAATTAGTGATTTCCTTTGTGCGCTTCATGAATGTGTAGACAAAAACGATCGCGAGTCCATTGTCGACTTAGCCATATCCTTGAGAGAAAAAGAAATAGATACCTGGGAAGTATTAAAAATAATCAAGCTCATAGCCACCAAAATTGAATGCCATGGCCAGTTGATTATTCAATTGTCCAAGGGATTTATTACAAAGCAGATGAACCATTCGATGATCGACAAGGTTCTAGAAGCAGCCGCAAAATTTCCTGAAGGATTCCGGAAAAAGATTTTAAAGGTTGCCCAGCCTTACCTATTCGATTTTGGACATGCTTATTCCCTATTATTTCAGCTGGTCAATGATGCCCTGCAAAGCCATGTTCTGAAAGAAGCTGATTATTACGATGTATTGTGTAAAATAAGTTTTTCGGCACTCAAATATTCTGCTGATCAAAATTATTCCACATTCGCTGGGATACTCATCTTAGCAACTGCATCCAATGGGCTGATTGAGTGGGATGATCCGATTGTGAGTGCAACTCTTAATATCTTGTTGCAAATCAAAAATCCATCCGATCCAAGAAATCCGTTTAAAATAATGTTACAATATATTGAAGATGCCAACTCTCAAAATCCGCAACCTTCAAATCAACCTTCATTTAAAGATTTTTTCATCCATCCGGAATCTTTGACCAAAGTGAAGAAAATTCCAACCCGGAAAGATTTGCCCGATGGAATAAAACCGGAAGATTTGAAGCAGTTATATAAAATATGCAATTCTAAAGGGAAGTTTAGAAGCGTAAATGGCTGGCATTTATACTACTGGAAAAGCGAATTTGACGAGCTGCTTTTTACAAGATTATTCAATCAATGGGATCAAGACAAGATGACAATAACTGCATATCAGCTTGCTTGGCTCATCGATTGGTTTAAGCAGCTTTGTCCTGAGAAACTTGATTCTGAATTCCTTAAATTTTTACGTTGCTTTAAACATCAGCACTATAAGCTTCCTGTGAGGATTTGGCCGCCTAGTCTTCCTGAGGCGATATCGACAGCCTTTTATGCCCTCCCGCTCAATTGCAGGGGTCCGCTTTATCATAGCAGCAGCGCTCTTGAAACCACCTCGCATATTCTTGAAACAGTCTTATATAATTATTTATTCTCGAAATCTTCATATCTCAATGAAATGATTGGGAATAAACCGTCCATTGAAGACCCTGTTTTTGATTATATATCGATATTGCTCAAGAGATTAAATAGGGAAGAGACGGCTATTGAACCTTTTGATATTCAATCGATTTATATCAAAAACAGAATCGGAAGCAGCTTGGGGTTGCCTTTGAGTCCTATTCTTGATATTCGTCCCGCCAACATTTCAGAAGAGTTGATTGACCAATCATTTGAACACCTTTATCAAAGATTTTTCACTCATTTCACTCCTGAAGTGTTAATTGCCAATTTTAGGAAGGTCGCCGATCGCGAAATTGCCGCATGCCCTCAGCTATATCAGAGTTTATGCAAATTAATGGGAGAAGAGAAAACAACCGAAACAATCAACCTAACGGAATCGGCTGCTATGGTCATATTGATCAAAGCCGATATCCTGACAAAGAAAAATTAATGGCCTCTTGTTTCTCAGTAAGCATTCAGTTGATAAATTACAACGATGGGTCGCGGTAGGAGCGCCGGTTCCAAGCGCCCCCCACAACCAAAAAATCTAATTAGGTAGAATAAGGGGAACAGGACAACCGAGCGCATCGCCTATGGCGCGGAACAGCTCAGACTCATAGAGGGTTATCTTTCTATCATGCTGAATGCCGGCAAGGCACCCCTTCAGCAGCTTTTTTTTGTCCTGAGGCTTGAGAACAACTCCCCCTCCTGTAACCTATTACAGGGTGAGACGCTTTAGCGGTAAACACTCAACCTTTTTCTTGAACGAATTAAAGTACTGCGATACTTTAAATGAAAATTTAGGAGGAATTTATGAATATTGTGAGTACCGGGAGTCTCCATTTAAAGTCAAAAGGAACGGATTCTCCAGCAATTCCCGCTGGAGCTGAAATCGCTGAAACAGAATTAGTTAAAACAGCCTCTTTCGTAGAATCGGTCTCTAATTTAACCGATCTTGAACTATTTTTAACCACTGACTTTTTTATCGCTCCCCTAGAGGAAACGCTTGAATCGCATTCTTTTTCCATGAAGCTTGAGTCAGAATTTCCAGCGGGAATTGCTGCGGATTCTCCTTTTGAACCTAAAACTATTCCGAGTAAATGGTATGTATTTATATTCAAAAAAATATTCAAATATGATGACGAAACATTAAAACAAATAAATAAAATAATTTCAAACTCTGAGAGAAGAGGCAAGGATAAATCATTCTTAAGTCAAATAGTGGCGCAGATAGCTCTTCAAATTATCGGAACCAAGACACATGAAGAAGCCGTTGAGATAGCTGAATGCTTTCTGAGTTCGACTACGCCTAAATCTATAACTGAACTCGATCTAAACGGCGAAAATATCTCAGATCATGTAATTAATTTACTTATAGAAAAATTTTCCAACCTTCGCAAGCTCAGCTTGTATCATGCAAAATTGACAACAGGGCAGCTAGCAAAGCTCATGAATCATCCAAATCTCGCATCACTTGATTTGTCTCGGAACGGCATTAACGTTGAAGGTGCTAAAATTCTTGCCGATGCTCTTAAATACAATAACGCTCTCACAGAGCTTGACTTGTCCGGCAACAACATCGGCGATGAAGGAGCAAAATCTCTTGCCGAGACCCTTAAATACAATAATAGCCTCACGGAGCTTATTTTGTCTTGGAACGACATTAACGTTAAAGGGGCTAAAGCTCTCACCGATGCTCTTAAACACAAAAACCCTTTTAAAAAGCTTGATTTGTCTTGGAACAACATCGCCGCTAACCGGATTAAATTTTTTGCCGTGACACTCAAAGACAATGACATCGTCGCAATGCTTGTTGATTTGTCTGATAATAACATCGGCAATAAAGGCATTAAATTTTTCGCCGAGGCCTTCAAAGGTAATAACACCCTCACAATACTTGACCTGTCCAACAACCATTTCGGCGATGAAGGAGCAAAATCTCTTGCAAACGCTCTTAAAGACAAAAACATTGCGGGGCTTGATTTGCCTTGGAACGACATTAACATTGAAGGTGCTAAATCTCTTGCCGACGCTCTCAAACACAATAAAGCTCTCACGGGGCTGGACTTAACCGGCAACCACTTCGGCGATGGAGGAGCAAAATCTCTTGCCGACGCTCTCAAAGACAAAAACATAACAGAGCTTGACTTGTGCAGCAACAACATCGGCGATGAAGGAGCAAAATCTCTTGCCGACGCTCTCAAACACAATAAAGCTCTCATAGGTCTGAGCTTATCCTACAATAAAATCGGCGATGAAGGAGCAAAATCTCTTGCACACGCTCTTAAAGACAAAAGCATAACAGGGCTTTATTTGTCCAACAACCACATCGGCGATGAAGGAGCAAAATCTCTTGCAAACGCCCTCAAAGACAACGACACCATCGAATTACTTAATTTATCCAGTAACAAAATCAGCCTTGAAGGTTTGCAAGCTCTTGTTAAGGTCCTTAGAGGCAAAAACACCCTTAAAAAGCTTCATTTAACAGGTAATAAAATCAGTACTAAAGATGCTGATACTCTCATTGACCTCTTAAAAGACATATCAAAAGATAACGCCGTTTGGAAAACAATTACAAAAATGCAGATATGTCAGAGCTTTTTGATTAAAATTTCTTGATAGCCACCAATCCTAATAAATACTCCATGTACTGATTATTCCATCCTGCACTTTGACGCTTTCCTTTTAGGCTTTTCTTATCTGGATCAAGTCTTAATACATTCAAGCTTAATCTTCTTAAGATAGAGAAGTTTTCTGCTGCATAGCCTGTTGATATCTGTGAAGCATCTTCCGAGAATGTCCCAAAATTAGTTGAAATTTTATCTTGAAAAGAGGTGGCTCCTATAGTCAATATGTAATTTTGACAAAAAACAAAAAAACAAAGGAGCCACAAGATGAATAGTCGCACATCACAGAATAAATCAACAGATCTTCTCTCATTTGCATGCCCCGAAGAGAAAATTGCTTATCTCATTGGAGCTGCTAAGGACGATTTCGATCAGTTTTTTATTTCCTTAAAGAAATGCTTGATCGAGTTTCTTTTTTCTTCAGAAAGAGAAATGCTTGCCGGACCTAAATACGATCCACTGCCCGGATGGGAGAAATGGGGATCCCAGGCGGGTTCTGTTTATGTGGGAGGAGAAAAATTAAAAGTAAAAAAGCCACGTTTGCGGAAGGATAAAAAGGAAGTCCAACTCTCTGTATATCAGGAACTAAATAATAAGGATAGATTTTCTGATGATCTCTTAGAAAAAGCTTTAAAGGGGATCTCTTGCAGGGAGTATGAGGGTGCGCTGGACGGTTTGCTTGACCACTTCGGTATTTCTAAATCCTCTGTTTCACGGCATTTGAAAGCGG
The DNA here is from genome assembly GCA_963771045.1 of Waddliaceae bacterium. Classification (GTDB taxonomy): domain Bacteria; phylum Chlamydiota; class Chlamydiia; order Chlamydiales; family SLFE01; genus SLFE01. The sequence goes on along the minus strand of CAVYRW010000004.1, from coordinate 882,066 downwards.
CGACAAGTAAACAGCTTAAAGAATTAAAAGATAGAGATTTAAGCAGTTTTTCTCCCTTCGCTATCCTCATTGATGGTTATCATCTGGCAGGAAAAGTTTTTATTGTGGCAATGGCAATTGATCTTGAAGGAAATAAGCATTCTCTTGGTTTTTGGGAAGGTGCAACTGAGAATAATGTGATTTGTCAAGAGCTGTTGAACAATCTCGACCGCAGAGGACTAAAGCTTGATGAGAAAATACTTTTTATAACCGATGGAGGAAAAGGGATCATTAAGGCTCTGAAGGATAGGTTTGGAAAATTACTTATACATCAAAGATGTACGATTCATAAAGACAGAAATATCCAAAAGCATCTTCCCAAAAAATATCGAAAAGAAGCGCATCATCGCTTCCGAAATGCAATAAATTGCCTTGAGTATGAAGATGCTAAGAATGAACTCAAGAAATTGGAGAGTTGGCTTGAAACAATCAACCCATCTGCAGCGGAATCTCTCCGTGAGTGTTTTGAAGAACTCCTCACGGTGCATTGTTTAAAAGTGCCTCCTCGTTTGAGGAAGACACTGCATTCCACAAATCCGATTGAATCAGTGTTCTCAAATACAAGCCGGCGTATGGGCCGTATAACTCGTATTCAAACAAAGGGTAAAATGGCGCAAAGATGGTTGGGGACAACCCTCTTGGATGCAGAAAAAAGATTTCGAAAAGTTAAAGGATATTTTTCAATCGAAGAGGTAAGGGAAAGGATAATCCGAATTCAGAGTGAAATAAAAACAAAGGTTGCGTAAACTGGTATATGGAGTCACCGAATTTCAACTAAAAACGGGACATCCTCCATCTTCCTGAAATGTAACATCCAAAACCCAATGGACTTGATTTTCAATGCCCCAATGACCTCGAGTTGATTTGGATATTTTCTCAGCTGCAGCTGAAAGTGAGGATATATAATATCTAATTTCTTCGGTAGTCCTCCCATCAAGTGTCCGATAGCTTATCAACATCGAAAGACTTCTTAGACCCGAGTGCAGAAGAGATTTAGGTGTCTTTTTTTTATTAGAGGCACCTCTTACACGCTTGCCGTCAATCGCAATAAAGTCATCAATTTCATTTTTTGAAAGAGAGGATGTCCATTTTCGGAAAAACATTTCAGTTTCTTTTGGATCGAGGCGAACAAGAAGCCACCAGAATGTATTATAGGAAGGCACTTCGTCAAAATCAAGCCACGTCATCAACCACTTTTTTTTGGAAACAGCATATTGATGGATAGCACTGATACTATTAGCATCTGCTATGACAGCACAAAAAATTATGGCGAGTAGAGTAAAAAGATTATGTTTTAAATTGTCTTTACATCTTGGATCTTGGGTAGAACTGGCAACGCTCTCTAGTCGGTCCTTAAATTGTTCAATATCAATTGATTTAGATCCTTCTTCATAAGGTTCATTTTTGATTCCTCTTGCACACATATCTTTCTCCAAAGTTGAGTTAAGATATGAATGACAAATGAAAATCTAATTACTATCAAGGAATTTTAATCAAAAAGCCCTGGCAGATATGTGCTTTTCTCAATGAATGATTCACAATACAATTATCACAAGATTATTTTATCCAAGCTGCACCTTTTTGCAATAGTCCACTCATGCAAGTTCTAAATGAGGTTGGGATAGCAATCAGGGCCTTAGAAAAGCTTAAGCGTATTTTCCGCTTCCTTTGCAAACTTCGCGGTTAATAGAAAGAAGAGCTGAACACTTACAAAAAATCTAATCAGGCAGAATAAGGGGAACAGGACAACCGAGAGCATCGCCTATGGCACGAAACAGCTCAGCCTCGTAAAGGGTTATCTTTTTATCGTGCTGGATGCTGGCAAGACATCCCTCCAACAGCTTTTTCTTATCCTGAGGTTTAAGAAGAACCAAAGAGTCAAGGGCATTGTCAACATCCTCCCATCGGATTTCCACCTTCTTCATTTGCGAAAGTGGTTTGACACCGATTTTTTTCAGTCCCGCGTTCAAGGCTTCGAGATGCTGCTTAGGATTCTTATTACCGACAAAGGAAAGGACTTTCAAAAGCAAATAACTTTCCCTAAGATGGTCCTTTAACTTCTTCCGGCCTGCTGCTTTCCTTGCCCTGCGAAACCGTCCGTCGAGATGATCAATCAATACTTTTTCCAAAATCCATTCAAAAATATCGATTTTTTTATCGGCAAAAATGAGGTTCTTGACATTTTCGCGGAAGACTTCATATTGACTCTTGGTAAGAGAATTCAATGTCCGGATCGCCATGTCGATCATAGGTATTCTGGCTTTCATCTCGATTTTGTCAATATCGGGAAGCAGCCGATTCAGCTCGCGATAAACACCGAGGTAAGACTCTTCCGAAAGTTTATCGTGCTGGATTTTACGAATTTCAGGATCTTTGGAGAGGAGAAGGCCATAAACAATAGCTCTTGCTCCAAATAAATCGTGAATAGCTCCTTTGACAGGAAGTGGGAGCGCGGCAATCAATGTCTTGGCAAGCCTGATTTGATCGACATTGGGCTTTCCGGTAGAATCGACAAAAGTTAAAGAGGGTTCTTCTGCTTCGGGTTCCTTTTTAGAAATTTTGGGAACGGGAGGAAGCTTTTTAGATTCAGTCTTTTCCAGAGAAAAAATCCGTGTGATCCTCTCGTCGATAGGAGGATGAGTGGCAAAAAGCGACGCCATTGCCGAAAGCGCCCCTGTCGCGAAAAACATGTGGCTGACTTCCGAGGCGCGGGGATTGATCACCTTCGACCCGAATTGATGATCGCGTATTTTCCTTAAAGCATTTCCGATACCGCCGGGATTTCGGGTAAACTGAACGGCGGAGGCGTCTGCAAGAAACTCTCTTTGGCGGCTGACAGCGGCTTTGATCAAATGACCGAAGAACGTGCCGATAAAACCGACAGCCATCAAGCCAAGACCCACTGTGACTAGAACAAAACCGGCACTTCCCCGCTGTCTGGACGATCCCGCGGTAAACATCGAGGATCTAAGAGTGTAATAGCCAATAAGGCCAAGAGCCAGGATGCCGAACAAAATGCCCATCAATCGGATATTGATACGCATATCCCCGTTGAGGATATGGCTGAATTCATGCGCGACCACTCCCTGAAGTTCGTCGCGGTTTAAAGACTCCACCAGGCCCCGGGTCACGCCAATGACCGCGTTTGAAGACGAATAGCCGGCCGCAAAAGCGTTCATCCCCTCTTCCTTATCCAGAAGATACACCTTGGGCGTCGGTATACCTGCCGCAATAGCGATTTCTTCGACGACATTGAGTATCTTTTGTTCATCGGTTTTTTTGGCTGCCGGATCCAGAAGGCGTCCGCCAAGAGATTCGGCGACATACGCCCCGCCCCCTCCCTTTAGCTGCATAATCTTGAAGAGGCTGGCCCCTCCAACAACCAAAAGGGTGATAATCGCCACCCAAACAAATAAGACCGTGTTCCAGAGGTCCTCGGATTGAATTTCATACCCTTTTGAAGAAGAAGCGAAGGCCCAAGCGACGATGAAATATGTAACAAGAATCATACCGACGACAGCGGAAAAAAACAGAAAGACAAGCCAGGCAGTATTTTTCCTGGCCCTCTCCTGATGCTGAAAAAAGTCCATTCAGTTAGAACTCCACTTTCACAGCCTCGTCGATTTCCGCTGACTTGAATTCCAAAAGACCCGCATCTTGATTGAATCCGAGAAACGGAGCAATGACCACTGTCGGGAAAGATTGTCTATAAATATTGAACGTCATGACGGCGTCATTGAAGGCCTGCCTTGAAAAAGCCACTTTATTTTCCGTTGATATCAGCTCTTCGCTCAACTGCATCATATTTTGGTTTGCTTTCAAATCGGGATAGGACTCAGCTACTGCGAAAAGACGTCCAAGCGCGCCGGACAGCTTTTCCTCCAACCCCGAAAGCGAGCGCATCTTTTCGGCATCGCCGGGATTGCCCGAGGCTTCTTTCAGGCCATCCATTGCCCGGCTGCGGGCTTGGGTGACCTCTTCCAAAGTCTCCCTCTCATGCTTGATGTATCCCTTTGCAGTCTCGACAAGGTTTGGAATCAAGTCATGTCTTCGCTTCAGCTGAACCTCAATCTGAGCAAAGGCATTTTGATATCGGTTTTGCAGCTTGACAAGCATGTTGTAGATGCTGGCCAAAACAAATCCGATAATCAAAACAATCGTCACAACCGTAGAGAGAGTTACCCAGAAAATCCACATAAAATCCTCGCACTAATGTTATTCTATCCCCTGCCCCTCCCCAAGTCAAGTTCTCTTCTTGAGCCGTCAGATAGTCGAAATTTAACGAGCCAATATCCTTAAGATATTGACCCGTAGTAAGTTCGACTTGTTCCAAAAAAAGTCTAAGTTATAAAACTTAACATTTTAAGGTTTTGTTGTTTTCAAGAGCTTTTGTAAGAATCTCCTTTTCTTCACCGTTGATCCTCTTGCAGTGGATATAAAGTTTATCCAGCGTATTATTATCTTTGACTGCTTCGATAATAGACACTATCCCCTTAAAACCGATTTTATTGTAATCTAAAGTCAGTTCGATAAGCGTACGATTGACTTTAAGAGCTTTGGCAAGCGCCGCTGCTCCATTGTCACTGATATCATTACTCGATAAATCCAGCTTGCGAAGGCTGCGATTGGTTTTAAGAGCTTCGGCGATGATTTCCACTTCTTCATCATCAAGAGCAACTTTGGACAAAGTCAATGTTTGAATAGGTGAATTCTCCCTCAAATTTGCCTTAAGGCCTTTTTTGAGATCGGAAAGGTTCAAAAAAGAAAAGTCCAGAGTTTCTAAATGAGGCAAATTTTTCAATCCGCCTGCCCAATTTTCTCCTAACTGAACGACACCATTAGCTAGAATTTCAAGAGATTTCAATCCTTTAGGGAGAGAAGCGAAAACGCTATCATCGATATGTAGATTTCCCCTACCAACATCCAGATGTCGCATATAGAGAGTTTTTAGATGGGTTAATCGTTTGAGAGCCTGTACAAAAAGTTTTGATTCGTCGTCCATTTGCGGCAACCCTTCTTTTGAAAAGTTGTACAAATAAAGATTTCTCAAATCCGATAGTTCGCCCAAAGATTTCCAACCTTCTTTCGTCATCCCTGTGCAATGTTTCACTGATAAATAATGTAAATTTTTGGGTAGAGAAGAGAGAATCTGATCATCGATCCTACTTAGATTTAATCCCTGAATATTAGGACAATTATCCCGAATAAATTGCATTAATTCAGGATTAATACGATACTCAAGATCTAAAAGCTGAACATTTTGTAGCATTTTTTCATAATAATCTTTAAAATCTTTTTTATAGCCTTCATTTCTAAAGAATTTGCTGTGTTTTTTAAATTCTTTTTCAAGTATGTTTTTAACAACAACATTGGATTTTAATTCATTAACCTTTGCTTCGAATTCAGTAATTTCAGCTTGAAGCCCTGCCTCCTTTTCAGTTTTCCCAAAAAAGTGTTCTTCGCAAAGTTTCCGCACTTTGCAACCAACATTTTGAATACCTTCCTCAAAAGGTGCTATATCGTATGTAAAACTTAACGAACGTAATTCAATCTCATTGAGCGCTTTGTAGGCATCCATTAGCCGATTAAAGATCTGGCTGGGTTGATTTGTAGGTTCTTTACGCTCTTTGAGACACTTTTGAATTTGTTCCACTTGAGCCTCTATTGCTGTACTGACACACATATATATACCCTCCATTGTTTAATATTAACCTCCTGAAATTTATCGAACCGATTCTTTAAAAACAAGAAAATTTTTTGGTAAAGATGAGAGCACGGAATCGCGGAGTAAAATGATTTCTTCTTGAAGATAAATAACCTAATTTGATAAACTATAACGACAAATTACAGTAATTTAATTATATGAAACATTTGAATTCAAGAAATTTCCATGACCCTGTCAGACTTGCTGTATCCCTATCTATTCCCACTGCCACTCTCTCTTGAAAACATTATCAATATATTTTATAATCGTATACATTTTGAAGAGGAATAAATGGAAATTAAGAAAAAATCAGCCGTTCTCGCCACAGGTTTTGCAATGTTTTCTATGTTTTTTGGCGCAGGAAACGTCGTTTTCCCCTTAGCCATCGGACTGGAAACTGGAAATTTAAACTTTTTTGCTATCTGCGGACTGCTGATCTCAGCTGTCGGCATTCCCCTTTTGGGCTTAATCTCCGCAACATTATTTAACGGAAACTATAAACATTATTTTGAAAGAATCGGAAAAATTCCCGGGTTTCTGGTCGCTCTATTTATTATGGGCCTCATCGGCCCTTTCGGCGCCATGCCTAGGCTCATTACCGTTGCCCACTCGACTTTTGCCTATTACTTTGCAGGGATTCCCTTTGTGCTTTTCAGTCTGATCTCATGCGCCATTGTGTTCGTTTTGACATTCAAAAAAAACAAAATTGTCGATATCCTAGGCTATTACCTGACCCCTATTCTCCTTTTTGCCCTCGTTGTCATCATTGTTATCGGATTTGTCTGGGCCTCCGCTCCACAGCAGTCGACTTTAACTGCCGGCACTGCCTTTATGGAAGGGCTGCAGACCGGTTACTCAACAATGGATCTTCTTGCCACGTTTTTCTTCTCCTCAGTCGTCCTTTCCTGTTTGGAAAGTACCGAAATTGAAAAAGGACGCACAGGAAATTTTCGAAATGTGATTTTCACGACGTTAAAAGCCAGCGTCATCGGCATGGGACTTTTAGCGCTGATCTATATCGGCTTCAGTTATGTGGCCTCTTTTAACAGCGCAGGTCTCGAAGGCTTGGGCCGCGACCAGCTCTTAGGAGCGATTTCCGTACAGATGCTCGGCCCTTATGCCGGAATCATCGCTATTGTGGCTGTTTCAATGGCCTGTCTGACAACAGCCATTGCGCTGGCCGCTGTCTTTGCCGAGTTTTTGCAAAGTGACATCACTCTTGGAAAACTGCCCTATATTCCCAGTTTGATCATCACGCTTGTCGTCTGCTTTCTGGTCTCGACCTTGAGATTCAGCGGAATTGCCGCCTTTCTGGAACCGATTCTGATCATTTGCTATCCGGCGCTCATCGTACTGGCCATATTGAACATCGGCCACAAAATATTCCACTTCAATGTGGTCAAAACACCGGTCGCCATAACATTTCTTATCTCGCTTGGCGCATACGTTTACCAAGTTATACTTTGACAACCTGGTTTTGCGTCCAAAGTTCAAGGGCGTGATGAATTATGCCGCAGAAGTGTTCCTGCTTGTAGGGGTCGTCGCAGGTATAGATATAGCCCAGACAAGAAGTATCCGAAGCATTCACATAAACAGTCCCCAGCTCAGACTGGGGTATGTTTAAAGAAGCGAGCGATTTATCTGTCTCTTCTTTCACTCCGGGAGTATCGGCAATGATGATGACATACACGGCATCCAGTTCCCGGTGAATGGAAATCGCGTGGTTTTCACCGGGGAAAAATCCATGTTCTAAAGTATCGAGCATTTGCAAAAACAATGTCTTTAGCGAACCGGCCTCAAAAACGCTTCTCATAGAGGCAGGAGTTAACGAATAGTAGAAGTTTTCTAAAAGAAGGTCGTTGTATACACCTTCCTCGGCAAGAAGGGATCTCACTGTGCAAAGAAGTTCGTTCTGCTTGGAAATCATCCCACCGTTATAATCGCGAATGCCCCCAAGAACCCTTTCTAATTCGGCCACAACAACTTGCCTTGCCTTATATAAATCAATCGAGTGATCGTCTCGTAAAAACATGTCTTTTGGAAGCTTGACGCGAAACACTGTCGCTTCTTTTGGATATTTTTTCCGGATGAAGCCTACTGTTTTTGAAAAATCGTGAATATATTCCAGAAAAGTGTCGGCCCCCTTAAACATCTCTTCGATCTTTCTGTCTTTCTTTCCCAATACCCTGACATAGATAATGGTAAAGTAAAGATGGGAGTAGGTTTGTTCGTCAAAAGTTATAAAAACCTGCGGGATATCGCGTATATATTTGATCTGATGACTCAAGCTTAATATATTCCGCATAATTTCTTCTTCGTTGCGCGGCATGAAAACAGGATGCATCATATGCTCAATGCGGTCTTTAAGGTCGTCGGGAAGGTCTTGCCTCAAACGGGATATTTCTTCCTTTGTAAACGGCGATCCGTCGATTTTCTCAACTTCCATGTAGAGCGTGCCAATATGCTCCATCGACCGCCTGCTTGAAAAAAAAGAGCCTTCCACCATTTGCACATGAGGAAGATAATTATGGACAGCTTTCATTAAATGCCGGTCTTCAAAAATTTCTTTGTCGCTCATAAAGTTGACCCCGACAAGCAAACCTAAAACCCGCTTTGTCCCCCTTCTCAGTTTAAGACGGGCTTGAAAGATTTTCAAACTCAAGTGCCTTTTATCCGGAGAGACCTTTATCGAGTCGCTAAGAGATTTTCTAAAAAGATAATTCAAACTGATAATCCGGCTTAAGTGGCGGCACTCCCTTTCGCTTTTAAAGGAATCGCGGCAAAGAACCAGAACATGCTGCATTTCGGTAAAAACATCATGGTTAAAATAATCCGGAAGACGTTTGACAAGGCTGGCAATGTGCTCTTGGATAAGAGCCGTCTTTTGATCGGCGACCAGCCCTTTAGTTTCGAGGATTCTTCGTGAATAGTAGGACGATCCGACCCCCAGCCTAAGCTCGGTTTCCATTGTCGGAAGGTTTCTCATAATTTCCTGGTACTCGTAACCGGTATGCACTTTGAGCATCACCTCGACAATGGTGTATTTATCTTCGTCAAGTTCAGGCATGCGAAAGTCAACGGCATAAAAAAGGGTGACATCAAGGCGATGTCCCGGAACCAGCCAATTGCTTATCATGTCAAAAAAGAATTTGAAAGCATTGGCCCTATATTTAACCAAAAGATAAAAAGACAGCGTAGAAGGAGCTCCCTTAAAATCGCTATAGGTGAAAAAAGGAAGAACGGAATAAAGCCGTGAGCGAAGCACCTGATAATCAATTCTGTTTTCAGAAATCGCATCGGGAAACTTCTGCTCAATCATTTCTTTAAGGATATTTTGAATCAACTGCCTATAAAGATTTTTGACAGACTCGTCCTTGTCGGTATCAAAATCAGTAATAATCTTTGGGCAGGCAGCGGCATTAGTCATAGGCATACGATATTTTGAAGTAATGTGAATTCATCACCGATATACACCAGCTCTGGATTTTCAGGCAAATTCAAATTGCGGGGCTTCTGAAATCTTCAGAGCCGAGTCCATAACCTTCGTTCCCACAGTTTCGGGATCTTCAAACGAATATATATAGAGAGGAATACCGTTTTTCCACGCAAGCTCGACACACCTTTGGTGAAGAATTCTTCCCCCCTTCCGGATAATTTCCAGCGCCTTTCGATAGTCTATCTCAGAGATCAGAGCAGCATCGGGAAACAGTTTCGGATCCTTGTCGTAAATGCCTCCTACATCCTTGAAAAACTCGACGCGCACAGCGCCCAGAGAGGCAGCGAGGGCGACAGCCGAAATGTCCGATCCATTCGTCCCCAAAGTGGTAATCTCCCCTCCCCGGCTGCACCCCTGGAACCCTGCGACGATCACGATCTTTCCCTCGTTTAAAAGAGGCTGAAGGCGTCGCGGCTTAACCTCCACTATCCTGGCGTTGGAGTGCTCCTCGCAAGTAATGATTCCCGATTGACTCCCCGTAAAGCTGACAGCACGCTCTCCTTTCGCGGCCAAAGCCATAGCAAGCAGCGAAATGCTGATCCTCTCTCCCACGCTGACAAGCATATCATATTCCCTGGGGGGAGGGTCGGGATTCACTTTATGAGCAAGCTCGGCAAGCTGCCTTGTCATATTGGCCATGGCGCTGACAACGATGACAAGCCTACCCTGAGATTCCTTCCTTTGCAGGGCAATATCTGCAATTTTTTGAAAATGCTCCGGCGAGGCAACCGCCGCGCCTCCAAACTTCAATACAATCGTCGACATTTGTTTTTCCCTGTAAATATCTATTTTTATGTCAAAACGGCCTCAAATCAAGCTGTGCTATTGATATAATTGCCTCCAGTCTGTTAACATATTTGTTATTAGTCAATAAATATAAGGAGAAACCTTTAACATGTCTACAAATCAACAATATACCTGGGAAAACAACAAGCTCGTCGATGACGTCGCTTTCGAGGAAGATGAAGCGCAGGAATTTAAAAACTTACTTGACGCGACAGGAGAAACCGAAACCGACGAAACGGCGGCCATGGTGCCAGGTACAATTCTGACAGGAAATATAGTCGAAGTCACCAAAGACCATGTTGTCATCGACGTCGGCCTAAAATCGGAAGGCATTGTTCCCATCGAAGAATTTTCCGATCCTGAAGATATCTCTCTCGGAGAAAAAATCGAAGTCTCCTCGACCGCGCCGAAGATGAAAACGGACAAATCGTCCTCTCAAGGGAAAAAGCGGAACGGCAACGGCAGTGGGAATACATCCTGGAGCACTGCGAAGAAGGCTCGATCGTCAAAGGCAAAGTCCTCCGCAAAGTCAAAGGCGGCCTCATGGTCGATATCGGCATGGAAGCTTTCCTTCCGGGCTCGCAAATCGACAACAAACGCATTAAAAACCTCGACGAATATATCGGAAAAACCTACGAATTCAAAATTCTCAAAATCAACATCGAACGTAAAAATGTCGTCGTTTCCAGACGGGAACTTCTCGAAGCTGAGCGCATTTCTAAAAAAGCCGAACTTCTTGAAGAAATCGAAATCGGCGATATCCGCATAGGCATAGTGAAAAACATCACCGATTTCGGTGTCTTCCTCGACCTCGACGGAATCGACGGACTGCTGCACATCACAGACATGACCTGGAAGCGGATCAAGCACCCTTCTGAGATGGTTCAGCTTGGCGACAAGACTTGAAGTGATGATCCTCAATATCGACAAGGAAAAAGGACGCGTCGCTCTTGGACTCAAGCAAAAAGAGTCCAATCCTTGGGATGAGATCGAAGAAAAATATCCGCCGGGAACACGTGTCAAAGGAAAAATTGTCAATCTCCTTCCTTATGGCGCTTTTATTGAAATTGAGCCGGGAATCGAAGGATTGATCCATGTTTCTGAAATGTCTTGGGTCAAAAATATCACTGATCCATCAGAAATTGTCAACAAAGGCGATGAAGTTGAAGCGATTGTCCTCTCCGTTCAAAAAGACGAAGGAAAAATCTCTCTTGGCATTAAGCAAATTGAACATAATCCTTGGGACGATGTTGAAGAAAAATACCCTGTCGGAAGCAACATCAAAGTCGAAATTAAAAGCCTGACAAATTATGGGGCCTTTGTTGAACTTGAGCCGGGCGTTGAAGGATTGATCCATATTTCGGATCTAAGCTGGATCAAAAAAGTCTCTCATCCTTCGGAACTTTTGAAAAAAGGCGACGAAGTTGAAGCTATTGTCCTCTCGATCGACAAGGATAATAAGAAAATCACCTTGGGCCTGAAGCAGCTCAGCGAAAATCCCTGGGAAAATATCAAGAAAACGATGCCGGTCGGTTCGACTGTTAAAGGCAAGGTCTCCAAAATTACCGCTTTTGGGGCATTTGTTGAGCTGGAAAACGGTATTGAAGGACTCATACATGTGACCGAACTTTCCGATCAGGCCTTCGGAAAAGTGGAAGATGTCATTTCCAAAGGAGACGACATTACTGCAAAGGTCATCGACATTAAGCCTGAGGATAAAAAAATCGCGCTTTCCCTTAAAGAATGCATGATTAAGGAAAATCAAGTTAACCGCGACGACATTCCCCTAGGAACACCTTCTGAAGACGAAAAGTCAGCCGAGGACGTAGAGGAAACTGAATAATTACCAGCGGCCTGAATACCTTCAGGCCGCTAAAAAACAGAGGCTAAAAGCCTCGCTTGAGAATTAAAAACTTAAATAACCATTACGGCAAAACACAATGCCGGTTTTAGGAAAAATATGAATAAAGATCTCATTGCAATCTTTGAATACCTCGAAAGAGAAAAAGGTATTAAACGAGAAACTGTCATACAGGCAATTGAAGAATCTCTTCAAGTTGCTGCGCAAAAAAGCGTCAAAGGCGAAGCGCATGCAACCGTGTCCATTAACTCCAAAACCGGTGATATCGAAGTTTTTTGCGAAAAAGAGATTGTCGATGATGTAAAGAATTCCGCTCAACAAATCTCGCTTGAAGACGCCAGAGAAATCGACCCTGAATGCCAAATCGGACAATTTATCGACGTCGTTGTCACACCCAGGGATTTTGGCAGGATTGCCGCGCAGAAAGCCCGCCAGGTGATAACGCAAAAACTGCGTGGCGCCGAACGGGATGTCATATACGAAGAATACCGCCATAGAATCAACGAACTCATTTCCGGAACCGTCAAACGCTTTATTCCGGGCAGCAAACTCATCATAGACCTTGGCAAAGTCGAAGGGATTATGCCCATAAAAGAATATCCGAGAACAGAGCATTACCGCGTTGGCGAAAAAGTTTTTGCTCTGCTAAAAGAAGTCCGCGATACCGATGCGGGCGGTGCCGAGGTTGTCCTTAGCCGAAGCGACCCCGAGTTTGTCAAACAGTTGTTTATTCAGGAAGTGCCCGAGATCAATGACGGAACCGTAATTATCGACAAAGTGGTCAGAGATGCAGGATACCGCACAAAACTCACAGTAAAATCGACAGATCCCAAAGTCGATCCTGTCGGAGCCTGCGTCGGCATGAGAGGTTTGAGAGTCAAAAATGTTGTGCGGGAACTCAATAATGAAAAAGTCGACATAATCCCTTATTCTTTCGATCCCCTCGAACTTCTTCAGAACGCTCTTTCCCCTTTAGGGATTAGAAAATTCAGCATAAACGAAGACGAGAAGCATATCACAATCGTCATTGACGACGATGATTACCCCGTTGTTATCGGAAAAAGAGGGATGAACGCAGTATTAAATGGCAAACTTATCGGTTATGAACTTGAAGTTCAACGTATTACAGACTATAATAAAAGTATGGCTGTTCAACGACTGGAGCTCGCCGATCTCGACCACCCCGATCTCGAGAAAAAAATCGAGCCTATACAAGGTGTCATAAACACACTCATATTCGAACAACTTATTGCGGAAGGCTTTGACACTCCAAAAGCTATTCTGTCGGCCAGCCATGAAAAATTAGCGTCGGTTTCAGGGATCAGCGTTGAGCTTGCAGACAGAATATTAGAACAAATTCAGAAGGATTATCTTTACCTTCTGGATAAACCATCTTCAGATGAAGATGTTGAATAACAAACTTTGTAAAACCAAAGGTACAGGCATTGGCTAAGAAAACCGAAAAAGAAAAAAAAGGGTTGAAACTCAACATCCAAAACAAGCAGATTGCCAAGGCAGTTAACCTTAAGGGCATTAAAGAAAAACTTTCCAAGAAAAAGGCCTCCGAGCCCAAAGAAACGGCTGCTAAAAAGGCAAATGAGAAAGTTGAAGAAGTTGATGAAAAGGAAGAAGCTCCCCGCATTAAGGCAAGGTCCAAATCCGTATTCGCCGAAGAGGGAGAAGCTGCGGTAAAAACAGGGAAAGTAAAAAACGAAAAAGCCCCTTTGGAAACGGCAAAAGAAATCCAGGAGAAGCCCGAGGACGAAAAACAGGAAAAATTGGGACCGACAGGCAAACACATTTCCGATATCCTGCCCAAAAAGATAAAAAAGGCTCCTACTAAAACATCTCTGCAGCAAAAATCGGAAACATCTGCGGCTGCCGCAAAACCCAAGGAAAAACCCAAAGAAACACGCCCTGCTCCTGCTGATAATGATTTCAAAAAGAAAGGAAAAAAAAGCGCAAAAGGGACAAAGTATCGCGAATTCAAGGATGTGAAGGCAAGACCGTTTGATGCAAGGGACAGAGCCGGACTTCGCGCAGGCGAAGAACAGTACTACCGTCACAGAAAAAAACGGCTAAAATCTGCCAAAACCACTGCCGAAGACACAACTGTAAGACCCGGCCATCTTAAAATCCGCATCCCTATTACAGTCAAAAATCTCGCGGCCGAAATGAAAAGGAAAGCTTCCGAACTGATCGGACAGCTTTTTAAGCACGGCATCTTGGTAACAATCAATGATATGCTGGAAGATGAGACCACAATTCAAATTTTAGGCCAAGACCTTGCATGTGAAATCCAGATCGACACTGCCGAGGAAGAACGCATCCGCATCACGGATAAAACGATTGCAGAAGAAATCAAGCAAGCTGATCCGTCGCTGCTGAAAACAAGAGCTCCTGTTGTGACATTCATGGGCCATGTGGACCACGGGAAAACGAGTTTGATCGACAAAATACGCAAAAGTGATATTGCCGCCGGAGAAGCGGGTGACATCACCCAGCATATAGGGGCATTTTTAGCGCATACCCCTGTAGGGGAAATCGCCATTCTCGACACCCCAGGCCACGAAGCATTCACAGCTATGCGCCTTCGCGGGGCCAATGTGACCGACATCGTTGTGCTCGTCGTTGCAGGTGATGAAGGCTTCAGGCAGCAGACCGAAGAAGCTCTTGCCCACGCTCAAGAAGCCGGCGTCCCTATTGTCGTGGCCATCAATAAATGCGATAAGCCCAATTTTGATGCCGAAAAAGTTTACCGCCAGCTGGCCGACCATGAACTCCTTCCCGAAGCATGGGGCGGGCAGACGATCACCCTCAACTGTTCCGCTATGACCGGAGAGGGCATCGACAACCTTCTTGAAATGCTGGCTCTTCAAGCCGAAGTGATGGAGCTCAAAGCAAATCCTGAAGCCCGGGCCCGAGGTACGACTCTCGAATCGGAAATGCACAAAGGACTAGGGGCCGTCGCCACTGTGCTGGTTCAGAACGGAACACTCAAACAAGGCGATGTCGTGGTCATCGACCAATATTGGGGGCGCATCAAAACGATGCACAACGAACACGGAAAAAATATCAATGCAGGCGGTCCTGCAACTCCTTTGGAAATCACCGGTATCTCCGGACTTCCTGAAGCCGGCTCGGAATTTATCGTTGTCGAAAGCGAAAAAGGAGCCCGCGATATTGCCGAAGCGCGAAAACAAACTGTGAGGCAAACGGCGATGCAGCGCAAAATTCCAACACTGGAAAATATGCTTGCAGAAGCCCAGAAAAACGATAAAAAAATATTCATTCTCATGATTTGCGCCGATGTTCAAGGATCATTGGAAGCCCTTGAAACAGCTCTCTATAAAATAAAATCCGACAAAGTGGAACTGAATATTATCTCAAGAGATGTGGGAGAAATATCTGAATCGGATATCGAAATGGCCTCAGCTTCAGGTGCCACGATTTTAGGCTTCCATACAGCGATAGAAAGCCATGCCGAACCGCTTCTCAAACAATTGGGAGTGACGACCAAACTTCACGATATCATCTATCACGCCATAGACGATATCAAAGAGATGATGCGCCAAACCCTTGATAAGATCCCGGTTGAAAATGATAGAGGAAAAGCCGAAGTGCGCCAGATATTCCGCTCATCACAACTCGGCGTCATTGCCGGCTGCTATGTTCTCGAAGGATCGATAAACCGTAATCACCGCATCCGCGTTATTCGAAACGGCGAAGAGATCTGGAAAGGATCGAATGCGACAATTAAACGTGTTAAAGAAGATGTCAAAGAGGTTCAAAAGGGATTGGAGTGCGGTATCAACCTGCAAAACTTTAACGATTTACAAGAAGGCGACATTCTTGAAGCCTTTGAAATCAGCTACCTGGAACAGGATCTATGACACGAAGAACCGATAGGCTGAATTCTTTACTTAAAGAAGTCATCTCCGATGTCATTCACAATAAAGTAAAGAATCCCCATATGAAGAAACTGGCAACGGTGACTCGCGTCAGCATCACAAAAGACTTGAGGTATGCGAAAGTGTATATCAGCATCATTGGTGATGACAAAGAACGAGAAGAGACATTGAACGCACTGCAATCGGCTTCCGGGTTTATTTCAACAAACGCCTCAAAACAGGTTGTCATGAGATTTTTTCCCGAACTCAAATTTATTTTAGACGACTCCGCCGAACAGCACGCCCGTATTGAAGAACTCTTGAAAGAAGTCCAATCAGAAAAAGAAAAAAGACATCCCCATGATGAAGCCTGAAGGAATCCTCCTCATTAACAAACCTCCTGGAAAAACCTCATTTTATCTTGTCAATGTTTTGAGAAAAATTTTGGGTGTCAAGAAAATTGGACACGCGGGAACGCTTGACCCTTTCGCAACGGGCGTTATGGTCATGCTAATTGGAAGAACCTACACCCGCCTCTCCGACCGATTTCTGAAACAAGACAAGGTTTACCAAGCAGTCATCCGACTGGGAGCTGTCACCGACACGTATGATTGCGACGGACAAATTCTCACTACCTCCGACTACCTCCCCTCTCTTGATGAAATTGAAGAAGCTCTTACCAAATTTCAGGGGGAAATCCAGCAAACGCCTCCGATGTTTTCCGCAAAAAAGATCAATGGCCAAAAACTTTGCGATCTTGCCCGCAAAGGGCATCACATCGAGAGAAAACCAATTGCAGTCAAAGTAAAAACCGAGCTTATTGGATACGAATATCCCAATCTTGAAGTAAAAATCTCATGCAGCAAGGGAACTTATGTCCGCTCCATTGCCTATGATCTCGGCCAAATGCTCGGCTGCGGCGCCCATCTCTCATCTCTTGTCCGCCTGCAAAGCGGCCGCTTTTCCCTAGGTGACTGCGTCAACCTCGAAAACCTCAACCCAGACAACGCCCCTCAATTCCTTCAAAAAACACTGTAGTGTTTCTTTATCATTTTATACAGTTCAAGTATGATGGAGACATGGATGTTTTTAGACAGATCGAAGATTTTCCAGAAAAAGATAAGCATGCTGCCCTGACAATCGGAAACTTTGACGGTATCCACCTCGGCCATCAAAGTGTTTTGCATAGATTGAAAGAAGTGGCAACAAATAATCAAGCCGAATCCATTGTCATGACATTTTCCAATCATCCTTCAACCATTTTAAGACCCGAAAGCCCTACCCCTCTTCTAACTACAACCGAACAAAAACTCGAGCTTTTGGAGAAGATGGGTATCGACGTCGTCATTTTGCTTGAATTTACACAGGAGTTCTCAAAGCAGACAGCTCAAGAATTTCTGGGGAAGCTGGGTAAATCAATGAATCTA
The DNA here is from genome assembly GCA_963771045.1 of Waddliaceae bacterium. GTDB lineage: Bacteria > Chlamydiota > Chlamydiia > Chlamydiales > SLFE01 > SLFE01. The sequence goes on along the minus strand of CAVYRW010000004.1, from coordinate 864,863 downwards.
AAATTTCTGGTGCTGGGACACGATTCAACACTAGGCAAAGACCGAAAAGGGGATGAGGAGATCGTCAGAGACTTTGCAAAAAGTCGCGGGTTTTCTGTCGAATATCTCGACGAATTGCGTGTGAGAGGTCAGCCTGTGTCAAGCAGCGAAATCAGACATTGCATTGAAGAGGGCAACTTTTCCAATGCCGCGGCCCTTCTGGGCAGAAAATATTCCCTTAAGCTTCCCGTGCAGCCCGGAAAAGGACTTGGAAAACAAATCGGTTTTTCAACAGCGAACTTCAATGTCCGCGGACTTACCATCCCTCCGCTTGGCGTCTATTCAGTCTGGCTAAAAATTAGCGGCTCATCTTATGAAAGCGTGGCCAACCTGGGCTTTGCGCCGACTGTCAAGGGCACCTCTTATCCTGAGCTAGAAGTCCATGTCATTGAGCAAAATGTGGATCTTAGCGACCGTGAAGTGGAAATCATTTTCCACCTGTTTATCAGGGAAGAGAAAAAATTCAAAAATATCGAAGAGCTGAAAAACCAAATTTCACTCGACATCAAGACAGCAAAATCGCAGCTTAAACATGATTGTGATCGAGTCCGGTAGCAAAGACAGCGGTGACGTAGCAGAGTTTTTCAAACTCAAGAAGACCAAGGGGTCCATTAAAGCAGCCAATATCACGCTCGCCGTTTGTACGAAACCCCTGATGTTCATCATAGTTGTCAGCATCATCTAGTCTAATAAAAATCTGTGTTTGAGGGTCATAAAGACCTTGTGGAATCTCTTTCTTTTTCAAAGCTCCAACATACCCATCTTCTGTTGCCTGGAGCCAAAAAATCATCTGCTTGGCGCACCTTTCCCAATTTACCGGCCCCTCATCTGCAAATTTTTTACACTGCTCTTCACTTCTTCCGGTTATGCTGTGGAGAAGCCAAATGTGTCCTTGCTTGAGGTCGTTTGCAAACTCTGAAACAACCACTTCGTCTTGCCAATCCAGACGATTTTGTTTGTCGAGACGATCAATAAGAAGAAGGGCATCGACTAAAGTCATTTTAGCTGCAGCGCTCATTGGAAAATAGCGTTTTGCAAAAACTTTATTCAAGCTGCCGTCAGAAAGATCCACGGATTCAAAAACAGGGTGCTTGACAAGTTCTGATATCGGGATGAAGTCTCCAACATCACGAACACCAGTCTCAAGTTTAAAAAGGATTGGGGAAAACGTTTGGCCAGTCCCAATAAATTCTTCAAATTTTCAATTTTTTCTGCCCTTTTAACAATTGGGTTTAATTGTTCCGAAGTACGAACTTCAAAAGTATTGAATTGCCTGACTATGGTGTTGAAAGCCCTGCATTTTCCCTGCGGGGTATCTCTTTCATCAAATATGGTTAGCCAACTTTGAAGTGATTTATTTTTTAAGACCAAAAGGCTAGGACGCTATGGCTTAATATTACAAAAACTTGAATTAACTTTATTCATGATAATAAACAATATTATATATTAAGTTATTTAATTTCAATAAAAAAACTAAACAATCTTCATAGAATAATGCTAATCCTGGGCAAGGCTGACTTGATCTTTTTAATCCCCTCTTCTGTAACATTTTTACAGTCGGTTAAGGTCAAGGACTGCAAGGCCGGTGCATTGATGCCCGAGTGCTTCGAGGCCCCTGTCGCTGATTCGGCAAAATTGCAGGTAAAGCTCGGCCAATTGAGGACAGCTTGAAGCCACAAGATCGAAATCGTCGTCGCCAAGCTGGTCGCAAAAAGAAAGATCCAAACTCGAAAGACTGCTAAGAGACGTCAACTCTCCAAGACTTCTGAAAGACAAATTTGTGTTTCCGGATAAATTTAGTTTAACCAATCGGCGGCACTTTCCTATAAAAGACAAAAAGAGCTCGTCGCTAAGCCACTCGCAATTGCTGAGATTCAATTGTTTGACCGAAGGAAATTTTTCAACGAATTCCGGAGAAATACCGGATGAATTTGAAAGATCAAGTCCTATAAGCCTAGGGATTTTTCCCAAAATTGCGATAATTTTGGGACTTTCCGGAACATGCGAGCTGCAAATGAGATAGCTAATTTGTTTGGCAAGAAAATCAATTAAAGCAAAACTCTGCACGGTTATCCGATCGACTGTCACCTGCAGGCCAATGTTATCTCGAAAGTCGATGTTGACTCCAAAATCCTGTTCATTGACAAAACGGCAGCATTCAAGTTGTAGCGGAGTCAAAAATTCCCTCTGAGCCAAACGAAGATGGGTGATCACATTTTTTGGCGTGAGATAGCGTTTATACACTCCGGCAGCATAGGAGACCATCTCGTCCATCCCTAATTTTTGCGCCTGCCTGATGAAGTTCAGGATATATTTCGGCTCCTCGCGCCACAGAAACTCGATTTCTCCTTTATACGCAAATTCTTTTATATAATCGAAAAAAGAGAGTTTCGCTTTTCTTAGTTCCAGTGTTTTGCGTCCTTTTACAGGCTTTGCTTTTTTAATCAGCTCTTTAAAAAACGGAGACTGGGCTTCAAATATAAAGCTCGATACTGGTATCGACTCGTCTTCAATAATGAAATCGACATCATACTCCAGCATATCTTGCAGAGCTTCAAATTGAGGCTGCAGGGCCTGAGTCATCGCTTTGGCGTCGGCATCAGGCAGCCGTCCCTTGCGGTATTGCCGGAGCAGCCACTGATAGACCTGCTTCATGAATACGCCGCCGCCGCCTAAAATCCAGGTCCGATCCTCGCAAGACTCGATAAAGAATTCTACGCCATGTTTGCTTCCCCTCTCAACGAGAGCTTCGAAAGCTTCGTCAAATGACTCAGATTCCTTCAGATACCAAAATTTTTTGGACATGAATTGCGGCCACTTCATAGCCGTCAACTATACATATTATTCATTTAATTATGAAGAAAGAGGATGACATCGCCATCTTGTACGACATACTCCTTGCCTTCGGAGCGCATTTTTCCTTTTTCCTTGGCCTTGACGCGCCCTCCGCAGGCAATCATATCCTCATAAGTGATCACCTCGGCGCGAATGAACCCTTTCTGGATATCGGTATGGATCTTTCCGGCCGACGCCTGGGCAGTATCGCCTTTATGAATTGTCCAGGCTCTTGTTTCCATCTCCCCTGTAGTCAAAAATGTAATGAGGCCGAGTATGTCGAAAGAATTTCTGATCAGACGATTAAGACCCGGCTCCTTAAGCTCAAGGCTTTCCAGATACTCTGTTTGTTCCTTCAGGCTTAAGCTGGGCAATCTCCTCTTCGAGTTTCGCGCAGATAGTCAATAATGTACTCCCTTCCTTTTCGGCGTAGGCACGGACCTTCTGAACATATTCATTTTCCATATCGGGAAGTGTATCTTCGGAAACGTTGGCGACATAGAGAACAGGCTTTTGGGTAATGAATTGATACGGGCGGAGAATTTCCTTCTCTTCTTTTGAAAATTCCATCGCTCTTATTGGCTGATTTTCATTGAGATGATCTCGCACCCGACTTCAACAGCCCAAGGGCCGGCACCACGTCTTTGCTCCCTTTAGACTGTTTTTCCAGCTTTTGAACAATTTTATCGGCAGTTTGCAAATCGGCCAGAACCAGCTCGGTATTGATAATTTCAATATCTTTGACAGGGTCGATCTTTCCGGCGACATGGACAACATTGGGATCGTCGAAACAGCGGACAATATGCAGAGTGGCATCGGTCTCGCGGATGTTTGCCAAAAATTTATTCCCTAGCCCCTCCCCTTTCGACGCGCCTTCAACCAGTCCCGCAATATCGACAAATTGCGTTGTCGCATAAATAATTTTTTGACTATGGCTGATTTCCGAAAGCTTTTCCAGCCTCGGATCATATACTTCAACAACCCCGATATTCGGGTCGATTGTGCAAAAAGGATAATTGGATGCTTCAGCAGCGTTTGCTGTTAAAGCATTAAAAAGGTAGACTTACCTACGTTTGGCAATCCGACAATGCCACATGATAAACCAGCCATGCCAAATATTATAGCGAAATCACATACAGGAGGGAAGAGAAATATTTTTTTTGATTTAACAGTAAAGGAACCATGCACTACCCATAACTTCTCTTATACCCGTGATTGTGACCTAATCTGAGGCTAATTCAAGTTTTAATTACGAAAAATTAAAAAACTTAATGAAAAATTAACAATTAAAGTATAAAGTATGGTTTAATAAAAACAGGACTTATTAATGGAACCAAATAAAATATCCACTAAACAACTTAAGTCAATATTTTTTAATGAAACTGTCGAAATTAATGGTTTAGATAATCGACTATCTTCTCTAAGGGTTCTAAATACCCAAGTTCAACCATTTGACAACGGTTATGACCATCCTTTAGCAGGAAACGAGAATACCTGTTGGCATGAAATAATCCTATACCGAAAATCGCGTAAACACAAACCAATTTATACAAAAATTGTAAAATTTAATGATAAACATGTTAAAATTATTTTAGGCTCAAAGACAAAGAAAATTAAATCAAAACAGATTTCAAAAAAGTTATTTTTTACTCCTCTTAATATTTATGTAGATCGAAAGATCGGCGAGAAAGCTTCTAAAGTTGATTTAGCTTGCGCCCAATCACTCAGCCAGATATTTGATTTGAAACGTGGTGAGTGGGTGCTTGTTGAAAAGCCAAAAGCAGGAGAAGTTTATGCGAGGGTCTTGGGATGCTATCTGGATAAAGTGCATTTGAAAATCAATGACTCAATAAAGCATTATATTTTAAATCCTGATCAACTCCAGAGAATCAAACAAATTCCTCAATCAAAATCTTTTGATGAAAGCGTGTTCATGGACATCATCACCGTGCCTAAACACCAAAAATCTAAATATGATTACACTCTGGAAAAACTTCCTGAAAATATTCGATATAAACTGAGGGCCATGGGTATCACGGATACCAAAACGCAAAAAAAAGTAAACGAAAGGATTGAAAATATTAGAAAGAGTTATACCAATCAGAACTTTGATTATATGCGGCAATGGGCTAAAACAACTGTAAATGTTTTTGGATGCGAAAATCTTAAGGGACTCGAGTTTGAAGATGCCGGATTAGAAGGGATGCAAGCTGATGAGGCAACCTTATTTTATTTAGAAACCTATTATGAATTTGATGCCTTTTGCAAAGACAATGGACTTTATGATCGCTACACAGGTTTAGAAAATTTGGTAAAGCGCCGCATTTCGATGCAAGAAAAAATGTTTATTTCTGCCGCTCTAGAAAACATTGCACAAAATAAAGAATATTTCTTCCAAAATGCATTTAAACAACAAATGATAAAAGTCCTTCAAAAGGATATTAAAGATGTTTTTCTTGGCAGCGAGACTGAAGGAGCTTGGTCTTGGGGATACTCAGAGCATTATGTAGTTCTTCAATATGAAAAAGTATCACCTGATTCTAATTTACTATTTTTCAGAATCTTTCAAGTCGGTTTTGGATCCAGGGAAGTTCATAGCTATTTAACCCCCGGTAAGATCATTAACGAGTTTACAATCGGCAACAAAAAGATACCCACATACTCTCTTACCGAATCCGGAAGCAAGAAAAAAGACTCGGCTTTTGTGGGTGATAAAGCTTTTGTTGAAAATGAATTAATCCCCCTCATTATCCCAAATATGATCGACTTGCTGATACGTGGATCTTCCAATTCATTTTTGGAATGGCTAAAGACACGGAATAATTATCAGAAAAACATTCGAGACACTCTTGATAGACCGGTTGTATACAATGCTCTCATAGATCAAACAAGACAGCATATTGGAAGTTGTACGATGTCTAGTCAAAAAGCTTTGGATAAGAAAGTGTTCGGCCAAGCCAATTTGGAAGAGGCTTATGAACGCCTTAAAAACTTCAAACAACAAAGAACTTTAGAAAATTTTGCTGTCTCCATAAATCAATTCTATTATGGCGGATTCCCTCTCATTACCATGTCAAAAGTAGATTTAGGTAAGACGTATATGCCTCAGCATGTATTCAAGCAAGCCTGGTTGAAACACATGTGTCTTAGCCAAAAACACATGCAAAATCGAAGAAAAACCCCCTATAATCAAATATTTTCTGTAAATCTTGGGCTTGGCAATTTAAATTTCGATATCAAAGAGTTGATTGGAGATAATAAAGCGCTCATAATTGGCAGCAATGTCAAATCGTCTGCAACAATAATCCGTATTCCAGATATCAATAGTTTAAAAATTGAGTATGTCAATGATAAGCTTGTCTTAACAAATCTTGGCCCGGGCGATATGTACAAGGCATTGGATAGGAAATCATTTCCTGTAAATGAAACGCTCCAACTCGGCGGCAATGACAACATTCTCCTAAATTTAGCCGCAAAAAGCAAAAAGGGATTTTTAGTCAATTTTCCTGGCAATTAAGCAGTGTACTTAAAAGATTTTTTCTTATATTTAGCTCTCCTGCTGCAGAGGAAAAAATATGGCTCGAACAATATTGACAGATGAATTGTGGAAAAGAATTCACCCCTTGCTGCCAAACGAAGATTCACGCACTAACCGATGAACCTGACCTGACCCCCGAAAATCGATCCACATAAAATTAGAGGTTTGTGTAAACTATTTAGCCAAAAAAGGAACACAAATCATGAAGAAAAGATTTACAGAAGAACAAATCATAAACGTCCTCAATGAGGTCAAAGCAGGTCTTAAGGTCGAAGAAGCCTGTCGTAAATATGGCATTTCAAATGCCACTTATTACAACTGGAAAGCCAAGTTTGATGGCATGACGGTCTCAGATGCTAAAAAGCTTCGATCCCTTGAAGCAGAAAATAGTAAGCTTAAAAAATTAGTTGCTGATTTATCTCTTGATATCATTGCCTTGAAGGATGTTGTCTCACGAAAGTGGTGACCCCACAGGCTAAGAAGGCATGCGTGCAGGTTCTTGTTATTGAACACAAGAGAAGCGAGCGGCACGCATGTCAGCTTGTTGGAGCTCACCGGTCAGTTGTTAGGTATAGCTCGAGAAAACAAAACGAATCAGCTCTCATAGATAGGATAAAACAAATTGCTTATGAGAAGAGGCGGTTTGGATACCGGCGTATACATATGGTGCTTAAACGTAAGGGTGTGAAAATCAATCACCAGAAGGTATATCGTATTTATCGTTCCTGTGGATTAAAAGTCCATAAACGAGGAGGAAGAAAGCGTGCCCTTGGCTCGAGAAGAGTTCAGGGAAAGCCCTCTGCTCGTGAATGGCCTTGATTTCATGCATGATGCGCTTACGGACGGCAGGAGAATCCGTCTCCTGACTGTAATAGACACATATACCAGAGAATGCCTTCGCATATCTGTGGATACATCGATAAACGCGAGTAAAGTTACGGAGGTATTAAACGAACTGATAGACAGAAATGGAAAGCCAAAGACTGTCATAAGCGACAATGGAACAAAATTTACTTCAAGTGTAGTATTGAAATGGTCGTCTGATCAGGAAATAGACTGGCAGTACATAGAACCGGGAAAGCCTTATCAGAATGGCAATATAGAGAGTTTTAATGGTAAACTTCGGGATGAATGCCTGAATGAGAACTGGCTTTTAAACCTATCCGATGCGAGAAGAATTGTCGGGAAGTGGGCTCATGAGTACAATACTTATCGTCCGCATAGTGCTCTTGGAGGACTAACACCACGCGAGCTGGCTAGCCAGCTCAGGGTAAACTTGCTTTCCGCCAAGAAAGCGTCAAAACTAACCGGAACCTCTAATTAATGTTGGACCTAACAATGGGGCAAGGCCAAACCCCGTCAATGTGTAAATAATGTGCATGATAATGCACAAGTCGAACTTCTTTTAGAGAGAAATTCCTGTGAAAATATCTTTACTGATAAAGCTTATGACTCCGATGCTATTCGAAATTACATAGAGCACCTATGATTTCTCCAGTTAAACCCGTGATTGTGACCTAATCTGAGGCCAATCATCTACAGCTGAAGGTCATCTTTCGATAAATTTCTCCTCCGGCATGTCTTAAGACATGCCTCTTGTCAAAATTTTCGAAATCTAACCTCCATCTGTAGCGCCTGGCCTCAGATTAGGTCACAATCACGGGTCAAAGAATTCTTTTTCTTCCTCTCTCTGCCTCTGTAGTAGAAAAATTCATAGCAGACATATTGAGATTAAAAGAAATAGATTAGCTGATTATATCTTTTAGGTACACTGCCTAGAAGTAATTAACAGTGTTCAAAAAGGATAATTGAATGCTCCCCGGTATTTGCAGTTAAAGCATTAAACAGTGTAGACTTACCAGCAATTCCCGCTGGGATTTTTTACCACAGAGCCCCAGAGATCACAGAGGATGATTTGGGTTTTTTTAAGTGCAGGATACCTTTATGAATAGAACAAACTCGAATCCAGATGTAAAAAATGTCTATATACCGCTTGGGACTGCAGGGCGCACCAAATCGGAACCGGGAAATCGTTTGGTAAATTTTTTTTTAAACAAAACAGCACCCCTTTCTCCCAGAAAAAAATCACCAAGGTTTAAACAAACCCTGTCTCTACAGCCTCTTATTGATGAATTCATTCAGTTCAGATACGGGGATCAGCAATATGACTTTTCTTCCGAAGATGTCATGAAAAAAGCTCCCGGGCTGGTTTCCGGAATGACTAAAGGGGAAATTCTTAGCTTTGACAAAATTTTCCCAAAAGAACTGTCCAGGGCTGCCGAACTTGCCTTGGCGTTCCTCAGCAATCACTATTGTGATTGGAAACTTTTTTCTGAAAACGATATTTTCATATGCATCTCAAAGCTGGACTCCGAAATGCTTCTAAAGCATTATTTGTCGGATGTCGGCTTAAAGCATGATAACCTTAAACATGGTACTGAACTGCCTTTCAAAAATGCCGATTTCCTGGATGATAAAAGACTGCTCCGATTTCATCCAAAAGTATGGAGACGATCTAGATGTAAAAACCCTGGAAAATCTTTTTAAAATCAGCTTAAAACTCAAATCCATATCGGATCAGTTTTGCATCTTGAGGGCCATCCATATAAAAAAAGGAATTGATCAAATTTCCATCCAAGCCCTCATACAAATGTATACGGAATTCAAATCCTATCTAGGATTTATAGAATGCCATATCGACGCAATATCGATTAATGGGGAATGCAAGAAGGGATGGGTGCTGCTGAATAAAATTCAGAGGTTAATTTTTGCACAAGGGTCCAATGTCCAGATATGGGTTACTTTTACTGAGTCCTCTTCGTTGAAATACATAGACAATTTAGTCAAGGAAATCAAAAATCCCAACTGCATTGTCACCCATATCCATATTTGTACCAACAATCCAAATGCCGATGACAAAGTGATCAGATTGATCGAAGCTTTGGAAAACAACTCAAGAGTTGCTTTTCTAAGATTAAATGGCAATATAAATTCGAAAACCGCTTTCGCTTTAAAATCCCTTCTGCTGAAAAGGAGATTCATCATCGATTTGGATTTGTCCTATACATGTGTTGGAGATGCAGGGGCTCGATTACTTGGAGACGTCTGCCAAAAGCCCATATTCGAACACCTGAACTTATCTCATTGCAATCTCACATCAAACTGCCTAAAAAGCTTTAAACGATTCACCATGTCTCATCTGGACTTAAGCGAAAACAAGCTAGGTATTGAAGGGACAAAAGCTCTGGCAAAAATACTTATAAAAATAAGCCCTTTGACCTATCTCGATCTTTCGAAAAACGAGATTAAATCCAAAGGAGCCAAATATATCTTTAACGCGCTAAAGACAAATCAAACTTTGAAATCGCTTAAGTTAAACCATAATCATCTTCAAGATGACATTTCGGAAAGCATAGAAGGGTTTTTAAGTTTGAACCAAAGCGTCGAACGTCTTTATCTGAGCAACAATCTTTTAGAACAAAAATGTGCAAAATCAATCGCTAAAGGCTTAGATTCGAATAAAACCTTATTTTTTATGGATTTGTCGCAAAATTCAATGAGCAGAAAAAAGAAATTTTTGCTGGAAAATTATGAGATTACTATCATAACGTAATGAGCTGGTTTAAAATATTTAAGACCGCCTTTCGAGCCTTTTTTACCGATAAGGTCTCGCAAATGGGCGCAGCGCTTGCCTATTACACGATATTCTCGATCGCGCCTCTATTGCTTATAGCGATTGCAATTGCGGGTTTTTTCTTCGGAAAAAGCACGGCGCAAAGCGAAATCATCGAGGCGGTTAAAAACGCAACGGGACAGGAGGCAGCCGGCATCATCCAAACCATGCTGATGAGTGCGGCAAGGCCGCAAGCCGGGCTGATAGCGACTATCACCGGAATCATCACCCTTTCTTTCGGAGCTCTCGGAGTTTTTAAACAGCTCAAGTACGCAATAAATTCTGTCTGGGAAGTGGCCCCCAGGCCAAGTCCGGGACTATGGTATTACTTGAAGACATATATTTTTTCGTTCGGACTTGTCCTTGTGGTAGGAGTGCTGCTATTAGTTTCGCTGGCAGTTAGTGCAGTCCTTTCAGTAGCTGAGATGTATTTCGAAAAATTACCCTGGGGAGGAGCCGCTTTGTGGAGCGGAGTCAACATGGCAGTATCATTTCTGATTATCGTTTTATTATTCGGTATCATATTCAAAACGCTGCCCGATGTTTTCGTTCGCTGGCGGGATATCTGGCCGGGAGCCATTATCACCTCATTGCTGTTTACTGCAGGGAAATTCGGTCTGGGGTGGTACATCGCCCATGGCTCGGCGGCATCGAGCTTTGGGGCTGCCGGCTCGCTGGTTGTGCTTCTTATATGGGTCTACTGGTCAACGCAAATACTTCTTTTCGGGGCGGAGGTTACACAAGTCTTTGCAAACTCAAAAGGAAAGGGAATCAAGCCGAAACCCTATGCAATGAAGATACGCCGCCAGGTCCCGGTAGAACCCGCATCCGGTTCTGAGTCAAAAGCCTATGAAAATATTTCTTGACATGTCCATTTAACACTATTATACTATAATAGAGAGGGAATAGAGTAAGAGAGAGTTGGCTCTCAAACGCTTGAACAATCCAAAAAAGTCATTTTTTTAGTCGAAAAATGACTATTTTGGCGAATTTTTAAGCTATTTCCTCTAAAAATCAAGAGTTTTCTATGGCTGAAAAGACCGAAAAAGCCACACCGAAAAAACTGCGGGACGCAAGAAAGAAAGGGCAGGTTGCCAAATCCCAGGATTTGCCATCCGCTTTCACATTTATCGCGTCAGTTTCCGCTGTTTTAGTCCTGACCGGCTATCTCTACCACAAGGTGGCCGCCTTCACGATTGCTGCATTTTCTTCTGTAACTAATACCGATCTGCTTCAAACCATTACCGGTATGTACGGCGAGGGTATACTCGTCATATTCGCCTGCGCGGGGCCGATTGTGATCTTTGTCGCTTTTGTCGGCACAGTGGTCAATTTTTTGGCAGTTGGCCCGGTTTTTGCTCCGGAAGTGTTCAAACCCGATATAAAGAAGTTTGATCCCATACAAAATTTAAAGGCTAAATTCAAATTTAAGACTCTGTTTGAGCTACTTAAGTCAATCTTTAAAATATCGGTCGCCGCTTATCTGATATATGGGGTGATGTACAAGAGTTTGCCCGTTCTGACAAAGACAGTATCACTTCCGCTCATTGGATCCCTCACGGTGTTTCACGCTTTTTTGATTGAAGTGCTCTGGAAAGTGGGATTATTATTCATTGTTGTCGCAGTTGCCGATTTTATCTTTCAGAGACGCAACTTCGCCAAGGAAATGAAAATGGAAAAATTTGAAGTAAAACAGGAATATAAGAATACTGAAGGAGACCCGCAGATTAAGAGTAAGCGAAGACAGATCGCCCAGGAAATTGCCTACGAGGAGGGACCGTCAGCAGGAGTCAAAAAATCCAAGGCTGTTGTGACAAACCCAACCCACCTCGCCATAGGAATCGCCTATGACAAGGAAATCGACCAGGCGCCGTGGATCACGACTATGGGAAAAGATAAAATGGCCGAACAAATCATTAAACTGGCCAAAGAAAACAATATCCCGATCATGCGCAATATTCCTCTGGCACATGAGCTTTGGGATAGCGGAGAGCTGTATGACTATGTGCCGGAAGATACTTACGAACTGCTGGCTGAAATCTTAAGGTGGATCGCTACGCTGGAAGAAAACCAAGAATTTGAAATCATGGATATAGAATAGGTAGAAATCAATCAATGTTCAAATCATTAAGAAATATACTGGACGGAATATCCGCAAGGCTGGGCGGCGAGAGATCGATGGCCAACATTTCCAGATCCAGCGACATAGTACTTGTACTGGTCATCGTTGCTATTTTATCTTTAATTATCATACCCGTTCCGCCGGCAGCGCTCGATTACTTCATCGCTTTCAACCTGACTGCGGCGATTTCTTTACTTATCGTTTCGGTGTATATTAAGAGCGCAATCGAACTGTCGATTTTTCCCTCGTTGCTGTTACTTACAACTCTTTATCGTTTAGGGCTCAACATTGCCACCACCAGGCAGATTCTTCTTCAGGCAAATGCAGGGGAAATTATTTTTGGTTTCGGCGATTTTGTGGTGGGAGGAAACTTTGTAGTCGGCGGCATTATCTTTTTAATTATCACGCTGGTTCAGTTTATCGTCATCGTCAAAGGGGCTGAAAGGGTCGCAGAGGTCGCGGCTAGATTCACATTGGACGCTATGCCGGGTAAACAGATGAGTATCGATGCCGATCTGCGAGCGGGCATGATCGATTCGGACACCGCGCGTGAGAAACGGCTGGGCATACAAAAAGAAAGCCAGCTCTACGGCGCTATGGACGGTGCGATGAAGTTCGTGAAAGGAGACGCCATCGCCGGCCTTGTGATTACGCTGATCAACATCGTCGGAGGACTGATTATCGGTATAGGCTTAAATAAAATGGACGCGATGACAGCCGTACATACCTACTCGATACTCTCGATCGGAGACGGGCTCGTCTCTCAAATCCCCGCCCTCCTGATTTCCATCACTGCCGGTATCGTGACAACCCGTGTTTCCAGCGAGGAGGCAAATTCCAACCTGGGAACCGATATTTCCGGCCAGCTGATGGCCCAGCCAAAAGCGATTTTGATTGCCGGCGCTATCCTCATGGGAATTGGGCTGATCCCTGGTTTTCCTCTCCCTCCTTTTATGTTTCTGGCCTCAATCATGGGAATCATCGGCTATGCCCTCTGGTCGGCAGGGCAAATGCGCGCCGAAAGGGAGATGGCGACGGGCGGAGGCCCCGGAGGCGAAGGGGGCACAGCGTCTGCTCCGTCAGTGCAAACGCCGGTCAAGGGGCATAAAGTCGTCTCGGGCGGAGGCATCGACTCTTATTCGCTCACGCTCCCCGTCATCCTGGAAGTAGGGGCCGACATGTCCCGTTTGATTACAGAATCGACGCGCGGAAAAAATATCAGCTTTATCGACCAGATGATCCCGAAGATGCGCCACGCCCTCTATCACGACCTGGGCGTCCGCTTTCCCGGCGTCCACGTCAGAACGGACTCGCCGTCGCTTGAAAAAGACGAATATTCCATCCACCTCAACGAGGTGCCCATCATTCGTGGTAAAATTCTTGAAGGAATGGTTCTCACCAATGAATCCGAGGACAACCTGCAAAGGTACAACCTTCCATTTACCACTTATAAAAATTCCCTCGGCCTTCCCTCTCAATGGGTCGAAAAGCAATATCAAGAGCTTCTCGACAAAGCCGGCATTAAATACTGGGGGCCTCTTGAGGTGGTGATCCTGCATTTGTCTTACTTTTTCAGAGGCTATGCGGGAGAATTCGTGGGAATTCAGGAAACCAAAGCCATGCTTGAATTTATGGAAAAATCCTTCCCCGACCTTGTCAAGGAAGTGACCCGCCTGATCCCCCTGCAAAAGATGACCGATATTATGAAACGGCTCATCCAGGAGCAAATATCGGTCAAGGATCTAAGAACGATTTTAGAATCGCTCAGCGAATGGGCGCAGACCGAAAAAGACACCGTTCTTCTAACCGAATACGTGAGGTCTTCGCTCAAAAGATATATAAGCTATAAATATTCTCAGGGCCAATCCGTCCTTTCGGTGTATATATTGGACCCAGAGATTGAAGACATGGTGCGAGGCGCCATTAAACAAACGTCTGCGGGCTCATACCTGGCCTTGGACCCCGACTCTGTGCAACTCATTTTGCAAAGCGTCAGAACGACCGTCGCCCCTCCCCCGCCGGGAGGCCAGCCGCCGGTGATCCTGACTGCTATCGACGTTCGCCGATTCGTGCGCAAACTGATCGAAATGGAATTTACCGATATTTCCGTGGTCTCCTACCAGGAGATCGTCTCCGACATCCGCATACAGCCCCTGGGACGCATACAAATATCGTAAAAAAACGTGAGGTGATTTATGTCTATAAATCCTGAAGCCATAAGCCAATTCTTAGGGAAAGTTGAAGAAGCAAAACTAGACAAGCTTTTAGACCAATTACCAAGAACAAGCTAAAGCTATAGATATTAAACAAGATGCCGAACTTTCCAGTCAGCAAGACGCCAGCCTGAAAATACGAAGTAGAACGACCCAAGAGCTGAAAAAGAAAGGAAAACCTGTTTTACAGCGGGTAAAAAAAGCAGAAAAAGCGGAAAGACCCGAAGAAGAAGCCCCTGTAGAAGAAGGAGCGGAAGTGCAGAAAGTAGGCATGAAGGGCGAAGTGAAATCCGAAGAGGAAACGAAAAAACAGCTGCTGGCAAAATTTGAAGAAACCGGAAAAAAAGATGCCGAGCTAAGCCATATCCTAAACGCAGAATCATTCATAAAAAAACTGCATAGCGGCGCGGCATACGAGGAGATCATTGTATCTTTGATTGGCAGCAAGCTCGGATCCTACCCTAACAGGCCGGACGATGCTCAAAAAGAAGCCATCAAGCGGGCCGAGAAAATATTAAATGAAATCATCAAGAATCCCATTACCCACATAGAACTTGAACTTACCTCCAAAGAGGCTAAAGAGGTTAAAGAGCAAGATTCCGGACTTCACAAAAGCCTTCTGGTCCCATACAGAACTCGTCGACAGATACAACCCTTTATTTGGCCAGCCGACATCGCGCGCAGTCACTTACAGATTAAAATTAGAAGAAGACTTCGCTGCAAAAAACCCTACCTTCAAATTGGAAGAAGCAATCAAGATTCTCAGCACTAAAACCAATAGCCAAGACCATATTCAGTTCTGTACGGGATATACCAAAGACCAGCTTAACCCTCTATTCACAGTGTTTGGACGCGAGAAGGGCGATTTTATCAATTCAGAAGGCGACCACATTTCCAACGCATATTTACGAGATCTAATTAAAGTTCTCAAACACAATACAAGCTTTAAGCAATTGCATAATGTCATACAAAAAGAATTGCCCACCTGGAAGAAAAAATGGTACATAGAATATAGGACCTGCTGAAACCGAGGCATCTCCGGCAGCTTAAACGAGGTTGATTATGGCAAGGCGAAAAGTCCCTTTCGCTGAGATCAAAAAAGCTTTTCCGCAGGAAATCGACGCCGAATTGATCTCCAAACAATTTTTGCAGTTTGCAAGAGACCGCTACCCCTCTTCCGACAAAGCGCTGCAAAATGCCAATGCCATTATCTCACGTGCCAGCATACAAGATCCTATTAAACTCATTAAAGCCAAGATCATTATCCTAAGCATTATGCGCAATGCAGTAAGACAGGTGGACCCAGGCTATGTCTACAACTCGCCTCAGCATCGCGATGAAGTCTATGCGGCAATTATCGAAGCTCTCGAGGGGCTGGAAGAAGAGCTCGAAGAGCTTGAAGAAGAAGCTCTTCTCGAGGAAGAAGAAATTGATGAAGAAGAAATTGAAGATATTGATATAGAAGATTTTGGATTTAATTTGGAGTTATAATTTATGCCTAAATCCCCTTTAACCAAAATTGTTGACGATCTTGTAAAAAGCCTCGGCCTCAATATCGAGATAAAAGACAGCCCTTCATATACCATCACATTGGGCGGCCGGGCTGTGCAGATCGAAATGGACGACGAAGGAGAATTTGTCATCGTTAGCGCACTCCTGGGAAAAGTCCCGTCCGGCATGTACAGGCAAAATGTTCTCGAACAAGCCTTAAAATCCAATGCCTACCCGCCGCCGCACTTCGGTATTTTAGGTTTTGATTCCTCCTCCGAAAACTTGGTTTTGCACCGCCGCTTTCCCCTTTCAAAAATGACAAAAAAAACTTTAATCGAACAGCTTCCCGGCTTCATTGAAATGGCCAGAAACTGGGAAAGGGCTTTGAGCAGCTCGGCAACGCCGATTGCCTCGAAACCAGACCCGTCCCAAGCCCCCGATATCCTGGAAATCTTAGGGATTAAAAGATGACCGTTGATGAAGAGATTTTGCAAAGTATCAGGCAAACCACCGCAGCGAGGCACTGGGAAAAAATCGGCATCAACCACCATCACGGCATACTTATGCCAGTTTTTTCCTTAAGAAGCTTAGACAGCATGGGCATCGGCGAATATTCCGACCTGATGTATCTGGTCGATTGGTGCGCCGATATCGGAATGAACGTCATCCAGATCCTTCCCGTCAACGATCCCGGCCTCGACTCAAGCCCTTATAACGCTATTTCCGCAAATGCTTTAAACCCCCTCAATCTCGGTTTAAGGCACCTGCCCGATTTTTTTGAGACCGAAGATATCCATACCCTGACAGAACTCAACAAACTCCAGAGAGTCGATTATCCAAAAGTTCGCATTTACAAACTCAAATACCTTAAAGATTACTTTGCCAAAGTCGGGAAACGGATTATGGAATCCGAAGAATACAAGAACTTTGTCAAGGACAATCCTTGGCTGAAAGGTTACTCTGTTTTCAAAATCTTGAAAATGGGCAACGATTGGAAATCCTGGCAAACTTGGGACGAGGAAATCCGCACGCCTAGCGATAAGCTTCTCGATCGTATCAAAAAGGAAATGCCCGAAGAATACAATTTTCATATCTTTGTGCAGTATTTGTGTTTCAAACAACTTCAGGATGTCAAAAAAGCCGCCAATCAGAAAGGTATTTTGCTTAAAGGCGATATTCCGATCCTCATTAGCCCCGACAGCGAAGAGGTGTGGTGCCACCGAAACCTTTTCGACCTTGACCTCTCAGCTGGCGCTCCTCCCGATATCTATAATATCGACGGACAGAACTGGGGCTTTCCCCTTTTCAATTGGGACAAATTGAAACAGCAGGATTATCGCTGGTGGAAACTGCGCCTCGGCACCGCTTCCAAACTCTATGACATATACCGCCTGGACCACATCATGGGCTTTTTCCGTATATGGGCCATTCCGGACGACTCCCTACCCATCGACGGCTACTATGTCCCAAATGGCCATGCTGAATGGTATAAAACGGGAAAAGAACGCCTTGAAATGATGCTCAGCTGCACTGGAATGCTGCCTATCGGCGAGGATCTCGGAACCGTTCCTGAAGGCGTGCACGATGTCATGGAAGAAATGGGAATTCCCGGCATGAGGGTCCTTCGTTTAAAGAGAAGCGACTACAGCCTCGCCTGGTCGAAGAAATTCCCCCCTCTTAGCCTTAGTACTGTCTCGACCCACGATGGGGAAACTGTCGATCTTTGGTGGCGCAACAACCCCGAAGAAGTCGATATTTTCTGCTATTATAAGCGTTGGAAGCACACCCCGCTGATCACGCAAGAGCAACGAATTAAACTCCTTCAAGAGAGCCACAGCAGCTCCAGCCTCTTCCACATCAACCTCCTTTCTGAATACCTGGCCCTTTTTCCCGAACTAGTCTGGGAAAATATGGAAGATGAGAGGATCAACCTGCCCGGCGTCATCTCGGACCGCAACTGGAGCATCCGCCACCGCCCCCTTCTCGAAGAAATCGCCTCTCACAAATCGCTAAAAGAGATGATCAAAAACGAAATCCTCTCTTGAGAATTACGTCTATTCCGGTTATGTTTGAAGGCATGAGAGGGCTATTGATTGTCTTATTGCTGCTCGTCGCAGCCCAAGCCTATGGTAACGATAAAAAACTCAAGACACTACTGAGCAGCCTTGACCCGAAATCCGTCTCGCAAAATCTTGCGTTCTATCAACTCTATCCCGAAACAACTGAAGGACATACAGCCCTCCAAAGAGCGTGGGCGCTTATATCGGGCCGCTCCGGAAAGCAGGGGACTCTTGCAGCGCTCCCCTCTTCCGATGCCCTGCAGGCAATGATCTCCCTCGTCAATAAGCAGCCTGAAGAAAAACCGCCCCCTCTTACCGTTCAAGACCTTGGAACAATCAATCAACTCTCGAAGGAACTGAAAAATCGAAAGCTCAAAGGATTCGGCGCCTCAAAAGAAGAGGACGTCACCCAGCTTCCCCCCGAAGAAATCGATCTGGCCAGGGGGCTTTTCTTAAGCCAGCTTGGGCGCAACATTGTATCGTGGGATGAGATTTACACCTACGAGGCCATGATGGATCTTATGGCCCTGCAAATTCAGGCGCGCCTTAGCCCTTATCCCGAACCGGAAGACGTTGTCAGAGAAATGAATCGATTTGTCTTCGAAGAGATGGAATTCCGCTTTCCTCCCCACTCCGTCTATTCGAAAGATATCGACCTATACACCTTCCTCCCCAATGTTTTGGATTCCAGAAGAGGGGTTTGTCTGGGGGTCTCCATCCTCTACCTCTGCCTGGCTCAAAGGCTCGGCGTCCCCCTGGAAATTATCACACCGCCCGGCCACATCTATGTCCGCTACCGTCAAGGAGACCGCATCATCAACATCGAAACGACAGCTCGGGGCATCGACATCGAATCAGAGGCCTATCTCGGCATGAATACCCGAAGTCTTCAAAAAAGAAATCTCAAAGAGACAATCGGTTTTGCCCATGTCAACCAGGCGTCGATTTTTTTAAATCATGAGCATATTCAAAAAGCCAGGGAATGTTATGAAATCGCCTTAAATTATATCGAGAACGACTCGCAAATTTCAGAACTTTACGCCTATTCCCTCATATTGACAGGTGAAAAAGAAAAAGGATTGAACCTTTTGGAAAAAACGCAATCGATAATCCCTGAATATGCCGTGGTCAAAGACCCATTGAGCGAAGACCTGCTTTTCGGCAATACCGACGAGGAAGGTCTTTATTCCTGTTTTCACTACGTTGACCAGCAAAGGCAGTCGCTCATTAATAAAAAGGAAATGCTCGAAACCACTTTAGAAAAGCAGCCTCTCTTTCGAAGCGGCTGGCTCAACCTCGGCATCACACTCACACAGCTGCATCGCGAAGGCGAAGCCTTGGAAATCCTTAAAAAACTTCATAAGCTGGATCCAAACAACCCTACCGTCGAATACATTTTAACTATCCTTTGCGCAAAACGATTTGAATTCGACGAAGCCTGGAAACACTGCCATAATGCTGAGGAGATCGTCCTCTCCAGAGGTCATATGCCAAGAGCTTTGAAAGAATTGAAAAAACAGCTGTCCATCGTTTATCCCGAGTAGAACAAAAAAAGTTTGACGTGTATATAAAAAAACTTTAGTAGGAGAGTGAGATGCCAATTTATACTAAAACGGGCGACAAAGGCGAAACATCGTTATTTTCCGGACAGCGTATTCCTAAAGACGATTCGTTTATGCACGCCCTCGGAACCATTGATGAATGCAGTTCGGCTATAGGCCTGGCCTTGGCGCTTCTTCCTGAAGAAGCCAGCTTCTCCCCTGCCCGCAGTCAGCTTATTTCCATTCAGCACGCCTTGTTTGATCTTGGAGCCGCCGTCGCCACGCCGCGCAATCGGTCATCTAAGGAAAAAGTCAGCAAAACCAGATTCGGCAATGAAGGAGTTGAACTCCTGGAAAAATGGATCGATGAAATGGATGAAACCCTCCCGAAGCTAAAAACCTTTATACTTCCCGGAGGGCACCCTGGAGCCGCAGCGCTGCATTTGGCAAGGAATATGTGCAGAAGAGCCGAACGCCACGCCATTCCCCTCCACCACCACGCCGCTATTGACGACAATGTCATTATCTATCTCAACCGCTTATCGGATTATTTATTCGTTCTAACGCGCCTGATCAACTACATAACAAAGACCCCAGAAACCGTCTGGGAGCATAGAATTTGAAAGCCTATGAAAAAAGTTAGCGGAATTTTCCTCATCCTATGGCTAGGATTTAGTTCACTAGTTTTTTGCTTTGAAGAATTTGGATACATTTCTTATTCATCTTTCAACATCGGAGATGATATTCAGTCACTTGCCGCTAAGCGATTCCTTCCTGAAGGCAGCATTCCGATCGATCGTGAATTTATTGGAAGCTTTCAGCATGACTACCCGATACCTACCATTATCAATGGGTGGCTGATGCACACAAAAAAGAACGGATGGTACCTGAATTCCTTTTCGCCCCCCGAGAAAAGCTGGCCTCCTCCGCCCAGCATTTCACCTCTGCTGATTTCACTTCACTTCACAAAAGGCTTTCTTCCTGAAGCTTTTTCCCCGGAAGCTGTGGATTATATGAAGACACACGGGCCCGTCGGCGCCAGGGATTTATTCACCCTCAAGGAACTGCAAAATAGAGATATCCCCAGCTATCTTTCCGGTTGTTTAACCTTGACGCTCGACAATCCTTTCACCGAAAGAGACAACATCATTTACATTGTCGATCTCGACAAGTCAATTGCCAACTATGTAAGAATGCATACAAAGGCAAAAGTGATTGAAATGACGCATACGATTCCTCTAGATATCCAATTTGATCCTGAAAAACGGTTGGAATATGCAGAAAATCTCCTCAACAAATATCGAAAAGCAAAATGTGTTCTTACCTCGCGGTTTCATGCGACGATGCCATGCCTTGCGTTTGAGACCCCCGTCATTCTTGTCAATGCACTCGACTATCGTTTCAAAGGCTTGAGAGGCCTCGTCAATCACTGTTCACGGCGCGACATTTTAAGGGGAAAATATAACCTGCAGCATCCCCCGAAAAACCCGCAAGGTTATCGGATTTTAAGAGACAATATGATTGAGATTGTGACTCATTGGGTCAACTCCTCACTCGTTTCTGAATGAAGAATATTCGAAACGGTAGATTAGCAAAGGTGCATCCAATACGGCTGTATTTTTAAAAATTCTAATGCATCGACGATTAAATTTAATATCTTCTCCCACTTTTTGAGAAGTAGGCCAACGAATTTTTTCCCAAACAGATTTTCTTATTGCAATGCAGCCGTAAGTTAAAGAGTCGAATCTCTTCAAATCTTTTAGAGAGTTTATTTTGTAGTAGTGGAGATGATTGCAGTCGTAATCATGCCATCTATCAATTTGATCAATCTGATCTACCTTAATCCAGCGATGAATAATATGATCAAACCTAGAGTGGCGAAATATGTATTTCAAAATTTCAACTCTTTGAGGATGGGGAAGATCATCTGCATCCTGACAAATAAAAATATCTCCGCTTGAATGTTCGCAGGCGATATTCCGGTTGCCTCCTGCGCTTAGACTATCATTATGAGACACTAAAATCACTTTGAAAGGACAAGGCTTATTTGTTAAAGAGATAATATCATCTTCAGGAATCCTATAAGCTTCAGATAATGAAATCACCATTTCATCGGGAAGCTCAGTTTGACAGGCATATGAATTTATAAGCTCCTCTAAAAAATAAAAATGTCGGTAATGGCAAGGAACGATGATTGCAACCCCCTCATCTGCTAATAGATATGAAGGAAAAATCCAAAATACAAAAAAAATCAGTCTAAAGGATATCTGTGCCACAATATATGTATTTTAAAAAATTTTGTTGTCAATCAACTCATATTCTAACCTGACCTATCAGTCAAGACAAATCGGCAGTGATCTTTGACATCCTCCTTTCCCTAAAGGAAGAGGATTCCTGTGATTAGACTACACAAGATAGTACTCCCTCGCGGTTTTCTACAGGTTCCTGCTGCCGACCCCTTATGGGATTCGTTTGACAGGCTATCGCGGCAAGCCCTGCCGCTAAAATATTGAGTGCGCCGACTAGGTCAGCATTACTCTCATAGTCACACTTAAGACACTTAAATTTTGATTGGCCCGGTCTATTTTCAGAATCAATATACGAGCAATTTGGGCACTTTTGGCTGGTATATCGTGGATTCACGAATCGGAGTACTCCTCCTAACCAAGACAGTTTGTAACCGAGAAAGTTGCAAAAGATTCCCCATCCTTGATCAAGGATAGACTTGTTCAATCTAGATTTTTGTTTTACATATCTACCTGGCACCTCCGGGGATCCTCTTCCCGATTTTGACATATTTTTGATCGTCAAATCTTCCAAAAAGACGGAAGCGTGGTTTTTGCTTATTCTTCTTGTGATTTGATGGATATAGTCATTTCGGCAATTTCGAATCTTTCGATAGTGCTTGGCAATTTTTCTTTTCTGCTTCCTCCAATTGTTTGAATATTTAACCTTTCTGGATAGATCTCTTTGTAATTTAGCCAGTTTTGTCTCGTGCTTTCGAAATGAATGAAGAGGTTTATAGTACTCTCCTGTAGAGAGAGTAGCAAACCGCGAAACCCCAAGATCAATTCCAATACAGGATTGTGAAGAGTGCTTCGGATCTGGAACCTCAAGTTCTACTTGGACCGATATATACCACCCATCAGCCTCTTTTTTCACAGTTAGATTCTTTTGAGTTCCTTCTATATTTTGACTTTTGTGAAAACCAACCCATCCTATCTTGGGAAGATATACACGTCGGTTATCGAATTTAAATCCCTGAGGGTAACTAAAGGTATCCCCAGAAAATTTCTTTTTAAATTTAGGAATTCGTTTAAGTGGCTGTTTTGTATCAAATCCATCCTTAAACCCGTGATTGTAACCTAATCTCGTTCGCCTCAGTGATTTTAGTGATTCAGATGTGAACTTACGTGACGAAGAGTAAGCTCTTTAGAGCTTACCGAGGAGGGTAAGTTGGCAGATGGATTGCTAAAATTGCTGAGGGGGACGATTATCCCAGTGGATAAGATAAGTTTACCATATAGGCAAGGATAAAAAATGTAACTTTCAAGCAAAAACCGGACTCCATTTTTAAAGAAAATCATAATAACCAATGAGGCCAATCATCTACAGCTGAAGGTCATCTATCGATAAATTTCTCCTCCGGCATGTCTTAAGACATGCCTCTCGTCAAAATTTTCGAAATCTAACCTCCATCTATAGCGCCCAGCCTCAGATTAGGTCACAATCACGGATTAAAAGCTTGCTTTAAGGTTTGTTGAAGGGGCTGAGAATGGGCCTGCTTTAAAAATTGATGCTCTTCCGTTCGCTTCCAAAAAGTAAGCCAAAATGCAAGCTCTCTATACCACATTAAAGGTTGCTTTTCTTCCAGTCTTCTTAGGTTAAGAGCTAAAGCTTTATTCCACAAAAAACGACAGCAACCAGCAAATTGCGTCAGTTTCTCTTCAATCTCATGATCTGTCTTTAATCGAAATTTATAGGCTTTGCGGATTAACATGAACCGATGCTACAATTTGGTCTATGAAAAAGTCAACATCTATTCGTCATGGAAGACACTGCACTTTCAACATGCATGTACATTTGGTCTTTGTCACTAAGTATCGCAGGAAAGTATTTAACAAAACAATTTTAAAGGACCTGAAACAAATCTTCTCTGATGTTTGTGATTGAGGTGCTCCCATTGATATTATTCGGAAATATATTGAACAACAACAAACACCTGTATAGAGCTCCTTACATCCACCACCTAAAGAAAGAGGTTTTTCGGCGCCTTTTGATAAAAGACCATGAACATCCGATGTGAGAAATCCGAATTAAATACTCTCGATTGAAACGCCGTTTTCTTCAAGCAGGCAAATCAGCTCAGGAGAAAAAATTGAGAGATGATTCATAATCATTGTTAAGTGGTGGCTGCAAGGCTTTTCACCCGTATCAATGAGTTTTTTGACCCGTTTGCAAGTATCCTTATTTTGATTGCGAAGAACAAGGGCTATGGGATCATCTATAATTTCTTTCGTTAGAGGCGGTTTAGGCGCATTAATTGGCGATTGATTGAGATCCTTTAATTTCTTAATCAGTTCATATGTCACAATTCTTGGCTGATGCAAAATAGATTGGATAACATTGTTGATTGTCAACTGAAACCCTTTCTCTATAAGGTGAAAAATAATGACTTTGTTCGATGTTTGTATGGCATTTTCTAAAAGGTGATTATTTCGAGCGTTTGCTTCAAATAAAGACTCCTCGTCAAGCAGATGCTTAAAGAATTTTCTTTTAGGAACTTCATGAAACATCATTTCCAACTGGAAGCTTGGGCGCACTCTGCTCTGTATCAAGAGTTCAAACAGGCCCGGAGAATTTTGAACATAAGTTTTAATAAGTTCTTTTAATTCGGGTTTACTCATTTTCTGGTAGCGGTCCGTTGCTACGAATAGAGCATCAATATTTTTTTGATTACCGAGCTGATTTGCCGCCAAATCATTTGTAATCTCCAACCCATACATGCGCGCAAGTTTGATAACGAGCAATGACCGTTCAGAATCACTCTTTAGCAAATTTTTGAGTTGCAATGGGGATAATTGAAAACCGAAAATAAAATAGACATGCAAAAGCTCAACACTATAATCCCCGCATTCCTTACCGGTTATTACTTGGCTGATAAGTTTGTTAAATCCCCGTTTGTTCAATGAATTGCCGTTATAAATATGAGCAACCAAATCTCCTAACGAATCTTTATCCGGACAATTGATGATCTCATCAAATCTTTTAAGAGAACGATCGCATGACTGAGATTTCAGGAAAAAATATTCATCTGCAGATGAACGCTTGCCGCATACAAACTGCTCTTTGCAAAAGGATGGCAAATGCCTGCTGGTAAAACTTCTGTGATACTCTTCGGGATGCACTTCATTCTGAAGTAAAAAATCAACGATCTGCTTAAGATAATCTTGACAGTACCTAAAAGCAAAGGTAAAACATGAAGGGCTGAAGCATTGCGTAGGTGTCAATGCCTCCAAAATTTCCACGGTATGAGGGGATTCTTTAACAAAAAGGGAATTAATGTTCTCATTATCGGGAACAAATCCTATCTTCAGAAGGGCTTTAACCACTGATGCGGTATGCTCGTTTTGATTTGTAAAGAGAGCGCGATATATCTCATAGCACTGCAGGTTCGATCCCTCTTGCAGCCATTCAGCAATTAACTTCGGCGAATCTTCTGTAATAGATGCTAATTCGATAAACACGCAACGATCATTCCTCTGCTTTTTCCATTGATCCCAATAATCTTGCATCATGTTGTTAATAATCTTATCAACACAATCTTTATCCCAGTGCAAAGGGGCGTTTCCCAGTTGATTCAGCTGCTTAAACGCTTTCATTTTGAGCTTTTCAATCTGGCCATCGAGATGGGATATTGCTTCTATCGCTTTAATATCGTGCTCTTCAAGATAGCACTGCTGGATTTCACGCGACGATATCCAACCTTTGAAAATCACCCCTAAACGGTGCAATCCTTGCTCCTGGGATGATAAATCGTCAAATTCCTGGCAAACCTGATTTGCAAAGTTCACTCCTGAAACCATGATGAAAATCTCCTGTTGCTGACAATGTTGATTTAAAGCTAGTGAAATAGACATTTTTTTAAAAGGGTTTTCTGACTTGACGTGTATGTATTTTTCGATTATTTTGATAATGCATGAAACCTGATTTTACTGAAGCCACTTCGGAAGCTTTGCAGTCGGCATTTGCCGATGCGCAAGAAAGAAACAATACTGAAATTACGGAAAATCATTTACTTAAGGCTCTCTTATCCGATACAGAAGGGTATTTTACATCCCTATTGAAGGATTTGAAGACAAATCCTTCAGCCCTTCAGTCAGAAGTCGAAGACTCTTTATCGGCTCTGCCTACTTTCACAGGCCAGAGCGGAGAGCCGCAGGCGGGAAGAAGCCTGCAGGGACGCATCGCCGGCGCGCAGGCAATCGCTAAGAAAATGAACGACTCCTACATCAGCCAAGATCACTTCCTGCTCGCTTTCTGGAAAAACGGAGGGGAGCCATTCGCCGCCTGGAAAAAGGGGACGAAACTCTCCTATCAGGATGTCGAATCCAAGATCAAAGAAATTAGAGGAGACCGCCATATGGATTCCCCTACAGCAGAATCAAGCCTCAAGACGCTGGAAAAGTACTGCAAGGACCTGACAAGCCTTGCCAGGGAAGGAAAGCTCGATCCGGTCATTGGAAGGGAAGAGGAAATTCGGCGCACTATGCAAGTTATTTGCCGGCGTACAAAGAATAATCCGATGCTGATCGGCGAACCGGGCGTCGGCAAGACGGCAATTGCCGAAGGCCTTGCCCATCGCATCATTCAAGAAGATGTGCCCGATTCACTAAAAGGAAAGCAGATTCTTGCACTTGACATGGGCAGCCTGATCGCCGGCACTAAATTCCGCGGCGAATTTGAAGAGCGCTTGAAAGGAATTCTGCAAGAAATAGAAAAGAGCGAAGGGCAGTTCATTTTATTTATCGACGAAGTCCACACCCTTATAGGAGCGGGAGCATCTGAGGGAGCCATG
Source organism: Waddliaceae bacterium (assembly GCA_963771045.1). Taxonomy (GTDB): domain Bacteria; phylum Chlamydiota; class Chlamydiia; order Chlamydiales; family SLFE01; genus SLFE01. Next base: position 838,273 of record CAVYRW010000004.1, on the reverse strand, counting down.
GACGCTGCTAATTTGCTCAAGCCGGCACTGGCGAGAGGCCTGCTCCATTGCATCGGGGCCACAACTTTAAGCGAATACCAAAAATACATTGAAAAAGACGCCGCTTTGGAAAGACGCTTTCAACCTGTTATGGTCCGGGAGCCAAGCCTGGAAGAAACCATCGCCATTTTGCGCGGCATCAGGGAGCGATACGAGATTTTTCACGGGGTGCGGATCACAGAATCTGCCATCCATGCCGCAGCATTTTTGTCCCACCGCTATATAACCGATAGATTTTTGCCCGATAAAGCCATCGACCTGATCGACGAGGCGGCTAGTTTGATCAAAATGCAGCTTGGCAGCCGCCCCCTGCCGATAGATAACAAGGAACGGCAGCTCTCAAGCATGATCGTCGAGCAGGAAGCTCTCAAAAGAGAAGACAGCCCCGGTTCTAAAGAAGCGGCAAAAAAACTTGAAGCCAAAATCGTCGAAGTCAAAGAAGAACTGGCAAAACTCAGGTCTAGGTGGGATAAGGAAAAACAATTAATTCAGGACCTCAAAGATAAAAAAAATCGCATGGAACAGCTCCGCTTCGAAGAAGAGGACGCCGAACGGAGAGCCGATTACAACAAAGTCGCCGAACTCAGATACAACAGCATCCCCGCTATTCAGAAAGAAATCGAGCAGGCCGAACACAAACTCAATGAAAAAAAGCACCGTCTTCTTCAGGAAGAAGTTGACGAACCGCTCATCGCGCAAATTGTCTCAAAATGGTCGGGAGTACCCGTCTCGAAAATGCTAGAAGGCGAAGCCGAAAAACTCCTTCACCTGGAAAAAGAGCTGGGAAAACAGGTCGTCGGACAAGATTTGGCGATTACAGCAGTCAGTGAGGCGATTAGGCGCTCGAGAACCGGCCTTAGCGACCCTGGCCGTCCCATGGGCGCGTTCCTCTTTTTAGGCCCTACCGGAGTCGGCAAAACCGAGTTGGCCAAAGCCCTGGCGTACCAGCTATTCAATCAGGAAGAGGCTTTAATCCGCCTTGACATGTCCGAATACATGGAAAAACACAGCGTGTCCAAACTAATTGGATCGCCCCCTGGGTACGTCGGCTACGAAGAAGGGGGCCAGCTGACAGAAGCCATCCGCCGTCGTCCTTATTCGGTTATCCTTCTCGATGAAATTGAAAAAGCCCATGAAGATGTGTTCAACATCCTCTTGCAGGTATTTGACGACGGCCGGCTGACAGATGCCAAGGGGCGTACGGTCAACTGTAAAAACGCCCTCTTCATAATGACCTCAAACCTCGGGTCGGCCCAGCTTTTAGAGCAGCTTGAAAAGTCTCATACCGAATTTTCAAAAGACGCCATTATGGCTCTTCTAGAGCCGGTCATCCGCAGGCATTTCCGTCCTGAATTTCTCAACCGGCTTGATGACATCCTCCCCTTCCTCCCTTTACGCGAGGAGGAGATGCACAAAATCGTTGAAATTCAACTCACTCGCGTGGCAAAACGCATCGGCGAGAGGCACGTGGCGCTTTCCTGGCCAAAAGAGGTCGCCGACACCCTGGCCAAAGAAGGGTACGACCCCATTTTCGGCGCCCGTCCCTTAAAGCGGCTCATTCAGCACAAAGTATCCAACATGCTGGCAACAGCTATTCTCGAAGGGCGTATTCCACCCGATAGCGAAGTCATGCTTACCGTAGAAAACGGCAAAATCGACTTCGACCTCATCGCCGTTGTGGAAAGCAGATAGCAGAAATCAGAGATGTAGAGAAGAATCCGTTTTGCTAATTTACAGAGTTTTTGGATATCTGTGTTTTAATTGTCAAAAGCGTCGCTTTTTAATATCTCTGATCTCTGATCTTACATATAGTCTTTCATGTGGGGGTACATGACTCGGGTGAAAATATTCTTCTGCCAGTCTTCATTAATTTGGGAAAAGTAATAGGCTATGATGATAATGCCAAGAGAAAAGTTGAAAAACGAGACCACAAGTCCCAATGTAACGACAGCGCCCCCTTTAAACCAGGACCAATACATTTTCGCGTGCCTTTTTAGAAGAGGAAAAGAGTTGAAAGTGATAAGCGCAGCCAAGCCCATGCAGGCAAAACAAAAAAGCGAGCCGACTGTCCAAATAAACGACACAAAAGAGGAGAGGAAAAAAACAAACCTAAGCTTCCATGATGTTTCCTTCGGCGGAGTTTTTTTAAACCCTGAAAACTCCTGCTCCCCGTAGGACTGCTTATCATCCTCAATGATGATAAACTCGGGCATTTTCGGTTTTTCGTCTTCGTTCATAACTTGCGCTTGATTTTGTTGATTCCATTCAATGCGGCTATGCGATAACCTTCCGCATAAGTAGGATAATTAAAAACCTGGTCAATAAAATAATCGATTCTGGCTTTAAATCCCATAGCTAATTGACCAATATGGATAACCTCTGTCGCTCCACGCCCAATGACATGCACTCCAAGGATCTCAAGCGTCTCTCTGTGAAACAGAATTTTAAACATCCCCACATTGCTTCCGGCTATGTGGCTGCGGGAAATCTCATAATAATAAGCCCTCCCCACTTCGTAGTGGAAGCCCATTTCCTGAAGATCCTGCTCTGTAAAACCGCAACAAGAAATTGTCGGAATGGTATAAATGCCAACAGGATAAAAATTTGGAAACTGATGCGTGTCGATGCCGCATGCGTGCCTCGATGCCAGCCTTCCCTGCTCCATGCTTGTCGATGCCAGGCAAGGACCCCCGACAACATCTCCGACAGCATAAATATGCGGAACTTTTGTCTGAAAAAGCGAGTTGACCGGAATATACCCTCTGGGACTGACGCTTAGACCGGAATTTTCAATATGAAGCCCTTCTACGTTCGCAACGCGGCCCAAAGCATAAAGCAAAACATCGGCCTTGAGACATGTTCCATCTTCAAAAAGGACTTCGGCCCAATTCTCGACCCTCTTAATTTCTTTCGGCATTTTGCGCCCTTTAAACCTCATCCCCAAATTGGTCAAGGCTGTCTGAAGGTGGATGCCGATTTCATGATCGAGCAAAGGAAGCAAGTGATCTTTTTTATCGATGACCGTCACCTCTGTCCCTAAAGCGGAAAAAAAACTAGCATATTCCGAACCGATGATCCCCCCTCCCAATACCAACATGGTTTTGGGCACCTCTTTAATGGCAAGCAGCCTGGTAGAATCTAAAATGACTTCATCGTCAAATGGGACCTCAATCGGATTTCTAGGTTTTGAGCCTGTTGCTATAATGAATTTGTCAGCGTGAATCTGATGCGTTAACCGAAAATTTTCATCGACCACGATCATCATATTCTTATTTTCGAAACGGGCCGTGCCCACAATAAATCGAATATCATTTTTTCTAAATTGCCGCGTGATGATCTGACCCTGCCGCTCGACAACCTGCTTAAGCCGGTAGTTTAAGTCTTGAATCGTCACGTCGCGCATAGGAAAATTTTTCCCGTAAATGACGCGTTGCCTAAATCCTGTCAGATCAACGATTGCCTCGCGAAGAGTTTTAGAGGGTATGGTCCCCTCATAAAGACAAGCCCCTCCCGGCCCTCCCGATTTTTCGATAACCACAACTTTTTTACCGAGTTTTGCAGCTTGTATAGCCGCTTTTTGCCCTGCCGGCCCTGATCCGATTATAATAATATCTGCTTGAAGTTCTTCCATATCAATCCCCATTATCTCAGAAATCAGCCTGAAGGTCAAAATTATCGCATCCTATTCACCCTTAATCTTATAGTAAATTAACATGAGAATTCAAAAATCCGTTATAATAATAACGAGAGGCCGCTCATGGGTAAAATCAATTTTGAAAAAGCCGAACAGTACTTTGACAAGGGCTTGGCCCGTATGGAAGTGGAAAATCTGCTTTATCTTGCCGAACTTTCCGATTCGCTGGGAACACTCGTCAGCAAACCTAAACGAGGCAAAAAAACCCAGGAGCAAATCAAAAGAGAGAAAGCGTTTTTAGTCATCAATACCAAAAGAGAGATCAAATTTATCGCAAGGGTGCGCCGCGATCTGGTTGAAGAGCTTGGCATTGACAGGGAAACAGCTGAAAGACTCTTTAAAGACCCTGATAATGTCTCTGATGAGGATATTGAAGAAATTCTTAAAATTCGCTCTAAAATCTACAATTTTAGAGATGAAATCAAAAAAAGTCTTCAGGATATCAATACGGAAGAAATGATCCAGAAGCAAATCGCTAAAGCAAAAAATAAACGTTTTAACATTCGCGACAGCTGGCTCCCCCTTCAATGAGCCATTATCATTGTAAAGAAAGAATCGCTATGCTATTATTTTTTATATATTAAAATTTAGGAGAAAATCATGCCAAAATCCGCAAAAAATAAACTTGTACATGGAAAAAAATGCCAGGTAACGGGAAAACGGACTGTCAAAGGAAATACATACTCCATCCGCGGTATTGCCAAGAAAAAGAAGGGTATCGGCCTTAAAATTACCGGTAAAAATAAGCGTGAATTCAAGCCAAACGTTCAAAAAAAACGTTTCTGGCTGCCTGAAGAAAGGCGCTTCGTTACCCTCAGCGTCTCAGCTGCTGCCATCCGCACGATTGAAAAGCGGGGCATCATGTCAGTCGTTAAAGACATGCGCACTCAAGGCTACAAAATATAAAGCTCTATTAGGCAGTGTACCTAAAAGATTTTTTCATGTATTTAGTTCTTCTGACTGCAGAGGAAAGAATATGGATCGAACAATATTGACAGATGAATTATGGAAAAAAATCGAGCCCTTACTACCACCTGAATCAGGATATTGGGGGAGACCATCAAAATCTCATAGGATCGTTTTAGAGGGGATACTCTGGGTATTTAGAACTGGTGCCCCATGGAGAGATCTCCCTCCTGAATATGGACCGTGGAGTTCTTGTTATAACCGTTTTAATAGATGGACGGCAAAGGGAATTTGGGATGCCCTTAAAGATGAAATAGACCATGAAAATTATGCTATTAATGGATCAAATATCAAGGCCCATCAAGATGCCTGCAAAATAAAAAAAAAGAGAAGAAGCAACGAAGGTCTACGCACTAACCGATGGATTTGGTCGATGCCTAAATTCTGTTTTAACTCCAGGCAATGTACGTGATAATGCACAAGTCGAAGTCCTTTTAGGGGGCATTCCTGTGAAAATATCCTTGCTGATAAAGCTTATGACTCCGATGCTATTCGAAATTACATAGAGAACCTGTGATTTCTTTAGTTAAAGAATCATTTTCCTTCCTCTCTGTAATCTCTGCTCTGTAGTAGAAAAATTCATAGCAGACATATTGAGATTAAAAGAAATAGATTAGCTGATTATATCTTTTAGGTACGCTGCCTAATAATCTCTGAGTGATATTGGAATGCCTCGCAGCGAATGCCGAAAATCTGTATAAGCCTTAGGTATGTTTTGCGGAGTCCGCATTTTGCACCGATAAAATTCATCAAACTGCCGATATAGCTCCTCAACTTTATCATAATTAATGTGGTCGCAATCCCAATCGGCCATTTGAAAAGTTTTTTCAAGATCACGGGAAATAAATTGGATAGGAAAACAGTAGGCAGATTTTTCATTATCATTTGTAAAAAGAACGATTTTCTTGCGGAGATGTCGAAAATTACTATCCCCATCAAACAGAGGCTTCAATTCCTCTAATTTTTGACTGGTTTTTTTCTTTACGTAAACCCAGGATTTTTTGAGATTTTTGCTTTCAGAACAGCAAAGGGCGGTATATATGGGAAAACACGAATAAAAATCGCCAATTTCTATAAGCTTATAGCAAAGATCAATAAAAAAACTGATCTTAGCTCCCCTCTTAATTAGCTCGGACTTTTTATTAGATTCATTATGATAAACATTATGTTTAACCCATGCTGAAAGATCATTAGAATGCTTGATGAGTTTTTGCATGCCGGAAATTGGGCCTGCCGATATCCACTTAAGATTAAGAAATTCTTCTATGCCTACTTTTTGTATCAATGCAATTGTATGCAGTTTAATATCGTAAGTGAGCTTGTCAAACTGCTGCTCGCAATCCTTTCCCGCGCAATACAACTCAAGTACATTATCACAAGATTCCTCGCTCGGCCGCGGACTGCCAGAGCCTGCATTTTCAATGAGATTTTTGGATCGTTTCACCATTTTTGCAAATCGCCGCTTTGCCGCCCTCAGTTCATTTGCCGGTTGATAGGAAAGAAGTTCTTTATACCTATATTTTTTGAAGCGATCGGGACGAACTTCCAAAAGTTTGCACATCAATCCGTAAAGATTTTTTTTCATATGAAAGGAGGTTTCTTTATCAAAGATTTTTAAACGAATGCTTTTCAACAGAACTTTATCCGATATAAATGAAGAAAAAGTTAAGACAACTTTCATCAAACAAGAATCTAATCTCCTAAAGGATTTTGTATCTACAAATTTTAGCAGATCCTGAGCCATCTTTTTTTCTAATACACCGCTCACATAGTCTTTTAAAGACGTTTTCAGAAGCATTTCTTTTAAAAGGACACAATATTCTTCGTGATTTTTCAGAAAATCATGCGCAGCATTTTCTTTTTTATTTTTGATCAATTTAGTTAAATAGAGTTGCATATTGAAAAATTTTGAATGCTTAACGTCAATTTCATGATTGTTGAGTTTGAAGATTTTTTTCGTGTATTTATTTTGTGTTTGATTTTGGATAGCGTTGAATAATTCCTGAATATGAGGCCCTGTACACTTTTTTAGCTGCTTGATTGTCGATTTTTTCTGGATTAACTGGTCAAATAAGGGGATATAGTTATCAGCAACCTGCTTAAAAGCTTCGATATCAAGAAATCTAAGCAGACGAATTTTTAGTTTATCGGGGAGCTTTTCAATACAACTGATAAGAAAGTCTTGGGGCACTACCCCAATGAACCTGGAAAGGACTTTCAAGACAAATTCTCCATTTTTTTTTGTATAATTGATAAAATTGTCCCAAAACTGCTCTTCCAGGCTTCCGCGGCCAAATCCCGCAAGGAGAAACTGGGATTCGAAACTAAATCGGTCGATTAACTCTTTTTTTTCAGAGCTGTCGGGAAGCTCCATAAAATACTCAGCAGCTTTACTAAATCCCCCTAACTTTATGCGTCTTTCGACAAAAGGAGGAATATCTCTTCGCTGTTTCTTGACAGCAAATGAAATCGTCTGAATCATAGACATTTTAGATAGACAGTCTTGGACATCTTCATCGGAGAGATCCTTGATGAGTCGATCGGCGCTTTGTGAAAAACTTTCTAGCAAATGCACTTTCAACTCAGGCTTGGACCGTTCAAAAACCGATATAAGAAGCTGCTCGCCGGATTGTTCAATAGCTTTTCGAAACTCTTGGGTAGTTGCCTCTAGTTTGCTTTCTTGGTCAAAAGATTTAACCCACCTGGCCACCTTCCTCTCTTTTAACTTTCCAGAAACACGCGTTTTAAATTGCTTTGCCGACTGAGAAAGAGTCCCGTACCCATTGCCGACCACATCCATCACTGACTCCTTATCAACTTTTCAGTTTCTCTAGCTCTTTTTCGATTTCAGTATCTTCAATCTTTCGAAACAATATAATCGGCTGGCCTAGAAGCGCTCCCTCTTGAAGAGGCTCAGCAAGAACAGCATCCCAGGATTGCTTATCAATGCAGGTTGTATGCCCCAGCATTTTCCAGACTTTGTCTGCTGCAATGGGGATCACAGGGCTGGAAACCAAAGCAAGGACCTTTAAGCATTCCAGGCAACAGCGGATTGTCGTCTGCATGGCTGCCGGATTCTCTTTGACTTCCTTCCAGGGACGCTTGGAGTCGAAATAGACGTTCCCCGCAGCTGCCAGCTCCATAATGAGCCTGCAGGCCTGCCGGAGCTTAAATTCGCCGTAGCTCGACTCGATCAAATCGGCAAGCTTGCCGATTTTTTCAAGGAAATTTTTATCTTCTTGACCGAGTGCTCCAAATGTGGGAATGGCAGCGCCGCATTGCTTCTTGGCAAACACCATCACGCGATTGACAAGATTGCCATATTTTCCGAGCAGCTCAGAATTGCAGCGCAGCTGGAAGTCTTTCCATCCAAACTCCGAATCTGTTGTTTCGGGGGCATTCGAGGCGATCGCAAACCGAATTTGATCGGAAGTATAATTATTTAAAAACTCATCGAGATGAATAAACCATCCTTCGGATTTGCTGAACTTCTTACCCTCCAGATTATAAAACTCATTAGCCGGAATATCATCGACAAGTTTATAGGGTTGATTCTGTCCCATAATCATCGCAGGAAAAATCGCGGCATGGAAGGGAATATTATCCTTTCCGATAAAATGGACAAGCCGAACATCGGGATCAAGCCAATACTCTTTCCATTTATCGGGTTCGTTAATCTTTTGCGACCACTCCATAGTTGCCGATATGTAGCCGATCGGAGCGTCAAACCAAACATAGAGGACTTTCCCTTGGGTTTCAGGAAGGGGGATGGGAATGCCCCACTCAGTATCCCGGGTTATTGCCCGAGGGTGCAGATTTTTGATATATCCTTTGATAAAGTTCACAACATTCGACTTCCAATTCTTCTTGGAGAGCCAGTCTTCAAGACGATCCTTAAACCGGTCCAAAAGCAAAAACCAATGTTTTGTGGGTCTGTGGGTCAGCTTGGCGCCGGAAACTTTCGATCTGGGATTTTTCAGTTGAACGGCGTCATAGCTGGCCCCGCACCTTTGGCACTCGTCTCCCCGGGCGGCGTCAAAGCCGCAGGAGGGACATTCACCGACGACATAACGGTCGGCAAGAAATCGGTTCTCCTCCTCCGAATAGAGTTGGTCGGTCACTTTTTCTTTAATGCAGCCATTTTCCAGAAGGTCCAGAAAAAACTGTTGAACAGGCTCTATATGCCCTTCCCAGGTGGTTCTCGAGTAGTGATCGAAGGAGATGTTCAAACGCTCGAAAAGAGCGTTGTTTATTTTGTGATAGAAATCCACCTGTTCTTTCGGCGTTCTCCCTTCCAACTCAGCGCTTAAGGTAATGGCGATGCCATATTCATCTGAGCCGCTGATAAAAAGGACATCATTTTGTTTCAACCTATGGAATCTGGCAAAACAGTCGGCGGGAAGGTAAGCGCCGGCAATGTGGCCGAAGTGGAGAGGGCCGTTGGAATAAAGCAGAGCGGATGTAATGAGAATCTTTTCTTTCATAACTAAATGTGTTTTATGGTTTCTTTGACTACAAGGATTTCAAGATCGGTGCCTGGAATGATCTTCCATCCCATGATCTCGTCGTTTTCCAAATTAACATACAGAGGACCGGGTTTTGCATAGACATATGGCTTTTCAATATCCTTTGGAAGGGGGTGGGGACATGAAAATTCAGTCTGAAATTCATTCAGCGTTCCGTGTTTGTCGAAAAGATCCTGTTTTCTGTCATCGGGAAGACTCCCCCAGGAAACCCAATTTCCAGACTTCCTCTTTTGCAGAAATGACCAATCAAGCGCAATCTTCCCGATAAGCGAAACGCAATCGGGAAAAATCCTTCCTGTATCCCTGTCGAGAGCGGCATAATTTATATCAAAAACTCGATTGTTATAATCCTCCATATCTACCAAATATCTTTTAATTTTATAAAGTGTTGTGTACCGAAGAGTATTGGCGCGCCTCAAAGGAACTTTACTGTACGGGCTAAGTGTTTGCCTGGGCTTTTCCGTCAGCTTTTTACCCAGCCAAAGAATAGCGAGCATAAAAAGAATAACCAGAAGCAAAATAACAAAGACAGAAAAAACCGTTTTCACTTATGGGCTCGCAAGTTCAGGTTCTTCCTCCGGAGTGGGAACTTGATTATCTATTTCGACTTTTACTTCCTTTTCAATGATATTTTGCTTTGGCAGCTTTCCTTTTTCCGACATAATCTCAGCCACGACATTGATGGCGATATTATCCGATCCGGTGCTGACTCTTGCTCGCCCGCCCGGTTTTAATCATATCCCTGGCCTCTTCGATCAGATAATTGACCAAACCGAACTGGCTGTCGAAATTCTTCTTTATTTTTTCATTGGTGATATAATTATCAAATTCCATAATGGTTCTCCTTGCTGTGATCTTCCGCAATGACGATGCCTCGTAGCACTTGATAAGCTATGCTAAGGTCATCGTTGACAATATTGTATTGATAAAGTTTTCCTGCCTCAAGTTCCCTCTTCGACCAGGAAAGCCTTTCTTCAATTACATCCCGGCTTTCAGTCTTTCTTTCTTCCAGCCGCTCTTTTAACTCTTCAAAACTTGGGGGGAAAACGAAAATAAAGACAGCAGAGACAGTCCCCATAAGCTGCCTGGCTCCTTGTGTGTCGATAACAAGAAAAACATGTTTCCCTTCTCCGAGCCTCTCTTCAACCCAAAGGCGGTCTGTTCCATAGTAATCTTCATAAACAACGGCATATTCGAAAAAATCTCCGCTGCTTATCTTCTCCTCAAATTCTTTTTTAGTGACGAAGTGATAATCCACGCCGGGCTGTTCGTGCGGCCTCTTTTCCCTTGAAGTATATGAGACGCTTTGCACAACTTCCGGAAATTCACTTGTCAGCATGCGGACAAGCGTTGTCTTTCCGGTTCCTGCGGGAGCGCTCAGAACAAAAAGCTTTCCTCTGGCGGCGCTGCCGACTAATTTTCCTGTCCTTCTGGAATCGTTCATCATCTATTCAACGTTTTGCAGTTGTTCTCTAATCCTTTCAAGTTCGGTTTTCATCTCGATTGTTTTACGGGAAATTTCAATATCATTCACTTTTGAAGCTATGGTATTGGTTTCCCGAAATAGCTCCTGGCCGATAAACTCCAGGGTTTTTCCCACAGCCCCTCTGCTTTCCATAATTTCTTTAAAATGTTCCAGGTGAGCGTTAAAGCGTGTGATTTCTTCGGAAATATCGACTTTTTCCGCATAAAGGCACACTTCCCTAAGGAGCGTCTCTTCATTTTCAACTCTGCCTTGGAAGGCGGTTTCGAGCATTTCGGTTAACTTCTTTCTCATCATCTCGACAGACCGGTCCGACAACTGATCGATCTCTTGATTCAAGCAGCTTAATCTATCAATCCGCCGGGTAAAATCCTCAAATAGCTTGCCGCCCTCATAGACTTTCATTTTCATAAAAGGTTTCAGTGCCGCGCTGACCGCACTTATAAGAGCCAATTTCCATGCCTGTTCATCCGCGATCTCTTCGGTATAGTTCAATATATCCTTGCTGCCAGCAAGAAGACGGATCAAAAAATCGGGATGATTAATTTCCAGTTCCTGAGCAATTTTATCGGCAGATTTTTTAATCTGCACAGCCAATTCTCTATTGGGACTTACGGAAATGGGAGACTGCTTTTCATATGCCGGGATAATCCTGACAGTCACCTGCCCTCTGAAAACAGATCCGGAAATCAGGTTTTGCATATCCATTTCAAAGCGGCGAAGCTCGGGAGGACAATGGACTTTGACATCAAGATGCTTCCGATTGACAGACTGAATTTCAACCGTCAAGGACCCGATTGCCGTTGTCTCGACTATTCGTCCAAAAGCTGTCATGCTTCTGAGCATAAATTCAATTCCCTTATGAATGTCTTAACCGGTTCAAATGAAGCCCTGTGTATCTCGCAAAAGCCGTACTCTTTCAGCGCCCGAATATGTTCTGCTGTCGGATATCCCTTATGCTTGATAAAATTGTAACAGGGCCACCGCTCATGGAATTTTGTCATAATGCCATCCCGAATGACTTTCGCCATAATCGATGCCGCTCCTACCGAAAGCGACAGGGCATCGCCTTTCACCACTTTTTCGGTGACAATATTGGAATGGGGCAGGTTCATCCCGTCAACGATCACATAATCGGGTTTTCTGCTCATTCCGTCAATAGCTTCCAGCATAGCCCTGATTGTCGCTTGGTAGATGTTGACTCTATCTATCACGGCGGCATCAACAATACCAACAGAATAACTCACATCGGGATGGTTTGAGAGAATCTGATAAATCTCTTCCCGTTTTTTCGGCGATAGCTTTTTGCTGTCGTCTATGCCTTCAATCCGCAGATTTTTCCCTAAAGAACAGCAAACGGCGACAACAGGTCCCGCTAAAGGACCCCGTCCCGCTTCATCAACGCCGGCGATCGTGGCATAGCCCAGATCGCGGGCGCGCTTTTCATAGAAAAGCTTATCTTTGCTAAGACTGCCCCACCCATGTATTTGCTGCATTAACTTTCGTTATGGGAAGTTTCGCTTTCCTCTTTTGCAGGCTCCCCAGCCGCAACCTCTTCTTTTATTTCTTCCTTGGCACTTTCCTTCGCTTCCTTATAGAAAGCGGCGAGGTCTCCGCGAACTTTGGCTTTCTTACCCTTTTTCCCGCGAATGTAGTTCAATTTTGCCCGCCTTACACGGCCGCGGCGCAATATTTCAATTTTCGATATGCGGGGGCTGTGCAGTAAAAATACCCGTTCCATACCTTCGCCATATGCCACGCGGTGAACAGTAAATGTCTCGGAAAGTCCCGATCCTTTTTTTGCAATCACAGTTCCCTGAAAAATCTGGACACGCTCTTTCGCTCCTTCAATAATCCGGGTATGAACTTTGACAGTATCTCCCACTTTGAAATTTGGTCTTTTTTGTAAAGATCCCTCTTCCAGCTTTTGTATCATAGCTGATTTACTCATGAGTCTCGACTCCTTTATTCTGTAGCAGATCGGGCCTAGCGGCACTCGTTTTTCTAACCGCTTGCTGTTTGCGCCACTTATCTATCTGCTGATGATTTCCACTTAATAATACTTTTGGGACTTCCATCCCTTCAAAAACTTCAGGCCTTGTGTAATGAGGGCAATCCAAAATCCCTTCGGAAAAAGAATCCTGGAGAGAGGCGCATTCATGGCCCAAAAATCCCGGAACAAATCGGAGCAGCGCATCTATCACGACAATCGCCGCCAAACAGCCGTTAGTCAGCACATAATCGCCAATACTGAGCTCCTCATCGACTTCAAGATCCAAGGCTCTCTGATCGATTCCTTCATAGTGCCCGCATAAAAATACGAGATGGCTGCAAGTGGACAACTCTTTGCATTTATCGGCCGTTAAAGTCTTCCCTTGCGGACTTAGGTGCACAACATGCGCCTTGCCTGCTTTAACGTTGCGGACAGCACCGACGACGGGCCCTGGCATCATCACCATGCCAGGTCCGCCTCCATAGGGCCTGTCGTCTACCTGCCTGTGCCTTCCTTCCGCAAAGCTTCGAATATCGGTTAAACGAATATCGATCAGCCCCGCATCCCGGGCCCTTTTAACCATGCTATGATCAAAGGGGCCCGAAAAGTACTCGGGAAAGAGAGACAAAATATCAATGGTTATCCGAGGATTTTGTTCTCTTTCCATAAAGACACTGCAACTTATTTGTTTTTACGTCTCGCTGCACGCTTTTTTGCGGCCATTTTCACGCGATGAGCCGCTTGTTTTTCTTTATGCGTCTTCAGAACCTCAGGCGCTCCCTGAGCGACCAGAGCTTGAACTTTTTCGCTGAGCTCAGCGCCGGTATTCAACCAATGTTCAATTCGTTCATCTTTAAGATGCATTTTTTTTTCTTGTTCATTTTCAAAAGGGTTATACCAACCCACACATTCGACATATTTACCATCTCGCGGCGAGCGGATATCTGCAACCACAACTCGGTAAAAGGGACGATTTTTTCGTCCATGCTGTCTCAGTCGAATCTTTAGCGCCATTTGGCACCTCCCATCATCTTTTGCATTTGTTTCATATTTGGCATTTTCTTAAAAAACTGTTTTGCCTGCCTGAATGACTTGGCAAGCTTGTTAACATCTTGAACAGATGTACCGCTGCCGCGTGCGATTCTTTTGCGGCGGCCCGGAATCAATTCAACGCTTCCGACACGTTCATTAATTGTCATCGACAAAATAATCGCTTCGACCCTATCAAGTTCCGAGTCGTCTAGATCCATATCTTTCATTTGCGACATTCCGGGAAGCATATTCAATACGGATTTAAAAGACCCCATCTTTTTGACCATCTGAATCTGTTTCAGATAGTCCATATAAGTAAAAGATGCCGATCTTAGCTTCTTTTCAAGCTGTTTAGCCTCGTCCTCGTCGATATGCTCTTGAGCTTTGCGCACGAGATTGATCGTATCACCCATGCCCAAAATACGGTCGGCCATAGAAGAGGGATTGAATATTTGGATATCATCCATCGTCTCGCCGATCCCTTCGAACTTGAGCGGCTTTCCGGTCACTTCTTTAATAGAAATGGCCGCACCTGCCCGAGTGTTTCCATCCAGCATGGTAAGGATTGTCCCCGTCAGCTCAATCTGCTGATTGAACTCGGCGGCGACATTCACCGCATCCTGGCCAATCGTCGCGTTAACCACAAAGAGGGTTTCATTCGGATTTGCCGCAAGCTTCACCTCTTTGAGCTCTTCCATAAGCTCCCGGTCGATATGAAGCCTGCCTGCCGTATCCACGATGACAAGATCATGCCGGTTGACATTGGCATATTCCATACCGGCCTTGGTCACAGATACCGCGCTGCCGGATCCGGTAAACACTTCAACGCCGATTTGCTCTCCTAAAAGTTTCAGCTGCTCAGTCGCCGCCGGCCTCTGCAAATCGCACGCTAGTAAAAGCGGCTTCTTTTTACCATGGTGCTTCATGAGAAACCGAGCCAGCTTGGCGCATTGCGTCGTCTTTCCCGACCCTTGCAGGCCGCACAGCATGATGACAGCCGGCCAGCCGCTTAGATCAAGAGGAGCCTCGCTGCCTCCCATGAGATCCACAAGCTCGTCATGGACGCATTTTATGAACTGCTGCCCCGGCGACACGGACTGAAGAACTTCGCTGCCCAGCGCCTTTTCCTTAATCCTTTTGACCAATGTTTTGGCCACGCCGTAGTTGACATCCGCTTCGAGAAACGCAAGCCGGACTTCACGCACAGTATCGGAAATATTATCCTCGCTCAGCTTTTTCTTTCCGCGAAGCTTAGAAAATATTCCCTGCATTTGGTCTGTCAAAGTGCCAAGCATCTTTATTTAGTGTCCTCTACATACATGAGATCGGCATTCATAATACTCAAAATTTCATTCATTTTCAAGTGAAAAGAAGCGATTTTGTCCCGATAGGTCGTCCTCGACACGCAATTTGGCAAAACCCGCCTGTTCAAAAATGTTTTTGACACACTCCCCTTGCCTGTATCCGATTTCCATCCACACCTTTCCCCCGGAACATAAATGCCGCTTTAAGTCCCTGGCGACCAGGCGGTAGAACTCAAGTCCGTCAGCTCCGCCAACAAGCGCTTGCCGCGGCTCAAATGCCCTGACGCTCAAACTCAGACCATCATATTCATTCTCTGAGACATAAGGAGGGTTAGAGACGATAAAGTGGACAGCCTCACCATTAAATGGGGCAAACAAGTCCCCTTGCAGACACTTTACCTCAACCTTGGTTTTCCGAATATTTCTCTTAGCAGCCTCGCAGGCATCGGCGGAAATATCGGAGAGCGCCACACCAAGGTCGGGGCAAGCCTTTTTAATAGCGATCCCCAGGCAGCCCGAACCACAGCACACATCCCAAAGTTTTTTTCCTCTAATATCGTGCGACTTCAAATCCTCTATGATCTTAGCCGCTAATTCTTCGGTTTCGGGACGCGGTATGAGAACTGAGGGGCTCACCTCAATTTTACAGTCCAAAAAATCAACAACTCCTTCAATGTATTGAATCGGCTCCCCTTTCCCGAGTCTTTTCAGCCGGCTTCGACACTGTTCAATCTCACTTTCATTTAAAGGCCTCTCATATTCAAGATAGATTTCCATTCTCGACAGGTTCAGAACCCCGGAAAGCACATTTTCGGCAAGGCGTCTTGGCGACTCGATTCCCTTTGCCTCCAAATACTTTACAGACTGCGTGAGAATATCCTTAATGACTTTCATTCATTTTCTGGTAGTGAAAGTGTTTAACAAGCGCGGAGGCAACCTCTTCGATTTCTCCCTGCATGGCGCGGTCAAGGTTATAAAGTGTCATGTTAATGCGGTGATCGGTCAAACGGTTTTGCGGGAAATTGTACGTACGGATCCTTTCGGAACGATCTCCGGTCCCCACTTGCGAAGACCGCTTTGACGCTATCTCTTTTTCTCTTTGAATTCTCTGCTGTTCGACAATTTTCGCTGACAAAAAGCGCATTGCCTTTTCCTTATTTTTGTGCTGGCTCCTCTCTTCCTGGCAGGCAACGACTATGCCGGTCGGAATATGCGTGATGCGGACAGCGCTGTCTGTTGTGTTGACATGCTGCCCTCCCGCTCCCGAAGAGCGGAATGTATCGATCCTCAGGTCTTTTTCTTCCACTTCGAGCTCTTCCTCTTTGGAAGGTTCGGCAAGAGCGGCTACTGTGATGGCAGAAGTATGGACTCTCCCTTGTGCTTCGGTTTCGGGAACCCTCTGAACCCGGTGAGTTCCCGCTTCGTGCTGAAGGAACCTATATACGTTAGGTCCGGAAAGAACCATAACATATTCTTTAAATCCCCCCATTTCGGAAGCAGTGCAGGAAAGAAGCTCGTAACGCCATCCCATGCGGTCGGCATAGAGCTTATACATTCGGACGCAATCGGCGACGAAGAGAGCCGCTTCCGCTCCTCCCGTGCCGGCCCTCAGTTCCAGAATCGTATTGCGGTTATCCAAGGGATCGGGAGGAACAAGCAGGTTGTCCAGCTTGACTGTCAGCTCATGAACCACCTTTTTCAGCTTCTCGATATCTTCTTCCAATACGGCGGTAAACTCGGGATCTTCCTCATCATGAAGCATTTTTTGATTATCGCCGAGCTGATGCTCGGCTTTTTGCAATTCGTTCCAGCAATTTTTGATTTCTGACAGGCGGGAGTGTTCCTGAGTTAAAGACCGGTACTTTTCTTGATTCTGGATCACATCCGGCTGGCCTAGAGCCTGCTCCACCTCATCAAGCCTGCCGATCAGGGATTTTATTTTTTCTTCCATCATTCCTTAACTTATTTGGCAAAAAAATATCCGTCTTGCCTGCTGAGAGCAGACAAGACGGATGAAATTCAAAGAAGAAAGCTACTTTTTCTTCTTTTTGGCTGTTTTTTTCTTAGCAGGCTCTTCAGCCGCTTCTTTTGCCGCTTCCGCCTGCATTTTAGCCGCTTCCTGCTTTGCCTTTTCCTTATAACGCTTTGTAAATTTATCTATGCGCCCTTCGGTATCGACAAGACCTGATTTACCGGAGAAAAAGGGATGGGAATGAGAGGAGATAGGGACATGGTAGACGGGATACTCAACACCTTCAAAAACCTCTTTTCCCTCGGGGTTCAAAGCGGCCCCGCAGACAAATTTGTGTCCGGTTGAGGAATCGACAAACAGAATTTTTTGATATTTAGGGTGTATCTCTTTCTTCATTAATCACTCCAATATGAAATTTTAAGACTTATCATACAAGATTTTGTCATTAACCACAAGCCTGAAATGACGATATATGGGATCTCATTACGAACCTCACTATTGCCCAAATAGTAATTCTATGAACCCGCTTTCAATTGCATTTTTAGATTCTCATAAATGGAATTATAAACTGTACCATAATGAATTGTGAAGTTTCCTTTGTCATCTCGACCAACATCAAGAAATCTTTTTAACGAAGGATATGAACCAAAATCAACAAGATGAAATTTTTGGAATAAATCCAGGAATTGAACTGGCGGAAGACCAGCGTCTTCGGCCATGTCTTTAATCTGACCTATAAGTCTCTTTGCCTCTTCTTCCGAAGAATAATTTCCACTTATATAATCACCAAGGGAATTATATTTCAGCATTGCTTTGCATATAAAAATGAGTGCAGAAGGTATATTCAACTTAGTCATTGTCTCTTTGAGGATATCTTGGCAACAAAGAAGCTCGCGTTCCTTATCTGTTTTCTCTTTATATTTTTCAATTGCTTCCACTTTCTTGCTGACTCCCTTTCCAATATCGTGGAGAGCTAGGAAAAGTAGAAACACATCCCAAGAAATAGATTTAGTCACCTCAGGTTTTAACTGGCCTTGATGCTTGAGAGCAAGCTTTAATACTCTTTCAGTATGTTGTCCAACAGTGTAATCTTCGGAAACCCCGGCATTTTGATTATAAAATTTATCGAGTCCACAATGTTTCGACAATGATTCGAGGATGCCTTGAGCTGTTACCCCATCCTCGCGCAATTTTTTCATGACTTTTCTTGCCTTCCCTTGCATTATGATTTCTTTAAAAATGTCTTTACTACTCTTGTCTCCTAGAGGAAATAGAGAAAAGTGTTGAAAGGAAGGAACAGGAAGATTATTGGATTTTGTCTTTTGGGAAAGAAAGAGTGGATCCCCTTCTCCCTTTTTATTATAGATTTTGCAAGATAGCCTGTTATCGATATTGACAATGGGACGATCAAGTATTTTAGCCATAATTTTAAATCCTAAAGGACCTATAGTGACCTTATAATCCTTATGACATTTAAATAGATTAAATAATCTTACTTCATTTCTAATGAAGCTATTTACCCAATTTTTATGGTCTTCAGTCAGTTTTTCAAAAAGTTGCGATTTATGCGTATCCGTTCACGGGGTAACTCTAGGAACGGCTACCGCCTCGCGCGCTACCCCACAAAAATAATAAAAATTTTATACGGCATAAAATAAGATTTTTATTATTATTCTGGTTGTTCAAAACCACTTTATAACATGAAGCCAACCTACGAAGAACTCTTTGAAAAGCTGAATAAAGCCTTGGAGGAAATTGAAATCCTCAAAAAGGAAAACCAGGCACTCAAGGCAAAAGTTAAGGAGCTCGAAGATAAACTCAACACCAACTCTTCGAATAGCTCTAAGCCCCCCTCGCAAGATCCTTTCAGAGCTCAAAGAAAGAAGGAACCTACGGGGCGTAAACAGGGAGCACAAAAAGGTCATAAGGGCCACCCCCGTCAACTAGTTCCAATTAATCAGGTGCAGTCGCTGCATAACATAAAGCCGGACACTTGTCCGAACTGCCACTCCCACTCGTTTAATTCGGAGGTGGTCAGAACGGATGTACGACAAGTAGTGGAATTACCGGACGCTCCTCCGGAAGTTACTCAATACAACATTCACACCTGTCAGTGTAGCGGATGTGGTAAGCATGTAAAGGCTGATATTCCCGAAGAAGCGCGATTTGGTTTTGGTCCCCGATTAATGGGTTTCGTCACTTCTCTTTCAGGAGAGTTTAGATTATCCAAACGTCAAGTCTGTGCTCTAATGGGCAGACTCAATATTCGGATATGTTCCGGCAGCGTGTGTAAAATCCATGTCCGAGCTAGTCAGATTTTAAAAGCACCATACGAAGAAATTAGGACACACACTCTAAATGAAGAACATATTTATGCCGATGAAACGAGTTGGAAAACGATGTCGGAAAAGAGATGGATTTGGGTCGGAAGCGGCAAGGAAACTGTGTTTTTCGCAATCAAGGCTTCACGCAGCAACAAGGCATTCCGCGAGATCTTTGGTTCTTTCAAAGGGGGTTTAACAACCGATCGCTATAATGCCTATAATTCGCATGAAGGTCTGCGACAACTTTGCTGGTCGCATGCAGATAGAGATTTTGAAAAGATTGCAGGCAGGGATGGATTTGATAAATGGATCGGGGAACGGTTGTTAGAGTGTAAAAAGTCGATATTCAATCTTTGGCATAGCTACAAAAACGGTGAGATTGCAAGGGACGAACTGATCGAGAAGATCGAAATAGGCCCAAAAGAAGATTTGAAAGTCCTCCTCAAAGCTGGTGCAATTCACAAAGAATGTTGCAATAAAACGAGGTCGACTTGCGCTGATTTTTTTGGACGGTTCGAGATGTTATGGGTATTTGCCTATCATGAGAATATCGAACCGACTAACAATACAGCCGAGCAACGTCTTAGAGGCGGAGTCATTTGGAGGAAGCTATGCTTTGGCTCACAATCAGAAGAAGGTGAGCGATTTGTCGAACGGGTGTTAACAGTTGGTATGACATTGAAGTTACGTGCTCAAAATTCGTTCGATTATTTTACCGAATGTTTTAAAGCATACATTCATGGCGGACAAGCGCCGCCGATATTTTCAAAATAGAAAACGGTTTCCTACGACACAAATTCACGAGGTAGTTCTCGGTTAACAAAACGTGTTAGAAGTTTACGACTCCCCCTGGGGGGGGTACCCCCAGGGAAATTGCATGAAGAAATTATTTAACACTTTCCCGTCAAAATATCGATCATATACTGCTTATTCTAACCTTCTTTTGATCGCTTATTTTTTATACCCGCTATAAGTAAATTCAATGTCGCTCGTCGAATTATCGAAAAATTTTCCGTACCATTATCTTTCCGAACTTGACACCGACCTTCTCAATAAGAAACATCAAGCTGCCAATGAAGTTAGTTCTCAACCGACCAGTGACTCCTTATACCCGTGATTGTGACCTAATCATGATTGATGTCTCACTCATAAGATTTTAAAGTTTTCAAAATCTGGATTGACATGTCAAATCATTTCTTCATGCAATTTCCCTGGGGGTACCCCCGTGAACAGATACCGAAAATGTTTGTATTGGGTCTTTCCTGGACAATAGACAGTCAACAGCAAAATTATCTCCACTCCTACGCAGGAATTTCAATACTTGATTTGACGGATGATCCGAAAACGAGATACACGATAAAAGACATTTTTTACTACATGATCACTAAACGCGAGATTCAGGAAGACAAACCTGAATATACAGCTCATTACCTTGGCCATAAAAATGAAAATGATTCTGAAAAGAAACAATATATTAAAACTTTTACCCGTGCAGTCGGCGGCACTATAAAATGCGCATACGATCTTGCAGAAATGTATGAGTTAAAAGGAGATAAAAGCGAAGCAATTCGATGGTATAAAATTGCAGCGGAAGAAAATTTACCTGAAGCCCAATATAAACTTGCCAACATGTATAGCCAAGGAAATCTTGTAAATAAAGATATTGGTGAAGCTGCAAAATGGTTCAAAATATTTAGCGAGCATAAACTGGGTATTGATAGCAGTACTCTCAAAAAAATCGAGTTCGCAAAAACCTTTGTAAACGCTTTTGAAGGAGATGCTATTGCCCAATATAAACTGGGACTTCTGTTTAAAAATAGAAATACTAAAGAGGCAATTTATTGGTTAGAACTTTCTGCTAAACAAAAGTTTCACATGGCGCTTTACGAGCTTGCCAATATATATGAAACAGACCAAAGTAAAGAACAAAATCCTATTGCATATTATTTTATAGCCGCTCGTAATGGAAATGCTAGGGCAAATTATAAACTTGCCAAAATCTATGAAAATCGTTCAGCGGCTAACCCAGAGGATCAAGAGAATCGCATATATGCTATGAACCTTTTAAAGAAAGCTGCCAAAAGCGGTATCTTAGAAGCTCAATATGAACTTGCCACTATATATCTTGCCAAAAAAGATGATGAAGAAGCTGTGAAATGGTTCAAAAAATTGAGTAAAAAAAGGTTTCTTGATGAATTCGAAATTCCCTCATACGTTCAATTTGCAAAAACATTTGTCAAAGCAAGAGAAGGAAGTGCTTCGGAACAATGCAGACTAGGGATTATGTATAAATCTGGTATTGGCATAAAAAAAGATGATCAAGAAGCCTTGCGCTGGTTCTCCCTCTCTGCAGAACAAAATTGTATGACTGCCCAATACTATCTCGGAAGCTTATTTGAAGAGGGCCGAATTGTGGATAAAGATATGTCTCAAGCTCTTTTTTATTATCAAGAAGCGGCCAGATTAGGAGAGATCGAGGCTCAGCTTAAAGTTGCCGCTTTGAGTGAAGAAAGGCAAGATATTGAAAAAGCGTTGATTTTCTACTTAACTGCGGCCACAAGCGGGTGTGCAGAAGCTCAGTATCATGTGGCAAGATTATTATTAGATAACGGTAATGGCACTCAAAATGTCGAGAAAGAAGCTTTTCATTGGCTTATGTTAGCCGTTAACAATGGCTATCTCCCTGCTTTAACAAAACTTGGCGAGTTGTTTTTAGACGGCAGAATTGTCAAAAAGGATATCAAACAAGGTTTTGACTGTTTGTGGGCAGCGGCCAAGCGATCTGATCCACAAGCCCAATTTATTATTGGATGCTATTATCAAGAAGGATTGGAAGGTGCATTAGGAATCAATAGGAAAGCAGCTTACGAGTTTTACCGGCTTGCGGCTGAACAAGGAAATCCTCTTGCCCAAAATAACATCGGCTGCTTGTTGGAGAGGGGATGGGGAATACCACCTAATCTTAAAAAGGCCGCTCTGTATTATAAGACTTCTTATAAAAAAGGCTGCCTTTTTGGTCAAAGCAACTATGGTCGAATGCTTGCTCTTGGTAAAGGAATAAAGCAAAATAAACAAAAAGGAGCCAAACTATTTGCAGATGCTCTTGAAAAATCCCCTTCAATTAAAAGTATTCTAGAAAAAGAAATTTTAAAGGAAGAGCTGCAAGCTATGTACAATCTGATGATCTCGACTTGATGGTTTTTATCGATTAGTTTACAGTCACGGATTAAACTGCAATATTAAGCTTAAGTTAATAACTCATAATCAGTGACATAGAAACCTCTTTCAGATTAATAGAAAAATCATTATAAAGTGAGTCGAAAAGGAGGTGTTATGATCAGCCAGTATTGCCGCCAGGGTGGGGCCATTGAGAGGCCTCTTTTTTTTGTTCTTAATTGCTGCTGGAATCGCTATTCAATTCATTACTTCCCAATGGTTAACAACCATATTGGCGGCATTTTTAGGATAGCGGTAAGCAGCCTATACGGATTTTACCAAACCCTGTCTTTAAAAACTCATCAGATCAGACCCTTGCCCGGGGGATTTAAAAATCCCAATCAATTCTGTTTCGGGCATGCCCTTTTTCAGGTTCTTTTTGCTTCAAGAAAATTTTCAGAATATTTATCGCCAGATAAGCATAATTTGAAACCGTATCGGAATGAAAATAAAGAAAGATTAATCAGTAGAATAAAAGTACAGAATCACCTCAATGAAATCCGGAGAAAAATCACTCATCATAAAACCGTCAGCGCCACTGAATCCTGCCTGCTTAGAGATGAATTTCACCGCTTGAACCCCGAGATCCCTATAGAAGGACAATGGGACCTTAACGAATTTTCCGATAACGTTTTCACAATAATACAAATTCCTCCCTTCGAATTTTCTCTAGATGTCCTACCCTTCCGTTATAATGCCAAATCCTTTTATCTCAATCCCAATCTGCTGAAAAAAAGCAAAAGCAACAAAACCGTTTCCCTTTGCTCCATTCCACTTTTTAAACAAAAACTTGAGACTATTCCGGAAGATCCGGAAATTATCAGCCAGTTGCCCAATGTGACGCTGAAAAACATTATTTTTAACACCAAGCGCGCTCCCGACTACCTATCAATTCAAATCTCTCGTTGTCATAATGATTTGACATCCAATAACAAAATTTTTATTAAGCTCAAAGGCATTTCTCAAATTAAGTTCCGTCTGGATAATTCAAAAGAGAAAGTTGATTATCAACTCATCGGATCCTGTGAGCATGAAGGCACGATGAAAAAAGGACACTATTACTCGATTATCCGTTATCTTCATGAAGGAAAGCACTATTGGATCAAATGCGACAGCGCGTCAACATCACTTTTTAACACCAAAAAGCTCAGCGACATAATTGGCAAAAAGGGGTGTTATTATTTCTATGAAAGAGTATTGTAGAAGGGTATGAGAACGACCCTAGGACAATTTGGCCCCTCGCAAACTCCGGGCATCATTCGGACAATTATCATCGCCACTTCTGCAGTCTCGCTATTCGCTGCTTTTATCGATCCGCTGATTTTCGGACATTTTCACTTCAGCCTGCAATATATTCTCAGCCTCTCCTCTTCAATGTTCAAATCGTTCTATCTATGGCAGCCTTTCACCTATCTTTTTGTCCTGCAGCCTTTCGGCGGGATAACCTTCGGATTGATCTTTAACCTCTTTTTCCAAATGTTCATTCTTTGGATGATGGGTTCAGCCATTGCGGAAAGATACGGCGAAAAATCCTTTTTCAAGCTTTATTTCGGCTCTGGCATTCTTGCAGGACTGCTGACACTTCCCTATTATCAGTCATATCCCCAGGCATTTTCTCTCGCGGGCCCTACAGCTGCACTGTACGCTATTTTTGTTGTATGGACTATGCTGTACCAAGAAGCGCAAATACTGCTCTTTTTCCTTATCCCTGTAAAAGCCAAGTGGCTGCTTGCCGGAGGTCTTGCCGCCTCGCTTTTGGTTTTCCTCTCCGAAGGATCGATCCTTTCTTTGATTTTGCTCTTCACCGGCACTCTATATGGCTATTTTTTTGCGACATTTTTTAAAGAAACAACCTCGCCTTTTCCTTTTTTATACAAAGCAGACCGCTTCTTCATCGATCTGGGAAAAAAATCAAGGCAAAAGAAGAAAGGCTCTAAAATCGTCAAGTTTCCCGGAGTAAAACGCGAAGAATCCGATGAAGAGTTCGTCGACCGCATGCTGGATAAAATTTCTAAAAAGGGGGCCGGGTCTTTGACCAAAAAAGAACAGGACCGCCTCGATAAAATCTCCAAAAAAAAGTAATCCTTTTGACAAATACTGGCAGTGAGCCTATCCTTTGTTCCAAAATATACAAGGAGGAAAGCATGGTTACAGGCGCATCTAGCCAAACTTTTATCGGCCGCTTAGCAAATCAATTGCTATCATTGATCGGGAGCATCGACAACAAAATCAGCAAAATGCACAAAGCAATACCGCCATTAGTCTCGGAGCGAGCAAAAAAGCACAAATGGACACTGCTCGGAGGCTCGTCCCTATCGATAGCTCTTTGCATCTTTGCTTTATACCGACTTCACAAATCCCAATCTTTGTTGATTAAGCCCCTGAAATCACCAAATAATTAATGAACCAATATAGAAAAGTATGGAGGAACCATGGAACTATCGGATCAACTTCCCCCGCTTATTACTATAGGCGATGTTGTCAAATGTGCAGCAAAAGAGCTTTGCCCTAAAAACAAACGATGGAAAATCATTCTCGGCACTTGCATCATCACATTTATAGCGATAAGAACCTTTGATTTTTTCAGAAAAAACGAAACTTAAGCGAGAAGGCTTTTTATCAGTCTTTGTGATTTATCGGAAAGCGGGTCGGCAAGTAGATGCTTGAGATCTTCCACTTCAACCCGTGCAAACCGGTAAAGCGGAACCCCCTTTCTGATTAACGAAAGAGTGTATTCCGGCTTGCTTAGGAGAATCTGAAAATGGGGAAGGTGAATTTCCGCAATCTGCCTCATACTCACCCCTCCGCTTTTGAGAATCGCTAGAGATTTTAAATTCGAAAGTGCAATTTTAAACTCCTCGAGCAGAAATGGTTCAAGGTCGCTTATAGCGAGGCCAAGTTCGGGCATAATTTCCAAAAGAGGAAAACGTGAAAAGGCATAAACAGTCTGATCTTTGGACAGCTTGAAAAGCTCTCGTGGAGGTATTCCTGATTTCTCAAGTTTCTCGATACTGTCTGCATGTCTTAAAACCTCGGCAAGAATCAAAGGATAACGAGTCAGATCATTGAAAGTGAGGCCGCTTTTTATCAGCTTTTCCGCTTGCTGCGGATAAACCGTGAGAATATCAACAACATCTAAATCAATTTCAAGTATTGACTGACGGGAAACACCGAGTTTTTCAGAAATGTTTATCATAGGAGCGTAGCGGTCCTGATATATTAAGACATCTTCAAACTGCCGATCGGAAAGCGGACTGAGATCCTTAAGACCCACTCTTAGCTCCGACAACGCTAAAAAACCTTCCCTATTTTCGAGTAAAAGTTCCGTTTTGGTATGCTTTAAAGTTGCCAAACTTTTGAAAATGTCGCGATCGTTTTCTTTTGCTGTGAGAAAAAAACCGCTATTTTTAAAAATTATCTCCAAATTATACGAATCAATTTTAAACAAAAGTTCTTGAGGCACATTTTGCCGGGCAAGACGTGAAAACACCTCGCCATGGGAAAGGATCATAAACATCTGCCAAAAATCAAGCCCCTCCAGATCCTTTCTTTCAATAAGCGGTTGAAAAGCCTCGACCTCCCTTAACTTGCCGGAATCTATCGTTCCAATGGTTTCGAACTCGATTCCCAAATCCAGCAGCTTGATAATCTCGGGCACATGTTTTAAAAACCACCCGAAGTCCCAATCGGGAAGGTTGACTAGCCGCTCCCATTTGACTCCATGCTCCAAAAGAGACAATGTTGGCTCAGGACGGATCAGCATCTCCTCGACCCAGTTCCATCTCAATTTCAGAAGATCGTCGACAGTTTCGAATTTTTTTAGGATGGAGGAGATCGCATCGGGATACTTGAGTATCAGCCCGAGCTGATAGCCGCTGAAACAGGCAAGCTCACGAATAGAAATTCCTGACTTAAGAATGACAACGAGGCTGTTGGTATGATGTAAAATCTCGATTAGCTGGGAGGAATCAAAAAGATGAAAATCTTCTGGAGAGAACTCTTTTGACGTCAGTTCAATGACCCGGTTCGACTCTATGCAAAGAACTTGCAGCTCCTGCCAGGAAAATTCTAAAAGCTCGTCAAAAGTAAAAATCTTTTCAGTAATCAACTGTTTGACAACTGAAGGATATTCAAAAATTGCGGTCCTATGGCCGACTTTCGTGCTTGCGGCAATTTTTGCCCAATCTTCTTTTGCCACGACTTCTTTAAGCTCATCCGGAACCTGCGGAATAGTCATTGGGAACCCTCAGTCCCCCTTAGAGCGATTAACGTTAATTGAATCCCGTGAAGCACGCCCTCTTCGTACCGAAATTCCGGGTGGTTTTCCAGTTCAGAAAAATCATTGGGCTGAAGCAGATCATCCTGCGTCACGCGAGGAACAATTCTTTTCGCCAATTTTAGCAATTTTGCCTCCTGCCCTGAAATCAATTCCAATAGAAGGTTTTCAGTCTGCATTAGGCTGTCTCCTTTTACTAAAAAACTCTTTTAAAAGGGAAGATGCCTCATCAGCAAAAACACCTTTCCGGACATCAATAGTGTGGGTAGGGTGTTTTTTATCAAACAAATTGACCCAGCTGCCGCCCGCGCCATGGCGGATATCGGGCGCTCCCCAAACGACGGTTTTCACCCTTGAAAGCAGCATAGCTCCGGCGCACATTGCGCAAGGTTCAATCGTACAATAAAGAGTCGTATCAAGAAGCCGCCAATCTCCCATTGCATTAGCGCCCGCTGTGAGGCAAAGCATTTCAGCATGAGCGGTGGCATCTTTTAAAAGCTCCACCTGATTATACCCTTTCGCAATTACCCTTTTCCCCGAGACCAGCACGGCTCCTACAGGAACTTCCTCATTTTGAAAAGCTTTCCATGCCTGCTTCAAAGCCTCCAGCATAAACTTTTCGTCTTCGCTGTCTGATGTTAGATGAAAAGGAAACGTCACTCTTGATCCTTATGAGCCTCCGCCCTCAATTCCTGATAAACGTTTTCGGGAAAAACGACAGTATTCAAGACGCAAAAGATATAGGTATCGAGAGCTCTAAAACGTTTTACAGACTCGCCGGCAAGCCGTTTGGAAAACTCTTCATCAAGTTCTTCCAACTCTGTAAAATCTTGAGCAACAGTCATAAGACCGGCTTCGAAAAAGTCGTAAATATCATTGTGTTTCATCAGCCATCTTTCAGTAAAAAACTCCCAGATTTTCTCATCGCCCTCTTTTAAATAAAGAGAGTAGACCGGGACCAAATCTTCGGTTTTTAGCTTGTTCGGGCTTTTTTTCCCGAAATGCTTCTGTAAAAACTCTTTATCCGGCTTCAGGTGATCCACTCTTAAATCCCGCCTGATACACCTAATAATATCCGGGATGAACTCTTCCAATAGCGCATATTGCTGGCCATATGTTGAATCTTTAAGCATAATCACGTATTCCTTTTACAGGACACTTTATCAATTTATAGGATCTCGATCAAGGAATAAACTATGAGCAAACGCGATCATTACTTCTATGGCAAACCCATTGTTGCCGAACAGGAGCTGGAGTATATTCAAAAACTCCTTGTGAAATATAAAAATGACGAAGTTACCGAAGAGCTGAGAGAAAAGATCTGGAACGAGCTGCAGCGGGAAAAACATCTGGGCAATATCTCCATCCCCTTCAAAATAGTCGCAAGAAAAGACGAATACGGCCGGTACCCCGACACTATTGAAGTGATTCTTGATACTAAACTATAGCGAAAGCAGAGATCAGAAAGCAGGTTTATACTATAAAAATTTTTAAATTTCAAATAAATTTTTTATTTTGAACTTTAAATAATATTAGTAAGAACTTAAGCATCTCTGCTCTCTGCTCTCTAATCTCAGCTCTCTCCTTTCTGCTTGATGTATAATGCTTTTCTATGCTAAAATAGAGCCTTAGAAACAATTTAAAGAGGTTTAACACAAGAGGGGGTCCTCAGGATGTCACTAGATAAGGGTACCAAAGAAGAAATCACCAAGAAGTTCCAGCTTCACGAAAAGGATACCGGGTCTGCCGATGTGCAAATTGCCATATTAACAGAGAGAATCACCGAGTTGACCGAACACCTGAAGCGATCGCCTAAAGACCACAATTCACGTCTGGCGCTCCTAAAGCTTGTCGGTCAAAGACGACGCCTCCTAGACTATTTAAATTCAACCGATACAAAACGGTATCAGGCTCTGATTAAAAAACTGAAACTAAGACGCTAATTGACAGCGGCCGGCACTCCGGCCGCTTCTTATTTGCTCCCCTTTTTTGTTAATTTACCTCTTGAAATTAAATTGCAAAGACCTTAAACATTTAAGTGCGGAAGCTGAGGTTGAATTGAAGTCAGAAACTTCTTTTTTAACACCCCGTTTGAAGGGAACTTTCTGAGTTCTATTCGAGTCTGCCTCGCCTTCCCAACCAAACTATAGGAGTATATCTCATGCAAAGAAACACCATATCTGTACCTATTGGTGATAAAGAAATTACTTTCGAAACCGGAAAAATCGCAAAACAAGCCAACGGTTCGGTTGTCGTCAAATGCGGGGAAACCGTCCTCTTCACCTCCGCCTGCGCAAACTTAAAACCCAATACAACCAATGACTTTTTACCCCTCACTGTCGATTACCGTGAAAAATTTTCATCCGCCGGCAAAACTCTGGGCGGTTATCTCAAAAGAGAAGGCCGGCCGACTGAAAGGGAAATTTTACTCTGCAGGCTCATAGACAGGCCCATCAGGCCCATGTTCGAAGAAGGGTACTTTTGCGAAACGCAGATCCTTGTATATGTCTGGTCATACGATGGAGTCGTCTCTCCGGATCCTCTGGCCCTTTGCGCAGCCTCGGCAGCGCTCGTCATTTCAGACATTCCTCTTATAAAACCCATATCCGCAGTGCGCGTCGGGCGAATCAACGGACAGTTGATTATCAATCCAACAATGCAAGAGCAGGAAGAGTCGGATCTCGACCTTATGATGGCCGGAACCGAAGACGCCGTTCTAATGATCGAAGGGTATTGCGACTTTTTAACCGAAGATCAAGTTGTCGAAGCCATTGATTTCGGCCACCAGGCCATACAGAAAATCTGCCACGCTCTTTCAGATTGGCAAAAAGAGATCGGAAAACCCAAAAATCGCGAAGGACTCCGTCCGGCTATTTCCGACGAAGTATTTTCGGCCGTCAATCAAATCATTGAGCCTATGCTGAGCCAAACGCTTCGCATCAAAGATAAACTGGAAAGAGAAACTGCCCAATCGGCAATGAAAAAGACTGTGATAGAGACATTGTTCCCCGAGGGTGAAGAACCAAAATTCAAGCAGCTCGAAGTCGAATCGGCTTTCAAAGAAATCCAATCAAAATATCTCCGCCAAATGATTCTCGATGAAAATCTTCGATGCGACGGGCGAACAAACAAAGATATCCGTTCTATCGACATCGAACAGGGCATCCTTCCAAGAGTCCATGGTAGCTCTCTCTTTACCCGTGGGGAAACACAAGCTCTGGCTGTCTGCACTCTTGGCGGCGAGACGATGGCGCAGCGCTTTGAAAGCCTCGATGGAGATGGTGCCAGACGGTTCTATCTGCAATACACTTTCCCTCCTTTCTCTGTTGGTGAAGTGGGCCGCTCCGGCCCTCCGGGAAGACGGGAGATAGGACATGGGAAACTTGCTGAAAGAGCCTTGCAATACTCTATTCCCAAACCCGATGACTTTCCCTATATCATCCGTCTGGAATCAAACATCACCGAATCAAACGGATCCTCTTCAATGGCATCGGTTTGCGGGGGATGCCTCGCGTTGATGAACGCCGGAGTCCCGATCGGCCGTCCGGTTTCGGGGATTGCCATGGGGCTGGTTCTGGAAAAAGACCGTTTTTCCATCCTCTCCGATATCCTCGGCATTGAGGATGCTCTCGGAGATATGGACTTCAAAATCACCGGAGACAAAGACGGGATCACTGCTTTTCAAATGGATATAAAAGTCGAAGGGATCACCGTAGAAATCATGAGAGACGCTCTTGAGCAGGCAAAAGAAGGGCGCGTTCATATTTTAGAAAAAATGCTCCAAGCCGCTCCGACCCATGCCGCGGAAATGTCGAGGCACGCTCCCCGCATCGAAACACTGAAAGTTAAACAAAGTCAGATCGGGACGATTATCGGCCCCGGCGGATCGCAAATTCGTGATATCGTCGCTAAAACCGGCGTTCAGATCGACATCAATGACGACGGCCTGATCAACCTGGCCTCTCCTGATAAGGAAGGTCTTGAAAAAGCCATTGAAATCATCAAAGGCCTGACCGAGGAACCCGAAAAAGAGAAAATATACAAAGGAACGATTAAAAAAATCATGGATTTCGGGCTTTTTGTGGAGATCCTTCCCGGAAAAGAAGGCCTCTGCCATATTTCCGAGTTTGACAACCAGAGAATCGACGACCTCAAAAAGCATGTCAAAGAAGGCGATCAGATCACAGTCAAAGTCCTGGAAATCAATCCACGAGGGCAAATTAAGCTCAGCCGCAAGGCCACACTTGCCAATCCGGTCAAACAAAGTAACAACTAAAAAAAAATGTCCAAGACCACAGGTCTTGGACATTTTTTCAATCATTTGCTATATCTGGTTTCAAAAACAAAGGTGATCTAATGAGAGTAGACTATCTAAACTTCGAAATTGCTAACAGCAAATACAAAATACCCACAGCTTCTCGAGCTAAAGGGCTCCATTTAACAAAAAGTCAGTGCCTTGCAAATGTAAATATCATCCAAAAGGCTCTCAAAGAACCCTCAAACTTATCAAAATATCAAACGAAAAGGCTCAATCATCAAATCGTTGCCTATCGCCGCATGATGAACAATAAGAACAACTTCAAAAAATCCAAAGAGCAAGCAATAGTGAAGGCAGAGTCATCCTACCTGTCTTATCTGAACCCCCTCAATTATTTCTAGTCATTGATTCCAACTTGGCTGAACAAAAAGGCAAGAATACTGGCCTGTTCTTCGAGGATTTTCAAATTCTCGTTGGGGTGGCTTGAGTTCAAATTCTCTTCGTAAATGTGAAAAAGGAGTGGATTGTTATCTGTTTTGTACTCGATAAGCTTGGCAACCCATTTAGCAGGCTGAGAAATGGGGATTGGCCTATTAATTTTAGGATTAGATATTTAGATATATAGAGGCTCGGATATTGCTGAGCCTTGACGTTTGACTGACAGGCTGCATAATACCTCCACAGTATTCTAATTAAAAAAATAAAATAAAGTGAATCCTTAACATGCTCAACTTGTCACGATGACCCTTTGAATCTCATCCTCTGTATGGTCGGTGATCGTCCAGGTTCTGTTTCTTTTTCTTGAGACATGGGGCGAATCCAAAAATGCGTGCAGTCGATAATTGTCTTTTTCATAACTGCTTCCGGCATAAACCAGGTCTCCCCGAAATATCAGCATGTCACCGGAGTTCAGTTTGACGATTGTTTTTTGAATTGGCTTGACATGCTCGATGAGACGGCTGTTTAATGTCGAGATTTTAATGGAGCCGGGCCAGATATTCAAGCGTGTATCCGGCATTAGCGCCACGATCGCCGACAGGGGCATCTGCTCATCGGAAGCGGCTGCCAGCGGCAGGTCTGGGATATAATCGCAATGAGCCGCCTGATCCTGACAGCCAGGCCGAGAGTGTATCACAACCCAATTGGATATTTTATGGTTATATATGACATTCTCGCTGATAAATTGATTGAGGGATCGCAAAAATGCTTTCATCATCTTACTGGTGTTATTTGAGTAGAGCGTCGCCTCTGGCGCCGTCTCTTGTCATTTCTTGCGTTCTTATTATGGTTAAAGATAGCCCCTGCTCTTTTGGATCTCTCAATGACCTCATTTAGTATCAGTTGAGGAATTTTAAAAGCGCCCGGATAAATTTTAAATCCCGAAATATGCAGACTGTCCAAGCTTTTGGTGATTTCAGCATAAGGTCTTTTTCCGGATGTTACAGTGTTCATTGATGACTCCTTTGGAAAAATGGGAATTCTAAACACTTAACTTAATTTAGTCAATTGATGCGTAGATTTAGTAAGGGCGCCTGGGCCGGCGAAAGAAAGAGGGATCCGGCGTTCCGCGAAAACACCTGGGCACGAAGGGATAATCTTCGGTAATGAAATAATGGTAGATCCCTTCGGGATATTCAGGGGTGATGCCAAACCGCCCATTGCAGGCGTCAAGGTCCCCCAGACCTTTGACATATTCATAGTCCTGAACAAAAGTGCCATCGTAGCGCCCTCCCGGACCGCTGGGTCGCTTTCCCCTCTTTATCCGATAGCTGCTTCTCACCTTTTTTATCCCGCTGGCGGCATCCTGAGGATTTTTATAGCCATAGACGGCATAGATAGGGAACCCGTCAGCCGCCCAGCCAACAAGTACAGGTTGTGTTTTCCAATCCCTAAGCTTCCTCACAAGCCCCCAGGGAACGCCGTGGTAGTGATAGGCGCCGTTTGGCTGTACATGGGCATCGCTTCGGTCAAACCCGAGGTTTATATGGTCTGACAAGGCCTCATACTGCCATCCGGAACGAGGATTACGATTCCAAAATTCCATAGCCCCGGGATCAAAAGGAACGCCGTTGACGGCAACACCAAAAGGATACATGCCTAAGGGAGTTGTATGAGGCGCTATTTCCGGATGGAGCAGAACGCGGAACTTATAGTGTTGAGGCTCAATAGTATTTGGATTATGAGCATTTGGGAAATGACCAGTCGGATGGTTGGGGATGCCGTTGCTTTCGATGAAGCGGAAATTTTGCTCTGTTTTTATGCGCACTACGTTTTTTTCCGCAGCCATTGGCGACAAGGCAAACAGAAGAATTATTATCACTCTAACAAACACATCAAGCGGTGGCGTTGCCTTCCTGATTTGTCTGCTGGATAGGTTTCGAGGGTTCATCATCCTCTTCAGAAGGCGGGGGAGGAGGGGGCACCGCCGGTTTTTTGTGCATCTCCTCCTGCTTTTTGAGCCTGAGCCGCTTTTCGGTATCATCCCACTTATCTTCCATAATCATTCTCAGATCTTCAGAATCAAGTGTCTCGTATTCGATAAGAAGCCGGGCCATCAGCTCCACTTGTTTGCGGTGATCCTTGATGATTTTGTTTGCTGTCTTGTTAGCTTCGACAAGAATATGGCGCACTTCTTCATCAATTGCCTGGGCTG
This sequence comes from Waddliaceae bacterium, assembly GCA_963771045.1. Classification (GTDB taxonomy): domain Bacteria; phylum Chlamydiota; class Chlamydiia; order Chlamydiales; family SLFE01; genus SLFE01. The sequence continues at coordinate 804,537 of CAVYRW010000004.1, read as the reverse complement.
TGGCTTCCGAATACTTTTTCTCGTGGTAGCCTTGGATGCCTAAATAGGAGCCCGATTCGTTTCTTTCATCGTAAGCAACAGCACCCAATTTATCGCTCATTCCCCACTCGCAAACCATGCTTCTGGCAAGCTGGGTGGCATGGTCGATATCCTGCTTGGCTCCGCTTGAAACATCGCCGACAAAAATTTCTTCAGAGCATCTTCCGCCCATAAGAACCGCAAGCTTGTCGATGACCTCTTTTTTCCAATAGCTGGTCCTATTCTTTTCAGGGAGAAACATCGTCGCTCCCAAAGACATTCCTCGAGGAATGATGGTCACTTTGTCTATGGGATCGCTATGCTCGACAACAAGCCCCACAACTGTGTGCCCCGCTTCATGATAAGCTGTTGTCCGCTTTTCATTTTCGTCGAGTTCAAGAGAACGCCTTTCTTTGCCATAGAGAACTTTATCGCGAGCTTCATTCACCTCTTGCATCGTGACTGCAGTTCGCTCTTTTCTGGCTGCGATCAATGCCGCTTCGTTGAGCATATTGGCAAGATCGGCACCGGAACAGCCCGGCGTTCCCCTGGCAAGGGCCATAAGGTCGACGGATGTGTCCATCTTAATCTTTTTGGCGTGAACTTTTAAAATTTCAAAGCGTCCTTTGATATCAGGAAGAGGGATCACGACGTTTCTGTCAAAACGGCCGGGTCTTAAGAGGGCTTTGTCGAGGACATCGGGCCGGTTTGTCGCGGCCATGATGATCACCCCTTCATTGGTGTCGAAACCATCCATTTCGACAAGAAGCTGGTTCAGTGTCTGCTCTCTTTCGTCATGGCCGCCGCCAATTCCTGCGCCTCGATGGCGTCCGACAGCGTCGATTTCGTCAATAAAGATAATGCAGGGGGCATTTTTCTTCGCCTGCTCGAAAAGATCCCGGATACGGCTGGCTCCGACGCCAACGAACATTTCGACAAAATCAGAACCCGATATCGAAAAAAATGGGCGGTCAGCTTCGCCGGCGACTGCTTTGGCTACAAGGGTTTTCCCTGTCCCCGGAGGTCCGATGCAAAGGACGCCTTTTGGTATCCGCCCCCCTAAAGTCGTGAATTTTTTCGGATTTTTCAAAAATCGACAATTTCCTCAAGTTCCTCAAGAGACTCATCAATACCGGCAACATCTTTGAATGTAATCTTCTGATCCCCTTTTGGCTGTATCAGTTTTGCAGGAGATTTACCAAAATTCATCGCCCCGGATCCCACGCCCTTTCATTTGGCGGGCAAATAAAAAATAGAGAACCGCAAGGACGCCAAAGGCCAGAAGAGCCGGAAATAAATAACTCAAATATTTAGGAGGAGGCTCTTCGCTCCGAAACTTCTTCTTCAACACCATATTCAGTGGCTGGTCGGGAGCTTTGAAATATCCTCCCTTGTTCTTATCAAAACTGTTCCACTCTTCATTTTCATTGAGAAACCACTGTTGATAGGTTTCTGGATCCTGGCGGACAAGGGCACGGGTGGAAAGCTCTTTGTTATTAAAAACCAAATCACATTGGAAACGGCACTTTGTGCTTTCTCCAGCTGAGACTGATTATCCTGGAGTTGGACGATATTCTGACTATATTTTGCAACAGCCTGCTGATAATTGCGCACCGATCTCAGCTCAATGAGACGGACGCCGTCAACCGAAGTATTGAGGTCTTTTACAAGGCTGTTTAGAGAATCGAGAGCTTTTTTATAAACTAACAGGCGGTTTTGCTCGGGAAGGCTGGAATTATTTGCATCGGCTACATCTCTTTGAATTTGCCGAAGCTCGGCTTTCATCTTTTCGCTTCCGATACCCAAAAGAGGCGATCTGAAATTACGGGCCAGTTCAGCAAGAGCACCGCCTAATTTCTGGACAGCGGCGTCGCTTAGATTTTTGAGATGCCGATTCAAATTGCTGCTGCACATCTTTAAGGCTTGTCAAATCCTTGGGAGACAGTTTGTCTATGACAATCGATTTGTTATTGCCAAGAGAGCTTTGAAGGTCGTCAATAACAACATATCCCGATGATGGGACAGGGATGCCGCTCAAGTGTAAAAAAAGATCGGCACTCTCTTCTACCCTCTTTCTATAATCGACGAGATTTCCCTGAATTCGCTCACTCTCATTGCTGAGCTCATGGTTTTGCCCCAAAAGAGATAAAAACTTGTACCGTTTTTTTCCCTCATCGGTCAGACGGTCGCGAAAACGCCCGTTAAAAGTGACAAGGCTGTCGCCTATAGCTGTCTTGCGATTGTCTTCAGGCTTAACCAGATCGAGATTGACAAGCGGCTCAAGCTGGTAGCTAAAGGAGATTTTTGCAGTTTTAACTTCGAGAAAGTTTTGGACAACCAAGACGACAAAAAAAGCGATGATGAGGAACAAAATGAAGTTGCCCGGCATCCCTTTCTTGGTTTCGTTGTTATTTGAATCGCTCATATTTGCCTTCTATACAGTGCTGCGTTTCTGATTTTAGATATAGTAGGAATGATTTTATCACACAAGCTATTCACTTTTCAATAGTTATACCCCTAAGAACCAACTGCGAACAAAAAAATATAAATAATCGATTCATTCACAATTCCTTAGGAGCCACTCCTCTTCTATGTCTACCCTCGCTCTTAACTAAAAAACTCTGTGAATATACTATCAACATAATTTTTTAAATTTTAGCAGAGCGCTTTGTTTTTTCTGCCCCATCGGCTTGGCCTTGCCTGTTAGCAGCTCGTAAATCGTTTGATCCTGGCCGACTAAAACAGGAGCTAAGTCCCTGACACAAACGGGGATTTTATTTTTTGACCACCAACTGCCCAAAGTTTTGGACCCTTGATAAACCAAACTATTTTTTGCAGAAGCCAGACGGTAGCTGCCTTCCGGAAGTGCTATGCCTGCCTCTCCTTGAAAAACTTGAGTCCAATCGGGGGTATAATCATATATACGCCGCCCCATTTCGATTTTCCAACTTCCAAGAGGTTTTTCAACAAGAAAAAAGATCTTTTTCCTATCGATAGTCAATACCTTCGCTCCGCACCCAATCTTTTTGTTCGCGGCTCCGGAACTCAAAAGCAGGGCTGCCGCATTTAATTTTTCATGATTTATCGGAAAATCCTCATTTTGGCAGCAGTTTTTAATTAAAAATTTCCACTCAATCAACTGGTCTGGAGAAGACTTGGAAAAATCGTAGCAAACACCAAAAGGTCCGGTCATTTTCCTTGGCTGATAGGATTTTGTAACAAATGCCAAATAATCGGCGATCTCTTCAAGCTCGCTTCCAATACGGCAAAGCGGGGATAGGATGTTTTTACCAAACTCTTCGGAAAGCAAGGGAATCAGGCTCCTCCTCATGCGGGCCCGCAAAAAGTTCTGATCGTCGTTTGTCGGATCCTCTATCCACTTGCGTCCATGCTCAGCCATAGCGCTCACAATATCGCTTTTAGGAGACTGTAGCAGCGGCCGCCAGATCGGCACTCCCTCCCGCTGAACTGCCGACCTCATTCCATAAGCAGACATACATGAAGATCCTTCTAAAAGCCTTTTCAAGACTGTTTCCGCCTGGTCATCAGCGTGGTGGCCAAGCACAATCGCCTGGGCTTTAAAATGCTTTGCAAGATCCAGGAAAAAGCGCATTCTTTCATTTCTGCACGCATCCTCCAGATTTCCCTTAAGCCGACGCTTGTCAATAACATGAAGATGGAAGGGGAGGCCGTGCCGACGAGCAAGCTCCTCCAGCGTCGCAGCCTCGGCAGCGCTCTCTTTTCGCCACCCATGGTCGACATGGGCAATATGAAGCGTTGAATAGAAGGAACAATTTTCCCTAAGCAGATAGAAGAGGCAAAGGGAATCAACCCCTCCGGATAAACCTAAAATCAAAGATTGATTCGCTTGAGCACGGTCCTTAAGAAATGCTTTAAATGTTATTTTCAGCCTCATCGAATATATTGAAAATACAAAAATATTAATATTATGAGCGCCAGAGCCATCAGTAAATAATAAAAATAATTCGGCTCCGGATTCATCTCAAGAACCCATTCGGGTCCGGGAGGTTCTTTCGTTTCAACTTCTTCAGATTCCGTGCCTGCAGGAGATGGTCCGGAATCTTCAAAAATACTTTTTAATTCGGGAATTTCCCTAATCGGAAGCCAGTCTGGGCATTCCAAGACGCCAAGCCAGGGTGTAGGGATTCACCCTCCGATCTCTTTTCAACTCCCGCTTTGTATAAGGACCTTCGGGATTCTTCATCGACCCTGATATACCACTCTTTGCGCATAACTCTGTCTTTAGTATAACATAGAATTTTGTTTTTGTGTCGTTAAATATATGATTATTTACCGCTATTTGTTGATAGAGTACCTCAAAGTTCTTTTTCTTTGCGTGGTTTCGTTCATCGCCATTTTGCTGACAACGAGACTCGAGGAAATTGCCCGCTTTGCCGCATCGGGAGGCAGCAGCTGGACTATTTTGAAATTCGCCGCTTTGCAAATCCCTTATATTCTTCCGATTGTTTTGCCGGTCTCAAGTCTGATTTCGGCAATCGTTTTGTCTCTTAGGCTGTGCTACTCGCAGGAACTCACCACGCTAAGGGCATCGGGATTGTCATTAAAAAGTATTTTATTACCTGTACTCATCACTTCGGCCTTTTTGTCCCTGGTCAATTTTTATATTGTCTCCGAAGTTGCTACCGAGTCAATTCTGGGGACTCGTCAAATGCAAAGAGATCTTACCCTCATCAACCCGTTGACTCTGGTTAAAAACAAACAATTGATCAAACATCGCGATCTTTTTATCGATACGCAAAACCGGTCGCTTGCGCAAAATACTTTGGAAGGGCTGATTGTGGCGATTTGGAACAGTCAAATGAAACGAATTAATTTGGCAGTGGTTCAAGAAATCTCTTATGACGAGCCGCACATATACTCAAAAGGATTAGCTATGTTTTCCACGTTCCAACCCAACGAAAAGGACAACTACGATAACTTATACATTGAAAATATTGCCGACTCATCAATGGATGTCGAAGGCTTTTCCCTTTATTTGAAGCAAAAAGCGGCAAGAGTCAATGACGATTACCTGAAAATGTCTCTTTTACTCGGACAAATCGGCATATTGAAGAGATAAAATTCTGCTCGTCTGACTCGGCAGTCGGCGAGAAAAAGGATCTTGCCGGTAAAATTCAGAAATCCTATTCGGAAATATTCAGGCGCCTTTCCATGGGCCTTTCCGTTTTTACATTAACTCTTTTGGGTGCCTCTTTCGGCATCACTACCGGCCGGCAGCAAACTTTTCGAAACGCCTACTATGTGATTGGACTGGCCAGCATTCTGCTTGTCTGCATTTTTGCGGCTAAAGCCTTCATGCAAGATGTCGCTGTCGCCACTGCCCTTTACTTTACGCCCCATATCATTATCATATGGCTGTCTCTTTGGAATTTAAAACGGATAAGCAGAGGCATCGGATGATATTCAGAAGAATTTGGGAACGCTATTTTCTAAAGGAAATTCTTAAAATCTTCAGCCTATTTATTTTTTGTTTTTACGGACTCTATATCATTATCGATTATTCAAGCAGAAGCGCCACTCACTATGCGGGAAAGTTCACCTTTTTAGAGATGGGGAAGCTCTATTTGTTCATCTTCATCCAGCGGATGGATATTCTCATCCCTTTCGCTCTTGTCGTCGCGACAGTAAAAACGCTCTGCTCTTTGAATGTGCACAACGAAATTGTGGCCTTGATGAGCACCGGAGTCAAACTGAAAAGATTAATGCGCCCATTCATTTTAGTCGGACTGTTTTTTGTCGCCCTGCTTTATATTAATGAACAATTTTTCCTGCCGGCAGCATACAGCAGGATTAACTTTTTGAAAGACAAACACAATGATGACGAAGCCCGCCAGGATCAATACAAAAATATTCAGAATCTGGAGGTGATCGACAAGGGGCAGATTCATCTTCCACGGCTACGACAATGCCCGAAAGTCCTTTTTCGATGTCTATTGGATCATCAGCTTAGACGATATTTACCGCATTAAATACCTTTTTCCCTATGAAGGATCCCCAAGAGGAAAATTTGTCGACCATTTTACAAGAAACACGCGGCGGCGAGCTTCTTCTTGCCGAGTCTTTTGAAACAAAAGACTTTCCTCTCATGAGATTCAACCCGAAAAAACTCAGGCAGTCAATCATTAATCCACGGGAAGAATCAATTACCAGCTTATGGGAGCACCTTCCCAAGGCGCAGGAAAAGCTTACCGACACCAAAGCCAGGGCGCTTACCTCCTTTTACCACAAACTCGTTATGCCTTGGCTCTGCCTTTTGGCAGTGATCGGCCCGGCTCCCTGGTGCCTGAAGTTTACCCGCCAGCTACCGGTTTTTCTCATTTATCTGGTCAGCATGATCACCATGGTCACCTATTATCTCATTATGAACTCGGCGATAATCATCGGCGAGAATCAGGTCTTTCCTCCGATTATTGCCATCGGACTCCCCTTTTCACTATATTTCTTCTTTTTCAGCTGGAAATATTATAAGCTAAGCTAAAATATGGAGGCTTCAGGTGTCAAGCGAACTTCTGATCAATCTCGCTGCCATTCGGTGAAAATATTGACCGCAATCCGCTCCCACCTGCCTGCAAAAACCCGCATCATGGCCATTCTTAAAGGGGGAACTTACGGAATTGGGCGGCCGGTTGAACTCGCTCATTTTCTAAGCCGCCAGGGAATCGATATTTTTGGCTTTGCCTTTGTCGATGAAGCTGTTCAGCTCCGCAGGGCAGGTTTTCAAAATGACCTCTTTGTCTTAAATGCCATTGCCGGCGATGCCGAAAAAGTCGTAACGCACAAGCTTCAGGCAGCCGCGGGCGATCTAGCGACGCTGACGGCTTTTGAAACACAAGGAAAAGTGAAAATCCACTTGAATATCAATACCGGAATGAACCGCCTCGGCTGCCCGCTCCATGAAGCCGCAGGGCTTGCCGAATATATTCAAATGTCTAAAAATTTAACGCTCGAGGCAGTGATGTCCCACCTGCCTGCCGCGGAAAATCCCCTGCACGACACCTTTACCTTAAGGCAAATTCAGGAGATCATCGCAACTGCAGCCTCTTTAAAGGAATCGGGCATCGAATTCCCCTGGACCCATATTCACAATTCCGCAGGCGCCTTAAGATTCACTCATCCCGAATTCAATTTGGTCAGAATCGGATTGATTATGTACGGGATCCACCCTTCGCCTGAAACGAGGAAAACACTCCCCTTAGTCCCTGCCTTAACCTTGAGGTCCCGCATTGTTTCACTCAACCGAATAAACCGCGGCGATAGTGTCAGCTATGGCAGAACCTACAAAGCTGAGGCAAACAATACCCTGATTGCCACTGTTCCAATCGGCTACTTCGACGGCTTGCACCGCTGCTATAGCAATCGGGCATCAGTGCTTGTCAAAGGGGAAAAAGCAAAAATCGCCGGCACAATCTGCATGGACTTTATGATGATCAATGTATCCAGCATACCCAACGTCCAGGTCGGCGACACAGTCACACTATTTGGCCAAGACGACCGCGGCAATGAGCTAACGCCCGAGGAATTCGCCGCTTCCGGAAACACGGTTGCCCATGAGCTGATCACCTGCATGGGCCCCAGGATTAAAAGGAATTTCTTAGGCAGCCTCGGAGACCTCCCTCTCGAGTTCGATCATCGGAATGTAAGCTTTTGCACCTAACATCGATCCTTTAAACAAAGAATCGAAAGTGCTGCAAAGCTCTTTGCCATAACTTTCAAATCCTAAAGCTTCGCGCTTTCCCTCCACAACCTGCAAGGCTCCAAGCATCCGATTCAAGGGTTCGGGCAATATCGCCCTTTCCCGAATGAAAATCGAAGGGCCGTAAATTATCGATTCGATATATTCGATTTCTTCATCGGAAATCTTTTGATTCTGCAAAATTTTATAGAAAGCCAGCATAAATACAGAAGCTGCGCCTCCAATGTCGATGGCGTCTTTACAGCTTAAGCTGAAACTAAAAGGACGGACGATATCAATGAGTTTAAGCTCGAGGAAAAAATGAAAGATCGTAATAAAGCTCTGCCTGTCTTTCATGGATAAATATTTTTCTCCATTGAAGAAAAATTCATGGATTGCTGCTATCGCATTATCGATGAAACTTACAGTCAGATTTTTTTTCACGCTGTCTGGAAAATAATATCCTGCGGAAGAACTTTTCAATTGTTGTTTAAAACCGTCGATAAAATCTTCGGCGTCTTCCTGATTTTCATAGGACCCGCTCTGATGATAAAATTCCGTATCGACTGCCAAAGTCGCGACAGTCAAACTGTCTGAAAAGGGCGAAGCATTTTGAAGTTGTTCCAAAACATGGCAGCGCGAAAATTCCCTCCAGGATGTTCTGTCTTGTAAATTCACAAGAAGGTGTTTCGCCTCCCTTCCCCTTTGACTTGACGACAAGAGAAAGCCTTTGAATTCATCGAGGACAGAGGCCTTATTGACAAAGACCTGCCGCGTTGGAGAAGCCATGCGCAAATTGACAACCCGATCATCGCCAAGATATAAATCGAACCATCTGTGGGGAAGATTGTGCTGATGCAGCGAATCAAAAGCGGCATATTTGCCCTCTTCAAGCGATTCAAGAATTCGCTTTAAGGGTCCGCTGGCATGCTTCTTGAAAGATTTGACAATTTCAGCAAAATCATAAGCCAGCCTGCTCCATAAAAATATCCCTCTCTGCTGTTCAACGGATGCCGAGCGGGGAAACGCTGCCTTCGCCTCATCCAAAATCTCGTGGACACGCGGAAGAAGCTCCTGCTGGATGTGCATATGCAAAAAAGTTGCTCTGCATAGGTGCTGCAATACGTTCACGACGCATCCAGCCAAAATATTTGACGGCTTTGGAGGATAAACCAGTAGTTTTTGATAGTAGCGGTTATTGAGAGCTTCCCTGAGATACCCCTGAAAATCGGCGAAATAGTCAATGCACGATTTTTCCTCCTTATTTTTTCTGTTGGATTGGAGATTTTTTGGATCCGCCGCGAGCATCAGGGCCATAATCGCGCTGTTCATTTCTCTTACTTGAGCACGGCCTTTATAACGAAACGCCTCATGGTAAAATCGTTTTAACGACAAATTCAGCGAGTGAAGAATATTGAGCGCGGCCACATGGCACATCACATCGCGCCAGATGTATACCCTCGCAAAAATATCGGTTTTTTCATCAGAATAACTTCCGAATTCGCAAACAAGCTTAATATTCCTAAGAAGTCTGGGACTGAAAAATCGGCTTCCATCTTCTTTTCTCATTAAAAGAAGCTCATATTCATTGTCCCGCTTAACCATTTCCAGATCCACAAAAACATGCTGGCTCTTTTCTTTTTTTCTCGCTCTCGCTTTTCTAAGCATTTCTTTAGAAGGACCGGCTTTCGCGAGGCCAAAAATCCATTTGCTTAGCATCCCCTCGTCTACCTGTCTTTCCACTTTCCTGGTATAAAACTCTTGAAGCCTTTTGTATTCGTTCATCTGGGTCACACTTTTTATACTTTTCGTTTTGAAGAGATTGGAAAACTTGTCTAATTTTTTTGCCGCTTCGCCAACTAACACCATAATCGACTTGACATCCTCAATTTTTTTCTCAGAATCCTCAGACTCCACTTCATAGATAAATTTCATGTAGCGCAAAATCGCTTGAAAAATCTCCTTAACCCGCCCTTCAGAAAGTTCCTTGGAAACATTCTTGATCTTTTTGACTCTTCCCGAAATCGACTTGACTGTTTCAAGGTTAGCCAGGGGGACATTCGGCTCCTCTTCCCCTATTTGGGCAATAAGAGACAGAGTATTAAGCGCTTCTGAAATACTGACTCTTTTGTCATCATCTTTTTTACTTTCCATAAAACTATCCTCGTAACTATCTACAATTATTATCACATCATAAAATATTTTATACAATCAAAATTAAAATTAACTCTATTAAATCTTTCAAATAATATTTAAAATATGATATAATCCGCCGAATTTTGAGTATTTCCAATAAATCTCAAAATCGTTATTGTTAAGCGATTAAGAAGGAGAGTGCCGCTATGTGGGACAAACTGCAATTAGACGGATTATTAACTGGAACCTATGAGGACAATAACTTTAAAGCCGAGTTTAAAGACCACTCGTTGAAACTTTATTTTGACAGCATTGACACCTTGAGAACGCTAAAAGACCTGTTTTTTGACAAAGTCAAGAAACTCAAAGACGATCCTAAATTAAAAGAGGCCCTTGAAAAAATCGACATTGAGATTTACTTAGAAAAAGAATTGATTGTGAAAATCGGCAAGAGGGCCAAAACCAATTTTATCAGCGGAATGCTCGGAATCCCCTATTTTGAAGTTGTGGCCAACAGCCGCATGTCGGATCTTATGAGCCTTTTGTAACCGCTTGACACATTTTGGGCAATCAGTTATAAAAGTGTTCTCTTTATTAGGGAAGAGTGGCAGAGTGGCCGAATGCGCCTGTCTTGAAAACAGAAGTGCCGCAAGGTACCGGGGGTTCGAATCCCTCCTCTTCCGATTTTTTAAGTCCCTCTCTCAAGTATTCTCAGAGATTTACAGCATTATTAACCGCTGTAAATTAAGCTGAGAAGTCGTTCAAAATCCCGATTTTTCACAAAATTTTCACAGCAATCAAATCTGTGAGGAATCTATGAGCGTAAAATTTGGGAGTATTAAGACCATCCAAGGTAAAAAGGGAAACACCTACTGTGTCCAAATCAGGATGAAGGGGTGCCCACATATCTCCAAAACTTTTAAAGAACTTAAAGATGCCAAATCCTGGCTTAAAGAGACGTCCTATGCGATGAGTAAAGGGCAACCGTATGAAACCAAAGTCATGCGTACCCAAACCTTTGCCCAGCTTATTGACAAATACATTAATAAAGATTTACAGAAGAACAAATCATAAACGTCCTCAATGAGGTCAAAGCAGGTCTTAAGGTCGAAGAAGCCTGAGGTGGACCAATCAACATGGCTAGAAAAATCCAAAGAGTTAGATAACGGTCTAAGAAGGAGAGGCGTTTAATGGATGTTTTCTGTATATTTCCAATCAATCGTCTCTCCTTTTGAAGTGGCTTTGGGTAGTGTAATCTGAACTGTGTAAATTAAGTTGCAAGTGTATTATAGTAAATACCTTGTAAACAAGTAGAAGGAGGTTCCTCCCCCTGCAGGGGGAGGGGCGACAAATTTTTAATTTTAATTTACACAGGAACAACTTATGAAATTCTCAAAACTAAAAATCGATCTCGATAAAGAGTTGTCGAAATGCGAAACCATGGACGACTTATGTGGCAAAAACGGCCTTTTACAAAGGTTGTTGGGTGGTATGGTAGAACAACTCCTTGAGAAGGAAATGGAAGAGCATATCGGCTATTCCAAATACTCACCTGAAGGCCATCACACCGGCAACAGCCGCAATGGCAAGCTTTCAAAATCTGTCCAAAGTTCCTACGGTCCTCTCGATTTAGAGGTGCCCCGAGATAGGAATGGTGATTTTGAGCCAAAAATCGTCAAGAAACGGCAACGAAATATTACCTCATTCGATCAGAAAATCCTCTCCATGTATGCAAAGGGAATGAGCACCCGGGATATACAGGCTCATGTTCAGGAAATATATGGTGCTGAAATATCCCCTACGGCCGTATCCCATATCACGGAAAAGGCTTTAGAAGTCGCAAGAGAGTGGCAATCAAGACCGCTTGAAAAGATCTACGCTATTACCTATTTTGATGCTATTCATTATAAGGTTCGTGAAGATGGAAAGGTGGTTACAAAAGCTGTGTATACCTGCCTGGGAATCGATCTTGAGGGGCGAAAGGATGTTTTAGGTTTATGGATCGGTGAAAACGAAGGAGCCAAATTTTGGTTACGAGTTTTCACAGAGCTTAAAAATAGAGGCGTTGACGACGTTTTAATTGCCTGTGTTGATGGCTTAAAAGGAATGCCGGAAGCAATTAATGCCGTGTTTCCCGAGACTGAGATTCAGTTATGCGTCATCCATTTGATCCGAAATTCGTTTAAATACATTCCTCATAAGCATTCGAAGGAATTTGTGTCGGATCTGAAAAACATCTATCGGGCTGAAACAGAAATTTTGGCTGAGGAAAACCTGCTTGTTCTGCAGGAAAAATGGGCAACAAGATACCCCTTAGCCGTCAATCCCTGGGCAGACAACTGGGATAATATCCGAACCTTTTTTAAATACCCCGAAGAAATTCGACGTATTATTTATACTACAAATGCCGTAGAATCACTCCACAGGCAGTTTAGAAAGACTACAAAAAGCCGTTCTGTCTTTCCAACAGACGACTCTCTTTTCAAATTGCTATTTTTAACTGTCTCGGGCTTATCCGAGAAATGGACAAAGCCTATCAAAGGCTGGATATCAGCAATATCTCAGTTTTCAATTCTGTTTGGCGACAGGATGAAAAAAGCGATGGGGCTGTAAATGAGTTTACACAGTTTATTTTACACCCTCTGGCTTTGTTGCGTAATTAACCACAGAGCTCACAAGAGCGCACAGAGAGAATATGAGAGATTTGATTTAAGCTGCTATTAATTCACTTTCAGGCATTCCCAGCTTTGTCATTATATTTAGTGCTTCACATTTTGCCCTTGATTCAGCCCTTTGGGTTTCCAGAGTTCTACTTCTTAAATCATTTCCAAAGAATCGTTTAAATCTAAACATGGCTGTTTCTGCAAGTGATCGACGATGATAACCTTTCAACTTTTTCCATAATTTTCTTGCATCATCATCACCTCCTAAACCTGAAATTTCCAGCAAACTGATATTCCGCATCTTCCAAGAAGGAGATATGTTTTCTCGAAAAACAGCATTCCTATTGGGTGGAATAATAGGAATTGAGCCGTGAACTACATTTGCAGCATAGCATCGCTTAGTATCATAAGCCCCATCTCCATATGTGCGCTTAACTGATTTCGGCATTACCTCGAGAAGTTTTGGATACACTTCACAATCTGCAACGTTATTTTCAGTAAGAATTTCGAAAATAATTTCGTGAGAGTCAGGGCAGACTGCCAGATGGAGCTTTCTCCATGTTCGCCTTTTACTGATTCCATGCTGCCTAACTTTCCATTCACCCTCTCCGTACACTTTCAAACCGGTTGAATCGATTACAATATTGGTGACTTTTTTTTTCGAAAGTTTCTTCAACTCTTGCCCCAACAACTTAGCTCTCCGACAAATTTGAGTATAAGAAGGAATCGATAAACCAACAGATAAAATCATAACAAGAGATGTCAAAAATCCTTCGAGTGCTCTCAATGGAAGATGAAAAACCGATCGAATAATGAGCGCGGTGAGAATAGCGTCATCAGAATAGAGTTTTGGACGCCCCTTTTTTCCTATTTCTTTTGGAGCCATCCACTTATTGATAGCATCTTCAGAAAACCAAACAGTTATGCTTCCCCTTTGAATAAGAGATTTGTTATAGTCGTTCCAGTTGCGAATGCGATATTTTGCCTTCATCTTGATCCTCCAATTTGTTGCAACTAAAAATTAGAGTATTAGGTATTTGTCGGCAAGCTCGCATTCGCCCTTTTTGGAGAAAAGATGACTAGTACCCACACAACTGAAGAAGCCAACCAAAAAAGAAATGACCTTTTAACAGGGGAAATCATAGGTGCTGCGATTGAAGTTCATCGAAGATTAGGTCCAGGCTTGCTTGAATCGACATACGAAACTTGTCTTTGCTACGAGTTGAACCTTGCGGGTTTGAAAGTTAACCGGCAGATACCAGTACCTATTATTTATCGTGATAAAAAGCTAGACTCAGGCTACCGGATCGATATGATAGTGGAAGATAAGGTTATTTTGGAGATAAAATCTGTGGCCAATTTCTTGCCTGTTCATGAGGCCCAACTTCTATCCTATCTTAAGCATAATGGTGGTGGCAGAGGTTTGCTCATCAATTTCAATGTAAAACTTCTAAAAAATGGGATTAGGCGTCTAATCATTTAATTCCTCTCTCATAATCTCTCAGTGAGCTCGGTGGTCTCAGTGGTGATTTATGCAACAACGCCTTTTGAAGTTATCACTATTCAGCTAGATTAAGCTTTGAATTACAAATATTTTCTTTATTTAATAAGCACAGTCTATCTATGTCTGAATTATATGGTTCTTCTTTCTGAAGATTTTCCAAAGTAGACTCAATAATTTTCTTTGCCCAGTCTGGTAATGATGGATTAAGACTGTAATACACCCACTGCCCTCTGCGTTCATCCGAAACAAGTCCAGAGTTACGCATAAGAGCGAGATGGCGAGACATCTTTGGTTGTATGCTTCCTATTATCTGACTAATTTCGCAAACGCAAAGTTCTCCTTTTTTTTGAAGCAAAACTAAACAACGTAAGCGTGTTTCGTCAGATAACAGGGAGAATAACTCATTAGGAGTTATCATCGTCTTGTCCTTGGTTTAACAGCCTTAATTTTTGCTGATACGACATAGTTTTCTGCATCAGAACCAGGAACCCAATCCTTAATAAACATGCGGCTGTTTTCTTGAGGTTCAATTACAATGTCTATAAATCCAGCTTTTGCCAAAATATTTTTAAGCTCATTGATTGTAATAGCACCAGAGATGCAATTGCAATAAAGCTCCTTATTGTTAATCATTTCTGGTGGCAAAGTCTTGCTAGCAACCATATCAGAAATAGCCAACCGACCTCCCTCTTTTAATACTCGAAAAGACTCATTAAAAACGCTTTCTTTATTTGTTGATAGGTTGACAACGCAATTTGATATAATGGCATCCACAGTATTATTAGGGAGAGGTAGATGCTCTATTTCTCCTAAAAGGAATTCAACGTTCTTGTAGTCATTTTTAGAGGCATTGTCTCTAGCTTTGCTTATCATTTCTGGAGTCATATCTACTCCATATACCTTTCCTTTTGGACCCACTTGTTTTGCGGCTAAAAAAACATCAAAACCACCCCCAGCTCCTAAATCTAGAACAACTTCACCTTGTTTTAAAGAAGCTATAACCTGAGGATTTCCACAACCTAACCCCATATTGCACCCTTCAGGCACGCTGTTCAAATCTTCTTGCGAGTATCCTAATTCTTCCGAATAACCACTATCAGGCTTTGCGGAGACGCCGCAACAGCTTTTTGAATTGCCACAACCTTTGTTTTGGTTATTGGCTTCAGCTACACTTCCATAAGCCGAGCGTACTTCTCTTTTTACGTCTTCCGTATTCTTAGAGGTATTTGCCGCCACGTAATAAACATATTCAATTTCTGGGGGTTGATAATAATCCATAAAAAACTCCTTTGGGTTTCGCTTATATCTGAATATACGTATATCCATATATAAAATCAAGTCAAGAATTTTCACAACCTCTCTTTCGTTAACAAAAATGCTCACATTGTAAGATGTTCAATTTCATACAGAGAATATATTTTTCACAAAATTTTCACACTAATTCCCTTAAACTCACTCAAATCCCCAACAATTCCCAGTATTGACAGATGCCCCTACACTCCTGTATGATTGCTGTTTAGTTTAGTCGATTTCTGGGAATACCTGACAGTAATCGGACTTGAAAACAGGAGTTGGGAAACCAACCGGGGGTTCGAATCCCTCCTCTTCCGATTCTATATTCCGAAGTTGTGCATTGATTGCCTAAGCTAGGATGTTGAAGGTAACGCCTCGTCTTATTAATTTTAAAATAATGTCAGTTGATTTGTCCTTTTCATTTACAGGACCTATACTACATTCTTTGAGCTTTTCACATTGAAGCAATTCTTTGGGAATGGAAATAGCTGTAGGTCCGGTTAACAAGTCTGTCCCGTTAAGAATCAATATTGTTTCCAACTCTGACAGTTTCCCAATTTCAGGGGGGAGTGAATGGAGATCGCAACGATGAAAATGGATCGCTTTTAGGTTGATTAAATTAGAGATTTCCAAGGGAATCGACTTAATATCCATATAAGTTGTTCTCAATGATTTGAGGCTTGAAAAATACTGAATTTCCGGGGGTATATAATGAAATTGCGGTATGTCTTTTCTTGGATTTTCAATATTAATCTCTTGAATATTCGGAGGCAGATCTTCGAGATTCTCTCTCCATTCTTCTGCCTCTTTTTGTGCTTGCCCAGGATCATCCAAGTTCTTTTCCCGGGAGATACTCCTGTCGGGTAAAACTATTCGGCAAAATTGACAAAGAGCCACATTCTGCTTTTGCTCAATTCTTTTTCTGATATCCTTCACAATTTCCAGCTTGATTGTGACATTTTCATCCACTTCAATTTCGTAATCATGGCATAGCCTGGTCAGTTCCTTCATAAAAACTACGACAAAAGCCGCACGATAGGCCCGTGTATTTGGTTCTATGGACACTTTTTTAGGCTCCGGCTTCTTCTCTTTCTTTCCAAACAATTTTGAAATCATGCCCCGCTTTTTTAGCGGCTTTTGTTCCCATTCCAAACGAAAGGCCTTTTCTCGCACCACTTCTTCAACCCTTTTTCCAAGTTTAGGATAAGCTTCCTTCAAATGTTCCATTGGCAAGAGGCTTTCATCCTCGCAAATCTGGTTCCATTTACGGCTGGTTAAACTTAAGCTTACAACATCTTCTTCCTTATTTAATTTACTGGCAATAAACAGCTTAATCTCATCGGGAAGCTTTGAGATAAGGTCATTTTTCGGAGG
The DNA here is from genome assembly GCA_963771045.1 of Waddliaceae bacterium. Taxonomy (GTDB): domain Bacteria; phylum Chlamydiota; class Chlamydiia; order Chlamydiales; family SLFE01; genus SLFE01. Next base: position 787,835 of record CAVYRW010000004.1, on the reverse strand, counting down.
CTTGGATCGGTCAATTTTATCTCTCTCCGGCGGAATTTCTTGCATCATTTATCTCCTTAAAAGATTTTTTAAGTATAAGAAGCAGGATTCGTGCCAAAACAAATTTTTAACAGCTTGTAGATTAACGTGGATTGAGATAAAATTTCCCCTTATGAAGTACTGTGAATTCGTTTACAAGACGCTAAGGCGTAAGACGCGGGAAGTGATGGTCGGAAGCGTTGGGGTCGGAGGGAACAATCCTGTCCGCATCCAGTCAATGACCACTTCCAGCACAAGGGATGTAGAGGCGACGCTCGAGCAAATCATGAGGCTGGCCGATTCCGGCTGCGAAATCGCCCGTGTGACCGTGCAAGGCATGAAAGAGGCGAACGCATGCGAAGAAATCAAAAATGGCCTTTTGCAAAGAGGCTATGAGATTCCCCTTGTTGCCGATATTCATTTTTACCCGCCTGCCGCCATGAAAGTGTGCGAATTTGTCGATAAAGTGAGAATCAACCCTGGAAATTTTGCCGACAGAAGAGCGACATTCAAAGTCTTGGAATACGATGACGTATCTTATGCCAAAGAAATCGAGAGAATCGAAGAAAAATTTACCCCCCTAGTCCTCAAATGCAAGAAGCTGAAACGGGCCATGCGCATCGGCACCAATCACGGCTCGCTGTCCGACAGAATCATGAACCGCTTTGGAGACACCCCTAAAGGGATGGTCGAATCGACCCTGGAGTACGCCAGAATCTGCCGGCAAAACAACTATCACGACTTTATGTTTTCGATGAAGTCTTCAAATCCGCAAGTGATGATCCAGGCCTACCGCCTCCTCGCGGCCAGGATGTATGAACTGGAATGGGATTATCCCCTTCATCTCGGGGTCACGGAAGCGGGAGAAGGCGAAGACGGCAGGGTCAAATCGGCAATCGGCATCGGCTCTTTGCTCTTAGACGGGCTGGGCGATACGATACGCGTCTCCCTCACTGAAGACCCGTGGCACGAGATCGATCCGTGCTCGCAATTGATACGCTTTGCTGAAATTTATCAAGGTAAAGGGATACCTCCATTTGAGGAAAAACACCGCGATATCATGCAGATTGTCCGCCGCCCTGTCGATCTGCCCAAGCATGTTTCGATGCAAAGAGACGGAACAGTCATCCTAAAAATGAGCTGCGGCGCGGCAAATGATCCCTCTTTCTATGAAAAGATCGGATGCTCCGTTGCTCAGGGCAAGCCAAAATTAACCCCGATGAGCGCCGACAATCTCATTTTTGATCAAACGCCGGAAACTGCAAAAGATCTCAAAGAAGCCGGAGTGGGCATCCTGCAGCCTGTCTCCATTCGGGAGCATGAACTCAGACGCTTTGCGCCCCAGCTGGGAGAGGGATTTCGAGACGTTATTTATGTCGAAAAAGACGATAAAAATCAGTGGCAGTCTTTAAAAACGATCAAACCGGCAATGATTTTACTCCGCCCTATAGAAAACCGTCTTCATGTTTGCCGTAAATTTTTTGACTGGCTGCAAGATAGTGATCTTAGGATCCCTGTGATTCTCAATTTTTCCTACGACTGCTTAAAAGAAGACTTAATCATTCGCTCTGCAGCTGAATGCGGCTCTTTTTTCTGCGATGGGCTTGGAGACGGTCTCTGTCTTGAAGGGCCTTATGACCCCGCATTTTTACGCCTTTTGAGCTTTAATATCCTGCAATCGGCAAGGATGCGCATGATCAAAACCGATTTCATCTCCTGCCCCAGCTGCGGACGGACCCTATTCAATCTTCAAGATGTCACAAAAAGAATCCGGAAGCGGACCGCGCACCTTCCCGGCGTCAAAATCGCGATCATGGGATGCATTGTGAACGGTCCGGGAGAAATGGCCGATGCCGACTTCGGCTATGTGGGGTCGAAACCGGAAAAAATCGACCTTTATGTGGGCAAAACATGCGTTGAGCGCAATATTGACTTCGAGGATGCCGACGACCGTCTGGTAGACTTAATTAAAGCTCATGACCGATGGGTTGAGCCTACCACTCATCAGACTCCTCATAGCCCAATTCTATAAGCAGATCTCCGACATTTTTTTTGAAAACATCTTTTATTTTTTCATTGAAGGATTCTCTCCATACGGAGGTCTTGGCGCGGCGGAAGGTCGGTCCTGTTCCATAGACAGAGGAAAAAACTTCAAGCAGTTTTTCGTCCGAAATTTCAAGCTCGAGAAACCGGGCGATTTTTCTTAATTCGGCAAGGTGCTCCTCTTCGGTGCAGCAACCGCCCGAAGGGCCGATAAGTTTTTCAAAACTCAAGATGCGGCAATTGCGGCTCTTATGCATCCCTGAAAGGCCTGTACATGCCATCTGGTGGAATTCCACCAATCGGTTCCCTCGATCATGACAGTCATCTGTTTGTCGAAAGGAAGACGGGAATACCATTCGAAAGGAAATGGGCAGCAGGTATTTTTCCCGTAATATTTGGCGGCCGAAACAACAAAATCCTTGACATCTCTTGTAATATGAAAAACTTTCACTCCCCTCTCTTCCAGACAGGCTATAAGCGGGTCGCTGAAAGGGATATGAGAAGCCAAAAACCTCTCTTCTTTTTTATATCGATTGAGCACTGTCAAAAAGTCAGCCTTGGATATTGGCCGTCTGTGGAGATATATCGGAACATAGTCGGTATTTTGAACGAAATCGCGACGCAATCCCCTGACTTTAGTTATGGGGTTAAGGAGCGACTTGAATTATATTAGTTGTCGCCATATAATGCGTTAGCATGACGATTTCTAAATACAAATCTAATCACAATGTGGTGTACTCATGCAAGTACCACGTTGTGTGGTGTCCAAAATATAGGCGTAATGTACTAAACGATTTTGTCCAAAAGGAACTCAGGGCAATCATCGAGGAAGTTTGCCAATTAAGGAGAAGCGAAATACTTGCTATGGAATTAATGCCGGATCATGTGCATCTTCTCGTTGAGGTTGATCCTCAATATGGCATCCATAAGTTGATTAAGGAAATCAAAGGGAAAAGCTCAAGAATTTTAAGACAAAGTTTTCCTCACCTTCGTTCTCGTCTTCCCACCCTCTGGACAAATTCTTATTTCGTTTCGACGGTAGGGGGTGCTCCTCTAAGTGTGATTAAGCAATATGTGGAGAATCAGAAAACGGTATGATTCAAACCCAAATCAAATTAAGAGTAAAATCTAAGCAAGAAGCAGTTCTTTCCGAATGGCTTTTAATTTTGACTCGTGTTTGGAATTGGGCAATCCGAAAAATCGAACTCGACGCAAAGGACAGCATTTTCTACAGCAAGAAAGAGTTTCAGAATCTGCTAGCGAATCATGGAAAGAAACTCGATATACCCTCCCACACATTGCAAGGGATGCTATGTACCGCTTGGGATGCTTGGAGCCGATGTTTTAAAAAGCTAGGGAAAAAGCCTAGGCTTAAAGGTTGTCGAAACCGTCTCAACTCGATCCCTTTCCTTGATCCAATTAGAAGACCAGACGGCGTGTACTTTAAACTCCCGGGAATTGGGTTGATTCGCTTTCACAAACAGGAAATTCCTCAAGGAAAGATCAAATGTGGTCGTATTGTTAAACGTGCATCAGGTTGGTATCTTTGTCTATTTATCGAGGCAGAACCGAAGGCTATACCACATAAAAGATACGAAAAAATCGGTATTGATCCGGGATTTAAGACAACATTACCCCTCTCCACCGGGGAAAAGATTCAGAAACCAAAACGATTAAAGCAATTAGAAAGCCGACTAGCACAGGCACAAAGAGGAAAGAGGCAAAAGCTGACCTCAAGATTGCAAGAAAGAATTAAAAATCGTCGCAAAGACGACAACCATAAGCTATCTCGGAAACTTGTTGAGGAATACGAAACGATTGCCTTTAGCAAAGATCATATCCAAGGGATAGCCAAGAAATACGGGAAATCAGTGGCGGAAAGCGGCCACTACCAACTTCGCCAAATGCTCTCATACAAGTGCCGTGCAGGCGGTAGGAAGTACATCGAAGTTGATTCCAAAGGTTCCACCATAACCTGTTCGAACTGTTTGGCCAAAACAGGCCCAACAGGGACATCAGGCTTGTCGGTAAGACAATGGGAGTGTACAGGATGTGGTATTCTACACGATCGCGATCACAATGCTGCGATTAACACTCTCCTTGTCGGGCTCGGAACGAGCCTCGAGAGGTGTGCGTGAGCCCCGTCCGGAATCCCCTGGCTTTAGACCATGGGGAGGTTCAAGAAGATAGCTGTATTTCCACCGGGAGCAGTCCCTATAGTCGAAATCGGGAGGGATCCAGCAGGCTTTTTTTTCGGTCAGCTTCTCTAAAATCGGAATGAGAAGATGGCTGCCCGTCTTCGGCATTGTCGTGACGATAAATTCGGCAGCTGATAAACTCATCGTCAGGAATAAAGCGGCAAACAAATATCGCAACATCGCAGCTATTATAAGCAAAGTCAACTATTATGAGAATACTCCTTCTATTCCTTGCTCTCGGAACGCTTGCAGGCGAAAATATCACGCTGACAATTGAACATGCCCAAACCCCCGAAGAGCTTAGATGGGGTCTGATGAGAAGAGAGGACCTTCCCAAAAATCACGGTATGCTCTTCCACTACAACGAAAACAAAAGACATGGGCTTTGGATGTTTAACTGTTTTATCCCCCTCTCTGCCGCATTTCTCGACGAGGAAGGAAAAATTGTCGAAATTCACCAATTGGATGCCTATCCTGAAATGATGAGATATACCGCGCGGGTTCAATCGTATGAAGACCTGGAAAAGCTGGACCCAAAGGATCCGGTCGTCCAGTTTTTTATTGAAAAGTCGGTTAGATCTTCAAAACCGGTCAAATATGCCCTGGAAATGCCCTCTGGCTGGTTTCGTGAGAACAGAGTGGCTGAAGGAGACGCTCTCCTCTTGGAAAGTCCTGTTGAGAAAATCAGGAAAATAGGCTATATTAAAATATATGAGTAAACCGCTTGTCCCTCATCATAAAGCCGTATCTATCGCAGGAGGAGTCCTGCTCATTTCTATCGGCATACTCTTTTATACCAATTTCTGGTGGCCGGGGATTTTACTGGCCCTCATGGCGACTGTGGGCATCAAGGAAGCGCTCAGAGGACGGTATTACGATATGGCCTTGTCTGTCGCCATTTTCGGCGGGTTATTTTTATTCTTCTTTTTAAACACGAGCTGGTCTGTTGCCGTCCCTGTTTTATTTACCGTAGCCGGAATATGGATTATCTTCCGCGAATTTTTGAGCACGCAAAAACGGACCGGAGACGAGGCCGCTGAAGATGCAAGCCGGGAAATGATTGACGAGGAAGAAGATGAACAATGATATCATTCATATTGCCAAAATTCTGAGCCGGGGCGAAACTGTTTACCTTTTTTTAAAAAAAACGGGCCTGGACACTTACCAGTGGTTTGAAGACGAAGAGACGACAGAAGTCAAAGGAATCACCCCGGAAGAGGCCATGAGGCTTGCCAAACGGCAGTGGAAGCGGGCCTCCTTTCGTTTTGTGAACTGCGGATTTCGTTTTACCCTTCCGGAAAGAGACGAACACGGAGGCAACGCGCTATTTTGTCAAATGGCCGCCTCTTATGCGGCATCCAATGGCATTTATTTTGACGAAGAGCTGGGCCACAGCTGCATCGTTAAAAAAGCTTCAGACGAGGCAAACGAATTACTCAGAAAATTAAAATCCTGAGGAATCCACCCATGGAACATCCTCGCAAAGATGAATCAAAAGAAATCGTTTGTCCTTCATGCGACTCCCACTTTTTTTTGTCGGGAGCTAAAAAAGCGCACCCCGCATTTTGCACCTACTGCGGCCACACTTTGGACCAGACAAAAGACCAGGAAACCACCCTGGAGGAAATTTCTTTTGTTCAAAAACACATTCCCGATGAAGAGTCTGTGCAGTTTAGTATCGGGTCCTACCAAATTCTAAAAAGAATCGGAAAAGGGGGGATGGGCGAAGTCTTTCTCGCCTACGATACCGAATGCGGCAGAAGAATCGCTTTGAAACGCATCCGTACGGATTTGAAAAACAGAAAGCAGCTGCTTCTGCGCTTCTTAAAAGAAGCGCGCATCACAGCGCAGCTCACCCACCCATCAATTATCCCTATTTATACCATCCATGAAGATGGACAAAACATCTATTATACAATGCCCTATGTGGAAGGTGAAACACTCAGGGAAATCATCAATAAAGCCAGAAAACTGGATAAAAAAGGGGAAAAATCCGAAAGCGTCGGCACGTCGATCCCCTCGCTGGCACGCATTCTCGTCAATGTTTGCCAGGCAATCTCCTATGCACACTCGCATGGAGTTCTTCACAGAGATATCAAGGGGGAAAATATCATTGTCGGAAAATTCGGAGAAGTCATGATTCTGGATTGGGGCCTGGCAAAAATCATTAAGTCCCCTCCGGAGGAAGAAATATTTGAAGAAGAGAAGCCGACCTCGCCCGATATCACTGCCTTTGGAAAAGTCGTCGGAACTGTATCCTATATGGCGCCTGAAAGAGCCAGCGGCAATCCCGCAACGACTCTAACCGATATCTATGCGTTGGGTGTGCTTCTCTATGTCATCCTCACACTGCGCCACCCCTTTAGAAGGGGCAATCTCGAAGAATTTCGAAATACCATGGACAAAGAAGTGTTCAAGGATCCCGCAGAAATTGCCCCTTACAGGGACGTCCCCGCAACTCATGGGGCAAATCAGCAGAAAATGCTTATCAATCAACCCCGAAGAGAGATATCAAACCGTAGATGAACTGATACACGATCTGGAAAACTATATTGAAGGCCGCTCGGAATGGTTCGAAGTTTGCCAGCTCGATATTCATCAGAAAGACGATTGGCAGTTTCAGGAACATGTTCTGATGGCAGAGCAAATGGCGATCGCAAGGACGCCCGAATCCTCGGAATGGGTCACTTTGATGATTTCCGAAAAATCTTTTGCGGAAAATATTCGAATAGACGCCAGAGTCAAGATTCACTCCGACGGTCATGGAATCGGTTTTTTACTCAGCATTCCCGAAACTTCAGAAAGACGGCATTTAAATGACGGGTATTGCCTTTGGCTGGGAACAGAAGAGCATAAGGCTACAAAACTGCTGAGGTCTACTGTCGAGGTTCTTCACGCGCCCGACATATTTCTTGAAAGCGGCGTTTGGCACCGCATCCGCATTGAAAAAATCGATAATAACATCTACTTTTATCTTAACAAGATTCTTCAATTTTCCTATATCAGCCACATTCCCTTAACGGGAACCCACGTCGGATTGATCTGCAGAGACACAAGCTTTGACCTTGAATCACTTTCAGTGTCTCTTGGCAGCCAAAATGTTATGGTCAACTGCCTCTCGGTACCCGACGCATTTTTAGCCCACAAGTATTACGATATAGCACTCAGCGAATACCGAAGAATCGGCTATACCTTTCCCGGAAGGCAGGAAGGACGGGAAGCTATGTTCCGAGCAGGGGTCACGCTTCTCGAGCAAGGGCGCTATCAAAACGATCTGAAAAAAGCTCAGGAATTTTACGACCTGGCTCTTCAGGAATTCGAAAAACTTCACGGAACCCCGGGAGCTCCCCTCGAATATTTAGGCAAAGCTCTTGTTTATAAAACACTTCAGGACATATCCGAAGAAGTGAAATGCTACATGCTAGCTTATAGAAGGTATCCGAAACATCCTCTTCTTTCCGTGCTTGACGAACAGGTCGCCTACCGGATGCACGAATGTTCCCGATATCACCGCCATGCCACTTATGAGCTCGTCCTTCTTGTGAACCGGCATATTTCGACTGTTCAGAAAACTCCCCACACACAAAAACTCATCGAAACACTGCAAAGGCACTGGGAAACGCTTCCCTTCATTCAAAACGATCCTTGCGGCGCACATGTCAGCAAAGTCAGCAATATCTCCTTTAGCCTTCTTTTGAGTTTTTGGCTTGCCAAACCCCTATTTATCGAAGAGTTGATCGACTCTCTCATCAAGCTTGACAACATTTACCCCATCACCTTTTTTAACGCTCTTTACTGCATTCTTGGAGCTTGGGGCAGCAGACCTGCTTAACGAGCTGTTTACCAAAACTTTAGAAATGCGTCCGGAAGACGAGAGCAAATTTTTAATTAAAGCCTTCACCCCCTTTGCCTTCGCAGTAAAGCCGCAAGAGCCCCCATACAAGAGGTCCTGGAAGATTTTCTGATCTCCCTCAAACGGGAGATCAATTTTAATGAAATGCGCATCCTCATATATTTAATCGAAAAGGCTTTAGCTGAAGAAAAAACCTCTCTAGTCTATGAAACTCTCAGTCGTCTGGATATCAGCCAGCTGGATACAAAGCAACGGCTGAGACTCGACTATTACCGCATATGGGCGCTGTTGATCGACAAGAAATGGAGCGAAGCGGGCAAGATATTTGAAAATTACCCTCTTGAATATATCGGCGAGGAAAAAAGCGCCTTCCACTTTCTTTATGGATGCTGGCTTTATGTTATAGAAGGACCTGAGATCGCCAAAGCCCATTTTTCAGGTGTTCTGGAAGTCTCTTTTCCTCGAAGCTGGACGCTGGCCACACACTATATCAACGAAAAGTTCTACGACGGACATCGTTGGTTTCAACAAGCCTTTATGTGGGAAAAGCGGCAGCTTTACCGTCAGCTTTCGCTGTATTACCACTGCCAAGGTGACCGGCAAAAAAAAGACCTTTATCAAGAACTGGCAAAAAAACAGGTGATCAATGGGGATTAAATCTTTAAATAGTAAAATTATTCTCGATGAATTTCTCAAAGTCAAAAAAGAACATCTTCGTTTCCCAAGCGGTTATGAACACAACCACTACACCCTTTCGTTGCCAACTGAAACATCTGTATCATATCGTCCCGTCACAAAAGACGGGCAGCTGATTATCAACGAAGAGTACCGCCATCCTGCGGGAGGAAGAGTTCTCAGCCTTCCCGGCGGTTTTCTTCACGAAAATGAATCCCCCTTAGAAGGAGGCAAGCGTGAGCTGCTTGAAGAAACGGGCTATGACGCAAAAAATTTTAAAGAGCTGGGACAATCATTCCCTATGCCGGGCATCTGCGACCAAAAAGTGATCTATGTTCTCGCTGAAAACTGCCGAAAAACACGCCAGCCCGAGCTTGAAGGGGGCGAGATTATCCAAACGTTCACATTCTCGCTTGAAGAGCTCAGGGATAAAATCAGGCAAGGCGCCGCAGTCGACGGCATCCTTCTTGCCGGCCTGTGGCTTTATCAGATGGGATAAGCCGCTTTAAGCGCCGCCTGCCTTCTTGCAAAATCCTTTTTAATCTCATCGCACCGTCTTCTATCTCCTCGCTTCTTGGCAGCCATAAGCTCGTCTTTGATAAAACCCATGACAGGAACCGGAGGTATTTTGCTGTTTCTTAAATGCATTTGATATTCCTCTTTTGTGTCGAATATGCTATAAATATCTTTCCCGATTTCTTCTTTGGCAAGAGCAGGTACAAACACCTTGCGATTTCAAAATTTTTCACTCTGAGAGACTCATTGGACAAAGCGATAAGTTTATCCAAGAAATTATTTCGTTGTTTTATATTTTTTGTTTTCAAAATCTCTTGATATGGGTCCTGATAAAGGCCCTCAGAATGCTGATCGATATCACAAGACACGAATTTTTCTATGCAATTTGCATGCCATGCCGCCATGATTTTTGTCACTTCATGGAATCTTAACTTTCTTTTTTTCAAATCCAAAATTTTTGGCGATTTGTTCTTTTCAATTTCCGCTATTTTTCGGTTAATATACTTCACCCTTTTATGCAGAAGCTCAGCAGATAGGGTTAAAACAAACACTTTCTGAATGTAAACCCTTAACTCATACAAAAGCACAAACGAATTATCGGAATATTTTTTCACTATCTTATCTATCACTCTTTGTGTGATCCGGGTCTATGACAAATGAACATTGAAAATACCGATCATTTTTGAGGCAATGCTTAAAATAAGAATCGCATTAACTCCTTTGTTACGATAATATTATGATCCAGCAAGCTGAACTGTGGATCATCGATTTCAGGCCCAGAAATGTTTCATTAAAATCAATGCGATGGCATAAATTGTCATATATAGCTGGATATTTTTGTTTTAAAGAATTATAAGTCGCTGCCGATTACTATTTGGTACATTTCACATCCTGAATATTAGGCTCTTTAATCCACAATGCTTTCATGACAATGAAATGACAAAGTTGGACTGAACGATAAGACCTTATGCAAGGACTTAAATCTTCAGGCAATTGTTCCAAGGTGCGTTTGAGATTGCTCAAAATGGTAGAACCGTATTCAGATCGCAATTGGTTTTTAAAATTTTTCGAATTTGATATCAATTGCAAAATAAAACACTCCTGAAAATTTCCAGTTATACTCAAATCCTAATTTAGAAAGTCTTGTTGAAATATCCAGATCCGGCCATCTGCCCGATTTCAGTTGACACACTTTTTGAAAAAAACTTGTAGCTATAAAGAATTTGCTGCATTTTTCAATGCAGACAATCTGATAAAGGTCTTTTAAACACTCTTGGGCAATGTTGGCGATTGTGGGGCTTTTGCCTATCTGCCGATTGACATACCCTAGAGAAAATTCTAATCGGGTTCAAATCTTTTTGATAACCCGGATATAACGTTCTCCAGTTGTTCTGATAAATTCCCATTTTGCTTCCCTCATGATAAAACAAAAGAGAAACCTTATATATGATTTAGAGAAATAAAGTCAACCGAGGCCTTCCGGGCCTCGGTTGACTGATGATTACTTTTTAGCGTTGACGGGTTCGACAGACTCGAAATCAAAGACAAGGTCTTCGGCTGCAGCAGAGTCGATAGACGCATATGTACGCTTATGCTCCTCGAATCCGGTTCCGGCCGGGATTGTGTGCCCCATAATAATGTTCTCTTTGAAACCGCGCAGATAGTCCTTCTTTCCGGAGAATGCGGCTTCAGTAAGAATACGAGTTGTATCCTGAAAGGAAGCGGCTGAAATGAAAGATTCAGTACTCAAAGATGACTTGGTGATTCCGAGCAGAAGCGGAGCTGCCTGGGCCGCCTTGCCGCCTTCGGAGGTCACCTTCTCGTTTTCTGTCTCAAACTGCTTCTTGTCGACCTCCTCGCCGAACAGAAGACTGGTGTCGCCGGGATCGACAACGCGCACCTTTTTCAGCATTTGCCGAACGATGATCTCAATGTGTTTGTCATTGATGTCGACACCCTGCAGACGGTAAACTTCCTGCACCTGATTGACCAGGTATTTCTGCAGCTCGCGCACTCCGCATACTTCCAGAATCTCATGAGGGATGACCGATCCGTCGGTCAGCTGCTGTCCTTTGACAACATGATCGCCCCGTTGAACAATCAAGTGCTTTGTATGAGGAATCAAATGCTCTTCCTGCATACCCGACACTTCATCGCGAACGATTACAAGACGCTTATTTTTGTGAACGCCGAAATCCACGATTCCGTCAATTTTGGCAATCTCGGCAGCATCTTTAGGCTTGCGAGCCTCGAGAAGTTCGGCAACGCGGGGCAGTCCCCCCGTGATATCCTTTGTCTTCATCGCTCCTCTCGGCAGACGGGCCAGTAATGTTCCGGCTGAAGCAAAATAGTTTTCTTCAACGGAAATAATCGCTCCGCTCGGAATCGGATAGGTTCCGACCAGTTCCTTGAAATCTTTATCGGAATAAATCGCGATTTGCGGGTGAAGCTCGCCGCGGTGCTGCTTGACGATTAACTCCACCTGGCCTGTTTGCTTATTCGTCACACGTTCAGTGGAGATCCCTTCAACGAGATCTTCATACTTCGCGTAGCCGGGCCTATCGCAAATAATCGGGATATTGTGTTGTTCCCACTCCCCAATTTTTTGCCCTTTTTTGACTAAAGCGCCATCCTCTACGAAGATTCTGGTCCCAAGTTCAATGTTGATTGTTTGCAGCGGTTCGATGGATTTGGTGCTGAGCAGCTGTTTGTATTCCTCAAGCTTCCTTCCTTCATCCCTAACAACATTGAGGGTGCCGTTTTTGTTAAGAACCACCCAGTTGCCTTCGTCATTTTGAACGATCCTTAAGTCGGTATAGATAACAATGCCATCGCTTTCAGCCACTAGCTCAGGGCTGATGCTTGCGGAAGCGATACCACCGATGTGGAACGTTCTCATCGTCAGCTGAGTACCCGGCTCGCCAATCGACTGGGCAGCTATGATGCCTATGGCCTCGCCTAAGCTGACCGTTCGGCCATTGGCCAGATTGACCCCATAGCAAGTTGCACAAACTCCCCATTTAGTTTCGCAGGTGAGGACTGAGCGGACTTTGATTGTATCGATGCCGGCGTCATCGATTCTCTCTGCCTGCTCGAGGGTAAGAACATCCCCCGCTTTGGCGAGAAGCTTTGATTTGTCTCCGGGCTGATAGATATCTTCGCACACGGCTCGGCCGAAGATACGGTCTTTAATCGGCAACAATTCCTCTTGTCCCTGCTTGATCGCCGAAACCTCGATTCCGTTCAGCGTGCCGCAATCTTCTTCAGTCACAATGACGTCGAGAGAGACATCGACAAGCCTTCTTGTTAGGTAACCGGAATCGGCTGTTTTGAGCGCAGTATCGGAAAGCCCTTTTCTCGCTCCGTGAGATGAGGTGAAGTACTGCCCGGGCGTCAAACCTTCACGAAAGTTGGTTTTAATCGGGTATTCAATAATTTCACCGGAGGGTTTGGCCATCAGGCCCCTCAGGCCGCCGAGCTGCTTAATTTGAGATTTAGTGCCTCGCGCTCCGGAGTCGAGCATTATAAACAACGAGTTGAGCTGCTCGTTTTCAATTTTTGAAATCATATCGAAAAGGATTTCCGAAATCTTTTCAGTCACTTCTGACCAGATGTTAATCACCTTCGATTTTCTCTCGCCGTCGGTAATGATACCATCGTCATATTGCTTTTTGACAGCGCTTACCTGTTTATCGGCCTGTTCGAGAAGCTTTTGCTTGACTTCGGGAACTTTGATATCGCTGATGCCAATTGAAATTCCAGACTTTGTCGCTTCGCTGAATCCAATGCTTTTTAAGTTGTCTAAAAACCGAACGGTTTTTTCCAGACCGACCCTTTTATAACATTGAAGAACAAGTTCTCCGAGCCTCTTTTTGGGAAGCTGGTAGTTTTGAAATCCTAGTTCGTTAGGCACAATCGTATTGAAAATAACCCGCCCAGGCGTAGTTTCGATAATGCCGACGCTTGTCCTTAGTTTGATCTTCTCATGGAGTCTCAAGCCTCTGCCGAAATTGTCTGTACGTCCCTTTTCTTCAGCTCGCTGTTTTTCGTCGTACCAGTTGTAGCTTCCTGATGAATTCAATGCGAGCAAAACTTCCCGGTTGTCCCTAAACACCTTAACCGGGCGCCCGTAATCCTCGGGATTGTAAATGGGGTCGTGCATCAAATAGTACAGGCCGAGAGCCATATCCTGACTCGGAACGGCTGAAGGCTTGCCCGATGAAGGGAGGAATATGTTATCCGGGGCCATCATCAGCATGCGCGCTTCAATTTGCGCTTCTACCGAAAGAGGCACATAAACGGCCATCTGGTCGCCGTCGAAGTCGGCGTTGAACGCAGAGCAGACCAGCGGATGTACACGAATCGCCTTACCTTCAATGAGGACCGGTTCGAACGCCTGAATCCCCAAGCGGTGCAGTGTCGGCGCACGGTTTAAGAGAACCGGGTGATGCTGAATGATTTTTTCCAGCACATCCCAAACTTCCGGGTCGTGCCTCTGAATCATTTTCTTTGCCGATTTTATAGTATAGACATACCCCATATCCTTAAGCTCTTTAACAATGAATGGTTCAAACAGTTCAAGAGCCATTAATTTTGGAAGTCCGCATTGATTGAACTTTAACTCAGGACCGACAATGATAACTGAACGGCCGGAATAATCGACACGTTTACCCAAAAGATTCTGTCTAAAGCGGCCGGATTTACCTTTCAGCATTTCAGAAAGAGATTTGAGCGGACGGTTGCCGGCGCCCATGACCGGGTGGCCGTGGCGTCCGTTGTCCCAAAGAGCGTCGACGGCTTCCTGAAGCATCCGTTTTTCGTTTCTGACAATGACTTCGGGAGTTTTGAGTTTGAGTATTTGCTTTAAACGGTTGTTGCGGTTGATAACCCGACGATAAAGATCATTCAAGTCCGATGTCGCAAAACGCCCGCCATCAAGTGGAACAAGAGGACGCAGGTCTGGAGGTATAACCGGAACTGCGGACATCACCATCCACTCGGGTTTATTCTCAGAGCTCATAAAGCTCTCGACAATCTTGAGGCGCTTAGCTAACTTCATCCTCCCCTGTTGGGATTTTGTCTTCCTTAATTTTTCCTTAAGTTCATTAAGAATGATAGAAAGATCTTCCGATTGAAGGAGATCCTGAATCGCTTCACCGCCCATTTTAGCGACAAAAGCATCGCGGCCCCACTTTTCCTGCGCTTCGCGAAATTCGACATCATCAAGAAGCTGTTTTTTTTCAAGATCCGTTTCGCCCGGATCGGTCACAACCCACTCTTCATAATAAATGATTCTTTCGAGATCGCCTGCAGTCATACCTAAAAGATTGCCGATACGGGAGGGCATCGTTTTGAAAAACCAGATATGAACAATAGGCACTGCCAAGTCGATGTGCGCCATCCTTTCCCGGCGCACTTTGGACAGTGTTACCTCGACTCCGCAACGATCGCACACGATCCCTTTATGTTTAATCTTTTTGTATTTGCCGCAAGCACATTCCCAATCCCTAGTGGGCCCGAAAATCTTCTCGCAAAAGAGTCCGCCTTTTTCAGGTTTGAAAGTACGATAGTTGATCGTTTCAGGTTTTTTTATTTCGCCTCGAGACCATTGATTGCAAATGACCTCGTCTGAAGCGAGCTGAATCGTCAAACTATCAAAATGTTGCTGCTGCTGTGTTTCATCGGCCATGAATTTCTCCTACAGATGGGAAAATTAATAACTTATTTCTTCTACTCTTTCCGCTTTAATATCGAGTCCAAGCCCTTGCATCTCTTTAATCAAAACATTAAATGATTCCGGCGTACCGGCTACTAGAGTATTTTCACCTTTAACTATCGACTCGTAGATACGTGTTCTTCCCGAAACATCATCAGATTTAACAGTCAATAGTTCTTGCAGCAAATGAGCCGCGCCGTAGGCTTCTGCCGCCCACACTTCCATCTCCCCAAAACGCTGGCCTCCCATTTGAGCCTTTCCGCCAAGAGGCTGCTGAGTCACCAGAGAATAAGGACCAACGGCACGGGCATGGATTTTATCCGAAACCAAGTGACCGAGTTTCATCATGTAAATGTAGCCAACGACAGTCGGATAATCGAAACGTTCACCATTTCTTCCGTCATAGAGATAGAATTTACCATCTTCAGGCAACCCGTTTTCTTTCAGCATCCGCCAAATTTGGTCCTCTGGGAAGCCTTCAAATACAGGTGTTTTGATAAATACCCCGGCACATTTTGCGGCAAAACCGAGGTGCGTTTCAAAAACCTGGCCCAGGTTCATACGTGAGGCAATACCGAGCGGATTGAGGATAATTTCAACGCTCTGTCCATTGTTTAGGTACGGCATATCGGCTTCAGGAACAATGTTGGATACAACCCCTTTGTTTCCGTGGCGTCCTGCCATTTTATCGCCCACTTCAAGTTTTCTTTTGGTCGCAATGTAAACTTTTACCTGGCGGATGATGCCCGGTTCTAGGTCCGTGTCGCCTTTTCGGAGCTGCTCGACTTCAGTCTTGTACTTCATTTCCAAAGACAAAAGAGCCGTATCATAATCTCGAAGGATTTGCTTGAGGACATTATAGACATCGTTTTCCGGCATGAGCAGATCTTCAACTGCTTCATTTTCGAGCACATCGATAACATCTTCGGAAATCGGCTCATCTTCTTGCGCAATCACCGCTGCGGTTTTGCGGTGAACAATCGTACCAGGAGCCATTTCCCCCTGAAGAAGAACCGTTATTTTTTCATACTTTTCATTGCGCAGCTGCGTCTGTTGAACCTTATAGTCTCTTTGAAGCTCTTTTAATTTAGCCGCTTCTTCGACAAGCTCGTCGTCTGTCTTCGCGATTCTTTCCTTGCGGCTGAAAAGCTTGATGTCCATCACGACACCTTCTACACCTGTCGGAACCACTAAAGAGGCATCCTTGACATCCGCTGCTTTTTCACCAAAGATCGCTCTTAGCAAGCGTTCTTCAGGCGCCAGTTCGGTTTCCGACTTGGGAGTGATTTTTCCAACAAGAATATCGCCGGATTTCACCTCGGTTCCCATGCAGATTATTCCGTCATCGTCGAGATTTGCCAGCGCCTCTTCCGATACATTTGGTATATCCCTTGTTATTTCTTCTTTTCCAAGCTTGGTATCCCTGGCTGTAATTTCGAACTCCTCAATATGAATGGAGGTGAAATAATCATGAACAAGAAGTTTTTCAGAAATAATGATGGCGTCTTCGAAGTTGTATCCCATCCATGGCATAAAAGCGACGAGAACGTTCTTACCTAATGCGATTTCTCCTTTGTCGGTTGCTGGTCCATCTGCAATCACATCTCCTGCCAACACCTCTTCGCCAACATAGCAAAGGGGAACCTGATTGACACACGTTCCCGAGTTTGATCGTATGAATTTTTTCAAATGATAGGTCTTTTTATCCAGACGGTTCCTTTTAGAGGAAATCACAATGACTTGACCCGTCGACATACTCGACGATTCCGTCATCTTCGGCTATCAAGGCAGCTCCTGAATCGCGGGCGGCTTTCAGTTCAAGACCTGTTCCCACAATCGGCGCTTCGGCCTTAAGCAGCGGAACGCCCTGACGCTGCATGTTCGATCCCATCAATGCACGGTTGGCATCATTATGCTCCAGAAACGGAATCAAACCGGTTACAATCGAAACAAGCTGCTTGGGAGAAACATCCATATGAGTCACCTTGGATGTCTCGATCTCAATTTGCTCCCCTCGGCAACGAGCCCAGCATTTTTCTTCAATAAACATGTTCATTTCATCTAAAGGCGCCGACGCCTGTGCAATCACATATTTTTCTTCCTGGTCAGCAGTCATATATTCGACCTCTTCAGTGACAATGCCGTCCTGAACAATGCGATAGGGAGTTTCAATAAAACCGAACTCGTTGATTTTCGCAAATGATGACAGAGAAGTGATCAATCCGATGTTAGGTCCTTCAGGAGTCTCGATCGGACAAATTCTTCCATAGTGGCTTGTGTGGACGTCGCGCACTTCAAATCCTGCCCTATCCCGATTTAAGCCTCCGGGTCCTAGTGATGACAGGCGTCTTTTATGGGTCAGTTCAGCAATGGGATTTGTTTGATCCATGAATTGCGACAACTGAGACCGTCCAAAAAAGTCCTTAAGAACGCCCGACAGAGCTTTGGCTGAAACAATTTTACCCGGAGTGAGCGTATCGGAGCTGAAATCAAAGAGATTCATCCTCTCCCGTATAATTTTTTCCATCCGTGCAAGGCCGATGCGGCACTGATTTTGTATCAACTCCCCAACAGAACGCACCCGCCTGTTGCCCAAGTGGTCGATGTCGTCGATATTTGTCTCCGCGTCGCCGTTTCTGAGTCTGATGAGATACTTAATCGCCTCGACAACGTCTTCTTTTGTCATTGTCAGATTCGACAGCGACTCGTCATTGACTTCCATTCCCAGCTTTGTATTGAGCTTGTAGCGCCCAACACGGCCAAGGTTATAACGCTTTGAGTCAAAAAATAGACGCATGATAGCTGATCGCGCATTGGACAGAGTTGCCGGCTCCCCGGGACGGATCTTACGATAAAAATCTTTCAAAGCCGATTCATAGGAATCGGTTGGATCTTTTGCCAGCATTTTAATAATCGGACTGGTCTCGTCGGCGTCTTCGGCTATGCGAATTGTCGTGATTTTCGCATCCATCATTCGTTTCAGCATTGCAGTTGTCAGCTTTTCTGCAGCTTTTCCGAAGACAAGTCCGCTTTCTTCGTCAATGACATCTTCGGCCAGGATTTTACCGACATATTTGGCAATTTCCTTTTCGGATTTCAATTTCACTTTCCGTGTATTGAAGAACTCTTCAATAATATCGGAATTTGAGGAGAACCCAAGAGTCCTGATAAAAGTCGTGGCGAGAATCTTCCGACGCCTTTGCTTTCTGTCGACATAGATATAGATAAGATCGTTCGTATCGAATGAAGCTTCCAGCCAACTCCCCCTATAAGGGATAATGCGGAAGGAATAAAGCATCTGCCCGCGGGTATGTTTTTCCCGTTCATAGCAAATTCCGGGAGAACGATGCAACTGGGAGACGACCACCCTTTCAGCGCCATTTATAATAAAAGTCCCCTTATCCGTCATAACCGGAATGGTTCCCATGTAAACTTCTTCTTCTTTAATTCCGGTTTCATCCGTAAGACGGAATTTGACTTTGAGGGTGACGCTGTAAGTGATGCCTCTCCGAATGCATTCGTCGGGATTGTATTTAGGAACACCCAGGTTGTATGACAAGTACTCTAAAACCGTCTTTTCATCATAGGACTTGATGGGGAATATATCGGTAAAAATTTCCTGCAAGCCCAAATTTTCCCTACCTTCAGGAAACTGATCAGACTGTAGGAATTGATTATACGATTTTATTTGGATTTCGATGAGGTTGGGAAGATCGATAATATCTTCTTTTTCCTTAAAGCTAATCCTGACTGGCGGCCTTTTTAACATCCTGAAGGGCTCCCTCTTAAGTGATTTATTTTACTGAAAATCTTAGGCGCGAAATAACGCAAGCATTCTGCGATCTGCGTCGGTAGAGAACGCTGTTTTATTTTCATAATAGTTTGAGTAAAGAACATCAAAAAACGTAAATGCCTTGATAATCACAATCGCTGGCTTTGCGAAGGTGTCATTTATATGCAACTCAGCTAAATTTTTATAGCATTTAAACAAAAAAGTCAAGGAATTTTCTTAATAACACTAATATTTCTAATTTAGCCCGATGCTATACGCGCAATTTATTTAAAAAACCATGAAATGGGAACCATTTGATACTCTCCCATTTCATGTTTTCTGGATAAAAGATTAAATGCCTTTCAGCGTAACCTTAGCTCCGGCCGCTTCCAATTTAGATTTAATCTCATCAGCTTCGGCTTTAGGTGCTTTTTCTTTCACAACCTTGGGAGCGCCTTCTACCATTTCTTTAGCTTCTTTTAAGCCAAGACCGGTAATTTCGCGAACGACTTTGATCACTCCGATTTTTTTATCCGCAGGAGCTTCAGCAAGTGTTATTTCAAAGTCTGTCGCCTCTTCTTCTTCAGCGCCGGCGCCGGCAGCCGGAGCTGCGGCAACCGCTACCGGTGCAGCGGCAGCTTCAACACCCCACGTATCTTCCAATGCTTTTTTGAGTTCAGCCATTTCAAGGACTGTCAACTCGCTAAGAACTTTGACAAGCTCTTCAACTTTTGGACTGGTTTTTGTTTCTGTACTCACGGTTAAACCTCTCTGATTTTTTAAAAAAAGTAATTGTTTTATTCCTGACCATCTTCTTTCTTGCATTTATTATCCAAACAATAAACGACGCTGGAAACCAATGCATTCATGACAGATAGTGTTTGAGCCATAGGCGCTTGCAAGAGTCCGACAAACTGAGCTCGCAGTTCTTGTTTGCCTGGCAGCTTAGACAGTTCAGTCATCTGATTTTTGTTGAGAACTGAACCGTCGATTTGCCCACCAATAACACTCAGCTGATCCCGATTGTCTTTTTGATACTCAAAAACAGCTTTTGTTGTTTCCATAGGATCTTCGCCGGCAAAAACCACGCCAATGTGTCCTGTCAATGAATTCAGGTCAAAATTATACCCTGACTTTTCTGCAGCAATAACAAACATCCTTTTGGGCAACATTTCGACATTGCCCCCGGTTTCTCTGATTTTCCGGCGAAATTTGTGTGCTTCGTTTGCAGTCAAACCAAGGTAACTTAGAATCACAAACGATCCGTACTGATCGATCTGCTCTCGAATCTCATCGAGAAGTAATTGTTTTTCTGCTCTCATGATACCTTAGCTCCTTTACGCTGCTTCAACTTCACGAAGGTCAATTCTAATGCCAGGACCCATCGTTGAGGAAAGCGCAACCGATTTAATATATTGTCCTTTAGCAGTAGCAGGTTTAGCACGAACGATAGCTTGGAGAAAAACTCGAATGTTTTCAACAAGCTGTTCAGGGGCAAATGAAACTTTGCCGACAGCAGCGTGAATGCCTGCGTGTTTATCGATCTTAAATTCGATTTTACCGCCTTTAAGTTCGCCTACGGCTTTTACAACATCGGGTGTCACTGTTCCACCTTTTGGAGTAGGCATTAAACCTCTAGGACCTAATATTTTACCGAGCTTCCCTACTTCACGCATCATATCCGGTGTCGCCACCACTGCGTCAAAGTCGGTCCACCCGCCTTTGATTTTTTCAATCAATTCTTCGTTTCCCGCGTAATCTGCACCAGCAGCAAGAGCTTCTTGAACTTTTTCGCCAGAGGTTATCACAACGATAACCATTGTTTTTCCGGTACCATTCGGTAGTGATACCGTTCCGCGAATATGCTGATCTGATTTACGAGGGTCAACGCCAGTTCTTAAAGCAAGTTCTACCGACTGGTCAAATTTGACCGGCGGACACTGCCTTAATAATGCGACAGCTTCTTCTACACTATATGATTTTGATTTATCATGTAGATTTGCTATCTCCCGAAACCGTTTGCTTGTTCGACCCATAATATTTTTTATTCCTCCACAAAGTCTACGCCCATTGAACGGCAGGTTCCCAAAACGATTTTGACTGCTGCATCATCGTCGTTGGCATTAAAATCCTGCATTTTTCTTTTTGCAATTTTTAATGCCTGACTGCGGTTGATGCGGCCGACTTTATCGCGGTTGGGAACTGCGGAACCTTTTGCAAGTCCAAGCTCTTTTTTTATCAGCTCGGGGACGGGCGGTTCCTTTGTAATATAATCAAAAGACCTGTCCTCATAAACATTGATTTCAACCGGGAGTATGTCGCCCCCTTTATCCTGAGTACGAGCATTGAAGTCTTTACAAAAAGACATAATGTTCAAACCGGCGGCACCCAAGGCCGGACCGATTGGCGGAGCCGGATTTGCCTTGCCTGCCGGTATCTGCAACTTGATGACTTTTACTATTTTTTTCTTCTTAGCCATTTATTTGGTTCCTCTTTATATCTCTCCATTTATTCAGTCACTTAAGAGGCATTATGACCTAATGTTATGAAGAGATTTCGCTTATTTTTATGAGTCGTCCTCGACTCTTTCCACTTGTGTAAATTCGAGATCGTCTACACGTGTATCTCTCCCGAAAATCGACACCATAACACTCAGTTTCCCTTTTTCGTGAAAAACTTCAATGACAGTTCCGACAAAGTTGTAAAAGACCCCGTCAACAATTTTTACAGTATCTCCTATATTAAAAGGATGCTTTTGCGTTACTGTATCTTTCTTTTCATGAAGGTCTTTTAATATTTCTTCAACTTCGGCATCGGTCAGCGACGTAGGCGATGATCCTCCTAAAAAAGCGACAACGCCGTTTGTCATTTTAACATACTGATGCGATTCATCATTGAGTTCCATCTTGATTAACAGATATCCAGGCCAAAGCTTCTTTTCGACAACTCGCTGTTCACCTTGCTTAACCTCGGAAACATTTTCTGTCGGCAGCATTACTTCTTCTATATAACTCTTCACGTTTCTTATAGCAGCCTGCTCTTCGATAGCGCGCTTCACTTTTTTTTCCTGTCCGGACAGCACCTGTAGAACGTACCAATTTACCGTCATCTCTCCCTACCCTGCAATCCAATGCACTATGTTACTAAGTCCCATTAACATGCTGCGAATAAATAAATCGATCCCATATATCATAATACCCAAGGAAAATGTTGCGCCGACAACTATTTTTGTATACACGCGTAATTCCTGTTTATTCGTCCAAGTAATACGCTGAATCTCATTTTTGACTTCGCCAAAAAAACCGGCAGCTTTACGCAGCGATCCTTTATCGGATCCTTTGGCATCCTGCTTTGACGATTGTCTTTTTTTTGCATCCATTAGATTCATATGTTCCCGTACAATATTTGTTACGAGTGCGGAGGGGCTCGAACCCCCGACCTGCGGCTTTGGAGACCGCTGCTCTACCAGCTGAGCTACACACCCTTAAAAACCCGGGAAACAATCAGGTTTCCCGAGCCGATCTCGTTTATTCAATAATTTCGGATACAGTTCCTGCACCGATTGTTCGGCCGCCTTCGCGGATAGCAAACCTTTGTCCAACTTCAAGCGCTACAGGCGCAATCAGGCTGGCTGTGATTTCAACGTTATCACCCGGCATGACCATTTCTGTACCTGCAGGAAGTTCTACGGTTCCAGTTACGTCGGTTGTTCTGATATAGAACTGAGGACGGTACCCCTGAAAAAAGGGCTTATGCCTTCCGCCTTCTTCCTTAGTGAGAACATATACAGGTCCTTTAAACTTCGTATGAGGCGTGCAGGAACCGGGAGCGGCAAGAACCATTCCACGTTCGACATCATTCTTTTCAACACCCCTAAGAAGTACGCCGACGTTTTCACCGGGCTGAACTTCATCGAGAGTCTTATTGAACATCTCAAGTCCTGTAGCCACTGTATCGCGCGTATCTTTAAGACCGACAATCTGCAGTTTATCGTTCAGTTTGAGGACCCCTCTTTCCACACGGCCAGTCACAACAGTTCCACGGCCCGGAATTGAGAAAACGTCCTCGATAGGCATAAGGAACGACTTGTCAAAATCCCTCTGAGGCTCGGCAATAGTCTCGTCGACGCTCTTCATAAGCTCGATAATCTTGCTTTCCGATTCCTCGTCGCCTTCAAGCGCTTTCAATGCGGACCCCCGGATAATCGGCACATCCTTGTATCCTTTCGCTTCAAGAATTTCGTGAAGCTCCAGTTCAACCAGATCGAGAAGCTCTTGATCTTCCGCGCCCAGCATATCGCACTTGTTGAGAAAAACAACGATCGAAGGAACGTTCATCTGGTGCGCCAGAAGAATATGCTCTTTCGTCTGAGGCATGGCGCCGTCTGTTGCCGCAACAACGAGGATGGCCCCGTCCATTTGGGCGGCTCCGGTAATCATGTTCTTTACATAGTCGGCGTGCCCGGGGCAGTCGACGTGAGCGTAGTGACGGTTTTCCGTTTGATATTCAACGTGGGAAGCATTAATGGTTATCCCCCGCTTTTGTTCCTCAGGTGCGCTGTCGATCTGCTCAAAATTCTTGACATCTCCACCATATTTCTTAGTCAGCACCTTGCTAATCGCGGCAGTAAGTGTTGTTTTACCATGGTCGACGTGGCCGATGGTACCAATATTTAAATGTGGCTTCTCCCGCTTAAATGCTTGTTTAGCCATTTGTATTTTCCTCCGTAGACAACTTCTTGTTTTACTTGTTAAATTTTGTTGCCCAGAAGAGGAATTGAACCTCCGACCGCTTGCTTACCATGCAAGTGCTCTACCTCTGAGCTATCTGGGCTAATTTTTAGTTTTTATCTGCAGTCTTCAGCTTTTGCTCTAACGTAAGAGTTGCTTGAATTACACCGCAATCGAAAGCTTATAAGTTTAGTGCCTTCTGCAAATAAAATCAATAGGATCAGAAAGATTTTCTTATCCGTTCCTATTTTTGCCTATAAACGATTCGTGCCTTAGTCAAATCGTAAGGCGATAATTCGCATGTCACCACGTCTCCAACGAGAACGCGGATATTCTTCATTCTCATCTTCCCGCAAAGGTGTGCATGGACTGTCATTCCATTTTCCAGTTTTACGCGGAACGTCATATTCGGAAGCAGCTCTTCGACAGCCCCATCAACTTTGATCGTGTCTTCTTTCGTCATAATTCCTTAAAAATTTCGATATATACGATATGATTAAAGAATGATTTTAGCATTGAAGTCAACTAAATAGCAATAGAGAGTGATAAATATTTGATAAATGTGTTACCATCGAAGATATTTTAGAGGTCGAGATGTTTGAAAGCTGCCTTCAAAAACAGCAAAACTTAAAAAAGTTATTTGAAAAATCCAAATCTGCTGAAAACAAATATTTGATTATTATAGGGTTGGGAAAGAGTCAAAAACCGCTGCAGCCCGAGCATATAATTGAAGAAAACCGCGTTCAGGGATGTCAGAGCACAATGTATATTGTTTCCCGTTTTGAGAATGGCGTTGTTCATTTCCGGGCCTCGTCGGACGCTTTGATATCTTCGGGCCTGGCTGAGCTTTTGATCAATGTCTACAGCGGCGAACCCCCTGAAACTATTCTTAAATGCCCCCCTTCGTTCATCGATGAACTCGGCATTCCCGCCAGTCTCACACCCAACAGGACAAACGGCCTCTATCACATCCATTTGCGAATGAAGCAAGATGCTTTAAAATATTTGTTATAATAGATTGATTTCGGACACGTCATAAATAGAAGAGAGCAGTCCCAAATGCACCAAGATTTCGATCGTCAGAGAAATAATAAAAAATAAAATTGTCAGCATTAAAAAAAGTTTATGACCGACAATTCCGACTGCATGGGGCAGATTCCGCCGATAACGGCCGATCCAAACCATTAACACCGGAATTATTCCATTTAAAATCGTATCGCCAAAACCTCCGGAAATGTCCATGGCGACAAGGAACACTCTTTCATAATTGATGGCAACAAATAGTGTCGGCAATGCAATAATCAACCCAAGTTTTAATCTCCCCCATCCTGCTTTTTTTATGTTCAGACCGTCGGATAAAAAATCAAACAAGCCTAATGACATGCCGAGAAACGAGGTAACAAGAGCAAAAAAAGCAAAAAATTCGGCTATCGTAACGACCCACGCGCTGTTTGATGATTTTTTGATGAAATTTGTGGCTATAGCCCCCTCCTGGAGCGCCTCAGTCAGGCTGCCCGGTCCAGTGGCAGGGACGATGCCAAGAACAAGCATCTGCCAGACTATGTAAATGGCGAGAGTAATCGTTGTGCCGCCTATCACGCTTAGCCGGAGATATTTCACGTTTCTTTTCAAGTATGGGGTCAGGCTTGGAACCATGGTCTGATAGGAAAAGGATGTTAAAATCAATGGAATGCCGATAAAAGCCGTCGGCCATCGCTCATGAAGGAGGTTGGTCAACTCAATCTCCCGGGATCCAATGCCGATAATCAAAAAATAAGCTCCCAGCATGCCGAAAAACATGATGGAATTGACCCTTCCGACAATTCTTGCACCAAGATCGATCAATATGCCAAAAACGAGAAAAAAGATCAGACAGCTTGCCGCGCGGGAGAGCTCGATGCCCAAATAATCAATCGCAACAGAAGCGATATACATCCCGCCGCCGGCAGTATAGGCAATAATCGAGGCGTAGCTGATGAAAAGATAAAGAATCCAGGCGGCAACTTTTCCCGGCACTCCCAGCATGCGGGAGGACATCGAAATCATATGAGCCCCTTCGCCGAACCAAAGGCTCACTTCTACAAGCAAAAGACCGGTCGCTGTCATGGCGGCCCAGCAGCACAGCATCACAACAAGCGAAGGAAAAAAGCCGCTGATGCCTGTCGCTACAGGGAGAGCCAGCATGCCGCCGCCAATACTTGTGCCCGCGACGAGCAGCATTGCCGAAATCAGTCTGAATTTTGGAACTTCCGTCTTTTGCAATTCCCTCCTTTTATTGCAGGGATGGACTATTGATGGCAACACCCATGACATGAAGTCCGTTGTCTACATGCAGGGTCTCCCCACTGATGGCTGAAGCCAAAGGAGAAAGGAGAAATGCAGCTGCATGGCCAATTTCTTCAGCGGATAATTCTTTGGCAAGGGGAGCATTTTCCTCTGAATAAGCGATAACCTTATCTATGAATCCGATAGCTTTGGCGGCGCGGCTGCCGAGGGGCCCCGCGGAAACGGCATTGACGCGCATGCCCCACTTCCTTCCCGCTTCCCAAGCGAGATACCGTGTATCGCTTTCAAGAGCGGCCTTAGCTGCGTTCAATCCTCCGCCATAGCCCGGCACGACCCTTTCGGCGGCGATATAACTCAGCGTCAAGGCAGCCGCTCCAAGGTTCATAAACGGCCCGAAATGAGAAACGAGGCTGACGAAAGAGTACGACGAGGCGCTAACAGCGGCCAAGTATCCGTTCCTTGAGGTTTCGGTCAGCGGCTTTTGCGCTTCAGGGCCATTTGCCAGAGAATGGACGAGAATGTCAATGTTTCCAAAATCCTGTTTTACCAGAGCGGCGACTTCCGAAACGGTATAATGAACCACATTCTGATACCGTTTGTTTTCTTTTATTTCGACAGGGACATCATCGGGGTAATCGTAGGCTGCGTCGAGGGGATAGATCCCGGCGATCTCCATTTTCAAGCCGTCCCTAAGAACCAGGGAGTCATCGAGTTTTCCATTTTCGAGACTTCTAAAAAAAATTTGGTAGACAGGAGGCCAGGTCCCAATAATAACCTCGGCTCCGGCTTCGGCTAATGCTTTTGCAATAGCCCATCCGAACCCCCTGTCATCGGCGACACCGGCGATAAATGCCTTTTTACCTTTAAGATCAATGCCCAGCATAGGACTTAATTATAAAATCAGAGATTTTTTTATGAAACTACTTTTTTGCTAATGCTGATGTTGCCTATGGTATGGCGCAAATCTTCGGATGCAATGCTAAGCCTTTCAATGGTTTCGTGAAATTGACGGATGGATTCAGTTTCAGAAGCTTTATTAGGTTTCTCTAGATTTCGGTGCTTTGCCCATCCGCAACAATCTCGTCCCCGCACCCTTCAAAACAAAGTTGATGGATCACTAGCATAAATTAATTTCGTTTTTTTCAAGATAACGGAAGCTCCGAATTCGGTGAGAAAAACGTTTTTCCCTTCAATTTTCCAGGCTTTATTTATATCCGAATCATCTATTAAAGCGGTCAAATGTGAATACAATGTCTTGTCGGATGCTATATCACGATTAACAAACAGGCAAAACTTCGAGATCAACAGTTTAGGAGTCAGGTGTTTGAAGAAACTGGTGTAAACCTCTTTAAAAGAACGTTTGATCAGAGCATCAGTAATTTGACTGGTGTGCTCGTCAAAGCATAAAGGGGTTTCTAAGCCCACTTTATTTCCAATTAGGTTTCTGAGAAAAGTCGATTGATGCGCAAGTTCAGCAATGGGGGGCTCTTTACCAGTCATTTCAATCATAAAAGAGGATTCCGATGACAAAATCTGATTGATAACAGATTGAAGAATAGACCGAACGGCTTCATGCCCGTTTGAGTTGGCATACAAAAGGCCTTTCGAGTCTAGCGGGAGGGTATGAAAAATAGCGGCAATCCCCTCCTCTTTTCCTTTTGGACACATCTGTATAGATGCCGAATGCTGCAGCAGCGTCTCATCGCGGCTTTCATCGGGAAGGTTGTTGACGTAGTGGATAAGCCATGAAAACTGGTATGCTGCCAAAGTAATATATTTATTTTTCGATGGAGAGAGCAACTTGGCAAGATGCTTATCTTGTGTAAAATTCTTCCTTAAAAATGATAAGGAATTAGCCGTGATCTCTCGGCATTTCTTATCACTGAGTTGACAGTTATCAAACAGGTTTATTAAGACTTTAGGAGAGATATTTTTTGGAAGATCGCGGCTTTTGGGAAGCCTGGCGATAGACAAAAAGGCATGCGGATTTAAAACTAAACCATTCTCAGAGGGTTTTAATAAAAGATCCGGCAGTTCATTTTTCTGAGAGTCATAAAGAAATTTGTAGACAACATACTTATTTTTGGGATCGGAGAGATTTTTCGTATCAATCTTTCTTGTAATCGCCTTTTGAACGATGGGGCTTTCCTCGCATAAACCAAAATATTCAAGGTTTTCTAAAATCAATCTGGACACCTTGGAAACCATTTTACCATTTTTTTCATTGTCTAGCATCTTATCGCATACCATAAGTAATTTATCATTGGATTCGCCTTGAGGTTCCTCTTCATCCTTAAGAGTTTTAGTACTTAGATTAAAAAGAATTTTGATAAATGATACTTTTGCCATGAGTGTTATAAAAGGCTTTAAATTGTTCACAACGGCTTCTCGATTGTCTTTATCTAAAGCATTAATCCCTTCAAGAATCTTGCAGACTGAATTGCTACTCATCTCTTCCGTTACAAATTCTTTTGCTAATCTAACAATGGCTTCTCGATCGTCTTTTAAAGCATTAATCCCTTCAAAAATATTGCAGACTGAATTGCTACTCATCTCTTCCGTTACAAATTCTTTTGCTAATCCAACAATGGCTTCTCGATCGTCTTTTAAAGCATTAATCCCTTCAAAAATATTGCAGACTGAATTGCTACTCATCTCTTCCGTTACAAATTCTTTTGCTAATCCAACAATGGCTTCTCGATCGTCTTTATCTAAAGCATTAATCCCTTCAAAAATATTGCAGACTGAATTGCTACTCATCTCTTCCGTTACAAATTCTTTTGCTAATCCAACAATGGCTTCCCGATCGTTCTTATCTAAAGCATTAATCCCTTCAAGAATATTGCAGACTGAATAGCCATCCATCCCTTCCGTCAGCAATCCTTTTGCTAATCCAACAATGGCTTCCCGATCGTTCTTATCTAAAGCATTAATCCCTTTAAGAATATTGCGGACTGAATAGCCATCCATCCCTTCCGTAACAAATCCTTTTGCTAATCCAACAATGGCTTCTCGATCGTTCTTATCTAAAGCATTAATCCCTTTAAGAATATAGCGGACTGAATTGCCACCCATCCCTTCCGTCAGCAATCCTTTTGCTAATCCAGCAATGGCTTCTCGATCGTTCTTATCTAAAGCATTAATCTCTTCAAGAATATTGCGGACATCAGAACTGTCCATCCCTTCCGTCAGCAATCCTTTTGCTAATCCAACAATGGCTTCCCGATCGTTCTTATCTAAAGCATTAATCTCTTTAAGAATATAGCGGACTGAATTGCCACCCATCCCTTCCGTCAGCAATCCTTTTGCTAATCCAACAATGGCTTCCCGATCGTCTCTTATCTAAAGCATTAATCCCTTCAAGAATATTGCGGACATCAGAACTGCCCATCCCTTTCGTCACCAATCCTTTTGCTAATCCAACAATGGCTTCCCGATCGTTCTTATCTAAAGCATTAATCCCTTTAAGAATATCGCGGACTGAATAGCCATTCATCCCTTCCGTCAGCAATCCTTTTGCTAATCCAACAATGGATTCTCGATCGTCCTTATCTAAAGCACTAATCTCTTCAAGAATATTGCGGACATCAGGACTGTCCATCCCTTTCGTCACCAATCCTTTTGCTAATCCAACAATAGCTTCTCGATCGTCCTTATCTAAAGCACTAATCTCTTCAAGAATTTCGCAGACTGAATAGCCATTCATCCCTTTCGTCACCAATCCTTTTGCTAATCCAACAATAGCTTCTCGATCGTCCTTATCTAAAGCACTAATCTCTTCAAGAATATCTCGGACTGAATTGCCACCCATCCCTTCCGTCAGCAATCCTTTTGCTAATCCAACAATGGCTTCTCGATCGTTCTTATCTAAAGCATTAATCCCTTCAAGAATATAGCGGACTGAATAGCCACCCATCCCTTCCGTCAGCAATCCTTTTGCTAATCCAGCAATGGCTTCCCGATCGTCTTTATCTAAAGCATTAATCCCTTCAAGAATATAGCGGACTGAATAGCCACCCATCCCTTCCGTCAGCAATCCTTTTGCTAATCCAATAATTGCTTCTCGATCGTCTGTAATATGTTGTATGGAATAAAAAACAGATTCTATTTGTTGGGTCCGGTCCCTTGAACTATTCTCGCATAAAAATGATTCAGACAATGAACAGACAAGATTTGCAATTTTTTTTGTTTCTGACCGATCACATTCTGATAAGATCTTATTGGCTAATTGATGAATTTCGTTATGAACCTTGCTAATCGAATAACCGCCAGAGGAACCTTCTTGCTTTTCGATAAGCATTGTCGTCGGTTTCATTTCGGAAATATCATGCAACATGTTTTTTCTCCTTCTGTTTGTCGAATATAATACTACTGGAATCATTTTATTATCAAGGCTCGACTTTATAAATCAATTCCCGTGAAATAATCTTTGCAATACTTTTAACGCAGGAACACGGAATCGCAAGGTCTTAGAGAACAATTGAGGAAAAAAATGGCAACCTCAGCGACGACGCGTCCCTGCGTTAAAAGTATTACGGAAAATTTGCTGAAAATATCGATTATGAAAAATTCAAAATAATATCCTTTAGCCTTGATTCTTCTTCCTTTTTTCCGTTCCAGCGTATTATCGATAATCATGACGAGAGAATGATTTGGACCAATAAACTTGATGATTAAACCAAGAAGTATTTTTGAGGCTGTTAGGCAAGACCACTCAGCCCCGCACCCTTCAAAACAAAGTTGATGGATCACTAGCATAAATTAATTTCGTTTTTTTCAAGATAACTGAAGCTCCGAATTCGGTGAGAAAAACGTTTTTCCCTTCAATTTTCCAGGCTTTATTTATATCCGAATCATCTATTAAAGCGGTCAAATGTGAATACAATGTCTTGTCGGATGCTATATCACGATTAACAAACAGGCAAAACTTCGAGATCAACAGTTTAGGAGTCAGGTGTTTGAAGAAACTGGTGTAAACCTCTTTAAAAGAACGTTTGATCAGAGCATCAGTAATTTGACTGGTGTGCTCGTCAAAGCATAAAGGGGTTTCTAAGCCCACTTTATTTCCAATTAGGTTTCTGAGAAAAGTCGATTGATGCGCAAGTTCAGCAATGGGGGGCTCTTTACCAGTCATTTCAATCATAAAAGAGGATTCCGATGACAAAATCTGATTGATAACAGATTGAAGAATAGACCGAACGGCTTCATGCCCGTTTGAGTTGGCATACAAAAGGCCTTTCGAGTCTAGCGGGAGGGTATGAAAAATAGCGGCAATCCCCTCCTCTTTTCCTTTTGGACACATCTGTATAGATGCCGAATGCTGCAGCAGCGTCTCATCGCGGCTTTCATCGGGAAGGTTGTTGACGTAGTGGATAAGCCATGAAAACTGGTATGCTGCCAAAGTAATATGTTTATTTTTCGATGGAGAGAGCAACTTGGCAAGATGCTTATCTTGTGTAAAATTCTTCCTTAAAAATGATAAGGAATTAGCCGTGATCTCTCGGCATTTCTTATCACTGAGTTGACAGTTATCAAACAGGTTTATTAAGACTTTAGGAGAGATATTTTTTGGAAGATCGCGGCTTTTGGGAAGCCTGGCGATAGACAAAAAGGCATGCGGATTTAAAACTAAACCATTCTCAGAGGGTTTTAATAAAAGATCCGGCAGTTCATTTTTCTGAGAGTCATAAAGAAATTTGTAGACAACATACTTATTTTTGGGATCGGAGAGATTTTTCGTATCAATCTTTCTTGTAATCGCCTTTTGAACGATGGGGCTTTCCTCGCATAAACCAAAATATTCAAGGTTTTCTAAAATCAATCTGGACACCTTGGAAACCATTTTACCATTTTTTTCATTGTCTAGCATCTTATCGCATACCATAAGTAATTTATCATTGGATTCGCCTTGAGGTTCCTCTTCATCCTTAAGAGTTTTAGTACTTAGATTAAAAAGAATTTTGATAAATGATACTTTTGCCATGAGTGTTATAAAAGGCTTTAAATTGTTCACAACGGCTTCTCGATTGTCTTTATCTAAAGCATTAATCCCTTCAAGAATCTTGCAGACTGAATTGCTACTCATCTCTTCCGTTACAAATTCTTTTGCTAATCTAACAATGGCTTCTCGATCGTCTTTTAAAGCATTAATCCCTTCAAAAATATTGCGGACTGAATTGCCACTCATCCCTTCCGTAACAAATTCTTTTGCTAATCCAACAATGGCTTCTCGATCGTCCTTATCTAAAGCATTAATCCCTTCAAAAATATTGCAGACTGAATTGCTACTCATCTCTTCCGTTACCAATTCTTTTGCTAATCCAACAATGGCTTCTCGATCGTCTTTATCTAAAGCATTAATCCCTTCAAAAATATTGCAGACTGAATTGCTACTCATCTCTTCCGTTACAAATTCTTTTGCTAATCCAACAATGGCTTCCCGATCGTTCTTATCTAAAGCATTAATCCCTTCAAGAATATTGCAGACTGAATAGCCATCCATCCCTTCCGTCAGCAATCCTTTTGCTAATCCAACAATGGCTTCCCGATCGTTCTTATCTAAAGCATTAATCCCTTTAAGAATATTGCGGACTGAATAGCCATCCATCCCTTCCGTCAGCAATCCTTTTGCTAATCCAGCAATGGCTTCCCGATCGTTCTTATCTAAAGCATTAATCTCTTCAAGAATATCGCAGACATCAGAACTGTCCATCCCTTCCGTCAGCAATCCTTTTGCTAATCCAACAATGGCTTCCCGATCGTTCTTATCTAAAGCATTAATCTCTTTAAGAATATAGCGGACTGAATTGCCACCCATCCCTTCCGTCAGCAATCCTTTTGCTAATCCAGCAATGGCTTCCCGATCGTTCTTATCTAAAGCATTAATCTCTTCAAGAATATTGCGGACATCAGAACTGTCCATCCCTTCCGTCAGCAATCCTTTTGCTAATCCAACAATGGCTTCTCGATCGTTCTTATCTAAAGCATTAATCTCTTTAAGAATATAGCGGACTGAATAGCCATCCATCCCTTCCGTCAGCAATCCTTTTGCTAATCCAGCAATGGCTTCTCGATCGTCCTTATCTAAAGCATTAATCTCTTCAAGAATATTGCGGACATCAGAACTGTCCATCCCTTCCGTCACCAATCCTTTTGCTAATCCAACAATGGCTTCTCGATCGTTCTTTATCTAAAGCATTAATCCCTTTAAGAATATCTCGAACTGAATTGCCATCCATCCCTTCCGTCAGCAATTCTTTTGCTAATCCAACAATGGATTCCCGATCGTCCTTATCTAAAGCATTAATCTCTTCAAGAATATTGCGGACTGAAGACCGTCCATCCCTTTCGTCACCAATCCTTTTGCTAATCCAACAATAGCTTCTCGATCGTCCTTATCTAAAGCACTAATCTCTTCAAGAATTTCGCAGACTGAATTGCCATCCATCCCTTTCGTCACCAATCCTTTTGCTAATCCAACAATAGCTTCTCGATCGTCCTTATCTAAAGCACTAATCTCTTCAAGAATATCTCGGACTGAATTGCCACCCATCCCTTCCGTCAGCAATCCTTTTGCTAATCCAGCAATGGCTTCCCGATCGTCTTTATCTAAAGCATTAATCCCTTCAAGAATATAGCGGACTGAATAGCCACCCATCCCTTCCGTCAGCAATCCTTTTGCTAATCCAGCAATGGCTTCCCGATCGTCTTTATCTAAAGCATTAATCCCTTCAAGAATATTGTGGACATCAGAACTGCCCATCCCTTTCGTCACCAATCCTTTTGCTAATCCAATAATTGCTTCTCGATCGTCTGTAATATGTTGTATGGAATAAAAAACAGATTCTATTTGTTGGGTCCGGTCCCTTGAACTATTCTCGCATAAAAATGATTCAGACAATGAACAGACAAGATTTGCAATTTTTTTTGTTTCTGACCGATCACATTCTGATAAGATCTTATTGGCTAATTGATGAATTTCGTTATGAACCTTGCTAATCGAATAACCGCCAGAGGAACCTTCTTGCTTTTCGATAAGCATTGTCGTCGGTTTCATTTCGGAAATATCATGCAACATGTTTTTTCTCCTTCTGTTTGTCGAATATAATACTACTGGAATCATTTTATTATCAAGGCTCGACTTTATAAATCAATTCCCGTGAAATAATCTTTGCAATACTTTTAACGCAGGAACACGGAATCGCAAGGTCTTAGAGAACAATTGAGGAAAAAAATGGCAACCTCAGCGACGACGCGTCCCTGCGTTAAAAGTATTACGGAAAATTTGCTGAAAATATCGATTATGAAAAATTCAAAATAATATCCTTTAGCCTTGATTCTTCTTCCTTTTTTCCGTTCCAGCGTATTATCGATAATCATGACGAGAGAATGATTTGGACCAATAAACTTGATGATTAAACCAAGAAGTATTTTTGAGGCTGTTAGGCAAGACCACTCAGCCCCGCACCCTTCAAAACAAAGTTGATGGATCACTAGCATAAATTAATTTCGTTTTTTTCAAGATAACGGAAGCTCCGAATTCGGTGAGAAAAACGTTTTTCCCTTCAATTTTCCAGACTTTATTTATATCCGAATCATCTATTAAAGCGGTCAAATGTGAATACAATGTCTTGTCGGATGCTATATCACGATTAACAAACAGGCAAAACTTCGAGATCAACAGTTTAGGAGTCAGGTGTTTGAAGAAACTGGTGTAAACCTCTTTAAAAGAACGTTTGATCAGAGCATCAGTAATTTGACTGGTGTGCTCGTCAAAGCATAAAGGGGTTTCTAAGCCCACTTTATTTCCAATTAGGTTTCTGAGAAAAGTCGATTGATGCGCAAGTTCAGCAATGGGGGGCTCTTTACCAGTCATTTCAATCATAAAAGAGGATTCCGATGACAAAATCTGATTGATAACAGATTGAAGAATAGACCGAACGGCTTCATGCCCGTTTGAGTTGGCATACAAAAGGCCTTTCGAGTCTAGCGGGAGGGTATGAAAAATAGCGGCAATCCCCTCCTCTTTTCCTTTTGGACACATCTGTATAGATGCCGAATGCTGCAGCAGCGTCTCATCGCGGCTTTCATCGGGAAGGTTGTTGACGTAGTGGATAAGCCATGAAAACTGGTATGCTGCCAAAGTAATATATTTATTTTTCGATGGAGAGAGCAACTTGGCAAGATGCTTATCTTGTGTAAAATTCTTCCTTAAAAATGATAAGGAATTAGCCGTGATCTCTCGGCATTTCTTATCACTGAGTTGACAGTTATCAAACAGGTTTATTAAGACTTTAGGAGAGATATTTTTTGGAAGATCGCGGCTTTTGGGAAGCCTGGCGATAGACAAAAAGGCATGCGGATTTAAAACTAAACCATTCTCAGAGGGTTTTAATAAAAGATCCGGCAGTTCATTTTTCCGAGAGTCATAAAGAAATTTGTAGACAACATACTTATTTTTGGGATCGGAGAGATTTTTCGTATCAATCTTTCTTGTAATCGCCTTTTGAACGATGGGGCTTTCCTCGCATAAACCAAAATATTCAAGGTTTTCTAAAATCAATCTGGACACCTTGGAAACCATTTTACCATTTTTTTCATTGTCTAGCATCTTATCGCATACCATAAGTAATTTATCATTATCTAAAGCATTAATCTCTTTAAGAATATTGCAGACTGAATTGCCATCCATCCCATTCGTCACCAATCCTTTTGCTAATCCAATAATTTCTTTTCGATCGTCCTTATCTAAAGCATTAATCCCTTTAAGAATAATGCGGACTGAATAGCCACTCATCCCTTCCGTCAGCAATCCTTTTGCTAATCCAATAATTGCTTCTCGATTGTCTTTATCTAAAGCACTAATCCCTCCAAGAATATTGCGGAC
The DNA here is from genome assembly GCA_963771045.1 of Waddliaceae bacterium. Lineage (GTDB taxonomy): Bacteria > Chlamydiota > Chlamydiia > Chlamydiales > SLFE01 > SLFE01. The sequence continues at coordinate 752,142 of CAVYRW010000004.1, read as the reverse complement.
TGAATAGCCATTCATCCCTTCCGTAACAAATCCTTTTGCGAATCCAACAACGGCTTCTCGATCGTCCTTATCTAAAAGATCAATCCTTCCAAGAATATCGCGGACATCAGAGCTGTCCATCCCTTCCGTCACCAATTCTTTTGCTAATCCAACAACGACTTCTCGATCGTCCTTATCTAAAGCACTAATCCCTTCAAAAATATTGCGGACTGAATTGCCATTCATCCCTTCCGTAACAAATCCTTTTGCGAATCCAACAACGGCTTCTCGATCGTCCTTATCTAAAAGATCAATCCTTCCAAGAATATCGCGGACATCAGAGCTGTCCATCCCATTCGTCACCAATTCTTTTGCTAATCCAACAACGACTTCTCGATCGTCCTTATCTAAAGCATTAATCCCTTCGATAAGAATATAGCGGACACCATAGCTGCCCATCCCTTTCGTCACCAATTCTTTTGCTAATCCAACAATGGCTTCCCGATCGTTCTTATCTAAAGCATTAATCTCTTCAAGAATATCTCGGACTGAATAGCCATCCATCCCTTCCATAACAAATCCTTTTGCTAATCCAACAATGGCTTCTCGATCGTTCTTATCTAAAGCATTAATCCCTTCAAGAATATCTCGGACTGAATAGCCATCCATCCCTTCCATAACAAATTCTTTTGCTAATCCAACAATGGCTTCCCGATCGTTCTTATCTAAAGCATTAATCCCTTTAAGAATCTTGCGGACTGAATAGCCACCCATCCCATTCGTCACCAATCCTTTTACTAATCCAATAATTACTTCTCGATCGTCCTTATCTAAAGCACTAATCCCTTTAAGAATATTGCGGACTGAATAGCCATCCATCCCTTCCATCACCAATCTTTTTGCTAATCCAACAATGGCTTCCCGATCGTTCTTATCTAAAGCATTAATCCCTTCAAGAATATTGCGGACTGGATTGCCACCCATCCCTTCCATCAGCAATCTTTTTGCTAATCCAACAATGGCTTCCCGATCGTCTGTAATATGTTGTATGGAATAAAAAACAGATTCTATTTGTTGGGTCCGGTCCCTTGAACTATTCTCGCATAAAAATGATTCAGACAATGAACAGACAAGATTTGCAATTTTTTTTGTTTCTGACCGATCACATTCTGATAAGATCTTATTGGCTAATTGATGAATTTCGTTATGAACCTTGCTAATCGAATAACCGCCAGAGGAACCTTCTTGCCTTTCGATAAGCATTGTCGTCGGTTTCATTTCGGAAATATCATGCAACATGCTTTTTCTCCTTCTGTTTCTGGATTGCCACCCATCCCTTCCATCAGCAATCTTTTTGCTAATCCAACAATGGCTTCCCGATCGTCTGTAATATGTTGTATGGAATAAAAAACAGATTCTATTTGTTGGGTCCGGTCCCTTGAACTATTCTCGCATAAAAATGATTCAGACAATGAACAGACAAGATTTGCAATTTTTTTTGTTTCTGACCGATCACATTCTGATAAGATCTTATTGGCTAATTGATGAATTTCGTTATGAACCTTGCTAATCGAATAACCGCCAGAGGAACCTTCTTGCCTTTCGATAAGCATTGTCGTCGGTTTCATTTCGGAAATATCATGCAACATGCTTTTTCTCCTTCTGTTTGTCGAATATAATACTACTGGAATCATTTTATTATCAAGGCTCGACTAGCCTTGATTCTTCTTCCTTTTTTCCGTTCCAGCGTATTATCGATAATCATGACGAGAGAATGATTTGGACTAATAAACTTGATGATTAAACCAAGAAGTATTTTTGAGGCTGTTAGGCAAGACCACTCAGCCCCGCACCCTTCAAAACAAAGTTGATGGATCACTAGCATAAATTAATTTCGTTTTTTTCAAGATAACGGAAGCTCCGAATTCGGTGAGAAAAACGTTTTTCCCTTCAATTTTCCAGGCTTTATTTATATCCGAATCATCTATTAAAGCGGTCAAATGTGAATACAATGTCTTGTCGGATGCTATATCACGATTAACAAACAGGCAAAACTTCGAGATCAACAGTTTAGGAGTCAGGTGTTTGAAGAAACTGGTGTAAACCTCTTTAAAAGAACGTTTGATCAGAGCATCAGTAATTTGACTGGTGTGCTCGTCAAAGCATAAAGGGGTTTCTAAGCCCACTTTATTTCCAATTAGGTTTCTGAGAAAAGTCGATTGATGCGCAAGTTCAGCAATGGGGGGCTCTTTACCAGTCATTTCAATCATAAAAGAGGATTCCGATGACAAAATCTGATTGATAACAGATTGAAGAATAGATCGAACGGCTTCATGCCCGTTTGAGTTGGCATACAAAAGGCCTTTCGAGTCTAGCGGGAGGGTATGAAAAATAGCGGCAATCCCCTCCTCTTTTCCTTTTGGACACATCTGTATAGATGCCGAATGCTGCAGCAGCGTCTCATCGCGGCTTTCATCGGGAAGGTTGTTGACGTAGTGGATAAGCCATGAAAACTGGTATGCTGCCAAAGTAATATGTTTATTTTTCGATGGAGAGAGCAACTTGGCAAGATGCTTATCTTGTGTAAAATTCTTCCTTAAAAATGATAAGGAATTAGCCGTGATCTCTCGGCATTTCTTATCACTGAGTTGACAGTTATCAAACAGGTTTATTAAGACTTTAGGAGAGATATTTTTTGGAAGATCGCGGCTTTTGGGAAGCCTGGCGATAGACAAAAAGGCATGCGGATTTAAAACTAAACCATTCTCAGAGGGTTTTAATAAAAGATCCGGCAGTTCATTTTTCTGAGAGTCATAAAGAAATTTGTAGACAACATACTTATTTTTGGGATCGGAGAGATTTTTCGTATCAATCTTTCTTGTAATCGCCTTTTGAACGATGGGGTTTTCCTCGCATAAACCAAAATATTCAAGGTTTTCTAAAATCAATCTGGACACCTTGGAAACCATTTTACCATTTTTTTCATTGTCTAGCATCTTATCGCATACCATAAGTAATTTATCATTGGATTCGCCTTGAGGTTCCTCTTCATCCTTAAGAGTTTTAGTACTTAGATTAAAAAGAATTTTGATAAATGATACTTTTGCCATGAGTGTTATAAAAGGCTTTAAATTGTTCACAACGGCTTCCCGATAGTCCTTATCTAAAGCATTAATCCCTTCAAGAATCTTGCAGACTGAATTGCCACCCATCCCTTCCGTCACCAATCCTTTTGCTAATCCAACAATTGCTTCCCGATAGTCCTTATCTAAAGCATTAATCTCTTTAAGAATATTGCAGACTGAATAGCCACCCATCCCTTCCGTCACCAATCCTTTTGCTAATCCAGCAATGGCTTCTCGATCGTTCTTATCTAAAGCATTAATCCCTTCAAGAATATTGCGGACTGAACTGCCACCATCCCTTTCGTCACCAATCCTTTTGCTAATCCAACAATGGCTTCCCGATCGTTCTTATCTAAAGCATTAATCCCTTCAAGAATATTGCGGACTGAATTGCCACCCATCCCTTCCGTCAGCAATCCTTTTGCTAATCCAACAATGGCTTCCCGATCGTTCTTATCTAAAGCATTAATCCCTTTAAGAATATTGCGGACATCAGAACCGCCCATCCCTTTCGTCAGCAATCCTTTTGCTAATCCAACAATGGCTTCTCGATCGTTCTTATCTAAAGCATTAATCCCTTCAAGAATATTGCGGACATCAATAGCCATCCATCCCTTTCGTCAGCAATCCTTTTGCTAATCCAACAATGGCTTCTCGATCGTCCTTATCTAAAGCATTAATCCCTTCAAGAATATTGCGGACATCAGAACTGCCCATCCCTTTCGTCACCAATCCTTTTGCTAATCCAACAATGGCTTCCCGATCGTCCTTATCTAAAGCATTAATCCTTCAAGAATATTGCGGACTGAATAGCCACCCATCCCTTTCGTCACCAATCCTTTTGCTAATCCAGCAATGGCTTCTCGATCGTTCTTATCTAAAGCATTAATCCCTTCAAGAATATTGCGGACTGAATAGCCACCCATCCCTTCCGTCAGCAATCCTTTTGCTAATCCAACAATGGCTTCCCGATCGTTCTTATCTAAAGCATTAATCCCTTTAAGAATCTTGCGGACTGAATAGCCACCCATCCCTTTCGTAACAATCCTTTTGCTAATTCAACAATGGCTTCCCGATCGTTCTTATCTAAAGCATTAATCCCTTTAAGAATATCGCGGACTGAATAGCCATTCATCCCTTCCGTAACAAATCCTTTTACTAATCCAATAATTGCTTCTCGATCGTCTGTGATATGTTGTATGGAATAAAAAACAGATTCTATTTGTTGGGTCCGGCCCCTTGAACTATTCTTGTATGAAAATGATTCAGACAATGAACAGACAAAATTTGCAATTTTTTTTGTTTCTAACTGATCACATTTTGATAAGATCTTATTGGCTAATTGATGAATTTCGTCATGAACTTTACTAATCGAATTACCGCCAGAGGAACCTTCTTGCCTTTCGATAAGCATTGTCGTCGGTTTCATTTCGGAAATATCATGCAACATGTTTTTTCTCCTTCTGTTTGTCGAATATAATACTACTGGAATCATTTTATTATCAAGGCTCGACTTTATAAATCAATTCCCGTGAAATAATCTTTGCAATACTTTTAACGCAGGAACACGGAATCGCAAGGTCTTAGAGAACAATTGAGGAAAAAAATGACAACCTCAGCGACGACGCGTCCCTGCGTTAAAAGTATTACGGAAAATTTGCTGAAAATATCGATTATGAAAAATTCAAAATAATATCCTTTAGCCTTGATTTTTCTTCCTTTCCTCCGTTCCAGCGTATCATCGATAATCATGACGAGAGAATGATTTGGACCAATAAACTTGATGATTAAACCAAGAAGTATTTTTGAGGCTGTTAGGCAAGACCACTCAGCATGGCCCAATGATATTTAGGAACATTTATCTCATCTTTTAACCCGTGATTGTGACCTAATCTCGTTCGCCTCAGTGATTTTAGTGATTCAGATGTGAACTTACGTGACGAAGAGTAAGCTCTTTAGAGCTTACCGAGGAGGGTAAGTTTGCAGATGGATTGCTAAAATCACTGAGGCGAACGAGATTAGGTCACAATCACGGGTTTAAGCCCATGACACGAAGGCAGGAGGTAACGGTTCGGTCGAACGGCCCGTAAATTCGTTACCACCTTCCCAAGCCAACCCGCACCGGAAAAACCTTTGTCCAGATTGAACCAATTACGATAACCGCTTCAAAAGCGACATGATGCCTTTTGCCCAGGGCTTTTTGATTAAAATTTCTTGATAGCCGCCAATCCTAATAAATACTCCATGTACTGATTATTCCATCCCGCACTTTGACGTTTTCCTTTTAGGCTTTTCTTATCTGGATCAAGTCTTAATACATTCAAGCTTAATCTTCTTAAGATAGAGAAGTTTTCTGCTGCATAGCCTGTTGATATCTGTGAAGCATCTTCCTGAAATGTAACATCCAAAACCCAATGGACTTGATTCTCAATGCCCCAATGACCTCGAGTTGATTTGGATATTTTCTCAGCTGTAGCTGAATGTGAGGATATATAATATCTAATTTCTTCGGCCGTCCTCCCATCAAGTGTCCGATAGCTTATCAACATCGAAAGACTTCTTAAACCCAACCATTCTTCCTTCATCGGCAGCCAATCAACATCACCTGTTACATATATTTCCCGTCGTTCTTGTCTGCCGTGTTTATTATCTTCTGAAACAGAAAAATCATGAGGAACGCCTTCAAATTCAATGTCTCTTGCCTGCTTAAAATAATTTTCGAGTTCTTCATATAATTTGTGTTGATTATCCTTTACCATCAGAACATAGTCCGCACCTTGATCTATGATTTTTTTTGCAATTTCCTTTTGGCAACCCATAGCATCAATTGAGACTGTCGCACCTTTTAGATCAATGCTTTCAAGAAGTTTCGGAATTGCTGTTATCTCATTTGAATTTACGTCCGTTTTTATTTGTCCTAGAATAAGGCCTCTATGTGAAGACCAAGCAGAAACCATATGCAAAAGAGATTTAGGTGTCTTTTTTTTATTAGAGGCACCTCTTACACGCTTGCCGTCAATCGTAATAAAGTCATCAATTTCATTTTTTGAAATAGAGGATGTCCATTTTCGGAAAAGCATTTCAGTTTCTTTTGGATCGAGACGAACAAGAAGCCACCAGAATGTATTATAGGAAGGCACTTCGTCAAAATCAAGCCACGTCATCAACCACTTTTTTTTGGAAACAGCATATTGATGGATTGCACTGATACTATTAGCATCTGCTATGACGGCACAAAAAATGATGGCGAGTAGATTAAAAAGATTATATTTTAAATTGTCTTTACATCTTGGATCTTGGGTAGAACTGGCAACGCTCTTTAGTCGATCCCTAAATTGTTCAATGTCAAGTGATTTAGATTCTTCTTCATAAGGTTCATTTTTGATTCCTCTTGCACACATATCTTTCTCCAAAGTTGAGTTAAGATATGAATGACAAATGAAAATTTAATTACTATCAAGAAATTTTAATCAAAAAGCCCTGGCCTTTTGCCCACATTCACCTCCAAATCAAGACATATCTCTAACAAATCAGAGATTTTTTTTTTTATGAAACTACTTTTTCGCTAATGCTGATGTTGCCTATGGTATGGCGCAAATCTTCGGATGCAATGCTAAGCCTTTCAATGGTTTCGTGAAATTGACGGATGGATTCAGTAGTCGAGCTAGTGGAATGACTGAGCTGCACCATAGACTCGTTGATCTTTTCGGCCGCTCCCGACTGCCCTTGCATCCCTTCATTTACCGATTCGAAGCGATAGGCCAGCGCCTGAACCTGAACAATAATTTTTCCAAGCTGCTCTCCGACATCTCCGACTTTTTCCACACCGACATTGATTTCTTTTGTAAAATCTTCTACTCCCGACACACATGAAGAGACAGCACCCATGATCTCATTGCAGATTTTTTCTATATCGCAGGTGGCAAGAGCCGTTTGGTCAGCAAGGCGCCGGATTTCACGAGCAATGACGGAAAAGTCGCGCGAAAATTTCCCGGTCTTTTCCGCCTCGATGGCTGCGTTCAACGAAAGGAGGTTTGTCTGTCTGGCAACATTTGTGATTGTGGTGATGATTTTGGTGATGTTGCCGGCTTTTTCGTTCAAAGTCGCCAGCTTGTCGGCGATATTGGCTGAAGCGTCGACCATCTGCCGCATGATCTGCTCCATGGCAATGAGGCTGTCCTGCCCTTCAGATGCCAGATTGGAGGTTTGTTCGGCAACTTGGCTGACATCATTGATTGTAATCGCAAAGTCTTTGGCCGTCGTCGAAATCTCGCTGGCGGTAATCGATATCTCTCTTGTTGCCTCCCCTTGTTCGATGATCAGTTTTTCCTGCTGCTTGGAAGCGGCGGTGATTTCATTAGCCGATGAACTTAAATTGACTCCCAATCTCTGCAGCTGCCTCACAATCTCTTCAAATGTTTGAGCCATATTGTTAAACGAAATGGAAACCTGCTTCATTTCTTCATCGGCATACTCGTCAACCAGAACGCGATACGAAAAATCGCCTTCGGCGACCTTCTGTGTGGCTTTGAAGACATTGCGGTGCTGGTTGATAAGGCGCTCAAGATGCTCGGCCATCCGGTTGAACGCCATAGTCGCTTTTCCGATCTCCTCTGTGTAAACGATAGGAACCCGCACCGACAGGTCTCCCTGAGTGAATCTCCTTGTGCCATTGTCGAGGTCCCGAAAGCATTTTATCGCTTCATACACAAAATGCACGCCCAGGTAGCTTCCCAGGAAAGTGAAAAATATTCCCAAGGAAAAGATGTAGAACATGTTGATCCATAGATCATACTTTTTTTGCTGCAGAATTCGATCCAGCTGCTCAGATATTAATCGCCACAGGGCATAACTGTTGCTCATGACAATTGAGCTGTCCAGAGGGACAAAGGTTTGCGGGCTATCCAAAGAAGCTTTGGATAATATAGTCCTCTTCAATAGAGTGAATGAGCTCCTCAACGGAAACTTGATATTGATTCATCGCAATTCTTAGGCTTTTTCTCAGATCGTTCAAGCCCGCTTCTTTATCCAATTCTTTTCTGATTTTGATCAGCTCATTGAATGTAGCCGCTGAATTCCGTTTAAGAGATGAAGTGATAACCAGAAGTTCGGAACTTTCGCTCTCGTCAATTTTTTTCTTGGCTTGAATTGATTCAGCTACATCGACAGCGCGTCTGACCAATCCCTGAGATTCCCGAATCCTTTTCTCAATATTTTCAAGAAGTAAATAACTTGTATTGACCGGATTCATCGAAAGAACAGCCTTGTCGGAACTGAGCTCCATTAATTTGCTTATGTCAGCAAGCAGCTTCTGATGAATGTCATGACTGACTCGGGCCCCGCTTCATCCGCTCTGGTTCCACAGATTGTCGATTGATTGAATCGTCATCCCTTCCTCCTCGGTAACCTGGCTGTCGCTTTTGATTTTGGCCAAAACAGCCAGCAGCTGCCTGCTTCCCTTTTTCTTAAGCGCCTTCAGTTCAGTTTTCACTCCCTGTTTCCCGATCGTGTTGATTCAAAAGACGTTCATGTTTTGTGACAGTTTCATAAAAATCTCTTAAAGGCTCCTGCATCTCAGTATTGCTTAGCTGCACTTTGATCAAAGAAATTTGATGGAGAATCAGAAAAAAGAAGGTAAAACCATAAAATGAAAAAACCGATCCCTCTCACAAAGCCGGCGAAAAGGTATTTCTTGTCATAAGTAAGATTATTCGTCAGCCAATGAAGCAGTCCTCGGTTTTTCTTTTTGATCATGACCCCCTTACCTCTATAATCTTTGATACGGCATTTTTTAAATAAATGGCGCTGTTGTTCAGCTCGCTAGTTGTAATCGCGAATTGATGCATAGATTCTGCGGTATCATGAGCAGTTTTGCTCAATTTGACAATCGCCTCATTGATTTGCTTGGAAGCGTCATATTGAATTTTCATTCCCTCGTCGACAAATTCGAAACGGGGAGCGAGAGCCTGAACCTGTTCGATAATCTGGCTGAGCTGCACGCCCACCTTTTCGTTCTGCCCGACTCCGTTGCGAATTTCCTGAATGAAGTCATCAACACCCATCACACTGGCTGAAACCGCACTCATCATCTCTTCGACAATTTTGTCAATGTCAAGCGTCGCCAAGGCTGTCTGATCGGCAAGTCCCCCGATCTCTCCAGCAATGACCGAAAAACTTCGGCCGTCATCGCCAGCCTTATCAGCAATAATGGCAGCATTTAGAGCAAGAAGGTTTGTTTGATCGGCGACGTTTGTAATGGTCGTGATAACAGAATTAATATTTCCGGCTTTGTCGTTCAGGACACCCAGCTTGGCGGCTATATCAGTCGAAGCTTCGACCATCTGCCTCATAATCAACTCCATCTGAGTCAAGCTCTCACGTCCCTTGCTGGCAAGACCTGCAGTCTGGTCGACAACTTTAGTGACTTCGCTGATAGTTGTGGCAAATTCCTTGGCATTGCCGGCAATTTCTTTGGATATGCCCACAATTACTTTTGTCGTTTTCTCCTGGTCAAAAGTTGAGACTTCATGTTTTTTTGTCGCTTCCGATATTTCTTTTGCCGAAGAGGTGAGATTTATCCCAAGCCTGCTGACTTGGTTAATGATATTTTCGAACGAGGCAGCCATGTTATTGAATGAAATAGCTAAATTCCTGATTTCCTCACTGGCATCGTCAATCACTTTAACGCGAGTTGAAAAATCGCCGTTGGCCAGTTGTTTCGTCGCTTTGAACATGTGCCGCATTTGCGTGATAAGGCCCTCAAACTTTTCGGCCATCTGGTTAAACCCTTTGCTGGCCCGCCCGATTTCATCTTCAAACAAGACAGGCACCCGAGTGTGAAGCTCTCCCTGATTCAGCATTTGATATCCCGTGTCAAGGTTCTTGACGGATTCGACAACTTTCAGAACAAAAAACCTCCCGAGAAACACGCCGATAAGTGTAATGATCAAAGAGCTGGCCAATAAAATATATTTACCTGGAATGATTTTCCCGAGATTGTACTCGAGGACACTGTCAAGAATTTTGTCGGAGTCTCGCCAAAACGCGAAGCTGGCGTTTAAGGCGTCTTGCCCTTCCTCAGGGTAATTCACCTTGTCTGGTCTACCACCAGCGACCACCTGCTCGATCAAGTAAAAGTAGCGCTCCATAGCGGATTCATATGTCGAAAAACTGAACTGCAGATCCTGTTTAACAGGGCGATATTCAGCAAGTCCCTCAAGCTCTTTGATAGCCCTTTCATAAAAACCCTTGATAGCCGTAAAATTCCCCTTGAGATTGACAAACTCGGCAAGCAGCGCCTCTTTCTCCGCATTTGCGGGCTCCGGAGGATAACTTTCAACGAGATTTACCGTTTGATTTAAGTTTTCCACCACTTTTGGATAATAATAGACATTGGCCTCGGTGAGAAAAAACGAAATGACGGCCAAAATACTTTCGGGATTCAAAGCTTCTTCAAGCTGTTTCATCATGACGCTTAAATTGGCAAGCAGGCTATTGTGCATTTGTTCGGCCTTAGCGCTTGTCATTTTAAAAGCGGAATCCTGGATGGCATCCCACCGCTCTGCCGATATCGGGTATGCTAAGAGGGTCATTGTTCGAATTTAAGAAAATTTTGCCTTGCGACATCATCACCTGTTCCAATTGCTCTTGTTTGGAGAGCAAATCCCTCATGTCCTGTTGAATGATTGTTTGCACTTTCCTTATCTCATTGCGAACCGATTTGTCGCCTCTGATATATTGCTTGGTGAGGGAATAATGCCTGTCGACATTTTCATAAAGAGCGCGGAGGGGACGCTGGAGCCTATTTCCCTCGATTTCCCCGCTCAGCAGGCTGATTTGCGAATTCACTTCAACAATTAAACCGTAGATCACCAAGGCAAAACCCAGCGTCACGATAAAAATCATCGCATAGTACTTTTGATGATTTGTCAGCAGGTTTGTCAGGGAATACATAAAACCGTGCCGACTGTCTACGATGTTCATTTTTTCTTCCTGCTGCTCATTCATTACTTTATCTTCTCTAGTGTTTTCCTTAAGCCCGCCGAGGCGACATTCAATTGTTTGATAGTCGTATGAAATTGGGTCATTGACGCGCTTGTCTCATTCGCAAGACCGCTTAAGCCAATTAAGGCCTTGTTGATTTGTTCTGCTGCATCGGATTGATTTTTCATCCCCTGATCGACAGCTTCAAATCTATCCACTAATGTTTTGACCTGCTCCATAATTTGTCCCAGCTGCTTACCAACCCCTTTAACTTGCTCGGCCCCGTCCCGTATCTCCTTGGTAAAGTCGTCAACGCCCATTACACTTGATTTAACCGCATCGACAATTTCATTCACTATTTTCTCAATATCGAATGTCGACATCGCCGTCTGATCCGAAAGCCCCCGGATTTCCCGGGCAATGACAGCAAAGCTCCTGCCGGCCTGTCCGGCCTTTTCCGCCTCAATCGCCGCGTTGAGAGAAAGTAGATTCGTTTGAGCTGAAACATCGGAAATCGTTGTGATGACGCTTGTGATATTCCCCGCTTTTTCATTGAGAACAGCCAGCCTCACGGCAATATTTGCCGCAGCGTCTTCCATCTGTTTCATCACCGTTTCCATTTTTCCTAAACTCGACTGCCCTGTACGGGCGAGTCTGGCCGTCTCTTCGGCAACATCGCTGACTTCGCTGATAGTTTGTGCAAAATCTTTGGAAGTGGCTGAAATCTCGGTGGCAGTCACCGATATTTGCCTGGTTGTGGACCCCTGTTCGATAATGGTCGCCTCGTGCTGTTTCGACGAGGCCGCAATTTGAGTTGCCGATGATGTGAGCTCAATGACTAGACGATGCAGTTTTGCAACAACTTCTTCAAACGATTCAGCCATCCGATTAAACGATATGCCGACTGCCTTGATTTCATCTTCGGCGGATTCATCAATGGAAATACGCGCGCTAAAATCCCCGCCCGCCAGGGTTTGAGTCGCGTGGAGGAGCTGCTTGAACTGATGCATCATCCTGTCAAGGGTACTCGCCATATGGTTGAAGACTATGCAAACCTTTCCAAGCTCGTCCTTATATCTTACCGGCACACGGGCAGAAAGATCCCCTTTACTGATTTTGATCGCCGTTTCTTTAAGAGCCTTGAGAGACTTCGACGATTCGGAAACAAAATAGGCTCCAAGAACAAATCCCAGCAGTATGATGACAAGGGATAAAGAAAAAATAAAAGTTCTTTTTGTCAGGATTTCCTTCTCTCTTTGTTCAAGAATCTCTTCAATTCCCATAGACACCTGATCCCAAAGGGCAAAGGAGTCATTTATAGCCTGAATCCCTAAATTTTGAAGAGTTGCATGAGACGTTTCCTGAGGGCTCTTATCAATAAGCCCTTCCCGAACATCTTCGACAAACTGACCGACCGTTTGATAAAAAGAGGCAAATGCTTTGGAGATCGAATCCCGAATTTTAGCAATGCCTGTCAGAGCCGAAAGCACAAGTGAAATTCTCTGCTCGTTCACATTGAGATCTCTGTTTATCAAAGAAGCGATCCCTAAAAGATCGTCCCGCTGGCTTTGGGATATTTCCCCTTTGCCGTGTACCTGCTGGATGATGTCTAAAGCCCCTGAAATACTCTCCTGGATATTCGGAAGCAATCCGGAAGAGCTTTCTATCATCTGATAAATAATAAAACTCGGATCCTGGGTCAAATTCGAGATGTTGTTGCTATATTTCAGAAGTCCGTTGATGTTATGTATCAACTTGTCATGAAGCTCATTGCTAGTTGTCAAATTCGTATTGAATTCGGTTGTCCGAATCTGTTTCCATTGTCTGTCTATTTCTTTGGGTTCATAGGTTTTTTCCAGCATGGGAACTGTCACCAGCCCTAAATTACCCACTTCATCCTGAAGCTCAAAATGGATCTTTTCAAAATGCCGAAGATCGTCATTGGCTTCTTTTTGAAGCTGAAGAATTTGATTTTTAAGGGTAGTGTTTCCCTGATAATAGCGCTGAGTTAAATATTTGTGCGTGTTGACGCCGAGTAAAAATTCCCTCAAGCTTTCCTGATATTGAAGGCCTTTCAATTCAGCGCGGATATATTTGAGCTGGGCATTCGTTTCCGATAGAACCACCCATCCCAGAACAATATATCCCAATCCAACAATAGCGATCGTAAGCAAGTGACGGTAATAACTTGAGAAATTGTTCATGATCCAGGAAAAAAAGGTTCCTTGTCTCTTGCCCATAGCCCTTCTAATGTTCGAGTTACACAATACGCTATCATTAGAGAAGCAAGAAAAAAATTAATTGACAACCGAAAATTCCCAATTCCTAACATAAAGACAATAAAAGATTTAACAACAAAGAGTTCCGAAAATTCTTTGTAAGATTATGAAAATTAACCGAATTTAAGTAAAATAGGTTGCCGATAAATGTTTTATTCGATAAATTTATAGCTTATTTCGGGCGTATAGCTCAGTTGGTAGAGCTCCTGCCTTACAAGCAGGCGGTCATAGGTTCAAGTCCTGTTGCGCCCAAGAAATTATGAAACTCACCACGCGGGAGTAGTTCAACTGGTTAGAGCACCGGCCTGTCACGCCGGAAGTTGCGGGTTCGAGTCCCGTCTCTCGCGTTTCTTTGTTATCTTGAAATATGTTACTTTTGGAGGTGGGAGAATTTATAGTATATGATGAAGACCTCAGACCAGCCTAAAAAATCTTTTTTATCCTCAATCGTCCTCTATTTCTGGATGGCTATCGGAGCGTTTCTTGCCGCTTTTGCCATTGAGGTTTTCTTTATTCCCAACAACTTGATCGACGGCGGCGTTGTGGGCCTGTCCATGATTTTCGGGAAAATTTTCGGCAAACAGGTGATCCCCTGGCTTCTGCTCCTCTTCAACTTTCCCTTTTTATTCCTCGCCTACCGTTCGATCGGAAGGAGCTTTTTGATTCATATGTTTGCGGCCCTTCTGATGTTTGCCGGATCTATGATCTTTATCGCCAACGTGCTGCAGCTTCAATTTCCCGGCGACCCCTTAGAAATCGTCGTCTCCGGAGGAGGTATATTGGGCATAGGCCTGGGGCTGATTATCAGGTCCGGCGGCTGTCTGGACGGAACGGAAATTTTAGGCATCATCTTAAACCGCAGGACAGGATTTACCGTAGGACAGATTGTCCTCTTTACCAATATCTTTGTATTCGGCGCGGCGGGGTTTGTTTTCCAGGACTGGCATCCTCCTCTTCTCTCCCTCATCACCTATATCGTAGCCGTTAAAGTGATGGATGCCGTGATCGTCGGGTTGGAAGAGACCAAATCGGTGATTATCATTTCAAGAAAATCTAAAGAGATTGCCGAATCGGTCATGCATAAACTCGGCCTCGGGCTCACCGTCATGTACGGAAGAGGCGGATATTCGGGCGATGAACAAGAAATCCTCTATGTCATTGTCGAACGTCTGCAGCTGCATGACTTAAAAGAAATTATCTTTAGCGTCGATCCAAGAGCTTTTATAGCTATCGAAAACCTGCATGAGGTGGCCAACGGAATGCAAGGTTATACAAGTAAAAGAGGACGTGTTGAAAAAATCGTCGACAAGATCTTAAAAAAACCTTTCCCTCATGCTTCCTGAAGATATCCGGAAAATGGCTCTATCGCTCGGTTTCGACGATGTCGGCATTACTCCGGCAGTCATTCCCGAAGATGATATTCTCGCTTATAGGAATTGGCTAAAAACAAATAAACACGCCAATCTCTCATATATGGAAAATCAGATCCGCTGCGATCCCCAACAACTGCTGCCCGGGGCCAAAACCGCCATTATTTTCGTCACCTATTACAAACAGCCCAAATGCGATTTCCAACCCGGCAAAGGGTTGATCGCTTCCTATGCCCGTGGAAGAGACTATCATAATGTTCACAGAAAACGTCTTAAACAATTCATTCGCCGGCTGGAAGAGCAGGCCGGCCAAAAAAATATTGCCAGGGGCTTTAGCGACTCGGCCCCCATTTTGGAACGCGCTCTGGCAGTACAGGCAGGACTTGGATGGTTTGGGAAAAACACCCTTCTTATCCATAAAAAATTCGGAACGTTTACTCTCCTCTCCGGAATCCTAACCACCCTGGAAATTCCCGGCGTAAGAAAACAGGAGCGCCGCCCAAGGTGCGGAACATGTACGCGCTGCCTCGACGCCTGCCCGACCAATGCCCTCTCGCCCTACGAACTAGATGCCGCCAAATGCCTCTCCTACCATCTTATCGAGTCCAAATACCCCCTTCCCGACGATATCATCGAAAAAAATCCCGGCTATGTTTTCGGCTGCGATATCTGCCAGCAGGCCTGCCCCCACAATGCCCGCAAGCCCCTCTCGCAGACAGAGGAATTTCAACCCGTGAAAGGGCTGGGATCTTATCTCGATCTCTCATTGCTGGGTGAAATTGAAAAGAGCCCCGAAAAACTCTTTGGAACCCCTTTAAACAGAAGGGGGGTGAAAGGGCTTAAGCACTCAATGAAAAAAATTCTGGGAAAAGTTACACTGCAATCATGACAGACAAAGATTTTCCCACGACCGACGCCTGGCGGGTTTTCCGCATTGTGTCGGAATTCGTCGACGGCTTTGAGACAATGATGCGCATAGGCCCCTCCGTTTCCATCTTCGGATCGGCCAGGCTTCCCCCCGAGGATCCTTACTACCGGCTGGCTGTCGAGACCGCAAAACAGGTGACAAAGCGGGGATTTTCCATCATTACCGGAGGGGGGCCGGGCATCATGGAAGCGGCCAATAAAGGGGCGCAGGAGGCCAAAGGTAATTCGTGCGGCCTTGTCATCGACCTGCCCTTTGAAGCCAAGCCAAATGGTTTTATCGATGAAAAGTACAAGCTGAGCTTTCGCTACTTCTTTGTCCGCAAGGTGATGTTCGTCCGATACGCTCAAGGGTATGTCTTCCTCCCCGGAGGGTTTGGCACTGCAGACGAGCTGTTTGAAGCCCTCACTCTGATCCAAACAAAAAAAATTACCCCCTTCCCCATTTATCTCATGGGAAGCGAGTATTGGAATGGACTGCTCTCCTGGCTGAAAGACACTGTTTTAAGCTTTGAGTGCATCGACAGCGTCGATATGGATTTGATGACTGTCACGGATGACCCGAAAGCGGTGGCTAATGGCATCGAACGCCACTATCAGCGCCACCGCGCCGAAATGAATTTCTGACTTATCGTCTTCCTGTTCCTACCGGTACCCGGGTTGCTGAAACTAAGGGTTTAGTAGGAGGACGCCTTGTTGGAAGATGTCGTCCCGCAGCACCTGGCGGCCTTCGGGTTTTTCCTGCCGTCCTGAAACGATCTGGCTTTGGCGGTGTAACAGGCCCTCTTCTAACTCCAGACCTTCCTCCCGTATGCCGGGTTATCGGCGGTCTTCTTCTAAAGCCAACACCTCTAATTATCCTTGTAGGGATAAAAAATGGTGTGCTGAATCTGACTGTACGCGGGAAAAATAGGGGCCGCGGAAAGCAGGCATAGAACACCGGCGTGAGGGCAACCCCTACGACGACAGCAGTGATCACAACCGCCTCCAAAGGCATGAAGACAGCCGCGATGGCTCCTGCCACCAAAACAGCCAATGCCACTTTGGTGATGGTGTCCATCACGCGCGATGCGCGTGTGGCTGAAAAATTTGACTGCCCCGTCGTAGGCACTTGCATTGCATCGTTAACCATTAGTATTCTCCTTTTTGATGTTAGTAGCTAAGCTGCGCCGATACCCACTCGTCAAGACCGAGATCATAGGCGTCGATGCCAACATTGATTAATATAAAGGGATAAGTCAGACAGTCCCATCCGCTGTTGATGCCGATGATAACCGTGTCGTTTTCCATCCACCTTTGCATAATGGAATCGTCTATCCAGGCAACATTCCACCAGGTGCCGTCATTGAGAAGAATACGATCGGAAAAGCGATCGATCGACACAATGTAGCGAGTGTAGACGCCGTTGTAATAAGGCTTGGATATCCGATTGGCATAAATCACCGTGCCTCTTGTCTCATTGACGATCATATAATCATAAATGCTGAGGAGCTTATCGGATTGGGTGACATAGACGACATCCCCTTGCCACCAGCAAGACACTTCATACTGATCGCTAAAAGAGATCTGCCATTTGGAACCGTCTTCAAAAGAGATCCAGTCGCCGAGAATGCCGACGTTGTCGAGCCGGTGGGCCGCCTCAAGATACAAAGCATAAACTTTTAAATCTTGCTTGACAGCCTTGTTTGCTTGAAAGCTTTTTGTATCGAGACCGGATAAGTCAACCGGATTTTCCCGATTCAACTGCATCCATTTTTCTCTTGTCTTACCTCTTTCTGCAAGCGATAGTGACCGGGCCTCGGTTTTTGGCGGCTCAATAGGCCTTTCTTCCGCAGCAAGCGGACCTGATACTGCAAGTGCAGAACCGATAGCGATATAAATCCAATTTTTCATATTAACTCCTGTTAATGATTGATTAACCAGCTTTTGCGCGGGCGTTTGTTAATGTATAAACATTGATTAAAAGATACGGATTGGATGACTTATTCCATCGCGAGTTGCGGCCAAGAATAATAACGTCATTGATTTGCCACTTGGAATAGACGCCTTCATCCCATCCGGACATTTTAAATAGCATATAGATACCGTTGGTATCGACTACCTCAATGAATCCGTTATGGATATCGATGTTCCAAATAAAAAAAGCATACTGCTCGAAAGGTCCCTGGGACAGATTCACCAATGTGCTTTCTTTGGTTATTCTATTCACAACTCGGTATTTGTAGCCGGTTCCAAAAAACCAGTTATTGTTCGTTGTGAGATAAACCTCAGCTGGATGCTCCCCATATAAATATTCGGAATTATAATCGGGCCAGTGCTGAATTTTTTTTCCATCCGATGGCCGTGTGATCCAAATCGATCCGTCTGAAAGGCTAAGGGAGCTTCCTTTACACCCCATCGTCTCGAGATAAAGCAGCGAGTAGTCGTAATACTGAAAACTGCATGGTTTGGCGGCAACCTCTTCATCTTCATTTTCATATTCCGGCTCTTCTTGCCGCTGCTGCTCGATTTCTAAAAATCTTTCTTCAGATACAGCATTGACTCCAACACGTGCTCGTAAATTTTCTTCCGATACGTCTTTGGCAAAAGCCGGCTCCGTAAGCAATGCCAGTCCCATTACAAGGTATCCGATTGTCTTTGACAATTGTCTTTTCATCACATTCTCCTTATTGTTGTGATTCCATGTTTTGTTTGCGTTAGCTGAGAAGATCTCAAAATCTTGTTAAGACATTTTAAAGCAGGTGTTAATCTTGTATTAAAATTCGCATTACTGACTTAAAATTATGAATAAAAGTTACTTAAAAGAAAAGTGAAATACAGGTTTGCCAGCCATTCCCGTGAAATAATAATTTGAGGTCATTCTACCATCATTTCATACCCCTCAAATTTTGTTGATTTTACGAGATTAGGTCACAATCACGGGTACTACGGTGATAAAACTCATACTTAGCTCTTTGGGCAATTTTAGATGTGGACCATTAGATTGTAAAAACGAAGTTCCATATGACCATCTTGAAAATCTTATTTAAGTTTATGAAAAGAAAATTTTACAGAAATAGTAACATTTTAGCGGGAATTACTGCAGGTTTACTCGAACTTGCAGCCCTCTATCGAAAGGGTGTCAATATAATTGATTGTATAATCGCCGGATAAAAACTTTTCATCCTCAAGCATATACAGATGAAACGGGATCGTTGTTTTGATTCCCCCGATATGAAATTCCCTAAGAGCCCTTCTCCCGTGTTCTATGGCCTCGGTTCGATCCCTCCCCTTGACGATCAACTTGGCGATCATGGGATCGTAGTGGGGCGGAATGAAATACCCCGAATAGCAAGCGCTGTCAACGCGGACATGAGGCCCTCCAGGCGGCAGATAATACTCGAGCCTTCCGGGAGATGGGGTAAAATTCGTTTTCGGATCTTCGGCATTGACCCGAAATTCAATAACGTGCCCTTCGAATTCCACATCTTTTTGCCGAAGCTGCAGCTTTTCCCCCATAGCAATTCGAATTTGCTCTTTCACCAGATCGACTCCTGTCAGCTCTTCGGTCACTGTATGCTCTACCTGAATGCGGGTATTGACTTCCATAAAATAAAAGTTTTGATCCTCATCGAGTAAAAACTCCACGGTGCCCGCCGAGTGGTACTTCGCCGCCTGCATAACCCATACAGCAGCTTTTCCAATCTTTTTCCTCAGCTTAGGATTGAGGATCGGACTTGGAGCCTCCTCGATCAGTTTTTGCCTGCGCCGTTGAATCGAACAGTCCCGCTCTCCTAAATGGATCACATTCCCATATTTGTCGGCCAAAACCTGCACTTCGATATGGCGAGGATTGACAATCATTTTTTCAAGATATATTTCGGGATTTCCGAAACTGACTTCGGCTTCTGCACGCGCGGCGGCAAATTGTTTCGGAAACTGATCGGGATCTTCGGCAATACGAATGCCGCGCCCTCCTCCTCCCGCTGAAGCTTTGATAAAAAGGGGGAAGCCGATTTTTTCCGCTTCGAGAATAGCCTCTCTTCCGCTGTTCACCGCTGAGCTGGTTCCCGGTATAACAGGACAGCCGGCTTTTTTGGCAATTGATTTAGCTTTTGCCTTATTCCCTAAAAGGGAGATGGTCTCCGGCGAGGGGCCGATAAATATTAGGCCGCAACTTTGGCATATTGAGGCAAAATTGGCATTTTCGGCTAAAAAACCATAACCCGGGTGAATGGCATCGGCTCCTGTGATCTCGCAAGCGGATAAAATATTGGGTATGCGTAGATAGGATTTATGAGAAGGCGGCTCTCCAATACAGATCGCCTCGTCGGCATGCAGCACATGCAGCGCTTCAGTATCGGCTTCAGAATAGACCGCAATTGTTTGAAGCCCCAAGTCATGGCAGGCTCTAATGATTCGAACCGCAATTTCCCCGCGATTGGCTATTAAAACTTTTTGCATATGGGACTCAAGAAATTTCGAACAATTTAGTGCCGAATTCGACAGGATGACCGCTTTCAACGAGGATTTTTTTCACCGTCCCCGATATGTCGGCCTTCACTTCATTCATGACTTTCATCGCTTCAATGATGCAGATCACATCCCCTTCTGTGACTTTGTCTCCGACTTCGACAAAAGGAGCATCGTCTGGAGAAGGAGAGCGGTAAAACGTACCGACCATAGGAGATGTGGCGAAGGCGGCGGCAAAATCCTCTTCAGGCTCCGGCTCTTCGGCATGCCCTTTTGAAGGAGACGCATGAGCACGGTGCATTTCAAGCTCCGATTTCATCGGATTGTCGCCCATATACTCAACTTCGAAAGTCGGTTTGACTTTCCCTTCCCGTTCCAATTCGATTTCAAATTCACCCTGTTTGATGGACAGTCTTTTTGTTCCTGTCTTGCCCATCAGATTCATCAGATCTTTAATTTGTTTTAAATCCACTGAAACTCCTTATGTAAGTTTTCGGTGATCTACGTCCTCAAAGAACGCAACAGGCCGGAAGCCCCCGAGTTATCTAAAGACGTAGATCGCCGAATGCTTACCTCCTTATACACGTTGAATATATTCATCGGTACGGGTATCGATTTTAATGATATCGCCGGCTTCAATAAATGACGGAACCTCGACTTTCGCTCCTGTTTCCAGCAGTGCGACTTTTGTTCCTTGAGCACCGCTGGCTGCGCCTTTTTCATCTTCGGTCTTCGACACCATAATCTCGAGAAACTGAGGAAGATCAACCGTAAATATGGTACTGCCGTAAAACGCGGCAGATACTTCGACGCCCTCCTTCAGATAATTCGACTTGCCCTCAATCACCTGATGGGGAACTAGAACCTGCTCAAGGTTTTCAATATCGAGAAATAGATAATCTTTTCCTTCAAGATAAAGGTATTCAAGCTGCCTTTGGGACAGGTTCACCTCTTTAATGGTTTGATCGAGCTTAAAGTTTTTTTCAATGATTTTATTGGAATCGAGATCTTTGAGTTTCGTTTTTATAAAAGGAGCCCCTTTCGGGACTGTCACTTTCATACTTGACTCCACCCGGTAAAGTTTGTTTTTGATCGAAACGATCATTCCCGGTTGCAAATGATTACTGATTGCCATTTTCACCTCTAAGCAATTTTACAGCGGCGCTCATTCCTTCGGGCGCAGAGAAACAATAAGTTCCCGCCACTATGATGTCGGCTCCTGCGTCCCGGCACAGTTTTGCTGTCTTGGGATTGATTCCGCCGTCTACTTGTATGTCCACATCGAGATTCTGCTTATCGCATATATTTTTTGTTAAACGTATTTTATCCAAAACATCGGTAATGAACTCCTGCCCGCCGAATCCCGGATGGACAGTCATTAAGAGCACCATATCACAAAGATGGAGAAACTGCGGGACCATTGACTCCGATGTTTCCGGACAAAAAGCCAACCCCGCCTTGATATTGCATTTCTTGATGAAGTTAATCGTATCTTCTACATCTTCAGTTGCCTCGAAGTGGAACGTGATATTATTGGCTCCCGCCTCGGCAAACCTCTCGACATAGTCAAAAGGGCTGTAGATCATTAAATGAACATCGAGAAACATGTCCGTCGACCGGTTGATTGCAGCCAAGGCCTTCGGCCCCAGCGTCAGATTCTGGACGAAGTGCCCGTCCATGACATCGAAATGAATCGCATCGGCTCCGGAATCTTCGATTCTTTTGGCCTCATCGGCCAGCTTCCCAAAATCTCCGGCTAAAATCGAAGGTGCGATTTTAATCTGTTTCTTCTTCACCATATTATAATTATAGCACCTGTCATTTAAGATTGCGAGCCATACTGATCAAAGCCTGATGCGTTGCCGAAACAAACTGGGTGCCTGCCTCCGAAATCTGGGAAAGATGATTCATACGCATCTGCAATTCAAACATATCGCCGATGCTGACTTGATCGCCCTGAGCTTTGAGGGCTCTCACTTGATCTTTGACTTTACACATTTCTTCATTGATGATTGCGACAAGCTCTTCGCATTGTATTCCTTCACTAGCTGCCATAGTATGACCTCCTTGTATTCTGAAGATCAAGCATACAAGGGATAGGCAGGAGGGGTCAAGAGAAAAAGGCTCTCAAGAGTAGAGAGCCTTGTTATTAGAATTATCCTTTAACGTTTCTTGCCATGGAGATGATTGCCTGATTCGAAGCGCTTACGATTTGTGTACACGCCTCCGATAACTGTGAGAGCTGGTTCATCAGCATTTGCATCTCGAACATCTCGCCAATACTAATCTGATCTCCCTTTTGCTTGAGAGAACCAATTTTTACTTTTACTGCGGCGATCCCTTCATTAATAATGTTGACTAACTCTTCAAAAGAAATACCTTCCCCCGACATAAAACCTCCCAATTAGTTTAATAAGGTAATTATCATCGTAACTTTGAATTATTAATATTGTGTTAATTTAATTAATTCAAAGACATCTTGTTATTTAAATAATTGTTTACATAGGGAATTGCCGAACTAAGATGAAAGAGCCGAAAAGCGGTCTGCCGGAATTTTGCAAGTGGTTCTATAATAAAATAGATTGACCGAACGGGGTCACTTTAAAGCATGGCTTTTCCCGGCAGGTTCCAATGTCGACCATGCCGCACTGAAACAGCCGCTCAAAAATCGTATCGTAGATCAGTTGAATTTCATCAGCGGCATACTCGGGAAAACTGTAGTGCCATTTGCAGCCCTTCCGCGTCAAAGCGACGCCGCAGGACTGGGTTATGGGGTGCGTTGCGCTTTGAATAAACTCGTCAAACAACACCCAGCCCAATTCCATAACATCTCTTAAAGTTTTTTCAGCCGCTCGAATGTGGGTCGGAGAATAAAGCTGTCGGTTTTTTGAAGCTTTTTCCATTTGGTTTTCGGGGTGTCGGTAAAGCATAACAGCCTGATCCTGGGGAACCAGGCCAATCCATGAAGACGCCGCATCGGCTGCGGCAAAACGCTCCTCATTCAAAACACCGAGATTAAGGGCTAGACACTTCTCCATAACTTCGTGGAAGTAATCGTGTAAATCATTTTGTTCATCTGAAAAACCGGGCAGACATCCGGACAAGGTTTCAAAAGAGATGCCCTCAAGGACAATAGGAGACTTTAATGCAGCCCTGAGCAAAGCCGTCATATCGCGAAGAAAGGGAAATTCATGGGAGCGCGTTTTAACAGATGCGTTCTCTAATTTTTGAGGAAAATTTGTTTGCTGCCTTTCATAAAACTCGCGCCACTCCAAGAAAGGGCATATGTATCCGACCCAGCGATCTTCAGTGAATTCATAGCAAAGGTAGCCGACAAACGTATACTCGAGAAAAAGAACCATTTCCTGAAACTGCCCATGAGACAATTGATACTTTGCCATCACATCGTCGCTTTTGATTCGGCAATTGGGGGCCTTAAAAATTTCAGAAATAATGAAATCCATTTCCGGACGATCAAAAGAAAGTGTGGATAAATACTTTTTATAAAGTTCCGGAGTGGCGAAATACTTCTCCACAATGGAAAGAAACATATCGCTTGCGGTCTTTGAGATAGAATACCAATTGGGAAGAACATGAATAGGCACTTTGTTTTTTAAAAGTGAAAAAACATAAGAAATATCGGGATGAAAGTCTTCGTCGAATTTTGCAAGCTCAAGTTCAAAATGACGCCTCTTTTCTTTGTTGACAGCCACTTTATCCTCGCGCTGCTGCAACAACTGCAAATCGGAAAATTTATCCAGAACCGGAATCAATTCATTTGGAGCTGTTTCAAGAATTTCGGCAAGCTGATTGATGGAAAAGTTAAGCGAACTGTCAATAATTTCTTGAAGAACTTCAATCTCAAATCGATTGAGTTTTGCCATTAATGAACGGATCTGAATATCGGAAAGGTAATCATAATCATGGAGGTCGACTTTTTTCTTTTGGGCAGGCTTCTCAACTTGAAAAAAATCTCTACTCATGTAAATTAAAAATTTCCATTGTTTTACATAATCAACATTAAAATCATAATCGAAAATTAATAATTTGCCAACCAAAAATTTACAAACATAACAGACGCTAAGATTGAAAATTCTTCTTGATGTCAGGTCTGTTCAATTTTTTACTTTTCCCTATAGGTAAGCATTCGGTGATCTACGTCCCCGAAGAACGCAGCGCGGGCAAACGCTTACCTATAAATTTTAAACGAAAATTTAAAATATACAGTATTAGATTACAGTAATAATTACTTATTTAAGAATTGATATGGCTCTGTTTTTGCAGGAAAAAAACAAGCATTCGGCAATTCGGATGAAAATTGCCGAATACTCAGTGTCTATTATGAGGTTTGCTTTTGACGGCCTTCGATATACTTGATCGCATCGCCGACGGTGCGGATTTTTTCCGCATCCTCGTCCGGAATCTCGGTCCCAAAACGCTCTTCAAACGTCATAATCAATTCCGTCAAATCTAATGAATCGGCGTTGAGGTCCTCAACAAAAGACACATCGGGAGTGACCTGACTTTCATCAACTCCCAGCTGCTCAACAACGATTTCAATGACTTCTTTTTCTAAAGACATAATTTCCTTGCTCCTGTTTAAATATAACCACCGTCTACAGTCACAACCTGGGCTGTAACATAATTAGACAAGTTGCTGGCCAAAAAAAGGGCTACATTAGCCACATCTTCCGGGTCGCCAAAACGTTTCATCGGAATATCCGAAAAAATTACTTTCTTTTGCTCTTCAGAGAGCTGATCGGTCATGGATGTTTGAATAAAGCCGGGCGCAATGCAATTCACATGAATGTTCCTGGGTGCCAACTCTTTCGCGAGAGCCTTTGTAAACCCGATTACAGCCGCCTTGGATGCGGAATAATTGACCTGGCCCAAATTCCCTGTCAAGCCAATGATAGAACTCATATTAATGATTTTACCGTTGCGGACGCGCATCATCGACCGCGTGACTGCCCGGCAAAAATGATAACAGGATTTGACATTTACATCCAGTACCCGGTCCCAGTCTTCAGGCTGCATCTTTAAAAGAAGCTTATCGCGCGTGATGCCGGCATTGTTTACCAAAATGTCAACTCGACCCTCTTTATCAAGAATTTGTTTAACAACATCATTGACCTGTCCTCCATCAGCCACATCCGCTCGGTAAAAAACGGCTTGCGCGATTTCCTTTGCGGCCTTCTCCCCTTTTTCAGGGTTCATTCCAATGATCGATACTTTAGCGCCATGAGAAGCAAATTTTAGGGCGATGGCCTTGCCGATTCCCGCCGATCCGCCAGTCACAATTGCAATCTTATCTTTCAACAGTTCTTCCACTTAAATTTTGGCCTCCTTTTCCAGTTTACGAAGATCATCAACTTTGCCGATGCTTATGGTTTGACCCGAAATGCCGATCCGTTTGTTCATTCCGGCAAGCGTCTGGCCCGGCCCGATCTCTATAAATAAGGCAATGCCTGAGCGATTCATTGCTTTTATTTCCTTCTCCCAGCGGACAGGACAGGTGACCTGGTCGATTAGATTCTGCCTCATTTGATCGATTGATTCAACAAAATCTCCCGGTACATTCATCGCGATTTTGATTGCGTTTTCTTGAATGGCAGCCGAGTTGATATAAGGCTTCAATTTTTCTTTCGCAGATGCCATCAACCCGCTATGAAAAGCCCCGTGGACCTGAAGCGGCAAAACACGCCTTGCTCCGCGCCTTTCTGCTTCACCGGCCGCCGCTTTCACCCCTTTTATCGTACCCGATACGACAACTTGCCCGGGACAATTGAAATTAGCCGCCCAAAGATCGCGGGGCATCGACAAATCGCGCACCATGGATTCAACCTCATCGGAATCAAGTCCGATGACAACAGCCATGGTCCCTTCATTCTCGTCGCAAGCCTCGCTCATAAAATCTCCGCGATGCTCAACTAAATGCAATCCATCCTTAAATGATAGTTTGCCGGCAGCCGCAAATGCCGTGTATTCACCAAGGCTCAAACCCGCAGCGGCCGCGGGACTAAGATGCGGATAGAGGCTCTGAAGAGTGCGCCAAATCGCGATGCTCGTGATATAAATGGCCAGCTGGCTATAATTCGTTCGCGTCAAAACGTCATCGGGACCGTTTAATATCACCTTGGAGAGCTGCCTTTGCAAAAGATCGTCGGCCTCTTCAAACGTTTGCCTGGCCACAGGGTAAGACGCGGCGAAATCCTTGCCCATGCCGACAAACTGCGCCCCCTGTCCGGGAAAAATGCAGCCTAACGTTTTATTCATCGCCTACCTTTGTCAAGAGCGCAGACCCCCATGTCAGTCCGCCGCCGAAAGCAACCAGCAATAGGTTGCTGCCGGTCAAAAGCTCGTTTTCTTTCAATAAATCACCGAGGGCAATACCCACGCTTGACGCAGACGTGTTGCCATATTTTTCAATACATCTGAAGACTTTTTCTTCCGAAATTTTCAAATGTTTTGCCAAAGCGTCGATAATTCTGCCGTTGGCCTGGTGTGGAACGAACCAGGAGATATCTGAATCCTTAAGCCCTGACTTTGCCAGGCAGTCCATAGCCGAGCCGGCCATTCTTCTGACAGCATGCTTAAAAACTTCCTTTCCCTTGAGCCTGATGAAATGCTGCCGATCCCTCACAGTGTCAATCGTCGCCGGATTTCTCGCGCCGCCTCCGGGAACAATGATGAGGTCCGAAAGAGAACCGTCGGCCCCCAGTTCTACCTGATTGATTTGCAATCCGGGCTTTTGCGAAGAGACAATCGCGGCGGCGGCCCCATCGCCAAAAAGCACGCAGCTCGCCCGGTCGGAAAAATCGGTAAAAGCCGACATTTTTTCGGCGGCAACAAGCAAAATATTTTGATAGAGCCCCGACTCCACATAGACCTTAGCCAGCGACAGGCCGTATATATAACCGGTACAGGCGGCAAAAATATCGAAAGCAGCAGCATCCGGCACTCCTAATCCGGCCTGTATAATCGCGGCGGTCGAGGGGCAGAAATAATCGGGAGTCATGGTCGCAACCAATATCATATCGATTTCAGAAGCCTGAAGACCGGCGTTTTTCACTGCCTCCCGGGCTGCCAAAAGCCCCATATCCGATGTGCTCTCCGTTTCCTCGGCAATCCGCCGCTCTTTGATACCCGTGCGGGCGGTAATCCATTCATCGGAAGTGTCAACCATCTTTTCCAGATCGGAATTGCTCAAAATTTTTTTTGGCAGATACGACCCCAAGCCGGTGATACGAGCTGTCTTTTTTTCACTATTCATATGAATCTAAATAAATTAAATATGAGTTTAACACATCAGGCAATATAAAAAAAGCTTGAATATAGCCAGATCTTTTGATTTGATTTACTTAAAAAACCCCTTTGGAGACAATAACTTATATGAGAGGTGTAAAATGAATCGCTTTCCGCCGCATTTACTGAAGCTTATGGAATTTCTAAAAAAACTGCCGGGGGTCGGCAATAAAAGCGCCGAGAGATACGCCTTCCAAATTGTCGACTGGCAGCCTGATGAACTGGCCTGCTTTGCAAAAGCGCTCTCTTCAACAAAAGAGTTGCTGCAAAACTGCAGCGAGTGCGGCTCTCTGACCCAGGAAAACGTCTGCCCTTTTTGCGATGCTGAGGTACGCAGCTCCAAGACGCTTTGCGTCGTCGCCCACTACAAAGATGTGTATGCCATCGAAGAGACGCATGAATACAAAGGACTCTACCACGTCCTCGGCAGCCTCCTTTCTCCACTGGAAGGGAGAAATCCCGATCGAATTAACATACAAAAACTTAAGCAAAGAGTTGTCGATCATAAAGTCGAAGAAATTGTCATTGCCATCGACGCCACCTTGGAGGGCGATGCCACTTCCCTTTACTTAAAACAGGAGCTGGAGGATCTCGATGTTCAAATTTCCCGCTTGGCCCTCGGACTGCCCATGGGCAGCTCCCTCGATTATGTCGATGGCGGAACACTGGCCAGAGCCCTGGCCGGCAGAAGGAACTTCTGAACATGAATCTCGCAGTTGTTGAGTGTGGAATATGCTTAGAACCCATCGCCAAAAACAATCTTTATGTAATTCCATGCAATGCCGGAATCAAAGTCCATGATTACTGCATGATCGAATGGATTCAAAAAACGCCGCTCGTCCCTCCTCTTTGCCCCTGGTGCCGAAGGCCGATTACCGATGCCGCTGTTCTCGACAGAGCACAAAAAAAGTGTCCCAAGGTTGTGAAAATCATCGTCATCGCATCATTTTTTCTGTTCAGCGGTTTGGCAATAGTTTTGATAAATTGTCCAGGCCCCTTGCAATAATAAATCGTCATCTCGTATGATTGGTTTCTTTAATATTATTTTAAATTCATCAAGGACGCCTGTCATGTCTCGATGCCTGATTCCCCTATGCATTTTAGCCGCGCTCTTCTCATTGTCCCCGCTATTTTCACAAGTCGATGTTTATGAGACTTTTGTCGTCGAAAGAATCGACGTCAACATTGTCAACGCCCCTCCGGGAGCCGTCATCAATCCCGATACGATATTGTCGCGAATGAAAACCAAACAAAGCAGATCCTTTTCACAAATCGATTTCGATGAAGATCTCAAAGGGCTCTCCCAGGATTACGACGACGTCGACCCCTCCGTACAAATTGCCGAAGGGAGAATATATATTACTCTTAATGTGTCACTTAAGCCCTATATCCGATCGATAAGGTGGTGCGGCAACCGAACGATCTCCACAGCCCGGCTGCAGAAAGAGCTCGGCAGCGAAATCGGCAGCGTTTTTGACCGAAGCGATTTCAATAAAGCCGTTTTTGAAGTGCGCAAATTTTATGTAAAAAAGGGGTTTTTCGAAGCCGATATCGACTATATAATCGAACTGGACTGCACGACAAATGAAGTGGATATCACCATCGATGTCTGCGAAGGGCGTTCGGGGAGAATCCACCATGTCAAGTTTATCAATTTCACACCCGAGGAGCAGGCCGACCTCGAAGCCATGCTTGTTTCTCAGAGCTGGAACTTTTTTTACAGCTACTTTTCCGACATCGGCACCTACTGCGAAGAGGCGATGGTACAAGACCAGTTCATCATCATCAACTACCTGCAAAACCAAGGCTATGCCGACGCGACAGTCAAGATCGAACCTGTCAAATCGAAAAAAAGCAACCACATCAATATCCTCATCACAGCCGATAAGAGGGAGCGCTACAGTTTTGGCGAAATCAACATCGAGGGTAACGAACTCCTCGCAGACGAAGAGGTTTATAGACTTATCGGCATTTGCGAAGGGGAGTGGTTCTCTCCGGAACGGCTGCAAAACGCGATCAACCGCCTTCGCGATTATTACGGCTGCCGCGGATACATCGACGCCTATGTAGAATTCGAGCCGACGCTCGATCTGGAAGAGCCAGTTTACGACATCGATTTTTATATTGAAGAAGGCGAGCAGTATCGCGTCGGACTCATCCGGGTACTTGGCAACATCACCACTTGCAACACTGTTCTTTTGCACGAGTGCCTGCTCGTCCCCGGCGAATTGTTCAACATAGAAAAACTGAAAGCCACAGAAACCCGGCTTCTCAACATGGGGTATTTCAGCTCCGTCAATGTTTATGCCGTAAGAGCAGATGAAAGGTCTTGCATGGGAGAGAATTACCGCGACGTGCACATAGAAGTCGTTGAGACCTCGACAGGTAATTTCTCGGCGTTTTTGGGTTTGAGCAGCTTTGAAGACCTCTTCGGAGGGCTCAGCATTTGCGAGAAAAACTTCAATATCAGAGGACTTGGCTACCTGCTTTCCAATGGCTTGAAAAATTTAAGGGGCGGCGGCGAATACGCTTACTTCACCACAACCATCGGTGAAAAAAGCTTAAAATATCAGGCTTCATGGGCCAAACCCTATATTCTCGACACTCCCTGGATCTTCGGCGTCGACTTCGACAGGTCGTGGATTCGCTATGTCTCCGACCAATACTCGCTGGATGCATGGGGCCTTCGCTTTTATGGCAGATATCCCCTGAATGCTTATATGACTTTCGGGATGCACTATAGAATGAGAAATTCAAATGTCAAACTGGATGATCCTAAAACAGCTTCGGACGCATTGAAGGAACAAGCCGATCAGCCGGGCTTTGTATCGGCGGCCGGTATCACATATAGTTATGACACGACCGACCACCCCTTACTCCCCTCGCGAGGGATCCGCTCCCGTTTCGAGTCGGAATACGCCGGCGTCGGAGGAGACTCGAGTTTTTTAAAGATCGGCTATCTGAACAATATCTATGTTCCCTCGGGACGGTACGGGGTTTTTAAAGTTCGCGCCGACGTCGAATTCATTATCCCGGGCATCGATACCGAGTTTGAAACCATTCCCATTGACGAGAGACTGTTCCTCGGGGGTATTTGCAGTGTCAGGGGTTATAAGGACTTCTCATTAGGAAACAGATTTAAAAAAAAGGACGGAGACGAGTCAAGCGACGATCCGACCGGAGGCATCTCGATGAATCTGCTTTCCGTCGAATATGTCTATCGATATTGGGGCAAGGTCCATCCTTTCGTCTTTTTTGACATGGGTCATTTATCAGACACCACACTCAGATTCGGGCGCTACTCCACTTCCGCAGGATTTGGAGTCAGAGCCTTCATCATGCCGGGAAGCCCCCCTCTCACATTGGGAATGGGGTGGCCGATAAACAATCCCGACCATGCACCCCCAAAACGATTCTTCTTCTCATTGGGAGGAAACTTTTAGCAAAGGAGTTAACACATGAGTTATTTTAGAAAACAAATGCCCAAACAAATTCGAGCCCTATGCGCCGGTTTTTTGATGATCGCGCTGCTCGGAAGCTCGCAAGCCCTGCTTGCAGACAACGGCAACATAAAAATCGGCCTTGTCAATTTCAAGGAAGCCATAGAAAAGTCCAAGCTTGGCAAGCAGGAACAGGAAATGTATGAGAACATGAAAAAACAAATTGAAACGATTCTTTCGGAAAAAGAAGAAGAGTTTCAAAAAATCACCAAAAATCTCAAAGACGACGATTTTCGCGACAGCCAAAAGCCTGAAGCTCTGCAAAAAATGCAGGAACAATACCAGCAGCTGGGCACCGAGCTCGCTCAGGGACAGCAGCAGTATTATCAGGCCCTGCAGCAGGCAAATTTCAAAATCCTGCAAAGAATTGCAGAAGTTGTCTCGAAAGCCTCAAAAAAAGTGGCCAGCGATAAAAGCCTTGATCTCATACTGAATGACGACAACAGCTTTTATAACTCCCCAAGGCTCGATGTGACGCCCGATGTGATTGCGGAAATGGACCGAATCGCAGCGGAAGAACTCAAAAATGCCGCCGGTTCCGATCAACCCATGAACTTGGATCTTTCTAAATGAAAAAGCAAAGATTCGAGCTCAAAGAGCTGGCTGATCTGACAAATGCAACGCTTATCGGTGATCCCTGTCATTCTATTGACGGGGTCGCCGACCTGGGCAGCGCCAGCCAAAACGATGCCTCTTTTCTCGGCAATGCACGCTATGAAAAAAAAGCGGCAAACTCAAAAGCCGGAGTCATTTTTATCCGCCCCGACGTCCCTAGAAAGTCGGCCCGCAACTACTTATTATCCGATGATCCGACTGCAGCCTTTCAAAAAGTCGTTGAACTGATCTACTCCCACAAAAAAGAAACGACAGGGTTCAAAGGAATCCATCCGAGCGCCGCTATCCACCCCTCGGCCAAAATTGGGGAAAACGTTTCGATCGGACCGAATACCGTCATCGATAAAAATGCCGCTGTCGACTCCGGCAGCACCATCGGCGCCGGCTGTTTTATCGGACTGGAAGCAACCGTTGGCAAAGACTGCCTCATCCATCCTAATGTCGTCATTAAAGAGCGATGCCGGATCGGCAGCCGGGTCATTATTCAGCCCGGAGCCGTCATAGGCCTTTGCGGATACGGATATACTCAAGACAAACACCGGCACCATCAGAAGCTCCATCACTTCGGCATTGTTGAAATCCACGATGATGTCGAGATCGGAGCCAATACAACGATCGCAAGAGCCCGTTTTCATGAAACCATAATCGGCGAAGGAACGAAGATCGACAGCCTGATCGAGATCGGCCATAATGTTCACATCGGCAAACATTGCATCATCGTGGGGCAATCGGCCATCGGCGGATCGACAAAAGTCGGCGACTACGTCATGATGGGCGGGAAAGTCGCGATTGACGGCCATCTTGAAATTGCCTCGGGCGTGATGATCAGAGCCTTTTCCGGTGTGACCAAATCCCTTGAAAAACCAGGGGCTTATGGCGGTATTCCGGCTCAGCGGCTGGCAGACCAAAACCGCATGGATGTCCACCTAAGGAGCATCGAGAAAACCTTAAGCCGGATCAAAGAACTTGAAAAACGCCTCGAGGAACTTGAAACATGACTTCTCTAACCCGCTTTTCTCACAGGATCTCGAGGCAAGCTTAAGCAACATGTTGGTCTGAGTTTGCAAAAACTTGGAGGAGTGACATAGTTTTAAAACTAGTGCTCTGTCAACTTAAAGATTTAGGGCGACAGAGCACTAGACCGACGAGAGTTTTATGCAAAATAGGCCAAGAGACTGTGAGAAAAGCGGGTTAATTGAAATAAGAAATCTAACTAAAGTTTTCGGAAATCATCCCGACCAGGCACTTCCCCTAATCGAACAAAACATTTCCAATAGCGACATCAAAAACCGAACCAATCAAATTGTGGCGCTGCGAGACATCTCCTTTAATATCAATAAAGGGGAAATCCTAGTGGTTATGGGTCTTTCAGGCAGCGGCAAATCCACTCTTATTCGCTGCATAAACCGTCTCATCCGGCCAACTTCCGGTAAAATCCTGATTGAAGGAGAAGACATTATTCCTTTGAATGAATCGGAAATCCGGAAACTCAGACGCAATAAATTCGGGATGGTTTTTCAACAATTTGCTCTATTTCCCAACAAAACGATTATTGACAATGCCGCCTTTGGCCTTGAAATCAAAGGAATTGAATTGAAAGCAAGAAAGGAAAAAGCGCTTCAGGCGCTGGAACTCGTCGGCTTGTCGGGAAGGGAGGACGCCTATCCCGAAGAACTAAGCGGAGGCATGCAGCAGAGGGTCGGCCTTGCAAGAGCCCTGGCAAAGGATCCTGAAATCCTCCTAATGGATGAGGCCTTCAGCGCCCTCGACCCGCTGAACAGAAGGGAAATGCAAGACGAGCTCATTGCCCTCCAAAAACGGATGAGGAAAACCATAGTCTTCATCACTCACGATTTGGACGAGGCCATTAATTTAGGAGATAGGATTGTGCTGATTCAGGACGGAAAGATGATCCAGGACGGTGCTGCCGAAGAAATTTTGATGAACCCCTCGACAAGATATGTAGAACGCTTTGTTGAGCACTACGATGTCTCCAAAGTATTATCTGCAGGCTCGGCCATGCGGCGCCCCAGTTCTGTGGCCTATGTGGATCAAGGACCCCTCGTGGCGCTCAGGAAAATGGATTTTGCAGACATATCGAGTATTTTTGTTTTGGACAACGACTATAAACTGGCCGGTTTTGTGACAGCTGAAGACGTCGCCCAAGCTGTCAGAAATAAAGAAGCTGCTCTTCACAAAATTCTTCAGAAGGACTTTATCGCGGTAACTGAAGACGCTCCTCTTCAGGATATCATCGAAAAAAGCCTCGCATCTCCAGCTGCAGTGGCTGTTGTCGACGAAAAAAATCAATTGAAGGGAGTGATCACAAAAAGCCATCTGCTTGCAGCCCTGGCAAATGTAGAAGGAGAGTAAAGCGAACTTATGCCTATTCCAAAAATTCCTGTAGGAAATTTTTTCGAAACGTTCATTAATTTCCTTATCGACCATTTCTCACTCGTCACGCGGACAATTTCCCGAATTATGAAAGCTACAATTGCCGATATCGTAGATTTTCTCGCCTGGTTCAATCCCTTTATACTCATTGCCATTTTAACCATCATTATCTGGAGATTTGCGGGAAAAAAAAGCGCCCTCGTAACCCTGTTCGGCTTATTGTTCTTGTGGAATCAACAGCTCTGGATCCCAACACTCGAGACCTTTGTCCTCGTTCTCATCGCCACCCTGATGGCCGTTGTTATTGGACTCCCTCTCGGCGTTTGGACGGGCCTCTCGAACTCGTGTTTCCGCATTATGGCCCCGATACTTGACTTCATGCAGACAATGCCCGCTTTTGTCTACCTGATCCCGGCTATCGCTTTTTTTGGCCTCGGGTCCGTCTCCGCTATTTTTTCCACTCTGATTTTTGCCCTCCCCCCGATCATCCGCCTGACGGGACTGGGACTTAGGGAAATCCCCAAAGATTTGATTGAAGCTGCCGACTCATTCGGATCGACAAAAATGCAAAAGCTCCTCAAAGTACAGCTACCGCTTGCTAGGCCGACAATTATGGCCGGCATACAACAGGCCATTATGCTTTCGCTTTCAATGGTTGTCATCGCCGCTATGATCGGCGCCGGCGGCCTCGGCGCGGAAGTGTGGAAGGCGATACAGCGTCTTAATATGGCGCTCGGCTTCGAAGCGGGAATCGGCGTTGTCGTCTGCGCCCTCATCCTCGACTCCTGGACCCACAGCCTCATCACCAAAAAGGCCGCGTCATGAAACTCTTGGCAAAACTACTTCTGCTCCTCAGCCTGACCTCATGCCACTTTTTCAACCCCGAAAAATCCATTGAGCTTGTTTACGGCGACTGGCCCCTGGATATCGTCTTGGCCAATCTAGTCAAGAAAAAGATCGAGGAAAAGTTCGACACGAAAGTGGACCTCGTCCTGACAAACTCGGCAGGAACCTGGGCGTCAATTGCGACAGCAACCGCAGATATTTCTCTGAGCGCCTGGCTTCCGACAACTCATAAATACTATTATGAAAACACAAAAGGGCGGGTAGACATTGTCCATCCCATCTATACCGGAACGCGCATCGGCCTTGCAGTTCCTACATATGCCGCCATAGATTCTATCGACCAGCTAGATCAATACGCCGAAAAATTCCACCACCAAATCATGGGCATCGAACCGGGAGCCGGAATTATGGTGCAAATTGAAAAAGCCATGAAAGCCTATCATCTGAAAAATTTCAAACTCATCGGAACAAGCGAAGCTGTGATGCTCAATATGCTGAAACAAGATTACCGGAAAAAAAACTGGATCGTGATATCCGCCTGGGAGCCTCACGAAATGTTCTTGCAATTCGACCTCAAATTTTTAAAAGACCCGAAAGGCGTATTCGGAAAAGAAGAAAAAGTATACGCAATTGTCAGAAAGGGATTTAAAGAAGACTATCCCGAAATTTACCGCTTCCTGCAAACCTTTGAAGTCTCTAAAAGCGAGATGGAAAAGCTGCTCCAAAAATATAAATCTGCCGAATGAAAAAAGCATAATATACTGGCAATTTATATGTTATGTACAATAGGGCAAGGCCACTATCAAGGAATTTTAATCAAAAAGCCCTGGGTCTTTCATTTAATACCTCATTTAATGATAGTAAAAAGATTACTATAAAATAAAGCAATTAGATCAATAAGAAATGATTTTTAAAAATTATTTTTAGCCCGCAGAATACGTTCGACTCTCTTGTCAAGCTCTTCTTCCGAAATAGCTCCGGATAAAACGGCTTGTTTGATTTGTTTAAACGCCTTGGGAATGTCGGGCGCAGAAAGTATGAGGTCGTTTCCGGCCATAAAAACGTCTAAAGCAATGTCATCGGACCTGACAGCGCCCATCAGAAGGTCGTCGGTGATCACCAATCCATCGAATCCAAACTCGCTTCGCAGAAGCTCCCCGATCACTTTAGGTGAAAGAGAAGCGGGCTTGGCGTCGAGCGCTAAAGCAGAAAGGTGCCCCAGCATGACAGCTTTGACTCCACTATCGATGGCTGCTTTGAAGGGCTTGAGTTCGATGCGATCCAAACGCTCTCTATCGTGTAGGAGAATGGGAAGAGTATAGTGCGAATCGTCTTCGGTGTCTCCATGGCCGGGAAAATGCTTTACCGTGGCGATCACCCCCTGGCTTTGAATCTCAGAGGCCACCCTGACAACGATGCGGGCGACTTCATCGGAATCGCTGCCAAAAGACCTCTTGCCAATGACAGGATTATCCGGGTTGGTGTTCACATCGGCAACGGGCGCAAGCGCGAAATTCACTCCTATCGATCGGCACTGCCTGCCGATAGCAAAACCATCGTCTTTTGCGACCGGATCAATGTCTCTGACACGCTGCGCCAATCCCCACTCGACATCCTGGCAGACAAAAAGAGGGATGTCCGAAAGCTCCTGATAATATTGGATCGTATTTTGTTCTTCCTCAAAATCCCAGTAATACTTCAGGAGGATGCCGCCGATATGGTATTTTGTGATAAGGGTCTCGATGTAGGCGCGATTAGGAACAGGCTGCCTTTCAACCAGAGCATTTTCATCTTTTGGATAGACAGGGGCAATGAAAAGCTGACCGATTTTTTCATCGAGTGTCAAAGCGTCTAAGGGCGCAAAAGAAAGAAATAACAAGAAAAAGAGCATCACAGAATCAGTATCATGGGATTTTCGAGAATTTTTTTCAGAGTACGGAGAAATTGCGAAGCAAGCGCCCCGTCGACTATGCGGTGGTCGGCGGAAATCGTCGCATTCATCACCTTGCCGGCAACTACTTGTCCGTCTTTCACGACAGGCTGGTCGAGGATGCCGCCAATGGCCAGAATACACGACTGGGGCGGATTGATGATCGCCTGAAAATTCGTGATCCCATACATGCCCATATTCGAAACGGTAAACGAGCCCCCCTGATACTCTTCAGGAGACAGCTTTCCTTCTTTGGACCGATTCGTCAGCTGCTTGACTTCCGCAGCAATTTCTCCAAGCGTTTTGTGGTCGGCATGGCGAATAATGGGAGTGATCAACCCGTCGTCAATAGCAACAGCAACGGATATATCAATGGTTTTAAAATAAACGATGGACGATGTCTCGGAATTGTAGCCGCTGTTGACCTCCATATGCTCACGAAGAGCAAGAGCGGAGGCGCGGACGATAAAATCATTGTATGTCAACTTGATTCCCCCTTCCTTGAGCTGCTGCCGAAGGTCGATGAGGTTCTCGGCGTCGATCTGCTGGTTCACATAATAATGGGGGATGAAAGTTTTCGCTTCCTGCAGCCGCCTGCCGATCGCTTTTCTCATTTGCGTCATGGGCACTTCTTCATAAGTGCCCGGAGGCAGCTGGGGTTTTTCCCGATGTGCAAAGCTGGTGATCGCTGAAGGCTGGGCCTTGCCTAGATCCCGCTTCATGATCCTGCCAGACGGACCGGTCCCTTTGACTGTGGAAAGGTCGAGATTTTTCTCCTTGGCCAGCTTTTTGGCCAGCGGAGAGGCTTTTAATCTTTTTTCCAATGTTTCCGTCGGAAATTCAAATTCGTAATCTTTGAGAGGCTCTGCCGGAACAAATGAGGGCTGGGCCACCTCTGCGGCGGGTTCCTTCTTCTCCTGGTCCGGTTTTTCTTCTTTGACTTCTTCTTTGGGCTTGTCTTTTTCTTCTACCTCAAATCCTTCGATACTTTCATCTTCGCTTTCAGTGAAAATGGCAACGGGCTGTCCTACCTCGGCGGGGCCGCCGTCGGGAATCAAAATCTTTTTAAGCCACCCTTCATCCAGGGCATTGTATTCGACTGTCGCCTTGTCGGTCGACACTTCGAAAAGAAGATCTCCGGCTTCCACCCGGTCGCCTTCGGAAACATGCCACTTGGCAATTTCCCCTTCTTCCATTGTGGGGGATAATTTTGGCATAGAGAGTTTAAAGGGCATAGTTTTTCCTTTTATATCGCTAATGTTTTTTCCACTGTCCGCACAATTCTTTCTACCGTAGGGAGAGTTTCGTGTTCAAGAACTTTCGAGTAAGGCATTGGGGTCTCTTTCTGGCAGACCCTGCCAACAGGAGCGTCCAGGAAATCAAAACACTGCTCGGTGATCTGAAACCCGATCTCGGCGGCGATACCGGAAAAAATATGTCCCTCTTCCACAACAACGCAAAAATTGGTGCGGCGGACAGATTCAGCTATAGCGGCGATATCAAGCGGCTTGATGGTTCTTAAATCTATCAGCTCGGCACGGATTCCTTTTTTCGCTAAAGCCTCTACCGCTTCTTTAGCCCTTCTTAGGATGTAGCCGTGCGATACAATTGTTATGTCGGTTCCGGGACGGACAACATGAGCTTTTCCTATAGGTATCAAGTACTCTTCTGCGGGAATTTCCATTTTATCCCCATAGCTGAGCTCAGCTTCCAAAAAGAAAACGGGATTATTGTCTCTGATTGCCGATTTTAAGAGCCCTTTAGCGTCGTAGGCATTGCTTGGAAAGATGATCTTAAGGCCCGGCAAATTTCCGTAAATCGCCTCGACTGAGTGAGAGTGCTGGCTAGACACTTGAGCCGCAGAACCATTGGGCCCGCGAAAAACGATCGGCACATGGAAACGGCCTCCGGACATATAGTGGATTTTCAGAGCGTTGGAGATCAGCTGATCGGCGGCAACAAAAGAAAAATTAAAACTCATAAATTCCACAATCGGCCTCAGTCCGCACATAGCGGCTCCTATCCCTAAGCCGGCAAAGCCGTTTTCAGAAATAGGGGTGTCGATAATCCGCTTTGGACCCCATTTATCAAGCAGCCCTTTGGTGACTTTATAAGCTCCGTTGTACTCGGCGACCTCTTCTCCGATCACAAATACATTGCCATCCCTTTCCATTTCCTCATCAATGGCCTGCCGCAACGCCTCTCTGATTTCAACTGTCTGTTTGTCACTCATGGCGCAAATACATCCTCTTCAAGCAAGGCCGGATCGGGCCAGGGCTGTTCATCGGCATATTTCATGGCATCGATAACAATATCTTTTTGCTCCTTGTCTAGCTCCTTGACGTCTTCCTCGTCTAAACCGGTCGTCTCTTCAACATCATGTCTTAAAATCAAGATGGGGTCTTCTTTCATAATCTTCTTGAGTTTTTCTTTAGAACGGTAGAGTCCCGGATCAGAGATCGAGTGCCCTTTAAACCTCTCTGTGACCATCTCGACCAAAACAGGACGGCCGGTTTGTTCCGTTTCTTGTTTGATATGCTCAAAAGCCGCAAAGCAATCGACAAAATCCATCCCATCCACCGTATACCCTTTCATCTTATAACCGGGAGCGATATCTTCAGCCAGCCTGTCCATGCAAAGCGCCCGATTCACCGAAGTACCCATACCCCACTGATTATTTTCGATAATAAAAATAGTGGGAAGATCCCAAAGCGATGCCATATTCAGCGACTCGTGAAACGCTCCTTGAGCAACAGCGCCGTCTCCTAAAAAACAAAGAGCGAACTGGTCTTTGACATCCTGATATTTTAAGGCGAAAGCCGCTCCGTTTGCAATCGGCAGGTGCCCGCCGACGATGCCGAATCCCCCAAGCATTCGATCGGTATATAGGTGCATCGAACCGCCACGTCCCTTGGCAGTGCCGGTACTTCTGCCATAGAGCTCGGCCATCACGTCTTTCGGAGCGGCTCCTAAAAGAAGAGCCAATGCATGGCAGCGGTAAGTTGCAATCCACCAATTGCCTGGACCAAATACCTGCAAGGCAGCCGTCTGGATTGCTTCCTGTCCGGTATAAGCGTGAAAAAAACCACCGACCTTCCCCTGCTGATAGGCCGCCTCGGCCCTCGTCTCAAAATTTCGAATTAAAAGCATCCGCTTGAAATTTTCGATAAGCGTATCTTTGCCGATTTTTTTTAAAACTTTATCGCGGTCTTTCTTTAAAAATTTGGGATGACTTTTCTTTTTCGCAGCCATAAAATCCCCCATGCATCGATTGTAACAAATCACAGGAAAAAATCAATTCTTCAAATCTTTCATTGTAAAATTATCAGGGATCAGGACTTTATCGATTTCATGCATCATACCTCTGTCCGTAATTCCATCGGGCTGAATGATGGCCGCGTTGTTCACCATCACTTTCCCATCTTTTTTTGTGATCTTCAAATCGCCGCCCTCAACCGATTTGAGAACCATGCCCTCTTTTAAATCATTAAGAGTATAATCCCCTATCTGTGACGTGGTAATACATTAATTTCTTGAGCTGATCGGAAAATTCCGGTTTGAATATGTTGTCCCTAATTTCCGGATTTAATTTGCTAAACGCCTCGTCCGAGGGAGCGAAGACGGTGATATCTTTGTCTTTGGGCAAATTATCAAAAATCTGAGGCTTCCTGAGAATGATGCTGATAAAAGATGGTTTGTCCACATTCACAGAATTTGCAGGGAGCTGAGCGAAGAGCCCCGCAGTCAAGGCGAACATAAGCGCCGCTAAAGCCAGTATTTTTACCATATGACAACCTCCGGTCTATTTACTGCTGCAATAAGCAAGATCAATGCCAATTGAAAATTGCAGTCCCTATGCGTAGCAGGGTCGCTCCCTCCTCTATAGCGATTGGGTAATCATTTGTCATCCCCATAGAAAGATGAGGAAGAGAAAGAGAATATGCCCTTTCCAGACGGTCCCTAAAGCCTCTCAAACCTGAAAAACAAGCCCCTTATGACTTTCTCATCGTCTATTAAAGGAGCCATTGTCATCAGCCCCCGGATCGCAAGTCCCTCTAACTCTAAGAGGCTTTCGATTTCACGCAACCAGCCGTCCGGAGGCAGTCCGTGTTTGGAGCTTTCTCCCGATATATTGACCTCAAGGAGAACCGGACTGCTCACCCCCTTTTTAACCCCTGTCATCGGAAATCTTGCGGCCAGACCCGGAGAATCGACAGAATGGATCAGGTGAAACTTTTCCGATGATCTTTCGGCACCTTTTTCGTTTGCAGATTCCCGATAAAGTGCCATCTTAGGTCGGGAGGAGATTCAGCCATTTTTGGCAGGAGCCTCCTGAACTTTATTTTCCCCAAAGTCGCAGCACCCCGCTCCATATACTTCATCTATCGCTTCTCTGGAATGGGACTTCGATACAGCCACAACCCGAACATCGGCCGGATCGCGCCCAGCCTTAAGTGCCAG
Source organism: Waddliaceae bacterium (assembly GCA_963771045.1). GTDB lineage: Bacteria > Chlamydiota > Chlamydiia > Chlamydiales > SLFE01 > SLFE01. Next base: position 710,979 of record CAVYRW010000004.1, on the reverse strand, counting down.
TTTCGTGAACTTCCGCCAAAAGATTTCGGTAATTATCTGCCGATTTCATGAATGTTTTGCAAACCTTTGGGCTTGCCTAGAATCTCATGGTAAACGACCATGCTGCTAAGGTCCTTGAGGTCTTTGATAAGACGCTTGCCTCTTGCCACTTTCCCTTTCTCTTCAATGATTTCATAGGCGCCGGGCTCGAGCTGTTCAAACAAATCTTTACTGACAAGGTCCTCTTCGTAAACTGAAAGTTCAAACTCTCCGATCCCGATTTCAAATTCCCTGGATTCAATTCCTTCGGTTTTTTCATAAGCATCAATGGCACTCTCCAGCGTATAGGCATCTCTTAACTGCGAATTGGGAGCTTGGGTTTCAGCTCCTCAAGCTTGACTGCTTTTGGCAAAGGAGGAGGCTCGGGTTTTAACTCTTCAACTTCTTCGACATCGACATTGAGCCCGCGGAGAAACTCCTTGAGAGCCTTTTCCCTCTCCTGCTCTTCCTTTTCAAAAAGCTCGGGGTATTTCCTCCGCCTTCTCTCTTCCATGGCCCTGCGAATAAGAATAAAAAACATGGCCAGTATGACAATGACAAATCCGATAAACTCGACAAAGTTCATAAGCTTACTTTTTCTCGTTTTCCGGTTTGCTGATCGATTTTCTCATCTCAGTGTCTGCCTGAATATTTTGGATGCGCTGATAATCCATAATGCCAAGCTTCCCTGTGCGGAACGCTTCGGCCATGGCTTTAGGCACTTCGGCCTGGGCCTCGACCAAAAAGGCCTCTTTTTCTTTGACTTTGGCCTTGTTTTCCTGCTCGGCAGCGACAGCCATGGCCCGACGTTTTTCCGCTTCAGCCTGTGCGATCCTTTTGTCGGATTCGGCTTTGTCCGCGCGGAGCCTGGCACCGATATTTTCTCCGAGGTTCATCTCGACAATATCGATGGAAAGAATAGTAAATGCTGTCGACGAGTCAAGATCCTTTATCGAGAACCCTGCGCGAAATCCTCTCAGGCGCCTCGAGCACCTGCAGGTGAGTGTCGGACGCGCCGATCGCGCTGACAATCCCTTCCCCAACCCGGGCAATGATGGTCTCTTCCGTCGCCCCGCCGACAAGCTGCTTGATATTGGTCCTCACCGTCACCCGTGCCCGAACTTTGATCTGAATCCCGTCGCGCGCAACACCGATGGTATATCCTCCGTCGCTTGGGCAGTCGATCACTCGTCGGATAAACCGAAGTTTGCACCGCACCCTTCACATCCCGTCCCGCCAGATCGATAGCCGTCGCCTGCCGCCATTCGAGTTCGATATTGGCTTTGTCGGCAGCAATCATGGCGCCCACAACATTTTCGATATTTCCTCCTGCTAGAAAATGCGTTTCCAGATCGGCGACAGATATTTGTTTTAGACCCGCTTTGTATAGGGTTATTCTGGCGATAACTATTACTCTAGGAGGAATTTTTCTAAGACTCATCCCGATAATCGTAAAAATCGGTATAGGCGTACCAGATACAAATGCCTGAAACCAAAGACTGATAAATCTACCCAAAATCGCCAAAAAAACAACCGCAATAATAGCGAGAATGACAATTAGGAAATAAAACTCTATACTCATACTTTCCTCACCTTTAATGTTTCCCCTTCTATCTCCAATACCTCGATTTCATCCTGCTTATCCAGAAAACCAGAGACAGAGATGGCCGCGTATTTTTTTTTGTCAATCAAGACATATCCCCCGGGCCTAAGATGGGTGTGGCAGCGCCCTTTTTTTCCTACCAGTTCCTGTTCATATCGCGATGACCTATACCCCTCCTGATCGCTGTCTAAGAAGATCGTTTTCGCTTTTCCGGTACGGCGGATGCTCCAAAGGGCAAACTGTATCACTCCAATTAAAAGAACCACGGAAACGGAAAAAAATATCAGAACAGCATAGACAGAAACACCCGAGGTGGAATACATGACAATACTCAAAATGATCAAAACCGCCCCGGTTGCTCCCATGACCGCTCCGGGAAGATAGAATTCCAAAAAAACGAGCAAAAGGCCGACAAAGAGCAGCAGATAAGCAATCATTCTGCACTCACCACCATGACGCTGCCATTCAATCGAACCACCTGGATCTTCGTCCCTTTCGTGATGTAATCCCCGTCGCTCATGGCCTCATGCATCTTGTTGTCTATCACAACTTTTCCGGCAGGTTTCAAATCGGTCGCCGCCTCTCCTTTTGAGCCGGGCGGGGGCATTTTTTTGGGATCTTCGCCCGCAAAATATCCTTCGGACGCCGTTTCCTCCCCCCCATATAACACAAAACGGCTATAGGGCGCCAGCATTGGAAACACAAAACGGGCAAGCAAAATAATAACAATGGCCGCCAGGATCAATCCTCCCGACATCCAGACAAGTCTGTTCAAGGCATATTCGGCAGCTGGATTGAACGTGTTCGTATCGAACTCATAGTGAAATTTATCCAAACCGGGAAGCATAAGCGCGAAAAAACCGCCGATAAACAGCAAGATGCCGAGTATCCCGACAATCCCGAATGAAGGGATCAGAAAAAGATCGATCAGGATAAGGGCGGCTCCAAAACCGATGATGATAATCTCCAGCCAATTGACCGCTTCCATAGCAAAACTTGACAAAAGAATCAAAAAGAGGCAAAGGGCCCCGATAGATCCCGGAATGCCGAATCCCGGAGTATTGATCTCGACATAAAATCCGATCAGCATGCCCATAAACAAAGCCGAGGCGACAATCGGATTCGACAAAAAGGAAAAAAATGTAATTTTCCAATTCGACTTGTAGGTATCGATAACAGCTCTGGGAATATCTTTAAAAAACTCCTGGTGAAAAAGCAGCTCTTTGTCTGCCGGCCACCGCCCGGAGGACCGCTGCTCTTCGGTAATCAGCGGCAGCTTTGCCGGCTGAAGCATCATGCCGGCAACGCCGTATTCCATAAGCTGCTTAGCATTCAATGTCAAAAGCTTTCCTTTGGCGCTGATGACAATGTCTGGAGACGGGCCCCCTTTTCGGATCTCGTCTTCGCTATCGAGCTTGATGAATTTTCCGCGGCGCAAAATCAAAATAATATCTTTATCCACCATCGACTCGGCGATGTTGGGATTGCGGCCGAAAAAGGATGCACGGTTGGCAAAGTCGGCCCTAAGAGCCGAGTTCACCTTTTCCGAAGCGGCGGCCATCCCCGAAGAAGTTTGTGTTATGGGTTCGGCAGCTCCCATCGCCCCGTTCTTGGCAGTTGTAATAAAGCGGCAGCTATAAGCGAGCATCGCCCCTGCAGAGATCGCCCAATCGTTAATGAAGCAGACAATGGGAATGCCCAGCTGCGTGTCCATTTCTTTGAGCGCGTCCGAGATTTTTTGCGCGGCAAATACCTGCCCGCCGGGGGTGTTCAGCTCAAGAATAATAAAAATGGGACGCACTTCTTTATAATAATCGAGGGCCGACTTAATAAAGAGCCAGGTTCCCTGGGTGATCTGGCTGTCGTGCCCTCCGACATAAATTCTTCCGACAATATTTTCCTCTTTGTCGCTGGTGTGAATATGCGCTTTAAGCCTCTCAGTCAAGTTTTGGTTTGTCGGAATCACCGCTGCTGACTCGACCTCTTCCACCTCCAAGCTCTTGGGAAGCGCGTACAAACTTTTGAACTCAGCAAGCGGCAAAACCTTGGTCACCAGATTCAGATTTCTCAATTGACGGTGGGTAACAACCAGATTTTCCCCTTTTGGACTGATAATGGGCATTTCCGGGGGTTTGGAGAGCGTATAGGGCTTCCAGCCATTGTCGTCGACCAGCATAATGTTTTTGTCCGCCATTGCCTCGGCCATAATCGTCAGCAAGCCGGCTTTAGCGTTTTTTTCCGAAATCAGACTCGCTACGCGGCTTTTTAAAATATTTGTCGGCACAGCCTCTTCCGACCCCAGAGGGATATCTCCCCATGTGACAAAAATAGAAGTGTAGAGCTTATCGGACAAAAAGGGCAGGATCGCTGCCGGGCCGACAGCATTTTCATCGATATAGACAATGACCTCAAGCCCCTTGGTTTGCTTCAGCTCGTAGACTTTCCTCGCGAAATCCAGAACCTGCCGGATCTCTGCTGAGGAAGAGTTGATAATAAAAACAACCTGCTGATTTTCTCCTTGAGGAAGCTTTTTTTCCGCTTCCTTCATCTCTGCATCGTCTAAGTGCCCTTCAAAGACGATAAACGGCTCTTTCTCAGCAACAAGCGTAGAAAACAGCAAAAGAAAAACTGCGATAAAACGAATACAAGACATCTACAAATTATGTACCACAGCCGGATTTTTTACGGAATTAAATAAGACAGCAGGGTATCGCGAGTATATTCGAGATGCTCATCGGTATGAGCCGAAGAGACAAACCACGCTTCCATTGGGGAGGGCGGGATGTAGACGCCGCGGCTGAACATATGCCGGAAAAACCGGGCAAACTGCTCGCGGTCGCAGCTTTCGGCATCGCTGAAGTTTTCCACTTTTTTCTTTCCGAAGAAAATTGAAAACATCGATCCTGCCTGCTGAAGGCAGAGGGGAAGATTGTGTTTTTGGATCGCGTCTTGGACAGGTTTTGTCATGATATCTGTTTTTCTCTTCAGCTCTTCATAAAAACCGTCTGCCTGAAGAAGGCGCAACGCCTGAAGCCCCGCTTCCATAGCCACGGGATTTCCCGACAGCGTCCCTGCCTGATAGACAGGGCCGAGAGGCGCCAGAGTGTTCATGATCTCCCTCCTGCCCCCAAAAGCCGCCGCGTTGAATCCGCCGCCGACAACTTTTCCAAGGCATGTCAAATCGGGCTGCACTCCATAGAGGGGCCCGGCCCCTTTAAGTCCCACGCGAAACCCGGTGACGACTTCATCGAAAATCAAAAGCGATCCCGTCTCAAGCGTTTTTTTCCTTAAAAAAGCCATAAACTCCCAATTCGCCGGAACAACTCCCATATTGGCCGCCACAGGCTCTAATATCACGGCAGCGACATCTTCGGCAATTGCCTTATCGGCAGACTCGATATCATTGTAGGGAATGCAAATGGTTTGAGACACGCTCTCCTCGGGAACGCCTGCAGAGGACGATTCGCCGAGAAAGCTCACCCCCGATCCCGCTTTGACAAGAAAATAGTCAGCATGGCCGTGATAGTTGCCGATAAATTTGACGATCTTGCCGCGCCCGGTATAGCCTCGAGCCAGCCTGACAGCAGACATTGCCGCCTCGGTTCCCGAAGAGACAAAACGGACAGTATCGACCGACTCCATAAGCGATACCACTTCGCGCGCTGCGCGCTCTTCGATCAAAGTCGATATGCCGAACGAGGTTCCTTTCTCCATCCTCTTTCGAACAGCGTCTAAAATAACAGGATGGGCATGGCCATGGATCAAAGCTCCCCAGCTGCAGCAGTAATCGATGAATGTTTTCCCATTGATGTCTTCGATTTGATCGCCAAAACCCTTCTCGACAATAAAAGCTTCGTCTAAAAGGCCCTTGCAGCTGCGGACAGGAGAATTGACTCCTCCCGGTATCACTTCGCACAATCGTTGAAATGGTGTTTCGGTTAGCATAAGGCTTGGAAACTACCATGACTTGTCTTTTTTTTCAATAGATGGCTTCTAACTTATAAAATCGGGACTGAAGGACTTTAAAATATAAAAAATTAATTCTTAAGATATCGAAAATTCGACCAGCTACATTCCGATTAATCAGTTCGACGCCTGTGTTTGGATCATAGAAAAATGCACCCTGCTCTTCTTTAATTAAAACCATAGAGTGGCCATGCTCTTCGAGTTTTTTATTTTCTGAAGGAAAAAGATCACGCAAAAAATGAATACCGTTTTGCAGTTTGTTGACAACTTGGATTAGCTTATCTTTGGTTTTCTTATGATCCCAATCTAAGTATGTAAATTCCTCAGATACATCAGTAATTTTCAAGAAATGAAAGTTCGCTAAAGACTGCACTTTTGCAAGAGAAAAATCGCCCCCCTGCTGTTGACGGTCGACTTCAATGCAGTTAAAAGCTTTTTGACGATTCCTAAACTCCATATTGATTTCTGTGCGGCCCAAATTGTATTGGCTCGCAAACATTTTTATCCGTTCAATTAAAACCTTTAGTGGAGTTGCTTCACTGATTTCACTTTTTTTTTTCATTTTCAAATATTCAGAAGCAAAATCTAATGACATCGCCGTGCAATTACCGCCTCTAACATCTCCTTTGATGGCGTTTTTATTGAATTTAATCCCCATAGGTTGATCTTTTTCAAGCTGACTAAATATCTCAGCTACCCTATCTTTTTGAGTCTTTCCATAAGACACGCCTTGAGTCCCATTCACCAGCTTGACAACATCTGAAGATTTTTGTCTTTTCCACTCGGTTTTACCGGCAATAAACAATGGCAAACCAAAAACCGAACACACCAAAAACATAGAAAGAAGATATGTGACAGCCTTTTTAAAGATTGAAAGGATCCTGCTATCTTGCTCAGTACCTCTCAGCCACTTAACAGTTCTCCCAATAAATGATTCTTGCTTAGCAACTAAACTACCCTCATTCTTTTTGAAAAAATAATTATTGTTTTCTACTGTACTCATACATTATAATTTTAGTTAGTTAAAATAAATTATATATTGAGATTATTAATAATTTATAAAGATTTTATTACCCCTGCGTACAACACAGGGAAAGTTGGGCGTTGTTGCATAAATCACCACTGAGACCACCGAGCTCACTGAGAGATTATGAGAGAGGAATTAAATGATTAGACGCCTAATCCCATTTTTTAGAAGTTTTACATTGAAATTGATGAGCAAACCTCTGCCACCACCATTATGCTTAAGATAGGATAGAAGTTGGGCCTCATGAACAGGCAAGAAATTGGCCACAGATTTTATCTCCAAAATAACCTTATCTTCCACTATCATATCGATCCGGTAGCCTGAGTCTAGCTTTTTATCACGATAAATAATAGGTACTGGTATCTGCCGGTTAACTTTCAAACCCGCAAGGTTCAACTCGTAGCAAAGACAAGTTTCGTATGTCGATTCAAGCAAGCCTGGACCTAATCTTCGATGAACTTCAATCGCAGCACCTATGATTTCCCCTGTTAAAAGGTCATTTCTTTTTTGGTTGGCTTCTTCAGTTGTGTGGGTACTAGTCATCTTTTCTCCAAAAAGGGCGAATGCGAGCTTGCCGACAAATACCTAATACTCTAATTTTTAGTTGCAACAAATTGGAGGATCAAGATGAAGGCAAAATATCGCATTCGCAACTGGAACGACTATAACAAATCTCTTATTCAAAGGGGAAGCATAACTGTTTGGTTTTCTGAAGATGCTATCAATAAGTGGATGGCTCCAAAAGAAATAGGAAAAAAGGGGCGTCCAAAACTCTATTCTGATGACGCTATTCTCACCGCGCTCATTATTCGATCGGTTTTTCATCTTCCATTGAGAGCACTCGAAGGATTTTTGACATCTCTTGTTATGATTTTATCTGTTGGTTTATCGATTCCTTCTTATACTCAAATTTGTCGGAGAGCTAAGTTGTTGGGGCAAGAGTTGAAGAAACTTTCGAAAAAAAAAGTCACCAATATTGTAATCGATTCAACCGGTTTGAAAGTGTACGGAGAGGGTGAATGGAAAGTTAGGCAGCATGGAATCAGTAAAAGACGAACATGGAGAAAGCTCCATCTGGCAGTCTGCCCTGACTCTCACGAAATTATTTTCGAAATTCTTACTGAAAATAACGTTGCAGATTGTGAAGTGTATCCAAAACTTCTCGAGGTAATGCCGAAATCAGTTAAGCGCACATATGGAGATGGGGCTTATGATACTAAGCGATGCTATGCTGCAAATGTAGTTCACGGCTCAATTCCTATTATTCCACCCAATAGGAATGCTGTTTTTCGAGAAAACATATCTCCTTCTTGGAAGATGCGGAATATCAGTTTGCTGGAAATTTCAGGTTTAGGAGGTGATGATGATGCAAGAAAATTATGGAAAAAGTTGAAAGGTTATCATCGCCGATCACTTGCAGAAACAGCCATGTTTAGATTTAAACGATTCTTTGGAAATGATTTAAGAAGTAGAACTCTGGAAACCCAAAGGGCTGAATCAAGGGCAAAATGTGAAGCACTAAATATAATGACAAAGCTGGGAATGCCTGAAAGTGAATTAATAGCAGCTTAAATCAAATCTCTCATATTCTCTCTGTGCGCTCTTGTGAGCTCTGTGGTTAATTACGCAACAAAGCCGGAAAGTTGTGAGGATCCTCTGTACTGGACAAAAAATGATTTGATAAAAAAATGTCGCTGATGAGATTGTAACTCGTTGGAATTCAAAAACAGCGAGGTACATTTATGAATCACATCAGCGAACTAAGAACTATTCTAGCCAATTTTTTCAATTGGAACAAGGCCAGAATCACTTGCTTGACCCACATCGTCCAAGCTCTGTTTTGCGTGCGGACCATCAACCTGGCACAAATCGCGACGGCATTCCAAACAAATTGCAAGGAAGAATCTGCTTATCGCAGGATATGCAGATTCTTTACTGACTTCTCATTTGACTTCAGTTGTATAGCCCCTTTCATCCTCAAATTGTTTCCCCTGGATCAGAAATGTACACTCATCCTTGATCGGACGAACTGGAAGTGGGGCAAGACGCCGATCAACATATTGATGCTCTCAATCGCCTATAAAGGGATCAGCATCCCTTTTTTCTGGTCTGTTTTAGACTTGGAAGGCAACTCTTCCACACACGATCGAATATCGCTGCTCAAGCGCACTCTCAAAAAGTTTTCACCCGAGAAAATCGAAGCTTTTACTGCTGATCGAGAATTTATTGGCGAAGATTGGTTTCTTTTCTTGATAGACGCCCATATTCCATTTGTCATCCGTGTGAAGGGCTCGTATAAGATTCTCGAGCTAGACTCTCATGAATCGATTTCCATTCATCAACTCTTGAAACGTTACGGAAAAAGAAAAAAAGTCCTCAATGTCCCGGTAGAGCTATGGGGTCTGCAGCTGTATTTATCCTTTCGGAAAGGCAAAAAAGGCTCGAAAGAGCCCATGATCGTGGTTTCGAATCATGACTTTGAAGATGCATTAGCGGTCTACAAAAGGCGATGGGAAATAGAGACGCTTTTTGGGTGCCTTAAAAGTCGCGGATTCCGCATGGAAGATACTCATGTTACCGATCCTGATAAGATCGAGAAGATCCTCTTTGTCTTGGCTATCGCCTTCTGCCGGGCCTATAGAACGGGTGAAATCCAGTCCAAAATCACTCCCATCAGGAAAAAGCCCATGGACGGAAGAGTAAAAGCATATTTCGACTGGGATTGGATATGATTCGGAGGGCACTCATGAACATCGAGTCTAATATTAATGAAATCAAACAGATACTGTGGTCATTCGACTGCTTAGAAAGAGGAGGTTGTCATGTGTGAAATGATTTTTTGTCCAGTACAGAGGTGAGGATCACCAAATGCTTACTTTTTTAAGCATTGAATTGAAAGCAATGCTTTTCAAGGGTAAACTACTAGACATAAGACATGACCAAATATATATTTTTATTCATTTTTGTTTCTTCTTTTGCCTGTGCATCCGCCGAATCTCGGAAGGAAAACACAACCTGGACAAAGGACCGCTCGGACAGCCCCTCATGGGAGCGCCGAAGCCTGGCAAGCGAATGCGTGCAATCGCCATATATTGTTGAATATGAAGGAATATCAAATAAAGAGTTGATTGACCTGCTCAAATCCGTCTCTCAGCTGGAGACTTTAAAGAAGCACCCCCCGGCAACGAGAACTGCCCTCAACAGGCGGGTTGAGGCCGATATTCCCAACCTTGTCAAGGCAATGCAGACGCTTGGATACTACAAACCGGATATCAGTTTTACAGTCGACACCCAGCAAACTCCCTATGCCATTCGGATTTTTATCGAGCCGGGTCAAGTGTATCCTTTCCAAAACTTTGAAATCCTGCCGTGCGGAGAAGAAGAAGTGTTTGACGACTCCCCCCTTCTTTGTATTTCTACGCAAGATCTGGGAATTACTTTGGGGCGCCCGGCTTACCCGGAACAAATTCTTGAGGCGGAAACCCGCCTGCTGCAGATCCTTGCCTGGAAAGGCTATCCTTTGGCAAGAGTTCAGAGCCGCGAAGTGATCGCCGACGAGGCCAATAAGACAATATCAGTAAGGCTCCACGTCGATACAGGCCTTCCGGTTGTCTTCGGCCCCACAGTCATTAAAGGACTAAGCGGCGTCAACCCTCTGCTCATCTGCCGCAAAATCCGTTGGGATATCGGCACCCCTTTCAACCCGCATTATTTGGAAAAAACCCAGCAGGATATCGAAGAGTCGGGACTTTTCGCCTCTGTCACCATCTCGGCAGATGAAAAATTGGACGAATGCGGCCGACTTCCTGTCAGGATCGACTTGATTGAGAGCAAACACCGAACTGTCGCTCTAGGGGCAAGCTATACAACCCAGCTGGGACCGGGCGTTTTGGCCGAGTGGGAGCTGAGAAACATGCGGGGGCTGGGCGAGCGCTTCAGCATGCTGGCCGATGTCTGGGAAATACGGCAGAGGGGGGCCTTGATGTACAGGCAGCCCGATTTCCGAGTTTTGGGGCAAGACATCTTATGGATCGGCGAGTATGAACACGAAAAAACCATCGGATATACCGAAACGTTCTACAGCATCACCAACCTGATAGAGCGGCAAGTCAACTTTTGCACAAAAATATCTTATGCCATTCAGTTTAAAGAACTGCACTCGTTCGGATCGGACAACAACGGCAATTTCAGCCTTCTCAAAGCCCCTTTGCATCTAAGATGGAGCAACGCAAACAATCTGATGGATCCGACAAGAGGAATGTCTTTAAACTTAAAACTGATTCCCACCTGGAGCATCCTGGGAAACAGTTTTATCTATTATATTCAAACCCTTGTGGGCACATCCTATTATTCGCTTGACCGGGCTGAGAGGTGGACTCTTGCCGCCAAAGTGGATTTGGGAACAATATTTGGAGCAAGCAACAGGACCATTCCCCCACCCGAGAGGTTCTACGCTGGAAACGAATGCATTTTGCGAGGATACAACTATATGACTGTCAGCCCTCTAGGACCTACAGGCCTTCCTATTGGGGGGCGTTCTCTTATGGTGTACTCCCTTGAGCTCAGAAACAGAATTGGTGAAAAAATAGGGTGGGTGGCATTCTATGAAGTGGGGAATGTCTACAGCACTATCGTCCCGGACTTCAGCCATAAGCAGCTGCAATCTGCGGGTTTTGGATTGCGGTACCAAACGCCCGTGGGGCCTCTTCGAGCTGATGTCGCCTTTCCGCTCAACAGAAGGGAAAGGGGAAAGGATGATTTTATCGACAGCTGCTGTGAATATTATTTTAGCGTGGGCCAAGCTTTTTAACTATGAAGACATTCTTACTTAAAGCCCTTTTGGCGGTTTTCGCGGCAATTTTCCTGTTGATCGTTTCTTTTATCATTTTATTCCGCATTGAACCTGCAAAACAGACTCTGACAAAAGCCATTTTGGAGACCGTCGAGTATAAAACCGGCTGGAAAATCGAAATTGACCGCTATGACGGACAGCTTCCTTTTCAACTGGAGATCGATGGCCTCCGCGTTTCTCAAGGCGGCGCCCCCATTCTTCAGATTGATCACTTTAAAGCCGCGGTTTCTCCTTGGAATTTTCTTCACGGAACTTTAGCTTTTTCTGAATTCAAACTAGATGGGCTGAGAACTTATGGCTCCGCCTCCTCAACTAGCTCCTTCCCTCTCCCTTCCCTTTAGAAAAATTCTGATCAGGAAGCTCAGTTTAAAAAACTTGCCGGATAAGCTCTCTAACATAAGCGCTACAGGCTTGCTGACTGCGTATCCGCTGCAAAATTATCTATCCGCCAGGCTGACCCTGTCGCATGAAACTTACCACACCCCTCCTCTTTGTTTGTCCTCTTACACTGCAAAAAGGGGACTGGATTGCCGATGCTGATGAACCGGAAGAGGGCCTTCTCCACAAGCTTTTGGGCATCGACATGCCCCTTCCTCTCCATCTGACCGCCTCGGGAAACAGCCGGGCGCCCGATGGGGGATTTCCAGTTGCAGACAGATCTGTCGAAGATGGATCTACCGGGAATCAGAAATATCGGAAGCCATATTTTACTCAAGGGCATTTGTGAAATCACTAGCGGCCAGACCATCCGTATAAGCGAACTAACAGGACAATTTTTGGAAAGCCCTCTTTCATTTGCAGGCGAGCTTTGCTATGAACACGCAAAAGGATTTATCGACGGAAAACTCGAACTCTCCCCTTTTCCATTTCTTGACTATGGAACGATCACCGCCTCTTTGCTGCTCAGAGGTCCCGTACGCTCTCCTCTGCTGACGCTTAACTGCTTTAGTCCTGAGATCCGGATCGATTCACATACATTCACAAAGTTTCACTCGCAAGCCGTCTGCTCCTTCGAAAACAGTCAATACAGCAGCGAATGGATTGCCGGAGCCAGCTATGAAAACATTCCTCTTACCTTCTCTTGCAAATCCTCATTTACCCCGGATGAAAACTTAAAAATCTCCAAACTTGTGATTACATGCCCCTCGATAGCGCTTTATGGAAACATGAATATCAATCCCCAAAATCGGCATATCGAGGGAAAATTAGAGGGCACCGCGCAAAATTTAGGGCCGATTGGCGAAGCTCTTAACATGCCTCTGGAAGGGTCTTTGGGTCTTCTGGTAAAAATTGAAGATGAGAGCCTTAAAGCCTCGCTTGCAAGGAAAAGATCTAGCTGTTTTAGGCATAAAATGTGAAAAAGTTTCCATTGAAGGAAATATCAAACACCTTTGGGACGATTATCTGGGAGAATTCGCTCTCAACGCCTATCATCTTGCTTGGCAATGATACCGAATGGACAGAATTTTCGTTCGGAACCGCATTTACAAATCAAAAAAACACCTGGCCTTTTACCCTAACTGCAACGGGAAATGAATCCAACAAAACCGACCTCAACGCTTCGGGAAAATGGCATGCGGAAAAAAATAATTTTTTTGTGCATTTAGGCATACTGTCAGGCCATATTTTCGAAATCCCTTATGAACTGACCTCCCCTTCCAATATCTACGCGCTCCATGAGGAGGTGCGGCATCGGTGATTATGCTCTCGTTTGGCGAAGGAAGCATCAGAGTCGATGCCACAATCCAACCGGATGACGTCAATTGTATGATCGACATGAAAGACCTTCCAACATCCCTTTGCAATCATTTGCTTCCCGAAGCCCTCGGCCTAAACGGAACTGTCTCCTGCTTTTTGCGCTTGACCGGCCCACCGGAAAATATCCAGGGATCAATTGCCATGAAGGGCAAAGACCTGCAGCTCTATGATGAATTTTTTGCCAAACTGCCTGCCTGCCAAGCCAAAGCCGAAGCTGTCCTCAGCAATGAGGTCCTTAGATTCGACGGAGAGATTTACGACTCCCCTAATCCGATAACCTGTTCCGGAGAAATTCCCCTATTACTTTCTCTCTATCCATTCAAAATTGAACTTCCTGAAACCGATAGGATGCACACTCTTGTTAAAGCTTCGGGAGAAATAGCCCCGTTTTTAGATCTCTTTGTCACTGACACAACAAATGCCCGGAGGAATGCTTGACATGGAAGTTATCATTGGAGGCACCCCCGCCCTGCCAATTGTCGAAGGAAACGCTTCGATCAAAAACGGATCATTCGAAAGCCTTAATTCGGGAGCTGTCCTAAGTGATATTGAACTGTCGCTTATCGGAAATGATAAAAAGCTCATTCTGGAAAGTTTTTCCGGCCATGACGGACTTGGCGGAAAAGTAACCGCTACAGGCCACATTCTTCTCGATGTCAGGCACCTCTTTCGAGCTCGATGCCGCCATCGACAAAGCGACCTTGATGCGCCTTGACTACGCCTCCATGACGATGAGCGGAAATGTCCGCCTTTCAGGCGACAGCAGCCGGGGTAAAATCGAAGGAGACCTTCATGTCGACACGGCACTTTTAGAAATTCCCGAGCAGATACCCATACAAATGAAAACTGTCGATGTCACCTACATTAATGATGAAGTGAAAGGAAAGCTCTTTTATGGACAGGAAGAAGAAAAAACCCTGGCCAATCGAACTCTCCCTCAATTTTCATGTTCCCGAAAGAGCTTTTGTAACCGGAAGAAACCTCGATTCCGAATGGAAAGGCGATTTCTCGTTTACAGGAACCACCTTCGATCCCATCATCCAGGGCACCCTCCAGATCATTCAGGGGGAATACTCCTTTAACAACGAAAGCTTTGTCAGCACTCAAGGGTCGGTCCATTTCGCCGGCAGCTATGGAGCTAAAACAACCCTCTACATTATAGGCGAGCGGCAAATCGACAACAATAAAATCCAGGCCATACTAAAAGGAGATATCACAGATCCCGTTCTCACGTTCCGCTCCAATCCTCCGATGTCGCAAAAAGAGGTCCTGGCATGGATACTGTTCGGGCATGGAATCGACGAGATCACCCCCTTTCAGGTGGCAAAACTCTCACAATCCGTTCTAAACTTAGGCGGCAGCAACGACAATCCTGACCTCCTCACCCGCATCCGAACGACAATGGGGCTTGACCGCATCGATATCAGCGGCACCGACACAGGAGGACTCAACGAACTTTCCATCCGCCTCGGCAAATACATCTCCCAAGGGATCTACGTCTCCTTAAGCAAAAGCATCAATGCCGAAGCCAATCAAGTGGCCATCGAAGCCAACCTGACCCGCCACTTCAAAGTCCAGGCCGAAATCGGCGACAACGCCCAAGGGAAAATGAGCCTCAAATGGGCAAAAGATTATTGATGTTCTTAATTGCAAATTCGGTGATAGGTTAAACTTTTCAATGTTTTCAAGAAACAATTTGCCGATATTTCCCTGAAGACAAAGTGATGGCAAGTTCTTCTCTCCAACTCTCTTGAGCAATGTTCCATTCTGAAATTTCGATAGATAAAATTCCAGGGATCTTTGGAGGCTGTAACCTTTGCAATCTCATATATGAATTCCGGTTTGGCGATTGCAAATTTTTTGACCAGCTCCAAAGCTTTCGAGGAATCGTTCATGTCGGCTATTTTTAATAGCTTAAACCGAAATTTTTCTTCGGATATCGTAAATTGTTGAATATGCTTTGGCGTTGATCTCGGATTTTGCCGGATGGCGCTAAGGGCGACTTGTTTAACCCATTTGGCGCGGGTGATTTTGTATCGCGAAAACCCCTGAGCGACGCTTGGGCCGTCATTTTTCGAGGCTTCTAAGAGCCAATTTAAATCGATATCTTTCAGCTTGTAATTCGACGCCTTCGATATGATCGGTAATTAGTCGGCCTTCTGATTTCGCTATTATTAACAGTATTTATACAGCTGCCGATCCGTGAGTGCAAAATTAGCACGATAGGTTAAAAATGCCCTAGGATCTCCTAGAATCACATTTTTTGCTTCAATATAATGATCCTTTTTGGGGATCCGGGACAAATCCTCGGCATGCTCCCAAGGGTTGGCTTTGGTTATGCTTTTAAAGCTATTCATAGCTATTATTATAAAGATTTTATGTTAAAAATCAAGGAAAATTAATACAAAGTAAATATTTAATTTAATATAATAGTAATAGAGGTTTTAATATGCATGTGTCTGATTCTGAATCAGTTTCGGAAACTAATTCTCTCTCTCCTCAGATTTTGAACAACAAGAACTCATAGTTGATCCGTTGAGAGCAGATAGATTTGGAGGAGAGGGGCCATCCAGAATACAGCATTCCGGCATATCGCGAGATAACTTAGCTCCATCGTCCGTTTCCCATCCATTGAGCATGCTCCCCGGCTTTTTTTCTCAAAGCCTACGGGATGTCAAATCCCTTGTGCCTGCAAATGATATGAAAGCTCTTGTTGAAGAACAACTCACAAAGGATTTTTTGGAGCGCTACGGCGATTCCTATCAAAAAGCGCTTAAAGTTGCGGCTAAGGTGATTTTGGTATACACAAACAGCAATCAATATGAAATTAAAAGCCGTGCGGAGGAGACATTTAAAAATCTCCTGAGAAAAATGAAGCCTGAGGTCAGAAACAGATTAGTCGTTAAACTGCTTTCAGAATATGCCTCTAAAAGTAAAAATGCCGAATATCAATTTATTATCGAACAGCTTTATCGTGTTTTTCCCAAATTGAATGAATTCATCATCCATCGGTATGGAACTAATGGAGTGATTACACCTGAAGGAACTAAAATTTTAGTTGAGTATCTGAAAAACAAGGGTTCGCTGCAGATACCCTGCTCTGTTTGCGCCGATCTGCCTGAATTCAAAACCGGCATCAAATCATTCGTTGAAGGCGCCAACAAAAGCGCTATGTGCTGTATCGTGAAATTTCCTAAAGAAGGAATTCACCACCTAACCGCTATATATGTTGAGAAAGACGAGCAAACACTGCAATTTATTATGACCGATAGTATGGGAATCATGGGGCCCTATGCACTTCCCCTTTGCAAGCATATCGAAACAGCTCTTAGCGAAACCGGCATAAAGAATTATAATCTATATCTTTACTCACGGACAAGGCAGCATGATACAACAAGCTGTCCAGTATTTTGTTTAAGGGATGTTGTGCAGTATTCAAAAACTCATCATTTTCTCCGTTTTGTGCAAGTCGAGGCTGATTCTAAAAAGAGTCAATCACTTAAAAAAAATCCAAATCTCAAGCATGTGATCGTTTTTAATAATCTTCCTCCGGCTATGCTTAAAACTACTCAGTCGCTGACGTTTATTAAAAATCAGGACTCAGAACAACCTAGCATATCGCTTTACGACAGTGTTGAGAAGCATCGAATCACCCTTCTGCAATCAGGCTCGCAAAAAGAAATCAATAATCTAATTAATGAACGCTTTCTCAAATATGAAAGGCTCATTTTTGCAAGAGTTATTGGCCAAGGATTGAAGGCGCGAACAAAACAATCAGGCTAACCAAAAAGACTCGTTTGGCTTAGGGTTTCCAAGCATTTTTTTTATGAAGGGGCTGGGATGCTTTGCTTTTTTTATTAAAGTTTCAAAAGACTCTGAAGAAGAGAGCAAAAATGCCAGGTAGCCTCTGCTTCCATCTTCGCAAGGCGTCTTTTCCCAAATCTCCGTATCGATAATCACTTTTAATGCTAATTCAAAGTGCCTTTTGCCAGCTGTCTGATTCAGCCGAACACGATGAGGAGTCAGTAAGTTGCGAAACATCCAGTCAAAATCTTTTTTCCCCTCTTCGCTTTGATGATAAACCATAGCATCGTAAATGGTCTTCATCAGCTGATAAAATGGGGTTTTGAGTTCAAAGCCATAATGTTTGGTCATAGTGGCAAATGCCTCTTTCGACTGCTTATTGTGCAAAATAATCATCACTTTTTTCAAGGTAAGATTCCTCAGATAGTGGACGGCTGTATAGTAGAGATTGCGCGATTGAGAAATAGGGTCGCCATGCGTCGGCCTCATCCTCCATAAATTGGACGGCACAAATCCCCAGGAACCGTAGTAACCCGGTCCCGCTTTGAGCTCTTCAGAAGATTTGATGAGCGGATAATATTGTCTGATAAGACAGCCGTTTTTCGTTGCCTGGTCCCCGAGATAAACTTTTTGCGACGGAGCGAGGAGATGAATGAAGAGCTCGGTGATTTCCCTGAGCCTTGCCCCGTGAAAACCGCGGGCCCCTTGAATCCAAACAATTTCGAGGGTCTTACCCTCGCCGTCGGCTTTCAAAGATATCAGCGGCCAAAAAGGTTTGGCCATGTCCTCTTTTAGCGTTTTCTCAAGCTCTTCTTTTTTTTGACAAAGCAGCTCCTGCTGGCCTTCGGTGTAGATG
Organism: Waddliaceae bacterium; assembly: GCA_963771045.1. Classification (GTDB taxonomy): domain Bacteria; phylum Chlamydiota; class Chlamydiia; order Chlamydiales; family SLFE01; genus SLFE01. The sequence goes on along the minus strand of CAVYRW010000004.1, from coordinate 693,095 downwards.
GAAATATCAAAAACTTCTTTTTTAAGTCCCAGTACCTTGGCCCTCGCCTCTTCGATGTCAAAAAAAGAATCATGCTTGTTTTTGGGATGCACACGGACAAAAACATTGAGGTTTTCCTGAAGCTCAAGCCACATTGACCAGCTGCATTCGGTCTTGGTCATGCTTCTGAGCAGCCGCTCCATTCTCTCTGAAAACGGTATGTCTAAAGCTTTGAGAGAAGAGAGAAGCACTGCAGTGGGAAGAGAGCCGAGCTCCCCTTCCAGCTTTCTTCGGGCTACAGCTTGGATGCAATCCCGTGCAGTCAGCCAAGCGATCTCTTCTATTTTTACCCTTTTCAAAGTGGGTTGAATCGCCGCATCTTCTTTTTTATTAAATTCTAAATTTCTTTTATTACTTGATATAATCATATGAATATAGTAAGCAATAATTTATTAAAATTCAATATTTTTATTTTATATTTAAACCCAGTACAGGGCCAAGATAAATAATTGACTTCTAATTATAAGATTATTTATAATGAATTTCCTGAAACTTAAAATAGGACTTAAATTATGATTCCAAATACTATAAAAGTTTTTTTAAACGATGATTTTACTCCTAATAAAAAGAAAGGAAATCATCTCTCTGTCTTCCAAGGTGCCGTTTACTATAAAGATACAACCGCAAAGCCATCCTCTCTTAAGAAAGTTCGCGAAGTCACCCAAATGGCAATCAATGGCTATACACCCGAAAAAGAGGATTACGCCGCTAAAATAAAAAATAACATTAAAGCGCTGAACAAAAAAATCGACAAACATAATCAGTCTAAACTCGGAAAATTAATTCTTCTTGCCAGTAAAATTGTCGGGATTTGCTCAAAACGCTTGGCCAGTCGGATTAAAAACCTCTATCATATTGATGAAATTACAATCCCGGATAAGTACGAAAATATCGGCGTAGCTAAGCAAAAAAACCCCTCTCAAATTATTTTTGAAGAAAATTTTCCTACGGATAAATTGCATAATCCTAAAACTAAAGGACCGGATATTTACATTCCCGAAACATCGGGCACTACAGTTATAAAAAAAGATGATAATGGCGAAGGAACCTGTATCATTTATAATGAAGAGGAAGACAAGGAACCTGCCATCTATCCTCCACAAAAGGCTAATACGCCTCCTCCTAAAAGCTTAAAACATAAACGTAGGATAAATCCGCCTAAATTGGCTTCCGAGGATGTTAATATTCCTAAATGGGCAGCAAATTTAACAGATTACACCGGCCCCATTAAAATCGAAAAAAATGCGGCATTTCCTTATAAATTTTATATTGAAACAATTGCATCTGGAGAGCTTCAACCTGTGCCACCATTTCAAATGATGAGATGGGAAAACTTGGATGCCTTAGCAAACTCTCAAGATTCTATAAAAATCCCCTCCAGAGTAACTCAGGAATTCACAATTATTCCAAATGTTATGTGCCATGCAGCCAAAGAAAATGGACTTATCGTTAATAACAAATCAAACGTGGCTATGTATATGCGCACTTCAGAAGGCGTATGCAAAATTGCCCCAGAAGGCATTTCCATGCCCATCGATGAAGATGGCACTTACACGTTTTGGCTGGACAATGAAGAAAAAACGGGATTTATCATCACCAGACGCGTATCTTCCTAAAGACGGGGTGTTTTTCTTTTGACCCAAAGAGAGGCATCCCTTAAAATCCGGACAGATACCCTAGGGTTTGCTCCGGAATGAATGGTATACCTTTTTCACAATCGTTAACAGCTGTCGGTGAATATTTTGTGCTCATTGCTCAGGTTTTTTGGGTCTCGCTCAGGCGGCCCCCGAACTTTTCCCTGATCAGAAACCAGTTCTATGAAATCGGCGTCGCATCGCTTCCCGTTGTCTCTATCACAGGCTTTTCCACCGGCATTGTTCTTGCCGCGCAGGCGTTTTTCCAACTCTCCAGCTATGGACTCACAAGCGTTACCGGCCTGATGGTTGCCAAAGCCATGATGGTCGAAATGGGCCCTGTCTTAACCGCCTTTATGATTACAGGACGGGTCGGAGCGGCCATGACCGCTGAGCTGGGAACAATGAAAGTGACCGAACAGATTGACGCTCTTCGGTCTATGGCAGTCAACCCGCTTCGCTATCTGGTTGCTCCAAGATTCATCGGCGGAATTGTCATGATGCCGCTTCTAACTGTCTACAGCTGTTTTTTGGGAATTGTGGGCGGGTATTTTATCGCCGTCTATTATTATGGAATGGATTCGCAAACCTTCCTGGACCCCTTGCCGGTTCATCTCGACAACTTCGACTTTTTCAGCGGCATTCTCAAATCTATCTTTTTCGGTATCGTTATTGTCACTATTAGCTGCTACAAAGGAATGGTGTCGAAAGGGGGAGCCAGAGGCGTTGGCAAATCAACGACAAACAGCGTGGTGATCAGCTATTCGGTGATTTTAATCACTAACTTCCTGATTACTATGACAATCAACAGTTTTTATCCTTTCCTCGAAAAATATGCGCCCTGGCTGGTGAAATAATGGAAGAAGAAAAAAAAGTTAAAATCAAAATACGAGGCCTCTCGAAAAACTATGGATCCCTTCAGGTGCTCACCGGACTGGATCTCGATGTTTACGAGGGAGAGACTCTTGTAATTCTCGGTAGGTCCGGAGTGGGCAAAAGCGTTCTGCTTAAGCAGATTATGGGCATTGAAATTCCCTATAAAGGGGTAATCGAAGTCGACGGCAAAGATGTTTTATCCCTTTCCAGGTGGAAAAAGCATGAAATTTACAAACATATGGGGATGCTTTTCCAGGGGGCTGCCCTGTTCGACTCCATGAACGTCGGGGAAAATACCGCTTTTTATCTCAACCAGCACGGCGATCCGAAGAAAAAAAAGCCCATCACGAAACAAGAGATCAAAGAAAGAGCTTCAGAAGCTCTCAACACCGTCGATCTTGGAGGCACAGAGAAAAAAATGCCCTCCGATCTTTCAGGAGGAATGCGGAAAAGAGCTGGGCTGGCTCGGCTCATTGTCTATCACCCGGAAATCATGCTCTTCGACGAGCCGACGACCGGACTCGACCCCATCACAGCCATGCAGATCAACCAGCTCATTAAAAAAACTCAGAATGAACTGAACGCCACAAGCATTGTTGTGACCCACGATATCCGATCGGCTCTGGAGGTAGGAGACAGGATCGCCCTGCACCACGACGGCAAAATCCTTCACATTGCCCCGAAAAGCGAATTTTTCAAAATTGACGATCCGGTGATCCAAACCTTTATACAAAATGCCCAACTAAGTAAAAGTGGTATTTAAGGAGTGTAAACCAATATGGCCGACCAGACTAAAAACTTATTGATTGGGATCTTCATCCTAGCGGGACTGGGGATTGTTGTTTACGTGCTGCTGTTTCTCCACCCCACAGTTGGAGACGAGGGGCAGACCCTTCGCGTTCGATTTACCGATATCGATAAAATCTCGATCGGCACGCGGGTGCTTTTTGCCGGCCATCCTGTTGGAGAAGTGACTAATATTCAAGAGATTGAAGATGCCAGGCAACAAAAGGAGCTGCACGATGGAGAGGTCTACATTTATGAGCTGACGCTGAAAATCGACTCGGGGGTGATCATCTACACCGGCGATGAAATTTCCCCCGCAACATCAGGGCTTCTCGGAGAGAGGTCGGTCCTCATCACTCCGATGCCGCCGAAACCGGGAGAAAAGCTTGTCCGCGTGACCGACCAGGTTCTCTTTGCGACATCCCCAGCTTCGATCGAAGCGACAGTCAAACTTGTGGGCAGCCTAGCAGACAAAGTAAACAAAGGCTTCGACACGCTTGAAAAAGACCAGTTTTGGGAAAATATGGGAAGCATTGCTGAAAGCGTTGCGAGCGTCATGGAATCACTGGACAAACCAGACGAGATCGATTCGTTCCTCACTAATATGAGCGATTTTTCCAATAACTTGAACAATGACCTTTATCTCCGCCTCACATCGCTCCTTAGCAAAGGGGAAACCGTAATGGACGACATCAACCATTACGGCCTGCTCTTCAATACAAACAAAACCTGGCAGAGGCAAAGGGCAAGAAGAATTAATATCATGAGTAAACTCTCCAGCCCTCAGGAGTTTAACAACTTTTTCGAAGATGAAATCAATCAGATCAGCACATCGCTCTCCCGGGTCAATATGATACTAAATGAAGGCGAGTACGGCAACTATTGGAAAACACTGTGCAGCTTTGAATTTGAAAAAGTCTTTACAGACCTGCTCCGCCGCATCGACGGACTCGAACAGAATATCAAACTTGTGAATCAGCAGCTTGTTGAAAGCCGCGAAGATTGCTGCACCCAATGCGAATAGGACTCTAAATTCATGGAAAATTTGCCTTATTCACAAATTGAAAAAGGAACTTTTTTAGTTTCCGCCCCGGAAATCGACACCGGTCTTTTTTTTCGCAGCGTTATTCTCGTCTGCGAACATACACCCGAAGGGTCTTTCGGACTTGTCATCAATAAAAACCTGAATATCGACTTGCCCGATGAAATCATAAACATCGACCAACTGGCAAATCCCGATGTCGGCATTCGGGCATCGGGACCTGTTCAGACAAATCAAATGATGCTGCTTCACACATCCGATAAAGTCATCCGGCAATCTCTTGAAATATGCGACGGCGTTTATCTCGGAGGGGACCTCAATTTTCTTCAAGAGTGCATAACAGATGCCGAAGGCCCGAAGATTTTTCTCTGTTTTGGATATTCAGGATGGGGCGGCGGCCAGCTGGAGCGCGAATTTCTCGATGGCAACTGGCTGCTCCACCCTGCATCTAAAGATCTGGTATTCAATACTCCCCCCGAAAAACTTTGGCAAACGCTTTTACAAAAAATGGGCGGAAAATACGCGACTCTCTCGATGATCCCCGAGGATTTGACTCTTAATTAGCGCGCCTTTTATATAATCAAGATATGACAGATAAAAACCCTCAGAAAAAAACGCAACTTTCCAATACCCTCAAAAAAATGCTAATGAATAGCGAGGCTCACCTTAGGGCCCTATTCAATCATTCTATGCACGGGGTAATCGCCTGCAACGCAAAAGGCATCATCGAATCGTTCAATCCCTCCGCCGAGCAGATCCTGGGCTATACGCCGGAAGAGGCGATCGGCATGAAATTCTGGGACCTTCTCAACGACCCTCAGCTTGGCATTGAACTCATTTTTACAGAGGATTTAAGGCAGATAGACGACAGAAAAGTCGCCAATAAATACGACCTCTTTGCCAAACACCGGGACGGCACCTTAAGATCGATCGAACTCAGAGTGATAAGAATCGGCCATACCGATGAAAAACTGTACCTCGGAATTTTCCACGACATTACGCTGAGAAAGACAATCGAAGAGACCTTGAGAAATACGAACATTATTCTCGACACCATCACGCGGGTCGAATCCCAGTTCATTGTCAATAAAGACAAATCAAATATTTCCGAGATTTTTAACGAACTCCTCACCTCGCTTATGGCCGTGACTAAAAGCCTCCATGGAATCATCGCCCAAGTTAAAGAACACAATGAGCAAATAACAATTTTCGGCCACCTGGCCGTAGCGGACCCTCCCTGGAAAGAAGAGCTCCACAAATTCCACCAAGATCACGAGAGCAAAGATATCAATTTTTCCCTCATTGCCCCCTTCTTAAAAAAAGTAATTTCTACAGAGCAGCCCGTTATCGCCAATGAAATTAAGCCGCAAGATCCCTATACTCGCCACCAGCTCAAGCATTTTTTAGGTGTCCCCCTGATCAATAAAGGCAAACTTGTCGGCCTGCTGGGACTGGTTAACGACCACCGGACATTCAGCGATGACGATATTCAGTTCATACTGCCCATTCTACAGGTCTGCATTATCATCATGGAAGATTTCGAAATGGAGCTCGAGAGAAAAAAAGCCAAAGAGATGCTAAGAGAACGGGATGAAAAACTGACCAACTATGTCAAAACCCTGGCTGAAAAAAACAAAGAGCTCGAAGAGGCCAGAGACCAGGCGCTGTCGGCAAGCCGTGCCAAAAGCGCTTTTTTAGCCAATATGAGCCATGAAATCAGAACCCCGCTGAATGGAATTATGGGGATGACCGAGCTGCTTCTCAATACCCCGCTCGATGAAAACCAGCAAAATTTCGGCGGCAAAGTTTATAAATCGGCCGAACACCTTCTTTCCCTGATTAACGACATACTTGATATTTCAAAAATCGAATCGGGGCAGCTCAAATTTGAAAAAATCGAATTCAATCTTCGAGAACAGGTCAAGGAAGTCATCGAACTTCTGACTCCGAAAGCCAAAGAAAAAGGGATCGAACTCAATTATGAATATTCTCCCAATGTTTCCGAAATGTTAAACAGCGACTCTTTTCGCCTTCGGCAAATCCTTTTAAATCTTGTCGGCAATGCCATCAAATTTACCGATAAAGGCTATGTTGTCCTCAAGATCGATCTGACCAACAGCCCCCGCTGCATACGGTTTGAAGTCCAAGATACAGGCAGGGGAATCAAAAAGGAAATGCATGATAAAATTTTCGAAACCTTTACCCAGGAAGATACCTCGACAACAAGGAAATATGGAGGATCGGGCCTTGGCCTGACGATCTGCAAAGAGTTAGTGGAAGCTCTAGGAGGAAACATCGGCATGGAAAGCAAAGAAAACAAAGGCTCGAAATTCTGGTTCAAGCTCCCACTTGAAACCAGGGTAGTATCATGAAAAAAATCAAGGCGCAATTCGATCTGGACGTCCTTGTCGTCGACGACTATACCATCAACCTTGAACTGACCAGGCACATGCTCGAAATGATGAAATGCCGCGTCGATACAGCTGTCAGCGGAGTCGAAGCGCTTAAAAAGGCAGCCGGCAAAAGCTATGACATCGTCTTTATGGATATCCAAATGCCCGATATGGACGGCATAGAAGCGACTCAAAAAATACGAAATGAGCACCAAAATTATCAGAAAGTTCCCTTTGTCGCCCTCACTGCCAACGCCATTGAAGGCGATCGGGAAAAATACTTAAAAGCCGGCATGGACGACTATATAAGCAAACCCATTACCGCAGACAAACTTGCAAGTATCCTCATCAGGCAGGTGGACAAAGACAAAATCCTCAATCAAGACTCTTAAATTTAGTGTTGACAGAGCCTTCTTTACGGCACAGCTTCGGGTCGATTCTATAAAGCCACTTTTTATAACCGTTGTATTCTTGTCGGTCTTTCGCGTGAATGCGTCCCACTTCTTTCAAGGCTTCAAGTTGAGAGGCGCGCCCATCAAGACGGTCGGTTTGCTGCTCTAATCGATCAAGCAGTTCATTCGATTTTTTGAAAAAAACCCCTAATTTAACAAGGGTAGTCAGGGCTATAAGAAATTTGGCCGGCACAATGAGCAGCTGAACAAAAGCATGGCCTGCAAGTTTGGCATTGATTTTGGCCCGCTCACGCTGTTTCCAGTTTTTAGGTAAGAATATTGGCGTTAACAAAGATCGGACTGGGACTTTCAGCACCAGTCTCGCACCGTCCCGGATGAATTGAACGCCCCTTGCACCAAACTGATTGCCAATATGCTTAAAGATACCCTTTGCTGACTTGTTTACCTGATTTTCAGTGCCGCCCATTGGCTCTGTTAAGGAGGCGTGCCAATCTGGGTAGATGGCATAATTCTTCCACGTAAGGTTGTTATTAAAAGGAATCGCCATGTTTTTTTCTCCGGAATTAATTTGTTACGGCTACTGTTTTAACTTCAAAGGCTTGACCCTGGAAGATCCTATTGGCCAGCTGAGCTAACTGCTCCACCCTTTCTTTGTTTGGTATATAAGAGCCGGAGTCGTTGTTCAGGAAGAAGCGATTTTTTGATGTATCATACCACATCTCGCCGGCGCAGTAGACTTTTTTACGGTTGGACAAAAGGGTATGTTTACAAAGTGCCCAGTCGGCTGTTTTTTTTACCTTCTTGTCTGTCTTGCCATTGGCATGTACTCTTGCTAAGACGATTTTGTCGTCTAGCAGCACATAATTCAGATGCTCGCCATCTGTTGATCGAAAGTGTGTGAAAAGATCTTGGGGTTGAAGATGGAGTTTTTCCTCTCTTCCAATCATGTGTCGTCTAAGAAGCCGTATGATAGGCGCTGAAAAGAAAATATCCCGTTTCAACCATGTGACGAAATCGGGATGCTTTTTGGGGAAGGGGACCAGCTTACTTTCAAAGGCATTAGAGATATCGTCTTTCTTGTCCGCAAGACTTATTTCGTATATAGTATGTCGACCCCATAAGCCGCTAATTTTATTGCCCAAGTAAGAGGGGACAGAGACAGTGATTTCACGCCGCCCTTGATCCCCGCCTGCAGGCAGCGGAGCTGACGCACCTTCGGCAAGCCGTTTCTTTTCTTCAGCGATCATTTCTTTTGCCGCTTCACTGCGAGCTTCCTTATTTTCTTCTGTATCGGCATTGCGGCGGCGGTGGCGAAAGCGCGTGCCGACGACAGCTGTATCTACCATCTTAAGATGCTTTTCAAGATTATGATTTGTCGTGTTGATGATATCAAAGTAGATTTTGTGCTTTTTACCCTCTGCATCCGTAAAAAAGACATTTCGGAATAAAAGGTGATCCATTAGCATCGTAGGAAAGATCACTTTATCTAGCGCCACCCCTTCAATAGAAAAACCGGCCTCTTTTAATACTCGGCAGTTGGTGTTAACGCAGGTGATATCGTTTCGATTTTCCAGATTTTTTGCTGCTTTTTTGAACCGGGTTAAGGCATCCGGTGGAAGGTTTGTCGGAACAAAGAACACCCCGGACTGAATTTTGCCGTTGGTTTCATGATAAGTCATAGGTGCGCGGCGAAGGGACTTGGCATCCACCTTTACGGTTTGAATAGAGCCATCATCCTTTTCTTCCGTAACAAAGGCGGCAACGTTTGGCATACCAAAATTTATTGCCATCATATCAGGTTCAAAAATATGAGAAGCCATAACGGTCTTTAAAGAGGCGTCGGAGGTAGCTAAAAATTCTGTGATTTTTTCAGGACGGATCACTTCAAAAGTTGCAAGGCCATGCGAAGGACTCGAGTATTGTTGAAAATTTTTTGTGTGATTAACTTTAAGATATTGTTCGGGAGGTTTTCGGGCAATATCATCGATAAATTCTTCACGAGCGGCAACCATGTCGCTATAGGCCCGTTTTGCTGCCGATGGAATAAATAAGATGTTACGTACCGCTTTTACGGTTTTAAGATATTCGCTTTCTAAATAGGTAGATGCTTCGGTATGAAAACCGGAAATTTTATAAATACCGGCTTTTGCAGAGGCGTAGGTAAGAAGTTTGACGCTGCGAAAAGTAAATATTGCAGTGACTGCAGCGGGTTGCAGCAAGATAGTTTTTGCCAGCACTCCAAAAAAGTGAAGGCGGCTGCGCCTATTTTTTTCATTAAAGGGTGTTTCTTTAACTGCTGGGGTTTCAAACTCCGCTGAAGCTGAATTAATATTCATTTAATCATCCTTTGTTATTTTTTATGACTAAAATATAAAAAATGAATATTAATTATTTATAAAGACTTAAATAAACTTAAAAATTTAGGTTGACAGAACGCTAGTTTTACAATCTTCTCTTCATTCTTCTTTTAAGAGCTTTCATCACCAATCGTGTGGGAATGATGTATTTTACCAAAAAAGCAAACAGCCTGTATGTTCCATCGAAAATATAGATCGGTTTTTTCTTTTTGATCTGATGCCATATCTGCTCTGCAGCAAATTCGGGAGACATGCTGCCTTTTTGTTTTGTCTTGCGCTTCCCTAAAGAAGCCCTATAAGAAAAATTTGTCTTCACCATTCCGGGACATGCAGCGAGAACGCGAATGTCTTTTCCTTTAAGTTCCTCATCCATCGCGAGGGAAAAAGAATTCACAAAGGCTTTAGTCGCCCCGTAAACGGCATTGCCGGGGAAAGGGATAAATCCCCCCGCAGAAGATACATTTAAGATCACTCCGGGGTGATCGGAGTTCAACATTGCTTTTGCAGATTCAATGCAAAGATCCAAAACAGCCGTCTCGTTCACTTCGATCATATCAAACTGCCCTTTTTTATCGGCATCGATCGCATTTCCATAAATGCCGAACCCTGCGTTGTTGATGACAAGGTCGGGTGAAAGCTCATGGATTTTACGAATGATACCCCCCCTTTCTTCCCGATTTGAAAGATCGGCAGGATAGACGACGACATTGACATGCGTTCTGATTTCATCGGCAAGCTGATAAAGGTTATGTTTATTCCTTCCAGTAATGACAAGATGGATCCCTTCTCTTGCAAGAAGCCTGCAGAGAGCTTTTCCGATTCCCGAACTGGCCCCTGTGACAAAAGCCAGCCTGAAAGGCCCGCCCGATTTTATTGATTTTGCTTTATCTGACATGACTTAACGCTTGGTTTCACGTTTTGGGTATTTGACACGCGTGTGCAGCCCGGCAACGAGGGTCTGCACCATTGTTTTTTTCACAATGCTCAGCTCCTCGAATGTCAGCAGACATTCGTCAAGCTGGCCGTCTTCGGCTTTTTCCCTCACAATTTGATCGATTAAAACCATCAGATTTTTTTCATTGATCTCGTCAAGCGAACGCGAAGCCGCCTCAAAACTGTCGGCAATCATAATAATCGCCGATTCTTTTGTGCGGGGTTTCGGACCCGAGTATCTGAACTGCGATTCGTCAACAAGCGACTCATCTCCTTTGGCCTGATCCAATGCTTTGCGGTAGAAAAAATAAACCAGCTGGGTGCCATGGTGCTGCTTGATAATGTCGATAAACTGTTCGGGAAGCCCTGCTTTTCTGGCCATGGCGACCCCCTCGCTCACATGGGCCATAATCGTCTGGGCCGACTCTAAAGGGGTCAAAAGCTGATGGACATTCATCTCCCCTTGCTGGTTTTCGGTAAAGAAATGGGGGGTGACCATCTTGCCGATATCATGATAGAGAGAGGCAACCCTGCAAAAAAGGCCGTTGGCTCCTATGGATACTGCCGCAGCTTCGGCAATGTTGCAGACCATTAATGTGTGCTGATAGGTTCCGGGAGCTTCGAACGACAAACGTTTCAGCAGAAGATGGTTCGGGTCCATATACTCCATCAGGGTGACATCGCTCATCACGTGAAACGCGCTCTCTAGCAGAGGAAGGACGCCAAGGACAAGCATAGCAGTCAGGAGCATAAAGAAAGCCGAGCTTGCAAGGTCGTAGACCGTCATCCAGGTCCAAATAGTATTGCCGTAAAGATGCAAAGCGATCACAACGACGGCCGCTCCAGCCCAAGCTTTCGCGCAAACAATGAAAATTTCTTTTCTTCTTCTCAATGACCGCGTACTCAGAAGCGCCACTAAAGCGGCGATAAAATTGATGATTAAAAAGCCTGTATGTTCAAAAGAGAGCGACATCGTAAAGATCACGACCAAAAGCGCCGTCACAAAAGTAGCAAGAGACGCTGTCATCAAATTACAGGTCAAAATCGCCGCGAAAGGGACAAAAAGCGGAAAGCGGATGAGATCGAGTAAATTGCTCGGCGACGTCAGAAGAAAGTATTCCATTCCCTTGGCTAGCGCCATATTCAGTATCACGATCGTCACCAGCAGGCACAATTTTCTGTTCGAACCGTAAAGCAGAGGATAGTTGAGCTTAACGAACGCAGCGCATATAGCAGTGATCAAAATCGCCATGATAATGCTGCCGAATACTGTCTCGACGTGCCAAAGATTCCTCTGCTCGCTAAGCACCCGTTTCATTGCCTGCATCATCGCCAGATGGCGCGGCGTCACTTTTTCTCCCTGGTCAATGATGCGGCTTCCGGAGCTGACATGTGTAATTTTATCCGGAACCTGCTCTTGAATTTTGGTTCTCACATCTTTTTGCGCCGGAATATCTTCCTCTATTTTCCAAGGAGAGGTTTCGAAATATTTCACAATCTCGTCGACAGCCGCCTTGGGCAAATCGGCCTTTTGAAAATTATCCCTGACAATTTTCGCCCAGATTTGACGCGGGAGGACAGAACTTTGATTGATATTGAGGGGTGTAAATATCTGATAATTATTTGTCGGCAGCCCTGCCTCCCTGATCTTCCTCAAGGTTCTGGGATCGGAAAACCTGTTTTGACCAAGCGCCTTTTGCAAAGTGTCGAGAATTGTTGTGATATCATCAAAGCTCACATCGCCAAGACGGTCCCTTAAAGCTTCGCTTTTGACCAGAAGATTTTCAAAATCGAGCCGCCTAGCCACAATCTCGTTATTCGGAATGTTGTAAATTTTCCCGACATTTCTGACAGCTTCTTGCTTCAAAATCAACGTAGCTTCCCGGTCGACAAAATCAAAGTCGACCTGAGCCACCACATATTTGGGAGCGCGGCTGTTGAGTTCCAGAACCTCCACCCTCACTTCACGAAAATGGACGAAAAGGAACATGCTGATTGAGAAAGCCAGCCCAATGAGCAGGCGTATACTTAGGCTTTTATCAAAAAAACCCTGCTCTCCCGCAAATCTTAACTCGCTGTCATTAAGAGCGGCGCTGCTTCGATCGTTCATAGTCTCAGTTTGCTCTTATCAGGCAATTTTTATCTACAATCTTAGCGTATGCAAGCCAAAAAAACCGAAAAAAGTTTAATATAATTCAAGGCAAACGGAGGAAAAATGACAAAAAATATTTTGATTATCGGCGGCGCCGGATTTATCGGTTCTCATGTTAACAAACTCCTGGGTTTAAAAGGCTATGAAACGACTGTCCTCGATGATCTGAGCACTGGAGCCAGGGAGGCTGTGGTCTGTGGGGAGTTTGTTCGGGGAAACTTCGGAGACAAAAAGCTTCTCGAAACTCTTTTTAGTAAAAATAAATTCGACGCGGTGATGCATTTTGCCGCCCTGACCGATGTCGGCGAATCTGTCAGAGATCCCAAACTCTATTATGAAAACAACGTTGCAAACACCCTGACGCTTCTAAACACCATGCTTCAGCACAGTATCAAAACTATCATATTTTCCTCGTCGGCAGCGGTTTACGGCATCCTCAGCAAGGACTTTGCCAAAGAAACCGACCCTGCCGCTCCGATCAACCCTTACGGCCGGACTAAGCTTATGGTCGAAAAGATTCTTGGTGACTACGACTCCGCCTACGGCTTAAGAAGCTGCTCGCTTCGATATTTTAACGCAGCCGGAGGAGATCCAGACGGAGAAATTAAAAATAACAAAAAGAAAGAAAACAATCTCATTCCACTTGTGCTGAGAAGTTTATTGTCAAAAACTCAAGTGACGATATTCGGCGCCGACTACCCGACTCCGGACGGAACCGGCGTCAGGGACTACATCCATGTGATGGACCTTGCGGGCGCCCACATCCTGGCTATGGAAAAGCTGCTTCGCACACCCGGATCATCCTGCTATAACCTTGGAAACGGCCGCGGCTATAGCGTCAGAGAAGTCATCAAAACCGCAGAAAGCATAACAGGTCTCGTAGTCGAAGCTGTAGAAGGCCCCCGGCGCCCGGGCGACCCCGCTATGCTCATGGCCGACGCGGAAAAAGCAAAAAAGGAGCTTGGCTGGAAACAGAAATATTCAGATCTCAATTCCATGATCAAGCACGCCTGGCAATCTCTATTGCCCGGAAATTGACCGCTCGTGATATAGTTCTAAGAAAAGGAAAGGTTTTATGGCGGAATATCAGGTACTCGCGCGGAAATACCGTCCCCAAACATTCGGAGAAATCCTGGGACAGGACGCCCTCGTCCAAACCCTCAAAAACGCAATCAAATATAGCAGGCTGGCTCATGCCTACCTGTTTTCGGGACCGCGGGGCACCGGGAAAACAACTACGGCAAGGATCTTTGCCAAGTCTTTGAACTGCCAAAACCGCAGCAATGATTCCGAGCCCTGCAACGAGTGCTGCTCCTGCAAAGAGATCACCGCAGGGCACTCCCTCGACGTCCTCGAAATCGACGGCGCTTCCCACCGCGGCATCGAAGATATCCGGCAAATCAATGAAACGGCCGGCTACGCCGCCGGAGCCGGAGGCTATAAGATCTACATCATTGACGAGGTGCATATGCTGACAAAAGAAGCGTTCAACGCCCTCCTCAAAACTCTCGAAGAGCCGCCTCCCCGCGTCCTTTTCTGCTTTGCAACGACCGAACCTCACAAACTGCTGCCGACAATCATCAGCCGATGCCAGCGTTTCCACTTAAACCGCATCCCCCACGAGTTGATCGTATCCAAATTATCCGAAATCGCCCGGGACCTTGAAATTGAAGCGGAAGAAGAAGCGCTGCACATGATCGCAAGCCTCTCCGACGGCGGCCTTCGCGACGCTGAATCGCTTTTTGATCAGATAATCGCCTTTCACGACGAATCGATCACCGCGAAAACCATCGCCTCTGTCTTGGGAGTCGCCTCGAAAGACATATTCTTTGAACTTGACCGGGCGGGCAAGGAAAACGATATTGCCAAAGCCTTTGAAATCGTCGACACCATCTACAAACAGGGAAAGGACATCGCCCATTTTCTCGGCAGCCTTATCGATCACTTCCGCACAATCCTGCTCATGATTATTTCGCGTGGAGACGACCCGCATCTCACCCTCTCCGAGGCGGAAAAAGCCAAGTACGCAGAATCGGCCAAATATTACCGCAAAGACCAGTGCCTTTCGCTGCTCGACACCCTGCTCGACGCAAAGCAGCACATCCGCTTCTCTTCCTCGCCGAAAATCGCCCTTGAAGCTCTCTTGATGCGCATTATCCGCAGCCATCGCCGCATCCCCGTCGAATTTCTAGTCAAGCGGCTCCATGAGCTTGAAAAAAAACTCGCCGTCTCCGAGGCCCTCGAACCGGAACCTCCTCAAGTGCTTCCAGCCACCCCCTCAAAAATAGCCGCCTCCGAGGCCATCGAACCGGAACCTCCTCAAGTGCTTCCAGCCGCCCCCTCAAAAATAGCCGCCTCCGAGGCCATCGAACCGGAACCTCCTCAAGTGCTTCCAGCCGCCCCCTCAAAAAAGTCCGTCTCCGAAGATCCCGACCCCAATCCGGAAGAAATTCCGATTGTCTGCAAAAAAACCGCGAAAAAGCCGCAAAAAAGCTCCGCCCCTTCCCTTCCACAAAAAATTGAGGACAAAAAATCAAAAAGCAGGTATGATACCTTATATCAGTTCGCAGCAGTTGAACTGGAAGGTATTGTAGAAAGAAACTGAGTAGTCGTTATGGGTTCAGGATATTCAAAAAAGAAAAAACAGGCAAAAATGTTTCAGCAGCAGCTTAGCCGCATGCAAAATGAGATGCTGAAAGCCGAAGCGACCGGAACAGCCGGCAACGGCCTTGTTTCAATCACAATCAATGGCGAACACGAGGTCAAGGAAGTTAAAATCAAGCCCGACTGCGTCGACCCCGACGATATCGAAGGGCTCGAAGACCTGATCAAGGCAGCTCATGCCGACGCCCTCAAAAAACTTCAAGATACGACTCAAGGGAACATGCCCAACTTGGGCGGCATCACCGGAATGTTCTAATGCAAGCAATACAGTCAAAAGATACTTGCCACTATAGAAAAAGTGACCGCTGAGTTCTCAGAAAAAATGCAAGCTGATTCAAACTAAATTGAGCCCCTGATTACTGCAGGATTTGATTCAAAGGCTTTGCAACTGGATCGTAATCCAAAATTTTTGACTTTCTATCAAATTGAAATTTTAATTGTTTTCCTGAAGGGCTGACGTATACCGCAATATCATCCGAGTCTGAAAATTTCAGAACATATTCGGGAATGAAAAGGCAGGTCTTTGTCTTATCAAAATAATAACTTCCGGAATCTAGCAAATAGGATTTGAGAAGGACAAGGTCGTTTTTCTCATATCTTTTGATCTCTTTTCCCGTAGAAAGCTCGATGAGAATGATTTCTCCAGCGTTTTCAATGGTTTGAAACGCCTCTAAAGTGATTGCGTTTTGCAGCTCGCAGGGAGCGCTGAAAGCCAACATGGCCGCCATTATAAATGTTATCATGAGACTACCTAATTTAAATTTATTTCTATTATAGGAGTTTGCTCTTCCGGAGGTTCAAAATCCTTTAAATTTTGCAAAGTCTTCTCGAAGACCACCTCCCAACAGACGTCTTCGTCCTGAACTGTCAAATCTCTTAAGGCATCCAAAAAAGAGAGGGTGAAAATGCTTCCGATCGGGATATAGGCCCAGGCATACTGCCCCGGGAGGCAGCCGGCGGCCATAATGACTCCTGAAGCTTCTCTGAACAGGCGGTAGTAATGGGGCTGAGCCGATACCGGCTCTCTTTTTTTCATTTTAACGGCCAATAAAGGAGGGGCCCACAGGTCGGGGATATAGTTATTGCAAGTGTCTGCCATGGATATAAGCAGCCTGGGGTGTTTGCAGGCCAAAAACTCGGTCAATTCCTGCAGGTCGAATCCAACATTTTCTCCGTCAAAGGAAAAACTTGGCCAGGGATTATCCCCTTCGTCCTTTCTATTGGTCCTAAATCCATGGCCCGACCAATAAAATAATATGACGTCGTCAGCCTCAACGGGGAGATCCTTTAATTCTTCAATAAAATTTGAATTTGCCCTCTCATCCTTAAATATATAGGTTTTCAGCTCAAGGCCGCTGTGGTAGGCAATATTTTTCAGCTCAATCTGCCATGCCCTGTAGTTGCTCACCATGGCCTCCCTAAGATCGTGGGCGTTGGTGTCGACTACAAGAATCGCATGGAGATCGGCGCAATTAGCAGAATTAATGAAACAGGCGAGAATTAAAAAAAATCCACAACTAAGTCGTCTAATAAACATAAAAACCCCGAAAATTGTGTTCATAATAGTATATGAATACCATCAAAAAATAAAGAAAAAATAAAGGCTAACAAAGAAATTGCTTTAGCTCTAACAATACAAATTAACGTAATGGTAGTCATCGGGCATAATGGAACGGAACTCGGCATTCAGCAGCTCCTGTATTTCGGAGGAGCTGGCGAGTTCCAGCACTTGTTCTGCCAGCTGGTGGGCCCTGACGACACTTGTTTGCCGCACAACCTTTTTAATCAAGGGAAGGTTTCGTATCGAAACAGAGAGTTCGTGAACCCCAAGGCCGATTAAAAGAGGAGTGAACCTGGGATCCCCCGCAATTTCACCGCATACGCAAACAGGCGTACCGTACTGCGATGCCTGTGTCACTATCAGTTTGATCATGCGAATTAATGCAGGGTGCATGGAATTATAGTGCTCGCCAACAGCCTGGTTGCTTCGGTCGACAGCAAACAAGTACTGGATCAGATCATTGGTGCCTATAGCTAGAAAGTCGCACTCTTTAGCCAAAAGGTCGGAAATCACAGCTGCGGAGGGAACTTCAATCATGCAGCCAATGCGCACTTTTTTTTCAGTAATTTTACGGCTTAAGGAAAGCTCATTTTGCACCTCGGCGATAAGCTCTTTGGCTTCGGTTAGCTCGGATAAATCGGCGATCATGGGAAACATGATGCTTGCCGCCCCCCTTTCGCTTGCCCTAAGAATAGCGCGGATTTGCGCTTTGAAGAGATCTTTTTCTTTCAGCAGAAAACGAATGGCCCTACTGCCCAGGTAGGGACTGGCTTTCTGCCAAGCTTGCTGCTTGTCTCCGCCAAGATCGAAAGTGCGAATCACGATAGGGAGTCCTTTCATGGCACTGATAATCTGGCTGTATATAAGATACTGAGCCTCCTCGGAGGGAATGGATTGTTTGGAAAGGAAGATATATTCCGAGCGGAAGAGGCCGACGCCGCATCCCCCATATTGATGCAGTGCGTCGATTTCACTGACCATTTCGATATTTGCAGACAGCTTCACTTCAAAACCGTCCCAGGTTTCCGATTTTAGCGAGCATGTCTTTTCCAGTTCATTGTAGAGGCTGTCCAGCTGTTTTTTCGCTTTTTTATACTGTGTCAACGTTTTTCCCAATGGATGGAGGATGATTTCGCCCGTGCTGCCATCGACAATAATCTCGGAATTAACGGCAACTTCGATTGAACTGAAACTAACATTGACGATATAAGGAATTCCTTTAGCTTTGGCAACGATAGCGGCGTGCGACGTCGCCCCTCCCGTATCGCTGATGATAGCGCAAATATTTTGCGGGTGGGCCTCGGCGACATCGGACGCTGCAATCTCGTGGGAAAAAACAATGCTTCCCATTGGCAGCGAAGCGATGGAAACCCGTCCGGATTCCTTCAAATAACCCAGTATTCGTCTTGAGATATCCAAAAGGTCGCAGCCCCTTTCTCGAAAAAAGGGATCTTTGATTTCGTTGAATTTTTTCTGATACTGCTGCAAAAACCGATGGAAGACAAATTCCGCGTTTTTTTTTGATTGAACGATATTTTCCTTAATCTCGCTTGTGAGAAGTGGATCGTCCAGGATCTGGAGTTGCGTCTCTAAAATTGCCGCCGCTTCCAAAGATCGGTCAATCTCCAATTGCTTTTTTAACCGCTTGATATCCTGCTTGGTTCTTTTAACAGCCCTCTCATAACGGATCACTTCGTTTTTGACTTGTTCATCGGATACATTAATCTCATTGACACTTCCTTCGTCATGAGTGAAAAATACAAGCTTCCCTATGGCAATTCCATGACTTGTCGGAATGCCGCAAATAGTACTTTCCTTTTCCTCCACAATCATTGCCGGATCACTCTCCAAACCTGTTCTCAAAAGCCTCGACAAGCCTTTGCAAGGTGTCTTCGGCGTCGTCTCCATCTACAGTAATGGTAATTTTCGAGTTCTTTTTGGCAGCCAGCATCAAAATACTGAGAATACTCTTGGCGTTAATCGTTTCTCTTTTGTGGGTAAAAAATACATCGCATTTTGAGCTTTGCAAAAGCTTCACAATGACCGTTGCCGGCCTGGTGTGGAGCCCGAGTGAATTTTTGACCTGAACTTTATGTTTTTTTTGGGCCACATCTTACCTTACTGTCATTTCAAGCAACTTTCGTTTAAACTCTTTGGCGGAGTTATATCCCATATCCTTGAGACGATGGTTGAGAGCAATCGTTTCAAGAAGAAGGACGACATCTCTTCCCGGCTTCACCGGCAAGATATGATAGGGTAGATCGATTCCCAAAATGTCGCAATATTTTTCATCCATTCCCACTCTATCATAAAAGTGCTGATCATCCCAAGCTTCAAGTTTGACCACCAAATCAATGCTTTTAATATTCCTCACGCACACGGCTCCGTAAAGATGAGCGACATTGATAATTCCGATTCCCCGGATTTCCATATGGTGTTTGGTTAATTCCGCGCCATACCCTTCGAGATAGTTCCCCTCCCGTTTCTTCACTTTAACGACATCATCGGAAATGAGACGGTGCCCCCTTTCAATGAGTCCGAGAGCCGCCTCGCTCTTGCCTACCGACGAGTCGCCCTGAATCAATACCCCCACCCCGAATACTTCGACGAGCGTGCCGTGCATTGTGATTGTCGGGGCGAACTCTCCGGTGAGCAGCAACGTCAGCCGGCTCAGCAGATTCATCGTCTTCATGGGCGTTCTGAAAAGAGGAACGCCCAATTCTTCGCACATCTTAGACAGCTCCTTCGGAGGGCGGTAGCGCCTTGTCACAATCACACCGGGAGTATCGCAAGATAAGATTAATCGAAGACGCTCAATCCTTGTGCTGGAATCCAGATCGCGAAGGTATTGAATTTCAACCTTGCCGAAAACCAAAATTCTTTTAACAGCATAGTCTTTTAAGTAGCCCGCCAGGCTAAGTCCAGGCCTATGGGCTTCGGGAAGCTTGATACGCCTCCTCATTCCCCTCTTTCCTGCGACAAGCTCGAGGCTGAGCGCCTGTCCGTGTTGATCGAATAGGTCCTGTACTGAATACATAAATAATGCGCCTTTTTCTACAAGATCATATGCACAAAGAGGACATTATTTTCCACTGTTTTCAAGATAATCGAGACGCTCTGATATGATGGAATGATATTTCTCGGCAAGAACTTTAAGGATTTCCTTTTTTTTCTTGATAAGCTCTTCAATTTGCTTTGCTAATTCTTCATCGGTTATATCATAAAAAATTTCACCGGCGTTCCGAATAGCCGGGTGATGG
Organism: Waddliaceae bacterium; assembly: GCA_963771045.1. GTDB lineage: Bacteria > Chlamydiota > Chlamydiia > Chlamydiales > SLFE01 > SLFE01. Next base: position 672,985 of record CAVYRW010000004.1, on the reverse strand, counting down.
GGAAAGTCGCGATTTCGCATGTTGCCAAGCTCAGTCACAACAGGCCCCCAAAACTCCGGGTCTTTCACAGCTCCTTGAGCTTCAAATTCCAACCCGGATCCATTATCAATACGAACCGGAATATAATCACCCGACTCGTCATCATAACAAACCAGAATATTGTCTCTTTCAAGACCTATAACATCGTAATTGCCAAGAAGGCAGTCAGCTGCAAAACCCTTTTTTATCTGAAAGCGGATTTGCTCTTTTTCAAAATCTTCGATTTCAGGGCTGTTTAAAAAATTATCAAGGGACATCCCCTCAAGAAAAACCGACAGCAAAAAAACTCTGCCAGGCTCAAAATAGAGGCATCTAACAGGAACCGGAATGCCCAAAACTTGATAGACCTCGTTTGTAAAAAATTCCCCTAAAATATGATCCCGGGAATTTTTCGGCTTTCCGGAAGGTGTCAATGTTTCTTCATCGATGCCTGTTTTAAGAATGAATACCCCGAAGTTTTCTACAATTACTTTTTGAACTCCGGTCGACCCTCCCAAAAAACCTCTATCAATGACAGCTTTGTCTAAATTTTTTGGAAATTGCACAGCATAGCATTGAAATACTGTTAAAATAATAACTGTAATCGAATAAACCATTCTCATTTATATGATATTAACAATTGAATGTTTATAATTTTTAAAGATATGAAAACTGTATATTTTTTATTAAATTTTCTTTGCATATTTATTATGGGTTCCTGTGCTGCGGCGGGGACCCCGACTCAGGTTTATCTCGAACAGACATCTCTTGATACAATCACCGAGGAATACCAGCAGCACACTGCCGGCATTCACGACACTCTTCCTTTTTTTCTCAATATCGCTGCTAAAGAAGATGAAAATTTTTTCGGTTATCACGGCTCCTCAACCAAATACCGGCTCTTTCAGGATGTTTTGAGGGCCGTTTTCGAAGAATCTCTGGAGTATGACCTCCCTGAAGACTTTTATTTTTTACGTGTGCCGGGGCTTGAAGACTTTAATACCGCCCATAATAAAACAGCTTATATCGCGGCATTCGGCAGAAAAATGACTCCGGATCTTCGGGAAACTATGCTGCAAAAACTTGTTTTGGACTCTGTGAACAATGAGTTTGGAACAGAGCTTAAAGCTGAAGAGCTGAGCGAAGATGAACTAACGCTTATGGAGGGCATTTGTTTTGATCTGGCCGATTTTATCGATCCCCTCATTGATAGAACAACTCCGGAGAAAACAAAATTTAACAAAATGGCCAAAGAGAGAGGCAGCTCCTATATTCAGTCGGTTAAGGCCAAATCCCGACAAATTATGCGCTTTGTAGAGGAAAATTCAATGCTCCCCATGGCCTCGTCAGCCAATATCGCCTCTTTGATAAATATCTTGGAAAAATATGTCGGCAAAAGCGAAAGCCTTCGATCATTTCTTCACTCAAGCTTGACCCCGAAAGCTCTCTATGAAAAGTATTATATCTTATCTTATTTCGACGAAATCCCCTATGATTTCTACGTATTTCTCTTCCCCTTTAACGATACGATACCTGATCAGCAAGAAAGAGTCGTTTGTATGAATGTTGCTCTCTTTGGCAATTATTTCCGTTGGGACGAGAGCAGCATTTATATTTTTTCGACAGACAGCTCGATAGAAGCCGGAGAAGAGAATGTAATTAACTATTTGAGCGATTTTTTTGATGAAATAGGACTTCCGAAAGGAAAGGCAAAAGAACTCTTTGAAACCGGTAGAGACATCATACGGGGTTCCGAATATAAAATGGGAACGCTGCTGCAGTTCTTCAATATCTCAACCGGCGAGCGGCTCAAAGATATTGACGAGAGCTGTTTTGTCTCTTTAGATTTCGGAAAGCCCATAATCAATATCAACAGCTCTGATCTCGTGAAAGGGAACTACCCTCTCAAGAAAAACGATATTGACCTGCAGCTGAGGCTCATTATGGGCAATGACGCCACGCTGAATCCTTTTGGCCCCTATAGAATAAAGCGGCATGACATGCTTCCAAAAGAAGTTAGCGACTCTATAATCCAATCAATGAAAGAAAAACTCAAAGATGCCCCCGTCGACCGGCAAAAAAAGTCTGCCTATTTGAAGAAATTGAATCAGCTATGGTCACATAATTTCGGCGGCGATAGCAGCAAGAGGCGACCTTTCAGTCTTGTCAAGAAATACCTGCCCGAAGATCCTCTGATCTTGGAATTTGCCGATAGTATATGTCAATCCGTTTGAATCTTTATCGAGATAGGGGTTGTCAATTTGAGTCGGGTCGCCTGAAAGAACAACTTTTGTCCCCTCGCCGGCTCGAGATATGATCGTTTTTACTTCGTGAGGGGTTAGATTTTGCGCTTCATCGATAATAATGAAGATTTTCGGAAGGGAGCGGCCGCGGATATATGTCACCGCTTCCATTTCGATTTTATCGCTGTCCATTACCCATCTCAATGTATCGCTTGACCCGCCTCCTGTCGTATCGCATACATACTCAAGATTGTCATAGATCGGCTGCATCCAGCTGGCCAGCTTTTCTTCTTTGGTTCCCGGCAGATACCCGATATCCCGCCCGAGGGGAACGATGGGCCGGGAAACAAGAATTTTATTGTAAAAACCCTCGTCGAAAACCTTCTTTAAGCCGCAAGCGAGCGACAGAAGGGTTTTACCCGTTCCTGCGGGCCCTATCAGAGTCACCAGATTGACATCATCGCGCAAAATGGCATCCATAGCGCATTTTTGCTCGACATTGCGGGGTTGGATTCCCCAGGTGTTGCCGATGTTTAAAAGAGGCTCGAGAACTTTCTTTTCGGCATTGTACCGGCCCACAGCCGACGAGTGCTCCGGAGAAGTTAACACGCAGTATTCGTTGGCATAGTACTCATCTTGAACTAATTCGATTTTCCCGTCTTTATAGAAAAGATCGATCTCTCTCTTGGTCACCTCAATGCGCCTGACACCTTTATAGATGGAATCGTAGGAAACTTTTAAGTTTTCATAATCCTCTGTTTCAAGCCCCATGGCTTCTGCCTTGACTCTGGCCGCAAAATCTTTCGAGACAAAAACGACATTTTGTTCATGTTTATGGAGATAATAGGCGGCCATCAGGATTTTATTGTCGGTTATGGATAGGTCGAAGGCATCGTCCAAATAACGCTCGAGCTTGATTTGAATTCGAATCGTCGACCCGTTTTCGATCTCTACCCCTTGGTGAAGGTCGCCTTTGCCAATATTTTTTAAAACGGCCAGCTGCCTGGCGACAGCGCGGGAATTTCTCCCCAATTCGTTGGGCAGGCGTTTCATTTTGTCCAATTCCTCCAAAACCGTCAGGGGTATGATTACATGATGCCTGGGAAATTTCATAAGGGCTTCGGGGTCATGCAAAAGGACATTCGTATCGAGCACAAAAGATTTTTTCATAGAAAAGCCCCTCCTACTTAAGAATTCCAGAGTCTAGACGAATTAATCTTTTTGTGAAACCCCATTTAATTGGGTCTAAGCATCCAGCACTCTTGACAAAAGAGTGCTAACTCCCTCATTGACAGAATAAGCAAGGTGATATATAATAAAATTGTAAAAGCCTGAAAAGGAAACTCTTCCGAGGAGATATTAATGAAAAAACGCATAGATGACAAAATATTAAGCTTACCCCCCTACGTCTCAACAGCTTGGGAAAATGTTAAAGCTCTCTATCTCAAAGGGTCGGAGCTGGTTGTCGACCTGATTGACGGAACCGTGATCAACATTCCCAACTTAACGGAAGAAGAAATCGAAGTCATCTTTTCCTACCATGCCGCCTTTATCGAAAAAATCCACAGCGAGGAAGAAATTATCAGCGGCCAGGGCGCCCAAGAAGAAGGCGCCTTCCCTTTTCGTTTTGCTTTCAATACGATGGACGGACTCTCCGGGGCGATGCAGCACAATCCCCAGCAGGCGAATATGCCGCCGCTGCCTCCCGAAATGCTGGAGAAAATCAGCCATATCGCCCGCATAGTCTCCCCTGACGAAGTGGAAGCGCTCTCATCCCCGCAGCCCGGATGCAATTGTTTTTACTGCCAGATCACAAGAGCGATTCAAGGGACGCCGCCATCCGAAGAGATCAAACAACTTGAGGATGAAATCGGAGATATCTCCGAAGACGAGCTTTATTTTACGCAATGGAATATTGATCAGATCGACAACAAGCTTTATGAAGTGACAAACAAGCTCGACAGCAGTGAACACTACCAAGTCTTTCTCGGCGAACCGATCGGATGCACCTGCGGAAATCCAAACTGTGAACACATCGTCGCAGTCCTCAAAAGTTAATTCTCAAGTCTTTATTAATTTTTGCTCCAGAATTTTGGAACAATCTTAAGCGATCACATGAAAAAGATTTGATAACAACCCGCGTGCGCGAGTTTTTGTTATCAAATCTTTTTAATCTTTACATTTTTCCATAGATAACACTATTATTAGACTTTACTGAAGTGAAAATAAGGGAGCTTTTAAGCATGAAGAAAACATCATTGATATTTATCTATTTGTTATTTTTGGCAGCCAATAGCTTCGCTACCTCAGACAGCCAGCAGGAAGAACAGACAGTAGAAGAGCAGCACTTCCGCCCGTTTACAGGTAAAGTGCTTGGCAGCCGCGTGCGGCTCCGGGTGCAGCCGAATCTCGAGTCTCATATTATCAGACAGCTCAAAGCCGGAGATATGTTCATCATCACCGCCGAGCAGGACGACTTTTATGCCATTTCGGCCCCGAAAAATCTGAAGTCTTATATTCATAGAAAGTTTATCCTCGACGGGCAGATCGAAGGCACACGGGTCAACGTCAGGCTCAAGCCAACCCTCGAATCTCCTGTTGTGGCTAAGCTCAACACAGGCGATAAAATCGAAGGGACGATCGCCGCGGAAAATAGCAAGTGGATGGAAATCTCCGCCCCTGAAAATACTCGTTTCTGGGTTTATAAAGATTACATAGAAAACATCGGCGGCCCCGAAATTTATTTGCGCCTCGAAAAGAAGCGGCAAAGAGTCGAAAACATTTTGGAGACAGCGACCGCCGCCATTAAATCCGAACTGCAAAAACATTTTGCCGATATCCATATCGATCAGGCTCTGAACGATTTGAACCAAATTGCTAAAGAAACTGAAGACTTCCCCTATTACGCCGAAGAGGCCAAAAATTTAATCGCAGACACAAGTGAAGAGTATCTGCAAAAGAAAATCGCTTACCTGGAATCCCTAACGGACAGCTCGACAGATATCTGGAAAAGGAAAAATATCCAATTGAAGGATCAAATCGAAAAGCAATACGTCAAAATTGATGAGATGCAGCAGCAAATTTCCGATGAAAAACACGTAAATGCCGGTATCCAAACCCTTATCAGCGAGTCGGCAACTCCCGAAATGCAATCCTGGGAGCCGAGAGAAGCCAAACACTACGAACTTTGGGCTTTAAATGAAGATGGCAGCCCCGATTTTGACTCATTTTACATGCAGCAGCAGCAAAAAGCGGTGATACTGGAAGGAGTACTCAAACCCTATCATCAATCGGTAAAAAACCGTCCCGGAGATTATCTGCTGATAAACGAAAGGACAAATCTCCCCATAGCATACCTGTACAGCACGAAAGTTAACCTGCAGCAATATATCGGGAAAAAAGTGAATGTGCGCGGCGCCAAGAGACCCAACAACAACTTTGCTTTTCCCGCCTACTACATTCTCACGCTTAGCACCGACTGATTATGGAAACCACTGAATGGGCGGCTGGAATCCTATCGGCCGATACTTTGGCTGGCAAGCTTCTTTCGCCCTATTCTCTCACCGATGACACCCCCGGCCCCGCGAAATTCTGGCAGGAGCCAACGCGGCCTCCCGGGATGCGTTTTCGCACGCGAAAAAAAGAGGAAAAACTCCCTCCATTCCATGAACTCGGAGACCAGGATAAAAGAGCCGCTTGCCTTCACCGCTTTGCCGGACATGAACTTCTCGCCGTAGAAATTATGGCTTATACTCTGCTCGCCTTTCCCGATGCCCCAAAGCACTTCCGCAAAGGCCTCGCACACACTCTCAAAGAAGAGCAAGGGCATGTACGCCTCTACGTGAAAAGGATGAGTGAAATGGGCCTGGAATTTGGCGATCTTCCCCTTTTCAAACACTTTTGGGCCCACACGCCCTTTATCACAACCCCGCTGCATTATGTGAGCGTCATGAACCTCACTTTTGAACAGGCCAACCTGGACTTCGCCCCCATTTATGGGAAATGTTTCTCCCAAAACGGCGATGAGGCCTCAGCCAAACTGATGGCTAAAATTCTCAAAGACGAAATTTCCCATGTCCGATTCGGATGGCGCTGGCTCAAACAATTCAAAGGAGAAAGATCCGAATGGGACGCCTGGACAAATACGCTTGCCTCTACCCTCCTCACCCCGAAAAGAGCCAAAGGTTTTTTCGTCCACCCCGAGCACAGAAAAAAAGCAGGCATTCCCGACGACTGGACGCGGCAGATTCAAAATTACTGACCCGTCCTTTTAATACCACGCCAACTCTCCGAAAGCCAACAGCCCTCCGAAATGGGCAGCGAGGCAAACGCTGGCGATCAGCAGAATAAGGGAGCCAAAATAGAAAACTCCCCGGCCCAAATATACTTTAAGGGCAATTGTTAGAATGCTCAGCGACATTGTAAAAAAGCCAAAAAAACGATGCCACCACAAAACAGCGCCCCCTTCCTGAAAAAAGCTTCCCCCTTCTTCGAAAGCCAGTCCGGAAAATGCTGTGGGAATGGCGGAAAGGACCGCGGCAATTAAGAGAAAGTTCACAGTAAAATTGAACGCAGAATTCCTGCTGAAGCAATATATCAGTTCTGCGATGCCCGCCATTATGATGAGAGCAATCGGAAAATGAATCAATACAAGGTGATAATTTCCAAAAACTTGAATCGGACCTGAAGAAACCGGCATAAATTTTGCCTCCTTTTTATTTAATTACAAATTGCACTCATTATTGTCATTTGTTATAGCAACTATATACAATGGAGCCGTTATGACAATCAAAAATCTTATCCTTTTTATTTGCATTGCCGTTTTATTTGCTGCCTGCGGCGGCGACTCTAAAAAATCTCCCGATGAAAAACTCTACAAGCAAGAGACCACTGTGAACCTCAATCACGCCCTTTCGGGAGAAGGCGAAGCGAATCGGAAATACGCGTCTTTTGCTGAGATAGCAGACAAAGAAGGATATCCTCAGGTGGCGCGCCTTTGGCGGGCAGCCTCCGCTGCTGAAGGTATTCATGCCAGGAACCATATGAAGGTTATGGGAATGCTGAACTCAACGGAAGAGAATCTGAAAAATGCCGTCGAAGGCGAGCAGTATGAATTTAATGTCATGTATCCGAAATTTGTCGAAATTGCGAAGAAGGCGGGACGCGACGATGCCGCTCAAAGCATGGAATGGGCCTACAAGGTAGAACGGCTGCACCATAAGATGTTTCTTGCGGATTTAAAAGATCTTCAGAAAGGGAAAAAACCCAAAGATACGCCTTACTGGGTTTGCAGCGTATGCGGAAATACCGTCCCCGGGTCCCCGCCTGAAAAATGCCAAATATGCGGAGCTCCTAAGGACAAATTTTTCGAAGTGAAATGAGTTATTCTTCTACTTTCTCTACTTTCTTGAAAAGTTTTTTCTGAGACGGGGTAGCGAAGTCACCGAGTCCGAAGAGATCCATTTTAGCTAAAATGGCCTTCTCTTCTTGTGTCAGCTCATGAACGCCGAGATAAATTTTTGCCAAAACTATTTTTTTCAAAGTGGAATTATCGAGCTTTGAAACCGGTCCGCTGACATAGGTAATTCCGAAAGGATCCATACTAAACACCTGTTCATTGCTAAACACCTGTTCCTTGCGGCGCTTATTTTTTATTTCGCGATGATAGTCTTGCTTCGTGATGAGCATCACCTTGCCGCCAGCAATCCTCAAATAGAAAAGCATTCCGGCCTGGGTCGGTTTCGGATAGACCTCGAGAAGGTCTTTAGCTTCGGGACTTATAGATAGACCCTCGAAAGGAGGCTTGAGGTCATAGCCCTGCCCGATAGGTTTGTAGTCTCTCTTATTTCCACTGGCTATGTCGAAGTCGTCTGCAGCCTCCGCTTCCATTTCAATCTCCTGAGCTTTTTCCTGCTGCAGCTCTCTTACCTGCTCGAACGTACCTGAATTCCCGGCGGCAGCTTTGGCTGTTTTTTCCGGCAGATAGTTTTCATGTTTTTCAGCATTTTGACTAAATTCATTTTTCCTTTTGTCTAAATCTCCGTTTAATGAGTCCAGTTCTTGTCGCAGATTCTCCTTGCCTTTGAGAACAACCGGCTTCACTTTTAAAACTTTCAGATCGGGAGCATTAACATCGGGATCTTTTAAAATCTCGACGAACTCATCCAAAAGAAGAAGAGCATTGATTGCAGGATTCGCTTTTCCTTCTTTGACAAAAGTTTCAAATTCCTTCAATGTCAGGCTCTCCAAATCGAGGTCCTCTGGATCCAGTTTTTGAAGCTCTTGAAGAATTTTTTGCAATCTTTCTGAATATTTTTTGCTAAGTAAAGGATCGAGGGAAATCGACATCACGATATCTTCCGCGTTGTCTCGGACTTCATCAAAATCCTCGCTCTCAAGCTGTTTGTAGGGAATAATTCTTTGCAGCTGCTCAATTCTCAGGGCTTTGATGGCAAGCTGGCCTATACGTTCCATTATATCGTCGTAGGCATATTCTATCTTTTCTATTCCGGTAATAGTTTCTTTCGGCGCAAAGCAAAGTTCGTAGTCAATCTTTTTGCTGATGATGAACATATCCCTAAGCTCGTTAAAATAGAGCCCTTTGATGAGCATCTGGTCCAATAGATCCTCTTCAAATCCTTCTTTCCAAAACTCAGAATCCGTCATATCTGGGTTATCCCTTCTCAGCCACTGGGTGGCCAGGTCTTTGAGCTGCCCTTGCACTTTGTGAAGTTCTGCTTTCAGATTGAGCTCTTTTTTTGTATTGGTTGAGCGCCCTATAATGTACTTGAGGACATCAGCCAGAGTTTTTTCTCCCCCGATTTTCTCATAAAAAGATTCGGAAACACTAACTTGAAGCTGGTGGTCTCCGCCAAGTTTTCGCGCGCGATATGCGGACTGCATAAAGTCTTGCGTCGTCGTTGTCGGTCCCAATAAAAGGTGGACTTCTCCTTTTTGTATCGGCATGTCGACACCGCGGGTATCGCTGGGAGCATACATGCAGATGCACTCTTTGCCAAGAGGCTGCCCTTGATAGCGGACAGGTTCTTTCGCCTCTCTGTCCCAATAATAAACGACTCTTTTTCCAGGGTGCATAAAGAGGTATGAGCGGTGTTTGCCTTCGGGGGTTTTCCGTAATTTTGCGATCCAGGTCATCGCGTTCAATCCCTCGCTGGTCGCTCCGCTGTTATTGATAATCGCAGTTGTTTCCTTGTCGGCAAGCAGCCCGCGCACGTGGGCAAGGGCCTCATCGTCTTGAAAATGCCCAAGGCCGACTGCTATCCCATCGGGATTGTTCATGCAGAGTCTCAGTATGGTTTCGGCTTCCACTTCTCTTGTGGAGCGCTCATCGCTAAACTGTTTTTCCGCATTAATAAAAGGCAGGGTATAAGTATCGAGCGTTCCGGTGACACCGCCAATGCTTTTGCTTTCATGAATAAACATCATGTCCTGGACATTCCGCTTCACCTGCGAATCAAACCGTTTGATATACCCGCCACCGAAAACCACATGGTCTAAAATATTCCACCTGTGGCGCCACGCTTCGGGGCTTTCCAGATATTCATAGAGTGTCAAAAGCCGACCGTCTTTTAGATCCCCCCGAGCTGCCTTGAAATCCCGATCGAGCTCTTGATACTTAGTCGGCACTTTTTCCTTCAGCTGTTTTAAAGCCCCCCTCATAAAGATATCCGAGCGGTCTGTCAGACTTTTTGAGGGAAGAAAAGCAAAATAGCCGAGATATTGAGCCGCGATAAGGTCGAATTCGTCGCCAAAACGCATCCCTTCCGTCTCATTTTTACAGATTTTAGGGACGACCATGCAGCCATTGAAGTCGGAAAGGCCGTAGTCATTTCCAGATTTCTGGCTCAGCATGCCCTTAAGCGTCGAGCTGATCACCTGCCTTGCAGCCGCCACCCTTTTTTGCCACTCTTCACCTGTCCAGTCTCCAAGCTCCGCTCCTTCTTTAGCTGTCATGTAATTGACCCAAACATCCGCATCCAGATTTTTGATACTATCGGGAGCTTGGCACAGCCTCAGAAAATCTCTGTCATGCTGCAGCGAAGCTGCAAAAGACTCAAGACTTTTTTCGATTTCTGTTTCACTCAAGACCGTCTGCGTATCGGTAAGAAGCGCATTCCGGAGTTTTTGCAATTCCAAAGAGCCTTCTTCTTTCTCAGCTAGTAAACACTCTAAAAGCCCGCGGACGACTTCTCGAATCCGCGTGTCGGGATCGACTTTCTCTCCAACCGCCAGGTTCACCTCATGAGTAATATTGCCGGTATAATCCACTTCATCGCCGAAAAACTGCGCAGGAATATCAAACTCCTCACTCTCTCCATGAATGAACTGGGCGATCTTTTTCAGATAATGGAGCCTCTTTTCGTTAAACGCCAGCATCATTACCAGATCTTCATCTTCTTTGACAGTCAATTGCTCCAGGATTTTAAGCTGCCGGTCTTCGAGCTGAACTATGGTATTGTCAAGACTGCAAAGCTCTTCTACAGAAGTGACAAGGTAGCCCTTTTTCCGTTTTGCACGCAAAAGCTGTTCATAGAGCTCCGCAAGGTGGTTGATAGGAATGTTCTCCTGCATAGGGACGGTAAATTCCAGACTGGCCCTATCGAATAAATCCCTTGTTGTGCGGTCAAAGGCGCTTCGGTTTGAGCGGAGCAACTGCTCAGGGACCGTCAGGACCGGCAATTTTCCCTGGCCGGACAGAATATCGGCAACAGTGGGCATAATATAAGAGGTTTTTCCGATACCCATTCTAAGTGAACGCCATTGAGAAGGGTCTTCTGCAAGAGTTTTGATAACCTCAAGCTGCCTTTTGCGGTAGATAATGCCTTCACGGGCTTCGGCAGCCAAACACTTTCGGACAAGATTTTGATTGTCCTCATCAAGATAGCGGCCAAGATTGACGCCATTGTTGACAATACCAAGCGCCTTGGAAACATTTTCTCTGGAGACTTTCTTCCCCTGAAGCAGCGCGCTTGCATCTTCAAGCTGCTGAACAGCTGTTGTGAACAAAAGATACCTTGTCACTAGGGCATCAAATTCCTCATTCTCTCTGCCATCCTTGTATAAACGAATGGCTTCGTTGATCAGGTCATAATCGGTATAAATATTCGGCCGGCTCTTCATTCGGACAAGGGACGCCTGGAGTCCTTCGTTTTCACGAATAAAATTCAGCAACCTTTCTTTTTCCTGCTGCCTTAGCCATTTCATACTCTTTTCTATTGCCGGATCCAGCTCTTTTGCGACAAATGAACGGAGCGATTTTACCTCTTCTTTGGTAAATTTCGTTTTACTTTCGATTTCTTTGGCAATCATTTTTCCCGCGCTGTCAAATCCTTTGTAAAGCTGATTGTATTCCTCCCGTTCTATCGGATCTTGATCTTGATCTTTTCTTCCCTTAAACTTTCTTTTTGCATTGTCGATAAGCTCCTGCAATTGCTGTTTTTCTTCTTCGGTTTTTTGAGTATCGGTTTTCCGGTTAACATCTTTAAGAGCCTTTTCAGCTTGCTCCATTTTACTGCGGAGCGGAAAAGCCTGTTCGTCAGCCAACTTCTCAAAGGAAGGAGGAGGGGGGACTTCTTTTTCAAGCTCGCCTTCCAGTTTGATAATCTGTTTCATATGCTCTGCTTCCGCACGCCACTCGATGAGTCTTGTTCCCTGCATTTTGTATTCGGCTATTTCGAGGCGTTGAACGGGCTTGTCGGCATCCATGTCCACACTGGGACTCCCCAGCCCGAACTCATCTTCAAGGATGTCAATAAAAGCGTCAATTTCAATGGGAAGGAAAGGCATCTTGCTTCTGTCGCCATTTTTTAGGTAATCATACATGGCTCGCGGCGTTGTCGTCTGAAGGAAATCATCAGGTAATTTTGTCCTGTCTTCTTGTTGTTTTCTAACATGCAGCAAGGGCATGCCGGCTAAATTCCTCAAATCGTTTATGTCCACTCCGTCTGAATGAAAATGAACCGGTATAACAATTTTCTCCAGGTGGAGTTTTATTTTTCTCCAGTCCTCAGAATCCGACTTTTTAGCCGATCTAAAAAAATACAAAAGATCTCCTATATTAATTTCCCCTATCCGGATATGGCTTGTGATATCGATTAATGCGGCAAATTTTATTAAGGAACGGCGCTTTTTGTTGAGCCCATTGAGATCTAGTTCCTCAAACTCAGTGCCATTCAATTTATTTACCACCTGAGCGATCAGGAGTTTTCGTGCTTTTGCGGCAAGCTCCATCCTTGCAATTGCAGCCGCATCGGTTCGGCTTGCGTCCCATGCAGGTTCGGCCAGAAAAAATCTTAGCATCCTCTGCAGCTCTTCATTTAAAGTTTTAGAATTAGCAATCCAGGAATAATACTGGAAAAAATTGCGGATCATCATCTCTTCGGTCGGCCGGCCGTCCTGCAGAAGCTCATCCAGTGGCTTTTGTTTTTTCAAATCTTCCGAAAGAAAAAGCAGGCTGAACATCGCTTTTTCGTCGAACTCATGGACTCCCTTCAGGTCGATCTCAGGGAGTTTTTCCACACCCTCGGGACGAGATATGGCCCCCGATGCAAATAGTTGTTCTCTATAAAGATCGCTAAATTTAGCCATCGATGTTTGAATCATGCCCCGGACAACGCTTTTTTCCCGCGCGGTTAAATTAAGCCCCTCATTCTTCATCTCTTCTTTCTGGATCTCATGCCGCTCGATCTTTTGCCAATATATCTTGTGCAAAGAATGGATGCGAAGAAGGTGGTTCATGTAGAGGTCGAGGCTCTCGATTTCATAAGAGCGGGCGCCAAACATGAGGCCCCGAATTTCGTAGATGGCCGCCTGGGCCTTGAGCTGAAATCCGATAGCCCTCATAGATTGGCTTGGATGGTGGTCTATGAGCCCGGCGATATGTTCAAATGCCCGCCTCTCTTCTTCAGGTGAAGCACTGTGCGCTTTGGAGGCATCTTTAAGATAGCGAAGCGCTCTTGGAAAGTCTTTCTGAATGCTGTAGTAGTAAGCTAAATAGAGAAACGCACTCGGGGGCCCTGAAAGCTTTCCTTCATGATCCATCGACAACTTTAAAGGATATTGACTAACAGCATTCAAACCGGTTTCCGTGTCTACGCGATAGGGAGCTTCGAGATCATGGGTCTTTTCAATCCTATGTGGAACAACCAAAAAATGGGACTGTTTCTCATCAACTAAGGGGAGCAAAAACTTGCCTGCATCGGGACCTAAAGCTTCATAGATTTTTCGGGTATTGTCTGATTCGATACTATGAATATCCCGATCGCATCTGTCAGTCAGCCATCTGTAGCCTTTGCCCAGCTTTTCATCGACATAGGACCAGCGGCCGCGCCCGTTTCTAACCAGGCGGCCTCCATTATGGGTCAGCCGCACCTCTTTGACCGATTTACCGGAGCCGGGGCAAGAAATAGGAGATGATCTTTGGAAACAAAAGGAACAAGAGATGACAGCATATCATCTGTATCAAGGAGAACAACATGTCCCGTCGCAGGATCGAACACCTTGCCAACCCTCCCCTCTTTGTCCAAACGAACAAGATACATATCCTCTTCTTCATTTTCCTGTTTTGGAAGACTGGTTTTCAATAGGGCTTTTTTCGGGTTGGATACACTCACCCACAGTCCCGAACCGTCCATCATTTTCTCGATGGCCATTGGAGAGCCGCTGCCGTCTTCAGACATAGAAACATACTGATACCACTGCTGCCTTGCCGGTTTGCGGGGATTGGATGCCATCAGGCGATAAATTCCAACCTCTCCACTGGATTGATCGTAAGTAATTTTGTAGTGCTGTTTATTGTAATCAAAGGCATAAAGATAGTCGTCTTGGGCCTGGCCTCTCTCCATCTCCGCCTTGAGGGTTTCACCCCCGAAAAGTTTGATAAATTCATGCGACTTGCTGACTGCCGACGGCATCTCGACTTGAACTGGAGCGCCTCTCTTCCCTTTTGCTTTAAAATTCAATGAATAGAGATTTAAGGTAGCCTCTTTGCTCCCCACGATCCCTGTTTTAGGGTTGTATGTCCAAGAGGCACCGGAAAATGCCGGATCAACCCGCTTCATGTATTCATTCATAAACTCGTTGACAAATACGGGATCGGCAGAAAATTTTTGCCTGAGCGGATCGAGGAACTTCCTTTCATAGGAATCTTTCAGAATTCTGTTAAACTGGGGTATGCCCACAATGTCTTCAGTTAGGGAGAAAATGATCAAGGATTGAACAATATCGAGATCCATTAAATCTCTGCAGTCCTCAAAGCGAGAAAAAAGAAGACACATGGCATTCATCGAATCGCTTTTTCCTTCATCGCGAAGCCACTTTCGAATCCACTCATGTCCTTTTTGTGTTGTCTTGCCGATTTTTACATTGGTTTCAAAGGCAGGGAACAGTGTATTGTCCATTTCATGATTCAAAATATGCCCCACCAAGAGAATGAAGGGATAAGCCTCCTGATTGCCATCTTCGGTGTCTAATATTTTCTTTAATTTTGAGGCAAATTCATCGAAAAATTGAGGATTATCCTTAATATCTTTTTTTAGCACACCGTGCCGGGTCAAAGCCAAAAGAATCGCCCGCTGCACTTCAGGGTTGTCCCACTGATGTTTTTCCTGAAGGAAGGTCGTGAGAGTCTCAATAGCGCAAAAGATACCGGAATCATCGTTGACTATCTGCATGGTATTCAAAAGATAATTATCTGCCTGGCTGACCAGCCCTTTGGGCTCTTTTTGCAAAGCTTTTCTAAGCGCTGTCGGCTCAGTCAGCGCGGTATGCCCGCCGACAGTCGATGTTAGGTAAAGGGGGCTGGCGAGTGCTTTTTGATCCGCATTGGCTATATATCCTTCCAGGCCGATAACCTTGCCAACACTGCCCTCAGAATTTTTTTCATCAGGTACAAGACCGAATCTATCTTCAAATTCCTTTTCCGACAATCCCAAACCGTTTGGCAAATATGCAATCGCTGAACCGCTCTTTCCGGATGAGTCGACAATGTTGAAGCAAATGTATCCACTAACGAAAACGGCAGAAGCAATATCAAGCCGCCGCATACTCTTTATTTTTTTTTGAACCTCTGCTAGTTTATTTACCTTAATGAATCCTTTGATCTCCTTTTTACCGGCTAAGCCGGTTTCTTTGGCTTTCCGCTCTTCTCCAAGAAAAATTTTGAAAGCTTTGATACCGCCCCTCATCGAGTATGGTATAAAAGGGATGAGAGAATAATCAGGCTTGACAAGCGACGTCATCATCATCTGAGCCCGCCTGAGGTCAATCAAGCCGGAATCAAACTCTTCCTTATTTTTCAACTTTGTATCGCGTGAGGCATTCCATTCGATTTGCCTCTTTTGCGATTTCAGGCTGTCCAAATCATCGGGAGCGGGTCCGCCGTAGAAAAAATCTCGTGATGCCTGATTTTTGACAGCAACATCGAGGCGCAAAACTGTTTTGGACTCTTGGCTAAGATAATTTATAATTTGGGAAACTTCTTCTCGCTGCTCGGGCAGCCAGCCGAAACGCAAGTGGGGGTGGCGCTCAATGAGAAACATCATCTCTTCTTTGTCCAGAGTATATTTTTCCTGAAATCCATCCAGATAACTGCCCCATTTAGCATCTTTTTGACGAAGAAGCTCGACAATATAGATTTGCGCCTTCATCATCTGGACAAGCTGATTGGGCTCGGGATAAGTCATATTCAACCTGAGAGCCGACTCCCAGATATCTTTGGTTAAATTCGTGATTTGTTCGGACAGAAAATCGGGATTAGGGTGGCCGTGCAAATCTCCCTGGCTAATGACTGGAAGTTTGCCAAGGGCGCTTTCGGCAGCCCGCTTGGCGGCAAGATACTCCCCCCTCTCAATCATCTTATCGATTTGCTCGTGCACCTCTTTCAGTTTGTCTGCCACTTCTTTGGGGCGATTAGGATCGATACCAAAGGCGTCAATCCGCGCCGTTCTTTTGACTTTTTCCCCTTTTCGAGAAGCTCCCGGCTTCACAATGCGGCCGACATCAAATTGCGCGCTGAAGACTTGTTTTGACTTTGCCCGTGCTGAAGAGAGCGACCGCTCCCGTCCTACAGGCATTTTTTTGCTCAGCGCTTCATACTCTTCTTTGATCCGTTCGATTTTGTCATAAAACTCGGTAAATATTTCGAGTTCGGCAACTTCTCCGCTATGCTTTAAAGTCCGCTTCAACTCTCTTTCAAACTTTTCGACCCGCATAATCAGGCTGCGCAAACGTCTTGCCTTCATCTCGCCGCTTAAGTGTGGGGAAGCCTCTAACACAAGTTCTGCCTCCTCGCTAATCATAGAAAGCAGATATTCGGCTTTTTCCTGAATGGAGGCTTCGGGAAAGAATGAGAAAAGATCCCGCTGCATCATCAAGTAGAGCGACGTGGGATTTTTTTCGATCTCGTCAGGGCGAAGCTCTTTTTGCTTTCCCTCCATCAACAAGATAGTTTCATGCAAGACTTTATGGGGATCCTGCTTCTTGCGCCGCTCAAACTCTCCGGTCTTTTCACTTCTTTCCCTCAAGATGATGTCCAATCGTCTCTTTTCTTTTGAGGAAATTTCAAAAGGTCTTTCTTCATGTTTCACTGCAGGCTGCAGCAGTCCGTTTAATATCTCTTTCAACTTGTTTATTGGACGGCCTTTAATCGAATAAATTTCTGCGAGATTTTCCGTTTTTTGACTCCCCCATTGATGGAACTGAATATCGAACCCTTCTGAGGTTTTTTGGATTGAGAGCATGATCGGCTGGTATTTCTCTTCCACCCTGATGCCAAGAGGAATCATGCAAACATTCTGATTATCTTTGGCGTTGTCCCAATTTTCAGCAATATCACCGATAATTTCTGTGATTGTCTTCTGGAGTTCAACATCATTGTTAAGAGCATGTTCCAGCGCCCGTCCCCATTTAAGGCCCTTTTGCAGCTGGACTGAAAAATCAGTCTCACCCGCGACAAGGCCATCGGAATAACGCTTTTGGAAGGCCTCCAAATGCCCAAAAAACTTTTCAGGCGTATCTATATGGATATCGTCATAAAACTGCGACAAACTTTCTTCAGCCACTCTGCGGTCTTCGCTCAGCCATTGACGCAAAGCAATAAAGGGACAGATGCCAAAAGCCCAAACAAGATTGATTCCGGGAACGAATGTGGGCCATTTCTTCAGAAGTTTGCCCCAAAGCTTCATAAAGGCGCGCTTTTCCACACGCTCAGCTCTTTGCACCTTGATTTCACGCATAGAAACGACGCGAACAACCGAAGAAGAAGAGCCCTCGTCCACATTGACATCCTTCCAGTCAATTTCGGACAATTTTTCTGCAACTACCTGATTCAGAATTGATTGAGCACACTTATTAATTACCTCTAAAGACAGGTCTTTATCTGAATGAATGATAATTTTTCGGTCAATATCATCGCTGGCCAATCTCACTAAATAATCGTGATTAGAGTTACTAACAGACATAAATAAACTAAATAATTGTTTTATATTACATCATTATATCAATTTGCATATTTTAAATGATCATTATTAAAGATATGTTAAATAAAGCAAAAAGCTTATATAAAGAGAAACTCTTTGACACGGTATCCAGATGCTTTCGCTCTAGCGATAAGATTCCTATAGAACTCAAAATCAGAGGGTTGTCTGCTTTTTTTACCCGTTTCGGCAATCCACCCCAAAAACAAGCAATTGAGAAGCTTTTCCCATTTTTCCTTGCTAAACCAGAGGACATCTCCATGCCAATTGACTTCCAGATACTTGGAAAGCCGATGCCTTGAGAATAACTTTTCCAATTCCTTATTCATGGCAACTTGATCCATCTTGAAGAGGCCGCTGTAGTCAATCATAGCCTGCACAAGCACGGCCATCTCATCCTCTTCAAACGCCTCAATTAATATCGGAAACAAAAGCCAGTCATCCATCCATTCTGAAAGGGGGCCTTCGTGATACTTGCCGGCGGTAAAAAAAGGAGTCAGCCGCTTAACCAGCATCCAAATAATCAGCAGGTTTTTATTTTCTTCTTCGCGCGAAAAAATTTCAAAATCTAGTTTTACCTCATCCCATATGTCCGCTGCAGGAAGGCCATAGCCCCGCATCTTATTCAAAAGATTTTCTAAAGGAGGGCGCAGGCTCTGCTCAAACGTCTTTTGCCGCAAAAGCGCATCGGAAACGCCTTTGACAAAGAGGCCGCGAAAAGCGGCTAAGAGAGGCTGCAGCACCATTTCGTCCCGGGCTTTGACAATATCCGAAACGGATTTACCCTCCAGCTGTTTATCAAGTTCTGCAAAACTGCCGTCAATATCGAAGATTTCCTGCCAATGAAGAAGGGCAAAATACTGGTACCCCCGCAATTCAAAATAGAGTCCTTTTTCAGCAATTTCAGCGCCTCTTCGCAAATACTCTTTACCCGCCCGATGGTCTCGAAAGATGTAAAAATATCCCGGGTCGGCCCTTAGCTGCAGAGCTTCAGAAAGCGATCGTTGAATGAAGTAGACCTCCTCCCCGCAGCCGACATTGATCGCTGTAGATGTTTTGATCCATCCCCTTGTCGAATTATAAGCATTATTGTAAACAATCAGCGCTTTCTCTCCTCCATTTCGATTGCTGTAGGCAAAAACATTTTCATCCACCCGTCCGTCGGGTGTGAAGAAATCAAAAAGAGAAAAGTTTTCAGATCCGGAAAACAGCTTGCGCCGTTTTAGAAAAGGAAAAATCTCCACTTCATGCCGCCTGACAAGCTCATCATCGACGCTCTCGTCCCAATAAGCGCGGCGATATTCCATGCCGTATTTTTCGGCAAAGCCCTCGATCTGTCCGTGGCCAAGCATCGGGAGTCCGGGCATAGTCGCAAGCATCATCGCCACTCCGAAATATTTGTCTCCTTTGCCGAACTGATCCACCGCAGTCCTCTCGTCGGGATTATTCATAAAATTCACAAATCGCTTGAGGATCTCTGGAGAAAATTCCAGAACATTTTTGATCGTCGTTCGATAATTGGCGTTGTCTTCTATCTTGAGCATGTTCATAAAAGCGCTATTATAAACGCGGTGCATCCCCAGGGTTCTGACAAAGTATCCCTCCATCAGCCAGAAGGCTTCGGCAAGAAGAAGAGTATTGGGCTCTTCGGCAGATGCACGATCAACTACGTCGCTCCAAAACTCCCGAGGTATTTTTTCGTCAAATTCCTCTCTGGGGAGTCCGTGTTCAGCTCGCGAGGGAATAGCCCCTCCCTCGCCGGGCTTAGGAAACCAGAGGCGCTGGTAGTGTTTTTTGGCAAGAGTCATCGCCGCGTCAAATCGGATGATGGGAAAGCGGCTGGCGACGTGCAGGATCGTTTGAATCGCCGCTTCCCTCACTTCCTGATGGAGGTAGTTCAATTGCGCCGTATCGTTCCACGGCATGTGGGTGCCGTCATTGCCGTGATACAAGTAGCTTGTTGCCCCTGTCCGGTTATCAACCCTTTTGAAAACCACCCCGGCGTCGCTGTGGTCCCAATAACCGTCTTCAATAAAGAGTGAAATGCGAGAATCTTCCGACAGATCGGGACCGCTGAAGCAATAGTTCGGAAACGGCGGGCGGTCTAGCTGAATGAACCAATCGGGATGTTCCACAACCCATTTGGAAAAAAGGCCCACATGATTGGGAACCATGTCGCTTGCCAGCCGAATGGCATACCGCCCGGCCCGTCCGGAAAGGTTGTGAAGGGCCTCTTCGCCTCCGAGATCCTCGGAAATGACGTAGTCGTAGAGCGAATAGGCCGACGAGACCGCTTCGGGATTGCCCATAATCTGTTTGATTTTTTTCGAAGCAGGCGAGCGCTTCCAAAGACCGATCAGCCAAAGACCTGTAAATCCCCAGCGGGAAAGCCGCTCGAGCTCCTCGTCGGGAATGAGATCCAGGCGGTCAATTTTTCGTTGATACTTTTTGGAGAGCTGATCCAGCCAGACATAGACATTTTTTGCGATCAAGACCAGATTCGACATCCAATCGGCATCTTCGCTATACCGCTCCGGTTCGGGATAGGCCTCTTCCCGAAGCGCTCTAAAGGAAAGAGCTGTAGGAGAAGCGGCAAAAACTTGTCCCCTTTGCACCGTCTCTTCCCTTACCATGCCCGCAGCCGTCAGCAAACGGCGCCGAAGCCGATCGGGAAGGATTTCGGACCAGTGGTCCATAATGTATTGAAGCTGCCCCTCGAGATGGTAGGGGCTCTCCTTCATGGGAGCGCGGAGGACATCGAAAAGCTTCTGCTGCAAAATAGTCGTTTCCGGCTGCGAGCTAAAAAACTCTTCAAGCCCCTCTGCCAAAGCCGCAGTCTGACCCGCGTGCTGAAGTTCCGTGTCGTCAAAAAGAGGGCGGTAGGCATCTAAAGCGTTATTTTCAAGAGCCAGATAAAGAAGAGCTGTTTCTTTGGCGACCACCTCTTCACTTTTATGCTTGCCAAAAGATTTGCTCCGGAACTGCTCAGACGTCGCCCTATTCCTCGCCACCTCTTCCGGAGGGAAGTAATCCACAAAAGCGGCCAGTGCCTGCTCCACCCGGCTTTTGCCCAAATCCTCTTCGAGCGTCTTTAATCCCCTAGCCATGACCTCAGGCTGTTCGAGAAGACAGTACCGGTCGAAAATATATCGCAATATCTCCGCCAGCAATCCCATAGCGACGATTTCCGAGGAGTAGACGGGCTTCAGTCCCCCTTGTCCCGCGTACACTTTTCTAAGCTGCTCAGCAATCAGGCGGGACGCAAAAATCTTCGGCGCGTCGGACTCGCGCACCGCTTCATCAAACGCTTCGTTGACGCGATGCTCCCACCGGGCTCTTGCCGAAACCTGAAAATCCAACGGAAAGTATTCAAATGAAGGAACATCCACACAAACTCCGAAAAACAAGATATCTTCTCCCGGCATCTTAAGTGCGTCCGCTTCCCGTGTCAAGACTCTTGATTATTTATTCCTTGAGCAGATCAAGCAGGTGTTGCCTATGAGGAGCAAGGAGTCAGAAATTGGAGAAGTGGCGAAGGATTCTTAGTTTGGTTTCAGAATCAAAGTCGGCCCCATAAAACTTTAGGAATATTGCTTGACGAAGTTTTGACTTCGTAATGCGAGGGTCTGATTTTAAGATCGCACGAGTGATCAAATATTTTGAAGTTCGAATCATGGAACACCCCATTTTTATTCTCTCTTCAGGAGTTTTTTTCTGGATTAACTCGCACATTTTATTCGTTATTTCAGGGGCTGTGTCATTCATCTTTTATGGCTTTCTCGTATATAGTTTCTAATCCGAGGTTTTTAATCCATTGTGTAATGTAATCAGAATCCAGCTCTTGAACTGACTGTAAAATATTTTTAATATCCCTGATTTGCATTTCAGATAGACTATCTTTTGCCCAAATTAATTTTGAGATGATGAGGTCTTCCGGTGATACAACCCATATTTGATCATTATCCAAAATTAATTTGCGTTTTCTCTGAAATTCAGTAGCGCGATAATGAGTGTTTTTACATATGATGAAATCAATTTTGAAAACTGTTTCATTGTGGATGATATTGAACATTCCACAATGCTTGATAGCTTCCCTTATAGATGTTTTATTCACGTAGAAATCGTTTTTAAAAGCCTTAAAGACTTTTTCTTCGTCTTGATGATCAATTTTTATTACAAGATCAAGGTCCCTTGTCATTCTTGGAACAGCGTAGAAATTTGCTGCAAATGAACCCGTAATCATATAGGGGATGTTAGCTTGATCCAGCCTTTGACAAACAAGTTTTAATGTGTCGATTTCTTCGGGCACGAGCTACCTAATATTTGCTTTTTGTCTACAATAATAAAGACAGCAACCTTTCAAGAAAAGTATTTTTTAGTCAATTTAGGATCGCTTGATTCGAGCGGGGATCTGATCAACCCATATGGTTTACATCCTTCAATTTGATTTTTTGTCGTCCAATAGCAAATGACAATCAAAAACTTTACCTTCTTTAATCATATATTTCATAAAGTTCCAATCACCCCAGTATAATCCATAGGCTTCTTTTTCTTTTATATCTGTTGAGAAAAATGCCAATGGAGACGCACAACGCCTCCACTCTCCCCATTTCCAAATGCTTCCCTTCATTACTTTTGATGATTTGTCTGTATTGCGCATAAAACATGTCGTAAACGCAAACCCTGGTTCCATTTCATGAGTTGTTTTAAAAAGCAACCACGGCATTCTATTATGGTCAAAACCAAAAATAAATGGTTTAGTATCCGAAATAGAAATTACAGAAGAAGATACTTTCAAATAGGGTTTATTTTTAATGTTTATAACTTCAACCGAACCTAAATCAGAAGCTTGAAAGAGCTGGGAAATTTGATTGGGGTAAAGTTTTTTAATACTATCCTGGAAAACTTGAATTATGAATCCGTTTGATAATTTCGAATAGAATCTTCCAATTTCCTCTCGATTTTCATAACCATTCTTCATTAGTTCGTGAAAATTCCTGCTCATTTTTTCAACCTCATCGTATTTTCGGGAAACTACTTTATGGCCTTGGAGTTTGCCAATTTTTTTCCCAGTCTGACCGGCTGCTTCTTGGTTATTGCTATTTTGATTAGCATCGACTGTTGGTGTCATATATTATCCTTTTACAAGTTGGCATTAGCGATTGCTCAGTTAAACCCGTGATTGTGACCTAAACCTTAGCTAGCAAACAGGATCGCAGTGGCTGGAAAAGCCTTTCATATCGATCTACTGTAAAAATTGCGCAAGCAATTTAGCGGCGTTCAAAATACCCTCGCTGTGTATGATCTCATAGCCGTGGGTATTTTCTGTTGGGATGCAGACAAGGGCCGATTGGGCCGTTTGGCCATGCCTTTTGGCAAGAGAAGCGTCCGAGCCGTAATTGCTCCAGGTGGCGCACTGCGTTTTGACTTTGGCTTTTTTTGCCGCCTCCTGAAGGGCGTCCGCTAGGGATTTCGTATAAACGGTAAAAGAATCCTGATATACAATAATGGGGTTTTCATTCAGCTCGACATCGTACTCTTTGGCTGCCGGCCCGACGTCGATAGCAATTGCGGCGTTGCCGGGAAGCGTGCGGCAAGCGTAGGAAGAGCCGTGAGCGCCGATTTCCTCTTCGGTTGTCAGGCATAAATAGACATCTTGCCTGGGCTTCTTTCGGGATTTTTTCAGAAGAGACAAAGCGCAGATGCCAATCGCAACGGCTGCGCGGTTGTCA
Organism: Waddliaceae bacterium; assembly: GCA_963771045.1. Lineage (GTDB taxonomy): Bacteria > Chlamydiota > Chlamydiia > Chlamydiales > SLFE01 > SLFE01. The sequence continues at coordinate 649,498 of CAVYRW010000004.1, read as the reverse complement.
AAAAAATAGCCGGCAAGATAAGGGCCGACCTCCTCGATTTTTCGTCTCGATTTTGCCACCACCACCCTCGTTCCGGGATGGACCCCGGATTTTTCCAGATCTTTTTTGGATTTTCCGGTGAAGATGTGCATCTCCTCCCATCGCCTGGATTTGTCATTCCCTTTAGGCTGGGACCGCCACCTCCCCTTGGTTTCTTCGGTGATATGGATACTTCCTGCCGATATAATACCGGGCAGATTTTTTTTAGCGCCTAAGATCTCGACGGGCCCCTGCCCAATGTCTGCGGGAAGAAGGCCGCCGACAGGATTGACTCTCAAGGTGCCGTTCTCGTTTATCCTCTTGACGATTAAGCTCAGCTCATCCATATGAGCCATCAGACGCACAGCGCCTCCGGAAGACCTTGCCTCCCTGTATATGGCCGATCAAGTTTCCTGCCGCGTCGATTGTCACTTTGTCGCAAAGAGCGGATAGGCGCCTTTTGCAAAAAGTCCTCACTTCCTCTTCCTGGCCGCTTGGCCCGACAGCCATGACAAGGTCTTGCAAAAGTTCTTTAAGTTCAGGCGTTTTCATATGTGTTTGTCCGTTTGTTGCTAAATTAGACAACATGGTAGCATAGAGGGTGTGGAAAAGAAACGTGTATTTTTTGCTATGGAAAGTCATGCTCCCTGGCCGGAAAAATTCCCTAAAGGGAAAATTATCGCCAAGCCTTCCCGCCACATGACACTGGCTTTTTTAGGAAGCGTTGGCATTGAAAAACTTATGGAAAATCTTGAAGATTTTCCCAAACCTTTTTTCGACCTCGGCTTTACCGGAATTTTAGACAAATGCCTGTTTTTTCCCGAAAAACAGCCGCGTGTTGCCGCCTGGCGGGTGAACCTCCGCAAAAGAGAAAACGAACTCTTAGCTTTCCATCGTTCGCTGCTCGAATGGATAAAACAACACGGCTACCCTGTCGAGAAGAGGGATTTTAAACCCCACATCACGATTTCGAGAGGAAAATTCAACCCGAAAGAGTGGACGGACAGTTTTCACCCCCTCCCCGTGACTCTGACAAATATCCACCTATTTGAGAGCATGGGGAATTCCGAGTATCGATCGCTGTGGGAGAGTCCCCTCTTCCCTCCTTATGAGGAAATGGAACACACAGCGGACATCGCTTTTCGAATCAGAGGGCGTTCGACAAACGAAATTTTTGAACATGCGCTGACAGCACTAGCATTCGAGTGTCCCGAGATTTTGTCCTTCGTAAAAAACAATGAACTGCCTGTCAGCTTAGATGACATCATCTCGTCTCTTAACAAAGTCGTTTCAACAGCCGATACGGAAATCGGAGTCCCTTTTAAAGCGGTGAGCTACCATGGCAGGCTTGCTCAAAAAAATCACATCTTGGAATGGGAGATGATTGTCGATGTTTAATCTGGAAAAATTTCAAGAAGGCATGTATCTGCTCCCTAAAGAGGGCGGAATGAAAGTCCCCGGACTTGTTATCGGCACTGAAGAACTTTTAAGCGACATTGAAATGGAAAAACCCCTTGAGCAGGTGAGAAACGTCGCAACGCTTCAGGGCATTGTCGGCCACAGCATTGCCATGCCAGACATTCATTGGGGGTATGGCTTTCCCATCGGCGGCGTGGCCGCCATGGACGCCGAAGAAGGAGTGATCAGCCCGGGAGGTGTGGGCTACGACATCAACTGCGGAGTGCGCCTTGCCATCATCTCCGCGCCCTTTAAAGAACTGACGGAAAAACAAAAAAATCACCTGATCGAAGCGATTTTCAAACATGTCCCCTCAGGTATCGGCAAAGGGCATAAAGAAAAAAAAGGATTAGCCGATGCCGATTACAAGCAACTGATTGCAAAAGGAGCCAAATGGTCTGTAGAAAACAGCTTCGGCCTTTCGCAAGACTTAGACCATACCGAAAGCCATGGCGTCATCGAAGGAGCTGACTTTGACGCCATCTCCAGCCATGCGCGCGATCGCGGACGCAGGCAGGTCGGCACCGTCGGTTCCGGCAATCACTTCGTCGAGATCGGCGAAGTGCAAAAAATCCTGTCCGATGAGATGGCGAGCGAGTGGGACATTCAGCAGGGAAATATTTACATCCTCATCCACTCCGGATCGCGCGGCTTCGGCCACCAGACCTGTCAGGATACCCTGGACAGCTTTATGAAATTAGGGTATGACAAAGGCCTGCCCGACCGTCAGCTTGTCGCAGCTCCTATAAACAGCGATGCCGGCAGGCGCTACTTTGCCGCGATGGCCGCGGCGGCCAACTATGCGTTCAACAACCGCCAGCAAATCCTCCACTACGTCAGAAGAAGCTTTGCGGAAGTTTTAGGCCTCCCTGCCGAAGAGGTGCGGCAGATCTACGACGTCTGCCACAACATTGCCAAATTCGAAACTTATGAAGTCGACGGAAAAAAACGAAAGCTTTGCGTCCATAGAAAAGGAGCCACCCGCTCCTTCGGCCCGGGCCACCCGGAGCTTGCGCCGATCTTCCAAAAAACGGGGCAGCCTGTCCTTGTTCCCGGAGATATGGGGCGCGCCAGCTACCTTCTCGCCGGACTTGGCAACCCCCTCACCTGGTCGAGCTGCTGCCACGGCGCAGGGAGAGCGAGAAGCCGCCATAAGTCCATGAAATCCTGGAAGGGAAAAGACCCCATTCAATATATGGAAGGACAAGGCGTCATCGTCAAAGCCAATTCCTACCGCACAATTGCCGAAGAAATGCCTGACGCTTATAAAAATGTCGACCAAGTCGTTGAGGCTGTGGATAAAGCCGGCCTTGCAAAAATGGTCGCCAGACTTAAACCGCATCTTGTGGTTAAAGGATAAATCCTATAATAATGAAGTTATGGCGAAGTGGGCTATTGGAGTTGATTTAGGGGGGACAAAAATCGAAATTGCCAATGTCGACGACAAAGGCAATGTGACTGGCCGTATCCGCGTCCCCACCGACGTAAAAGGGGGCTCTTCTGCAATCGAAGAACAGATCAAAGAAGCTGCCCGACAACTTTGCGAAAAAAGCGATGACGATCCGGTTGGAATCGGCGTTGGCGTTGCGGCACAAATCGATGCCGACCAAGGGGTCATCCGAAACGCGCCCAACCTCGATTGGCAGGATATCCCTTTTCAGGAAAATCTGAAAACTCTCACAAAACTCGATGTCACCATCACTAACGATGTCAGGGCTGCCGCTTGGGGCGAGTGGCTCCACGGCGCCGGCAAAGAGACTACCGACATGATTTGCATGTTTGTGGGGACAGGCGTGGGCGGCGGCGTCGTCTGCAATAATCAGATGGTCAACGGATGCAGCAATACCGCAGGCGAAATCGGCCACATGACAGTCCGCGGCCACGGGCTCAAGTGTTCCTGCGGAAATATCGGCTGCCTCGAATCGTTTGCCGGAGGATGGGCCATTGCCAAAAGAGCCCGGCAAGCCGTCCAATCAGACAAAAAGGCAGCAGCTGCCCTATTAGAACTTGCCGGAGGGCAAATCGACAGCATCACTGCCAAACACGTTTCCGAAGCCTACCGTCAAGGCGATCTCCTGGCCAAGCATCTCATTAGGGAAACCCGCGAGGTGCTGATCGACTCTTGCAGCGGGCTTGTCAACGCCTTCAACCCCTGCCGCTTTATCCTGGGCGGAGGCGTTATAGAAGGCCTTCCCGAGCTTGTCGAACAGATCGAAAAAGGGGTCAGAGAAAAAGCCCTGGCTGTCGCCAGTCAGCGCCTCTCCTTCCTGCACGCCGCCCTCGGCAATGACGCCGGCGTCATCGGCGCCGCCGCTCTCGCTTTAAAAACTTTTTCATAAACAATTGATATTGAACTCATTTTAACATTTCAGTATAATTTGAACACTATGTTCAACACTTTAGGCATAATCTTCGCAATTCTAGCCTGCGCCTGCTGGGGGCTCAGCATGATCTGCCCCGTTCTGGCGCCGGAATTCTCGGCCATCGAGATAACGCTGGGGCGCTACTTCTTCTATGGTCTGATATGCGCAGGGCTTTGGGCCAGGCATCTGATCAAAAGCCGTCAATTGCACTCATGGCGTATCTGGAGAAAAGCCCTTGTCTTCGCGCTGACCGGAAATCTGGTTTATTACGCCCTTGAAGTCATCGGCGTTAAACTGATCGGCCCTTCCATGGTCGCCCTGCTTTTCGCGGTCAATCCGATATGCGTCAGCCTCTACGGAAACCTTTTAGGAAAAGAAGTCCCCTACTCGATGATCCTTTTCCCTCTGGCGATGGTGGGAATAGGCTTTTTATTCGTCCACGTCAACGATCTTAATCTGAACCCTTCGATAACCGGCGGGCCTTTTGCAATCGGGGTCTTTTTTACTATCGCCTCCATTGCGATGTGGGCTTGGTATGCCGTGCACAACGCCCGTTTTTTAAAAAGCGAACCCGACCTGAAGTACAATGATTTCAATATGCTCATCGGGGTCTGGTGTTTAGATCCTCACCCTTGCCGCACTCCCCTTTGCCGCTTTTTTGCCTAAGGAAGCCATGCACTTTGCATCCTATTCGCTAAAATCTCAGGAAATGATTTGGTTTTTAACTGCCGCCCTGCTGCTTGGGCTCTTCGCCTCGTATATGGGAACGTTTTTTTGGCAGCGCGCCTCGCGCATGCTTCCGGTCACTGTAGCCGGACAGATTATCGTTGCCGAAACCTGCTGCGGGCTTCTCTACACCTACATCCACCAAGAGAGGCTTCCCCGTCTCTACGAACTTGCCGGCTTCACATTGGTAATTGCCGCAGTTCTCGTCTCGCTCCGCCGCATCCAAAAATACCAAATAAAAGTGAAAGTTTAACCTCCCGACTTTGATTTTCAATTCCAAGCATCTCTTAACATTCTTGTTCTTCCCAGGGAAAAATGACCACAAGATGCATGTTTAGCCAATTGTTGACACGCCCTAGACAAAACTAACGATATGAACGATTTACCCTGCTCTCGTGTCAAGTTTTCCATTCTATGCACCAAAAAAAATTACACTTAGAAAAATACACTATAAGCAACTTTCATCATCATGCATATACCTGTTCATTTCTTAGTTTAATTCGGATTTGTCTTCGCGAAGCAGGCGGGGTTGTTTGTCGATTGGTTCGAGCGCCTCGATCTCCTGATCGGTGCTGGCGCCGGTCTCCTTCAGCTTGCGGGCTGTCACTAGAATACGGGACTCGAACGACCCGACCCCTTTGTTGTAGGCGTCTATCGTTCTTTCAAGCCCCTTTCTCATCTCGACAAAGTGATTGGCAAGGATATGAACTCTTTCATAAAGCTGCCGGCCCAGCCAGCTGATTTGCTGCGCGTTTTTCGCGATCAGCTCCTGGCGCCAGCCATAAGCCACCGCGCGAAGAAGGGAAATAAGCGTGGTCGGCGTTGCGAGAATGACTCTTTGCTCAACGCCATATTCGATGAGGCTCGGATCCATTTCCAGAGCCGCCGAAAAGAAAGTCTCCCCCGGAAGAAACAGAACAACAAATTCGGGAGCCGATTGAAACTGATCCCAGTAGGACTTGGAAGCGAGCTGGGTGATATGGGTCCGCACATGCTTGGCATGCTCGAGAAGCTTGGATTTCCTCAGTTCCTCGTCTTCGGTTTCCAAAGCTTCCAGATAGCCCATAAGAGGAGTTTTTGAATCCACCACAATTTCCTTCCCTCCGGGAAGCTTGACGACCATATCAGGCCTCAGCCGCCCATCTTCATTGGAGCGCGACTCCTGCTGGGTAAAATCGCAGTGCTCGACCATTCCTGAAATTTCAACCACGCGGCGAAGCTGCATCTCCCCCCACCTTCCCCTTACCGTCGGGGCCCTAAGCGCTTTCACAAGGTTGGCCGTTTCGCTCTGCAGGCGGTATTGGGCTGTCGCCAGATTTTTAAATTGTTCGGTAAAGCTCGTTTGCGTCGTCGCCAGTGTTTTTTTCAGCTCTTCGTTAGTTACATGAGTTTTTTCCAGAGATTCTTTGATCGGCTTCATCAACTCGTCGATCGCTTTTTGACGATGGTTTAGATCGAGCTTGGCCCCTTCCTGAAACTTTTCCAGTTTCACAGTTGCCAGCTCTAAAAACGACTTGGAATTTTCCTTTAAGGCATCCGAAGAGAGAAGCTTGAAAGAGTCGGAAAGCTGCTTCTTAGCTTCATTCAAAATCTTTATTTTTTCCTCCGTCCCCTTCTTCTCCTGCTCAATCAAAGTCTCGAGCTCGACAACACGCGTCTGAAGGGTGCTTTTCTCCTCAATCAAGTACTCCTTTTGCCGATAAAACATCTGCTCGCGAAAAAAAAGGAGAATGATTAAGCCTAAAATAACAGCCCCAAAGCAATAAATCATATGAATCCCTCCGATGGGATCCATCTTAACATGATGATCCACTAAAGCACAAAGTCAGGAATCATCATTAATATCAATCGGAAGAAATCTAATGAGAAAAAGACAAATTTTATAGAAGATTTTTTTAAACCTGCTGATTTTGGCGCCCTGCTGTTTCAGCTCTTTGACGACCTCCGGATGGTTGAATCTGTAAGCATGCCAAATAGGCGTGTTTCCGTATTTGCTCTTGGACTCAATATCGGCTCTGTTTTGGATAAGGGCTTGTACGATATCGAGATGCCCATTCTGAGCGGCATAAGTAAGAGCCGTTGCCCCTTTTGCTTTTTTATTGATATCAGCACCTTCTTGAATGAGGAGCTTGACCACATCAAGATGGCCATTCAAGGCTGCTGCCATCAGAGGGGTAAATCCATTAACATTGACAGCGGCTCCCTCATTAATTAATGAACCCACCAGGACTTTATTGCCGGCTCTTGCAGCCATATACAAAGGCGTGAATCTCCCCTTTTGCGATTTTCTATTAATAAAACGATCTGTCAATTGAGGCGTTAAAATTTGAAGCTGTCCTTGCGAAATTACATATATATAAAGAGACTGACCCTCTTCACCCAAAGAGCGTATGATTCTCCTTGCGAGACCTTCCATGCCGGAATCTACATTGATAACCTTTCTGAAACAGTTATTCGAATCATAAAAATAAGCGTTCTTCCCCTCAAATGATACGCTGACGATATGTTTGTCTCCACAGATAAGCAGATACTTTTTGGCAGCAGGGTCTGCCTTGCCGACATTTTCCAAAAGATTTGTCAACTCTGCTAAGCTAAAGCAACCAACACATTGCTCTTGGTAGTCAAGTTGTTTGATTTCGTCATGTTCAGTAACAATTTTTAAAGCTTCGAGTGGAAAGGCTTGGCTCCTATTAGGAAATTTTCCAAAAAGATAAAAAAGATCATTGATCAAATGTTCAAATTCCTTTTGATCTTCAGTCAAATCTTCATATTTTTTTGAAGACAGTGATTTCCAATGGCTGATGTCAATGGCTTTCACACGTTGCAAGCGGCCATAAAATTCATCAGGCTTATCGAGAAAAAAGTAATACAGATGCAAAAGACAAAAGCCAAAGCAAAGACCGCGTATCTTTTTCATAGGCCTTCCTCTAAGGCGCATATATTTGAGAATCATTTTGTTAATCTTACCCTGGTCAATGGACAAGTGATTGCGCAATTCCACGTATTTTTTTTCATCGGCTCTTTTTTCGAAGTGCTTAAGCACTTGATGCATCATATATTGACTTTCAATCTTGAAACACTCCGAAGCGATATCCCGGGGATTGGAATCCTTAAACAAAACTAAAGCTTGGCCAAAATGGCTAAAATCTTCAAACAAATTGATCATAGCGGAATCTTGGGCCTGCAGGGTGGCAGGTTTAGAGAATATTTGATCCAAGCAATCTACCCAAAAGGTATCACCTGAAAATATCCGGTTTGCCAGCTCGTCCAAAACAGCTTCAAGTCGAAGTCGTTCTGACGATTGCTGCTGCTTATTGATTGAATTATTTTCTATAGGATTCATTGATCATCAAATATTAATTAAAATAAATTATAACAAATAATTATTAAGAAAAAATTAATATAAATTTATTAAATCTTAACAAAACCCCTATATCATTTAAAAATGATTGTTAACGAATATTCAAGATATTCTGCTTTGGGTCAATTAAGCCAAGATGTCGAATTACAAACACTTCTTGATAAAGATGCGGGGGTATCTGAAGGGTACACCGTTCGTCAGCATACTGAAAAGGTCCTCAAAACAGCACAAAAATACAAAAAAACCTTCAAATCCGACGTACTCAAACTGGTAGACTGGAATGAGTTTTTATTGTTTTTAGCGCTTCACGATATTGGAAAAGGAAAAGCCGTTGAACAAAACCTGCCAACAGCCCTTGCCTTTAAAACCGCCGAGCTTTGGGAAACAAGAGCTATTCTAACTGAAGTCATGAGCCGGTTATCTGTCAGCCCGGATAAGATCGACATCTTTTCCGCAATGCTCCTCTACGACACAATCGGCCTCTACCTCAAAGAGGAAATAGGATGCGACGAGGCATTTGATAATATTTTGGAAATGGCCAGATCTTGCAACATAGACCCGAGAGAGTTTTTCCCTCTTTTCCAAGCCTTCCATGCTGTTGACGCTGCGTCATATCCGGATCTGATGCAGTCAATTTTTACTGTCAGGAAAGGAAAGCTTTGCCATACTAGCTTCAATCAAGCAAAACTCGATGATTTAAATCGCCGCATATGGCTTGCCTTTTTGGGAGGAGGCATTTCTTCACTAGCATTGAAAAGTCAAGCTATTTACGAAAATCTTGAGCCTCTTTTGGAATTTCTCCGGATGACAAACAAAGAAATGCTCACCGGCTTCCGCGGCAGGCGCTATTATCAAGAAATCAATGAGTCTTTTAAAACCCTATTTTTCAACATAATTAAAAAGTCTAAAATCAAGCATTATAAGAAACTTTGCGCTCATTCTTTGGGACGAATGGACTTTCATTTAACCACAAATAAAACCATAGATTCACTTTTTCTTAGAAAAAGCACTGAACTTGGCGGCGAATTTTTTCATGAGTTGATGAAATTGAGGAAAAATTACCTTTGCCGTTATTCAATTGAAACAGTAGAAAAGGCAATTCACCAACAAATTCAATTGATTTGGGAACAGAAATTCACAGCAACTTCCGATACGGATCAATTTCTTGTGAAAGTGATCGAAAACGGCGCTTTTAAAATTACAAAAGACATTTTATCTCTATTAAAAGTGACATTTCTTCACGGAACAAATTCAAAAATTCTACCCATTCTATCAAAAACCGGGATGGCCCTTCATCCTTCGGGGCGTCTAAAAAAGCATCAAATTGTTCCTATGACGGGTGAGCTGGAAGAAGGCTCTGTTAAAAATGGGGTGAATCAATATCTCATCTCGGGAACATCATTAGATGACGGTTTTCGAGCAATTCGCTATGCATGCGACCAAAATTTCTATGCTGATATTGAAAGTGAAGAAGAGCACCTCGCGGATTTGATTAATACCCTGGATTGGTGGGATCAAAAAAGAAAGCGATTTTCAACGGTATTTAAAACTGAAAATGATAGTCTAGAGTGGGGGATACTTCCCAGACATGGAGCCGCCATCAAACGATTGCGCATTTTTCAATCAAAAAAACTAGGCGGTTCAATGGCTCGATTGAAAAAAAGTATCGAGCTCGCTTTGCAAGATTTCCACAATTTCAAAAAGACAGATGAATATAAAAACCACCTCATGGAAAATGGCTATCACGACGCTTACTATGACAATAATTTTGCACACATGGAATCATCGCTTCAAGAGCTTTCCGACTCTTTATCCGATCCTGTGGCAACTGTTGTCGATACTAGCAAGCCGTTTCCGATCATTTTCGGATCGACAACCTTGGATACACAAATGATTAATCACTCTGAAGAGTGCTCTGTCAAGTCAGCGGTATTGGGCAAAGACATACAAATGATTTTTGTTTGGGAAAAGGATCAGGATAAAGTGACTAATTTAGAGAATTTACACGTCTATTCAATCCAGCAGCTTTGCCAGGCAATTCTCTTTAATCAATTAGCCTCTCCTTATATGGCCGATATTATTTCAGGAACTTATGGAGACGGGGTCAAAAAAACTAGGCAGCGTGCCTAAAAGATATAATCAGCTAATCTACTTTTTTTAATCTCAATATGTCTGCTATGAATTTTTCTACCACAGAGCTTGGGGAAGGGCCGGGGAAATTGGTGTTATATCCCGGATAGAAGCAGGCAGCATTATCTTGAATATATTGCGTCAGCCAGTCGCGATTGAACACATGATGGCGCCCATAATTTGCAGATGAGCTTATCACTTTTGCAAATAAGGGTCAAATCGTCTATAATAAATACTTATGTTTTCAAGAAAAGAATTACTTTATCTAATTTTTGCCAGCCTCTATGCCGTCATCACGTTCATGGCAAATTTGATCACTGTCAAATTGATCGCTTTGCCCTTTTTCCCGTCTGTCGCCATACCTTGCGGACTGATTCTTTTTCCGTTCACGTTTCTCATTGCCGACCTTGTGGTTGAAATCTTCGGCAGCCCAAAAGCAAGGCTCATGGTTTATCTTGGCTTTTCCCTCTGCCTGCTCTCCCAGATGATTCTGATGATCGCGATCAAGCTGCCGCCCCATCCCAACGGTTATGAGAATCCCGAGTTTTTCCAAAACTCCTTTTCCGCAATTTTCGGGCTGAACGGAATCGCTCTGATCAGCTCTCTAATCGCATATGGATTGTCCCAAGTCCTCGATATCCGCCTCTTTGAATTTTTAAAAGAACTGACAAAAGGGAAGCATTTATGGCTGCGCAACGGCGTGTCCACCTGGGTGTCGCAAATCATCGACACACTTGTCGTGAATGTCCTCTTTTTATATTGCGGATTAAAACTGGATCTGGAAATCTGTCCTCCTGATCAGCTTGTATAGCTACTTGTTTAAAGCATTTTTTACTCTTGTCAATATACCCTTGTTTTATCTGTGTGTAAAGACAAGTAAACAGTTTATCAAATCCACTCTCGGCGGCCACAGCATGAAAGAATTTTTCACCCGGAATAAAAGATGGCTGATACCCCTTCTGCTGTTTTTAATTCATCACTCCGTTTACCCCTTATATCGATTTGCAAGCTTCTTCATACTTTTATGATTATGGCACAGGAAATTTTACCAATAATAATTTCTACCAGTTTATTTTCGACTTTGCTCAAATTCCCGGCTTTCTGGTCGCCGGAGGCGCCCTCATCATCCTGATAGCTTCCCATTTTAGAAAATCTCTGATAAAACACAGAAACAAATGCCTGATGCTGGTACTAGCAATGATTATCGGCCCCGGCTAATTATCAATGCCCTTTTAAAGCCGGGCTGGGGACGCCCCAGACCCAGACAAATTGAAAATTTTGGAGGCAATGCCCTATACCGCTCCTTCTATTCCCCCGATTTTGGACATCACACATCAGACAAATATAAGTCCATGCCAAGCGGCCACGCCTCGATGGGTTTTTATTTTTTTGCCCTGGCAGTGCTGGGAAGGCGGCTGAAGAATCGGAAGCTTGAAATTTTGGGATATTGCCTCGCTTTTGGTCTTGGGGGCCTGCTTGGACTGACCCGAATTGCCCAAGGGGGGCACTTTTTTAGCGACGTCATGATCTCCGCCCTGATTACCTGGTGGGTCGCCTTAACACTTGATTGGATATTATTTTGTGAAAGGCCTTACAGAAAGACAGTCTGAAATTGTTGAATTTATCAGGTCCTTTATTCAAAAAAAAGGCTATTCTCCGAGTTACCGCGAGATCATGAAGCACTTTGGCTTCTCTTCACTAGCAACGGTATCGGACCACTTAAAAGCTCTTCAAAAAAAAGGGCTTATCGAATTTTTGAACCACTCAAGACGATCGATTTCACTCATTGATGAATCTCCGTCAGAGAATTGCGGCACTACCTGCTGTATTATCTTATATCGGCATGATTTCATCGGGAGAAGCCCTTGAGCTTTTCCATGACGCCAAATCAATCGCTGTTCCCGCCAGACTCGTCCGGAATCCTGAATCCAGTTATGTGATCAAAGCAAAGGATTTAGCCTTCAGGAAGAGCTGATCGACGATGGAGATCTTCTGATCATTGAGGCCAAGCATGATGTCGATGACGGAGAAACGGCTCTTGTTTCAATGGGCGGCCTTCCTTTTATCAAGCAGATATTTTTTAACGGCGAAACAGTTGCTTGTCAGCCGCAATCAAAACATCGACTCCATCACAATCAATCAAAATCTCATAAAAATTCAAGGCGTTCTTGCAGGCCTGATCAGGGCTTATTGATTCAATGCCTTTTCGCCTAAAAAACGGCGTTTGAAGCAAATAAGAAGCGACACAAAAATATACATCCAGCAAACGGCAAGAAAAATAGCAGCGAAATGATGAAGAATTCCGTAAAAAAGGGTCACGGCAACCAAGACAATCCAAAAAACCATCTGAAAACTCGATACCTGAAAATGAAGCTGCCTGCTGCTGGGAAATTTTAGGTGGCTTACCATAAAATATCCCAGAAGAATCATAGAAAAGCTCAGCAGCAGTACTTTTGTAAATGAGGAAATGGGAATGTAAGTCTTAAAATCATGTGAAAATAAAAACAAGTTCAGGGAAACCAGAGCCCCTGCAGAAGCGGGAATGGGCAGTCCGATAAAATGCTTTTTCGCCGGCATAGGTTGAGGAGAAGGGTTCTTTGAGCCGAGTGCTAAAACGAACCAGGCGAAGAACGCCGCAAACGGCGTATATCAGCGCCGCTGTTGTGATCAGAAAAGACTCGAATGTCGCCGTTTGCATTGAAACGCTTTTTAAAACAATGACAGCGGGCGCAACACCGAAGCTGACGGCATCGGCCAGCGAATCAAAGATGCCCCCGAAATCGCTTGTCGCTCCCAAAGCTCTCGCAACAGCTCCATCGAGAAGGTCGAAAATGCCCGCCAGAACAAGCAATCCGGTAGCGATCGTCAAAAAAGTTTCGGTCAGCTCATCAACCGGAGTCGCACTTAACTTGAATATAACGTAGAGGCCGCAGGTCAGGCCGAATGCAGTTAAAAAATTCGGAAGCAAATGAATTTTTTTAATGTGTTTTTCCTTCATAGAATCCAATTATAAAAAAAAAACCTTAAAAATACCATATATCTTTTGGGTTTAATGACTTAATCGCATTTCCCATATGGATGATAATTTTCCCTTCAATGCGAAGATAGACAATGCCGACCACCGCCCGGCCATCATCTTTTCTCACCACTACAAGATCGTTAATCAAAAATTCATGATCTTCGTCCTGATTCAGTGTCTTAAAAACATCCTCGGAAACCTCACTCCCCAGATCGAAGGAAAATTTAGAAACGGACTTCTGTTTCGAGGGAGCTTGAAGTTTTTGAGCCAGCAGATCAGCAACTGATTTGAAGTTCTTATCCACAAGGCCTTCTTGAAATTGGCTGAGCTCCTTTTCGGTCAATGAATCAAAACCGGCCTCCGGCATATCCAGGCGCACTTTGACCTCCTTGCTCATGTGCTTATGCAGAATACGGCTCAGCTGGTAGATTTTGGAATTGGAAACCCCGGATAGATAATCAGAAAGAAACATGCCGATTTTCACGACTCCGGATTCTTGATCTTCTGCCTCCATAAAGCCATTAGACAATAACCGGAAGTTTGACGCAATAACGATTACCGGCTTCCCAAAAGTTCCATCTTCTTTATGTAGGCGTCCTTGAGAATGCGGCAGACCTTGCCCTCTACCCCATTTTCAGGAGCCCGCAGGCCGACAAGCAGGTCCCCCAAATATTTTTTATCATAGGCAACAGGCAGCATGGCTTGTGTCACGTCCATGGCTTCTAGGCACTTTATCGAGGCATAAGACTCTGGATGCTGATCGCAAAGCTCTCTAAGATGCCGCGCCTTATCGAACTCCAGGATGACCTGAAACATGTGGGCGGTTCCCGGGCTGATTTTTCCATCGATGAGCAGAGAGCTGACGACCAGAAACCGCAGCGTGTAATCGAACATCATTTTTTGAATATGAAAAGCAGCGGAGTCTTGAGAAACGTCGACGGCTCCAAACTCGAGAAAGGCCATATAGTCAAGAGCGTCTTTATGTTTTATAGAAAGCTTATCGTATTCCAGAATATTTTTAACCATCCGTGAAATACGGAGATTGGGGTGGTATTCGCAAATATTATACAAAGCTCTTTCTTTGTTCTTTTCGAGCCTGAGAAGCTTCGACTTGTTTTTTTCCTGCGCCTCCTTGGCCAAACGATACTTCTGAAGGGCCAGATGAATGGAATCTTTTCTGTTGGCGATATATTCGTCAAAATGTCCTTTCTCAAACCACGAATGACACAAAAACTCGTTTTCAGACAGGATATGATCGTATTTGCCTTCATCGTAGCCCTTTTTAACCTCGTCAAAATCAATCGCCGGCTCATAGGCGTTCAGCCAGACAGGAGTCAAAAAACAGATGATAAACACGAAAAATGATTTCATACCCGCTCCTTTAAAAGTTATATTATAGACTTGAGAATTATTATTTATCAAAGTAAAATGACAGGCATGCAATTCGAAAGAGGTCAAAAAGCGCTCGGCTTTATTGTCGACAGGGTCGTTAACATACATGAAATCAAGTGCGTTCTTAGGGAATTGACCCATGAGGCCACAGGTGCAAAAATTGTCCACATTCAAAATGACGACCCCGAGAATGTCTTCTGCCTCTCGCTGCAGACAATACCGACAAGCTCCAGCGGCGTTGCCCATATATTAGAGCACTCGGTGCTGTGCGGTTCGGAAAAATACCCTGTCCGCGACCCTTTCTTCAGCATGAACCGAAGAAGCCTGAATACCTTTATGAATGCCATGACCGGTGCCGACTTCACCTGCTATCCGGCAGCGTCTCAAGTTCCACAGGACTTCTACAACCTCCTGGAAGTCTATCTCGATGCCGTGTTTTTCCCTCTATTAAAAAAGGAAAGTTTTCTTCAGGAAGGGTGGAGACTGGAATTTTCCGATCCAAAAAACGAAAGCTCGCCGCTCGAATATAAGGGGATTGTTTACAATGAAATGAAGGGAGCCCTCTCGTCTCCAGAGACGCGGCTTATCGAAGAACTCAACCAAACCCTTTTTCCGGATCTCACCTATGGATTCAATTCCGGCGGAGATCCTAAGGATATACCCAGGCTGAGTTATGAGGAGTTTCTCTCTTTCCATAAAAACTCATATCATCCCAGCAGAGCTGTCTTCTACTTCTACGGCAATATGCCTCTTGAGGGACATTTGACTTTCATCGCTAAAAATGTTTTGGACCGAACGAAACCCCTCCCTCCGAGGCAGCCTTTGCCAAGGCAAAAACGATTTCCCTCCCCGAAAAACAAAAAAGGGAAATACCCATTCGGCACTGCCGAAGACCCGCAAGGCAAGTCCATTGCGGCATTGGGATGGCTCACCTGCCATATTCTTGAACAAGAAGAGCTCCTTGCCCTGTCCGTCATCAACCTGATACTTATGAGCAGCGACGCCGCCCCCCTGAAAAAAGCCCTGCTCCGCTCAGGACTGTGCCTTCAAGTCAGCTCATACATTGACGCCGAAGCTACAGAAGTCCCTTTTGTCCTGATCATTCAAGGGCTCAAAGATGGAAAAGGCGAAGAGCTTTTATCCCTTGTTCTAGACACCCTCAAACAGATTGTCACCAATAAAATTCCCGAACCCCTCCTGGAACGGTCTTTGCATCAGCTGGAATTTTCCCGAAGCGAAATTTCCGGAGAAGGGTACCCTTACGGCCTGTCTTTGTATTTCCGATCGATTCTGACTCAGCAGCATGGAGGGAAACCCGAATTCGGGCTTATGATACATTCCCTCTTCAAAAAACTTCGGGAATCAGCAGCTTCCAATCCGCATTACCTTGAAGATCTGATTCAAAAATATCTTATTGACAATCCACACCGTGTATTCACGATACTTGAGCCCAGCACAACTCTTGCGGATGAAGAAATCGCCAGTGAAAGAAACAAGCTGGAAAAAATCAAGACGAAGCTCTCCTCCGGACAGATTAAGCAGATCAAAATCCAAACGGAAAACCTCGCCGCATTTCAAAAAGCCCATGAAGAGGACAACCTGGACATACTTCCGAAGATCTCTGTTGCAGACATCTCCAAAACAGGCAGAGACTTTCCACTTGAAAAGCAAAGGTTTGACGAACTCAATGTTTATCACCACAATTGTTTTACAAACGGCATCATTTACACGGATTACGTCTACGATATTCCTCATCTTCCCGAAGAGATGCTCCCCTACATCCGCATTTTCGCCATGCTGATGTCCCAGGTTGGCTGCGCGGGCCGGTCGTATGAAGAAAATCTTGAATATATTCAGGCCAATACCGGAGGAGTCGGAGCTTCTCTTAGCTTAAATATCAACTGCCAAGATTTTCATGCGTTTCATCCTACCCTGCACATCCAGGGGACAGCGCTCCACGCAAAAATCCCCAAACTGTTTCCCCTCCTTCGCGATATGATTGTCAGTCTTGACTTCGGTGATGTTTCCAGGATTAAAGAGGTCTTGTTCAAACACTATACATCTCTTGAAACGCACTTCACGCAAAATGCCATGAAATACGCAATCAACTTAGGAGCAAGCGGACTGACTCTTCCCTCAAAGATCTCCAATGACTGGTTCGGGTTCAATCATTACAACCTGATGAAAGAATTGATCATCCATTTCGACGTGCATAAAGAGAGCTTGGTTGAAAAATTAAAGTTCCTCCAGAAGTCACTTTTGGAACTGAAAGATCCCGACCTTGTCATCACATGCGAAAAGGGTATTTTCGACGACCTTGCCCAAAATAAATTTTACGGTCTTCTAGATATTCCTCAAAAATCGTTTCAACCCTGGTCGGCTTCCGAATTTCACTTGCCGACAATTCCCTCGCAGGGACACGTTATTCAATCCCATGTGGCGTTTTCCAGCCAGGTCTTCCCGGGCATTGCATATACCCATCCGCAAGCTCCTGGACTCAGCCTTGCCAGTCAAATTTTAGAAAATGCCATTCTCCACCCTAAAATCAGGGAGCAGGGAGGCGCTTATGGATCGGGCGCCGTCAACAAAAACGGCACCTTTTACTTTTATGCATTCCGCGATCCAAATATCTTTAACTCGCTGGCAGCTTTTAGGGAAAGCATTGATTATGCCGCCGAAGGAAAATTCGATGAATCCCGCCTCGAAGAAGCGAAATTGGAAATCATCCAATCCCTCGACCACCCCATCCCTCCCGGTGATCGCGGCGACGTCGCCTACAGCTGGCTGCGGGATGGCAGAACCCATGAAATCCGGCAGACATTCAGGGATCGAATATTGTCAATGACGGCCAAAGATGTTCAGGATGCCGTCAGAGACAATCTTGCCTCGCTCGCGGGCAAAGGCATCAGCATCGTTTTCTCAGGAAAAGACCTTCTTGAGAGAGAGAACGAAAAGTTGAAGTCAAGTGGTTTAGAGCTTTCTACTTAATATGTATACGCAAATTTTTTTACTCATCCTGCTAATCCTGACAGTCAACTTGGCGCCCGAACTCTCCAGCGGATTTTGGAATTTCAAGACGTTTGAAGCAGCCGCCTTGTCCGCCATCTTGTACGCCGGTGTGCTTTTTGTCATCTTTTTACAAAACTTATGGTGGAAACCGAAGGGAAAAACCCTTGCCGCAAGCCTGGAATTGATCGCATACTTTATTTTCATCTATTTAATCCTAGGGGTTCAGACACATTTTCCCCGGCTCATGGCCTCCGATACTCTCCTTTCAGCTGTCACTTTATTCTTTTATCTGCTGGGCCTCGGTTTTTCCCAATACACAGTGGATTTTAAAAGAAAAGACAGGTGGATCTGTGCAAAATCGCAAGTAAATTTCCTCATACCCTTTATTATTCCTTACTTCACACTGACAATCACGCTCGATCTCTTCTATGTGTTTTTCGGCATCAAAGAAGGATGGGTCCCCGCGCTGACAGCCTTCCTTCTGCTCATGGCCAGTCTTCTTTTCCTCCCCTATTTCATACAAAAATTTTGGAATTGCACCCCCCTTGCAGACAGTCAGCTACACCTTCGCCTTGAATCCCTTTGCAAAAAAGCTTCTTTCACACATGGAGGAATGAACACATGGTCTGTCCTGCCCCACGCGATAACAGCCGGAATCATCGGCGTCATTCCCCGCTTCCGCTATGTTATGTTCACCCCGAAGCTTTTAGAAATGCTCGCTCCCGAGCAAATAGAGGCCATACTCGTCCATGAAATCGGACACAGTAAACACAAACACCTCCTGCTGTACCCGCTAGTCATTCTGGGCATGGGAGTCTCTGTCGCCCTTTTTTTTGTTCTCTTCGATCATCTTCTCGACTTTTCTTTTTCCCCTACGTTCGCTCCTGTTCTGGTATTCGTTCCTTATGCCCTGATTATGTGGCTTTATTTCCGCTATATTTTCGGCTTCTTCTCCCGCCTTTTCGAAAGGCAGGCCGACCTCTTTGTTTTCAAACTGAAAATTCCTCCGGAAAATATCATTTCAGCGCTTGACCACATCGCCATCGCCTCGGGAAATATTCATCATCATCCAAGCTGGCATCATTTCGGCATCCAGCAGCGCATCGACTACCTCAAAAAAGTCATGGAAACTCCCGCTCTTATAGAAAAACATCACAGAAAAGTAAGAATTTTCCTGACTGTTTATTTTGCCTTCTTATCTCTTGGAATTTTCTTCCTGATTTGGTATTAATATTGGAATCATATGAATGAATTACAGACACTCTATCAAAAAGTGAAAGACCGGGGGCTTGAGGACTATAAAACTTTTCTGAAGTTTCCCAGCATCAGCTCCAACCCAGACAACGCGGCCGATATGAAAGCCTGCTGCGACTGGCTTGCCAAATACTTGTCTCAAAGCGGACTCGATATCGATATCTGGGACACAGAAGGAAATCCCGTGATTTTTGCCTCCTACTTAAAAGCCAGTCCCGAAATGCCGACGCTGCTTCTCTACCATCATTACGATGTCCAGCCTGTCTTACCGCTGGAAGAGTGGGACTCGCCTCCTTTCGAGCCAACCATTGAAGATGGGGACATCTATGCCCGAGGAGCCCAGGACAATAAAGGGCAATGCTTCTATTCCATCCTCTCTATTTGCTCTCTTTTGAAAGAGAAAAAATCCCTTCCCATCAATGTCAAAATACTGATCGAAGGGGAGGAAGAAATTGGAAGCCCCAGCCTTCCGGCACTGCTTGAAAAGAAAAAAGCTAAGCTACAAGCCGACTACTTAGCCGTTGTCGATATGGGCATGAGAAGCAAATCCACACCCGCTGTCACTCTCGGAGTCAGAGGCATTATCGCACTCGAAATCACGGTCAAGGGAACAAACACCGACCTTCACTCGGGAACGCATGGAGGCGCAGCGTTCAATCCCAATCATGCCCTAGTTCAAATACTCAGTCAGCTTCGCGATCCCAAAACCGGCAAAATTACTGCTCCCGGTTTCTATGACAATATCAAAGAATTGACAGACGATGAGAGGGAATTTCTCGCCCTCGACTTTTCCGAAGATGAATATGCCCGCCTTTTTGGACAAAAACCGACCGGAGGCGAAAAAGGATATACGCTTGCCGAGAGGACAGGACTTCGGCCGACGCTGGAAATCAACGGACTGAGTGGAGGCTATGCCGGCCCCGGATTTAAAACAGTGATACCCGCAAAAGCGACAGCAAAAGTGTCCTGCCGTCTAGTTCCCGATCAAAACCCCGATATTTTAGGGAGGAAACTCGCAGAATATATCAAAAGCCTGGCGCCGGAAGGGATGGAAGTGACAGTTGAGCTGCGAGCCGGAACCGGTAATCCTGTCCGCACGACTCCCCATTCCACAATTGCCGAGGCCTTTGCAAAGTCCTATGAGGAGGTATTCGGAAACCCTGCAGAATTTATCGTTGAGGGCGGGTCGATCCCCATAACCGCAAAACTTGCCGAAGCTTGCGGGGGTGAAACCGTCTTCGCCGGACTCGCCCTTGCAGATGATCAGATCCACGCTCCCAATGAACGCTTTAGCTTAGACCGTATCGAAAAAGGATTCTTGAGCATAGGCCGCCTTTTGAGTATAATTGCTGAAAAAACCAGGAGTAAACAATGAATAAAACACATGTGCTGTCATTTTTTACCACTCTCATGCTAGCTGTCAATACGATAGCTATCTTCTCCCCGCAAGCGCTGGCAGCCCAGCCTTCTGCCGACTTCACTTCTGTCGCGAAAAAAGCCATACCCGCCGTCGTTTCGGTCAAAGTAGAATTCAAGCAATCGCCGCAGACAGTTTTCGGCTCTCCTTTCGGCACGCAGGAAAAAGACCCTTTTGGCGATGACTTTTGGAACCATTTTTTTAACATTCCCCGACGCGAGCCGCAGCCGTCCATTGGGCAGGGCTCGGGATTTCTGGTCAGCGAAGACGGCTACATCCTTACAAACAACCATATCGTCGAAAATGCCAGCAAAGTCGCAGTCACGATGAAAAACGGCAAAGAATATGAAGCCGAAATCATCGGCCGGGATCCCAATACCGACCTTGCTGTCCTAAAAATCGACGGGAAAAATTTCCCTTATTTAAAACTTGGCAACTCAAACAATTTGGAAGTGGGCCAATGGGTTATTGCCGTGGGCAATCCTCTGGGGCTGAGCGCGACATTGACAGTCGGCGTTGTCTCCGCTATCGACAGAAGCAACCTGGGATTGACTCCCATTGAAGATTTCATCCAAACCGACGCTGCCATCAACCGCGGCAATTCGGGCGGCCCCCTCTTAAACGCCAAGGCCGACGTCGTAGGCATCAATACAGCTATCGCGACTAGCACCGGCGGCTACATGGGCATCGGTTTTGCCATCCCCAGCAACATCGCCGAACATATTATGGAGCAGCTCATCACTAACGGGACATTTACCAGAGGCTATCTCGGCGTCGTGCTGCAGCAAGTCGATCAGGGCCTTGCCGAAGCGTTCGATCTCAAGGATGCCCAAGGAGCCCTTGTTGCTGAAGTGGCCAAGGATTCCCCCGCCGTAAAAGCGGGCCTTCAGCGTGGAGACGTTATCTTGAAGTACAACGGCAAACCGGTCGACAACATCTCGGTTATTCGCAATGCCGTCTCCATTATGAAGCCTGAACAAGTCATCCATCTGACTGTCAAGCGAAGAGAGAAAATCATGAGAGTCGATGTCAAAGTGGGATCCCACCCTCAGAACCTCGCCTTAAGTTCTGAAACGGCCAATAAGCTCGGCGTCCAAGTCACCGAGCTGACTCCCGACATCGGCAAGAGCCTCGGCTACACCGATGAAAGAGGCGTTGTTGTTTCCTCTATTGAATCCGGAAGCATCGCTCAGCTTGCCGGCATTAAAAAAGGGAGCCTCATCATTTCGGTGAACCACAAAGAGGTGGAATCACCCGATGAGTTCTACAATATCCTTGCAGATTCGGAAAAAGGAAAACCCGTCCTGCTCCTGGTCAAGCAAGGCAATGTCACCCACTATGTATCGCTGAGGGTCAAATAAATCATTAAAAGTTCGTGCCCGTACCCGGCGCCAAAAGGCAGGGCATGGGCACGCATGCGCATCCTATTATCTAGTCGCATGGCCCTTGGCCGAGTATTTAGGATATCACGCGGACACGATGTTTTATATGCAAACCTCGTGTTAGTCTTTTACCCGAGATTAGGTCACAATCATGGGTTTTAGACCAAATCAACAAAAATCTTTTAGAATTCCAGCCTCAAACCCAGATAATTTCTATACCCGGGAACATTCAATTTCGAAGTTGTTTGACGATATCTTCGCGAAGCGGATCAAACTCGGATCGCTCAAGATATTTCTCGATGTTTGACGCTCCGTCGTTGATGGCCCTTTTCAGCCAGCCGACAGCAGCTTGAAGATTTCCCCTTGAGGCGTTGGCCGAAGCGTTGATGAGCGCCGATTCAAAGCCGGGAGATTCGCTGTAGGCCCGCTCCCCGATTTGAAGGGCGACGTCCCACTTGTCAAGGTAACCCGAAATTTTATGCAAAATACTGATAAGCTGCGGGGAGAGGGAATTGCGGATGGGATAGAGAAGGTCAAAGGCTTTCTCATTTTCTCCGCAAGAAAAATAGAGTCTGCCGAGAAGTTCAACCGCTGTATTGTAAATCACACCCTGTTTAGTTTGCTTAATGATTTCCTCAAGCTCCATTTCGGCTTCGGTATAATTTCCTTTTTCCAAATTTTCGCCGGCTTTTTTCAGCATTGTCTGCAATTGCTCATCGCGGTCAAGAGCTGTCAAATTTTTCAGCTCGCTCCATCCACGGTAACTCTCGAAAGCAAAGAGAAAAAAAATCGCACCCGCTATGATCGCTCCCAAAATAAAAAAAGCGATGCTAAGCAGTACCGATAATATGGCGCTAAACAAATATGAATGCCGCACGCCGCGATGGCCAAAAAGCTTTTCACAGACGATGCTGAGAAGTTTTCCTCCATCAAGGGGCTGTATCGGGAGCAGGTTGACGATCGTCCAAAATAAATTGACATAAACAGCTATATTAAGCGCATCCGACAGCCATCCTCCCCCCGGGACGACAAACAAAAGTCCATACGCGGCTAGGCAGAGCAGAAACCCCGCAAGTGGTCCGTCGAGAACAACAATGAAATTTTGCCAAGGCTTTAAAATTTTGCCGTCATGATGCGTAAGCCCCCCGAATCCGACCAGCTCGATACGAGCGGTCTGCCCAAAAGTCATGGCCGTCAAGGCATGCCCGAATTCATGAACAAGAACGGAGACTAAAATAACGGCAATCCAAAGAAGGGTGCCGACAACAGACTGGGTATATAAAAAACCGATCAAACCGGCAATGATAAAAAAGACAGGATATATCGTGACGGGAATTTTTCCTTTGATGGAGATCATGTCATCGCCTTTTTGACAGCTTCGCCCATTTCAGCAGGCGTCTCAGCAATGATAGCGCCTGCCGCTTTTAACGCATCTATTTTCCCTTCGGCTGTCCCCTTGCCGCCGGAAATAATCGCTCCGGCATGTCCCATGCGTCTTCCCGGAGGGGCGGTTTTTCCCGCAATGAACGCGGCAATGGGTTTCGAGCTGTGTTTTTTAATCCATTCTGCCGCCTCTTCTTCCGCTTCGCCCCCGATCTCTCCGATCATAAGAATGGCCTTGGTTTCGGAATCATTTTCAAAGAGTTCGAGTACATCGATAAAAGAGGTGCCGTTCAAAGGATCGCCGCCGATGCCAACGCAAGTCGACTGGCCGAGGTTCTGCTGAGTGGTCTGCCACACAGCCTCATAGGTCAGCGTTCCCGAGCGAGAGACAATGCCGACGCTCCCCCTTCGATGGATATACCCCGGCATAATGCCGATCTTGCACTCTCCCGGGGTAATCACTCCGGGACAGTTGGGTCCTACCAATCGGCCGGTTTTGCTTTTTTTCATCACCTGGCTCACCTCAAGCATATCCCGCACAGGAATCCCTTCGGTGATGCAGACAATCAATTCAATCCCCGATTCCTCGGCCTCCAAAATCGCTTCAGCGGCAAAGGGGGGAGGGACAAAAATCATCGTCGCATCGCAGCCGACGGCCTCCTTAGCCTCGGCAACAGTGTCGAAAACCGGAAGCCCGAGAGACTCCTGCCCCCCTTTCCCCGGAGTGACTCCGCCGACAAAACGGCTTCCATACTCAAGGCACTGCTCAGTGTGAAACCGGCCGGCTTTTCCTGTAATCCCTTGAGTTATCACTTTAGTTTCTTTGCTACATAAGATAGCCATTATTTACCTCCTGCTTCCTCGACGATTTTTTTTGCCGCGTCGGTCAGGCTATTCGCAACGATAATTTCAAGCCCTGAATCAGCAAGCATTTTTCTCCCCTCTTCAACATTGGTTCCCTCAAGGCGCACCACAAGCGGAACTTCCATTTTCTGCTTCCCCGCCGCGGTGATCACTCCCTCGGCGATTGTAGCGCAATTCATAATTCCCCCAAAAATGTTCACTAAAATGCCTTTCACTTTAGGATCAGAAAGTATCAACCTGAATCCTTCGGCCACCTTTTCTACATTCGCCCCGCCGCCGACATCCAGAAAGTTCGCCGGCTCCCCGCCAAAGTGATGGATGATGTCCATTGTGGACATGGCAAGTCCGGCTCCATTGACCATACATCCAATATTTCCTTCCATAGCGACATAAGCCAGGTCATGCTCGCGGGCGCGAACTTCGCTTGGAGGCTGCTGCGTAGGATCGTAACATTCTGCCAGTTTTCGCTGCCGGAACAAGGCATTGTCGTCGATAGACATTTTGGTGTCGATAGCAAAAAATCTGCCCTCTTCGGTCTTCACCAGGGGGTTGATTTCCAAAAGGGACGCATCCGATGAGACAAAAGCCTTTGCAAGAGCTTTCACCAGCTCAATACCCTCCTCTTTCGGCCCGATATCCCATCCCATGACTTTAGCCAGCCGTATCAAATGGTAAGAACGGACCGATCCATCCAGTTGAATCGGGATCTTGGCAATTTTATCCGGAAACTTTTCAGCGATCTCCTCAACTTCCATTCCCCCCTCGGGAGATGCGATGAGCATAGGTATTGCGGCCTTTCTGTCAATGACAGCTCCGACATAATATTCTTTCTCGATAGCGACAATTGAATCAATGAGAACTTTGCCTGCAACCATCCCTTCCGGGCCTGTTTGTCTGGTCACGATTTTCATCCCCAAAAGATCGGAGACGGCAGAAAGCACCTCTTCTTGGCTGCGGCAGATTTTCACTCCCCCGGCCTTTCCCCTCCCTCCGGCGTGAACCTGAACTTTGACAACCCCCGAATCGATGCCCTCTTCCTCGACGATCTTTTCCGCCTCTTCGCAGCTTGCTACGACATAGAAATCGGGAACTGGAACTCCAAACTGTTTCAGATATTCTTTGGCCTGGTATTCATGAAGATGCATAAGACAACCTTTATTTTTTATAAACGTCCTGATATACTTTTACCAAAAAGACGGGGTCAAATCCAGCATGGTTTTTAAATTTTTAAAATCCGGGTACGAAAAAGTCAAAAGCGCCTTGTCGCGCACCAGTTCCAGGCTGACGCAAAAAATTAAAAATCTTTTCCAAAAAAAGATCGATCCCGAAACGTTAGGCGAACTTGAGCAGATTCTCTATGAGGCCGACCTTGGTGTTCAGACGGCTCAGAAACTGACTGCATCCCTCCAGGATCTCTATCGAAAAAATCTCAAGATGTCCGGCGACGATATGATCGACGCCTTGAAGCGGGAGCTGCTTCAGATTTTGACCTCTTCCGAAAAAAAACCTTTCAACAAGCCTCAAGCCGGCGAGCCGCAGGTCATTCTGATTGTCGGAGTCAACGGCAACGGCAAGACCACATCCGTTGCCAAAGTCGCGAAGCTTTTTAAAAATGAAGGTAAAAACGTTCTTGTTGCCGCCTCCGATACCTACCGGGCAGCCGGAATCGAACAGCTTGAAACCTGGGCCTCCCGCGTTGGCGTTCAGATTGTTAAGGGTATGCCCAAAAGCGACCCCGCCTCAGTCGCCTTCGACGCTCTCACAGCGGCAAAAGCCCGCCGCTCCGATGTAATCATCATCGATACAGCAGGCCGCCTCCATACAAAAAAGCCGCTTATGCAGGAGCTTGAAAAAATTAAGCGCACTTGCAGCAAGGTTATTGAGGGAAGCCCCCATGAAATCTGGCTCGTTCTGGACGCAACGACAGGGCAAAACGCCATCGATCAGGCCAAGATCTTCAACGAGTTTACCCCCCTGACAGGCCTGATTCTGACAAAATTAGACGGCTCTGCCAAGGGAGGCATCGTCTTTAACATCCATGAGCAGCTCAATATCCCTCTCCGATTTGTCGGTGTAGGCGAAGGGGCTGATGATCTTTTACCATTTGACCCTCAGACCTTTGTAGATGCTCTCTTCGCTTGAGTGGCACGCTTTTTGCTTACTCTTTAGGCATAATTTAAGATAATTGAAAAAATAATAATATTAGTTTGACGTTACTAATAATTAATTTTATAATTATAGTTAGTTGATAATACTAATTATTTGTTTTTAGAGTAACCATTGATCCCTACTGCAATTCAAGCCGATTTGGTGCTTATGCAGGGATGGGTTGTTAGCCAACAGAATGGCTTATGGCGCAAGAGGAAACGGCTGGCCGGCTCGTCACTCGACTTTATCCCTACAAAGAGTGCAGAAAAATCATTGGTTACTCAGCTTTAATAACTTGTAAATTTTTCAACCGCAATACAAAAAATTAGCGGTTGTTTGTAAGAAGAGGAATGAATAGAGGAGTTCATTATGAGCTATTTAAAAAAATCTTTTATCTTTGGAATTGCCGTTTTCATGGCGGTGGTCCTAGGAGCACCGGCACTCGGCAGTCAATTACAAGCCACTTCACAACCCAAATATTCGAATCAAGATGTAGCGTTTGCTGTAAGAGTTTCACCTGGATGGGGACGAGGCGGAAGAGGATATTACAACAGAGGATACCGTTATTATTCTCCCGGCTATCGCTATAATTACTATGGACCAAGATATTACGCCCCATACAATTATTACTGGCGTTATGGCTGGTAAGAGAACTATTGCCCTTAAAGACAAAATTACGCCCCTCGTATTGAGGGGCGTTTTTTTTCTAATAATACCCGCTGACATGAAGAGTGACCACGACAAGCTGAACAATCACAAAAGCAATCATGACAATAAGAAGCGGCTTTCCCCCAAATAATATCCTCTTTTCAGGAAGCCGCAGGCGATACCTTCCCGACCAGACCATCAATATAGGCAATAGGCCGAGCAGCAAAGAGCAGCCATACCCACCGGCAATCCCAATGGACTCAACAAAAATTCCGGGATAAAAAATAGCCGCTGCCGTCACCGGTATGAAAATCAGGCTGCAAAGGAAAAAACGCCCTTTTGCGTTTTTCTCAATGCCGATTCCATCGGCTAAAAAATCCCGAAGCCCCAGAGTGACCCCCAAAAAGGAGGTTGACAAAGCAAAAAAAGCGAAAAACTTACTGATGATATAAACTGACTGGCTTTCAAGCAGATGCCTTAAAGGCTGTACAGCCGTGTCTCCCTGCGACAGAGCTTCGAGCAATCCCCCCGGCCCCTCCCTCGGAACAATGCCCATTATCAGCCAATGCCAGACAATGAAAACGGCAAGAGGAAGAAAACTGCCGAGTAAAATAGCATTACGAACTTTCACCCTGTCAAACTCCAGATACCTGGTCAAAGTCGGAACAATGCCCTGGAAACCAAAAGCGGTAAAAGCGACCGGCAGGATTTTTAAAGTCTTAGACCAATTTTCATCCGTCAGATTATTCAAGTCGACATAGTTATATCCTAAATAAACGAAAGCGATATAAGAGATGGCAAGGCCGCCCATGAGGAAGATATTGATGCGCCCCACAAGGCGCGCTCCAACGTAAACCAAAGGGGCGAACAGGGCCACAAAAATTACCGGACCAGACCATTGAGGGATAGAGGACTCGAATAGAGACCAGGTCAATTGTCCGCACCCCACCACATAAGCGAGGCTAAGGATATAGAATAGAAACAGATACATGATCCAGGCAGCGGCCTCGCCCCAAAGTCCTAAAGTTTTCTTGGCCATGGACACAAAATTGGTATCTTCGTGCATCCAAAGGCAGACCTCTAAAAACAGCAGGCCGGTCGAAGCCATAAACGCCCAGCAAATGATAAAAATCAGGGTAGCCGGGATAAACCCGGCCATGCTGGAGGTAATGGGCATGGCCAGCATGCCGCCGCCGATGGTTGTTCCGGCAATGAGAAGCGCCCCCTTGCCGACTGTTCCTCCTCTTGTCATTTTGTCCTCATATTGCCCATAAAATATACCACAAAAGGGAGTTGAAATCCACTGATTACATTTTATACCGGTCGTTGTCGCCCTGGCTTTCGGCATGTTTCATCAGGATACTCACCAACTCATCCCAATTCCTTTTAGCAATGGGGGTTTCAATTTTGCTATAGTCTATGTCAATTTTTGAGGCAAAATCGTAAAAAAACTCCGCCTTTAAGTTGTTTTTTGCATTTTCTTCATTCATGCTATTGCGGATTCCCGCCAGAAAATCTTTCCAAACCCATCCCTTCTTTTTGATATTACGGACTTTCACTTTCAAAAGATCATCGGTAAAGATCACCAGCATAAAATTCAGCGGATGCACATGATTGATCCGATCCCCTGCCTGATTGAGAGAGGATTTGTAAAACAGCAGCTTAGGCGTCGGCTGATCGGACAAAGTATTGACAATATAGGCGATATCTTCTTTTTCCTTCTGCGTCAAAGGTACGAGATAATTACGCACCGGCCCCGATTCCGGAAGGACTTCGTCTATCTCTACAGCAGCATTTCCGAACACCTCTTTCCTCAAGTTCTCGGGACACTGTTCATACAAATCGATAAAGTCCTCAATGTTTTCAACAGTATCCGACGAGGCCGCGTCGATAAGCAAAACTTTATCCGACGGAGTTTTAACAATCATTTCCAGAGCAAAAGTTTGAGAGGCAAAACAACATGCCCCTGTTAAAAAAATTGACACAACTTTCATACTTAACCTCCATTTTTTCCCAAACTAAGTTGATGAAGCGCTAGTTCTTGACAAGCGCCTGCCAAACCTCTATATTAGCACATTACTTAAAACTTGTATGAACGCTAAATTTTGCATTAACTTATTACTCGCTTTTCTTTTCGTCTTCCCGCTTTCAGCCGGACAGAAAAAAAACCTTCTTAAGGGACCATATGAACTTTTGATCGGCCCCGAAGTATATCATGTAGAAAGAATTGTGGAAGAAGGGGGGACAGGGCGCGGCGCACTGGCGGGAGGCAGAATCCGTCTGGAGCGGCTTAGGCCCTGTGCCATCTATCTCGGCTTGGAAGGATACGGCGCTACCGGCTTCTTAAGAGGAGAAGACATGCTGCGCAAGCCGATGGATTCCTGCCTGACCGATGCACAGGTTGAAGGGCGGGTCGGATACACCACATTTTCAAAATATTGCAAGCCCCTCTTATTCACACCGTATTTTGGATATGGAAAATTTTTCAGCTTCAACAATTTTCGTCCCCCGTTCCCCCTCCCGGTCACCTTCGAAAATGAATTTGAATTCCTTTCATTCGGATTTAAACTGAGATATCTTCTTTCCCATGCATTTTCGGCAGGATTCGACTTCAAACTTAAACTGATGTTCGAGGGAATCAGGAAGATTAGAAACGATCCTAACAAGCCGGACACGTCTATCAGAATGGGGGATGAGTATCAATACTCGTTTGATTTCCCCATCCGCTACCACTGCTGGTGCTGCGGCTGGAAGCTCATTACAGAACTCTCTCCTTTTTACCGCTTTCGGCACTATGGCTACTGCGCCCATGCGGAATACAGCTTTTTCGACACCCGCTTTCACATCTTCGGCTTCCGCCTAATGACCGGCACTGATTTTTAATGTTTTTTTTATAATCGTCTGCCCAATATCATAAACTGCTAATTCTTAGAGCATTTGTCTCAATAAAAGCAATATTTAAAAAAATAATTCCAATTGAATTAAATTATAAATTTTTGTATGCTTTTATTAATCTTTTTTAAACAAAGGAATAGTAATGAATATTCTTAATTCTCTTCCTGTTGAACTACAATTTCAAATTCTTCCATCGCTATCCATATCAGATTGCGTGAACTTAGCCTTAACATCCAAGGAAAATGAAAATACTGTCTTTGATACAAAAAGCGGCATATGGAAGATTTTTGCCGACAGGCTAGGTATTAGCAAAGAACAGCGTACGTTTTTTGACCATCAGATTGCCACTTTCGAAACAAAAACTATTGAACCATCAAAATTTAGCAGAATTAAAAGCAATTTAATTTCTGGAGCCAAAAAACTTGTAAACATAAAGAGACCTTCTCCTAAATGTTTAGAAATCAAACAGTGCACCTCGTTAATTAAAGCTTGCGGTCCCGATTCTCTCTACCCGAATATCATTGTCAATTGTTTCAGACACGCAAAATCGCAAGGCTTCGACAGTTTTTTTGACACCTCTTTAGACCTTCTTCCGCTAATGAAAAAGCTTGACCTCAAGCCTTCCTCAAAAGCCGTTGATGAGGGGCTAAAAAACATGATGAGGATTGCTTTAAGTGCGAATTCCCAAAAAGAGATCGCACTTTTTGAAGCCTGGATACCTTATGTCCTGCCTCAATTGGAGGATCAGAAAAAAATCGGGCATCTCTACGCACGGGCAATAAGCTACCATCTTCCATTCGAAACAGTGAAAAAAATGGAAGACTGCATGCCTTGCGATAAGAATGATATCCGCGTTAGAACTGCCATCCTCACCCGAGCAAAAAAAGATCCCAAGTTTAATCAATACGCATCAAACCATGCTGCCTGGTAAATTCATGTTGTGGTAAACGGCATCGACATCGTCGATCTCTTCGAGCCACTCGATTAACGCCTGATTGGCTTTGGCGGTTTCCTCATCGACGTCAACCCAATGTTTGGGAATCATTTCAAGGTTGTTTTCATCGCTCTCAAATCCCAGTTTTTCTACCTCTTCTTTCACGGTATAAAGATCGGCCTGGTCGGTCACAATGATAAACATCTCTCCATCGTCGTCGAAGTCTTCTGCGCCCGCCTCGGAGGCGGTCAGAAAAAGCTCCTCTTCAACGGCATTATCCTTGGAAATGCGGATCACCCCTTTGCGGTCGAAGTTAAAAGCGACCGATCCGGGGTCGGCAATGCTGCCGCCCCGCTTGTTGGTAGCGATCCTAAGGTCTGAGGCGATGCGGTTTTTATTGTCGGTCATCACATCAACCATGATTCCGACTCCGCCATGGCCATACAGTTCATAAGTCAGTTCGTCATAATCCTGCTGATCGGCGCTCATCGCTTTTTTAATATTGCGCTCGATATTCTCATTTGGCACATTGGCCGCCTTTGCCTTTTGAAGAGCCAAGCGAAGCCTCGGATTGGATTTGGGGTCATCTCCTCCATGCTTGACGGCGCTGATAATCTCCTTAGCAACACGGGAAAATATTTTACCCTTCTGCACATCCGCCCTGGCTTTTTTATGTTTGATATTTGCCCATTTGCTATGTCCTGCCATTATGATGTCCTTAGTTAAAAAAGCGGTATTTATTTATTTTGATCCAGTTTTGAGCCTCTTTAAAAAATTTAAATTCCCTTTCTCTTTGTTTAAACTCGGGAGTATGGACAATAGTCATGCCCCTCCGATTGACAAAAGGGGAGCACACGGAATGGAGCATCTCGTGGTAAACGACATATTGTACAAAATATTCGGGCATATCAAAACTGTCGAGGAGCCTGTGGATCTTAACCAATTTCAAAGGAAAGGAATAGAGTCCGAAATTAATTTGAGACCGGAGACGGCGGTCGGGATTCCCGTACCATGTAATCGACAGCTTCAACTCATTTTGAAAGTATGACTCATTCGTCAGGCGGTAAATTTTTTCCAGATCGAAACACTTTCCCAACGTTATCAGTTCTCTTTTGTCGACAGAATGGGAATAATCCATTTTTTGCGTCTGATATTCGATAAATTTTTTGACTTCCAAGGGAAGGGAACTGTTCTTCCGGTTCTGATGTACCTGGCAAGTTCCTGCGTGACGGCTAAGGGGCGCCTGCAAAAACATGCGATGCAAAGAAATACGGGCATGATCCTTTTCCCATCGAATGCTAAGCATTGTCGAGCGATTATCGTTGATGCGGAGTTTGAGTTTCATGCCTGATAAGGATTGAAGTTGTTCGTGTAGAGTTTCCAGTCATATAAAGCGTTCCATAAAAATCCGC
The DNA here is from genome assembly GCA_963771045.1 of Waddliaceae bacterium. Lineage (GTDB taxonomy): Bacteria > Chlamydiota > Chlamydiia > Chlamydiales > SLFE01 > SLFE01. The sequence goes on along the minus strand of CAVYRW010000004.1, from coordinate 617,685 downwards.
CCGACATACGCGCCTGACTTTTCGTCGCCTTCGCGTATCCAGCAGGTCTGCCTTCCGAATTCCCGAAAACCGAAACGTTTGTAAAGGCGCATTGCCGGGTTCTCGGCATAAACCTGCAAGTGGAGCAGCTCAATATTGAAATGCTCTTTGGCGGCAGTCATCAAATGCTTCAAAAGATGGCCGCCAATGCCCTTGCCGCGGTATCCGGGTCCAACGATAATCCCAAACTCGCATTGATGGGCAAGTTTTCTATAGGGCTGCAGGTACAAAGTTGTTATCCCGCAGGGAACCCCTTGATAGACCGCCGTCCAGCTGCATTTATATTTATAAAAAGCAATCCATCTCTGAACGGCGTCGTCCACTTCCTCTTCCGTATCCATGGGAAACCAACGGGTAATCTCGGGATCGAGGAGCCACTCGCGCAAAAACTTTCCATCCTCGGTTGCGGTATAACGGATTTCCAAACCGGGCGGAAGCTGTTCATCTTGATTCATAGACTTACTCCAAACTCTTTTAAATAGGCGTTGACAAAAGGATCAAGATCGCCGTCCATGACAAGCTGGATGTTGGCTTCTTCATATTTTGTTCTCGTGTCCTTTACAAGTGTATAAGGCTGAAAAACATAACTTCTAATCTGACTTCCCCATTCGATTTTTTTCTTGTCGCCCGACAGCTTCCGAAGCTCTTCTTCCCTTTCCATCACCTCTTTTTCATATAACTTAGATTTTAACATTTTCAAACAGGTTTCTTTATTCTGCAGCTGGCTTCTTTCCGCCTGGCATGAAACCACGATATTCGAGGGAATGTGGGTCACCCTGACAGCCGATTCGGTCTTGTTGACGTGCTGGCCGCCTGCTCCCGAAGCCCTGAAAGTATCGATCCTCAGGTCATCGGGTCGAAGCTCTATCTCAATGTCGTCGGTGACTTCCGGGATGACGTCGACAGAAGCAAAACTTGTGTGCCGCCTGGCATTGGAATCGAAAGGAGAAATGCGGACAAGACGGTGGACCCCTTTTTCGGCTTTGGCATATCCATAGGCAAACAAACCAGAGAACTTCAAAGTAATGCTTTTGATTCCCGCGACCTCTCCGGGCAGCACATCCACTTCTTCCACCTTCCAGCGGCGCCCTTCGCCCCAGCGCCTGTACATCCTGGCCAGCATCTGCACCCAATCGCACGCTTCGGTCCCGCCCGCTCCGGCATTGATGCTTAAGAAACAATTCTTTGCGTCAAGCTCGCCTGAAAGCATTTTCCTAATTTCCAAATCGCCAGCGGCCTTTTCCACAGCGCCAAGCTCGGCAACGAGTTCCTGAATCATGTCTTCATCCTCGGTTTCATACGCTTCGGGAAGCAAGGCTTCCACATCGCCAAAACGTCGGCGGATCTCATGCCAGGGCTCTGTCCAAGATTTCAGCTCATTGCATTCTGAGATGATTTTTTGAGCTTTTTCATTATCGTCCCAAAAATTTTGTCCGGCCATGAGCTCTTCGAGCTGCTTGACTTTCGCCTCCTTGTTTTCCAGGTCAAAGATACCTCCACATGTGTTTGATTTTCTCTTCCATTATTTTTATCCGTTCGGAAATTTCCTGATTCATGTTATCCTCGTTAATGTTAACCCTGCATGGTGAAAAGGACTTTGTAAAAAAATGCAGGCATGGATAAATTTTAAGAAAAAAGAAATTTTCTAACAAGTGGTAAGCGTCCGTTGATAATTATTCCGAGAACCGATATATTACCTTTCAACTTGGAAATATACGTTATAAATATCTTGAATGCATCAATTACCAAGGAGTAAATTATGAGCATGGAAAGCATCAAAAATACAGCATGCAATATTGTTTCGACAACTGCAAATGCCGTTGGCAATGCTGTACGGTGGGCCGGAAGAAAAGTTGTGGAGTTAAAAAATGTTGTCGTCGGTTTGAATATCCCGTCCAAAGTTTATTCGGGATTGAGCTGGGCCGCGGCAAGAGTGCAGGCAGGATGGCAGAAAGCCCTTCCTCTGCTAGCGGCCGCCGGAGCAATTTTGATCAGCAATACCGGACTCGGCTGTATCGCACTAGTGGCTGCAATCGGTCTTTTTATTGCTGCGGAAAAATGCCCTCCAATCAAAAACAACGAAGCGGTCCAACTCGGAGTTCGCATCGTTTCTGTTGCTGCCGGACTTCTTGGAGGCTTTGCTTTCGGAGCATCCAAGCCTATCATCGCGTAAAGTTACGCACAAAAAAAAGGCCTCTCTTATCTCGAGAGGCCTTTTTGCAATGTATATTCTTTCTTGGACAATAAGATATTATTCTCTTCGTCTATTGAATAAATCCAATACCATGTAGGATCCTTGACCACTCTTCTGTCATAGACAACATTTCCGTTATCCATTGAAGCTGTCACGCGCTCTCCTTCAAAAATTTCGATATTCAATGGTCCGTTAAAAGCGACTTCCTCGGCAAAAAATTCCCCGTTTCCATGAATTGTAATTTGACAAGTCTCTTCAAAAGAATATCGATTTCTCCACCAGTTAGAGACCTTTTCGCGGTCGATGCCTTTATTAACGACGCTGCAGTTGATCAGTTCGCACTTCGGCCCCTTTTCACTGTAGACCAAATGCTCTTGATCGTCTGGCTGTCCTATAGGAAAATCCGATATAATTTGCAAACTTCCATCGAGATACAGATTCTTGATATCGAGCTCGGCGATCAAGAGCTCCAGATGGGCGCCATAGACAAAAACTCCGGCCGATAACTTTTGGGAGATAATCTCATAAAGCGGGCCGAGTGAAGGGTGATATTTCAAAACAAAAGAGGGCCCTTTCTCAATATACTCCTTAAAAGAAGGCATCGAAGGCATATGAAAACGGCAGTCATTCGACAACAAATCGCGATGGTTGACAAGAAGGTCATAAAACGTGTGTTCCGGGGTATCGATTTCATATTTTCCCGCCTCATAAGTGCGCTTGGTGCTGGAAATCACCTTTTGCCTAGGATTATACACCGCAAAACTCCGCACGATCTCGTCAGAAATGTTTTGCATCAGGGTCTCAAGACGCCCCCCCTTCACCTGCTTTACGGCTCCCGACTCATCCAAAGAGGAGAATTTTGTCTTCAAATTGATCATCAATCCAGGCAAAGGATTTTTCTCAATAACATTTTTAACGGCTTTCAGATCGGCAAACAAAATATTCGTATTCGCCGGATAAATCGAATAGGAACTACCCTCCTCTTCAGGTTTGTCCTCCAAACCCTCTTTAACAAATTCGGTATATTCGATATTCGTCAGGCAATACTTCCTTCCCATCTTTTTTAAGACGATCATCCCTTCTGCGGCATTGACAGGCCTTTCGCATGCGATGACTCCAAAATCCATCTCCTCTTCAAATCCTCTGCCGATCAAGCCGAGAAGGTTATTGCCTAGTCCTGCAAGAGGATTGTTGACCTGTCTTAAAAACGCCTTGCCAATTCCTCTGTTGAGCAGATGATCGACGACGCCGTCGTCGATGGCAAGCTTCCAAATCACCCCATGTCCGCCGGGCTTCCAGTTCAATTCATACGGGGATGAAAAGGCAAATCTTCCTTCTTCTGTAATCACGGGAACAAGAGGCTGAACGACTGTAAAAATGGATTCGGGATCTCGATAAAACCATTTGCTAGCGGCGCAAATTTGACGAATAAAATTATGGTTGTCCTTCTCGAAAGATGTCATCAAAGCGACAGGAACCATCACTTGCCTGGCAAATAGCTTGTAGTAAAGATATTCAAGCGCCTGAATATCGCGGATCATTTGCTCGAGCAGAGTCGATCCGCAAAATTCCAGTACTGCCGCGGGAAGAGGCTGCCCGCTCTTTTCGTCATGCAAATCCAGCCGATCCCCGGCTCCTCCCACCGGAAAGATCGCCGCGACACGGTTTAAATTTTCCAATCCGATAAGGACCGCATCTTTTACCTCGTGCCGATTTTGCCGAAAGATCAAAGGCTTCGGGATTCCCATAGCAGACCCCATCATGCGGATGCTTTCCGGTATCGGCAAGAAGACGGATGAACGCCAGATAATAGCCGATGATGCCGCCAATCGCATGATAAAATTTTTCGACATGGACAAGCCTTTCAGCCAGCTCGTGAAGAGCTCTTATTTCCTCTTTTGCAAAGGAGAATTTACTGAAGAGTACATCTCCTTCCCCTAAGGCAATCAAAGACAAAAGGGAAACCTGGCAATGAGGCTCGAAATGATTGAAATTTCTTGGACTCTAAAGATTAAGCTGAAGAACTTCCGAACTCCGGAAAAGTCCTTCAAATATTTGGCTTTCTCTTCCGATTTTTCCATCCGGCAAAGTGTTTGGACCAAGGGGGAGAGAATTTGGATTTTCTCAGAGAGCTTCATGCCTATAAGCTTGCCACCGGCTGCTTTTCTTGTAAAAGCGAAAATTTACACACAAAAAACATTCTCTCTGTATAACAAATATAATTTATTGTATATTAATTACATAGAGAATATTTCAACAAATGTTTTACAATCCGCACAAATTGAGTGAGTTGAAATATTTTGACACTAAAATACTGAGAAGGATAAAAAGTGCCTTAAACGTTTTATCAATAAACAGGATCTCAGCAGACCTCTTTCGGCTGCATGAAGATCTTAAAAAACCCAATAGGAGAAATGATGACTAAGAAGAAGAAGCAAAATTCTGCGTTCATGAAGCCTGTCTACCCAAGTGATGAATTGGCAGAAATCGTCGGCAAAAAAGCCATACCGCGCACGGAAGTCACAAAAAAGCTTTGGGCCTACATCAAGAAATACAAGCTGCAGGACACCAAAAACAAAAGGATGATCAATCCTGACGATAAACTCAAAAAAGTATTGGGTCCCAAACAAATTGACATGTTTAAAATGACTGCAAAGGTCTCCAAGCATCTCAGCGACACAGCGTCCGCAAAAGCTTAAGACAATTAAAATCTTTTTTATCCATCTCCTTTAGAATGAATTTTCTAAAGGAGATTTTTTATTCTTTATGTTATAATTTAAGCCGAAAATGGCAAAATACTTAAACATAGCCTGGGAATTGGGATGCATCCTCTCTGTCGTCGGAATATGGGGAAGGTATGTTGAACCCAATCTTCTGACGACAGTAAAAATCGACTGTCCCATTCAAAATCTTCCGCAAGATCTTGACGGTTTTCGCATTGTCCAGTTCAGCGACCTGCACCTAAACAAATCCCTTTCTGACGGTTTTTGAGGCGCCTGACCAAAAAAATCTTAAATCTGAAACCCGATCTGATCGTCTTTACCGGAGATTTTCTTTGCTACTCAAAAATGGATAACCCCGACCGTCTGGAAAAATTTTTAAATAACTTAAGCGCTCCCTATGGCTGCTTTGCCGTACTCGGCAATCACGACTATGCCAAACCTATTTTGATCAATACGACGACCGGCGGCTATGACGCGGTCGAGAGGAAGGAAGGGAATGTCGCTGCCGGACTTAAGCTTTTGTTTAAAAAACCGGCCATCACCGGAAAGGTTTCGGAAGGCGCCAAAGAAGTTGATTTCCACAGCCCGTTGATGAAGCTCTTAAAACAAACTCCCTTTCGTCTGCTGCACAATGAAACAGTGCAGATTCCCGTCAATAACTCCTGCCTCAATGTTGCCGGCCTGGGAGAGTATATGCTGGGACGCGCACAGCCCGATCTTGACTGCAAAGGTCCGGCAGTTGTCCTCGTCCACAACCCAGACACGATCCCTTTGCTGGAAAATCAACCCGGAGACTTGATTCTGTGCGGCCACACGCACGGGGCTCAAATCAATCTGCCCGGTCTGTGGAACCGCTTCACACTTATGGAAAATCCCAGGTATAAACGGGGGCTTTTTCGTAAAAATCACAAAACCATTTATGTGAACCGGGGAATTGGAAGCGTTTTTAAATTCCGCCTGGGCTCCGTTCCTGAAATTACATTATTCAAATTGAAGAGGACAGCATGATTAGCGCTATTTTACTCGCAGGGGGTCTTGGCACCCGTATCAAGAGTGAAACTCCCAAACAATTTCTTCCGCTTGGCAGCATGCCGATTGCCGGATACAGCTTCGACATCCTTTGCAAGCATGAACTCATCGACGAAGTCATCGTTGTTTGCGATAAAAAGTACCGATCGTTTTTTTCCCACCCAAAAGTCCTCTTTGCCGATCCGGGGAAAAGGCGGCAGGATTCTGTGCAGTCCGGGCTGGCCGCCGCATCGCCTAAGTCGGACGCTATTTTAATCCACGACGCCGCCCGCCCTTTTTTAACAGCAAAGCTCATTGATGACGTGATAGAGGCCGCAAAAGAGATTGGAGCCGCAGCTCCTGGCGTTCCCCTGAAATTTACCGTCAAAGAAGTCAATAGCGCCGGTTTTGTTGCAGGCACACCAAAGAGGGATCGCTTCTTTGAAATTCAAACACCGCAGGTCATGCGGAAAGAACTGCTTATCGAAGGTTTTGAACTGGCGGCAAAAAGAAACCTGACTGTGACCGACGATGTCTCGCTTGTCGAGATACTAGGCCGCCCCGTCAAGCTGGTCACAGGGTCCTATATGAATATAAAAATCACAACAAGTGAAGATTTGACTCTTGCGGAAAGTTATGTCAGAGCCAATTAAATATAAACTTCTTCTCCAATACGACGGAACCTGCTATAGCGGCTGGCAAGTCCAGCCCGACGCTCCGTCAATTCAGGAAACTCTAAAAAAAACCCTCGAAAAATTCCTTCAGGAAGAGGTATGGATCGTCGGATCGGGCAGAACCGACGCCGGAGTGCATGCCCTCGGTCAGGCCGCCCATTTTTCCGTCTCCAAAGAGATCGATACAAGACGCTTTATGGCCGCTGCCAACGGCCTGCTTCCCCGAGATATCCGCGTGCTCGAAATCAGTAGAGTCGATGACAGCTTCCACGCAAGATATTCAGCAAAGGGGAAGATCTATCACTACCATCTTTGGCTCGAAAAAGTGCAAAACCCCATGAACCGCCTCTATACCACTTATTTTGCAAAGCCCCTTGACTTGAGCCTCCTTAAAAAAGCCGCGGCAAAATTTATCGGAACGCACGACTTCACATCCTTTGCCAATTCCGCAGCAGAAGGCTCTGCTGCAAAAAATCCCGTCCGCACCATCAAACGGCTCGATGTCACCGAGCAAGAGGGAGGCGTGAGGCTGGAATTCGAAGCCGACGGTTTTCTCTATAAAATGGTCAGAAACATTGTGGGCATGCTTCTCGATATTGCGTCGGGAAAAAGGCCCCTTGAAGACATCGAGAAAGCTTTCGAAAAAAAAGACAGGCGCTTTGCAAGCAAAGCGGCCCCTCCTACCGGCCTTTTCCTTGTCAAAGTCTTGTACTGAGGAGCAGGTCAGTAAATGAATGGAAGCGCCTCACCCTCTCATCCATCAGTTCGTATAGGGTGGGATACTCGATTTCGGTGATAAGGACAGCGGCGGCATCCGAATTTAAAAGAGCCTGCAATCCGCGGGGTGAGTCCTCGAAACCGATAGCTTTGCCCTCTGTTGAAATGAATTCTTTGATAGCTTTGATATAGCACTCGGGATCGGGCTTGGGTTTGTCGTAATCTTCACGAGTCACCCACACATCGATGAGCTGAAGAGCGGGATGGCAGTCGATAATCGCCTCCACCATTTGCCTGCTGGAATTAGTGACAACGCAAGTTTTTTTGTTCCGTTTGACAATCTCGTGCAAAAATTCGCCGGCTCCCGGCATCAGCTGAACCTGCCCCCTCCTTAAAAGATCGAGATAGCTGAGAGTTTTTTCCTGATACAATTCATCCCAATGGGGGTAGCTGGCAGCAAGGCCCGGGAATTTTTTATAGATTTCCTCTCGAAGTCCCTGAGAACTTATGTGGGCGATCTCAGCGTATTGCTGGAAACTCCAGTCGAGATCAAACCCGAATCTATCGCACATTTGCTTGTATGCCCGAAAATGAAGTTCCTCGGTATTGACCAGCAGGCCGTCAAAATCAAAAAGAAAGAGGTCGTAATCATGAATCCATTGCATATAAAAAATCTCCTAGATGTTATAAAATCCCATATGATGCCGCTCAAGTCAAGATGTATTGCTCTGCTTCTCCTATTTTCCGGGTGCGACAATTTATCGGATAAATCAAAAAATCATCAGGAAGCGGAATTTATCGAGAGGCTGCAAAATGACAGGCGTTGGGCAGCTTTGGCTCCGCAAAAAAAAGACCTGCCGCGCTATGTTTGGGAAACAGAGAGCAAAACCCCGTTTCCCTCAATCACAAAAGATTATTTTTGCTGCAGAGGAAGCGTGATGAACCCGCCCAGAATCACTGCCCAGTCAAGGCTAGAGGATTGCGGCGGGGCGGGCAGCCACAGCCTTCCTCTAAAAAATGGAAAAGAGTTTATCTACCCTATACTCATCGACTTAATGAACTATCTTCAGGAAACTACCCACCGCAAAGTCGTCGTCACAACAGGACACAGATGTCCGAAACACCATCAATACGCCCGCGCTGAAGGGCAGAGCGCAATTTCAAAGCATATGATGGGAGCCGAGATCGCTTTTTACATTCAGGGAATGGAATATGAACCGGATAAAGTTGCAAAGCTTTTGATGGACTACTATCAATCCCCCCACTATTCCAAAGAATATACTGATTTTCAAAGATATAGAAAAGACGACATCGATGTTTCCACCCTGCCCTGGTATAATAAGGAAATCTATATCAAAATCTACCGGCCCAGTGAAGGGAGGGACTTCGATAACAGGCATCCCTATCCATATCTCAGAGTACAAGTCCGATACGACAAGGATGAAGGCAAACGAGTTTTTTTTAATTGGGACCTTGCAGAAAAAAATTACTTGAGATTGTAATGCGATCCGGCGTATGAGAGGGAAATATGATAACCACTGAAATGCGCATCCAAAATCATGCCTCTTCTGCTGATCTAAAACCGTCTCAAACCGGCGGGCTTGAAGATATTGCCGCTAACCTTTTAAAGGAATCAGGCTACAGTTTAATTCAAAGTCCCGGCACATTTTGCCAGCAATACAGAAATCGCATTTCTAAGGAAAACCAAAAATGGGACCTCCAGCCAAGGATTTCCGACTTTGGCATTTTTGACACCTCAAGTATTGGCAAACCAAAGAAAGAAAAGGGGCAGCTGGTCTTTTTTGCCAGAAATCGCCATAATCTTCCCTATAGAGTCACCTGCGATCTTGAAAACCGCAAGACGCAATATGAACTGCTTCCTTATGAATCATCTTGTTCTGAAAAAATGCAAACAGAATAATTTAAAAAATCTTTCTGTCAAACTTCCCAAAAATCGCCTCATTGCGATCACGGGCGTTAGCGGATCGGGAAAGTCCTCGCTTGCCTTCGACACTCTCTACGCCGAAGGACAGAGGCGTTTTATGGAGTACCTCTCTACAGACATCCGCAGCCGAATCAAACAGATGCCAAAACCCGACGTGGAAAAAATCGAAGGGCTCTCCCCGACGCTGTCCATCGGCCGCGGCAAAACGTCCTTTCACCCCTCGGCGACAGTCTCGACGCAAACTGATATCTACGATTTTATGGCCATCCTTTATTCAAAAATTGGAAGGCAGCACAGTCCGGCTACAGGAAAACCCCTGCATCGATTTCCCCGCCACGTGATTATCGAGGAGATCCTCAAAGACTACCCTGAAGGAAGTAAAATTCAGCTTCTTGCCCCGATTACCCTTGAATACGAGACCCTTAAAGACGCTGCCGAGAGGCTCTATAAATCCGGATTCATCAGGATTCGGATAGACGGCGAGGAAGTCGATCCCGAAAACCCCGATATTCACGGCGAGAAGCTGGAAGTTGTTGTCGACCGCCTTCAAATAAAAAGCGGAGTACGAGACAGGCTCTCGGGATCTGTTGAAACGGCCGTCGAACTGAGCCAGGGCATCTTAAAAGTCCAGGAAGGAAAAACGGGATCCGTCCGCTATTATACCGAAATTTACCTCTGCCCGGAATCGGGTCTGAAATTCGCTCCGCTCACTCCGGCCGACTTCAATTTCAACTCCCCGTTGGGCGCCTGCCAAAGATGCGGGGGCAAGGGAACAATTGACGAAAGTGTATCTGTCCTAAGCTGCCATGGAGGGCAAGCTCAAGCCTGAAAGTCTTTTTTGCAAAATCAAAAATCAAAACATCCATCAACTAGACAGCCTCTCAGTCGACAACCTCCTGCAAGAAATCCTCTCATGGGAGTTTGAAGGAAGTGAGAAAATCCATTGCCGAGGAGATCCTTCCCGAAATCACCTCCCGCCTTCAATTGCTGAAGCCGGGTAGGTCTTGGCTATCTGGAACTTTTCGCGAATTCAAAACCTTAAGCGAAGGAGAAGCTAAAAGAGTTCAGCTCGCCTCGCTAATCGGAGCGGGGCTTTCGGGAATTCTGTATGTATTGGACGAACCTTCCAGAGGCCTCCACCCGCAAGATATCGGCAAACTTTGCCAGGTTCTTCAGCAGCCTCAGAGATATCGGCAATACTGTCATCATTGTCGAACACGACAGGCAAATCATTTCCATGAGCGACCACATTTTAGAAATCGGGCCCGGTTCAGGAAAAAATGGCGGCGAGCTTGTTTTTCAGGGTACCCTGCAGAAGCTTTTAAAAGATAAAAAATCCCTGACGGGAAAATGGCTTTCGAGCCTCTCACGTTTCCCAGAAGTAAAAAAAGAAAAAACCAAACCTGCGCTCACGATAGTTTCGGCAAACTGCCACAATTTACAAGGCTTTTCCGCAAGCATCCCCTTAAATTCCTTTGTGGGAATCTGCGGCGTGTCGGGATCAGGAAAATCCACTTTGGCCATGGACATCGCAGCCAAAAACTGGGAAAATGGCTTCAAGAGGGATGGCTCCCCTGTCCCGATTTAAAGGGATATGAATCCATCGAAAAACTCTCATTAACCCTGCAGCGTCCCGCGGGAATCACAAAACGCTCGATCCCCGCAACCTATATCCACGTCATGGATGCTTTGCGGTCGCTGTTTGCTGCCACCAAGCTGGCCTGCGCCAGAGGCTATACAGCATCGAGATTCAGCCTAAACAAGCCCGGCGGGCGGTGCGAGGTGTGCCGAGGGCTTGGAGAGCTGGAGGTCAAATTAAAACTCATTCCCGATATCGTGATTCCCTGCGAGGTGTGCAAAGGAACACGATTTAATTACGAAACCCTTCAAGTAACCTGGAACGATCATTCTATCGCCGATGTATTGAATCTGACAGCCGTGGAAGCCGGCGATTTTTTCCAAAACATGCCGGCAATCTCGCGAAAACTCAAACTGATGAACGATCTTGGCCTGGGATATCTCACGTTAGGGCAGCGTTTTGATACCCTCTCTTCGGGAGAGATACAACGGTTGAAACTCATTGCCGACCTGGCAGCCGAAGAGCCCCAAAAAACCCTCTATATACTTGATGAACCCTCTTCAGGGCTCCATCATCACGATGTGTCGAAGCTGATTAAAATCTTAAGACGCCTCGTATCGGCGGGGCATTCCGTATTCGTCATCGAACACAACCTCGACATTCTCGTTCAAGCAGACTGGCTGCTTGAGCTTGGCCCCTGGGGAGGACCTCTGGGAGGAAAACTTGTCTTTCAAGGCCCGCCCGAAAAGATACTGCAGGCAAACACCCCCACAGCATCTGTTTCAAAGAAATTGATCACAAGATAATACATGCAAAATAACCAAACGGCTTTCTAAAAATATGGGTGAAACACAAAGACTCAAAGACACAAAGAATTCAGGGGCGACTCAATATATTGCCAATAATTCAGACAGTCCATAGAACCTAACCACGCAAGAACCTGCTTCACTTTGTTGACATCATTTCAAGAGACCTCACTATATTCTCCCTCTTATTTGTAAAATAAACAATCATCACAGAATTTTCATCTTCCTTATGCTCTGACAAAAAATAATAGCTGGTGAGGGGTTTTAAATTTTCCGAATTTCTTTCGTCTTTTGTCTGATAAAAACAATTTGATAGACTGAATGTTTCGGATGAGGCATCAATCTTATCTCTCCGCACTTTTTGTCAAAAGCTCTTGAGGATCCTTCCCCCAAGATTCGCCAGCACGCTTTCAATCTCAGGCCTTTTCTTCTGGTCAGGGTGCATCATTTGATGAATGGAATACTCCAATGACTCCGCCGGCGCATTAAAATACTCCCAGCATGATCTCATAACAGGTGGGTTCTAAAAGCGACATATCATAATAGTCCAATCTCTCACAGTTATTCAGCCATGGAGGCGTCCCGCCGACAAATACAGACCAGAGCACGAATCCCAGAGCAAAAATATCTACAGGTTTGCCGATTGGTTTTGGATCATGGCCAATATTTTCTCGACAATTTCAGGAGCTATTGTCTGAGGAGTTCCGCGCATCCTTTTATTTTTTTCTGTTATTGATAACTCAAGTCCCATATCGGAAATAAACGCTTTTATATGACCCTCTGTTATCTTTAGATTCCACACGATATTAGGAGCCTTAAGGTCGGCTATGACATAATCGGACTTATGAATTTTCTTTACCTCGCTCAACATGCTTGTCAAGAGCTCGATTCTTTGCTCACGCGACAACTGTTGATAACGAGACCTGTTTTCAGGATAAATGAGAGATTCAAGGTTCCCCATGTTTCCAAGATGCATGATAATTTTTACTTTTTTTTGTTTCTCGTGACTATAGACCCCATAATCCAAAGCCACACCGAATTGTTTCAAAAGCTTAAATTCCTTTTTTGCTTCTTCTACATTTTCCTTCAATGTTGCCGAAGCTACCCGCGTGCAAGTATGATAATCAAAGCCGATTCTCACAACTTTAAATATTCCCTTCACCAATTTCCGTTAGTCTTGGGAAGTATGTATATTCGAGGGTCTTTGCTTTTTCTATTGGTTACCAGAACATGGTATCCAACATTATCTACTTTGGGATTAGATAAAGGCTGTCCGATCTGAAACGTCGTGTTCTCGTTGATTTCTTGATGTTATTTTCAATGTGATTGAACGCGTCTGACAATTTAGATTTGCCGCCCTGTTCTTTTTGGGAAAAGAGGGAATAAAGATGATCTATCCGCTGCTTTCTGGAAACGGTTCCATAGCCGCTCCTGCTCATAAATGTTTCGACAGTTATACGGAAACCGATTCTTTAATCCAAGACAAATACGCCTCATTGCCCTCCAGGATCTGGACAACTGTAATTTCAGGGACCTCGTAGGAGCTATTTTTTAAAATTACTTCTTTGATTTTGGGATAGTGTTCCGAAGTGGTTTTCAGAGTAATTTTGCTCTCCTGCGACGTCTCGAGCTGATTGTTCCACATATAGACCGACTCGATCCAGGGAACGATTTGTGCGCAGGCGGTCAGTCTCTCTTGAATCAAATAGCGGCAAACGCGCCTTGCCTCGTCTATACTTCCCGCAGTCCAATGGATTTCAATAAATTCTGTCATGGGCTCCTCCTAAAGGGCATTATAAAAGCCAGACTGTCTACACGCAAGTCAATTATTTTGACCGGTTGCCTGATCAGCTTCTCATGGTCCGCAGAAATCGCCATAGCCAGATGCTGGCGAAGAAGCTGAAAATCCTCCAAAGCGACTTGGCATAATTATCGGAATTCAAGCGAATAAGCATCGGCGCAATCACAAAAACCCCTTCATTTTCAATACGATCCTCGACAAAGACAATGATTTCCCTTTGTCCGTAACTGAAAGAATCGATGCGTGACACATCGATCGACTTGATTGTCATCCCGAGCTGTTGCAGTCTTCCCAGAAGCTCGCGGCTCAAGAGATATTTTTTACTGCTCAGCCTGCCGCCCCAAAGGTTTGTCAATTCCTCTCCCAAATAAATTTTCGGAAAGTTTTTGGGAGTAAAAAATGGCAGGAAAGGGAGCATCGTCCCCTCTTCGTCAATCGCAACATTTGTGTAGTCTCCCAAATACGCAACCGGGGTGCGAAGGCATGTAATCAATGTGGAGGGTTTTTGGTTTGATTTTTTCCACCCTGGCCTTTTTAATAAGAGGGCTTTTTCTCAATTTTGCTTCCGCCTCTTTTAAGCTTAGGGTATAAAGATTGACAGGCTTGTCTTTCGAAAGCCCGAGCAGCTCGGCTATGTAGTCCGACTCAAGCTTCCCTGCTGCCCTGCGGGTCGCAGCGATCACTTCAATATTGTAGGCGCTGTCTCCCTGTTTGACATGAATCCGGTGAAGATAATAGAACCATCCCAAAGTAGCGGAGCCGGTTATCGCAATTACGGAAAGGAAAATGACAAGCAAAGCTCTTTTGAGGGGAATCCTCTCATGCACGACACACCGCCCGGCATCTTCGGTGACGATGGAGTGCCAAAACAACCAACCTCCTTACCAATTCCCTGCCGTCGATTCCCTCCTTTTTGCAAAGTTTCGGATAGAGGCTTTTCTCTGTCAGTCCCGGAATAGGGTTGATTTCATTCAGCCAATATTTGTCCGCGCGGTCGAGGAAAAAAGTCTATACGGGCCATCCCCTCTCCGCCTATCGCCTCAAAAGCCTTTCGAGCAAGCTCCCTCCCTTCTTCAATGAGATGCGGCGGCAAGTCGGGGCTATCGGTAATCGGCACGCTCTTATCGCTGTATTTCGCTTCGAAATCATACACCTTGCCCCCGGTCAAAATTTCTCCGGGAGAAAAGACGGCGATCTCGTCATTTCCCAGTACGGCAAACTCGATTTCCCTGCCCTTGTATCCCCTGCTCGACGATCAGCTCAGAGTCGCATGTGAACACTTCGTCAATGGCCTTAGGAAGCCTCTCTGGACAATCTCACTTTTACCAAGCCGAAAGAAGAGCCGAGATGAGATCCTTTGACAAAAACCGGAAAAGCGAGTTCGCCGGCAATCCCTTTAACAATGCTCTCCCTTGATTTTTTCCAATCCCGTATATGAACCTGTCGGAAAAGGAAGTGTTCGAATGCCATTCAATACAGCAAGCTTTTTGGTCATGGCCTTGTCCATGGCAACAGAACAGGCCCTATGCGAACAGCCGACATAAGGCATCCCCAGCATTTCGAACATTCCTTGTATTGTTCCGTCCTCGCCATAGGGGCCATGAAGAATAGGGAAAACCACAGCGCATTTCATAAGTTCATCCAAAAAAGGCATTTCCCCGCCGCGTCCGATAGTCATCACTTTCAGGTCATAGATATCCTGCGCCAAAGATTCTTCGATATACTCGGCCGACTTGAGCGAGATGTCGTGTTCGTATGACGCTCCACCTTTGACAATGCCCACCGTCATCTTTTTTGGAGGACTCTTTTTCAACGTCTCTACCAGTCCTCTTCCAAAACGGGTGATATCGCCCGCTCCCAATGTCACAACGACATCGTGCGGCATAAGTTCCTGCAAGCAAACGGCTTCAAGCTCTTCTCTTGAAACTTTGCGGCAGCAAAATGGCCCCTTAATTTCCTGCACAATAGCTTCTGTTGTCACACCCTCTACAGCTTTTTCCCCCGCCGTATAAATATCTGTGACAATAATCTCGTCCGCTTCCTGAAAGCACTGGCCAAAACGGCCCAAACAATATTGCAAACGGGAATACCTATGGGGCTGATAAATGGCGACAATCCGCCTTTCCCCCACAGCCTTCCTTATAGCCCCGAGAGAGGCTTCGATTTCAGTCGGATGGTGGGCGTAATCGTCCAAAAATAATATTTCCGAAATCGACCCGATCCTCTCCGACCGCCTGCCGACGCCTTTAAATGTTTTAAGGGCCTTTCTAATAGACTTCTCTTGAGCTCCCACCGCCAGGCTGAGGCCAAAAACTGCCGCCGCATTCAGAGCGTTGTGTTTTCCCGCAAGAGCCGCTTCCATATTCGGATAGTCGACTCCTCCGAAACTGACATCAAAGAGACGAGGTCCATCCCTTTTGCCGATAGTTCGATAGCCGCAATAAGCACCTTTTGTCAAATCCGTAGCTGAAGCCTGGCAAACCCAGCTTTTGCAAACGCTCGTCATCGCCGCACCAAAATAAATGATCCTTTGAAACTACCTGCCCTGCGAATTGCGGAAAGACTCGATCAAAGCCTCTTCCGAACCGAAATGGTTTAAATGGTCGAGATCGATATTTGTGATGATCTGCCCCATGGGGAGCATAGCGCAAAAAAGAGCCGTCACTCTCATCGGCCTCGACGACAAAGTACGCTCCCCTCGCCCGAAGCGGCGCTGCTGCCGTATTCCGACACGATCCCTCCGACCATGTAAGAGGGGTCGACCCCCACCTCTTTTAAAACTACGGATAAAAGCGCTGATGTCGTTGTTTTTCCATGGGTACCAGCAACCGCCAGCGTCTTTCTCGAGGCCATCAGCCGCTGAAGAAGCTCCGAGCGATGAA
The DNA here is from genome assembly GCA_963771045.1 of Waddliaceae bacterium. Lineage (GTDB taxonomy): Bacteria > Chlamydiota > Chlamydiia > Chlamydiales > SLFE01 > SLFE01. Next base: position 601,317 of record CAVYRW010000004.1, on the reverse strand, counting down.
GCACCGGGCATCCCAGCTTTTTAGCTTCCAGAAGCTCTACGTTGTCCATGGGAATATCCGAGGAATAGACGACAGTCATGCCTGCCTCGATATTCCGGGCGAAATGCCCCTCGGATATCTTCGCCCCCCTTTCCACCAGCTCCCGAATAACCCTATTTTTTGCCCTGTCACTGCCTGATACCGCCGCATTTTGCAGCATGAGCCTGGCAAGCCCGCTCATGCCGATCCCCCCAATGCCGATAAAATGGCACTTTTTGGGTCGTTTCCTGTCATATCCCACCCATTTTTGACCTAAAAAGTACCCAAAACCTTCCAAAAATCAATACTTTTTTTATCAATCAAATAAATTTTTATTTAATAATAAATAATTACAAATGTTATAATGTTAATATGGATTTAAAAAATTTAATTTAGGCTTATTATGCATTTAAATAAGAAGGCTCTTCATTCAAAGTAATTCTACTCAAAACCACTCCATCCAAACAAAAACGGATAAGGCCGGTTTGTCAACCAAAACAAAAAATACCGCTATAAAAGCTCTAAAAAGGTTAGATCTTTTGAGAAGCGGTAGACAATTAAGAGAGCAGCATAAAATCCAGGAAGGCAAAGAAAAACCGGCAAGAAAAAGACTGACGTTACATGGGAACGTAGTATCAATGGAAAGGAAGATGCGAAAGAATACATGAAAGAATATCATAAAAACGAATTAAAAGTAATTTTACGACTACCAAAAGGAAAGCGCGAAATCAAAGGATTGAAGATATCCTAGCTAATATTGAATTATACGTAAAATATCAGATAGAATTACCTGAAAATTCTCAAAAAGATATTACACAACAAATTGACAAATATTTAGAAGAACTAATTAATGATTTTCAGAAGAAGAGAAGACGAATTTTAAGGCAATAATTTCACTGAAAAAGAAAGAAAAAGTTCTTCGACCACTTCCTTCTGAAGAATTTCCTTTAAACTCGCCGTTGACAAGCAAAGCTGAAGTATTGCAACTTAAAACTACCGAGAGTGCTTCTCCCGATATCCTTAGTAAAGAAACCAAGATCGATCTTCAAGAAAAAAAAGAGCGATTGCAACTCACGGCCTCAGCTGTTGAGCGGTCGGCAATCATTCCCACTTTTGAGGAATTAGCCGGTCCACGCATACTCCCTCTTCCTGAAGAATCTCTCCTATTCTCACAATTGGCAGGCAGGGCCAAAGTGGTACAGCCTGAAACACCCTAGACCGATAAAATGGCACTTTTTCAGTTCGTTTTCTGTCATATCCCACCCATTTTGACCTAAAAAGCACCCAAAACACTCCCAAAAATCAATACTTTTTTATCAATCAAGTAAATTTTTATTTAAAAATAAATAATTACAAATGTTATAATACTAATATAAATATAATTATTTAATAAATTGAGGCTTATTATGCATTTAAATGGAGAAGGCCCTTCAATTCAAAGAAATTCTGTTCAACATCAGCCACTTCCCGCTAAAAAAACCAAGCCGGATACGACTACAAAGACTAAAGATATTGCTCAGAAAACCTCTAAATAAACCCGGATTTCTTGCATCTATTGGCAGTCGATTAAGAAACACTATAAAATCTTGGAAAGGCAAAGAAAGAATCAGCTCGAAAGAGACTGCCGCTATATTGAAAAGTCAAGCCTCTGGAGAGGAAGCTACAAATGCTTACATGAAGGAGGCGTTCAAAAACGATTTAAATACCATTTTAAACTTAGAAGATATAAATCAAAAATAAGAACGCATAGAAACCTTTCTAGATTTAATTGAACTTCACTTATTTTCTTCAGAAGATAAAAATATTGATAAATATTTAAATGAATTAATTAAGGAGATACCGAAAGACAATGAAGTATTGTCGAAAGAAAAGATTCAAAAAGGAACTAAACTGATCCTAGAATCAAGAGCTGCAAGATTGAAAAAATCAGAAAAAAATCTCCCTGCACCGATTATTGAAGAGTACGAAGCTGAACATGAATTAGAAAACCTGGCTGATGATGACTTGATTGCAGGACTCGAAGAGATACCTCAAAAAACACTCGGCGAGGACTTAGACGAAGGCATTGATCATATAGAATTGCCTTCACTACCCCCATTGGCAGGCAGGGCTGAAGTATTGCAATCGGCGACTGCCGAGCCTCCTCCTGTTGATCGCAGCAAAAAAACTATAGTCGATCTTCAAGAACAAAGAGAGCGACTGCAATCCACTGCCACATCTGTTGAGGAAGCCGTGGACAATTTTGAGGAATTGTTCCCTCCGCCACCTCTGCTTACTGAGAAATACCCTGTTCTAAAAGAAAGAGTTCAAAAAGTTCTTTCTGAAAAACCGCAATCTATTGGAGGAAAATTCGATCGACTGCACTAAAAGTTTTAAATCCCCTTCTGATAATTTTAAGACCTGAAGAGCTAAAAAGACCTATAAATTCTATACTTAAAGTATATGATAAAGAAAGCCGTGAATTTGGTGGATTTCGAGAAGAATTGCTTGATAACCCTGAAAAAATGCAAGAAGCTTTTGATTTCATAGACAAAACGCTCACTGGATTTAAAAAACATACATTTTTACCCTTAGGCAAAATAAGAAAGAAATTTGTTCCTACGTTGAAACGCGAAGCTCAAGAGGCATTAGTGACCCATTATAGCAATCAGGATATGGATGAACTTATAAAACTTGGATCTAGCATTAATTCAGAATGGTTTGGGGATGAACATAAAGAATTTAAAGATTTTTTATCCTCTAAAATCGAAAGCCATTTTTCAGATCAAATCTCAAAAACAACAGATCATAAATCATTGAATAAATATGAAAAGCAAATTATATTACTTGCAAAGAATAAATGGCTTCAAAATGCTGATGAGCTATCAAAACATATAAACAGAAAAAATTATATAACCGAACAAGAACTAAGAAAAAACGAAAAGTATAATTATGTCGCTCCTTATTTCTTAGAGAGGCAATCCACCGCAACCCCAACCAAATCATCGAGTGCTCCGGACGAATCAGAAAACTTAGAATTACTCTTTTCAATCTTGAAGACAGATGAAGCTGATATACGTAATTTAGCAGATTTTCACTCTGACATGCTTCTTGCTCAAGATTTGAATCTCTACAAAAAACTGAAGATTGAGGAAATTGACCCTAATAAGGCTACTGGAGTTTGTGAAGTTATTATTAAAAGAACTAACGCTTTTAGCGAAAAAATTCTTAACACAATCTCGGAAGTCGATACTACTCCTGAACAAAAAATAAAAATTGTTTCTTTTTATATTGAATTAGCTAAGCAGCTTGCAGATAAAGGTGATTTCAACAGCGCTTTTGACATTTATTTAGGTTTAGAGGGATTGGATTCGAAAATGAAGCACACATTTCAGAATCTAAACGAAAACTCAAAAGAAGGATTTAAAAACCTTAGAAAACTCTTTAATTCTAGCAAAAATTATACAGCTTTAACTGCTAGAATTCAAGAGATGCAAAAGGATAAACAAAAGATCGTGTTACCTCCGATTTTTATCTTTACGAGTCAGTTGATATCTCTCAAAGAAACAGAAGATGAAGTGTCATTTATCAAAGTAAATGACATTAACAACAAATTGGTCGGTAAGGAACAAAATTTAAATAAATTTATTAATGCTGCAATAAAATTCATAGATAAAAAAGATTTTACTTCTGCCTATGCTATTTATTTCAAAATTAAAGAACTTGAACTTGATAAAGACGATAAATTAAATGAACTTGAACAACATCTAAAGTCTCATGAAAACTACACTGAATTTATCGAAAAGGAAGAGGAAATAAAAAATAATATCAAAGAGATCATTTTGCCTTCTGACATTCAAACGATCCTTTCAGGCATTAGTAAAAGAAAAATAAATCCAGAATTTTTGCAAAAATTAAATAAAATTTTTGGATCACTGCAAGAAGCTCAAAAGAGAATAAGTGAATCTGAAGGTCTTTCTCTAGAAGAAGCACTCAAACGCAAACCTCCGCCCCCGCCGACACAACCCAAAAGGGATAAAGGCAAAGAGAAAATTTAACAATCATTCATTTAACATTTCACAAATCAGCCGGGAAAGGATTTGGTGCTTGACTGAATCCCTGTAGGCGGCAATATTTTGCCGCATGGCCTGCAGTTTTTCCGGGTCCCTAAAAAATCCGCAAAGAATCAATCCCAGCTTTGCGGGCGTCAAATCCTTTTGCGTCAGTTTGATCGCCCCTTGAGTCAACTCGATAAAGGCATCAGCGTTTTTTTCCTGATGGTTGTCCGTCGCGTAAGGGTAAGGTATCAAAATTCCCGGAACAGCAAACTCGGTCTGCTCGGCAAGAGAACAGGCGCCGGAACGGGTGATAGCAAGATCGGCCGCCTTCCAGGCATATTCAATTCGCTCTTCAAAGGGTTTCACAACATGAAATATGCCGGCTTTTTCATAGGCCGCAGCAATTTCCTCGGACAGCTTTCCCTCGCCGGTGAAATGGAGTATTTGCAGCTTGTGCATCTGTTTGCAAACATAGGTTAAAACAGCATCTTTAACGATCTTGTTAATCTCAAGGGCCCCTTGTGATCCCCCGAATACAAGAAGCGTCGGCCAGTCTTTCTCCAAAGAAAAATAGTTTAAGGCCTCCTCTTTTGTAATATGATTTTGGATGAAGGGTTTTCTAAGCGGCATTCCTGCTAGGCAAACGTCGCCTTTCAGGTGCTTTTTTGCGGACGAAAAGTGGATGGCGGTTTTTAAAACGTGTGGGGAAAGAAGGCGGTTGACTCTTCCGGGAACGGAATTGGCCTCGTGCAAAATGATCGGAACTCCAAGCGCCTTGGCTCCGAGCAGAGCGGGAAAGGTGTGGTAGCTGCCAAAGCCGACGACCAAATGGGGACGGCTGCGCCTCATTGCCAGGTAACTTTGCAAAACGCCGCTTGCGATCTTGACCCCCGAGCCAAGGAGCTTTAGGGGATTGCCGGCGGAAATGGGAGCGCAGGATATGTCATCAGAAGACATTCCGTTCGGCTGAAAATAGGGATTGCCCGACAGCCCGCCGCCGATAAACCGGATTTCATATCCGAGTTCTGTTAACTCTTCAGCAAGCGCTTGAGCGGGAAATAAATGTCCTCCCGTTCCCCCAACTGCGATCATGATTTTTTTTGTCATCATATTGTTTGGTTTGAATGTTTAAAATAAAGCCAAGCCCCATAATATTGGCGATAAGCGAGCTTCCCCCCTGGCTAAAAAAAGGAAGGTTCAGTCCTGTGCTTGGAAGCAGCCCGGAAACGACTCCCAAATTTAAAAACGCCTGAAAAGTGATGAGAAATGTCACCGATGCGGCCATCCAACACTCCCCGCGGCTGTCTGCATTATAGGACAGGGAAAATCCTAAATAGGCAAAAAGCATATAAAGAAAAATGAGTGAAGACATGCCGACAAAACCGAACTCCTCGCCGTAGATAGCGGCGATGTAGTCGTTTTGCGCCTCGGGCAGGTAGCTGAGTTTCTGAAGGCTGCTTCCCGGCCCCTTCCCCCACAGCTTGCCCGATCCGGCGGCGATCTTCGCTTGGTGGGGCTGATGGCCCCGCCCCTGAAGGTCCAGTTCGGGATTCAGATACACTTTCAGTCTTGCCTGGACGTAAGGAAGCTGCCAGGCGGAGACGGCGCCGATCAGGACAACTGCAAAAAGAGGAAGGGCCCAGTATTTCCATGGGATTTTTGCCAAAGCGGCAAGCGCTCCGATTGTCATGATCAAAACTCCCGCGGTTCCATTGTTCGGTTCGATCAGAATCAGAAAAATCGGAATGGCCGCGGCCGCTGCGATTCGGAAAAACCTTCCAAATTGAATCTCCCCCGCCTTGTATTTCGAAAGACGCGCGATAAAATAAGCGGGTAAGAAGAATTTAACAAATTCGGAAGGCTGAAAAGACATTCCTCCAAGATCGATCCAACGATGGGAACCGTTGACCGCTTTGCCGATTCCCGGAACAAAACAGAGGACAAGGGCAAGAGTCAAGAGAAGCAATCCTACCGGACTGCTTCGAATAAAACGTCGAAGCCCGGCTATGCCAATAACATATGCAAGAGCGCATCCCATAAATCCGGTCACTAATTGCTTGAAAATGGCAAGATGCGTGCTGCGATCGAGATCGAGGTCTAAAATTTCTGCCGAAGTTGTATTGAATATCATGACAAGGCCAAGCGCAAACAGGATGCTTGTCACAATCACGAGTGAAATGCGCTGCATGGTTATTTTATCCGGATTTTATCGCCTGGTTTCAACCCTTTCGCTTTCGTTTCCGTCAGGTCGTTCAGTTCGATGATGCTTTCATAGCTGACGTTGAACTTCTTTGCGATTTTCCAGGGATTGTCTCCGCTTTTTAGCTCATAATAATCAGCACCGGGCTGAGAGGAAATGATATCGGAGTTTCTTTCCGTATGACTGCTCTCGTCAGGAAGAGGGATCTTCAAAGTTTGTCCGATCCTGAGCCGATCGGTTGTCAAATTGTTGAGATTCTTGATTTCGCGGATGGTTGTCTTATTGGCACGGGCGATGCGGTCTAGGGAATCGCCCCGTTTGACAGCGATCTCGACATACTTTTTGCCTTGCCCCGATTGAACATTTTGATTCTGCTTGAGTGGAGGGGTTTGAACAATGGGCGTTTCGCTGCTGCCTGCTTCATAGGCCTGAAGAACGCTGTCAACTTCGTCTGTAGGAAACTCGCTGGTAGACGCTAGCTGCAGTGTCTCCAGAGATGATCCAAGCGGTTGATTTTGAGCCACTTGTTCTTCATAAGACGAGGATGACTTGGACGGGTCTTCCTCAAAACTCATAGCGGTGATGAAAAGGACTGTCAGCAGTCCGACGTTCATCAAAACTGCGATCAATATGGTATCTTTTCGATTGATGGTCATAACTTATCTCCAATAATTATTAATTATGAAATTATGTAGGAGTTGATAAGTACCAACTCATTATTAGCTATTATAAAAATTGGACTAATTGTCAAATAATTTTTCCATGACTATTTTTTTAAATTCATTTCCCCTCTCCTCAAAGTTCGCATACTGGTCAAAACTTGAGCATCCCGGCGAGAGCAAAACAGTTTCCCCTTCCTTGGCAATGGAGGATGAGTAGTCAAGAGCACAGGCTAGGGTTCCAAATTTTTTCACAGTCAAATGAGGTGAAAGCTCCCGATAAATTTTTTCTTTTGCCTCTCCAAGTGCGCAAATACATAAAACCTTTGATATAAAAGGCTTAATCCAGGATTGAAAACTCACTCCTTTATCTTTTCCGCCGGCAATCAGTATCACTTTCCCCGAAAAAGAACCGACAGCTTTGAGAACAGAGTCGATATTGGTTCCTTTGCTGTCGTTATAATAATACACACCTTTGACTTCTTTGACAAACTCAAGACGATGCGGCGGTTTGCAAAATGTCGATGCGCTTTTTTTAAATTGATTTTCAGAAATTCCAAAATGTTTGACGAGGTGAAAAGAGGCTAAAAGATTTTCTTCCTCAAAAGTCGAAACATCCTCCGTTATATAAGAAGCGACATTTTTTTTAATCAGAGAGGGGTACCGATCGATTAAGTCCGGGTGAAGGTAAAAAGGGGCACCGGGCTTTAAAATGTTTTGCAGGCGGAACTTGGCTGCGGCATACTCTTCAATTGATTCATAACGGTCTAGATGATCAGGACTTATATTTAAAATAACCGCAACGTCTAAGGCCGGCGTGGCAAGCGTCTCGATTTGGTATGAACTGAGCTCAGCGACAACTATGCCCTCATTTTGCGGCCGATCGGTCAGCGCGGCGCCATTGTTGCCAAGAGGAAAGGCCGTTTTGCCAGAGTCATTGAGTATATGGGCCGTCATTTCCGTCACAGTTGTCTTACCGTTTGTTCCAGTGATCCCGATAGCCGGCACAGACATATGGGAAAATGCAAGCTCGGCTTCTCCGATAATCTTGACTCCGGCCGCAGCTGCCTGCCGATAAAGAGGGTGGGTTTTAGCTATTCCGGGACTTGGAATAAGAAAATCGGTGTCTACACATTCCAAGCTGCCTGTTAATTTCAAACCCGAAGAAACGAGTTCTTTAACCTCGGTTTCACCTGCAATCAGCGAAGCCTTTTGGTCATAGGCCGTTACATCTGCGCCGGCGCGTAAAAGAAAGCGGCAAGCGGCCCTTCCGCTGATACCCAATCCGATGACTAGCGCTTTTTTTCCTGTAAATTCCACTGCGATCTCTTTATTGAAATTTTAGCGACGCGATTCCGATAATGGCAAGCAGCAACCCGATAATCCAAAAACGGGTCACCACCTTAGTCTCATGCCACCCTTTGTATTCAAAATGATGATGAAGCGGAGCGATAAGAAAAATCCGTTTTTTATTGCGCAGCTTATAACTTCCCACCTGCAGAATGACAGACAGAGCTTCTGCGACAAAAACGCCGCCGACAATGGCAAGGAGAAGCTCCCTTTTGAGCAAAACAGCAGACAGCCCAATGATGCCTCCAAGAGTCAAAGATCCGATATCACCCATAAACACTTGGGCAGGATGGGCGTTGTACCACAAAAATCCAAGACAAGCTCCCGCAAAAGCAGACAGATAGATGGCGATTTCGCCGCTTCCTTCGATATAAAGAATATTCAGATACTTGGCCAGATCCTGGTTGTTCGATACAAAAGCGATCAAACCGAGGGAAGCGGCCACCATAATCAAACACCCCGCGGCAAGACCGTCGAGACCGTCGGTTAGATTGACAGCGTTGGAGGCTCCGGTAATCACCAAAATCACCAATAGGCCGGCAAGAAATAAAGCGCCGCCGCTAAATGCAAAGACATGGTCTTTGACAAACGGAATGTAGAGTCTGGAAGAGTAATCCTGAAGAGACAAAACAGCCTGCTGCTTCCCCTCGGATGCCTTTAATTCGCGCATATCCTTAGCCGTCGGAGGGGCAAACCAGGTTCCCTTATGAAAGCTTTCCGCTGCGAGGGGAAAGAACAGATAAACTGCGATAAAGCCCGAAATCAGAAGCTGCGCCGCGAGCTTTTTTTTCGCCGAGAGCCCTTTTGTATTCCGATATTTGATTTTTAGATAGTCGTCGATCCCTCCAAGCAAACCCAAAGCCAGCGTCGTCAGAAGAAGCAGAAGGGTGAATGAATGAGTCAAATCCATCCAAAGCAGAAGCGAAACCGCCATGGAAAAGAGAATCAAAACGCCTCCCATGGTGGGGGTATTTTGTTTTTTCGCATGGAGCTCGCCAAGCAAAGGGCAATCTTTTTTTCTGATGGACTGGCCAATCTTGAACTCGTAGAGTTTTTTGATAAAAAGAGGACCGATAAAGATACTGATAAGAAGCGCCGTCATCGCCGCGAGCATCATCCTCGTCGAGGTATAAGTGAGAACCATGGGAATTTTCAGTCCAACGGATTCTCGGAGATAATAAACGAGTAGGTAGATCATAAATAGCTATCCAAAATTTCCCACATTCTGCAGGAATTTGATCCTTTAAGCAAAACAACATCTCCTGCATTCAATTTCAAACAATCCATAAGCTCCTCCGTGGTATTGGCTATGACCACCCCTTCCTTATCCTTCAATACATTATAAGATTCGCCTACACAAAACAAGCGGTCGACATGCCCAAGCGCATACGCACCGATCTCAAGATGAGCCTCTTCCGAAAACCGGCCCAGCTCCCGCATTTCGCCAAGTACGGCGATCTTTTTTCCTCCTTTCTTCGGGAAAGGGAGAGACTCCACAGCGGCCTTCATCGATTCCGGGCTGGCATTGTAGGAATCGTTGACAAACAATATGCCCCCTTTTTCGACATACTCCCCTCTTCCTTGAGGAATCTCTAATAAAGGGAGCGCGCCGCTTATCTCATCCCATTCAAGGCCGCACTCTTTTGCAGCGGCAATCGCTGCGGCGGCATTGTGCAGCTGGTGCCTGGCTTTCAAGTTGACGTGCAAATCCCGGACAAAGCGTCCTTTATGATGCAATTTTAGAGTGCGGCTCAAATAAAAATCAGCCAAGGGCGAGGTTACAGAAAACGTCTGTTTCTCACAAGCGCCGATTGCCCGGAGAGCCTCCTTGGCTACCACTTCGCTCGGCATCACACCGATGCGGGTTTTGGGGTGGGAAAAGATGTCTCCTTTTGCCAGGGCAATCTCTTCAAGGGAATTAAAATTCATGGAATGGGCCAGCGAGACAAAAGTCAAAACGGCAATTTCAGGAGGGGCGATCTCGATTAATTTGGCAATATCGCCCGTTTCAGACATCCCCATCTCGAGAATTAAAAATTCTACGCCGCATCCCGAATGATTGAGGATGGAAAGAGGAAGCCCGATTTTTGTATTTTGGTTGCCGGGCGAGCAGACTGCTTTAAACCTGGTTTTCAAAAGCGCTGCGATAAAATCTTTGCATGTCGTTTTCCCCACCGAGCCCGTCACGCCGATAATGCGGGTTGCCTCTGCAGCCTTCTTCGCAAGCGCTTGCAGCGCTGCCAGAGGATCGGCAACTCTAAGCAGTGGCAGCCCAAAGTCGCAGCCTGTATAGTCTTTTGAAACCAACGCAGCAGCAGATCCCGCTTTTTTTGCCTGCCTGAGAAATTGATGCCCATCTGTTTTTTCTCCCGCCAAGGCGGCAAAAACCTGCCTGGGAACCAGATTTCTGCTGTCGACGGCAAATCCCTTGACTGCGGCATCCCTGCCTTCTATCGGAAGAGACAGAGCTTCCCGAATTTGATGTAAATTTTGATATCCCACCTTAACCTTAGCCAAGGTTATCCTGTCTGGCCATAAACGTAAAGACCTAGTCCCTGTGAACTTTGTACTAGTAAGTGAAACGATGAGATTTTTATGCCTGGCCTCAGACTTAAGGCACGATTTCCCCAGCTAAGGTTTAGGTAGCAATCAGGGTTTAAGGATTTTTCCTTGTCAGATATTTTTTTCTCCGATAAGATACTTAAAGACATAAACAGGGTGGCATAGCCAAGTGGTAAGGCAGAAGCCTGCAAAGCTTCCATTCCCCAGTTCGAATCTGGGTGCCACCTTTTTAACTTTCCATGCTTTATTTAGTTTCAACACCTATCGGCAACCTGAAAGATATCTCTTTCAGAGCCATTGAGATTTTGCAATTGTGCGATCTTATCCTTTGCGAAGATACCAGGCACAGCTCGATTCTCTTCAATAAGTATAACATTAAAAAACCGTTAAAAAGCCTCCATAAGTTCTCTGAATCCAAACGGGAAAACGAGATCGTTTTTCTATTAAGGGAGGGAAAAACCATCGCGCTGGTATCAGACGCCGGCACTCCGGCTATTTCCGATCCCGGCGAAAGGATTGTCAAAAAATGTGTGGAAGAATCTCTTCCGGTCACGGCGATTCCGGGACCGGCAGCTTTGATCAACGCGCTGGTTTGTTCCGGTTTATCCACTGAATGTTTCCAATTTGTGGGATTTCTTCCCAAAAAAACGGGAGAGCTTCAAAACAGGCTTCTAGACATTATCTTCTACGAAGGAACATCGATTTGTTACGAATCCCCTAAAAGAATCAAAAAAGTTCTCGAAATTCTTGCCATGCTAAAACCTGACCGAAAAGTCGTTATCGCCAGGGAACTGACAAAAAAATTCGAGGAGTTCATTCGGGGAACAGCCGGGCAGCTTCTAAAAACAGTTCAATCCCGCGAGCTTAAAGGGGAACTTGTTTTGCTTGTCGAAGGCTCCGCAAGCGACTTATGGAATCAATTAACCCTCGAGCAGCATGTCCAATGGCTGCAAGACTCTTTTCAGATCACCCAAAAAGAAGCCATCAAACTCGCCGCCTGCATCAGGCACATCCCGAAAAGGGAAATTTATCGCCGGCTCCACAAATATTCATAGTCTTACAATCACGGGTAGTCCTAAACTTGTAACGCTTTTCTCTGGTTATAGTCACATATAAAATATTTTATCATGCCAATATGGTTCTCAATTTTCTTTGAAAATGAAAGGGTTTTTCTCACTAGCCTTGAGCATCGCTGCCTGAGCGTGTTATTAAATCTCTCAATGTAGCTTGTCTTACCTGACTCCTTTCCGACTGGGCGATGTTGTTCCCAAGGAAGGACTTCGTAGTAGATTGAGAACTTATCCGTATAAAAGACGGCTTTTTTTTTAAGTCCTCGGGGAGCTTCGCTAATAAGGATTCCGCTGCTTGCTTATTTCTTTTTCCTACATGCATAGCTAATACCTGTCGTGTACCTGAATGAAATGCGAGCCAAAGCCATATTGGATTTTTTTTCTTTCCTACATAGCTCCACTGTTCATCAAGCTCAAGTATAGCTACCTCAAACTCTTCTTCTCCAGTGACATCCGCATTCAAATCTTCTGGAAGATCTTCGATTATTCTGTTCATAAAATTCAAAAGCCAGGGCATGCTGACGTCAAAGATTCTACAAATACCTTCGAGAGAAACGCGTTCAAGCAATGCCTGTCTTACTCTTGATTTTGTCTCATCTGATATTATTTTTTGCTGAGGATCGATGACGAATTGCCTTCCACAAGACAAACACCTATGATTTTGCTTTCCACTGTGAATATGGCCGTTCTTTTTGATACTGGTGGATTTACAGTTAGGACAAGTGGGTGTCATTTGGGTCCTCCATTCGTTTTAGAAACAAAGGAAAACGCACAAGGAAATCAATGTCAATTCAAAAATTGAGCATTACATGTTATGGACCACCAAATTATTTTAAATAATCTATACTATTAAATCAATGGATAAATGTTGCATTTAGATCTTGAATTAAAATAAATATTTGGCGCAAAATCGTATTGCTCGAATCCCACAATTAGGGTATTATGGTATCCTCATCAACCATTAGGAATCCCTATGAATCAAAAGAACAATCAGGATATCAAAAAAATTATCCGCCCTTATACTTTTGTCCTCCAAGAAGGGAAATCGATTAAAAATAATTATTTAGATTATTCGCTCCGACTACTTTTCGACCAGCCGCAAATGCTTGGCAATAGGCCATTGCGGAGCAAAAAAAGAAAACGATAGCCGGCTCAAAATATTCTTGTTTATTACAGTGTTTAAAACTATACTTTTATTCATCCGGTATAATTGATGAAGGTACCCATGAAGACTGGCCCGCATTTCTTACAGATACTCGTGAAACTAAAGCAAGGTGATAAGCATTCAGGTAGCGGCATAGTTGCAAAACTAGACCGACGAGAGTTTTCAAACAAAATCGGCAAGCAGATTGTGCAAATTTCGCAAGGAGGTGTGAGAAATGCAGGCTAACCCTGAAATCGAACGCCTGATCGATATCGCCCTCGCAGAAGATCTGGGGACTTCAGGCGATATCACAACTATGGCTCTTCTCCAAGAGAGCACCTTTTCCTCAGGCAAACTGGTTCTTAGGGAAAAAGCCGTCGTCGCCGGACTCGTCTATCTGGAAACCATTTTTAAAAAAATCGACCCCAAGCTTACTGTGGATCTGCGTGTCGACGAAGGCTCATATCAAAAAGCGGGAACAGTCATCGCTAAAATTTCCGGTCCCGTCCGCAGCATACTTGCCGGCGAGAGGACTGCTCTGAATTTTTTGCAATACACCTCCGGCGTGGCCACTGTTATTTCCGCTTATGTGAATAAAGTCAAAGGTTTGAATTGCCAGATCCTGGACACAAGAAAAACTCTTCCGGGCCTCAGGGCTCTCGCACAATACGCTCACGTGCTTGTTGGAGGGGTGATCCACCGCCTCGGATTAAATCAACGATTCATTATTAAAAGCCCCCACCTGGCTTTTTTTGCATTCGAAAGCAGCAAGCCAATTCAAGAGGCCGTTAAAAAAGTCCGGGCTTATCTTCCGGACATTCCCATTGAAGTGGAAGTCTTCGATATCAGCCAGATCAAAGAAGCACTGCAGACTGATTGCGATTCGATCATGCTGGACAATCTGCCCCCCGATGAAATATCAAAATGTCTCCGCTTGATTCGCAAAACCCCGAAAAAAGTTTATCTCGAGTCGAAAGGGACGATTACTTTAGAGACAATCCGCCGATTTGCGGAAACAGGAGTGGACGGCATTGCCATCAGCGCCTCCTATTTTGCCAAACCCACCGATATACGTTTAAGGTTAATGATCTAACTAAGGAGAACTCACCTATGTCAACGCCAAAAGACATTATTTTTGAAGAAGAAGCCAGAGAAAAGCTGCTGTCCGGAATCACTCAGCTGGCCGATGTGGTTGCCTTTACCCTCGGTCCAAAAGGCCGCAACGTAGGATATGAAAAAAGCTGGGGAGCCCCGGCTATCACAAACGACGGCAACAGCATCGTCGGCCAAATCGAGCTAGACAGCTTCGAAAATCTCGGCGTTTCGATCGCCAAAGAAGTTGTCCAGAAAATTAAAGAAAAATCAGGAGACGGAACGACAAGCGCGACCCTTTTACTCAGATCGCTTGTAGAAAACGGCATCAAACACATCGCTTCGGGAGCCAGCCCCATTATGGTGAAACGAGGCATAGACAAAGCCGTCCAGGCCGTCATCTCGTCTCTGGAAAAAATGGCCAAGCCTGTCAAAACCAATGACGAGATCCGCAGCATCGCGACTGTATCGGCTTCGGGCAATGAAGAAATCGGACAATTGATATCAGACGCCATGGACAAAGTCGGAAAATCCGGAGTGATCACCATTGAAGAAGCTAAAGGCATTGAAACAACAATAGACATTGTCGAAGGAATGCAATTCGACCGCGGCTATCTGAGCCCCTATTTTTGCACGAATATGGAAAAAATGATTGTCGAAATGACAGATTGCAGCATCCTTTTTCTCGACCGCAAGCTCTCCAATATCCATGAACTCCTTCCCTTGCTGCAGTCACTCGCCGCCAGTGGAAAAGAACTGTTGATTATTGCCGAAGATGTCGAAGGCGATGTCCTCTCAACCCTGGTCGTGAACCGCCTTCGCGGCTCCCTGAAAGTTGCAGCCGTCAAAGCCCCTGGCTTCGGCGACCGGCGTAAAGCCATGCTCCAAGACATCGCAGTTTTAACAGGCGGGACAGTCATTTCCGAAGAAACGGGAATGTCGCTGCAAGAAGCTGGACCGGAGATGCTCGGCCGGGCTGATAAAGTGACGATCAACAAGGAAACAACAACAATTATCAGCCAAAACAAAGGCGATGCGGTCAAAGCTCGGATTAAGCAGATTGACAATGAAATTCAATCCTCTACCAGCAAGTATGACAAAGAAAAACTCGAAGAGAGAAAAGCCAAACTGGGCGGCGGCGTGGCTGTTATCAAAATCGGGGCGGCAACAGAGCCGGAAATGAAACAAAAAAAACAGGTTGCCGAGGATAGTTTGAATTCCACTAAAGCCGCTGTAGAAGAAGGTATTGTCCCTGGCGGAGGAGTCGCTCTTCTTCGCGCCAGCCGGAGTATTGCCGATTTGAAGCTCGAAGGAGACGAAGAGCTCGGAGCCCATGCTGTCATCGTGGCCTGCCAAACGCCACTTAAGCAGATTGTGAGCAACGCCGGCTTCGACGGATCTGTCATCCTGGCCGAAGTGATGGAAGCAAAAGACACTATCGGATTCAATGTCAACACGGGGAAAAAAGAAGACCTGATGAAATCAGGCGTCATCGACCCGGTAAAAGTAGTCAAATCCGAACTGATGTACCCCTCCTCTGCTGCAGGAATCGTCCTGATTTCCGAAGCTTTAGTCATCGACGCTGAAGAGGACCAAGAGTAATTTTGCAAGGGGCAAAGAAACCTTTGCCCCTTCTTCCCTTGACTTTATGATCTATTTCTTCTCCGCAGTGTTTATTTTCTCTTGGTGGTTTCTGGCATTTTATCATCATATGTCTCCATCGAAACAAACTGTCATTACAGTCCCCATTGAGACCGTTTGCGACAAATCGGTGAAGTCTCTGGTTGTTGAGCGCGAAAAACTTCTCCTTGCCGTCAATGGCAACAGTAATTTGATGTGCGCTCTCATTGCCAAATGGGATCTTGAGGCTCAATCATTGATAGACAATGGCATACCCTCAATACAGAGACTCAAACCCGTAGAATTAAGGGAAGTTTTCACTCTATGGCAATCTTCCGGCGAGGAGTCGGCAGGTTCCTTTTATCCTCAAACTTACCTTGCCGCCGGCATCCTGATGGCCCTTGCTTCCGAAAAGGCAATACTAGCTCTTCCGAAAGGATTCAGGACCCAGTCGGCCATTTATCCAAAAGACAAGACCGATCTCATCCCTTATGACGCCGATCCATACCATCTCGAAGCCATTGGGAACGCAGAAGATATTACCGCTTTCATTTCTCCCTATTCCCACCCGAATACCATAATGGCTCTCAGGCAAAGAGCAATACGCACAGTCAATCTCGGAGCAGTCCAATCTCCTGAAGATTTAAAAGCGGCTATCCATACTGTTGGCAAAACTGTCGGAGCTCAAAAGAAAAGCGCTCTTCTCAGCTATTTCATCGATGCAGCGCTGATGGCCATGAATAATCATCTGAAATCCCTTTCGACTCAAGTCACTCCCAATGTTCTCTACCTCAATTACCGCACTTTTTTTTCGGCGCCGAATCAAAAGACTTTAGCAGGCAATATGCTCAAACAATTAGATATCAATCTAACCCTTGCTAAAGAAGACAGCGAAGACTGGGAAACACCTCTTGAAATAGAAGACATACTCAGTATCGATCCCGACTGCCTGATTTTATCGACAACCCGGAGCAATTACATTCTACAGCCTCCCTTATCGAATTTAAAGGCTTTAAAAAATCAGCGCGTCTACTTTGTCGATAAAACCATTCAGGAAACTCCCTCTCAACATTTTCTCCTCGGCTATTTTGACCTTTATGCAATTCTTGTCGAGGTGACCGATGATTAAAAAATATGCCTTCGCTTTAATCTGTCTGCTCGTTGCCGTGGCAGCAGGCATTCTGTTGGATGGACAGATGGGAAGGGACGAGGTTTTTGCCGGAGTCAAGCTTAGGCTGACCGGACAATCAGCTGCCTGGAATCCTCTTCTTGACGAAAGACTACCCCGTCTGATCGTTCTTATGAGCAGCGGCGCCGCCCTGGCGGTCTCGGGAGCCGTTATGCAGTCGCTTTTTCACAACCCTTTGGCCTCGCCAGGTATTCTCGGAATCACATCAGGAGGCAGCCTGTTAGTCCTCTTTGTTTTTATTCTAGGATGGCACGCTCAAATGCCCCTTTCGACTCCAATCGCCGCAATCGTCGGAAGTTTTCTCACACTTTTGCTTGTCTATTCACTGTCGAAATCGAAAGGACAGTCGCAAGTTTATAGTCTGGTACTTACCGGAATCGCTATTTCAACGATTTTTATCGCGATTCAAAGTGCTATCGTCTATTGTTTTCGGGATAACTGGACGCTCATTCAGATACTGACCGAGTGGCAGGCAGGATCGACATATAACCGCAACTGGCAGCATGTCCATATGCAGCTTCCGCTTCTCATCGTCGGATTGACCGGCTGCATGAGCTACCGAAAAGAACTCAATATTCTGTCGCTTGGGGAAGAAGAGGCGGCAAACATTGGCGTCGACGTCAAACGCATCCGATGGCAGCTGTTTGTCTGCGTCGCCCTGCTGGCGGGAGGAGCCCTGGCAACGACGGGAACGATCGCCTTTTTCGGCCTCATCCTTCCCCACCTTATACGCACATTGAACGGACCTAATCACAAAAGCCTGATTCCTTATTGCGTCCTTGGCGGCGCTTTTACACTTCCAGCCCTTGACCTCATCTTAAGAACCTTCCATCTTCATTTCATCACTATCGGAAATATTTCCTCGATTTTAGGAGGGCTGTTCTTCTTCACCCTTCTCTATCAGGCAAGAAAAGATGATTCGAACCTCAGGAGAAGCTATGCTTGAGGTCAAAGAACTTTGCTGCCATCCCATCCTTCACCGTATTTCACTGAGCTTTGCTCCCGGCCGCATCCATGGAATCTTGGGACCTAACGGTTCGGGAAAAACGACATTTCTAAAATTGATAAAAAAAATATGGCTGCCGACAAGAGGGCAAATTTTTTGGCACGACACCCCTCTCCACAAGAAATCCCTGGAAACGATCAGCCAGGTTGTGAGTCTTGTCCCTCAAAATCCTCAAGTTTCTTTCGGTTTTACCGTCAAAGAGTTTATCGAAATGGGCTGCTATCCTAAATCCGGTTCCCCCATCCTCGGCAAAGTTATCGATCTCATGGACCTGGTTCATCTTGCAGACAAACCGATGACAGAACTTTCCGGAGGGGAAAAACAGCGCGCTTATATCGCCCGTTCGCTGATAACAGAAGCGCCCGTAATGCTCCTAGATGAACCGACAGCCAACCTAGACATCCAGCACCGGCAAACGATTTGGAATATTTTGGAAGACCTGGCAGAGAAGGGCAAGACAATTATCATCACAACACACGACCTTGATTCGGCAAAAAACCACTGCCGCAGCATCGCTGTTTTTTCCAAAGGGCATTGTTTGAAACAGGGCTCTTTTGAGCAGGCTATGACCCCCGAAAACCTCAAAGAGGTTTTCGGAGTGGTATCATATTAATGATAATTGATTCTTTTTAGAAGGCGAGGCTTTCTGTGGTGAGGATCGAACCTCTCCCCTTCAAATTCAGGGTTTCGCCGATCCTCGGCTAAAGTATTTTCAACCTCCTTCCCTTCTTGTTCCGAGTTGAGGCTGATTTTCTTTTTATTGGATTTTTTTCTGGCTTCTTGAAGGACTTTTTTTTGAATAAATTTCGGATGATGGGCGATATCTTTCATAATCACCTCGATATTAGTTTCTTGGATTTGAGTAGGGGACTTCCCCTACAAAATAATTATAGCAAATTGTTTTTAAAAAATCCAGTGTGCTCTAAGCTAAAAAATCAGAGGATGAAGATACTTTTAACAGGCGCAAATGGATATATCGGCACGCGGCTTTTGCCTAATCTTTTGGAAAAAGGCCATGAAGTCTTCGCTCTGGTGCGCAGTTCTTTTCGGCTAAAAATGCCAGACCATCACCGCGAAAAACTCAAAATCATCACCGCCGACCTTCTCAATCCCGATACCTTGGCAAAAATCCCTGAAGACATTGACGCTGCCTACTACCTCGTTCATTCCATGACGCAAAGTGGAGACTCTTTTTCAGACCTTGAAAAAAAATGCGCAGAAAATTTCGTCGAAGCGTTGAAAAAAACCAGCACCCGTCAAATTATCTATCTCAGCGGCATAGCGAATGCGGAAAAACTTTCCCCTCACCTGGAGTCAAGAAGACAAGTGGAAAAAGTCATTCAGGAGAGCGGCATTCCCTATACCATTTTCCGGGCGGCAGTTATCATCGGATCCGGCAGCGCTTCATTTGAGATCATTCGCGATCTTGTCGAAAAGCTGCCGGTGATGGTCGCCCCCCGCTGGGTTGCCAACCTCTCTCAGCCAATAGCGATCCGCGACGTCCTTTTTTATCTTCTTCACTCCCTGGAAAAAAAAGAGTGTTTAAACGAGATATTCGACATTGGAGGACCAGACAAGCTCACCTACAAACAGATGATGGAGCTTTTTGCGAAAACCCGGGGACTTAAAAGGAAAATTTTCCAAGTTCCCGTACTGACTCCCAGGCTCTCTTCCTACTGGCTCTATTTTGTGACGTCAACAAACTTTCAGCTGGCCCAATCTCTTGTCGACAGCTTAAAATGCGAAGCTGTCTGCCTTGACAACCGCACTTGCGGCACTCTTCCGCGAAAGCTTCTTTCCTATTCGGAAGCGGTCAAAAAGGCTTTCGATAAAATCGAACAACAGGAAGTTCTTTCAAGCTGGAAAGATTCACTGTCGTCAAGCCGGCTCAAGCCCGATCTTAGCGAGTACGTAAAAGTTCCCAAGCACGGCTGCCTAATCGATATTCAGGAAGTCGCTTTTGAAGGTCCGAAAGACCGTGTAACCAGCCGTATCTGGGGAATCGGAGGTAATGCCGGCTGGTATTATATGGACTGGGCTTGGGAAATTCGAGGATTTATCGACAAACTTTTAGGAGGGGTCGGACTCCGCCGCGGCAGAACCCACCCCCAAAAGCTGCACCGAGGCGATTCCCTCGATTTTTGGCGCGTACTCCTTGCCGACAGAGAAAATGGACGGCTGCTCCTTTACGCCGAGATGAAACTTCCCGGCGAAGCTTGGCTGGAATTTGAGATTACATCCAAAAACACACTCAAGCAAACCGCTTCTTTCCGCCCTCGCGGCCTCCTCGGCCGCCTCTACTGGTACGCCCTCTATCCCTTCCACAAGCTCATTTTCAAAGGAATGGCCAGATCCATCGCGTCAATTCATATCTAAATCTTCTAAAAAAACTGTCAGACGAGATTAGGACACGATCAGGGGATTAAGTGTATGGTGTTAAGTCCAGTATACTTACTTTAAAGTATTTATAATCTTAATAATATCAATTAATTATTTAATATATATGCTGATATAATAGAGTTAGTAATAGTTTATATATTTATTAATATGGGGTAATAATGAGCGGAGAAGGGCATATTTCACCTGCTTCGCGGGAAAAAAGGGACTATCGCCTCTCGGATATATCACAAAAAATTGTAGGTAAAAAGGTAGAAAGCCCAAAATCTGGCAGAATAAGCCAAATTAACTTACTTTCTTTCAAAAATCTAAAAAAAACTCTTTCAACAAGGGCTCGCCTTGTATTGAGAGGTTATGCGCCGCAGCATCCAAAGGCCTCTGAAATTGCAAGTCAAATGAAGCTTGCCCCCAACCTCCAAGAGCTGTCAAATTCACAAAAACAAAAAATTGTTGACGAATGCATCAAATCTTATAGAGAAAGTCTCGAAGTCTTTGAATCGGCAATTACTGAACTTTCTTCAAAACACCCCGACGCAAAAGAGTTTGCCCAGGCGATGGCCAAAAGGATTGGCTTAATAGCGAAAGCCTATCAGGAAATTTTGGGCGAGATGGAAAACTCCACACCCGTAATGAAGGAATTGAAAATCAGACTTGCCACATCTGTTGAATTTGCATCGGAAGGGACCGGTACAGGAAATATCGGCTTTAATCCGATAGCAATTGAAAATGCTCTAAAAGAAGGAACTTTAAGAGAGCATATGAGTTTGATTTATGCATCCCTTTGGACCGCCTTGCCGAAAATTTTTGACGATCCTGAATTAGTCGATAAGATCAATATAATACTGGAAAAGGAAGATGCCGGATTTCAGATAAATACAGGGGCTTTGAGAGCCATAAGGGAATCGAGCGAAGAGAAGGCAAGTCCTGTTGCTAAATTTTTTGCCCAAGCAAAGCCGCTTGCAGAATTTAGAAAATCCGGAGGGCGGATTGTCGTTTCGGGGAAAAAAAATGAGCCTGCCCCAAAAGTCAAAGATATTCAAGATCTCACTCTTAGAGAAGCTCGTGCCGCACTGGAAGATTATATTTCGGAAGAAGAGTTTGATGCGATGAAAAAAAACAAAGCTAAAGGCCTGAATTTAGGAAAACGCAGAGTGCAATGGGTGAGAGGAAAAGATCTTTATAGAGTCGATGAAAACACCGGCTTTTATAGAAAAGCCATTGCCTTAGGCGGGCTGCCGATTGTAACTGGTCCCTCAGGAACAACAGATAGTTTTCTGCAGGGTATGAAATATCTTGGAATGACTGAGTTTAAAGAGAAAGGAATCCTGGCTCTTACAAGCTGGATGGTGAGCTCGGGCGACCACTCCTATCACGAAATCAAAGAAGCCGGAAGCTGGCATGGAGTGGACTACACTCCCGGGCCGGATTCTTTTGAAAGCGCTTATCCAAACGACCCTGACTTTCAAAAGCAGCTTGAAGCTGCAATGCAAAAACGAGGCAAAGAGCTGCCAGGACGCTATTTAAGTAGCAGTTACCAGCTCAAGGCCGCTCAAGAACTGGGATTCATAGGAGGAAGCAATGCCGGATAAAAAAAACAAAAAAGATCTCAATGCTCTTAAAAATAAGCTTATCGAAGACAGAAAAAAGGCACGTGAAAGTCCCCCATTAGAAATTACTGAGACAGGCTTTTATAGAATGAACGGCCCTATTGGTGTAGAACTTACTGAAGAAGAATGGAAGGCTAAAAAATTGGATGCATTGAGCGATGATCTTTTGGATCGTCAATAAAAATAAGGAATACCTATGTCAAGTGAATTCACTATAAACAGTCTGCAAATTGATGATTCCATAAAAAATTATATTAAAAGCAATTCAGCTAACTTGGGAAATGAAGAAATAGGAAAGATTATCAAACCAAAAATAAAACAGATTGCTATGCTAAAGTCGAAAATACCTTCTAAAGACAAGATAAAAGGGAAAGAAATAAAACTAAAAAAGACAATTTCTTTAAAGGAAGCTGAAGTGACAAAAGCGGAGGCAAAAGAGTTTGAAAAAAAAATATTAAGTTCCGATTTTCAGAAACTCTTTAATTTAAGGTGGAGTTCCGCAGAGGATAAAAAACTTATAAACGGCAAGACTTTATTTGCGGCTGAACTATTGTCAATTCAAATCATGACCACGCATAATTATCTACTGGTGAATGGAACACTCGATGATGACGAAACAAGTTTGGATATCTGGAAACTAGAAAATTTCGAAGATAAGAAATCTTCCTTAACCCCTGAGAAGAAGGAAAAATATTTAAAAAATGCGCAAACATATGTCGATACGATTGCAAAATTTACAGCTTCGGGAATCCGAAAACTTCCACCATTCAAAGGTCTCATTTACAGAGGGGATGCGATGCCTACCGGAAAATTAGATGAGTGGAGAAAAGGAAAAATTATGATGACCACAAAGTTCTTCAGCTGCAGCTGCAACGTGGCAATAGCTGAGGAATTCTCTAAGACTAGTGCAATAGAGTATATGGCCTTTAAAGGGAAAGAATATAAGCCGGTATTGTTTGTGTTTAATAGTAAAAATTCAAAAGACATTAGTAAATATTCTGTGGATTCAGAAGAAGACGAGCGAATTTATACTCCCGGTCAAGCGTTCCGTTCAATTGAGGTTGACGAAAAGACTATGCCGGGTTTGGCCATTATCTATATGGAAGAGATAAATTAATCTCTCATATCAATGCTCTTGCATTGTCTCCCGAGACCATGGGATTGATTTCAGGATTTTGCAACTCGGAAATATGAGAACAGCAAGCAGCAGCCGGGTCTGCTGATGAAGCCAGCCATCCCCGCCAATATTCATTGCCAGGATAGCTGTTGCCATCCCAGGCATATGAGGTAACAAGTAATTTCCCGTCATGCGGCTGTTGTAATTTTTCTGCCGGCTCCCTATCAGTAAAATGATACTTTATGCCCTTTTCTTTCAGTTGCAATTGTTGAAAATACAAAGGGTCTCCTTCAATCCTGCAGAAGTTAATATCGGAAATGTTTGGAAACTCATAATCATTTAAAATCTCAGCGCAAACTTCAAGCATCAAATTCGATTGTTCTTTTGCTATTTTCCAAACTCCCAGACCAATCCCTTCCACAATGACATAAGCTTGCTTTTTTTTATCTTTGGCTCTTTCATTTGCATCGATAAAAAAAGGCTCGAGCGACATTCTTATTCTTTTTTTATAAACGGATGTATTTAAAAAAATGTTTTTTTTGATTTTCAGGAATTTTCCCGTTTTATCCTTGAGAACATCATCGTAGGCGGGGAAATAATGTTCCTCTCTCTTCCCTTCTTCATAAAACTTTGCCCATATCTCTAAAAATTTAAATTTCTGGGCAGCTTCTTCTTTCCCCTGTCTGCCATAACCATTCTTCGGAGTATTTTGCTTGGGTGAAACAATCATGTGCCGCCACTCCATATAGCCGGGTTTTTCAAATCGCGCTCCAACCATTCCCACATAAATTCCTTTCTTCTCGTAAGAACCCTCCTCGCCCTTAATACCCTGATTATCCTTTGAGCCGTTATTGATAAAGTGTGTTGGAGAGGATAAACTGACCATTGCCGAAATAGGCATCTCGTCATAGGAGATATAATCTTTTAATATCAAAGGCGGCTCCTCTTCTTCTGTACCGATTTTCTCAAAACCTCCAATCCCCTCCGCTTTATTTCTGAGAAAATAATCATCGCAGCCGTCGATAAATACGACAGGCCGTTTTTTTAGCACCCTATCGATGAAATCCGATACATCCAGCTCTCGATAAACGGCTTTTTCTTTTGCAGTTCCATATTTCTTCTTAAATTTTAAAAAATCGGCAATTAACAAAACCAACCTTTTATGGAAAATAGGACGGGTTTTTAGGGCATGATCTAATACTTCGTCTTGCTTTTTCTTCGTCATTGCAAAGGTTTCAATTCTATTTTGTTTGATCGGAACCGGAATACGTTGATAAAATTCCCTGGATCTAGACACTAACAGCGCGAATGAGATTCGATGATTATCATTTTTTAAAGGTTCTCTGACTTGCAATTCAGCGCTTGGAAATTTTCCTATAGAATGACTATCCATCTTTTACCTCTTTTTCCTGCTCAAGTTCAGCTTGGGTTCTGCGAAGGTAGAGGATGTCGACGCGGCCGTCTTCGGCGACTTTTCCCGAGCGGAAGTTGGCAAGAGCGGATGCCGCTAAAGAACCGGCGTCTGGAGCCGCAACCTCCCACGGCTTGTCTGTTGCAATTGTATCCAGAAGCTTTTCATGGGGGGTGACAAGAATATCAAAAGGATCGGAAGAAAATTCTTCCAGAGCGATGGCCCTGGGCTGCAAAGACCAGGTAATTTTATCCTGAACCTTCTCCCCTTCCAAAGCATAGACTCCGCTGACCCGCGCGTCGAGAAGGGAAACGAATTTTCCCTCGCGGCGGGGAACAAAAGCGGTAAGAGAACAGACGCCGACAAGTGGAATTTTACAGGTATAGTGAATCATCTTGGCCACCACAACGCCGACACGTATACCTGTGTAGGATCCCGGGCCTATTCCCACGGCGACAAAGTCAAGATCCTGCGGTTTCTTACTTAGAGTAGAAAATAAATCATCGAGTACAGGCAAAAGCGTGCGGGAATTCTGAAACCCGTGAGGCAGCATAACTTCCTTGACACACTCCTCCCCCCGGAATAAAGCCACAAGCCCCTGCTTGGTACTCGTGTCGATTATAAGATAGAATTCATTCATGCAATGTGATGCGTTTTGGTATGAAAATATTTTGAAGAGTTCTGACGAAATAGTTGTCAGTCATGCCCGAGATATAGTCAATGACCATCTGAACTTTGGGTGTCTTCTCCAAATAACTCTCAGGCTTGTTGCAAAGAAAATTGACCCAGATATAACTGGACTCGCCAACGTTTTCCAGATCGCTCAGAAGCTGCTCGAACAGAATGCGGTAGCTATGCCGAATTTTCTCCGATTCCACTTTAAGTTTGGGATGCTGGTAGATGTTTTCAAAATTGAATTTTCTCAGCTCTTTAAGCGCCTCAAATGCCTTGTCCGACATGGCGATATAATCTTTTTCATAGCTGTTTTGAATGACGTCCTGCGCAAGAAAAGAGAGGATTTCCCGATTGGATTTTCCCATTCCGGTACCCGGAATATCGCTTCGCTTGATGATTCCCAAGCTGATTGCATCTTCGATGTCCCGCCCGAGATAACTCATCGTATCACAAATTTTGACCAGACATCCTTCCAGTGTTTTCGGCATAATATAGACCTGTGGATCTTTGAGCCTTCGCAAGACTTCCTCAAAATGGTCATCCCAGCTCTTATCAAAATTGGGCTTGATCAGAGAGCTTTTCATACCGCCGTCATGACAGAGAAACCCGTCGTAGACATCCAGACCTAAATTCAACGGCTCTATGACTGAGAGGAGCCGGCACGACTGGGCCGGATGGGCAAAAAGGCCCTGCCCATGTTCATGGGACAGGTCGCTCAAATACCCCTCCCCCTCATGCCCGAATGGAGGATGGCCGACATCATGGCCCAAAGCTATAGCTTCAACCAGGTCGAGGTTGAGCCTGAGTATTTCGGCGATTCCTCTTGCGAAATTGCTCACCAGCTGAACATGAAGGCTTCTGTGGGAGATATGGTCGTTCTGAACCAGATACACGACCTGTGTCTTGTCAACGTAGCGGGCATATGCCTTGGAGTGGACTATGCGGTCGACATCCCGTTTATATGGCATTCTGTGGTCGTCTTCGGGTCCAAAGAAACGGCTGTGGCCGGATGAAAAGGCCGCTTTAGAGTAGAGCTTCTCAACCTCTTGTTTTTCAGCCTTTTGTCGATAATTAAATAAAATATTTTGCGTCGTGGATTTCATATGCCACTAGGATAACCTAAAATCAATAATTTTCCAATGATGTTTCATATTGTGTGACTTAGAAAATCAGTTGACTAAAGGGCCCTCGAAGGACCATCATAGGGACAGATAAAGGAAATTCATTGAAATTTACATAAGCAAAAGATAAAATAATCAACTTAAAATCAATCAATGGACACATCATAAGCAAGGTATATTTTGAATTTTTTTCACGAAGAGCGCCCTATGGAAGAAAACCCCGTCGAGGAAGATTTCGAAAATCAACTGGTCAACTCTCTTGACGACTCCCAGCTGATAGAGAAAAAAACCGGTGATCTGCCAAAAGAGCTCTTTATCTTTCCCCTGCTCAGACGCCCTTTTTTTCCCGGCATGGCCGCCCCTCTGGTCATCGAACCCGGCTCCTATTATGAACTGCTCAAAATCATTGCCAAATCCGAACACAAATGCGTCGGGCTGGTTCTTACCAAAAATGAAGAGATCGACATTTACAAAACCAAAATAAAAGATCTTCATAAAGTCGGCGTCCTCGCGAGAGTTCTGAGAATTATTCCCATGGAACAGGGCGGGGCCCAAGTCATCCTCAATATGGAAAAGCGCATTTCCCTTGTCAAGAGCATTCCGAAGAAAAAATATCTGATGGCCAAAGTCAAATACCATGACGACAATAATATTTTGAACAAAGAGATGAAAGCCTACGGCATCAGCATTATCTCCACAATTAAAGATCTGCTCAAACTCAACCCCCTCTTTAAAGAAGAGCTGCAAATTTTTCTGGGCCACTCGGATTTCACCGAGCCGGGAAAACTCGCCGATTTTGCTGTCGCCTTAACCACGGCAAGCCGCGAAGAGCTTCAAGAGGTTCTCGAAACATTCGAAGTCGACGACAGGATTGAAAAAGCCTTGACCCTTCTGAAAAATGAACTTGATCTGACCAAGCTTCAATACAACTTAAGTCAAAAAATTGAAGCGGGGATCTCTAAAACCCAAAGGGAGTACTTCCTCAGGGAACAGCTCAAGACGATCAAACGGGAGCTTGGCATTGAAAAGGACGAAAAATCGACCGATTTCGAGAAATTCGAAAAAAGACTTAAAGAAAGAAAGCTCACGTCCGATGTGCAGAAAGTGGTGAATGAAGAGATGGAGAAGCTCGCCACTTTGGATATCCAATCTGCCGAATACGCCGTTTCACGGGGATACCTCGATTGGCTGACGATCGTTCCCTGGGGCATTGCCAGCGAAGAAAATTTCGATTTGACCGTTGCAAGAATGGTTCTTGAAAAGGACCACTACGGCTTGGAAGATATCAAAAAAAGAATTCTCGAATTTATCGGAGTCGGACAGCTGGCAGGAGGCGTTAAAGGGAGCATCATTTGCCTGGTCGGCCCTCCCGGAGTCGGTAAAACCAGCATCGGCAGAAGCATTGCCAGGGCGCTCAATAGAAAATTCTACCGTTTTTCTGTCGGAGGAATGCGCGACGAGGCTGAGATTAAAGGACACAGGCGGACTTATATCGGAGCTATGCCCGGAAAACTTGTGCAAGCCCTCAAATACTGCCAAACAATGAATCCGGTCATTATGATCGACGAAATTGATAAAATCGGCGGCAATTCCCATCAGGGGGATCCCGTGTCTGCGCTTCTCGAAGTCCTCGATCCCGAACAAAATGTCGAATTCCTCGATCACTACCTCGATGTCAGATGCGATCTTTCCAATGTCCTCTTTATCCTGACGGCAAACGTGCTTGACACTATCCCCGAGCCGCTTCTCGACCGCATGGAAATCCTGCGGATGTCTGGCTATATCATGGAAGAAAAAATCGAAATCGCCATGAAATACCTCATCCCCCGCAACCGAAAGATCATGGGATTGAAAGCCAAAAATGTGGCCTTTTCAAGGGATTCCCTCCGCCAGCTGATTAACGGCTATGCCAGGGAGGCAGGAGTGAGATCCCTGGAGAATTACATCAAAAAAATACTCCGCAAAGTCGCCATGGAAATTGTCGAAAATAAACAGAAAAAAAACCAAAAGCGGAAAAAGTCAAGATATCAAGGCCATCAAGCTGAGTCCCAACCTGCTTGAAAAGTATTTGGGCAAACCCATATTCACTAGCGACCGCTTCTACGAAAGAACACCTGTGGGCGTCGCTACCGGCCTTGCCTGGACAGCGCTCGGGGGCGCGACGCTCTATATCGAAACCATGAAAGTCCCCGCAGAAAAAACCATCATGAAACTGACAGGCCAGGCAGGCGATGTGATGAAGGAATCTTCGCAGATTGCCTGGACATACCTTCATGGCGCCCTTTCTAAATACGCCCCTACATATACCTTTTTCGAAAAGTCCGAAGTCCATATCCACATTCCTGAAGGAGCCACACCCAAAGACGGCCCTTCCGCAGGCATTACCATGGTAACGGCGCTTTTATCCCTTGGTCCTCGATGAACCGATCGTCGATGATCTCGGCATGACAGGAGAATTGACGCTGACAGGACGGGTGCTGGGCATCGGCGGGGTCAAAGAAAAAGTTGTCGCCGCTAAAAGAGCCAGACTCACAGATGTGATTTTTCCCAAGGAAAACGAACGGGATGTCGAATTGCTTCCCGACTATTTACGCAAAGGGGTCAATTTCCATTTTGTCGATCATTACGATGAAGTCTTTAAAATCGCATTCCCCCGTTTTGCGGAAGAGGAGTATGTGTGAAACAGTGGCAAGGCAAGACTATAAAAAAAAATTACTGCTTGCATCGGATCTGCAAAAAATCGCCGACTCCTGCCGGAAATCGGGAAAAACAATCGCCACAATCAACGGCTCTTACGACCTTCTGCACGCCGGCCATCTGCAGTCCCTTTATGAAGCTTCGCAGCTTGCCGATGTTCTCATTGCCTGTCTGAACAGCGACAGCTCGATCAAAGAATACAAAGATCCCTCCAGACCAATTATCCCCCTGGACTGCCGCCTGCAGATGATAGCGGCGCTTGAATGGGTCGACTATGTCACATGGTTTGACGAAACCGATCCCAGGGAGTTTCTCAAAAAAATCAAACCCGATGTTCATGTCAACGGAATCGAGTGGAAAGATCAGTGCATTGAAGAGGAGCTCGTCAAATCCTTTGGAGGAAAGATCCACTATGTCGCTCTTATCCCCGGCCTTTCGACATCGCAAATTGTCAACAAAATCTTAAACCTGTATGATCAAGCAAAGGTTTAACTGATGCGGATCGTAGGGACAATCGAAAATCCAGCTCTTTGTGAACGGTTTTCCGCCTATCTCAACGAAAAAGGAATCGAACATCGTATAGAACTTGTGATCAACAAGGATTGGGGAAGCGATCATTACGGCACGCCTGCCTGTCAAATCTGGGTCGTTGACGAGGACCGCGTTGACGAGGCCATCGATGAGCTTAAAAGTTTTAAAGACAATCCCGAAGACGGAAAATTTCAGGTTGCCGCGCCTAAAACAAGTTCAATCAAGCCACCCTCTTTCAAACAACTGAAACCGGATAAAATCATTTCTGGAAGCAGGCCGCTGTCTGCTGCCGCCGCTCCTCAAACCGGTCCCGTGACTTTCTACATCATCTGTCTTTGCATCATCACGTTTACCTGGGGAGCCTTTACCACCCCAAAAATTGTGCCCATCTCCAAGATGTTTTCTCCAATTGCCGTTTTTAGCCCTGCTATCAACAAGGAACTGATGTATGACTGGCCAAAAGCCTATTCGATTCTCGATGAAGTTGTGAAGCAGTATGGGATTGAAAGCCTCCGAAAACCTCAGCAACTACCATCTCAAGGACAACTCCTTCTCAATACTTATTTCCACACCTCTGTATGGCAGGGATTTTATCCAAAACTAGTGGCGGTCTTCTCGGGGTCTAAAGAAAACCTCGCCATAAAAGCCCCTTTATTTGAAAAAATCAGCCAGGGACAAGTGTGGCGCCTTGTCACTCCCGCCATCCTCCACAGCGGTATCTTTCATATACTGTTCAATATGCTTTGGCTTCTTGTTCTCGGAAGGCAAATGGAAGAGAGGATCAAGCCTCTTAGATACATTCTATTTATTATTATTGCCGCTATCATTTCAAGTACCTTTCAATACCTCATGAGCGGATCGAATTTTGTCGGCTTTTCAGGAGTCCTGACTGCCATGCTTGGATTCATCTGGGTCCGGCAAAAAATCGCCCCCTGGGAAGGATATATCCTGCAGCCCGCCACTTTGATGCTGCTAACCGTTTTCATTCTCGCCATGTTTGCTATCCAGACTGTCGTTTTTTTTGTCCAGGTTTTCTTTAACACTTCATTCGGTCTTGGGATCGCCAATACAGCTCACCTGACAGGAGCTGCCGCCGGCATTATTCTAGGACGAATGAATTTTTTTGCGTGGCGGACATGACTGTAAGAGATCTGACAATTCTCGGCTGTTCCAGCCAGCAGCCCACCCGGTTCCGCAACCACGGCGCCTACCTCTTTCGTTGGAATGGATGCGGCCTTCTCTTTGATCCAGGCGAGGGAACGCAAAGGCAATTCATATTTGCCAACATCGCCCCTACTGTCGTCAACTATATCTTTGTGTCCCACTTCCACGGCGACCACTGCCTTGGACTCGGATCTTTTCTCATGCGCCTGAACCTCGACAAAGTAACCCGTCCCATCCACTGTTTTTATCCGGCAAGCGGCAAAAAATACTTCGACCGCCTCCGCTATGGCACCATGTACCACGAGGTCATTGAAGTCATCGAACATCCCGTCGAAAACGAAGGAGTCGTATTCAAAGACGAAAACTTCACTATCGAAGCCGCCTTTCTGGAACACGGCGTCGACAATATTGGCTGGCGCGTCACAGAACCGGACACCCGCAAGTTCGATCGGACTGAGTTGGATAATTTTGGCGTCCGCGGTCCCCTCGTTAAAGAGTTGCAGCAAAAAGAGTCAATTACAATAAACGGCAAGACAGTCGCCTTGGACGACGTCAGCTGGATCCGCAAAGGAGAAAGCATCGCCGTTGTCATCGACACCCTCCCCTGCAAAAACGCCATCCGAATCGCAAGAGGCGCCCGCATTCTCCTTTCAGAAAGTACTTACCTCAACGAAGACAAAGACCTCGCCAAAAAACACTTTCACCTGACCGCCTCCCAGGCCGCCGAGATTGCCAAAAAAGCCGACGCCGAAGAGCTCATCCTCACCCACTTTTCCGCCCGCTACACCGAGTCGTCGCTTTTTGAAGAAGAAGCCCGGAAAATCTTTCCCAACACCTTCGCCGCCGAAGACTTTAAAACTTTCCCCTTTCCCTTAAAGAAATGAAATTAAATATTTCTTTCTATTGACTTTACAAACCTGACCCTATAAAATATTGAAGGCAACTAATCCTATCAGGAGGTTGCCAAATGAATAGTATAAAAAGTTTTTAATTTATTTTTCTCTTCTTCTGTTAATTCTTTCTCCACTGGCTGGTAAAGAAGATCATAGAGTCGAGAGTCAGCCGATCGCCACTGAAGAGGCGATCACTCTTCCAAATCAAGGAATCCTGAAACAGAAAGAAAATGGATTTGTCTATTTGGATGTACCCAATGAGTTCATCACAGCAATAGCGCCTCTTCTTGACCATGAAGGGATCCTTCGAGCAAGACCAACCGCATCGCGCTCGATAGGAGCGCATATCAGCGTGTTCCATGAAAAAGAGAATCTGGTACCTGAAGAATTAGGCTCCCTTTTCTCTTTTGACTTTAAAGAAATCCGTAGCTTCACACTCCATACAAGAGACGGCCTCAAAAAGCTGTGGGTCATCGCTGTCGACTCCCCCGAGCTGGAAAATTTACGCCAGGAATACGGCTGCTCTTCCAAACTCAAAGGATATGACTTTCATATCACCCTGGGAAAACAAATGCCTTCTGCTCCGGAAAACTGGAAAGCAGTAGAGACGCTTTCTCTGTTCAATTTCTCCGACCAGCCCGCAGAAGGACTCTATACGCAAGGCGACTTCACTCAGGTAGAAGATGATAATATTCTTTCTACGGCAGTAAAAGTCGACGCGATAGGTCAGTTAAAATTAAAGGGAAACGGATTCGTTTATCTGGATGTCAGCAACAAATTTATTGACGACATCTGGCAGCAGCTGCCGCTTCAAGGTGAATTCGCCCCTGTTTCCACTAAGCCAAAAAAAATGGGCGCCCATATCAGCGTCATTCATGAAGATGAAATGATTGGAAAAGAGATTTGGAATCTAGCTGAAGCGGGAGAGTGGTTTGCCTTTGAGGTGAAAGAGCTTAGGTATGTGGATAGAAAAACGGCTAATGGCCAAAAACGTCTTTGGCTGCTTGCCGCGGATTCTCCGGCTTTGGAGAGATTGCGAACGCACTATGGCTTTAACCCTAAGCTGCAAGGGCATGATTTCCATATAACCATCGGCAATGAACAAATGGATGCGCCATCCTTGCTTAAAGAAAACATCATCGATGTCGATGACATTTTCGAATGCCAGCCCGCAATGAATGCGGCATAAGATAATTGGAGGGAGAAGTCAACTACTCCATTTTTAATAATTTGTTTGGTACTCGCAGCAACCGTTCGTACGAATAATATTTTGCCGCTGAATGGGCTGATAGAACCAGCAAAGACATCGATTCAGCCCCGATGTGAATCGATCGAGCGGAATCTCCACGCCGATATATCCTCTGTAGCGATCATTAAAGATCGAGTCATTTGTGATTTGAAGCTCGCCAAAAACATAGGACCATAAATCGCATCTGGCCCTCCACTGAATCCCCCAGCTTGTCGCAGTTTTCGATGCCAAAAAGTAAGGGCCGATTCCTGTGTAGAGACATATATTGCGCGACAAAGGGAGACGCATTCCGCACTCAGCATCAAAACCTTTATAGGCATATTCTTCAAGTGTAGCGATGACTACATAATCGCCGACATAGTCGTTATAGACAGTGGGATCATCGGAAAAATGGTTATTGAGAGGGATGAAGCCGTTGGAGCGAAAAGTCGAAATGTTGGGTCAAGTACTCGATTCCGGCTCCAAATTGATGAAAGTGTAAACTGCGGCAGTTTCTCCCGTCATAGAAAAAATTGATACCATAGACTTGATTTCCCCGGCTATTCATATAACGGCTGCCGACTCCGACATTGGGCGCCCATGTTCCATTATTGAGAAAATTCTGCTGAACTTCTAATAAGGGTACAAATGTAGCGGGAGACAGCTTCCCAAAATAAATGGCTCCAACACTTTCATAAGACGAGTCAACACCGGGACTATTCCCCGGCGCATAGAAACTGTATAGGCGAAATCTGGAACAGGAAGGTGCCGCAAATGATTGGCTTTCTTCATTGATGATTGAATATTCTTGCGTTTTCTTATTGGTTTTATCGTTAGCAGTTGCTGATAATGTACAAAACAGATAAATAAAATAAAGAAAAATTAGTAGTCTTTCCATCATTGTATTCTTGTAATTGTTATTGAAGCGGAATCGGGAATAACAGAACTAAAGGGCGCGATGCCGGTATCTAAATTTGTAACTGTAGCTCCAGAACCGAGCATTTGAATTCTTAACACTTGTGATGCAGTACAGTTTATCATAAAGCTTGTTGATATTGTGAGCCGAGGGTTATAACCAGCGAGCAATGTCCTGGTGTTTTGCATTGAGCCACCGTTAATCACCACTGAATCTAAGGTTGCTTGGATATACAATTCCCCATTTTGTTGACTAACGGTTACGTTTTGCATAAGTGTGTTTAGTGTATAAATAACCAGGTATATCCCATCCTGGTTGCAGGTAAATTCAGCAGAATTAGGAGAATGAGTCCATCCGTCAAGTTCTACATTTGTGGAGAATGTGACCTGCTGAAAGAGTGCTGTCGAGGTAAATTGCGCTGTATCATCATAGCAAAAGAGAAAATTGTTTCCTATACCTGCAGAGCCTGTAGGTCCGGTAGGACCTGTTGCGCCGGTGTCGCCTGTAGCTCCTGTCGGCCCTGTTGCTCCGGTGTCGCCTGTTACTCCCGTCGGCCCTGTTGCTCCGGTGTCGCCTGTTACTCCTGTCGGCCCTGTTGCGCCGGTGTCGCCTGTTGCTCCCGTCGGCCCTGTTGCTCCGGTGTCGCCTGTAGCTCCCGTCGGCCCTGTTGCGCCGGTGTCGCCTGTTGCTCCTGTCGGCCCTGTTGCGCCGGTGTCGCCTGTTGCTCCTGTCGGCCCTGTTGCTCCGGTGTCGCCTGTTGCTCCTGTCGGCCCTGTTGCTCCGTGTCGCCTGTTGCTCCTGTCGGCCCTGTTGCTCCTGTCGGCCCTGTTGCTCCTGTCGGCCCTGTTGCTCCGGTGTCGCCTGTAGCTCCCGTCGGCCCTGTTGCGCCGGTGTCGCCTGTTGCTCCTGTCGGCCCTGTTGCTCCTGTCGGCCCTGTTGCTCCTGTCGGCCCTGTTGCGCCGGTGTCGCCTGTAGCTCCTGTCGGCCCTGTTGCGCCGGTGTCGCCTGTAGCTCCCGTCGGTCCTGTTGCGCCGGTATCGCCTGTAGCTCCCGTCGGTCCTGTTGCGCCGGTATCGCCTGTAGCTCCCGTCGGTCCTGTTGCGCCGGTGTCGCCTGTAGCTCCTGTCGGCCCTGTTGCGCCGGTGTCGCCTGTAGCTCCTGTCGGACCTGTTGCGCCGGTGTCGCCTGTAGCTCCCGTCGGTCCTGTTGCGCCGGTATCGCCTGTAGCTCCCGTCGGTCCTGTTGCGCCGGTGTCGCCTGTAGCTCCCGTCGGTCCTGTTGCGCCGGTGTCGCCTGTAGCTCCCGTCGGTCCTGTTGCGCCGGTGTCGCCTGTAGCTCCCGTCGGTCCTGTTGCGCCGGTGTCGCCTGTAGCTCCCGTCGGTCCTGTTGCGCCGAGCCCGTCGGTCCTGTTGCGCCGGTATCGCCTGTAGCTCCCGTCGGTCCTGTTGCGCCGGTATCGCCTGTAGCTCCCGTCGGTCCTGTTGCGCCGGTATCGCCTGTTGTTCCCGTCGGTCCTGTTGGACCGATTTCACCTGTAGCCCCCGTTGGTCCTGTCGGACCGGTAGAGCCTCCTCCGCCTCCTCCGGGACCGGTCGGTCCGGTCGGTCCGGTCGGACCGGGAGGGCCCTGCGGCGGCTGGGGGCAGTTAAACTCTGTCTGTTCACCGCCCTGAAACAAATATTCGCCGCTCCCATCTAAGTCAGCGAAATCTTCTTCTACTGTTTTTATCAGAAGGTGTTTGTCATTAAAAAAATGGTAGACTCTCTTCTTAAGATACCCGTTTTCATAAATATGCTTATGAATTTTTAAATCCGAACCCGGCTGCTTATAATAGAATATCTCCGTGTCATCGTCTTCTTGTTTATAATGAATGAGATCAAGCTCGTCCGGTGAATAATCTTCAATGAATTGATCCTGACTGTCTTGACAATATAGATGACTCCCCCACGACATGAAAAATAATATTGCGAAAATTATCATAAGTACAAGTTAATCAATTCGGAATTTTTTGTGAATTTTTTTTTAAAAAAAATGTTATGAGCTCTTCCGACGCATTCTGTGCAAAACTCTCGGATCATGATTGAGTTCATTTTTCCGCTTGGCGGCAAGCTGGCCGCAGCCGCCGCTCACATCCTGGCCCCGACTGTAGCGAACAGGAGCGGGAATCGAGCGCTCGGCAAGATAGGATTGAAAATTTCTGATGGATTCGGCTTCCGAAGCTTTCATCTCAATCCCTGGAAAATGATTCAAAGGGATAAGATTAACCTTCGCTTTGATGCCGTGTAAAAAACAAACCAGCTTCTTTGCATCCAAAGCGCTGTCATTGACTCCTTCGATCAGCACATATTCAAATGTGATTCCATACCGCTTCGGAGCGGGATAATCCAGCAAAGCCTCCTTGAGCAAGGAGAGGGGATACCGCCTGTTGACAGGCATCAGCTTGCTTCTCTTTTCATCATCGGCATTGTGCAAAGAGATGGCAAGCCTCACAGGCAAATCATTTGCCAATTTTTGAATCTCCGGGACCAATCCCGAGGTGGAAATCGTCACGCGGGATTTTGAGAGGCCAAATCCGCCGGGATCTATCATGGTTCGGCACGCCTTGACAACATGGTCGTAATTGTCAAGCGGCTCCCCCATACCCATAAAAACGACATTGGAGACGCGCCTTTCTTCCGGCAGAACGCGGTTGGCGATAATGATCTGAGCCAGAATTTCTCCCGAGGTTAAATTACGCTTCAGTCCCATCTTGCCCGTTTGGCAAAAAGTGCATCCCATGCGGCACCCTACCTGACTGCTTAGGCATAAAGTCACCCTCTTCTCATAATCCATGACCACCATTTCAATCAGAAGGCCGTCATGGGTTTTGAGCAGCATTTTCCGACTGCCGTCTTTTGAGACCAGCATGCTGTCAACCTCGGGCAGGCTCCAGTCAAAATCCTCTGCTAAGCGATTTCGCAATGGTTTGGACAAATTCGTGAAATTTTTGGGATCGACGACACCTTTTTGGAAGATCCACCCATAAACCTGGCTTGCCCCAAACAAAGGATAACCATGAGAGGAAAACCACCGGTGCCAATCCTCAAGGTCTAAATCTAAAGCGCAGTCACTCATTATCTAAAATTATAATTCATAATGACTTAACTGTCTACCGGTTCAGTTTCCTTGCCATAAAAACGCGCTATTTGTTAAATTCTTTTTTAAATTTTGGCAAAGGAGAACTGTGATGAATTCCATATATTCTAAGCAACAACCACTTATTTATAAAGGAGAGAACCAAATTGACAAAACTGAAAAATATATGGACGACCCGAAAAATAAAACGCATTGGAACAGAGTGATGGACGATGAAGCAGACCCAACCCCCGTGGAAAGATCAGTCGGTGTTTGGGAAACCAAAATGTTTACCGACTGTCCGGCTGAAATCGATCTCTTAAAAAACCTTGCCCGGCTGAGCCGGCTGCCAATCAAAGTCGTTCAGGGCAAGGGGGACAATCTTTGCCATGCCGATGTCGCCGAACATATTGCCGCTTCATTAAAAAGCCAGGGAGCAGAAGTCAGCTTTAGTTTGATTGAAAATGAAGGACACTCGCCATACACGCCGAAAATGATGGATGCGCTTGTCAGAGCGACAGACACGTTTGCCGCCAGCAGAACCTTCACTGAATGATCAAGTATTGCGGAGTTTGAAGATTTTTGACCTTTTCCCCGGCTTTTTCCAAAATGACTGGCCAGCAGGCTCCTTTTGGATGCCGAACCTCCCGCTTTAATGATTCGAAAAAAGCCAGTGTAAAGCAGCTGCCGCGCCGCACCCAGGCCCAGGAAAACTGGCCCGGCAAAGAGCTGGAGACAACAATAGCGCCTTGAGTTTCAAGAAAGAGCTTTCGATAATTTTTTTTCATCACTTTTGCCACTTGAGGTAAGAAGCTTTCTTCAACATATTCATCAAAAGAAGTATCAATAAAATTGTTGCAGCAATCAACCATGGATAATAGAAGGCGGGGGCTTTTATCCATCAAAATCTGTGTAATCTCGGAGAAATCAACCGATTTGTCTTCAACCGAAAGCGAAAGATAAGGCCAAGGATCCCGCTTCTTTGCGTACGGAAGCCATGTCCGCAAAAATAAAAAATCACGACATCATCCGCATCAAAGGTGATTGAACGTAGAAAAAGCCGAATGCCGTCCACCCTAAGCTCATGACCAGAAAAAACATATTCCTGAATTTCCAGATTTGTAAACTCCGAAACGGTTTTCAAAGTTTCCGACCATTTTGCATAATTGCAGGTCATGGCCGTCTCAATACTTTCGGCCAAACTATCGATAAATAAAATGGCGTGAAGTTCTGCACCGTCGGCTCTGCCCAGAAGTAAAACAAACGCAATTAATAACTGACGCATCTCTTAAATCCTATTCGAGATGTGTCAGAAGCTCCTGAAAATTGGTTTCAAATACTTCGTGTTTAGGGTCATCGTCAAGAGTGACTTCCCTGCCTTCGGAAATGAATTTCACCTGCCTGCAGGCATAGCAGACAAGAACGATAACTTCATTTTCCCCTTTAAATCGAAAACCCATTTCAGGGACAAACCGACACATTTTTGTTTTTTTGAACAAATATGTCTGGTCATCTGTCAAAGTTTCCTGTAAAAGCCACCGCAAATCTTCGGAAAGCTCTTCCTCTTTGGAATCAATGACATATCCTGAGTGTGCTTCGAGTTTTGGGTTTAGAGCAAAATAAGTAACGTGTGTTGAGTTTTTTAAGCCCCGCAAAAATTGTTTTTCCCACCCTCTCTTCAAATCCCGGGCGTTTCATATAGCTTTTGCTTTGATTTGCATCCCGGAATGCAAAAACCCATGCCAAGACTCAAAAAAAACCATATAGCAATCTCGATCTTCATCTTTCCCTAAACCTCCATCAATAAACAAGCCTTCATTAGTTCACAATAAAATTTTTATTTTCCTCAAATATTGAAACTTCTCCTATCCATTGGAATTCATTTTAAAGAAGAAATGTTAAGATTTTAAAAATGAATGGTTAATTTATTACAAATTTTAGGTAGGTTTTCCAATGGGCTTTGTTGCGTAATTAACCACAGAGCTCACAAGAGCGCACAGAGAGAATATGAGAGATTTGATTTAAGCTGCTATTAATTCACTTTCAGGCATTCCCAGCTTTGTCATTATATTTAGTGCTTCACATTTTGCCCTTGATTCAGCCCTTTGGGTTTCCAGAGTTCTACTTCTTAAATCATTTCCAAAGAATCGTTTAAATCTAAACATGGCTGTTTCTGCAAGTGATCGACGATGATAACCTTTCAACTTTTTCCATAATTTTCTTGCATCATCATCACCTCCTAAACCTGAAATTTCCAGCAAACTGATATTCCGCATCTTCCAAGAAGGAGATATGTTTTCTCGAAAAACAGCATTCCTATTGGGTGGAATAATAGGAATTGAGCCGTGAACTACATTTGCAGCATAGCATCGCTTAGTATCATAAGCCCCATCTCCATATGTGCGCTTAACTGATTTCGGCATTACCTCGAGAAGTTTTGGATACACTTCACAATCTGCAACGTTATTTTCAGTAAGAATTTCGAAAATAATTTCGTGAGAGTCAGGGCAGACTGCCAGATGGAGCTTTCTCCATGTTCGCCTTTTACTGATTCCATGCTGCCTAACTTTCCATTCACCCTCTCCGTACACTTTCAAACCGGTTGAATCGATTACAATATTGGTGACTTTTTTTTTCGAAAGTTTCTTCAACTCTTGCCCCAACAACTTAGCTCTCCGACAAATTTGAGTATAAGAAGGAATCGATAAACCAACAGATAAAATCATAACAAGAGATGTCAAAAATCCTTCGAGTGCTCTCAATGGAAGATGAAAAACCGATCGAATAATGAGCGCGGTGAGAATAGCGTCATCAGAATAGAGTTTTGGACGCCCCTTTTTTCCTATTTCTTTTGGAGCCATCCACTTATTGATAGCATCTTCAGAAAACCAAACAGTTATGCTTCCCCTTTGAATAAGAGATTTGTTATAGTCGTTCCAGTTGCGAATGCGATATTTTGCCTTCATCTTGATCCTCCAATTTGTTGCAACTAAAAATTAGAGTATTAGGTATTTGTCGGCAAGCTCGCATTCGCCCTTTTTGGAGAAAAGATGACTAGTACCCACACAACTGAAGAAGCCAACCAAAAAAGAAATGACCTTTTAACAGGGGAAATCATAGGTGCTGCGATTGAAGTTCATCGAAGATTAGGTCCAGGCTTGCTTGAATCGACATACGAAACTTGTCTTTGCTACGAGTTAAACCTTGCGGGTTTGAAAGTTAACCGGCAGATACCAGTACCTATTATTTATCGTGATAAAAAGCTAGACTCAGGCTACCGGATCGATATGATAGTGGAAGATAAGGTTATTTTGGAGATAAAATCTGTGGCCAATTTCTTGCCTGTTCATGAGGCCCAACTTCTATCCTATCTTAAGCATAATGGTGGTGGCAGAGGTTTGCTCATCAATTTCAATGTAAAACTTCTAAAAAATGGGATTAGGCGTCTAATCATTTAATTCCTCTCTCATAATCTCTCAGTGAGCTCGGTGGTCTCAGTGGTGATTTATGCAACAACGCCTTTCCAATGCGGCATTTTAGGGATTTCATCAAGGATGAGCAGTTGGCTTGAAGGCAGCCAGGATTCTTCCTCAAAGATTTTTCTGTCTCCTGCGCTATCATAATTCAGACTTTATTGCAAAATAGTCAAAAAACTTTTTGTTCTTTTCAATCGAATTTCTTAGAGTTAGGGCAATATGTTTGACCAAGCAGTTCAAAAATTCCTGGAGCATCTTCGAGTTGTAAGAAGCGCCTCTGTCCATACGCAAAGAAATTACGCCATAGATCTCAATGACTTCAGCCACTATCTCCTCACGGAGCCGGAGGAGAAAATTCCTTTAGAATCAATTAATTCAAGGGTGGTCAGGCAATACCTTTTCGACCTAACAAGCCGAAATGCCTCTCGCCGAACCATCGTCCGCAGGCTGGCAACTCTCCGCAGCTTCTTTAAATTTGCCTGCTGCCAAAACCTGATTCCTTTCAATCCGGCCGAAGATCTGGAAAACCCGAAGCTCGAAAAAAAAATCCCCTCGCCGCTCAGCTATGACCAGATCCTCCATCTTTTCAATCAACCCGATACAAAGACCTATCTCGGATTTCGCGACAGGGTCATTCTGGAGTTGTTTTACAGCTCGGGCCTCAGAGTCAGCGAGCTAGTCTCGCTTGACAGAGAAGACTTTGATGCGGATAATCTTCTGATAAGGATTCAGGGAAAAGGAAAAAAAGAACGGATTGTTCCGATCACCAAAAATGCCTGCGGCTGGATTGAGAAATACCTTTCCCATCCCGAGCGGCATCTCGATATCGACGGCCACAAAAGAGAGCTGGATCCCAAAGCAATATTTCTTAGCCGGCTGGGAAAGCGCCTGACAGCGCGATCGGTGGATCGAAAATTCGACAAATACATGACAATGAGCGGGCTGGCGGGGAAAGCGACGCCCCACACCATCCGGCACACCATTGCGACTCATTGGCTGGAAAACGGCATGGATTTAAAGACGATTCAGACCCTGCTCGGCCACAGCGCGCTGTCGACGACAACAATCTACACGAGAGTGTCGTCGAAACTGAAAAAAGAGGTATACGACAAAACGCATCCGAGGGCTTAAGTTATGGCAACACATAAAGGTCTCTACATCCACGGCGAGTGGATCTCAGGCTACGGAAAAGAAAAAACTTCGGTCAACCCCTATAACGGCCAGCCCATCTGGAAAGCTCCTGCCGCCTCCTTTTCCGATGTGGCAAGAGCTGTAAGAGCCGCGAAAACAGCTTTTCCTAGATGGTCAGAAACCCCTTTCGATGAAAGGGTTGAGCTGATCAAAGCGTTTAAGAAGATCCTTCAGGAAGAGTCCGGTCTTCTCGCCGAAGCGATTTCGCAAGAAACAGGAAAACCCCTTTGGGAATCAAAAACCGAAGTCCAGGCGATGATAGGCAAAATCGATATATCGATTCAAGCCTATGGGGAAAGGTGCCCGGAAACGTCCAAAGAACAAAAGGGATTTACCTATCGGACAAGGCACCGGCCTCATGGAGCCTGCGCTGTTTTAGGCCCCTTCAACTTTCCAGGGCATCTGCCCAACGGCCATATCGTGCCGGCCCTTATTGCCGGCAATACAATCGTCTTCAAAGCCAGCGAACAGACCCCTCTTGTCGCCGAACTGACAGTTAAATACTGGGAAAGGGCCTGCCTGCCTGCCGGCGTTATCAATTTGCTGCAAGGGGGCCCAGACATCGGCAAAGCGCTCTCCCAGCACGAGGAAATCGACGGGCTGTTTTTCACAGGCAGCTATCCGACAGGGCAAAAACTACTCGATATTTTTCGAAACATCCGGAAAAAATTCTCGCGCTTGAGATGGGACGGCAATAATCCCCTTGTCGTCTCCCATGTGGAAGACCTGCAGGCAGCTGCCTGCCACGACCATCCAATCGGCCTTTCTGACTTCGGGGCAAAGG
Source organism: Waddliaceae bacterium (assembly GCA_963771045.1). Lineage (GTDB taxonomy): Bacteria > Chlamydiota > Chlamydiia > Chlamydiales > SLFE01 > SLFE01. The sequence goes on along the minus strand of CAVYRW010000004.1, from coordinate 559,048 downwards.
TGCACCTCTGCCAGAAGGCTGATCGTCATCGACGACAAACAGGGTGCAAAAATTTATCGAAACCCTCGCTCGAGATGATCAAAAAAATCAAAGTGGGTTATTTCAAGGAATCGCCGCCGCCTTTCATGGGACCTGTCATCTCGCAGCCGGCGGCGGTGAAAGCTGTGATGAAACAGGGGTCTTTGGAGCTAAACGGCGGCAAGCCTATCATCAAACTTAAACACCTCGAGGAAAATACTGGCAGGGTCACCCCGGGCCTGATCGACGTCACTGACGTCGAGAACCTCCCTGACGAAGAAACGTTCGCTCCCCTCCTACAGCTTATCCGCGCTTCTCATTTCGATGAGGCTGTAAAGATCGCCGGCGACACCAAATACGGATTGGCAGCGGGGCTTCTCAGCGACCGCAAAGAGGATTGGGACAAGTTTTTCCATCGCATAAGAGCCGGAATTGTCAACTGGAACCGCCCCACTACAGGAGCCAGCAGCTCTTCTCCCTTCGGAGGCGTCGGCACCAGCGGCAACCACCGTCCCAGCGCCTACTACGCAGCCGATTACTGCGCCTATCCGGTCGCTTCGATAGAATCAGAAAAAGCGTTGCTGCCCGAATCGAAGGTGCCGGGACTTGAGTATTGATTCTTCCTCGAATTTCGTGGTAGTTTACCGATATGGATCAAGTCTTTGAAGTCAACTTTGACGGCCTTGTCTGCCCGACGCACACCTTTTCGGGACTCTCTTTTGGCAATGTGGCCTCCTTGAAACACAAAGACCAAGTCTCCAATCCCAAAAAAGCTGCGCTTCAAGTTTTGGATAAAATGTATCTGCTTAGCCGTTTGGGCATCAAACAGGGCGTGCTTCCCCCGCATGAAAGGCCCCATATTCCGACGCTGAAAAATTTGGGATATTCCGGAACAGATGCCGAAATATTGGCTAAGGCTGCAGAGCCCCTCCTTGCCGCCTGCAGTTCCGCCTCGGCGATGTGGGCGGCTAATTCGGTCACGATGGCCCCTTCGTCAGACTCTCAAGATGGAAAAGTGCATATCACCCCGGCAAACTTGATCGGCAACTTCCATCGGTCGCTCGAAACCGCCATGACCGAAAGGCTCATCAGGAAAATTTTTGAAGATAAGAGTTTATTTGTCATTCACTCTCCTCTCCACACATGTTATCCCTTCTTAGATGACGGGTCGGCAAACCACATCCGGTTTTGCCGAAACTTTCAGGAAAAGGGTTTTCATCTTTTTATCTATGGCGAAAGCGCGCTGCTTCAAAAAGAAGGGGGCCCAAAAAAATTTCCGGCGCGGCAAACTTTGGAAGCATCAGAAGCGGTCTCAAGGCTTCACGGCCTCCGTCCCGATTTGACATTGTTTGTCCGGCAATCGCCTGAAGCAATTGACAAGGGAGCCTTTCACAATGACGTCATCTCAACCGGTCATAGAGACCTTTTCCTGTATCACGAAAAAGCTTTTGCCGATACCGAATCGGTTATTGACAAGCTCAAAGAAAATATCGTCAAATCACTGGGATGGGAATTGCGCGCAATAGAAATTAAGGAAAGAGACTTATCCTTGGAAGAGGCCGTGCGCATTTATCTGTTCAATTCCCAAATCGTCACGAAAGCAGACGGTTCGACTGTCGTGATCGCCCCCGAGGAGAGCCGCGGCGTCATTGAGGATTTACTACCTGGCAAAGAAATTGTTTTTGTCGACTTAAAAGAGAGCATGCAAAATGGAGGAGGGCCGGCCTGTTTGAGGTCCCGTTTTATTTTGTCGCAAAAAGAAATCAATGCGATCCGCCCGAATATCTTCCTCAATGAAACACTTTATCAAAACCTCAAAAACTGGATCAGCCGTCATTACCGCGACCGTTTGAGACCTTCCGACCTTGCCGATGTCGATTTGCTAGAAGAGTGCCGCCAAGCGCTTGACGAACTATCACACCTACTACAGTTGGGAGCGGTCTATGACTTTCAAAAATGATCTGATTCTAGGGATTGAAGGGGAGGTTCGTTTCGACGAGGCAAGCCGCCATATTTACAGCGTGGACGCTTCCATCTATGAGGTCATGCCGGTTGGTGTCGTGATTCCCAAGACAAAAGAGGATGTGAGAAAAGCGGTTAAAACAGCAGCGCACTACCGCGTCCCGATAATTGCCCGCGGAGCGGCTACAGGAACGAGCGGCGGGTGCCTCGGCCGCGGACTCATTATCGACACGACAAAATATCTCAACAAAATCCTCGAAATCAATTGCGACAAGGGATATGCGATTTGCCACCCCGGAGTGATTCAAGATGATCTGAATGCCGCTCTTGAACCTCTCGGATATCAGCTCGGCCCCAATACATCGACAGGGAACCGGGCGACCATCGGGGGGATGCTCGCCAACAATGCCGCTGGCTCCCACTCCCTTGTCTACGGACAAATGGAAGACCATATTCTGGAAGTTGAAGTGGCTCTCAGCAGCGGAGAAGTGGTTATATTTCGCGAAATCAGCCTGGATAAATGGAAAGAAAACCGGCAAAATCAAAACTCTAAAGGAAAAATCTACAAACAGCTTTGGGATATACGGGAAGAGTACAATGAAGCCATTATCAAAGAGTTTCCCAAAATCAGTCGGCGGTCATCGGGCTACAATCTGGAAGCTTTGATCAAAGAAGATCGGATTAATGTTTGCCGCCTTCTTGCCGGCTCGGAGGGAAGCCTGGGAATCGCGACAAAAATCAAACTGAAAATCGTCCCGAAACAAAAAACGAAAACCCTGGCCGTACTCCACTTCTCAAGCCTCCTAGACAGCATAAGAGCCGTGGGGCCCCTGCTAGGCCTCAAACCTTCTGCAATCGAGCTGATCGACAAAGACATTATCGAAAGAGGGAAAGTCTCATGGGCAATGAAAGGCCGTCTGTCGTGGCTGAAAGACGATCCTGCCGCAGTCATCGTCGTCGAATTTTTGGGAGAAAGCGAAGATAAAATCAAAATTCTGAAGCAAAATTTCCCCGCAACCGTCCTTGATGAAAAGCTCGCCTCAGATATTTGGGCAGTCCGGAAAGCGGGTCTCGAACTTCTTCTCTCCAAAAGATCCTATCAACGGGCGATTGCCTTTATCGAAGATTTGGCCGTCCCTTCGGACCGCGTTTTACCTTTTATGGAAGAGTTTCTTAAAATTCTGGAAAAAACCGGACGGACTGCGGGAATTTATGGACATATCGGAGAGAGCTGCCTCCACATCCGCCCCTATATCAATCTGATGAAAGAAGATGACCTCATGCTCATGAAAGAGATGATGGCAGAAGTCTCCTCTTTAATTTTAAAGTATGGCGGTGTCATGAGCGGCGAGCATGGGGACGGCTATATCCGTTCGTGGCTAAATAAAAAAATGTTCACCCCCTCTATCTACGATGCTTTCTGCCGGGTCAAATCCGCCTTCGATCCTCACAATCTGATGAACCCTGGCAAAGTTGTTCATGGAGACGATCCGATACACGATCTTCGGTCAAATCCACAGACAGAGCTGTCGCACTTTAAAACGGCTTTAGACTTCTCCCCGGAAGGAGGATTCGAACTTGCCGTTGATATGTGCAATGGGAATGGACTTTGCAGAAAAAAAGAGGGCCTTATGTGCCCATCGTTTCAGGCGACCCTAGATGAATATGACTCGACACGGGCAAGAGCTCAAGTGCTTCGCTCAATCATTCATGGAAGGCTGAAACCCAAATCCCTTGCTCATAAAGATGTCCACAAAGTGCTGGATCTTTGCCTTGAGTGCAAAGGATGTAAAAGAGAATGCCCTTCCGGGGTCGACATGGCCAAAATGAAATCTGAAGCCCTCTATCATCATCATAAACGGAAAGGCTTTCGGCTTCGCAGCACCCTTTTTGCCCATATCGGCGAGATGAGTCGGTTCGCCTCGAAAATCCCCAGGCTCATCAACTTTTTATCAAAATTCAAATTGATCAAACGGCTCGGAGGTATTGCGGATGAGAGGACCCTTCCTAAAATTGCCGCGCAAACATTTTCCGATTGGTTTGCCTCCTTCAACCAGCCGGAAAATTGCAAGCGAAAGGTCGTCTTGTTTAATGACACGTTTACCGAATTCAACCATCCGGAAGTCGGCATCGCCGCCACCGCAGTTCTCAATGCCATGGGATATCGTGTCGAGCTTCCCAATTGGAGCTGCTGCGGCCGCCCTCTGATATCCAAAGGAATGCTCCATAAAGCTAAGAAAAAAGCTGAAAAATTGATTCAGACCTTTCTTCCCTTTGCAGACAGGGATATTCCCATAATCATTTTGGAACCGAGCTGCCACTCGGTATTCCTCGATGAACTTATGTCGTTAGTTCCTTCGGATAAAGCAAAGAAATTATCTGAAAGCTGCATGAGTTTCGACCGTTTTCTGGAAGAGAGGATTGCTGAAATTCCCTTTAAGAAGATGCCCTGCACAATAAAGCTGCACGGACACTGCCATCAAAAAGCTATGGAAGGGACGCATTCTGCCATCAATGTTTTGTCGGCTATCCCCGGCGCTGATGCCGTCGAAATTCCCTCGGGATGCTGTGGCATGGCCGGTTCTTTCGGCTATGAGAAAGAGCATTACGAGCTTTCAATGAAAATCGGCAGGCTCAAACTGTTTCAGGCAGTCAAAGAATCGAAAAAGAACACGTTTGTCGTCGCGAGCGGCACCTCATGCCGCGCGCAAATTTTGCACGGCACAGGTATATATGCCCGTCATTTGGCGGAAATGATTGCACTATCCATTAAAAAGGATTGAGCATGACTTTGCCCAGAGTCATTTTTTGCTGATAATTTAATAGTGCTTCCTTCCAATCTTCAAAGCCTGCGGAATCTCTGATTTTTGTTTTGAAAACGCCGCTTTCTATCAGTTCCTGTAAAAAACGAGTTGTTTGATAAATCTGCCAAAATCGCCTTTCTTTTATCCATTGAGAAAGCCAAAATCCTTCTATTTTTTTTTGTTCAAAAATCAAACCCAAAGGGGTGATCCCGCAGCAGGACTGTTCCGATAAAGCCCCGTAGACAACAGCTTTTGATTTAGGTGGCATAACGCCCAAAATTTTTCCGGTCATTTCTCCGGCAACAGCATCAAAAGCAATGGTTGCCTTCAAGGTGCCGGCAAGATCTTTCAGCTTTTCTAAAAACTCATCCTCCTCGGAGTTGAGCGCCCACTTCGTTTCCGAGTTTTCCAGCTCCTCAATCTGCTCTTTTCTTCTGACAATATTGATGACAGGAATTCCTTTTTGCTTAGCCAACACCTGCATCATCCTTCCAACCTGGCTTAAAGCTGCTGTTTGAATAATGGCCAAGTGCCCTTCTTTTTTGGCTTTTTCTACCAATCCGACAGCTGTAAAGGGGTTAATGATAAGTGTCGCTCCTTGCTGAATAGGGATTTCTTTATTCAAGGGAATGCACGCTTTGGCATTGGCAATGTAATATTCAGCCCATGTCCCGTCGCCGCTGCTCTTCCCCCCGCAAGCGACTTTTTTTCCTTTGAGCGACCATCCTAAAATTCCGCCGCCGCTCTCTACAACTGTACCCGCTCCTTCCCAGCCGGGAACTGCAGGCAAAGCTTTTTTCACTCCATACTTGCCCTGAAGAAAGAGAAGGTCGGCAGGGTTGCAGGGAGCCGCCTCTATCTTCACCAGCACTTCGCCAGGCTTTGGTTTTGGCATTGGCTTTTCAACAATTCGAAGGCTTTTTATAGCTTCTTCAACATTTTTGTGGATTTGATCTACCTGGATAGCTTTCATAAAGTTTATGTTACAAAATGAGCAACTATTTAGAAAACAGCCGATTTGGAATAAATTCTCCATCTATCTGAATCTAAATACATTAAAACTAGACAAGATTTTTTCATTCAAATCGGGTAAAATGAAGTTATGACAATTGATTACAGCACGCTTTCCGATGAAGAATTAGTCAGCCATTTTTTTAAGATGGACCTGAATATGGTCGCCCATATCTCCGGCGCCCTCCCTCCCGAGCGGGCGGCGAATGTCATCCAATGTTTGGAAGCGGAATCATCGGATGAAATGGGCAAAAGAATATGCGCCTTCTTTCTCGGCTTGCAAACCAAAGAACAGGTGGCAGCCATCGGAAAAGTCATGAATACCCGCTATACCCTCAAACTGATTGAAGAAGCGGTCAAACTCGACCACAGCCAGCTGTGGAAGATTTCTTCTCTTTTAATCGGACTCACTCATCGTGTTTTCTTAAAGGTGTTGGATTCGGCTTCACCAAAAGAGCTGGAAGTGATCCAGCATGAAGCGCTCAAAGAGCCCATCCAGCACCATTTAACCGTTTTCGTCCATGAAATTTCCCAGGAAGTGGATGAGAAAGCCGATCAGGTTATGGAGCTTTGCGACAAAGCCCAAAAAACACCTATCGCCGAAGTCGATTACGAAACGCTGCATGACTGGCTCGGCCAGGTCAACCGGATTTCGAAAAGTTTTGAGCCGAAGATCATCAAGTTAAATCGGGCTTTGGGAATCGCCTGGAACTCCAACCGTCCGGATTTGATCGACCGGATGAATCAAATTCTGGAAACCATTCACCGCACCCAAAAATTGATGATCGGAACCCCCAGAACCGATTCCGGCGGCCCGACAGGTATTTACAAGATACTTGAGGACAACCTTTGCGCTGTCTATGGCAAACAAGGCGACCCCAAGGCTCTTTTAAATACCGAGCCGGCTGTCGAGGCGCTGGCAAAGCTCTCTCTTTGGTACCTTGAAGATTACTGGAATGCCGGCCTTCTTCCCCGCATCAACGATAAAGCCGAGCTTCATCTGGATCCCGAAACCCATTCCGACAAACAGTGCCAGGAATTTCGGGAGCTTTTGATGACGGAAGTGAATCACAATCTTGAAAATTTGAATCTGCAGACTGTCGGGGATTTCAAAGCTGCCTTCATCGGCTCTAGTGAAATGCTGCAAGAAACCATTCAGCGAAACCAAAGAATTCAATTAAATAAGCCCGCGTGAAATACTGATCAATTTTTCAAAATCTGCCAGATTGTTTTGGATGATAGATCTGACAATCTCCAAGTTGACTTTCTGATAATCGTGAACGGCAATGTTTCGAAATCCGATCATAGACTGGAGATGTTTACTAAGGGCGGAGGGTAAAAGTCCTTCTTTTTCAAGAAAGATAAATACGTCGCGACTCGTCTGGGGAACGCCCAGCTTCTTTATCCTAACAATTCGTGTCGCTAAATCAATTGCCGCTTCACATGCCCGCTGAAGATTGAGAATTATAGAATCCTGCTTTGTACAATTGCTTAGAAATTCTTCTTCATTTCCGTCATATTCTTCGTGAATTCTTTCGATGCAATTTTGAATTGTCGCGATCTTATTTAAAACGATGTCATCCATTTCCGATCCTTTTGTCTTGAATGATACCCTTTCTCTCTTCATTCAATCGAAGATACATCGAAGCATAGACATTCTCCAAAGCGTCGCATTTGGGTTCATCGCAGCAATAAACCCGCTTTCCTGTCGTGATAACCTGATATCTGAAAACTGTGGAAGCTCTTTGCAAATCCACTATCTCCACATTCAAATTAATATCCGAGGCAATCGATTGAGCCAGATGCCATAATGAAACCGAATCCACACCTTTCCCCGAAATGATCGCAAGATCTAAATCGCTCTCTTTGGTTTGATATTCGGTACCGAAACTTCCGAAAACATAAACAGCTAAAATATCGTCCATCGACTCACGAATTTTCGTGATTGCCAGGCCAATTATTTGATCATGTCTGCGTCTGTTATTCATAGACGCATCATAGTCAAAAAAAGATATTCAGGCAACTGTTAGGATGTCGTTGAAGACCTTGTCGGGAGTCTGATTGCCGTCGATAGTTATCAGGCATTTTTTTTTCGCATAGTAATTGATTAGGGGCCTGGTTTCTTCTTGATATGTCGCGAGTCTTTTGCGGACCACCTTCTCCTGATCATCGGGCCGCTGATAAAGCTCTCCGCCGCATTTATCGCACCGACTCGGATTCATCGGCGGATTGTAGATCTTATGATAGACAACGCCGCAATTTCTGCAGGTCAGCCTTCCTGTAATCCTCTCGACGATAACCTCATCCTGAACATCGAGATTCAAGGCTAATACTTCGTCGCTTCCAGATAAACGCTCCCCCAGTACATCGGCTTGGGATGCCCTGCGGGGATAGCCGTCTAGTATATATCCCTTTTTACAATCTTCTCGGGATATGCGGTTAAATAGCATATTGACGACAAGATCGTCGGGTACAAGCTGCCCTTTTTCAATAAAACCTTGAGCCTCTGCCCCCAGATTGGTGCCGTTTTTGATATTTTCCCGAAGCAAGTCGCCGGTAGATATATGAGGCAGGTTTAAATTTTTCGACAGCCGCTTGGCCTGAGTCCCCTTACCGGATCCCGGAGGGCCAAGAAATATCAAAACTTTTTTTTGCTGCTGATTCATAGAATAAACAATTCGAAAAAACCAATACTTAGAATATAATGATAATTTATATGCGCATTGATTGTCAACAAGCTAAAGAGCTGCTTTTGCAGGATGAGGTCATCGCCGTTCCGACTGAAACGGTCTATGGATTGGCAGCTTCACTCCATTCGAAAAAGGCGATCAAAAAAATTTTTGAACTCAAATCCCGCCCTCGAGAAAATCCCTTGATTGTTCATATCTCTCAAAAGGAGCAAATTTCTATGCTTTGCGGCGAGTTCCCTCCCTTCTTTGAAGAGCTGACGCAAGCTTTCTGGCCGGGTCCGCTTACCCTTGTCGTTCCGGCAAAGATGTCAGTCCCTTCGATCGTAAGAGCAGGCCTTCCCACAGTTGCGATCAGAATGCCTGACCATCCCCTAATTCTGGAGCTGATGGACGATATTGGGCCAATCGTCGCTCCTTCGGCTAATCTCTCCGGACTCCCCTCCAGCACAATGCCTGATCATGTCGAGCAGGACTTCGGGAAGGAATTTCCCATCCTTGAAGGAGGAGTCTGCATAAAGGGCATCGAGTCAACCATACTCATATTCGATGGAAGCGTGTGGCGGATAGGGAGGCTGGGTTCGATTTCCTTAGAAGACATCAGCCGCACTCTCTCCTATGAACCGGGCTTTGGCGAAGAGAAAGTTCCTTTATGCCCCGGCCAGCTGTTTAAACACTACAGCCCCAGGGCAAAACTCACACTCAGCCAAGAATCCTACCCGGGAACTCCTGAAACAGTCCTAGGATTCAAAGGACGCTCTTATCCGAAAGCCCGTCAAGTGGTCATTCTCGGCGATCTAGAAAAGCCGGAAACGATTATGGCAAACCTCTACGATAGCCTGAGGCAGTTGGACAACAGAGGCATACAAGAAGCCTGGGTCGATGCCAGCTTTCCGCGAAAGGGACTGCTAGCCACTATTGCAGAACGGCTTGAAAAAGCTGCCGGGCGAACTTGATTTGAATGACCCGATTGCATAAAAGTAATGCTTAAGGGGGCTCGGTTCATGCGCAAACTACTCTGGCCTTATTCGCTGATTGTCGTCCTATTTTTTGGCGCCTGCGCTTTAATTACTTTGATCAATCACAGGCAAATCATACCCGAGAGCAAATATGAGATCAGCCTGCTCGATCCCGATATCTTCGCTCCGGAACTTAAAGAAAAATACAAAAACATTGTTCTTGTCGATCCTGAAATGGCCCCACCAGAAATCCGCAAACAGGTGCTGGACGGCTACCGTATCATCATGAATACCCAGGAATACGCCAAAGAGTATGCCGGCGACAAGCTTAACTGCCAAAACTGCCACTTTGAAGGCGGAAATACATTGGGCGGAAGAAACGGCTCGATCTCTCTCGTGGGCGTCGGGTATATTTACCCTAGATATTCCGAAAGAATGGGAAGAAAAATCAGCCTCGGTGAAAGAGTGAATAACTGCTTTGAAAGAAGCATGAACGGAAAACCTATTCCCTTAGACAACCCCAAAATACAAGCGATTATCGCTTATCTCAACTGGATCTCCTCCCCGGTTAAAGGACACAAAACATTTCCCTGGCTGGGACTGCCTAAAATTGTCACTAAGCATCAACCCAACGCTAAGAACGGAGAAAAGCTCTATAATCAACACTGCTCAGCCTGCCATCTTCCCGACGGCAGTGGAACGCAGCTAGTGGTTGAAGAAGAGGTTTTAGACATCCCCCCGCTTTGGGGCGGCAGCTCGTTCAATCGCCTAGCGGGAATGTACAAAATCGATAACATCGCTCCCTTTGTGTTATTGAATATGCCCTTTAAAGAGCCCGTTCTCACAGAGGAAGAAGCCCTTGATATCTGTCAATTTATACACAATCAGCCTCGGCCTTAAATGACGCATTTTTCCGACATCCTAGAAGGCGACGAAATTTATTTCAGAGACCGGTGGCAATTTGAGCAGAAATACGACTTTCTTCCCGATCCCGAACTGAAGGCAAACGATTATATTCAGGAGTTCTACTTTTTCATTCCAAACGCGCTCCAAATCAACAGTAGCAGCTACACAATGGAGCAATTTTACCGCGATCAGACAAATCTCATCCGCTTGAAAACGCCTGTCTTTTCCCTGCAGGAAATCCTGGATTTAAGTTATTCCCCATCTCCTCTTTCTAGAATTAACAAACTCAAGGATAAAGAGCCAAACGCCCAAAACTGCAGCCTCATTGAAAAAGAGATCAAGCTTCTCGCAAACGTAGTCAGAAGCGCAGTCCGGACAAAAGCGCAGCAACTCTCGTCTCTTCTGGAAAAAGACCAATTGGAACAGTTTAAAAACGGATGCCGGCAGCTTTGCGGCGATCTGCAGCAGTATCAGGAAAGGTTTGGAAAAATTAAAAATGATATCTTAAGCAAATGGGATGCTCCAGGAATCAGCAAACATTTTGATTATATCTCGACATTTCTCAATCAGGTCATGGATCAATATCTCATCCTCCTTCTAGAAAGAATTCGCGACCGCAAAAGCCCGATTCTTCGAGAAAACGATCAACAAATCTCTGAGATGCTGCATAAAACCCAAAAAAAGATATCCGACAATGATTTAAGCGATAAAAAAGAAGGGGAAAAGATTGTCTACCGCAAAAGCCTCTTGAATAAATTTTTCGTCTACGCCCTCTTGCTCAATACAAACCGGTTTTCTCCAAGGCAGCGGTACCAGAATGTCATAGGCGCTTTCGCTGCCGCCGTTGCCATGCTGCTATTTTTCACGGTTTATGTTTGGCAAGGGCAATATTTCCTGATCAATTCAACACCCTTTATTGTCATTACAGTGATCCTCTATGTTCTGAAAGACCGTATTAAAGAAGGGATCAAAGCCTTTACCCACCACAGAAGGCTGGGATGGTTTTCCGACTACACGACAAAGATTATATCTCCGGACGGCAAAAACGTTCTGGGCGTCCTGACGGAAAAATTTTCCTACATAGACGAAGATGAAATCCCCGAGGAGATTGAATCCATCCGCAATCGCGATTTCGATACTGCCATCGAAGACTATACGCTTCCCGAGACCGTCATTTATTACAAAAAGAAAATGAGAATCTATCATAAACCCCGCGCGCTGGAAGCCAGGCGCTTTATGCTGAACCTTATCTTCCGTTTCAATATCCGGCACTTTATGGACAAAGCGTCGAATCCCTACTCGCCTTATTTATGGCTCAATGAAGAGGCAAACGACATCAAAGTCTGGCACCTTCCCAAGGTGTACCATTTAAACATCATTGTCAAAACAACGATCAATCAACCGGGCATAAAACCCAAAAGAAACTTGTCAAAAGTCCGTATTATCGCCGATAAGAACGGAATCAAACGAATTGAATGCTAAATTTTTGAAAAAAATAGTTTACAATAAATAACTATAATATAGTATTAATTTACTTAATTTTAATTTTATAGTAAAATTATTTTTTTTAACATATAGGAGATTAATAATGAACCCTATTACAAATCACAAACAAGTTGCCGATATTTTAATCAATCTATCAAAAGAGCCAACCACTCAAATTTTACCTCAAAGGCAAGCAGAGACAGCACCTTCTCATGCAGACCTGGAAGGCCGTATACAAAAGGTAGAAAAAGAAAATAAGCAATTGCAAGAAAGACAGAAGCTATTGATAAGAATGATTCAAGATCTCCTTCGTCAAATCAAGCAGCTTGAGCAGCAAAGCCAAGTGAAAAACCCAACCTTACCCGCCAATACGCCCAACCAGCACTTGCCACAAGTGATCAGATATCCAAACGCTATCTATCGAGGACAAGTCAAAGACGGAAAACCTCATGGCAGGGGAAGAATGACTTTGTCAATTGGAACCAAATATTACGGCGAATTCAAAGAAGGGAAAAAACATGGGCAAATAACCGTGACCTTCCCTAATGGTCTTGTGTGTAAAGAAAATCATCAAAAGCAAAAAAATCAGGGTTGAGTACAACAAAACGAAAAAGAGAGAAAGAAAAACAACCAAACATCCAAGAAAGACCCCAAAAAATGCAGCGAATTATGCCTGACGACAGACAAATACTTTTTTGTGATAATAAATTGATTAAAGGCTTAAAGCCAAATGTGCACAGTTTTTAGCGCAAAAAGCAGGTTGCTGGCCCCTTGAAAGGTAGTGTAATCTGAACTGTGTAAATTAAGTTGCAAGTGTATTATAGTAAATACCTTGTAAACAAGTAGAAGGAGGTTCCTCCCCCTGCAGGGGGAGGGGCGACAAATTTTTAATTTTAATTTACACAGGAACAACTTATGAAATTCTCAAAACTAAAAATCGATCTCGATAAAGAGTTGTCGAAATGCGAAACCATGGACGACTTATGTGGCAAAAACGGCCTTTTACAAAGGTTGTTGGGTGGTATGGTAGAACAACTCCTTGAGAAGGAAATGGAAGAGCATATCGGCTATTCCAAATACTCACCTGAAGGCCATCACACCGGCAACAGCCGCAATGGCAAGCTTTCAAAATCTGTCCAAAGTTCCTACGGTCCTCTCGATTTAGAGGTGCCCCGAGATAGGAATGGTGATTTTGAGCCAAAAATCGTCAAGAAACGGCAACGAAATATTACCTCATTCGATCAGAAAATCCTCTCCATGTATGCAAAGGGAATGAGCACCCGGGATATACAGGCTCATGTTCAGGAAATATATGGTGCTGAAATATCCCCTACGGCCGTATCCCATATCACGGAAAAGGCTTTAGAAGTCGCAAGAGAGTGGCAATCAAGACCGCTTGAAAAGATCTACGCTATTACCTATTTTGATGCTATTCATTATAAGGTTCGTGAAGATGGAAAGGTGGTTACAAAAGCTGTGTATACCTGCCTGGGAATCGATCTTGAGGGGCGAAAGGATGTTTTAGGTTTATGGATCGGTGAAAACGAAGGAGCCAAATTTTGGTTACGAGTTTTCACAGAGCTTAAAAATAGAGGCGTTGACGACGTTTTAATTGCCTGTGTTGATGGCTTAAAAGGAATGCCGGAAGCAATTAATGCCGTGTTTCCCGAGACTGAGATTCAGTTATGCGTCATCCATTTGATCCGAAATTCGTTTAAATACATTCCTCATAAGCATTCGAAGGAATTTGTGTCGGATCTGAAAAACATCTATCGGGCTGAAACAGAAATTTTGGCTGAGGAAAACCTGCTTGTTCTGCAGGAAAAATGGGCAACAAGATACCCCTTAGCCGTCAATCCCTGGGCAGACAACTGGGATAATATCCGAACCTTTTTTAAATACCCCGAAGAAATTCGACGTATTATTTATACTACAAATGCCGTAGAATCACTCCACAGGCAGTTTAGAAAGACTACAAAAAGCCGTTCTGTCTTTCCAACAGACGACTCTCTTTTCAAATTGCTATTTTTAACTGTCTCGGGCTTATCCGAGAAATGGACAAAGCCTATCAAAGGCTGGATATCAGCAATATCTCAGTTTTCAATTCTGTTTGGCGACAGGATGAAAAAAGCGATGGGGCTGTAAATGAGTTTACACAGTTTATTTTACACCCTCCCTTCAAAGCGGCTGACCTATCTTGAAATTGTTAAACTTCTAGAAAAAGAGTTTTGCCTGATCGAAATACCATCCTACGAAACGTATACCAAAGGCGAAGAGGCAACAGTCTTTCAACAGTAACATCATGCGTGAGCGATTATTCCCTCGTAATAATCGCTCATCTTAAAGCACGAAACCGGTAATAAACAGCAAGCATTCGAGGGTCTTAAGTTCTTGAACAACTTGCGGGGGCTTCGGTTTGCAGTCCCGCCGACTTCGGCAAACCACACAATGGGCTCCCTGCTTTCAGCGACCTTCCTCACCTTTTCGGTCAGACTCTAGGCCGCCTGGGGAGATTACGACAGTGACGAGCTAATAGAAATTAATATGAATGATAGCGCCCAATTAAATCCTAGCCATTTATTTAACAATACCGTAAAATTACTGCATTATTATGGATGTTTCGATCAAAGATTTTTACCTCTACAATAAATGGGAAGTTGATATTGAGGCAGGCAACTACAATTCAGGTGAATACATGTATGTCACCGATGCCACGACAGGTCGAAGATACTGGAATGAATCAAAAGATCTCATCATAAAAAAATGCTGCCTGCTCGCACTAATAACTCCTATTGGCCATCCTATAGCCGGCTGCATGAATATCGCCTATCGAGCTTTTAAGGTGCTGTCGCTGTCGCATTTTTGGATGAATGATGACCAGGAAGCTTCGTATAATTTCACAGCGAGACTCTTAAAAGCAGTTGAGGATGTTTTTAGAATACCGACGCAGCCAGCAGCCATACTTGGTTTGGAATTTGCCGCGGTTTACGGAATAATTCAGCCCAATGACGGAAGGAAGCTCTATGCTTCAATCGAAAGAGCGCAATATGAAATACCTGTTCTGGCTCCCTGCTTTCAGCCAGACCCAAGCTGGCATCTACTAGGGGGAGATCCGGAGGTTCGAGATGAATTTTAACCCGTTATGATGCGTAACGAAGAATCCATTAACAATAAGCTTGAAAGTTTTTTTAATCCTACGATTTTAAAAATTGTCAACGAAAGCGGCAATCATGCTGTTCCCAAGAACTCGGAGACGCATTTTAAAATCATTATCGTTTCCGATCTCTTTCAAGGGGCAACTCTTGTTGAAAGACACCGCATGATTTATAAACAGTTGGATGAAGAGCTCCGAAGCGGTGTACATGCGCTTTCTATCAAAGCCTTCACTCCCGAAGAATGGGAAAAAGCGAAGGATCAGGATTTTTCATCCCCCCCCTGTATGGGATAGGATTTGGAATCTTTTCTGAACAACATCCCAATTGATGTTTTTAAAGAAAGCTTCTATATATTTACCGCGATCAAGGCCATATTCGGTAATGTAGGCATGCTCGAAAACATCCATGACAAGAAGAGGTGTTGCTCCGGCAAGATGTCCGAGGTCGTGTTCATTGATCCAGGCATTTGTAAGTTTCCCCGTGCGTAGATCCAGATACAATATCGCCCAGCCAATTCCTCTTATCGAACCTGTCGCCTCAAAATCCTTTTTCCATTTTTCGTAAGAGCCGAACTGATTTGCCAGGGCTTTATATAAATCGGTCTTTGAGGAAAGGCTGCCCTTGCCTCCCAGATTTTCAAAATAATACTCGTGAAGCCTCATGCCGTCATACTCCCATCCGTACATCCTTTTCAGGCCGGAAAAATCCAGAGATGTGTCCTTCCCATCGGCACTCATCTGAGCGAGCTTTTGACGCAGTGTATTTGTATTTTTGACATAACCCGCATAAAGCTTAAAATGCATGGACAGCAAATCCTTGCTAAATCCATCCATTCCATACAAATTGGTGAAATCCTTAGCGGCATAATTTTGATCGTCGCTAGCCAAGATAGCAGTAGAGGCAACCCATAAAAAAAACAATATCGTCTTTAAATTTTTCATAATGATTTCCAAATAAAAGTTAAAATCCGATTTAAAGTTGATGGCATAGTAGTCAACAGTATAGTCT
Source organism: Waddliaceae bacterium (assembly GCA_963771045.1). Taxonomy (GTDB): domain Bacteria; phylum Chlamydiota; class Chlamydiia; order Chlamydiales; family SLFE01; genus SLFE01. Next base: position 543,053 of record CAVYRW010000004.1, on the reverse strand, counting down.
ATCGGCAACGGAACGTCAATCTGATTGAGAACCTTTTTATACAACTTTGTATTGACAGAGCACTAGTCTGACTCCTCATTGGACATCATTGCTTCCTTGTCTTTTCATGGAACGCCCCGCGCCTCCATGCCTCCTTTTCTCCGCGTTATTTTCTGCGTCCCATATAACCATCTTGAAAATCCTATTTAAGTTTACGAAAAGAAAATTCTACAGAAATAGTAAAATTTTCAGCATCGAGTATTTAAAATTTTAGCGGGAATTTCTGGCAAAAAAAGGGCCTGGCATTTAGGCCAGGCCCGTTTCATTGACATTGACCGCAAGGTCAAACATTAAAAGCCCAAACCGGCCCTTACTGTCAAACCTTGATAGGTAATATTGCCGTTGGGACCAAAATCATAGTTATTGTTGCTGTCCGAATAGGCAACATTGATGAATCGGTTAAGATCCCACCATACTTGATTTTCCCATCCGACAAAAACAAATACGTCATAGCAGTCGCATACGCGGGAGTCCCAGCGAATACCCAGCATAAGTTCCAAAACGGGAACCAATGCGCAATGATTGTATTGTAGGTTTTCGTTCTGATTAACTGCTCCTTCGGATCCGTTTGTCAAAGTCGAGTTAAAGCTTTCTCTTACCACGCAAAGGTCCGAATAGACAGCGGAAGCTGCAAAGCCACCAACTATGCTAAAGCAGGGGCTGAATCTCCAGGCAGCATCGAAGCCGCTTCGAAGACCAATGCCGTCGAACTCTACCTTATTTTTAATCAGGTATCTATTCGTAGTAGTTGTGTTCTCGATTTCTTCGTAAAGAACGTGGAATTTCATATCTTGCCAAGTTGCTTTGAAACCGAAATGAGGACGGAAATCAAAACAGCAGTTCACTTCAAATGTACGTCCTAAACCAAAATCCAAGACGTTCAAATGAGAATCCCAGCTGCCTTTAGCCACATTGATATCGCCCAAACCGCCAATGTTGTCGATCAAAGGAGCAAGTCCCAAGAAATTCATATCGACAGAATCACGTTTGCTGAAGCACGAATTCAAATAAGTGTATTGAGCATAAAAATCCCAGTTGCAGCATCCGAGATCTACGAAAGCCCCTACTCGAAAGCCGGGCTCGAACCCGCAGCCGGGCGTTTCAATACAGCCTCTAGCATCTACCGGATCCTCATCGTTTCCGCTATATCCCCCTTTACGGGCATATTCCAATCCTTCCGGATGAACTTGCCAATAAATAAAGTCGGCATAAAGTACGTAGTTAGGCATTTCACAGCAATCTACAGGACAGCAAGGATCATAACAATAAGCGTTATAATCTGCCGCTGCGGATCCGAAAGCTCCTGACATCATAAGCAAAGAGCTGCAGAAAACAGCCGCTTTGCCAAATGCCCTTTTCAGGGACACTCCATTTTGTTGAGACATTTGTGTTTCTCCTTGTTTATTTTTGTTATTTCGCAAGCGCTAAAATAGATATAGCAAATTTCATTAAACAGTGAATGTTAACGCGGAGATGAATTGAATTCAATTAAAATCTAAACCAAATTTCTCCGCCGACATAAGGGGCGGGAGAAATATCGAGGATTCTTTCGTTTTGATCGTTTGAATCGGACACGCGCATATCCCCTGTCCCGAGCGTTGTCCCAACATGAACATTAGCTGCTGCAAACGGTTCAAAATCTAAAACCGCCCCCATTTCTATTCCCGCATTCCGATACTCGAAATATCCTCGGGAAAGAGGCTCGCCAGGACCCAGCCTTCTTCGCGAATTCCAAAGCTTGCCGGCAAGATCGATGGCGACATGTTCGCTCACTTTATAAGTGATAACCATATCGATAGGAAAGACAAAATTTACCTGAATATCGTCCCTTGGAGAAAAATCTACACCGACGATCGGATAGACGAATTCGCCTTTCAATCCCGTTCTTGCTGTTGCTCCAAAATTCAAACCGACCTCGCCGCACCATCTCGTTTCCCAAATGTACCTACCCCACCCGGTAATATTGTAGTAGGTATAGTCCAAAGCAAAGTGGCGGGTATCGACGCTTGCGGAAACGCCCCCTTTGACTTCAACGCATTTCCACAGTTTGGTAAACCCGTTGCAGCTAAAATTCAAAACTTCGAAATTATCCTGATCGAAAAAGGGATTGGGGTTCCACCAAAGGGTTGTCAAAGTATATCCCAGTCCAAAATTGAGGCCGTGCTCCAAACTGAAAAGACGTGTGTAGCTAAGAGCAAACGTTCCCTCGCCAAACCCCAGAGCCTGATTTTTGAAACCGGGATTGGTAAAATTAGAAGCAGAGATATATTCATAGTCGAGATTAATTTGCCTGAATCCTTTAATAGGAAGCTCATCTGTCCCCTCTTCTTCTTTGCCGGAAACTTCGCCGGGCCATGTGATGCTTTGATCCGCCTCAAACGAGGGGGTATCCCCAAATGTCTGACCCTGTGCATTAACGAAACTCACGCACGATAAAATCCACCCCGCAAAAAGAAAAAAAGACTTCACCAAAAATCTCCAGGTTAGGTAAGCATTGAATCTTATTGCATCGCCATATGATTGTCAAATTACTCTTTTCTTATTACCTATCTCTGAATAGTATATTGGAAGGATAAACAGAGGAGAAGCGAAACATGTGGTCCGATGTCAAATTCCGCTGGCTTGTTTTTTCGGGAATCTTTGTCATTATTTTGGAATTGCTCTCTTTGCTGGGCTATACCCTTCCCAACTCTATCGCCCTTCCCTTCTATTTGGCTGTCATCCTGGCTATTGGCCATGAAACTCTTCTCCACGGATTCACAGCTTTATTAAAACTGAACTTCAAAAGCATCAACCTCCTCATGCTGATAGCCGTTGTCGGTGCCCTCTACTTAAAAAAATACGAAGAGGCCGCTGTTGTGATTGTTCTCTATACCCTTGCTGAAAAATTGGAAGGCTTGGGGATACAAAAAAGCAAATCGGCCATGAAAATCCTGGTCGACCAAATGCCGGAAGAGCTTTTTGTCAAAGGCAGAGGAGGCCCCATTCCTTTGAATGAAATTCAAATTGGCGATATAGCGCAAATCAAGCCCGGCCAGATGATCCCCCTTGACGGGACAGTTACTAGCGGCTTCTCGACAGTTGACGAATCGACAATCACCGGAGAGCCGATTCCGAAAGATAAAATACCTGGAGACGATGTTTACTCTGGAACACTCAATAGACAGGGTTTTCTGGAAATTAAAGTGACCGCTCTTTCCAAAAATTCAACGCTGGCCAAGATTCAGGAAATTACCTATGAGGCCGTTAAATCAAAAGCCGAAACGCAAAAATTCATTGAAACATTCGCCGGCTACTACACACCAATCATCATGCTCCTGGCTATCGCGCTGACCACTATACCTACGCTGGTTTTTCAGCAGAACTTTGACGCTTGGTTTTTAGAAGCTTTGACGCTTCTTGTCATCGCCTGCCCATGCGCCCTCGTTATTTCAACGCCGATTTCCATCTATTCGGCTGTGGGAAAAGGTTCGTCAATGGGAGTTTTGATCAAAGGGGGGCGCTATTTGGAAGCGATCGGAAATATCAAAGCCATAGCCTTTGACAAAACCAGGACGCTGACGATAGGCAAACCCCATGTCACCGACGTGATTCCTTTCGGCGAAAATACAAAAGAACAGATCCTAAGCTGCGCAGCTGGAATCGAGCAGCTTTCCGAGCATCCTTTATCAGACAGCATAGTTGAAGCTGCCAAAGGAAAAGGGCTTCAGCTTCACAAAGCAACTAATTTCGAAAGTGTCATCGGTAAAGGGGTCAAAGCTGAATGCACAGTCTGCGAAAGCGGCCATCGTTGCATTGGAAAGCTGGAATTTGTCCTGGAAGAACATCATGTTCCGGACCGAGTGGTTGAAGTGATCGAAAATTTGCAGCGAGAAGGAAAAACGGCGATTGTCATCAGCAGCCACCACGAAGTGATCGGAGTGATCGCCCTTGCTGACAAAATTCGAGAGGAGTCGGCCGAGTTGATTAAAGATCTGCAAAATATGAATGTCAAATCGGCTCTGCTAACTGGCGATCAGAATCTGTCGGCCCAAACTGTCGGTAAATCTTTGGGGATCGATGAAATTCGCGCCGAGCTTTTACCTCAAGACAAAGCCTCGGAAATCAAAGACCTTCTGGATAAATATCAAGTTGTGGGAATGGTCGGCGACGGCGTCAACGACGCTCCCGCCCTGGCTCTTGCCAGCGTTGGCATCACGATGAGCTCTCTTGGAAGCGACACAGCCATTGAAGCGGCCTCGATTGTCCTCTTGAACGACCGCATCGGCCTCATTCCAAAAATCATTCTGCTGGGGAGGCGCACAACATCTATTATCCGCTTCAATACTTTTTGGGCAGTCCTCGTTAAATGCGTCTTTGTGGTTCTCGCGCTTTCCGGCCTCAGCAATCTGGCCCTTGCCATCTTCGCCGATGTCGGTGTGACCATTCTAGTTGTTTTAAACAGTCTGCGCTTGATGAAGTGAGCCGCCTCTCATTCTTTCAAGCTCGGCGGATCGGGAACTGCTGTCTAGACTCTGCACAATTGTCAGAGTCCTCCCCGCGATCTCTTCTTTAGAAATTTGAAAGTGATGGGCGGCCTGCTCGGCCACTTGAGGGAAATGCGTGATGCAGAGAACCTGATGGGATTTGCCGATTGCCTTAAGTTTTTCTCCGACAGCTTTGGCTGTTCGGCCACCGATATTGGCGTCTATTTCGTCAAAGATGATAGCAGGTATACGGTCTTTTCCGGCAAGAAGCACCTGCAGGGAGAGCATGATGCGCGAGAGCTCCCCGCCGCTTGCAGAGTCGGTGACAGAAATTTCATTCTCACCGGTATTGGGGCGAAAGAAAAATTCTACGCGGTCATCCCCAAATTGAGTTCTGTCTTGCTTCGTTATCCCTATCCGAAACTCCACCTTCGGCATATTCAATGACCTTAAGTGCTGCTGCAGGGATTTTTCCATGAATTTCGCGGCCTCTTCCCTTTGAGCGGTCAGCAGAAAAGCCAGTCGTGAGCACTCGGCCTGCTGCTTGGCGATCTCTTTTTCGATGCTTTGGATTTGCCAATCGGCGGTATCCAATTCTTCAAGCCTCTGTTCCAGTTGTTTTTTATAGTTGTGTACATCTTCGATAGAAGGACCGTATTTCTTTTTGAGCTGATGAATCGATGCCAGCCTTTCACTGACTTTTGCCAGCCGCTCTGGATTGTATTCGCAGCGCGCTTCAGCCCGAGACAGTTCACAGGAAATTTCCTGAAGCTCTAGAATCGACTGTTCAAATAACTTGTAGGTTTCTTCCATCGACGGATCGATTTCAAGCAGCTGCTCAAAAGGCTTTTTCAGAAGGTTTAAATTCTCGATAGCCGCTTGCCTGCCGCCAAGAGCCCGGCTAATTTCCCGGCACTTTCCTCCGAATTCTTCACTGTTTGTCAATAATTGGTATTCCTGAAACAGATCCTCGTCTTCGGAGGGCTGAGGATCGATTTCGATGATCTCTTCGAGCTGCCAACGCAAAGTTTCAAGCTCCCTCATCCTCTCCCCTTCGGATTCAGCGAGCGTCCCCAATTTCCGCTTTAAAAGACCAAGCTGTTGATAAAAAGAGGCAAATGGCGCCGCGGAGCACTTGCCGAAGCGGTCTAAAACATCGCGATGAAATTCCACAGATTGCAATTCCTGACCCGCATGCTGGCCGACAAACTTGACAAGATAATTTCCGATCTTCCTGAGAAACGCTGCCGTCACCAACTGGTTATTGACAAAAGCTCTGGACTTTCCGGAAGAGGCGATTTCCCTTCTTACGATGAGTTCTTCTTGCGGTTCGAAGGCGATGCCGCTTTGTTCCATCAACTCGAAAAATAACGGGTCTTCCGGAAAGTCGAAGACAGCTTCCACCGCTCCCCTCTCTTTTCCCTGCCTCAAATAACCCGTATCGGCGCGAAAGCCGAGAGCAAGCGATATGGCAGCCATAATGGCGGATTTTCCCGACCCCGTCTCTCCGGAAAGGACGTTGAATCCCTTCTTAAAGCAGATGTCGGCGTTTTCCACCAGAATAAGATCGAATATTCTCAGAACCTTTATCACGGCTGGTACGCTTGTTTCAAAACCTTTAAAAACTGCCCCCCGCTCATGTCGGAAAGGTATCGCGTGTGAGAATCGGTCTTGAATGAAAGAACGATATTGCCCCCCTCCAACTCTTTGCCGATAATATGATCACTTGGGGTGTCGAAATGATAAATGATCAGCTCGTCAAAGGGCAGTTTACCGGGCAGTTTACCGCTTTTTTCAAATTCATTGGGCTTTTCGATCTCTTTCATACTGTTTAACATTACAATGATCAGGTTTTGCTGACCAAAGCCCAGAGTATAAGGAATGCCGCTATGAAGGACAGCAGATCCGCTCACATCGTCGGGGTCGATCAATTGGCTTGGTTCTTCTACAAGAAGAACCTGAAGCAGATTTGTCGACAAGAGCATAGCGCCCAGAAAAAAAACAACCCCTAAAAGTATGAAAATCCCTATTCTCATCTTGAATTTAAGATGGCATCTCGATTTTTAAAATGCAACTTGCAAACTTTTGCGAGCTCTTCGGGACCGTAAGTTCTGACAAAGTCCTTTCCGGCCTGAACGGTTTTGCTGCCGCCCCCTTTTGGAAAGACGGTTTTATATTGACTGCCAAGTTTTTCAAGTCCGAAAACAAAGGTTTTTCTCGCTAAAATGGCCCCGGCGGCGACTACAAGATCCTCTTCTCCCCTATGCCGCTGAATGAGCTGGATTTTAGGGTGTTTTTTTTCGATCGCCCTCTGCATCACAAACTCGGCGGCAAACTGATCGACGATCACTTTCTCGCAGCCTGTTTCATCAACCAAATTGACGATCGCCGTAGCGTGTCCCCAGGCGAGAAGATTGTTGAGATTGGCAAAACTTTTGTAGAGCTCATTGTACTTGGCGGGGTTGATCACCACAATGTGGTGGACAAAATGTTTTTCAATCTCTCTTGCCATTTTGATGATGGCCGGATCGGTCATTTTCTTGGAATCGCGCACGCCGAGGTCCTTAAGACGGCTGATTTGCTTTTCGCCGGCATAAACGGCAGCGACGCAAAGAGGGCCGAAAAAATCTCCTTTTCCCGACTCGTCGCTTCCGATTCGCGGCGTTTCGTCAGGCAGGGCAAAATCCTGAATGATATGAGGCTCTAAATAGAACTCGATAAATTCGTTTTTATTCTTCCCTTGAACTGTCAACTTTCCTGATTGATAAAGGGTGCAGACAACACCGGGCTTTTTCCCGCTAAAGAGCGTGTACTGAGGCTTTGTGATCTCAAAGCCCTGCTCCTTTAAATCTTTAAGGAGTTTGTCCGCAAGAGCCAAGTCTATGGTGGTGGAAAAAGTCATCATAATACCAGTGATGTTTTCGCTTCAAGGCCAAGGGAATCGCCGCCTCCGGCAAGCGCATATTTTTCAAAGCCCAAACCGGCGATCATCGCTGCATTGTCCAAACTTAATCCCTCCGATGGAAAGTAATAATGACGTTTCGGATTTTTTTCCGCAAACATTTCCCGCAGCCTGCGGTTGCAAGTGACGCCGCCGCCGAAAATAAGCGATTCGCATTGATAAGCGTCGGCAGCTTTTAACGCTTTACAGGCGACATCCGAAAGAGCGGCTTCCTGAAAAGAGGCCGCAAGATGAGGAATGTCGCCTTCGCTAATGACAAGAGGCGAACGGTAGTTGGACCTAGGCCCTTTTGCGGCGTAAAGAACAGCTGTCTTCAATCCGCTGAAAGAAAAGTCAAACGGGCGATTTTTCACCCGTCCCGATTTTAAAACAAAGCGTTTTGGATCGCCTTTTTTCGCAATTTTCTCAATCTCAGGCCCTCCGGGATAAGGAAGCCCCAAAATCTTTGCCGCTTTATCAAAAGCCTCCCCGATGGCATCGTCGACAGTTTGCCCGATCAACCGGTATCTGCCTACCCCTTCCATGTAGATCAGAGATGTATGCCCTCCCGACAAAACAACGCCCAGACAGGGAAAAGGAACGCTGTGGCCGTGCGACATCAACGCCGCGTACAGATGAGCTTCAACATGGTTCACCCCGATAAAAGGGATGCCGGTCGTCCACGAAAGGGCCTTGGCCGCGTTGATGCCGATCATCAAAGGGCCGATCAAGCCCGGTCCTTTAGCTACAGCGATCAGTCCGATGTCGTCAAAAGCAACCCCTGCTTCGGCAAGAGCCCCGTCGATGACCGGCAGCAAAACTTCCATGTGCCTTCTACAGGCCAATTCAGGAACCACTCCCCCGAACTGCTTTTGCAAATCGACTTGCGACGAGACGATATTCGACAGGATTTCCCGCCCTTCCCGGACAACGGCAGCGGCTGTTTCGTCGCAAGTTGTTTCAATACCTAACACTATCATAATGAATGACATTATACACTATTTTTGACTTTTTGCACTTGTATTTTTTCATTTTTTAAGCTTTACTAGAGTGTAGGAGAAAAATTCATGGATAAAAAAATTTTAGACTACCTCTCCCGGCAGCTGTTGGAAATCAAAGAGCAGGGGCTCTATAAAGACGAGAGGGAAATTGCCTCCCCGCAAAGATCCCATATCAAACTCTCTTCCGGCAAGGAAGTCCTGAACTTCTGCTCGAATAATTACCTGGGCTTGGCAGACAACCCCGAAATCATCGATTCTGCAAAAAAAAGTTTTGACGAATTCGGCTTCGGCCTCTCATCCGTCCGCTTCATCTGCGGCACGCAGACCGTTCATCACGAGCTTGAAAAAAGACTGTCTGAATTTCTCGGAACAGAAAGCACCATCCTTTACGCCTCATGCTTCGATGCCAACGGCGGACTTTTCGAAACTCTTCTCGGCCCCGAAGACGCTATCATCAGCGACCAGCTCAACCACGCCAGCATTATCGACGGAATCCGGCTCTCTAAAGCCAAACGTTTCCGCTATGCCAACAGCGATATGAAAGACCTTGAAGAAAAGCTCAAAGAAGCAAAGGATTGCCGTTTCCGCATCATTGCCACTGACGGCGTCTTCTCTATGGACGGCATCATTGCCAACCTCTCGGCAATTTGCGATCTTGCCGACAAATACAGCGCCCTGGTCATGGTCGACGACTGCCACGCCGTTGGATTCATGGGAGAAAACGGCAAAGGAACCCCCGAAGAGTGCGGCGTGGCAGGACGGGTAGACATCATTACCGGAACGCTTGGCAAAGCTTTAGGAGGAGCGACAGGAGGATACACATCGGGAAAAAAGGAAGTGATTGAAATGCTCCGTCAGCGCTCAAGACCCTACCTGTTTTCAAATACTCTGGCCCCCTCGATAGCCGCCGCTTCCCTAACCGTTCTGGACCTGCTCACAACTAGCGATGAGCTTAGAAAAAAACTGCACAGCAATAGCCAATACTTCCGGAAAAAAATGGAAGCGGCCGGATTCAACCTTGTGCCCGGAAGCCATCCCATTATTCCCGTTATGCTAGGAGATGCCAAACTTGCCCAGGAGTTTGCCGCCCGCATGCTTGGCCGCGGCGTCTATGTCATCGGATTCTTCTACCCTGTCGTCCCGAAAGGACAGGCCCGAATCCGCACTCAAATGTCTGCCGCCCATTCTCAAGAAGATTTAGATAAAGCCGTTGAAGCTTTTAAAGCTGTCGGTAAAGAACTTGGAGTGATTCATGAAAGCCCTTGTCAAACGTGAAGCGAAACCCGGAATCTGGCTCGAAGAAGTCCCCAAGCCCGAAATCAGAGACGACGAGGTGCTCATACAGCCCATCAAAACCGCTATATGCGGCACCGACATCCACATTTATAAATGGGACCGCTGGGCGGAAAAGACCATACCCATCCCCCTGGTAATCGGCCATGAATTTATGGGCCGGATCGTAGAGATCGGGGAAAACGTCCAAAATCTGTCCATCGGCGAAAAGGTGAGCGGCGAAGGCCATATCACCTGCGGCATCTGTAAAAATTGCCAGACAGGAAAAAGGCACCTCTGTCCCAAAACAAAGGTGATAGGCATCCATACCCACGGCTGTTTCGCCGACTATTTCCCCTTAAAGGCGGCCAACGTCTTTAAAATCCCGAATGGAATACCCGATGAAATCGCCGCTGTTTTCGACCCGCTCGGCAACGCCGTTCACACTGCCCTATCCTTCAATCTCCTTGGCGAAGACGTCCTGATTACTGGAGCCGGCCCCATCGGCATTATGAGCGCGGCGATAGCCAAACAGGCAGGCGCCAAGCACATCATCGTCACCGATGTCAACGACTACCGCCTCAGCCTTGCGAAACAAGCCGGAGCGACAAGCATCCTGAATGTCTCAAAAGAAAACTTAAAAAAATCGCTGGGGAAACTCGATGTCGAAGACGGCTTCTCTGTCGCCATGGAAATGTCGGGCAGTCCCCAAGCCTTAAAAGACGCTCTGGAAACTCTAAAACCCGGCGGCAACATCGGCCTGCTCGGCCTGCTCCCTCCCGATATGCAGATCGATTGGGACCTTGTGATTTTCAAAATGCTCACAATCAAAGGCATCTTTGGCCGCGAAATCTTCAATACATGGTTTCAGATGACCAAAATGCTTCAAAGCGGCATGGACATCACCCCTGTGATCACTCATAGGTTCGCCGCGGAAGACTTTCAAAAGGGATTCGACGCCATGCTCAGCGGAAACAGTGGCAAAGTCATTCTCGAATGGACCCATGAAAAAACAGAAGAACTCCGGCCTCCCCGCGAAGCCGAAAGAAAAATAGCTTAAATTGGTTTTAACCCCTCGAGAAGAGTAGGAACGAGTTCGCTCACAGTAGGATGAATGTGCACGCAGCGCTGTATTGAAGTATAAGGGGCTCCTGCCGTCATCACATCGGCAATGAGCTGAATGACTTCATCGCAGCCGGTTCCCAGAAAGCTGCCGCCCAGAATCTGTTCACTTTCTCCATCCACAAGGATCTTCATAAAACCGTCTGTTTCCCCTTTCTCGCGAGCGCGCGCCACTCTGGTCATCGGCATCGTCGCTTTAAGAATGGATTTTCCAGACTCAATTGCCTGCCGCTCAGTCATCCCGACCCTTCCCAAAGGCGGATCAATAAAGAGGGCATAAATCGGAATGCGGTCGGTCACCCGGCGCGAAGCTCCATCTAAAAGATTGGCCGCCACAATTTCATAATCATTGTATGAAGTGTGTGTGAACGCCCCTCTCCCATTGCAGTCGCCCATTGCAAAGATGTGAGGCTGCGTTGTCTGCAGCTGATCGTTCACTTTGATAAATTTTCTCTCATCCACTTCAACGCCCGCTTTCTCTAGCCCCAGCTGATCTGTGTTTGGAATTCTTCCCGTAGCAAGCAATACGTGCGAACCGGAAAACGTTTGCGTGCCATTGACCTGAAGATGGATGTTTTTTTCACTAGAATCGGGCAGTATTTCAAGGCTTTTAGCTTCGGTAATGATCTCGATACCCTCTTTTTCTAAAATCTCTCGAATCGCCTCGGAAACATCGACATCTTCTTTTGGCATGAGATAAGGGCGGCGCTGGAAAACGGTTACCTTGCTGCCGAACCGCCTGTAAATTTGGGCAAACTCGAGAGCGATATAACCTCCGCCAATAATGAGAAGATGCAAAGGCACCTCTTCTAGCTCCATCACACTGGTATTGGTCAGATAGGGAATCTTGTCTAAGCCGGGAATTTTAGGAATGGAAGCCCGTCCGCCCACATCGAGGAAAATGGTTTTCCCTTCCAGGGTTTGATTGTTGACGCGAACTTGGTTAGGCCCTTCAAAGCTCGCATGTCCCTCAATGACAGTGCAGCCGTCCATATTTTGGAGCCACTCCCTCAACCCGTCAGAACTTTTTTTGACAATGGCATCTTTGCGGGCTTTGACTTTTTTCATATCGATCTGAAAATCCTCGATATGGATACCGTATGTGCCGGCATTTTGCACCATATGCGCGACTTTCGCATTGGCCACAAATGTCTTTGTCGGGGTGCACCCGTTATTAACGCAGGTGCCTCCAAAACGCCCTCGCTCAACAATCGCGACTTGCCGGCCCGCCTGTGTCAACCGGCTTGCAAGCGACGGCCCCGATTGGCCCGTTCCAATAATGATAGCATCGTACATTCTGAAATCCTCAGAGTTAAAACCAATCTATCATCTCGTTATTTTTCCTACAAATCGGCAGAAAAAATGATTACGCTTCAACAAAATTTTCAATGGCTTTGCCGAATTCATCTAATCCCTTATAACTTGACGGCATTGTTGCAAGTACACCAGCCCCTATTAATATCGGTGCCACAAAAACGGCAGGCCAGAAAACAGCGACGGCCAAACCTATGCCCGCTCCGGCTAAAGCATTGACCGCAATCACTGATGCCAGCAAAGCAGTGCCCAGCAAAGCATGCCCGATTCCACGCATGATCTTGTCAACTTTACAGTTTTTGCTGCCTATTTTGGCATTAACCGGAATAGACTGTGCCTCGGAGTCCCTTTGCTTTTCTTGATATATAGGGTTTAAAGTATAATTTTGATTAGCAATTGTATTTGCCATAATATCTCCTTATATCTCCTTGTGTTGTTTAAGAAACAAAAATAGCAAACAAATATTAATAAAAAATTAAGATTAACTTATAAAAAATTTATTATATTCTTTGCGAGTTTAGGATGACGATGACGCTGCTCGCCACCATGGCAAATGCGGCATAGATCGGAGTGAGATAGCCAAAAAGGGCCAATCCGATACCGACGGCGTTGTATCCGAAAGCCCAAAATAGATTCTGTCTAATCAGCCGGCGCCCCTTGTTTCCGAGGACTTTTAAAGCAGTCAAAACGGAAAGATTGTCCGTTGTCAGCAGTATATCCGATGCCTGAATCGACATGTCGGCCGCCGTCATCACGGAAATTCCCACATTGGCCCCAGCAATGGCGGGGGCGTCATTGAGGCCGTCCCCCACAAAACAAACGACCTTACCTTGTTTTCGGAGACAGTCGATAAAGTCCCGTTTTTGCAAAGGCTGTGATTCGGCGGCAAAACCGTCAAATCCGCATATTTTTGCAACTTTCGCGACTGTGGCCTCTCCATCGCCCGAAACAAGATAACTTATAGGAAGAAAACAAATAATTTCTTTAATTTCCGGCCTGATGTGATCACCAAGAAAGATGGCTTCAGGCTTTCTGCCCTCTCTTGCAAACAGCACTGTCGTGATCACTCCATCCTTGTTGCTTTTAGGGCACGGTTCATTGAAAAAAGATGGGCAGCCGAGACGGTATTGGACATTCTGATAAGACGCTTTAAGCCCGAAGCCCTGGACGTCTTCAAAAGACTGGAGAAAAACGGGCTTTTCATGAATCGCATTCGAAATGGCAACCGATATCGGATGGGCCGAACGAAGGGACATCGACTTTAAAACCGCTCTCTCCGTTTCTGAAAAATGCTCCAACCCTGAAAGCACACGAAACTTTCCTTCTGTCACCGTACCCGTTTTATCAAAAACATAGGCCGTCTCCTTGCCAAGCACTGACAATACACCCCGATTCCGAATTACCGCACCCAAAGATGATAGGCGGTGCATTAATCGGGATTCAACAAGAGGAGCCGCGATCCCCAAAGCACAGGGACAGGCGATAACCAAAACTGATAGCGCTCTTAGCGGATCAAAGAAAACGAAAGCAAGAGCGATCATCAAAACGGCAGGCACAAACCTCTTAGCAGCTAAATCTGCCGATCGCGTATAGGGCACCTTATGCTCGAGCTCTCTTTCAATCTGGGAAATCATTTCCTTAAGCGTCGACTGTTCGAGGGTTGCGGCAACTCGATAGGCAATCGAGCCCCTCAAGAGCAGCGAGCCGCTGACAACCTTGTCCCCTATGGATTTGGCCGCCGGAATCACCTCGCCTGTCATCAGAGACTCATCCGCTCCCCCCTCCCCTTCCACGACTACACCATCTAAAACTATTTTTTCTCCCGCATGAGCGATCAGTATGTCGCCTTTCCGAATATCTTTTAAAGGAACAAAACCCCTTTCTTTTTTCCGTCCCCTTCTGGGAAGGGCGCGGGTTAAGCGCATCAAAGACTTTTTTGCCGAAAATTTCGCTTTGGACTCGATGATTTTTCCCAATAAAACGAATGTCACAATGACTGAGGCCGTATCGAAATAGATATGCTTCGACCCCATTAGAAGCTGATACACCGAAAGCCCAAAAGCCGAAAAAACGCTTATGGAAATGAGAGCTTCCATTCCGATAATGCCCGCCTTAAGCCCATTCCAAAAACGGCGATAAATAGGATAGCCGCAAAAACTGAGAGCCGGAATCGAAGCTGCAAGCGAAAGCCACGAAAACATCTCCGCAAGTCCCGCCTCATCGGGAAAAAAATAACTGGCATAAACCGGATAGGAAAACATCATGACATTGAGCGCGCAAAATGCCGCAATGATAAACTTCAGCCAAAGCCCTGAATGACCCGATTTTTCCCGAGCATCCTCCAGCCTGCGGGGTCGGTAACCAAGAGAGCTGATAGCCGCAATGATCTGATCTTCGGAAATAAACCTGGGAGCCCACTCGATCGAAGCCAGATCGGTGCAATAGTCGACAAAACAATTTTTAACCCCCTTCAGCTGCCCCAGAACCAGCCTGATGACCTCGACACACGAGGGGCACCACATATTCTCGATTTCCAGATGCAGCTTCCGTGTTTCCTGCCCCTCCATTTCTCGGGACTTTTCCCTCATTTTTTCGAGCAGCTCGGGATTGGAGATCAAGCCCGATTTGACCGCCTCTCGAAAAACGGGGTGCTCATCGTAGCCGCTCAGGCTCTTTTGAGCCTCAAGAATCCTGTAGACAGCCCGGCACCCCGGGCAGCAGAACGCAAGCCCTTCTTCTAAATAAAGCGCCGCTGAGGCCTTAAGGCCGCAAAGAGCGCATCGCTGCTCCGATATTGTTTTCATCTACCAAACAGTGTATAATAAGAGGCATGAAATTGCCACTAGCCTATTACGGCAATCCGATACTTAGGAAAAAATGCCGGGAAGTTGAAGAGATCAATGGCGAAATACGCCAACTTGTGAGCGATATGGCCGAAACCCTGGAAGCTCAAA
Organism: Waddliaceae bacterium; assembly: GCA_963771045.1. Lineage (GTDB taxonomy): Bacteria > Chlamydiota > Chlamydiia > Chlamydiales > SLFE01 > SLFE01. The sequence continues at coordinate 527,944 of CAVYRW010000004.1, read as the reverse complement.
GCGGCATCGGCCTCGCGGCCCCTCAAGTAGGAAAAGACCTCAGGCTGTTTATCACAAAAGTCCCTATTCCTTCCCAAGACGATCCCGACCAGTGGGACGAGGGGCCTCTCTATGTTTTTATCAACCCTACCCTATTGGAGCCCAGTGCCGAATCCTGGGAAAACGGAGAAGGGTGCCTTTCGATTCCGAAGCTTTATGTTCCCGTAGTCAGACCCTACCGCATTCAAGTGGAGGCGACCGATCTCGAAGGCAACCGTTTCACAAAAGAGTTTTCCGGCCTCCAGGCCCGTTGCTGCATGCACGAGAACGACCACATTAACGGCGTCCTCATGATCGACCGGACAGACAAAAAACACCGCAAGGAAATCGAAGCCGACCTCCGCCGAATCAAAAAAGAATTTCGTTAACACTTTCAAGGCGCTAAATAGATCTATTTCAAAAACCGTTCTAAGTATTCCCCGCAGTCTTGAGGAAAGACAAGCCCGACCAGTTCTTTAATTTCATTGACTTCGTTTTCAGTCTGCTGTTCTTGATAATACAAAGGATTGAAGCCATCTGAACGGGCGATGGTGGAGGGATCCCGATCCCATTGTTCGGTATAGGCGATATAGGCATTGTGTCGAATGGCATCAATATTTTCCGAATACTCTTGTAATCGATAACTATCCTCATTGATGAAAGAAAGCACCTTTTCCATTATTTTTGCAGGTTCGGAAACTAAATCTTCATAGAACAAAATGATTTTGTTTTGAATTTGTAAATCATGGTAAATCTTAAAAGAAGTTATAATCTGATTGATGATATTGAGGGCATGCTGAATCTTAATTGGATCCCCTGTTTTGGGATCTGTTAGAATTATTGATGAATCAAAAGGAAGATCAAAGGTATCTGTTCACGGGGGTACCCCCCCAGGGGGAGTCGTAAACTTCTAACACGTTTTGTTAACCGAGAACTACCTCGTGAATTTGTGTCGTAGGAAACCGTTTTCTATTTTGAAAATATCGGCGGCGCTTGTCCGCCATGAATGTATGCTTTAAAACATTCGGTAAAATAATCGAACGAATTTTGAGCACGTAACTTCAATGTCATACCAACTGTTAACACCCGTTCGACAAATCGCTCACCTTCTTCTGATTGTGAGCCAAAGCATAGCTTCCTCCAAATGACTCCGCCTCTAAGACGTTGCTCGGCTGTATTGTTAGTCGGTTCGATATTCTCATGATAGGCAAATACCCATAACATCTCGAACCGTCCAAAAAAATCAGCGCAAGTCGACCTCGTTTTATTGCAACATTCTTTGTGAATTGCACCAGCTTTGAGGAGGACTTTCAAATCTTCTTTTGGGCCTATTTCGATCTTCTCGATCAGTTCGTCCCTTGCAATCTCACCGTTTTTGTAGCTATGCCAAAGATTGAATATCGACTTTTTACACTCTAACAACCGTTCCCCGATCCATTTATCAAATCCATCCCTGCCTGCAATCTTTTCAAAATCTCTATCTGCATGCGACCAGCAAAGTTGTCGCAGACCTTCATGCGAATTATAGGCATTATAGCGATCGGTTGTTAAACCCCCTTTGAAAGAACCAAAGATCTCGCGGAATGCCTTGTTGCTGCGTGAAGCCTTGATTGCGAAAAACACAGTTTCCTTGCCGCTTCCGACCCAAATCCATCTCTTTTCCGACATCGTTTTCCAACTCGTTTCATCGGCATAAATATGTTCTTCATTTAGAGTGTGTGTCCTAATTTCTTCGTATGGTGCTTTTAAAATCTGACTAGCTCGGACATGGATTTTACACACGCTGCCGGAACATATCCGAATATTGAGTCTGCCCATTAGAGCACAGACTTGACGTTTGGATAATCTAAACTCTCCTGAAAGAGAAGTGACGAAACCCATTAATCGGGGACCAAAACCAAATCGCGCTTCTTCGGGAATATCAGCCTTTACATGCTTACCACATCCGCTACACTGACAGGTGTGAATGTTGTATTGAGTAACTTCCGGAGGAGCGTCCGGTAATTCCACTACTTGTCGTACATCCGTTCTGACCACCTCCGAATTAAACGAGTGGGAGTGGCAGTTCGGACAAGTGTCCGGCTTTATGTTATGCAGCGACTGCACCTGATTAATTGGAACTAGTTGACGGGGGTGGCCCTTATGACCTTTTTGTGCTCCCTGTTTACGCCCCGTAGGTTCCTTCTTTCTTTGAGCTCTGAAGGGATCTTGCGAGGGGGGCTTAGAGCTATTCGAAGAGTTGGTGTTGAGTTTATCTTCGAGCTCCTTAACTTTTGCCTTGAGTGCCTGGTTTTCCTTTTTGAGGATTTCAATTTCCTCCAAGGCTTTATTCAGCTTTTCAAAGAGTTCTTCGTAGGTTGGCTTCATGTTATAAAGTGGTTTTGAACAACCAGAATAATAATAAAAATCTTATTTTATGCCGTATAAAATTTTTATTATTTTTGTGGGGTAGCGCGCGAGGCGGTAGCCGTTCCTAGAGTTACCCCGTGAACGGATACGATCAAAGGCAATAATTTCTAACAGAAATTTTGTTTGAGGAAACCCAAACCTTCGGAGGAAAAGTTCAATCGGGCTTCTTGTTAAAAAAATTAATTGATCGTTGCCGGATAAATAGTGAATCGTATCCTGCGGGATGTGGGTGTGATAAATTGGATCCTTGTCAGGCGAGATATCCAATTTCGTATGAAATTTTGCAAACCCGTTACCCCCAATATTTTTTATTGGCTTGGAAGTCAAATATTGAAGTGAATATAAGAAAAAATGTGTCCCGCTTTTATTGGTTGATAGCAAAAGCTCCTGAGATTGTATAGAAACAATATTCAATATAAAAAATAAATAAAAAAAAAATACACGCATCCCAATACAGGGAAATTGCATGAAGAAATGATTTGACATGTCAATCCAGATTTTGAAAACTTTAAAATCTTATGAGTGAGACATCAATCATGATTAGGTCACAATCACGGGTATAAGGAGTCACTGGTCGGTTGAGAACTAACTTCATTGGCAGCTTGATGTTTCTTATTGAGAAGGTCGGTGTCAAGTTCGGAAAGATAATGGTACGGAAAATTTTTCGATAATTCGACGAGCGACATTGAATTTACTTATAGCGGGTATAAAAAATAAGCGATCAAAAGAAGGTTAGAATAAGCAGTATATGATCGATATTTTGACGGGAAAGTGTTAAATAATTTCTTCATGCAATTTCCCTGCATCCCAATATCCCCTTTTGATAACCATTGAACCTAAAACGGCATTAATTATCAATCTATCGAGAGGCTTGCAAAAAACGCGATTTTGACAGCAACTTGCCGGCGGCTTGACGCCGGCTATAAAAGGGAAGCACAGCTTGGACGCCGGCAGATATCTTGCTCAAAATCCCAGCGGAAATCGTTCCCCTTCTACAGAACTGTTCCTGCTTTAAACTTTATTCCAAAGAAACCAGTGGAAAGCCATGATGAGCGCAATGCCGGCAATTCCTGTAAATACCGAGACCGCAGGATACAAAACCCCAAGAGCCGTACAGCCAATGAAGACAAAAGCGAAAACAGCGAACTCCGTGATCAATTTTATGACCTTGTTCAGTTTCTCATTCGCAATTTTCTTCCGCTTCGTAGCAAGAATTTTATTATCAGGAAATTTATCCGCAAGAGATTTGATTGTTTTAGGGTTGACTTTGCCATTTAGCAGGATTTCAGTTACTTTTTCTGAAATCGAGTCGTTCTCTAATAGTTTCTCAATTTGCCGGTCGTTCAAAGTGAATTCCGCTTTCTTTCCTTTGCTTAAAACGCAGTTAATGGCGTCGTCGATTGCGTCTTTATCGGCCTCTTTAACCTTTCCGCGAATCTCCAACAAATTCTTAAAAATTTTCAAGTAAGAGGGTGAATCGGATCTCTTACTTTTGAATGCGAGTTTGTCAATCAGCTGATCAATGAATTTATTGACATGGAGGCTCGTCTCAGTATCTTTACGATGTATCAAAGTAAAAAGAAGATCGTTGAAAATACTTTGATCAAGATTGACTTCATCCAAAGTTGAGTTTATCAAATAGGCTAAAAGATCTAAATCGTAGTCTTTGCCAACAAAATGGCCTAAGAGATTAAAGAGATGTCTTTCATCTTTTTTATTTAAGAACTTGATATAATTGTTCAGATGAATCCCAAGCAAAATTTTCAGAAAAACAGACTGTTCCCCCGGTAACTCTGCTGCCTTGTTTTTAAGAGCTTGAACCAACTCATTTTGAGATGACGCTGCAATACCCGCGTGCTCGGCTAATGCTTTCATCCTTGGTATGAGATCGGTATCATCCGGCAGGCCGAGCTCCTTGGCAATTCTAGATGGATCCAATTCACCGTCATGTTGATTTGTTGAAAGAGCTTGAGAGAAATCCGGCGAGGACGCTCCTTCGCTTGGCACTTCATTGTTGCCTGCTATTCGAGATGGTTGCGCATCAATTTTTACAGTCATAAAATTTCTCCTTAAATTATATTCCAAAAAAACCAGTGCAAAAACAAAATGGAAATCATAGATCCAATACCGGAAAATTCTATTGTGAAAGGGAAGACTATCCCAATAGCAAAAGCGGCGATAAGAATAATAGGAATTGCTATGATCTCGGCAATGATTTTGATAATTTTTTTGAGTTTGGCGTTTCTTATGTCTTTCATTTTCTTGGCAAAAATACGATTTTCAGGGAAGCTCTTTGACAATTCTTTAATTTTCTTTGGTTCAACTCGCTCGCCCGCTTCTATAAACGCCTCATACACTTTTTCCGGTATCGCAAGTTCTTTAGACAAGTCTTTTACCTGACTATAATACCAAAGTTTAAGATGACCTCCGGACGCTTTTTTAATCAGATTGCAAATCGTTTCATCGATTTTATTCTTCAGGGATTGGGGGACTTCTTCTCGTAAAGATAATAAACGCCTAATAAAATTGGCATAGTCATTGGAATATACGTTTTTCTCATGAGCGAAACTCGTTTTGTCAATGAGAACATTGAGAAATTCAGCAAGATTAATATCCTCTTTAATTTTTGGAATTTCAAATAATTGATTTAAAAATATCTGAATATTACCTGAATGAATGCAAAACTCTTCAACTTCTCTCATAATACAAACGGCTTGATCCAGATTCGTCGCCTTTTTTATGAATTGTGTTAAAAGCCACCTAGAATATCGTGGCCACAATTTAGAATCTTTAATTCCTACATCTTTTAATTCGGAAATCAAATCAGAGGTCACTAATTTTAAAAAAACAGATCCTTCGTCCTCAATACTGTTTGCTTTTTCTTTCAGCTCTTCTACAAGACCGTCAAAAGTTTTCCCCTTAACTTCTATTTCGCAGCTTTGAGCCAACTCTTTTATTCTGCGGAATGTATCGCTAGCGGGATCATTTTCCGGAAGTCCGAGTTCTTTCGCACAGATTTGCGCTCGTTTGTCCAACAATTCACCTGCCATTCCATTCATTTTTCCTGAGACTGGAAGGCAGCGCAAAAAGGAACCCGTATCGCATTCATTCAATGCATGTAACTGCAATTCATCTGCTAAACTTTGAAAATTAAATGACACACTTTGCACACTCATGGTTTCTCCAAAAAACGAATGTTATGAACAGCAGGTTAGAGAAAAAATATTAAGAACTGATAAAGTTATTCTTCGATATACTCGACATCGTACGGCGCGGCGCTTGACTTTGTCCGCCCCATCACCTCCGTCCAAAGGGAAAGGATCACGCAGGCAATCAGAAAAATAGCCGCCAGCCAGCCGGTGAAACGTTTGAGAACATCGGCAGTCGACGCGCCGAACAGCGAGTCGCTGACATCTCCGCCGAAAGAAGCTCCCAGCCCCCCTCCTTTACCCTCTTGAATCATAATCACTCCGCAGAGCATCACACAAAGGATGAGAAAAATAAAAACTGTAAAAAAGAATAAAAACGTCATCTCTGTTAACCTAAATTTTTAATTGCGTCGCCGTCACATTTTCCAAAACGCCCGCAAACGACTCCGTTGTCAATGAAGCGCCGCCCACAAGAAGGCCGTCCACATCGGGCTGGTCCATAAATTCTTTTGCGTTATGGGGCTTGACCGATCCGCCATATTGAATCACTGTCTTTTCGGCAATTTTCTTGCCCAGCAAATCGGCGATGACTTCGCGGACAAACTTATGTTCTTTTTGCGCGTCTTCCACTGTCGGCGTCTCTCCGGAACCGATCGCCCAAACGGGCTCATAGGCAACGATCAACCCGTCGATATTATCGGGATTGACCCCGGTCAGACATTCCGTCAGCTGCTGCCTGACGACCTCGTCGGTTTTTCCGGCATCCCTCTCTTCGTGAGTCTCTCCGACGCATAGTATAGGCAGGAGGCCGCTTTCGAGGGCTTTGATCACTTTCCGATTGATAAAGGCGTTGGACTCGCCAAAAATATGCCGTCTTTCGGAATGGCCGAGGATGACGAATTTAGCGCCGGCGTCAACAAGCATTTTAGCCGCGATTTCCCCTGTAAAGGCCCCTTCGGAAGCGTCGTTCATATTTTGCGCGCCGATGGTCATCGGACTCCCTTCGGCTTTTTCCGATACGCTCGATATGGCGGTAAAGGGAACGGCTAAAAAAACTTTTACCGGAATATCGGCGATCGCAGGAGCCAGCCTCTCCACAAAGCTCACCGCTTCGGGAATGGTTTTGTACATTTTCCAGTTGCCGGCTATCACCACATCGCGTTTGGCCATGAGATTCTCCTCAATAAAGTCAGAAATAATAGAATATAGGAATTGGCGAGAAAATTCAAGAGAAAATTCACTATAGCTGTGAATTGCAGAGATTTCTATTCGATGACTGCAGAACATGGTGCAGGCCTAAAAAAACCACTTTAGAGGAATTGCAAAACTAAGCACAACCGATTTTTGAGCTATTTTGCCGAGATTGGCCATTTTTAAACCCGTGATTGTAACCTAATCTCGTCCGCCTCAGTGATTTTAGTGATTCAGATGTGAACTTACGTGGCGAAGAGTAAGATCTTTAGAGCTTACCGAGGAGGGTAAGTTTGCAGATGGATTGCTAAAATTGCTGAGGGGGACGATTATCCCAATGGATAAGATAGGCCAGGATAAAAAATGTAACTTTCAAGCAAAAACCGGACTCCGTTCTTGCACGAATATATCTTGGCATCTGACTCACAATGCTACTGAAAACCGTTTCAATTTTATTTCTTTCTGAACAAAGCATTCTATTTGTCTCTTGAGAATATAGTAATAACTTGATTGATCATGATTCCCTCCATTTTTAAAGAAAATCATAATAACCAATGAGGCCAATCATCTACAGCTGTAGCGCCCAGCCTCAGATTAGGTCACAATCACGGGTTAAAGAGCCGAAAAGCGGTCTGCCGGAGTTTTACAATTTCCTCTTTAGTCTAATTTATCGCCAATATACAATGAACGCATGGCGCAAGAAACTCTTAGTGTTTCCCAGCTCACTTACGCGATTAAAAATATTCTGGAGCCTGAATTTCGCAATGCCGCGGTCCAGGGCGAGGTGAGCAACTTTAAGCGGCAGTCTTCCGGACATCTCTATTTTTCTTTGAAGGATGCCGACTCGCAAGTGAGCGCGGTGATGTTTGCCAGGCAGGCCTCCAAACTGAAAACACTCCCCAAATCAGGAGATCAGGTTATTGTAAAAGGCGATCTGAATGTTTACCCCCCAAGGGGAAACTACCAAATTGTCGTTCGGGAGCTGGCTCTTGCGGGAGTGGGCGCCCTGCTGCTGAAGCTCGAAGAGCTAAAAAAAGAGATCAACCGGCGGGGATGGTTTTCCAAAGAACATAAAAAACCGCTCCCCCCTCTGCCGAAAAAGATCGGCATTGTCACCAGCCCGACGGGAGCGGCAATCCGCGATATGCTCAATATTTTAAACAGAAGGTTCGCCGGACTTCATATTCTTCTGAACCCTGTTAAAGTTCAAGGAGAGGGGGCTGCCGAGGAGATCGCAAAAGCAATCGAACAATTCAACCGGCATAAACTGGTAGATGTGATCATTGCCTGCCGCGGCGGGGGCAGCATCGAAGATCTGTGGGCCTTCAATGAAGAGGTCCTTGCCAGCGCGATTTTTCACAGCGAAATTCCAATTATCGGAGCTGTCGGACATGAAACCGACCACACGATTGCCGAGTACGTCGCCGATGTCAGGGCTCCCACCCCTTCAGCCGCAGCGGAACTGGTGACTCACGAAAAAATCCAGCTGCAAAAACAGCTGGACCAAATTCAATCCCGGATCATTCAGACGATCCGCCACCTTATCCATCAAAACAGAAGAATCATTGAAGGATTTATCAGGCAGCCGGTTTTTTCAAGCCCCTACCACCTTTTGGGGGTCTGGATGCAAAAACTCGATGACCTGCAAAGCCAGATTCAAAGGGGCGCAAGGCAACTGATTCGACAAAAACAGCTGCAGCTCAAAAGCATCGGAAGAGAGCTGAACGCAGTAAATCCCAAAACCCAAATTCTTCATACCAAACAAAAAATTCTCTCTTTACAGCAGTCGATCATCAGATCGCAAAATAACCTCATCGTCCATTCAAAAAATAAATTACAAAGCCTGCAGGAGACTTTTCTCGCTATCGATCCAAAAAATCTTTTAAAACGGGGTTATAGTATAGTCTTTAATGAAAAAGACAAATCGGTTATAACTTCAGTAAAATCACTCCGAAAAGATCAGAAAGTAAGGGTGTTACTCTCAGACGGAGAGGCACTTGCGAAAATTGAGGAGAAGTTCTATGACAAAGAAACCAGATGAAATCAGCTTTGAAAAATCCATCGGGCGGCTGGAAGATATCCTGGAAAAAATGAATTCGGAGAGCATCTCACTCGATGATTCACTGAAACTCTTTGAGGAAGCCAACCGATTGATTGCCTCCTGCGGCAAACGATTATCGTCGGCCGAAAAAAAAGTGGAATCGTTGATTAAGAACCGCCAAGGAGACCTTGTACTGGATGAGGAAGGCAATCCAGAGGTTGAAGATTATGAAGGGTAAACTCTCCGAGATCAATTCTCCAGAAGATCTGAAGAAACTGCCTATTTCCCAATTAAAACCCCTCTGCAAAGAGATTCGCGAGCGGATCATCGACGTTCTGTCGATCACAGGCGGCCATCTAGCCTCGAACCTCGGCGCTGTCGAGCTCTCTGTCGCGCTCCACTACGTATTCGACTCCCCTGCGGATAAAATGATTTGGGATGTCAGCCATCAAACATATGTCCACAAACTTTTGACGGGACGAAACGACCGTTTCGAAACAATTCGCCAGTATGGCGGCCTTTGCGGCTTCAGTCATCCCAAAGAGTCCCCGCACGATCACTTCCATGCAGGACACGCGGGCACCGCAATGTCGCTTGCCCTCGGCGTCGCGACAACCAGGGATTTGAAAAGCGAAACCAATTATGTGATCCCCATCATCGGCGATGCCACTCTGACTTGCGGCATGTCGCTTGAGGCGCTCAACAACTTGGGACGGGACCGGAAAAAATTTATCATTATCTTAAACGATAACAGAATGTCTATCTCAAAAAATGTGGGCAATATCACCAAGATCTTAAGCAGGGTTATCAGCAATCCTTTAATGCACCGCCTGCACGCCAAAGTCGACAAATGGATCGAAAAAGCACCTCTTGGGAAACATCTGACAAGACAGGGACGGAAATTTCTTCGATCGATTAAAAACTACTTCAGTTCGGCAGCCCTTCTCGAATTTTTCGGTCTTTCCTATATCGGTCCGGTAGATGGTCATGATGTTGAAGGGCTTATTGAAACTTTCCAAGGGATTCGAGACTCCGACAATCCCGTTCTCGTCCATGTAATCACGAATAAAGGGGAAGGGATGCCCGAGGCGCTCAGAAGCCCCGTGACACACCACGGCGCCAAACCTTTTGACAAAGTGACCGGGAAATTTATCTCCCCCTCTTCGGCCATGCCCACGTTTCCCAAAGTCTTCGGCAGCCACCTTTTGGAAATGGCCGACAATGACAAAACAATTATAGCCGTAACTCCGGCCATGTCCTTTGGATCGTCGCTAGACCCTTTTATGAAAAAATATCCCAAACGGTGCCTCGATGTCGGCATTGCCGAGGCCCATGCAGTCACCTTCTCAGGAGGACTTGCCTTTGGAAATAAGATGAAAGTTGTCTGCTCCATCTACGCCACGTTTTTGCAAAGAGGGCTGGACAATCTCTTTCATGATGTCTGCCTCCAGGAAATTCCTGTCGTTTTTGCCCTCGATAGAGGGGGACTTTCAGGTCCTGACGGTTCCACCCATCACGGAATCTACGATATTTCATTTCTAAGCGCGATGCCCAATATGGTCATAGCACAGCCGCGCAACGGGCTTGTATTAAGGGAACTTCTCTCTTCAGCTTTCAGCTATGGCACACCAACGGCGATCCGATATCCCAATATGGCCGCAGACAATCCCGCTGAACCTCTTAAGTTTAGGGAATGCGGCAAAGGAGAAATCCTGGAAGAAGGGCGGGACTTGCTTATTATTGCGCTCGGTCATATGAATAAGACAGCAAAGCAAGTGAAGGAAAATTTGCAAAAGAGCGGGATTAACGCGACATTGATGGATCCTGTTTTTGTGAAACCTCTTGATCATGAGCTGCTTGCGAAATTAATGCTGACTCATAATCAAGTTGTGACCATTGAAGAGCACGCAGTTTCGTGCGGATTGGGATCCATGGTGAACAATTACCTCATCCAGCAAGGGTATAAAGACGCCGAAGTTTTAAATATTGGAATTCCCGAACGATTTATCGGGCACGGAGCCTATAAAGACATCATTAACGAAATTGGCCTGACTCCCGAAAAGATCACAGATCAGATCCTTGAGCAGTTTTCCTTTGAGATGTCTAAAATGAGGTGACGCCATGATCATTGCAATGTTCCCGAATATATTAAAAAGGCAAACGAAAAGCATTGCCATCGGCATCAGGGAATATTTAATAAAAGAAGGGGTTGAAGTTGTTGTCGAAGACGAAGAGGCAGACCATCTTGGAGCCGACAAGCTATCGACTGTCGAACCTGCAAAGATCGACTACATCATCACACTGGGGGGAGATGGCACGATTTTGCGCGTTCTTCACAAGCATCCCGAATTAACAGCTCCTATTTTAGGAATCAATATGGGTAGCTTAGGATTTTTGGCAGATGTCCCTGTTCCGGAAATCTATCCCAGCCTTCAGGATCTCATCAACGGCGAGTGCAATATATTAGAACGTTTGATGATTGAAGGCGAGACGTTGAAAGGGGGCAAATTTTTTGCCGTCAACGATATGGTATTGCATCGGGCTCGAAACCCCAGCCTTGTTGACCTGGCGCTTCATGTTGACGGCTACTATCTCAATACATTTTCTGCCGACGGCATTATCATCGCAACCCCATGCGGCTCGACAGCCTATTCTCTTGCCGCAGGCGGCCCGATCATTGAGCCCGGCATCACTGCAGTTTGCATCACTCCTATAAGTCCGCATACGATATCCAACCGCCCCATTGTCATTTGCCCCGAAGAAGACCTGCAAATCCAGTACTTAAGCGAACTGGGACCTGTCGAAATCTCCAATGACGGCATGTCCTGCCATACCATGACGACAGGAGAAGTGTTCACAGTCCGTTTTTCAAAACGGAAATTCCGCCTGGTCGCCCTAAAACGTCATGACTACTTCAATACCCTCCGCACCAAACTTGCCTGGACGGGCAAGCTTCGTGCTTGACTCTGAATAACTTTTTGAATTCGATTTTGAATTTGCTTCAGGAAATGCGGGGGCAAACATAGATCTTGTTTGATACCAAGGTATTGGATTATACCGCGCAATCTCCCAGTCCAGCTATCCCTCCTCTGCCGCAAACATTTATTTTTACCGTTCCGTCAAGTTAACCTGAGGATGAAACAATTGCATTTCTTCGGATGTTGCCGGAACTATGGAAAGAAACAGACGGCTTGACTCGGCTTTAGGCTCCGTATGAATGGCCCCAAGAAAAGGGTCGCGTGTGAAATAAAGAGTCCCAAAACCCTCTGGAGCTGCTTCAGCCTGATATTCATCCAACATCCCAGCCAGGTATTTCCGATCATTTTCATGATTGAAAAACTCCTGCCTCATATCATCGGAAACTTGCAAAAAAAGCGTTGAATTGCCAATCAGCGTTGCGGCAAGTTTGACATTCATATGGGAACACATATGATAAAATGCTCCATCCCTATGCCAGCGGGAAATATCGAATTCATGATTAGGAATGTATGTCTTGACGCAAACCCATCCCGATTCCAAACCACACGCCTCTATCATCTTGCTGCAGATTCTATCGATGACGCTGCAAGCAGATTGAATGACTTCGATGTCTTTTTCACAAGAATTTGACAAAAATGCCTCCAGGTTCTCAGACAAGTCTTCGAGAAGGCCGAATTGATCGAATCGGCTATTTTTTTTTATTTCAAGCCGGTCAATCAAATTAAATTCCTCATCAGATATGCCTAGGTCGATAAAAACGTATTGATTTTCATAAGATAAAGTTTCGATATTGTTTTTTATCGAATCGACAAATTCGACTTCGTAAAAAAATATCAAGGAAAGGGTGATAAATAGAAAAAATTTCATAAAAATCCGGGGGTTATTAAAAAAGCGGCCGGAATGGCCGCTTTTTTTTAGACAACTTTCTAGGCTGCCTTAGTTGATGATCGTGCTCTCTTCGAGAGTGATCGGAGTTCTGATCGTATCAGAGCTGATTTCAGCCTTGATTCGAGCGTCTCCTCTCTCTTTCGCTTGAGCATCGACTCTGAACTGGAATGTCTCTCTAGATCCAGCAATCGGGATCGGATCGAAAGTCACTGTTTGTCCAGAAATTGTCGCCGGAGAATCTCCGTGTGTTGTCACAGGCACAAGCTCTGACTGGGAAGCGCAGAACAACGCGAAGGTTGGTGTCTTCTTCAGAACCCTGGTTAGTGACATTCAGAGTATAGCTGTTGAAGTCGCCAACGCAAATCGGATCTTTTGTATCTGCAAAGCATCCGTTAAGCGCAGGAGTTCCTCTCCAGCGTGTTCCCCACTCGGCGCAATCGCGGCATCTCTGACAGTTGTCCACATAAACATGGTTCACAAAGTAACCTGGAGTACATGTTGTCAACGTGATGCTGAGATTTTGCTTTTCGCCGGGCTTCAACTCATCAAATCTCCAAACTGCCTGGTTGCCGTTGACAACCGCTCCGGGAGCTTCAACAATTGAAGTTGCCGATGGCGCCTGGTCGCAGACAACAACACCTGTGAAGGATCTTGTCTCCAGTGTTAGTGACTGTGATGTTGTAATCAGCGCTTTCGCCGATTTTTCGCTCTTTCGGCCCGGTTTTTTCAATCTCGGACTGGCAAAGAACAACGTTAGTGCAGAACTGGCAGCTTGTCGGGTGGGCATTACAAGACGTTACGTTGATTGTATTGCACACTTGTCCACGCTTAGTTGCTGTGAAGCAAACATTGATGCACTTAGACTCGCATGGGCAGATGGTTCCAAGCTCCCATGTAAGCCTTCTTTGTCCGCTGCTGTGCTCAAGTCCGTCCGGCACATTGTCAACCACAACGACATCTTCAGCAGGACAAGATCCTGTGTTGGTGACGGTGATTGTATAGTGCACGGGATCGCAGGGAGCCACTTCTTCGGGACCGCACTTGCTGCACTCGAGTATCAGGCTTCGCGCAAAGTACTGAACAGAACTGAACAGGTATCGCAGTTACGCAAAAGCACACGCAAAGATTGCCTTCGACATCGGCACGCAAAATGACTCGGCTGGAATGGCAGTCCCCTTTCATCATGCGATCAAAGGTCCATGTCAACAGACCGTCGGACTCTTTCACTCCCGGGGGTTCGCTGCGAACCAGCGATACGCCTTCGGGAAGCATAGCGTTAACTTCAACGTGGCATACATCGATGCACGCTTTAATACAGACATCCAAAGCGTAGTTGTCTCCTAAGATACAAAGCTTTGGCTGTGTGGCAGTGACGATCACTCCATCACATGATATTTGTCCTGTGCTGCCATATGCGCAAGGCTCTTGGCATGGCTCACATGGCTGAGGACACGGACGTGGATTGCAGCTGTCTTGGACGCAAACGTCGGGACAGCATGCATCAGCGCCTCGATAATTGGAACACCCAGCAAAGCAGAGTGCTGTGGCGAGTACCGCAATCAACGAGGTTAGTAGTCCCAGATGTTTCTTCATTTAGTGTCTCCTTTAGGTTTAACACTTCTACTTAACAAAATCTTATGACTTTCTGCATACTCTGCTAGATTGTCACCTTATCTAATCTCTTTTTAATCTTTTTTCAAAAAGCAATGAGAGAAAGCGGCAATCAGTTATGCCTTCTCCTTAAGGAATCGGCCTCCATATTAGAACCTCCCCACCCAGGTTATGTCAATTAGGGTCAAAATATAAATACCATCCCTGCGTACAATAGTCAAATGGTTGATATCCGCAGTATCTCGGTTGTGGACAGCAGCATGGTCCGCAGCAGCTGTTGCATGTCGCGCATGGATTGCATGGCCTCGGACAGCAATTGACCGGAGGCTGGCAGCATGGCGAATTGCAGCTTGAGTTGCTGCAAGGCCTATAGCAGTTGTCAAGTCGGGAACCGCAACCTGTCATAAGAAGGGCAGCTATCGCCAGCGACAAAACTGTCACTGCAGTCTTTGCCTGGTTTTTTTTCATACTGTCTCCTTCTCGAACTTCTCTACTTATTAGTGCCGGCAGAGTCAAAACACCCTGCCGACTAGTCGTGCAACCTAAATTATCACACCGTTAACCTTAATTAGCTTAGCAGCAAGGTCTTGGCGCAGCACTGAGGCTCGCATGGCTCAGGGCAGCGTGGTTGGGGCAGCATGGCTGAGGGCATGGAGGGCATGGCTTGTCACATGGCTGCGGACAGCACCTTGGAGGACAACAAGGATCGCAACTATTGTCGCAACAACCGCATCCGGTTAACATAACCGATACTGCGCCTAAAGCTGCTAATGAAGATAAAAATGCTAGTGCCTTTTTCATAACATAACTCCTATGTTTTTTAGTTGGAACTGATCAAGAGTTCTTTAAGCTCTTTACTTTTCCTTTTGGTTCAAGTGTTTTTTGCATCCCTTTGACATTATGTTGAAAGGGGTTTTACCCTTTCTAAATAAGGGTTCAGAGATAAATCATCCACAAGTTTTTTAAAAAAAAACAAAATTTTTTCAGGTTCATTTCGCACATCACTACAAATCAGAAGGTTGCAAAAAACCGTTTTTGAAAAAAAAATTCTTTTTTACAAGTCTCAAACTGCCAAATTTTGACGTTTTAGACGCTTTTAAGTGATTTCTAATCTCGTTTATTTTGTTTATTTAGTTTGGCATTAAACTTGCATAATAAATTAACAAAACTGCTCGGAGGTCTTAAATGAAAGAAAATGTAAAGAAACCTTATAAAATGTATGCCTGCCTCCCCTACCTGAGTTTGCAAAGCAAAAAACCGATTGGAATGGGACCTATCCGTTTTTACCCCTCAGCTGTATCCGACGATTTCATTGGCCATTCCGAACAAGAAGAAATGAAAGCTTACTTTCACCTGAAGCCGGAAATCAACCACGGCACCTGCATATGCGTCCATCCCGGAATTAACGAAGATGAAATACCAGAACTTCTTGTGGATGCGCTTTATCTACTTTACTTTGCGGCAACTTATCAACCGCTTTATCACAATGACCGGCCCCCTCAATTCGACGCCATGACAAAGTTTGTCCCTGCAATAAAGAGGGAAACCTCTAATCCAGAGTCAATAAATTTGCTAAAAGCACTAAATGTCAATCAATCGCAAATTGTCAGTGTAACTATTTCCGACTACTTAATGAGCGATGCTTTAGGGCAGCTTCTAAGCCGCAGCTATCTTCCTGCCGAAAGGCAATCGCCTGGAGAAGATCCAAATCAGAGCAGAAGGATCATTCGTTCGATCCGCTATTTTTTACACTGTTTTTACGAAAAATTCGAAAACCTTTTGGGATCGGGAGTTCGCTTTAAGGAAAAAATTTATGAGCCGGAAGATTTTCTTTTCCTGGTGACGGCATTCGAAACACTATTCGATCTGGATCCCAACCACCCGGGAGCAGATCTCAAACAAAAACTAAGACCTGTCCTTCATGTGAAATTCGGCCCGCCTCTAGAAACCATCTGGAAATGGATAGACGGCTTCTTCGAAATTAAAACAGCAATCAATACACCGGGGGACACTGCCGGAAGGGACATTCAAAGCTAACCGCAACTTTGAAATCCCCTACTTTAACTTTGCTGTGAAACTCTTTATTTATTCTGTTTATTACAAGCTTCATTTCCTGCATCTTTTACCCGCGGAAAAGCCTGAAACCTATACCCCAATCAGATTTGAGGGCATTGAACGAGAGGAAGTGGTCGCCTTTCTTTGGCCGGAATCGGATATCCTTAAAAAAATCTCAATTATCCTAATGCAAATCACTCATGGAAGGATCAATGACGAATACCTTTATGACCTGAATATGCTGGCGCTTATCTATAAGCACATGCTCCTGTATTATAAAGAATGTCCGCCAGAGATCCGATTCTATCCGACGCAAAAAGAGGATTTAGAACGTTTTGTCACAGCCATCGTAATCTGTCGGATGAAGAGATCGAGTATGAAGGAAAGCTTGTCTACCTTCAGCATCTGATGCCTGAGGGTTTCGTTCCGATTATCGAAGAAAGGGTCGCGTAAGAAATCCCCACTGTGATACCCTTGCCGATTATGAAGGCGTCTCTTGATAATCGGGTCACAGTCAAACTGTTTGCCGGATTTTTAATTAATAACGAACTCAAGCGCGAGTTTTTTGCTAGCGACGAGTGGCGGCTCGCGCAAATTGCCTGGCAAAGCCAGGAAAACGGACTGGAAACCATTCCCTATAAAGACAAAGAATATGTAGGCAGGTACATCGAAGAGCGGTGCCTGACGACATTCCAATTGCGGGATATTGAAGGAAAATTCAAAAAACAACTCATTCATCATTGTCCGACGATAAGCGAAAAAGACTTAAAACTATACGTTTTCCCACAAGTTTTCATTAGTTAGCATGCAAAATGAATCATCATCCGTCCCGGGGCCTGTCATTTTAGGTTCCCAATCATCGCGAAGAAAAGCAATATCCTGCCCAATTCGTCCGAGAAAGTGTGAGAAATGCGGGCTAGGTTACTTTACCCCCCCTTTTGTCCAACAGCCATCTTTTTTCGATGAAGCGTCGATCCCCTACCCGAATCGTCCTGGCGTATATGTTTGCAGACTAGCCGAGGGTAAAAGCCGTTTTATCAAAACTCGGGGACGAAGAAATTGTCATAACGGCGGACACACTCGTCATTTTAGAAATGGCAAAAGTCTGCCTCAATCAGTTGGAACCCGGCCAAATCAAATCTTATCAGAAACGGCGCCACTCTATCGACAAAGCCGCCGGATACATACGCCATCCAACGGAAAGGAAGATCATTGTGCGTGAAATCAGGGAATGCTTTTACAATGTTATGGGGCTTCCTATAAACACATTAAGAGCTCTATTATTAAAGGTCGGGATAGACTTATGGGACTTTATCGCTTAATCATCGGCTTGTTTTTGAGTGTTTTTATCCATTCGCTATCGTCTTTTACGATTGATCCGGAAACGGCGAAGCTCAAAAACCAAATCCTTTACAAAGCTCATTTGGGGGGGGTGTCCGAGGCAATCGAACTCTATCGCAGTTACACCCAGATGACTGGTGAACAGGACTTTGAACTGCTCAACCAACTCTCGTTAATCATTTTGGAACAAGGCTGCCGCTCGGATGATCCCGAAATTAAGATGCTCTCTTATTTCGGGGCCGGCGTTTGTATCAATGAACACGCAGTTTCAATTTTAGAATCAGGGCTCCTATCGGATAACCCCCAGCTCCAAATAGTCTGCCTGAACTTTTTATCCCAATATCAAAGCGACAGAGCCGACGAAACAATCAAGCTCCTGTTTAAAACCCCAAACCCCATCATTCAGCTTGAAGCGGCATTTTGCCTGGCGAAGAAAAAACATCCCCACGCCCTATCGCAGACAGAGGCGATGATGGCTAAATTTCCGGCATCTGTGAAAGTGGTCTTCCCGGCGATCTTTGCCTGCATAGGGACCCCTCGGGCCAACACTATCTTAAGACAGCTGATGAATGACCCCGATCAAAAGGTCAGAGTCGAAACAATTTTAACCGCCAGGGAACAAGGCCGCGATGATTTTCTCCTCCAAATACGCCGCCTATCAAAACAAACGAACGTCTTGCAACAAGAGGCATGCGCTTCTGCACTCGGTTTTTTCAAGGATGAAAAATCAGCGCCCCGCCTCGAACAGTTGGCTCTATCGTCGTCTCCCCACGTGGCTGTCGCCGCAGCTCATGCCCTCTATCAACTCGGCCGCAAGGAATACAGAAAAATACTTTTTGAGGCTTCGGAAGCCAATTTCCCTTTTGCTGTCCACCTGCTCAAAGATATCAAAGAATCCAAAAATCTTCTCTACAACCTGACATTCTCGCCAAAAAAAGAGATTAGGCTCAATGCCGTATATTCCCTCCTTTGTTTAAGGGACAGGCGATGCCTGCCGGCCTTGAAGGATATTCTCATGAACCGCTCGAATGATCTCATCGTTAAAGCCTACTCGCCATCTCGCGCGCAGATATTTTTGAAGTACGTCCCGCTGGCGACATTAGATGAAAACCAGGCTGGGATCGCCAGCGAACTATCCAAGTCGATCCGTTCTAAAATCCTTCAAGATTCCATGACGCTTGAAGAAAAAGATTTTCTGCAGCTTGCCGAGGCCCTCCTCGATTCCCAGCAAAACGACCTGATCCCTCTTCTGGTCCGCCTACTCGAAAATATTCATTCCAAAGAAGCGATTCAAATTCTCAAAAATTATCAACAAAAGGTCGGCGCCCCTCTGGTGAGGAACTACTGCAATCTGGCCTTGTTCCGCCTTAATGAACCGGGACTCTATGAACAAAATTTAAGAGATTGGGTCAGAGCCAAATGCCATATCGAAATGATCAATTTCAGACCTATGATCCCCCTTGAAATGAGGCTCGATGAGCCCTCCTACCAACTCACTCCAAATGAATCGTCCATGCTTTATGTCGAGTCAATGGAAGCGCTCACGAAGTCTCAGGGCGAAAAAGATGTGATGATGCTCTTAGAAGCCATGGAAAAAGGGAACAAAAAAAACCGCTATGCCCTAGCAGGCCTTCTCATGAGGGCCCTGCAGTGATCAAAAGCTTTTGGGCCCTCATTTTCGTCTTCCTTCTTGGAGCCTTACACGGAGGGCTCAAGGAGGACCTGCTTCAGGGTCTTGTCGAAGAGGGAATTACCGTCGATTTAAAAAACCCTACCTATGCAGGCGGCGTCCTCTCTACCGAGGAAGGGGGCGTCGTTAAAGCCCCGAAAATCAGAATCCAGGCGAAAAAAATCCGGTTTGGACCGCAGGCCTTGGTGATTGCCGAGGGGTGCATCATCGTCTCGTTCGGCCAGTATATTTTCGTCGGAGACAAAATTGAATACGACTTTGCTAGTAAGCAGGGGGTGATCACTAACGGACGCTGCGCCATCGAGCCGTGGTACTTCGGGGGCAGGGAAATCTATCTCATAGGAGAAGAAAAAATTCATATTGTCGATGGTTATGTCACGACATCAGAGAGCGACGACCCGGACTGGGAGATTCGCTATAGCGACAACATCATTACCTGCCACCGCATCATGACCGCCTGGGGTGTCGAGTTTCATTTCTTCAGATGGCCGCTGTTTTGGCTGCCAAAACTTAAAGTCGATCTCGACTGGATTTTCGACTCCCCCCTTCGCTACAGAGTGCGCTGGGGAGGCAAGCAGGGACTTCGTTTCGGCATGAAATACGAGATCATCGACTGGAATGATTTCTCCACATTTTTACGATTCGATTACCGCGTTCAAAGAGGCCCGGGAGGCGGCATCGAAACCCACTATACCTCTCCTGTCAAAGACCACTGGTTCCACTCTATCAGCTACATCGCAAACGACTCTTCAATCGACGACCCTTCTCAAAAGACCCGCTATCGGCTCGAAGGAATCTACCATAACGAGTGGGACCGCGGCCAGACCAGCATTGATCTTTCCTATGATTATTTAAGCGATAAAGAAATGCCCACGGATTATGAAGACAACGGCCTTCGGATAGATGCGGCGCAAAGAACGCAGCTCAACTTCCGCCGCCAGGAAGGACAGTACGTTGTGGGCAATTTTTTCACACGGGTCCGGATCAATGAATTTCAAACGATCAAACAAGAGCTCCCTTCGATTGAAACAATTTTTCATCCCTTTACGATCTGCCGCACAGGAATTCTCACCGACAATAAGTTTAAAATGGGATATTTCGATTTTAAATACGCAAACGATGAAGAAGACGTAACTGACTTTCATGCCTGGAGATGCCAGTTTTTCCATCGCCTCTACCGCCCCTTTGCTTTAAATAAGCTCTACATCACCCCCCAGGCAGAAGCGATTGCCATACTCTACGGAAGCAGTCCGCAGCAGGATGTGAGGTGGCTCTCTCTTCTCAGCCTCGGAGGAGAAGCTAAAACAAACTTTTACCGCATCTACAGCTGCCTCAAACATGTTGCCGAACCCTACATCCTCTATCAATATCTCACAAACCCCACTATCAACCCCGACCAGCACTATATCTTCGATATCTCCGACGGCTGGTTCAACTTAAATTCCCTTAGGTTTGGTTTAAGGAATCTCATTTACATCAAGCCAACCGGCAATGTCATATCTCCTTATCTTTCTTTGGATTTGTATGCTTACGCCTTCCAAAATACCAACACCATATTCGACAGCATTCCCAAAGTCTATCTAGACGTCGACTGGCAGCAAAGCTTCTATCTCAAACATGTTTTCACAACCGCCTGGGACAACGAACGAAACGCGATCAATTTTTTGAATTACCGGATCGAGGCCACAGTGAATGAATATGTCGCCTTCAGCTGCGAATACCGCCAAAGAAGCTCCTTTTGGTGGCGCAAAGTCCAGTACAACAACTTTATTCTCGACTTTTTCAGGTCCGAGCAACAGCTCAGGGATTCACTTGTCTCGGACCGGCGAAATACCGTTTTGGCACATCTTTACGCCCGCGTAGACCCTAACTGGGCGGCCAACTTTATGATCCGTTACGGATGGAACAGACTAAACGAACCCAGCTACCTTGAATACGAAACCGACCTGATTTTCTACCTGCGCGCCTCATGGAACGCCCGCATCAGCTACCAGAAAAGAGAAGGGGAAAATCGAATCACCTTCTATTTCAATCTCGGCGGACAAAAACCGAGATATTAAAATTTTTTGATAAATCTAGGCAATGCCCCTCTAAAAGGACTTCGACTTGTGCACTATCGTGCACATTATTTACAATCGACGGGGCCTATCGGTTAGTGCGTGAATCTTCGTTGCTTCTTCTTCTTTTTACTTTGCAGGTATCCTTAAGATGGGCCTTGATAACAGTCCTATGAGATTTAGATGGTCTCCCCCAGTAACCTGATTCAGGTGGTAGCAAGGGGTGGATTTTTTCCCACAATCATTGATTATCTCGAAAACGCCCACCCTGATCTTGCCCAATATTTTACGAAGGAAACCAACGCTTTATAGAGGGTATTTTTAACCTCTTGCCGCCTGCACTTCTTTGGGTTGGGGAAGCCGGATCGAATTGATTGGTTCATCAGAGCCCATAATGAGAGCAGACTTCTGTTCAGCAAGCCAAAGCTCTTTTTCCATCCTTTCCCCAATTTCCTTGAGCATTGGACGGCTTTGAAGATTGCAGCAGAAATTATAGGCGTCTTCCCAGTAGTTAATGCAAAGTTCAATAGCAAGCTTTATCTGATCAAGTTCTCCTTTTCTGCTTTGGATCACTTTTTCCACATCCGACACATCTTTAGGGGGGACCGGCCGTCTCTTTGCCCAAGGCTGGAATGGAACAGAGTAATTCGGCCATGCTCCTCCTTTTTGCCAAGCTTCATCGGCTTTTACAAAGTGTACGTAGTCAGACAAACGTTTTTTCGCATTTTCTGCATGTCTTTCGTTGTCAATCTGCATGCATTCCAAATAAAAAATATATTTTTGCAAACCGTTTTGCAAATCTTCCGGGATTTGAACTCCCTGAGTTGCAAGGGCGGCCGCAATCCCCCCTTTGCCAATCGGGCGGTCTTTTGACAACGCCGCTTCAATCTGCTTCACAAGCTGCTCAAATTTCGGTCCCATAGACTTGATCCTGGCTTCGGTCTGACTGAGAAGCCTATCCTGATCGGGAACGATCTTTTGAGCAAGTTTGAAAACATTGTTGTTCATAATTGTAGCTGAGGCATTTTTTCTAAAAAGTTCAAGGAGCTTTTCACGCCTCTTAGCAACGCTGACCCCTTCCATCCCTTCCAATTGTTTAGGGACAGGACATGTTTCTTTGTTTGTATGCTCTGCCAGTTGCTGCTTGATCTGGGATAATTTTGAGGAAATAATGAGATCGTCTGCCAAACCCTCAATCGCGAAAGCAAGTTGTTCTATCCGAGCTTCTTGATCCTTCGCAGATGAGCAGACCCTTGAATACAAATCGTTATCATCAACTTCATTCAAATGGGCGTCCTGAGCTTTGCTGCGTAAAATCACAGCAGCGAGGATCCCCTGAAGCCTCTCTTCGGCATCCGGGTTATTAGCTGCTCGACATTTTTTGACATCTTCTAAAATTTTTTGCTTCGGCTGGCTGCCCGGAACATCAATCAACTTTTCCGTGGATCGGCACACCGTTTTCCACAATGGCTCCATAAGCCTACCTTCCTTTAAAAAAATATGTATCAATTATGATACACGTTATCTGAATTAAAATAAATCATTTTTGGGCGGTCTCAAGTTTTGCAATTCCCTCTTTTTCAATTTTATTGTATCCTATGAAGTTATGGAATTGTTAATTGTCGGCAGCGGATATGTCGGTCTTGTGTCGGGAGCCTGTTTCGCTGAAATGGGCCACTCCGTCGTCTGCCTCGATATCAATGCCGAAAAAATAAAAGAACTTAAGAAAGGGCGCATCCCTCTATATGAACCCGGACTTGAGGAGATGATCCGAAGAAACACCAAATGCGGAAGACTGGATTTCACGACAAGTTACGACAATGCCGTCCCGAAAACTAAAGTTTGCTTTCTCGCCGTCGACACTCCTTGCGGAGCAGCAGGAGCGGCCGATCTCGACTCTTTGAAAAGCGCCGTCCGAAGTATTGCCGAAAGGATGACAGACACTCTGATTTTTGTGAACAAGTCCACCTCGCCTGTCGGTACGGTCCAAGAGATTGGCTCTCTTGTCGACCAGGTTCTCGAAGAACGCGGTATTGAGCTTTGCTACGATGTCGTGTCCAATCCCGAATTTCTTAAAGAAGGCAACGCTATTCAAGATTTTATGAAACCCGACAGGATCATAATCGGAACCGAATCCAAAGAAGCGGCAGCCATCATGAAAGACATTTACTCTCCTTTTATGCTCAGCCGGCAGCGCATCCACTTCATGGATCCCGCTTCCGCCGAGATGACAAAATACGCCGCCAATGCCATGCTTGCCGCCAGAATATCGTTTATGAATGAACTCTCGGGCCTTTGCGAACTCAATGGCGCCGATATCAGTCAAGTGCGCATAGGGATAGGCTCCGATTCCAGAATCGGCTACAACTATCTCTACCCGGGACTTGGCTATGGAGGCTCCTGCCTTCCCAAAGATTTGAGAGCGTTGAAGAGGCAGGCTGAAAACCTGATGTATGACACCCCCCTTTTGAATGCTGTTGAAGAAGTCAATGACAGGCAAAGGCAGTTTTTGGGAGCAAAAATTATCTCCTACTTTAGACAGATTGAAGGAAAAACCATTGCCGTTTTGGGCCTTGCCTTTAAGCCGGAAACCGATGACATGAGGCACGCCCCCTCGCTTATCCTCATTAGACAGCTTCTTGCAGAAGGAGCCCTTCTGAGACTCTACGACCCGATTGCTTCGGAAAATGCCCAGAAGGTGATTCCCGATCATCAAAACATCACTTGGTGCGAAAATGAAATGGACGCTGCCAAAGGGGCCGACGCCATCGCGCTTGTGACAGAATGGAAGCAATTCCGACTGTTAGATTTCAACACTTTGTTAAAACAAATGAGAGGCACAGCTTTTTTTGATGGACGAAACCAGTACGATCCAAAACAAATGGCAAAAAGAGGATTCGATTACTTCTGCGTCGGCCGCCGGCCGTTCTTTGCTTTGCAGACGCAAAATTAAGGATTTTCTTAAGAAAATCGAGGAAAAGCTCGAAAAGCTCGTTGTTGAACAGTCAGTCCCCTACAACCACTTATTCCAGGCTGCCCGCTATTCACTGCTTAACGGCGGAAAGAGGCTCCGCCCCCTTCTGACCCTTTCTGCGGCTAATGTTTTAGGAGGGGATGTCGAGATCGCCCTCCTTCCCGCTTCTGCAATTGAGATGATCCATACCTATTCGATGATTCACGACGACCTCCCCTGTATGGACGACGACAATTTTCGCCGCGGCAAGCCGGCATTGCATAAAGTTTACAACGAAGGGCACGCCGTTCTTACCGGCGACTATCTCCTCACATTTCCCTTTGAATTGATCAGCCGGGACCAGCGGCTGACTCCGGACCAAAAAATCGAGCTGATCTGCCTGCTGTCAAAAGCCGCAGGAGGCGAAGGTATGGCAGGCGGTCAGGTCATGGATATTCAACTGGAAAATGAAGCCGCTGACCTCGAGGAGCTCCGCTCCCTCCACCGCCTGAAAACAGGAGCCCTCTTCACCGCCGCCGCTGAATTTGGAGCGATTGTTGCCCATGCAACGGTAAAAGAGCGCCTGCTGCTAAGAAAATTCGGCTCCGAACTCGGAATTGCTTTCCAGATTCTCGACGACATCCTGGACGTAACAGCCTGCAAAGAAAAAAGGGGGTCGGACATCAGTTCGGATCAAAAAAATCACAAAACGACATACCCCTCTCTTCTCGGTCTGGATAAGGCGGAGCGGGAATTAGAAAATCATCTGAATAATTGCAGAGACTGCTTAAACGAACTTGACAGAGACACCGCCCTGCTTGAAATTATAATATCAGAGCATTTTCATTCGAGTTAATGTCCCAAATCTCTTCTTCAAGTTCATCTTTGATAAGCTCGGTTTGTTCGCCCTTTTCGTCTTTAATTTTCAATTGAACTTCCTTCCATTGTTCGATCAGTTTCTTTTCCTCAGGATTGTCGGCTACAAGCTTGTAAATACAATTATGAATAATCACTAGGGCATAGCCGCCCGCTTCCGCGCAGGCATTCACGAATATGACCTGCAAAGGGATTCCAAAAAGGACGGGAGCGCCGGCCAATGCAATTTTTTCCGTCCAATAACCATCCCCTCGATAGATGCAAAGTTTTTTCATTGTCATAGCAATTAAGGCACCGCAGACAAGACTTGACGATGTCAAGCTGAAATAAAATCCAAGAAACCATCCCGCTGTTGAAAGCACTCTTCCTGTTGTCCCCCGAGGGGTGCTCAGATCAACGCATATTTTAACTCCCTGGCCGATTACACCGCAGCAGGCATAGAGAACATCGCTCATTATCTTGACGGGCCAAACCGCATATTCAAACGTAGAAAGAGCATAAGAGTAAATACTGTTGTCCAGAGCCCGCAGCTGCTCCAGGCGGTAAAGTTCAAGTTGCTTATCACAGAAATCCCCTTCTTCTGTCTCGATATGTTCGGAAACAATTTGATCGCAGGCAACGCTTTTAACTTTTGTATCGAATGTTTTGATATTTTTCAGCTGGATCCAGGTTCCAAACTCGGATGGCGCCACTGGCTGCAACATACCCACCTCCTGTGGTATTTCCTCTATTTTATATTTCATAACCTTTTTTTGAAATGTTGACAAATACAACGTATACAATAAACTGTTGTTATTGAGAAATTTAAAAAGGAGGAAAATATGACTGTTCCAATATCCGGCTTCTTTCCTGGTTTAATTATCGGAGAAGCATCAGTTGCGGCGGGGTATTCTCTACAGCGCCTTGCCGCCCCCTGCCTTCAAAAGTACCCTAAATATCAAGAAATCGGGAAAATGGTTATCAACCTGACAGGAAGTATTGCAGCCGCGTGGTGGCTGAGTACGATTGCCTCTGTTCCGGTAGTAGTAGCTATTGCGGTCAGCTTAATTGCGCAAGGGGTCTTCTATTCGCTCAGATATTTAGAAAAAACAGAGGATGGTTTTCTGACAAGAAAAGACCTTTGGAATTTTCTCGAAAATTTAAAAAATATCCCCCACTTGCACGATCAATTTTTTACTCCAAAGCCTCCTCCGGAACAAGACACATATGAATTATTAGACGATAGCGGATCGGACTCCGAACTTGAGCTAAACCCGGAATAAACTTGCCAAAAATCATACTCCGCTCTATTCTGGGAAGACATATATTGCAAGGCCAGGAACTTATGAATCAAGCAAACGTTATTCCCCTTCCCAATATTGTGAACAACCCCATTCGCCACATTCCAATTAAGCGCATTTTCGATATATGTTTCAGCACGCTGGTTTTGACATTAGGACTGCCGATTTATCTGCTTTTGGCCCTTGCGGTCAAAATCACCTCAAAAGGACCGGTCTTTTTCAGGCATGAACGAATCGGAAGAGGAGGCCGCCGTTTTTTGTGCTACAAATTCAGGACAATGCATCCAGACGCGGAAACAAGACTAAGAGAGCTACTGGATTCCGATCCCCAGCTACGCAAGGAATGGCAGACGCATTACAAACTTAAAAAAGACCCGAGAATCACTCCTATAGGCTCTTTTTTGCGCAAAACCTCATTGGACGAATTTCCCCAGTTTTGGAATGTCCTCATTGGAGATCTGAGTGTTGTCGGGCCCCGTCCGGTCACTGAAGAAGAGCTGAAAAAAAAGCTGGGCCCCTATGCGGCGCGGTTTCTGACGATCCGGCCGGGACTGACCGGCCCCTGGCAAGTTTCCGGGAGAAGCGAGACAAATTTCTGCAAACGCATTCGTCTGGACATGCACTACATTCGTTATCAATCCTTTTTATGGGACTTGTCCTTAATCCTGAGGACTGTTCCCGCTATGTTGTCCACTCGCGGTGCGTACTAGTGCCTAATTGCATAAATAAGGCAGCTTATTTATGCAATTAGGCACTAGATATCTCAATTTCAGACTTTTCCTGGCTTTTCTTGCGGCATTTGCTTCAGCTGTTATCCTTCCGGCGTGGTTCCCATCGTGGAAACTGACATTTTTCGCCCCTTTTATCATCATTACCTACTATAAAAAACCTTTTTCCACTTGCCTGTGGCTGTCGCTGCTCAGTGGAGTCACTATAGATTTGCTCTCGGGTCAGCGCCATCTGGGACTTCATGCTTTCAATTATTGCCTGACAACTACGGTCCTTTATTCTCAAAAAAACAACTTTTTTGAAGACAGCTTGTCGACAATTCCGATCATGACCTTTATATTTGCATTGATCTCCACAATCTTCTTGCTCCCTCTCTATGCCCTGTTTGAAAAAGGACTCCCGCTCACCAAGGAATGGCTGCTCACCGATTTGTTGGTTTTCCCCCTCCTTGACGCTGTTTACGGCTTAGCGGTCTTCGGCCTGATTCCCATTTTTTTGCCCAGGGGCCCCAAACGAGACTATTTTATGGATTAACAAATGAATATTCCTCTTGCAGAACAGATGAGGCCAAAGTCGCTAGGCGACATTGTCGGACAGGACGATCTCTTAAATCCTCAAGGGCTTATCAAACGGAGCATCGCCTCGGGAAAACCCGTTTCCCTAATTCTCTGGGGACCTCCCGGATGCGGCAAAACCTCTCTTGCCTCTCTCTATGCCCAGGCCTTTTCGATGCGGTTTGCAAAAATGAGCGCTGTCTTTAGCGGAATCGCCGATATCAAAAAAATTATCCATGAGCAGCAGTCGCAACCCCTTTTCAATCAGGGAATCTTTCTCTTTGTCGATGAAATCCACCGATTCAATAAAGCCCAGCAAGACGCCTTCCTCCCTTTTATCGAAAACGGAACGATACACCTAATCGGCGCGACAACCGAAAACCCATCTTTTTATCTCAATAACGCCCTCCTCTCCAGGGTCAGAGTTTTGACGATGAATGCCCTCTCCTCTTTAGCTTTGAAACAGTTATTGGAACGAATTGAATCTCTTAGCCTCACCGATGAAGCCAAAAAAATGCTCATCGACCACTCCCAGGGAGATGGACGCTACCTTTTCAACCTTATAGAAAATCTCCAAACGTCCGGCGCGGAAAAATTGGACCAGGCACAATTGGAAAAGCTGCTGCACAAGCGAGCCGCCCTTTTCGACCGCTCCGGAGACCAGCATTACAATCTGATGTCCGCACTGCACAAAGCTGTCCGCGGCTCAGACCCCGACGCCTCGCTCTATTGGTTTGCCAGAATGCTCGAAGGGGGCGAGGATCCTCTCTTTATTGCCAGGCGCATCATCCGCATGGCGACAGAAGATATCGGCCTTGCCGACCCCGAGGCGTTAAAACTGGCCATTTCAGCAAGGGACTCCTATCAAATGCTCGGATCCCCCGAAGGAGAACTGGCGCTCGCTCAAGCTGTTGTCTACATGGCTCTTGCGCCAAAAAGCAACGCCATTTACACAGCCTATAAAAGCGCGCGCAAAACCGCTTGCCAAACTACCCATCTGGAACCCCCGAAAATCATACTCAATGCTCCGACAAAACTGATGAAAGAGCTTAATTACGGAAAAGATTATATCTACGACCACGACTTGCCCCAAGGGTTTTCCGGTCAAAACTATTTTCCCGATGATATGGAAAGAGAAACCTATTACGAACCTGCCCAGCGGGGCTTTGAAAGAGAAATGAAAAAAAGAAAGGACTACTTTAACCGCTTAAGACAAGCCAGCCGATGAGAGCGATGATACAGCCCGCCCCTAAGAAACCGAGTGAAATCCACATCATCACCGAAACTTCCTGAGGCGTAGCTGTCTTTTCGACATGTTCCATTTTCATCTCGCCTCCCTCCCGGGGAGCCGTGACCATGCCATGCTTTAACCCTTTAAGGACCAGCCAATAGTTCATCGGATAGGCAAAAATCCCACCAATCAACGTCGCCAGGCTCATCTTTCCCCAAAAATGGAGACTGCCTGGATCAGCTGCCAGAGGCTCAATGGCTGTCCAGATCACCATAACCGGGATCATGCCGGCCATAATCATGTTCATCGAAAGCCATTCAGGATAAAATGTGCTCTTAACAGCACTTATATAATTGCCCCCCATGATCCCTTTCATGAAAAGGGCCTGAAATATCAGCAGTCCGAATAAAAAACCGGCCATGTATTCGATCGCGACTTCAAGGGCCATCGCAATTGAATAGAAACCAAGTACAATCGCCGCGATAATAATGCCTGTGGCATCTCCTGCCAGGCAATGAACCTCCGATCCCAGAGATTGCTTCCACATAGGGGCGATGAATTCGTCATGTGTGCCGGGCAAAGGCTGCCTGCACGAAATCAGATAAAGAAACAGTCCCACAGGCCCTGTGTACAAAGTCACTAGAATCCAGCCGGCCTTCATCACTCCTAAAGCAGGTGTATTTGTGAATAAATCATAAGCCACAAAGGCAACTGCACAAGCAGTGAAAATAAACCAAAGAATCAAGATACCTTCCAACATGTCAATCCTCTTGTCTCTTTCTATAACACTCCCAAACTGCGGAAGCTTTTTCATACTGTATTTGATCAAACATATCGTGAATTTTCAGATTATCATCAACCCCGTGCTGCTTCATAATTTCCTGAAAGATCTCCATCCTCGCCTCCCTATATAATTTACCGATTACAACAGTCTGCTGAGGTTCATTGAGAGGGTTGGGTGTGAAACGTTCGGCTTTTCTGTGGACCCTGTCTGCAACTTTATCGGCCAGCAAAGTTAAGTCTCGATTGATTGCAGCCCATTTTTCAGGAGGAACTTCGAACTGGTCCAGGACTTTGTTGATAATTTTAGGGGGAAAAAAGTTGGATTCAAACATATCGGCGCAAAAGTCTTGCGCCGAAACCGCAGTGATGCAGAGTAAAGAAATACAGCCAAATAAAATTAGTGTTGGGGAATATTCGGCACAAGCCCTTTGTTTCGGCATTTTTCGAATCTCTCCATCCTTAGTTTCTGGATTTCATCGAGCATCGTCGATATTTCCCCTGTATCGGTGATTCCATATTTATTGACAATATTATTGAATGTCTCGGTTAAGGCGTCATGAAAAAGCTTGGCTCTAGCCTGCTGGGCGTTTTCATCTTCCAGTGGATTGGGATTCATTTGCTTAGCCTTCTGCTCGATAAGCTGAACGACGAGTTGGTCGGAATCTGCCAGGTTCGCTGCAATGTCTGCTGCCTGCTCCTTGGGCACATTGTGTTTTTCCAAAACCTGTAAAACAAACGATTGAGGAAAAAATCGAAAAAGGACATCTTCGCTGCAATCAGCCTGAGTCAACTCTGCAGAAAGCAATACTGGGATAAGGGCAATGAAAGCGGTCAAAAGATACTGTATTTTCATCCTGGAACCTCCAAATTATTCAGATGCTTTCATTTGGTATACACGAAATTTCAGCTGAGGTCAACCTGCTTATCCATGATGTAGATGTACCCGTATCCGGGAATGGAAGAACTGGATCTGGAATGGACAAGAGAATCGTTTGCAGTGATCATGCCGCCAGGCCTCACTACATGGGCGACATAGTGTCCCGGCTTATGTTCAATGACAGCGGCCAAACGGTATGTGCGATCCGAAAGGCAGACGGTTTCAGGCTTTGCAATCCTTGCCCGCTGCTCTCCCATCTGCTGAACAGTCACCCGCAGCACCTTTGGAAGAGTATCCTGATTTAAACTTTTTTTTCTTGTCGCTGTTTTGTATCGCTTATAGACGACTTCGCTATTGTCTTCATCAAGCTCCATCAAAAGATAGTTTTCCAAAGTTTCATCTTTCCAGAAGTTCTTAAATAAGATGTCCATAGAAACTTCTGCATTCATATATTGATAAGCCGACAATGTGAAAGAGCCGTTTTGTGCATATCTTTTCACTTCTTCCAATGTGCTGGCATCTCTTTCTTTGCCGTCATCGACAATTTCGAAGTCATTTTCACCGACTGTATCTTCATAGATGAACTGAATCTCAGGTTCTTTGTAATCGAGGACTGAAAGCAGACGCCCCAAGGTTTCCATAGAGTCGGTTTGTCCTCGGAGACTTTCTATGACTCTTTTGCCATCTTCTGTATGATTATAGCAAGCCTGTCTCAATGAATTGATTTCCTTTCCGGAGACTTTTTTTCCGCGTTCAATCTTTTGCAATATGGAAAATCCAGCTTCTTGTATACTCAATCTCTCTTCAAAAGATTCCTTGGATTCTCTTTCCCTTTGCTGCAGAGTGTTCTTAAACAAATCCCTATATTCGGCAACATTATTGATCGCCTGCATCGCGGAAGCGAGGTAGCATGTATTGCCGCCATTACTGATGCCTCCCGGTAATTTAGGGCGAGTTATCTCCGATAACCTATTTAAAACATTGTCATATCTTTCCGCAAGTTCTTCGATAAGCTTAAGCTGCGGAGCATCTCCCCTGTAGATTGAAAAAAGCGTATCTAGCGGGCCTTCCATCGACGTTAGATGCTTTTGGTACATCGCAAGAGCAGCGCGGGTATCTAAATTCTGTATTTCTTTCTCAACCGCAGTAAATTGCTCTGAAATCTTAGTCAAGGCCGCTTCAATATTGTCTAAAGCCTCGGTTCTTTCTTTTTCTAATTGCTTCAGGTGTTCCATTTCGGTGAGTTCCGCATTACATTCCAATATATTAATTTCATTAATCAGTTTCTGGTAGTTTGTGACGATTCCAAAAAGATTGAGCAGCGGACGAAACAAACGCTCAAAAGGATTTTCACACTTTTTCGAAACCTTTTTAAGTTGAAAAAGCGAGATTTCCATCTCAAGCTGCGACAGGGGGAATTGCAGATTCCTGATAGCAACAGAACCTGTTTCTGCCTTAACGCTTCTGTTTGTTTGTTCAATGGTATATGACGCCCGGCTCATAGAAAGACCAAGATCTAAATTACTGTTTATTTTCTTTATAGACATATTTCTCACCTTAATACATAATTATTATACTCTGTAATATATAAACTATCAATAAAAGTTTTGTTAATTTTTCGTTAAGACCCCCTTGATTCATTTTCCGGTATTCTCTATGATCTTTTTATGACCATCATTGACGGAAAAGCCATAGCCGCTGAAATTCAGGAACAAATCAAACAGCAGGTTTCAAGAGCAAAAGGACGGCCGCCGTGCATGGCGGCCGTCCTTGTCGGCGACCATGGCCCGTCCCGCATCTATGTCAACCGCAAGACAAAAGCCTGCGAAGAAGTCGGAATCCAATCCATAAAACGGCATCTGGATGCCTCAATCTCGGAAGACGACCTGCTCAAAGAAATCGAGATTTTGAATGCCAACACCAATGTCGACGGCATCCTGGTTCAGCTCCCCCTTCCCTCTCATATCGATGACAAGCGGGTAACAAGATGGATCGCTCCGGAAAAGGATATCGACGGGTTTCACCCCATCAACGTCGGTAAAATGCTGATCGGCGAAGAGGATGGGTTCCTCCCCTGCACTCCGCTCGGCATCAAAACTTTGATCGAACATATGGACATTAAGCTGGCAGGCAAGCATGTTGTTATCATTGGTAGAAGCAATATTGTAGGAAAACCTCTTGCCGCCATGCTTTTGCAAAGGGGAAAAGGGACTGATGCCACAGTAACGGTCGCTAATCGCTTCACATCGAATCTTAAAGAAATTACGCTGCAGGCAGACATTCTCGTTGTCGCTATCGGGGTTCCTCACAAAATAACGGCCGATATGGTAAGAGAAGGCGCGATTGTGATAGATGTCGGCATCAACCGCATTGAAGATTTGGCAAGAAAAAGCGGCTCGCGGCTTGTCGGGGATATCGACTTCGACGCTGTCAAAGACAAATGCTCGCTCATTACCCCTGTGCCCGGCGGCGTCGGCCCCATGACTATTGCTATGCTTTTGCAAAATACCCTCAAAAGTTATTTCCGCACCAACCCACAATGAAACAATTACTTCTATTCCTTCTCTTTTTAACCGGCTGCCAATCCGATCCCCCTGATAAAGCCTCCCATTTTTACGGCACGGCCATGACAATGAATTATCATGTCATTGTGGGTTCTCCTTTAAGTCATAAAGAGAAACAACAGGTGCAGCAAACTCTGGATGCGACATTTTCCCGAGTGAATCAAATCTTCAATCGATTCAATCCGAATTCGGAAGTGTCCCATTTAAATGCTCTGCCCAAAAACAAAGCTGCCCCCCTCTCCTTAGAGCTGAGAGAACTTCTTGTCATGACAGACAAGGCAGTTTCTATGACCCTGGGTAAATTCGACCCAACAATCCACAATCTTCAATTAGTGTGGAAAAAATATCTGGAGACAGGACAAATCCCCCCAAAGGATGAAATCGAAGAGGCCTCAAAAGCCATTGGATGGAAACAAATTCAAATTGTGGGAAAAGAGTTTAAAAAAGGCAGCGATTTGCTCAAACTTGATCTTGGCGGCATTGCAAAAGGTCATTGCATCGACCTAATCGTTGCCAACCTGCAAAATCTTGGCTTTCAAGATCTCTTTGTTGAATGGGGAGGAGAAATCAGAGCTGCGGGAAAACACCCTGAAGAGCGGCCCTGGACAATCATGATCAGCCGGCTGGATGACATCAATCCTGAAAATGCCATTGAAATACTACCCTTGTCCGATGAGGCGGTGGCCACCAGCGGCGATTATTTGCAATTTTGGGAAGCCGAAGACGAAACCTATTGCCACATCATCAATCCCGAAACAAAGAGTCCCTTAAAACCCCATCCCGGAAGCATAGCCAGCGTTACCGTTAAAGCGCCTACCTGCGCTATGGCCGACGCTCTGGCAACAGCAGCGATGGTGTTTGATTCTGTGGAAGAAGCAAAAGCTTGGGCAGAACAGCTTCGACAACAAAAACCGGAACTTGCATTCTGGTTTATCACGCGTGAATTATCTTCTGAATTGTCAGATCCTTCTCAATGAGAAGCTCAGGGGTTATTTTCGAGGCGGCAAAATTAGCAAAAGGAACATTTAATTTTTTAGCAATTCTAGAGACACTATTTTGAAAAATTTTATTCATTTCGATCTCGCTTGGACTCTCCTTGCTTCCTAGAGTTGCAGGAAACAATTCCCAGAAAAGTTTTCTTAGGAAAACAACAAATTCCTGTTGATCTGTTTTTTCGAAAAGTTTTCTGGTCGCATGAACCGCTCTGTTCACTAAAATCTTGGTTATTATCCAAATAAAGGGGAAAAGCAGTAGTTTTACAATCTCATTTGTAAAATAATCAGAGATCTTGCCTGAGATAGATTCCTTAACAAATTGCTCAATCATTTCCTTTAATTGTTCCTCGGAAAGATCTGGGGAAACATCTTCAACCTTAAGCAGCTTAAGCAAGAGAATTTTTCTCTGCCTGCTATCTTCAAACTGATCGAGATGCGACTTGATAAAAGTTTTTAACACTGTATAAAGATTCTGCCATCCGGCCTCTTGAAGACTCTTCTCAACGGGAAGCCCTTCAGCCCCATGGGGACAAATACGTTCTAAGATCAGGGTCGTCAAATCATCGAGAAAACGATTTTGATCGCAGAAAACGGTCATCGGTTTCAGTAAGGCCGTTTTCAAAATAATCGGCGGTCAATTGGGAGCGCCTGCTAAAACAGCAGGGAAAAATGACGAGTCATTCCAGAACGATTCGGTCGATCCTGATAAATTTTTCGTAAATTCCCTCACTACGCCCAGAGCCGTTTCTCCCAAGACATTGTCGGTTTTTTGAATTTTTTCAATAGCTCCCAGAATCCCGCCTTTGGCCAAAATAAAGCTAAAAAGCTCCTCCATACTATTAAGACTACCCGGCTGAGTTTCGGCATATTCATTCAGAATCCGAAGCGAAAAATTGTAAACCATCGATTCAAGCTGGCGTTGATTGTCATTGCTAATACCGGTTCGGGCTTCGCTTCTGAGTTTCCTATATGTTCGGTAAAGAGGTTCAAAATACGGGGTGATGACATTCTGCAAAGACCAGACCACTCCGTCATAGATCGGAAAATCACGAGTGGAATCGGGAAGCAATTCAATGAAAGAGTCTTCGGTGGTCAGCAATTCTATCGCCTTTCGGCTCATATCGAATTCGGAGTAATATTGATAAACCTTCTGATAATATTTTTGTCCCGAACACCCTTCTTCTCTCAATAAAAGAGCGTAATATTTTACAATGACCGACTGAGCGATCTCGTTTTCTGCCATCAAAATTCTATTCTCTTCCGAAGACTTGAGAAATTTTTCATAATTACCGAATACGTAATCAATAATGTCCGAAAGATGATTGAATATAGACTGAACTTTCTCATCCAGGTTGGAGCCCGGGATTCTGCCCGATTTAAGCGCTCTTGCAATCATGATGATAAAAGCGTTGCAAAGCAACGTATTGGCCAAATTATTATCCTGATGAGGCAAATTCATAATAGGAGTTATTCCGCCGTAAAATACAGGGTTGGCGCTATTTGGTGCATTTGGAACGGGAAGGCCGGCACGAACTAGCTGCCTGAGCAATTCGATTAATATGTCCCCCTTTCCCTCTTGCAATTCGTGCAAATAACGAGTCGACTGAGACAGCTCATTCTGTAAATCCTCTTGATAAAAATGCAAATCGTGAGCCAGTTTGCCCAAATAACGCGCTCCCAGCTTAAGTCCCAAATGCTTTTTAAAATCGTGAAGAATGTGATTAGAAGAAAATCTTTCTTTAATCAATTGATTTAAAATCCTGCCTGCTCCGGGAGCCATGATCATTGCCAGTCCAAGATGATACAAATCTTCCTGGGCCCCTTCTTTGCAAAGACACTCAAAGTCAGAAGACCAATCGACTTCCTTGTTTAAATGAACAGGTTTCAGCATAAATACAAGATCTTGGTCAGATACTGTTTCTTCATTCAGACGCTTCAACTGTTGCCTTGCTAATTGTAAAGGGGTTTTGTGATCCAGCATTTCAATGCGCTTTTGCAAAATGAAACCTGCCAGCGCCCTTTTCAACGAGTAAAGACCTTTTGCTTTGTCTCCTTTTAGGTTCCGAACAGATTCTGCGGCCTTTTCAATTTCTTTCCTGAAAATAGGCAGGTACTCTTTAACAAAATCGGCAGACTGCTGCTGAACAGATTGGGTACCGTCCAAATCAATCAGAGGACACATAAAAAAGATTTCGATATCCTCCACAATGTTCTGATTTTTGGCATAAAATTCCGAGGCGTGCCTTTTCAGGACATTAAAAAGCAGATTTCTAGACTTATCAGGCAGGATCTTTTGGATATCCCCATCTTTAAGGTTAAAGAACATTTCTAAATATGCCGGAAAGTGATCAAGCTGCTTTTCCACTTGAAATCTGAAGAAATCGCTGAGCTTTTCAACAGAAGGTTGTATTTCTTGAAATCTGGGCTTATTCCTTAAATTGTCAGCGGCGCGCGCTATCTCGGCATAATATCTATAATACCCTAAAAGAGGCTTGGTAAAAGTGTCGTTTAGAAAAGAACTCGCGAAACGAAGAACCAACGATATCATCTTACTATTGCCGGACTCTCTCACTTTGTTTAAGAAATATTCAGCAATGTCATTGGCATGACGGGCAATTTCTTCATCGCTCATATTTTTGAGTTGATCGATATTTTCTGTAATTTTCCCGGTGATTTTTTTCAAGACCGCAATCAGCAAATCTTCAGCGGAGGCAAACGCATTTGCATTTCTTTCCTCAAGCGCTTCTTTTCCCAGAATATCAAAAAGATTGGCAATAAAATTTTTCAGATAATCTTTGTATGATAAATCTTCCAATGTTCTTTTCAATAAAATATTGATCAGATCATCAATAAATATTATTAACTTGTCATCATTTGAGGCTAGGGATTTCAGTTCAGACAGGGTCTTGTCAATTTTCTCCTGAGAGGGCGTTAACATTGCTGCTGCTATATTGCGAACACGTTCATTATTGAAAAGTTCCCAGGCAAGCCCTCCAAAAAGATTACCTTGTTCACTTGAATCATAGCTATTCCTTGAATTCTGTGGTTCATTATTAATTCTCGAAGTCATAAATTATTCCTTTATAATAATAACAAACGATTCTTAACGATAACTTTATTTAGTTAAGATCATATTAAGAGTACCTTAAGCTATTACCTCAAAAATAATTTTTAAATTAATGGTGAACTTTTCTTAAGATCGACGCTTTCAAATTTGCTTTGCGTTATTTTTGACACTGCAAAAATTGAGAGCATACTGAGAGAAAATGCCGGCACCATAGGAGGAATGGAAACTGCAGTTACATAAGGATTAATCATATCCCATGTTCCCGCCAAAACGCCTCCAACCAAAATGCCTGCCATAGCTCCATAACGATTGACCGACTTTGCATACAAAGAGGTAATCACAAGCGGACCAAAAGCACTTCCCAATCCGCCCCAAGCGTAAAACACGGCGCTTGTAACAGTCGCACTTTTGCTGATGGCTAAAAAATATGACACGACGCCGACAATGACAACGCTGAGCCTTGTCACTTTGAGAAGTTCCGAAGAAGAGGCGCTTCTACGATAAAAACGTTTATACAAATCTTCAGTAATCACTGAAGCCGAGACAAGAATTTGCGAATCCATAGTCGATATATTGGCGGCCAGCACAGCGCATAGAATAAAGCCGCCGACAAAAGGATGAAAAAGTGATTTAACCATATAGACAAAAACCAACTCTCCATTACTCAGTCCTTCGGGGAAATAGCCGATCCCTGCAAGACCGACAAGAATAGCTCCACCCAAAGCTAAAATCTGCCAGGACATTCCGACATATTTGGCTTTCTTAATATCCTCCACGTTGCGGATCCCCATAAATTTCGTGATGATATGAGGCTGTCCGAAATATCCCAGCCCCCATCCCAGAGCGACCATGAGAATTCCGGCGATTGAAGTCAGCGACCAGTCATCGAGAATGCCGAGCGAAATGTGATTTGCTTCCGCACTTTCTGCAACTGCTGCAAAGCCTCCAATACTAAGAAGGGCGGTAAGAGGTACCAAAAGAACCATGGCAAGGAGAAAAATTCCCTGAAAAAGGTCTGTCCAGGCAACAGCGACGAATCCACCGACAAAAGTATAGGCAATCACAACGGTCATGGCGATACTGATGCCGATATAATAATTGATGGAAAATAGCGACTCGAAAAGATATCCCATGGCAATCAATCCGGCAGATAAATAGCACGACAGGAAAATAATTGACATTAGAGCCGTTATAAACCGTATGATTCCTGTATTGTCGTGAAATCTTTTTTCAAAAAACGTCGAGAGAGTGTAACTATTGTATTTTTCCGTCTCCGCTCGCAATTTCGGCGCCACAAACTGCCAGCAAAGAAACATTCCCGTCAAAAGTCCAAGAGCCATCCAGCTTCCCTGAACTCCTCCGAGGAATATAGCCGCCGGCATTGCCATAAAAAGCCAGGCGCTCATGTCCGCCGCATGAGCGGATAGGGCCGTCAACCAAAAATTCAGGGATCTGTTTCCCAGAATAAAATCAGTTTCGGACTGGGTTCGCCTATGAGAAACCAGGCCTACTGCGAGAAGGATGCTAAAATATCCGGCAAAGGCAATAAATATCTGATAATTCATAAGTTACTCAACTCCATTGGTATAATGCATAATTAGCAAAGATCCAACCATACCGACTATTCTCTTTTTTATACAGTTTTTTTTTAGAGAGATGTTGTTGAGATTTTTCTTTCAAGTAGGATAGAATGGGGCTCTACAAGGAGTTAATCAGTCATGGAAAAAGTAAAACTTGTCATTGTAGGCTCGGGTCCTTCAGGCTATACGGCCGCCCTTTATGCAGCCCGCGCAAATTTGAATCCGGTTCTTTTTGAAGGATTTTTCTCGGGACCCGCCGGCGGTCAGCTCATGACTACAACCGATGTAGAAAATTATCCCGGATTTCCCGAAGGAATCACAGGTCCGGAATTAATGGATCAATTTTCTAAACAGGCAGAGCGGTTCGGAACAAAATTACTCCGCGAAGATGTCGAATCCGT
Organism: Waddliaceae bacterium; assembly: GCA_963771045.1. Classification (GTDB taxonomy): domain Bacteria; phylum Chlamydiota; class Chlamydiia; order Chlamydiales; family SLFE01; genus SLFE01. Next base: position 488,625 of record CAVYRW010000004.1, on the reverse strand, counting down.
CGATTTGTCGAAACGCCCTTTTGTCGTCAAAGGAAAAAAGTCGAGTTTTGAAACAGACTCTTTAATCATCGCGACAGGAGCGACGGCCAAAAAACTCGATATTTCAGGAGCAGGAGAAGGAGAGTTTTGGCAGAAGGGAGTAACTGCCTGCGCCGTTTGCGACGGAGCGATGCCTATTTTTCGCAACAAACCGCTCTTTGTTATTGGCGGAGGGGATTCCGCATGCGAAGAAGCGCTTTTCCTAACCAAATATGGAAGCCATGTGTATATCGTCCATCGCCGCGATGAACTCAGAGCTTCGAAAATCATGGGCCGCCGGGCGATGAACCACCCCGCCATCACCATCCTTTGGGATCATGTCATCACAAAAATCGACGGCGACAACGTGGTGCGCAAGGTGATGCTCAAAAATGTTACCACCCACAAAGAAGAACAGCGCGATGCCGGCGGCGTCTTTTTCGCCATCGGCCATCTTCCCAATACGGATTTTTTAAATAATCAGATCGACCTGCATGATAATGGATACATCAAAGTCGTCCCCGGAACGGCCAGGACAAATGTCGAGGGTGTTTTTGCCGCAGGCGACTGCCAGGATTTTACCTATCGCCAGGCGGTGACTGCAGCTGGAACAGGATGCATGGCGGCGCTTGAAGCCGAACGGTGGCTCTCTTCTCAGGAGGTTCATGACGACAAGCCGGAAAAAGTGGCCTCTTCATGATTTTTCGGATCGCCACATTCTCCCTGATTTTTTTTGCCTCGGCGGCAGCGACTCATATCAGACCCTGGCTCGGAGATGATCTCCAACCGCTTTTGGAAACCCGTTTTGCCATTCAAGAGTTTGACAAAGTCCGCATCAAAAACAAATCCACTCCTTTTTGTTCGCTGGCCTATTTTTTCGACGTGGGCGGCTATATCGCTTACGCCCCCTACAGCCTTGAGCTTGAGACAGGGTTTGCCGGCACACCCTGCAACCATTTTAACTGGGAAGATTTCCGCCTGACGGGTCGCTACCAGCTTATGGACGACATTTCCGGAGCTAATCCCGTAAGCGCCGCAGCCGGCTTTACCGTCTCCAGAACAAACCGGCGCTACGTCGACGATATCAGCACTTTCCACCACGCCCGCTGGGAATACCTTTTCCACGGCTCCATAGGCAAGGAATTCACGTCAGGCTTAACATGGGGCTCAAGGGCCTGGGCTTTCGGGGGCATTGGAACAGGAGATGAAGGTTCCGTTTGGTGCTTTGCCCGCCTCGAAATGGAAAAAAACTGCTGCGATAGATATTGGGGAGGAGTTTTTCTCGAAGGCCTTTTCGGCCTTGGCGACCAGCCTTTAACTTTGTCTGATTTTAACGGCTATGGACCAGTGCAGCACCGCTCGATTGATATAGGAGCTCACATTAACTTATCCCTTTGGGAATACGGTTCTATTTGCACAAAGTATTCCTACCGGGTATGGGCCTATAACTTTCCCGCAGGGGCCCATCTTCTCACACTTCGCTACGAATATCCTTTTGGGATTTAACCCGTGGTTGTGACCTAATCTGAGGCTGGGCGCTACAGATGGAGGTTAGATTAGGTCACAATCACGGGTTTAATCAAGTCCAGATTGCGACTGCGGTCGCGTATTCTTTACAGTGGCTGATTGAAAGAAGAATTTTAGGGTGGCCAAAGCGCAGATTAATTTCGTCTGACAGGTGAAGGCTGGGCCTGCCGCCCTTTTCCGAAAGGATAGCAATGCCTTTCCAGGTCACAACATCCCGAAATCCTGTTCCCAATGCCTTGGCAACGGCCTCTTTAGCTGCAAACCGTCCGGCAAAACGAGCGCCGCTCTCTTTATAGTTTAAGCAATAGTCCTGTTCTTCCAATGTGAAAATTTTATCGAGAAAACGCTGTCCGTAAAGATCGATCAATCTTTGTATGCGCCCCACTTCAATGATATCGTTTCCAAGCCCTTTCATTATCGTTCAAGCGCAAAATAACTTCGGGTCGGATTTCTGGATTTGACCGCCTCTTCTTCTGCTTCTTCATAGTCTCCTTCCAAAGCATTGCAGAAAATCATGCGGCCGGAAGATGTGTGTTTGACAGAGAGAACGTGAGTTTTAATTGTTTTGTTGATATAGTCGGCTCCACCATTGACAACGACCATAGTCCCGTCTTCAAGGTAACCGACACCTTGTCCCGCTTCTTTTCCATATCGTTGAATTTTGATTTCCAGAGTTTCTCCAGATTGCGACAAGGGTTTAAGCGAATTGGCAAGAGAATTGATATTGACAACCCGGACCCCTTCCGTTGACTCTATTGTGGATTGCTTGATCCGGTTTTGATCGCCTGTGATGATGTTGGCATTGAGCATTCGGGACAGGCGCGTGACTTTCTGGTCCGAGTCTTGAATTTCGGGGAAATCGGTTTCCACATAGCGAAGTCCTAAAGACTGAATTCCCTCCAGCTTTTTCAAAACTTCCAGGCCTCGGCGGGCTTTGCCTTTGAATGAATCGTCCAGGCTTTCCAGGTTTGCGTAAAATTCCTTCAGAAGAAAACGAGGTACCACAAGATGGTTGTCGATGAGGCCCGACGCGGCCAGATCTATCAGGCGGGTATCGAGCAGGGCCGACTGATCGACAATAAAGTCTTTTTTCTTTTGCGTCGCCGCCTGGAATTTAACGAACGGAATACTCAAATGAAGTTCTTCAGCCGCCCGGCAAGTCATCATCATTCCCAAATAGGCAGCGAAAAGAAAGATCATCACTTTCAACAAAGAGAAGACTTCCGGAGCCGGGTCAAGCTGCCCCAGAGTGAGACTAGCGGACAGGATCAGAACCAAAGCCTGCCCCATCAAATACCCGAAAAACAATCCGATCATGGCAATGTTGAAAGAACGAAGTTCAAAATTTCTCAAAAGGCGCTCTAATCCCAGCAAAAATCCGAAAATCACAAGCCCGATACCCAATCCGATGCCGACGCTTAAAGGAGAAAACCCGCCGGGCATGGAAACAGCATAGGCGGTGGAAAATATTAAGCTGATTAACAAGAAGAATAATCGAATAAAAATGACCGTCGTGCTCATGGACTGACTAACCTTTCTTTTGAATTTTCAACCTCAACCCGTGATTGCGGCCTAATCTGAGGTCAATCACTACAGCCTCAGATTAGGCCGCAATCACGGGTTCAACTGCTAATTATAGTCCAGTTGGAATCCCAATACTAAATTAACAAAGATTTTTTGTCGACACCTTCCCCATAAAAGGGAAATAAGATAATCTTATTCCATGTTCAAACTCAAACATCATCAATTAGCGGCCGCTTCAGGAATCGTCTGGCTGGCGACGGGAGCTTTCCTTCTTCAATTCGGCATCCGGCTCCTGGTCTCCTCCATCCCTTTGCCGGTCCCTTTTAAAATGTGGTCCCATCCTTTCCTGGAGATCCTCACCCCTTATTTGGGAAGCCGGGAAAATACCGCCCTTGTGATAGCAGCAGGCTGCCTGCTTACAGGAAAAATTAAATGCCGCTACGTCCTCTCGCGTTCCATTCGAAGAGGCCTGGGCCGCATACTTTCGCTGCCGAATCCGTCCCACATCCTCCGCATTTACAGCCCTTCCTACTATCTTTTGATCGCCTGCATGATAACCCTCGGATTTTTTATGAGGAAATCGGGCATGCCCGCGGATTTTCGGGCTGCATGCTATATAAGCATAGGAAGCGGCATGATCAACGGGGCTCTCCTCTATTTCAAAGCCTGTCGTTCACTTATGATAAGGGATCCCCTTGACGAGGGTATAAGCTCTGTAGATTTGCTCAATTAAGACAAGGCGGCAAAGTTGATGGGTGAAGGTCATTTTTGACAAGCTCACTAAGGGAAAGTTTTTCCGCAAAATCTCGGGAAGCCCCTCGGCCCCTCCTATTACAAAGACGATTCGAGCCCCCCTTTTTTCTATAAAAGCGGCAAAGCCTCTGCTGTCCATCTGCCTCCCATCGGGATCCAGGCAGACGAGCTTAGGCTCTTTTTCAGCTTCCGCTATCAGCCTATCGTTGTTTTTGACCCATTTATACTCAAATTCAATCTGCCCTTTCAAACGCTTTTCAAATTCGGCAATGGCAGTTTCAAGCCACTCTTCCTTAGTTTTTCCAACGGATAAAATCTTAATTTTAATCATTTTTCATCATGCGCTGAATGCGCCGCTTCTCATCCCGTTCTTTGATCACAGCCCGCTTATCGTGCGATTTTTTTCCTCTCGCCAAAGCGATTTTGAGTTTCGCGCGGCCGCTTTTCAGATAAATTGACAAAGGAACAATAGTGAGCCCTTTTTCCTGCGCCGCTTTTTTCAGCCGTTTGATCTCATTTTTGTGCATCAAAAGCTTGCGAATCCGCTTTTCTTCGTGATTATGAATATTGCCGAACTTGTAAGGAGCAATGCTGCAGGCCACCAGCCAAAGCTCGTTATTTTCGACTTTGACATAAGCCTCCTGCAAGCTTCCCCCATTTTCCCTTAAGGATTTGATCTCGGTTCCGACCAGGGCCATCCCTGTCTCGAATGTCTCGATGATCTCAAAGTCGAAGCGGGCCCGCCGGTTGGATGCTAATTCTTTGGTTTTCTCACTCATATCGGGATTTATTATAACCGTTTCCTTCCAAAATGTTAAGAACATTTTCTTGACAAAGCATGCAAACCTCAAGTATCTTCATAGGCTTGAAGAACCAGAGGTGGATCCATGAAGTTTATCATTTCCCTTGCCGAGATCAACAAGCTTCTAGGCAAGATTCAAAATGTTGTCGCTCAAAAGCCAACAATACCGATTCTTTCAAACTTTCTGATTGAAGCCGCCAATGACGAACTCGTGCTGACCGCAACTGACCTGACAGTAGGCATACGCTGCTACACCGAAGCAAAGATCCTCGAAGAAGGAGTCGACTACCCTGCCGGCGAAACGCTTTGCCCAGCTTATCCGCGAACTGACGACCCCTCACATCGAAGTGCATACTAATGAACAAGACATCACTGAAGTGATCGCCGGGATCTTCGCACTTTAAACTTCACGGAATGAATAAAAGCGACTTTCCTTCTCTTCCGGAACTTTCCGAAACAACGCAATTCACACTCCCGCAAAGAGATTTGAAAGATATGCTGTTCCGCACCTCGTTCGCCGTTTCCCGGGAAGACAACCGCTATGTACTGACAGGGGTATTTCTCCACATTCAAAACGGCGAGGCCATGTTTGTGGGCACTGACGGCAAACGCCTCGCACGCAATCAGCTGAAAATCCCGCTCGACCCTTCCTGGAAAGGCCAGTACATCGTTCCTCTTAAGGCAGTGGATGAGATCATGAAAAACCTACGTGAAGAGGGCGATGCCGTGATCTACCTCATGGGCGACAAGATCGCCGTCGAGGCCAACCAATCGATCCTGATCACGAAACTTTTAAGCGGAGATTATCCCGACATCAACCGCATTATCCCTGAATCGATGGAGTCCCACCTTTCGCTTCACAGAGAAGAGCTCATGACCCTTTTGCGGCAGGTCTCCCTCTTCACCTCGGACGTCAACCAGTCGGTAAGGTTCACTTTTTCAAACGGGGAGCTGAAACTTTCGGCCAATGCTATGGAAGTGGGAGAAGGAAATGTCAGCATGCCGGTCAATTACAATGGCGACAAGCTCGACATTGCTTTCAATCCGGGCTTCTTTCTGGATATTTTGCGACATACGAAAGAGGAAACTCTCGATATGGGAATCATCGACGCCTTCAACCCTGTCGTTATCAGAGAAGAGGAATCCGATGAGGATAGTCAAAGCAAAAAGGCTATAGAACGCTCGCTTTGTCTGATCATGCCTATGCGCCTTGATCAACCCGTATGATAATCAAACGTCTTCAGCTGCTGCAATTTTCGCAATTATGAAGCCGTGCTTTTTGATTTTTGCTCTGATATCAATCTCATTCTGGGACCAAACGCTCAAGGAAAAACCACGATACTGGAAGCGATTTACCTTCTCGCAATCGGTCGTTCCTTTCGCGCTCTGAGACTTGGTGATCTGATCAAAAAGGAAAAAGAAGGATTTTTTATTGAAACACTCATTTCTCTCCGAGGATGTCGAACAAAAAATTTCTCTGGCTTTCGATGGCAGCGAAAGACGGATCCTGCACAACAGCTCCTACTATTCTTCTCTCTCCTCTCTGATTGGCCAGATCCCTGTCGTCGCCATCACTCCCGATGACGATCTCATCAAAGGCCCCCCTCAGTCGAGACGAAAATTCATTGATATGCAAATCGCCCAATTTGACGCGCTCTATCTTCATCACCTAGCGCGCTATTTCAAAGCGATGCGGCAAAGAAATTTCCTTCTCAGAACGGAGCAACTGCAAACGATAGATCTCTGGGAACAGGAAATGGCCAAAGCCGCCGCATTATTTGGTAAGCAAACGGCTGAAATTTATCGAAGATATGACCGACAAATCAGCCCCTCTCCACTACGAAGCTGAGCAACTGCAAAGGAACCTTGTCGCTCTCCTATCGCGGCTATGCCGAAATCGACAATTTAACGGATTTTTTTCTCAAACGGTTCGAAACAAACCGGCCGAAAGAAGTAAAAGTCGGTTCGACTCTCGCCGGACCCCACAGAGATGATCTTGACGTCCTGATCGACGGCCATGAAGCCAGACATTTCGCAAGCGAAGGGACAAAAGAAGACATGCGCCCAGGCCCTTCGCCTTGCTTCCTGGCAAATGCTGAAAGAGCGCTCGGGGAAAAACCCTCTTATGTTGATCGACGACTTCGGCCTCAGCCTGGATAGCCGCCGCCGCCGTCAATTTTTAGAGTTCATCAACACCCTCGGCCAAGTTTTCATCACAAGCGTCGACCCCCTGCCGTCCGATCTGTTCACAAGACCTTCCGCTTCTCTTCATTTAAGACAGTAGCCGATTCCCAGTTTGAGGCCCCACCCTTCGATGCCGAACCGGTCTTCGTCCAGACTGGAATTGAATCCGCCAGCTATTCCTATCGACCAGTTGTCGGAAAAGTAGTAATCGATAGCTCCTGCATAATTCGATCCTTGCGTTGATCCGTTGGAAACGAGCACGCCATTCGGAAGTCCGGGATGCTGCAGGGTCGTTTCACTATCGGCCCAGGCATATTGATAAGCAAGCGTCAACCAGATGCTGGATTGAACCTGGCAAAGAACTTCGACGCCGACATACTGGCTTTGTGAATCGAATTCTTCGTCCATGCCCTTCAAGTGTAATCGACGTAGGAAAGGGAGGAGAAAAACCCGTCGGCACATCAAGATCGACATTTGTGCAAAGATCTGTCCAGGAAAGTCCGATCACTGGGATCACGTAGAGCCAGTCTTGCAAAGGCGTGTAATGTCCAAGTCCGATCCCATAAGCGCAAATCGTTCCGTCGCCTTTCGCTCCCGAAGCAAAAGGCTTTAAGCAAAGCCCCAGTTTATTGAAAAAAAGGAGAGTGGCGTCGGCGCGTCCGCCGTAAAGATCGATTGTTTGGGTGGTTCTCCGTCTTCTTGAACCATAACGCGAAAAAACGCCGGACCGGCATCCACGCGCCCTTTGCAGCAAAAAGGGGATTCGGCTTGAAGCAAAACTCCCCAAAAAAGCAATAGAGCAGAAAGCAGCATGCGCATAAGAAATCCCCTAATTTTTCCGATATTTTATCTGAATGCCTCTTAAAAGCTAAAGAACAATTGTGTATACTCGCACGTATGAAACGGCAATTTTCTCTATTTCAATCACATATAGATCTGGCTCACACCTATTGGTCCCAGCTGACAACGTCCGAAGACTTAGTTATCGACGCCACCTGCGGCAACGGGCAAGATACCTTATTCCTTTCAAAACTCGGCCCGGGGCACATCATGTGCCTCGACATTCAACAAGAAGCCATAGAAACGACAAAAGCTCTGCTCAAAGGCGTCTGAAAATATCTCTTATTTTAAGCAGTGCCACTCGACCTTTCCATGCTGAGGCGAAAGCGGCCAAACTGATTATCTACAATCTCGGATACCTTCCACGAGGCGACAAAACCATAACAACAAAAGTTGACACCACAATCGCCAGCTTGAAGAGCGCCTTGCCATTGATCAAGCCGGGAGGGGCTGTCAGTGTCACCTGCTATCCGGGACATCCTGAAGGGGCCATTGAAGAAAAGGAAATTCGTCTATGGTCGAAGCAGCTGCCGCCGGAAATTTGGAATATTTGCTTTCATCGTTTCCCGAACAGAAAACAATCCCCGAGTCTATTTTTATTGCAAAAGTAAGCCTTCGACCCTGGAGAACGAAGCGCGGGCAAAGGTCTGCAAGGCGCCCGATACAGTTAACCCCTTCAAAGGGTTGCCGAAGCAGGGCAACGTTGCAGACCAAATCCCCCGCGAGTTATCCTGGGGCGTAGATTTCCGAACACTTACTTAAAAAGGATTGATTTAATCCGAATGTAATGCTAATCTAGTTTATCATTTAGAAATGATAATTTTGGAGAATTGACTATGAAATACGCAACATATTTTTTAATGACCGCTTTTATACTAATGGATCCTTGCAGGCTGCTGATTCGGAAGGCCACCCTTATGGAGTCGGCGGAACCCGTCCCGACCTACATCAAAGACTGGGATTCGAACAAAATAATTTAGGCAACGGATCGATGATTTACGCAAAATTCGATGCTTATTCAACATGGATCGAAAAAAATATCGCAGACAATGAAATCACCCCGAAAATGGGCTTTGGCTTCCGATACAAAAACTATCACCACGGTTTTGATTTTGCCTTCAATGGACAATTGCCCAAAGAATTCACTGCTATGAAAATAGACGATACTCCCTACAACCCCAATACCCAAACATATAAAGGAACACAAAATTATTTTAATGGCCAGTTGACGTATCTTTATTACGCAAGTCCGGTATCCCGGAGCACATTCTACTTAGGAGCAGGAGGGGGAGCCGACCGCCACAGCATTGAAATCAAGAAAGAGAACATTCACGATTATTTCGGAAGCATCAGCGGCTTGCTGCTCGCGGGATACCAGTTCCATATTTCCGATTCGATGAAATCGTTTTTGCAGATCCAAGCCAGCCAGCCGGCATTCTTTTACGAAAAGATCGCAGACGATATTTATGGACTGTCGCAAGTCAATCATTGGCTGCCGACATTTTCCATGAGCCTCGGCGTTGGATTCTAATCAAATAGTTCTTCAAAGGTGAAAAACCCTTTTTTATCCACAATCATCTCGGCGGCGGCAACGGCGCCGAGAGCAAAACCCGAGCGATTTTTCGCCTCATGAGTGAGTGTTATCGAATCGGCGAAAGAATCGAAGATCACAGAATGGGTTCCGGGAATCTGTCCGCACCTTAAGCTTGAAAAATGCAGCTCATTTTCTTCCGCTTCTCTGTTTCCTAGATGATAGACAGCCTTATCCTTCCTTTTCAATTCCTTGAGAAGGCATTCCGCTATCGCTTTTGCCGTGCCGGATGGACTGTCGGCTTTTCCACGGTGGTGCATTTCAAACCCAGACACGTCATATTGATTGTAGCGATCGATTAATGACGCCGCATGCCGGGCAATTTGGAGAAAAAGCTGCACGCCAAGAGAAAAGTTGGGCGAATAGACGCAGCCTATCCGGGCCTCATTGATGACAGCCTCTATTTGGGGTCTATCCTTTTCCCATCCTGTTGTCCCGATCACAAGATTCGATCCGGCCTCCACGGCTTTTTTTACATTGCCGAGAACCGCTTCGGGACGGGAAAAATCGATACACACCTCGGCTCCATTCAATTCCGATTTTTCATCGCTATCTAATGATCGAAACGATTTCATGTCCCCGCTGAAGAGCGCTCTTTTCAATCATGCTGCCCATTTTTCCAAAGCCGACTATGGCGATCTTCATACTTTTACCTCCCGATAGGACTCGGAAATGATAACTTTCCAAAGATTCCTCAAGATATTTTTTTGCTTATCGGTCAAATTCCACAGGACAAAAAAACAATCGTCATTTCTTAAGAATGCCGATTTTGTCCAATTGGCCGATCCGTTGACCAGGATTTCATCATCGATGATCATCATCTTAAAGTGCAAGAGCTCATCTCCCCGATTTAAATAGAGGGGAACGCCTCCGGAAGCCAGTTTTCTGATGACATTTAGACTGGCTCCGCGGCCGGACTGCTTGTCGATAATGACTTCGACATCGACCCCTCGAAGGTAAGCGTCCACCACCTCTTCGGCAAAGTCCTCCCGCGTCCAGGTAAACATGGCTATCCGAATTTTTTTCTTTGCCGACCGGATGAGCTCCTTGATTTTCTCCGGCCCCTCTTCAGGATTCGGCAAAAAACGGAAATCGAGATTTTGCCCGCCCATGTCAAAAAGACGGGCGGCGCCCTCAATCCTATTAAACGCCTTCATTTGATGGATGCGGGCTTTGAGCCATGCGGCCAGCTCCCTATCCCAAAATCCTGTAACCAAATTTCCCCAATAACGGAGCGAGGCCGTCGTCATATTGGCTGACCCGACAAATGCCATATCCTCGTCAATAATCAGAATTTTCTGGTGAGCTATCCCTTGAGGATTCCGCTTGATTTTCTTCACTTGGGGCACAAGCGCCCGGTCGAGATTCGAGGCGGCTCCCGAATCATAAACCACTGTGACGTCAATGCCCTCACTCGCTTTTTTATTTAAAGCGCGGATAACAGCAGGGTCTCTCATCGAAAAAATCACCAAATCAATCGACCGTTTTGCCGTGTCGATCGCTTTCAAATACGTTTCTCTTAAATCCTGCCTGGTTTGAGTCGAATAAAAGCGGACGGGATCACTTTGAGTGGGCAAATCGACTCGAGAGGTCCATAAAAGCCCCTGTTGAACACTAAAAACGAGGGAAAAAGAAGCCGCCGCCAGGATAAGAACCTGCAAAAGTTTTCTCATTCTATTTGTTCGATCTCCCCTCTGATCGCATCCTTCAAAGCTGTATAGCGGAGCTTCACTTCGTCATTTTGAACAGCGATCGCCAACGCTTTTTTCGTTCCGAGAAGGATAACGAGCTTCTTTCCCCGGGTCACCCCGGTATAAAGCAAGTTGCGGTGCAGCATGATAAAATGGGTGGTGTGAACCGGAATCAAAACGCAAGGGTATTCGCTCCCTTGAGATTTATGAATAGAGACAGCATAGGCCAGTATAAGCTCGTCCAAATCGGAAAAGTCGTATTCGACATCCCGATTATCGAAGCGGATGATCATCATCTGCTCGATATGATCGATAAAGGAGATGAAGCCGATGTCTCCGTTATAGACTTCTTTGTCATAATTATTCCTTATCTGCATCACCTTGTCATGGACGAGAAACTTCCTCCCCGCCCGATAGAGAGGATTGCCCCCCGGATTGAATTTTTCCTGCAAGACAACGTTTATGTTTTCCGTCCCGATCACCCCCCGTTTCATAGGAGTTAAAATTTGAATATCGTGAAGGGGATCAAGCCCATAGCGGCGTGCAAGGCGGCCGGTTGTCAAACTGACAATTTTTTCGAGAACCTCTTCCGGCTCCTGGCACTCGACATAAAAAAAATCGCTTTCCTTCTCTGTTTCCAGGTCAGGGAAAATCCCCTGATTGATTCTGTGGGCGTTGGTGATAATCTTCGATCCCCTCGCCTGCCGAAAAATTTCATTCAATGTCGTGACTGGAATCTTTTTTGTCTCTATCAGATCTTTTAGCACATTGCCCGGACCAACGCTGGGCAGCTGATTGACATCGCCGACAAAAATCACTCTCGCGTGGTCGGGCAGCGCTTTCAGAAGCTGATTCATCAAGACAGTGTCGATCATGCTCGCCTCATCGACAATGATCAAATCGCACCTTAGCGGATTTTCCCGGTTTCTTTTAAAGCCCCCTCTTTTAAAATCGAACTCAAGCAAGCTGTGGATTGTAGAGGCTTTCCGGCCGGTAATCTCTGTCATCCGCTTCGCCGCCCGCCCGGTCGGAGCGGCGAGCACAATATTTTGTGTGAGTTTTTCCGTGATTTGCAAAACACAGTGAGTGATCGTGCTTTTTCCCGTTCCCGGCCCGCCCGTAATGATGTGGCACTTCTCCGAAATCGACTTTTTCACGGCAAGCGCCTGATGTTTTGCCAATTGAATGTTTAGCTTTTCTTCTACCCAGTCTACCGCTTTGTCCACATCCACTTTGCGAAGGCGGGCCGGAGCATACCGAATACGTTTGAGCTCTTTGGCGATGCCAAGTTCGGACATAAAAAGGGCTTTGAGCCAAACAAACACCCTGCGGCCATCCTCTACAGGAATTTTTGCTGGCTTGGATTTCTCACAGTCTCTTGAGGCAAGTTGGGCAGGATGTTGCTCCGGATTCGTTCTCAAATGCCATGCGGCATTGTCTAATCGACAAGACGAGGGCATTTGAGGACGAAGATGGAGTGACAGACTGTCCAAATTGTCCGAGAGGCTGTGAAAAATCCAAGCTAAACGAATGCGGTCCTCTTTCGCCAGACTCTCAACCCTCAGCGCAACCAGATCGGCGTCGACCTCAAGCATTTCCCTTGTCCTCTCCGTCAGCTCGTCCAAAGGGTAGCAGACATGCCCGCCCCCGCTCATTTCGGACAAAACAAACTCAATGCCGGCATCCACCCGCTTCGGCGAATCCTTCGCGATGCCCATTTTTTTAGCCACTTTATCCGCGCTCTTGAACCCTATGCCGATCATATCCCTTGCCAAAGCGTAGGGGTTCTCTTTAACCACCTCGATACAGCCGCTGCCATAAGTTTTGTATATCTTTTGAGCAAAAGCGGGGCTGATATCCTGCGATTGCAAAAATATCATCACGTCGCGAATTGACTTCTGCTCATCCCAGCACGACTTGATGAAATCTATCCGCTTATCGCCGATGCCGGGGATTGTTTTCAGTTTTTCCGGAGTTTGATCGATGACACGAAGGGTCTCTTCGCCAAAAAAATTGACGATCCTTTCTGCATAAGCGGGACCGATTCCCTTGACGAGACCCGAGCCGAGATACTTCTTAATGCCGACAATATCCGAAGGAGCTTCCGGCTGGCAGTCGATGGCGGCAAACTGTCTGCCATGCACCATGTGATTTTGCCACTCGCCCGAGACCCTGACAGTCTCTCCCGGCCTGACCGCAGCCATTGTCCCGACAACGCAAACCAGATCCTTCTGCCTCGGAGCCTTAAGCCACGCGACAGTAAATCCGTTATCGGGATTGTGAAACGTTATCCGTTCAATGTAGCCGTAAAGCTCTTCCATAGATGAAAGGGTAGTCTAACCGCTTCTGCCCTTTTTAACAACAATGTCTCTTAAGCAACAAATTTCAGAAATTCATCATTTTTATCAAAATCTATAATGACATCTGTCTGTTTATGGTTTTTGTTGATATCTTCATTAAGATTTTTACTTATAAAATATTGAATTATTTCATGTGAAGGATCTTGAAAAAGAAACATAAGACAAAATAATTTAATATAAAATTCTGTGATTTGATCAATATTTGCAGGCTCATCTCCGTAGGATTCCCATTTTGTGACAGCCGGTTGTGATTTTCCAAATCTTTTAGCAAATTTTTCCATAGTCATGCCAAAAAATACACGGATAAAGTGAATATGAGCTCCTGTCAGCCGTACACGATTTTGTATGCAGAGTGCCAAAATGATTCCCTTCTCAAGAAATTCATGGTTGCAATTGATAATCCAGTCATGCCGGAATTTCCTCAGCTCTACATTATAAAGCTGGACTGGAAAACCACACCCATAATAAATATACGATTTTACTTTCTTAACCTCAGCCATTTCCTAACCTAATCACTGTTATTATATTGACCATTTGACATCCACTATACTCATCTAAACAAAGGATTATGCGTATGCTTTGGCCATCTACAGTAATTCCTCGGAAGCTGTAATTCCAACTTTGAAATTCTTCTTTCCATTGATCTTTTATCGGTTCGTGATAACCATTGAGAAGAGCATATTTAACACCAGATCGAGTGACAAGTCTTCCTTCTGTCTTCGTTTAGCATGCCGTGTGTCATAAAGCTGCCCATTCTCCGTTAAATGTTTGACAATCTGCTCAATCTTAGGGTGTTTTGATCTCTTCATATTTATGATAACTGAGTGTTATTATTTTGTCAAGATAACTAAAAATCAAGTCTTTGAGAATGAAATATAACTTGTTTATATAATTCTTTCAATGCAAAAGGTGATTACTTACTTAAGCAGATGCCTAAGGGAGCCTTCAAGAGAGGGGTATTTGAATTCGAAACCTGTGCTCTGAAGCTTTTCAGGGATAATTTTTGCTCCTGTGAGCATCATCTCGTCGGCCATCTCCCCGAAAACCATGCGGGCAAGCGGCGCCGGCATGGGCAGCATCGCCGGCCGTCCCAAGACTTTGCCAAGTGTTTTGGCAAAGTCCCGGTTGGTCACCGGATTGGGAGCCGTAAGATTGACAGGACCGCGAAGCGACTCGGTCGTCAAACAGTGATAAATCGCGCTCACCTCATCTTCGATATCGATCCAGCTCATGTATTGATCACCCGAGCCGATTGTTCCACCAAGTCCCATTTTAAAAGGAGCCAGCATCCGTTTCAAAGCGCCCCCCTTAGGAGAGAGGACAATTCCGGTCCGAAGCAAAACAATGCGGATGTCTTCACCCATAAGCCTTTCGGTTGCCGATTCCCACTCTTGGCAAACGTGGGCCAAGAATCCCTCGCCGGCGGGAGTCGACTCGGCCGCAGTTCCCTCCGGAACATTTCCGTAGTAACCGAGCGCAGAAGCATTTAACAAAACCTTGGGAGGGTGCTGAAGCTTTTTCAGGGATTCGCAAAGAAACCTGGTCGACTTGACACGGCTATTTAGGATCCTCTCTTTCTTTTTCTCGCTCCACCGGCTGCCGGCAATGTTTTCCCCGGCGAGATTAAGGACCACGTCAAACCCTTCCAGCTCTTCGGTGTCAATGGATCGGCTTTCAGGATCCCAAAGGATTCCTCCTTTGGCCGTTTCTTTTCGTACAAGAGGAAGGACCCGGTGACCGCCCGACTCTAAAAACTTGGCAAGCGCCGAACCGATCAATCCCGATGAACCCGCAATCAAAATTTTCATAGGTTTTCCTCCCCTAGCCCACCATAATTCGATAGGATTTTTTTTACCAGTCGATTTGAATCCAGCCTTCGGGTATCAGATCGGATGAATCGATTTTTTTCAGGGAAAACCATTTCACCGGGGCGACAACGATTTTTTCGGGATTGGGATTGAGATAAGCGGCCCACCAGGAAAAAGTGGAATTGGATATAATATTGTCTTTGCAAAGACTCATCAAATAAAAATCGTGGAGATAATCCTGCCCTTCGACGTAGATGATATTCCTGCCTGATTGTCTTAAAACCATTTTGACCCACCAGATCTGATCGGAAAAAACCACAAAGAGAGTGTCCTCATCGGGGAATTGCTCCATCGCTTTTGTTATGTATTCAGTTCCGCAAAGGTTCATGACCGAATGGCTGTTGTGTTCGCCAAAATAGGTCCTGACATGCAGGGAGACGGTTTTGGGATATTCGATGATATCCCCGTAGTCTCTCATAAGATCGTCGATAATATCCTGAGGCGCTTCAAAATACGGCCTGATTTTATCAAAGTTATGTTTGAAGTACTTCTCGCTTTGATAAAAACCTTCTACCTCCATGTCGGGCACAAAAGGTATCGGATGATAGTTATGAGCCGGCTCTTTGTAATAATATTGAACTTCTCCTTCAGGACGGCTGCTGCCTAGTTTGTAAAAGATCTTTTTGGCATTATTGGGAATATTAAAATTATCCTGTTCGCTTAGATCGGGAAAATAGGCTTCGGCTCCATTGTCCTGCGCAAGGCTTAAGGCCGCGGCAATCTCAAACATCTGATTTCCAAGCTGTCCTTTCAACTTTCCGATGACAAAAGGCTTATGCTCCTCGGCAAAGCATGCGGAAAAAACGAGTAAAAACAGAAAGTATCTCATCATAATTTTTTAAATGCCTCCAAAGCCCTCTCTCTTGCCTCGTGATGATCGACAATAGGACCGGGATAATTGATGCCTTTGAGCGCATCTTTGGGAGCTTCCCACGGCCGGTGAATCCATTTAGCCGAAATATTTTTTAATTCCGGCACCCACTGTCTCACATAGTCCCCATTAGGATCAAACTTTTCCCCTTGCTTAACGGGATTAAAAATGCGGAAATAGGGCGCCGCGTCCGCTCCGCACCCTCCAACCCATTGCCACCCTAAGGTGTTGTTCGCTAAATCCGCGTCAACAAGGGTATCCCAAAACCACTTGGCCCCCTCCTTCCAGGTAATCAAAAGATCCTTGACCAGAAAAGAACCTGCGATCATCCGAACCCTGCCCGGCATCCATCCCGTCTTCCAAAGATGCCTCATCCCGGCATCCACAATGGGATAGCCCGTAAGACCGCGCTGCCAGGCTTTTAACCCGTATTTTCTCCAGCAAAATTTGTTGAATTTTTTCTGCAGGGGCTTATCGGTTGTTTCCGGAAAATGAAAAAGAAGATGATGGGCGAACTCCCTCCAACCGATCTCGCTGAGATAGCACCTGACTCCCTCTTCATTCCCCGAATATCTTTTGAGCGCCTCTTCCCATATGATTCGCGAAGACATCTCGCCGAAATGGAGGTGGGCAGAGAGTTTCGAGCCCCCTTCAATCCCCGGATAGTCCCGATTTTTTTTGTAATCGAGAATCTCCTTTGCCAAAAAAGCGAGAAGCCTTTTTTTCGCAGCCGACTCCCCCGGCTTCCAATCCTCGTAAAACTTCTCATCCCAGCCGACCGCAGGCAGCAAGCCGAGATCACCCAGTTTCACACTCGAACATTTAGGCGATTTTTGCCTAGCCTTGGTTATTTTCGGCAGAGGAGAGGCAATATCATTTTGCTTCAGGCACGCGTTCCAAAAAGGGGTATAGACCTGATATGGCTTTCCCTCTTTATTTTTAATCTCCCACGGCTCGAACAAAACATTGCCCCGAAAAGTTTCAACTGCCGCCCCTTCCTTTTTAAGATGCGCCATGACGCGTGCATCCTCAGCAATCCCGGCAGGCTCGTACCTACGATTCCAGTAAACCACTCCGGCGCCTGTCTCTCCGATCATTTTTTTGAGCACCTCAAGAGGCTCTCCTATTTTCAGCACAAAGCAAAGCCCCCTTTCGCGGCAGTCCCTGCCAAAGGCCTTAAGCGAGTGGTGGAGCCATGACCGGCTTGCCGCTCCCGGACTCCATTTGCCGCCGGGGCTCCAAATATACACAGCAATAACTGGAAAGCCTAGGTCCACAGCCGCCCTGAAAGCCGGATTGTCGGCAAGGCGAAGATCATTGCGAAGCCAAACGATAGTAGGTTGCATCTTTTTCGACATAATTTTAATTATTTTTGACAATGTTTAACCAATAACGGGTATGGCGCAGCCGCCCTGTTTTCGTGAGAGCCCCTTTTTCAACAAGATCAGATAAATCACGAGTCGCTGTCGCTCTTGACGCTTTTGTGATGGCTATATAATTTTCTGCGCTTAGGCCTTCGGAAAACCCTTTCAGCCCTTCTGAAAACATTCTGAGGAGCGCTTTTTCTTGCCGCTCATTGATTCTGCCGGCCAAGTTGTTCATAACTCTTGATTTATCCATCAAGAAGTTGATGAGCATGAGAGATTCCTCCTGCGACTCGACGATCACTTCGGAAAAAAATGCCACCCATTTATTTGCATCAAGTGTTTTATTGCAAGAGCCAAGAGCTGCATAGTAGTCTTTTTTTTGCTTTGTGATGACTTGTGAAACAGCAATTAATGTTGGCTGTCCCAAATTCTCGGAAAGAGCTTTTCCGACAAGCGTCCGTCCGATCCTGCTGTTGCCATCCTCAAAAGGATGGATGCTTTCAAAATAAAGATGGGCAATTGCCGCTCTCGCGAGCAGTGATTCATTATTTTTTGACTTGTTAAACCAATCGATAAACCGAGTCATCTCTTTGTGGACAATCTTTGAGGGGGGAGCTTCAAAATAGATAGTTCGGTTGCCATACCTGTTTGAGACGATTTGCATAGGATCGTCATGAGTACGGTATTTCCCTATATCCGTTGACCTGGAGTCATTAGACATTAGCAATTTGTGCCATTCATACAGCATTTCATGGGTCAGGGTTTGATCGAATGTCTCGTACATTCTCCACATTAAATTAGCCATTCCCTGCTCTCTTGGAGGTATGCTCTTTTTTTCGGAAGAAAGGCCAAAATGACGCTGAATAGAGGACTGCAGGCTCTCCCGTTCCAAAATCTCCCCTTCGATTTCAGCGCTTTTTAATCCTTCTGTACATAAGATCTCTACGATAAACTGCCGTTTATTTTCTTCATTAAGATGCTTCAGAACAGCAAAGCCCCCCCCTGCTCCCCTCAAGAATTTTTTCTCCAAGGGTATGATCGATTCTGCATCAAAAATGAACTTTGGCCAGTCGGCCAACTCCCAGTTCCAAACCATGATTAATAGAAACCTCTTCTATAACTCATATTTTAGCTTTTTTTGATTTATAGATCAACTGACATGAGTAATAGAAACCTCTTCTATAACTCATATTTTAGCTTTTTTTGATTTATAGATCAACTGACATGAGTAATAGAAACCTCCTCTATAACTCATAAATCTCTATAAATATGAGTTATATGGTAGATATTTCTTGGAGTCGACAGAAAATCAGGGATAGAAAAGCTAACCAAGAAAATTAATCTTCATTTTTTTCTTGTATTTTTCTTAGTTGAAATTTAAACTTTTCGAATAAAAAAAGGAGTATTAAATTGAACATCGACAATACATCTAAAGCTAAAATTAAAAATGATACCCAACATCACACTAAAGGAACAGATACGGCAACCAATGGAGTGTCGCAGATTTCTAAAAAAACATTGCTTCCTCATGATCAAGATGCTTATCGCTCATTAGAAAACAAAAAAATAACAGCTACGAAGGAAATACCCGATGAAGCGCTAAAAGGGGACGCTTTACGCTGCATTTGTAAGAAGCTGGCCGAAAAGGATGAATTCAGTAAAGCTACAGAGGTCGCAAACACAATATCCGATGAAACGCTAAAAGGGGACGCTTTACGCTGCATTTGTAAGAAGCTGGCCGAAAAGGGTGAATTCAGTAAAGCTACAGAGGTCGCAAACACAATATCCGATGAAACGCTAAAAGGGGACGCTTTACGCTGCATTTGTAAGAAGCTGGCCGAAAAGGATGAATTCAGTAAAGCTACAGAGGTCGCAAACACAATATCCGATGAAACGCTAAAAGGGGACGCTTTACGCTGCATTTGTAAGAAGCTGGCCGAAAAGGATGAATTCAGTAAAGCTACAGAGGTCGCAAACACAATATCCGATGAAACGCTAAAAGGGGACGCTTTACGCTGCATTTGTAAGAAGCTGGCCGAAAAGGATGAATTCAGTAAAGCTACAGAGGTCGCAAACACAATATCCGATGAAACGCTAAAAGGGGACGCTTTAACATCAATCAAAAACAAAGAACGTAAAGCCGACCGCATTTGAGCGATTACACAAAGGCCAGCATTCAACGGAGCACAAGTCAGTCTTGACACAGCCAAAAAATGTCATGAGGGAAGATGAGCAGGGCAAGGCGATACCGCGGGAAACCTTCCTGTCCAATGTCCCCGAACAAGTGAGCGGACTGATCCGCGTCCCTCCCGTGATCAAAAAGAGAGGGTGACATTCAATGCTACACCAATTGACAACGCGCAATATCCGCGATAAATTCATCCAGGCTTTTAACCCGTATTTTCTCCAGCAAAATTTGTTGATTTTTTTTAAAGAAAGCAGATTCGCCAAACTTCAGTAAGTTAATCGACACAATGGCGTCAACAGGCCTTTTTGTTGTCATAATCGATTTCTAACCTGCTTATTCCGTTTGAACGAAATTGCGACGCAATCCCCTGACTTTAGTTATGGGGTTAAGGAGCGACTTGAATTATATTAGTTGTCGCCATATAATGCGTTAGCATGACGATTTCTAAATACAAATCTAATCACAATGTGGTGTACTCATGCAAGTACCACGTTGTGTGGTGTCCAAAATATAGGCGTAATGTACTAAACGATTTTGTCCAAAAGGAACTCAGGGCAATCATCGAGGAAGTTTGCCAATTAAGGAGAAGCGAAATACTTGCTATGGAATTAATGCCGGATCATGTGCATCTTCTCGTTGAGGTTGATCCTCAATATGGCATCCATAAGTTGATTAAGGAAATCAAAGGGAAAAGCTCAAGAATTTTAAGACAAAGTTTTCCTCACCTTCGTTCTCGTCTTCCCACCCTCTGGACAAATTCTTATTTCGTTTCGACGGTAGGGGGTGCTCCTCTAAGTGTGATTAAGCAATATGTGGAGAATCAGAAAACGGTATGATTCAAACCCAAATCAAATTAAGAGTAAAATCTAAGCAAGAAGCAGTTCTTTCCGAATGGCTTTTAATTTTGACTCGTGTTTGGAATTGGGCAATCCGAAAAATCGAACTCGACGCAAAGGACAGCATTTTCTACAGCAAGAAAGAGTTTCAGAATCTGCTAGCGAATCATGGAAAGAAACTCGATATACCCTCCCACACATTGCAAGGGATACTATGTACCGCTTGGGATGCTTGGAGCCGATGTTTTAAAAAACTAGGGAAAAAGCCTAGGCTTAAAGGTTGTCGAAACCGTCTCAACTCGATCCCTTTCCCTGATCCAATTAGAAGACCAGACGGCGTGTACTTTAAACTCCCGGGAATTGGGTTGATTCGCTTTCACAAACAGGAAATTCCTCAAGGAAAGATCAAATGTGGTCGTATTGTTAAACGTGCATCAGGTTGGTATCTTTGTCTATTTATCGAGGCAGAACCGAAGGCTATACCACATAAAAGATACGAAAAAATCGGTATTGATCCGGGATTTAAGACAACATTACCCCTCTCCACCGGGGAAAAGATTCAGAAACCAAAACGATTAAAGCAATTAGAAAGCCGACTAGCACAGGCACAAAGAGGAAAGAGGCAAAAGCTGACCTCAAGATTGCAAGAAAGAATTAAAAATCGTCGCAAAGACGACAACCATAAGCTATCTCGGAAACTTGTTGAGGAATACGAAACGATTGCCTTTAGCAAAGATCATATCCAAGGGATAGCCAAGAAATACGGGAAATCAGTGGCGGAAAGCGGCCACTACCAACTTCGCCAAATGCTCTCATACAAGTGCCGTGCAGGCGGTAGGAAGTACATCGAAGTTGATTCCAAAGGTTCCACCATGACCTGTTCGAACTGTTTGGCCAAAACAGGCCCAACAGGGACATCAGGCTTGTCGGTAAGACAATGGGAGTGTACAGGATGTGGTATTCTACACGATCGCGATCACAATGCTGCGATTAACACTCTCCTTGTCGGGCTCGGAACGAGCCTCGAGAGGTGTGCGTGAGCCCCGTCCGGAATCCCCTGGCTTTAGCCATGGAGAGGTTCAAAGAAGTTTCTCCCTTTCTTCTCCCCAAAGCATTTCGCTGCATGGATTACCTTTTATTCAGCTATATGAATGATCTAAGAATTTTAGGGCAAGCTTTATCAAGCCGGTCGAAATATACACTAGTACCCTAAAGGACAGTTATAAGAGATTTTCTAGGGAAACTTTTACAACGTAAAATAGCCAGTTGCATCTTTTTAACCCCTTGAGTATAATTTTTATTATTTTAAAGAGACTTGTATGGCGAATATAGATCGAGACCTAATTAAAAAATTGTCCGAACTCTGCAGAATCGGCTGCAGCGATGAGGAAATTGACGCCCTCCTGACCGACATGAAAGAAATTGTCGGCTATTTCGAACAACTCGCCGAAATCGACACCGAAAATACCGCCCCCTGCAATTCCGTCATCAAAGACATGGCCAACGTCATGAGGGAAGATGAGCAGGGCAAGACGATGCCGCGGGAAACCTTCTTGTCCAATGCCCCCGAACAAGTGAGCGGACTGATCCGCGTCCCTCCCGTAATCAAAAAGAGAGAGTGACATTCAATGCTACATAAATTGACAGCGCGCGAAATCCACGATAAATTCATCTCCGGCGAAATGTCCGCTAAGGAAATCGCTGTTTATTTCCTGGACCGTATCGAAAAATATAACGACGATCTCGGCGCCTTCATCACAATTTTGCGCGAGCGGGCATTAGAAAAAGCGAAAATTCTCGATGAAAAAAAAGCTCGGGGAGAAAAACTCGGCCGCCTTGCGGGCATTCCGATTGCCGTCAAGGACAATATCCATGTTGAAGGCGTCCTGTCGACATGCGCCTCGAATTTCTTAAGAAACTTCAAAGCCCCCTTTGCCGCGACGGTCACTGAACTTCTGGAAGCCGAGGACGCCATCATCGTCGGAAAAACCAACCTCGATGAGTTCGCAATGGGATCTTCGAATGAAAATTCCGCGTTTTTCCCCGCAAAAAACCCTTGGAACCTCAAATGCTCGCCCGGAGGGTCTTCAGGAGGTTCGGCGGCAGCCGTCGCCGCGAGGCTCGTTCCCGTTGCGCTTGGTTCCGATACGGGAGGGTCTATCCGACAACCGGCTTCGCTCTCGGGCATTGTCGGCTTTAAACCGACCTACGGACGGGTGTCCCGATTCGGCCTTGTCGCCTTCGGCTCGTCTCTCGACCAAATCGGCCCTCTGGCCGCTAATACCGAAGACGCCGCCCTTATCATGGAAGTGATCGGCAGACATTGCCCCAAAGATTCCACGAGCCTTCCGCTCGATCCCGAACCCTATTTCGAAAAAACAGCGCAGTCTTCGGACCTAAAGGGCGTGAAAATCGGCATCCCCCGCCGTTTCCTCGAGCAGCTGGAGGGCAAACCCCGCGCAATCTTCGATCAGGCGGAAAAACAGCTCAAGGGGCTGGGAGCAGAAACCGTCGATGTCAACCTGGACCTTCTCAAATACTCGATCGCTGTCTACTATATCCTCGCCACTGCCGAAGCCTCAACCAATCTCGCCCGTTTCGACGGAATCAAATACGGCCTCAGATCCCAAAAAGCCGCCACCCTCGATGAAGTCTACGACATTTCGAAAGACGAAGGGTACGGTCCCGAGGTCAAAAGGCGGATCCTGCTGGGAACTTTTGTTCTTTCCTCCGGATATCAGGACGCCTATTATAAACAGGCGCAGAAGGTGCGCACGCTCATTATTAAGCAGTTTGAAGAAGCTTTCAAAAAATGCGACGTTATCGCTCTCCCTGTATCCCCTTCGGGAACTTTCGAGCTGGGATCAATAAAAGATCCTCTCCAGATGTATTTGGAAGATATCTATACGATTGCCGCCAATCTCGCCGGAACTCCCTCCATCAGTATTCCCTGCGGATTTGTCGAAGAAAATAAACCCTACGGTTTGCAGCTTATCGGCCCCCAAAAAGAAGATGTCCGCGTGTTTAAAACAGCCCACGCGTTTGAACAAAAAACCGATTTTCACAAAGCTAAGCCGGAATTTGCCAAATAGGAGATAGAATGCCAAGACAAGACTGGGAAGTGATTATCGGCCTGGAAATCCACTCCGAGCTCAATACAAAATCAAAACTCTTCAGCGTCGCGCCCAACCGTTTTGGCGATGAGCCCAATACCAATATTACCGAAGTTTGTACCGGCATGCCGGGCGCCCTCCCTGTTCTGAATAAAGAAGCTGTCCGCAAGGCCGTGCAATTCGGCTGCGCCATCAACGGCGAGGTTGCCCATTTCAGCAAATTCGACCGCAAATCCTACTTTTATCCCGACAGCCCCCGCAATTTCCAAATCACTCAGTTTGACGAGCCCATCATCTGGGGCGGAGAAGTCATTTGCGAAGTCGAGGGCGAAGAGAAAGCTTTCGCCATCAACCGCGTCCACCTTGAAGACGACGCCGGCAAGCTCACTCACTTCGGAAATTTTGCCGGCGTCGATTACAACAGAGCCGGCGTCCCCCTCATCGAGATCGTCTCCGAGCCCTGCATCCACAGTGCGAAAGAGGCTGTTGCCTATGCTATGGCCATCAAAGCCATTCTGCAGTACCTCGATGCCTCCGACTGCAACATGGAAGAGGGGTCTCTCCGCTTCGACGTCAACGTCTCCGTCCGTCCCAAAGGGGAAGAAGGATTCCGCAACAAAATCGAAATCAAAAACATGAACTCCTTTACCTTTATGGAAATGGCGATCGAATCGGAAATCAAACGGCAGATCCTCGTCTATGAAAACGAACCGAATAAAGACCCTGCCGAAGTGATTACGCAGGCGACCTACCGCTGGGATCCCGACAGCAAGCAAACCGTTCTGATGCGGCGGAAAGAGTATGCCGAAGATTACCGCTATTTTCCCGAGCCGGACCTTCCTCCGATCATCCTCGTCCAAGATTATATTGAAAAAATCCGCTCCCAGCTTCCCGAGCTCCCCCTGCAAAGAGAAAGGCGCTACGTCAGTCAACTCAAGCTCAATCCCGAACTCGCGTTCATTTTAACAAGCGACAAACCCTTGGCAGACTATTTTGAAATTTGCCTCAAAACATGCTCCAATGCCCGCGCCCTCTCCAACTGGCTCATTATCGAATTTGCCGGACAGCTAAAAGAATCGGGAAAAAGCCTTATCGACACAAGAATTCCTCCTGAAGATATCGCAACGCTCGTCAATCTCATCGACAAAGGCACGATCACGGGAAAAATCGCCAAGAAAGTGGCCGACGACATGCTTGAACATCCCCAAAAAGGACCCGAGCAAATCATCAAAGAGAACCCCGACTACCAGCCCTTAAGCGACCTTGGAGAAATTGAGTCTCTCGTCGACCAAGTCATTGCCGAAAATCAAGAATCGGTCGACGACTACAGAAGCGGCAAAGAGCGCGCATTCAAGTTCCTTATGGGGCAAGTCATGAAACTCTCGCGTGGCAAAGCCGACCCCCAGACGGTCAACACCCTCCTCAAACAAAAGCT
Source organism: Waddliaceae bacterium (assembly GCA_963771045.1). Taxonomy (GTDB): domain Bacteria; phylum Chlamydiota; class Chlamydiia; order Chlamydiales; family SLFE01; genus SLFE01. The sequence goes on along the minus strand of CAVYRW010000004.1, from coordinate 463,657 downwards.
TCAGTGAAAAAATTGTAGTTTAGCCGCAGTAGATCACAGAAATAAACCGACTTTTGTTGCATAAAAGTTACCAAAATGATGACTTCTGCGCATGAAGCTCTTTTGTCAAAGTTGCGTATGTTAAATCACCAGTCAAAATCCGATTCATAACCCAACTCGATCAAGAGAGAGTCTAATTTTTCTTTTACTTGGCTTATTTGTAAAGCGGTAAACTCCTCTTTCCATTGACCTATTTGGCCTTTTTTAAAGGTTATAGTTCTCCCAAACAATTTATCGGCAATATCGTCGATTTCTTTTTCAGTAATCTTGATGCCGAGATAGTCTGCAATTTTTCTAATTTCCAATTTTTGTGCGTCAAGAGATCCACCCCCTTTTGGCCCGACTAAATCTTCAAACTTGACGACCAGTGCATTGGGATTGTTTTCTAATGTTTCAAGAAAATAAATGGCCTGGTCGAGAGGGTTAAATACCTCTTTATAATCATTGATAAAATAGGTAATTTGCTCACTTTCTGTTAATGAAAACCAAGTCTCATAATCCCAACCGACTGGGGGAAAACTTCGATTTTTAAAAGAAATGATTACATCTCTTAAGTCACGGATATTTAAAATTAGCTTCCATTCTTCATTATGCGGAATACAGGCATAGGGTCCATGAAAATGGCCTATAGAGAAATAGTGTTGATAGAGTTCAATCAGGTGAGTTCCCCCTTTTGGAATAGAAAATACTAGAATTGATTGATCATCTGCTTCTGGCGGGTGTGCCATGATACTGGAGACATTGAACAATAGCAAAATAAAGAATTTCGGTAGTCCTAAACTTGTAATGCTTTTCTCTAGTTATAGTCACATATAAAATATTTTATCATGCCAATATGGTTCTCAATTTTCTTTGAAAATGAAAGGGTTTTTCTCACTAGCCTTGAGCATCGCTGCCTGAGCGTGTTATTAAATCTCTCAATGTAGCTTGTCTTACCTGACTCCTTTCCGACTGGGCGATGTTGTTCCCAAGGAAGGACTTCGTAGTAGATTGAGAACTTATCCGTATAAAAGACGGCTTTTTTTTTAAGTCCTCGGGGAGCTTCGCTAATAAGGATTCTGCTGCTTGCTTATTTCTTTTTCCTACATGCATAGCTAATACCTGTCGTGTACCTGAATGAAATGCGAGCCAAAGCCATATTGGATTTTTTTTCTTTCCTACATAGCTCCACCGTTCATCAAGCTCAAGTATAGCTACCTCAAACTCTTCTTCTCCAGTGACATCCGCATTCAAATCTTCTGGAAGATCTTCGATTATTCTGTTCATAAAATTCAAAAGCCAGGGCATGCTGACGTCAAAGATTCTACAAATACCTTCGAGAGAAACGCGTTCAAGCAATGCCTGTCTTACTCTTGATTTTGTCTCATCTGATATTATTTTTTGCTGAGGATCGATGACGAATTGCCTTCCACAAGACAAACACCTATGATTTTGCTTTCCACTGTGAATATGGCCGTTCTTTTTGATACTGGTGGATTTACAGTTAGGACAAGTGGGTGTCATTTGGGTCCTCCATTCGTTTTAGAAACAAAGGAAAACGCACAAGGAAATCAATGTCAATTCAAAAATTGAGCATTACATGTTATGGACCACCAGAATTTCGGCAAATATTTGATTTTAAATGAAATTTTTATATGCGAAAAAACACCATTTACGATAGTTGTTTGAATAGTAAAAAATTAAGGAAAATTAATCAAGGTTCTGGATAAAAAATTCTTTGATACTGTAAACTTCCATTTTTATTTTAACAGGGAGGGACGCAATGAATCTAGTCAACTATTACATGGGTTGGAATCAACCGAAGGAACCGACATTTCTTAATGGAGTGAACCAAAAGCTCGATAACTTTAAAACTCTAATTGAAAATTATCAGATCTACGAAAACGCTGACAAGATCGCCGGTTTAGCTTTCGCCATTACCCAGATTGCCAGCCGTTTCTGGATAACTTTAGGAGGGTCGGTTGCCGGATTTTTCCTAGGACTAGCCATTGACCGCTACAGCGCCCAAATTCCTCCCGAGGTCCAGGAAATCGTCAAAAAAATTCAAGATATATGGGCAGACCAAGGAGTCCGTGTCTCAGCTTATGTTGTAGGTTTAATTTTATTATATGCATTTCCCGACCAAACTTCTCTTATGACATCGCTGGGGGCAGGCGCTTATACGTTTTCGGTAATGACAAATTATCTACCGAAAAAAAACCAAATCTGATAATATTATTTATTAATTATATTTTTTAAATAAAATTAGGAGATAATAATGCACTATATTAAAGATGCAACTGCTTCTACAGTAAAGTTTCTAGATCATCATTTAACTCCCAGATTTCATAGTTATCATGATAATCTTAACAGCACAACCGCTCAAAAGGTGGCCGATATCGCCGCCTGTACATTTGTCATGCTTGCCGGCGTCGTCTCGTTTGTTGCGTTCCCCCAATTGACTTTAGCCGGTTCCGTATTGGGACTGGTTTTTCGCAACCAACTACGAGATGGAGTCGCAGCACTCTGGAATACCTTTCAGAAAGTCAATATTGTCGCTAAAGCAATCATTCTGGTTGTCGCTTTTGCTTCCTGGCCTTACCTCTACCTTGCCGTGCCACCTATCATCGGGTGCTATGTCGGCTGGCAAGCGCTGGACAGATCAGCGGATGATAATCACTTCCTACATCCAAACAAAGGGTTTAAGACAGCTAATTCCGCTGCGTAAGCACCGGTATTAAGGCTTTATTGCTCTCAGCCATATCTTTTTCAGGAAATTGAAAGACTATCTCCATCAATTTCAGCTTTATACCCGTGATTGTGACCTAATCTGTAGCGCCCAGCCTCAGATTAGGTCACAATCACGGGTATAAAGCTGAAACGGCATCGATCAAAGGGATCGTTACATCAATCGCCTGTCTTTTTTAAAAATTATCCTTCCGAAGAGAAGCGCTCGAATACAGAGGGTTTACCGATGTTGGCCGCATAAAATTGAGCCACCGGGAGAATCTGATCGAAAGCAACAGATCCCAATAAGAAAATGGGTTCATGATCAATTTCGATAAATCCAAGATGTTGGATTCCTTTTTACAATTTAACCTGATTGAATCGATCAGCTCTTTTCTTTGTTTGGCATCAAGCTGCTTCAAATAGTTGATATCTTGAATTTGGAAAAGATTATTGGGTAAAAAATCCATTAGAATTTCATATTCGTCGACTTCAAATGCACCGAGAAAATCGATTTTTCTTTAGCAATTTGAAGCTATTTCAATAAGCAGGTATATCTGAATAGTTGTGTGTGCACCATTGTCTCTCCTTTCCAAAATAACTTTTAATTTCTTGGATGAAATTTTTCAAATGAAGTGATCAGATGTTTTCGGCTCACATGAGTGTATCTGTCAGTGCTGCTGATGCTGGCGTGGCCGAGCAGCTCCTGAATGACTCTAAGGTCTGCGCCGTTGTCCAAAAGATGCGTGGCGAAAGAATGCCGCAGCGTGTGAGGCGAGATATTTTTGCTAATATTTGCCTGAAGTGCGTATTTTTTGATCATTTTCCAGACAAAGATCCGATCGATCGGCTTTCCTCTTGATGTGACAAAAAACTGGTGGTCCCCCTCTCCTCCCGTGTCGACGCGGCAGCGTGACAAATATTTGTCTACCGCTTTTAGCGCCGCTCTTCCAATGGGCACTGTCCGCTCTTTGCCGCCTTTGCCGCAAACTTTGATAAAATTGTCGTCGACATCATAAATCTTCAAGCTGCATGCTTCCGACACGCGGAGGCCGCAAGCGTAGAGAACTTCCAAAATTGCTTTGTCCCTGAGCCCCTCAGGGGTGTTTTCGTCGGGAGCGGCAAGCAGTCGGTCGACTTCATGTGAACTCATAACAGCCGGAAGCAGCTGCCAAAGTTTGGGATTCTCCAAATAGTAAGCGACGTTCTTCTCGACCAGTTTTTCCCTTTTCAAATAACGGAAAAAAACCTTAATCGGCAAAAAATGCTCTAGCTACAGTCGCCTCTGAATAGTTATGTGACCTGAGCAATGCCAAAAAACCGACAATGTGTTCCTGTGTCGTCTGGTTGAAATCGCAAAGTCCTTCCGAAGCCAAATACTCGCAAAACTTTAGCAAGATCATTTTGATACGCATCAATTGTATTGAGCGAAAGCCCCTTCTCGGCTGTAAGATAAAGAAAAAAATCCTTAAGCGCCTCTTCCATAAGCCCTCTTATTAAAAAGCATCGGGATCATAGGGGTTGAGCTTTCCGAATTTCTTCCTCGCCCATTCATCGAACTCTTCTTCATTCAGTTCTCGGGAAAATTTATAGTCTTCCGACAGCCAGCCGTGCAGATCGGCACTCTGGCATTTGTCGCAGCAAAAAGGCCAGGGAGAATTTTCACCTAGCACTTCGGGTTTGATCACTTCTTTTCCGCAATTGGACACGATGCCGATTTCATGACTGAATTCATCTTGCAAAGATTTCATTTGTTCTTCGGTGGGTTTGACTACGGGAACGCAATATATGTCTTCAGAACCCGCCGCCTCGAAAACGTAAGCGGGCTTGTCGTGATGCAGCATTTCCTGGCGGAAAATAAATACTTTTTTTCTCTGTAAAAAAAGCGCCAGAATGAATGCCTTGAGCAAATCTTCGGGATCCTGTTTTTCATGATGTTCTATGAACAGTTCATATGCTCGGTCGAGCAGTTCTTCCTGTTCTTTCGGCCCTTCGGGCTTTAAAGGAATTTTTGCCTTCCACGAACTTTTGGCTTGTTTCACCAGGTCATTTTCCGGGGTGCTTTTCCCAATGTTTGAGAAGGATATCCTCGCGGATATACTCCCCTTCGTCCTCCCCTTCCAAAATTAAGGAAATATATTCGGAGCCGGGTTCAAACTTTTCCTTGGTCCGGCTGCAAAGGCGGCTCCGCCTTGGGATTGTGGGTTTATGAAGAGGGTTTCTTGCCATAGCAATAGTTTACAAGAAACCCTCTACTTTGTCTAGAAATCTAACTGATTCAGATAAGCATCGCCCAAAGGATACTCTCCCGACTCCTTGCCTGTAGAGCGGAAGCCCTCAAAGCTCTTGACCACACGTCCTGCCAGAACCTTTCCGAGCTGCACCCCCTCCTGGTCAAAGGAGTTGATATCCCAGATAAAACCCTGAAAGGCCACGCAGTTCTCATAGAGCGAAAAGAGCGTTCCCAAAGCATAAGGAGTGAGCTTTTCCCCCAGGATGATTCTTGAGGGACGGTTTCCCTCAAACTGTTTGTTCGGGTTGTCGTCTCTTTTTCCGGTCGCAAGAGCGATGGCCTGAGCAAACATGTTAGCCAGCAATTTTTCCTGGTTTGTCGTCCCGTTTATCACCATATCGTCGCCAAACTGAGCATTCCTTGAAGCTGATAAATTCCAAAGGAATGATCGGCGTTCCCTGGTGGATGAGCTGGTAGAATGAGTGCTGGGCATTGTTGCCGGGCTCGCCCCATATAATCTGGCCCGTTTCAAAATCAACTCTTAAGCCGTGGCGGTCGATATGCTTGCCGTTTGATTCCATCTCCAGCTGCTGGATATGCGCAGGAAAGCGATGCAGTGCGCTGCTATAGGGAATCATCGCCAGAGTATGGCATCCCAAAAAGTTATGATTCCAAATGCCGAGCAATGCCAGCTTGAGCGGAAGGTTTTTATCAATATCCGGCTCAAGGGCCACGCGGTCCATCTCATGAGCTCCGCGCAGAAATTCCCAAAAATGGTCGAAACCAAGGGCAAAAGAAAGAACGACAGCCCCATACATCGCACTTGTGCTGTAACGGCCGCCGATAAAGTCCCAGCTGTAAAAACATTCGAGAAATTTCTTTTTGTCGTCGAGCTGGCTTCCCTTTCCGGTAATCGAAACAAAGAAATCTTTGGGATTCAATCCCGCCTGCTCATACTTGCGGGCCATAAACTCGTAGTTCGTTTTTGTTTCCAGTGTTCCACCGGATTTTGAGACGACAAGAACCAGCGTTTTATTCAGATCGACATTCTGCAAAACCCTGGCGGTTTCGTCGGGATCGACATTGGCGATAAAGTAGACGTTTCGGCCGGGTTTCTTCAGATAACTAAGCGCGCGGAAGGCCGCTTCCGGCCCAAGGTTAGAGCCGCCGATGCCAATCATGATCAAATCGGTAAATTTGCCCTCCGGGTCGATTTTCGCTAAGAACCCTTTGAGCTTGTCAATTTCAACCCTTTCCAGTTCTGTGGCTTCTCTTGGCGATTTTTGCCGATTGAGGGTGATCGAAAAAATCCCTCATGGCTGTGTGGAGCGCCGACCGCTCTTCGCTTGGAAACCCTTCAATCTTATTGACTATCTGTCCCGCCTGCATGGATTTCATTTTTTCCACAGCGCCTGATTCTTTCGCCAGATCGGCTAAACTTTTGATCACCTCGTCAGTGACTCGGTCAGTCGCATACAGAAGCTTAAGTCCGCATGCCCTTTGAACATATTTTCCAATTCTTTCTGGAGTTAAAACGCCCTCTTTTGTGAGATCTAAAGCATTTTGAGCTAATGAACGAAGTTTTTCTGAAGCTTGGTAATTCGTGAAGGCAAGTTGACTCCCTGTAGTGGTAACTGTCTGTGCCATATGGCCTCCTTGCTTTTTTTTATCCCCATACTTCTATGATGAAGCATGCGGAGCCAAAAGACAATACATTACTTAAAATATTGAAAGCCAGCTGCTTAATGAAGTTTCATGAGGGACATTGACAGGCTCGCCGCAAATTGTAACAATGGTTCCTCCCGCGGCACAGAAACCGAGGAGTTTACGTTTTCCAAGAGGCGTGATGCTTTTTTCGGAAACGATGAGATAATCGAGGCCATCCCAATCCGCAACAAGCTGCTGCTCAGAGACTAAACGGTAAGTGATGCCCTTTTCTTGCAAAAGCTCAAGCCCATTACCGAGATCTGCCCAACACTCTTCCTTATAAGAGTCAGTATAAGGAAGATAAACTCCGACTGCCGCCGGCTCTCCCAAATTGATTTGGGAGCAGTCGGTTCCTAAAAATCCCTGATACTTCATCGCATAAAGAGCTTTGGCCCCACTGAAGCTCCCGATGCAAGACGATGCTCCCTTTGATCACCCGCCTGAATCTCTCGAAACGGTCATTATCTAGCAGCTGAGCCAGATGAAGCGGATTTGAAATACCCGAGGCATCGAAAAGCAGATAGGGATCAAGAGTTTGCGGAAGACTCGGAATGAGCAGCTGAAGGTATTCCAAAGCGACATCCCGGCAATAAAGCCTCCTCAATTGCGAGTCGGGATCCCTCCCCTCAAGCCACTGCTGAAAACCCTCTTGCTGCTTGTCGTCCCAGGGAAACCCTTGGCTTAAATCAATCGACCCTCGATAAAGACAAATTCCCACGCTATTTTCTTCAAAATTTGGCCAAAACGAGTTATAAAAATGATCGAGAGCAAGAGATAAAGTTTTTAGCTGTGTTTCATTGCCAAGCGGTTTAGAAAGGCGGTTGAAAAGCCCAAGGTCCATCTCCCAAAAAATGCCTAGCCCTTTTGAAGCGGCCTCTTCTGCTTGATGCTTCCAAATTAAATCAGATGAAGTCCTGCCATCAAGAGCAATGACAACAGTATCGAAACCGTCGGCAAGATCGGCAAATGATCCGTCGTAAATGATAGGAGTCATTGCAAACACCTGATTTTTTTAAACAGATGGTAGCGGATGTCTTTTCCCTTGCTGCGCCAAAGATCCTCAAAGTAAGAGGAGGACCATAGTCCTCTCTTTCGCTTCGGTAAAAGGGAGCCTCATAGCAAGATTCGAAAGATGAATGACCGGAGAAAACCTTAATTATTTGCCCGGAGTAATCGGCATCATCGGTAACCAAACTTACAGCTCCTCCCATCTTTAATATCCGCGAGAGCTCATCGAGAAACGGAGTTTGAATCAGGCGATATTTGGCATGTTTTTTTTTCGGCCAGGGATCCGGAAAGTTAATATACACCTCCTCAACTGTGGCTGTTGGAAGAAACCGTTTTGTTGCATCCAGAGCCTCTCCACAAACGGAAAACAGATTGCCTAAACCTCGATTTTTCATCTTTGCCCATACTTTCCTCAACCTGACGAGCCTTTTTTCCACAGCGACCCAATTCACTCCCGGCTCCGCCGAAGCTCGCTGGATAATCCACTTTCCGTTTCCGCTGCAATACTCGATTTTAACAGGTTTGTCGTTGCCGAAAACCTCGGGGTGGTACCATCCCGGAAATACAAAATCCGATCCCTTGTTTTCAAAGGGCTCAAATGTAAAAAAAATTTTATCTTGAATAGTGATAAACTGCTCCCCCCATTGAAAAGGAAGCGTTAAGTCTTTAGGCTTCATGGCAATGAATTTTAGCAAAAAAACCACGTTCAAGTCAATTTATTATTATTTCTTGATTTTATCCCGATAATTTAGCACAATGCCTCCATTATGAATACAAATTATTTATCTTATTCAGAAGTGCGTACAACGCTAACTAATAAATTGAATCTCTTAAACAATGAGAATTCAGGTTTTTGGCCAAGGCTCACTTCTTTTGTTTACACCACTCAAAATGCCGAAACCGCCAAAAAGATCGCAAGCTTTGTACGAGCCCTTCCACAGACCCGTTCCCCTGTTTGCGGGGACATTTTCAATGATGTATACCCCTATTTAGAATGCCTGAATATTCAGAATCTAAGTTTTTCTCAGCTGTTGATTTCACTAGACTCGATCGATCATTCTTTGCTGTCTCCAAACCAAAAGCTGCTATTGAAAAAGTTTGAAAATCTGGAAGAGTCCAAAAAAGATAAGATTTTAAGCGAATTTCAATCTGAGTATTTCCAAACAAAATTTCTCGGTGAACCGAAAGTTTTTGAAGCTTTTATTCAAAAAATTCCAGAAGAAATTTTCCCTGATCTGATTGAATCAGCCACCCCTGTATTAAAGAAAATTATTGAGAATTTGGGATTTTCCGACATCCAGGAAAACGATTTGCCAACTATTTTACAACAAGTTCAAACGAAGAAAAGTCTTATATTCTCTCTCAAAGCCCATCTTCCCCGTAATGCCATTCTCAAAATCAATCACAATCCCATTCATGTCAACAAACAAGCCCTGCAGAGAAGCTGCGGCAGGTTTAAGGAAATTTTCACTGATTTTCCAGACCAGGAAAAATTTGCGATTATTGATGATGATGCTGAATCGCTTGAGTTCATCATAAAATATCTAATGGGCGATACGGTTGTCCTTGGCGGACATGATTGTTTAAAGAGAATGTTTGACGTGGCATCGCGATATGAAGTCAAAGAGCTAGTCCAACTTTATGACTACAGGTTAACTCGTTGCTTTGACTGCTTTTCCAAAAAAGAAAGAGCCCAAATCCTATCGGAGAATCCCTCGCTCAAAATTTTTAAAACAGCCATGGAGGCACAAAATGAATGTATCCCCTATCAGTGACAAGCGTCTTAAGCAATTAGATTTTGATGTCGCAAATGGCCATTTTAACAAATTGAAAATTATAAAAACCGCTCTTTGTTCATCTCAAATAGAACATACGTTCGTCAGAGATAATCCCGAAAAAAGTTGGAAGCTACTCTGTATTTTTCATACGGCAGCACAAAAAAATGAAACAATGGAAAATATGGCAAGAAGTGTTTTCGATATCTGCTGCCAAAACGATGTTTTTAAGAAAATCAAACCTGACAAAGATGTGTCTATACAATCCAACGACGGATCCTTTGTCTCTTTCAATTCTTTAATTTTGCATTATCAGGGATTAGACGATCTTAGCAAAGCCTCGAAAAAATATAGTGTCCAAGCTTTGAAGATCTTTAGGTATGCACTCTATTGCAATGAGTTTACCGAGAAGCATTTACATCAACCTTCTCTGCTTGATTTGTGCCAGGTCTACCTACTGTCTGAAGAATTCAAATATGAAGGATGTTCTTTAGCGGCTATGTCAATCATTAATGAACAATGCAAAATGTTGACAAAGGAACAGTTTGAAAACCTACATTCAGATTTATCGGGTCTGAAAGATGAGGACCGAAAAAACCTTACGTTTAAAGCGAGTTATCATCTTTTGAATAATCTGAAGATTCCCTGCCAAATCTCAGGGAATCGCAAGCTGAAGCTGCCAGTCGATATGTTAGGGGTTTTGCAAGAAGACACTCATTTGTCAAATTATCTGAAATCTATCGTAAGAGAAGTTTATATAAATTCAGAAGATCAACTCGAAGCATTGCGCCTTTCCGCTTTGCTAGATAAATCGGTCTCCTCTCTTATCACTACTTTTAATATCAAATACCCTTTAAAGTCAAAGCATGCCAATTGGGCAAAAGAAGCATTTTCAAACCTAAAATTTGTGTCTTTTTATTTAGATTCCGAGGATTTATACTCGATAGAGAAAACCATGAAAAAAGGCTCTTCTGTCTTTTCAAACTGCAAGAAAAACTTAAGATCTAAGCTGAGAGTATTTCATGATCAAAAGATCACAATTCTTTTGCCGGTTTGCCGCCTGTCCACTATCATTTTGAATGGAGAAACCGAGGTTAAAGAAGCCCGGGGAACTGTAAGGCTCGCTTTATAAAATAATAATACATATCTTAAAGCCATTAGCTATTGCTTAAGGTCTTTCATCTCAAATGGCCAATGTAGAAGGGCTTTGTTGCGTAATTAACCACAGAGCTCACAAGAGCGCACAGAGAGAATATGAGAGATTTGATTTAAGCTGCTATTAATTCACTTTCAGGCATTCCCAGCTTTGTCATTATATTTAGTGCTTCACATTTTGCCCTTGATTCAGCCCTTTGGGTTTCCAGAGTTCTACTTCTTAAATCATTTCCAAAGAATCGTTTAAATCTAAACATGGCTGTTTCTGCAAGTGATCGACGATGATAACCTTTCAACTTTTTCCATAATTTTCTTGCATCATCATCACCTCCTAAACCTGAAATTTCCAGCAAACTGATATTCCGCATCTTCCAAGAAGGAGATATGTTTTCTCGAAAAACAGCATTCCTATTGGGTGGAATAATAGGAATTGAGCCGTGAACTACATTTGCAGCATAGCATCGCTTAGTATCATAAGCCCCATCTCCATATGTGCGCTTAACTGATTTCGGCATTACCTCGAGAAGTTTTGGATACACTTCACAATCTGCAACGTTATTTTCAGTAAGAATTTCGAAAATAATTTCGTGAGAGTCAGGGCAGACTGCCAGATGGAGCTTTCTCCATGTTCGCCTTTTACTGATTCCATGCTGCCTAACTTTCCATTCACCCTCTCCGTACACTTTCAAACCGGTTGAATCGATTACAATATTGGTGACTTTTTTTTTCGAAAGTTTCTTCAACTCTTGCCCCAACAACTTAGCTCTCCGACAAATTTGAGTATAAGAAGGAATCGATAAACCAACAGATAAAATCATAACAAGAGATGTCAAAAATCCTTCGAGTGCTCTCAATGGAAGATGAAAAACCGATCGAATAATGAGCGCGGTGAGAATAGCGTCATCAGAATAGAGTTTTGGACGCCCCTTTTTTCCTATTTCTTTTGGAGCCATCCACTTATTGATAGCATCTTCAGAAAACCAAACAGTTATGCTTCCCCTTTGAATAAGAGATTTGTTATAGTCGTTCCAGTTGCGAATGCGATATTTTGCCTTCATCTTGATCCTCCAATTTGTTGCAACTAAAAATTAGAGTATTAGGTATTTGTCGGCAAGCTCGCATTCGCCCTTTTTGGAGAAAAGATGACTAGTACCCACACAACTGAAGAAGCCAACCAAAAAAGAAATGACCTTTTAACAGGGGAAATCATAGGTGCTGCGATTGAAGTTCATCGAAGATTAGGTCCAGGCTTGCTTGAATCGACATACGAAACTTGTCTTTGCTACGAGTTGAACCTTGCGGGTTTGAAAGTTAACCGGCAGATACCAGTACCTATTATTTATCGTGATAAAAAGCTAGACTCAGGCTACCGGATCGATATGATAGTGGAAGATAAGGTTATTTTGGAGATAAAATCTGTGGCCAATTTCTTGCCTGTTCATGAGGCCCAACTTCTATCCTATCTTAAGCATAATGGTGGTGGCAGAGGTTTGCTCATCAATTTCAATGTAAAACTTCTAAAAAATGGGATTAGGCGTCTAATCATTTAATTCCTCTCTCATAATCTCTCAGTGAGCTCGGTGGTCTCAGTGGTGATTTATGCAACAACGCCATGTAGAAGTGATAACTTTTGCAATCTTATCAGCAAAATATTTTTCTTGTAACCATGTGACGTCCAGATATTTATGTAAGAGATTGAGTTGAACATACCACCAAATTCTAAACTATTTGCAGATGGTGCTTATCATTGCTTTGATTTAGACCCGTGATTGTGGCCTAATCTCGTTCGCCCAACAATTTTAATGCTTCGTTTTTATGCGATAGCGAGCTTAGCTAGCAATCAAGATCTTAGATAATTGATAACATCTTTTTGCCCTTCTTCACATTGCTCAATGAGAGATTTCCCAAGTAAGTTATCACAAAGTTGTTTCAACATTTTTAGGTGTTTATAATCTATATGTTGAGGATCTTTTTCGATTGTACCGATCATTTTATCCAGGTTTGATTTGCATATCAAAATTGGATAGTGGAAACCTAAGGACACGTGACGTAAAAAGTTTTTCGCCGCATAAACATCGCGCTCACCGTCGATCGAAATAGTTTCAAGTTGATGTTTGATAAACATTCTATCTTGTCTGGCCCAATCAAGCGGAGTGCGCCCCTCATTGTCTTCGATATTTTTACCAGCACCTTTATCAATGAGTTCTTTTACAAGATCCAATCTGCCATATAAACAAGCGTAGTGAAGAGCTGTTGCCCCTTGTGAATCTCTTGCATTTATGTCCAATTCTGCATTTTTAGATGCAAGAATCAACTTGATAACATCCGATGGTGCACAGGCTTTATTGGCTGTGATTAAAATTGTTTTTCCCTCTTTATCGACAGCGCTAAGGTTAATGAGAGAGCTGTAGTTACTGAATAAATACCGCACTTCTTCATACCTCTCATTGACAATTTTAAAGTGCAGGTATGTTCCACAATCGACCCCTCCGGCAATCAAGTGTGAATTCAAGCTTAACTGATCCTTTTCAAGGAGACGGTGAAACTGAGTCTTTTCATCATCAGATTGTACATAAATAGAAAAAATTGGAGGATTTTTATCAACTTCTGGTTTGGGAATTATACGTTCAAATAGGTTTTTTTTAAATTCAGGAGATAACACTATGTTATCTCCATATCTTTTGGCTAAGATAGCTGTCCAAGCTTTACTCCCCTTCGTAGGCTGAATATCAACCTCGATATTGGGGTTTGAAAACAAATTTTTTGTGAGAGAATAAAGACGATCAGCAACTTCAGAAAGATTTTGCCCACTTTGAAGACAATTGTTGGAACAGTGTATCAGATAAAGAATATTTTTATTCGAAAGGGTGGCCTCAAACGGTTTGAAGTCATTTCTAATCGCAGCATTGTAGGAAAAATTCAAATACTTGACTAGCTCTTGTAATTTGTCTTTATCAACGTATTTAGCTAGATTGACATCTACAGACTTTTGATTATAATTTTGAGCACTTATATGAAACGAATCAATGCCCATAATCGACTCCTTATTTTAATATAATATCATTCAATTTATTTTTTGTCAATTTAACAAAATTGAAGCTAAAAATTATCTATTTATGTATAATCAATAATAAATATTATTATTTTTATGTTTTTAAATTCTACCAATCCCGGTTATCTCTATCAAATTGCTTTGCAACCTATTGATTCCGATTCAAAGGAAAAAATACTCCATCTTTTCCTGACCGCTCCATCATCGGTCAACCCTTTGAAAAACCGCCGCTTCAAAACTGTGTTAAAGGAAGCCGAGCTTGTTGTCTTCGACACTCCACCCAAAGATGAACAAAAAGATTCCATGGACACGTTCTGCCGCCTCCTGGAAAAAAACTATGACAAGCAGGCTCTGAAGAGAATCAATGACTCTTTAACCAAAAGGATGAAAAGTCAGGACATAGATTTGACTTTTATTGACAATAGGGTTGAAGGGGACGCAAAAAAATTCTCCACTGCCATTGCCGTCAAAACCCTCATCGCACTGTCAAAAAATTTGGACCTAAAAAATCAATCCAAGGAGCCTCTATCAGATCCGAAAGCAAGCATACAGCAATTTGCTATGGAACATGGAAAACAAGTCGAATATCTTGTTGAACAAAATCAAAAGACATTATTTTCCCAAAATTTTTGGGATGCAGGCTCTCCAGAAAAAATCGAAACACCTCAACTGAATTTTGACACTAAAATTGAATATTTCGAAAATTCACTGGCGATAGCGGAGAGGATCCACAAGTATCTTTTATCTGAAAAAAAGACGCTTTTGATTTTTAACGAAAGTCCGGACACAATCTCTGAGGTAAACCTATTTCTTCGTTATTTTTACAAAATCGAAACAAGAGGCCCCATACGAGAGCCGATAGGATGTTTCTGGAAAATCAAGAAAGAAAACAATACAGTCGGCTATCTTTTGGGTTCGATACATCGAACGCCGAATTATTTGCTCCACTTAAATTCCCGTATCAGAGAAGCGTTTAAACGATCCGCACGCCTTGCGGTGGAAATCGACGTAACAAAACAGAAGAGGACAAACTATGGCACTTCTAAGATCAAAAACATGCCCGCGGAACAAAGAGATAGGCTTTATCATCATCTAAAAGAATTATTCCCCAAAGCCGCTGAAAGGATAGATTTTCAAAAGAACGTCTTTATTGAACAATCCCTCTTAAAACTTCGAGCTCGGATATTCGCAGAAAACGGCCTTTTATCCGGAATGGACTACAATTTGATTCAAAAGGCAACAAAACACGGAAAACCCATTGAAGCATTGGAGACACTCGAACAATATTTCACACAGAAAATGACACAAAAAATGCTTGCAGAGGATCCTATTGGGAACAAAATAATCAACGCCTTGTCAAATGAACTTCCACAGGACGGGGATATCTCTCAGGCCGTAGAATTGCTTATCGAACAAATTTCTTTGTATCTAAAAATAGATCTACAGCCAAAATTCGATGCCTGGGAAAGAGGAGATGTTGATGAATTTTCCCCTGCAAAGCCGAAAGAAAAGACGATGTGGGAGCGCAACCGGAATATGGCCTCAAAAATTGCAGAACTTGTTAAAGAAGACGGAAAAATTTTCTGTTGCGTGGGAGCCGGACATACATCCGGCGCCAAAAGCGTTCAAAGTTTTCTTCAAGGCCTTGGATTTTCAACCCAGAGAATTACAGAGACCCCCTCACAAAGTCGGCCATATCCCTTTTGAGTTTCACAAGAGACGGCTTATGAATATACATCATATGGCCGGCGTCGTAATATCTGATCGTGATGTTACGCTCTAGGATCGGGTCGATCGGCAGATGGGCGAATGTATAGTCGGTCGCCTCGAAAGGAGTCGCCAGGTCGTAGTAGCCGCTTGCGACAAAGACGCGGAAGTGGGGGTTTTGCGACATGAGGTCAAGAAGGTCTTCATTCATATTGAGGTATTGGTTCTTGGCTTTGCTCCAATCCCACTTGGGATAGAGCCCCATGGCCAGGATTTCATACTCGCGGGTCTCTTTCCAGTTCAGCTCGCCTTGAAGATATTGATTCATTGTGGATGTAAACGCAGGGGCAATGAGCGACAGCATGGGATCATACGAAACCCTCGATGATGTCGGATCCTCGTCAATGCCCAGCATGCGGCCGTCGAAGCGGCTGACCAGGCGGTCCTCCCCATTCATCAATTTTTTAACAAAGCTGGCCATATTCACCCTAAGGTCTGACTTGAGAATGTAGTTTTTGTCGAGACCGGTGTATCTGGACAGCTTTTCGGCAATGCGGTTTCTTTCCTTTTCTTTCAAACGGTTTCCCTGTACAAGAGCGCTGGCATATTCCCCTAAAGCAAACTCTTTCACTTCTTCTTGTGTCTTAAAGAAGTTTTGAAGCAAATCTTTATCGAGCTTTTTGTGATACCAGGCTATATTGGAATAAGTGGGGAGAAAGGTTATATAGGGCAAATCGTTGCCCATGGAAAAATAATAAGCCTGAAAGTCGAGAACCGCAGAGATCAGCAAAATGCCGTTCATTTCCATGCGCGTATTGTCATAGAGATAGCTCGCAAGGCCTGTTGCCCGCGTCGTTCCGTAGCTTTCCCCGGCGATAAACTTAGGTGACGTCCACCTTCCGTTTTGCGTTGTATAGAGGCGAATGAATTCCCCGACAGACTTGATGTCCTGTTCAACGCCATGAAATTTGTTCGCCTCGACATCCGGGGCGACGCGGCTGTAGCCGGTGGATACGGGGTCGACGAAAACAAGATCGGTGATATCGAGCAGGGAATATTCGTTGTCAACAAGATGATAAGGCCTCTCGGGGGTTCCGTCGACATTCATCGCAAGGCGCCTCGGGCCAAGCGCTCCCAGATGGAGCCAAACGGAAGAAGAACCCGGACCGCCATTGAAGCAGAATGTAACAGGTCTTTTCGAGAGGTCGTTTTCATTATTTTTTGTATAGGCGACATAAAAAATGCTCGCTTCGCCCTCGCCTTCCTTGTTTCTCAAGACGATTGTGCCGGCAGTCGCGGTATATTTAATCGCACGGCCATTGATTTTAGCTTCATGCTGAGTCGTTTCGGTTTTCTCTTCCAGGCAATCAGGTTTGGACGGGCACAGGCTTTCGGACTTATTCTCGTCTGAGAAAACGCTTCCGGAAGAAAAAATAAAAATGATTAAAAATAAACCTTTTCTCAGCATAATAAAAATCCTTGGTTGTCCTGCTATTTTAACAAATTCCGCAGTCGAAAGTCCAGCTCTTTGGGAGAGATATTTTGAAATTCAAGTCTCTTCTGTCTCCCGCTTAGACCGCTTTTGATAACAATGGAGGTTTTGGGGACTTTGAGAGATTTTGAAAGGAATTTTAGCAGCTCCTCATTAGCTTTACCTTTTTCGGGGACTGCCTTGATTTTAATTTTCAAAAGGTTGTTTTCATAGCCGATTATCGCGTTTTGGCTGCTTTTAGGAATGATTTTGACGACAAGTTCAGAGGTCATGGACGCTCACAAGCACCGCCCCCCTCTCCTGCATTGTGCGGAGAGCTTGCTCAGAGTCTTCCGGCTTAAGATTCACCCCTTTTACCCCTTCCATGACAATGTAGGTTTTAAAGCCGAGTTCCAGGGCATCGGACACAGAAAATTTCACGCAATAATCCGTAGCAAGCCCCGCAATATAAACTTCTGTAATGTTGCGTTCTTTCAAATACTGGCCAAGACCTGTAGAACGACGGTGGCCGTTGTCAAAAAATGCGCTGTAGCTGTCAGCATTGGTATCGACGCCTTTGCAAAAGACTTTGTCAACTCTTTCGGTATCCCAGCCGGGATAAAACTCGGCGCCCCGAGTGTCTCGAACGCAGTGATCGGGCCACAAAATCTGTTCAATCCCGTCCAAATCAATTTTATCTCCGACTTTTTTTCCCTTGTGCATCGATGCAAAACTTTTATGATCGGGAGGATGCCAGTCTTGTGAAGCGGTAATCAGATCCCAGTCCATTTTGAGAAGTTTGTCGATAGCAGGAAGTATCTTATCTCCCTCCTTCACCGCCAATGCCCCGCCGGGAAAGAAATCATATTGCAAATCGACAAGAAGCAGCGCTTTCATTGTCCCGCCTTTTCTCTGATGTCATTAATAATATCCACCTTCAAACGGTAAAGATTCTTTTCAAGCCCCACAACATACTGGTGAGGGTTGAGAAAACGTTTGATGGCGGGATGAAACTGTTTGAGGTTGCTTAAAGTATTCTCTCTAATTTCATGGATAGAGGGCTGCCGGCAGCAGAGCTTTCCCTTTCGGAAGATCGGCTCCAGAAGATCTTCGCCCTTGGAATTTTCAGGCATTGTTTTTTGCCTTGTCGGATCCAAGGGGTCGACAACAGTCCACTGCTGAGGAATGCCGAGGAGTTCATCATAAATGATATCGGCGATATTGCCGTATTCGCCTGAAAACCTGCGCACCTGAAGAATTCCGGGGTTGGAAATTTTAATCATCTGTTCGGAAAGTTTCAGCTTGTGCTGCCAGTCTCTGCCCTTGTGCTTGATGGCAGACAGCTTATAAACCCCATCCAAAGCCGGTTGATCTTTAGCCGCAGCCAAATTCGTTCCCACACCCCACACGCCAATTTTGGCTCCCTGTTTTTTGAGATCGGAAATCACAGTTTCATCGAGCTCATTGCTCCCCACGACTTTTGTGCTTTCAAATCCGGCCTCATCGAGCATTTTTCTCGCCTGCATGCTCAGATAGGCCAGGTCTCCGGAATCCAGCCGGATGCCATAGAAATTTCTGCCGTTTTCTTTCAGCCATTTTCCGACTTCAACCGCATTTCGAATACCTTCGATCGTGTCATAAGTGTCGACCAAAAATATGGTATTGCCCGGCATGGCCCTTGCAAAGGCGTAAAATGACTCGATCTCTTCGTCGAAGGCCATAATCCAGCTATGAGCGTGCGTTCCGCTCACAGGGATGCCGTACATCTTTCCGGCAAGGACATTCGAAGTGGAATGACACCCCCCGATATAAGAAGAGCGGCTAGCGGTAATCGCCCCGTCGATACCCTGAGCCCGCCTCAGTCCAAACTCCATAACCGTATCTTTGCCGGCCGCCATAGCGACGCGCGCGCCTTTCGTTGCGACAAGCGTCGGGAAATTGACAAGGTTCAAGAGAGGGCTTTCCAGTATCTGGCATTGAATGATCGGCCCTTTGACTCTCACTAAGGATTCCTGAGGGAAAACAACCGTTCCCTCAGGGACTGCATCGACGTCGCAGGTAAATTGCATTTCCGACAAATACTTAAGAAATCCATCATCGAAATAGCGATTGCCGTCAAAATCTTTTATCCCCGAAAGATAGTCCAGATCAGAACTGTCGAAATGAAAATCTTTCAAAAACTCGATCACCGAATCAAGCCCCGCAGCTATGGCGAATCCCCCTTTGAAGGGATTTTTTCTAAAATGCAAGTGATAGACCGCTTCGGAATCTTTTAAGCCCTCTTTCCAGTAGCTTGCCGCCATGGTCAGTTGATAGAAATCGGTGAGCAAAGAAAGTGAGTCTTTGTAAAGATCGCGGAGTTTCATGACTAATATTTTAACCTGATCGTTTTATTTTTGAGGAGTCCGATCTTCCAGAATTTTTATTTTTTTCTGCTGCAATTCGATAATACGCTCCTTAATGCGAGCCGTTTGTTGCTGATTCTTTGACGCCGCTTTTTCAGACACGCT
Organism: Waddliaceae bacterium; assembly: GCA_963771045.1. Taxonomy (GTDB): domain Bacteria; phylum Chlamydiota; class Chlamydiia; order Chlamydiales; family SLFE01; genus SLFE01. Next base: position 444,294 of record CAVYRW010000004.1, on the reverse strand, counting down.
AAACTTCTGCCAGTTTCCGTGGACTTCTCCCTCCCCCTGCTCTTCCTCTTTATCGAAACCGGTCATATTTTTTCCCATTTCATTTTGAAGCTTGTCGATTTCTTTATCGATCTTGATGACGACCTCCCGCTGCTCTTTAGGAAGGCTGGCATAATCCGGATTCACCGGCTCTTTTTTATCGGGCTCGCAAGATAGAACCAATAAACAAGTCAGGATCAGTGCTAAAAAAAATTTCATTTTCAATTCCGTTTTATATCTTATATTTATTCATACTATCGATTAAACTAGAATTCAACATCCGAGGCAATTAGTTATGAAAACTCGATTATTCATTCTTATCTTATTAATTTTAAGTCCATTAACTGTATTTTCAGATTCTTTGGTCTTAAGAGATAATCTGAAAAAAGCCAAGCCGGGCGATTATCTTGTCACCTGCCGCAATAAAAACTATACCATGCTTTTTATTCAAGATAAGGACGATAACTCTCTACTGGTACAGGAAATCACCATCCCCGGGGCAAGATTCCCGGACTGGACCCCTTCATGGCGGTCCTGGATAGAATCGGGAGCGCCGAACCATACGGCATGGCTTGCCTACAAAATCGATTTGCTAGACGGAAGGATTCAGGACATGTATTCCTTTCCCCGCCAAAGCTGGATGAACCTTTCCGAAACAGACAACCTTTTCACAAAACTGATCAACCTTCCCTTTTACCCGCTGCCGATGAATCAACGGCGCTTTGTCGACACATCCGACGGAAACAGACGTCTGTGGCACCCGCGCATGGTTGTGAATGGGCAGATTGTCCCCGGCGTTTACTTCGACGCCTGGGGAGCTAAATGGCCGAATGACGGCAGCGAAATGTCGGGCAAGCTTCTCCACATCTACATTCCCAGTGAATCCAATAGATACCCTTCCTATTTTCCTTACTGGATGAGGGTGAAGGCGATGGCGGGAAAAACCAATGTTCGTGTCGTCGATTCCGGCAGCGGCGCCATTTCTCCCAACAAATATCCTTAAGTTATCAACAATCATTTATTTACATTCGTCCTCTTCCAGCGCTTCCTAGCACGCCCTAGGGAAATGAATCATATCATTCTGATTATCTGAATGTTATGAGTTGTGATTGTTTTCCATAAGGAGTGTAAAAATCCTTATATACCAAGAGTTATGAACCGATACCGACAAGTTGCTGACAGATTATCCACACAAAAAGAGGCTCAAATCCAACCATTTAACACAAATAACCGAACATATACCGAACTTACTGCCAAATTCGTCGGAGCTGACTGTTTGCATAGCAAGCCGCTTTTTCGGGGAATCCGTTGAGAATATGATGTTCATATAGATACTGCATTTTTTCAGCTCCATGGAACTCAATCCAGGATTTGAGGATCTTCAACTCTTTTTTGGTGAAGTCAGAATCTCCATTCAAGAATTTAACTTTGACGATATTTTTAAGCAGCTCAAGGGAAACAGCGCGCTTTTTGTCGTAAAATCCGAAGGTCAGGTTGTAGTGATCCTTGGCAGAGGATTCGTTATGTGATAGAATCAGGATGTCATCATTGTCAAAAACTTGAACAAAGTGAAACGGGGTGCGGCAGGCGCCGAGCAATTTGAGATCACTGATATCGGGTTTTTCCTCAGGCCATTCAAAAACATTGAGCGTCGCGTAAATCCCCTCGAAGGCAGAAACATAATCTTTAAGAACCGGATCGTTTTCCAAATAGGCTTTGAGAGGAAAGCAGGGCAGATCTTGATAGTAAGACGGGCCTTCTTTCCCGGGGAACAATTCGTTGGAAATGTCATCTGAAAACTTATATTTTCCGGGACAATTTATTTGTCCCAGTTTCACTTCTTGATCAATTTGATGAGACTGCACCTGAATTTGGGTTTGATTCTCCTGCTCGGTTTCCTGCTCGATTTCAACAGTCTGATCATCGTCGAGCTCTCTAATAGGAACAGTAACTTCTCTTGGGAGCAAACCCTCAAGTCTTGAGGTTATGTTGTCGATTTGTTCAAAAATATCGGTTGGGATAATTTCCTTCTCTTCTAAGAACGGAAGGCCCCTGATAATCTTTTGAATATGCTCTTCTGCCTTCTTCTTTTCTTGTAAAAGAACGTCTTGGCTTGGAGCTTTCGAAGGTATTATTCCATAGATATCTCTCGGCTCAAGAGCAGATGATTCGATCCACTCTTTTGTAAGAAATTCAGAGGCCGCTCTTTTCTCTTGCAGGGTGAGCTCTTGGCTGAGCAGGGAATTTAAGAGTATCGATTGCGAGAGGGTTTTGAGCTCCTGCCTCAAAGCTTTGAAATTATCCTTGCCTTGCTGCCTTGCCTGATTGACAATCGTAAACTCCAGGATTTCGCCAAAAGACAAAGTCTTGTCGTTTGAAATAGAAAGAGACTGCCTGATAATGGATTCCACTTCGCATGAAACGAGAAATTTCACACGCTGCGATTTATCCAATCCGCGAAGACGCCACACGCTTTGCAGCAGATCACGAAGGAGCATATTGCGGCCGATTGTCACGAGGCCAACGGCGTCTTTTTTCTGTTTGACATCGGCTCCGGTTGTGTGGGATTGGTCGAGGAATGTGCACCGATCCTCAATTGCCGTTTTGGACTCGGCAAGAGGCACCTCTTTGCCATTAAAAAATTCCACCTGTTCATTATTTGTGTTGTAGTACACAACAGGTTTGTTCTGAATTGCTGACATTTCACACGCAATGCGGGCATTTCCTCCTTCCTTAAAGTAGCCGCCGGCATCGCTGATGAGATCGTAGGATATGTTTTGCTTCTTCAGCCATTTGAGCCTATCGGAAACAGACCCCTCTTGTATTGAATGGACGGCATTTAATTTGTTTTCCCAAAGAAGTTTTAACGTTTTCGCGTCGGTCCCCTCCTCAGGCTCGGGACTTAGCTTACGATGCATGCTGCTGGCATTCCAAAGGGTACCGGTAAAGCCTGAAGCTTTAAGAAAAAAGTCGATCAGATTATGAGAGTTGCACGCGAGCTTTTGAGAGAAAAGCTGCACCTCCGGAAGGATAATCTCCGATATGAAGCTCAGTTTATGCTTTCGGGAGCTGTTGACATATGCGATAAGAGACTGCAGCTGCCGCTTGTTATAATTGAAAAGGGTGATATCGATATCTCCTTTCAATTTGAGAAATTGTTTCCATGCGTTTGTATTTTCAAGGTTAGCGCCTCTGCCCTCTTCTTTCAATTCACCAAGCGCCTCACCTTGGAGCCTTTTGATCTGCTGTTCGATAATCTCTTGAGAAATTCCCTTTTTCACATAGTACTGAAAAGTGTAGTTCATCGTGATATAATGATTGGCGAACTGAGAGCCGATATTCGGAGTATTGGCCGCAGCGAATGGAATCGCGATGGCTCCGCCATTTTTCTGATCCAGGCCATACCTCTCATCGCAATTTCGTGTCAGCGTATGGGGAAGAAGGCGACTGATCACTTCGGAAGAAAGTGCGAGAATATTTTGAATATCGCGATCTTGTTTGTCATAAAACGATTGTATATTTTCCTTTTCTTTACTGTCCCGGAAAAGATAGCGGACGGCCAACGGCATTTCTTCTAAATTTCCGAAGAAATCCTTCACCTTTTCTGTTTTTTCAGCCGAAGAAAATTCCATTGACTGCAATTTCGACACAATTTTTGCCGCAATCAATTTCTTCAATTTATTCTGGTAAAGCTTTTCTGTAAGAACGCCGGCATTTGACTTCGAGGAAGGATTGCTTTCAATCCTGGCGATGGTTTTGATTTTTTTATCGCTATAAATAATCTCATAAATTTCAGAAATGAGCTTAATCTCATCGCAATCAGGACTCAATTTCTTACCCGTGCTGTAGCATATTTGATGCAAGACGTTTAAGATCGTGTCGGCCTCGTCAATCAACGGGTGGCCGTTTTTCCTGATTCTTTGAAGAATTTGAGTCATCAGCTTCAACTCTTCAGAGGTTTCATTTTTGAACAAATCTTTGAGCGATATTTCGATAAACTTCAAGATGAGGCATTGCAAGCTCTTGCTCGTCATGATCAAACAGCCCCCCTCCTTTTGTATCGCATCCAGTTCGTCTAAAATCGAGTGAAGATAGGATGTTGTGAACTGAGTATTTCGATTAAAATGGAAGGTGTGCAGACGTTGTGAGAAAGCCTCCTGAAGGTATTTTTGGGTATCGGCAGAGACGCTTTCAAACAGCGGCTTAGGAACAACGAGCGTGGAAATTGTTTCTCCATCCGCTCTCAAAAGCCCGAGAAGGGGGAGAAGAACCTTGGACTTTCCCGAACCCATGATCATTTCCATCACGGGATTTTGATCTTTCTCTTGAAGAAAGGAGCTCAGTTTATCCACTTGCATGGGGCGAAGCAGAATATCGGCATAATATTCGAAGACCAAATAGGCAGGATGAGCGTTCGGTACATACTTTCTTTCAACCATAAGCTCCATGGCCAGCAGCTGGCGGTAATCATTCTTGTCTTCCTTGTCTTCTTTTGGGCAATTCTTGAATTTTTCGAAAATCTTCTTTGCCCTGAGACGCTGCTGTTCACGAGTGGCCAAAATTAAATAGTCCCCGACTTTATTCAGAATTGTTTCAATCTCGCTTTCGGTTAACGCGGGATTTTGTTTCTTGAGTGAAGCCGGCGAATGTTTGCCGAAAGCAACCAGAAGTTCCTCCAAGGTAATGACTTTCCGGTTTCGTCCTCCGAGAAGCAGAAAATGATACGCTTTCTCCTGCGCACTTTTCGGAGGCCGGTTGGCAAGACTTAGGATTTCGATCTCAAGCTTTTTCAGTTGATTTTCCTTCTCCTGGGCCCCCTCATTCAAAATCTTAGCGATCGTCGTTTCGGCGCCAGGGTTCAAAGAGTAAACCTGAGTTGCCGCATTTTTTACATAAGCATATTGATCATTTTTTAAACGCTTAATTTCCTGAATAAACAACTGCTCGTCGATTGCTGGATTTTTCAATTTCATCTCAAACCAGTTGTTTAGCCCCCTGTTAATTTCTTGGGCCGCCTCTTTCACGAGGAAGCACTTTTTGCTATCGAGCGTTTGCCGGAATGTCTGCGCGGCCTCAAAATGATAGCTGACTTTGAATTCAACAGGCAGCTCCGCCTTCTCTTCAGCAACTTCCGACGGCAGCCAAGACTTCTTCTCGGTTTGATTTTTTAAAATCAATCTAGGCTCAGCCGTTTCGACAACGCCGCGAAACCACTCTCTAGAGTTTTGCGAACTATCTGGAAGGGGAGGAAATTTTTCTGGATTATCCAAAATACGGGCAAACAATTCCCTCCATTCTTCCCCCTTCTCTTGGTGTTTCCCGAATTCAAGGGCGATTTTCAGCCACTTCTTCTCGTCTTCAGGACCATGGATTGCCAAATCGTAGAAAGCGAAAAACCGATCTTTTAAATCTTCATTGATTCTGGTGAGCAGAACGTTTTTAGTAGTAAGGTTTTTCCAGTTTGATTGATCATATCTTGTATATAAGCAAGGGGGAGAATCGTTTTTCAACCTTTGCCTCAGATCGACAAAGATTTGCGAAAGCTCTTCTTGAAACGGCACATCGGGATGGCGGTATCGTTTCGCGTAATCGGGATCCAACTGCTTCAACCTTACAAAAAGAGAGGCATTAAATTCTTTGCCTAAAAGATATTTCAATACAAACAGCTCTTCATGCCTCTTTAATCTTAAAGCCGTTATATTATGATCATGTTCCCATGCTTTTAACAAGGCTTCTCGAATAATCGGATCTGAAGAAGAAGGAACATCAAGATTGGAATTGACCTTGTTTTTCACAAGAAGATAGCTTGCATACAAGCGAAGTACAATGCCGTTGCCGCTTGCGTCTCCGGTGTATTGCTTCATATTCATCAGTTGGGAGAGTAGGCTCTCTTGCGATGGAGTATAAGAACTTAATTTTCTCCCGCTTGTTTCCAAAATCTTTGCCGCACTTTCGTATTCCTGGACAGCAGCCAAAATCAGCGCTAGATACAGCCGGCTTTCCTGAGAAGAAGAAGTCAAGGCTGCCGACTTGTCAACATCGTAAACTTCGTATTGCTGTTTGGCGTTGTCCTCTGCCGCACACTTCATATCAAATTCAAACAAAGGCTGAAGGGATTCTTTCTGCTTCTCATTTTTACGAAGATCTCGTTTGGGGATCAATACTTTGAGTTTTCCTTCGGGATTTTCAAGGATGAGATAATGTTGAAAAGACCCAAGATAGGGGATGTGCGATTTTGAGCTTAGGTAATAGCCCTCATCAATGAACCGGTCACAGAGAAGTTTCGAGCTGTCTTTAGCATCGGGAATAAAAGAAAGGTTGAAACGAGGGAGTTCGCACCGGGCAAATTTTTTGCGGCCATTGTACCACTGCTGAATGTACATCGGGCTTTCGAATCGTGTAAACACCTTTGAAGGGAGGGAAAGCTTGAAATTTTCCTTTACCATCTCAATTTTCTTCAGGCGGCCGTTTTTTTGGTGCGCTCGGTAGACAGTCATCTCCGATTCCGGATCAACGATCTCAATACGGTTTGGACTTGCCAAGGGCTGCCAATGATGAAAGTTGTCCTGCAGGTGGCGGCTGATTAAGGCGTTTTTTTTCTCTATTGAAAAGGCCTCTCTCGGGATAAATCGATAGCGCTCATCTCCCCGCACCTGCTCTATACTAAGCCGATTTTTGTTGTCCAAATAAATGAGAGTTTTAAAACCGTGCTTGCCCCTAAATTGATAAACGCCGTTTTTTAAAGAAACGGCCCTCTCGATTCCGGTAAATAATTGCCTGAAATCGGGATGATTCCGAATAGCTTCCGGAAGCTTGGTTTCATGATTCTCCGATATCAGCCTTGCAGCAAGAGGGTAATAAACATGCCGGCCGTCTTGAGTTTTAAAACAGGGGAAACTTCCTTGCCACTGTTGATCCCCTGTTCCCCGCATAAAATGGGACACATAATTTAATAGCTTGTGGCCGTCCCCTCTTTCTTTCGGGTCAAGAGCATCGGCAATTTGTTTTGCGTGGATATGGAGCGCTTCAATCACCTCTTTTTCGGTTTGCGGGCACTTCCACCGGCTGCACACGGGATTTTCCTGTAAATAAACAGATCCTGTCAGCAAATCTTTGATATCCTGATCAGATAATTGATCCTTTTTCCCAAGACAAACGATCAGCTCTCCAAATATGACCCCTTTTTCGTCGATGGACAAACCATTCCGTCTGCTGATAGCGCGCAATTTTCCAATATAAAGATCCATGCTCTGATTTTGATCAGAAAACTCGGAGACAAGCCTGAGCATTCTAAGCAGGAAGACCGATGTTTGGATATCGTTTTCTTCAAGACAGTTCAAATATTGATTGCGCAAAAAATCTGTAAATAAGTCGGAAAAATCGTTAATTAAGCATTCATTATGCAGTTTGGATCTATGAAAGAATATCAGTTGGAATAAAACCTGATAATCCGGGTCGCGCAGTTTTTCCGGGTGCTTCAAAAAATACTCAAAACCCTCGGAAATATTAAATTTCCCTCTTAAGAAAATGTGGGTTAATTCTTTAAAAGCTTCATCGGAAAACCCCATTTCCTTCCCTAACTTAAAATCGGCAAGAACTTTTTTTTCATTATAGTTATAGTTGATTGAGCAGAGAAAACGCACAAACCTTTGGAGTTTTTCTGATTTTATAGGACGCAAGAGCCAGGAGTAGCGAAGCTCAGGCTTGTATCTGAATTCCTTAAGAGCTGGATATTTTTTCAGGAGATCTCCGGTCAAGCCCTTGACCCCAAAATCCACTTTGCAAACATCTTTATCATTGTAATCTTTCACGTCACGGCATGCAAACTCCCATGAGAGGTCGAGGTTTTCTGAGGAAGGCGTTGCGATCGGTTCATTCTGCAAAATGTGTACATAGAGCAAGGTGTCCCTCAATCCTTGAAACCAAGCGGGAAGTTTGTCGCTTGTAAAAAGTCTTGCGTCCTGACCGCTTTGAGGCAAATGCTTAAAGTCGGGATCATTTTTTGATAGTTGGGTCTTAATATCCAAAAATTGCTTTCGAGCAAAACCACTTAAGCCCTTTTCTTCATTTTCGAACTGTAGATGAGAACTTTTTCCGACATCCTTGCTTGAATCGAAAGTATATTTTGGCATTACGGTATATCCGACCAAGTTGTATAAAATCTTACTATATTCATGATTTTTTCGAGCGTCATTTAAGAGGAAATATATATCATATTTCTTCATGACATTGCGAAGAAATGGCATATCGTTAAATTCATTTTCCAAGAGCTTTTTTTGCAAATATAGGATTTTCACGAGGCAGTAAAGGCTGTCGGGCCGGACATTATCGGCAGATGGGATATGGAGGCTCTCTTTAAAAAATAGACGGGCTATTTTTCCCAAATCGTTAATCATTTCTTTTGCCGTTTCTAAATCATTGCCATCATTTTTCCCCTTATCAATAGGCCATGAAGAAATATACCGGTTAAGAGCAATATGAACCGCATGATGCTCTCCATTTTCAGAAGCTTTTTGCGCAATTTCCAAAACTCTTTTAAGACCTTGAGGCGTGTATTTGCTTTTTGCTTTATTTATCTTATCGACAACATAAGAACACGGAAATGACTCCCCCTTGCTTGTGATGCCTTGCGCTTTGTTTTCAAGAGATTCAGTGAGAAAATAACTTTTTTTAACTTTACTTGAAGGCCATCTGGGTGCTTTCAAAGCAGCGACTCCTGGCGATGCGGGGAAAATGTTCTTTTTACTTTCATTGATCGCCGACTCCGACTTCGCTAGTTGAAGCTGGGCACGAGCCATATAGCGGCCGCCGATAATGCCCCGGTCATAGGCTTTTGCGACAGAGCGGCAAAGTTTTTGATAAGATTTGGAAGCCAGCCTCCATTCATTTATGGTTAAGGTTTTGGAAGATATAGCTTCGGTCTTATCCGCCAAACTTTGCATTTTGATATCGATGATGAATTTTTTGTATTGATCGCCCTCAAGCCTGGCAGACATAAAGGCCATCAAGGATCTCCAGGCGCAGATGCCGCTATGCTGCGTCGTTTTGAAAAGCGTTTCCGAACAGGTAAAATCTTCTTTGGCAGACTCCGGCTTCAGAATGCCGACCAACCCTTCATAAATATCTTTTTCGTTAAATTCGGTTTTGTTTGCGGTGTTCGGATGCAAAACGACAGTTTTAAGTTCATGAATGATCTTTAAATGATTTTTGTCGAGGAGCCTCTCTTTCGAGACGCCGGAAAATTCAATGTAGGGAGAGTATTTGACTTTTCCTCCAGAGAATTTAGCTGAATGCCGATTCACACCCCCACCCAGATTATAAAATCTGACGCTCGCTGTCGAAGAAGTGTCGGGAATGATTTCATAATAAATGGCATGGCCCGGTGATCCGGTCCACCCGCCTTTAAACAAAACCCTTTTCCTTTTCTTAAAAGCCCTGTCGATGGCTTTTGCGGCATCCGCAGTGAAATTTTTGGATTGTTCCAGACAAACAGCCTCGGCAAGCTCGTCGCAAATCTCCTGACTCATTCCATAGTCTTCACCCGTTTGCTTCTCTTTCTTTTTCAGAAAAAGATACAGATATTCGAGATTGGGAAGTGCTGTCGATCCTTCCAGGGATTTATTATTGGCTCCAAATTCATCGGCATGAATATGGAAAAGAAGTTTGGCTGTCGGAACCGGCATTCCTTGGGCTGCGGTATAGCCTCGTTCATCATCTTCAAAGACGGTATCAATCAGAGAGCACTCAATGTCTTTGGTATAAGTTCCATTTTTTAAAACCGACAGTTTTTCAAAAATTTTCTTAACTTTCTCATTTTGCTCGCTGCTTTTTTGATCCTTTTTTGTCTCCCAGATATACAGCAGGACAATTTTGCGCCCCTTCTTATTGTTAAACCACACTCCAAAGCGAAAAAAATAAAAGAGACGCTTCAGCATAAGCATTTGTTTAAAAAACAAATTTTTAACAGCAGATCTGCCTTTAGACTTCACTTCTATGCATTTAACAGCAGCGCCTAAATGATTAAAATATTTATTATTTTTCGAGTTAATAGTCATTTCTTATGAAATTTTATATTTTTTAATTAAAGATCCGATAAAGAGAGAGTCACCACCTTTCGCATTGAGTTTTTTTGAGATTTCACTTATGTTAGACAGCATGTTTGGGCGCACACGATATTCCCTTAGCAAAAGCCGCAATATTCTAAAATGGTGCTATAGCTGGTATAAAAAGCATTGGCAATCCCTGCCAAAGCCCGAGCTCGAACGCCTCGAAAATCAAATGGAGCAGCTCGATAAGACGGTTAGAGAGGAAAAAAAAGAAGAAGCCAGCCGGCTTGCCAAAGATCTTGAAACATTCGGAGAGGGCAAAATCCACCGCCCCTTTCTTCATTACGCCAAGGAAATTGTCTTCGCTCTTGCCATTGCCCTAATTTTAGCGACGATAGTCCGCCAGACCTGGTTCGAGCTTTACCAAATCCCCTCCGGCTCCATGAGGCCGACATTCAAAGAGCAGGACCACCTGCTGGTCTCGAAAACGACCTACGGGATTAACATGCCCTTTATAAACGACCACATTTATTTCAATCCAGACAGCGTCATCAGGGGCAACCCGATCGTCTGGTCGGGCAATGATATCGACCTCCCCAATACCGACACCAAATACTTTTGGATCTTCCCCTATAAAAAAAGATACATCAAAAGGTTGATCGGAAAACCGGGCGATACCCTCTATTTCTATGGAGGACAGATTTACGGCATCGACAAAAATGGAAACGATATCCCCGAGCTTCGCAATAGCCCCCGAATGAAAGACCTCGAGTATATCCCCTTCACTACCTTTGAGGGCAAGGATGTCAATGTCAAACCAAAAAGCGCAGGCATTGCCAAAGAAACCGTCTTTCTCCACTTTAACAAGCCTATCGGCAGACTTTCCACCAACTGGATCGGAAATTCTACAGGCGAAGTCCTCACCCCTTCGGGATGGAAAAAAGTCAATTCCCTCAAATATGAAGATTATCTGGGAATGAAGAACTTTGCCATGGCCCGAATATTAACGGGCAAACAACTCAAGCTCATCGATCCCGACCTGGCGCAAAATGTTGAAAAAGCGCCGCTCTATCTCGAGCTTCGGCATGATGCCGCTCTCGGCGGCAACCAGGTTTATACATCGCCATCAAACAACTACTATCAGACGGTCCTCAACACTGAAACGTCGATAATTCCGCTAAACAAAGAAAAAATCGACTCCCTGATGAATGGGCTTTATACCGCCAGATTCCAGGTGCGCGGCGGACTTGCGAGAAACTACTCCGAAAGCCCGGCGCCTTATGGGAGTTTCAATCCCGCGTTTGCAGGTGTAGCCGACGGCACGTATGAGTTCTACCACGGCAAAGCCTGCAAAATCAGTTTTAAGGGCTATTGCAAAGAGCTTGCTAAAACCAATCCTCTCTACAGCCGCTCGCCGGAAAATGTACAAAAGTTTTTTAACTTAGGGATTCTTTTTAACCGGGCCTTCAGTCCCCGCATGCCGGACCAGCCCTACCACCCCTTCCGCTATGCTTACTTTCGAAACGGCGACCTTTACATCATGGGATCTCCCCTCTTTAAGAAAGACGATCCTGCCCTTCAGGAATTTGTCGAAAATGAAAAGCAAAAAGCCGGGAAAAACAATTCCTATCTCCCCTTTATCGACCATGGGCCTCCTCTGAAAAATGGGAAAATCGATGCCGATTATATCAAAAAAATCGGCATACATGTCCCTGAAAAACACTACCTTGTCCTCGGCGACAACCATGCAATGAGCGGAGACAGCCGGTCCTTTGGATTTGTTCCTCAGCAAAATATCAAGGGAACCCCGACTTTCATCTTTTGGCCTCCCGGACCCCGCTGGGGATTTCCCGATCAGATCTCATATCCCTGGGTTACAGCGCAAAATGTCATCATCTGGATTGTGTTTCTCATAGCCCTTGGTATCTGGTACTCTTTCCACCGCTGGCAGCTTAGGCAGCCCATCTACAAAAAGCTCTCTAAAAATTAATTTCTCTGATAATATCCCGATTGTATTTGAATCATTTAGCGCCGAGGATTTATGGAACCGCCGGACCGTACAAACAATTCAAAAGCACCTGATCTTAGGTTGCAGCTTAGTAGAACTTTGGACACAAACGCTGTTGTCAAGATAGCCTGGAAATATTTTTATCAGCAATTCGAAAATTATATACCTTCATTCGGTGGTTTGCTTGGAATCATCAGATATCCGTACGACTGCATTTCCGACGGCGATCACGAATGGAAGAAAATGAAATATTCTTTTCTCCTCATGGAATTCTTCACCAATATTCCGGGTGACATCCACAATCTCAAAACTCTTCAAGATGACAAACTGAGGCCTCTTCAAATCCGAATAAAAGAAATAATTATCATCCTACATAAACAAATAGATAAGTTCGAAGGCGGTCCCAGGGAAAAATATCATAGGATAATCAACTCTCTACGAGAGGCTCTTCTCTCCAATGAATACGAGCAGGCCCTAAATACTCAATCAGTAGATGTCTCCCAGCTGCACCAAATAGCTGCCGCATTATACAATTCCAAGCTCTATACATTTGCCGATTTAGTTCTGACTCGTATCATTCAAATCGGGGCGGACACGATCAATATAGATGCGCTTAGCTTAGAAAAGCAGCAAAACGCCATTTATCAATGCCCTCAATCATACAAAGCCCCTATTTTTGCTCTTTCGGCAAATAAGGTAAAAGGAGCTTTAGGCTACGGTTTCGACCCACTGTTAATGGGCAATCCCCCTTTTGTTCTCTTCGACCTCAAAATTTTGGGCTACACAACCCGTTTTATCCGCACAGGGACACCCACTATTGGTTTTTCCAATCCCGAAATCGAGAGAAGCCAAGCCATTATGTCTCCTGAATTTCAAGCGTACCTTCGCCACTCGCATGATGCGGGAAATAACATTCTGTATTTCAATCTTCAATGCGCCACAACAGAAGATATCATGAAACCGAAATTAGAAACCCCGGCGGAAATCTCCCGGACAGAAGCGCTCAAAGGAGGATTTGAAAGCGTCGGCATGGAAAAAAATTTCTTTACTCTTGATCATGATACGAAGTTTTATCATCAATCGGGGCAATGGAAGTCGTTTTATAGCGCTGAAAAATTTAAGGAAGCAATCATCAACCAGTTTTTTAACACTCCGGCTAATCACTGCCCCGATTCGATTAAAAAAGACCAGAATTTTCGAAAGGAGACGACTGAACTTCTCGACCAAATTCACCGTGATGTCTTTTTTAACGTAGCGCGTTTAGACAGGCAGAAACGTAAGGATTTTATCGATATTTTTTACTCGCTTTTTATCTTCCTTTGCCAAAGATACTACAAGCCGGATGCCATCTTTGTCGTCTGCAAAGATGCCGTTGACCGGTCTGGTAAAACCATTTTTCTGCTTCTTGAATTAATGAAAATTTACACGCGCGATGCTTCGATCGAAAGTAGGCACATACAAACGGTTGTGACTTTAGCCCCGACAATTTTGGCAAAAAAACAGGAAATGCATCATAAGAGGTTTCAAGGAATACTGCAAAACCGCGACCGCCTTTCCATAACAGGTGTCAAAGACAATCTTTATAAGCATGCTTGCCAAAAAGGTTATGACCGGGAAATCGAAATCATCACCCACGCTCAAGAGCATCAAAACTTCAAGATGGATTAACGTTTTCTATCTTTATGATGGTCTTCTCGCCGTTTAGGTCCCACTCGGTCCCATCGCATTCGGAGAATGCGACCGTCTTAGCGAGCACTTCCTGTTTGATATAATCGCCATGTTCTTCAAAGCTTTTCTGCACTCTAGGAGTAGTTTGCAAAGTGAGATGAATGCGGTCTGTCACATCAAACCCGCCTTCTCGGCGCATCGTATTCACTTTATTCACCACTTCGCGGGCAAGTCCTTCAATTTCGAGTTCTTCGGTCAAAGCCGTATCAAGGGCGACAGTGATCACCCCTTCATTTGCCGCAATGAATCCTTCACGGACAGTCCGGTCGACAAGAACTTCATTTGAACCGAGCTTGAGCCGGACACTTTCGACTTCCAGAGTCACAAGACCGCCATTCAAAATAATCTCCAGCTCTTTTTGAGGAAGATTCTGAATCGCCTTTTGAACCTTCGGCATCAGTTTGCCCACTTCCTTACCGAGAACTTTGAAATTCGGCTTGGCGCTCAAAGACACAAGCTCTTTTTCATCTCCGATAAACTCAATATTTTTCACATTCAATTCATCAAGAATCAGGTGTTTTTGCTCTTCTAAAAAGCCAAGCGTTTTTTCGTTCGGAGAAGCAATATGCACAGTGGGAAGAGGCTGGCGGACCTTCAGCTTATTTTCCTTTCTTAGCGAATGACCCAAACTGACGACAGTTTGCACGGCGGCCATAGCCTGTTCAAGATGAATATCCCGCCAGGTTTCTCGGTACTGTGGAAAATGGCAAAGGTGAACCGATTCGGGCATATCTTCGCTTCGAAGGTTTGTATACATCATCTCGCTGATAAAGGGAACAAACGGCGCTGCGATCTTTGACAGCTCCACCAGAACATAATAAAGCGTAGCGAAGGCCTGCCCTCGGTCCTCGGTAGGTTTTTCTTCCCAAAAACGGCGGCGGCTTCTTCTGATATACCAGTTTGTCAGCTCGTTGATAAATCAGGGCAAAGTGTTTGACAGCCCGTGTGAGATCATAAGCGTCCAGCCCTTCTTCCACCTCGTGGATCAACTTGCCCAGCATTGAGACGATCCATTTGTCCATCGGAGTTTCAAGCTCGAGCTTTTTGTCGGGCTTCCACCCGCAAATGCGGGCGTAGGTAATGAAGAAGCTGTAAGCATTCCAAAGAGGGATCAACACCTGCCTAAGTTCCAGCTCCACTCCTCTTTCGGAGAAACAAAGATCGGAGGCTTTGGCAGCGGGGCTGTCGAGCATGTAAAGGCGAATCGCGTCGGCGCCGTATTTCTCGATAACATTCCCCGGCTCGGGATAATTTTTCAACCGCTTGGACATCTTGGCGCCGTCTTCGGCGAGAATAATGCCATTGACGATCACATTTTTAAACGCTTCGCTATCAAAAAGGGCCGCTCCCAAAACAGTGAGAGTATAAAACCAGCCGCGCGTCTGGTCCAGCCCTTCCGCGATGAAATCGGCAGGAAACAGCTGATCGAATCTGTCCTGATTTTCAAAAGGGTAGTGGTTTTGCGCATAAGGCATCGAACCCGACTCGAACCAGCAGTCGAACACTTCAGGGATTCTTTTGAATACCTTGCCGTTTTTTGTGAATGTCAGATCGTCAATAAAATGGCGGTGGATGTCCTGAATGTCCTTTCCGGTCAAATCTTCAAGTTCTTTCACGCTTCCGACGGCGACAATGTCGCCGTCTTCCGACCGCCAAAGGGGAATCGGCGTTCCCCAGTAGCGGTTCCGGCTGATCGCCCAATCCCTGGCCCCCTCAAGCCATTTTCCGAAACGGCCGTGTTTGATGTAGTCGGGCGTCCAGTGAATGTTATCATTGGCGCTGATCATTTTGTCCTTCACTTTTTCCACAGCGACAAACCACGTCGTCATGGCCCTGTAGATCAGAGGCGTATCCGATCTCCAGCAAAACGGATAGCGGTGATGAATCGTTTCGTGGCGGACAATTTTGGACTTTTGTTTGAGCCTTTTGATGATATCTTTGTCGGCGTCTTTGACAAAAAGACCGACATACTCCGGAATTTCTTCAGTAAACTGGCCGTTGCTGTCCACGGGACAGACGAGGTCGATGCCGTTTCTTTGGCAGGCGTAAAAGTCGAGCTCGCCGAAAGCCGGAGCCGTATGAACGATTCCCGTTCCTTCACCAGTGGCCACCTCTTCCTCCAGGATCACCCGGAACGCTCCCTTGTCCTTCCGATCCGCAAAGTAGGAAAACAGCGGCTCGTATGAAAGCCCTTCCAGCTCTTTTCCTTTGAGGGTTTTGATGATCGTGTAATTTTCCGGCTCGTCAAAATAAGTCTCCAGCCGCTCTTTGGCCAAAATGTAATTTTGACCCTCGACCTTGTCGTGAATTTTCACATAATCGACATCAGGACCAACCATAAGTCCCAGGTTGGAAACGAGCGTCCAGGGAGTAGTCGTCCATGCCAGAATGAATGTCTTGGGATCTTTCTCCAGTGTGAATTTTACCGTTAACGAAGGATCGTCGACCTCTTTATAATTTTCACCCGCCTCGAAATTCGACAGCGGAGTGCCCAGCTTTGCCGAAAACGGCATCACTTTATACCCTTCATAGACAAGGCCCTTGTCATAGAGCTGTTTGAACACCCACCAGACAGACTCCATGAAAGACCTGTCCATTGTCCGGTAAGTGTTGTCAAAATCGATCCATCTTCCCATCCTGAGGACAGTGTCTTTCCACTCCTCGGAATAGCGTAGAACGATCTCCCGGCACTTTTCATTAAAATTGCCGATCCCGAACTCTTCGATCGACTTGGCCCCCGAAAGGCCATGCGCTTTCTCGATCTCCTGCTCGACGGGCAGGCCGTGGCAGTCCCAGCCGAAGCGACGGGGGACAAAATACCCTTTCATTGTTTTGTAGCGGGGAATCACATCTTTGATGGTGCCGGCCAGCAGGTGGCCGTAATGAGGCAGCCCCGTCGCAAAGGGCGGCCCGTCATAGAAAACAAACGTTTCACCCTCTTTGCGGCCTTCGACCGATTTTTCAAAAATTTTTTCCTTTTTCCAAAATTCAAGAACTTTTTTCTCCCTTTCGGCAAAAGATTCCTGTGTCACTTCATCAAACATTTCTGGATTCCTTTTATTTAAATAGCATAGTATAGTAACACAAAAGTTAAAAATCCATGACAAACAAAGCGAAAAAACTAAGAGAAGAGGCCAGCCAAATCATTGAGGGTTTCGGCATACTTGCCGCCTTGTCCCAATACGGCAGAGTCATCCTCACCGGCAGCTGCGCTCTTGACCTTATGGCCTGGAATGACGTTGACATGATCGTCGAATTGGACGAGGGGACTTGATCCGGCCACCGCCATTGCGGGACTAGCCTATGATTTCATTCAAATACCGGAATCTGAGGTTGTTAGGTTCGAAAGAAACTTTCATAAAAAAAGACCCGAACTTCCTCGTGGCGACTACCTCCAGCTCAAGCTTGCCGTCGGCGGCTACAAGCTTCCCTGGAAATTCGACATCTGGTTCTTAAGCGCGAGGAGATCTCGTCCAACCGGAAGTACATGGAAAAGCTGAAAAAGGCGCTCACTCCTGAAAAACGAAAACTTATTTTGGAATTGAAGGAGGCGGTTATGCTCCCTTCGGGGCGCACCCCCTCACTTAGCGGCCACTGGATCTACGATGCCGTTCTTTTCAAGAAAATGACAGACAAGCGGGCCATTTTGGACTATTTATCGGAAAAGTTATCCAAAACGCCATAATCGACCGGAACCTTCACATAAAAAATATCCAGTTTTTCTCCCCGAATGACTTCAAAAATTGCCTCTGCTTCCTCTTTGCTGACGATAAAGACAACTTCCACAGGGAGGTCCGAGGCCAGCTCAAAGAAATATTCCTCATGCACCACTCCGTGCCGGCCGAACCCTGCGATGGCCCGAAACGCCGACCCTCCGTGAATCCCCAGCTCCTTGGTTTTTTCGATCAGCCATTCATAGAGGAGGATTCCTTTGTGCTTTCTAAACTCATGCATGTAGAATTTTAGCTGCATTCCTTTCATAAGACTCCTATTAAAACAATAATTTACCCAAGGCATACCCCGCAAAAACCATAGCTATAGAACCGCCGGTATGTAAAAATCCAAGTGCCAGAAACCATAAAAATTCTTGCCTAAGCAATAAAGTGAAAGCTTCGGCGGAAAATGTTGAAAACGTTGTCAAGCTCCCTAAAAACCCGGTTATAACCGCCAGCCGCATTTCGTAGGAAAAATAGGTGTGTTCCACTGCCAAAAGAACCATCATTCCCATAAGAAAGCTGCCAGCCAGATTAACAAAGAGCGTCCCCATCGGCAGAGTGGGAAACAGCGGATTCATGAGCATGCCGCACCCCCAGCGCAAAAGCGCGCCCAAAACGGCCCCGATTCCAATGCTTGCTATCGAAAAAGCCCCTGACATAAGTTGTCAATGTAGCGTTTTACAAGATTATTGAGAAGAGCCGCTCTTTTCAGATAATTGGCCCTTGTGGTATAATTCAGCTATAAAGATCAACTAACCTTTTGGGGGTGTACTGGTTTCGACTTGGGAATCAAGTATTGATTGCATGCGGAGGATGTCGGTTGGCCTCCTAAAAAAACCGGCTAAGCTATAAATGCTAAAAATGAATCAAAAATAGTCAAAGGCGATTTTGCTCCAGTAGCAGACGATTCTTTGGCTCTAGTTGCTGCTTAATCTTAACTGAATAAGTAGCCCGACAACCTTAAGTTGGACCAGGGATTTTTGGATTGTCGTCATTTACTTGGTATGAACCGGGCTTCGGTTGGTTTCTAAGAGCCTTGTTCGAGAAAACAAGAAACCGTTCGGTCCCTTAGTGGGGTGCCCTGCAGCAAGACCGATCTGATACAGGACACTAAGCATGTAGTGGTCACTATGGCGTTCGCTAAGGACGAGAGTTCGATTCTCTCCACCTCCAATCAGTACTAAAAAGCAGAACCTTTCGGTTCTGTTTTTTTGTTTCTATACCTTTTCTGTATTAAACCAGCCGACTGTTCTTTTGCAGAAACCAACCAACATCAGCATTACAGGCACTTCAATGAGTACACCGACCACTGTGGCAAGTGCGGCACCGGAGGAGAGCCCAAACAGCATAACAGAAGTGGCAATAGCAACTTCAAAGTGATTCGATGCACCGATCATAGCGGCTGGAGCGGCATCTTCATATTTTAGTTTAAGAATCTTTGCTCCGACGTATCCCAATCCAAAAATGAATACCGTCTGAATTAACAATGGGATCGAGATCCACAAAATAGTTAGCGGGTTAGCAAGAATGGTTTCTCCTTTGAAACTGAACAACAGCACCAGTGTCAGCAATAGTGCACTGATGGTCACTGGCGTTAAGATATGAAGAAATTTTTCTTTGAACCAATCTTCTCCTTTGTTTCCGATAACCCATTTACGAGAGAAATACCCTGCAACAAGTGGTAGTGCCACATAAATAGCCACAGAAAGCAGAAGTGCCTGCCATGGAACAGGTAACTGACCGATGCCCAGCAAGAACCCTCCTAGCACGCCATAAAGCAGCAACATAGCCAGAGAGTTGATAGCAACCATGACTAGTGTCAGGCTATCATTCCCCTGAGCTAAGTATCCCCAAACAAGAACCATAGCTGTGCAGGGTGCTATTCCTAAGAGGATACACCCGGCAAAATAACTGCGCCACAGAGGGATCTCAAGCATTTTGACACCGTCGTGCAACACCACAGTACCCGCGCCATGCTCCACTCCGACAGGCAGATCAAGGCCAAAAGGCATCTTCACCAGATCTATTGCATCGGCTCCAATCAATCCTTTAAATAGAAAACCAAGAAACAGCATGGCTATGGCATACATGGTGAACGGCTTGATGCACCAGTTAATGAACAGAGTCAGAAAAACGGGTTTTACACTCTTACCAGCTTTCACCACGCTTGTGAAGTCGACCTTGACCATGATCGGGTACATCATGAAAAACAGACAGATAGCAACAGGAATGGAAACAACCGGTGCTCCATTAACACTAATACTCATGCCATCAAGTGTTTTTGCAAGTCCCGGGGCCGCTTTACCAAGGTAAATTCCTCCCACGATACATAATCCGACCCAGACGGTGAGGTACCTCTCAAAGATGCTGGTCATATGCCGGTCGTTCTCAATGCAGGATTTATTACTCATATTACAAATATCTTCAAGACTTGTTAAATATTCTCAACACTACCAGATAATCATTTATTCATGAATTCGATTTCCAATAATGACCGATTTAACAAGATGAAGTAGTTATGGATTCTGCTCGCTCACTAAACTGGACGTCGCAGAGCAGCGCCTACTAATATTGACACCACAGAAACGGGAATGGATAGCGCTGCCCACTGATAACCTCTTTGGAGTGCAGTAAAGTGGTGTAATTTTTGTGATCTATCCTCTCTAACATATTATTCTCCCGCGATCCCGACCCTACCATTTTCTTGAAAATTCATCCAACGAGCCCCAGTCAAAAGTTCTGAACGTGTCCAACCACCTCCATTTATCTTTTTCAAATATCTTATATTAAATAGTTTAGGTGTATTCTCTTTCTCCCGTTTTCTAACCCTTGACAATTAAATGTCACTCAGTTACATTAAAAGTAAAAAGGGATAAATACTCTTGCCATCGAAAAGACCCAAAAAGATAGAAAACCTCCTAGAGCGTGTCAGAAATTGCAGGCTCAGGAGCATATCGAAATACTTTTCACGCCATTGAGAGAAAAGCCGAGAGAAACATTACCTTACCTGAAATTATCCATGTGCTAAGAACCGGAAGGCATGAGAAAAGCAAAGACCACTTTGAAAAAGCTTTTAATACTTGGAATTATGCCATACGTGGAAAGACAATAGATGAAATGGAGCTAAGAGTGATTGTCTCATTCGATGAAGAGAAAGACCTTTTAATTATAACCGCCTTTTACCTTGAGGGGAGGCATTGAAAATATGAAAAAACAGAAAGTTGAAAAAGAAGTTGTATACGAAGGATTGGGCTTTCCAGTTATTCTTCGCAATGTTCCGATGATAGAGCTTCGTGAAGTTTGGACACTGGATGTTGACCTCAATGTTTTACAAAAGGTTGTTCTGCTAGCTCTTGCACATCATCCATCCGACTTGACAGGCAATCAAATTCGTTACATTCGGAATTGGCTGGGGCTGACTCAGACTGAATTTGGTAAGCTTTTTGGCGTCACACATCCCGCTGTTGTGAAATGGGAAAAAACAGGGAATAAGGGCTCTAAAATGAATTTGACTACGCAAAGAGATTTAAGATTATGGCTTCTAGACCAACTATTAACGAAAGATGATGATTTCCGAAGAGCATTTAAAATCGTTCATATGGCTGATTACTCTCACCCAATCGAACCTCTTGAATTTGATGTCCCAACTGACCTTGTCGTTGTATAAATATGTATTTTTTCTTGCTTACAACTTTCAAAAAAAATATTCAGATAATCTTTGCAATTGTTGCTCCAAAAGTGCCCGAATTTATAGAAAATTTTCAGCAGAATCCCCTTTTGACTTTTTGTATAAGCACTCTTGTAACTATAATATCGGGACTCATCGGAGGCAAGATTTCACTCTACTTAAATGATAGGAAGGAAAGACGAGAAGCGCAAACTCGATTCACCAATCGCCTTAAGTCACTAGCTTGTGAGTTAAAAATAAACTTCCGATATGTAGGGAAAAATGAAAATCCCTTTTTAACAAAGGCACTGGAAAACTTAGTGTATAATGAACCTTTGGTACATCATCATCAAACGCTATTTGAAAAAGCTCAAAACTGTTTGAATATTGCTCTGCTACTATCAACATCAAAACGCCCAGTTCAAAAACCAGGAGAAGGGCAACAGTTGATGAAGGATTTATCAGAGCATTTAGCTTCTCAGTTTAAGATTACAGCCCCTGACCTTGAATAGCCCCCATCAAGAAAACTTCTGGTTTTACTCCAATCAAAAGTTCTGAACTTGTCTCTCCACCTCCAAACCTTACTAAAGACAGTCAAACATTACAGTCTTTTTCATAAATGGATGAATCCAACCCGTTTTCACCAATAAGGTCTATTTTCAGCTATCTGTATCACATCAGGAAGCCATTTCTGCAGCTAAAGGCGGCTACTATCCCTACACTTACAAATTTCTAACGCTGGCCTTCAAAACACCCACCTATTTTCTAGACTTACAATCAAAAACACCCCTTTATTTTCTAGACTTAAACAAAAGAATTGGCTAAAATTAAGATAAAGGAGTGAATAATATGAAGCGCGACCGTACGACTTTCTTAGTTGACTGGCTGAATTCAAAAACCCGAAAGCCATTGGTAATTCGAGGAGCACGGCAAACAGGAAAAACTTGGCTCATTCGTAAGCGTCAATTAAACCCATCTTCTTTCTGATTTTCTTTCCGGTTATTCTTTCCTCAAAACTCGATAAAGAAGGGGAGGAAAGATATGCACAATGAACTATCGGATACAGCTTTGGTTTGGAAAGATAGAATCCAAGATTGGCAGGCTAGCGGTAAGTCTTTAGCTCAGTGGAGCAGAGAAAATAATTTCGTCTATTCTCGCACCGTTTATTGGAAGGTGCGGTTCTTGGGATCTCAAAGCGAGAAACATTCATCTCCGAAAGGATTCTTGGAATTAAAGGATGAGAGTCGACCCGATGCCGGAATCATTATCGAAACGGCTGCAGGCCGCATCCATCTTTCAACTAACTTTGACCAATCTACGCTTGCTCGATGCCTGGAACTTTTAGGAAACCTATGCTGACAATCACAGGAAATGCTCGTATTTTTGTCTTCGGCGAGCCGGTTAACATGAGAAAGAGTTTCGAGGGTTTATGCGCTATCGTAGAGCAATCCTTGGAAGAGCCGACATCAGGTGCTTTCTTTGTTTTTCTCAATCGCCAGCGCAATAAAATGAAAGTGCTCTACTGGGATAATGACGGTCTTGCGATCTGGTATAAGCGTCTTGAAAAAGGACGCTTTCCTCTTAAAGCTTCCGGAAAAATTGCCATGAACAGGAGGGATTTTTTCATGATGCTTGAAGGCATTATTCCCAAGCGGATCAGCACCCGATTTTTTCTCGAAAAAACTTAAATATTTCCTTTTTTTAGAGAGTGTTTTTTGGTAAAATATGGACTATGAAAGCGATACAAAACCCTTCTATAGAACAGCTTCAGAAAGAAAATTCAGAACTCAAAAATGAGATCAATTACTTCAAAGAACAACTGGAATGGTTCAAGCGCCAGATATTTGGCAAACGCTCTGAAAAGATCATCCCCCAGAATGAAAATCAACTGGAATTCGATGGCTTCGGTAATCTTCAAGGAGAAGAAAAAGAAGAGAAAAAAACGGTTTCTTCCCATACAAGACGAAAGCTGAAAAGAAACGGAAAAGACAAAATCACTCTACCCGAAGATATCCCAACGGAAGTTATTCCTGTCGACATTCCCGAAGAGGAGAAAGTATGCCCTGAAACAGGAAAACCTCTCGTAAAAATGGGGGAAGAGGTAACCTATAAGCTTGCTTGCAAGCCCACCAGCTATTACCTTAAAAAGTATGTTCGTCCCAAGTACGTTTCTCCGGATCGTCCTGAGCATGGAGTTTCAATAGCGCCGCTTCCGGGTTCATTATTAGATCGTTGTTTTGCGGATGAAAGCCTGCTTGCAGACATTATGGTTAAGAAATACGCCGACCACTTGCCTCTATACCGTCAAAGTGAAATGCGCGCAAGGGAAGATGTTAGGATAAGCCGGCAAAACCTTTGCACATGGGTTGTAAAAGCGGGTCTCGCCTTAAAACCCTTGTATACATTAATGAAAACAAAAATTCTTGAAAGTGAAAATGCTTTTGCGGATGAAACTCCTGTCAAGATGCTGGATCCCGGAAGAGGAAAAACTAAAGAGTCTTATGTATGGGCGCTCGCTGGAGGAAAAACAAAAGATCCGCCTTATCGGATTTATCAATTTTTCGAAAACCGCAAGCATTGCAACGCGAAAGAACTTTTAAAAGGTTTCAAGGGGACTCTTCATTCCGATAAATATGGAGCTTATGAAACGCTGGCAAATATGAAGCAGTATACCTGGTGCCCCTGCATGGCGCACATTCGTCGTAAATTTTTCGATATCCAAAGCGGCGATAAAGAGTTTAAAGATTGGTTTTTAGCCCAAATTCAGGAGCTTTACAAGTATGAAAAAATCGCTTGGGGAAAATCCCCCGAAGAACGATTAAAAATACGGCGGGAAGATGAGGAGCCAATCATCAGCGAAATGATCAAACAGGCGAAAAAAAAGCTTCAAGACCATAAAATTCTCCCAAAATCAAAACTAATGGCAGCGTTGAAGTATTTTTGCGGCCTTATTCCTCATCTTAAAAACTATATTAAAAATCCTTTTGCCCATCTTGATAACAATGTTGCCGAACGAGCAATACGTCCCTTGGCAATCGGTCGTAAAAACTGGCTCTTTTTTGGAAGCGCTAATGGAGGGGAAGCAGCAGGAATCATATACTCCCTTATTCAAACATGCCGTGAACTTGGCATTAATCCCCACGAATATCTTGAAGATGTCATGCGCAGTTTAATGGATCACCCCGCAAACAAGCTGTACGAACTTCTCCCCGACCGCTGGGCTAAGGCAAAGGGGCTCTCGATCTCTAAAGAATCTGGAATAATTTTTCCAGATGGGCTTAAATGACGCTTACGCTCATTCGAGACCTAGCTACATCGGCAAATAGACAACTTACTGAGTTAAACTTTGAGAAGCTACCAAATCTTGAATCCTTGTTTAACTCAAATGAACCCAAAGAAATCATTGCCAATATTGCAGCATCTCAGGGAAAAGTTGTCGAACCATCAAATACCATATTATTCCTGGATGAAATACAAGCCGCACCTCACCTGCTCGCTAAACTGCGTTGGTTTGCAGAAGATATGCCGGAACTCCCTGTTGTGGCTGCCGGCTCTCTATTGGACTTCGCTCTGGCTGAGCATGAATTCAGCATGCCGGTGGGACGAATCGGTTATATGTATCTGGAGCCACTATCATTCGAAGAGTTTTTGGATGCAGTTGGGCATCATGAGCTCCGAAAGTTCCTGCAAGCTTATCAGCTAGACAAAGTCATTCCCGATGCCATTCATACACAGCTTTTCTCAGCTGTAAAAAAGTACCTAGTCACTGGTGGCATGCCCGCCGCTGTTTCATGCTGGAGTTCTCAGGAAAACCTCGACGCACTCAATCAGATTCACTTCGACCTACTAGCTACTTACCGTGAGGACTTCGCTAAATATCGAGGCCGTCTATCAACTGCCCGGCTAGAAGACCTTTTAGCTTCAGTACCACGCCAGCTTGGGAAAAAATTCATCTACTCACACGCCAATTCAGAGGTTAATACTCCCCCACTTAAACAAGCTCTCGACTTACTAGATAAAGCCCGTGTGTGTCATCGCGCATTTGCAACCTCCGCAAATGGTTTACCTCTGAATGCAGAAATCAAAAACAAATTCTTCAAAGTCATTTTGCTGGACTGTGGTCTGGCTAGCGCTGAACTAGGACTCTCTCTACATCAGCTAAGGTCAGTATCCGAACTAAACTTAGTCAACAGCGGCGGCATAGCAGAACAGCTAGTTGGCCAGCAGTTAAGAACCTTATTCCCACCCTACGCTTCTCCTTCGTTAAACTATTGGCAACGTACCGATTCGGGAGCAAATGCTGAGATTGACTATGTGATTCAGCACGGAAACAAAGTTGTTCCAGTTGAAGTGAAAGCCGGTAGCACAGGAACTCTTAAGTCGCTTCATCAATTCATGCAGCTTAAAGGAAGAAGCCTAGCTGTTAGGATAAATTCTGATTATCCTTCAATAACTCCAATACAAGTGAGAACTTCCGACGGTTCACCTGTACAATACACCCTGCTCTCTTTGCCTTTCTATCTATTGGGACAACTGCATCGATTGATTCAAGCCATGGAAAACCAATCGCCTATATAGGTTTGACCAATCAAAAGTTCTGAACTTGTCTCTCCACCTCCAAGCATACTATTTGAAATGAGAAAGGCTCGCAAATTGTTTCTATTTTCGCGATCGCGACGTAAGCGTCATTTAAGCCCATCTGGAAAAATTATTCCAGATTCTTTAGAGATCGAGAGCCCCTTTGCCTTAGCCCAGCGGTCGGGGAGAAGTTCGTACAGCTTGTTTGCGGGGTGATCCATTAAACTGCGCATGACATCTTCAAGATATTCGTGGGGATTAATGCCAAGTTCACGGCATGTTTGAATAAGGGAGTATATGATTCCTGCTGCTTCCCCTCCATTAGCGCTTCCAAAAAAGAGCCAGTTTTTACGACCGATTGCCAAGGGACGTATTGCTCGTTCGGCAACATTGTTATCAAGATGGGCAAAAGGATTTTTAATATAGTTTTTAAGATGAGGAATAAGGCCGCAAAAATACTTCAACGCTGCCATTAGTTTTGATTTTGGGAGAATTTTATGGTCTTGAAGCTTTTTTTTCGCCTGTTTGATCATTTCGCTGATGATCGACTCCTCATCTTCCCGCCGTATTTTTAATCGTTCTTCGGGGGATTTTTCCCAAGCGATTTTTTCATACTTGTAAAGCTCCTGAATTTGGGCTAAAAACCAATCTTTAAACTCTTTATCGCCGCTTTGGATATCGAAAAATTTACGACGAATGTGCGCCATGCAGGGGCACCAGGTATACTGCTTCATATTTGCCAGCGTTTCATAAGCTCCATATTTATCGGAATGAAGAGTCCCCTTGAAACCTTTTAAAAGTTCTTTCGCGTTGCAATGCTTGCGGTTTTCGAAAAATTGATAAATCCGATAAGGCGGATCTTTTGTTTTTCCTCCAGCGAGCGCCCATACATAAGACTCTTTAGTTTTTCCTCTTCCGGGATCCAGCATCTTGACAGGAGTTTCATCCGCAAAAGCATTTTCACTTTCAAGAATTTTTGTTTTCATTAATGTATACAAGGGTTTTAAGGCGAGACCCGCTTTTACAACCCATGTGCAAAGGTTTTGCCGGCTTATCCTAACATCTTCCCTTGCGCGCATTTCACTTTGGCGGTATAGAGGCAAGTGGTCGGCGTATTTCTTAACCATAATGTCTGCAAGCAGGCTTTCATCCGCAAAACAACGATCTAATAATAAACCCGGAAGCGGCGCTATTGAAACTCCATGCTCAGGACGATCCGGAGAAACGTACTTGGGACGAACTTACTTTTTAAGGTAATAGCTGGTGGGCTTGCAAGCAAACTTATAGGTTACCTCTTCCCCCATTTTTACGAGAGGTTTTCCTGTTTCAGGGCATACTTTCTCCTCTTCGGGAATGTCGACAGGAATAACTTCCGTTGGGATATCTTCGGGTAGAGTGATTTTGTCTTTTCCGTTTCTTTTCAGCTTTCGTCTTGTATGGGAAGAAACCGTTTTTTTCTCTTCTTTTTATTCTCCTTGAAGATTACCGAAGCCATCGAATTCCAGTTGATTTTCATTCTGGGGGATGATCTTTTCAGAGCGTTTGTCAAATATCTGGCGCTTGAACCATTCCAGTTGTTCTTTGAAGTAATTGATCTCATTTTTGAGTTCTGAATTTTCTTTCTGAAGCTGTTCTATAGAAGGGTTTTGTATCGCTTTCATAGTCCATATTTTACCAAAAAACACTCTCTAAAAAAAGGAAATATTTAAGTTTTTTCGAGAAAAAATCGGGTGCTGATCCGCTTGGGAATAATGCCTTCAAGCATCATGAAAAAATCCCTCCTGTTCATGGCAATTTTTCCGGAAGCTTTAAGAGGAAAGCGTCCTTTTTCAAGACGCTTATACCAGATCGCAAGACCGTCATTATCCCAGTAGAGCACTTTCATTTTATTGCGCTGGCGATTGAGAAAAACAAAGAAAGCACCTGATGTCGGCTCTTCCAAGGATTGCTCTACGATAGCGCATAAACCCTCGAAACTCTTTCTCATGTTAACCGGCTCGCCGAAGACAAAAATACGAGCATTTCCTGTGATTGTCAGCATAGGTTTCCTAAAAGTTCCAGGCATCGAGCAAGCGTAGATTGGTCAAAGTTAGTTGAAAGATGGATGCGGCCTGCAGCCGTTTCGATAATGATTCCGGCATCGGGTCGACTCTCATCCTTTAATTCCAAGAATCCTTTCGGAGATGAATGTTTCTCGCTTTGAGATCCCAAGAACCGCACCTTCCAATAAACGGTGCGAGAATAGACGAAATTATTTTCTCTGCTCCACTGAGCTAAAGACTTACCGCTAGCCTGCCAATCTTGGATTCTATCTTTCCAAACCAAAGCTGTATCCGATAGTTCATTGTGCATATCTTTCCTCCTCTTCTTTATCGAGTTTTGAGGAAAGAATAACCGGAAAGAAAATCAGAAAGAAGATGGGTTTAATTGACGCTTACGCTTACATCGCGACGAAGCTAAACCTTTTTGGTTTAACAAAGAACGATCGTTGAAAAGAGGAGCGATTTGCGAGCCTTTATCGTTCAATAAAGTGTGCGCGGAGGTGAAAACCTTCAGCGGCACTAAAAAAACAGAACTATTAAGTTCTGTTTTTTTTATATTAAGGCATGCAAAGGAAGCTGGTGGCTAATTACATCTTTTAACAATCTCAGATTTAAGCAACATCGCTCCAAAACCAGGAACCTTCGCTTCAATGTTGTGACCGTTGACCTCATCCACGAGACGTATATTTTTCACTTTTATACCGACTTTAATAGCCGATGACGAACCCTTGACCTTTATATCTTTGATAATCGTTACACTATCGCCGTCCTGAAGGACGTTTCCATGCGCATCCTTTACAACAGACTGTATCGTCTCGTTTTCCTCCTCGACATTAACAGCCCATTCATGACCACACTCCGGGCAAATATACAAAGCTCCATTTTCGTAGGTGTATTCAGAACCGCACTTGGTACATTTAGGTAAATCTGTCATAAATAACCTCTGCTTGTTTCTAAAAATATAATAGTAAGGTGACATCGGCATTGAATTAGTCAATCAAATTCGGCAGGCTTCTCTTTTTACATTGATATTCACTATTTACTTAAGTTTATTTTATCGTTTGCAAGCACCAATGCATCTTTATATGAATTCGCATAATACACACAATTCCACTTTTTATCACGATGGAACTTTGTCAAAATTTTATTAGGCTGACCTTGTAAAGCTGAAAAAATTATATTTATACCTCTAAGGTCGCACTGCTTGACCAAATCATTTAAAGCCGAAGCACCTGTTTTATCAAGAAATGGAACAAGTCGCATCCGGATAATTAAAACCTTTGGATTCTCGCCAATTTTTTTTAAAAGCTCTGGAATATCACTTGCAATTCCGAAGAAAATCGGGCCTGCAATCCAAAACACTTCTACTCCCCTTGGCAACTCATCTCTTTGATTTTCATTTTCTTGATTTAGGCTAACACCTTCTTTTATGTCTCTAAAAATTTCAATAGATTTCGCCATACGGGCTACAAACAAAAGCGACGCTAGTGTAACTCCTACCCCAATTGCAACGGTTAAATCAACAAATATTGTTAGCGCGAACGTCATTAGTAAAAGAATTCTATCGCTTCCGGGAAACCTCACTGTACGAACAAATCGATTTGCCTCACTCATTTCCCAAGCAACAAAGAAAAGAATCGCCGCAAGTGCAGACATTGGAACAAATTTCATTGTTTCGGCTGCAAATAAGATAAAAAGAAGGAGAAAACAAGCATGAAAAATTCCAGAGAAAGGGGTTTTACCTCCTGCAGTGATGTTCGTTGCAGTACGCGCTATTGCCCCTGTAGCAGGAATACCGCCAAATAAAGCTGACGAAAAATTTGCAATCCCTTGACCAACTAGTTCCTGATTAGAACGATGTCTATATCCAGTCATTCCATCAGCCACAACAGCCGAAAGCAACGCTTCTACTCCAGCTAGAAATGCAATGATAAATGCTGAAGGCAGCACTTGTTGTACTTTGTAAAAGGACATTTCCGGCCATTTTGGAATAGGAATTCCTAGCGAAATATTTGGAAAACGAGAACCAATCGTATCTACATCTAGACCTAGTAAAATCACCGATGCCGAACATAAAATTAAGGCTATCAAATAGCGGGGCATTCGAGGCATAAATTGACGCATAATATAAATCGTAACTATAGCCAATAAGCCAATTGAAACAACTGGGAACCTTATTCCATTTAAATAAGCACTCCAATTTTCTAGAAAACTGCTAGAAAAAGGGTCAGCCTGTAACCCAAAAAAATCCTTGAGTTGTGTTGATGCGATAATAACAGCTATCCCAGATGTAAACCCTGTTATAACCGGCTGAGGAATGAACTTGATAAGTTGTCCCAATCCAGC
This sequence comes from Waddliaceae bacterium, assembly GCA_963771045.1. GTDB lineage: Bacteria > Chlamydiota > Chlamydiia > Chlamydiales > SLFE01 > SLFE01. Next base: position 414,145 of record CAVYRW010000004.1, on the reverse strand, counting down.
ATAACCTGCTAGCACCAAGATAATTCCAGCCAGCATTGTTGCTACAAGCAATCCATCATACCCATGATTACTAATTACACTAGATAAAATGACAACAAAAGCACCTGTTGGTCCACCTATTTGTACACGTGAACCACCCAGGAGAGAGATGATAAAGCCTGCAACAATTGCTGTAATAATTCCCTGCTCTGGGGATGCACCACTTGCTATACCGAGAGCCATCGCCAACGGCAGCGCTACAATTGCTACTGTTAAACCTGCAAATGCATCAGAGCGTAAATCAGTAAGACTATATCCCTCTTTTAGAATGGTAAATATTTTCGGAGTAAATCGAATCATATCAGCGCAAATAACCTAATCGTAACCATATTTCCAAACATCTACATTAAATTTCTAACTTAAAAACAAAAAACTCAGAGAATGTCCCAAAATTAGTTGAAATTTTATCTTGAAAAGAGGTGGCTCCTATAGTCAATATGTAATTTTGACAAAAAACAAAAAAACAAAGGAGCCACAAGATGAATAGTCGCACATCACAGAATAAATCAACAGATCTTCTCTCATTTGCATGCCCCGAAGAGAAAATTGCTTATCTCATTGGAGCTGCTAAGGACGATTTCGATCAGTTTTTTATTTCCTTAAAGAAATGCTTGATCGAGTTTCTTTTTTCTTCAGAAAGAGAAATGCTTGCCGGACCTAAATACGATCCACTGCCCGGATGGGAGAAATGGGGATCCCAGGCGGGTTCTGTTTATGTGGGAGGAGAAAAATTAAAAGTAAAAAAGCCACGTTTGCGGAAGGATAAAAAGGAAGTCCAACTCTCTGTATATCAGGAACTAAATAATAAGGATAGATTTTCTGATGATCTCTTAGAAAAAGCTTTAAAGGGGATCTCTTGCAGGGAGTATGAGGGTGCGCTGGACGGTTTGCTTGACCACTTCGGTATTTCTAAATCCTCTGTTTCACGGCATTTGAAAGCGGCGACAAGTAAACAGCTTAAAGAATTAAAAGATAGAGATTTAAGCAGTTTTTCTCCCTTCGCTATCCTCATTGATGGTTATCATCTGGCAGGAAAAGTTTTTATTGTGGCAATGGCAATTGATCTTGAAGGAAATAAGCATTCTCTTGGTTTTTGGGAAGGTGCAACTGAGAATAATGTGATTTGTCAAGAGCTGTTGAACAATCTCGACCGCAGAGGACTAAAGCTTGATGAGAAAATACTTTTTATAACCGATGGAGGAAAAGGGATCATTAAGGCTCTGAAGGATAGGTTTGGAAAATTACTTATACATCAAAGATGTACGATTCATAAAGACAGAAATATCCAAAAGCATCTTCCCAAAAAATATCGAAAAGAAGCGCATCATCGCTTCCGAAATGCAATAAATTGCCTTGAGTATGAAGATGCTAAGAATGAACTCAAGAAATTGGAGAGTTGGCTTGAAACAATCAACCCATCTGCAGCGGAATCTCTCCGTGAGTGTTTTGAAGAACTCCTCACGGTGCATTGTTTAAAAGTGCCTCCTCGTTTGAGGAAGACACTGCATTCCACAAATCCGATTGAATCAGTGTTCTCAAATACAAGCCGGCGTATGGGCCGTATAACTCGTATTCAAACAAAGGGTAAAATGGCGCAAAGATGGTTGGGGACAACCCTCTTGGATGCAGAAAAAAGATTTCGAAAAGTTAAAGGATATTTTTCAATCGAAGAGGTAAGGGAAAGGATAATCCGAATTCAGAGTGAAATAAAAACAAAGGTTGCGTAAACTGGTATATGGAGTCACCGAATTTCAACTAAAAACGGGACATCCTCAAAAACTCTAGATGTCCCCAAACTCTAAAGGTATTTCCACTTCTTTTCAATCAAAAGTTCTGAACTTGTCTCTCCACCTACATCCAGACTAAAAAGCAGAACCGGTTGGTTCTGTTTTTTAGTTTAAAAATAGTATAGGTCAAAATGGTATAGGTTCTGATAGGGAACCTTCAGTTGCGGATTAGGATGCCGAGGAGTATAGGGATAACCTCGTTTGACCATTTCGTGAGCAATATCATAGAGTTCTTTAGTCAAGGCCCACTCAAAGCCGTTAAGACCAGAGCGATCTTTCCGTTTAAAATCTGCACCATTATTTATAAGCAGTAAGGCCACCTCCCTTAGATCATGGCGAAGCGCAATGTTCAGTGGTTGGTGACCACTTTTTTCTTCTTCATTACCACAACAGCCTCGGCGGATGCAGGCCTTTACAAGGCTGACCAAGCGCTCTCCTTTAAAGTTCCGCCTAAAAAAGGCATGCCCCAGCAACTCACTCAGTTCAGGATCCTTAGCTCCATATTCTATCATATACTGAACCAAAGCTTCATGGTCGCCTGCATCAGCTTCCTTCAATGCTGCAATATAACATTTTCGACATCGTCCATCTCTGTTCAATTCTGTTGGCCAGGTAGGAAATGGACACTTCCAAGCTTTGAGATAACGATCTGAAACAAGCCTGGAAAATCTGCCGTTGCCATTTGGATATGGGTGAATCAAAACAAGTTGATGATGAACTCTGGCCGCTTGTTCCACTAGCGTTAACTCACAAGCCTCACTACACCAAAACTGAACGTCAGAACAAAGATTCTCCAGTGCGCCAGGGATCTGATATGGCTTAATTCCAACACTAGTTTGGATGTTGCGAAACTTGCCAGCCCATTCCCATACATCAAACAGCATATCTCGATGAATTTTTTTTAATGTAGATACATTAAACCAACGCTGCGGTAAATCAATCGACTTTAATAAATATTTGTTAATTGCAATGGAGATATTCTCAGCCTCGACTATATTCAAGTCTTGCTGTGTTTTAACCCAAGGGGGCTTGAGACCGCTGATATCATCAATGGGGGTTGCGCCTTCAGGATAGGAGAACATCACAAGTCATCTTCCCACAGTTCTGGACCTGAAGAATCCAATAGTTTTTTTATTTTTTCCTTGATTAGCTCATGCAACAGCCCATTGTCCGGCTTCTGAGCTTCCAGGCTCATGGTCCCCTCTAGATACTGAATCGATCTTTTAGCCTTTGCCTCTGCCTGTTTTCTTCGAGTGATCTCAAACTCTTCTCGCGGAATAACGCTTATAAGCAAATCACACTCCATTGAATTTAAGATCTTTTTTAAGGTAGCAATATTGGGTTGTAGCCGTCCTGATTCTATATTCGATATGGTTGATTGAGGAACTTTTGCTCTTTTTGCTAAAATACGTTGCGACATACTAAGCTGGCTACGGATAAGGGCAATGAGCTGGCCTATCTCAAGACCTCGTTGTTTGTGTCGTAAGTCACATGCTGAACTGGCAATCTCTTTCAGAAGCAGTTTGTCCGACTGTTTAGGCTTTTTCATGAGCAGGGTCCTCCAACACATTTACCTTTATGATAGCATTATCCCTATCAATATACAAGTATTTGATCGCTTTTAACGATCATATTATCGATATTTGATAGTATTAAACATATCAAAATGCTAATTTCACTTCTACTAGGAGAATTTTAACATGAGCTCAGATACACTCGAACCCATATTTGACCACCCAAAAATTCAGAACTTGTCTCTCCACCTCCATCCAGACTAAAACCCGTGATTGTAACCTAATCTCGTTCGCCTCAGTGATTTTAGTGATTCAGATGTGAACTTACGTGACGAAGAGTAAGCTCTTTAGAGCTTACCGAGGAGGGTAAGTTTGCAGATGGATTGCTAAAATTGCTGAGGCGAACGAGATTAGGTCACAATCACGGGTAAAAAGCAGAACCGGTTGGCTCTGCTTTTTTGCAACTAGCACCCTATCAACTTAAAGATTTAGGTTGACAGAGCACTAGCTATCGAAAACTGAATCCTTTTAAGTTTTTCTTGGAGTTTCTTTTCTTAAAAGTAGTAACCTAAGCGGATCATAACGTTATTGCTATGAGCACTAAATTTAGTCATTCGCGTAAAAGCAGCATTAGGTATTATAACGCCATTGCTCGTAACGGGCGCTTCTTCGTTCGAAATTTTAGGATGTAGATAAAATGTATGTGTATATTCAAGTGCAAAACTCACACAGCGGGTAAGTAGCAGCTCAGTGCCTATTCCTAACGCACAGCCCGTTTTGTAATAACTCGTATGGGTACTTAACCCTGTGTTAATAATCTGCCCAATATTTTGATTAAAGGCATTATTAATTGTAAAAGAAAAATTTCCCCATCGAGGTCCAACCAAGCCGTACAACAATGCCCTATTCCCCACTTGCCTTCCAAATTTAAGTAATAAGGCGTATTGATTGGATAACTTTACATTTGAATTTAGCTCTATTAGTAAATCCGTTCCATTTTCACGTATTGTGGCAGCAAAGTCTAGGTTATTATTCCCAAAAATAGCATCAGCAGCCAAACCAATCAAAAAGAGATCTTTAAAAATGCAGGAATAACCTAATCTTACCCCTCCATTGACTTTATTGTTGGTCATTTTTCGAGATACGGTAAAAAACAGATCCTCCACAGATGGAACAAAATTGCTTGCCTTAGCTTCATTAGATATATTAGGCATCTCCAATCCAACACCTATGCTGGCATTAAATCCAGCAAACGGTTGGTGTGCTGGTGATGCCACTGCTATCGAAGGAAGCATTACACTCACAAGTGCAATGCCTATGATAAACTTTTTCCAAAGAGTTCTTTTTCTTTGATACCAAGATACTAACAATTTATTTTCACTCTTTACATAAAATAATAATTTTTCTTCCCAACTTTTCTTTGTTGTACTGAAGAGACATGTTTTTTGGTAGTCCTAAACTTGTAATGCTTTTCTCTGGTTATAGTCACATATAAAATATTTTATCATGCCAATATGGTTCTCAATTTTCTTTGAAAATGAAAGGGTTTTTCTCACTAGCCTTGAGCATCGCTGCCTGAGCGTGTTATTAAATCTCTCAATGTAGCTTGTCTTACCTGACTCCTTTCCGACTGGGCGATGTTGTTCCCAAGGAAGGACTTCGTAGTAGATTGAGAACTTATCCGTATAAAAGACGGCTTTTTTTTTAAGTCCTCGGGGAGCTTCGCTAATAAGGATTCCGCTGCTTGCTTATTTCTTTTTCCTACATGCATAGCTAATACCTGTCGTGTACCTGAATGAAATGCGAGCCAAAGCCATATTGGATTTTTTTTCTTTCCTACATAGCTCCACTGTTCATCAAGCTCAAGTATAGCTACCTCAAACTCTTCTTCTCCAGTGACATCCGCATTCAAATCTTCTGGAAGATCTTCGATTATTCTGTTCATAAAATTCAAAAGCCAGGGCATGCTGACGTCAAAGATTCTACAAATACCTTCGAGAGAAACGCGTTCAAGCAATGCCTGTCTTACTCTTGATTTTGTCTCATCTGATATTATTTTTTGCTGAGGATCGATGACGAATTGCCTTCCACAAGACAAACACCTATGATTTTGCTTTCCACTGTGAATATGGCCGTTCTTTTTGATACTGGTGGATTTACAGTTAGGACAAGTGGGTGTCATTTGGGTCCTCCATTCGTTTTAGAAACAAAGGAAAACGCACAAGGAAATCAATGTCAATTCAAAAATTGAGCATTACATGTTATGGACCACCTGTTTTTTGCGAAAAAAATAGCATCCTAAGACCTCTGTTTATATAAATTTCAATGCGTTACTTGATACCTATATTATACATATACATATAACGATGATTAAAGAAAAGTCTAGATACTGTATTGGTTTTATCTACATCAATAAATTCAAGATTGAGACTAGGGGACGTCTTCAAAATCAAAACTGTGGTATAGGTATTTCTTTTTTACCAATGGGAGCATCTAATAACACGAACGATTTTGACCGACAAAGACTGGGAGAAGATAGGCCCACTTCTACCTCAAAAAAAGACCAAAAGAGGCGCCCTCCTAAGAACAACCGCACGGTGGTTGAAGACGTACTATGGATTTTGCGAACAGGAACGCCTTGGAGAGATTTACCTAAAGATTTCGGAAAATGGAAGACGGTATACACGCGCTTTAGGCGATGGTCACTCAATGGGGTATGGGAATCAATCTGGGGGATCTTAAAAAAAAAGAATCGGACGACGAATCACATATGATCGATGCGACTATCGTGCGCGTTCACCAACACGCCACGTTTGTAATCAAGAAGGCAGCGCAACCAGCGCAAGGAATAGGCAAATCTCGGGGAGGCAGAACAACTAAAATTCATAAGGTAACTGCCATGACATCACACAAGCAGAACGGCTGTTGTCTGGCAAGGAATCGGAAAACGTTATTGCTGTTGGGCGACAGTGTAAAATACCCCCCTTTCGACATTGAAAAGTCCCCCCTGACTTAGGAATTGATCATGAAAAATGGTAAAATTCTTCCTTGCTTGAATAAATAAACAAGTGAGGAAATCATGAAATCGCCCGAATTTGTGGATCAAATACTGGATCTTACAAAATTAGGGTGGGGAAAAAGGCGTATCGCCAAGGGACTGGGAACCACTGAAAAAACTGTTAAAAGATATTTGAAACAGGGAAAGTGGGTTCCTTATAAAAGAAAAAATTCAAAAAGAAAGCTCCAAGGATTGGAAAGCTGGAGGAAACCTTTCTCCAACATGGAGGGAATGCCGCTGTCGTCCACCAGGAGCTTCGCCGGCAGCATAATATCACAGTCGACCCCCGTACGGTGCAAAGAGCTGTCAAACCTTTTAGGCAAAAGCTAGTAGCCAAAGCAAAGGCTACTGTTCGCTTTGAAACACCTCCCGGAAAACAGCTTCAAATCGATTTTGGGTCGATAACCATAAGTATTGCTCAGGAAAAGAGGAAGGTCTTTTTCTTCGTTGCAACTCTCGGCTATTCCAGAAGAAATTATGTTCAAGCCTTTACAAACGAAAGACAAGTGTCTTGGTTCGAGGGATTGGACGGAGCCTTTCGCTATTTTGGAGGAATCCCCGAAGAAGTGCTTCTTGATAATCCCAAACCTCTTGTCACATATCACAACCCTAAAACAAGGGAGATTATTTTCAATGACCGTCTGCGGGCTTTTGCCTCTTATTGAAAATTCAAGCCAAGAGCTTGCGCTCCTTATCGCGCTAGAACCAAAGGCAAAGACGAAAGCGGGGTCAAATATGTAAAAAGAAATTGCATAGCCGGGAGGCAGTTTGACAGCTGGGAGCATTTGGAAGAGCATCTTCACTGGTGGATGCGTGAAATAGCCGATGTACGGATACACGGTACAACGGGAGAAGAGCCTTTAGTGCGTTTTGAAAGGGATGAAAAAAAATCTCTTAACAAATTGGAGGGAAAGCCGCCTTTCTTCCAAGTCCGGGAATTAAAAAGAGTTGTTCACAATGACTGCTGCGTCGAAGTGGACAACAACCGCTACAGTGTGCCGTGGTAACTGGTCAAACAACAAGTCACGGTACAAGTAGTTAACGACGAGGTCATTATAACACAAGGACCTTCTGAGATTGCAAGACATTCCCTCTGCTTGGGGAAAAAAGAGAGTTCGGTCAAACCGGAGCACTTTAACGGGATTATCAATCCCGCCCGTTTCAAGGAACCTTCCTCAAGCAAAATAAAATCTTTGCCTGAGAAGCAGCCAAGCTATGAATTGCTTCGGCCGCTATCAGAGTATGAAACAGTTATCGGAGGAGGGTGGTAATGACAGCAGATCATGAACAGTTAATCGCAATGCTGACCAGGCTGAAATTAACAGCGGTCAGAGACAGGCTGGGCACCCTTCTTGACGAAGCGGCCAGGCAACAGATGACCCTGAGGGAAACAGTTTTTTATCTTTGCAAGCAAGAGATCCAAAGCAAGGACCAAAAGCGGATTACAATGGGGATCAGCATGGCAAAATTTCCTTTTTCGAGAACTTTGGATCAGTTTGATTATGAAGCCCAGCCCTCGATAGACCCTGCTCAAATACGCGAGCTGTCAACCTGCCGATGGGTAGCCAACGGCGACACGGTTCTTTTACTTGGACCTCCCGGAGTGGGCAAAACTCATTTGGCAGTCGGCCTGGGAAGAGAGGCGGTACTGCAAGGTTATACGGTGCTTTTTACCTCAGCGACAGTTTTGCTTGCCCAGCTGACAAAAGCTCATCTTGAAGGCAGGCTTGACGACAAGATAAGTCAATATTCAAAAGCCAAGCTTTTGATCATTGATGAGCTGGGATATTTGCCATTTGACCCGAAAGCGGCCCATCTCTTTTTTCAGCTAATATCGCGGCGGTATGAGAAAGGAAGTGTCCTTATAACCAGCAACCGTGCCATAGGTGAATGGGGAGATGTTTTTGGGGATCCGACAGTAGCAACAGCGATTCTTGACCGGCTATTGCATCACAGCCACGTGATAACAATACGAGGAGAAAGTTATCGCTTGAAGGAGAAACGTAAGAGTGGGCTTGTTAAATCTACAACAAGCATGAAAGTGAATTAAAATTTTAATTTTCAACCCCTCCCCCAAAGAGGAGGGGAATTACCTATGAGAAAATAGGAACAAGCCAGTACAAGCAAAGAACATAAGAACTTGTACTGCTACACTACAATAAAAAATTAACTAAGGGGGTACTTTTCGCTGTCGCAAATGGGTTACTTTCTAATGTCGTTTGACAATTGCGGACAAGTAACTCATTGAGGGATCTAATCCTAGATAGTGGACAAGCTGCTGTTATTCCAGGGCGCTCTTGTCGCAGGGAGGAAATCATTTATGACGAGCATCTATATAAGGAGCCCCATCTTGTAGAGAATTATTTTGGGCGGATCAAACAGTATCGTCGTGTCGCCACTCGGTACGAGGCGAAGGTAGAGCTTTACAGGGTCATGGTGGTTTTAGCAAGCATTTTGGTGTGGTTGCGATTTTGAAGACGTCCCCTAGCATAAAAAAAATTTAAAATAATAAATGATGGACATTTAATAAGATATTAAGATATAAATATCTTATTTATACTTTCATCTATAGAGCAAAGGTTTTTATAACATGATTTCTCAAACAGTAGAATACGCTCTTAGAGCCCTTGTTTTCTTAGCTACCAATGGCGAGTCGAAAATGAAAACACAACAGATATCGGAGAGTACAGAAGTGCCGTTAAGCTATCTTCGTAAAATTATGCAACAGCTAGGTAAGGCGGGTTTGGTGGATTCTGAACGCGGTAAAGATGGTGGCTTCATATTAAAGATACCCGCCGAAAATATCACAATCCTAGAAATAATCAATGCTATCGATCCAATACGCCCAATCACTCATTGCCCGTTAAAAAGATGTAAAACACCCTGTCAGGCGTTATGCCCTTTACATAAGATGTTACAAAATGTCGCCGTCACTGCAGAGAATAAATTTGCCACCGTTTTTCTTGGAGAATTAATCAAATACCCACAAGGTGCCAAGCATTAATCAAATTATAAATATTTTCTACAAACTTACATAGTAAAGTTGAATTATATGAAAGATACATATTTCAAAAGAGAATTTCTCGGCAATCGATGCAATAACATAGGCACATGGTATATGCTCTGCTCTATCGTTTTAACGATAATAATGGGTGCTGCCTGGGGAAGCTATCTTCTTTTGAAGATAGGGGAACAACAATCTTTCATAACTATCTTCATCTTCGATACCAATGCCCATGGACATGCACAGGTATTTGGATGGGCAAGTTTATTCATCATGGGGTTAGTCTATTTTACAATCCCCCATTTTTGGAAATCAACACTTGCAATACCCTCCTTAGCATATGCAGTATTGGTGAGTATTGTCATTGGTGTACTCATCCGCGCTGTAGGGATGGTGTCTTTGCAAACATCTAATTGGGCATTACAAGCCGCCGTTATAGGTAGTTCGTTACAGATTGTCGCTGCAGTTCTTTTTGCTATACAAATTTTCGCTACTTATAGACAGAGTAAAACGCTATTTCAGCCATATTGCGTCTATTTATTCACCTCGATAGCATGTTTTTTTTTAATGAGTGTTGCAAGTACGTGGCATACATGGAATATTTGCAAAGCTTCCTCTTTTGACAATCTCGTATGGTACATTGCAACATTTCAAGCACCTTTACGAAACTTACAAATCCATGGATTCATGCTCTTTATGATCTTCGGAATTTCCATAAAAGCCTTTCCAACATTCTTCGACCTGCCGAAGGTTCCAAGACGTCAAGCTTGGAAAGTATGGTGGCTGTTCATCGTCGCATTACTAACAGAAATTTCTTTTTTTCTTTTATACCGTCTTATCGGTCTCCATTATTTTGCTTCCGCACTTCTGCTGCCATGGATTCTATACTGCTTAGGGACTGTCAGCATCTTACGGATATGGTGCTTATCAAAGCCTTTCAAAGAAAAACATCCAAGCAATAAGTTTATGCGATGGTCTTATCGTTGGCTTCTTGTTTCTCTCACCCTTCTCGTTCTCATGCCCTTATACCAATGGTTTAGTGAAATTTCTTTTAGTCACGCATACTATGGAGCAATTCGTCATGCTATCACTGTGGGCTTCATTTCTCTATTCCTCATGGGAATGGGAATTAAGATCTTTTCCCCTAGTTCAAGATGTATCGTCGGTCATAATACTGCATTCTTTTTAGTCAATATAGGGTGTTTTTTGCGCGTCACTTTACAAATACTCACTGACTCGACTCCTATTGCCTTCGTCTTTGTTGGCGTTAGCGGCATCTGTGAACTCATAGCCTTCACGCTGTGGGGAAGTTGTTTGACAACGACCATTTATCTAAACAAAAAAGTATCTCAACCTATAGAAACACCTCGATTTAAATTTTTTTTATAAAAACAAGGAGAAAAAAAATGTCACTAATAAATATCTCACAGCACGTGTGTAATATCGTTACCGAAAACCCTGATAGAGCGAAAGTCTTCGATAAATATCGGATTGAGTACTGTTGCGGAGGTAAAATTCCTCTTGATGAGCTCTGTAAGAAGAGAAATATCAACCTTCAAGAACTTATTACGGAGCTGCAAAAAGTCGACGCCTCTAAAGAAGAAACTGTCGAAACATTCAACCTAGAGAAGTTCTCTCTAACTGAATTGGTGCATGATATCAAAAGTAAACATCACCGCTACCTTAAAGAGGAATTACCTGCCATAGAAAAGCTTTTAAAGAAAGTGGTAGCACGCCATGAAATTGAACACCCTAAGTTCAAAGAGTTGCAAAAGTTATTTAAGACCTTCACCATTGATATTCTTGAACATATGCGTGAGGAAGAGAGCATTCTTTTTCCCTGGATTTGTCGCTTGGAAAATGAAAAATATAGTTCTGAATTGTTATACGATGATATCAAAAACTCCACCACTGTCATGATACACGAACATAACGATGCTGGGGGATTTCTCGAAAAATTCCGAAACCTTACTAATGACTATACACCTTTTGAAGGAGCATGCCCCACCGTCAGAGTCCTTTTACAAAAGTTTCATAACCTCGAAGGTGACATGCACAAACATGTCCATAAAGAAAACCATGTCCTTTTTCCCAAAGCTCTAGAGAAAGCAGGAGGACTGTAATGATCAACAAAAAAATATGAAGTTCTTTTGTTGGAATTTTAGCTTTTACAGTCAGTATTCAAGGGGTCTTTGGGAGAGGAGCTACCCCAAAGCACCCTTTATTTCCGCATCCATTGTCTCTCAGATTTCAGATACCAAATAACTCATGCGGTATAAAAAAGAAGACGTTCAGTATCGAAAAGCAAGTAAGTATTGCCTTCAAGACATGAGAAACTATAGGACAGGTCAATGATAAGCCTGTTAAAGATCTGATGTGAGTATCCTGTCCTTTGGCACGCTCACCCGGCAAAGCTTCTGGTAAATAGTAGCTAGAGTTAGGCTCATAGCAGTCGAACCAGTCATCTACATAATGCCGGCCGGTTGCCGCTCGAATAAGGACTTCTTAACCTCCTCAATAGCTTTCAAACAGCTACTCACTTCACTAGAGACTTGTTCCGACCGACCAATCGCAAGATCCCTCGCTTCTGACCGATTTTTTTAACTGCCTCCTCATCGATCAAGAGACCTAACCATCGCCTGACCGAACGTTCCTTAAATCCTTTGCCTAATCGGAGCATGAGATCCGGTAGGCTGATTGGCTCGAACAATATTGACAGATAAACTCTCGGAAAAAATCTTTTAAATACACTACCTAAACTGAAGTCGATTCTTCAGCAAGCTTACCATTAAGATGTTGAATGCAAAGGTCGTAATCATTCTCCCCACAGAGCTTTAAATAATCTAAACTAGAGAGAGTATCTTTGAGCAATCTCCCTGTGTCTAATTTAGCTCTGCTGTCGATTTCGTCGTCTTTTGCATTCCATAAAATCTGATTCTTTTTGGTAGAGTTCTGTTCGCATTCCAGAAATTTTCGTAAATGGATCAAAATGATGCTCACTTTTAATTTGACCAATTTGAATTCTGATTCATCGGGCTTAAATAAATCCAGAAGTTGCTTAATAAGATCAATCTTTTCAGGATTGCTGAGGCAGTTGCAGTTTATCAATAATCGTAAATTTTCCTCGGTAAGTTGTTTAAAGTCTTTGGTTAAATAATATTGGATGACATCCTTAATTAATTTTTCAGTATACGAAGAATTCAAATATGTTTGATTGAACGAGGGAAATATCAAAAAGTAATTATCGTTATTCAGGTAATCTCTTCCTATTTGATAAAGTTCTTCCTGTTTGACAGCTTTTATCCCGAGACAACTACTCACTATAGACAATGCTGCGGGGTATTCATTTGCTTTATAATAAGCATCAAATGCATCTTTAGAATTTTTCATCTTTTCCCAGGCTTTCAGAACTTTTTTCTCGCCATGAAAAGGAAAAATAGCAGCTTTTAATGCAAAGCTGAAAACAGATATGACAGCTATAGGGAAAAAGATAATCGAAAAAACAACAGCAGCAACTTTTTTTACAGTCGTCCATTCCTGACCTTCTTCACCGGTTACAAGGTTAATTGCCCTCCCTCCCAGCACACCTCTGCAGGGTGTTGAGAGCCAATCAAGCGTCTTATGCGCAAAGGATTTGTCTTCGATAAGGTAATTATTTTTAAGGTAATAATTCAAAATATCTCCAGGGTTTATAAAAATATTTAAGCAAAAAATTATTAAGATCTGATAAATCTGCCCCAGCAACCCTTAATCTCGGGTGTGTTGCCTAATTCGAAATATTGAAAGGATTTAGTGATTTGACCGTGGTTTCCCACTCTTAACCCACTCAAGCTATCGATTTTTCTAATCTTTTTATCTCATTTAATATTAGGGATTTAAGGTAAACTTCGGAGCGTTGTCTACGGTCACACCGACTCTCTAAATACCCTGTAAATAGTCTTTTCCACCTCGCTATGGCACTTTCAACCGTGGCCCTTTTACTATAACCCGTTAATTTGCCCCAGAGTGACTTGGCTTCCTTGTCTCCTCCCAATCCCAGTATCTCAAGCAGCCTTCTAGTTCGATCTTGCATCCACGGCTCATCCCGCTTTTTTGCATTCTTTTTCGGCGGTGTTAACAGATCACTTCCCGACTCGTAGGCCAGCTTGTAAAGACTTTCTACATCAGCCGCACCGTCCATAAGAATCCGTTCAATCCCTTTTCGTTTTTCCATAATTTCGGGTACAAATGTTGTGTCACTTACATATTCCTTTGTCAAATCTACAAACAGGATTTCTTGAGTCTCTTCATCAACTGCAAGATGCAATTTTCGCCATTCACGTCTTTTGCAGGGGCCATGTTTTTTGACTTTCCATTCACCTTCTCCGTACATTTTGAGCCCCGTGGCATCAACAACAACATGCTTAACAGCTTTATTTCTGAGCAGATGCTTGGGAAACTTTAGCTTTTTCATTCTCTTGCATATTTGCGTGTAGCTTGGGACTGGCAGATCTATCCCAAGAATTTTTAGCAAAGACTTAAGGTATCCTTCTAAAGCACGGTAAGAAAGCTTGAGGATAAATTTGATAGTCAGCGCAGTTTCAATGACTGTGTCAGAAAAGACGAAAGGAGCTCCTTTTTTCCCTTTTTGTTTCTTTGCCTTCCAAGATTTGACAGCTTTTTTATGAATCCAGAAAGTTAGACTTCCCCGATTTACCAAAGACTTGTTATACTTTGACCAGTCACGATTCTTGTGGCTCATGGGGTATTCTCCTTTTGTAGTAAAAAAGAGTTTACCCCTGTTTTTTTCTTCTATCAAGTCTCAATTTTGATCTTGGCGCGCTTCTTAGAGCTTTTTCCTAGGAATTAGGCAACACACCCCTTAATCTCTCTCGAAAGTAGCCTATTTTTTTAAATACAAAAAAAAAGAGATTTGATAGATTTGGAGAAAAACCATAAATGGAGGTATTTTTTATGAAAAAGTTATTTTTTGGTTTAACACTTGCAGCTTGCTGGATATCCACAGCATCCGCTATGGATTATTGCTGCCCGCCTCAGTACGATTGCGACCCTTGCTGCTGCGAGTACAGCTTCAACGGGTTTTATATCGGGGGCAACGTAGGTGTTTTTAGTCATGTAGCCCGTCGCAACGATATCGATGGCTTTCTGACTGACAATTCCGGCTGGTCCACGCTGAATACTGATTTTGCCGGAGGAGTTCAGGGAGGATACGACTGGCAGTGCAACAACAGATTGGTTGGCGTTGTCGCGGATTGGAACGCTGTCTACACCGGAACAAAGCTCTTTGACAACCCAAACGGCAACTCCGATGACGATTTTCTTAAAAACGACATCGACTGGTATACCACAATACGCGCTCGTGCGGGTCTTGCGGTCTGCGATGCCCTGGTTTATGTTACTGCCGGAGCTGCGGTTGCCAATTTCGAAACAAGATGGCAGGATATACCCGATAATTTCCGTCACTGCGACACCCGCTGGGGTTGGACCGGAGGCGTTGGTACAGAGCTGTTCTTTTGCCGCAATCTGACCGTAGGTGCTGAAGTTCTTTTCCTTCACTTCGATGACAAATACAAGACATTCAGAGGTGAATCTGAAGACTTTTACAGCTTTGGTCATAACGACTCTCTCTGGAACGCGCGTTTGCTAGTGAACTATAGATTGTAATTCATTCAGTCTTTGATGAGATTAGCCCGCTTCCGCGGGCTAATTTACCAGGAAATTTCAACTCTATCGCGAAAAAACCTGCCTGAAGGCCCGCTTTCAGGGAGCGTCGCCAGCCAGATAATCGTATCGGCCCCCTCTTCGGGTGTGCGGGGTGCGTTTTCTCCTCCCATTCCCGTATGAACCCAACCGGGACACATGGAATTGATTTTCACATCGCCGGTAAGAGCTCGGGCAGTTGTCATTGTCACCGCGTTCAATGCAGCTTTTGATATGCTGTAAACCGCCGGGCCCTGCAACCCTTCGTCAAAACTCCCCCAACCTGAAGAGACGTTGACGATCCTTCCATAACCTCGCTCCACCATGCCCGGGGCAAAAGTGCGGATGCAATTGATCGGCCCCATAAGATTGACCTGAAAGCCATTGAGCATCTCTTCATAGGCCTCGCCTAGCAATGTTGCTTTCGGTAGAACGCCGGCATTGTTGATCAATATATCGAGTGTTCCGATCTCTTCAGCGGCCCTCTCGATACTTTCCTTTTGAGAAACATCGATCTCAATGGAAGAAACATCCAGCCCTTCGGATTGCAGAGCCTCCGCCGCTTCCTTTCCCCTCTTTTGGCTGCGGCTGCCGAGAAGAACCCGAATCCCTTTTTTTGCAAGATCTTCGCACACCGCAAGTCCAATCCCCCGATTTCCTCCTGTGACTAACGCCAACTTCATCATGCCTCCTGCTTGAAACTGTATTATATCAGCATAGCATGTAAAAACAAAATATAGGCAACTCCCAATCAGCAAATTCTCGCTATCAATGCGATGCTGCCGGAAAAAGGGTTGGATGCCACCGTATTGGAAAGCTAGCAACAGAATCGGAGGACAGATCCTGACCGAACATCCCACATTTGCTCCTTTCATCGACGCGGACGCTCAGCATATCAGCCCGGGACAAAACCGTATTTTAGGGTTGCTGAAGAAATATCAATTAAATGCTTTCCCTGTTTTCGAAGAAGGCAAGCGTTTTCTCAAAGAGAGTCTTTTTGATAATGAGGCTGAAGAAAATGAAACTGTGCGCCTGGATAAACCCTCCGTCGCTAAAGAAACCTATCGGCAGGATCCATTGGGCGGACACGGAAACATCGGCTGCCTGGAACGGAAAGATGGAAGGGGCGCTTCTCTCAGCCGAAACTGCGGCAGGCAATATTTTAATATCGGGCAGCTGAAACCAAAAAGCTGTTTATAATAGCGAAGACCAGAGCAAAGGCCAGGGCCCACCAGAAGCCGGCCACATGAAAACCGGGCACAATCCAGCTTGTCAGCATGACCATCAAAGCCATAATCACAAAAGTGAACAGCCCAAGGGTCAAAATACTGATTGGAAGAGTCAAAATAATAAGAATCGGGCGAATAAACGCATTGATAAAGCCCAAAACAACGGCAGCCACAAGCGCAGTCAACGGAGACTCTATTTGGATTCCGGGCAAAATATAGCCTGTGACAAAAACAGCGACAGCACTGATTAAAATCGAGACGATAACTAACATAATATACTCCTCATAAGGGAATTATTATACTATAAAACAAGAAAACCTTGCAAAGGAAACACCGGAGAGGTAAAAGGATTTATATGAGAAAAGATACTCAATTTTTAATTATTGCCGCAATCATTGTCGCCGCAGCCCTCTTTTGGCTTCTCTTTCAAACTTATTATCCCGGTTCTTCAGGCAAAAACTCCCAAGAGGAAAAGCAGATGCTCGAAAAAAAATATGGAGCCAAGCCTTATACCGGAAAAAAATTGATTTTAACTGATGAAGAATGGAAAGAAAGGCTGACTCCCGAACAATATTTCGTCATGAGAGGAAATGGAACCGAAGCGGCCTATAGCGACAAGAAATTATTAGACAATAAACAACCGGGTATTTATGCCTGCTCGGCGTGCCAGCTGTCGCTTTTCAGTTCGGAAACCAAATTTCATTCAGGAACAGGCTGGCCAAGCTTCTGGGCTCCGATCGATCCCTCCCATGTTGGATACAGCCTTGACCGCAAATTCTTTACGACGCGTGTCGAAGTGCATTGCAACCGCTGCGACAGCCACTCTGGGCCATGTCTTTAACGACGGACCGCCTCCCACAGGACACCGCTATTGCATCAACGGCGTTGCCCTTAACTTTGTCGGGAAGTAATTATTTTCTATAGACGTAAATTTTTGTGCGATAGAGATCGTTAACTTTAATCACATCCACAGGTTCCCAGCCGGGAATGGCAAATGTATTGCTGATGATAAGAGTGCCGGGGGAGAGTTCTTTTTCGAATTTCTGTTTCAGCCTTTCCATAGCGCCGGGATACAGATAACAGACAACGATCGAAGCGTCGGAAAGGGAAATGCGGAAAAAGTCTTCCCAATAAAGCCTGACATTGCCAAAATTGTAAATTCTTTGAGTTATATAGGCGATAAGCCAGGGAATGGGAGACACCTCAAAAGCCCGGATTTCTGTTTCCGGATGCAGAGTCGCCAGATGAAAGGCAAGCGCCCCCCAGCCACAGCCAAGTTCATAGATTTTCCCGTCGATTTTCGAAGGCAAGGCGCTTTTCATCGCCTCTTTAACTTTAGAGGATGAAGGCATTGGAGAAATCCCCTGCCTGATAGTGGTATACACAATGCTCCCAATAGCTAAGATGAACAGCAGCAAAACCGCTGTCGAAATCCAAAATGCGATCAACTAATAATCTCCAAATAAAAGAACAACCAATCGAGAAATGTCGGAAAGGCCATACTGTCTCCGCTTAAATCTCCGTTTTCAGGATCGCTGATAGTATGAGCCGATCCTGAATAATACACATTTCCCATTTCATTTTCGGGGTACCAGTCTTTCCAAAAACACTGGTAAAAGGGCATCCCGAAGGATTCATAAAATGGAATGAGAGACCTAGGATTGACGCTTTTGCCCTTTGTTGTCAAGGGGGGATTGTCTTTATCGATAAGGGAGAGGAAGCGTTCATAAACCAAAGGCATCATTCTCGTGCTGATGATTCCCGTATCGGTTGTTTTGGAAAAGCCGTTATGGATCTCCATAAAGGCATATATAATCTTCAGGGAGAATTACATCTTCATAGCTCTCTTGCAGAGCCACGCTTTCTTCATCCGTCATCGCAGGGCCGCCGTGAAAAAATCCGCTTCCCTCTTTCAGAGCATAAATCATGTGGGCCTGGTTTCGGTCATTGAAATGTTTTTGGGCGATAACGATGCCTATATCTTCAATACGCTCGAAAAAACGTGTAATCGAATCCAGACTGGTGGGATGGTAGGGAAGTTTTGATATCCAATAATCTCTGGTAAACTCCACCCGATCGGATGGCTGCAGCCTGGAAAGCTCATACCACCCTTTGAAAGAGAGGGGACGCAAGTCGAAATATCCTCCCATGAGACATCCGGAGAATCATGAAGGACAAGCACTTTGAAATAATTCTCCTTCCTGTTCATCGGAAACTTGGGAGAAATATTTTTTTATATGGTTTTCTAACAAAAGCAAAGTTCTCTTTAGAGGGACTGCAAAGCTTAAAGAAAAATGATTTTTGTCATTCGACTTTAAATCCACATACTCCTTGAGAGTAGGGGATTTAAAGTCGAATGACAAAGATCGTGAAAGAGCCAAAAAACGGTCTTCCTTAAGTTTTGCAAGTCCCTCTTTACTTATAAAAATATCTTTACTACCTTCACTATCAAATTAGGAATTAATTGTTAACAAGGAAAATATGGATCCCACTCACTCCATTATCATTGGAGTCAATTTGCCGGACGGTTTAAAAGGGATCGGAATCCAAAATCTATTACGCCGATATCGTCCTGATCGACAAAACGCAGTCAGGCATGAAACCCATTCTTTATCAAATTAAAGATGAAGCTCTTAAGAGAAACCTCCTGAATGATGACAAGGCTGTTATCGAATTGGCCCATGGATCGTTTGTCATGATGGGAGGGCTGATCTCCATTGATCGAAAAGCCAAAAAAATCCGGTTCTCCAGCCCAACTGAAGGCAATCATATCCAAAATACGATTGTCTATCAGCATCTTGTCATCGCATCGGGACTTAGGCACGCTGTGGGAAGCATCGACCAGGCCGAATCCTTTTGCAAGGGCATGCAAACGCTTATCGATGCCACTAGGTCAAGAAAAAACTTCGTGCCGACGCTTTCTCTCCTTACGGCCCCCTGCTGCCAAAAGAAAGCCATTCGGCAAAAATATTGAGCAAAAACGATATCGAAAAAATGGCGCTGGAGCTGCATATTTCATCATCTCAACAAACGTGATGTCCAAGAGCTCAAAGAAAGCCATCCTTCGCTTTTTGAAGTGCAATTATAGCCGCCAAATGTTAATTTGAACGGCATGTTTTCTGCCTGCGAGTCATTTTTTCAAAGAGCTCCCGCCTTAGTGTACGGCCTGGCCCTTTATCTTGGATTTTCAATCGGCTTTGGAAACTCATGGCACGCTGTTTTCGCACTTTCTGATCGCCGCCCCTTTGAAAAGCAGGAGAATCCCGAGTTTTGATTTTGATCTTGCCGCTTTCTGCTTCACAAAAATCTTCTATCAATTTCCCGAAAAAACATCTATCGAGGGGACAGCCCGCATCACAATCAGCTCGCTAAAACCCTATCGAAGCAGCTTTTCTGAAGGAGTGGTTTATTCGGGCTTCATTAAACAATTCTTTAGCGGCGATAGACCTGCGGCGAAAAATATCCCTTTTACTCTGAAGGCAAGCCATCAATACCCGGCAAACCAGGATTACTTAGTGAGCGGCGCCTTGAAAAAAAATCAATTCGGCCGATTCCGTTTTTTTCCAATAAAGGGGGTGCCATGGACTCCCGTCCCGCACACATGGAGCCTGGCAGAAAAACGCTATCAATCCAAAATGAGTTTAAAAAAAGCGATCACCAAGCGCATTCCAAACAAAAACGCCGCAGCATTTTTAAGCGGTATCGCCACGGGCATCTTTGACGACCCGTCAATGGTCCGCGAATTCAGCCGATTCGGCCTTCAACACATTATGGCAATATCGGGATTCCATTTTGCCTTAGCCGCCTTCATTGTCAGCTCATTTCTGAAATTTATCCTCTCCGAAAAAAAAGCTGCCGCCGCCATCGTCTTGCTTCTAACAAGTTATTTTATGTTTCTGGGCGCATCGCCCTCAATTTTCCGAGCCTGGATTATGGCAGCCATTTATTTTTTCTCCTCGCTAGTTGCCAGACAAAACTCTGCGCTCAACTCTTTAGGCGTCGCCTTGATTATCATCCTCGCCTACGACCCGACCAGCTGCCTCCACTTGGGATTTCAGTTCAGTTTTCTTGTCACGGCCTCGATCCTTGTTTTTCATCAACCGATAGATCGCCTTCTGCAAGGATTTTTTGCGAAAAGGCCCTTTTCCGAGCTTCTGGCAATGGACCGGACTAAGCCAGCACGGGTATATTCTGAGCTCAATTGTGCGGCAAAGCCTGGCATTGATGCTTGCGGTGCAGATATCGGCCGCTCCCCTGATTCTATTCATCACGCACAAGTTTCCCCTGATGAGCCTTCCTTATAATCTTTTTTTTCCTTTTCTAGTCAGCATCTCCATATTTCTCCTCATTCTGGGGCTTCTGACCGGTTTTCCCTCTATCCACCAACTCAACAGCAGTTATACGGAATTTGTCCTCAACCTAACCTACGGCCTGCCCACAAGCTTTGATTACTGGGTCCGAATCGATCATTTTCCCGCTTTTCTCCTTGTTTTCATCTACTGCCTGCTCTTCCTTGCAGCTATCTATTCCAGGCAATGGCTTGAAAGCAGGGGAGAGAGCTGACTTATTTGTAAGGATTGACTAAAATCCTAAGAGATACTAAATTATTAACATCTTGCCCAAATTCCCCGAGAGAGTGTGGGAAATAGGGATCTTACGGCGAACGTAGCTCAGGGGTTAGAGCGCCGGATTGTGGTTCCGGATGCCGCGGGTTCGAATCCCGTCGTTCGCCCCATTTTCTCATAGTTCTCTTTACAACAGGCTCTTTGCTTGTTACATATAGATTTTAATCCAAGCATTTTGTATGGTAGTCTCTTTTCTGGTGGGGAAGCATGTCGAAAAAAAGAAATACAAACAGCGTAAGCAGACGGGAAAAAACGGAAAGCGGGGAAAACACCGCCTAAAAGCCCGAACCCCACGCCCACCACAAAACGACTGAAATCGCCGGTTTTCTGACCCTTGCCTTTGCCCTTATACTATTTTTAAGCCTTTTCAGCTTCGCCTATGGCCACCACTCGGACAACTGGCTGGGCATCATCGGCTATACTGTAGGATGGATGCTGCACAGCACGCTTGGCATCACAAGCTACCTTGCCTGTATTTTTATCTGGTGGATCGGATGGCAGAAACTATTCGAAAAAGAAATCAAACACCTAAATATCAAAATCCTATATTTTGTCGTCCTCGCAATTTCCTTGGGCGTCCTCCTCAGCCTGGTCGAAAAAGAGCATCCCTCATTCGGAAGAAGAGCTGGCCGAATTCTTCTATCCCCCCACCGCGCGCTACGCCATCCCTTATCATCTGGGAGGCCTCCCCCTCTACTACCTCTATGCCGACCTCCCGTCTGTGAATTTGCGCCATGTATTTAATTCCGTTGGGGTTATGATCATTTTTACCAGCACGTTTTTCGCAAGCCTACTCTTCTTTTTCAACATTCCGCTGTCCGACGGGCTGCGCTGGGCCGCCTCCAAATTCAGACGATGGAGAGTTGCGGAAGTTGAAGTCATCGAAGAACAGGAAAGCGATTTCATGCGTTTTGTCAAGCTGCGCATCCCCTCATTCAACCACTCGTGGAATCAGGAGGTGATCGAAAACACCCCTCCTGCATCCCGAAAAAATAGGGCACCTCAGGAGGATATGCTGGCTATCGAACCTCAAAGGGAATTTATTAAACGACCTTCCCTCTCTCACAAAAAAGTGATCGATCCCGCTATTGCTCCGACATTTTGCCGCGAAGAGACGACGCCTGCGCCAAAACTCTCAAAACGGGAGGCTGCCTTGACAGCCCAGTCGGTATGGAACGGCGATTTTAAAAAGTTCAAGCTTCCCGGAACACAATTAATCACCCCTCCGAAAAAAATGGATCAGGCATCCCTCAAAAACGACTTGAAAAGGCAGGCAGAAGTCTTGGAAGAGACCCTTCTCAGCTTCGGAATCGAGGCCAAAGTGGGGCAGATCAACTGCGGGCCGACGATCACTTCATTCGAAGTGCATCCGGCAATCGGCGTCAAGGTGCAAAAAATCAAAGCTCTTGAAAACGACATCGCCCTCAATATGGAAGCCGCCTCCATTCGCATTATCGCCCCCATCCCCGGAAAAGCGGCCGTCGGCGTCGAAGTTCCCAACCCTTATCCACAGGAAGTGAGTTTCAGGGAGATGCTCCACGCTTACCAGAGGCAGTCGAAGAAGTATATGATCCCCCTGCTGCTTGGCAAATCGGTCAGCGGCGACTATGTAATGAGCGATCTGGCAAAAATGCCCCACCTGATTATTGCCGGCGCCACCGGGTCGGGAAAATCGGTTTGTATCAATACGATCGTCATGTCGATTGTTTATACCGCAAAACCGGATGAAATCCAGCTTCTGATGATCGACCCGAAAAAAGTCGAACTGACGCCCTACTCGCGCCTTCCCCATATGATCGCTCCTGTCATTACTAACCCTCAGGAAGCCTACACGGCGATGCAATGGCTTGTGAAAGAGATGGAGAAACGATACGAAATTCTAGGCAAGCTCCACCTGAGAAATATTGACTCCTTCAACAGCCGCACGCCCGACTACGAAAGGGAAAAAGAACTCAAAATCGATATTCCGGAGAAATTGCCTTACATCGTCGGCATTATCGACGAACTTGCCGACCTGATGATGGTCTCGAGCCACGATATCGAAACCCCTATCGCCAGGATCGCCCAAATGGCAAGGGCCGTCGGCATCCATTTGATCCTGGCAACGCAAAGACCATCGCGAGAGGTGATCACCGGACTGATCAAAGCCAACTTCCCCACCCGCATCTGTTTCAAAGTTTCAAGCGGCATCAACAGCAAAATCATTTTGGACACTACCGGAGGCGAGCAGCTTCTCGGCAACGGCGATATGCTCTTCCTCCCTCCCGGAACCGCAAATCTCTCGCGCGTGCAGGGGGCTTTTATACGCGACCAGGACATCCTCGAGGTGATCAAACACATTACCGAACAAGCCCCGCCGAACTACCGCATCCCCTCTTTCCAAAACATTTCGGATCAGCCGGGGCTAGACCTGTTTGACCCCCCATCGAGTGAACACGACAGCCTCTACGAACAGGCATTGGATGTGATTCTCAGCACAGGAAACGCCTCGACAACATTTTTGCAGCGGAAACTGAAAATCGGCTATGCCCGGGCAGCCAGCCTCATGGACCAGCTTGAAGAGGAAGGTGTGGTCAGCCCCCCCGACGGCAGCAAGGCGAGGCAAATCCTGATCGCTTCCAAAGGCCAAGCGGAGACATCATGAAAGGATTCTGTCCTCTTGCATCGGGATCAAAAGGGAACTGCATCTATTTCGGCACGGAAAAGACAAAAATCCTGATCGATGCCGGAATCAGCGGAAGAGCCGTCAAAACACGGCTTGCCGAAATCAATGTCGACCTTTCGGATATCGACGCGATTTTAGTGACCCACGACCACGGCGACCATATCCAAGGGCTGAAAGTCTTGGCTTACCGTTATGGCATCCCTGTTTTTGCCAACGCCGAAACAGCCAAAGGCATTGTCGAAACCTTTCACGACTGCCCCAAATTCAAAATCTTCACTACAGGTGAAACATTTGAATACGGCGATCTTGAAATCCAGCCGTTTAGTGTAATGCACGATACCCTCGATCCCGTCGCCTTTACCGTTAGAACCGGCAGTTTGAAAATAGGATTTTGCGCAGATCTCGGATTTGTCACACCTCTTGTCAAACATCACCTTAAAGGATGCGATTACCTCTATCTGGAGGCCAACCATCAACCTTCCATGGTCCATGCCTCTCCCCGTTCGATTCTATACAAACAAAGGGTTCTAGGACGCCAGGGGCACCTCTCCAACCATGACTGCGGCCATCTGCTTTCCGATGTGTGGCATCCAAAGCTAAAGCATGTTCATCTTGCCCACCTGTCGAGCGAATGCAACACTCCCGAAACAGCGCTGAGCATCGTCTCGCAGACTCTTAAAGACAATGGAAAACAGGTTGACCTAAGCGTCGCTCCGCAAGACCGCATAAGCAAAGCCGTTATTTTTTAAATTTTGATATTGTGCCAGCTATGCGCGCTTGTTTCCTTTCTGAAAAGTCTGATCTCTTCCTGAGAAAGGCGTAAATTCTGATCAAATTCCTCAACAAAAGTTGATTTTTCTTGAATTTTGACAAGTGTCGGAAAACTTTTTTTCGCAAGAATATTCTTTATAGAACAATTAACGACAGAATCAAAAATGATGTCATGAGAGAATTCAATTGTGCACTTTTTTAACTACTGAGAGATTCAATGATCTCAGAATTGTCAGAAGAGTGTCTAGATTCAATTGAATGAAATCTCCGATCTTCAAAGAGGTCAGACGTTTTAATTTGCCAAGAAGAACCAGGTGATCATCGCGATCTCCCAATGTTTCAGACCGGCGCAAAACAAGCTTTTCAAGATTTTCCATTTTTGAAACCGAATTCAACCCCTCGGTTGTCAGAAGACGGCAATCATTGAATTTGACATCCGATAATGCCTTAAGCTTACAAAGAGGGGCGAGAGCTTTGTCGGTTACCTGAAAATATACCGAAAGATGGGTCAGATTTTGACAATGCCTAGCCATTAGCTTCCCGGATTTTATCCGATAAAATAAATTGTGAATATCGATATCCCTTAACCCGCTTTTCTCCCTTATAAAAATGGGCTTTGCTTTAGGCTTTTTGAGGGATAGACTTTTAATATCCCTTCCGCCCTTTTTCAACGCCTTGATTCCAACACTTTTTGTAGAAAGGCATTGGTCAAAAAAGGGAGCCGTTTCTCTCCTTATTTCATAATTACTTATGTCCTCGCCAGGAAGAGGAAACGCCGCATATCTTGCGGTGCCGCGGTTATACACATGATTGATCAGTGCTTGTTCTGCTGCAGATAAATTAGACGACAAGGGTTGTCCCATGTATTTTCACTCTTTTTATTTGGTCATCCACAAGCATTGTTTTTACCGCCTCTTCCAATTTCGCATTTAAAATGACTTTGCATTTTCCCCTTACAGAAACGGACGTTGCCTGATAGGCCAGATCAGTTAATAATTTGAGAAATAGTTTATTATTTACTTTTAAAAAATTAGCAAGCTCAATATTTTTTAGTGTTGTAGATTTTGATAAATGCAACACCCCCATTCTTGATATTTCCTGATCTATTCAATTGTAACTTCCTCAGAGGAAGTTTTTCCAAATGCCTCAATGACCTGTCCGTGAGCCAGAAACAATCATGCAATTTGAGGTGTTCGAGTTTATTCAGGGAACCGCCGCATAGAATTTTGAGGGATATTTTATCCAAAGTGCAATTCAGTGTCAGCTTTTTCAGTCCAACAAAGTATTTGGAGATCAATCTGCAGGTTTTGGGTGAAATGACAAAACCCAAAAACTACGCGCGGCATTTGCTTGTTTTAGGTTCATCAGAAGTGTTGATTATCAGAGATGTACAGTATTTTCCACCTTTTTGACAAGTTCGACGGCAAATTTTTTCCCGTTGGTTCTTTGGAGGAGAATTTTTAACATCAACAATATCATTTAACGTTAATCCTTTTGGTAAATATCTTTCATTAATAAATGACTGATAGTGCCATTTTAATTCATTTTTCGCATTATGCGCCAGATTCTCGGCTGATACTTTTTTCGGCATTATTGGTGTCGACTAAAAACATTCTTTAATTCGACATACATGCTTACCCCCTAAAAACTTCAGGAAGGTACACGATCGCCAAGTTTTTAGCAATCACATTGGTGAAAAAAAGTCTTTGATCTTGTCGATGAAACTCTTTCCTTTTGGAAGATTGGCCGGCCCCTGAAGTTTTCCGAATTCTTTGAGCATCTCTTTCATTTTTACCGAAAGTTTTGTCGGAGTTTCCACAAAGATACGGACGAGAAGATCTCCCTTGCCGGATCCGTGAACATTGGGAAAGCCCTCGCCCCTGACACGAAGAATTTTGCCGTTCTGCGTCCCTTCGGGGATCGATATGCGGCATGTGTGCCCGATGACCGAAGGAACTTCCTTCTTGCATCCCATAGCGGCTTCGGGAAATGAAATCGGCAGATCAAGGATAACGTCGTCTCCGGAACGGTCAAAGATTTCGTGAGGTTTGACGTTGATAAAGACATATAAATCACCTGGAGGGCCCCCGCCGAATCCCGCGTCGCCGTAACCGCTCACTTTCAATCTCATTCCGCTGTCGACTCCCGGCGGAATATGAACCTTGACATGCTGCTTTTCTTTTGTCATCCCCTGTCCGCGGCAGGTTTTGCAAGGTTCTTTAATGACCTGCCCTTCCCCTTGACACTCGGGACAAGTCATGGACATGCTGAAAAAGCCGCGCTGTTCAAAAATTTGCCCTTGCCCATGACAGCGGGGACATGCCTGAATCGAATCGGAGGATGCGGCTCCGGATCCCCGGCAGGTATGGCATGTGATATTCGTGGAGATAACGAGCTCTTTATCAACCCCTTTGGCAGCTTCTTCGAAAGAGACTGAAATGTTCACCCGCTTGCTGGCGCCCTGCTGACGATGAGTGCGGCCGGCAGAACCGGGCCCCATTCCTCCAGCCGTGAAAAATGAGTCGAAAATATTATCGGAGCCCATGCCGCCGAACGCCCCCATAAACGTGCGGAGCGCCTCTTCCATGGAAGAGAATCCCGGGCCGCCGGCGCCCATTCCGGCTCCTTCAAGACCCGCTTTGCCATACTGATCGTACATACGGCGCTTGTCTTTGTCGCTCAGTACCTCATAAGCTTCCGAAATCTCTTTAAATCTCTTTTCAGCATCAGAATCGCCGGGATTTTTGTCAGGATGGAATTTTAGGGCTTTTTTACGGTAAGCCTTCTTGATTTCTTCTGAAGTTGCCTCTTTTGAAATCCCTAAGATCTCGTAATAATCTGCCATAGCATTTTGCATCGTTTACCCCCGCGAGTATTTTCCTTGGAGGAAGTTTTAAAAATTTAACGACAAAACAACGCTAAAATCTTAATATTGAGTGACGATTTTAGCGTTAAGATATTTGCGAATGCTAGCGCTGTCTTTGGTCGCGCTGTTTCTGATATTTTTTCGCCGCTTTGGATTTAGCCCGCTTTTTTACCGAAGGCTTCAGATAATACCGATGGGCTTTAACCGCTTTCATTACCCCTTCTTTATCAAGCTTCTTCTTTAATGAACGAAGAGCTTTATCAATCGGTTCGCCGGGCCGAACTCTTACTCGCACCATTACTATTCCTTAGTTGTTAAACAAAAAATTTAATTCTAATTCCTTGAGGCTTTTGCAAAAACTATCAAAAGCCACTGTATTTCTCACTCTAATGTAAATAGACTACCTCAACAGTCCGTTTTTATCAAGAAGGAATTTCCTGTATCACCTCGACCTCCTGCAGGAGCCAGTTCAACTGTTTCATAACCTCCAAGGCACTAGGCCGATCGTCCGGATTCGGCCTCATCATCGTCCAAATGAGATGTTTGATTGTCTCTTTTTCGGGCTCGTCGATGGCATCTTCGCGGTTCATCATCTCAATCGCCTCTTGAGATAATTTTATTATTCATTCTCCTGGATGAGCGTCATCCAGGGCGTATTCTCTCCGACATAAAGAACCCACAGTGTGCAGCCAAACGACCAGATATCTGCCTTTTTGGTGATTTTTTTTACATATTCCTTAGGGCGATACATTGCGGCTATGACTTCGGGAGCACTGTAATAGAGCCTTCCACCAGCTTTAGCCTGAGAGTTTTCGCAGCAATATCCAAAGTCGCAAAGCGCAGCGCTGATCCCGTTTGTTCTTGAGAGCTTGGAGGTATTTTCCAAAAGAATGTTATCCGGAATAATTTTGTTATGAATTACGTTGTTGCTTATGAATCAGCACAAGAGCATGAAGAATGTCTAGAAATATTACTATGTTTATTTTCTCTAGAAAGCCTCTTTTCTTTGATATATTTGTCCAAACTTCCCAGATTATAATATTTCATTAAGATCGAAAGCAGTTTGGTTCCGTTGCGAAATTCATAGCTGGAAATTTTTTTCACCCTCACAAATCCCCGCAGGCATCGATATTTCTTTAGATCCTTGTTATATAGAAACTTATTCAAAAAATGCCGTTCGTTTTGAGCCACCTGATTATTATGATCTTCTGAAGGAAGAATGGCCGAAATAGCGTTTGCAAGAATTTTCCCCAAAGCTTCCTCTTCAGGTATAAATTCAATTGATTTTTCAACTGTTTTATAATCGCCCTTGCCGATCAATTCCGGTAAAAGAACGACTATTTTATCATTCCAATACTGAAGTGTCCAATCGAGGTCTGTGGGAGACAAATACACAACAGGATTGAGGGGATCTTTCCTTATTTTTTCATTCAAAGCGGTATTATTCTTTTTTTTATAGTTGCTCAAAAAGCGCCCTATCTTTTCAACATCTTTTCCAGATAAACCTGTTCTCGGATCCACTTTTTCCTTCTCTTTCAGCAAATATTCCCTAGCCCGCTTTCTTTCCGCTTCTTCCAGTAACCTGCGGTTTTTATCCCCTATTTTTTGCCTCTCATTTTTATCCTGGGCCAACTTTCTTTTCCTTTCCTGCTTGCACAAATTTTCCCTTGCCTGCTCTTCGTCAAAGATTTTTTGTTTCACAATTTTGTCATAGACTGCCTGAACATTTTTAGGCAGTGTCTCTGTAAACTGTTTCCAATGATGCACAAAAACATCTCTTTTGCTTTTCTGGTTTTTGTAAAGCACTATCAGCTTACAAATCCCTTCGGCTGCGCCCTGAACCTTCTTGGAAAGCTTCTTTACCTTCTTTAAAACTTCTTCCCTTTTGAGGGCAGGCACGCCGGGCTTTGCTGCAGAATCCTCTATTTTCTTTATTTTATCTTGAACCGAATCGAAAACCGACTGAATACCGTCGGATAATAGTTTGTAATTCTCTCTGGTAAATACAGCGCGGGAAAGCGGCTGGAGGCCCGCTTCGAAAAAGCTCGTAATATACCCTTTGCCTGTCCAGCTTTCGATGCCTTTCTTAGCGCTATGAAGATGCTGAAAAAATTCCTTTGTTTCAGAATCGTAGTAATAGTAGCACCCCAGCTCCATCGCTTTTAAAGAATCGAGGCTATTGTAAATCTTGTCCAACCCATTCATAGAGTCTTGTATAGAACCGTTTATCCTGGCGGAATGGTAATCCATAATCCCTCCTTACGCTCAACAACGAAAAGTCTTCATACACTAATGTTTAGGGGGACATAAGGAAAACATCAAGTTATTTTTCTCAATAAAAATGGGGAAAACAGAACTTAACTCATTGATTTTTAGAGCAATTTGTCAAAATTGACAATGCCCGCCATTTGCAGCAGGATCGCGGCAATTGCGATAGGAGCCACCCACCGAATGAAAAACACCCAGGGAAACCAAAGCCACTTGAGTTTCGACCCTTCCTGAAATTCTTTTTTGAGCATAGACAGGTCTAAAAACCATCCGGTAAAAATTACAGTCATAAATCCGCCGATAGGTATCAGCCAGACGGATACAAGCTCGTCAATGGTTGCGAAGAAAGTTTTTCCGTAAATCTGCTCCCACTCGGGAAAGAGAAAGTTGGTTCCGGAAAGAGCAGAAGGGATACCTGCTATAAAAACAGCCGCTCCGACAATTAAGACCGATTTTTTCCTTGACCACCCGAAAAGATCCATAAAGTTTGCCGCCGGCACTTCTATTAGAGGCATAGCCGACGTTAAGGCGGTAAAAACAAAAAGCGTGAAAAAAGTAGTCGAGAGGATCAAAGACCCCGGCAATTTGGCAAAAAGCAAAGGCAGGGCCTTAAAAACCAGTCCGGGACCCGCCTCAGGAGGTTGGTCGAAGGTAAAAAGTACGGGAAAGATCGTCAGCGACGCAAGGCATGCAACAATCAAAATCATGGTGCCGACAACAAGGCCGGTTTTGGGAATATCATCCTCTCGCCTTAGATAGCTTCCGTATGTGAGCATGATGCCCTGACCCAGGCTGAGAGTAAAAAAAGAAAGTCCCAAAGCTTCTAAAAATCCCGAAGGCTTCATTTTTTTTAAGCTGGGAGAGAAGATAAAATCAAGCGCCTCGGAAAACCCGTCAAGGGTGATGCTGTAAAGGCAAAGGCCGACAAGGATAATGAAAAGGCCGGTAGTCATAAAACGGCTCCAGTATTCGATACCATGCCGAATTCCGGGGTAGACCAAACCAACGGTTAGAATGACAAAAAGAGCCTGCCAAAAAAGGGTGATGCTTCCCGATGCTTGGAGAATGTCGAAGGTCTGCGATATTTCAGCAGGGGTTTTTCCAACCCAAAACTGATTCAAAGACATCAGAATGTAGTTGAGTCCCCAGCCGGCAAGAACGCTGTAGTAGGTCATAATCAAAAACGAGGAGGCCACGCCGACCCAGCCGGCAGATTTCCAAACCGTCGAGTTAGCCGACAGGCTTGCGAAAACCCCAACCGCTCCCCGCTGCGCTCTTCTGCCAAGGGTCAGCTCGGCCATAAAAAGGGGCACGGCAACAAAAAACGTGCAAAAGACATAGACAAAAACAAACAGCCCCCCGCCATTTTGACCGGTGACATAAGGAAACTTCCATAAAGTTCCCAGGCCTATGGCAGATCCTGCCGCAGCCAAAATAAATCCAATCTGCGAGCTCCAATGCTCTCTTTGTTTTTGCATGAAACCAGTTTAACAAAATCAATAAAAAAAGAATACTCAAAATCTTTATATTATCTTTAAAGATCTAATATACAATTTTTTGATATGGATGTTAATTCTAATCTGTTTCTCAAAAATTACATGACAATCAAGGGCTCGAAGGAGAATCCTACGAAGGTTCTCCTACAAAAAGATTTGTCATCTGCCCGGCTGCAAAGCGATATTGCTCAATTTGCCTCCACGCATTCGATTGCCAAGAAAATATTTGAGCAAAACTTTCCCGATCTTTCTAAAAACACCCGTCTTTGCCTGGCCTATACGGGAAGCGATGGAAGAAAAGAAAAAATCAACAAAAGCTCAAATGTTGAAATACAGGTGATTACCTTAACCAAAAAAGATCATAACGCGGAATTGATCCAAAAAATAACCAGTGTTTTAAAAAACAATCCATCAATTTTTCATTATGAGCCGGAAATTTACCATATCGACAGCGATAATTTGTTGATGTACAAAAAAGGGAAGCGCCCGTTCCCTACCCGAGCGCTGGATTCGACGAGGCTGATCGGTTCCGAAGATGTCATGTCGGCCTTCAAAAAAGAGTTTCAAAAGCAATTAAGACAAGAGCCGGCAAAAACCCTGAATCGCTTCCGCAAAAGCGCTTTAGGCGGTTCAAGAAAAGTCCTAAGAGATTGCTGCGACGCTGCCGAGCCAAGTACCGAGGCAATAGACCTGGCTTCAGGGATCGTTACCTATGATCGCAACAGAATGAAAGGAGTTAAATATCCAATTCTTCGCGTTATACAATACAAGCTCGCCGACCTATTATTGGAACTGCTCAAAATAGACCGTATCCAAGTTGAAAATATTCCCAAATCGACAATCGAAAGAATTGATTTTCTGGCGCAAAAAAATTTGCTGGGCTTATCTGATGCCGAAACTCAAAACGTCAAACTCAACTATGCCAAAGCCCTTCTCTGGTATGCCGCTTCCGAGCAAGTTTATAATAATCACTCGAAACAGACAATTCAGCTGGCCTCCGAAGAGATCAGCAAAACAGCACGAGACGTTCTGGCATTTTCTCAAAAACAACTCAAACCGAAGAAAAGTTGACAATCACCTTTGCCTAGCCTATCATTAGTTTATGCTGTATGGAATTCTTGCCAGCCTGCTAACGGAAGTCGCTGTTGTCGGCGCTGTCTGCGGCGTTTTTCTAATCTTGTTTGTCGTCGCCGGAATCCGGCAAATGCTTAAAGAAAATGAGTGAATCAAAATTAAAAGTTATCAACACTTGGTATAAGAGGGGACTCAATTTCAAATGCACCGAGTGCGGCAAGTGCTGCAGCGGCTCTCCCGGCTATACATGGGTCTGCGAAGATGAAATCGTCGCTATGGCCGAATTTCTCAACCTTTCATTAGATGAATTCGGGAAAAAATATCTCCGCAAAGTAGGCAATCGTTTCGCCCTCCTTGAAAGGGGGGAAAATTACGACTGTATTTTTCTCAAAGATAAAAAATGCCGAATTTATCCTGTCAGACCCACTCAATGCCGCACCTTCCCCTGGTGGCTGCAGAATTTAACGTCCGAGCAGGCGTGGCAAAAGGCAGCAGTCGATTGCGAAGGGATCGGCAAGGGCGATGAACTCGTTCCCTGCAAAGAGATCGAAGAAAACTTAAACGAGCAAATGGATTACGAGTCATGCAGGCAATCGCAGTAGGGTCAGGGAAAGGGGGGGTCGGAAAATCAACTATAACGATCAACTTAGCCGTTGCCCTTGCAAGGCAAGGACTTAATGTCGGAGTCTTGGACGCCGACCTTTACGGTCCATCGATTCCGATCATGACAGGACTTAGGCAGCTGAGCCCCCGCACAACCATTGACCGCGAAGGACTTGAAAAAATCATTCCCTTCACCAAGTTTGGCGTCCACATCATCTCTATCGGCTTTTTTTTGGAGGAGGCGCGCTCTGTTCTCTGGCGGGGCCCCATGCTTCACGGCATGTTGCAAAAAATGATTTCCGGAGTACAATGGGGTCAGCTGGACATATTACTAATAGACCTGCCCCCGGGCACCGGAGATGTTCCCCTATCGCTTTCAGAGCTGCTTAAGATCGAAGGAGCTTTAATCGTTACGACTCCTCAGGAAGTGGCTGTGCTAGACGCGGTCAAAGCGATCAACTCTTTCGATCAACTGCAAATTCCCGTACTGGGGATCATCGAAAACATGGCAGGTTTTACCGTCCCCGGCACAAACGAAAAATACCCGATATTCGGAGAAGGAAAAGCCCTGCGAATTGGCTCGCAATTTAAATCTTCCTCTATTGGGAAGCATCCCCATTATCCCGGCAATACGCCGGGGAAGCGACGAGGGGTATCCCTCATCCTACCACAGCGGGGATGAAGAGGCCGGACGGCATTTTCTCGATCTCGCCACTGCTGTACAAACATTAAAAGAAAGGGTTTAATCATGGCGACTTCACCCCCGGCCATCTCTTTGGATGCCGCAACAAAGAAAAATGTCGAGACGTGGCTCGGCGGAAGCTTCAATGACGAAACCAAAGCCAAAATACGCCGCCTTCAGGAGCAGAATCCTCAGGAACTGGTGAACGCGTTTTATACAACTCTCAAATTCGGAACGGCGGGACTTCGGGGCTTAATGGGCCCGGGAACCAACCGGATGAATATCTACACTGTTCGCGGAGCGACGCAAGGCCTGGCCAATTATCTGAAAAAACAAAAATTTACCGAGTCGCCCATTTCTGTGTTGATCGGTTATGACTCGCGCTTAAACTCCCGCCTTTTTGCCGAAGAAACCGCCCGCGTTCTAGCCGCCAGCGGCATCAGAGCCTATATCAATGAAGACTTAAGGCCCGTCCCTCTCGTCTCGTTTGGCACCCGCTTCAAACATTGCCAGGCAGGGGTCATGATTACAGCGTCTCACAACCCGCCCGCCTACAACGGCTATAAAGTCTACTGGGGCGACGGCGCTCAAGTCCTTCCGCCGCACGACGTCGGCATCATTGAAGAGGTAGGCAAAGTGACAGAGCTCGACAAAATTCAAGCGGCCGATCTAAATGACCCCAATATTGTCTGGTATGGCCGCGACGTCGATGAGGCCTACCTTCAGACCATCGAAAAACTGCAGCATTATGGAAAAGACAACCAGCAGCTTGGAGACTCGTTAAAAATCATCTACACAAGCCTGCACGGAGCCGGGATCACAATTGTTCCCCAGGCCCTTGCCATGTGGGGTTTCATCGACACGCATATTGTCGAAAGCCAAGCATCAACTGACGGAACGTTTCCGACAGTTCCGGCCCCAAACCCTGAAATTCACGAGGCTTTGAAACTGGGTATCAACTCTTTAGTCGAAAACAGGGGCGACATCCTTCTCGCTACAGACGCCGATACAGACCGCATCGGGTGCGCCGTCAACCACAATAATGAAATCACCATTTTAGACGGCAATGAAATTGCCTGCCTTTGCCTTGAACATATTCTGGAGGCCCTCACAAGCCAAAAAAAGATGCCTGAGAATCCCGCCTTCATTAAAACCATCGTCACCACCGAGCTTTTCAAAGCGATTACCGGCCACTACAGCGTTCCTTGCTTCAATGTTCTGACCGGATTCAAATACATCGGCCAGCTGATAAACCAATGGCAGCAAGGCCCAAACGGCTGCGCGTTTATCTTCGGAGGAGAAGAATCTTATGGCTATCTCTTAAGCGATTACGCAAGAGACAAAGACGCTGTCATTGTCAGCTGCCTGCTTGCCGAAGCCGCCCTGCAAGCAAAAAAAGAAAACAAAACCCTTGTCGACCGTTTGCATGGTATCTACAAAAAATACGGAGTTTATCGGGCAAAACTCTGTTCGCTGAATTTTGGAGAAACCAAGGAAGGGCGCGAGCAGATGGAAAACTCGATGGAAACACTGCGCGAATCGGCTCCAGAATCCTTGCTTGGCAGCAAAATCGACATGATCGACGACTACCTTTCCTCCACCAAAACATACGTCCAATCGGGGGAAACCGAAAAACTGGACCTCCCCCAATCCGATGTCCTCGTCTATTGGCTTGAAGACGGCTCGAAAGTGGCTATCAGACCTTCAGGGACAGAACCCAAAGTCAAGATCTACGCCGAAGTTCAAAGCAATAGAACATCGCCGGTTGATTTGGGGATCGAACACTGCGACGTCATCGCCGATGAATACCTGCAAGCGGTAAAAACCCTTTTGAAATAAATTGTTTGTTTCATCATGATAAATTTTTATCATGATGAAACAACTGTTAACTGCCTGGTGCATTCTTTTTTTAGCCGGCTGCGCGCGAGTGCCCGACCCTGCAGCACAATGTGTCAACAAAACTATCGCAAAAAGAAGCGGCCACGAAGTCTCCTGGGACAGAAAGCTGCCGGCATGCAAAGAAGACATCATCCTCTGCCTTCTCTCTTATGAACTTTCGGTTGAGTCAGCTGTTCAAATTGCCCTACTGAACAGCCCTGAAATACAAGCTCTGTTCGAAATGATCGGCATCGCCCAAGCCGACCTTGTCAATGCCAGCCTGATCGCCAATCCCATTTTCGGAGCAGCTGTCAGAATCCCCGACCAGCCTTATGTTCTTTTCAACACGGAAATCGATGCTTTGCAGCCAATTGTCAATATACTGCTCCAGCCTATCCGAAAAAAAACCGCATCCCTCGCTTTAGCCGAGACAAATGCTCAAGTCACTCATGAGATGTTCTCATTTATCCAACAGGTTTGCTTCAGCTATTATTCTCTTCAGGCCGCCCGGGCAAACCTCGATTTGCAAAACCAGCTTCTGGAAGTCAGAGAGCTGCAGTATCTGCTGGCGAAAAAGCAATATGAAGCCGGAATTACCTACGCTCTTGATCTCAATGATTATTGGGATAATTATCAACACGCCCTTCTTCAATACCGTTCAATGCAAATCGATGTGAATACTCTTCGGCAGCAGCTGGCCCATCTGATGGGTGTCTGCGACTCGGAAATTCACATCGCTTGCCAGGCACCTGTCCCCGAAACTCCTCTGTTTTGCAGGGAAGACTTACTCGAGTTCGCCTTTTGCCAGAGACTCGACCTTCTGGCAAAGCGGCTCAAAACCGACAGCATCGCCGCCTCTTTCGGCCTGTACCGTTGGTGGGCCTATTCAGATTTTATGGCAGGAATCGCCTATGAAAGCGAACCCGATGGATCGAGAAAGACAGGGCCGGGTTTTGCTCTTGAGGTTCCTCTGTTCAATTACGGCCAGGGCGACAGGATGAGAGCCTTAGCGGAATTTAGGCAAAGTTATCAAATGTACCTAGATTTGGCCCTGCAGGTTTCCCAAGATGTCAACACAGCATTTAAAGGGGTGGTTGTCTCAAAAGAAAAGCTTGATGACCTCATAGATATTATTCTTCCCAATAACCAATTAATCATCGATCAAACCCTTCGCCTCTATAACTTTATGAATGCCGGAGTTTATGAGCTTCTCGAATTCAAAGCCGAAGAAATCAACACAAAAATGATGATTGCCGATACCGCTCGGGATTACCTTGTCTTCCGGGCCAATCTCACACTTGCTGTGGGAGGAGGCCTACCATGAAATGGTTTTGGCTTTACCTCTTCCCTCTTTCGCTCTTAGCTTATACCCCCGTCACGATGCCGAACGGCTCGACCCTCCCCTACAAAATGGTCGATGGAGTTAAAGAATTCCACCTCATAGCAGAACCGGTCAAACAGGAATTTTCTCCGGGGATGGTCGTCAACTGCTGGGGATACAACGGGCAGTCTCCGGGTCCGGTAATCGAGACTGTCGAAGGCGACCGGGTGCGTATTCTTGTCACCAACAAACTTCCCGAACCCACAACAGTGCATTGGCACGGGCTCATCCTCCCCAACGGAATGGACGGCGTCATGGCCCTGACCCAGCCTGAAATTCCTCCGGGAGAAACTTTTGTTTACGAGTTTACCCTCAAGCAAAACGGCACTTACATGTACCATCCCCACTACGATGACATTACCCAAATCGGTATGGGGATGATGGGCTTTTTCATCATTCATCCCAAAGAACCTGAAGAAGATCCCGTCGACAGAGATTTTCTCATTATGCTGATGGCCTGGTCCATACCCGCAGGAGCCAAGACTCCCAATGTGATGACCATGGACCTCAATTATTTTACTTTCAACAGCTGCTTCTTTCCCAAAACGGAATCCCTTGTTATCAGACAGGGGCAAAAAGTCCGAATCCGATTCGGCAACCTCAGCCTCATACCCCATCCTATCCATCTTCACGGCTATGAGTTTATGGTCACAAGAATGGGCGCCGCAAGGCTGCCTCAGTCCGCTCAGTGGTCTACCGTGACAATCAACATTCCTGTCGGCACAACCCGAGATATTGAATTTACTGCCGACAACCCCGGCGACTGGGCCATGCACTGCCATATTACCCATCACGCGGCGATGAACGGCATGGGCCTTGGGACCAATATGCTCGGCGCCAACCAGGGGGAAGTCGCCAAGCGGATCGCTGCCCTCATACCCGGCTACATGCCCATGGGAGAAAAAGGATTCGGCAATATGTTTACCGAAAAACGCCGCCAAATGCCCTGCCCGCCCAACTTTGTCCCCTGGGGCGTCCCCGGACAATTTGGTAACATTGAACTCTCAGGCATGTTTACGGTAGTAAAAGTCCGCGAAGGGATCACCAGCTATGAAGATCCGGGCTGGTACCATCACCCCCCCGGAACCACCGCTCACCCTTTTGAAGAAACAGGCTCTCCCAAAGAGCTGGCCGATGAAATCGGCTGCTTCAAAGAGCAATAAAACGTATTTTCCCACTGTTCGGCCACCTTCCCATCGCTAATGCGAAATTGATTGCAGCCGGAAAAAACAACTTTTTCTTTTTCGGGATGCATAATGGAACCAGCTGCAGTTCCCTCCGCACACCAATGCACAACAACAGTATTGTTTTCATAACTGCTATACAGGGGAGTGAATTTGAAATCCGGTATGGCCTTTAATTTTCTTTTTGCGATATCGACAACTGCCTGCCCGCCTTTGCACTGATACGAGTGAATAACCGCGTCCTCTGTGTAAATTTTTTTAAGAGCTTCCCAATCCCTGTTATTATAATTGTCAAAAAAACCGCTTTTAATTCCATCAATCATAGCAACCTCCATATTCAAAATTATCATTATTGAGTAAAAATTTTTTTTTATGCAAGCATTGCCACGCCATCTGAGACAATATCCTTTTATTTTAAATCCCCTTTCTCATATAATTTTGCTCTTGCCGAAGTGGCGGAATGGTAGACGCGGTAGATTCAAAATCTACTCCGGGCAACCGGGTGTGGGTTCGAGTCCCTCCTTCGGCAATCTTTTTTTTTTGCGGCCATGGCGGAATTGGTAGACGCGCAAGATTCAGGTTCTTGTCGAGATTATCTCGGTGGAAGTTCAAGTCTTCTTGGCCGCAATCCTCCTCTTGTAAAAATTATGGTTCTTGTGAAGAATTGGGGGCGGTCTCAGGTTGGTTTCATGAAAAAGCTCGTGCCCGATTACAAACTAACTACAGGAAAGTTTGATCAGCATAGCCACAATTCTGAGTAGAAGGCTTCGCCCTTGTCTAAATAACTGTTCACCAATTAATTGCAACTGATTACATATATCTAATATGCTAGCGCATTCAGTTGCCGACCGCTTAGCCATTCGGTAAAATCTGATCTTCTCGTCAACCAGAATCACAAATGCAATCGCTGCTTTATAAACGTCCAGTTTTTCATGGTCAAAATATTTGCTCATATTCAAAGCTCTAAATATGTCAAGCACTGCTAATTACAGCAAAGTTAAATCGGGCACGGGCACGAGCTTTTTGGTAGTCCTAAACTTGTAATGCTTTTCTCTGGTTATAGTCACATATAAAATATTTTATCATGCCAATATGGTTCTCAATTTTCTTTGAAAATGAAAGGGTTTTTCTCACTAGCCTTGAGCATCGCTGCCTGAGCGTGTTATTAAATCTCTCAATGTAGCTTGTCTTACCTGACTCCTTTCCGACTGGGCGATGTTGTTCCCAAGGAAGGACTTCGTAGTAGATTGAGAACTTATCCGTATAAAAGACGGCTTTTTTTTTAAGTCCTCGGGGAGCTTCGCTAATAAGGATTCCGCTGCTTGCTTATTTCTTTTTCCTACATGCATAGCTAATACCTGTCGTGTACCTGAATGAAATGCGAGCCAAAGCCATATTGGATTTTTTTTCTTTCCTACATAGCTCCACTGTTCATCAAGCTCAAGTATAGCTACCTCAAACTCTTCTTCTCCAGTGACATCCGCATTCAAATCTTCTGGAAGATCTTCGATTATTCTGTTCATAAAATTCAAAAGCCAGGGCATGCTGACGTCAAAGATTCTACAAATACCTTCGAGAGAAACGCGTTCAAGCAATGCCTGTCTTACTCTTGATTTTGTCTCATCTGATATTATTTTTTGCTGAGGATCGATGACGAATTGCCTTCCACAAGACAAACACCTATGATTTTGCTTTCCACTGTGAATATGGCCGTTCTTTTTGATACTGGTGGATTTACAGTTAGGACAAGTGGGTGTCATTTGGGTCCTCCATTCGTTTTAGAAACAAAGGAAAACGCACAAGGAAATCAATGTCAATTCAAAAATTGAGCATTACATGTTATGGACCACCCAAAAACCAATGAACAAGCCTTTAGAGAAAAGGTGGATAGCTACTTTTACCTCGGAGGCAAAAAAGCCAAGGTTGTCTCAGTTAATGATAGATCCATAAGTGTAGAACTGGTCGATACTCAAGCATCAATGCTGACAACCTCCTTAAAAGTCGCGTCCTATTTCACTATTATCCTGCCGCTTATAATGCTCGGTTTAAAAGCCGCCCTGAGATCGTCTCATGATTACGTCATCAAAACACCACCCGCTTCTTCTCTGTCTTCCCCTAATTCTAGTGATAAATTAGAAGAACCAACCGATCTCGAAATTCTTGCCGCCACTGCCATCCAAAGGGCATGGAGGGCACGCCAAACATACAAAAAGCCTTCTGAAAAATCGGAGATTCATAAACGGTTAAACCAAAGCGGCCTAACTTGCCTCAATGCCAATCCTCCTCTTGCCGAAAAACAGGAGATTGATGCTAAGAAAGCCAAGTTATACCTTGAACTGATTAATGATGATAAAGTGAGAGAGGCGGCCAAAAAAGTTATCGACTTCCACATTATGCACATCACAATGCCCCAGTTCCTGAATACTTTAAAACAATCGTGCCACAAACTGAACCTTTTTCTCGCTAGGCATCCTGAAATCAAAAATGTTTCTGTCGGCTACGCTCCAGAACGAAGCCAAAAATGGGTGGCTGAATTGGCCCTTCCCCACTTAAGTTATTTTCCGCAAAATGCCATTAATATTCATCCTGACAGCCCATTTGGAGGAGACTTTGATTTTAATCAAACAAATACCGATTTTCTCAAAAAGGAAAATCATGCTCTTTTGATCTTCGACGACTGCAGTTATTCGGGAACGCAAATAGCGGAAAAAATCATAAACAAACTTTGGTTACGAGCGGTTCAGATCGCAACCGGTAACCCAAACAAAATTGCTCAGCAGCATCTGATTTTTGTCATCCCTTATATGACAACTGCCGCTTACAAGAAAATTAAAAAATCCATCAAATTATTCGACGATGAACCGCTTGATGGACGAATCAAAACCAGCATCATAACCCATGGAATCATTCCCAATGTCACTCAACTCCCTTTAAAGGAAGGTGAATGCGCTGCGCTGCAGAAAATATGCGATTATGAAAATACAGAAAACTGGAAAAATAAATCGTTTGTTTTTGGGGATTGGAAAAAACCTGATTATGTTTCAATGCCCCATAGGTTTGCCAATGGGTCCATTCCCTATAAATATGATTACTACACTGGATGCCCTTGGGAAGAAGTGCCCAAAAAATATCTCGATACAGCCTTTATCCCCAAAATCAAACCTCCTTACAAAAATTAAAAAAAAATTGTCTTGTTTTAAAAACTACGTTTGTAGTAATATGGCTCTTACACAAGGAGCAAAGCATGACAAAAAGAGCTTTTGGGGAATTGGAATCGGAAATCCTCTACATATTGAGATCAGGAGAAAAGAAAACCGTTAAAGAAGTCCACCGGGCCCTGGGAGGAAACGACAATTATAATACCGTCATGACCGTGATGAGCCGCCTGGAGAAGAAAAAACAGCTGGCAAGGGAGAAAATCGGCCTTCAATACGAATACTGGATTGCCGACTCTTCAACTTCCGACTCTTTTCTGGAAAAGATCAAGAAGAAATTTTTTGGCGGCAAAACATCTGTTATTGTCGCCCAGCTGATTGAATCGGCAGATGATTTATCCGACGACGATCTCGACGAAATGGAAAAACTCCTCAAAAAAAGAAGGTCTTCTGGCAAATGATTTCCAATCCTTTATATCTCATTTCCTACATCATCGGCACCTTGCTGGCCTTTTTTATAGCAGCTGCCGTTGTTGATGCCTTAATATTTTCCATGCGGATCAAAAACCGCAGAATGCGAGCCTTTTTACGTCTTGTTCCATTCGCAAGCCTTCTGCTTGACCTCTTTTTTAATAAACTCAGTATGGGAAGCTGGCTTAACCCCCTTATCTGCGGCAGCTGCGTGCAAAATGTGTTGCTTCAAGTATTCAACCCGCAACTGAAAACCTATCTCTTTGCTAACGAAATTTCTTTGATGAATTATCTTGCCCTCGAATACGCAAGCCCGATCTTTTCCACCATCTTTTTCTCTTTTTTCTCGGTTACAGCCGCCTCTCTCACGCGAAAGGCAGCGCAAACCTTCATGATGATCCGCCGCTTTCGAAGACTTGTGCAAAAAGCAAAAATCAGCCCTCGAAAAATTGAAAATCCCCTGCTGAATTCAGCGATAGAAAAGAAAAACATACGGATTTATACCAGCGGGGAAGTTTTTATTCCTGTCGCCTCCTCCCATGTCATTGTTTTGCCGGAAAGGGTCGTCAATGAAGCCTCTCAAGATGAATATGAAACAATTATCGCCCATGAGTTTGAACATATCCTCTGGAAAGACCCTCTTTCCCGAATGTTTTCCGAGTTGATTTCGGCGCTATTCTGGTGGATTCCTACACGCTCGAGGTCCGAAAAATTTAAGCAGGAACAGGAAATGGCCTGCGACCAAAGCATCTTTAAATACGGCTATGAATCAGAATCGCTTGCTTCTGCTTTGATCAAGGCGGCCAAAGAAGCCAAAATAATTAATTACGCCCCTCTATGCTCATTGGGGGGCGAGAAAAAGTTTATCAAGACCCGGGTTAAGTCACTGCTCGATTTTGATTTAAAGAAGGAAAAGCTATGCCTTGCCGGGTTGGTTGCCTTAGGCGCAGGAGCCGCGGCAGCGCTGGCATGCTTGCTCATATAAACAGATAAAAATTTTAGCTTTAAATACTACATGTGTAGCAGACAGCTGCCGCATGCATAACTTTGCTTAAAAATACTACGTTTGTAGTAATTAATAAGGAGAAAAAAATGATAAATATAAACACAGGAATCAAGCCCAATTACATCAATGATGTTGCAGAGATTAAAAAACATTTATCGCTGGATTCAGAGACCGTCCGAAAACTTGCTGCTATCGACAGGGGCGGTCCGGGGGCTAATATGACGACAAAAGGATTGGCTTTTGTTCTCAAAAACAGCGAATCCTACATTTTTGAAAACGGACGTTTTAAAATATCCAATGAACTCTACCCTCTTGACCTAGAGGAAAAAACGTCTTCCCCAGAGTATGTCGAGACTCCGAGTTTTCTTGAAATAGAAGCCACTTGGGATAAAACCCAAAAAAACGATTGCGACAATGTTTTCGGAGATACCGTGCGACTTTTCGTTAACGAAAAGAGCCTGACGCTTCCGGTGGTCAAGGCCGCCGATGAAACCCTGGCTTATTACGGGGCAGCGGTCATTCCTAAGGGCGCTCCAGTCAGATTTCCTGGAAAGGAGTTTCCCGTATTTTTTATGGAATTTGGGGAAAACTGGCTTGAAGGCGGTGTTCAGACAGAACAGTTCGGAGGCGTTTTTCTCGAGTATCACAACGATCAACCCCACTTCCATATGGCCTATGAAAAAGGAAGTTATTATATTTTAGCGAGATGGTCGGATAAGACAAAGAGTAGGTTGCAGATAACCGCCTTTGAACTCAACCCCGGCGAAGGGATCTATACAAGAAAAGGGGCCATCCACAGCGATAATGCCGTGCGAGGAAATCTGCTCATCGGTTATCACATAACAGAGGATTTTTCCGTGGCTTTTATACGAAATAATCCCTCGGATGATAAAAGGGTCAATATTCAATTTGACAGGCTGGCAGATTAGTCCCGAATTTGGTATCATAGGCCCTATGTTCCAGTATGACAGAAGCAAAATCCGTAATTTCAGCATTATTGCCCATATCGACCATGGAAAGTCGACAATCGCCGACCGTCTGCTGGAACAGACCCACACCCTCCAAAAACGGGAAATGCAGGCACAAGTCCTCGACGACATGGACCTCGAACGGGAGCGGGGCATCACCATCAAAGCGCATCCCGTGACCATGTTTTATCAAGCCAAAGATGGCGGGATCTACCAGATCAACCTGATCGACACGCCCGGCCACGTCGACTTCAGCTATGAGGTCTCCCGTTCCCTCGCCGCCTGCGAAGGAGCCCTGCTGGTCGTCGATGCCGGTCAAGGGGTGCAGGCTCAGACAATGGCCAATGTCCATCTGGCTATGGAAAGAAATCTGGATATCATCCCGGTGATCAACAAAATCGACCTGCCGACAGCCGATGTCGAAGACGTGCGGCATCAAATCGAGGATGTGATCGGACTCGATGCCTCCGATGCGATTTGCTGTTCGGCAAAACTGGGCACAGGGACGGACGAAATTCTCGAGCGGGTTATCAGGAATGTCCCTCCTCCGGAAGAGCCGAAAGACGATTATCTGAGAGCTCTGATTTTTGATTCCCATTACGATATCTACCGGGGAGCTATGATTTATGTCCGCGTTATCAGCGGCAAAATCAAAAAAGGAGACTCCATCAAAATGATGATAACCGGCAAAGAGTATGAAGTACTAGAGCCCGGCATCTTTGTCCCCCATCAAAAGCCGGCCGACGCCCTGATGCCTGGCGAAGTGGGCTATCTCGTCTGCAACATTAAAAACACAGCCGATGTGAAGATCGGCGATACGATCACCCACAAAAAATCTCCTGCGCCCGAGCCGCTTTCCGGTTTTGAATTAATGAAGCCTGTTGTTTTTGCCGGAATTTACCCGATCGACTCCTCGGATTATGAAAATCTTCAGGGCGCCCTGGTCAAACTGCAGCTCAACGACTCGGCCCTTTATATCGAACAGGAAAGCAGCCATGCTCTCGGTTTCGGCTTTAGGTGCGGATTTTTAGGGCTTCTTCATCTTGAAATCATCTTTGAAAGGCTGCAACGAGAATTCGACCTGGATATTATCATGACCGCCCCCAGCGTCGTCTATAAATTTACTCTTACCGACGGCAAGGAAAAGGAAGTCGACAATCCCGTCCACTATCCCGACCCCGCGGTCATCGAATGGGTTGAAGAGCCCTGGGTGCGGGCCCATGTCATCATACCGAACGAATACCTGGGCCAGATAATGAGCCTTGGCCTGGAGAAACGGGGAATAT
Organism: Waddliaceae bacterium; assembly: GCA_963771045.1. Classification (GTDB taxonomy): domain Bacteria; phylum Chlamydiota; class Chlamydiia; order Chlamydiales; family SLFE01; genus SLFE01. The sequence continues at coordinate 369,435 of CAVYRW010000004.1, read as the reverse complement.
GCGAACATACCGAAACGCTCGATTCCCACAGGCTTCTTCTCACATACCGTCTTCCTCTTGCCGAAATCATCTCGGACTTCAACGATAAACTGAAATCGCTGACGCGGGGCTACGGTTCTTTCGACTATGAGTTTTACGGCTACGAAGAGAGCCAAATTGTCAAACTCGAGGTAAGAGTGAATGATGAGCCGGTAGACGCGTTTTCCTGCCTTGTCCACAAAGACAAAGCCCTGGCAAAAGGGCGGGCCATCTGCGCAAAACTGAAAGAAGTGATCCCCCGCCAGCTTTTTAAAGTGCCGATTCAGGCGGCCATCGGAGGGAAAATTATCGCCAGGGAGACCCTGTCTGCCATGGGGAAAAATGTCACCGCGAAGTGTTACGGCGGAGACATCACCCGCAAAAGAAAACTGTGGGAAAAGCAAAAAAAGGGAAAGAGGAAAATGAAAGAAATGGGAATCGGAAAGGTTAAAATTCCCCAGGACGCTTTCATCAAACTATTGAAAACCGATTGAGGGAAAAGCATAATGCCAAGAATCATCGTTGTCGGCGCCCAATGGGGAGACGAGGGAAAAGGGAAAGTTATCGATCTGCTGGCTCAGCAGTCCGACTGGATTGTCCGCGCTCAAGGGGGCAATAACGCCGGCCACACGATTCTTTTTGATTCGCAAGAATACAAACTGCACCTCATCCCGACAGGCATCCTCAACCCCCACACTCAATGCGCGATTGCAGCAGGTGTTGTCATCGACCCCTTTGTCCTGATTGAAGAAATGGACATGCTAAGAAAAAAGGAAATTGACTTTGAAGATAGGCTGTGGATCTCTCCAAATGCCCATCTTATCATGCCATACCACAAGGTGTTCGACGCTCTGCAGGAAAAAAGGAAAGCAGACGATGCTATCGGAACAACAAAAAGGGGCATCGGCCCCTGCTATGCGGACAAAGTGAGCCGCGCCGGCGTCCGGGTCGCCGATCTTTTGGACCTCGATCATTTTCAGTCTCTTTTAAAGTATATGCTCAAAATCAAAAATGAAGAGCTGACAAAGCTTTTCGGCGCTTCTCCCCTCTCCTTCGATAAAGTTTTTGCCGATTACGCGCATGCGGCAAAAAGATTGCGTCCCCATGTGCAAGATATCAATCCTCTGCTTGAGAGCGCCTTAGATAAAACTGTTTTATTTGAAGGGGCGCAAGGGACATTTCTCGATGTCACATCGGGAACCTACCCTTATGTGACATCATCGAACACAACGGCAGCAGGCATCTGCTCAGGCGCCGAAGTTGGACCCGGATCGATCGACCACATTTTAGGGGTCATGAAACTTTACACGACGCGAGTCGGCAACGGCCCCTTTCCCACCGAATTTCCATCCTCGCCTGAATTTGACCTCCATACAGCCAGAGAGGTCGGCACAACAACAGGAAGAGACAGGCGGATCGGCTGGTTCGACGCTGTCTTAGCAAAGGCTGCCGTCCGGATCAACAGCTTTTCTTCACTTGCGATGACAAAGCTTGATATTCTCGACAATTTTTCCGAAATCAAGATTTGCACAGCCTATCGGCTGCAAGACAAACTCTTTGATATCCCTCCTGCCGATATTCATCTTTGGGATAAAATTGAACCTGTCTACGAAACTTTGCCGGGATGGATGTCATCCACCTCCCATACGACAAAATATGAGGACCTTCCGCAAAACGCAAAAACTTATATCGAATTGATTGAAACTCTTTGCGGCGTTCCGATCTCGCTTATATCTGTCGGCCCTGACCGCAAGCAGACAATTGCCCTTCTCCCTCAACTTACGGAGGCGCTATGATCCCTTTGAAAGCAGTCCCGAAGCATGTCGCCATCATCCCCGACGGCAACAGGCGGTGGGCCGCCCGCTTTGAGCAGGATGCTCCATTCGGCCATCAAAAAGGATGCGACATTATTTTAGATATTGTGGAAGCCGCCTCCGATATCAATATCGAATATATGACCCTCTACATTTTCTCTACCGAAAACTGGAGGCGGTCGAAAATGGAAATCGACGCGTTAATGGGGCTTCTCAAACTCTATTTACAAAGAGAAACTCCCCGCATGATCGAAAAAGGGGTCAAACTAAGCACAATTGGCGTTTTGGATCCCCTGCCCGAAGATGTCAAGAAGACCATACGGGAAAGCAAAGAAAAAACGGCCCATTGCAGCAAGATCAATCTCATCCTTGCTTTGAATTATGGAGGGCGCTCCGAGATCTGCCGATCCTTTTCAAAAATTTGCAGCGAAATTGAAAAAGGGGCCCTATGCAAAGAAGATGTGACGGAAGAAACCGTCAGCCGATATCTCGATACCTCCCTGTGGCCTGATCCCGACTTTCTCATCCGCACTAGCGGAGAACAGAGAATCAGCAATTATCTCTTATGGCAGCTTTCCTATTCTGAACTCTATTACACCGATACCCTTTGGCCCGATTTTGATCGCGATCATTTTTATGCCGCTATTGACAATTATCAACAGCGCGAAAGGCGCCTGGGAGGATCTTAATGCTGCAAAGAATCGCGATTGGGACCATTCTGGTAATTGCCGCTTTCGTTGCGATTTTTTTCTCGACATGGCCGGCATTCATGCCCTTTTTTGCTCTGGGTTTTTCCTTCATAACAGCTCTTGTCCTTTGGGAATTCTATCGTCTGGCCTCGTTTAAAGGACACAAACCGTTGACGATGCTCGGAATGGCGACCGGATTTGCCTATGCGCTTTCAGTTTTTACCGCCACTCAAGCCCCCCCTTTTTGTTTTTTGCCCTATTTAATTGTCATACTCTCTCTTCTTTTTGCTTTTTACCTCTTTCTGCTTAAAGGCGAGAACCCTTTTGTCAATCTTTCCATCACCTTCTTTGGAATTCTCTACCTGGCTGTCCCTCTCAGCTGCATTTTACTCATCACCTATTATTTCCCCGCAAATGCCGACGGGGATGGCAGATGGTGGGTCGTCTATGCTATTTTCGTTAGTAAACTGTATGATACCGGAGCCTATTTCGGCGGGAAAATGATAGGGAAAAAGCCCCTTGCTCCCTATGTCAGCCCTAATAAAACCGTCGAGGGGGCCTTCTGCGGACTGCTACTTGCCCTCGCATCCAGCGTCTCCCTCCCTTTTATCGCTGCTGCGGTTTCAGGAAGCGGCGCACTCGACCTCGGTGTTGTTTCCTCTTTAATTTTCGGATTGATTATCGCCCTCCTCGCTCAGCTGGGGGATCTTTCGGAATCGCTTCTCAAGCGGGATGCCAAGGTAAAAGACAGCAGCCAGCTTCCCGGACTCGGAGGACTGCTTGATATTATCGATTCCCTTGTTTTTACTCTTCCACTCGTGTATGGTTATGTAAGGATGCTGCCAATATGATTATTACTATAGACGGGTCGGTCGCGACAGGAAAAAGCACAATCGCCAAAAAAGTTGCAGATGCTTTAGGCTATATATTTTTCGACACAGGCGCCATGTACCGATGCGCTACCTATGGAATTATCAAACAAAATATTCCTTTAGATGATCCCGAGAAGCTTCAGGAATTTCTCGACAAGTTTGAATTTGACATGAAGATCAGACGGGGCGATAAATGCTATTATGTCTCTGAGGAAAATGTCACCAATGTCATTCGCGGCGATGAAGTCACCTCCAAAGTTTCCGAAATAGCGGCGATCCCGCAAGTTCGGGAAAAGCTGGTTTCCATTCAGCGCGAGCTGGCAAAAGGCGTCAATGCCGTATTCGAAGGCCGCGATATGGGGACTGTCGTCTTCCCCGACGCCGACCTGAAAATCTTTTTAACCGGCCGGCCGGAAGTGAGAGCCGAAAGGCGGATGAAAGAACTCAAAGAAAAATTTCCCGAAACCTCGGATAAACTCACCCTGGAGAAAATCCTCGAGCAGATCAACAGACGGGACCACTACGACTCAACAAGAAAAGTGTCTCCGCTGAAACAAGCGGAAGACGCCCATATCATCGATACCTCCGACCTCACACCCGATGAGGTTGTCTATAAAGCCTTAGAATGCAAGGACCGTCAGAAACGGCAGATTTAGCGGAAAATTTATTAAAAATTTATATTTCCCTCTTATAATTCAATTGAATAAAAAAGGCGGAAAGATAAAATTGAAATATTTTTTATCACTTATTGTCACAATAGCATTTGCAGCCTCTCTTGCTGCCGCTCAAAATTCTATTGTTCCCTTAATGGAAAAAATAGAACGGCTGGAAGGGATAGACTTGGGCAAATATGCCCCCGGTCAAGGGATTGAGATCAGAGAAAATCTTAAGCTTCTGGATGAACGCATACGGGTTGTCAGCTTCAACATTCTGTTCGATCTCTACGATCACAACCTCGATGAAGAGAACCGCTGGCCGAACCGGTGCGCAAGAGTGATCGATATGTTTGACGATATGGATGCCGATATTGTTGGAGTTCAGGAACTCTATGGCAATCAATTAGACGATCTTATGGAAGCCCTATCGGAGAAATACGAATTCTTCGGCTCCCCTTGCAAGGATGGAGAGATTAACGGCCTTTTTTACAAAAAAGAGCGGTTTATTCTTGATAATAGCCGCATCTGGCACTTGTCAAAAGTGAATCCGGAAAACACCAGCGCATCGACTTTGACGATAATTCAGCTTGTCGACAAGATCAATGGCAAGGCTCTTTCTGTCTTGAACGTCCATCTGGCCTTTTCTAGCATCGCCAAAAGAGAGCAGCAAGCCGAAATGATACAAGACATTCTCAGCCGAAACCACAACGGCCCCCTTGTTTTGACAGGAGATTTCAACACATTTCCAAGCCGCCTCGATTTGGAGAAGCTCCCCTTCTATGACGGAGACTATATTCAAAAAATCCTCAAAGCAGACCTTCTGGAAGACGCAAAAGACGCCTCTCTTCTCGGACACATCGGCCCTTTGTCAACATTTACAAATGATAAAACGGGAACCGAGCCATTCAAAGGCTTCGGAACTCCCGGCGTCTTTTTAGACCATATTTTTGTCTCCCCTGAGGTGAAAGTGCTTTTGCATGCAGTGAACCCCGCGAAGGTCAATGGCCTTTTCCCGTCGGATCACATGCCTTTAATTGCCGATATTATACTCTTGCCTTGATACGCGGCTCAAAACATGCTAAAAAGCAAGATTATGAGATCTTTTTTGTCATTTTTGATGATTCTATTCATCTCTTTCGCTTGGGCAGATATCTATGATTTGCCTGAACTCTATCAAGATGTGTTGATACAAGGAGAAGTTGTTAAACCGGGAGTTCGGAAATGCCAGGACCGTTATGAAGCCATACAAGAAGTATTAAAGACTCTCTCTCAATCTTTTAAGACTTTAGACATTGGCGCCTCTCAAGGGTATTTCAGCTTCCGCATGGCCGATGAGTTTGGCGCCCGCTGCACGATGATCGAAGGGGGATATCCGATCTCTGATTTTGTGTGGAACACAGGGGAATTATTAAAATACCTTTGCGAACAAAATGGACACTTAAAAGATCTTACCCTGCTGCAGACCCAGATCTTCGCTGGTGACTTGGTCAAACTAGGCAAACAGGAAGCTTTCGACCTTATTGTGGCTTTTTCTGTGATCCACCACATGAGGAAAAGCCCTTCAGCTAGTTATGAGGTCTATTCAGAAGTGATTGACGCCATACTCCCCTTAGCCCCGGTCGTCCTCATAGAAAACCCCGTCAACACGGGAGACCATACCCAATATATCAGAAATGCCTTGCAAGATAGAGGGGGGCGAGTCATCTATGAATCGACGCGGGGAAGCCTGACCTATGAAATTTACCTCTTTGACAGACGAACCTCTTTTCCTGAGCGGTCGCAGCTTCCCCACCTATCCCAAGATACTTACGAAACATTCCATGGAACCTATTCAAGCATAGAGGAAGACTATGCTCCTTAGAGGGTGCCTGATCGTTTTTCTCCTTATCCCTTTGCTTTCTCACGCTGCATCTCTAGACTATTTAAAAGAAATCGCAAGCTTATATAACAGACCGATTACCTTCTTAGGTCTTGGCAAAAATTCCACTCCCATCGTTGAAGTTTTGGCTAAGGAATTCGAAGGAGTTTTTGTCATTATTGACCACGAAGAGATACAGCCCCTGCCGCCAAATTGCATCCAACTGAAAAAAAAATGCAGGAGAAGCGATCTTGTTCATTTAGGGGAGTGCGAACATTTTGACATCGTTTTTTCGCAAGAATCTCATACGGCCCTGTCCCATAGGTATGCACAAACTCTATACAACCTTGGAGAAAACGTGATTGTCTGTGTTGATGATGTCGATCAATCCCGCAGCTGCCCTCTTCTTTCGCACAATTTTATCTGCGTGTTATCGGATGACTCAAACCTCTATCACGCTCAACATCGTATTACTTACTTAAAACGCACCCAATGGCTGGAACCGGCAAGCGACGGTAACCGGGTCAGATATATCCAAAGTTCGTATGAAGAAAAGTATCTTTATAAAAATTATGGTTCCCATCCCACAGTAACCGCCTGGCTTCCGGGAATCAATCTCGTGACTTTTAAGATGCTGAAAGGATGCTTACCCGCTCCTTCGCTTCTGAAAAGTGAAATACAAAGGCTGTATCACATTCCTCATCTGGATTGGATGCCGAATAATATCATTGTCCAAGGGAATAATCTGAAATTGATCGACTTTGACGATCCTTGCAGCTTTAGTCCCAAAACCGTTCACGACAAGCAAATGTTAGACCTGATGATTCTCTTTGCAACAGAACCGAGCCCTGCAAACATTTTCGGAATTTACAACCAAATCCTGATCTACAACCGGAAGCAAATCCACCCGGAAAATAGTGAGGAAGAAATTCAATCTTTTTGATCTAACCCGCTTCCTAGCAGTCTCTTGGCTAATTTGGCCAACTTGTCTGCCGATTTTGCATAAAACTCAAGGCATACACCTTAGGCTTAAACTTGTCTAAAGATCCGGTTAAATGCCGGTTAAGCGGCAACATAAGGAACACCTTCCGTATAAGCAAAAAATTTCTTTGCAATAGGCGTTCTTTTTTCTTGGTATTCCTTTTCTAAACGTTTCTGTTCATCTTGAGTTTTGCAAAAGCCACATGCCACTTTCTGATCCAGAAAAGAAGTATCCATATCTAGTAACTTTTCGAATGTTCGTTTAGTTAACTTTGTTTTTACTAAAGCTCTAATTGCATTGATAAGCGGAATAAGTCCCACACTGACAACGCTTAATGTGATTTTCCTCTTAGATAATTTTGGAGTGGTCACCTTTTCATAGCGAGCTTGCACTTCATCGCAGAAGCTTTTTAAACCAGGTTCACTTTGCATATTAGTGTATTCACCTGAGGTGGTCTTGATAGGTTGATTCCTGAGGCAGAACAAGCCAATTCTTGCACATTTTTCAACGCTTGCCCCCTTGGGGCCGAAAAACTTATTCCGCAAACCTGGTTTCTTTGCAACCATTAAACCAGCTGGCTCAGTGTCGATAAAAGCTAGTTTTCCTTTGGGTGTTAAGCGGATATTGTCAAAGGTTGCGTCTACAAAACCAGCCCTTTGTACTATGGTCGATATTTTTCTTGCTATTTCTTTTTGATGTTTTACATCCATGTTTTGTATAGTTTGAATGGTATCTTCAACACTTAAAATGTTGATTTTTTCACAAACAACACAGTATTTCCTAGTAGGTTTAGTTTCTCCGTTCAAATTGGAATATGCAACTAGTTTTTTCTTCGGAAGAACTACATCAATGTTGGCTTCCTGAGCGACTTTTTGCACTCGATTTGCCATTTCTATTCTTAGAAGACTCTCTTCATCAGTGAAAAAAGCCATTTCGTTTTTATCGTTCATTGGTCCAATAAGCAACAGTCCTTCTGGGATTCTAGTAGCTCCAGATTTAATAATCCACCCTTCTAATTGGCGTTGTTGCATAAATCACCACTGAGACCACCGAGCTCACTGAGAGATTATGAGAGAGGAATTAAATGATTAGACGCCTAATCCCATTTTTTAGAAGTTTTACATTGAAATTGATGAGCAAACCTCTGCCACCACCATTATGCTTAAGATAGGATAGAAGTTGGGCCTCATGAACAGGCAAGAAATTGGCCACAGATTTTATCTCCAAAATAACCTTATCTTCCACTATCATATCGATCCGGTAGCCTGAGTCTAGCTTTTTATCACGATAAATAATAGGTACTGGTATCTGCCGGTTAACTTTCAAACCCGCAAGGTTCAACTCGTAGCAAAGACAAGTTTCGTATGTCGATTCAAGCAAGCCTGGACCTAATCTTCGATGAACTTCAATCGCAGCACCTATGATTTCCCCTGTTAAAAGGTCATTTCTTTTTTGGTTGGCTTCTTCAGTTGTGTGGGTACTAGTCATCTTTTCTCCAAAAAGGGCGAATGCGAGCTTGCCGACAAATACCTAATACTCTAATTTTTAGTTGCAACAAATTGGAGGATCAAGATGAAGGCAAAATATCGCATTCGCAACTGGAACGACTATAACAAATCTCTTATTCAAAGGGGAAGCATAACTGTTTGGTTTTCTGAAGATGCTATCAATAAGTGGATGGCTCCAAAAGAAATAGGAAAAAAGGGGCGTCCAAAACTCTATTCTGATGACGCTATTCTCACCGCGCTCATTATTCGATCGGTTTTTCATCTTCCATTGAGAGCACTCGAAGGATTTTTGACATCTCTTGTTATGATTTTATCTGTTGGTTTATCGATTCCTTCTTATACTCAAATTTGTCGGAGAGCTAAGTTGTTGGGGCAAGAGTTGAAGAAACTTTCGAAAAAAAAAGTCACCAATATTGTAATCGATTCAACCGGTTTGAAAGTGTACGGAGAGGGTGAATGGAAAGTTAGGCAGCATGGAATCAGTAAAAGGCGAACATGGAGAAAGCTCCATCTGGCAGTCTGCCCTGACTCTCACGAAATTATTTTCGAAATTCTTACTGAAAATAACGTTGCAGATTGTGAAGTGTATCCAAAACTTCTCGAGGTAATGCCGAAATCAGTTAAGCGCACATATGGAGATGGGGCTTATGATACTAAGCGATGCTATGCTGCAAATGTAGTTCACGGCTCAATTCCTATTATTCCACCCAATAGGAATGCTGTTTTTCGAGAAAACATATCTCCTTCTTGGAAGATGCGGAATATCAGTTTGCTGGAAATTTCAGGTTTAGGAGGTGATGATGATGCAAGAAAATTATGGAAAAAGTTGAAAGGTTATCATCGTCGATCACTTGCAGAAACAGCCATGTTTAGATTTAAACGATTCTTTGGAAATGATTTAAGAAGTAGAACTCTGGAAACCCAAAGGGCTGAATCAAGGGCAAAATGTGAAGCACTAAATATAATGACAAAGCTGGGAATGCCTGAAAGTGAATTAATAGCAGCTTAAATCAAATCTCTCATATTCTCTCTGTGCGCTCTTGTGAGCTCTGTGGTTAATTACGCAACAAAGCCCTTCTAATTTGTCATGTTCAATGACGCTATAAAAAGGAATCCTTGTATCCGTTCACGGGGTAACTCTAGGAACGGCTACCGCCTCGCGCGCTACCCCACAAAAATAATAAAAATTTTATACGGCATAAAATAAGATTTTTATTATTATTCTGGTTGTTCAAAACCACTTTATAACATGAAGCCAACCTACGAAGAACTCTTTGAAAAGCTGAATAAAGCCTTGGAGGAAATTGAAATCCTCAAAAAGGAAAACCAGGCACTCAAGGCAAAAGTTAAGGAGCTCGAAGATAAACTCAACACCAACTCTTCGAATAGCTCTAAGCCCCCCTCGCAAGATCCCTTCAGAGCTCAAAGAAAAAAGGAACCTACGGGGCGTAAACAGGGAGCACAAAAAGGTCATAAGGGCCACCCCCGTCAACTAGTTCCAATTAATCAGGTGCAGTCGCTGCATAACATAAAGCCGGACACTTGTCCGAACTGCCACTCCCACTCGTTTAATTCGGAGGTGGTCAGAACGGATGTACGACAAGTAGTGGAATTACCGGACGCTCCTCCGGAAGTTACTCAATACAACATTCACACCTGTCAGTGTAGCGGATGTGGTAAGCATGTAAAGGCTGATATTCCCGAAGAAGCGCGATTTGGTTTTGGTCCCCGATTAATGGGTTTCGTCACTTCTCTTTCAGGAGAGTTTAGATTATCCAAACGTCAAGTCTGTGCTCTAATGGGCAGACTCAATATTCGGATATGTTCCGGCAGCGTGTGTAAAATCCATGTCCGAGCTAGTCAGATTTTAAAAGCACCATACGAAGAAATTAGGACACACACTCTAAATGAAGAACATATTTATGCCGATGAAACGAGTTGGAAAAGAGATGGATTTGGGTCGGAAGCGGCAAGGAAACTGTGTTTTTCGCAATCAAGGCTTCACGCAGCAACAAGGCATTCCGCGAGATCTTTGGTTCTTTCAAAGGGGGTTTAACAACCGATCGCTATAATGCCTATAATTCGCATGAAGGTCTGCGACAACTTTGCTGGTCGCATGCAGATAGAGATTTTGAAAAGATTGCAGGCAGGGATGGATTTGATAAATGGATCGGGGAACGGTTGTTAGAGTGTAAAAAGTCGATATTCAATCTTTGGCATAGCTACAAAAACGGTGAGATTGCAAGGGACGAACTGATCGAGAAGATCGAAATAGGCCCAAAAGAAGATTTGAAAGTCCTCCTCAAAGCTGGTGCAATTCACAAAGAATGTTGCAATAAAACGAGGTCGACTTGCGCTGATTTTTTTGGACGGTTCGAGATGTTATGGGTATTTGCCTATCATGAGAATATCGAACCGACTAACAATACAGCCGAGCAACGTCTTAGAGGCGGAGTCATTTGGAGGAAGCTATGCTTTGGCTCACAATCAGAAGAAGGTGAGCGATTTGTCGAACGGGTGTTAACAGTTGGTATGACATTGAAGTTACGTGCTCAAAATTCGTTCGATTATTTTACCGAATGTTTTAAAGCATACATTCATGGCGGACAAGCGCCGCCGATATTTTCAAAATAGAAAACGGTTTCCTACGACACAAATTCACGAGGTAGTTCTCGGTTAACAAAACGTGTTAGAAGTTTACGACTCCCCCTGGGGGGGTACCCCCGTGAACAGATACGAATCCTTTTCTTAGTTAGTAGATTAGGCTTGCTACTTAGCAGCTTAAAATCATGGTTTTTAAGAATAGTATTCTTTTTATTGATCTCTGTTGTATCATAAGTTAATGGTTCAGAAAGAACTGACTGGACCTCAGGAATAGATATTAATTGCTGTACAATTGCTGCAGCGTCTTTATCTTCATTTTCCAATAAATGTCTTGACAATCCTTGTTCACCTAAATCTACTGAAGGCACATAATTATTTGAATAATAAAATGACTTGAAAAAGTCAGAAAAACTTGGGGTCATCTTTTACGCTCCTATTTGTTATTTATAAAAAGCTTGATTAATTTATCATTAGATGATAATAACATACACATACATTAAAATCAATTTTAAGTTTGAAAACTAATAATTTCAATAAACATTCGTTGAACTGCGTCCCTTGGAAAAAGCGCTGGGCCGATCTGCTATTTCTACCTTTTATCGTAGATTTCTTTGTGGTCGATGTTGTCAAAACAGGCGACGAGAGCGACAGGACCCATTGTTTCGAGCTGTTCCTTGATTTGAGCGATATGACGGACGGTCTCTTCTTCGTCTCAGATTGGGGAAGGCCGACAAAGGTCAAATGAGAATCGTAGGAGTGCTTGGATATATAGGGAAGAAAATCCTGAGATCCGGGTTCAACATAGACCTCAAGGCCGAATTTCAACCGGCTTTCGGTTAAATAGCCCCGAAAATAGGCTTCGAGATTTTCCTTGGCCCCTTCATCCGAAACAACGCTTTTCAAAGTTACATCGGTATTTCCCCATATTATGCCGTCTGTCAACGTTGTGGTATAAGAGAGCATCAGTTCAAAGTTATTCCGGTAGGTGCCGTCCCACCATATATCGATCTCTTTTTGCATCTTTCTTAGCCGCTTTGCAAAAATGTTGTCGGAAATTTCTTTCCCTCCGGAAGAAAAAATCAAAACATTCTTTTTGTCTATTTTTGCAGTATCGAGAATTTCTACATAGTTGACGGTTTCAGATTCAAAATGAGACAGCCCAAGGACAATCGTATTCGGAGAAATGGGTCCGATTCCGAAAGATTTAATCTGGTTGACAATCCCTTCCTGGATTGTCGGATAGGTCTGAACGACAGTCAAACAGGTCAATCCAATTTTTCTGAAATACTCGTCAAGGAATTCTTCAATGTATTGATCTGATACTCATCTTCAAAATGCGGGGCTGTAAGGACTGCAGAATAGGTCAATATGCCGCTTCGCTTAGTGAGAGAATGAACAAGCCGTATCATCTTTTCCTGCTGGACGGGTGCGCTTGTGAATACCAGAAGCTGCGGATGCCAGTGAATCGCATGAGTGATAGAATCCGAAAGACGGTATAGGGCCAGACGGGAGACAAAGAAAATCAAACTTTCCCTAAAATCCTGAAAGCTGACCGGAACCTGCTTCCTTGAAATGACAAGATAAATGGCAATCACGAGAAGAATTGCCGTAAAGGCCCAGCCGGAATCGATCATGAACATAACAAAAAGGCAAAGCAGCGCCCCTAGAAAAGAAACCAGCCAAGTGAACTCTGACTGCCGGACGCCAGCTGGGGCTGTTGATAATTTCTGCAAACAGAGCCACGGAATTGAGCGTTCCATAGGAAATCAGGCATATCATCGCCAATATCGGGATGATCTGATCGATTGTCGTCGACATGAGGAGAATTAAAGATAAAAGAAAAGTAAGCAATATGGAATATCTCGGTTCGCCATGCTTTCCAAAGGTCTGTGAAAATATTTCGGGTATAATGCCGTCTTCTGCAAAACTCTGAAGCATTCTGGGAGCCCCAAGAAGACATCCCAATGCACTCGAGAGGGTCGCTCCCCAGATCCCGAGCAAAATCAAAGATCTCCACCGCGCAAAGTCGATCACCGCAAAAGGGTCGGAGGCCAAAATATCTGTCGGTACGTTGCGATAGAGAAAAATCGCCAGAATGAGATAAGTGGCGCCTGCAAAGAGCAGCGATGTGATATTGCCGATCGGAAGAGACCGGGAAGGATTTTTTAAGTTTCCAGACATCGCCATACCAGCCTCGATTCCTGTCATAGCGGGGTAAATTACTGAAAATGCCGCCCAGAATCCAAGCCCCCCGATATAAAATGCCGGCAAAGTGGCCTCGGGGAGATTCTCGGCATTGCCGTATAGAATGGAAATGATGCAAGAATGAGAATCACAAAAATCAACAGCTGCGTTTTCAGAGCCGAAGAGGTTGAGACTAAAGTCAGCAAAGCCAAAAGGGCTATCGTGATCACTTCGACTAAAAAAATGTTGATATTGCCCATAAAATCCTGGAGAGAGTAGGCAAAGCCGCTGACGCATAGAGAAATCGAACAGATTTGAGCGGCATACAGAGCAAAACCGATGGCTCCGCCGATTTCAATGCCAACTGATCGGGAAATAATATAATACACCCCTCCCGTTCCTACTTTCATATTTGTCACGATGGCAGTGATCGAAAGAGATGTCAAAATCATGATGACGGCAGAAAGAAGCAAAATAGCCGCCATCCACCAGGGGCCGACTGTTCCGACAACCACGCCAAGACGGAGGAAAATAATGACCCCGAACATGAAAGTAATATTCGGGATAAACACACCCATGAGTGTGCCGAATCCTTTTTCGTCGCTTTCATTTTCTTGATTGGAAGAGAAAAGCTTTGATATTTTTCCGAGTAAATTCATAGTGCTTATGCGGCGAGCCTTCATGCGGCCCGCCAATGTTTTATTCCTTAAACATTATATGATGTTGCGCTAACTTTGCCTCCGGTTCCTGTCCAGTTTGTATGGAAAAATTTTCCTCGCGGCTGGTCCACCCGCTCGTACGTATGGGCGCCAAAATAATCTCTTAAAGCCTGAAGCAGATTTGCCGGAAGCCTTGAGGTTCTATATCCGTCGTAAAAAGCGAGAGCTGTGCTAAACGCAGGCGTTGGGACCCCAAGTTCTATCGCTTTGATCACAACCCGCCTCCATCCTTCCTGCGCCTTTGGCGATCGCGTCGTGGAAAAAATTGTCGAGCAGCAAGCTGTCTAGCTTCGGGTTGTTATCATAAGCTTCTTTGATATTGCCTAAAAATTTGCTTCGAATGATGCAGCCTTCGCGCCACATCAAAGCAACGCTTCCGTAATTGATGTTCCAGTTATACTCTTTAGACGCCTCGCGCATCTGCATAAACCCTTGCGCGTAGCTGACGATCTTCGAAGCATAGAGAGCCTGCTTAAGATCATTAATGAATTCTTTTTGATTGCCGGCAAAAAGCGAGTCGGGTCCCTTCAGAATACTGCTTGCGTTGACCCTTTCTTCCTTCATCGCGGAAAGGCAGCGGGCAAAAACCGCCTCGGAAATAAGTGTCAGAGGAAATCCGAGCTCCAGAGCATCGATACAGGCCCATTTTCCCGTCCCTTTTTGCCCGGCGACATCGAGGATTTTATCCACAAGAGGCCTGCCGTCCTGATCCATATGGGTAAATATGTGGCTGGCGATTTCGATCAGGTAGCTGCTCAAAACACCCTTCATTCCATTTAGTGAAAATATCGTGCAGCTCATCGGCCGTCAGCCCCAGTCCCTGGTGGAGAAGCTGATAAGCTTCGCAAATGATTTGAATATCTCCGTACTCGATCCCGTTGTGAATCATTTTGACATAGTGTCCGGCCCCATTTTCACCAACCCAATCGCAGCAAGGCTCTCCGGTATCGGCTTTTGCCGCTATCGACTGCAGAATTTCTTTAACATGCGGCCAGGCGTCGGGATTTCCCCCCGGCATGATCGAAGGTCCATGGCGGGCGCCCTCCTCCCCTCCGGATATTCCGGTGCCGACAAAGAGTATTCCTTTTTTCTTGAGATCCTCGGTACGACGGTTGGTATCGGTAAAACGGCTGTTGCCGCCGTCGATGATGATATCGCCTTTGTCTAGCAAGGGGACAACTTTGTCGATAAAAGCGTCGACTGCCTGTCCGGCCTTCACCATAAGCATCACTTTGCGAGGTCTTTTCAGTTTGGAGATAAATTCTTTAAGGTCGTGGGTTGCCAATAATCTTTGTCCCTTTAGCGGGACCATTCAGAAAGTCGTCGACTTTAGACACCGTTCGGTTGAAAACCGCCACAGTATATCCATGATCATTCATATTCAGGACCAGGTTTTGCCCCATAACGGCAAGACCGATAAGTCCGATGTCTGCATCTGCCATAACTAAACCCCTTGAAATTCTCTTTTGGATATACCCTTAAGATAACCGATCATGATTAAGGACACAATGCGGATGAGAGCCGGTAACATAAATTTTTAATTAGCAAACAATTACAACTTAATAATGCACAAGACAAAAATAAATGTCAAAATCTTCAATGTAAGGAATTGTTTGTAGACATTTTTTTTCGTAGAATTTAGTATTAGAGCTATGTCCTCGTAGCTCAGCTGGATAGAGCGAGCGCCTCCTAAGCGCTAGGTCGCGCGTTCGAATCGCGCCGAGGACATCTCTTTCTAATCCGGACTAAGTTGCTAATTGTGAGTCCTTTTCAGGTAGTCATCGACCCCTTTGGCCACTCCATAGGCAAGCTGCTTCATATAAGAGCGCTGCAGGATGCGCTGCCTCTCTTCAGGATTTGTCAAAAAACCGGACTCAACTAGAACGGCCGGCATTTTGGTTTCTCTGATGACGGCAAAATCGCCATGCTTGACGCCGCGGGACTTCGCTCCAGTGGCGCCGGTCACTTCTCTTAAAACATTTTCGGCCAGATTTTTTGAGCCTATAGTGCGTCTTTTATTCGTATCAGACAGGTAATAAAAGACTTCGATGCCATGAGCCTTGTCGCTCGGGGCAGAGTTGTAGTGCATGCTCACAAAGAGCTTTGACCCCAGATCATTGGCAATGCCGGCCCGTCTTCTTTAACGGAATGAAAACATCTTCAGAACGGGTCAGAACCGTACGATAGCCCATTCTTTGAAGGTAGTGCTCAAGTAAAAAGGCGGTTTCCAGGGCTAGGGCCTTTTCTTCATAATAAGGGGATTTTGAATTGGCTCCGAAATCTTTTCCTCCATGGCCGGCATCAACGACGATGACCGGCCCCCTCATTAAATGGGGAACATCCATGGCAATCGGCTCTTGCTTAACAACAATGACGCGGGGGTGGGAACAGGAGGCTGCAAGCAAAGCAATCGATACAAGAAAACTAAACAGCCGCCATTTTTTTCCTGCAAATGCCCGAAGCGACTTTACAATCATCGAACTCAATCCTTTTGTTTGCAAAAATTTGATATTTCTCATGCCCCTTTCCGGCAATCAGTATCAGATCATCATCAGAGGCCATATCGACGGCTTTTTCAATCGCCAGGGCGCGGTCGGCTTCAATCGCCGCCCGATCCAAGGACGAAAACCCGCGAATAATTTCGCCAATAATTTTTTGAGGGTCTTCAGACCTTGGGTTGTCCGATGTGACAATAGCGAAATCGGCATATTTTTCCACGGCTTTTGCCATCGAGGAGCGCCGCCCGGGGTCGCGGTCGCCGCCGCATCCGAAAACAGTGATGAGCTTGCCCCTTTTTAAAGGAAGCAGGCTTTTGAGAACGGCTTCAACCGCATCTCCGGTATGAGCGAAATCAACATAAATCTGCAATCCGAGGGGATTGGGCACTCTCTCCAGCCTACCGGGAACTTGAGGGAAGCCATTTAAGCTTTCAATGAGATGGGGAAGGGAAAATCCTGAAACCACTCCTGCTGCAAGTGCCGCCAGCACATTGTAAATATTATGAAGCCCTACAATCGGAGAGCGGCAGGAATAGACCTGATTTTCATAAACCACTTCGAAAAAACTTCCTTCGGCACTCAAATTGACATTCCGGGCTTTCAGGTCCGAAGGAGACTCGACGCTATAGGAAAAAAGCGAGGCTTTAGAACCTTCCAAAACTCTCTGCCGCATGCCGCAGTCGGCGTTATAAACAATCTTTTTTGATGAATCGGTCAACTTAGCAAAGAGTATGTTTTTGGACCTAATATATTCCTCCATATCCCCGTGATAATCCAGATGGTCGGGGTAGAGGTTGGTGTAAATGGCAATATCGAAATCAATGCAGTCGACGCGCCTTTGATCAAGCGCGTGCGAAGAGACCTCCATGACAGCAGCCCGGCAATTTCCCTGGATCATTTCACGAAGCATCCGCTGGTTGGTGAGGACATCGGCAGTGGTATGAGAGGCGGGATAATGATGCCCTCCCGTGCAATATTCGATGCTTCCCATCAGGCCGCATGGCATCTGCAGTTTATTCAGAAGATGCCGGATTAAATAGGTCGTAGTTGTTTTCCCTTTTGTTCCGGTGACACCGATCATATGCAATTCAAGAGATGGGTTGCCGTAATACCTCGCAGCCAAAAGGCCTTCGATTTTCTGAATATTTCGACAGACAATTTGCGTGACGTTTTTCAAGGAGGGATCATAGATATCAGTCACTATCGCCGCCGCTCCGGCGGCTATCGCTTCAGGCGTGTAGAGGTTGCCGTCTGTTACAGAGCCCTTCTTTGCAATAAAAAGATTGCCAGGCCCGACACGCCCCGAATGATTGCTAATCCCTGTAACCTCAATGGTTTTCGATCCATAAACTTCGTCAACGGAAAGATCTTTGATCAATTTAAACAGCTTCATGCTTTATTTATTCCACGAATCGTACTTTTCCCGCAACAGACGAGTTTCCGATACCCTTTTGGCTTTTATTGGATCGTATCTCGGATCCTGAGGAGGATACCCATAGGGGTCGTCCGGAGCCGTTCCCAAATATTCCAAAGCCTTTTTCGCAATTTCTCTGAAAACAGGCGCGGCAGAGACGCCTCCGTGATTGTTGTGCCCTACGCCCGGAATGTAGCAAACTTTCGGTTCGTCAATTGTGACCAGCAAAATGAATTCGGGACTGATCGCCGGGAACAAAGCCGACAAAAGAGGCTACATGTTTTTTTGATGTATAAGAGCCGTTCTCAATTTTTCTGGAGGTGCCGCTTTTCCCAATTTCTGTGAAGCCGGCAATATTGGCTTTTATGCCCGTTCCCCCGGGCATTGTATCAAAACGAAGGGCGTCGACAACCTTGGCTGCAGTCGAAGGATCAATCACTTGGGGAAAAGATTGCAATCTCTTATCGGTTGTGTTGTCGAGAAGTGTCCGGCCGTCTTTGACGATCTTTCTCACAAGAGTCGGCCTGACCATCTTCCCCCCATTTGCCAGAAGAGACCACGCCCTTAAGATTTGGATGCTCGTGAGCTGCAGATTATGTCCTATCGCAAGAGAGTAGGGCGTTGGTTTCGACCATTCGAGTTTGCCGTTCGGGTGAAGTTTTCCCGGCGTCGGAAGAACACCGGAACTTTCACCAAAAAGCTCCAAATCGGTTTTTGTCCCGAAGCCGAAAACATCCGCCAATACGTTCCGATACCACCTCTCCCCTAGAGAGCTGATCACCCGGTCGATAACTTTAGCCATGTATATGTTCGAGGATTTCTGCATAGCCATAGGAAGATTGAGATACTTGTGCACTCTGACATCTGTCATAGGCTTTTGCCTTCCCGGCAGCGTGCCGTCGGAACAGGCAATCTTCTCTTCCGGGTCGAATATTTCTTTACCTAGCTCATTGTTGGCCATAAAAGCGGTCAATATGGCAAAAGGTTTTAAAATAGACCCCGGCTCAAGAGCATCGGTCAAAGCACGGGCGCGGGTATCAGGGGTAAGATCGGGATCATTGAAATAGTCGCGATACTGGGGCGGATAGAAAAAGGGATACTGAGCCAAAGCTAAAATCTCTCCCGTATGAGGGTCCATCATGACGGCCCATCCCCCCTTTGCCCCGGACTTTTTAACTCCTTTTTCCAATTCCTCTTCGGCAACCGCTTGTAGATAATGGTTGATTGTCAGGTAAACGTCTGCTCCATTTTCCGGGGGCATGGCGATCTCCCCCCATTCCATCGAATGCCTTGGAGAGCGCATCAGAAGCCTTTTTCCCAGTTTTCCCTGAAGATAGGAATTCAAAGACAGCTCCAGCCCCCCGGTAGGGATGGCCTGCTTAGTTTTATCATCCCGTCGATTCTGAACAGTGTGGAGGATTTGCCCAAGCATTTTTCCAAAAGGATAAGACCGCTGATAATCGCTGACAAAAAAAAGGGCGTTCCGCACAATACCCCGCTCTTTGGCAAACTCTTTCCACCATGACAAGACAGCGTCCTTTTTGTCAGGGCCTAGCCACATAGCCAGCAGCCTGTCGCGGCTTTTTTTACCCAGATGCTCTCTTATCCCGTCGATTGGCAATTCCAGTAGCGAAGCCAAACTTTCGGCAAGCTGGCCCCTGACGCTTTCCGGAATAGAATCGGGGTCGGCGTGCAGGTGGAATTTCTGTACGTCAGCCACAAAACGGTAGGGCTTTTCAGGATGTCCTTTTTTGATGGAAGGATTGGAGTAAAACGTTCCCCTGATAAAGGGCTCTTCGACAAAAAAGTAATGCTGTCTTCTGGCTTTTTCACTCCAATAATCTCCATTGATCACTTGAATAGTGAAAAACTGCGCAACCAAAACGGAAAAAAGACAGATCACGAAAATTGCCAGCCATATCACTCTTGTCTTGTCCCCGCTATCTGCTTTCATCAATAATCGTAACCTCATCGATATGGGGATGTTTGAGGTGGCCGAATTCAGGCTTTTGTAAAAGTTCAATCAGATGAACGGGATTTTCAAACATCTCGATCTCGTATTTCAACCTTCTGCTCTCTTCCTTAAACATGCGCACTTCTTTTTCGAGAATAGGGATTTCGAGCCGCATTTTTGTCATGCGGTTTTGCCTCTCAATAAATGCGTACAAAGTTGCGCCGGCCATAAAAACGCAGAAGAGGACTCTTAAAAGCACACTTCTCATCGCCTCCTTGCCACCCTCAGTTTGGCGCTGCGGCACCTCGGATTCGCGTCGACCTCTTCTTTCGACGGCCGGACAGGCTTTCTGGAGAGAAGGGAAACGGTTTTTTCTTTTTCAAGAAAAAGCCCCGCCAACCCTGAAGTATTTTGCTTGTCGCTGGCTTCATCGCGGAATAAATTCTTCACGATGCGGTCTTCAAGGCTGTGAAAAGTAATGACTCCGAAGATTCCGCCATGGCGCAGGCGGGCGATGATTCTAGGTAAAGAGGCGCGCAATACCTCGAGCTCGCTGTTGACAGCAATCCTAAGAGCCTGAAAAATTTTTGTAGCGGGGTGAGTGTTTTTTTTCTTATTCTTTATCAACACGGCGCTGAGAACCTCGACTAGATCCTTGGTCGTTTCTATCGGCCTTTCCTCCCTCTTCAAGGCGATCGCTTTGGCCGCCCTCTTCCACTGCCTTTCCTCTCCGTATTCCCTGAAAATACGACCGAGGTCGTCCTGAGACCATGTATTCACAATGATCTCGGCGCTCAGCTCTTTATTGGGATTCATTCTCATATCCAGCCGGCCCGTATGCCTGAAACTAAATCCCCTGCCGCCTTCATCCAATTGCATAGAGGAGACGCCCAAATCCAATAACATGCCGTCGATCTTATCAATACCCTTCGACGATAGGATGGCATCTATATTCTCAAAATTATCGTGGATAAGAGTTGCCTTTTCTTTCCATGCCTTCAGCTCCTCGGAAGCAATTTTAAGGGCATTGGGATCCTGATCAATTCCGATAAAAGATTTAATTTCCTCATGCGCCTCAAGGACAGCTTTGGCATGGCCGCCGGCGCCAAGGGTTCCGTCAACATAGATTTTGATTGCAGAGCCGTCCAAAAACTCCAACCATTCCTGTACAAGTATCGGTGTATGTGGTTTTTTCATGGCCATTGTTTCTTTCGTCCCAGTTTTTTCAGCGCCCTTAAATGCGAGGCGACCGCACCCCAGAAGGTGGGAATCACCTTATAGGGAATATTATATTCTTCAGCGGTTTGTTTAACGATATCACAAATCCAAAGATAATGGACATGGCAGATATTTGGAAACAGATGGTGTTCGATTTGGTAGTTCAGCCCTCCGACCCAAAACGCGACCCAGCGGCTTTTTGTGCAGCAGTTGGACGTTGTAAGCATTTCATGAAGGGCCCAGTCATAAGGCAGGCTCCCCTCTTGATCGGGTGAAATGAATTCAACACCTTCCACAACATGCCCCAGTTGGAAAATGACTCCCGATACGACCCCGGCTACCATGTGCAAAAGGAAATAGCCAAGGAGCGGCACCCACCAGGGAACAGACAAAACACATATCGGCAAAACCACAAAAACCAAAAGATTGGCCGCTTTGAAGGCAAAAAAAATGGCCGCGTCCTTTACTGAAACAGCCCCCTTTCGAAACTCCTTGCAGCACCAGAGAATGTCGGAAATCCACGCCCAATTAAACGTCAGCAAACTATATAAAGGAATCGCATACCAATTTTGCCAATAATGAAACTTCAGCAACGGATCGGTGGGCTGAAGGCGGAGGGCGCTTCCCTTATCAATGTCATTGTCGAGCCCGGGGATATTCGTATATATATGGTGATAGGTATTGTGCGAAATTCTCCAGATAAAAGAGCTTGTACTGTTGAAGTCAAAAAAATAAGCCAGCCAATTGTTGATTCTTTGCGACCTGAAATAAGCGCCGTGCATGGCATCGTGGGCGATATTGAGGCCGTTCATAGAGCAGGCAAACCCCAATGCCGCATACCACAAAACCACCCCCAAAGAGCCAAAGTAATTGGAAAAAATGGCAGCCAGGCAGCCGGCATAGGCGGCAGTGATCAAAAGAGTCTTTAGAATCATTTCGGTGTTGGCATACTGAGAGATGCCCCTCATTTTAAATTCTTCAAAGACTCGCTTCTTAACGACGGAGAGAAAATCGTTATTCTGCCTTTTGGCAAACTTTACATTTTTCACGTAATAGGGTGAAATAATAGGAAGAGAATTCTTCATGCTCCTATAATGAGCCAACTTCGATAAAAAAGTCAAAATCTGATATAATTGAATTGAAAGAGGGGTTTTATGGCTACTATTGATAAATTAGATTTAGGCGTTTATATTCAATACGCCAGACGCACTCAGTACGTCGAGAGCGTAAAGCAGCAATATCATCTCGATGAGGCCTCTTCCATACCCCCGCAAACGTCGGTCACCGATGTGGCCCCGAAGTTGTCGGAACTCGATTTATTGCTCGGCGTGGTAAGATCTTATGCGCCATGGGCGTATTTTTATCCTCCGAAAAACTTCAGATTCACCCGCAGATCTCCCTTCACACGGGCAAAGATTTCCCCGTCCATAGGCTCTGACGAAGATGAGGATGAAGAAATCCTTAACTCGGTCAACTGTCAAACCCCTGAAACCAAGGAAGAAAAAGAGACCCTTAAACAATGCATCAAGCAACTGCGCACAATAAATGAGTGGTTAGGTTATATTATAGGAAGGGCCGGGCAGCTCTTACAAGGATAACGCTTCGAAGCTATGGATAAAATCAACTGGATGGAAAAACTAGGGTGGAATGACGACCATCTTGAAGAACTCCGTTTTACAGGCTATGCTTATATCAGACAGGGCAAGTACGACATTGCCCTCGACCTTTTTAAGGCTCTGGTCATTCTCGATCCCGAAAATATCTACGATGCCCAAATGCTCGGCGCCATCTATGTCGAAATCGACCAGCCCAACGAGGCCGTCAAGGCTTTGGAAAACGCCCTGAAACTAGAAGGCGACCACACTCCCGCACTCATCAATTTGTGCAAAGCGCTCTTCATGGCCGGAAGATCCGAGGAAGGTGTAAAGCTTGCGGAAATCCTCCAGAAAGACAAAAACCCCGCCGTTGCCAGCAACGCCGCGGCCCTAATCCTGGCCTTCTCCCCACCCAAAAAAAAGAAGAAAAAAGCGTAAGTATTCGGCCAACTTTCGATAATTAAAAATTTATTACAACCTTTACAACTGCTCATAAATAAAAACCTTTTTATTTACAAATAAAATAATATTAAGTATAGTTAACTAAAAAGGATTTTTTATGACAATTAATAAAAATATTTTCTTCTCATTAATATTCACTTGTACGGCTGTTTTTTCACTCTCTTCAGGTATACACGAAGAGCCCGTCAAAGACTTTAACATTGACCAAACCCAAGCTCATGTGCTTGAGATTGCCAAAACCCTTCCCATGACAGGGGTCTTAAAGATGAAAGGCAACGGCTATGTTTACTTGGATGTTTCAAACGACTATTTGACAAAGTTGTTTCCCAACTTGATCCTAGACGGACATCTCAGGCCTACCAATTCATTTGGAAAGGAAGAAGGAGCCCACATTACAGTTGTCAAAGATACAGAAATAGCCGAGGGGATAGAAAACGATATTGGCAATTCCTATACTTTTCAGGTAACAGAGTTGAGAGTGATAACTAGCTGGGGGCAGTTGAAATCAAGCCCTAATAACTACATAGATGTTGTTACCGGCTACCGATGGGTGCTGGCTGTTGAATCCGAAGAACTAGAGAAGTTGAGAGTCGACTATGGCCTTTCGCCTCTTATCGATAGACATGATTTTCATATCACTATCGGTTTTGAGATTCCGTTCAAAAGGATTAACAATTTCGGGCAAGTGCCATTCGATAACAAGTTTTATGAATGAATTAACCCGGAAATTTCCACCATTTTTTTTGACCGCCATCATAACTGGCGGCAGCTACTAATGTTGCTCTGCAGAACCGCTATTTGCAAAAGGGTTCAAGGAAAAAGTTCATTGAATCCTGATTTTTCTCAAGATAAAATTCCCAAAACAACTTCCACTCATTGTGGAACTTCGAATAAATCTTTTTAACCTCTTTCGAATGAGCATTTCCTTTAAACGCAACAGGGCATATTTCTATCCCATTAACATTTTCCGATGTTATCGTTATATAAGGGATATCAAGTGCCACATCTTCCTTGGATTCGATCTGCTTTCTATAATAGAGCTTCGATGACTCTTCACCATAACCTAAAAGAATCCCAAGAAGAATATCATTGTCCTCGATTAAATCAATGAGATGCCTGCCATTTTCGAGAGAATGTCCCAAAATTAGTTGAAATTTTATCTTGAAAAGAGGTGGCTCCTATAGTCAATATGTAATTTTGACAAAAAACAAAAAAACAAAGGAGCCACAAGATGAATAGTCGCACATCACAGAATAAATCAACAGATCTTCTCTCATTTGCATGCCCCGAAGAGAAAATTGCTTATCTCATTGGAGCTGCTAAGGACGATTTCGATCAGTTTTTTATTTCCTTAAAGAAATGCTTGATCGAGTTTCTTTTTTCTTCAGAAAGAGAAATGCTTGCCGGGCCTAAATACGATCCACTGCCCGGATGGGAGAAATGGGGATCCCAGGCGGGTTCTGTTTATGTGGGAGGAGAAAAATTAAAAGTAAAAAAGCCACGTTTGCGGAAGGATAAAAAGGAAGTCCAACTCTCTGTATATCAGGAACTAAATAATAAGGATAGATTTTCTGATGATCTCTTAGAAAAAGCTTTAAAGGGGATCTCTTGCAGGGAGTATGAGGGTGCGCTGGACGGTTTGCTTGACCACTTCGGTATTTCTAAATCCTCTGTTTCACGGCATTTGAAAGCGGCGACAAGTAAACAGCTTAAAGAATTAAAAGATAGAGATTTAAGCAGTTTTTCTCCCTTCGCTATCCTCATTGATGGTTATCATCTGGCAGGAAAAGTTTTTATTGTGGCAATGGCAATTGATCTTGAAGGAAATAAGCATTCTCTTGGTTTTTGGGAAGGTGCAACTGAGAATAATGTGATTTGTCAAGAGCTGTTGAACAATCTCGACCGCAGAGGACTAAAGCTTGATGAGAAAATACTTTTTATAACCGATGGAGGAAAAGGGATCATTAAGGCTCTGAAGGATAGGTTTGGGAAATTACTTATACATCAAAGATGTACGATTTCATAAAGACAGAAATATCCAAAAGCATCTTCCCAAAAAATATCGAAAAGAAGCGCATCATCGCTTCCGAAATGCAATAAATTGCCTTGAGTATGAAGATGCTAAGAATGAACTCAAGAAATTGGAGAGTTGGCTTGAAACAATCAACCCATCTGCAGCGGAATCTCTCCGTGAGTGTTTTGAAGAACTCCTCACGGTGCATTGTTTAAAAGTGCCTCCTCGTTTGAGGAAGACACTGCATTCCACAAATCCGATTGAATCAGTGTTCTCAAATACAAGCCGGCGTATGGGCCGTATAACTCGTATTCAAACAAAGGGTAAAATGGCGCAAAGATAGTTGGGGACAACCCTCTTGGATGCAGAAAAAAGATTTCGAAAAGTTAAAGGATATTTTTCAATCGAAGAGGTAAGGGAAAGGATAATCCGAATTCAGAGTGAAATAAAAACAAAGGTTGCGTAAACTGGTATATGGAGTCACCGAATTTCAACTAAAAACGGGACATCCTCCATTTTCGATCTCTTTTAAAAATTTGTTCCCATCGACATCTCGATGCGGCTTTGTTGCGTAATTAACCACAGAGCTCACAAGAGCGCACAGAGAGAATATGAGAGATTTGATTTAAGCTGCTATTAATTCACTTTCAGGCATTCCCAGCTTTGTCATTATATTTAGTGCTTCACATTTTGCCCTTGATTCAGCCCTTTGGGTTTCCAGAGTTCTACTTCTTAAATCATTTCCAAAGAATCGTTTAAATCTAAACATGGCTGTTTCTGCAAGTGATCGACGATGATAACCTTTCAACTTTTTCCATAATTTTCTTGCATCATCATCACCTCCTAAACCTGAAATTTCCAGCAAACTGATATTCCGCATCTTCCAAGAAGGAGATATGTTTTCTCGAAAAACAGCATTCCTATTGGGTGGAATAATAGGAATTGAGCCGTGAACTACATTTGCAGCATAGCATCGCTTAGTATCATAAGCCCCATCTCCATATGTGCGCTTAACTGATTTCGGCATTACCTCGAGAAGTTTTGGATACACTTCACAATCTGCAACGTTATTTTCAGTAAGAATTTCGAAAATAATTTCGTGAGAGTCAGGGCAGACTGCCAGATGGAGCTTTCTCCATGTTCGCCTTTTACTGATTCCATGCTGCCTAACTTTCCATTCACCCTCTCCGTACACTTTCAAACCGGTTGAATCGATTACAATATTGGTGACTTTTTTTTTCGAAAGTTTCTTCAACTCTTGCCCCAACAACTTAGCTCTCCGACAAATTTGAGTATAAGAAGGAATCGATAAACCAACAGATAAAATCATAACAAGAGATGTCAAAAATCCTTCGAGTGCTCTCAATGGAAGATGAAAAACCGATCGAATAATGAGCGCGGTGAGAATAGCGTCATCAGAATAGAGTTTTGGACGCCCCTTTTTTCCTATTTCTTTTGGAGCCATCCACTTATTGATAGCATCTTCAGAAAACCAAACAGTTATGCTTCCCCTTTGAATAAGAGATTTGTTATAGTCGTTCCAGTTGCGAATGCGATATTTTGCCTTCATCTTGATCCTCCAATTTGTTGCAACTAAAAATTAGAGTATTAGGTATTTGTCGGCAAGCTCGCATTCGCCCTTTTTGGAGAAAAGATGACTAGTACCCACACAACTGAAGAAGCCAACCAAAAAAGAAATGACCTTTTAACAGGGGAAATCATAGGTGCTGCGATTGAAGTTCATCGAAGATTAGGTCCAGGCTTGCTTGAATCGACATACGAAACTTGTCTTTGCTACGAGTTGAACCTTGCGGGTTTGAAAGTTAACCGGCAGATACCAGTACCTATTATTTATCGTGATAAAAAGCTAGACTCAGGCTACCGGATCGATATGATAGTGGAAGATAAGGTTATTTTGGAGATAAAATCTGTGGCCAATCTCTTGCCTGTTCATGAGGCCCAACTTCTATCCTATCTTAAGCATAATGGTGGTGGCAGAGGTTTGCTCATCAATTTCAATGTAAAACTTCTAAAAAATGGGATTAGGCGTCTAATCATTTAATTCCTCTCTCATAATCTCTCAGTGAGCTCGGTGGTCTCAGTGGTGATTTATGCAACAACGCCTCTCGATGCAACACATCCTTAAAAATATTTGAATACTTTTCTATACACTCAACTAATCCTTTTTTATTTATAAGATTAATATGTACGGCCAACTTAGAAGATACATTCCTTTTACACTCATCAAAAATATAGTTCTCATGGGGAAAAAATTTCTCATACTTCTTATAGACATCCCAGCCTTCTTTAAATTTTGCAGTGGAATCATCCTCTTGCCAAAAGCTAATTAAGCAAACTGGCTTACTTTCAAAGTAAAGAACAAATCCCATCTGTTGTAAAATTTACAGCTTCTGCACTAAGCCAGCGTGTACCGACTAGCAAAAAAACAGCTTCTTTAGTTGTATAACATTGGTTAACAGTAATTGAAGGCTGTTGTGGAATCGCACTTAGATGACTAGTAAAAAGGAACACCGTTAATAAAAAAATTGCATACTGAATTTTTGTCATTATTCAAACCCTGTTTGCAAGCAATCAAATTTATATTTTAATGATTGGCTTTG
This sequence comes from Waddliaceae bacterium, assembly GCA_963771045.1. GTDB lineage: Bacteria > Chlamydiota > Chlamydiia > Chlamydiales > SLFE01 > SLFE01. The sequence goes on along the minus strand of CAVYRW010000004.1, from coordinate 341,755 downwards.
AGGATTTTCTTGAGAGCGCCCGCGACATTGGAGACATCTTTTTCCTCCATCCGGCTGAAAAGAGGCAATGTTAAGGCTTTTGCGTAATACTCTTCCGTATTAGGAAAATAGGGAGACAGATCTTTCCCTTTCATAAAAGGGTGGTGGTAGAGGGGAATATAGTGGACCTGGGTTCCGATCCCCTTTTCCTTCAACCGGTTCATCACCTCGCTTCTGGAAACCCCATACTCTTCAAAATTGATGCGAAGGACAAATAAGTGATAGGAAGTCAGGCTGTCGTACTCTTCAGGGAAAAGATCGATATGATCGATGCCTTTCAGCTCCTCCCGATAAGCTTTCACGATTTGCCGCCTCTTTTCGCTATTTTCCTCCAGCCGACTAAACTGGCTGAGCCCTAAGGCTGCTTGAATATCGGTGAAATTATAGTTGCCCGTTATCTCGGCAACACGATACATCCAGGGATCCGGATCATCTTCGCTTCTCGTGATTCCATTGTCGCGGTAGAGAAGAAGCCGCTTGCAGAAATTTTCGCTGTTGGTGAGAACCATGCCCCCTTCTCCGGTTGTGATATGCTTGGCCGGATGAAAGCTGAAGACTGTCATATCGCTCCACTCTGAACACCCGACCCTTCTGCCGTCCGGATATGCAGACCCTAAAGCATGGGCGGCATCTTCGATGACGATGGTATCGGGTTTACTGATCGTCTGCGATATCCGCTCCATATCAACGGCTATCCCCGCAAAATGGACCGGGAGTATCACTTCTTTCCCCCTGCTGGAAGGGCGGTTGATATTCAGCTCGAGCTGGTCTAAGTCGATATTTCCTGTCTGAGAGTCAATGTCGACAAAAATAGGCGCCGCCCCCCGCTTGATCGAACCGGTGATTGTTCCGACAAAAGTATTCGGAGTCGTAATAACGCGGTCATGAGGCTCGATGTTTGCGGCAAAGGACGCGGCATCGAGCGCCGATGTCCCGCTGTTAAAGGCGACAGCATGAGAGGCGCCGCAATAATCCGCTATGGCCCTTTCGAACTCATCGACAAGCGGCCCCCGAGTGATGATATCCGATTTTAGAGCCTTGCCGACAGCCTTGATATCATCGGCGTTAATGGATTGTCTTGCGTAGGGTAAAAATTTCTTAGCCATAAGCAGCTATCATCCCTTTTCTTATATTAATGTTCAAGAGTAAGCGTTCGGTGAGATACGCCTTTGAAAAACGAAGCAGACCAAAGCCGCCGCAAGTTATCCAAGGGCGTAGATTGCCGAATGCCTACGTTCAAGATTGCAGCTTAATGAAACAAAAAATATAATGAGATTTATGGGATTGAATGACTTGCTAAGCCAGTATATCAACTCTGTACAAGAAATCTATCAGCCAGCTGACAAGAATCCCCGCATTTTCCAAATCATTGACTCCTTTTCCGGCCAATGCGGCCAAAATGAAGACATCAAACATTTATTTTGCGGAGAAAAAGCGTTTTGGCAAGATGATTATGAAAAAGCCATTCAATACTATCTGAAAGCTAAAAGCGTTCCTCATTTTCAATTTTTCTGTTACCGCGCTTCTGCATATTTGTCCGAAAAACTAGGCGAGCGGGAAAAAGGCGTTGCCTATGCCAAAAAAGCTCTGGCGATGATTCCAAATGACAAAGCCACAGCTTATATCCTAGGCAAATTATCTCCGGAAACAAATGAGCTTAAAGACATTTTTAAAGATCATTCACCTCCTTCTCTGTTTTTAGAAGAAGAGCCATTGCCAAGTATTCCGGCAGAGAGTCCGGCCCCTCCCTCTTCATCCAGAAAAACCCAAATCGAAAACAAGCTCAAACAATTTGAAGAAACTAAGGCAAAGGTTACCGAACATTATCAACAACTTCTCGATGGCAGAGAGACTCCCAAAGAGCATTTTCTCACATTGTTAAACGGCTGGGAAGCTCCTCTGCATCCGGGCTCCGCATTAAAAAATATCCTCCACTCCGACAGGTTGAAGCATGCCCCCACAGGGCTTTTCATAAGATGGAAAAATAAAGGAATCGTCATCAACCCGGGACGCCGTTTTTTGGATCATTTTCATGAGGCGGGCTATCTAGTACAAGACGTTGATTATGTCATCGTCACAAGGTGCAATCCGGAAAGTTATCAGGATCTGCTTTCAATTTATCTTCTCAATGAGAGGCTCAATGAGCTTTGTCCTTCGAGACACAAAATCCGGTATTATATCAACAGCCAGGTCTTTCAAGAGGTTTCTTCTTTACTCCAGCCACAGTACAAGGAAGAGAGGCATATGGTTCACCCTCTGGAAATCTTTGTCGATTCTTCCGATATTGAAACCCTTCCACTAGATGATGGAATCGTTCTGAAATATTTTTCCGCCTGCCCAGGGGCAAGGGATGATAAAAAAAGGAATACATTGGGCATCACTTTGGAACTCGACAAAAAACAAGCCCCGCTTAAACTGGGCTATGTTTCCGGATGCCCATTTTCACCGCTTCTGGCTCCGCACCTCGAAGGATGCCAGGTACTGCTGGCTGGAGTCGGCTATACGACCGAAGACGATTTTAAGCAAAACAAATACCTGCCCGACTGCCTCGGCTATCACGGCCTTCTGTCTTTACTCAAAACTCTGTCTCCGGAGATCCTCATATGCCTGGATTTTTCCGGACACAAAGGAGACTTAAGGTTGGAACTTGTCAACCAAATCAGACATGTCTGCCATAATGAAAAAACGACTGTCTCCTTTGCCGGAGATCTTGGGCTCTACCTTGACCTTCAGTTAATGCAAATCCGCTGCAACGCAACAAAAAAACTGTATCTGCCTAAAGAGATTTTCACTGTGCAAATGCAGGGCACCTATTCACAACTTCAACACCTTTCCAAGGGCTGCGTTATTTAAAAATGCGATCTCATTTTTTTTCAAATTGCCTCATTTTGATTATCAGCAACTTAGTTTTTCAGGCAAAAAATGGAAGGATTTTTTGTTGCAACGTATCAATCCAAATGATAGATTCTTGATTGAAACAGCCTGAGAATAGGTTGTGGAAACAATGTTCATAACCCATTTTGATTTTTCCTTCAACCCTTTTGAGGAAAAAAGATGACAAAAACTTGTAACAAATAATAAAAGAACCGGCAGAATTTTCAAAGTTAGCTGCTGAAGACATAAGTAAGGTTAAACATCACCAGAATTGTCCAATAGCTAATTGAATTTACCGACTTTTATAAGACTTGAAGGAACCGAAACTATGCTCGCTTGTGATACTCAGGAAGCTTGGACACAATTTTTAACCTATGTCAAAGAGCGCTGCTCGGCTGCAGCATACGGGAACTGGCTTGCCCCTATTGTTGTGAAAGAAGCAACAGAAGAGGATATCACTCTGGTCGTTCCCAATATCTTTGTTCAGGAATACCTCCTGTCCAATTATAAAAAAGAACTCGGAATGTTCTTGCCAGTTCGGGAAAATGGCGATCCCGCCATTAACTTTATCATTGAAGCGCCCGCAGCTGAACCTGCCTTGCCGCAGGCAGTGAAAACGAAACCTGTTCCGCTGCCTGCGCCCCAGTCGAACTTTTATGAAGTCAAGCTGAACCACCGCTACAAATTTTCAACATTCATCGAAGGGTCCTCCAACCAGTTTATCAAATCCGCTGCCATGGGGGTGGCCAACCGTCCCGGCAAATCTTACAATCCCCTCTTTATTCACGGCGGAGTGGGACTTGGAAAAACACACATCCTCCACAGCATAGGACATCATATCGTAGGCAACGACAAGAAAAAACGGATCCAGCTGATCACTACGGAAGGATTTATCAATGATCTGGTAGAGAACCTGAGGAGAAAAACCGTCGATAAGATGAAACGGTTCTATCGCTCCGATGTCGACGTCTTGCTCATCGACGATATTCAATTCCTGCAAAACAGGCTTAACTTCGAAGAAGAGTTCTGCATCCTGCTCGATCATTACGCCAACAATGGAAAGCAAGTTGTCTTGACCTGCGACAAACCGCCATCTCAATTGAAGCTCTCTGAAAGGATGAAGGCGCGCATGGAGTGGGGCCTTGTGGCCCACATGGGAATACCCGATCTCGAAACGCGTGTTGCCATTCTGAAGCATAAATCGGAACAAAAAGAGCTTGACCTACCCAATGACATCGCCTTCTTTATCGCCGAACATCTGTATAACAACGTGAGGCAGCTGGAGGGGGCCATCAACCGCCTGAACGCTCATAGCCGCCTTCTGAATACATCAATCACCCGCGACCTGGTGATCAACACTTTGGGAGAAATGTTCCAGCAGTCTCCAAAACAAACAATCACTGTGGAACAAATCCTCAAAAGCGTCGCCACAATATTCCAGGTCCGCGTGAGCGATCTGAAAGGCTCCGCCCGCACCAAAACGGTCGCCATAGCCCGCCAGGTTGCCATGTATCTCTCTAAAATGCTCGTCAACGACTCTTTGATGTCTTTAGGGGTTTATTTCAACAAAACCCACTCTACTATTCTGCACGCCTGCAGAGCTATAGAGCAAAAAATCAAAGAAGATGAGAGACTTAAGCGTCAAATTGATCTTGTAAAACGCAATTTGGAAGTCTAAATCAAGCTTATGCTACAGTGAGCTGCAAGGAGCCTCTCACGGCAGGATAGTTATGAGCCAGGATTTAGACAACTCAGTCGGATCTCCGCCAGGAAGTCTGGAGCTTCATCCCGGTGATGAAATTGAAAATCTTCTTATCTCTTTAACCTATTATAATCAGGAGATAATCGAAGAACGTCAGAACATTCACATAGAAGAGTGCCTGGAATATCTGAATAAAGAAGGTGTGACGTGGATCAATGTTACCGGCACTCACAATCCATCCGCCATGGAAAAAATAGGAAAAATCTTTCAACTTCACCCTCTTCTTTTAGAAGATATAGCCAGTTCAGGAGAAAGATCCAAGATAGAAACTTACGAAGACAACGTCTTCATTATCTTGCGCCTTCTGGATTTTGACAAGCCAACCAAAAAAGTCGTCGATTATCAAGTGAGCATAATTTTAGGAAAGAATTATGTGATCTCTTTTTTCAATGTCGAAGCCGGAGTCATCAGCCCCATCAAAGAGAGAATCAGAAGAGGAAATAACAGAATCAGAAGGCTTGGAGCCGATTATTTAACCTATACCTTAATTGATATCATCGTCGATAAATATTTTGTTATCCTGGCGCAAGTTGATGAGAAGCTGGGAAAGCTAGAAGATGAATTGGTTCACGACCCTTCAACGAAAACTCTATATAAAATCCAGAAAATCAAAAGAGAAATGACGGTTTTGAGACGCACGGTTTGGCCGATGAGGGAATTGATCAGCCAATTTATGCGGCTGGACTCTACCCTTATTCAAAAAGAAACGCACTTTTATATCCACGATGTCTACGATCACACCATCCAGGCAATCGATACTATCGAAGGATTTCGCGACATTGTCGGAGGAATGCTCGAGATCTATATGTCGACTATCAGTCAAAGGCTCAATGAAATCATGAAAGTCTTGACGGTCGTGGCTACAATCTTTGCCCCCATCACATTTTTAACCGGGATTTACGGTATGAATTTTGACTTTATGCCGGGCATCCACAATACTTGGGGGTTTTTTGTCATGACATTATTTATGTTTGCCGTCAGCGGCTCGATGCTCCTGTTCTTCAGAATAAAACGATGGATCTAAACAAACCCCAAGGCCGTAAAGGCGTTTAGGAAAACCTTCCAAAAGCGCTTCCCCGCAAGAAAAAATGGCTTCTCCCGGCTTGATAACATCATCAATTAACAATAGAGTCTTATCCCGAATATCTAAAAAAGATTTCAAAGAAAAACGATAAGAGGCATGTCTATCAACGGTGCATTTGACGCCGCCGATATAGGGACGTCCAAGAAAATGAGCCGCCTCCCTGCCGATTAAGGCTCCCGGGCCCTCTCCGGAAAATAAACGATAAACAAAAGGCATGGGAACAGACATGACCGCATCGGGCAGGGGCCAGTCATGTCTGATGAATTGCAAAATCATGAAGGCTGCTAGCGACTTGGCCAAATAGTGCTGCCTCCGATATTTCAAATGATTCACAAGCATAGCCTGCGGAGGTGAAAACTCAAAGGCGGAGGCCAGTCCCGAAAAAGGATAAGCAAGACGGCAATGCTCTATAGGATCGGCAAGTTCGAGTAAAGAGACGCAAGATTCGCAAAGCCTGTGTTCGGGAATCCGGCACGCTCCTCCGCATGCCAGGCAATTGGGGGGATAAAGAAAAGAGATTATCGGATTGATCATTATTCAGACAAATATTGAGTGACTTGCTGCATGTCGGTTGTCTTTTTGAGTGAAAAAATCGGATGAGCAACCGTTCCTTCAATGACAACGGAAATAAAATCTTCCACCCTCACCTTTGAGCTGTGGGGAATTAAGTTAAAAACAAAAAAGACACTCCCATCGGCGCTTATGTGATTTGAATAATACGAAGGGAGCGTGTAACGAAATAACTGCCTTCCGTCAATCATATTATTCACCTTAGATAGGATTATATTTCCTGAATCCAAATAAAATTCAACGTCTCCTGAAGAGGGCCTCAACACTGAAATATTTTTTATTTTCTCTTTCACAAAAGGAAACATTTTCTTTTGCTTTTCGGCACTGGAAAAGGAAGCCTTGCCACGGCATTCAAATCGGCTCAAATCTTCCGGCGGTCCATGAAGATCGGTAATTTCCAACGAATCGACAATCAATGAATGATCAAAAAATTCCTCCCATCCGGCCAGACGGCCCAAATGCAGCTCCCCAGCGAAAATTTTAGGAATGGATACTTTCCACATCCGATTGTTTTCGTAAATTTCAGCGTAAGGACAGAAAAAAGCGCCGCTCATCGCCTCTCCCCGGATGTTGCGGCAAAGAATACGGCCTGCTGCAGCTTCAAGCTCCCCTGAAAAACCATCCTTTTTCACACTCCCTTTCAAACCGTTTTGGGCAGGTTCCAAATCGATGCGGCAGCCGGCAAAAGTTCCATTGACCCTTTCTATTTGCAAATTTTCCTCTTTCTTCCAAAAAATGTTCAGTACATCTCCGGCGCTTTGCACTTCAACCACCCCGTGGGGAAAAGTTTTTCCTAAAAATCGTGTTTGAAGCTCAAACCATTGATTAAAAGCGAAGCATTTTGCCATCACTTCAATTTCCTGATCTCTTTTACAAAAAGAAAAATCCTTTAGGGTATAAGTTTTGCCTAAAAACTCATAAGTCCCGTCTTTCAGGTGGACCGATAAAAAACTTGAAACAGGGTTTAACTGAAAGTCCAAAACTCCGTCAAAAGAGTTTCCCGGCTTAATTTCATCTAAAAAGCCCGCAAGCGAAGCGTCGACAGCCCCTGGAAACGAGTCCCTTAAAAACCCTGCAGCCCATCCCGATTTCGAGGCGGGAGAGCAAAAATGCAATCCCTTGATATCGATCTCGTTATAGCCCAAGTCAAAGACAGCTCTCTCTAACTCGAGAGAAATGGAATCTTTTTCATTGTTTGAAGAGGCCTTAAGGTTTTTAATGATGAGCTTTTTATCCGTTTGAAATGCAACTTCTATGTTTTCTGCATCGCAAAATGGAATCCCCTGCAAGGAAAAATTTCTAAGAGAGGCAATAAAAGATAAATCAATCGACCAGTCATTTTCAGCCATCTCTATAATGAGTTTTCCGGAATTTGCCCGGGCCTCCCCCTGGGGTCGAAACTTTTTAACAAACCCTCTTAAGGGTTTAATATTATGTAATTCGGCAAAATTAATATCCACAAGGTTGACATTCGCTTCCACACGATTGTTTTTCGGAAAAAATTTCCCATCCATTCCGAGCAGTGAGATCTTTCCCAAACGGCATCCCAAAAAACTCACGCGATAGCAATCTTTATCCAAAGTCAAATCGGCAGCAAGGGACAAATCGTCAAATTCGCATTTCTGTATTCTCCACTGATCGCGGCAGCAGCAGCCCTGAAACTTGAATTGGCTGACAGTCCAATCCCCAAATAAGAGCTCTTTTCCTAAAATTCGAAAATCCAACGTTGCCAGGCTTTTATCATAACAGGCGTTTACCCCGAAATCCCCTTCCATAATGTCTGCGCGGGAAAGCAGCAATTGGAGGTTGTGGCAAAACGGAAAGATCGAAGTGCCAAGCAGTTGCTGCAATTCATTTTTCGACTCATTCCAGGAAAAACTCAAATCCAAATCGCAACCCTGTAATGATCCCGACTCGTCAATGGCAATCGTCATCTTTTCGGGATAGAGGGTTCCGAAATGAGTTGCCTCCTCATCGAATTGGACCAAAAGCCCTCTCCCTTTTCTGATACTTTTGCCGCAAACTCGAATTTTGTCCCTTTTTTTATCCCCGCACCAAAAATCAAAATCGCAGGTCCCGCCGGAAAGATCAGAACAAATAATGTGATCAACAACAAAACCGAGATCATTGTTTTCACCCAAACGAAAACTGCCGGTCCCTTGACGGATATCCAAGAAATCCGAAGCCATGTCATACACAAAGTTCAACGTAAGGTCATGAAACAACAAGTCATAATCGGAAAATTCAAGAGTCCCGTTTTGCAGAGTCGCTCCGATTGTTCCGGAAAATGCTGCGCCCGACTCGCTCCATTTAAAAAAAGCTCCCTCGTCCTGGTAAGTAAGATCTCCGGAAATCGGGAGTAAAAATAGAGAGGAATCGACTCCGAATTTACCGAATATCTCCCGAACATCTGAAATTTTTCCCTGCAGCGTATGCTGATAGATTTCAATGTCAAAGAACGGTTTTAAGGTCATCGAAACATCGCCGCCAAAACGGGCGGCACCGCAAGAAGCTATGACATTTTCAAACGAGATCTGCCTGTCGTTTCCCTGAAAAGACGAGACGATTTCATCTAAAATGAAATTTGCAGGCTCGTAAATAAACTTTCCCTTGCTAAAGCTGCCGGAAAAATCCACCCATTCCCTATCGCCGCCCATTCTGATAATAAACGAAGAGGGGGAGGAAAGCGCAAATTTCCAGTCATTTCCACCCAAGGCAAAATCCTCGGTTTTTCCTTCAATCACAATCTCTTTTCGGGCAAGATTTCCGGAGACATTCGTCAATTCCGCCCGGATAAACAATTCACCGGGCTCCATCGGCAGCCCGAAAATACTGCTCCTTCCAGAATATTCCACCCTCCCCTTTTGTCCTGAAAGATACAAAGTTCCTTGTGCACACTGCGCTTCCAACTTAACAAACGAACCTTCATAAAAATCCAACCCCGAAGATTTGAGATCGGCCCGCGCTTTCATACCCCGGAAATTTCCTTCGCTTTTCAAATTCCACTGCGGCCCTTCGAATTCAAAGGCCCCTTCTATATCGGTAATTCTATGGCTGGAATTTTCTATAAGAGCAGAATTAAAGGCGACATACCCCTTTCCCCTGTCTATGTCCATATAGGCACTCGGAAGCGTCAGATAGAAGGAATCGTTGCAAAGCTGCACGTTTTCCGCTTCCAATGCGCCGTACACAACCCCGTTTCTCAGGACCACAGCCCCCGAAAGGCTTCCCCGCCTGACTTCCCCGGGAAACAAATCGGGAACAATTATTTTTCCCAAACCCGCGATATTAACGGCATTGAGATCTTTTCCCCGAAACACTAACTCTTTCGATCCCCTTGCCCCGCAGATATCGATGGACAACTCCTCAAGCTGAACCATTCCGGAGATATCATCCTCAAACACTAAGTCGATCATGCAGCCGTTCAGCCGTCCGTCCCACCGAACCGCCCCTTCACCCGATAATGAAATGGAAGGGCTGATAATGAATCCCCTGTTTTCCGATGAAAGGCGCAAATTCTGTGCGGGGCAAATCGGTTCATCGTCCAGATTCAATTCAAAATTTTGCATATGTATCTGACTATGAAAGGCTTTAGAGCTTAAATCAAGATCGGCTCTCACATAAGCGGCAGGACATGTCAAAGTTCCGTAAGAGAGGGACTCGGAATCGGCCGGCCTTAAAGTCATTTCCTCGATCAAAATGATGCCGTTCTCAAGAAAGGCCATCTTTTTAAAACTCATTCGGTAACCGAAATTTTTTTCGCAATACTCGCAAAGAGTCCACTGAACGAAAGTCAGCTGCAGGCTTTTCCAGAAAACCCCTGCTAAACCTAACAGCACAAGAGGTAAAATAATGAAAAAAAAGAGATTGCGTCTTTTCATAGGCCTATTTATACCAAAAATGCCGAGATTTTTTCATTTTATTTTTGATCTCTTTTTTGATACGCTAAAAAAGAATAAGGTAAGTATTCGGCAAACTACGTTCCCGGAGAACGAAGCGCGGGCAAAGATATGCAAGGCGTCCGATGAAGACAACCCCTTATGGGGTTGTCGAAACAGGGTAGCGAAGCAGACCAAAGCCCCCGCAAGTTATCTGGGAACGTAGTTTGCCGAACACTTACAGAATAGGAAGTAAGCTATGCTCAGAAAGATACTTGACTACCAGATGTCTCTAACGGAAAAGAATAAAATTTTCAAAAAACTCCGCCCCGCATTTGCCGCAATCGATACTTTCCTCTACGAAGCGCCGGAAAATACAAAAACCGCCCCCCACATCCGCGACGCTACTGATTTAAAACGGTGGATGATGCTTGTTGTCTTCGCTATGGTGCCTGCAATCATTATGGCTGTCTGGAATACAGGACTGCAAAGCTTTGTCTATTCAAGCGGAAACTACCGCCTCATGGATGAATACCTGGCCTCGCTAGGTTCGCTGAGCGATTATTTTGCATTCGCCGCTCAAGACAACAGGTGGATGACCATTTTAAAAGAAGGGTGCCTTGCCTTCCTTCCAGTCGTTTTGGTCTCGTATCTTTTTGGAGGCATTGCCGAAATGATCTTTGCCGTTGTCCGCGGCCACGATGTAGCGGAAGGATTTCTGGTTACCGGGATGCTGTTTCCTCTTGTCCTTCCCCCTACGATTCCTCTCTGGATGGTTGCTGTCGGCGTTGTTGTCGGCGTTGTCCTCAGCAAGGAATTGTTTGGAGGAACAGGAATGAATATCATGAATCCCGCCCTCTGCTGCCGCGCGTTTCTTTTCTTCGCCTATCCGACAAGGATGTCCGGAGAAGTTTGGGTAGGAAGAAATCCCGTTGTCGTTAGAGAAAGCCTCGTCAAAATGAATGCCGAATCGGGGCGCCCGGCTATTGATGGCTATACCCAGGCTAGTAAATTGAACAATTTCAATGTCTCTGCCGAAATCAAGCAGATCCACGTCGACGCTATTGCGACAAACAATCTTGGAGACAATGTCCGCCATTTCGATTTGATCAAGGAATACTTCGCCAAATGGAACGGTGCAGGCGAGGCAAAATTGGGACAATTGACATCGGGCCAGATGCAGTCGTTTGTCACCTCTCCGACCAGTGAGGGAGGTCTGGGACTTTCAGTCGGAGATTATTACGACGCCTATCATTTCTCCGCCCTTCAATACGGCCTCGGAGAAACGAATGGAAACTGGCTTTTCTTTTTAGGAAATAAACTGGGATCTATGGGAGAAACCAGCACTCTTGCCTGCATTATCGGCGCCCTTCTGATCATTTTCTTCGGGGTCGGATCCTGGAAAACGATGGCAGCTTATGCCATCGGCGCCTTCGGCACGGCCAGTCTGTTCGAGTGGGGATCTCAGCTTTTAGCCCCAGGCGGCGGCGCCTGGACAGCCGCGCAGTTCGGTTTTCCCGCCTATAAAATGCTTATTTTAGGAGGTCTTGCCTTCGGCCTTGTCTACATGGCGACAGATCCGGTCTCCTCTCCCGACAGACCTGTTTCCAGGTGGATTTATGGAATCCTTATCGGCATCATCACGATCGTCATACGCTATATTAATCCAGCATTTCCCGAAGGGGTCATGCTCGCAATCCTTACCGGCAATGTCTTTGCCTCGCTGATTGATTATTACGTTGTCCTTAACTATAGGAGGAAACGCCGCCATGTCAAAGCAGCCGCTTAACGCACATTTCTCACACCTACTTATGAAGCTCAAGCAAGGTGCTTGTCGAATTTGCAAAAAATCGAGGAGTGATATAGTTGCGAAACTAGACCGACGAGAGTTTTATGCAAAATCGGCAAACAGATTGTGTAATTTTCACGGGAAGGTGTGAGAGATGAGCATTACCCCCCCAAGCAACTCCCGCGTGATCATCTTTATCGTCATCCTAAGCTTTGTCTGCGCGCTTATCCTTGCAATACTTGCCAGCGCATTGAGAAAACCCCAGGAAATTGCCCAGGAACTAGACAGAAGCAAGCAGATGATGATCGCCGCAAGAATTGTGAATCCTTCAGGATATTTCCAAGTCAAAAAAGGGAATCAATATGTCCCTGCCAAACTTGAAAAAGGCGCTCGACTTGTCCCTGCGGAAAATGGACAATATCCCGACAGAGACGAGCTTTTTGAAGTTTATCAAAAGCGTATTCGCCCCATGCTCGTCGATCATCAAGGCAATCTTTTGACATTCAAAAAAGCCGACATAAACGAAAGGGAATATATCAACAACAACAGAAAACGGGGCTATTATACCCTTCCTCTGATGCTGGTCTACGAAGTCCTTCCCAACCCATCCGAAGAAAAAGAGAAAGACGAAAAACCGATCAACTATGTCATTCCGGTAAACGGTTACGGACTTTGGGACGCTATCTACGCCTTTTTGGCCATTGACGCAAACGGCGATACTGTGATCGGCACCGCCTGGTATGATCAAAAAGAAACCCCCGGGCTGGGAGCTGTCATATCCGAGCCTAAATGGCAGGCCCAGTTCCACGGCAAGGACATATTTTTACCCAATCCCGATGGAAAAACCGATTTTAAAACCGCTCCTTTGGGCCTCACGGTTGTCAAAGGAGAAGTTAAAAACGTCATTGGAGATAAACCCAAAGCCAAAACTGCAGTCGACGGCATACCGGGAGCCACGCTGACAGGAACGGGAGTCACAAAAGCCTATCACGATTCACTTGCTCCCTATCGCCCGTTTTTTATTAAACTTCATCAACAAAATGAGGGGAAATGATGGCGCAGAAAGGAAATTTTCACTACCTGACGGATCAAATTTGGAGCAGCAACCAAATCCTTGTGGCTGTTTTAGGCATCTGCTCGGCCCTTGCCATCACAAACAGGCTGTCTGTCGCTCTGACTATGGGGCTTTCGGTCACATTTGTCACTTCCTGTTCCTGCTTCTTCGTCTCCCTTCTTAGACATTACACCCCTCCGAGCGTCAGGATGATCACTCAGCTTGCGATCATTTCAGTCTTCGTCATTATCATCGACCAGTTTTTGCAGGCCTATTACTTTGCAATTTGGAAAGTCATGACCGTTTTTGTCGGCCTGATCATCACGAACTGCCTCGTTATGGGAAGAGCGGAAGGGATGGCAAAAAACGTCACCCCCTGGCCCGCCTTTCTAGACGGCATGGGCGCTGGCCTCGGGTATGCTATGGTTCTGATGATCGTCGGTGCCATCCGTGAATTTTTGGGCTTCGGACAACTGTTTAACATTCAGGTTATTCCTGAGAGCTGGTATGCCTCCGCTGCCCAGCCGAACGCCTACGAAAATTTTGGACTTATGGTGAGTCCTCCGGCGGCATTTTTCATTATCGGCGGACTGATATGGATCTCTAACGCAACTGTTGAAAAGGAGGAATGATCTCATGTTAATGGGTCCCTACGAGCCGCTCAACTTACTTGGCCTGTTGATTCAGGCAGTCTTTATTGAGAACTTTATCCTCGCCAACTTTCTTGGCATGTGCACTTATCTCGCCTGTTCGGCGAAATTAAAAACCGCAAACGGCCTCGGAATAGCCGTTGTTTTTGTCCTAACTGTTGCCGGAACGCTCAACTGGCTGGTCAACGCTTTCATCACCGGCCCCAATGCTCTTTCCTGGCTCGGCTACCTTGGCATAAACGCCTCCGGCATCAACTTAAACTTTCTTCAGTTTCTGATTTTTATTTCCGTCATTGCCGGTTTTGTCCAGGTCCTTGAGATTGTCATCGAGAAGTTCGCTCCTGCGCTCTATATGTCCTTGGGAATCTACCTTCCCTTGATTACTGTCAATTGCGCTATTTTGGGCGCGTGCCTCTTTGCCGTCACAAGAGAGTACCCCTTCATTCCCAATGTCGTCTATGTTTTCGCCTCGGGGCTCGGTTGGTGGCTGGCAATCGCTCTCATCGCCTCGATCCGTGAAAGACTGCGCGTCTCTAAAGTCATTCCAAACTTAAAAGGGATGGGAATCACATTTGTCATGTCAGGCCTGATGTCTCTTGCCTTCCTGGGCTTTACCGGCATCAAACTTGCCAACCCCACTGGAAAAGTCGAGCCCACAAAAAAAGTCATCCAGCAGGACGAGGAAAAGAAATAGAGTTTAATATCATCCTTCCTCAATTCCTCCATCCTTGGCTATCATGGAGCCATATTTTCCACCTGCCAAGATAAGCGCCTTTCGTGCTTGGTAATATGAATCTCCAGCGATGAGTTTCTCTCCTGTAAAATCCAAAGAACACAACCCATTTTCATCTTGAGCATTAACCTCGGCGCCATATTCTATCAGGAGCTTTGTTGTTTGTGGTTTTCCAGCTGCAGCAAAATGCAGCGGTGCACGACCTTCCTTATTCTTTGCATTTAAATCAGCACCGTATTTCTTGAGTAGACTTAAGATTGGCAACCAATCCTTTGACCCGTGATTGCGTCTATGCTGATCAAACTTTCCCAGTAGTTAGTTTGTAATCGGGCACGGGCACGGTTTTTATCAAACCTTTTGCATAAAAAATTAAACTTCAGATCGGCTCACAGACGAATTTTTACTAAGTATATGCCTGACTTGCTTTCATGAGAGGAATAATAGCTGATCCACAAAATTCCGTCCTTATAGACCATCCCCGGATAGCCCGTATCATCGCCGCCGCTCGGCAATTCCAAAACCGCAGTCAGCGAGTGCAAATCCATTTTCGCAAGAGCCGTTTTTTCTTGTTTGTCATGCTCGATAATCCTGCCAGCAGCCCACATAGCGCCGCTCGGCAAGATTAAAAAATCGGGGCCGCCAAACATGATTTTTGTATCGTTCCAAGACCATTCGGTATAGGGAGGAAAGCTCCGGCCAATCAAAGCCGCGGATCCTCGGCGCATGAGGGCTATCATCTCACCGGCTTTTGTGAACCTCAAAGTAGTTTCGCTCGGTTTTCCCTGAATATTGAATTCTTTGATCTTTTCGTAGTCAACTCCGTTGCTGCTAACGAAAAGCGAGGCAGGCCACGACTCCTTTTCCACGCGGTAAGAGACCCCATAAGCTTTTCCCTCATGCCAGGTAACGCGCCACAGCCACTCATTTTCGGGAAGGACTGTGGTAAAAGGGGTCCAGTTTTTGCCGTCGGATGAAAAGGCAGCCTGAGAGTTTCGAGTGATCTTATTCTGGTCAAACATGGTGCCGCCTAAAAGAAGCATCAATTGGTCTTTTGGGGTAATCGACAACTTGGGATCGCGCAAATCGACGCCCTCTTGTTGAAATAGGTGCACAGATTCCCAGGTCTCTCCATCGGAACTGGCCAGAAGGCGGATCTTTCCAAAGCTTTTTCCCGCATGAGCCTCCCCTTCTCGAAAAACGCAATACCACTTCCCTTTGTAATCAATCAGGTCGGTGAAGGCGTTATGCGGAGCTTGATCCCAAATCTTTTTTACTGAAAGAAGGGTTGGTTCGGACCAAAGGTGAACGCACATGGCAAAAAAAATAAGAACGATACTCGTGAATTTCATAATTCTGCCTTCAGAATGGGCTCTTTGGCGGCGCGCACCTCGTCCAGGCGTGTCACCGGACGTGAGTAGGGGGCCCCTTTCACAAGATCGGGATCGTGTTTGATTTCGTCCACAATTTTTTCCATGATCCGGATAAATTATCCAGTGTTGCCCTCGATTCGCTTTCAGTCGGTTCTATCAGCATGCATTCTTTGATGATAAGGGGAAAATAAATGGTGGGCGCATGCACATGGTAGTCAAGCATGCGCTTGGCGATGTCGAGCGCTCTCACACCTTGGCTGAGATAGTTGTCGGCCTGCAGCACAAACTCATGCATGCAAAATCGGGGATAAGGAATCGTGAAGAGTCCTTCGAGTTTCTTTTTCAAATAATTGGCATTGAGTACGGCGTTTTCGGCAATTCTTCTTAGGCCATAGTGTCCGTGAAGCAAAATATAGAGATAAGCGCGGAGGTAAATGGCAAAATTTCCATGAAATGAGGAAATATGTCCGATGCTTTCACGATCGTTCCAAACAATGCTGTACTGATTATTTTCTTTTACGCGGGGAACGGGAAGGTATTTTTTAAGTTTATCATTGCAAAGGACAGGACCTGATCCGGGCCCTCCTCCTCCATGCGGTGTCGAAAATGTCTTGTGCAAATTGATGTGCATGACATCAAAGCCCATATCGCCGGGACGGCAAACGTTGAGTATGGCATTGAGGTTGGCCCCGTCGTAAAACAAAAGCCCGCCGCTTTCATGGATGATTTTGGAAATTTCCAAAATTTTCGGACTGAAAATTCCCAAAGTATTCGGATTAGTGAGCATGAGTCCGGCGGTTTTTTCCGAAACCAGCTTCCTTTAGATGGGTCAGCGACAAATCGCCATTGGGATCGGTATCGATGGGAACAGCTTTAAAACCGGCCATTCTGGCAGTTGCGGGGTTGGTTCCGTGGGCATCGTCGGGAATCAGGATTTCCGTCCGGTTGGCATCGCCTCGCTCTTTATGATAGGCGGCAATCATTTTAATGCCGACAAATTCTCCCTGAGCTCCCGCATTGGAAGCGACGGTTCCGGCAGTCATTCCGCAAATTTCGCAAAGGAGCTTGACGAGTTCATCAATCACATATAAGTTTCCCTGAACGGTATGTGCAGGAGCCAAAGGATGCGTCCTGGTAAATCCGGTAAGAGCTGCCGCCTGTTCATTGACGCGGGGATTGAGCTTCATTGTGCAGCTGCCGAGAGGATAAAAAATGTTGTCGATTCCTACATTGCGGGAAGCTAGGTCGGAAAAATGCCGCGTCAGATCGATCTCGGAAATTTCGGGGAGCGGAACTTCCGATTTTCTTTTGAGGCCGGGATCCGGTTGAAATTCTTCAAAAGCCGGATCACTGGCGGGAAGGCTGAACGCTTTTTGTCCTTGCTGGGATTTTTCGAAAATGGTTTTTGTCACCGGATAACCTCTCTTCCAATTTCGATGTAGCGGTCAAGCTGGGCTTTGCTTTTCGTTTCCGTTACGGCGACAAGGCAGTAATCTTTGAATCGGGGATAATACCTTCCCAGATCGACGCCCGCAAGCGATACCCGCTTTTTCAAAATGATCCCAAACATGGTCAAAAGAAGTCCCGAAGTGAACCGCAAACTCATTAAAGATAGGAGCCTCAAGTACTTTGACTCCTGGGATTTGCCTAAGTTTCGATCTTAAATAGGAAGCCCGCTGGAAGTTTGTCAGCGCCGCCTCTTTCACTCCCTGCTTCCCATACCAGAGCATACCCACAAGGCATGCAAGCGCAGCGAGCGCCTGGTTGGTGCAGATATTCGAAGTCGCTTTATCCCGCCTGATATGCTGCTCTCTTGCCTGAAGGGTCAAGACAAAACCTCGGTTTCCTTCGGTATCGACTGTTTCTCCCGCAATCCTTCCCGGAAGCTGTCTCACGAGTTCTTGTTTGCAGGCAATATAACCGGCATAAGGGCCGCCGAATTGAAGGGGAAGGCCAAAAGGCTGAACCTCGCCAACGGCAATATCGGCGCCTAGCGCCGCGGCATTTTCATATAAACCGTATGAAAGCGGATTGGCGGCCAGGACAAAAAGAGAGCCGCTAGCTTGAATTTTTGATGGAAATGGAGGCGGCATCTTCAACAGAACCGACAAAGTTGGGCGATTGGACAATCACGCATGCAACAGTGTCGTCTAGCTGCTCTTGAAGGGCCTTGATATCAAGCCGGCCATTTCAAGATGGGCAATGGCAGCAATTTCGGCACCCGTCCCTTCGGTATAAAGTTTTATAACAGCTCGGTAGTGGGGATGGAGCGTTTCGGCAAGTAAAATTTTCGAGCTTCCCTTTTTATGGCGAAGACACATCAGAGCCGCCTCGGCGCAAGCGGAGGCGCCGTCATAAACCGAGGCATTGGACACATCCATTCCGGTCAAAGCAGAGATGGCCGACTGAAATTCGAATATGGCCTGCAGCATCCCTTGAGACACCTCTGCTTGATAAGGAGTATAAGAGGTTAAAAATTCCGATTTGGATGTCACTGCCGAAACAAGGGCGGGCACATGATGTTCATAGGCCCCTGCTCCCAAGTAGTTTTCCAGCTTGGGAAACCGATTGCCGCCTGCAATCTCTTCAAGTCGTTGAATGCCTTCATATTCGGAAAGGCCGTCATCTTTCTTTCGGCTTTTTAAGCAAGAGGGATTTGGGAACATCCTGAAAGAGATCTTCAATGACTTTCAATACCTAGGGCAGCAAGCATCTCCCGCACCTGGGTTTCGCTGTTGGAGATAAAATCCATTGACGATTATCCTTTCTGAAACTGAGCCTTATACTGCCCTTGATCCATCAATTTTTCAAGTTCTTCTGCGTTCGAAAGCTCTAGTTTAAAAATCCATCCCTGATCCTGGGGGAGGAATTCACAAGGTCTGAGGCGTCCTGCAGCTTGTCATTGACCTCTACAATTTTTCCCGACACCGGCGAATAGACGTCTGCGGCGGCCTTTGTCGACTCGAGAACGGCCACTTCCTCTCCCGGCCGAGACCGTATTGCCGACAGTCGGAAGCTCAACATAGACGACATCCCCGAGTTCTTCCTGAGCATAATCGCTCACGCCGACAGTGCCGATGCCGCCCTGAACATCAATCCACTCATGCGATTGAGTATATTTCATAAATTCCCCTCATGGTTTATAGAAAGGCATTTTGATAACGCGGGCATAAAGCTTGCGCTGCCTTACCTGAATTTCAATTCTATCATCTAACTCTAATTTTTGGTCGGCCAAAACAATGGCTATCGCCTGCCTAAGAGAAGGAGAAAATGTTCCCGATGTAACTTTACCGATGAGCTCTCCTTTGAAAAATACTTCGTATCCCTCGCGGGCAATTCCCCCTTTCTCGACAACCACCCCAAATTGATGGCGTTTCGTTTGAAGTTTTTGCAAAGCCTCTTTCCCCACAAAGTCTCGGCCGTTCAATTTCACCGTCCAGCTCGATACTGTTTCTGTAGGATATATGTCATCGGCAAGCTCATGGCCGTAAAGGGCAAATCCCATCTCCAGCCGAAGCGTATCGCGAGCTCCAAGTCCCGCCGGTTCAATGCCATGACGTTTTCCTTTTTCCAGACAAAGATCCCATAGACCGTCAATGGCCTGGTTGGAAGCGTATACTTCAAATCCTGCCGAACCGGTGTATCCTGTGGAAGCAAGCAGGACGGTTTCCCCGGAAAACGGGGCCCTTTGCACTTTCATGGGCTTCATTTCCGAAGCTTCGGGAAATATTTCCGAAACAAGCTCTCTAGCTTTGGGCCCTTGAATGGCGACAATACCTTCAGTTTCGTAACAAGGAACAATCTCCACTTCATAAGATTCTGCATGCCGTTTAAGATGCTCCAGGTCTTTCTCTCTGTTCGATGCGTTGACAACGATAAAAAATTCCTCCGCGCCCAGACGGTAGACTATCAGATCGTCAACGCATCCTCCATAAGGATGGCACCAGACAGTATAAGTGGCAGACCCCGGTTTTTTGCCCGCAATTTTGTTTGTCGAAAGAGTGTCGAGAAGCTCTTCTGCGCCGGGTCCTTTGATAATGATCCGTCCCATGTGGGAAACATCAAAAATTCCGACATTTTCTCTGACGGCAAGATGTTCCAAAATGATTCCCTTGTAATGAATAGGCATCTCAAAGCCGGCAAATTCGGCCATCTTAGCCCCGAGCTTTTTATGTTTGGGATAAAGTACAGTCTCTTTCATTTCACTAGCCTCATTGTACTCCAGAGCGCCGGATTTTGATCAATTTGATATTCAGCTGTGTGAAGGGAAAAATGCTGGGCATCGCCTCCCGAGCGGTTGACCCGGTAAGTGAATCCAAGACATTTGGACTGCCTCGTATCGAAACCGTGGAGGCAGGACGCAGGTATCCAAATTGACATATTATAGGAAGAGCGTTTGCAAGATGTTTTCACTTCCAAATCCTTAGGATCGCAAAGCTCGTGAACATCTTCTGTTCTAAAGCGGGTCGCTTCCATGGCTTGACTTCCTTCTACAGGCTCTGTCAGGAAAACAAAATGGTGGCAAAACCGATGATTGAAGCCGGCGGATTTGATGTCGCGAGTGTCGATAAAGATCTCAATGCTGTCTCCGAACTCAGGATCAGGATAAACCGATTGTTCCAGAGGCTGCCCCACGGCCGCAAAAACAGCAACCCCCTCCTCATTCCAGCCGAGTGATACTTCCGCAAATTCCTCTTCGCATAAAAGGCCGGAGGTTCGGGGAACTTTATGGCTTTGCGTCAGTTTGGAGCTGCCGGAATAATGACAATTGAATTCCAGAGGAAAATAATTCACCGGCAGCAAGTCGATAGAATTTAACGGAGACTCAATCGAGTTTTGCATGCTGATAAGTCGAATTTAAATAATCAAGTTTAATCGGTTGTTTTTCTTCAATTAAGCTCAAAGTTTTTTCAAGCAGCAATTTTTTTGCGCTATTGGAAAGCAGATGCTGTCCTTCGGTTATACCATCCATGATCAGTTTCTGGTCAGTATCTACTTCCTTAGTTACAAGCTGGAAAAAGGAAATGTCGCCTTGAGGCGGCATATAAATCTCCGACCACTGGCCCGGCTGAAGAGCAAAAACGCTTTCGCGATCGATTTTTTCCTCATTGTCGCCGCTGCGGCGAAGTTTATAATCCGTTTTCACGACTTTCCATTGATCAATCAGCGGAGGTCGTAATGCGAGAAGAGCGTCGCTGCGGCCTTTGCCGGCACCTGCTATCCACTCGGAGCTTACCGGATCTTTTTCCACAGCTTCTTTCAAGTTTTCCATGATCACCTTGAAACGATAGCGAGCAGCATCATCGACTGTCAAGGGATCCGAACTCTCCACATTGCTATTGACCGCCAGCAAAACATCCGAAAAGTAATCTTTAGCCGCCAAATCCCTGACATCGGCAAACGATTTCCACTCTCCGCTTGGATTTTTGAATTTATCCGGATCATTTTCTCGGATTTTTTCGTAATGATTCTCGAGAGTTTTTCTTAAACTCTCATCGAGCGTTCCGTCATTTTTCATTTCTGAAAAGGTCAAAACATCCATTTGGGGAGCCGCTTCGATCAGTTGAATTTTGTAGTAATGGCGGCTGTCTTCAGAGTATTTCCGAAGTTCGGGCACATCAACGCCGCTTGCGGCATTATCCAGAAGGGCGGCTAATATTTCTCCGCTCTCAATTCCAGAAAGCGGCGAGAAACTGCCGCCCATGCGAATGGCAATCACCTCAATTTCAGGTTTTGCCGCGTCCAGAAACTCGTCCACCCATTGAAGGTTCTCTTTCACAAGCATTTCTTTGGAAAAATTATCGACTTTCTGCCGTGCATTTCGGCTCAAGTCATTCAAAGCGGCAAACCGCTCTTCTCGAGTTCTGCTCTCCTGAATTCCCAGATCGGAAAAAGTCTTTTGAAGCAGGGCCCAATTGCCATCCTCCATTTGCCAATTCCACATCTCTTTAGTGCCTACCTCATCCTGAAATTTCTGCGCGTCTACGGAAGCGACTGAAATTTTATACCGCTTTTGAACAAATTCCGGGTGCACTTTAACTAATTTTTCGGCAGAAAAAAATTCGGCGGGTAAAGAGAGCGGATTTCCTTTATCCCTTTTCGCCACCGCGCTCAGATAAAACTCGAATCTCTGAAAATCCTGAAAATTTGCCAGCCTCATATCCTCGGAAAGGCGGTAGAGGTTTCCCGACACCGTCAAATTAGCGTAATCGGCAAAATTTTTATAAGGCATCCTGTCGACAAAAACGGAGTCCCCGACACTATCGAAGTAAAGGCGGAATAACAGAACCTGTTTCCACAAATTGACCGCCTGTTTCATGTCCATATGCATAAAACGCAATTGCTGCTGCAGGTAGTCATCGACATTGACGCTGTCAAAATAGGGAGAATTCTTCACCTGTTCGTAACTGAAATGAGTTTGCCTGATCAGGCTCGCTAGAGCCTCGTCATCACTAACGGAGAGGCCTTGCTTTCTAGCCATTTCAGCCGTATCGAGAATGACAGCCGATGCCAGCCGGACAAAACGGGGGCCGAACCAGTCGTCGATTGTTTTGTATCCGAAAACCGAGAGGTCGGCATGAACGAGATTGGGATCCGGGGGCACCCAGGAATATTGCCTGTTTTGATAAGACAAAATCTGCTTCAAGGTATTGGGAGGGAATCTTCTCTGCCCCAGATAAAGCTGAATGCGGGCATGGAATTTTCCGCCGGAGAGGGGATCGTCTCCGTTTTGCAGCTCGTGAAAATACTGCTTCATATCGGGAGCGATGAAGTTCCAGGCATTTTCTACGCTGATAAATTCTGCCTGGGGATGGCGGTAAAGCTGAAAATTCTTTTCCCTTTTGGCCTTAGATTCAAGATCCACTTTCAAAAGGCCTTGATAATGCGCCGCAAGGACCTCTGCAAGGCCGGATGCGAGAAAATCTTTTTGCAAAACGCCGTCATTCAAGAAGTTGGGCCCCTTTCGTCCCCCGAAAAACAGCCTGTCCTGAGCATCGGTGGAGAGAAAGTAGGCCATTTGCTCAAGCTTGGACTTTCTGATCTTTACCCCGTGGGTTGTCGTGTGGACAACGGGATCGGGAATCTGAGGAGATCCCATTGAGTTGATCACTCCGAAAAACGAGAAAGAAATGACAATAATCGTGGTAACAAAAATAAAGAAATACTTTTGATACTTCCTGAAAAACCCTAGCATCGACGTCAGTCTCCTTTAAGTATAAGTTGAGAGACCATTGTAGCACCTGGGCCAGCTTTAGGACAATAATTTGTTTTTAAGATACCGATTTTCTTGAATATCAACAACTTAATTCAATAAATGAATATTTATTACAATTTTAATTATAATATTAATATAGACCTAACAGAATAATTTAATAGAGAGGAAATTATTATGGCTAAGTCAAAAGATTTTAAAGAAGAAGATATAAAATCGCGGTTTGGCATTTCCTGCCCTGTAGGGCTAAGTATTGAATGCGATAAGGAAATCACAGATGAGATCGCGGAAAAGGCGATCCGTAATTATTGCGAATTTCATCTGGCTTCTGAGGAAAAAATAGCCGCAGCGGATGCCTTTTGGCAAAAATTTCACACTTATGTAACTGATGCTAAAAAGGATCAGAAAAATAGCGAGGAATACAGGGAATGGGAAAAGGCTTTAGAGCGGCTCAATCAGTGTAAAAACGACTTTATTGAAATGAAGCATTCGCTGGGCCTGGGTATCCATCACATCGTGAAAGCAAAAGCCGCTTAGATAAAATTTCCCGAAGGGCTTGTTTTGCCTCCTCGAGCTGACGCCTGCCGCGGCAGGGACCAAGGAGGGATTGGCTATTTTTTCTCATTTCCGAGGTCACCTTTTTCCCGTCGATCAGAACTTCCTCCAAATAATCATAGGGGGGGTCGGCAACCGATATGGAGCCCTGATGAAGGTATCCAAAGCGCCCCCTTCTCTGTGCAGCCCCGCCGATTTTACGCTCCAGGATCACATCATACCTCGTGGGATGCGCCATGCAAAATTTTTCATGGGGATAATTTCCTGAATCCGGCTGATTCGGAAGAAGATCGCCCCGCGGTTCATTTCCTAAAAATTCATGAATGGCATCCAGGACAATCCAGTTAACAGCGGCATAGCATTGCAGAGGCGTCCCAAAATGCAAGGGGTGGCCAGAAGGGATCGCAAGAGAAAACGTTACATCCGTCAGATGGAAGATAACCCCTCCTCCCGTGGGCCTCTTTTGAATAACAAGCCCCTTTTCCTCGGTCGTATCGAGATGAAAGCAGCTCTTTGGCTGAATAAAATGCCCATAGGTTGCGGAATCGTCCTGCCAGTCATACAGGTGCAGTACCGGCTGGGGATCGGTTTCAAGGCTTTTTAAAAGGAAGCCATCCTGCGCCATATTTTCCCCGGCAGGGGCTCTTCCGGTATTCCAAACCTTCATCATCTCACTCGTATTGTCGGATGGCCTTTCTTCGCAAGCCGGTCTCCGAAGACATAACCTCTCTGTTTGTTGAAATGGGTATTGGGGTCGTTCTCCTTGAGGAAATATACCGAATTCATATCGGCGAATACAATCAGAAAATACTTCTTGTCGAAATTCTCTTTCAAAACGCTAAAATCCACTGTCGTTTTAGGGCTGACAAAAGTAACATTCCCCGCTACTGCGGGAAAAAGTCCCATTTCCCCGCTCCCTTCCAAACAGACAATCATGGCGCATGAGATACCCTGTACAGAACTGAGATCCGAGAGAGGCAAAGCTTCGGGAAAAATGGTTGAATAATAAGAATTATAGGATGAAAGCTCCGGCAAAAGGAGTTGATCATAACCCAAAATCAGTTCTTTTTTTTCCGCTAGGCTGAGGGCAATCTCAGACAAACGGCCCTGGCAGTCAAATTTTTTTATGTTATCGCTGTCCATCCAAAGATTTCTAGCATAAGGGTATACATCGGCGTGAGCTAGCTGTTTTAAAGCGCCGCCCTTCGCTCCTGTCCGAAGGGATAGGACCTTGCCTGCAGCTTCGCTTGCTTCTTTCAGGCTCTCCTGAGACAAAAGCTCGTCAAATTCAATATAGCCATGTTCTCTAAAAAAACGGCGTTGTTCTGCTGATACAACAAATTTCATAAAAAACATGATAGACGAATGTAGTTTTTTTGTCTTGAATTAAATAGAACTTTTTAAGTATTATTTACGACTATGAATATAAGTATTCCACTTGAAAAACCAATTACTTTAAATGCAGAGCAGACTGCTTCACTTAAAATTGGTGCGACTGGCCTCTCCGAATTGTTTCCCAAATCTTCATTCACATGGGAATTAAATAGCGCTTATGAGTTCGTCATTACCCGCCACAGATATGAGATAAAAAAGCTCAAGCTGCCTTGTTTGAATGAAAAAGACGAAATAGAAATTGACTCGGATCCTGCCCTTGACAAAATCAATCATGTGGCACTCTTCGCGCTGAAAAGTCTTCCCAAGCTCTATGCCCACGGGGCTAATGGACAGCTTTATGAAGCGATAGCTCCCTCCGGGGAGCCTGTTGTCTTAAAAATCGATAAAAATCCTATTGGAGTCGCAACGAGACAACTTTTCTTTATTAAAACCGACAGCTCGCCACCATCTGATAGATACAATAAATATATAGAAGCGCCTCTATCAACACTATCGATGCAAATGTCTCTGCACTCAACATGCCGACACGCCGAGATGCTTGTCGGCTTGCCCAAGTCTTCCCACATTCCCTCATTTAAGGGGATGGTTCATGTTGCCGATTTGAATGCCTGGGGACTGATTTTTGAAAAAATTGAAGGCAAGACTCTGGAAAAGCTTGATCTGTCCGGCAAGAAGCTTTCTTATGTCGCGAGCCTGATGGCAGGCCTTGTCAAAGGACTCAAGATTTTAGATAAATCCGGCTATCCCCATAACGGCATCTATGAGAGAAATATTATGGTCACCCCTATTGGCAAAGCTGTTGTCGTCGACCATGCGGAAAGGTCTGAATACTCGGGTGATTCTCTAAGCTCAAGGCAGCAATTTGGACAATTGCTCGAAAGATCTTTGGAATCAAAGACAATTCCACGAAAAATTGAAACATTGATCAAAGATTGTAAGAGCAATAAGCCAATGACCGAGGTCAGCTGGAATTCGATTCAGCGTCGATTAGCCAGTTCATTCTTCCAAAAAATCCAAATAATTTTCCAGGCAATTATCCGCGCATTAAAGAGCACTTGGCACGAATTAGAAAACGAGCTAAAATTTGGGGCATGAACGAATATGATGCCGTTAAATCCAAAACTAGTGAAATTGAAACTAAAATCGGCTACAAGTTTGATGACAAATCTCTATTAACCCTTTCTTTAATCCACCGTTCATTCGTCAATGAAAACCGAGATCTTGTCGACGAGCACAACGAAAGGCTCGAATTTCTCGGAGATGCCGTCCTGGGAGTTCTCGTATCGGAATACCTCTACAAATACCTCCCCTCCACACCGGAAGGTGAACTCTCCTACCTTCGCTCGAGGCTGGTCGAAGCGGGCTCCTGTGTTTTGTATGTTCAGGATCTGAAAATCGAAGACTACATTCTTCTTGGCAAAGGAGAAAGAATGAACGACGGCAGAGGGCGCGAGTCGATCCTTTCCGATCTGTTCGAAGCTGTCATCGGAGCGATCTACCTCGACGGAGGCATCGAAGCGGCACGAAGGTTTTTGTTTCAAAACTTCTCCTCTCAGATTAACAATATCATGAAAAAGCCGCTTCACAACTGGAAAGCCCTTCTTCAAGACTACTCGCAAAAAACCTATCAGCAAACCCCCATTTATGAAGTCGCCGAAGAATCGGGACCCGACCACAGCAAAACCTTTGTTATCTCCGTTCAGATCAACCGGGAAGAAATCGGCAGAGGGACCGGACCTTCAAAAAAAGAAGCGCAGCAGCAAGCAGCTCAAAATGCTCTGCAGTATTTAGGAATCGGAGGCGGCAATGGCAGTTAAAAGCCTGTGGTTCTGCGGCGATTGCGGCCATAAGCAGTATAAGTGGGCGGGCCAATGTCCCGAATGCAGCGAATGGAACACTCTCCATGAAGAAGTCGAACTGTCTGAAAAGACCAAAAAATTCGAATGCCAGACTCTTAAAACCAGCAAGCCTGTCCGTATTCGCGATGTCAAGCAAGACAAAACGCCCAGAATGCTCACTAAGATCCAAGAATTCGACAGGCTCATCGGCGGCGGCATCGTCGCCGGTTCACTGACGCTCGTCGGGGGTCATCCGGGCATTGGCAAGTCGACGCTTCTCCTTCAGCTTTCCTATGCGCTGGCAAAGCAGGGGCTCACCATTCTTTACATCTCAGGAGAAGAATCTGTCCTGCAAACCTCCTTGAGAGCCAAACGGCTCGGCATCGACTCCGACAACCTCCTGCTTTTAAGCGAAACCCATTTCACACACATCAAAGCGCAGATTGACGAGATACAGCCCGATATCCTGATTGTCGATTCCATTCAGATAGTCTACAAAGGAGAGATTCAATCCGCGCCGGGCTCCGTTTCGCAAGTGAGGGAAACGACAACCGAGTTTATGCACATCGCCAAAAGGATGAACATCGCCACATTTCTAGTCGGCCACGTCACAAAAAGCGGAGAAATCGCAGGACCTAAAGTCCTCGAACACCTTGTCGACACAGTCCTCTATTTTGAAGGAGATAAAAACAATCACTATCGGATGATCCGCGTCGTCAAAAACCGATTCGGCCCGACCGATGAGATCGCCGTTTTTCAAATGACCGAAAGCGGCCTGGCAGAAGTGCCCAATCCATCCCAAATCTTTCTGGAAGAGAGGAAAAAGGAAGTCCTTGGATCGACGATCGTACCGACAATCGAAGGCTCCCGCCCTATCCTGATCGAAGTACAAGCGCTGGTCACTCCCACATCCTACCCGACCCCTTCTAGAAAATCGGCAGGGATCGATCAGAACCGCATGGCGCTTTTGCTTGCAGTCTTAGAAAAAAGGCTGCGGTATCCCCTTCATCAATGCGATGTGTTCGTTTCTGTCGCCGGCGGGATGAAAGTCGTCGAGCCTGCCGTCGACCTCGGCATCATCACCGCTGTAGCCTCTTCGCTGCAAAACTGCATCATCCACGCCGAAACCGCCGTCATGGGCGAAGTGGGCCTTAGCGGAGAAGTCAGAAGCGTTCCCCGGATTGAAAACCGAATCAAAGAAGCCATACAGATGGGTTTTGAGCGATTGATCATTCCCAAATACAACTTTAAAGCCATTTCACGGCAGCTTCAAAACAAAATTGCTATTCATCCCGTAGAGCTTGTGGAAGAGGCCATTCATGCGCTTCTTCCGGGCAAAAATTGAATTAACTAGAGCTTGCCACAATCGCTTCGGCGGCAGCTTTTAAGGTGAGAATACCTCTCTCGAATCCTACTTTTTTTAACAATTCATTGAGATAATCGAGCTCTGCTTGCAAATAGTCTTCTTTTGTCTCGAGCTGTGCCAATTTTCTGAGCAGTTCCTGCTTTTTCATAAATTCCTTCCTTTTCAATGATCAAGGGATTCCTATCGTAGGGAAGAAATGTTAAGAATTTTTAAATGCCCGAATAAATTTTGATAAAACACCTGTTGTGTTTATTTGTCGGGATTGATACTTTATTTCAGGAGTTTTTATGAAACGATTGAAGACGCTTTTTTTCTTAGCCCTGCTTGCTTGCAACATATTATCTGCAGCTCCCTCCCTTCTGGACTGTTTGCAAACCATTGACATGGAGACTGAACTCGACGGGCGTCAAACAAAGCTCTGGGAAGTTCATCAAGGATGGATTCAGACTCTTTTAGACTTTGTCAAAGTTCAGGAAGAGATGCAACCGATCGATTATCCAGAGGATACAAGCCACCCCATCTATTTTTTCGATAGAAAAGACGCTCATGACATTTTAAAACCCATTTTTCAAAATGTTGCCGGCTACAACTTAACTGATGAAAAAATCGACCGCTTTTTTTTTGACAAATGCCCTCCCTATAGAGAAAACGGTCGATCTTCTTCAATTGATTATTTCAAAAAAGAGGAAGTGAAAAAGGAAACCTTAAGAATCGCAAAAATCATCTATGAATATGTTCAGGAAGATATCCTCATAGTTCTCGGACAAACCCCCGCCTATGTCGGAGAAATGGTAAAGATTCTCAATGAAAAAGCGGGAGGGCAAACAACAATTGTTAACGTGCCATTTTCCGGGCGCCCCAATTATTTATGCAAACTTAAATATAAAAGTCTGTGGCCCTGGGCCTTTTTGGACCTTGTGACTCCCAGCGGAGAAAAAATGTTCA
Organism: Waddliaceae bacterium; assembly: GCA_963771045.1. Lineage (GTDB taxonomy): Bacteria > Chlamydiota > Chlamydiia > Chlamydiales > SLFE01 > SLFE01. The sequence continues at coordinate 312,640 of CAVYRW010000004.1, read as the reverse complement.
GAGCCATGCTTGAAAAGCTGATGCTTAGCCCCGATAATGCACAAATCACTTCGAAAAAACTCTATATTTTAGACAACTCTTCCGGCGCAAGCATCGCCTGTTTTCTTGCGTTTTACACAAAGTGGTGTGAAGAGCTGGGAACGCAGATGCCCGAATTCGTCTTTTTAGAAATGTGCAAATCCGAAGACTTGGAAGTTATCAATGAGGAGGGGCAATGGATTCCTGCGGAAAAGCCCGATTTCCGATTTGATGAGTCGCAGGAATTCGATCTGCCGGTGATTTTTCTGGGTTTGCAAGCGGATATCCTTTTTCAGTTCGACAAGCTTTTTGATAACCTGCGCATTGTTCCCTCCTTCAATGGCATCCACTGGTCAAAAGAGTATTTTATCAACGAATGCCTTCTCAATTATCCTACTAAAGAGGCAAAACAATTGATCGAAGAATACAGAAGTTTTGAATCTACATTTAAATAGCTGAAAACCAAAGAGTTGCTAAATTAAACACCTCTGCTAGACTATTTTAAAATATTTTTTATATTGAATTTTATTCTCTTATATAATAAAATTATTATTTAAATTTTAATGGATTTAATTATGGAATGTAACTCAGGTTTATTTATTTATGTACCTCCGGAAATTAAGGAACTAATTTTCCAAAATTTATCGATAAAAGATGGTTACAATTTAGCAACGACATGTAAATATTTTGAAAGACTGATTTTAAGTCAAAACGGCTGGAATTGGCACAAGCTAGGCAAAAAGCTACAAATTAAAAAAGTTACCAAGAAAAAATCATGGTTTCCATTAGCTAAAAAAAAATCAAAAAAAAGTGAAGTCACCAATTTCATCAAAAAATATCAAAAAAATGAAGATACAACATTTTATAGCGGATCTCTGGATCTCCAAAAAATTAAACTTCAACTCAGAATAAGACCTCCCCTTAAAGAAGCCATTGATAAAATGAAACAGGCCGCATTGAAAGGAAAGGAAGATTCTCAAACCTTCGACTCCTTAGCCCCTGTTGTTCTTCCTTTTATCAAAGATAAACAAATATTGAGGCAACTCTACACCCAAGCACTTGGCACCCTTCCCCAAGGAACAATTGACAAGATGCTTAAAATCAATGCTGTAGACTTAAAGGACTCGCACTTTCAAGATTATATCGAAATTCGGAAGAAAATGGCAGTGTAAACTATTGGGGAAATAATTTAATTACCCTAAATAACTATCATTAAAACATATAATACTCATAAATTTATATTTTATAATATCTATGTTATAATATGATTATAATAATTTGAGGTATTATGGATAGTGTTCATAACGCTCCTGAAGGATCGCAGGGCCGCTTCCTATCTGTCGAAAAACAGGGAAAGCTCCCTAATGGCCAAAATTTGACCGTTCTCCTGAAAGAGAATTCTAAAATTGATCAAAAAATACAGGTTTTGAGTCAGAAAATTGCCAGGCAGCAAACCCAGCCGGAATTTAAAGTTCAGCTCAAAATTAATCAATGGGAGCTCCAATTTCTAAAAGGCAAGCAGCAACGGCTTGCGATAGCGATCTCAAAAATAGCCAGAAAGACCGACATCCAGCCCGAAAATATCGATGCTGTTTTGACAGATTTAGAAGGTCCTAAGAATGAGCCCCCTATCATGATCCGCCCGGAAAACCTAGAAAATGTCTACCGGGATATCGATGAATGGACTCCTAGAAATAGGGCAGAGCAGGGACTTGTCAAAGACAAGGGTAAAGAAAAAGAAGAGGCATTCGTCCCGATAGATCCCAGGCAACGGCAACTGCAGGAGAAAGTCAACTTAAACAAAACGCAGAAGCGAAAACTTGCCGATTTATCCACTAAAGCAGCCAATACCGAAATAAAAGATGCCATTGGCACCCTCCACGACCTTTTAACTCATTCTAAAGTCTATGATGACGATCTGGCGCTTAAATTCAACTCGGAGATCAAAAAATTTGACCGCGAAGAAGGACTTAAACCTCTTTTAGGTCCAGATATAAACAATCAGAATAGAAAACAACTTCTTTCCTTTGTGGGAACTCTAAGAGATATGGCAAGCCAATATGAAACTTTAAAGGCACGCAAAGCATCAACAAAACCCAATCATGAGCTTTCAGGACAACTGGATAACCTCCATCTACAACTCATGCAAGATTTCAAACAAAACTTGGACAAAGTCGGTGAAGAGCCCTTAAAAGAAGTTTTGGCCCCTTCTCCTGATTCCCAAAGATTGAGTAAGGTTGAAGGAAACTTAAATGAATTTAAGAAAAATATAGAAAGATATCATGATGATTTAAAATTCTTAACCGATTTTTTCAAAGGAGCCAAACCAAGACTCGGAAAAAGAGATAAAAAATATCTCAGAAATGCAGAAAAAATTCTTATGCCGCAAATGAAAGAAATTGAAAACTTGCTAGAAAGGATCAAAGATGGTGAACCCATAGATGATACTGGTGGACAGTTAGCTAATCATTTAAATCTTATCAATAGCAAAACAATCAATGACTATTTCGATAAACAGGAAAAGATTATGCAATGGTATCATTCCCAATTTCAAAATCAAAAAAAACGTTTTCAGGTTTTGGCAACAAAATATGCAAAAAAAAATACAGAAAATCTTATCAGACATTATGTCCAAACCCATAAAGAAGAAGCGATCAACAATTATAATAAGAATAAAAAAGAAGTTTTAGAAATAGACGACGATGTTCTTGTTAAGGACATACTGGAAAATGAGAGTGTCGATCGTATTGTCAAAACTATTTTCAATGCCGCTGACGCAGTAAGCACATGGCAGCGCAATTGGAATACTCACTTTGGAAACCTCCAATCGCGATCGGATCAGATGGCTGAAGATGCCGGCAAACGAGTCAATAATCTCTTTATGCTTGCTGAATTGAGAAATATCCTTGTCGATAAAAAACTTAATGTCTAAAACTGCTCAAAATCTAATAGCCGCTTCTTGATTTCCAGCCCCCCCGAAAATCCCCCTAGCAAACCATCCGAGGCAACAACTCGGTGGCAGGGAATAAATAATGGCCAGGGATTCTTTCCTAAGGCCCTGCCAACTGCGCGAAACGCTTTTGGCGAGCCTAAGTCTTCAGCTAGTCCTTTGTAAGTAATTGTTTGTCCAAAAGGGACTTTTTTTAATTCTGAGAGCACTTTTTTTTCAAAAGAAGTCAGTGCTAAAGAAAAGTTGATTGAAGCTTCTCTTTTTTGCGAATAGGCTTCGCACCATAAGATGATTTTCTCGGCAAAGGGCTGAGTTTCAGAAATGATAAGCTTAAAAGAACCTGAGGGGGCAAACTTGACTGAATTTTCAATGAATACCGTTATTTCCGGTCCGCACTTAAACGAAAATTCCTTCGACATATTCACACTCTCCTTATATATTCATTTTATGTATTACAAAAATTACGTATGGAACAAAGGATTGCCCGCAGGCATTCAAAAAGTCGAAGATCCTTCATCAGAACCTCGCTGCTATAAAATAGTAGCCGATCCCTACAAAAAACACATCACAATTGAAAGCTATAAAAAAGGAAATTTCGAAGATATTTTGTACGACTCTTCAATTTTGGATTTCCGCAAGCTCAATGAACAGCAGCAAGTAGGATGGGAAAAAGAAAAGGTGAGCGCCTCGCCGGAAAAGGTCGTGATGCTGATAAGGGATCAAAACGACAGGACGATTTTTTTCGAACATCATTATTTTCAAGAAAAACTGTGCATCAGATGCGAAATCTACAGTCCTCATGGCTGGCTGGCCTCAGTACATCAAATGAGTTATCTAATCCTTGGCGATGACTATAACGGCCTCATCCTCTACGATCGCGGCAGACGCTTTGTATGGAAAAAAATTTATGAAGTCAATGAAGATAATGAATTTACAGAACTATTAAAGGAAACCTGGGATTTCAGGTAAGATTTTATGCGCGTTTTCTTTTTGCTTTCTCTCATGCTGATACTCTTGAAACTATCCGCCGACTTGCAAGGGAAGAGGATTGTCCGGATAGCTTTCACATTGTCAATATCTCCTCTCTTGTCGATAGACTCGAGCTCTGGAACACACACCTCCCTTCTGTAAAACTCTACTATGCAGTCAAGACAAACCATAACCCGGTAATAAGTGCAGTTTTAGCGGCCCTAGGAACAGATTTTGATTGCGCAAGCCGGCTAGAAATAATCAAATCCTGTTTATGTAATTGAGGGAACTTCATCAATTCCCTCAAAAAATTAATAATTATCCTGGGAGATATATTGATCTTTCTTGGGGCGGGGCATGGCGCCGTCCTTGTAAAACCAATCGGTTTTGACCACGTTTTCAATATACTTGCGGTGGGGGCCATGTTTTTTTCCCTCAAACCAGGTGATCTCTTCAACAATGCTTTTGCCGTTTCGATACACTTTTTCAATCCCTTCCTTTTGCCCGTCGACATAAGGGATCTCCCGCCAAACCATGCCGTTCTTATAAATCACGGTCAGTCCGTGCTGCTTTCCCCCAATCCAGCTTTCAGCCGTTTGAGGCTCTCCGGATGGCATATAAGTTTGCCTGGTTCCCTCGATCGCTCCGCGAACGTAAGGCGTTTCACTTTTCAGAACGCCATTGGGATGATACGTTAGGCTAAGAGCGGCAAAACCGCCGGCAATCTGCTCATTATAAAGATGCGTTCCGTAAAAATCGCGAACAATGCGAAGCCCTTCGCCATTGTCGACTCTGGATTCGAGTTGATTGGACGGGGTGTAATACTCCCCTGTCGTCAGACGCTTTCCTTCATAAGTCTCGACACTTTGCGGCGAGGAGCTTTCAAACCATTTTGTCACTTCTTTGCGATTACCGGAAAGATATCCGATCTCTTTTTGGGGCCATCCGTTTTCGTTATTGACGATTTCTTTGACAAGCCGGCTGTTATCATAAACTTCCACTCGTTCAATAGTGTCGCTGTAAGGAAAAGTATATGTTGTCTTCCCATGAAGACTGCCCCGGGCGTATTGATTTGTGACAGTCACGCCGTCGGCAAGCGTCGTGATCACCTGCCCGTCTTCCCCTCGCGAAGACCAGTCTTCGGACGGCACTTCAATTCCATATTTGTGGACATACTTTTGCTTGACAATTCTGCCTTGCCCCGAATTTGCGCACGAGGTGAGCGAAACGGCAACTAACGCTGCTGTAAATATTTTGAGTTTTCTCATTCTTTCCCCCAAATTAAATGACTGATTTGCCTAATAATTTTAATGTTTCCTCTGTCAGACGCGAATGTTCCTGGTCGACATCCTGCTGGGATACTGTTTTATCCTTGGCGCGATAAACAAACCGGAAAGTCGCGTTCTTATGTTCATCGCCAATCCGATCGCTTCGGAACATGTCGAGAAGAGATATCTCTTCGAGCAAATCCGACTGAAGATTCCAAATGGCTTTGAAAACGCTGTCCACAGGCTCGTCTTCGACCATGGTAATGGTCCAATCCCTCGCTGAAGAAGGATAGAGGGGCAGCTCGACCATTTTGCGGCTCTCTTCCTTCACTTGAAGAAGATCGTGAAGGTTGAATTCCGCGTAATAAACTTTTTGCGAGATGCCAACTTCCCTCACCACCCGCGGATGAAGCTCGCCCAGCGTCGCAATGGTCATGTCCTGGACGTTCACCGAAGCCTGCCTTCCGGGATGAAATATTTTCAAGCTGCTTCTTTTGAATTCAATACCGTTTACCGACAAGGACCTGATGACATTCTCCAAAATCCCTTTCAAATCGTAAAAATCAACATCTCTTGCCTTTTCTTCATAATGGAGGGGGCGCACGCTGCCGGTCAAAATGATGCCAAGGGCAGACTGCTCTTTATATTGCCCTTCTTCCTGAAAATGCACCCGCCCGATTTCACAAGCGGATAGATGAGAGATCTGCCGGTCCTGATTGTACTTGATCACTTGAAGCATTCCGGGCATCAGAGAAGGCCGCAAAACAGATTGGTCCAATGAAGATGGATTTTTGACATGGATCACTAAATCTTCAGAAATGGCTCCGTCCTGAATCAGCTTCACCTGCTCGGGACTAATCAAATCGCAAGTGAGGATTTCCTGCAGCCCCTCGGCAATGAGCCTTTCCCTCGCTTTCCTTTCAAAGAGGAAAATCGGAGAATGGGGAGTTTTCGATCCCGTGTAGGCGGCAAGCCTTTTCGGAATGTTGTCATACCCATAGATCCTGGCCGCTTCTTCAATTAAATCAATTTCTCCGAAAACATCAACGCGGTATGTAGGAACTTCGACTTCCAATGTGTCGGAATCTTTCCACCCGGCAGGAAACCCGAGCCTTTTAAACACGTCTTCCACCTCGCCCGAACTTAACTTTGTTCCCAATATTTCATTGGTCTTCGTAACGCGGCAGAGAATTTTTTTAGGATGGAACTCTGTTTTTTTAACGTCGACAACACCTTTCAGCACTTTCCCTTCTGACAGTTGCTGCATGAGGGCAGCGGCTCTATCCAAAGCGAAAATAACATTGTTCGGATCGCATCCCCGCTCGAATCTTTTGGAAGCTTCTGAAATCAACCCATAATGTTTGCTCGCTTTTCTGATAATACCCGGCTCGAAAGCGGCGGACTCGATCAGCACATTCTCTGTTTTATCGGACACTTCCGTATCGAGGCCTCCCATCACTCCGGCAAGGGCCACCGGATGAGACGCGTCGCAAATGATCAAAAATCCCTCCTGCAGTGTCCGGCTCTTTTCATCCAGAGTTTTGATCACTTCGCCGTCTTTGGCAGCTCTGACATGAATGCTGCCACCCTCGATTTTGTCATAATCGAACGCATGGAGAGGGTGGCCCGTTTCCATCAAAACATAGTTGGTAACATCGACAATATTGTTAACCGAACCGATGCCGACTTTGCTTAAAGCCTGCTGAAGCCATAGGGGCGAAGGCCCTACTTTGACATTTTTGACGACCCTGCAGGCGTAGCGGGGGCACTTGACGTAGTCATGAACCTTGGCAGTGACAGCGTCTGTGACTTTCTGATCTTCTTCAGCCAGTGCCGGTTTTGGACGCCTATAAGGAATGCCAAGCACGGCCGACAGTTCTCTTGCGACCCCTAAAAGGCTGGCCGCGTGGCCGAGGTTGGGAGTCAGAGAAACTTCCAAAACATCTTCTTCATACAGTTCCTTAAGGTCGGTGCCCAATTTCGCCTCGCCGGGCAGCTCCAAAATTCCCACATGTTCATCCGAGAACCTAAGCTCCTTTTCTGAACAAAGCATGCCGAAAGACTCAACGCCCCGGATTTTAGCCTTTTTGATTTTAAAAACTTTTCCATCCTCTTCCTGTATGGAGCCGCCGACCCTGCAGAAGGCAGTCTTGAGCCCTTTCCGGCAGTTCGGGGCGCCGCAGACGACCTGGTAAACCTCCTCCCCGTCGGTCACGGAAGCGACTTGTAAATTATCGGCATCGGGATGTTTTTCACACCGGACCACTTCCCCAATGACAACATTGTCGAATGCCGGGGAAAAGCTCTCAATAGCCTCAACTTCCAGCCCGATCATTGTGAGAAAGTCGGCAATCTCAGTCGGGCTGTACTGGATGTCAATATATTTTTTTAACCAGGAAAGAGGAATTTTCATATATCAAATGGATCTTTGTCAAGGGTTCAACATGTACAGATTAGCAAATTTCCCTCGAGAACTCAATAGAAAACAGGCAATTGACAATAAAGTTTTTATCGGGATATCATGTATATCTCCAATCAAAAACTGAGGTAATTATGGCAAAAGAACAGACTCTTTCTATTATTAAACCCGACGCGGTCAGCAAAAACCACATCGGCGCTATCATCGACCGTCTGGAAAAAGCAGGGCTCAAGGTGATTGCGGCAAAAATGAAACACCTGTCCCGAGAAGAGGCCGAGGGCTTTTATGCCGTTCATAAAGAGCGCGTTTTTTTCAAAGATCTCGTCGACTTCATGATTTCCGGACCCGTATTGATCATGGCTCTTGAAGGGGACAACGCCATCTTAAAAAACCGCGATGTCATGGGAGCTACCAATCCCCAAGATGCCGCTCCCGGCACAATCCGCGCGGATTTTGCCAAAACGATCGATGAAAACGCTGTACACGGTTCCGACGCTCCCGAAACAGCCAAATTTGAAATCAGCTACTTCTTCGGCCCTAAAGAAATTCTGGAGAGAACCAGATGAAATACTTATCATGCCTTATCGTTTTTCTCAGTTGCAGCTTCGGTCTTGCAGCAGAGCAAACTCTTGCCATCATCAAACCAAATGCCGTTAAAGCGCATCATATCGGTGAAATCCTTGACATTTACGAAAAAAACGGACTCAGTATCGCCGCCTTAAAGATGACAAAAGTCTCCCCAGAAGATGCCGGCTGCTTTTACCACATCCATAAAGAGAAGCCTTTTTTTACCGAGCTCACCAAGTTCATGTCTTCCGGCCCCATTGTCGCCGTTGTCCTTGAAGGGGATAATGCCGTGATGAAAAACCGGGAGATTATGGGAGCCACAAATCCAAAAGAGGCTAAAGAAGGAACGATTCGCGCAAAATTTGGCAAATCCATCGGAGAGAACAGCATTCATGGCTCGGACTCCCCCATGTCAGCTGTAGAAGAGATTCACTTTTTCTTCAAACCTGATGAGATTTACAACCGAAAGCTTTCGCCGAGATAGGTTCTTCTCGCCTCTCCGTCATTGATGAGCTCGTCGACTGTCCCGGCGAGAAATACCTTTCCGTCCCGTATAAGATAACTGCGATGGACGATGGAAAAGATCTCCCGGGCATTGTGGTCTGTGATGAGAATGCTGATCTTTTTTTCAGAAAGATGGGCTATCATCCCCTTCAATTCGTAAACCGAAATGGGATCGATATTCGCAAATGGCTCATCAAGAAGGAGAAAGGAAGGATTTGTAATCAGAGACCTGGTAATTTCAAGCCGCCGCCTTTCCCCTCCCGACAAGGCTCCGGCCTTTTTCTTGGCAAGAGACTCGAGATGAAGCTCAGACAAAAGCTCCTCGAGCCTCTGCCTTCGCTGAATCTTTGTCAGATGCAAATTTTCAAGGATGCAAAGAATATTGTCCTCTACCGTCAGGCTGCGGAAAACAGAAGGCTCCTGAGCAAGATACCCCATGCCCATTTGGGCTCTGATATGCATTGGAAAACGAGTGATATCCCTCTGATTGAAAAGGACCTGGCCCCGATCGGGGGAAATTAGCCCTACGGTCATATAGAAAGCCGTGGTTTTCCCCGCTCCGTTCGGCCCCAAGAGCCCCACAATCTCTCCGGGTTCAACATGAAAAGAAAGGCCATTGACGACCTTCCTCCCCCCGTAAGTCTTCTCTAAATCATGGACTTCAAGGCACTTAACTTTCTTTTTGATTTGATCTGCCATCAATTTCCTGTCTGCAATCCACACCTTTCTTTACTTTTGTTCTTCTTTAACCAGTTTCTTGCCTTGGGAGCAACCTTTTTCTTCTCTTTTATGTCAGACTGCTCTTCCTCAACAGGTTCGATAGTCGAATCACTCCGCGTCCGCACAGCAACATTTCCCGACCTCTCATATAAACTTGCCAGCTGTTCATTTTCCGGATGCTCCTTATTATCACGGGTCATTTTTTCAATAATTTCCAACCGTTTTTCGAGTGAAGTGGTATCGGCAAATTTAACTTCCGTAATTGTCCCCTTAAAAACCCCCTCGGTTTTAACGATTCCCACTTCATCCTTGGATACCTTTGCTTCCGAAGTCACTACCCATGTTAAAGTAGCATAGCTGTCGCCTTTTCGATGGCTTTTAATACCTTCAATTAGCGGACATAAGCTGACTTTATAGGCCCTTTGGATAGTAAAACTCCGCCTATCGGAATGTATCTGAATATTGATAGGCTCTCTGCCTTCAGTGTCCATTTTACAATCCAAATATTCCTGCTCATTTGATTGTTTGCAAGCAGTCTGTCCATACGCAGGCCCTTGCAAAGTTCTTCGATACAAATTCAAGTTTCGTTTGGATCCTTTTTTTGATGATCGACTTAAAAACCTGCCTTTTTTATGACTGGACTCTTCCTTCATAAATTGGTTAATGCTAGGCCACCTATTCTGAAATAGCTGAAAATCTTCCAATCTTGTATTGATGGAAAAATTTCTCAATATCGGAAACACTGAAGAAGCCTTAATATCTTTACTTTTGGCAAGTAAATTTGTTGTTTCTTCTTCGGCACACTTTTCTTGGCGGCTACTTTCCCATCCTGCCTGAAAAAGTTCTTGAATGATAAATTGATAAAAACTGGATTCATCCTGAAGATTGCCTTGAGGGATCTCAATTTCTTCACTGTTAATTTTAAATTCTTCTATCAGAGGTTGTTTATCAACAAATAACGATCTTTTAATGGATTTGTCAACTATTTCCCACAGCTCCTTCCCGTTTGCGGGAAGGATTTTTTTCAGCTGCAATTCATAAGAATTTAACTTCTCCAAACTTTTTGTCCCTTCAGCCAAATCTTTTGATTTTTGGTGGATTGTGCCGATCAAGAAATTCAACTTTTGTTCGTCTAAGTACGCCAGCATGTTTTCAAAATTTTCGGCGCCTCCAAAAACAGAATGAATCATCTCCTGTTCTTTAGGGCCCATAGCTTCGACCTCGGCATGAACTCGCTCAAGAAGTTGCTGCAATCCTGTTTTTTCATCTCCATCATGAGATGATCCGCTATATTCTTTTACTATTTGCGATATGACTTGCAAAAAGTCGTCTTTCCAGATTTCGTATTTTCCTTTGAAGGAAATATTTTCCAACACATCCTGAATTAATTTAAAATAATTTAACGTATATTCTTTAAATTTCAGCGATCCTTTATCACACTGCACATCTCTTATCATTTCTTCAACTCTTGCCTGGGCAACACTCGGAGCTTTATTTCTGCTACTGTTGCTTCTGGCGCCATATAATTCACTCATACATGCAATGAAACTCTTTTCTCCGTTATATCCATTTTTCACGGCGTCCCAAATTTCCCCTTCAATAAATTCCAAAGAAAACTTTTTCAAACTGACTCTTTGGGATGCCTGCAATAATTTTAACTGTTTATCAAAGTCGCTATTTTCTTTTAAAAGGTTCTTGGGAACAGAGGTGCTTCGTTTGAATTTTTTGGAACTTGATCGCGATAGGCGGCCCCCTTTGGAGCCTCTTGGAGATAAAGTATCCCGGCTAAAAAAGTCAAAAACATCTCCGGCAGACTTGGAAATCGACTTAAGTATTTTCCTTGATTTTTTGCGTGACGAGTCCTTAGATGATTGCTTTTCTTTACATTGCCTTGGCGAGGATTCTTCTTCACTTTCAATTGGCGAGGGTTTTTCCTTGTACTCTTCAGCTTGTGTTGGCCTTGGTCTTGAGCCGGGATATTCATATACAGGATCTCCTAACTTCAAATTGCTACGTGCTTTTTTTACGGCAACAAGTCTATTTGATGATGAAGCCTCAGAGCTGGACCAATCACTAAGTTGACTGTGTATGTCATTTCTTACCTTATTTGGCGCATCCATAGATACCTCCCAACTGTTTGATTCATTTTTTTTTCTCAAGTTAACAAACGTTTTTACACGAATTGCTTTTTTTTGGGAAGAAAGATTTAAACCGTGATTGTGACCTAATCTGAGGCTGGGCGCTACAGATTAGGTCACAATCACGGTTAAAAGAGAAAAGGAAAATATTGTTCGATCAGGTCGATTTCGTTGTGAGTGAATTTTAAACGAACGTTGCCTCTGCCCCGCACTTCGAGCTCTTCATCGGGTCTGCGATGAACAAACAGACCGGGAGCGCTGAGCTGGATTCCTTGGGTCTTATCGTAATATAGGACACGTTTACCTTTCGCAGCCGTGCAATACATCTCTTTTGTTTTCGGGCTGTACTTAACTTTGTCTGCAAGGGCATACTGCTCAAGAAACGAGCGGACCGCCGGATCGGAAACATAACGGTTATGCATGCGGACGCGGCCGTCGATGATCACTTCATGCGGCTGGATAGCCCCTTCGAGAAAATGATACTTGATTGTAAATTCATCGGCGAAAATTTTCCCCATCCTGTCTTCGTAAAACGCCTGCTGAGACAGGTCTTGCTGTCTATTGCCGGGACTTTTCATTGTCAGAATTTCATTTTCGTTGTCAAGGATCAATTCGCCAAGGCATCCGATGATATGCTGATGGTCGAGATGAATGATACGGGTCTTTCCGACGGCGACAACCTTTCGAATAGATGTCTTGCCGGATGACTGATCCTGATAACATTCCATCGTCCCCACATTGCTGATGCTGCCTAGTTCCCGATCGACAATATCCGATTCTCCGCGAAGACAGAGATAACCTTCTTTGGGAGCCCAGTGCATCTCATCGGCCCTTAACTCAACCTCTCTAAATCGCCCGAGAGATGTCAAGGTAGCCGACACTTGCCGGCCTTCTATAAAATTTTCTTTCGGGTGGAACCACATTCCGGCAGCTTCGATAATATCGCCGTTTCGATGTTCGATGCGGCACACGCCGCCTTCTAATGAAAGCACCCCTGATGATGTTGCCTCCAAAAAATCCCGATTTTCTGTTTTCTCATTGACAAACGTTGCCAAATCGCCATAGGCAGTGTAGTCATAATCGTAATTGATCTCAACGTCCTGCTCCGCTGTTACCTGAATGATTTCGAGCGAAGGGTCCTCTTTGTTTTGGGAGATTTCGATTGTCATTTTCCGTCCTTTGACAACAACAGGATGATTAGCCTTGCCATCGCTTTTGAAAAATCCGGTATAGACGACAAGCTCGCCGCCAGTGCCGCTCGACATGAGCCCTTTCATGGATTCGAAGTCAAGCATAGCCGACCGGCTTGACAGCTTGGATCCATTTTTGAAAGTAATGACGACATCGCGCGCCTTAAGCATTTGCGTCTTATCGTCGTACTCCATTTCTTTGGCATCCACTGTAAATGATGCCATATCCGCAGAAAGGGATGAAAAGAGAATAAAAACCAAGAAAAAATATTTCATTACATCTCGTTTTGATAAAAAAAGGTGGCTTTTAAATTTTCAGCCTTAAATTTAAATCCGTTTCCAAAGTTCAGCTCCGTTCTTCCGGCTACTCCTTTCATTGTCGGCTGAGCATTCTTGATCAATTCCGGAAAACTGTGCCCCGGAATGATATAGCGGGAGACAAAAACCCTTTCAGCCATCAATTTTTGCCTCTGATAGTAAAACTGGCCGGAAAGGGCGTTGAAATCCCGGACAATCTGCATCGGTTTTCCCGTAATACTTAAAGGTATCTTCCCTCCCTCGGAATCGACACGGTACAACTCTTCTTGCATCAGGCACTGAAATTTTTTGAGGTTTTCGACAACTTCGGCCTCGCCTTTGTCGCACGTCAAAGTCAGCTCGGAAACCGGACAAGTCAGCACTGCCTGCAGTCTATGATCCGGATGGGAGACGAAAAGATCCTTTCTTACGCCCTGGCGGTTTTGCTTATGCGTCGCAGCCTCTACAGTCTCTTCTTTTGTTTGTTGAATCAGCCACCTATAGCGGTTTCGAGAAGATTCAGTGGGAATAACAGAAATGCCTATGAAAAGAAGGAGCGCGCCAAAAAGAGAAGCAAAAATAGCAAAAGCATAGGGCCGAATCAAAACCAATCCTCTTGGACTCTTTCATGGAGGCGGCGAAGCTTTGGGAGAGCCAGCTCCAATTGTTCAAATGACAGCATCGAAGCTGCGTCGCTTAATCCCTTTTCGGGATCGGGATGGGATTCCATAAACAAGGCATTGGCCCCGGAAGCGAGCGCAGCTCTTGCCAAGGTCAAAATAAACTCTCTCTGACCGCCCGAACTACCCCCTTGCCCTCCCGGCAGCTGAACGGAGTGGGTCGCATCAAAACAGACGGGAAAACCCAACTGCTGCATAATTGGGATCGACCGCATATCGCTGATCAGATTGTTATAGCCGAATGTTGTGCCCCTGTCGGTCAGCATAATTTGCCGATTGTTTTGGCTCGCCGCTTTATCGGCCGCGTTTTTCATATCCCAGGGAGACATAAACTGCCCTTTTTTGATTTGCAACGGCCTATTTGTTTTTGCTGCCGCTACAATTAGGTCTGTCTGCCGGCAAAGGAATGCTGGAATTTGCAGCATATCGCAAACCTGGGCTGCCGCTTCTGCCTCGGCCGGTGTATGCACATCCGTAACAATCGGAAGGCCGAGCTCATTTTTAATTCTTCCCAAAATCCTAAGCCCCTCTTCCAGACCAGGACCTCGATAAGAACCGATCGACGAGCGGTTGGCCTTGTCATAGCTGGCTTTAAAAATCAAATTCACCCCGCTTCCGTCAAAAATCCCCTTAAGACAAGCGGCCGCGCTGTAGCACTCCTCTTCTCCCTCGATGACGCACGGCCCCGAGATCACAGCGAGAGACGATCCTTCCCCTATTGTAAAATCTTGAATTTTCAAATTCTCCATCGACGAATCCTGTTTCTTAAAAATCTATCATATCTCAAAGAAGAATTTTCAGCTTGAAATTTAGCTTCCCTTGAGGGTAAAATGAAGCTCTTCTATCTTACGGACTGATAGCTCAGAGGATAGAGCATCCGCCTTCTAAGCGGACGGTCGCAGGTTCGAATCCTGCTCAGTCCGCATTTCCAGACGTTTTTATAGTAATATCTGAACGTTCGGTTTTTTTATTTTTTTCTGAACATAGCCTGCTATTTGCCTCTTAAGACTGTAACAAAAAAATTCAATTCAAGACGTTTTCTTTGTTGAAAAAATATATTTTTTTGTATAAAAGTTTATTTTACTTCACACAACTAGGAGAAACCAAAATGACGATTAAAAAATGGACATTTAAAATCGGATTTCTTTTATCGGCGCTACTTTACAGCCATGCATCCGCATCGGGATTTGCGCTTATTGAAGAGAGCGTAAGCGCTATGGGAAACGCATACGCCGGCGCAGGAACGTCTGCCTATGACGCATCCATTCTTTATTTTAACCCAGCAGGAATCACTAAAATCTGTGAAAATCAGGGAGTTGCTGGGTTCCACTTCGTTATACCCTCCTCAAAATACCACAACGAAGAGGCGTACCCGTATTTGTCTCCAAACACCCCTATGAGAGGGGGAGATGGCGGCGATGCAGGAAAATTTGCCCCTGTTGGGAACCTATATGCCGTGTCAAACTGCAACAATCGCATTTTTTACGGCATTGGCGTGAACACGCCCTTTGGACTTGCGACAGTATATGACGGTGATTGGGTAGGACGATATTATGCTCTTAAATCTGAGATCTTGTCTATCAATATTAACCCAACAATTGCCTATCGCATTAACGATTGCCTGAGCATTGGAGCCGGCTTTAGCGCCATGTATTTTCATGCGAAGCTGACAAACGCCGTTGACTTTGGCTCGATTCTCTTTGCATTAACACAAAATCCGAACATTGGCGTTCCGCAAGGCGCAGACGGTAATGCCAAGCTTACCGGAGACAGCTGGGGATGGGGTGGAAACGTCGGTCTTCTTTGGGATATAACATCGTGTACCCGAGTGGGCTTGAGTTACCGCTCTCAAGTGAGGCAACATTTACGCGGCAAAATTGAGTATGCTAATGTCCCAGCGCTTTTGCGTCAAGCAGGTCAATTTGAAAACACCGATGCCGAAGCAATCATTAATTTGCCCGACTTGGTTACATTGAGTGCATTCCACTATTTAAACAACTGTTTTGCTGTGATGGCAGACGTTTCCTGGACACACTGGGAACTTCTTCCCGCCCTCGTACTCAAAACCCAAGGAGAACCTGAGGAAATTACCACCACTTTAAAATGGAAAAACAGCTGGCGTGCAGCTTTAGGCGCCACCTATTTCTATAACGAGCGCACAAGCTTAAGAGCCGGTTTTGCCTGGGATCAAAGCCCAACTCCAAATGCACGGTTAAGAACTCCCAGACTTCCTGACCAAGACCGGTATTGGTTAGCAGTTGGAGGAGGATATTGCTTGAATAATTGCCTAAGGGTTGATATTGGCTATGCGCATATAATTACTCGTACCGCAAGAATTGACACTACAGGTTTCAACACAAACCCTCTGCTTCCAGACAATCAAGAACTCCTCTTTAAAGGAGCGCTTAAAGGAAAATGGGATCAATACGTTGATGTCGTGAGCGCCCAGGCTGTCTGGGATTTCTAATGTTGATTTATAATGCAGGCGATCTCATCGCCTGCATTATTTAGACTCAAATCAATGGTGATTTATGCAACAACACCGATTCAAGTTCAAAGATTTTTTCATTCTATCGATAAATTGATTCGAGCATTCGATGTAAGATCAGTCACGTCCGATTTCTCTGGAAAATACAAAAGGCGTAAAGTTAACTTTACGCCAATGATTTGATTTACTCGACTCGTGTGCCGTCTTCTTCGATTATCTCAAGATTGACTCTGATGCCGTTGCGGCTGGCAACCGACATCAAGAGGGTGCGGATGGCATTGATGGTTTTTCCCTTTTTTCCGATGATCTTACCAATGTCGGACTTTTCAACGGAAAGCTCAATAATCAGTGTCTGCGTTCCCCCGATTTCGTTAATTTTGACTTTTTCGGGATGGTCGACTAAATTCTTGACGATATAAGCCACAAATTCTTTCATTTTTCGTTCCTCATACAGGTTGAGTTTGATTTCAGTTTAGTCAGGAAAAAAACCTCTTTCCTTTTCCTTGGTATAGTCATTTTTGAATAAAATATCCATTAAAAATTTTAAATCTCAATGAGAAAGGTCACAGGGCCGTCGTTAACGAGGGAGACTTGCATATCGGCGCCAAAAACTCCCGTTTGGACACTCCCCATCTCGCTATTGACTTCGTCCACAAAGCGATCATAAATCTTTCCGGCCTCATCGCCTCCAAGAGCGCGGGCAAAAGACGGGCGCCGCCCGCGGCTGCAATCTCCATAAAGAGTGAACTGACTCACGACAAGAATTTGTCCTCCAATATCTTTGACGCTTAAATTCATTTTATCGTTTTCATCGCGAAAAATCCGAAGGCTGCACAGCTTGCCTGCCAGGCAGGGAACCTGCTTTGCAGAATCCCCCTTGTGAACTCCCAAAAAAGCAAGCAGGCCGGCGTCTATTTGACCGACTGTTTCTCCTTCCACCTCAACTTTCGCTCCTGCGACTCTCTGTATCAATAGTCTCATGCCGTTTCAATTTGGGAAATAAATCTCTCCATATCTTGCGGTATCGGGGCATTGATTGTCAAGTGTTTGCCATCTGCAGGATGGCGAAGAGACAGCTCTTTAGCGTGGAGGAGCTGCCGTTTAGCCTTTAGTTTCTCGTTAAGGGAGGGGCTGCCATAGACAGAATCGCCTAAAACAGGACATCCCAGGTGCTTCATATGAACCCGAATCTGATGGGTCCTGCCGGTCACAGGGATAATCTCTACCAGGCTCAGCCGTTCATTATAGGCGAGGGTCTTGTATTGGCTCTCAGCGGGTTTTCCTGTGCCTCTGACGGCCATTTTCTTGCGATCGACAGGGTGGCGCCCAATAGGCGCTGAAATCGTCCCCTGCCCCGGTTTGCCGACGCATACCGCCAAATAACGCTTTTTAACATCGCGGCCGGAAAACTGTTCAATTAGATTTTGCTGACTTTGAAGATTTTTAGCGGCTATCAGGACGCCGGAGGTCTCTTTATCGAGGCGATGGACAATCCCCGGCCTCACATCATCGGGGCTTACGGCAAGCCCCCTGCAATGAAAGAGGAGGGCATTGACAAAAGTCCCCTCCCAATTTCCGGGAGCGGGATGGACAACCATCCCGGGAGGCTTATTGATAAGAAGGATATCATCGTCCTCATAGAGAATGTCGAGGTCGATCGGCTGAGGTCTGACGTCGATCTGAGGGGTCATCATAAAATGGATTTCAATTTCATCCCCTTCCCTGGGTTTGACCCGCTTTTTGACCGGAAGGCCATTGAGCGAGACCAGATGCTCTTCAATGAGATATTGAAAATAAGCTCGCGAGTGCCTGTCTTCAAACCTTTTGGCTAAAAGTTTGTCCAGACGCTCCCCCTCCTCCTGAAAAGTTACGATAATGACTGACATGAAACGGAAAAAATAGTTAAAGGGTTTTGGTCATAAGGGTATCCTGGGATGAGCTTGCCAAGAAGGCTGTAGATATTTTTTTCCGCAAGCTCCAAGGAGTCGATATCCATCAATTCACCGCATTTTTTTCCCAGAAAATGGACATTCTCAAACTGGATTTCCGTTAAATAATTGGGATTTTTCTGGATATACAAATCCCGCATGCCTGCGGGAATTTGAATCAGTTTAAGAGCAAACTCTTCAGTGATTTTAAAACCGATAAAAAGCTCGACTTGAGGCATCATTTGGATTGTTCCCGGCCTTTTCTGTTAAGTTCTTTCATTCGTACGTTGTGTTTTTGCTGTTCTCGGATAATATTCAGCGCAATGCCCTCTTGAAAAGCTTTCCAAAACTCAGGAGCTTTGGACCTCAGCTCTCCTACCGAGCTCACTGTTGTTGCCGCTGAAAAATTACCTTCTGCCTGCCCTTTGCTTTGACTTGCCGAGCCAGCTTCTGCCGCCTGCTGAGTCTGCTCCACATTTGGAGCGGGTTCTGCTTGAGCCATAATTAGAACCTCTATTAAATTAAACTAAATTATCTCTTTATATTAATATTATACCAAATCCTTTATAGTTTCACAAGATAAGCTCTAAGCCCCCAAAATTTTAGCATTTCCCGTTGCTAAGGACTTGCTGGATCAAAGAAAAGCTAAAACCCCTGCGGGCAAGGCCTGCGGCCACCTGCTGCTTTTGCCTAAAATCGTCCAAATCCTTCAAATGGTAGCGGGTTCTTAAAAGCGATGCTATGAGCTCTTTTTGTTGCTCTTCCGATTGATGCTTATCAACAACGGGAAGGATCTGCTCTTTGGGAATCCCTTTTAGGAAAAGCTTTTGCAAAATGGCGTGGCGGCCGAATTTTTTGGCCGTTTGGCTCCTGACAAAACACTCAATCCAATCTTTATCATCGATATATCCAAGCTTGGCAAGCTCTTGAATCACAGTCTGAATGACGGATTCATCATAGCCAAGCTCCACAAGCTTGCCTTCAATTTCGGAAGAGTGCCTGGATTTGATCGAAAGCATTTTCAATGCGCTGCAAAGCGCCTTCCGGGCATCTTCGTTCATAATTAGAAAAGATGGAGTTGCGAGTCTTCTTTTAGCGATTTTTTGTCCTGAGAGACCACCTTTTTTACAGGTCTTGGAGTCATGCGGATCCCTTTTGCAGAAACACCTTTGATCATGACATCCTTAAAATCAAAGTCGATTGCGGAAATTTTTTGTTTGGGCTTGGGAACAAGCTTCAAAGTCAGCGCAATTTTTGGATTCGTCGAGAGGTATTCGAGATGGGAGCCGGTGTCGAATAAACAGTACTCCTTATCCAGGATAAATTTTTTCACGACAAAGCGCTTGGCAAAGCACACCTTCTTCTGATCGCTGTAGACGGCATTGAATACAGTTTTCTTATCGGCAATGCCGACATAGGCCGCTTTCTTGCTGCCGGTATGCATGAACTGTTTTTCAGGAACATTGATTACTTTGTAAGTTCCGTCGTCAAAAATCACCAGGATTTTGTCGAAATTGGTACATTCAAAAGTATTTTCCGTTTTCACTTTGGTTCCTAAAAATCCCTGTTTGGGATCGTAGCCCACGGTGAGATTGACGGTCTCGATGGCTTTTCGATCGAGCGACTCGATTTCCCCTAAAAGCGTTTTTCGAGGAAAATCTTTGCCGAATTTTTTGATCAGCTCTTTGATATAGCGGACAGCAACCTGCTTGATCCGCTTCAAATCCTTTTCGACTTTCTCGAGCTGCTCTTCGCAAGCTTTGATATCATCTTGATTCCTTTCAAAATCATATCGGGAAATTCGTCTAATGGGAATCGACAGCAAACGCTCTCTATCCTCGTATTCGGGGATGCGGCTGAGTTTTTTATGATAAGGCTTCAAAGCATTTTCAATAGCGTCGTGGATCTTCTCATAGGATTTAAGCTCTTCGATCAGCTTATACATACGATTTTCAATGAAGATCCGCTCAAGAGTTTTTTCAAATATTTTTTCCTTCAATTTGTCCCGTTCAATCTCCAGCTCCCGCTTCAAAACCACTTTCAACTGGCCCGCGTTGCAAGCGAGAATTTCATGAACATCGGTCTCGATGGGAAAGCCCTCTTTGATGACAGTCATTTGAGAGCTCAGCGACACTTGGCAATCGGTAAAGGCATACAGCGCGTCGATAAGTTCTTTTGCGTACTGGCCTCTCGGAAGTTTGATTTCAATCTCGACATGTTCTGCCGTATAGTCGTTGATGGAATCGATTTTGATCTTTCCCCTCTTGGCCGCCTCATCAATCGAACGAATCAGAGATTCGGTAGTCGTACCATGGCAAATCTCGGTGATGACAAGCGTTTTGGGATCGCGAACTTCAATTTTCGCCCTGAGTTTGATTTTCCCCTTTCCTTTATTATAGTCCGAGGCGTCCATAATGCCGCCGGTCGGAAAATCGGGGAAAATGGTATGCTCTTCTCCTTCTAAAATCGCGATCTCGGCTTCCAAAAGCTCGGTAAAATTATGCGGGAGGATGCGTGTCGACATCCCGACTGCAATGCCCTCTGCCCCCTGCATTAAAAGAAGAGGTATTTTCGCCGGCAGCGACACAGGCTCTTTTTTCCGACCGTCATAAGAGGGAATCATTTCCGTCAGCTCCGGATTGAACATGGTCTCCAGGGCAAGAGCAGACAGGCGTGTTTCGATATATCGGGAAGCGGCGGCGGGATCTCCCGTATAGATGTTTCCGAAGTTCCCCTGCTCATCGAGAAGATACCCTTTATTCGCGAGATGGACAAGAGCGTCGGTAATGGGGGCGTCGCCATGAGGATGGAAGGCCATCGTCTGTCCCACAGCATTGGCTACTTTGTGAAACCTGCCGTCATTCATCGTCCATAATGTATGAAGAATACGCCTTTGCACCGGTTTTAAGCCGTCGATGATATCGGGAATCGCGCGATCGAGAATCACATAAGACGCATAGCGCACATAGTGATCCTCCATCAGGTATTTTAAATCAGAGTTCTTCTTGTTCATGGATCAGATTGTTCATAATAAATTGTTTTCGTTCGGGAGTATTTTTTCCCATATAAAACTGCAGTGTAGGTTTGATATCGGAAAAATGGTTCACAGTGACAGGACTAATCCGCATGCCGGGTCCAAGAAACTGTTTGAATTCTCCAGGCGAGATTTCGCCAAGTCCTTTGAACCTGGTCACTTCCACCCCTCTTCCCAGTTTTTGCACTGCTTTTTCTTTCTCTTTTTCTGTGTAGCAATAGAGTGTTTCTTTTTTGTTTCGCACCTTAAAAAGCGGGGTTTCAAAAATATAGAGATGACCATTTAAAACAAGGCTTTCAAAATAAGTGAGAAAAAAGGTCATCAGAAGATTGCGTATGTGCATACCGTCAACATCGGCGTCCGTGGCAAGCACCACTTTGTTGTAGCGTAAATTTTCCAGGTCGTCTTCGATATTTAACGCGCTCATAAGATTGAACATCTCTTCATTTTTATAGAGCTGATCCATTTTCATTCCGAAGACATTGAGAGGTTTTCCCCTTAGGGAAAACACCGCCTGGGTCATGGGGTCTCTTGCAGCGACGATGGAGGCGCTCGCCGAATCCCCCTCTGTCAAGAAAATCATCGTTTGCCCGCTGAACTTCGACTTGTCATTAAAGTGATATTTGCTGTCTCGCAGTTTGGGAATTTTGAAGGAAATTTTCTTTTGCTTTTCTTTAGCTTCCTTCTTGACGGCGGAAAGCTCCCGGCGGAGCTTTTCGTTAAAAGCGATCCGTTCAATCAGTTTTTTTGCCGATTCCGGATGCTTATAGAGCAGGTTGGCAACCGCTTCTTTCACTTCCTGGACGATATCGCTTCGGATTTCGGTATTGCCCAATTTATTTTTTGTTTGCGACTCGAAAATCGGATCTTTGAGCTTCACGAGAACCGTTCCTACAATCCCTTCCCGAACATCGACACCCTGGAAATTCTTTTTCGCATAGGCATTGACTCCCTTCAGGATGCCCTCGCGAAAAGCCGACAGGTGCGTGCCCCCGTCGGATGTATACTGCCCGTTGACATAGGAGAAGTAGGTCTCTCCGTAGCTTTGCGTATGAAGAAACGCGAATTCCAGAAGCGCCCCGGCGTAGTGAAGCGGCTCGTAAAGTTTGTCGTCCTCGCCCACCTCGGAATTCAAAAGATCCAGGAGTCCGTTTTCGGAGATAAAGGTGCTCCCATTGTGCTTGAGGGCAAGTCCTTTGTTCAGGTAAGCGTAGTTCCAGAGCCGCTTATGAACAAATTCTTCTTCAAAACAAACTTTTTTAAAAATCTCCGAATCGGGGATAAACTCAATATAAGTTCCGTTTTTTTCTTTCGTCCCGCTCTTCTTCTGCTTTTTCAACTTTCCCCTGCTGAACTCCGCTTCGATCATTTTTCCGTCGCGAAAACTTTTCAGAATGAATTTCTCGGAGAGGGCATTTACGGCTTTGGTTCCCACTCCGTTTAAACCGACGGAAAACTGGAAAACGTCGTCATTGTATTTGGCGCCGGTATTGATCTGACTGACGCACTCGATCGCTTTTCCAAGGGGAATCCCCCTCCCATAGTCCCTTACCGAGACCTTGCCCTCTTTATAATCGATGGCAACCTCGACCTTCTTGCCGTGATTCATGATGTATTCGTCGACGCTGTTGTCGATGATTTCCTTCAGCATGACATAAATTCCGTCATCCTGATGGGAGCCGTCGCCCAGACGGCCGATATACATGCCGGAGCGAAGCCTTATATGTTCAAGAGCATCAAGGGTTTGAACTGCCGATTCGTCGTACTTTTTGGCCATAATTGACAGGGTTTATTATAATAGTAATAAAGGAGTGAATATGGAACTCCATGCTAACAAAGATTTTAGTGATAAAAACCTAAAAAATCAAGGGAAAAAGCTAACCCGCTTGTCCTCAGATGTCGATATTATGCGCGCGCGCCTCTGGAGCGAGGTCGTCAATACAAGAAACCGCATCGGCGCTGAACTTAAATCTGCCGAGCAAGGCAAACAGTCCAAAGAGCACATCAAAAAAATCTTTTCAGACACTCAGGACTCGATCGCCCAATCTCTTAAAGCCTTCAAACAATCCCACTCAAAAGAGGATATGTCATCTCTGATCAATCAACTTGCCGACAGGGCCGAAACCCTCCACACCGAACACTCTCCCCTTTATAACCTTGAGGATCAGTGGGATTCGGAAGATCTCAAAGAGTTGATAGAACTTATTGGCCGAGGCTGGGACGAGCTAAAACAATCCATTGCCCCCATCAGTCAAGACTAAAATAACTCACTCATGTATCTTATGGGATATGGGAAACTCGCCGTTCAAAAGCAAATCTGTGCTGATAACCGGAGGAACCGGAACTTTCGGCAAGGCTATGGCCAAAAAACTGCTAGAAGAAGACGACTGCTCCAAAGTGATCATATTCAGCAGAGACGAGTGGAAACAGTGGGAAATGAAACAGGCCGATTCCATTTTCAACCACAAAAAAATCCGTTATTTTTTGGGCAGTATAAGGGACTTTAAACGCCTGAAGCTTGCCTTCCGCGACGTTGACATTGTCATACACGCAGCAGCGCTTAAGCAGGTGCCGGCGGCCGAATACAATCCCTCGGAGTTCATTCAGACAAATATCATGGGGGCTATGCACATCATTGAAGCGGCCATTGACCGGAAAGTTGAAAAGGTTATTGCCTTGTCGACCGATAAATCGGTCAACCCTGTCAATCTTTACGGCGCCACCAAGCTCTGTTCGGATAAATTGATGATTGCGGCAAACGCTTATGTCGGCGATCAGCAAATGCCAAAATTCAGCGTTGTTCGCTACGGAAATGTTTTGGGAAGCCGCGGAAGCATTATCCCCTTATGGAAGAAGATGATTCAAAACGGGGCCAAGTCCCTGCCCATCACCGACCCGGAGATGACCCGTTTTTGGATTCCTCTGGAAGATGCGGTGGGTTTTGTGTCCCGCTGCCAAGACATCATGCGGGGGGAGGAAATTTTCGTCCCGAAAATTGCCAGCGCAAAAACCATCGACCTTGTAAAGGCCCTCTCTCCAGAAATCAAAACCGAAGTGATCGGAATTCGCGAGGGTGAAAAACTCCATGAACTTTTAATCAGCTCTGAAGAAGCCGATTTTACCTTTGAACACAGCGGCCACTTCACACTGCTGCCCCCTGTCCACGACCGCACTTTGGAAGAACGGGTTGCCCGCCAAAGATACAAAGGGAAGCCCGTTCCTAAAAAGTTCTCCTATGGGTCGGACAACAATCCCGACACATGGTCAGGGGAAGACCTTAAAAAATTTCTCTGAAACTTGCTTTATATTGTTTATTATGGAATTGTGGCACTTAAAAAGGAGGATTAGGATGTTGATATGCTCTCTTGAAACACCCAATACATGCTCTTGTAAAAAAACCGATGCTTATCTTTATACACACACAAAAACGGCCAAGGTAGATACTTATGGACATAGCGCATGTTACAGCACCCGCCTCAAACATTACGGAGTTATCTATATCCCAAATGCAGGTGTAGCATTACAAGTAACTCCCCAAGAGTTTGATGAGGATGACAATGTTAAAAAGTGGAAAGGTTCTATTCTTGATTCCAATACGTTACTTCAGTTTTTCAACAAAATAGAAATGGATTTAAGTCAAAAAACACACACTTTAGTTGCCGCAGATCTCGCTAAAAAAATCAACGCCCTTAAAACGAGGGATGATCCGTTAATCCAAAACCTAGCCGATATGTTTTTTAAATATCACTGTAATAAAGAAGATTAGCTTCTGAAAAATCAAACAAGTTTGGGCAGCCATCAGGCTATCAGTAAATTTCCCTGACACCGGGAATCTTGACATCCGGGAAATTTATCGAATACCTAACCTTGGCCATAGCCAATTCGGCGACATCCTTAAAAGACAGAAGATACTCGGCTAGTACGTCGATTTCTTTTTCATTGAACAGATCCCGCTCTTTGGCAAATTCGCCTTTTGGATCGGCATTTTTCGCAAGGCAGACATTTTTCAAAGTTTCGAAAAAAACTTCAATTTTCTTTCGATTGTCGATAGGCAGATGCCCGATATCGACAGGAATGACCGTTTCTTTGGCAGAGATCCACTGTTTCTCTAACTTGGAGTATTTTGCCATTCCCAAAAAACAGTTTCCGTTTAGAAAATAAGCTTTTTTTTCCTTGTTGACTTCGCTCTCCCAATACGCCGAACCAAGCAAAAAAACTCCTTGTGAACCATGCTCCATTTCCTGATAATGCCGCTTTGCAAGGTAGGGACCGGGCCCCTCTTTCATCCAACTTTCGTTTCTGTACCAACCCGCCCTCGCAATCATTCTTGAACCGGCGTCTGAAAAATTTCTTCTTTCAGGATAAAGTCTGTAGAATGTATCCGGATCCAAACCCATCAAGTCGAAAGAATCTGTCAAACGCTGAAGATTGCCCTCGACAATATCTTCTTTCATGCCCATTAAGTCCTGGTACAGTGAATTTTCACCAGGCTGATTCGGCTCTGAATAATAGCCTTGGCTATAATTTTGAAAAATCAATTCAAGCATCTGAGTAAAATCCGTTTCGAATTGCTCTTGCACACTCTTGCTGTCTTGAGGAAGCTTTCCGGTTTCCGATAAAGATTTCAATATGTGTTTACGGCAACTTTCACCGCACTTCATCCATTTTTCGAATGCTTTTCGAAAATCCTTTTTATTTTCTCGATACATCTCTTCCAATTTTTTCATCGTGCTGTCTGAAACAGGCCGTATGGAGGCGATTTTTCTCCCCCATTGAGAAAAAGACTTTCTGCTGCCATAAGCACCGGTGAGTTTCCTGATCAGATAGGCCGAGCGAAAATTCATCTCTCCTTTTTTGACCTCTTCAGCAGCGGCAATCATAGACGATAGGGGTTTTTGACTTGGCAAACCCTCTTCCTCTATCGTTTGTAATTCAATGCCGTTTAGATCAAAATTCACTTTTTGCCCCGTCAGAAGAACATGGGAAATCATCGGCAAAAGATCCGTGAAACGCCTCTTAATAAGAGCTTGGCCCTCTGCTGCATCTTTTATAAAAATCCGGATTTTTTGCCCTCCTGGCACAGCTAAAACAGTTTCTATTTGACTCTCCGGCAGTCCAGAGACAACTTTTGTCCAAAAAAGCTGGTTGGCAGATAATTTGCCGTACCCGTCCACAGCAAGGATGCTTTCTTCTATCGATTCCGAATGAAGTGACTGAGCCCGATTTTGGCAGAGCGACAGCAACAATTTCTTGGGGCTTAGACTTAAAAGCTCAATCATATGATAAATCGGATGGTCGAGGTGAAGTTCGGGATACTGATTCTGTATCGCATCTCTGAGCTGCTCTTTGAGAATCTTTAAATCTTCCAAATCACCGGAATCCAACACCCCGCTTAAATCAAGATCCTCTTGCAAACTTCTTGATTTGGATATAAAGCCGCTGAAAATTTTATTGACTAAGCTGTTTTTAAAGAGTTCGACCGCATTCACCTTCGCTTCATAGGTCCATTCGCCCAGCCCTTTGACCGCATCTTCGAGCTCACCGACACTTGAAGGCCGCCCCCCTGCAGCACTAAAAGATAGTTGCTCAGGAATCACCCTCTTTCCAATGAGTCCGCCAAGTTCACGGTCGGGAACATCCATATTTTCTTGCCTTTAATTTTTAAAGCAAATATAAAGTTATGATATGAATATAATTCGTTCACTTTATTATAACATAATTACAAAGCTGAAATCAGGTCATTCAATAAATTATTTAGATTATTTACCAAATGAAATTATGTTAATGATAATGAGCCAGTTAGAATCTCAAAACCTTTTTAGCATGCGATTAACTTCAAAAAAATGGTGCTATCTGATCAAAGACCCATCACTGGCGAAGAAATTCACTCTTTTACAGCAGGTTGTGATCAATCGACACCCCTCGGTACAGCTAAAAAACTACAACAAACTATATATTAGCTATATAAGTATTTCCCGCTACGAACAATGCAGTGGAATCCTCAGGTTTATCAAAAAAAATGGAGTTCTCATCGCCGAGGAACCTTCCTGCTATGAAAACAATTCTAAACAGCTTGGCAGCAGAGGGTTTTATCTTTCCCCACTTTATCATTTTGCCAAAGGGTGGAATCAAAAGAATAAAAATACACCTGCCTGGGATATTTTCAAGAGACTGGTAAAAGGGCATCCTTGCGGACACTTTCATCTGAAGAAAAAGGAGGAGATTCCGCCGACAGATGATTGCTGCATTCGGCTGACACCATATCCGCAAGGGCCTCAATCCAAAGAGGGTGATCGTTCAGACTCTCCACAAGATCAAGACGCTCCCCTCCCAGGGCAATGAACTCCTCGCGGTATTCGACGGAAATTTCAAAAACCGTTTCCAAACAATCGGCGACAAAAGCCGGACAGAAGACAAGGACTCTCTTTTTATTTTCTTTAGCCAACCTTCTCAGCACATCGGAAGTGAATGGTTCGATCCAGGGATCCCGTCCCAATCGGGACTGAAAACAAACGGTTGTCAAATTTTCGGGCAGATTCAAACGTTTTCTTAAAGCCTCGGCTGTTGCCCTGCATTGGGCCGAGTAGCAATGCTGATTCTTTTCTGTCAGGCTAAGGCAGCAGTCCTCCGACCGCAGACAATGGCCGTGGCGGTCGGCTTTCAAAAGATGTTTTTCCGGCAGGCCGTGAAAACTAAAAAGGAAATGATCATATCTATCCAAAGGATGTTTTTCAGCGTTCAGACAAAACGTTTCAATCATTTTAGTCTGTGCGGGATAGCTGTTAATGAAAGACATCTTAGGCACGGCCTGCCATTTTGAGGCGATCCTCATCACTTCCTGATGGACAGAGCCTGTGGAAGCCGAGGCATATTGAGGGAACAGGGGAAGCACAATGATCTCCGAGACATCGGCATCTTGCAATTCACCGAGTCCTTTCTCGATCGAGGGATTTTGATAGCGCATCGCCAATTTAACGGCAAAAGACTCTCCCAATTTTTCTTGCAGAAGACTTGCGGCTCTTTTCCCATAAACGAGCAAAGGGGAGCCTTCCCGAGTCCAAATATGCGCATAACTTTTTGCGGAGCTCAGGTATCTCAAAGGGACAAGAAGGCCTCTTACAAGAAAATGCCGCTTAGCAAAAGGCACATCGATGACCCGTCTGTCTGTAAGGAATTGAATCAGGTAACGCCAGACATCTTTACGGTCGGGAGAATCGGGCGTTCCCAAATTGACGAGCAATATTCCGGATTTTTTATTCATAACTTTGAGCAAATGTTATTAGAATTTGCGCTTTTTTACCAGTTTTTCTATAACTCTTGTATTGGAGGACACAGTATGCGCGTCGGAGTAGTGGGGATTAACCATAGGCAAGCCAGCCTAAGACTCAGAGAACTTTTAGCCAAAACCTGTCAAAAATGGTTCGGAATTGGAAGAAACATCCTAACTGATGAGAAGTTTGTTCTCCTCTCCACCTGCAATCGAACGGAAATTTATTTCTCTTCAGAAAGTCTTGCAGAGACTCATTCCTCCATCCTTTCAATTATCCGCAAGGAGGTCTCTGAAGATTTTGAACAGCGCCTCTACTCGTTTTTCGGAATCGACTGCTTTTATCATCTTTCCCGAGTGACGGCGGGACTCGACAGCGCAATTATTTGGGAAACCGAGATTCAGGGGCAAGTGAAGGCCGCCTATGAAGCGACAACCCAGGCAATCTCTTTAGCAAAAGATCTGCACTATCTGTTTCAAAAGGGTCTTAAGAATGGGAAATTGATCCGCAGCCGTTTTCAATCTTCCAGAGGGATGCCCGACCTCGAACACTCCCTGCTGCAAACCGCTCGGGATTTTTTTGACAAAATCGATAGCAGCCGGGCTCTTTTTGTCGGCGCTTCTGCGATCAACCTCAAAATCCTAGCCTTTTTGAAAAACAAAGGACTTCAAAATATCACACTTTGCAACAGAACCGAAAAACGCGGGCTTTTCCATGCAAACCGCTTGAACATATCTTTTTTACCCTGGGACAGGCTCCATCAATGGCACCGTTTTGACTGGATCATATTCGGCACAAAATCCCCAAGGCACCTTCTCACCTCCCGTTTCATGCCCAACATCATATCGCCTAAGCTTATTGTCGACCTCTGCGTCCCGCGCAACGTCGATCCCGGCATGAACAAACACCCATTGATTAGCTTGAGCAACATCGACCAGATCCACCAGACACTTAAAGTCCGCCGTCAAAAAATTTTCCACCTCACGAAAAAGGCGGAAGACCTGCTCTGCTCTGCTGTTGCAAGGCAGGTTGTCAGCTTCAAAAACAAAGACAAAGTCATTCCGATCGTTGCTTAATTAGAATTTTGAAATGCTTGGCAAATTGAGCGACGTCGGGCTCCCCCTCCACAGCCTCCCAGGGAATGATCTCCCTTTTCCAGGCAGGCGGTTCAATGTTGTGAAAAAGGTAGATACTTTTAATCAACAATTCTGCAATGGAAGGGTCGCCCAGCTTCCATGGCTTGGCTTTACAGATCCACCAAAATATTTCCCCTAGTTTACGATGCAGCTTTTCCTGATTGTCAATTTGCAGAGATTCCACATATAAAGTTTCAACATGATCCATGATAAGCGGTATGAATTTGTAGTGAGTATGATGGAGAAAATTCTTATTGTATTCCCAAGGCGCAAGAAAACTTCCTTTGACAGAAAACTCAATTTGAGAAAGGGGAATGATTTTATGGCCAATTTTTCCATAGGTCCAAATCCAGCACATCTTATTATCGGCCTTTTTTGAAAAATTGAGGTAGGGAATCCTTTTTGTTGTCAGCCGTTCCAACTTTGAATTCAATCCATAATAGGGTTTACGCAAAATGGTTGCCCATTCACTTGTTCTGATTTGTCCATAGTATGAAGCACAATCGTGCCCTACTGTTTCAGCTATATGCCCTCTTATTCTTGCGAGTACTGCGAGAATCTGAGTGAACGACCACCCATTATTTTTGATACCATCCGCCCCAATCAAAGCGGCTCTATGCATAAAGGAACCATATCTTTTTTGACTGCAGTGGTACACCTTCTTCCATTTGCGCCCTCTTACAACATAATTTTTCCATTGGCTGACTCTGCGGAAGGGAAATTGGCAATAGAGCTTTTTAAGCTTAAGTTTTTTGCCAAAATACATGTAATAATAAATGTTATCCCGAACATTCTTTCGACAGGCAAACTTAAGAGATGCAAGATTAAAAGTACTCAGACGGACAATTTTAAAAGCGAGAACATAGCCAGCTAAATTATTTTTAAATAACTCATGTATTTCTTTTTGTGTATATCCCCAAAAAAGAAGCTTTTTTATGGAACGTGGGTATAAAAATTTAGCTCTGTACTGGACAAAAAATTATTTCACACATGACAACCTCCTCTTTCTAAGCAGGCTAAAGGCCACAGTATCTGTTTGATTTCATTAATATTAGACCCGAGATTCATGAGAGCCCTCCGAATTATATCCAGTCCCAGTCGAAATTTGCTTTTACTCTTTCTCCCATGGGATTTCTTCCGAATGGGGGTGATCTTGGACTGGATTTCACCCGTTCTATAGGCCCAGCAGAAGGCGATAGCCAAGACAAAGAGGATTTTCTCGATCTTATCTGGATCGGTTACATGAGTATCCTCCATGCGAAAGCCGCGACTTTTAAGACACCCAAAAAGCGTCTCTATTTCCCATCGCCTTTTGTAGACCGCTAACGCATCTTCAAAGTCATGATTCGAAACCACAATCATGGGCTCTTTCGAACCTTTTTTGCCTTTCCGAAAGGATAAATACAGCTGCAGCCCCCATAGCTCTACCGGGACATTGAGGACTTTTTTTCTTCTTCCATAGCGTTTCAGGATTTGATGAATGGAAATCGATTCATCAGAGTCTAGCTCGAAAATCTTATACGAGCCCTTCACACGAATAACGAATGGAATACGTGCGTCTATCAAGAAAAGAAACCAATCTTCGCCAATAAATTCTCGATCAGCAGTAAAAGCTTCGATTTTCTCGGGTGAAAACTTTTTGAGAGTGCGCTTGAGCAGCGACACTCGGTCGTGTGTGGATGAGTTACCTTCCAAGTCTAATACAGACCAGAAAAAAGGGATGCTGATCCCTTTATAGGCGATTGAGAGCATCAATATGTTAATCGGGGTCTTGCCCCACTTCCAGTTCGTCCGATCAAGGATGAGCGTACATTTCTGATCCAGGGGAAACAATTTAAGGATGAAAGGGGCTATACAACTGAAGTCAAATGAGAAGTCAGTAAAGAATCTGCATATCCTGCGATAAGCAGACTCTTCTTTACAATCTGTTTGGAATGCCGTCGCGATTTGTGCCAGGTTGATGGTCCGCACGCAAAACAGAGCTTGGACGATGTGGGTCAAGCAAGTGATTCTGGCCTTGTTCCAATTGAAAAAATTGGCTAGAATGGTTCTTAGTTCGCTGATGTGATTCATAAATGTACCTCGCTAGATTTGGTTTTCAACGAGTTACAATCTCATCAGCGACATTTTTTTATCAAATCATTTTTTGTCCAGTACAGAGAAAATTTAGAATCAATGCCCTTTTCTTTCAGATTCTGAGAAATCAGAAAAGATTCAAGCTTTTCAAAGGAGGTTATTTTTTTCTTTTTTAATTTATCGAAATTCCCATGATAACGTTTTTTTACTTTCTGAAATTTTTTAAGCACCTTTGCTGAATTATGATGGACAAATTCCCATTCTTCAACATAGAGTTTTCTGCCAATCAACTCGTAAATTTTTTTAATCTTTTTTAGATTTATGGAACCCTGAACCCTTCCTGCGAAATCAATGAGCTGGTTATCTCCAATAGTAAAGAACTTCGTGCACCGGGAGAATTTTTTATGTTGGCTTCCGGCCGCGGCCAACACATTTTCATTGACGGTATTCATTTAAAATTCCGCTTTGCCTGGGGTGCGGGGGAAAGGGATAACGTCGCGGATGTTTTCCATGCCGGTGATGTATTGAAGGAGACGCTCAAAACCGGCGCCGAATCCCGCATGGGGAACAGACCCGTACTTGCGAAGTTCTAAATACCACCAGTAATCCTCTTTGTTCATCTCATGCTCGGCAATCTTAGCTTCAATAATATCGAGGCGCTCTTCCCTCTGGCTGCCTCCTACGATCTCTCCAACCCCCGGGACCAAAACATCCATACAGGCGACGGTTTTCTGATCGTCATTTTCCCTCATGTAAAAAGGTTTGATCCGTTTTGGATAGTCGGTAAGGATTACCGGTTTTTTGAAATACTCTTCGGCAAGGTAGCGCTCGTGCTCGGACTGGAGGTCCAGCCCCCACTTTACGGGATACTGGAATTTTTTATTGGCCTTTTCCAAAATGCGAATCGCATAGGAGTAGGCAGCCCTTTCAAAAGGGGTGTCGACAACATGCTTTAAACGATCCAAAACACCTTTGGAAATAAAGCGGTCGAAAAATACTATGTCCTCTTCGCAATGTTCGAGCACATACTTAAAAACATATCTAAGATAATCTTCGGCAAGGTCCATATCGTCTGTCAGATCGGCAAAAGCCATTTCCGGTTCGATCATCCAAAATTCGGCCAGGTGGCGTGACGTGTTGGAGTTTTCCGCGCGGAATGTGGGACCAAAAGTGTACACATCGGAGAGCGCCAAAGCATAAATCTCGGCGTTGAGCTGCCCTGATACAGTCAGATAGGCAGGCCTCTCAAAAAAATCCTGAGAAAAGTCAATCTCTCCCTTTTCAGTTTTAGGAAGTTCTTGCAGATTCAACGTAGAGACGCGGAAAAGTTCGCCGGCCCCCTCGCAATCAGAACCTGTGATGACCGGTGTGTGAATCCACAAAAAACCCTTTTCGTCGAAAAACTTGTGCGTTGCCATCGCAGCGGCATGGCGGACGCGGGTCACAGCCCCAATGGTGTTGGTGCGGGGCCTTAAGTGGGCAATAGTACGGAGAAACTCCAAGCTGTGCCTTTTCTTCTGCAGAGGATAAGTTTCAGGGTTTGCGGTCCCGATGATATTTAAGGATTTGACTTTCAGCTCAACCGTCTGTCCTTTGGCCGGACTCTCGACGATCTCGCCTGTCACCTCGATCGAACAACCGGTAGACACCCGTCCCATAATATTGTGGTAATCGGGAACTTCCTGATCCACAACACACTGCAGATTGCCGAGAGTCGATCCGTCGTTGACTTCGATAAAACTGAATGTTTTCTGGTTGCGAACGGTTTTGACCCACCCTTTCACAGTCACTTCAAGACCGAGAATCGATTTTATATCGCCGACCGAATGTCTTATTTTCTTAATTCTGCTTCGCATGCTCTACCTACCTCTCGCTAAATCTCTTAAAAGGGCGATCTCTTTTATCCAAAGCGGGGGGCCGCCGGGCGTTTCCAGATACTTCGGCAGATGCCGCGTCAGGGGATGATTCATTAAAACCCGGAAACACTCAAGCCCGATTTCACCCTCGCCCAATGGTTTATGCCTGTCGACCCTGCAGCCCAATCCTTTCATCGAATCATTCAAATGAAACGCTTTGAGAAACTCCAAACCCACCTGCCGGTCGAATTCCTTCAAAGTGCTATCCCAATCTTCTTTTGTCCGGATGTCGTAGCCTGCGGCAAATGAATGGCAGGTATCAATGCAGACACCGATCGGAAGGCGGTCCTTAACTTTGTCTACAATATAGCCCAACTCATCAAAACGATACCCGATAGTCGACCCCTGGCCGGCAGTCGATTCCAGAATCAACTCCGCCTCTCCGCCCGAAACAAGCTCTTCCACCTCCAGAAGGCTTTCAACAATGCGGTCCAGACACTCGGTCCTGTCCTCTTTAAGGGCGGCCCCGGGATGAAAGTTGAGATAGGAAATGCCGAGAAGAAGGCACCGTTCGATCTCCTCCCGGAAGGCCCTCCGGCTCTTTTCCAGAACCTCGGGATTCGGCGCGCCTAAATTGATCAGGTAGCTGTCGTGGCACATGATCTTCTTGAGACCGGTTTCTTCAAGGGTTCTTTCCCAAAGATCCAGCTCTTTTTGGGTAAACTTCCTTCCCTTCCACTGCTTTTGATTGCTGGTGAAGAGCTGAATGGTCGTCGCCCCGATCTTCTGTCCTTCCAGAAGGGCATTGTGGACCCCTCCGGCGGCAGAGGTATGAGCCCCTATCAACAATGGATTCTCTTCGATTGACATCAGAGAAAATGATAATTCAAGAGGGATTACTCTTCAAGAATTTCGTTCTACCCGTTGCACCAGTTCTTTTGGAAGCTGAAGCATTCGGCAAATATCTAAAAATCTTTTGACACCGTTTTGTCCGAGCCCCCTAAAATCCGGCTCAATTCCGTTTTCAATAAAGTTGTGTACCAATTTAAAAGCTCTGGGATGGCAATTTTGCAGGTGAAAATAGCGCTGCCTCTGCGTTTTGCCTCGAAAGTACCCGCTCTGATGTTCAAGAAGCAAATCATGAAACGTATAGACGGCGCTTTCGACCCGGACGCGGACATCCCGCTCATGCAGGCAAAAAACTTTTCTGCTCGCATTGGCAATGACTCTCAGCCACCTTATCGAATACTTATCCAGCTCGGCCCATTCTTCAATTTCTTTGTAAGCAATCTGCAAATATTTCACCAGTATAGGGATTTTATGTTCCTTCCCGCACCCATAGACAAAAAGCATCGCCAGCTCTATGGGATCGTGAATTTCATCTTGATTGATGACTAAATAGACAAAGCGCCTCTCCAAAGTCTCCCGATTTTTTTTCACCAAAGCTTCAAGGTCCTGCTCAAGGTCTAAATAAGCCTGCCAAACAAAGCTTTGCGGGAAAAAGGAATCGAGATGAAGCCAATTGAATAATTTTACAAGTGCGACACACCCGGGACTGCTTCTGCGGCAGATTCTCCTAGCCTCGAGTTTAGCAATCCTCAATTCGCGCAGATTGACATTGCAAATGCGCATAGAAATATCTTGAATCCGTTCGGGATCCCAAGAGGGGGACTCCTTCTTAATCTTTTCCAGGCTCTCCACATCTCTTTTGTACGGAGAATTTACATGATCCAAAATCATAAAATCGGCTACCCTGCATCCAAATGCCAGACAATAACCAATCCATACTACGATCCGCAAGCAAATTTTTCAGCGGGACCCTGCTTAGCCGGGCAACCGGCCTTTTTCGGGATGTCGCCATGGCAGCGGTTTTTGGGGCTAGCCCCGAAGTCGCCGCATTCCTTCTGGCCTTCCGCCTCTCTCACTTGGCGAGGAGAATTTTTGGAGAGGGAGCGATGCAAACAGCGTTCATTCCCCAATTTGAAGAGATCAGGCAAAAAGATCCGGAAAAAGGGAAGGAATTCTTCTGCACTCTTACCTCAGGCATTGCCTGCCTGCTCGCGATTTTGATTCTAGCGGCGATGGGGACACTAGGACTGATTCTCTTCTTATTGGATTTAAGCGACGGAAACAGGCAGGTTGTCCAACTGACACTGATCATGATGCCAAGCCTTTTTTTTATCTGCCTCTACGGACTCAACCTTTCGTTTCTGCAATGCGAAAAGCATTACTTTGTTTCAAGCGCCGCCCCTGTCTTCTTCAACCTAGTATGGATAATCACGGCTGCGGCAACCCGAAACATTGCAGCTATGGCCGTCATGATCAACGTTGCCTGCCTGGCCCAATGGGCCGCAACCCTGCCCCAAATAATCAAATCCTTGCCAAAATTGGCTTTCCGATTCAATCTAAAAAGCCTGGCGTCATTCTACGCCCCCTTTTCCCTGTCGCTAATCGGTGTCATCGCCACACAGATCAACAGCGCGATCGACCCGCTTTTCGCCCGCTTTGCCGATCCCGAGGGACCCGCTCTCCTTTGGTATGCCATCCGTCTCCAGCAGCTGCCTCTCGCGCTTATCGGCATCGCCCTTTCGAGCGCAGTCCTACCTCCACTATCCCGCTCTTTGAGACAGGGCAATGACACAGCTTACCGCCATCTTCTTTTCGGAACCATGAAGAAAAACGTCCTTCTGATGATCCCCATTACATTGGCGCTCTTCTTTTTTGGGAGGCAGATTATCGAACTTGTCTTCGGCCATGGGGATTTCGGGCCTGAGGATGCAGCAAAAACGACCCTCTGCCTTTGGGGCTATGCGCTAGGGCTTCTCCCCTCGGCGCTTATCCTGATTGCCGCTCCTGCTTTCTATGCTCAAAAAAACTACCGAATCCCGATGCAAGGTTCTGTCCTCTCCATGCTGAGCAATCTCATTTTCAATTCAATTTTCATCTTATTTTTAGGATGGGGACCCGCCAGCGTGGCTCTCTCGACAAGCCTAAGTGCCTTCCTGAACCTGTTCTATTTGATGTATTTCCTCAAAAAATCCCCAATCTTTGCCAAAACTTAGCTATTTCACATGTTTGTTTTTCCTATTCAGATAACGACCATTATGACACCGATTCCGTTTTAGACTTGACTATTCCGGAATTTGTGTCATAATAGACATTATGAAAAGGAGTCTACAAAAATACATTCTTGAGGACCTGCCAAAAAAAATCGTCCTGATTAGTGGACCTAGACAAACGGGAAAAACCACTGTTTCAAAGCAACTTTATGACGATTTTGACTACTTTAATTATGACTCAAGCGAGGATCGGTTAGCAATCCAACAAAAAAATTGGGATCGATCGAAGGAGCTTGTTATCTTCGACGAACTTCACAAGATGAAACAGTGGAAACGATGGTTGAAAGGAATATTTGATACAGAGGGCATCCCTCCTCAGATTTTAGTAACTGGAAGCGCCAAAATGGACATTCACAAAAGGGTTGACGATTCGCTTGCAGGACGATACTTTCAATACCGCCTCCATCCCTTAGATTTAAAAGAAGTACACCAATTTTTGGACCTAAGTATAGAAGATGGATTCGAAACTCTGTGGCATTGTAGTGGATTTCCGGAACCATTCTTAGAGGGGAGTCAAACCTTTTATAAACGCTGGCGTCAGAGTCATATTGACATTATTTTACGACAGGATTTAATCGACCTATCATCTGTTCGTGATATTGAGTCAGTACAAACCCTTGTGCTACTCTTAAGCCAACGGGCTGGATCAACTGTTTCATATGCTAATCTTGGTCGAGACCTCGACCGTGACCCCAATACCATCAAACGATGGCTACAGCTTCTCGAAAATCTCTACATCATTCACCGCGTCACCCCATATAGTCGCAATATTGCACGTTCATTGAAAAAAGAACCCAAATTCTATTTCTATGACCACGCCTTGGTAGCTGATGAGGGTGCTCGTCTGGAAAATATTGTTGCAAATGCATTGAAAAAGGAATTGCATTTTCTCGAAGACACTCAAGGTATTAAAGGAGCTCTTCACTACCTTAGAACTAAAGACGGTCAGGAACTCGATTTCCTTGTTAGTCTCGATGGCAAACCCACGCATCTTATTGAAGTAAAGATGAGTAATGGGAAACCCGCCCGAGGATTTCAGCATTTTGGTAAATTGTTTTCAGATGCGCAGCACCTCCAGGTAGTAAGGAACCTTTTGCGCAACATGTCTTTACCCAGCGGACTCTTTATTAAACAAGTAATTCCCTGGCTAGCTGAACTTTCGTTTTCAAATCTTAGACCCTGATTGCTAAGTTAGATGCGGCTTGAGCCTTATAACTTTTTACATTCAAGTTTGATATGTAATCGCCCATCCTCAATTAATTGGTCAAGAGGGGGGCCGTCATTAGCACCCTTCCCGAACCATTCACCCTTTCCTCCATCTTTCTCTATAAAAGAACTCTCATTTGAATAGAGGTGTTTGGTAGTTTTTCCAAATGTCCACTTTAAAGACAACTTGATTGCCGTTTTAGGAGCTGTTTTTAACGTTAAGTACACGCCATGCTTATAATCCTTTACCTCTTCGAGCTCTATTTTCCAAGTATGGCCGAACATCTGAAATTCCCTGGTTTCTTTGAGTGCTATTTTCTTAGAAAGAATTTCATCTGGAGATAGAGGCCAATCAAGAGAAAGGCTTGCTTTTTGACCTGAGGAATCAGTCTTCATTTCAAATGAAAAAGCCCGCATTTTTTTAACGTTTAATTCCTCGAGTATTTGTTTTGCATAAGCGACTTTTTGAGAATCATCGAGAACAACATCGTTAAGAATCAACAAAATTTCATCTTTTCCAAAATTGTTGAAGTTGACGCAATCGATAAGGTGGTCGCCAAATCCAAGGTCCCTTTTGAGCAAGTCCCCGGATTTTTGTCCCTCCTCGAGATTTTTTTTTTCCCATTCTTTAAGGATAGTGTAAATTTCAGATTCATAAAGTGGGAGATAATTTGATTGCAACAGATGGTAAAGAGTGCGCGAATTTGGATTCAAACCGAAAAGATTTTTAATATCAGAAAATTGATAAAACACAGAGGTTAGAGAGTCTATGCAGACAATATCATCTAAAATGGAGTCGGTTAATTTCTCTTCTCCAGACTGAAGCTTTTCGAGAATAGGGCCACTCAACGTATCCAGAAGCGGTTGATCTCCGACCATGCCAGCATAGGCCATTAATTTGACCATGTCTTCAAGATTTGAAGGCATGTATTTTTTACCGTAGCGGCAGTGCAAATAGGACAGAAATGTTTTGAGAGAGACATCCTTGATTTCAACGGGCTCACGGCCGGAGTCTTCAGAAAATCTGCCGCTTGTCAACAATGTCGAAAAATATTCATTTTCTTTAATCAACATAATTTTATGGGCGGGTATGAAAATATCGTCCAATAAAAATAAGACATCGCACTCTTGCCTTTCCGCTTCTGAAGAAAAAGGGAGCGATTTCCAATCAATAGTTTCAGATTTCTCCTCGATCACCGATTGTATAGTCTTGCTGATGTCTTGTTTATGAGAGCTGGCATTGATTTCGAAAAAAATGTTTTGAATTTCCCGATTCCGTGAAAATTCGCCTGCAATCCTCATCAGGAACCGAAAGTGACTTTCTTTCGTTAGATCAAAATCACATTTATATCGACTAAGAACTTCCTGCGCGATCTTTGAAGCATTTTTTCTGATATCTGAATTTTTAGCATCTTTCTTTTCAGGTGTATAAACCTCGCAGGACTCTCCATCTTTCATTATCCAAACATGAGTTTTTTTCTGCTCATATCTGGAATTATATTTATTTACTAATTCGTTTAGATAAATACTATTATTTTGCATGTTTTAACCTTATATGACAGCAATTCCCGATGGAGCTGAAATCGCTGAAACAGAATTAGTTAAAACAGCCTCTTTCGTAGAATCGGTCTCTAATTTAACCGATCTTGAACTATTTTTAACCACTGACTCTTTTATCGCTCCCCTAGAGGAAACGCTTGAATCGCATTCTTTTTCCATGAAGCTTGAGTCAGAATTTCCAGCGGGAATTGCTGCTTATATGATGATTGTCAAAAAAGAGTTTAACAGATCAATACAGTTTTTTGCAATAATTTAATTACGAATAGGATGACTACTTATGTGAAAATGCAGGGAAGCAGCTCAAGCTGCTTCCCTGTTAAATTTTTACTTGGTGTGGGCGAGGAAGTCGCAGATTTCCGGAAGGTTGATCTCGAGAGGATAGGAGATCTGCTCGACCATAGGAACCGCAAGGAACGTTCCGGTATACTTTTCACGGTCGAGAGAGAGGTACTCGGGAATCTCGCCGCGAGGATTGTCCAGACTCTCGTTAACGGATTTCATTTTTTGCGACTTTTCCTTAATCGAAACCTGCATCCCCGGCTTCACCTGAAAAGAACGGATGTCGACCTTTTGGCCATTCACAAGGATGTGGCCGTGAGAGATCAGCTGGTGTGCTCCAAAAATCGTCGACGCAAAGCCCATCTTGTAAACAACCGCATCCAAGCGGCATTCAAGCAGCTCGGCCAGATTGTGGGCCGTTGTTCCCGCTTTTTGGGAAGCTTCCTTGTAGTAGCGGACCAGTTGTTTTTCGGTCAGCATCCCATAAATGGCCTTAAGCTTCTGTTTTTCCTCGAGCTGAAGTCCGAAATCCGACTTTTTACGGCGTCTGGCTCCGTGCATTCCGGGAGGGTTAGGCTTGTGGATCAAAGGGTTGCGCTTGCGCCCGAAAATGTTGACTCCGAAACGGCGGGCAACGCGATTTTTAGCTCCTGTAAAACGACTCATTATTTCTCCTGTCAATTGATACTATCAGGATGAATTATTTCATAAATCGCCCATTTTTTGCAACCTTACTTGTTTAAAAACCCTCGCAGGCTATAAGATAAAATTTTAAATTACTGCCTTATGAACGATTCCAGATCAATCGCATGCGAAAACATGCCCCAGGGCCTCTTGCTTATCGATCAAACAGGATCGATCGAGTACTGCAATGAAGCGGCAGCAAAGATGCTTGAAAAAAGCAGAGACGAAATACTCAACCGGCCATTCGATGAGGTTTTTCAAAACCTGGATTTCGGATTCACTTTCAAAGAGGCCGTCGAAGGCAAAGCGATCGCTCCAAGCGAAGTCAAAGGCAAGGTTCCAAATAAAAAGATTCTGGAAGTCGAGCCGACGCTAATCAACAATAATTCCATGATTATCCTTATCAGAGATGTCACGCGGCGTCGACGGCTTGAGCAAATTTCGGGCAGAAAAAGAGAGACTCGAAGATCTCGGAGAATTCGCCTCGACAATAAGCCATGGGATCCGCAACCCCCTTGGAGGAATTAAGGGATTCGCCTCGCTTCTTGAAGATGATCTTCAAGACGACCCTAAAAAACTGCGGATGGCTCAAAATATCATGAAGGGAGCAGACGACATCAACCATATTTTGACCCGGCTTTTAGAGCATACACAGCCGCATTCCCTAAAAATGGAAAATACGGCTATGCAATCCCTCATAAGAGAAGCTGCCGATCAAATCCAAACCGCTGCCTCGATCACCTTCAACGCCCCAAAGGAGCCCGCCCGGGCCACAGTCGATCCCGCCCTGTTCAAGCAAGCCCTCGTAAATCTTCTCTTAAATGCTACTCAATCCATTGATAAACAAGGAACTATCACTATCTCATTGACAGAAACCGATATCAATACCACGATAGTGATAGAGGACACAGGATGCGGAATTGAAGAGAAGAGCCTGAAAAAAATATTCCGCCCCTATTTTTCCACAAAATCCGAAGCGGGTGGTTTCGGTCTTGCAGAAGTGGAAAAGACAATCGACGCCCACCAGGGGACAATCGAAGTGGAGTCCAAAGTGGGAAAAGGTTCAAAATTTACAGTGATCATACCGAGGGATCATGAAAATTGAAAAAATACTCATCGTCGACGATGATGATCTGATTCGTGATTTTTTAGTCGAAGCCCTGCAAAGGCTGGGCTACAAGACGCTTTGATGCTCCCAGCGGGCCAAAAGCGCTCGAAATCATAAAAGATCAAACCATCGATCTTGTCTTTACCGACATGAAAATGCCCAAAATGTCAGGCCTTGATCTTTTGAAAAAAATCAAGGAAACGTCCCCAAAAACAATTGTCATCGTCATCACAGCTTATGGAAGCATCGACAATGCCGTTGAGGCCATACGGCTTGGAGCTTTCAACTACATTCTTAAACCGTTTACCGCCGATACCGTCGAGGCGATTGTCGGCAAGGCGGGAGAACATTTTGCCCTTATCGAAGAAAATGATTTTTTAAAAGAAACCGCCATCTCCAATTTTCCCGAACAAATTGTGGGAGAGAGCCCGGAGATGAAGCAAATATTCTCGATTGTCAAACGGATCGCCT
Organism: Waddliaceae bacterium; assembly: GCA_963771045.1. Classification (GTDB taxonomy): domain Bacteria; phylum Chlamydiota; class Chlamydiia; order Chlamydiales; family SLFE01; genus SLFE01. Next base: position 270,707 of record CAVYRW010000004.1, on the reverse strand, counting down.
GCAAGCAATGCCAGCGTATTCATTCACGGCGAATCGGGAACAGGCAAAGAAGTAATCGCCCATGCGATACACAATCATTCGCATCGCGCAGGCAACCCCTTCATCAAAGTCAATTGCGCCGCGATTCCAGAAACCCTTATCGAGTCGGAATTTTTCGGCCATGAAAAAGGAGCCTTTACAGGCGCCAGCGCAAGGCGCCTCGGTCGCTTTGAGCTTGCCAATACCGGCTCGCTTCTTCTGGATGAAATATCGGAAATTCCCCACTCCCTTCAGGCAAAGCTCTTGAGAGTCACACAGGAAAAGGAATTTGAAAGAGTCGGAGGAACCCACCCGATCAAAGTCGATGTCCGGCTGATATCGACATCCAACAGGGACATACGCGAACTGATTGGAAAAAAATTCATGAGAGAAGATTTATTCTACCGCCTCAATGTCGTCCCGATCTACATTCCTCCCTTAAGGGAAAGAAAGGAAGACATCATCCCTCTTAGCGAACACTTTGTCAAGCAGCTTTGCCGGGAAAATAACAGAAAATCAAAGCAACTGACAAACGACGCCAAAAAACTTCTTCTGGACTACTCCTGGCCGGGAAATGTGAGGGAGCTGCAAAACGTGATTGAGAGGGCCATTGTCACAATGAACCCCGAAAGCGTCAAAATTGAAGCGACAGATATCTACATCACTGCCGACAAAACTCCGAATCCCTCCCATGATGAAAAACAACTGCTTCGGGGCATGACCTTAAAAGAACTTGAAAAACAGCTCATTATAGAAACCTTTCATTCAAGCGACAGAAACCCGGCAAAAGCGGCTAAAACGCTGGGCATTCCAGAAAACCTGCTTTATGACAAGTTGAAAGAATACGAGCTGGAATGATTATCGACCTAAAGCCTCGCTTATGAGGATCAAGTTAGCCTCGGCAGTCTGCCTTAAGAAGAGATACTTTTCGTCCGTCAGTTCCAAAAGCCTGATTTTTTTCTTTCTTTCATCCTCTTCGAGTTTGATGCTTTGAAAATCCCGCTGCTTCATGTGGGCGAACATGGTATTGAAAATATCCAAAACTGCGCTGTAGGCAGCCTCTTCCATCAGCTCTGTTTCCGTCAAAGCCTGAAGACCTGTTTGCAAAGTCTCGGGATATCTTTCCCTCTTCCACTTGTTTCTGGATACGGTTCCCTTCTTCAATAAGGAGGTCGAAAGCGTCGATGCACCGGCTCAGGCTCTCCTGAAGTTTGCCAACCACAGCAAGAACCTTTTCATGAGTCACACTGGGCATGGCCGCCTGTTCAATTAGCGGCGGCAATCTCTTTGTCGAAAGAATAGCGCTTTTTCAAATGCCGCTTTGCCGCTTCAGCCAAGGGAATATTCGGGATTTCCCTGAAAACCGATTCCCCCTTCCGTAGAATTGATAATTGTAAGCTCGGAGTGCTCATTGGAAAAATCCGCAAGCCAATCCGACTCCGCAATCCATTTCCACATAGTATACACTTGATTCCCGTGGATATCCTCGCGCAAAACGGCAGAGGTTTCAAAAAGTTCGGTCCCGGTGATCTGCTCTTCGGTAACATCGGGATCTTCCACAACCCCTTCCGCGTAGGATTTTAAATCGGAGTAGGCCAAGTCCATTCCCACAAAAATAAGGGGATTGCAGCCAAGCTCCCTTGCGATATCAGTGCAAAAATTGACGACATTGTGTCCTTCATCGACAATGCTGTCAACAATTCCCAGTTCATTTTCAATCCACTCGGCCGTATCGTAGCCTCCTGCGCCGTTGATATAGAGGCAGGGGCCGCTCAACGAACGAAATGCCTCATAGTGCATTCTTGGACGGTAGAAAAAGGGAATGCTCTTTGCCGAGTGCCCCATCATTCTGTAATACTGAGTTGGATTGGGGTCTATGCCGGCGCCAAAATGAGGAAGGATCTCTTCCTTGCAAAGGGCATTCAAGGCAGACCCTCCGGCCAAAATGAGCGCTTTGTCTTTTAAGTCATGAAGAAGATGGATATTTTTTTTCAGGGAAGGACCGGCGCCGCAAATGATGGCAGGAACGTTTTGAAATTTGCCGAAAAGCCGATTGCCGTGAAAAGAGCGGTGGAGAAGCATTAAGTTATGGTAGAAATTCCGGTAATACACAATCCCGTATTTCATGTACTCTTCCACAATTTCATTTTTATTGGCCGATTCATAAAAGATTAGCTGTTTCAGCATCTGACAGTCATTTTCCCTGCGGTCTTGATATTCGGGAAGCGAGGCAAAAAAGATTTGCTGCTGAATGAAACTCCAGCCAAGCAAATTAAACACCGGATCTTCTTCAGAAATTTCGGAAAAGGCAAAAAGGTGAGCATGGGGGCTGAGCAGTATTTCCCGAGCTGTCTCCTGCTGCAGAAATAAGCGAATTTTTGTCGGATCATCTTCCAAAAACACAAGATGCCTGTCGGAATTTTTCTGAAGCCATTCTTTGGCAGCAAGGTAAGCCTGTCCTAAATCAATGCCGAAGATATAGAGAATGTCTTGGCCCGAAAGGGAAAGCTTTTTGAACCATTCGGCGGCATTGTAGTCAAACGGATCCGCAGGCTCGACTTCGGCAACACGAATCGCATGCTTCGGATTGCTATGTGCAAAGAGTTCTAGATTTTTCTCGAATTGGGACATCACATTTTCTTCCAGCCTTTGCGGAAGCTGATATGGAGAGATTTTTGACTTTTGCTTTTTTTATGTTTCCCTTTTTTGAACATGCGCCCCCCTTTGATCTTTTTCCGGCGCTCATTTTCAATCGAAGTCGAGATGAGCTCATAATCCATATGAATTTCTTTTCTCATTCTCTCAATTCGATCGAGGATCTGTTTGTCCTTTTCGGAAAGACGCTCGCGATTCTCGCGCATTGCTTTTGATATCTCTTCATCTGTGATTCCCTGCTCTTTTTTCGCAATCTCAAAGGCTTCTTTCATAGCTTCGACACGACTTGTAATATTGATCAAATCGGCAATATCCTGAGAAGTGGGATCGCCTTCAAGTTTTTGATCCTTCTTTTCATCGAAGGTCTGAAGGATTTTGGAAATTTGATCCAACAAAGGCTCTAAGGGATTTTTTTCCGGCATGTTTTTATTTTAACATGAATCCTTTATATGTTCCATATGCGCAGTTATAAAGACCATTTAGAATCTCTTCAAAAAACTCAAAATAAACAGGTTAAAAGAAAGCCTGTCTTTCGGGCTTCCTCAATCTTTCCCGTAATACAAACAAATGAGGCTTCAAGCCGGGTTCTCTTTATGGGTTATTGGCTTCTCAAGAGGCAAATCACTCAAATTACAGGGGTTTATACGCTTAGATCCGAAAACGGCGCAGTTCTCGCCCGCTCTTCCGAGACCATAGACAATCCCAGAGTCCATACCCTGGAACTCAAAGATCAGCTCAAGCTGGCAGGACTTGACCCCGGCCAGCCTTTTCGGGGAAGCCTTGAGTGCGAATTTTACTCTTCCCTCCCGATGGTTTTTCCCTTCCCGGCTACCACTATCAACTATTACGGCCCCTATTTCAATACCGTCGTCCACACCGCCCAAAGAGTGTACAATGACTTTGACGACATGTCTGCCAATTCCATCGCATCGGTTCCCGAATCGGGCTTCAATGTAGTTGCCAACGAGAATCAAAAGCCTTTCTTCACTTTAATCAATGGAATCGATCCTGTTCCAGGCGCTTCGATCGATATGACCTTTTATAACGCAGAAGGTGAAACCCTCAAAACAAAGCTCGGGCTTGGAACTTTAAAACCCTATGAGACCAAATGGATTTTTCCTTCCGACCATTGCGATTTGCAAACCTTTTTAAAAGGGAAACCGGGGGCCGCTAAAATTCGGTTTGACGTCTCCTGGATGTTTCCCCGATTGATCGTCGGAAATATCCAGTCAAATCCCGAGACTCTTGCCATTACGCATTCATATTATGACTGCACCGATGCCGATGCAGAAGCCGATTATTGGCAAGAGGAGAAGCAAGGCTGGTATCCGGCAACGTTAATGATCCCCCTTATCATAAGCAGCAATCACTTCACGAATGCCACTTTTTACCCGATTTATTCCCCCTCGAAGTTTTCCATAGACGTTGAGATCTACAATCGGGAAGGAAAGCTTCTGGGCAAAAAGGAAGCAGCCCTAAACATTGAGGCCCCTCTAAATAAATTCCAAAAGATTTTCCTTGCTGATCTTTGCGAAGAGATGGGTATCGATAGCGACCCAAAGTTAACTGCCCGCCTCATCGCCAAAACCGAAAAAGGCAGCCGCATTCCCTCGCGCATCAAATGCGCTGTCGATATCGGAACGCTAGGCGGTCAATTCCCCTGCAATATCTGCACTAATCTGCAGCCTTTCATCCCCTCGTGGGACAACAAGCCTTTCACATTTAAATGGTGCCCCGTGCTCGCGGGAGAGAATGGAAAAGCCTCGATCTGGATCGTCAATTCGTCCCAACACAAAAACTACACCCGCTCAGCAGAAATCGACCTGGCATTTTACCGCTCCGAAGACACCGAGACACTTCAAAGAACCGCTACACTCCCCCCGCACGGCATATCCCTCATCGAACGGGACGACGAATTGGAGCAGTTCCTTCAAGGTAACGTTGGCTGGATGACAGCCACCTCAAGCAACCCCCACATCCTGACTTACTACTTCTTTGAAAACGAATCAGGAGTCGTCGGGGGAGATCACGGATTTTAGTAAATCCCCATAAGCCGGAAGACCCGAGACGTATTGATATCTCGGATTTGCTGGGGTCGTACCAGCCTGTTTTGATCTCGTTTTGATTGGCGATGGCGATAAACGGGGCCTGCAGATAGTAGTTATATCCAACGATTTGCTGCAGCACACGGGAAGTTAAAGGAACCGCCTTGCACTCGATTACGATCAGCGGATAGAGTTCATAATCGGGATGTATTCCCGGGACGATTGAAGCGATATCGACCCGGCAATCGGGCAAATCGGCAGTTTGAGATAAGTGGGGAAATTGACGGAGCGCTTTTTCAACAGTTAGTGAATGCGCAGGAAAACCAAGCATGTCTGTCATGAGATTGATAAGGTTTTGCCGAACGACCTCTTCGGGAAGCTTAGCAACCCACTCTCTTCTTACCGGGCAATAGATCAATATTCGGGCTCGATAATTCCAAAATTGTCATCTTTTCTGCGATAGATGACCTTAAGGCGATTGTCCTCTTCGCACTTATACACAAGGAAGAGGTCTCCCGAAAGGTCAAGACGCATCACCGCCTCATCCAACCTGAGCGTTTTCAGCGGGATCGTCTCCTGGGAAACCACTTCATGACGATAATCTTCCATCAGCTTGCGCTGATTTTCATCTTCGATCTCGTCATTGATTTCTTCCAGCTCATCTTTATACCGCTGCACGACATTGACATTCATATCGATCATCGCAATGCTGCGGGCCTGATGTTCCACCAGTTTTTTCTTATAGCGCCGAACCTGCCTCGTTAGCTTATCGACTGCAATGTCAATTGCGGCATACATATCGTTTGCGACGCCATGACTGCGGATTTTAACATGATTGACCCGGACATCGATATCGCAGCGATGTTCCAGCTTTTGAATATCCATCGTGATCGTCACATCGATAATTCGATGCGAAAAACGCTCGATCTTCGACATTTTATCAATCGCGTAGTCTTTCATCGCTTCGGTCACCGCGACATTCCGTCCGATAACGTGGATACTGTATTCTTCGTTTTCAAATTCAATAGCTTTAGCTTTCCCTTTCATATCAAAACCTCTTTTTCACAAATTCTACTTCATTTCGTGAATTCTCTCAACCGTATCGACAATGGCCTGAGTCTTCGCGTCGATTTCTATATTGACGAAGTCTCCCGCTTCTTTGAATCCGAGGGTAGTGGCTGACAAAGTTTCGGGAATCAAATGCACGGTAAATCGGTTATCGATCACCTTAACAACAGTCAAACTCGCCCCGTCAATCGCAACAAACCCTTTAGGAAGAATATACTTCATCCACTCAAAAGGGCACATCAAAGTAATAATTCTCTCATTTTGGCGCTTCTCCACCTTCTCAATCGGAGCCATCTCCCCAGACATGTCCTGAAAGAACATGCCCTCCAACCTCATCTCCGAGCCTTATCGACCTTTCGATATTGACCTGCTTTCCCGCTTCAAGATCCTTAAGCGTCGTCTTGCTCAAAGTTTCGGCAATAACATCGAAATAGACAAGGCGCTCGTCAACGCGCACAACTGTGAGGCAGACGCCATCTACCGCGACGCTCGCTCCCCCGCATAGGTCCCGAATCAGATCATCCGGCAGACGAACGGCGAATGTCAAAAATTGGGTTTAACCTCCAAAGAAGCCACCTCAAATAATCCCTTGACAATCCCTGAGAACATCGCTGCCTCCTTGAAATAAAACGCACCGAAAGGGACTCGAACCCCTAACCCCCTGATCCGAAGTCAGGTGCTCTATCCAATTGAGCTATCGGTGCAAGATGAAACAATTATCATACAGCAAGTTTCCTTTTTGATAAACGAAAAAGCTGATACGCTTTTATCATGACTGCGGAATAGACCGAAGGAATTATTTTATATTCGCTGCCGTTTAAGGATTACGATCAGCTCATTAAGCTCTATACGAAAGACAGGGGCCTTTTAAGTGTTGTTGTCAAAGCCGCCAGAAGCAAAAGAAAGGCGCTGGCATCGGCAGTCGCCCCGATTACCCGAGTTGAAATTGTGTATAAAAGGGGGAGGGAAGACCTCCATTCGTGCCGGGAAATTTCTCCTCTCAGTTATCACCTTTTTTTACGCGAAGATATGAAAAAGCTAAGTGCCGCCTGCGAATTTGCCCGAGCGGTCAAAATCTCCCAAATTGCGGAAAAGCCCTCGCCTGAGCTCTACCTGCTGCTTAAAGCGTTTATTGAAAGGCTCGAAACAACCCGACATTCGGATTCTCTGACAACAGCTTTTCGGTTAAAAATTTTAAAACACGACGGCCTGCTTCGTTTTAGTTCAAGCTGTTCGGCGTGCCAATCCCCGCTTGACGAGCACTACTTTTTTAAGGGAGAGCCCTTCTGCTCTCTCCACTGCCCTCCTGGCGGAGTGCGGTTTACCAAAGAGCAATTCGATATTTTGAGGCCGATGATTCGATCCAAGCGGTTTGAACAACTCGAAGCCTGCGCGCTGCCCGATGCTCTCGCTTTAAACGTAAAAAATTTATTTGAATTTATTTACTTATAGAAGAAATTACTTTAGCTAAGGCAATTCCTTCTTGTAGAAAACGCGATTTCCGTGGATAATATTTTATCCAGCGCGGAAGTGGCGGAACTGGTAGACGCGCAACCTTGAGGTGGTTGTGAGGGAAACCTTGTGGGGGTTCGAGTCCCCCCTTTCGCACTTTGCCGAATCCGAACTTTAGAAGATTTAAAAAAGGTCGAATGTGATTCGAAGTCCCTTACATCCTTTTCAAAACAGAATGATATCGTTGCTGTATGTTTGGTAACTCCAGAGACTTTGATCAAAAAAATCAATTCCATATGCGTTGTTTTGCTCCTTTAGTAGGAATTCCAGAAGATCCCTTTACAGGTTCCGTATTGGGTGGATTGACAGCCTATGTTGATTCACTCGGTCTCTTACCAAAAAACAGCTCTCATTTTTGTGTAGAGCAAGGGCATTTTATAGAACGACCAGGCGTTGTCGAGGTAGAGTTTTCAAAGACAGAAAATTACAAGGCTAAAGTTTTTGCTCAAGCCGTGCACTGTTTCTCAACAGAAATAAATCTTACATAAAAATAGGAGTATAGATGTTTAAGAACAAATTAGTTGCAGTAGTTAACAAGAAAATTGACACGGGAGTAGCAATGAACGCCCTAGCGCATATGTGTTTAGGATTCGGTGCTCATATAGGGTCAGAAGAGTTGCATTTGATGGATTATGAGAATGCAAATGGATTTATTTACCCTAACATCTCAAAAATGCCATTCATAGTTTTGCGTGAGAAGAACTCAAATAAGATCGCCAATCTCTTAATGAAGGCTAAGGAAGCAGGAGTTCAATATTCTGTGTTTACTAATACTATGACAGAGGGGACTTGGGAGGATCAACAGGCGAAAACGCTTGCTACTAAACCAGAAGATATTATCTTCTATGGGATTGTATTATATGGACCAAAAGAAATAGTTACAGAAATGACAAAAAAACTTTCTCTATGGAAGGATAACCATGAATAAAGAACTTTCAGGAAGTGCCAAAAAGATACAGGACTTTTTGATAGACAATGGATTTTCTTGTGAAGTTAAAGAGCTTCCAGACTCAACACGAACGGCAGAAGAAGCAGCAAGAGCTATTGGATGCAATGTTGCACAAATTGCTAAATGAGGATGTAAATGTGTTTACACAGTTTATTTTACACCCTCATTTTCTTTAGCTGAACTTGCAATGATCCTTTCCAGGAGAAGTAAAAAAGCTGTTGTTAGAGACCATCTGCCCCCCCCTAAAAGAGGAGGGATTATTACAGATTGATAACCCTAGAACGCACGCTGCTAACCAAAAATATTGTTCTTCTAGCCGTTAATTCGCAAAGAAGTCATCTAGATAACGTGTAATTTTCACCAATCCTCACTTACTTAGAAAAGACTTCATCTTTTTTGCTTTCAACCACTCGGCTGTCGTAAAAAAGCTCAATTCTGGCAATAAGTCCATCATCAATAGTCAATAAAGAGGCTGTACGCAAGTTTCCAATGGGCTCTGGAAACTCAGTGTCGATGGCTAGCATGACCTGGTTATCGTCATGAAATTTTCCTCTTATTTTCAACCCTTTAAAGGCTGTTGTAAATCCCTTGATCGCCTTTAGGACAGCCTCTTTTCCTTGCAGCTCTGCAAGAGGACCGATAAAAAGAATGTCGGGATGTAGCATTTTTTCCATTGATTCAATATCTTTTTTATTCATGGCAGTGTAATACGATTCTGCAACAAATAGGTGTTTTTCAGACATGACTGTCTCCTTGATTTAAGGTTTTGTATTGCAAGTTTCAATATAATATGATATATTGAATATAGTTAACTATATCAAATCAGGCCATTTATGTCAAATCCAAAAAAAAGAAGCTACGTATCAGCAGCCAGAAGTAAGCAGGCGATGCAAACAAGAAATCAAATACTCTCTTCAGCAAAAGAACTCTTTCAATTAAAAGGATTTGAAGAGGTAACTATTGGGGAGCTTGCAGAGTCAGCGAACGTTTCTTCTCCCACCATTTACTCTCTATTCAAATCTAAGAGAGGAGTTCTTTTAGCCCTAATTGATGAAGCTCTCCCATCTACGGTTTTCGAATCTCTTGTAGACGATGTTTCTCAGGAAAAAACCGCTGCTGGACGCTTTAGGATTGCAGCCAAAATGACACGGCTCATATACGACGCTGAGCAAAAACAAATGGGGTTATTACGCGGAGCATCCGTACTGGGTAGTGAATTTCAAAAGATCGAAAAAGAGCAGGAGCAGCGACGATACCAAAGACAAAAGGACACCGTTGATACAATGCTTGAGGAAGGTCTTCTAGCAGAAGGAATGACAACTTCTGAGGCTAGAGATGTCCTTTGGGCATTTACAGGTCGAGATCTGTATCGTCTTTTTGTGGTAATGCGAGAGTGGTCATCAGATCAATATGAAATGTGGCTAGCCAAAGCCTTAACCAAGCTTCTCTCGAAAGAAAAGTTATAAAAAATTTTGGAGGGTGTAAAATAAACTGTGTAAACACATTTACAGCCTCATCGATTTTTTCATCCTGTCGCCAAACAGAATTGAAAACTGAGATACTGCTGTTATCCAGCCTTTGATAGGCTTTGTCCATTTTTCGGATAAGCCCGAAACAGTTAAAAATAGCAATTTGAAAAGAGAGTCGTCTGTTAGAAAGACAGAGCGGCTTTTTGTAGTCTTTCTAAACTGCCTGTGGAGTGATTCTACGGCATTTGTAGTATAAATAATACGTCGAATTTCTTCGGGGTATTTAAAAAAGGTTCGGATATTATCCCAGTTGTCTGCCCAGGGATTGACGGCTAAGGGGTATTTTGCTGCCCATTTTTCCTGCAGAACAAGCAGGTTTTCCTCAGCCAAAATTTCTGTTTCAGCCCGATAGATGTTTTTCAGATCCGACACAAATTCCTTCGAATGCTTATGAGGAATGTATTTAAACGAATTTCGGATCAAATGGATGACGCATAACTGAATCTCAGTCTCGGGAAACACGGCATTAATTGCTTCCGGCATTCCTTTTAAGCCATCAACACAGGCAATTAAAACGTCGTCAACGCCTCTATTTTTAAGCTCGGTGAAAACCCGTAACCAAAACTTGGCTCCTTCGTTTTCACCGATCCATAAACCTAAAACATCCTTTCGCCCCTCAAGATCGATTCCCAGGCAGGTATACACAGCTTTTGTAACCACCTTTCCATCTTCACGAACCTTATAATGAATAGCATCAAAATAGGTAATAGCGTAGATCTTTTCAAGCGGTCTTGATTGCCACTCTCTTGCGACTTCTAAAGCCTTTTCCGTGATATGGGATACGGCCGTAGGGGATATTTCAGCACCATATATTTCCTGAACATGAGCCTGTATATCCCGGGTGCTCATTCCCTTTGCATACATGGAGAGGATTTTCTGATCGAATGAGGTAATATTTCGTTGCCGTTTCTTGACGATTTTTGGCTCAAAATCACCATTCCTATCTCAGGGCACCTCTAAATCGAGAGGACCGTAGGAACTTTGGACAGATTTTGAAAGCTTGCCATTGCGGCTGTTGCCTGTGTGATGGCCTTCAGGTGAGTATTTGGAATAGCCGATATGCTCTTCCATTTCCTTCTCAAGGAGTTGTTCTACCATACCACCCAACAACCTTTGTAAAAGGCCGTTTTTGCCACATAAGTCGTCCATGGTTTCGCATTTCGACAACTCTTTATCGAGATCAATTTTTAGTTTTGAGAATTTCATAAATTGTTCCTGTGTAAATTAAAATTAAAAGTTTGTCGCCCCTCCCCCTGCAGGGGGAGGAAGCCCCTTTTACTTATTTACAAGGTATTTACTATAATACACTTGCAACTTAATTTACACAGTTCAGATTACACTACCGTTTTAACTCATAGATTTGACGCATTCCCTCGACAAAATGGTTCGATAGTTGTACGCTCAAGTGCAATCTTCTCAACGATCTGCAGCTTCATTTTCCTCTACACCTGATTACTGCCTGAACTTGGAATTGTCCATTCAACATACTTCTTTACAGCCTACATTTCCGTAACAAAATGCAACCTATCACTCAACCTGCATTATCCAGCATGGATAGAACAGCCCAAAATTCTTGTCATTCCCTCAACAAATAGTTTAAAAATTGTCCAGCCACCGGTAATCTTTACGCCGCAGGTGTACACTCCTCTTGTGCTTTTAATCTAAACCCCTTATTTTTAGGTTATGAGATGCTTATTTATCTGTACTGCAGACAGCTATGACATACCGGCATTGTACGCCTCGCTCAAAAAGCGCTGCGACACTCAATTGGAACGGGATGTGATTCATATCAAAGCCGAAAACGAAGGTCATATTTTCTATTTTTCTTATGGATGCACTGTTTGCTGGGGGCTGACAAAAGAGCAGGAAAAGGCCTTTATTGCCGAATCGAGTGCCACCGCCAATTCCCCTCTTAAAGAACCGGTAACCGATATTTTTTCCTACAACCGCGGGGAAACGTCAAAAATTGTCAACGGAGAAATCGTACTGGCCAACACCAGCTCGCTGACTCTGTTTGCTATTTCGCACGGCCTGGCCCAATCGGTCAAGCTGGACGCGTTTGAAAAACGCATTCAGAAAACCGTTGACGACACGAAGCATATTCCCGAACAAATGGCCCAATTCGGTCGAGTGGGGCTTTCCCATAATGAAATCAGACGAAAAATGGGACAGCTTTTTATTGAAAGGAACTCGATCAACCTCCACTTCGATATCCTAGACAAACCCGACTTCTTTTGGGAATACCCCGAAGTTGAACCTCTCTATACAATGATCGCCACATATCTTGATATCGAGACCCGCGTAGAAGTCCTGAACCAGAGACTGGGAGTCATCCATGAGCTCTTCGACATGCTCAATAACGAACTCAATCACAAACATTCTAGCCGGCTGGAATGGACCATTATCATACTCATCCTGATTGAGGTGGCCATTACTTTTTTAAAAGACGTGCTGCATGTGATCGTATGAAGAACAGAAGCAGAAATATGAAAGTAATATTTATCACAATCATTCGCTTCTACAAAATTTGCATTAGCCCCATGCTCGGTCAAAACTGCCGTTTTTATCCCACATGCTCAAGCTATATGATTCAAGCTATAGAAAAGAAAGGGATCCTTAAAGGAGCCTGGATGGGCATAAAACGCATTTGCAAATGCCATCCATTTCACCCTGGTGGCTGCGATCCTGTCGAATAAATTTCTAATCTCCTCCCGCTCCCCTATGAGGGGATTTTTAAGATCTTACCGGGTCTTAAGCTGTCGGTTTTCAAGCTGATTGCATTCTTTGAGCTGATCAACTTTGACGTTGTGTTTGCGAGAAATTTTCCAAAGCGAATCCCCTTCCTGAACGACGTAAAGGAAGTCCTCATGAACTTGCTGGGAAGATGGCTTTGGCTTGTCAATTTGCTCCCTTGCCAACTGCCAAACACCGTCGCCTCTCGGAGTATCGAGAAGTTCTTAGCAAATGACTCGGCCAAAGGATGATTTTCGCCAAGAAGATCTAAAATCTGCAGGATGGTTTCATCGTCAAGTTGACGAAGCGCATATTGAGTTTCTGTTTGCAGCAGGGTTTTTGCAGCTGCCCGCGACCCTTCGGAAATAAATAACTGAAGGATTTGAAATGGAGTGGGATAATTTTGAGCTTTTGCCACTGCGCTCCAATCAACTTCAAGCATCATTCTCACAAGCTCAAGAGCCCTGATAGGCGACAGCTTCTTCTGAAATTCTTTAAACTCATCGGTCATTACAAAAGCATTGACGAGGGATTTGGGAAGATTTTCCCCGCTTTGCTGCAGCCGCATGAATAAACCCTCAGGAGAAAAAGGCCAGCGCTCTGTTTTGGCAAAATGAACGATGGACTGATACTCTCTGTCTCCAAGCCCCGGGTAGAGCGGAAATGACCCAAGATGTTCCCGACCTTGAATCTTGACCATTCGTACGGGAAGTTTTTGACTTTGAAGCGCGCGCTGAACATCAAAATGAAATTTGGAAACGAGGCAGGATAAAGCAATGTCTCTTTGCAGATAACCACATTCCACAGGTTCGGTTTCTTCAAGTTTATGGACAAGCTGCTCAAAGGGCATCTGCCTAAGGGAAAGGATCAGCCGGCCTGAAGATGTATAACCGGCCTGAAGTGGAGGAGATTTCCGGCAAATGGGCAGATCAAATGAAGGAGTTTTCAACCAGATGCTGAAAAGAAGCGACAGGAGCAAGAAGTTGAGGATGCCGCTTGCAAGCAAAAACCTGCTGAGGCGCCTCACAAGCCAATCCCTTGTTTTTCTTTCCTTCATGACAAACGCTTCTCAAGCAGATCTAGTTCATCAAGTATGCCCTGGGGAAGTTTGGAGCCGAACATTTCAAAATAAGATCTTAAATTTTCCACTTCTCCCTTCCAGGCCTCTTTGTCAATTTCAAATAACTGATTCACCTGGCTTTCGTCAAGATCTAAACCCGATAAGTCAAGAGCATTTTCATCGGGAATGATCCCGATAGGAGTCTCCTTGGCGTGCTCCTTTCCATCGGTACGTTCGAACACCCACTTAAGAACACGGGAATTTTCCCCGAAACCGGGCCAGATGAAGTTGCCCGCCTTGTCCTTACGAAACCAATTCACATAATAGATGCGAGGAGTTTTGTTGATGTGGCACCTTTCCAATTGACAACCAATGATTAAAGTAATCGCCCATATGATAGCCGCAAAACGGGAGCATCGCAAAAGGATCATGCCGAAGTTTGCCGACAGCGCCTGAGGCCGCGGCTGTGGTTTCCGATGAAACGCCGACCCCCAAAAATGTCCCGTGCTGCCAGTTAAACGCCTCATAAACCAGGGGGATCACAGATGAGCGCCTTCCTCCAAAAATAATGGCTGAAATCGGAACCCCATTTGGATTTTCCCAATCGGGATCGATAACAGGACACTGCGAGGCAGGAGCTGTAAAGCGTGAATTAGGATGAGCGGCCTTCTCTTTCGAATCCGGAGTCCAGTCCTGATTCTTCCAACTTGTAAGATGGGACGGCGGCGTCTCTGTCATTCCCTCCCACCACACATCTCCGTCATCAGTTAGGGCGACATTGGTAAAAATAGAATTTTTTCTAATGGTCATCATCGCATTGGGATTGGAATCATAGGAAGTTCCCGGCGCAACGCCGAAAAAACCGGCTTCGGGATTAATCGCGTAGAGGACTCCGTCATCGCCAAACTTCATCCAGGCAATATCATCGCCGACAGTTTCAATCTTCCAACCCGGGAATCGTCGGATTAAGCATCGCAAGATTTGTTTTGCCGCAAGCGCTTGGGAATGCGGCTGCAAAATATTTCTTTTTCCCTTCCGGATTTGTGATTCCCAGATCAGCATATGCTCGGCAAGCCAGCCTTCATCCCTGGCAATCGTCGAGGCTATTCGGAGGGCAAAACACTTTTTTCCCAAAAGCGCATTTCCCCCATAACCGCTTCCATATGACCAGATTTCTCTATCTTCCGGAAAATGAGTGATATAACGGTTTGTCAGTATCGCAAGGCCAAGAGACATCTTTTTCCCCTTTTTCCAAAGGATAGCCCACAGAATGCAATCCTTTGACGAAATCTCCGTCTCCTAAAGTATCCAGCACTTCCGACCCGATTCGGGTCATGATCCGCATATTGCAAACGACATATGCCGAATCGGTAATCTCTACGCCGATGCGGGAGATGTGAGAACCTAACGGACCCATGCTGTATGGAACGACATACATCGTCCGCCCTCTCATGCATCCGCGAAAGTGCGGAGTGAGAATGCCTTTCATTTCTTCCGGATCCTTCCAATTATTCGTAGGGCCGGCATCTTCGGAATCTTTACTGCAGATGAAGGTGCTCTCTTCAACGCGGGCAACATCCTCGGGAGCGGAAAGAGCTAAAAAACTGCCCGGCCGTTTTTCCTCATTAAGCTTAGTGAATGTGCCCGACTTCACCAGCTTGGCGCACAGCCTTTGATATTCTTCCTCGCTGCCATTGCATAGCGTGACCTCGTCCGGCTCGCAAAGCTCCTCCACTTCGCGAATCCAACTAGCCAATCTTTTATTTAGCCCTGATATTCCCACATCCATTTTCAAACCATTGCCCTTCGTCTTTTGAACCTATCAATGTATTCAAGGGCTTTTCCGGTTCCAAAACAAACGGCGAGCATGGGATTTGGCGCCAGGATTACCGGAAGCCCTGTCTCTTTGATAAGAGCTTTGTCAAGACCCTTTAAAATAGCGCCTCCTCCCGCAACCACCATCCCCCGCTCAACGAGGTCGGCAGCAAGTTCCGGAGGACATTTTTCCAAAGTGAGTTTGACGCTCTCGATAATTTGCTGAATCGGTTCGACAAGGCATTCGCGAATTTCAACCGAATTGATTCTTTTTGTCACAGGAAGTCCTGCAACCTGGTCGCGCCCCCGCACTTCCATCTCGAGCTCATTGCCCCCAAGAGGATAGGCAGAGCCGATGGTCATTTTGATTTCTTCTGCAGTTCGCGGACCGATCATCAAATTATAAGTGCGCCTCATATAATTGATGATGCATTCGTCAAACTCGTCGCCGGCAATGCGCAAAGATCGGGACTCGACGATATCGCCCAAGGAAATAATCGCGATTTCAGTCGTTCCTCCACCGATATCAATGATCATATTGGCTGATGGCTCATGAACCGGAAGGTCGACGCCGATCGCTGCGGCCATCGGCTCTTCAATCAAAATCACCTCCTGAGCGCCCGCATGAAGAGCGGAGTCTTCCACCGCCCGCTTTTCAACTCCGGTAATTCCCGAGGGAACAGCTATCAGAATCTTGGGGCGGAAAAGGCTTCGGGAAGGGGTCACCCGTTTAATCAAAGCCTTAAGCATTCCCTCGGCAACTTCGAAATCGGCAATAACGCCGTCTTTCATCGGCCGCACAGCATGAATTTTACGAGGCGTCTTGCCCAGCATGGACTTGGCCTTATGTCCGACCGCCAGCACTTCGTCTGTCTGGGTGTCGACGGCAACTACTGACGGTTCTGCTAAAACAATCCCTTTTCCTCTGACAAAGACCAACGTATTGGCAGTACCTAAGTCGATGCCGATATCATTGGAAAAGACCCCTCGAAACTTGTCGAATTTGCCAACTGTGCCAAGCGATAATTCCTTAATCATCGATGAAAAATGTTTCATGTTTTTTTTCGCAGTCATAAATCCTCTATTAAATTATGTTTTCAATAATTCCAGCACTTCTTCCCAAGTGAGTTTTGACATCGCCTCTTCATCGGAACTGATGACTTTTTTGACAAGGCCGCGCTTTCGATTCTGCATTTCAAGGATCTTCTCCTCAATCGTACTTAGAGTGACCAGTTTATACGAAGAGACATTTTGTGTCTGGCCAATTCTGTGCACCCGGTCTGTCGCCTGGTTTTCAGCGGCCGGATTCCACCACAGGTCGTAATGGATCACGGAATCGGCGCCGACCAGATTCAATCCGGTCCCTCCGGCTTTTAAGGAAACCAGGAAGACAAGAACACTCGAATCCTGATTAAATTCATTCACTATAGCCATGCGGTCTTTTGTCGAACCGTCGAGGTAGCAAAAACGGATGCCCGCGCTTTTCCAGATCTTTCCGCATGATTTGCAGCATGCGCGTATATTGACTGAAAATCACGGTTTTGTGTCCGCCGTCAATCAACGACTCGAGAAGCTCAAGCATCATCTCATACTTGGACGAGTCCCCCACTTCAGCCTTCTCTTTGGCAAAAATCGCGGGATGGCAGCAAATTTGCTTGAGCCTGGTCAGCGTGGCCAGAATCTGGATTTGCACCTTGTTGAACCCTTCCTTTTCAACCAGCTGGGAAAGCTCCTGCCGCGCGGTATTGGCGTAGGAGCGGTAAAGCTCTTTTTGAACATCGGAAAGGTGGCAGTGGTAGACAATATGGGAAACCGGAGGCAGTTCGGAAAGGACATCCTTTTTCATGCGGCGGAGGATGAAAGGAGACACTTTCTTCCTTAAAACATCTAGGTTGCCCCCCTCCCCATAAGATGAACAGCGGATATATTTTTCAGAAAAACGTTCAAAGGAGCTTAAAAGTCCCGGCATGAGATAATCAAAAAGGCTCCAAAGCTCCTCTAAAGAGTTTTCGATCGGAGTTCCTGTCAGAATCAGGCGGTGGCAGCTTCTCACCCGTTTGACCGATTTGGCGTTTCTGGTACCCCTGTTTTTAATATGCTGAGCCTCATCGAGAACGGCATAACCAAAAACAATCTCCTGATACATTTCGATATCTTTTTGAAGCAGGCTGTAAGAAGTGATCAGCAGATCGTATTTCACGCACTTGGCTATCAATTTTTTCCTCTGCGTAGGCGTTCCGTCGACAATCAGCACTTTAAGCTTTGGATTGAACTTGATAAGTTCTTCTTTCCAGTTATAAACAAGGGAGGTTGGGCATACGATGAGCGAGAGCGAGTCGGGATTTTCTTTCTTGTACTGGGTGACGGCGACAATAGCCTGGAGTGTTTTGCCAAGTCCCATATCGTCTGCCAATATCCCAGACAGATGCATTTTTCTGAGTCTCTCGAGCCACTTGACCCCTTCATGCTGATACTCTCTGATCTCTCCTTTAACCTCTTTAGGTATCGGGGTGGCTTGAATCGGGATTTCTCCGAGCATTTGTTTTTGAATTTGCAAAAGCTTCTTACTCATCGAATACTTGATCGGAAGATCTTTGAATTGATCCTCGGAAATACTGGCCAGGCTCCAAAGAGGCCTCTCCTCGGTATGATTATCAAGCAGATTCAATCCCAGTTCATCAAAAATCTGCACGACAGGAGCAATTTTATCCAGGTCGAGAACCAGAATTTTTTGGAGCTGGCCGGAATTTTCTTCCTCCTTTGACTTCGTCCCCTTTTTTCTTCTCAGCTCGATGAACGACCGTTTGGAGGCGAGGCAGTCCCAAAGCTGATCCACGGTAAAGCCTTTAAGCTCTCCGTTGACTTTCAATTCAACCTTGTAAAAATCAACTTTACCTGTCTCTTTCAGCGTCAGTTCAAAAGTGGAGTTGTCATAGATGAATTTATCCAAAAGATTTTTCGGGCAATTAAACGTCACCCTTTTTTGGTTCCTCGGGACGACCTCGGTCATGAATTCTACGATTTTTTTCTCATTCTTGGCAACAAAACAGCCGAACTTGGAATCGTAGTTAAAATCCTGAAACAAATCTTCGATGATTTTTTGCTCTTCGGTCAAGTTGCGGGCCAGGATGCCTTCTTCCGAGACAAAAGGAAGTATATGCGACCCTTTGATATGCTGAGCGGCTGCCGGAACTTTGATTTTGTCATAGACAAAGTTAAGGCTGGCTTCCAACTCCCCGTCGAGGTACTGGATATCGCAAAAAGCGGTGATCTCGCCGACATAAGGCATGGTCACAAACTTTTCAATGACCTCGCGGTTATCGACTGTAGCCATGCGCAAAATTTCAGGGAGCGCATTTTCAACGAAAGTTCCGAAAAGCGGCTGCGGAATGGTGATATCGCGGATGAGAGGAAGATGCCTCAGGTGCTTTCTTTTAACCTGGGATTGAAACCTGTAATAAACATTGTCATGCAAAAGACCGGGCTTTGCGCATTCGAATAAAGTTGCCTCGTCAAGAGATACAGCCACGCGGTCGGCAATGACGACAGACGGCTGAAGAAAGAGCTTCGGAGCGGGGGCTTCCAAATACTCCAGAGCAAATTTCAACTGGGCCGGATAATTAGAAATTTTAAGCGGCTCTTCCACAGCGCCGCAGCAAAAGCAGGGCATCTCGGCATGATCCCGTTTTAATGGCCCGCTGCCATAGCCCGGTCCCGACGATGTGTTCATGACAAGGTCGTAAGCGTGAGCCAAAATGGATCCGAATGCTTCGGAGTCAAGACAGAAAAGGCTGGTGTTCCTTTCCTCGTCGCCCCCTTGGGAGAATCGCGCGAAATCCATAATCATTTTCAGAATTTGCGCACTTTCCAGAGAAAATGACCGGAACCCGAAAAAAAAGCGCCGGTTGCCGATGTAAAGAGCTTCATGATATCTAACAGCATCCAAAAATTCTTTGGCGTTTAATATATTCAGAGGCTTTGAGCGATACGGCACCCTTAAAGCCAGCTTCAATTCGATCGGCCTTTGCGGATCGTAAATTTGCTGGGCGGGAGGGGTAAAGATGACAACGAGTTCGGCTTTATCCTGCGAGAGCGTTTCGTCGGGAACGAAAAAGGGGGATTTGGCCAAAACTTCCGAAGCTGTCACGTATTCGTGAAGGAGTTCTTTTTCGTATTTTTTCCCTTTCCTGCGTGCTTCTTTGTGTTCAGCTTCTTTAAATGTTTCTAGAAGCTGTTCTTTTTCCTTGTCGTCGAGATCTTCGATTTCCGTCGGATCCGCCTCTTTCGAGTAGGCGATCAGAATCTCGTCAAAATGATCTTCGAGATAAAAAAGGACCGCGGCAAGATGCTGGCAGTCATAATGGTAAGGACAATCGCAGTCGGAATCCATCAGGCAGGACTCCTTCCGGTCGATTTCAATTTCGCAGGAGTAGGAATTGTCGAAGTTACCGAGAACAGAACAGGTCAGTTGAACGGTATCGGCGTCAAATGAGCTGATCTTGACGCTTCTTACCATCCCTTTTTTATAAAATCCCTGCCCCTCCTTTAGAATATTGGGCGAGAGATCTTTTTTTAACTTCCGATAGTTGATCATCTTCCTTAAGCCAAAGGTTGTTTTACGCTACACCGCTATAGTCCGGCAGTATAGCCATTAAAAAACAAGATGTCACTAATTTTCTATTTTGTTGTTGACAGCAGGCTATCTTCATATTGAGTCCCAGTAGTTTAGACTATTTTAGGAACAACTGCCGGAAAAATTCGAGAAAGCTCTAAATCCCAGCCACATACAAGAAAACGTCTTTTAAATTTTTAATTTTAAGTTATTGAGAATTAAAATGATAAAAGCCTTCCCTAAAGAAAAAAAATGTAGATTTAATTTTTCGGGTTTAATACAATAAGGTTTAAGACAGGGAATTAGCAATTGTCCCAGATTGTCTAAGAATGTAAAAATTCCCCACCCGTCGGTTCTAGGTCAAAGTTTCCTCCATTCTTTGGTTTAGAACCGACATTTTTTTTAACTGGATTTGGGAACTAAGAGATCATAGTGACCAGGGCGAAACAATAAAGTTATAACTCCCTTGCAACCGTTTTCCTATTCATAAATTCTAGATTTATCAATATAGCGGATATCAACTACTTGAATTTCCATTTTCAGCATTTTTGCAAGAGCTAGAATCTCGGCCCCCAAGAAAAGGATCATTCGTCTCCATCTTCTGCAATTCTTTTAAATATTTCTCAAAAGTCATACCATTTACATAGGGATATTAGAACCCGTGATTGTGACCTAATCTGAGGCTGGGCGCTACAGATGGAGGTCACAATCACGGGTTAAAAGAAATAAATTAGCTGATTATATCTTTTACATTGCCTCATATTTCTCACAGGAACTGTTTTGCTAAAATTTTGTGATTCTTGAATTGGCATGGCACCCCTGCGTTTAATTTGCGGACATACACGATACTTTTGAGAAATTCTTGCGTCAAAAAACCGCAAACACATATACTGACATGTTAAATTGCGGGTGTAGCTCAGTGGTAGAGCATCACGTTGCCAACGTGAGGGTCGTGAGTTCAAGTCTCATCACCCGCTCAAATAAACTAATTCATTGCGGGTGTAGCTCAGTGGTAGAGCATCACGTTGCCAACGTGAGGGTCGTGAGTTCAAGTCTCATCACCCGCTTTTAACAATCCAAGAGTTAAGCAAGTGGCTGAAAATTACAAAAACGAAAAATTCGACATCACTTTATCAAGAAAACCCGACTGCCTGGTCGAAATGAAAATTGCCGCCACCCCTGAGGCAGCAAAAGAATCCTATGCCAAAGCGCTCAAAAACATCCGAAAAGAAGTCTCCTTTCCCGGCTTCCGCAAAGGGAAGGCCCCGGAAAAAATGGTCCTGAGTAAATATGGATCACAAGTTGAAAGGGAATTTAAAGAGCTCCTCCTCAACGAGTCGGCACGCCAGGCAATGCAGATCAGCAAAACATTTCCCTGGAACCAGTCGGAAAAAGTAAAGGCCGACATCGAAGAGGCATCTCTCGAAAAAGGGGGCCGCTTCACTGTAGAATTCGAAGCATTCCCTAAGGTTCCCGATGTGGACCCTTTAGCAATCGAAATCGAAAAGATTGAACCCTCGGAAATCGACGACGAGGCCATCGAAAAACATATCCGCTCGCTCCAATACAACAACGCTCAGTGGGAAGAAGTGAAAGATAGGGCCGTTCAGGACGATGATTTCATTGAAGTGACGATAAAAACCGACCAAAGCGAAAGAAAAGGAAACTTCCACGTTAATAAAGAAAATATTGATGAGTGGCTCTATGATTTCTTCATCGGCAAAGAGATCGGCGAGACAAGCGAAACTACCCCACCTAAGCCGGAAACAGGAGAAAGCAAGCCGATTGCCATCACAATACATAAGATCCAAGTGCCAAAGCTGAGTGTCCTGGATGACGAATTTGCCAAAAAATTCGGCGCCCTCAGCATGGAAGACTTTCGTCAAAAGGTAAAAGATTACCTGCAGCGCCGAGAAAATGAAGAGACTGAAAACCGCATCCATAACACCATTCAACAGAAACTGTCTGAATCCTTCACCTTCGATATTCCCGCCTCATTAAAAGAAAGCGAGCGGGTCAATGTTCTTAACCAGTTCATAGAAAATTACAAGCGGCAGCAATATAGCGACGAGGAAATCAGCCAGATTAAAGACCAGCTGGAAGAGGCCGCACTGCAAAGGGCCTTATCCAATGTCCGCACGCACTATATTTTACTCAAAATTATTGACCAGAAGCAATTTGAAGTCGGTAAAGAAGAGATCATGAACGAACTGATCCATCAAAGCCTCAAGCAGGATGGGACCCTGGATATGGAAAAGGTGAACAATCCCGACAAATACTCGGCCGAGATTGTGAGGCAGCTGCAAATGATTAAAGCTATGAAATATCTGGCCGAACATGCGAAAATGACTTGACGACTCGTCCAAAATGAAGATACTAATAGGGATATAAAAAGAAGAGGTTAACCACCAAATGACTGACAAAAAAAGACCCTACGCATCCACACTAGTCCCCTATGTGATCGAAGACACAGGCAGGGGAGAACGTTCCATGGACATCTACTCGCGCCTTCTCAAGGATCGGATTATCTTCCTCGGCCAGGAAATCAACGACCATTTCGCCAACATTGTCATCGCCCAGCTTCTCTTCCTTCGCATGGAAGATCCCAAAAAAGACATCAATATCTATATCCACTCTCCGGGTGGAACCGTTTCTGCCGGCCTGGCCATTTACGACACCATCCTGCATCTCAACTGCAATGTCAACACGTGGTGCATAGGCATGGCAGCATCGATGGGAGCCCTGCTTTTAGCCGCGGGAACAAAAGGGAAAAGGCATGCTCTGCCCAACAGCCGCATCATGATCCATCAGCCTTCCGGCGGCATTGGAGGAACTTCCGAAGATGTCAGGCTGCAGGCGAAAGAAATTCTCTATTTGAAACAAAAACTGACGGAAATTATGGCCAATTGCACCGGTCAGACAGAAGAAAAAATCCGGAAGGATTCCGACCGCGACTACTTCATGAGTCCGGAAGAAGCCAAAGTGTACGGCGTTATCGACGAGATTGTCGAACCTCAAAAAGCAAAGGGATAATCAAGTAAAGGGATAATCGATGAGCAAAGATCAACTACCCCCCGATAGCAACGCAGCCTGCTCTTTTTGCGGCCGGAATGAAGACGCCGTGGAAAAACTTATTGCCGGCCCCAATGTCTACATCTGCGACAAATGCGTCCACCTTTGCAACGGCATACTGGAAAAAAAACCCACAGCGAAAAACTTTGAATTCAAGTCGTTTAAACCCAAAGAAATCAAAGATAAACTCGATGAGTACATCATCGGCCAGGAAAAGGCAAAAAAAACTATAGCTGTGGCCGTATACAACCATTATACCCGCATACGCTCTCTTCAGGAAAAGGCGGAAAACCGCGATATAGAGTTCCACAAATCCAACGTGATGCTTCTCGGACCCACGGGATCGGGAAAAACGTTGATTGCCAAAACACTGGCCCGCATACTCGACGTTCCCTTCGCAATCGCCGACGCCACAACGTTGACAGAAGCCGGCTATGTCGGGGAAGACGTTGAAAATATCGTTCTCCGTCTTCTGCAGGCCGCCGATTATGATGTTGCAAAAGCCGAACAAGGGATTATCTATGTCGATGAAATCGACAAGATCAACAGGACATCTTCCAATGTATCGATTACTAGAGACGTCTCCGGAGAAGGGGTTCAACAAGCTCTTCTTAAAATTGTCGAGGGAACTATCGCCAATATCCCTCCGAAAGGAGGACGAAAACACCCTAACCAAGAATATATCAAAGTCAACACCGAAAATATCCTCTTTATCGTTGGCGGAGCATTTGCCGGTCTTGAAAAAGTCGTTGCCAAACGGCTCGGACGGGGAACCATCGGGTTTGAGATCTCCGATACCGAAAGAATCGATGCTGATCAAAAAAGCCTGCTGTTTTCAAAAGTAGAGCCGGAAGACCTGATCCAGTATGGAATGATTCCGGAATTTATCGGCCGTTTCAGCAGCTTGGCCAGTTGCAACGAATTGACTGAAGAAGATCTTGTCAGAATACTGACAATCCCAAAAAACGCCATTGTCAAGCAATATCAAGCCCTTTTTGCGATTGAAGGCGTTAAACTCAACTTCAGGGAAGAAGCCCTCCTCGCCATCGCCAAAAAAGCCCTGGAATCGGCCACCGGCGCCAGAGCCCTCCGCATGATTCTGGAAAACCTCATGCGTGATCTGATGTACGACATACCCTCGGATGATACAATCCAGGAAATCACCATCGAAGAGGACACTGTCCTTAAGGACACGCCTCCGATTATCCGTCCTCCCCAGCAAAAAATCGCGTAAAACTCGGGATTCGCAGATTGCCTGCAATGGTGCTAATTTAAGGAAAATCGTACCCGCTTGCGCACCCTATTCCCCATAAAATGAATAATATGAATGTATTCCGATATATTTTAACGTATTGAAAATTCAGCAGTTCCCGTTTTAATAACCACCTTAATGTTAATTATTTGCCGAAGAGATAATCTGGCACGGACACGATTTGCCTTAAAAATTAAATATTTGAATGTGTTATAATATTATTATATGGGAATAATTGTATTTTATCCCAATTCTATAACACTAAATATACTACAATTTAATTCCCTTTAAATTTAATTTGGCATGTAATTTGCTATAAAATATTCAACTTTAACAGGAGATAAACTATGACATCACCGATTTCTCCTATCGGAGGCGGGGGGCCTATCCTCCCCTTAAACTCCACTCCACCGCCGACTTTAACGCAACAGGATTTGGATACACTGTCTTCTCTCAATTTTGCCTTGAAAGCCGGCTTGCCCGATAGCGAAAAAATTTCTATCAATGATTTTTACGACAGCGTTGTCGATACTCTGCTTGATCTGATCCAAAATCTTAGAGATGCCGACCTGCAAAGCGACAGAAATATCCTGCTAACAGGCGTCGACCAAAGCAATGCAGTACTGGCAGCACTGACGAGACAAAGTGAACTGGTCCAAAGTCAAGAAACCAAAATGACCGATTTGATCGGCGAGGCAGAGGCGATCAATGATCAAAAAGATGTGATCGATTCCGCAAGAGACGACTACAATGCAGCTGTGGCCAACTATTTGAACTACCTCGATACAGGCCTGCCTCTGACAGCTCCAGACGATCTTGCCGACGCCCGTGACGCCTTAAATCAGGCCATAACCCATTATAACGTCCTCGTCGGCACTTATCAGGGAACCATAGACGCGATAAACGCCGAAAGAGCGGAAGCTGGCGTTCCACTGATTGAAGAAACCAATGCCCTGCCGATTGTTGTGCCCATCCCAGACAGCGAGCTGATCGACTTCGATCCGACAGCAGTGCCGCCCGATAAACCCGCTCCTGTTCTGATCCCCCCTATCGAACTTGATCCCCCGATGGCAGTCTTTGATCCGAATTTTGGCGCCTTCGACGGCGGCCTCACCATAGACGATGATTATGAAACGGCCTATAATAATTTTATCAACATTCGCACGCAGTTGAATCAGCTTATCTTCGCGATCAACGCTGCAGAGGATCCTGATGTCGCCCTAAATCTGAGAATCGCATACAACCAGCTTGTCACCGGGTACAATAGCGCTCTGTCAACACTGACAGCCGAAAGGGACAATTTAAATAACAAAATGCCTTCCGGCGGACCTCTCATCCCCGATCCGGGGATCGATCCGGCAGACCTACTTCCTCTTTTAGGATCAATTTCTCCCTACCCGCTTTCCACCTTTAACGATCCGGTACAGCAATCCGACTGGACACTCTTTTTCGAGCAGGCCAAAGACAATTATAATCAGGCCTTGTCCGACTATCTCGACGCAAGAGATACTTTGAATGGCATCATTGATACGATTAACGATGCCTACAATGATCCGGGATTCGATTTCTCGACTGAATATGACGGTTTAAAGACGATGTATAATGATGCGCTTGATGATTACAATGCGGCCCTTGGCAATTTAATCGACGAAAGGGATACCTGGAACGATTTTGTCACAACTTATGACGATGGAGCGTACAGCATCTTATTCGACCACAATGGAGATGAAGCCCCCCTTCCCGATAATCCCGGAGATATCCCTCCTCCATTGTCCGATGTGAGCGTTCTTGGACTCAACATTGCCGATTTTCAGTATATTATCTTCAGCACCGATTTTGATAGCGTCGGAACAACCGATATAGTCGATCTTGTCACTCAAACCCAATCCGGACCTTCGACAAACCTTCGAATTGGCCTTTCAAGACAAAACCCTCTTATCCCTGATCTTTCTGGCAAGAGGCAGCCCAACCAGTGAACTCTATGAACCTGCCTCGACTTCGTCAGGCTCTTCGGGAACTTTAGCCTCGCCCGCAGGAGGGAGTTTGGCCAGCCTCGTCCTGGGACTTGCCAGCCCGCGAATCACCCAGGCTATCAGCGAAGTCAATATCGCAGAAGCCTTCCAAAGCCTGTTTAAAGCGGTCGACACCGCGCCTCCGAAAACCCTGGTATCGAATATTCAAACAGTCTCAATATACGGAGGGATAAACGCCGCTTTGGCCAGCACGCGGTTTACTTTAAAAATCGCCGCCGACTTTTTGAAAATTTTGTCTCCGGAATCGTTTCCGGCCAACTTAGCCGCAACGCTCGGACTGTCGCAAGCCCTTGCGGCAATCTCAAATAACGGAGGCATTTCGGAAATCGTCAGAAGCTCTTTGTCAAGAGTCGGTTCAATCTCAGGACTGCCGAACGACAATCGGGAAGCTGTGCTAAGCACAATCGGCAATCTGTCTGCTTTCTCTCTAATCTTCGCAGCGGCCCAAGACCTGGGAAATGTCGCCAGCAACGCTCCGGAGCTTGCCCTTGGCACACTGGCCCTGAACCTTGCTTTCGGCGTCAGCGGAACCCAGCTCAGTTTAAGGGAAGCTGTGCATTCGATCAGCAATCAAACAGGGGGCGTACAAACGCCAAGCGGACAGCAGGACCTAACCAAGGCTTTTAATGATATCCTGCTTGGGGGAGGCGTGCCTGCAAATTTCTCAAAGGCCCTCGCGCTCAAGCTCTCCTCAAGATTCTTCTATGTCGACAACCCTGACGCCTTTCTCAGAGAAGAGGCGTCCAAAGAATTGGTCAAGCCCCCTCGCCAACATCACCATTTTCGCCTCGCTTTTACCCGAAAGATCGCAATTGCGAAATCTTCTCGACTTAACTCAAGGGCAGGCAGCCCAGGAAGCAATAATTAACCGTTTTAGAAGACGGGGATTTAGTGAAAATGCGGCCGCTCAGTTTCTTGATACGGCCAACAAAGATCAAAGCGTTTTAAGAACAATCGCACAGCTCCAGTCTCAAATAGGCCCTGAGGGACTCTGGCGGGATTTTCGGCTCTCAGGGACTTCCAAGTCGCCTCGTCGCTTGGCCAGAAACTCAAAGGAGAATTAAGCCAATCCGACGCTCAAAGCTTAATTAAAGAGTCTCTTGACAAGCATTAACTCGCTGGAAAACACCCAAGAAAGAATCATTAAGGAATTTGTGAAAGAAGATAACCGAAAAGCCGTACAAAAAGCGGTAGATCTGGCCCAATCGCTCTATAAAGAGCGTGAAAATCCGAGTTTATTGCTCAAGCGAGCTGGAAAGACCGACAAAAGCCATGCTGCACGCGGCCTCTTCCTTAATGGGAGAAGGGCTGCTTCCGCAGTCCACCCTACCGGGACTTGAGGACCTACCCCGAATCAGGCCACTCTCAGAGCTCGATTTTCGCGTGTAAAGGCTTAATTTTGAATTATAAAAATATTTATAGTATAATAATATTATAAGGAAAAAACCATAATTTATGTATTATTAGTATAATTTTTTAATAACAAGGAGTCGATTATGTCGACTACAGTAAGTTTTAATATTAAAAGATATTCAAAATCCCATTAAGGTAGCCAGCGAATATACCGATCAGATCGTCAATACCTATTGGGCACCGCAATTTCAAACCATAGCAACAGTTTTTGCCAAGAATCCTGCCGCCGCCGATACCGGCCCGATGCACCCCCGCCGCCGCCGCCGCTGGACGACCAAGATCCCATCGACCTTTGGAATGCGATAAACGACCTAAAAAATGCCGCCGTTAACGGCATTGACACGGCAACGGGCTTACCGGTCCCTGCAGGACAGCAGCCCCAAGGCAAGCGTGCTTTTCTCACAATCGAGATGGCCTCGTCTCTGGATAAAATGATACGAGCTCTGGAGTCTGTGGGATTCGACACTGTGAATCCCCCCACATTGGGGATCCCGGCCTCATTACCGAGCTTAAGAGATGGCAGGATTTAGACGACGTCGGACTGCGCGACATCCTCATTAAAATGGGTGACGCTATCGACAGCAACCGCACGCTGCAGGCTTTGATCGAGCTTGAATATGTCAAAACAGGAAATGACCTGATCGGCAAGTAAACTTGAAGACCTCGACCAGGCACTCAAAATTACTAAAGAATATTCTTGACGCCTTTCAGACGGCACAAACGCTTCACAACAAACTAGAAGCGGCCACGCGGGAAGTAAACAACGAAGACGCCGAATATTTCACCTTCGTCCCCGGCCACCCCATTAATTACGACCCGCCCGCTCTCGACCAGACGCTTTATACCCTCCCGGCATCAACCATATTCGCAATCTATAACGTTCATTTTCGCCTATCAAAACGCAAGAGACGCAACTTAACAACTATTTGGACGGACAAGAAGTCAGTGGCTTGACAAAGCGACGGGATAATAGACACTCCAGGAGAAGTGGATGAATTGCGAAACTCTTGCCAACGCCTATAATTCAACACCGTCAACTTCCTGGAAACGTCTTAGAAACGATATCAACAATGCAGTCACAGATCCCGACCTATTGGTTGGTTATACGATTCCAACATTAACAGATCCATTCCCGACAGGTGCTGACATCTTTTCTCCGGAACCGACGGACCTAGTGGAACGCACTACTTCTCCAGACCTTTTTGGACTGTGAAGATGTTTGACACGATAGGCCAAGTAAACGACACCGGCAGTACGGTTCCCGATGTAGCCGACGCTTTCGCCGACAACGACTACCAGGACGGCTACCAAAACGCGCTGAAAATGGCCTTCTACTCTCCCCTTGGAGTCCAGGTCAATATCACAGGAGCCGATGTCAACGACTTTATCGACGTGCAAAATAAACTTGTCCAATTGAAAGACCAGCTGACAGCGATCAACCCCGATTCACCGCTGATAGAAAAAATCACCACCGTTCTCTCCGATATGGCCGAAGCGCCTTCCGATACCAATGATATGTTAGCAGGATCGCAGCCGCTGATTATGACAGACTCGGGACAAGTGATCGGCACCAATGCCGAAAACCCCTTGAACAGATTGCTGTTTTGGATTTCAGATGACTATCAGGTGCAAGATGCCATTGATTCCGGTATCAACCAGCGAAATCTGACCGATGCGATTGTGTCTGCTCAGGGATTAAACGACCAGCAAAAACAAGATTTGCAACGATTTATGTATCTCTTTGAACAGTTTTATAAGTCGGCAAGTTCAATGCTGCAAGCCATCGACCGCATGATCGGTAAAATGGCGCAAAACATTAAGGGTTAATTCTGGCATGCTCTTTGCTTGAGATGCCAGGTAATAATATAATGAGGAGGATCCTATGTCATCAGGTGTACCAGATGTTGAAGATTTTTTAAGCCAATTAGAAAAACTTCACTTTACATATCAAAGACCTCCCGGAGATGTTCCCGCCGACTTTGCCGGACAGCCGACAGACCTTTATAACGACATGATCAGCGAAGTGTTCGGCGGCAATGCTAGTGAGGCTCAGCAGTTTTTCTACAGTCTCTACCAAACGATTGTTCCGGGAACGGGACCGCAATCAGTTGCCAGTTTTGATTCTAAAGAATCGTGGGAAAAATTTGTCACGGCTATAAGCGCCTATCCGCCTCCCGGAGGAAACCCGAATCAACCCGACGACCCGGCCGGCGGACCGCTTTACGAACTTCTTCTGAACCATTTTAAAATTCAGATGGGCATACCCTTCGATGTCTCGGGAGACTTAGGGGATTTTGAGACCCTTTACGAGGCAGCGGCATCATCGGGAGAAACGAGGGAAGATTTTCTCAATACGATTTTTACCAACGCCACAACCTATTTTCTGACCCACTATGACTTTACCATCCCTGACGCGGCAAAACAAACGCTAGGAGGCCCCGATCCTGGCTTTGACTGGCTCAATGAATTTACTGCGAATTTAAGTCAATTTTTCTCGTCAAGAGCTGTTTTAGATACCGATCCCTTCCCGCTAGGCTCGGCCGTCGATCTCAGCATGTACGAGAAAATATTCGATGAATTCGTTCCGCAGCCGCCGGCGAAATCCTTCCAGGATGTCTTGGGTGAATTCTACAACGAAATCATAGACCGAGACGGGTTGTTTTTGCCCAGCTTGCAGCTCAAGGACTGGATAGCAAAAATTCAGGAGAGGCAAAGCGTCGAAACAAATACCCTCTCTTCCATTGCAGGAACGGATTCGGCAAAGACGGCGATTATTTTGGATTTATTCAGGCTGCTTGTGGAAGTGATCAACACGCTGCAACAGGTAGCGGCGGCTCAAGGCGACAGGCTGTCGTTTTATGCCGGCTTCCAAAAAGCTTATACCGACCTTATCGCGCAGATACCGGTTATCACCCACCAGGATATCGACTTCGCCATCAAGAACCAAAGTGACAAAGTGCTGACAGCCGCAGGCTCTTTCGTCCAGGCTCAGAACCAGTCGTTTGCCGAAAAGCTCCGTTCATTCAGAAGCGTTTTGGGCGACGAGGCCAAGCAGCACCAGACAACGGTCAACCAAAGTAACGAGATTGTGACCCAGCAAGCAAATTTAGGAACCTCGCTGCTTCAAGAGTTAAGCACGATCTTAACAACCATGTTCAAGTAATTTGAGCCATGAAGGAGCCGCTGACTAAGGCTCAAACTGGGAGGAATTTATGAGCTCGCCTAAAGAGACTATTCAAGAAGAAATTGATAAAAAGATCGGAAAAGAGCAGGCGGAGAAAAAAGCCAAGCTCAAACAATTCGCCACTGATTTAACCGAAGACAAATCCCCGAAAGATGCGATGGGTCTTAGCGATGAATATGTCGAAGGGATGTACAGCTTTGCCTACCGCCTCTATACGATGGGAAAATACGATCAGGCGCTGCAATTGTTTAGGCTGCTTGTCATGCTCAACCCAATGGACTCGCGTTATCTTCTTGGCCTTGCCGCATGCTACCACATGCTCAAGGACTACGATAACGCCTCTTCAAGCTATATGCTTTGCAGCATAGTGGATCCCGATGATCCGCTCCCTTATTATCATGCGTCTGATTGCTTCATTCAGCTTGAAGACTTCCCGATGGCCTACGACTCCTTGAATTTGTGCATTCTGCACACCAAAGACAGGAAAGAATACGACAAAATTAAAGACCGCGCCGAGGTTTCTTTAGAGATTCTGAAAAAAAAGTACCATCCTAAAGAAACAAAACGGAAGAAAGCGGCGGGAGGATAAAATACTATGGGCACTAGTCCCGATGTGGGAGGAAGCCGAGGTTTAGGCCGCCCACAGACATTAGATTACAACGAACAGGCACAGTCAGCACAAGTAGCGGTGCTCAAAGCAGGGGTAGGTTTGGTTCAATCGACACTTGAAATCCCCCTTCCTCAGGTTGGAAGGGAAGGCGAGCGCTATAGGTATCCATGCAACCCCTCCAAGCCCAACCTGAAGACAAAAGTACTAGTCGGCATCTCCAGGCCCGATACGCCGAGAGCCGACCCCAAAGAAGATGAGGAGTTCCAAAGGCTCATTGATGAGCTTCCTTTGCAGCTTTCCCTCGAGATGCAAAATGATAGAAAAAAACCGGCCCAGGAAAGAAACCCGAAATTTGTGGTTTTTGAGCTGGTACTAAGATTTGTCGCAAAAGCTCTTGTTTGGCTCGAGAGTGTCTCCCAAGTAGATCCCTCCCAGCACTCTTCAAACAATGCCAAAATGCAGGCTTTTTCACACGCGACCCTCCGGGGGTGGATTGACATTGCCAAGCAGATTTGCTTAAACCTGCAATCCTCCCCGGCGGCTCTTTTGCACACGCCGCAAGGAGAAAGAGACGCGAGAACAAATGCTCAAATTCTTATAAAATTCATCACCTGGTCGAAAGCTGTGCTCAAGGCAAAACCCGGCCAGCAAAAGAGGATTTTGAAAAAATTTAAAAAAGACTTGCTGCTGATAAAGCAGCAAATCGAAACCAAAAAAATACGAGGCGTATTTAACGTGACCGAAAGCCTCATAAAGAATCTGATCGACCACATCGGAACGTTTGAAAACGAAAACAGCGCGGCAACCTTAGTCGCGATCATGAGAACGCTGGAATCGACTCCGTTTAGACATGTTGTGGACCCTGCTTTGAAACTTCTTGCAGACCGTCCCGACCTCGACCCGATTCAGACGCTTTTTGTGCCGAGACTGATGAAATTTACGGCCCAGATTTTTCCGCTATTGACATTTGCTGCTTCGGGAAAGCATGCGCTGGACGCCAAAAGCGACACGCGCCTGAAGCATGAATATGTCCAGTCGCTCGCCATGCGGCTTGCCGCAGGGTTGATCTCAGAAGCCGATGTCATAGCGCTGGCAGCAAAAAAACTTTTTGGAGCCATAGGTCTCACCGAAAGCGCAAACAGTTGCAATGACTGCGGTAACAGAGGCGCTTGCCATGAACATTCTGCCGTCGGCAAATGCCGATAAAGCACAGCCTCTTATGAATGGAGTTAGGAAAAAACTGGACGCAAGCCTCAAAATTTTAAGGAAAGAGGCAAAAGACAAAGAACTCGTCGCGTCGATACGCCAGGCGGACATCGCCCTGAATAGAAGTGAAAACATTTCCGGCTATTTTGAAGCTATCAGGAGAATGCTTCGCCCCCAAAAAATGGAATTTATTGATCTGCAGGGAGAATGCCGGGAGATAGCCGGCCAGACATTTTCCTTGCTTAACGCGTTCTACAATACGCGCACGCAAAGAGACTTTATATCCGCGGTAACCCAAGCCGCTTGATAAGGAGATGGTATGGATAAAGAAGAAGAAATGCTCGAAGCTGTCATGAAAATAGCAGAAGGCGACGCCCCGAAAGTACAAAAGGGGATAGACGCCCTTTACGAAAATGTCTTCGAAAAAGGGATGATGCCCAAAGATGCTTTAGGCATACAGGATGCCGACACAGAAGCGCTCTACGCGCAAGGCTATCAGCTCTACAACATGGGAAAATACAAAGATGCCCGCAATGTCTTCGCATCGCTTATCGTTGTCGACCCGATCGAACCGCGTTTTTTGTTCGGCCATGCCGCCTGCTCGCATATGCTCGAAAACTACGAGGCCGCAGCCGATATGTACACCCACCAGGCCATGATCAGCCCGGACGACCCGATTCCCTATTATCACGCGGCGGACTGCTATATCAAAATGAAAGACCCCTTTTCAGCGGCAGTCACCCTCAATCTTGCCGTCAAGCGGTCCGAGGGCAAAGACGAATACAGTATGATCAAAGAACGATCGGAATTAACAGTCAAAAAACTTGAGCAGCAGATGGAGACCGAAGGACTGGAAGTCTCGGGCCTCGGTGCTCCTCAGGACATTAAGTCTCCCGAAACTGAAAACCCCGAAACTGAAAACAAGGAGAAGCAAAATGAGTAGTCAAGACACCGGCGGAAGCAATCTTGGCGGAATTAATCAGCAGCAAGTTGCCGAATTGATGCAAACGCTAGGCGCCGGCAAGACGGCGGAAACTAAAGAAGTCAAAAAGCAAGCCAAGCTTCCCCACGAAAAAGACACGGCAGCCAAAAGTGCAGGAAAAGAAAAAACGGCAGGTCCCGATTCCGGCAAACCAGTTCTATTTCCTCCAGTAATCGGCGTGATGGCCAAAAAAGGAACAAGGCAGAGTTTTTCCGAAAAAGCAGCCGAGATGCAATCGACGATAACTTTGAAAAAAACAGAAGAGGCCGCCGGCCAGATCGAAACCTTGTCGCAAGAACACCCCGGAATTAAATTTCTGCAAAAACTGACCGGAAATGAAGCGAAAACAGCTGAGCTTCTCGACGAAGCTCTGCAGGAAGAGGGAGTGCAGCCTCCCGTGAGTCTGTCCCACCCGAAGATGAGTCCCGCGATCAAAAAAGCCTTAGCCAAAATTATGAAAGAAAAAGGATTCAACGTTCCCGAAGCGAAAGCTAAGATTTACGGAGAGGGCCTCGATGCCTTGAAAACAGTGACAACTTATGCCAGCTATTTGCCGACAATCGACCCCACAGGTAAATCCTACAACACCGGGCCGGGACTGGAAAAAGTCGGAAACATCGTCGGCTCTGTTCAAGAGCTGGTAGGCGGCATTATCGACCAGCTGAAAAACAACCCCAATGTCCCCGAAGACCAGCGCAACGGGCTGCTCGATTTTTTAGGGCACATCGCCAAACTCATCTCCGAACTGCAGCAAGTTCTGATCGAGCTTCACATAGAAGACAGCAAGAGCTCGGGAGCTCTAGGAAGGGCAACACAAGAGAGCCAGGATAAAAAAAGAAAGGCCATTACCAAAAAGTTTCAGAATATGGCAGAGAAAATGAAGCTTCAGAAATATTCCAAATGGATTCAAAACGCGATGAGAATCGTCACCCCGATCATGAGCGGACTCATGATTCTCACGTCGCTGATATTCCTTCCGATTTGCCCTGTTGTGACTGTCATCATGATCGGAGTTGCTATCACGCAGCTGGCCACAATGACCGCCCTTACGGAAACGGGAGCCATGAAAGATATGTTCAAGGGATTGAATAAGGTACTCGACGGCATCGGGAAAAAAATATTCAAAACCGATTCCGGCGGCGACATTTTCAAAACCCTATTCTGGGGCGTTTTGCTTACAGTGCTTGTCATCGCGACCTTGCTGCTAACATTCCTGCCGATGCTCGGCCCGCTTATCCCGATGATCGGAGTGCCGATTATCACAACGATTTTAACCGAATCGACGTTTATCGAAACAATCATGAAAGGTCTGCAGCACGTCACCCACATGAGCGACAAGCTGAAAATGATACTGACCGGAGTTGTGACCATGGTCTTCACTCTCGTGATCACGCTCGCCGTCGAGCTCTTCACGCTACTGGGCCATATTGTGGAGGAAACGGTTAAAAAGATATTGGGCTTTGTCGCCACTGCCGGGATTTATATCATCGCGATTATCGGAGAAGCTATGGCCAAAGTCACCAATGTCGTGATCAAACCCATCCTGCACGCAATTATTGAAGCTGTCAAAGCAGTCATTCAGACCATCAAAAAGATACTGGAATTGATCACGGCTGTTTTGAAAACGATTATAAGAAATTTAGAAAACACCGGCAAAATGACCGGTACCGTCCTCAAACAACTGAAGCAAACGCTAGACAAGGTCATGGAATTTTTGAAAGAAGCACTTGAAAAAACGCGAGACGCTTTTAAGCAGTTCAGAAACTGGCTTGACGATATCCAAAGCTTCATTGAAGACGCGACTTACGACTTGCGTGGAAAAGCTTTTCAAGGGGCCGCAAAAATCGACGATTACATCGATGATGTCAAGGATAAAATCAACGAGGTAAAAAAATGGATGGATGACAACAGTAAAAGAATCGAAAAAATCCTCGAAAGTGTGACAGCCGGAATACAGCTATCTGGACAAGCGATGACGATGAGTGCCGGCATCGCTACGGAAATCGGACTAGGATCGATCACGAAACGAATGTCTGATCTCACCAAAAAAGAGGGCGATCTCGATTAT
This sequence comes from Waddliaceae bacterium, assembly GCA_963771045.1. Lineage (GTDB taxonomy): Bacteria > Chlamydiota > Chlamydiia > Chlamydiales > SLFE01 > SLFE01. Next base: position 234,891 of record CAVYRW010000004.1, on the reverse strand, counting down.
GTGATCAAACTGCTCTCCGAGCTGATCAAATCCCTGCAGGCGCTTATGGCCCAGCTTCAGGGAAAACACGAAGATCAGGGCGTGGGAGAATTTATGAAGCAGGTGAACAGCCTGTCAGACTTATTTAAACAAATTATTGCCAGCATGACTGGCATCACTGATGAATTGGCCGCCAGCGCGACGGTCTAATTCAAGTACCTTAAGGAGGAAAACCTATGCCAGACCCAACACAAGCTAGTCAATCCGGAAAGGTTCCAGAGTTTCATCCGGAAAGCTCGGATGCTATCGCAGACCACGATGATTTCGGAAAGGTGATGGAAGAAATTATGACAATGATCGATGACGGCGTAACGGAAACCAAAAAAAAGGAAAAAGAGAAAGCGGAAAAAGAATCGCAGTCGCCAATCTTAAGCAAGGCAAAAGCATTCGGCCTTCTCGAATCGCAAACCGTGAGAACCGAGGAAGTAAAAGACGCCCACATTAAAAACCCGGGCCCCCCGGGAGGCCCCAAACTTCCGGTCCCGAAAATCTTGAACAATTTAAGAGGCGTGCCATCCGATGAAACAGGAACAGGCAACCCCTGGCTTTCAGGCTCGCTTACCGCTGAGCTTATGATGGTGTGGTTTACGATTATGCCGTTCATCATGCAAATCAAACTGCAGGCGGCAAAAACGGAAGCCCGTTCGATCATGCAGCAGCTTGAAGCTGCGCTCAATGCCGCCAAGCAGGCGTACAAAGCCAAAAAAGCCGAAGCGAAAAAGCTGATGATCCAAGCGATGACGCACTTTGTCAAGGCAGGTATTCAGCTTGGAATGATCGGCGCCCTTATGACTTACAAACTAGCTCCGAAAGCTGCAACATTTACCAAAAACAAAGCCGCGCCAACAATAAAAAACAAGTTTAGCAACGGCCAAGCCTGGGCAAAATCAAAACTGCAACGTAACCCCAGCGGATATAAGTCCTTGTCTGAAAGCGGTGAGTTTGGGGCTGGCTCAACAACAGGATCTCTTTCCAGTTCAACAAGCATCAACCGTCAGCGTGCCAAGGATATTCAAGAGCAGAAAGCAAAGCAACTAGAAGCAGAACGGCGAGCAGAAGGGGGCGATGAGGGCCCTGCACCAGCATCCTCGGAAGATGGCGCGGGCAAACCACCTTCAGCTAAGCCTGGTGGCGATGTCGAAAAGGCCGCAAACGCCGCTGCCGGCCACCACGGCATGCAGCTGATGCAGCAGCAGCAGTTTCAAATGACTGCCGAAGCTTTGACAGCCTTTGCCGAAGGTATAGGAAAGACCATGGAATCCCAAGAGACTATGAAGGAAGCCAAAGCGAACTTCCTTCAGCAGATCTTTCAGCATTTGGCCGAAATACACGGAAGAAGCATCCAATATACCGAAAGAGAAGCTAAACAGGCTGCCGACCAGATCGCAGATATACTGCAGGCGATCAACCAGATGATTCAACAAGAGCAGGCCTTCAGAATTAACAGGAGGTAATCTTAGGAGACCATTTATGAATATCGACCCGAATATCAGTCCGGACATCATTCGTCAGCTCGCCTGGACAACAGACATTAATGAAGCTAAGCTAAGCCTGCTGGAGGGCGAGGAGCTTCAGCAAAGCACGATCGAACCATCTAAGCAGGAAAAATCCGACGCTATTTCGGATATCGGAACTCCTGTCCTAACGGTGCCGAATTACGATGTCATTCTTTCAAAAGCTGCAGAGGAGAGTGTTTCGTCTGAAAATCTGACCGATGAGGCCATACAAAGCACTCTCGACGATTTTCCCGAATACGCAGAATTTTTAAGCGCTCAGAATCTCATCGCTAAGAGTGCCATTTATGCAAGCGTCAGGCAAAAAATCCTTGAAAACCCCGGATCCCTCTATTCTCTCAAAGCCCTCGCCGCCACAGCCCTTGCCGAAGATATGTGGGGCGTCTATAAAGCGACCGGCGAGTCTACAGTGAAAGAAATGTGGGAGACCATTCGGGTAGAAATCCTGAAGATCAACAACCCCTTGGCCCAGGTTCTTATCGAGGCAAATGAAAAGGATTTGCAGCGCCAGGGACTGTCTGCCGAAGAAGCCGAAAGTGAGGCCATCGCCAAAACTCTTAGCGAACTAGACGCCGAACTGTCAGAAAATGGCGTCATCACCCCTTTTTACGGCACCCATCCCAAAATGAACACCGCGATCGCCGCGCTTCTTGCCGCCCATTTTGAAGACGCAGCTGCAGCCGAAAAATTTGTAAATTCAGTTGAAAACCTGGCGGATATGAAACAAGACATCATCAATCTATTCGCAAGTATCCAGCTGGCTCAAACATCAGGAGCATCCGGAAGCGAAAAAAGCCTTGCCGCAAACAAAAACGTCTTAGGCAGCGCAGAAAAGATCATCGAAGAGGCCATGGCTCAAATCGACAAACTTCCCCTTCCCGCCAGCCAAAAAAATTCGCTACTAGCATTCATGAAAAAAATATCGGCAGCCCTGGCGCTTCTCAAGCAGCTTGTGTCCGAACTGAGCATGGCCGACCTTCAAAAATCCAAGGCCCAGTTCTCCTCAAAAGTCGACCAAATTATTTCCCAGCTCCATACCCAGCTGGAAGAAATCCGAAAAGCGATGAGAGCCATCAAAAAAGCCAAAAAGAAAGGCGGCGCGTTCGGCATACTGGGAAAAATCATGAAGATCTTAAACAAAGTGATGTTCGCAGTCATGATTATCGTGATGCTTGCTCTGGTGGTTGCGATGCTCGTTTTCTTTCCGGTCATGATGCCCCTCGCGATCGTCGGTATGGCGGCGATGGGAGCTATGTTTGTCTTTGCGGTCACATCGTTTGGACTCAGCCAATCGGGACAACTCGACAAATTGATGGATTCCTTATTTAATGTCGCCTTCATGGCCATGAAAGATGTTTTGGGCATCAATGTGAGCAAGCAGACAGCAGCCTTGATTTTAGGCGGAGTTCTCGTCGGCCTTCTTGTCGTGCCGATTTTACTAACAGCCCTTCTCCTTCCGCTTCTCATTGTCTTAGCTCCTTTGCTTGTGATGCTGCTTCCGGTTATCGGAGCGCTTCTCGTCGTGGGAGCCGCCATACTGCTTCTCGTTCTCATGGCCGTTGCGGCCCTTGCCGTCCCCTTGATTTTCGGTTTTTTGCCCGAAATGCTTGTCAGATCGGGGATCTTAGGAACGATTGCAAGCAAGATCGGCGGCAAGCTGGGCATGAGCGAAAATGAAATCAACCAGCTGGACGCAGGTCTTAGAGGAGCCGTTGGCGGAATGACGCTTGCTGCAGGAATGAGCGTCTCGAGCTCTTTCGGAAAACTTTCGGAAGAAGACCAAAAGCTTGTCGGCGAAGAACTCAGAAAAAAAGGAGACTTGGCAGCAGACGAAAGCAAGGAAGGCAGGCTGGCAGGCTACCGGAATATCGGACAGGTCAGAACGCTCAATCAGCTTGCGGCGGAGAAAGCAGCAAGCCCGGAAGAGATTGAAAAGAATAAGGAAGAATTGATGGAAATGATCGCACTGCTGCGCAAAATCATCGCGCAATTAGAAAAACTGCTGGCTGCTTTGATGTCGGGAGGCGGTCCGGAAGCCATGGACGAGGCCATTGCTGCCATACAGTCGATCATCGATAACGAAATGCCGAACTTCACCTCGCCAAGCGGACAAAAGATTGATGTAAAGCCTCTGATAGAGAGCTCGCTGAGAAGCATTCCCAATGTCCTTCCCTCTCCGGAAGCCATTCAGGAACAACTGAGGAAACTGCAGCTGAGACCGGATTTTTACGAACAGGAAGAGGGGGACATATTAAAGACAAAAGAAATATCTACATAGGAGGAACATCATGCCTATTGATTCTACAGGAAGGCCAAGCAAACAGCAAACCGTGCAGCCAAACGAGCAAGCGCAGGAAACTGAAAAACTGGCAAAATTGAAACAGAAAATAGAAAATGAAAAAATCATGCAAAGCTCGATCGGCAAAGCGGAAGAGCAAAAAATCCTTGAGAACCTCGAACCGCCGAATCCTCAGCTAAAGCCGCCAAACGGGGAAATTTTAGCGCAAAAATACCCGCGGAATTTAAAAAACGTCTATAGCAATGAAGAAATTGCAAAAACGCTGCAGACATTTTCCGCAGCTGCAAACATTGTTGGATTCGCAAAAATCTCTTACCATCAATGATATCGTCGATTACGCCGTAGAAGAGATTCAGAACGCAAAACGCCCAAACACCATGCCTCTCAAAGTCCTGGCCGGGAAAGCCCTGGAAGGCAAACTCTCAGAAGCTCTTGCGATTAACAAAAGTCCTGAGCTGGAAGGAAGCGCTTGCCAATATTAAAACCTACCTTCTTTTCGAAAATCATCCTCTTAGCCAAAATTTTAACCGCATCGCTGAAAAGCGATTTATCGCTCAAGGGAATCTCCCCAGACGAGGCAGAGCAGATGGCCAAACAGCAGGCCGCCGGAATAATCGAATCCAAATTTGGCGGAGATATCACGTCGGACAACCCGAAAATCGACAATGCGATCGCAACCTTTTGCTGGCTGCCCAGCTCGGAAGTGCCGACGCGGCCAAAAAATTCATTGCCAGTTTAAGCGGCCTTGTCAACATGCAGGGGCAGCTTTCAAGTATTTTCGACACTTTGTCAAAAGTCAATTCGGGACAAAAAATCGACGACAAATCCATTCAAGCAAACCAAGATATGATAAAAAGCGCAGCAGCAGATTGTCGATGAAGCGACCACGCTGATAGATAAACTCCCTCTCCCCGCAAATCAGAAAAGCTCGATATTGGCATTCATGAAAAATATCCTGGCAGCCCTCGCACTTCTTGAAAAGCTCGTATCCGAAATCAGCATGGCCGACCTTCAGTCGTCTAAAGCCCAGTTCTCCTCAAAAGTCGAGCAAATTATGTCCCAGCTCAAAACCCAGCTTGAAGAGATCAGAAAAGCGATGAGAAACCATCAAAAAAGCAAAAAAGAAAGCCGGCAAATTCGGCATACTGGGAAAAATCATGAAAATATTGAACAAAGTCTTGTTCGCTGTCATGATTGCCGTGATTTTAGTTCTCATGGTCGCAATGCTGCTGATTCTTCCGGTCATGACGCCTATCGCGATTATCGGGATGGTCGCCTTAGGGGCCATGCTTCTCTTTGCAGTCACTTCTCTTGCGACTCAGCCAAACGGGGCAACTCGACAAATTGATGGACTCGGTCTTTAATGTCGCCTACATGGCCATACATGATGTTTTAGGCATTCATGTCAGCAAACAGGTCGCCGCCCTGATCATGGGCGGAGTTCTCATCGGCCTTCTCGCTCGTGCCTCTTTTGCTCACCGCTGTTTTACTCCCTCTCCTTATCGTTTTAGCCCCTCTTCTCGTGCTCATGCTCCCTATTGTCGGGGCTCTTCTTGTCCTCGGAGCTGCCGCGCTGCTCCTGGTTATGGTGGTCGTCGCAGTCATCTCCGTCCCGCTAATTTTTGGATTTTTACCCGAAATGATCGTCAGATCGGGAATATTGGGAACGATTGCCGCAAAATCGGCAGCAAGCTAGGAATGAGCGAAGATGAAATCAACACTCTCAATGCGGCCCTCCGCGGAGTAGTCGGAATGCTGACCCTTTCTGCCGGCATGAGCGTCTCGAGCTCTTTCGGAAAACTTTCGGAAGGGGACCAAAAACTTGTCGACAAAGAAATCGAGAAAAAAGGAGACATGGATTCAGCCGAAAGCGGAAACAGGCCAGATTGGGCGGCTACCGAAATATTGGGTCATGTGACAACGCTCAATGAACTCGCGACAAAGAAAGCGGCGAGCCCGGAAGAGATCGAAAAGAAACAAAAAGAACTTCATGGAAATGATCGCCCTCCTGCGCAAAATTATCGATCAATTGAAAAAACTTTTAGCCACACTGCTCTCGGGAGGCGGACCGGAGGCCGTCAGCTCGGCTATCCAATCCATACAAGACTTAATTGATAAGAATATGAAGCAATTCACCACTTGTTCGGGGCAAGTTGTGGACATAAAATCTTTAGCCTCGCATATCGCCGAAACGACTCTGCCGAACATCCCCAATGTCCTTCCTTCCGAAGATGCCATCAAAGAGATGCTGAAAAAAGCCAGCAATGAAGAAATTTTCGCAGAAGACGACAAGGATCATGGTCCGCACCCAGGAGCTCATGGGATGAACAAGGATGCTAAAGAAGAATACCGCTACAGCCAAGATGAGACATGGGAAATCGCAGAATCTCGCGGCTACCCGCCTTTCAGAAACCGAACTGGCAGAGCTTGCCAGACTTCGCGATTCCCTCGAACAGGCGGGCGAAGAATCTTTCAAGTCTTTTCCTCACAGTCCGGTTCTCTCTCCCCCAAAACCTAAGGTTTTAAGCCGAATTTCTCTTAAAATATCGGAAAAAGAAGTGCAAACCTGTTTATCGTCTATCGAAGACTTTGATATTTTCCTTGAAAAATTTCCCGAAGAATTCGCTGCTGCAGCCATTTGCGAAGAGACGCAAACCATCTGCAAGCAATATCTTGACATCAAATCGGCTGTCTTTTTTGCAGTCTGCAAAAAAATGCAAACTCTTATGGGAATTTACAATGACCCGGCATTTAAACGCCCCTACCAAAAACTGCGGATAAGAATTCTCAAGGTTTGTTACCCTCGAGTCAAGATCTTTTTAGACATCTGGATGAAAATGGCTCTCAACTTAAACCTGCCGCAAGAATTGGCGGAAGAGAGGACATGGGAAAATGTGCTTGCACGCTTTCGATCCTCAAGAAAAACTGCTTCCTCAAAAATCGGCTGTCAAAAAAACCTTTCTCAAAGAGGCCTTTAAACTCTTGAAGGAAGAAAATACTCCTAAACAAGCTTTTCGCACTGCCTATAGTCTGTCTCTTGCCTTGGACGCTGAAGAGGCATTTGCAAAATTCTGCGGGCAAATCAAAGCAAAAAAAAAGACAACTCCTCGGCAAGTTCAAAAATTCGATCTAGAAGAAAGCTGCAAGCGCTTCGGGCAGATGTCGGTAAGCATTTTAGGGATGAAGACATTTTTGAAAACACCCCTTTTACTGGCTCTTTTCTTAAGCGTGATCCGCGATCCTGACCAAGTAAAAAATGACGAAGCGGAAAAAATAGCTGCATGGATCGGATCGGGAATTCTAGAAGCGGTCCAAACAGAGGAAAGATTTTTAAAAATTCTTCCCCTATTCAAACTCTCTTTTGCCGTTTTGGAAAAAACAGGCTGGATTCCGGCCCTCGTCCCTTCTGAAAAACTTAAGAGAACGCTCATAAAAGCCGCCCGCATCCTACCCGGGTTAAAACCGGAAGAAGTCGAAATTTCGGGCAACATGCCTCTTGAAGAAGAGCAAATTCGACATTTTTTCACCAATGTATTAGGATTCCACCAATATGAAGAGGTGAAGTATGCTTCAAGATCATCTGAAAGAGCTTGAAAGGGAACTGGAAGTTACAATTGACCAGAAGCCGAATGAGAGGGCGATTTTTTCCCTTCGAATCGACCCGGAACTAGAAGTGGAGTTTCGGGATCTGGAGGAAGGGATTTTTCTGCAGAGCCAGATTTGCGAAGTCCCCGAAAAAAACAAGGAAGACCTGTTTATTTCCTTATCGGAGGCCAGTTTATTGGGGATCGGGGCGATGGGTTCGATATTTGGCTTAACCGAAGATTGTAAGTATATAATTGTCAACCACTTAATAGACTATGATGTCTCCTACCAGCAATTTCATGATATTCTTGAAGATTTTATAAATATCGCCAAAATTTACCAGGATGAGATCAAATCTCAAGAGTAAAACCTCTAAATATTTAATTACAAATGTCTTATAATGGATATCTGGGGTTGGCACGAGTTTTGCTTTAATCTCAAATATTATTGATTATAGTCCTTTAAATGCGATATGATTCGTGTTTAAAGTTTCATTGAGGAATATAAATTATGCCAGCTAAACTTGTTGCTGAAGAAGGATCACTACAGGGGATGGTTATCGCTCTCGAAGGCGACGGTGAATGGATCGTCGGCAGAGACCCCGAAGAATCGCAAATTGTCCTGAAAGATCCTTCTGTTTCCAGAAAACACTTGAAATTGAAATCTTCTCCCAAGGGAATACTTGTTGAAAATTTAAGTGAATCCTCCCCTCTTTTAGTCAATGACGAAATGATTGAGGATGAGTCTCTTTTGAATAACGGCGATTCAGTCAAAATCGGGGATGGCTATTACCGTTTTTATGAAGAAGAAGGAAAAAGAGGCCCTTCCCCTTGAAAATCAGCAGGAAGAGGAAGCTGAAATACGACGAATCCGAAAGATACTTTATTTAAAGCGAGGAAGAGCCTGAAATTACTGAAATAGCAGCAAGAAGAGGGAGAAGCCGACGAGTCCAGGGATACTTTATTTGAAGCTGAGGAAGAGCCCGAAGAACCCCGAAAGAGGGTGTTCTAGCCGAAATCGACCTTGACTTGAGTGAAAATGCTCCTTGCCTTCTAAAAGTCGTCTCAGGGCCCAACAACGGGGCGCAATTCTCAATGTATCCCGACACCAGTTATGTTATTGGCAGCGACCCCGCCGTTTGCGATATCGTTTTTCATGATGTCAGCGTATCCCGCCAACACGCAAGAATCTCCGTTAACCCGGACAATTCCATGATAGTAGAAGATCTTGGAAGCAGCAACGGAACATTGATCGAGAGCAAGAAAATCGAAGGTAAACAGATATTTTCCCCGAATACCCTCGTTTCCGTCGGGACAACCTCGTTTATCGTTTACGACCGCGAGGGGGAAAGAACCACCATTGTCTCACCTCTTTTGCCCCAAATCGTCAAAATTCTCCAGCAGCAGGAAGGGGAAGCCCCCGAGAAGCAGAGTGAAAAAACGAGCCAAGGAGAAGAAAAACCCCAGGAGCAGGCCCTGCCGGCCTCTAAAACCCCTCAAAACCTTGGCTCGTTTATTTTCGTGTCGATTCTTACAGGGGTCTTTATAATTGTGGGCATTGCAACACTATTTCTCTTTCAGCCGCAAAATATCCAGGAGAAAGAGCAGATAAACCCAAAAAAAACCCTGGAAACCACCCTCGAAGCCTATCCCAGCATCCGCTGGAATTTTAACCCCACAACAGGGCGTCTTCTCCTTGTAGGGCACGTTTTAACGCCTGTAGACCGCAACCAGGTGATTTATAATGTTAAAGCCCTCCCCTTTGTCAAGGAAGTCGATGACAATATTATTGTGGACGAACTGATTTGGAAGGAGCAAAACCAGATTATCGATAAAAACCCCAACTGGAAAGGAGTGACAATCTATGCGCCCTCTCCCGGAAAATTCGTGATTTCAGGCTATATTAAAACGAGCGAGGAAGCAGAAGCCTTAAATGACTATCTGGCCAAGAATTTCCCCTATCTTGACCTTTTACAGCAAAAAATCGTTGTTGAGGAGAATCTCCTGAACAGAATTAGCATCATGCTTAAGGACAAAGGATATAACGCCGTCAAAGTCAAAATATCGTCTAATGGGGAAGCGGTCCTGAGCGGCAATATATCGGCAGGAGAGAAAGCAAACTTTGAGAAGCTCGAAACCGAAATGAAGAAAATTAACGGGATTAGAGACATTAGAGCCTATATTACAGAGCTCCCTCCGGCCGAAACTATGGTCGATCTAACAGGCCAATATACCGTATCAGGCTCTGCCACACAGCCTAACGGCCAGATTACCGTCATTATAAACGGTAAGTTCCTCACTGTAGGAGACGTCCTGGATGGCAAAAAAATCACCAGAATCGACGATAATACAATTATGCTTGAAGGAGGCGGTATCAAGTACAAAATTGAATATAATCGTTAAATAGTGTATAATAATAATATAAGGGAAAAAAGAGGCTGTATAAACAATGTTTGGACTTGAAGGAGATAAAAAGAAAAAGAACGAGGAATTTGTCTTCGATCTGGAAAATGATCTTAAAGATAGCAAATTAGGTCGAGAAATCAAAGAAACCGCCGCCGGTCGAATCAAAGAAGTGAAAGCAGTTTTAAGAAACGGGAAGAATAAAGAAGATTTTGATAAATTCGGTATTCTCTTGCACGGCTACACTTCCCTTCAAAAAGTGTTAGCGCGTGTAAACAAAAAACGTTAACAAACGAAGTTTAAATCTTTATTATTCTTTTAAAGAGATAGGCTTCAATAATAATTTAATACTTGGAGGCAATCATGGCCTTTAATCGTGAAGGATTCGATATGGAAACGCTGGTCAGGATCATAACTGATGCTACGACTAGCGCCAAAAACAAATTAAATGACATTAAAGCCCGTCAGAGTGCCATCAGCATCGGCGACATGTTCGACATGCAGATGTTGATGAACCACTTATCTCAGCTTTCTGAGATGTCGACAGCGGTAGTCAGCTCTGCCAACACGGCTATATTGTCAATGGCACGTAACGTTAAAGGATAATAGTGAATGATACCGGCCGGGCTGCTCCGGCGATCCGGCCGGGATATTCATTTACTGCATATCCTGCTTGCGTATTTGCAAACTTGAAATTGATAACGAGACCGGGTATGATAGTGAAACGAGGATAGAGTATGACAAAAGACAATTTGGAAGACTTCCAGGAAGACTTCCCGCTGTTAATAGAGGCCGGCTTTGTAGCAGTGAAGCAGCTCGATGAAGCAAGTGCCAGGCATTTGTTCCATGCGGCTATGCTGCTAAACCCTGAGAGTACGGCCCCGGATATCGGCCTTGGCTATATTGCTTTAAACAAGCTGGAGGTCAAAGAAGCGGCGGGGATTTTCGAGAAAATCGTTAAGAAAGAACCTGAAAACAAACTGGCTAAAACCTTTTTAGGCATATCTTATCTTCTGACAAAATCGAAGCGGAAAAAAGGAGAACAAATCATCCAGCAGGCAATTGAAGAGGCCTCCGATGAGACAATTGTAAATTTAGGGAAAATCGCCCTTGAATGGGCAGAGAAAGATTTGAAAAAACTTAAATCGCCTTTTATCAAATAATAAAATTAATAAGGTGAAATTATGGCTGATGCCAATGATAAAATAGAAAAAATAACGTCGCTTGATTCCAAGGAGTCGGGTGTCGATAAGCTGGGAAAAGAGGTCCAAAAAACACAGCCTGTTGAAGGGAAATTTGAAGCCATTATGGATAAGAAAGTCCCTGAGCAGGAAGTTGCTAAGACCGTGATTCCGGAAGCTAACAAGCCAAGCGTTGAAGATGTCGCAAAAGACGCCCAGGGCAAACCAATTGACCCGGGAAAAACGGCAGACGAGCTTGCCAAGCAAACGAAAGAAGCATCGCAGCGTATAGACGCGATCAAATCCGAACTGGAAACCCCCGAATTAACCATCAAGAAACCGGTTAACAAATTGATGAGCAATAAGTTGACGCATATTGACGACAGCTTGCGCATTGCTTTGGCAAAAGCGGGAACTGAAAAAGCCGAAGTTCCGGCTGAAAACAAGCTAGCGGGAGTTCCGAACGCAGCACTTAAATTTTTAGACCACCTATCGCATGCGCAATATCAGTTAGACCATCTGGGATCTTACCTTGAAGCCATGGTCAATACCGGCAAGGAATTGTCGCCGGCGAATATGCTGGCCATTCAGGTCAAGGTGAACCATGTTCAACAGGAGCTCGAGTTTTTCACTAACTTACTGAACAAATCGCTAGAATCAACTAAAGCGCTTATGAACGTTCAAGTCTAATGACCTCCAGCTTAAGGCGGCAAACGCAAAGTAAGGGAAAGTGCGCCCTAAAAACTTTGCGGCCGTCGTTTTTGCATGATTCGTAAGGAAAGCCTATGAAAGACCAGCTTGAAAAGCTAATGGGCGGACTCGATGATCTTCAGCTCACGACCGTGAACGGAAGAATCACCGAAACTGTGGGAATGCTGATCAAGGCAATCGTCCCCCAAGTTAAGATCGGGGAAGTGTGCCTTGTCAGGCGCGAAGGGGCAGAACCTCTCCGCACCGAAGTTGTCGGATTTACCCAGAATGAAGTTTTTCTCTCCCCTCTAGGAGAAATGAGCGGCATCGGCCCCAACTCCGAAGTCATTCCAACAAGGCTTCCGCTTCATATAAAGGTAGGCCCTAAACTTCTTGGACGAGTGCTTAACGGACTTGGGCAACCCCTCGACGAAGATACGAAAGGGCCTCTTGAAACCGAAGAAATTTATCCCGTTTGGGCCTCGCCCCCCGACCCGTTGAAAAGAAGAAGAATTAAAGAACCCGTCTCGGTCGGAATCCGATCGCTTGATGCGACTCTCTCCACAGGGCTTGGCCAGCGCATCGGAATATTTGCCGCGGCAGGAGGCGGTAAATCCACCCTCCTCGGCATGATAGCCAGAAATGCCGTCGCCGATATCAACGTCATTAGTCTGGTTGGCGAGCGGGGAAGGGAAGTCAGAGATTTTATTGAAAAAGATTTAGGGCCTGAAGGGCTGGCCCGCTCGGTCGTCATCGTATCGACCTCGGACCAAGCTTCCCAGCTTAGACTGAACGCCGCTTATACCGCCCACGCCATTGCCGAATACTTCCGCGACCAGGAAAAATCCGTCATCCTGATGATGGACTCGGTGACTCGCTTTGCAAGAGCTTTGAGAGAGGTAGGACTTGCAGCCGGAGAACCGCCCGCAAGAGCAGGCTATACCCCGTCGGTATTCTCTACTCTGCCCAAACTTTTAGAGCGGGCCGGAAATTCCGACAAAGGGTCAATTACTGCTTTTTATACGATATTAGTCGCCGGCGACGATATGAATGAACCGGTGGCCGACGAGACGAGGTCTATTCTCGACGGACACATTATCCTCTCTCGGGAGCTTGCCAGGCAATACCACTACCCCGCTATCGACGTTCTTTCCTCCGTAAGCCGGGTTATGCCCTCAATTACAACAGAAGAGCACATGAAGCTTGCCGGGCAGCTTCGGGAAGTTTTGGCCAATTACCGAAAAAACGAGCTCCTGATTAAAATTGGGGAGTATAAAAGAGGCTCGGACAAAATGGGCGACTTCGCCATCGACCACATTGATAAGGTGAACAATTTTTTAAAGCAGGGCATTGATGAAAAGTGTTCATGGGAAGAAACCATGCAGCTGCTAAAAGGAATTTTTAAGTAGTAAACGATTATGCAGAACGCTAAAATCGAATATCCTCTCGAACAAGTTCTCGACATTAAGAATAAAAGGGTTCAGGACGCAGAGAAAAAAGTCAAAGAAGCCCTCGAAGCTCTTGAAAAAGAAAAAGAAATTTTAAAGCAAAAGGAAAAAGCCAGAAACAAGGTTCTCAAACACCGGAACGATAAACTAGCCCAATTGCGAAAAGAAATGGATCTTGTTGATAAAACGACTACATCTGCCAAGATTCAGCAGATGAAAGACTACTTAAAAGTAGTCGATAAAAAACTCAAAGAAGAAGAAAAAAAGGTAAACGAGCAAAAAAAACAAGTGGAAGCTGCAGAGCTGCAGGTTGAGCAGGCGAGGGAAGAACTGAAACTCAGAAGGCTCGAAGTCGACAAGCTCAACATCCACAAAAAAGACTGGCTCGCCATGATGCGGGACGAACTCCGCCGCGATGAAGAACGGGAACTGGATGAAATCGGCAACATAATGTACCAAATGCATCAACGCGAAGGCGAGGCAAGGTAAAGGAGATTAAGTATGCAAAATTTTGATCCTAAACTATTTGAAAGTCAAAATCTGCCGGAAAGAAAACAGTCGAATACTGCTTCTGACCGAGCTGTCAGAAGGACCGACAAGTCGGATGAAGGGCGAAGAAGCCGGAAAAAATTCAAACTCGAAGAGAAAAAGTCCAAAAGCAAAGAGACAGATAAGAAGGGAGAATCAAAAACCGAACTTCCTTCCGCTTTCAGCCTGGCAGCCAAAGGAGCCCTCAAAGACTCTACCGAAAAGGAATTTGACGACTCCGATGAAGAGTATGTACCGGGAGAAGACAAAGATCTAAAAGAAAAACCGGTAAAAGACAACAACTTGGTAAAAGATGCCAAACCTCTAACGTCCAAACTTGAAACTGTCCAGGACGACATCAAAGCCGAAGCGGCCGTCAAAAGTTCCAAAACGGCAAGGATTCAGCTTGAAGAGCTTCTCAGGAAGGTTATCGACTCCATTACCCAGATGAAACTCGACGGCAAAAATGAAATGACCGTTGTCATCAAACACCCTCCCCTGTTTGCTAACGCCAAACTGACCCTGACCTCTTTCGACACCGCAAAAGGAGAATTCAATATTACCTTTAGCGAACTGAATGCCAAGGCCAAAGAACTACTCGATATGCAGATGAGCAGAGAATCGCTTATGAAGACACTGGAAGAGAAAGGGTATATCACTCATATCATGGTGGCCACAACCGAAAAAGAAGAAACCCTTTTGACTGCCTCAGAATCCAACCCCCGCGAGCAGCAGCAACAGGGGGGCGAACAAGAAGGCGAAAAGAAACGGGAGGCCCTGTGAAAGAGAAAAACGTCCGAGCTAAAGCACCCTCCCTTTCGATAGGTCTTTGTTGCTTTAAAACGCCTAATTCCAGCACAATTGAAGTAGAACAAAGGAACTCGAGTGGCTGAAAAAGAGACAGTTCTCTATGAATGGCTAAAAGCATCTGATCCTAAAATACTTGAACAGGATCATATCCCGCTTGGCGGATTTTCCCCGGAATTCCCCTGGGGGGAATTCTCGCAAAAAATTTCTCAAGCTTTTCAAATTGAAGATTTTAAATTCGAAAAAGGCAATATTCAGTGGCTAAGTAGCAGCAAATTCTCCAAAGATTTGGGAGACACTCTATTCACCCAGCAAATTTCGATCTCCTCATTTGAAGGAAACGTTTATTTTGTCGTCGATCTAGATGACTTGCGTTATTTGATGTATTCTCTGCTCGCCCGGCAGGCTCCCTCTGATTTTCAAATTTTCGACGAAGAGCTCGAGCAGGGTTTTTACCGCTACCTTTCCCTTGAGGCAGTTCGCTGCTTTTCCGAAATCAATTTTGATCCGAACTTAAACTTCCATCTGCTTCAAGAAAAAACTCTACCCGAAGAGGAGTGTCTTGGAATCGATATCCGGATATCCCTATTTGATCGGCAAATCACAGCCCGCCTTCTCATCTCCCAAGAATTTCTCCGTTCCTGGACCCAGCACTACTCGGAAAGAACGCTTGCCACGCCTGTCAGCCCTGAATTACTCAAAAAACTTGAAATTCCTTTCCACATTGAAATCGGCAAAGTCCAGCTGACACAAGAAGAATTGAAAACCATTGAAGAGGGAGATCTTGTGCTGCTCGATCAGTGTTACATAGATCCCGAAAACTCTCAAGGCCAGGTCGTCCTCACACTTGGCGGCAGTCCGAAAATACGGGCTTCTCTGGAAAAAAATCACATCAAAATCATGGAATCTCCTCTCTTTCACGAGGACATCAATCCTTTAGTCAAAGGAGAAAGAAGACAATGAGCAAAGATCCCGATAATCAAGATGAAGAATTCTCTTTCGAAGATTACGAAGAGACCGAAGATGAAGGCCTTGATTTGCCCGATATCGAAGATGAGCTTAGCGAATTAGAAGAAGAGAAGAAAGAAGAGGAAGAAGAGCCTAAGCCTTCGGAAGAAAAAACATCTGAAGAAGAAGAAAAAGAAGAACCGGCCCCTCTTGATGTCGAGCCCGCTTTGTCTCAAGCGCCTCCCCCTGAAGAAATTTCTCGAGATCAAGTCTCGGTGCCTCTGACTATTGAAATTGGAAGGGTGAATCTGTCTTTGGAAAAACTCCTTCAATTAAAAGAGGGAAATGTTCTTGATCTGTCCATTCAGCCCGAAAGCGGCGTTGATCTTACCGTCAATGGCCAATGCATCGGCAAAGGCGAGCTTCTCAAGGTTGGCGACAGCATTGCTATCCGAATATTAGACCTTGCGTAATGAGTGAAAACAATTTCTATAAACGTAAAACTCAGCCTTCTGCAGACAATGACAAGCAACCTCATTCCGCTGCTCTTCCTAAAAGCATTAGCGGCTACAAAATCGAAAGCCTTCTGGAAAAAGGGGGGATGAGCCATGTTTATTTAGGCATGCACCCCAAAACAAAAGAACCTATTACCATAAAGGTTCTGTCGCCAAAATTTCTTTCTAACTCCGAAATCAATCAACGATTTTTGAAAGAAGCAAAGATTATCGGCATGGCCGACCATCCTAATATTGTCAAACTTTACAGCCAGGGAGAATGGGAAGGGGGGCTCTATATCGCCATGGAATTTATCGAGGGAATTTCCTTAAGGCAATATTTGCAGCAGACCCCCCTTTCTTTAAAAAAAGCATTAGAGATCATTCTTCAAATTTCTTACGCGCTTTGCCATCTCCACTCGCACGGGGTTATCCACCGCGACCTAAAACTCGAAAACATTCTTGTGACAAAAGGAGGCGCCATCAAAGTCATCGATTTCGGCATCGCTCAACTTATCCAGGACCAAAAAAGAGGCCGCCCTTTGCAGAAAAGAATTATCGGAACCCCCGTCTATATGAGTCCCGAGCAAAAAGACAATCCGGAATCCGTATCATACCCCTCAGATATCTATTCCCTTGGCATCATTGCGTATGAACTCATTCTTGGGAAGCTTAGCCATGGTAAAATCCACCTTGCCCTTATGCCGAAAGGATTGCAGCCCATTTTGGCAAAATGCCTGCAGCCGAACCCCTCATACCGCTATCAGGACATCGTCGCTCTGATTACCGATCTCTCAGAATACCTTAATTCCGAACAACTTGAAGAAGATAAAAAAGAAACCGATCTTCTCAGCCAAATTTCCGATGAGCTACAACAGTCCCGCAATTTGCTGGCTGAAACAAAAATTCCCAAGATAAAAGATGGCCAAATCGGCCTATCCATTCATCACGGGATGAATTCAGGGGGCTTGTATGTCGATTTTTTCCCTCTGGAAAATTCAAAAATCGCTCTGATTGTCGCCGAATCGGTGCAAAGAGGCATTAAGGGTTTGATGACAAATGCTTCCATCAAAGGCCAGATCAGGGCCCTCTACACCAAACTTCTGCAAATCGAAAAAGTACTGCCCCTCTTAAATGATTTTCTCGTTAACGACCCCTCAAAGCCCTTGGCGGGGTTGTCCTATTTATTCATAGACCCCAGTGAGAAAATGTTCACATACATCGATTTTAACTACGGGAGCCTTTGGAAGGCAAGTTACTGGAGGAAATGAATTCGTTTCTATCGACAGCTCGAATCCTTTGCTTGGGGAAGTTCAAATGGAAACAATGAATCTTTGCAAGCAACCATGGCACCCTGGCGACCGCTTCATATTGACTAATCTAAGCCCTGTCGAAGTAGAAACCCTGGCGGACTTTGACTGGAAAGAGTCAGTTAAAGCGACAAAAGAACAATCGCCTCAACAACAATCCGATACACTCTCCCGAAAATTAAAAAATTATCTAAAAATAGAAGATAAATCTTTAATTGTCATAGTATTAGACATGCAGCCAAATAAGTAATTCCTATCTGTTGCTAGACGGTCCTAAATATGCATGGCCTCATGATCAAGGGAAATGCTAATCTCAGATTTTTTTATAGAAAATAAACTCCCTGTTATGCGATAAAATAACTTTGTCACTAATGTCATACAGCAAATGTGATGACACGTAAAAGGACAATATGCGATAATGGTCATAATATTTTAACTATTAAGCGAGACTCATGACAAAGCATAAGGCCTCTCTTAACGGAATAAAACTGCTAGCTTTAATAACTGCCATCGGAATCTCATCGATCTCAGCAACACCTGTCATAGATCTCAAATCTACCCCTCTTAAACCTCGAAGTTATTCAGAACCAGTCGATTCTTCCAGCCCGAATTCCTCCCCTGCCGATTTAGATGAGTATGAACTTTTTGATCAGAGCCAGCAAGAAGAACAGGAACAGAAAGACATCGAAATTCACGAATCTGACGTTGAAGATCAAGACTTTGACAATGAGGAACTTCCCGATGAATTGGCTGACTTTGATGACTATGATTTGGAAAGCGATCCCTTTCTTTTAGAGCTTCTAGAGGAGGCCATATCCGAGTCTGGAAAAGAAGACTTTGCCTCCACGGATGAGCTTTGGGATGAAGGGTTCACCGGCAAAGACGATGAAAATGAACTTTCTGATGAGTTCTGGAAAGAAGTATTCACCGATAAAGATGAGCTTTCTGATGAATTCTGGAAAGAAGTATTCACCGGCGAAGATGATGAAGACGGGCTTTCCGATGAGCTTTGGGATGAAGGATTCACCGGCAAAGACGAGCTTTCCGATGAAATCTGGCAAAGAGCATTCACCGGCGAAGATGATGAAGACGGGCTTTCCGATGAGCTTTGGGATGAGGTATTCGCCGGCAAAGATGAACCAACCGACAACGAGATCGTCCTTATTGATGAGGAAGAAGGTACCGAAGATGAAATTACTGTTTGGGTAAAGTCCGAATCGCGAGATATAAAGCTTCTGTCTCTTAATGAAGCTATTTACCGCCGCATTCGGAAAAACCCTATTTGGACACGAAAAGTAGATGCCGAGGCAAACAATCCCCAACCTCCGGCTGCAAAAGTTGTGATTGGCAGCCTTGCCAAAAAATCACAGCCATCCCCCCGCAAGCCTACCGGAATGAAAGTAACAAAACCTAAGCAGTCGATTGAATCAGGAGAAGGCTCAGTTGCTTCCACCAAAGCTAAGGTCAAAATGCAAGATATTATTGAATTCGGCATTGCATCCGACGACCTTGAAGCCGATCCCGAAGTTCCATTTGCTGCCAAAGATTTAAAACCAGAATCGAGAAAAAATATTTTTTTAGCCTGGAAATCAACCTCCCGGCCTGAACATTCATTTTATGCACTAGACGACGGCGTCGACCCTTTTGACGAAGAAGCTCAGGTTGTCAATGAGGCTGTTTTTGGTTATCAAAACAATCAAGCGAGTAAAAATCTTGTAGCGCAGACAGATGCGGCCCCGTCAAAAGATAGCGGGACGGCGCCCTCATCCTCTTCACAGGGAACTCAGCCGGCAGAAAACGCCTCGGAATGGCAGGCCCCCGCAAAGGAGACCCAGCCGGCAGAAAACGCCTCGGAATGGCAGGCCCCCGCAAAGGAAACCCAGCCGGCAGAAAACGCCTCGGAACGGCAGGCCCCCGCAAAGGAGACCCAGCCGGCAGAAAACGCCTCGGAACGGCAGGCCCCCGCAAAGGAGACCCAGCCGGCAGAAAACGCCTCGGAACGGCAGGCCCCCGCAAAGGAGACCCAGCCTTTGGAGAAGGGTGCAGAAACAAAAAAACCTTCCCCTCATCAACCTGTTCAAGAAGAACTCCTGAAAGAGTCAACCGGATATCTGGTTAAATTCAACAATGCCAGGATGTCGGAATATCTCGGTTTCATCAGTAAAATCTCCGGTAAGAACTTTATTTTTGATCCCGCTGACCTCGACTTCAGGGTAACCATAGTATCAAATGAACCGACATCGCTTGAAAATGTCATGTCGGCACTGCTTCAGGAACTCCGTTTCCGCGGACTCGATATGGTTGAAGTCGGCAACAACATCATCATTCATAAAAATGCCAAAATCAAAAGCCCCGCCCATGTCATCAAAGAAAATGGAGAGATTCCGAAAAATCTTGAAATCGTTACAAGAGTTTACCGGCTATTAAACACCGATCCATCAACTATGGCTGCCATTATCCGTCCCATGCTTTCGGAATCGGCCGTCATAGAATCGATAACAGACAGCGGCCATTTGATCATCACCGGAATCAAATCCAATATCAACAGGATCACCGAATTGATCGAAAGTATCGATTCGCCCGAAGCCGGTCTAGATATAGGACAATATCAGGCGCAAAGCCTCCCGATTACTCAAGCGATTAGTATCGCCAAAGAAATGCTGGCACCGCTCGCCCGTGATAAAACACTGGTCCTTGTACCTCTTTCAAGTAAGAACCTCGTTTACATTGTGACAACGCCCAATTTACTGGTCGAGGCCTTGAAAATTTTCCAGAAAATCGACCAAGGCAATGAACTTCCCCGCACCCAATTTGATATCGATCAGCAAGGAAGACCCATTATTAGTCCGCATGATCTTGAAGCCAGAGCCAGAGCCCTCCAGGAACAGCCGTTTGGCTCTGTTGAGGCGACCAAATTTTACGTCCATAAACTTCAATACCGAAAAGGGGCGCAAATCCAGCAAGCTCTTCAAGCCATTGCCCAAAGCCTCGAGGACATCCAGATCGAAATTGAAAATTATGACTTCATCGCCACAATCAACAGCGTTCAGTGGATCGAATCGACAAATTCCCTAGTATTTACCGGAACCCCCGCTACTCTTGAAAAAGTCCAGCAGCTTATCGACGAGCTGGATACGGCCCTTCCTCAAGTTTTGATTGAAATTCTGGTTATTGAAGCGACTGTCAGACGATTCGCTAACTTTCGGTGTCGACTGGGGAACACGTTTCGGCGAACCGAATTCAGCAGGAGCACAAGCATTTCTGCAGGACAACTCCCCACTTAGCGCCGCACTAGATACAGGCGTCCCCGGGGTTAACCTTGACCCTTCAGGCCTTGCCAGAGCAGGCCGGCTTTAATCTTGGAGTGATCGGGCGCACTATATCCCGGGGTGGATGCGACTTTAATACAATGGGCGCTTTGGTCAGAGCTCTTCATACCGACAGACGCATCGATGTCCTGCTCAATCCTAAAATTGTTGTCGAAGACAACGCAGTCGCTGAATTCTTTGTCGGCATCAACACCCCTTTCCAGACTCAGTCGATCGCCAATGATTTAGGAACTGTCATTACCGGAAATTTCGAATTCCGAGACGTTGGTTCGACAATCAAAATCACCCCGATAATTGGAAACAACGGCATCGTCACTTTGGAAATCGAGCAAGAGATCAGCAGCGCTGCGGCAAACAATACCATCGGAGGAGGAACAACAACCAAAACGTCGGCACAGGAGCGATCAATCCCACGACCGGAACCTCAACAACTACAGGCGGAGGCGTACAAAATTCCATCAGCACAACCGCGGCGACAACCAACATAGGACCGACAACAAGGAAAAGTACGACAAAGACCCGGGTACATATGCCGGACGGATACTTCCTCATCCTCAGCGGCCAGATTCGTGATGAAAAAGAAGAAATCAACACCCAAGTCCCATGCCTCGGCGGAATTCCATGGATCGGCAGCTCTCTTCCGTTCCAAACAAAACAATATTATCAAGAACAACCTGATGATCTTCATCCGTCCGCAGATTATCGATGTCGAACGAATTAATCCGATTACTAAACGTCAGCAAGATATCTGGATTGAAAGGAAACGTAATCATAAACGCTGGGAATACGAAGTCGATGAAGCTCTTCAGTATTTTAATATCAGAGATCCCTACTGCAGTCCTGAAGAGAGACCTCTTAGAGAATAAGATGATCAGGAGATATTTCGGGATAGCTTTGATTTTTTTAATCTTTGTCGGATGCAATCCCGGAACATACCAAATCGAGCCAAAAGTCGAGTACATCCCTCCCGATCACTATATCAAAAGCCTCCCTTCAGCTTTCGAGCCTCTTTCTTCAGAGGATAAAGAGACCGATTGGGGGCGCGAGCTGCTGATAGCGGATCATTTTGCTCCCGACCTGGATCTCTACAGGGCCATCACCGGATACAAAAGAGCACTTATATTAATTCCCCAGGGCCGTCTTGAGAGGAGGCATCAAATCGAATTTGACATCCTCTTATGTTATTATTTCGGCAGTAAATATCTCGAAGTCATCGACACTTTTGAAAAAGGAACGCTAGCTACTGTTTCCAGGGACTTTCCCCCTTTCAGGGATCTCCTCATTATTCTTTATGATTCTTACGGGAAAACCTGCAACCTGTGGCGCCAGCAAACCATTCTGAAACTCATTCAAGAATATGATGCGAACCTTAGCTCGGACCTTGAGCTCTCGACAGCGTTGATTTCTGCCGATTTTTGCCAGTTTGAAAATTTTTCTTCTCAACATTTCCGCGGGGAAGCTCTCAAGCAGAGAATGCAAGGTTTTTATCAAAACAAACTCTCAATACGCAAAGCCCAACTCTTAAACGCCCTCCTTCCGGGAGCGGGATACTATTACACCGGACAAACGCGGACAGCTATTACCGCTTTCATTCTAAACGCGGCTTTTATCGCCGCAACGTATGAATTATTTCATAACGGCTACCCGGCAGTGGGGGCCATTACAGCAAGCCTTGAATTCGGTTGGTATTTTGGCGGCATTAACGGCGCCGGCTTAAGCGCCAAATATTATAACGAACAGCTTTATAACTGCTACGCAAAAGATTTTATGCTCGACCATTATCTGTTTCCGGTATTAATGATTAACAGGTCTTTTTAGATGAAAAGAGAATTACAAAGCGCTCTAAAAAAAATTCTTTTTATATTCATCATCATGATACCCCCTCTTGCCGCGGATCCCTGGGGCAAAGATGCCGAACTTGCCCGCATTTCTCACAGGATCTCGAGTCAGCTAAAAAAAGATGTTGCTTCAGATTCGTTCTCAAATGTCTTAAGACATTGCCTGATCGACAAGACAGAGACATTTGAGGGCGAAGATGGAGTGACAGATTGTCCGAGATCCTGTGAGAAATGCGGGCTTATAAAACCAAAGCCCTACATTGTGTCAAATAAACAAAACCCTTTAGTCAAGTTTGCCAAAGTTATGATAAAATTCCATCAAAACAATATTTCCAAAACAGACGGCCCCCGAAGCCACTATGTCCCAAGCAGCTCTCAATACACACTCGATGCTATCCAAAAATACGGTTTTTTTTACGGCTTTCTTTTGGGTTGCGACCGTCTTATGCGCGAAAATAACGACCCATGGATCTATCCTACCCTCAATGGCAAGTACAACAAACTTAAACACGATCCTATTAAATAAGGAATAAAATATGGAACCGGTTAAAAATATCGCAGAAGAATTTGTAGCTGCCTGCATACAAAATAAACCTGAACAGATTGGAAAATTGCTCAGCAAAAATGTCACTATACAATATCATCGACTTCTAATACCTCAAGGAAACTCTTCTTTTATAGAAATTTCCGGCAGGGAAAATGTTGTCGACAATTTGAAAAAAGAATATTTTACATACAAGAAAAATTTTTCAAATTATAAGCTAACAAAAGTTTCATATTGTACTAATCAAAAGAATAACAGTAAAATTACCCTAAAAACTACAATTCATGTAACTTTAGACAATCACATAAAGTGGCAAGGCAAGAGTATTCACTTCCTCGTTGTCAAAAAAGAAGATGGACAATGGAAAATACGTCAAATTGACAGTCGCGACATTGAGGGCAAAAAAATCAATTAGATTTCGTACAGGATGCCGACGGCATGGTTTTTAAAGACTCCGGTAGGGACAACGCCCAAGCGGCATTCAAGAAGGACATCCGTACCGGACTCTGAACGCATCACTAAATGAAGTTGAGCCTCAGACTGCTGCGAAAAGGATGCCAGGGCATTTTTCCACTCCTCAGCCCCTTGAACTATGCGGTTCATATAGTCGTGTACAAAATTTTCCGGATCAATGCCAAGGCAAGTCTTTGTCAAATCATTGGCAAAAAGCATAGTGCGCTCTTTTAAAGAATACATCACTACTATGCAGGCTGTCTCGCTTCTAAAAGAATCAAACAGGCGTCTTTGATCCAAAGCGGTATTATCGATCATGACGTCGCGGAATCTCGAAGCAGTAGTGAATTGGCTCGAAGTAAATTTTTGAGCCATATTGATGCATTTTTTCAATTGATTGGACGCACTAAGGGCATCCACAGTCTTGGGCGGGCTTTTCTGAATGACAGTACCGGTGCCTTTTTCCGAAATATTTTCCTGCTGGGCTTCCTCGACAGATTCAAAATCGGATAACTTGAGCAACGTATCCAGGTCATAGCTCAAATCGTTGATGGAGTCCTGAAGCTTTTCAATTTGCTCCTGTTTATTTTCCATTGTAGATCTTAAGTCATTGACTGTCTGAGCATATTCTGCAAGCAGCCTGTCTTTTTTCTTTAGCTGTTCTTGAGAGTGCTGCAAAAAAGCAGTATTTTCATTCTTAACTTTTCCCAATTGCTTTTCAAGCTCGTCGTAGGCCTGCTTTTTAATGTACCACTTCTGTTTGATTTCATGAATTTCACGAACAAGATTTTTTTCTCTTAGCTGGAACTCTTCGAGCGAAAACGAATTCTGCTCGGAATTTTCCACAAAAATCGCAGCAGGTGGTTGAGCCGCCTTGATTGCCAATGGTGCCGTTTGCGGCAGCTTTAAAGAAATTCCTTCCCATTTTATCAGGGCAAGAGTTAAGAAAATGGTTCCACAAATAGCTAATAGCAAACTGCTTGAGAAAATTAGCCACCGGCTGTTTAAATCCATTGAGCCAGCTGTCAATAATGTAAACAGTATGACAGGAGCGAGATAACATGCCAATATAATGACAATAAGCGATTGCCTCAATTTCTCCTGCGTTTCTTTCATGATGAGCCATGGCCTTAAAACGATAAGATAGCAAATTAGGAAATTTGCTAGCAATTCCTAAAGATTTTCAAAGACATATCAATCGAACTTACCGTCAAATTCGGGCGCCAGGGATTTTGAGAACTGACAGCGGCTATGGAAATATGGGAGCCTTCATCGGGATAGATGATATACCAGCTGCTCTCTTCAGAGATGCTAGTATACTCTAATACAACCGAATAGCTGCTTGTTTTCAATTGAACCCGCCCTCTTAAGAGATCGATAACGGGACGAAATCCTGCCTCGAAAGGGGTATTTAGAGAAACCGTGACAAAGCCGTCAGAGGATCGCTCCCAGGATACGGGGACTTCAGTCAGTGTTCCGTTCAAATAATACTTATCTCTGGAATCAATACTTAAAGTATTTTCCCCTTCAGGAAGATGTAGGCGGGCCTGGCAGCCAATGAGGGAGTCAGCCTCACTGACAACCGACTGATGCAGTCTTAGAGTCTCATCGGCAATGTTTGCATCAACGTCAATTTGAAATTTCTGTCCTTCAGGGCTCTCGTGATTCCCGGATATCTTTGCGTGGAGAGCACTTTCAGACTTCTTTTCAGCCTCCCAGGGAAGATATCGGGCGGCTCCGAAGGGATAGGGATCTTCGCCGCCGCCAAGCAAAGAAGGAAGCCGAAAGCCAAAGTGTGGGCCGATGAACCCTTCCGGGGCCGAATGAATAACCTCGGTGTCTCCTTGCTTCAAAGAAATTAAATTCAAACCATGGCTACAAGTGAAACTTGCTGAGGTATCCTTCGATGCGATATTGATTTCTTTAACCATAGCTTTCAATCGATAACGGGCAAAGTGACTTTCGATGGGGTCTTCTCGCCAAAATGAATCGTATTCGCGGCGATTTCAGGATCAGCCTGAGGACCAACACCATTGTTGTAATTCTTATCAAATTGCGGATAATTGGAACTGCTGATAGAGACTCTAATGCGATGACCTTTGGCAAAAACCTGACTCGTCGACCACAAATCGACACCGGCTTTAACAGGCACCCCCGGCTTAAAGCCCTGAACAGTCGACAGTCTCCGAATCCCGTCAACTATCAAGACGCTTTTTCCGTCGGGATAGACATCCATAAGACGAACGACAACATCGGTATCTTTTTTGTCGGTTTCAAAATAGATAGAAGCATGTATTCTTCCTGTAACTTCCAGATTCTCTTTCAAGGGTTCGGTCGTAAAAATAATGACATCGCCTCTCTTTTCTATTTCTCGTTGATCTTTCGGCCCCGAGTCGATGAATAGGTTCCTCCCACCTACTGTGGGAACAGGATTTCGGGGATCGTAACGAAAGGACACGCTATGCGATTCTTTCTGTTCCGAAGGAGCCAACATATGATCCGAACTTAGATAGAAATGGCGAGGCTTACTTGGTATCGGCCATGAATCGGCCGTTTTCCATTCATTTCCGACTCCTTCTGTACCGTCAAGGGGTCCTAGAGTGTAATAGATGACAGGGGGAAGCTCGGGAGATTTCATTTTCCTGTCCCTTCAGCTGGAAATCAAACCACTTTTTTGCCGACGTATCAAAAGGGGGCTTCACACCATTTTTTGGAATCTCGAAGTCCCCGAACTTTAAGCTTCGCGGCCAGTGATGCGTCCAGGGTCCCATGACAAGTATTTGTTTTCCCTTTGCCTTGCTTTTTCCACTTTCCTGCACAGCCGTAAAAGCATCGATGGTTCCCTGGGAGAATGTGTCGAACCAGCCTCCGTAATGAAGAGCAGGGGTATTCACAAGGTGGGCCTGGGACAGGCAGTCGCCGCATTGCCAGAACAGGCTGTCTTCACCGAGACAAGTGACAAATTTGAGGACGGAGGGATCGCTTGCATAGCAGCCAAGCCATCCTTCGACCTGGTTTTTCCTCATTGCACCGCCCATATACATGGCGTGATGGTACATATGGGAAGCGGCAAAACCTATGTATTGAGCATGGAGGCCTTCGGGAGCGGTCGGGGCCATCAATAATTGAGTCATGCCCATCGCGGAAAAGCCCATAGTTCCTACTTTTCCATTAGAATAAGGACTTTTGGAGAGCCACTCAACAGTATCATACCCGTCCCTCAGCTCCCCCCAGCCATCCGTTATCCACGGAAGCGCCTTGCCTGTCTTATCCAATGAATTCCGGGCATCTTGAATCGCCACAACATAACCCGAATCTACCAGGTAAATAAAGGATTCTGAAAACTCCTGCCGCCCCGAAGGAGTCCTTACGAGAACCAGCGGACAGTTTTTAGGATTTTCTTTAGACAGGTAAATATCGGTGGGAAGTTTCACACCGTCCCTCATGGGGATTGCGATCGTCAGATCGGGCTCCCTTTCTGCAGAACAAAGGTAAAAAGAAACAAATAACAGCGCCAGAAAAGAACCGGCGTAAACTATTTTTTTAGCGGACTGCATTTATATCCTTTATCCTTTGAAATTGAATTATGCTTTTTGGGCAGCTTTGGCAGTCAGCCGGGACTTGATGCGGCTGGCCTTATTAAGCTTAAAAATTCCCTGCTTAACCGCTTTGTCCACAATACTGTAAACAAGGTTTAAGTACTGCTGAACTTTGTCCTGCTCACCGGTCTTTAACGATTCTTCGAATCGGCGGACCGAAGTTCTGATCCTTGATTTCAAAATTTTATTTTGTTTCCGCCGCTTTTCATTTTGAATCATTCGTTTTTCAGCAGTAGGTCTTTTGTTTTTCTTCTTTTCTTTGTCGTCAGCCATTTTTCCTCATAATTTTTTTACATTTTTTAATGGAATTTAAATTATAATGAATTTGACAAAATTCGTCAAAATGTTTCCCCTCTTTACCTTTATTATTCTCGGATATGATATAATTTTTCTATGAAATACACGTCTGAAGAGAAACAACCCCTTATTGACGCTCTTTGCAAAATGGCGCCAGACAGCTCCAAATCGTCTTTGCGCTCCTGGCTAAAGCAGCGGCGGGTCCTAGTCGATGGAAAAGTACGCAAGATCGGGTCTGAATCGGTCGATAAAGGGCAGGTGGTGTCGCTGAAGGAAAAAAGCAGGTCAGAGGGCATCAAAATCCTCTATAGCGACGCCCACCTGGCCGTTATCGATAAACCGGCGGGAATTCTGAGCGTGGCCACGCACTATGAAAAAGGGAAAACCGCTCATGCCTTTCTTAAAGAGATACATCGTCCTCAAAAAGTTTTTCCCGTCCATCGGCTTGACAGGGAAACGTCGGGGGCCATGGTGTTCGCTCTCACAGAAGAAGCCAGGGACCACTTAAAAAAACAATTTGAAAAGCATTCCATTGTCAGGCAATATTTAGCAATTGTAGAAGGCCATCTTACAGAGAAGAAGGGAACGTGGAAAAGCCGCCTCTGCGAAGATAAAAATTACAAAGTTTACAGCACAAAAAATCCCAAGAAGGGGAAGTTAGCCATCACTCACTACTCCGTCGTCAAAGCAACACACAAAATGTCTTATTTACAGCTAAATCTTGAAACGGGGAAAAAGAATCAAATTCGGGTGCACTGCAATGACTCCGGGCATCCGGTTGTCGGAGATAAAAAATACGGGCCTTCTTATGCGCCCGCCAAAAGGCTCCTTCTTCACGCTCAATATCTTGAATTCATCCATCCGATTTCCGACAAAACAATGAGTTTCACATCCCCGCCCCCAAAGGAGTTTGAGCATGCATAAAAACTCTCTTTGGCTGGGACTCTTGGCAATTGTCGTCTTAGCCGCTGTTTGGTTTGCCGGCAAAGCTTCATGGGAAGTAGCCAGTTTTTACAGCTTATCGGAAAAAACAAAACCTCATACAACCACTTTGTCTGTAAAAAAGAATTCGAAAAGCTCTTATTACCCTGAAGTGCGATACTCTTATGTAGTCAACGGAAACGAATACCAAGGCCGTGAAGACCTTCGATCCATCGATTATTTCCGAAAAGAATTCCTAGAAGAGGATCTCCCTAAAATACAAGCTGAGAGAAAATGGGTCGTTTGGTATTCTCCTAAATCTCCGCATCGGTCGGCGCTTGAAAGGAATTTTCCTTTTAAAAGCATTTTTTACGCCTGCGTCATGACCGGAATTATGATCTACTTCATTTGGCTGGGAGTTTATGTTGGGAAGCGTTAATACAGCAGGTTATTCACGGGTTAAAGTGTATTTTTCAATTTTTATTCTTCAATATGGAGCTTTGCTTTATTCAATATCGAATGGATGTATTCGGCTCTCTTATGAGGAATCTCTTCCTGCGGGAGTTCAGCTCCGTGCTCCATGATTAGGTGCGCTCTGCGGCATCTAAAAAAGAGAGAGTTAAGTTCTTTTATTGAAACCCCCGTCATCCAGCCTAGTGAAACCCCAAGCTTTAAAAGACTAATCGCATTTAAAGCTTCTTTTGCTTCTATCTGATACGAATGAACCAAAACCCCGAATGCGCGGCTGACTTTGTCCTTCATCACAGGACAGTCTTCTTCCTGAAACTTCTTCCTTTTGCCCTGCTCATGAACAATCAGTTTTGTCGCATAACTTCTTACCGATGAAAGTATCGATTCCTCGGAGACTCCTAGAGTGTAGTTATTGCGGATCACCAACAGATCTCCGGTGATTTCATCCAGAGTTCCCTGCAGTCCGGTTGTTATCAGTGAGTCATCTTGATGCTGAAGCAAAAACTCATCCAATTCGTGAGTATGAATCAAAGCGGGAAGCTGTAAAAAGACCGACAGCGTAAAGGCTGTTCCGCAGTCGGCGGAATCGGCAGTCAGAAAACCGAATCTGTGGGAATAACAGTATTTAAGCCTCTTGCCAAGTTTAACTTCTATTTCTTCCAGTTTGTTGCAGGAGTTTTCCAGATCCCCTTTGGTATCGATGTAGTAAAAATGTATGTGGTCGCCTAGATTAATGGTTGAAAAAAAACAGCCCGACTCATCAATGACAAAAGCTTCTCCGGTATGAGCCTGAACAAACCCGTTGCTGGCCAGGAAATGTTCGTAAATATATTCTTTGTCAAGCGGCGAGGTGCTGTCGGCCATTAGAACATTGAGGCTTGCAACATCCTTTAGCGAGAGAAGTTCATTGGTCAAAAGAGAGACAAGCTGACTTCCTTTTTGAGTGGTCAGTTTTTGGGGAAAATTAAATTTTTCGATATTTCTCTGGAGTTTCAGCTGCGAAGCCAGCCAGATGGGATTCTCATTGCGATCCCAGGGACTGATGTTTTTTAACACCTGCAGCTCATCACTTGTCATTATTTGGCTCCGTAATTTCATTTATCTGATCTCTAAGCCATGCTGCTTGTTCATAATCTTCTCGCTGCAAGGTTTCCGAAAGGGCCTCATTGAGCGCAAGCAACCGAACTGAAGGAGTCATTTCCTTAACCTCTCCGCTGGCGCGGCCGATGTGAATGGGGGTTGTTTTTTTTGCAGAGGCTAGACGGGCGGGAATTTTACTCATGGCAACAAATTCTCCCAAAAGCACATCCCCGAAAACTTCATAACATTCAGCACACCCGAGATAGCTTCCCATTTTTACCGATTGAAGAGTTGTCCCGCAATTGCCGCAAGCGAGTCCCGCAGCTGCCTGATTCTCGGATTTCTCATGAGCAGGTATGCCATGAAGCCGATGTTCCAAATGAGGACAGTCGGCACACATTACAGTATGAACGATCGTGTGTCCAACGACTTCCGTATAACGGACGGAAATCGGTTTTTTACATTCACTACATTCCAACGGTCGATCTTCCGACCGGGATTTTCTTGAATTTTCCGTCATAACCACCGTCTCCAAAGGCCTTTTCATCACCGAAGGCAGAATTTATAAGGGAAGAGGAAAAACAAGCAAGCGCCAAAGCAAACTGCTGCTGCACAAGTTTTTCTTACTTTAGAGCCACTTGCTAAACGTAAGGTTGATCGATTTTTGGCTCTTTAGCCACAATATAGGAAAAGGATAACTTTAAAGTCAAAAGAATTGGGTCTTGAAGGACTCGAACCTTCGACCCCCTCATTAAAAGTGAGGTGCTCTAACCAACTGAGCTAAAGACCCAATTATGACCCCAAGGGGATTCGAACCCCTGTTATCGGAATGAAAATCCGGTGTCCTAGGCCTGACTAGACGATGGGGCCGTCATAACGAAAGATGTTTATCATACACGGTGGTTTTTTTTTGCACAAGAGCTTACCTAAATTTATGCTCATTTTAGCACGATTTTAGATGTTGGAGATCTCGCCTTCCTTCTTTTCCGCGTGCTTATCTGCTATACTGCAGTATTTGTCGGTCAATTCCTGTATCGCTTTTTCTTGACTTTTGCTCTCATCTTCGGAGAAGTCTTTGTTTACTTTTATGGCATCATTAGCCTCTTTGCGTGACTGGCGTATCTTAATTTTCGCTTGTTCGCAAAGTTCGTGGACGAGTTTTTTCATTTTCTCCCTCATCTGCCCGTCCATGGGAGGGATATTGATGCGGACGACATTGCCTTCCACTATGGGGTTAAACCCGATATTAGCCTTTTCGATCCCCTTGCCAATCGCCGCTGTATTTTGAGCATCAAACGGGGCGATGAGAATCTGCATGGATTCGGGGGAGCTGATGGTCGCAATATCCATAAGGCGCATCTGAGTTCCATAAACGTCTACCTTAACGTTTTCTACCATTGCAGGGTTAGCCCTGCCGGTGCGGATATTTTTCAGTTCATTATCCAAGTAATCTATAGCGGTTTTCATCCGCTTTTCCGTTTCTTCTTTTGTCAGCATATTCTCTCCTCAATAAACCATACTTCCAGAGTTTTGAATCTCGCAAAGATCAACAGGTTTTCCCGTCATCAGAAGGTCCATGTTGAACACTAAAATAGGAATTTGACTGCTTTGACAAAGGGCAAAGGCCGATGCGTCCATAACTTTGAGATTTTCTTCCAAAACCCGGCCATAGGAAATCCGATCGTATCTTTTTGCATTCGAATACTTCATAGGATCTTTGGAATAAACACCATCAACTTTTGTCGCTTTTAACAGTAAATCAGCTTGAATTTCGCTGGCTCTTAGAGCAGCGGCGGTATCGGTTGTAAAATAAGGACTGCCGGTGCCGCCCACAAAAATTAAAACCTCCCCGGCCGTAAGATATTCCATAGCATTTTGCCAGTTGTACGTCTCAACTGCTCTAGGGCATTCAAGGCCGCTGAGCACCCGGGATTTGCAGCCTGTTTCTTCAAAAGCGTGCTTGAGAACAATGCCGTTCATCAAAGTAGCGATCATTCCGATGTGATCGGCGGGGGTGCGGGGCAAACCTGCAGCCGCTTCTTTAGAACCGCGAAAAAAATTCCCTCCACCGATAACAATTCCCAACTGTATCTTGTTGTCGGCAAGGGATTTTACGGCAGCGGCCAGCTTTTGACAGGTTCGGGGGCATATTCCCATTTGCTGAGAACCTTTTAAAACTTCACCTGATAATTTTAACAGTATACGTTTTGGCATCTCATTCATTAGCTTTCAAGCCCCGAACCTTGCGTTTTTACTCGCCGACAGACCAGCGAATGAAATTCGTGACAACCGCGTCTGAACTTTTTGATTTCACATAGTTCGCAACACTCATGCTGTCATCTCTAATGTATTTTTGCCTCAAAAGGCAAACATCATCATAAAACGCATTGATTTTTCCATCGAGGATTTTATCCATAATGTGCTCGGGTTTGCCGGCTAGCTGTCCGCGAGCAATCTCTTTTTCCTGCTCTTTGACAACTTCCGGAACGGTTTCCGGAGACAAATAGTCGGGAGCGGCGGCAGCGGCATGCATAGCCACTTCCCTGGCCAGCTCTTCCGATCCGCCTGCCATTTCAACCACCGTCACGATCTTGCCGCCCATATGCGAGTAAACGCCAATCGATTTTTCGGAAGCTTTATCAAATATCAGAAATCGTTTTATTTGAATATTCTCACCGATTGCCTGAACAAGAGTCCCTCGATATTCGTCGATTGTAATCGAAGGGTCTTTCGAGTATTTTTGAGACGAAAAATCCTGAACGGAAGAAGGCTTGGTCTTCGCCGCTTCCTCGGTAATGTTTTGAGCAAATTTGATAAACTGATCATTATTGGCGACGAAATCAGTTTCGGCGCAAACCTCGACCAGGGCGATGCAATCATTTGCCTCGGCAGTCATGATCTTTCCTTCCTTGGCTTCCCGGCCGGCCTTTTTAACTGCCGAGGCCAATCCGGTTTTCCTCAGGTAGCTGATCGCCTCTTCAATATCTCCGGAGGCTTCAGAAAGCGCTTCCTTGCATTTCGCAACGCCAACACCGGTACGACCTCGAAGCTCTTTGATCATTTCCGGTGTAATCTCAACGCTCATCATTCTGCCTCCTTGATTATTGACACTTTTTCTTCGACTTCCAAGCCTTCGTAGCTATTCGTCTTTTTCGCCTGCAACCCGTCTTCCGCTTCTCCTCAGACTCCTCTTTTTTACCGGAGGCAACGCGAAGTTCGTTCTTTTTCTCGACCACGGCATTGGCCAGCGTTTGAATGATCAATTTGACGCTCTTAAGCGCATCGTCATTGCAGGCAATAATATAGTCGATCGGATCCGGATCGCAGTTGGTATCGACAAGAGCCATAACAGGAATGCCCAGTTTTTTAGCTTCGGCAACGGCAATGTGTTCCTTGTTGGGATCGACGACAATAACCAGTCCGGGCAGCTTCCGCATAGCGCGGACGCCGGAGAGGTTCTTTTCCAAGCTTTTCCAGCTGCTTTGTCATAAGAGTGATTTCTTTCTTCGTCAACCCTTCTCCACCGATGGCGATTCTTTTTTCAAAGCGCTCGAGCTTTTTTATCGACTGACGGATTGTCGAAAGGTTCGTCAGCATTCCTCCAAGCCATCTTTCGCACACATAAAACTCGCCGCAAATTTCGGCATATTCGCGAATGACTTGCTTTGCCTGCTTCTTGGTTCCGACAAACAAAACCGATTTTCTTTGAGATACGGTATCTTTGACTACCTCGACGGCATTGCGAATCTGCTGCAATGTTTTGGCAAGGTCAATGATGTTTATACCGTTGCGCGATTCGTAAATGAAGCGCTTCATTTTCGGATTCCAGCGAGACGTTCTGGTGTCCCCAGTGTGCGCCTGCTTCTAATAATTCTTTAATTGTAAGTTCTTGTTTAGCTGCCAAGCCTTGTCACCTCTTGTTTGACGCCGGCATCTTGCAAATTAGCAAGATTGGGCTTTGGTTAATCTTATTTTTAAACCCGATTTACAGGGTCTTATGTGAAAATATTACATGAGTCGGAATTGATTTTAAAGAGAAAAAAGCGCCTGATCAGAATCGAACTGACACTAGTAGCTTGGAAGGCTACGGTTCTACCATTGAACTACAGGCGCTTAAAATAGCATTTTGAAAACCAACTATATCCCTCGCAGGTCTTTTTATGCAACACGATTATTTTTCTTCACAAAAAAAATTGAAAACGTATACACTTTGATGTTCAAATGGGGCGTTAGCTCAGTTGGTAGAGCGCAACAATGGCATTGTTGAGGTCAACGGTTCGACTCCGTTACGCTCCAATTTCCTTCCTAAATGAGATTATGTGTTCTTTTTTGAAATTTGCTCAACTTGCCATGGAGTTTTTCCATACATATCGGTTTGTGTATTGAGTTTAAAATAGAGAAGTAATGGAAGTTTGTCGCGAAAAACTTTTTCAATTTCATTACGTCTATATCGAAGGGCCGTATGCAGCACATTGCGGCTTCCATATATCCCATTGTCTTCTCCACTAACTTCCCATTCAACAGTTAGGGAACCCTCTCTTTTCTTTAATGATTCAACTAAAGCCTCAATGGCAGTCGCCATATCTTTCTCTACTAGTGCATCTACTGACTTCCCTTTTACATGGTCAATTCTATCAAAGGTAGCGCCGTGGCTGATCAACGCTTTGATGACTTTCTTATTTGGGTAGCTGAGCGCAACATCTAATTCCACTTGATTTAGATTCATCTTAAATCCTAAATAAATTTTTAGCATTATAGGCTGTGGCTTCGATCAACTCTTCAACAGAGATTTGTTTGAGCTCAGCAAGAAGCTCGGCAGTTTCGGTGATATAGGCGGGCTCATTTTGTCTGCCGCGGCGCGATTGAGGCGCGAGGTAGGGCGCGTCGGTTTCTATGAGCAGCTGATTCAGCGGAGTTGCTCTAGCCGCCTCTCTGAGTACCTGGCTTTTTTTGAAGGTCACAATTCCGCTTAGCGAGAGGTACCAGCCCCGCTCTACCACATCGCGGGCATCGACAACGCTTCCGGTAAAACAATGAAGAACGCCCGGAGCATGTTTGTTATCGACAACGTAGTGTTCGTCGAGAATGTTGAAAAAGTCCTCAAACGCGTCACGGCAATGAATCACGACAGGGAGGTTCGTCTCAAGGGCAAGCTTCAAATATTTTTGCAGAAAATGCTGCTGCAGCTCTTTTGTTTCTTCGTGATAATAGTAATCAAGACCAGTTTCGCCAACGGCGACTAAATTCCCTTCCATCGCGGCTTTTTCCATCAGAGGAAAAAGACGATCACCATCGGCCAAGACATCATGCGGAGTCGTAGAGGCGGTGTTATAAACCCAGGGAAATTTCTTGCGAAGTGCAAGGCCTCTTTCAAGAGTCTTGTCATCCGTGCAGATGTTGATGATTTTTTGGATGCCGGCACTGCTGGCCCTTTCCAGGACATTTTCGATATCCTGAAAAACCTCGTCCGAGGTCAGATGTGCGTGTGAATCAACAATACCCATTACTTTATCTGATCAAGATAATGAACAACGGTGTCCGGTGTCAAGACCTGAGGCAGAATAACTGACTTCCCGTCTTTTCCATACAGAACGTAAAGCGGCACGCCGTTTCTTCCGTATGTCTGTAATTCCCGGGAAATTTCGGGATTCTTTTTTGTCCAGTCGGCAAGCATTTTAACCACGCCGAGCCGGGCCATTTTTTCAGAAACCTCGCGATTCTCAAGAACTTTATGATTTGTCTGGCAAATCAAACACCACTTGGCAGTATAGTCGATAAAAACGGGCGTCCCCTGCTTTCTCAGTTCTTCGAGCCTTTCTTTCGAAAAAGGCTCCCAATTCCGTATGTTGTGTTCTTTAGGAGCAGGGCCTGCCATGGCTACCAGCTCCTCGGAATGAGATACCTCAAAAGAAGAATGGATCACTTCGTAAAAACCAAACGCCCCGATCATAAAAGCAAATGCTAAGGCTCCGATTCGCACAAACTTTTTACGAGAAGGAGCGCCCCATCTACCATAGATCCAGCAAGCGACAGCCAGAATCAAAAAGCCGGTCAGAAGGGTGAAAAGGGCATCATAACTTGTTTGAGCGCCAAATACCCACACCAGCCAAAGCGTTGTTGCGATCATGCAAAATCCCAAAAACTCTTTAAATGTCACCATCCAGTTTCCAGGCTTCGGCAAAAACTTAATCAGCGGCGGATAGGCGGAGATCAGAAGATAGGGAAACGACATACCCAAAGCAATCGCCGTAAAAATCATCAAAGAAAGTGGAGCGGAAAGCGTCATGGCAAAACCGAGGGCGGAACCCAAAAACGGACCCGTACAAGGCGTTGCGACAGCAGTCGCCAAAACTCCACTCAAAAAGGCAGCTGCTGCGCCGCCGCTCTTTTGCTTGGCATCGCTTTCTTTTTGCCCTGCCCAGGAACTAAACATCGTGCCCACTTCAAACATACCGAATAAACTCAGGCCGAAGACAAAGAGCAGCGCGGCGAGCAGCGCAACAAAGATAGGCTCCTGCAATTGAAAGCCCCATCCCACCATCTGTCCATAGGCCTGCAGGGAAATGAGTATGCCGGCCAAAGTCCAGAATGAAACCAAAACGCCCAGAGTGAACAACAGCCCGTGCTGAACGATTTTCCAGCGATTTTCACCGGCCATTTTCACAAAGCTGAAAATTTTAAGCGATATCACCGGCAGAACGCATGGCATTAAATTCAAAATCATGCCTCCGGCAAACGCCAGAACAAGGGCCCACAAAAACCCTCCTTCAAACTGCAAAGGGACGCTAGCGGCAGAAACGGGATCGGCCATAGCCACTTCTTCGCCCACCTTCGAAACAGGAGCGGCAACTTCGATCACATCCACTTCCTTTCCCGAGGCGTCTTTCAATACAAGAAGCCCTTTTACGCGGGAGGCCGGCGACTCTGCGTCTTCATGAACCGGCAATTGAAACACATGCCGGGAAGTGAACGAGTTGACAGCAAGTTTTTGAGTGTCTTGAATAGCGCCGTCGATTTCGGGATAAAAGTAGGCGTGCTCGAAAGTGCGGCTGTGATCTGTAAGCTCTAGTTCAATTGCCCGATCTTTTTCTCTGGCTATCACTTGATGATTT
This sequence comes from Waddliaceae bacterium, assembly GCA_963771045.1. Taxonomy (GTDB): domain Bacteria; phylum Chlamydiota; class Chlamydiia; order Chlamydiales; family SLFE01; genus SLFE01. The sequence goes on along the minus strand of CAVYRW010000004.1, from coordinate 198,002 downwards.
TGAGTGGGAAGCCTTTCTCGGGCATGGGTAAAAATGGAAACGGCAGTGGAATTGATTTTTGGTGTCTCGGCAGAGGTTTTAAGTGTGAGTTTTAAAGAGTGCTTTCCGGGCAGGCAGGTCGAATCGGAACAGACCAGCCATACGAGGTCAGCGTTAATTTCAAATTCTTCGCCTGTTTTTAGAGTTTCCGGAGGAGTCACTTTTGTCAGTAGGGTAAGAACTTCGTGATACCCGTAGATAACGCCCTCCCCCTGCTCTAATCTTTCAGGAGTGGGCCATCGGCTGCCTTCGGCTTGAAATCCGTCTGGAAGCTGCCATTCAACGGAAGAAGCAAAACCGGCAGAACCCGGATTCTTCCAGTAGGCGTGCCATCCCTGCTCCATATCCAGTCTGACGGCTACCCAGAAGGGGCGGCCCGGCTGGACAGAGGTCTCCTCGACGTAAATCTCTGCTCTGACCGGCCGGCTCGTTTCTTCTGCGCTGACAGACGTTAAAAACAGTAAAGGCAGGGCTATAAAGAGAAAGCTGTATATTTTGTTCATTTGATTACCATCCAATTTATTAAATAAATATTATATCAAAAATTACCTTTAATTTCAAGATATCTTTTGCAAGAGCCGCTCACATCATTAATAGCTCTGTAAGCTCAAAATAACGGGGCAAAGAGATTAATTAAAATATTTGTTTACATTGACAATTGCTGAAAAGAGGGTTATTTTATCATCTTATATGGAGGGGATTTTGCCATGCTTATTATTGCCGCGCACCCGTTTTTCGCCTCGTTTTTTCAAGCCGACTGGCTGGGAAAAAGCATTTATCTCAGCCTTCTCGCCCTTTCAGTGGTTAGCTGGGCGCTTATCATTCACAAATATATGATTACCAATAAGTTACACAAACAAGCCACCTCTTTTCACCGTTGCTTTAAAAAACACAAGCAAAGCCCCCTGAATTTCTCACTCCCCTCAAAAGGACCCAATCCTTTTCACGATATATACCTCGTTCTCAAAAAACAGACATATGAGCTTCTCAATAAAAACCATCAATTCGTCAAAGAATCCGGCAAGCCGGCGTCCCTGTCGCCGACCGACATCGATTTTATCGACACTCATGTGGCCGCAAGCATTGCTTCCCAGGTTCAAAAACTGGAAAAAAATATTTATATTCTGTCAACCATAGTCACCCTCGCTCCTTTTCTTGGCCTTCTAGGGACTGTCTGGGGAATCCTTGTCTTTTTTTCTCAAATGAATGCCCATCAGGGGGGCGGCTCAAGTCAAGTGATGCTTGGAGGGCTTTCCCTGGCTCTCACAACAACTGTGCTTGGCCTCATAGTCGCCATACCGGCTTTGATTGGGTATAATTATCTGAAGAATTCCATCAAAAACATTCATATGGAGATGGAGTCATTTTCAAGCGAAGTGATGGCCTCTGTCGAACTTCAGTACCGCCAAGTGGAAATCCAATGAGAAGAAAAAGCCTGTGCCTAAGCCATCCGATTGAGGAGCCTCCTATCAATATCACCGCTTTGATCGATGTGGTTTTCGTGATTCTTATCATGTTTATTGTGATTGCGCCATTGCTGGATGTCGATAATATCGAACTTGCCGGCGGGAGGGGCGACAAGGCCGCAGAAACGATAATTCAAGAGGATAACCCTATCACAATTCGTGTTTACCCAGACAACTCAGTCCAGTTTAACGGCCATAAAATCCTGCTGCCGCAACTGACCCCTCTTCTGACCAAAGCAAGAAAAGATTATCCCGGGGCAAAGCCGCAGGTTCTGCACGACAGAAGAGGGCATTTTGGAACTTACCAAGCCATTAAAAACTCCGTGGAGTCTGCCGGTTTCCAAGAAATGGACATTGTGCTTGCGCCGGAGCCATCATGACATCCTCGTTTAAAACGATTCTTGTTTTGACCGTCGCTCTCCATCTAGCTCTTTTGGGATATTTAGGAATAGGAAAAACCCCTTCTCCAGCCGCGCTAAAATCCCAAAAAGTTCTGGTAAACACCATTCGGCTCAAACCTCGTCAAGAAGTGCCGGAGGCCATCGCCTGCGCCCCCAAGCCAAAACCGAAGCCGCCAAATAACAAAAGCGAGTCAAAGCCCAAGCCAAAAAAAAGTAAAAGCGAGTCAAAGCCACCGCCACCCCCCCAAAAAAACAAACTTAGCTCCGATCAAATCGCTAAATTGCAGAAGGCAAAAAACGCATTAGCGAATATGGGAAAGATCAAACCGACAAAAAAGCAAGCTGAATGCGCAATCGAGGGCCTGGCGATAGACACTTCCGATGACCGATATGCAGGCCAATTGTCGAAAGCGCTAAAATCCCTTCTCGTTCTCCCAGAATACGGAGCTGTAAAAATTAAGCTCACACTGACAAGAAGCGGAAAGGTAAAAAAACTGGAAATCGTCGGTTCCGAAAGCAAGGTCAATGAAAAAAATATCGAGAAAACTTTGAAAAACGCTAAATTTTCCTCTTTCGGCACGCACTTTTCAGGAGAAGATCAGCACACGTTCATAATCGTATTAAGCAATGACATTTAACGCCGCAATTGTTATCATGTCGCAAAGGTGCATATGAAATTATCTTTTTTCTTTTTTCTAACCGTCCTCTTTTCAATCCCTCTGGCAGCTGATGACGAGATCGAAGTCAGGCTGGCAACCGAAGCGAGGCTGGTACCGGTTTATATCGAGACATTGACAAGCGGCGGAAAGCAGCTTCATCCTTCATATATAAAAGACATCGACAAAATCTTTCGTTTTGATTTCGCAAATAATGGCACAACACTGGTTCTTCCGGAAAAAACCGGGCGGAAAAGTTTTATCATTTCCGGCTCGGTCCAAGGGAAAAATCTGACCGTTACAGTTTTGGACACTGCAGGAGGGAGGAAGCTCTCGTTCGGAAACATCGAGCTGGAAGGGACTCTTGCCGGCGATCGGCGCCTCATCCATGAACTTGCCGACGCAATTCATAAAGAGCTTTTCGGATTCGACGGGATCGCCTCGACACGCATCCTCTTTGCAGAAAAAAAAGAGCAAAGTTCAGGTGAAATTTGGACAACCGACTACGACGGCGGCAATCAGAGGACTCTGACCTGCCAGAATTCCCTTTGCGTCACTCCTTCTTTTATTCCTCCCCAGCCCGGCTATCGAAGCAAAGACTATTTTTACGTCAGCTATAAAACAGGCCAGCCGAAAATCTTTCATGCCAGTTTAGACGGCGGAAACGGTCAAAGGGTGACGAGCTTGAGGGGCAATCAATTGATGCCGGAACTGAGCAGGGCCAGGGACAAGCTTGTTTTCATCAGCGACGCGGCGGGTAATCCCGACGTCTTTCTATGTGACTTCGATCCCCAAAAAGGGACCCGCGGCAAACCGCGGCAAATCTATGCCGCTTCTTTCGCCGCACAGGCAAGCCCCTCTTTCCATCCCGATGGAAGCAAAATCGCTTTTGTCTCAAACAAAGACGGCAGAGCAAAAATTTATCTCATTGACATTCCTGCTCCCGGAACAACACTGAATCTCATTAAAGCCGAGCTGCTTGTCAAGCGCAATTGGGCCTGCACCGCCCCTTCCTGGTCTCCCGACGGAATGAAGATCGCCTACACCTCCAAAAAAGATGGATCCAGGCAAATCTTTGTTTACGATTTTATATCGAGGCAAAGCAAACAAATCACTCAAGGTCCGGGCGATAAAGAGAATCCGACCTGGGCGCCCAACAGCCTTCATCTTGCTTATAATCAATCAGAGGGGGAGGGCTGCAATATTTATATCATCAACACCAACCAGCTCAAACCGATAAAAATCACTACGGGTCAATCGGAAAAAAAATATCCCAGCTGGGAAAAGCGATAATCGTATTTTTGCTTTATCGTTTTCCTAAACTGTGTTAACGTTTTGTCAGATTCATCAAAAAAAGTTCAGAGGATTTTATGAAGTCGATAAAAATCATGCTCTCTTTCTCTTTAATGGCTCTTCTTCTGGCCGGATGCCGAGGCCGCTCAACCCAAGATATTTGGGACGACACAAATACCTGCGGCCGTTATGTGGGACAAGGCTTTCGCAGTCTGGGCGGAAAACACGGAGATTCACGGGAAATCCGCTGCCGCGAAGATTTTTGCCGCCCTCAATTGTATGGCTATGAAGAAGAAGATTTTGTCCCTCTTCAAGACGAATACGGACAGAATATGATTTGTATGGAAGCGACTCAGCAGCCCAGGGTTTCTCCGGGAGACGCCGGCAGTTCGATACCGGGAATCGAATCATTCAGAGACCCCCAAAACGATCCCTCCCTGTCTGCTGTTTTTCAAAATATCCACTTCCCTTATGACAGCGAAAAGCTGCAGGGGCAGAACAACCTCCACAAAATTGACACAATTGCGAAATATTTGAAAACTCATCCGAATACATATGTTTTTATCGAAGGCCATTGCGATGAAAGGGGACCGCAAGCGTATAACCTAGCTCTCGGAACAAGACGAGCGAATACCGTCAGGACAACTTTAATTGCCGAGGGCGTCGACCCCAGCCGCTTATACACTGTCTCATACGGCAAAGAAAACCCTTTTGTCCGTGGACATGATGAAAACACCTGGAGCCAAAACCGCAGGGCTCAGTTCAAAATCTACGAGAGGTAATATGGGACGATACCTTATCACAGCGGCTTTTTTGATCGCATTTTCGTTCGGATCGGCCAAAGGAGATTCCCCTCGTTACTGGAAATCTTCAAGAGAACCTGAAGTCTCTATGGAAGATTTAAAACAACAAATCTCCCTTATCCGAAACAACCTGCGCAATCAAGATGTTGAGTTGAACAAACTCAAAGAAAAAGCCCAAAGTCATGACCAAATGGTCGATTCCCTTGTCGACAATGTGGAAAATTCGACAAAAGAGCTCAAAGGATTGAATTGGAATTCAAAATTCGAATCTATCCAATCGGAAATCGATCAGATCAAAAACAATGCAAATAAAATCGCCGATGCCGTTGCCGCTAATCAAACCAAAACTGAAAGCCTCCAGGAAAATCTCGAAACAATCGAATCGGCTTTAACGGCCATCATGGATGCTTTGGGGATTAAGAATGAAAAGGGAAAGGTTTACACTGTTAAACCCGGCGACTCTCTTGGAAGCATCGCGATGAAGTACCGCACAACTGTTTCCAGGATAAAAAGAACAAATAGCTTGAACAGCGACAAAATCATTGTCGGTCAAAAATTGAAGATGCCATGAGACCCATAGGAATGTTTGATTCCGGACTGGGTGGACTGACGGTTCTGAAAGAAGTGCAAAAAGTACTTCCCGGTGAAAATATTGTCTATTTTGGCGACACTGCCCATGTCCCTTACGGGAATAAAAGCGCCGAGACTATTGTACGCTATAGCCTTCAAATCGCAAACTTTCTCAGCAGGCAAAATATAAAACTTCTCATCGTTGCCTGCAATTCCGCCTCGGCCTACGCTTTGGATGCCTTAAAAAAAGAACTGGATATTCCAGTCATCGGAGTGATTGCCCCGGGAGCCAAAACTGCCGTTTCACTTTCCAGGACTCAAAAAATTGGGGTTCTGGGAACAAAGGCGACAATCCGATCGAATGCCTATCAAATGTTGATCCGCTCCCTGGCACCTGAGTCGGAAGTTTATCCTGTTTGCTGCCCCCTTTTTGTTCCTCTTGTAGAGGAAAATTATCTAGAAAAACCGGCAGCGGAACTGATTGTTAGAGATTATTTATCACCCCTGAAAAACTACGGCATCGACACCACTCCTTCTTGGCTGTACCCATTATCCACTGATCCGCAAACTTATTGAAAAAGAAATGGGACCCGGCGTCCACCTTATCGATTCTGCAAACTCTTGCGCAGAAGAGGCTAAACAAATTCTATCCCGCACTATCTCAGAGGAAACTTACACCCGTTTTTTTGTGTCCGATGATCCGGACGACTTCAAACGAACGGGAGAACTTTTCCTGAAACGGCCTATCAGCCATGTCGAACTTGTGCCCGAACTCATATATAACTGATAGAAAACTACGGCCATGGCAACAATGGCTATAAGTATAACAACTTCCCGAAAAGAAGATTCGTCAATCATCTCGGGATCAGAGAGTATAGCGTATTGAATCAACTCACTATCGGCACTGAATGCCGGCTGAACAGAAAATGTTCCCTGAAGCAAAACAGGAGTACGATGATCCGGTGAATCGAAATAACCGTCTATGACCACTTGCTGTTTGATTTTACTTGAAACGCCTCTGCAGCAGCTCTTTAGATTGGGAGAGGCATCGAGGATCAAACGGCCACGGCTGTCGGCATAAAGAAACCCTCTGATTTTCACAGTTTTTCCGAAAAGACCGGCAAAGTCCTGTTCATTCAACTCCGAAATCTCTGTCAGAAAGACCTCCTGAACATCCGATGACAAATCAGACAAGACAATAACACCCAAGATACACAAAATTCGTATCATATACTTTCTAGACAATCAGATTTCTCCTTGAACCCAAATCAAAAAAACAGTATAACGAATTTTTTATTATTAAACTTCAAAAAGGAGTAATTCATGAAATTTTTGTTCAAATATCTTTTGTGTGCAATGATCGCCTGTTGTTGGGGATTAAATGCCTGCGACTGCGACGACTGCCAGACAGAGGGTTTTAGACACGTTGTCAGAGGCATTGTCACAGTTGCCCAGGACAACTCCGGAAATCCTGTTAAAGTCGCCTACAAAGCCGTAGGAAAAAACGACGGACGGCCAGTCATCCTTTTTAGCGATCCCTATTTGGGAATCGATAGCTGGCAGCGTCAGCAGCGCGTTTTCGGCAAAGATTTTTATACGATTGCCTATGATCGAGTAGGTTATGGACTCTCGAGTAAAAATGACCCCACCGACCTCGACGGAGTGAACGGCCAGACAGGCTATTCCTTCAGGCAAAGAGCGTCCTTCGCCCACGAATTGGTTCAGCAGCTGGATATTCAGGGACCCTTAATTTGGGTGGGTACCGATTTGCAGGCACAGGTCGGCATGTGGTATATAACCGATTATCCCGACGGCCCCTATGCCGTTACCAAAATGGCCATGGAAGATTCATCGGCAGACGCCATTGTCAGCAACGATCCCTGCTCCTTGGCTTATGCCTCATTTGACCAGATACAGCAAATTGTTCAGCTGTTCTATGTCGATCCTGTGCAGGCGGCAACATTGTTTTTAGGAGGCAGCTTTATCACACAAAATTGCCCCGCCATCGAAAATGTTCTCATCAACCTTGTCGTGGACTATGTAACAACCACGACTCCCGATATCTTCGCAAGGCAGCTTCTCGGCACCTTAACAGAAGATGTCTCGCCGCTAATGGCAAACATTACCATTCCCACCCTCAACACCTACGGGACGACAGGGGATAACCATCCCATTTCAAGATTGGGAGTGGGCATAACATTCTTCGGGAAAATCGCAGGATACAGCAATCCGGCAATACCCGGCGACTGCACAAGCGGCTGTGGAACCTATGTAGCGCCATTCCCCAACACCAGGTTCATTACCTATCCGGGACATGGCACTCTAACTCATGTCACTACATGCCGTAAATTCAACCGCGACTTAAGGGATTTCATCACCGGCGATGACGCCAATTGCAGCATTTGCCTGCCAATGGCTGAACATCATAACGATTCAGAAAGTCTCTAATTGTTTTTTACTCCCCCCTTGCAAAAGGGGGGGCTTTTTATTTTTGATAAAGATTGCAAATTGATTAAACAAGAAAACCTCAAAAAGTTTCAGTCTCAATTCCGCGGCCTCATCGTTTTGCCGGAAGATAAAAATTATAACGAGGCCCGTAAAATCTACAATGCGATGATCGACAAACATCCAGCCCTCATTGCCTATTGCAACGACGTGGCCGATATCCAGCGGAATCGTCTCCACTACGGGCGTTGACGGACTCACCCTTGGAGGAGGCCACGGCTATCTCTGCCGAAAATGTGGCCTGACAGTCGATAACCTCCTAGATGAGGTGGACCCCATACGTTGGACAGGATCCAATGACTTTTTAAGTTAAGTCCCAAACCTGAAAAAAGTTTTCTCAGTGAGACCGAGGCTCCCACAAGGAGAGGCCTACGGCCAACTGCCCTTCCCTGTTTTACAATCGTTGTTTGACGGAATCTACCCTCCGGAACTGCAATTTTATGATGGAAGAAGGAGACGACCGCATCAAAGCGACCTACCGAAAAAATTATGAAAAGGTTTGTTAAGGCGAAGAACAAATATGACCCAAAAAATCTCTTCCGAGTCAACCAAAATATCAAACCAACTGTATAATTTTCTTGAACAACGCTCAATATATTGCTATGATCTCAGGCAATTATGAGAAACTATCTCTTCACATCCGAATCTGTTGGCATAGGCCACCCCGATAAAATTTGCGACCAAATCTCCGACGCCATTTTAGATGAATGCATCAGGCAGGATCCGCATTCGCGCGTAGCGTGCGAAGTCCTAGTGGGGTCGGGCCTTGTGGTTCTCGCCGGGGAAATCACAACCGAAAGCCGCATAGACTTTCAAGAAATTGCCCGAAAAACCATTCAGGATATCGGCTACCGGGACTTTCGGCTGGGCTTTGACTACCATTCGTGCGGTATTATTGTCTCGATTCACAAACAATCTCCCGATATAGCCAGAGGAGTTGCCAAACAAAAAGTTCTGTTTGACGACATCGGCGCCGGCGATCAGGGAATCATGTTCGGATACGCCTGCGACGAAACTCCTCAGCTCATGCCCCTTCCGATCATGCTGGCCCACAAACTCGTTCTCACACTGAAAAAATACCAGGATCAAAACCGCCTTCCCTATCTCCGTCCCGACTCAAAGTCCCAAGTGACTATTGAATACGACGAAAATAACGAGCCGGTCCGCATTCATAGCATCGTCATCTCTACCCAGCATAGTGAAGATGTCGAACATGAGCAGATTTATGAAGATATGGCGAAAATGATTCAAGAGACACTTCCACAAAACCTGCTTGATGACAATACCCGCTATTTCATCAACCCGACCGGCCGCTTTGTGGTGGGGGGGCCCGCGGGAGACTGCGGCCTGACAGGAAGAAAAACGATTGTCGATACCTATGGCGGCAGAGGGCACCACGGCGGTGGGGCTTTCTCGGGCAAGGATCCAACCAAAGTGGACAGATCCGCCTCGTATGCCGCGCGCTGGGTCGCAAAAAATATTGTCGCGGCAAAGCTCGCAAAATCGTGCGAAGTGCAAATATCCTATGCCATCGGCGTTCCTTATCCACTGTCTATTAAAGTGGACACATTCGGAACGGGAAAAATCTCGGAAAGGGAACTCGAAAAAATGATTCCCAAAGTATTCGATCTATCTCCGGGAGGAATCATCAAAGAGCTCGATCTTCTCCGCCCGATCTATCAAAAAACAGCTTTCGGGGGTCATTTCGGACGGGAAGATCCCGAATTTACCTGGGAAACCGCCAACAAAGTCGAGGAAATCCTTCGGGAGTTATCCGTCAAAAACCATTGAGGCTTGTTTAAGAGCTTGCGTTTAAACTCGCTTCCACAGACTGATTGATAATGCTCTTGCGAGCCCCTTCTGCGGCCAGGTTCCAAACCTCGGGATCCTCCCCCCGACGTCCCACAGCTATCCAAACTGTGCCGACCGGCTTATCATAAGTTCCACCCAAAGGACCTGCAATCCCCGTCACAGCAATCCCATAATCACTTGCCGTGATCTCCAAAATTCCCTGTAGCATGGCCCTGGCTGTCTCGGGACTGACCGCGCCTGTCTTTTCGATCAGCATCGGCGGCACATTCAACAAGTCAACTTTGAGCGAATTGCTATAGGCAACCACCCCGCCCAGGAAGTAGCGGGAAGAGTCGGAGATTTTTGTGAGCTTTGATGAAATTGCTCCCCCTGTGCAGGATTCTGCGACGCTCAAAGTTATTTTCTTATCGATAAAAACTTTTTGCAGATCTTCTTCTATAGACATAAGACAGTTATCCCTTTCTTTTGAAGCTGCGGATGGCAGTTGATCCATGTGCAGCAATCCTTGCCTAAACGAACCGATGTTTTTATGACCTCCCCGTCAACTTCAAAAGGAGTCGGGATCGTATGTTGCCGTATCCATTTTTGCAAAGAGCGGAAAAGGGCTCCATTGGCATATTCTTTCGATGCGAAGACATTTACCGCTTCATTTTTATCGGGATCGTGATAGAGCTGCGGCAGTGAAAATTGAAGTCCCCACGTAATACAGTCCGATCCCAAAACCATCGATCGGAATTTGCGGTCGAAAGGCGAATAATGGAGAGTATGCTCTTGCACCTGAATCACCGGCCGCCTGATGCGGATCAATTGCTTATCCTCTCCGACAAATGAGGCGTACAAATCATCTAACGATCTTGTCATTGCAAAGCTGAACAGCCTCCCATAGTCTTCTTTTTCAGGAACCCCGCCATCCTTAAGCTCTTGAATATAACCCTCATAAACTGCCATAAAATCCTCCTGAGAAACCACCCCCTCCCCTCGAGGAATCACTCCGGTGATTTGAACCAAGAAAAAATCGCCGAGATCGTCATATAAACGTTTTAACTCGCCAATGCCCAGAAGGACGTGAACTTGCATCCACTTGCTAGCCTGAAAGGGAGGCTGATCATTTAAGTTCAGTACAGGTATCATGTTGAAAAAATGAGGCAACTATCATCCAGCCGATGCCTATGGTGATAGCGCTATCGGCAATATTAAATATGGGATAATGGTATCCCCAAAGGACAAATTTAAACATATCGATCACAACGCCGTAAAGAAAATAATCGATCACATTGCCAAACGCTCCTGCGATCAGCAAACAGAAAGGAACGATGTATTTGCGATTTTTATTGAAGAAAATCAGATAGCCCAATAGTCCCGCAACCAAACCAATCCGCAGAATAAGAAGAGGAATCTGGAAATCAGACAAAGACCCCCACGCCGCCCCTTTGTTGGTGGCATGGACAATGGAAAAGCTGACCCCCAGAAAATTTTGAAAAATCCCGATTCCCCCATAAGGATAATGCCAGCTGCTATGCGTTATCAGCGGTATTTCACGATAAACATACGATTTTGAAATCAGATCCATGGTGATGACAAGAAAGGCAAAGAAGATGCCCCACGAAAAAGATTTCCGCATAATTTACAATAAACCTTTTTCATGCTTTTCCTGCGCCTCGACGGTCATCGTCGCATAAGGGACAGCTTCAAGCCGCTTTTTGGGAATTTCCTTGCCGGTAATATCGCATATGCCATAGGTATCTTCTTCGATTTTTTCCAATGCTCTGTCGATGAGGCGCAAAGTTTCAAATTCCTTGCCTGTCAGTTCCAAACTTATCGTACGGTCAAAATCATCGGTTCCCTGATCCGCCTGATGCTGTGAATATCCCGTCGCATCATCGGGCCTTTTCACTTCCTCGGTCGATCCCTGAAGGAGTTTAGTGAGCTGGCTGCGCATATCCTGCAGTCTTTTTTTGAATTTATCAATTTCAATTTTCTTCAAGGGCATTCATTTCCTCCTTTACATTCGATTTTATTTCCCTCATGACATCGTAAATATCCTGAAAACGGCGATAGACGCAAGCAAAACGTATATAGGCGACAGGATCTAATTCCCTAAGATGACTCATGACAATCTCACCAAGCTCCTGAGTGGAAATAACATTCTCTTGGCGCTGCATAATTTCAGCGGTAATTTTCGCAGAGAGGCCAGTGACCTGATTGCGGCTAATTTTCGTGTGATGGCAGGCAGCGTCAAGTCCATTGATCAGTTTTTGTTCCTGAAAATCCTCGAAACGTCCATCTCTTTTATGAACCTGAATCAAAAGTTCGATCGTTTCAAACGTGGTAAACCTTTTTTGACAGTCCTGACATTCTCGTCTGCGGCGAATCGCACTGGTTTCAACCGCTTCTCGGGAGTCGATAACCTTCAAATTTGTTCCATGGCAGGATGGACACTTCATTCTCTCACTGACCCGTTGTTATAATTATACCTGAATGAGCTTAAAATATCTCACAAGAGTAAAACTGTCGAGGGCAAAATATACACTTTCTGAGAATTTATTTAAAGCATTTTAGTAGCTGTTGATCTGGTCGATCATCTGCTTAAGACGTCCGAAATGGTGTCTGGTAAAATGGAAAACCAGCCTGGGAAGGTCCTGATACTCTTTTTCTTCGGGAAGCGCAGAAGTTTGCTCGATTCTCCCTTTGGCGATCAGAGAGGAAAATTTTTCATTGAGGTCCTCGATTTCTGCGTCTGCTAATGGCGCGCGCAGTCTGATGACAAAAAAATCATGGACATAGCGGCTTGAGTGGTAGCGGGAATAGAACTTTTCGATGTAGCCTACAGCCTCATCGACTGAAGGAGCTTGATAAAAGAGACTTAAGTCTTCTGCACTGATTGTATTGTTCGCTAGCAAAGAGCTTTTGACATAATGCGTCCAATTATTCCAATAAGCACCCCCCGACCCTTCGAGAAGGACAACCGGAATTACGATGGATTTTCCTGTCTGGATCAGGGTGAGCACTTCAAATAATTCATCCATCGTGCCAAATCCTCCCGGGAAGACCACAACAGCGTCGGAGTGAGCGAGAAACATCAATTTTCGTGTAAAGAAGTACTTAAAATTAATATGTTTGGGATCGCCTTCTATATGAATGTTGGCCCCTTCCTCAAATGTGAGGCGTATGGATAGGCCGAATATGGAGTCTTTTGTCGAACCTTCATGTCCGGCCTTCATAATTCCTCCGGCAGCTCCGGTAATACACATCCAGCCATCCCCTGCCATCTTTTCGCTAAACTCTTTAGCAGCAAGATAATCGGGATGATCTTCAGGAGTCCTTGCCGATCCGAAAATACTCAATCTCTGTTCTGCAGGATATTGGTTAAACACCTTGAATGCATAACGCAACTCCCTTAAACTTTGGTTGATAAGCTTTAACTGAGCCGTATTGTGCTCATCGTAGTGCAGGTTGCAGCAGGTATAGATCATCTCTCCCAGCAGCCGGGCTTCAAAAGAATCTTTGTCAATACCTAAGTCGCTGACCAGGTGGTTGATGCGCTTTTTTAACTCGTCGCTGGATAGTCTTGGAGTCTCCATAAAAATTCAAATATATGTTATATCTTGTTAAAGAAGGAAAGGTAATCCTTTCCCTCTATAATTTGCAATATAGGAGAGCAGCTATGTCTGCAGAAAAGAAGGAAAAGCTTTGCTTCCGGAATCGCTCTTTCGGTTCCCTTCTTTCGCTGAGGAAGATTTCAGCTGCATCGTATAGTTAGAAGAAAACTTTATTTAAATACGGGCTGATGAAAATTACATTCCCGAAAAAGGTGGAAACAAAATCCAAACAAATCAAGTTTAAAAGCTAAACCCCTAGCGAGGATTATATGGCCTTATCAAAAAAACTGAAAGGGATCCTTGATGAAAAAGGAATCCGATATGAAGTCAAAGAACACCCTGCCGCCTACACCGCTCAAGAGATCGCCGGTGCTCAGCATGTTCCCGGCGCCCAGCTGTTAAAATCCGTTATCGTCAAAAAAAGCGGCAAAGACTTTATCATGGTGGTTCTTCCCTCGACAAAACTTGTTGACTTTGACAAGCTTTCGGCGCTCACCAAAGATAAGAACCTGGAACTAGCAAGCGAGGACGAATTTGTCAAAATCTTCCCCGATTACGAATTGGGATCGGAGCCCCCTTTCGGCAACCTCTATGGCCTCAAGGTCTATGCTGACAGAGCCATAGAAGAGAATGACGAAATCTTTTTCAACGGAGGATCGCACACCGAGGTTGTGAAAATGGACTTATCCGACTTCGTCGACATCACCCAGCCTATCATGGGAGACATCGGCCGGCATATTTAGTTAAACCTTGAAAAAGCGCCAATTTTCGGACAAAATAGCTCTGATTTTTCGCCATAAATTGGTTAAAGCTCAACAACACATGTGACTTTCAGCTGTCAAAGAATCAATCTTTCGATACCCAATTTTCTTAAAGCACGTTTTTCTTCAATACCGATGCTGTTAAGCCTCAAATCAAGTGCTATGAGGGTTTTATTCTTTTTCAGCGCTTCGGCAAGTTCTTTTGCCCCTTCAGCGCCGATTTTACATATAAATTTAGAAATCTTAGATTTTTTAACTTTAAAAGCTTTTGTACTTGCTGAGCTGAAAGCTGAGTATTAGACAAGTTAATTGTTACGAGATTTGGAAATTTGCCGACCAACTTATCTATAAGGTCATCTGTCATTTGTAAATTTGAAAGATCGAGTTCAGTAATCGACCGCGGTGCTTCTGAATTCAAGAAGTTTTCAGCGTTTTTTTTTCTTTGTCATCAGATGGCAAACTGAGTATTTTAAAGGCTTTTTGGCTTATTTTTACTCCTAAAAATTTGTTATCTCGTGTCACCCCTCCAGTTATTGTATTAACCAATGCAAGGTTTTGAAGATCCTTAAATTCAAGATAAGAATAAATTTGGAACAATAATTCATAAGGAAGAGTATCTATACGTGCTTCAACCTTTAGTAATTTCTGCTGAAATGAAGGTCCTACTCCTTTAACATCCATAACGACTTCTTAAATATTAAGATCTATGACCGAAAAATCCGGTTGAATTTTGTCTGATCAACTCCATTAAGTTTTTAACTAAGTTATAGTTATAACTTATTAATTAATTTAACTCAATTATTTTTAATATGTTTTAGAAAATGTAAGTAATTTTATTACCAATTTAGGCTTTGTTGCGTAATTAACCACAGAGCTCACAAGAGCGCACAGAGAGAATATGAGAGATTTGATTTAAGCTGCTATTAATTCACTTTCAGGCATTCCCAGCTTTGTCATTATATTTAGTGCTTCACATTTTGCCCTTGATTCAGCCCTTTGGGTTTCCAGAGTTCTACTTCTTAAATCATTTCCAAAGAATCGTTTAAATCTAAACATGGCTGTTTCTGCAAGTGATCGACGATGATAACCTTTCAACTTTTTCCATAATTTTCTTGCATCATCATCACCTCCTAAACCTGAAATTTCCAGCAAACTGATATTCCGCATCTTCCAAGAAGGAGATATGTTTTCTCGAAAAACAGCATTCCTATTGGGTGGAATAATAGGAATTGAGCCGTGAACTACATTTGCAGCATAGCATCGCTTAGTATCATAAGCCCCATCTCCATATGTGCGCTTAACTGATTTCGGCATTACCTCGAGAAGTTTTGGATACACTTCACAATCTGCAACGTTATTTTCAGTAAGAATTTCGAAAATAATTTCGTGAGAGTCAGGGCAGACTGCCAGATGGAGCTTTCTCCATGTTCGCCTTTTACTGATTCCATGCTGCCTAACTTTCCATTCACCCTCTCCGTACACTTTCAAACCGGTTGAATCGATTACAATATTGGTGACTTTTTTTTTCGAAAGTTTCTTCAACTCTTGCCCCAACAACTTAGCTCTCCGACAAATTTGAGTATAAGAAGGAATCGATAAACCAACAGATAAAATCATAACAAGAGATGTCAAAAATCCTTCGAGTGCTCTCAATGGAAGATGAAAAACCGATCGAATAATGAGCGCGGTGAGAATAGCGTCATCAGAATAGAGTTTTGGACGCCCCTTTTTTCCTATTTCTTTTGGAGCCATCCACTTATTGATAGCATCTTCAGAAAACCAAACAGTTATGCTTCCCCTTTGAATAAGAGATTTGTTATAGTCGTTCCAGTTGCGAATGCGATATTTTGCCTTCATCTTGATCCTCCAATTTGTTGCAACTAAAAATTAGAGTATTAGGTATTTGTCGGCAAGCTCGCATTCGCCCTTTTTGGAGAAAAGATGACTAGTACCCACACAACTGAAGAAGCCAACCAAAAAAGAAATGACCTTTTAACAGGGGAAATCATAGGTGCTGCGATTGAAGTTCATCGAAGATTAGGTCCAGGCTTGCTTGAATCGACATACGAAACTTGTCTTTGCTACGAGTTGAACCTTGCGGGTTTGAAAGTTAACCGGCAGATACCAGTACCTATTATTTATCGTGATAAAAAGCTAGACTCAGGCTACCGGATCGATATGATAGTGGAAGATAAGGTTATTTTGGAGATAAAATCTGTGGCCAATTTCTTGCCTGTTCATGAGGCCCAACTTCTATCCTATCTTAAGCATAATGGTGGTGGCAGAGGTTTGCTCATCAATTTCAATGTAAAACTTCTAAAAAATGGGATTAGGCGTCTAATCATTTAATTCCTCTCTCATAATCTCTCAGTGAGCTCGGTGGTCTCAGTGGTGATTTATGCAACAACGCCACCAATTTAAATAAAATTTTATTCAAATTATTGTTTGAATATTCTCTAAAACTTTGCGTCTTGAGCGAGCTTTAACGAGCGGACGGCTGTGTTGAAAAACCTCTAGAAAAGACTTGATAAATATCCCCTAAAAGAAAGAAACTCCTTAGCTAACGACAAAACCAGCAAGGAGTTTCGAATGCAAAAGCGCATCTGGAGTGAATATAACAGAAAACTCGTTCAACGTGGAAGTGTAACTTTCATGATCCATCAAAAAACCGTTCGGGAGATTCAGAAATTTAAGCCAAAATCCAAAAATGGAAGACCTACAAAATATCTCGATGCCCTCATTGAACTTCTCCTGGTTGTGAAGATTCGATTTAACCTTGGTTATCGTGCTCTTGAAGGATTTGCGCGTTCAGTATTTCAAGAGATCAACAAGTGGTTGAAACTCCATGTAGCTTTAGATGAGGATACTCAAGAAGTAGTTGCAGAATCATTGACTGATTCGAACATTAGTGATTCCTCTGTAGTCGAGGACTTGCTTGATCAAATTAATGGCAAGATTGACGAGGTAAAAGCAGACGGAGCCTATGATAAACAAAAATGTCGAACCAGCATAAAAAAGCGCGGAGCTAAACCAATAATTCCGCCGCCTCGCAATGCAAAAGTAAGGTATGATAGAGCTGAGCGTGATAATGCAGCACTCGAGATAATGGGGCTTGGAAATGATGAGCGAGCCAGATCGTTATGGGGTAAGCTGACAGGCTACAGTAGAAGAGTGCTTGTTGAAACCTTTTTCTCTAGGTATAAACGACTCTTTGGAGGTCGACTATTTTCAAAAACATATGAAAGACAAAGAGTTGAGAATTCACTCAAGCTTCAAATTCTGAACGCTATGATAACAGCATGATTATCAGATAAGAAAACTTGGGTTAGACAATTTAAAAATTTAAGTTATTCAACACAGCCCGAGCGGACGTTAAAAAATATTTAAATAAATTCAACTTAGCAAAGAATAGGTCAGGCAAGAGATTTTCTTGTCAAAAAACTCTCGTTATCTAAAGAAGCTGGGCGGGATTTTCCAAAAGATGAATGAAGCGATTCGAGACCTTCGCGGCGAGGTCTCCGTCGATGACACGGTGGTCGAAGCTCCAAGACAGATTGAGTATAGACCGTATCACAATCTCGTCGTTTTTTACGACAGGGGTTTTTCTGATTTTTGCCGTCCCTAATATCGCCACCTCGGGAAAATTGATTATCGGGGTAGCCCATACGCCTCCCAATGGGCCGAAATTACTGATGGTGATCGTGGAGCCGACCATATCCTCTCTTGTCAGTTTTTTCTCTTTCATTTTTTTTGCCAGCAGGTCGTACTCTTTGATGATCTGCTCGAGCGTCTTGACTTGAACATCGCGAAGGACAAAAACAACGAGGCCCTCTTCTGTTTTCGAGGCGATGCCGATATGGTGGTGCTTGTGAAGTATGAGGGATTTCGCGTCGGATGCGACGGACGCGTTCGCTTGAGGAAATTCGGTCAGTGTTTTAGACAGGGCTTTGATGAAAAAAGGCATATAGGTGAGCCTGAACCCTTCGATTTCCGCGCGTTTTCCGATGTTTTCGCGGAGCTGGATTACGCGGCCGGCATCGAGCTGGTCGAAGAAGGAGAAGTGGGGGATGATGTGCTTGGACTCGGCCATCTTTTCGGCCATCATGTGGGGTATGCCGATGATCGGCACTTCTTCATCATCTAAGCTTTCGGGCTTGGATTCGCCGCGGGCGTGAAACTTCACAACATCGGAGTCGGTGACGCGGCCGTCCTGCCCGGTTCCCGGGATTAGATCGATATCCACACCCAGCTCTTTTGCCAGCTCCCTTGTCGCGGGGGCAGCAAGAGTCGCTGTTTCTTCTTTTGTCGGCTTTTTTTCAACTGCGATATCGTAAAGGGGCTTGTCCTTGATTGCGATATCGCCGGGCTTTTTATACTGTTTGGAAAGCGTTCCCGGATAAGGGGCGGGAAGTTCCACAGTCGCTTTGTCCGTCATGACCACAACCACAGGTTCGTCTTGCTTGAGAGAGTCTCCTTCCTTTTTCAACCACTCGATCACTTCCCCCTCGACGACACCCTCGCCGATATCGGGCAGAGTCACTGTAAAAATCTCGCTCATGTTTAAAATTCCATTGTTTCCACCACCGCCCTTTTCACTCTGGCGGCATCGGGCAGATATTCAGACTCCAAAGTGTGGGGGAAGGGGGTATCGAGCCCGCAGCACCTCTTCACAGGAGCTTTAAGATATAAAAAACAGGTTTCCATCACAAGGGCGGAAATTTCCGCCCCGAACCCTTGTGTTTTCGGCGCCTCATGAGCCACGACAACCCGCTGGGTTTTTTGCGCCGAAGCTTTGACAGCCTCAATATCCAGGGGGTTTAAGGATCTCAAGTTGAGAACTTCCACCCGGATGCCTTCTTCGGCAAGTTCATCTGCCGCTTGAAGATTTTGATGATGCTGGGCTCCCCATCCGATTAAGGTGATGTCGGTTCCCTCGCGGGCGATGTCGGCTTTTCCGAAGGGGATTTCATAATCGCCCTCGGGTATTTCTTCTTTGACGGCGCGATAAATCCGTTTCGGTTCCAGAAAGAGGACGGGATCGCCCGAACGGATGGCGCTGATCAGCAAACCCTTCGCGTCGTAGGGAGACGAAACCGCCACGACATTCAGGCCGGGGGTATGGAGAAACTGAGCTTCCGGCGACTGCGAATGATAGTGGCCGCCGTGAATCCCGCCGCCGCAAGGGGCGCGGATGATCACAGGAGCGGTGTACTGCCCCCCCGTTCGATAACGCATCTTAGCCAGCTCATTGACAATCTGGTCATAGGCGGGAAAAATGTAATCGGCAAATTGAATCTCGCATATGGGCTTGAGCCCCTTTTGAGCGACGCCGATCGCAAATCCTACGATCCCCTGTTCGCTTAACGGCGTATCAAAACACCTCTCTTTCCCGAATTTTTCCTGCAACCCTTCAGTGACACGAAAAACTCCTCCGAAAAAGCCGCAGTCCTCTCCAAAGGCGAGCAACTGATCATTTTTTTCAAATTGCTCGTGCAGAGTCTTGTTAAGAGCTTGTATGATGTTGACAGGCATCTTCGTATTGTTCCATTAAAGATTTGGGGACTTCATCGTAAACATCTTCAACAAGGGAAATTAATGGGGGGCGGGGTGTTTTTTCCGCAGTTTCGACAGCTTCTCTCACATCGCTTTCAATCTGCTGGAGGAGCTCTTTCTCCTGATCTTCATTCCAAAGCTTCTCTTTTTCCATATACCGCTTAAGCCTCAGCACCGGATCTTTTTTTTCCCACTCAAGAACTTCTTCTTTCGGGCGGTAGCGGGACGGATCGTCCGAGGTCGAGTGAGCGCCCCTTCGATAGGTCATCGCCTCGATCAGAACCGGCCCTTTCCCCTCAAGGCAGCGCTTTCGGGATTTTTTGACGGTATCGTAGACTGCGAAAAAATCGTTGCCGTCAATCCGATAGGCTGCAATGCCATACCCCTCTCCCTTGGGAGCGATACCGTCGGAATGATACTGGCCGGCCGCCTTTGTGGAGATGGCGTATTGATTGTTGCGGCAAAAAAAGATGGCCGGCGCCTCAAGCACTGCGGCGAAATTGACACCGGCATGAAAATCGCCCTCGGACGCGGCCCCCTCGCCAAAAAAAACCAGGGCCAGATGGGGATCCTTCTGTAGTTTCATCGCATAGGCGCAGCCTGCAGCATGGGGAATTTTTGTCCCGATAGGAGACGAAACGGTCACCACATTCAGCTTGCGGCAGCCGAAGTGGTTGGGCATTTGCCTTCCCTTGCTTAAGTCCTTTTCATTGCCAAACATATGGTGGACATAATCCACTGCTGAAAACCCTCTGTAGAAAAGAGCCCCGTTTTCTCTGTATTGCGGATAAATCCAGTCGCCAAGATCCAAAGCCGCCGCGGCGGCTACCGAGCAGCACTCCTCTCCTAAAGAACTCATAGCGAATGTGATTCTTCCCTGCCTTTGAAGCGTGATCATTTTCTTATCAATATGGCGCGAGAGCCTCATCGCCTTATAGGCACGCACAATCGCCTCCTCACTCGTCTCGGGAACATAGCCTGCGGCAAGCTCGCCGTCTTCGCTTAAGTATTGAAGAGTCTCCATCGCCTTAGTGATACTGAAAACGGCTTTTCTTTTAAACGTCGATTCATTAAATTAAATCTATGTTCACAGCAAAAAACAAAGTTCGGATGCACGATACCGATATGGCGGGGATTCTTTATTTTCCCCGGCAATTCCGCTTTATACATGATGCTTGGGAAGATCTGATGGCCGCAGAAGGTCTGGATTTCGACACCCTCTTCAATAAAGAGAACTTCGTTTTTGTCATTGTTCATGCTGAATCGGACTATATGTCTCCCTTAAGAGTCGGCGACGAGCTTGAGATCAAAGTGCATGTCTCGCACATCGGAACCACCTCGTTTACTATGGCTTATCAAATATTCAAAACAGACGGCACGCTGACCGGAACAGGCAAAACAGTGCACGTCACCTTAGACAACCCCACTCGAAAAAAAATTCCCGTGCCTAAGATCCTGGGCGACATCCTGGAAAAATACATGATGTAATGCAGCTTTATGCCTTAGATTCCCATGAGCAGGTCGTCATTGCCGCGCTGGCCGCCAAAGGAAAAACCTATTTTTGCCCCGAATGCCGGTCTCCCTTAAGAGTGAGGGCGGGATCCCGCCGCCAACCCCACTTCTTCCATCTTTCCCACAATCGACGGTGCCGGCAAAGCGGAAAAAGCGTCGTCCACCTTCGCATACAGCAAAAGCTCAGCGAACTACTTCCCGCCGGCGAAGCTGTCCTTGAGTGCCGCTTTGCTGCGATAAGCCGCATCGCCGATATTGCCTGGCTGCCGAAACGCCTGGTCTTTGAAGTTCAATGCTCTCCCATTACCGCCGAAGAAATCGCCCGAAGAAACCGAGATTATTTAAGCGAAGGGTTTCAAACCGTTTGGATCCTCCACGACCGCCGTTTCAACCGCAAAAGAGCTTCCGCTGCAGAACATTATCTCATAAACTCACCGGGATATTTCACCAACATCGACGAAAGGGGGGAAGGGATGATTTACGACCAGTGCGCCCCTATCTTCAAAGGAATCAGGCGCCGCTTGTCCCCTCCTGTTGCTGTCAACCTTGCAAAACCCGTTCCCATACCTGAGCCCCAAAACCCCGTATGATTTTCTCAATGCCAGACAAAAGAGTTGGCCGCTCTCTTTTCAGGGCGATTTAATCCAAAGATATCATCAAAACCCTTCAGCCTGGCAGTGCCTCCAAAACACGGACAGGCCAAACGGGCCGGATCTCAAAACCAGTCGACTCATCCGCTTCATTGTCGAACCTTATCTGAACATCCTTCACTTTTTACTGAAAAGTTTCTCTTAATCTTAAGCTAAAGCAGTGTACTTAAAATTTTAACGGGAATTACTGTGGCCTAAGAGCAATTTTCACCTTATTTCTGTATTGCTCTTACACACAATGATTTGAACTTGATTTAATTACCAAGATAATATTACTCTATCTGTCAACTGCACCTTCCTAAAGGAAGGAGCTTGTAACTGTCAGTCGAAACCGACGCTACCACCTCAGTGTTGACATACCCGTATTAGCGACAGCAGACGCTAATAGCTGCAAGAGAGTGCTGCGAGCTTCCACAATTGTAAGGCTTTACCTTTCGCCATGGGGGGGCAAAAACTCAAGCTTTCTTAAGCAAGATGAAAGCTCTTTTTTCTCTACTGCGTTAAAGTCGGCCATGCGATTATATTCAGTGAACTCATTAATTAATCGAAAAGCCCGAGGATCGAGATCCGAAAAATGAAAGTAACGCCTCTCATCGGTCTTCCCCCGAAAAAAGCTGCATTGATGCTCGAGAAGAAGATGGTGACAATA
The DNA here is from genome assembly GCA_963771045.1 of Waddliaceae bacterium. Classification (GTDB taxonomy): domain Bacteria; phylum Chlamydiota; class Chlamydiia; order Chlamydiales; family SLFE01; genus SLFE01. The sequence continues at coordinate 175,733 of CAVYRW010000004.1, read as the reverse complement.
AAAGGTTGTCAGTCCAACCTGAACTTCAACCTGCCAGTCTTGGCGAGGAAAAAATCTTCGGCTGGCATAGGCGATATGTCTTACCATCTTCAAAGAATACTTTCCCTCTCGGACAAATCCGGCAATTCTTGGATAAATGTTATTCAGAGTCTCCCGAAAAGTGCAGCTTTTGTACTTCCTCTGACAGCCATAAATAAAAAGAACACCCAATTCTATGGGATCTGTGATAGAATCAGAAGTTCCGATAAAATTTATAAAGCTCTCCTCCAACTGATACTGATTTTGGTCTATGAGACCGCTTAGATCTTGTTGAAGGCTTAAATATTCTTCCCTGATTAGTTCATGAAACGCAACTGACCGAACACAAAAGCACTGAAATAATTGGGAAATTGGGAAATATTTCGGACTGGTTTTCCGGTAAATATACTTTGCTAACTTCTTATTCGTTTGCAGACAGCAAATATTCTCATAACAAAGCTGCATGGATATATTGTTTATCCGGTCGAGGTCACAACTAATTGAATTGCAGCGAACATTTTCCAGCTTCCGAGACGTCTCTTGCAGCTCTTTCATAGTCGCTCTACCTGCAATAGCTGCAGAATTTAAATGATGCAAAAACATGAGTCCAGCCACACTAATCCATACTGAGTGACAATATCCGATTTTACTGAACTTGTAAACTCTGGGAAGAGCTGGCGGCAGACTTTAGCTTGCCCTCCGTCTGGCTGGATGATATAGCTTTTTCTTCTAAAGCAATGAGCCGCTTAGCCCTCATAAGAGCCTTTTGCAGAGGAAGCCTCGGCTGATGTTCATCTGTCACAAAGAGATTGTCTTTACCGATAGCATTGACGGTTCCGGATTTACAGAGAATATCCCACGTCGAATAGGTGAGTCCGCAAAGCAGAAGGTGGCGGCCCGACTCTTTCAGGTATTGATGCAGATGCTGTATCGCCAGGCAAGCCGTAGCGTCGATGTCCCGCGCGTTTTTAAGGCGTAAAATGATCACTTTTAAGTCCTCGGAATTTCTCGTGATCGACTTTAACGTATTTTGGAAGAGATCGGCGGCGCCGAAAAAAAGCTCCCCCTGAACATTGATGACCCGTATTTCCCCTCTCCCTTTGCTTGTCGGATGGGTCGAGTCGATCTGCCCGCTTTCGTCATAGCTGCATTCGACAAAATAGGGAACTGCCGCTTTCTTCAAATAAAATGTCACCGAAAGGACTACACCGACATAAAAGGCGACATCGAGTCCGAAGAAAAGACACGAAACAACAGTCAGTATCAGGACAAGGCGGTCGGCAAGGGTGGTTTTTAAACAGAGAAGAAAATCCTGAAAATTCACAATCCGCGTGGAGGCCAAAAGAAGAATCGCGGAAAGGGCAGTCAGCGGAATCCTTTGCACAAAATACCCGAAGACAAACATAATCACTCCCACCGCCAAAGCGCTGAAGACGCCGGCAAAATGGGTCTTTCCGCCGTTAATATAAATCAGCTTGCTGCGCGCGATGCTTCCAGAAGACGGCAAAGCCCCGATAATCGAAGAGAATAGGTTGGCAAGGCCAAGCCCTAGAATTTCCTGATTCACCGAAAGGGACTGTCCTGTGGAGGCAGATACCGATTTAGCGACCAGGCTGGTTTCAACAGAACTGAGCAGCGCGATGGCAAAAGCCATCGGAATTAGTTCATTCATTAGAGAAAAGTCGAGAAAAGGAAATCGTAGAGTGGGGAAAATATCCTGGAGCATTCCTGTATCGCCAAGAAGAATCACATTGCTGCCCACCTTGCCGGCGTCAAAGAAGAATCCCCAATCGGAGTAGGTGGACATCCCGAAAAAATGCACGACAAGTCCTGCAATCAAAAGAACAATCACTGCACCGGGAACTTTCTTCGTTCGGCTTAAGGCCACAAGCATTATCAGACTCCCCAAGCCGATCAACGTCGTCGGAAGATGTATTTCAGGCAAATGCTTCGACAAGGTACACAATCTTGGTAAACAGTGAAGCGGGATTTTCCGGCGAGGCAATCCCTAAAAAGATAAAAAGCTGATTGATCACAAGAGCCAGAGCGGTTCCTGTCAGATAACCGACAACGACAGAGTGGCTCACATATTGCGTCAGCCGTCCCAATTTGAACAAGGCTGCAAGGGCTTGAAAAATAGCGATCAAAAATGTCAGCTGCGTCAGAATTTGCAGAGCTATCGCATCCCTTTCGGGTCCCGTCACATCGCGAAAATGAGAATAAAGGATAGAAGCGGTTGCAAACTGTATTAAAATGGCGATCGTATTATTCGGGCCGACAATCAAATGGCGGCACGAGCCGAACAAAGAGGCGATGATTGCCGAATAGATAGCGGCAAAAAGACCGCAGCTTAAAGGCAAACCCGCAACTAGAGCAAAAGCCATGGCCTGCGGCACCGTAATAAAAGCAACTGTCAGCCCCGCAAACAGGTCTTGCTTCAGCTTCTGCCAAGAATATTTTTTAATATCCTCTTTAATCGAGGCGAAAGAAAGATCGTCGGCAATATTTTGATAACGGAATCCACTCATATCGTCATACTAGCATGTTGTACATTGAAAAAAATTATAACATTTATTGACATATAATTTCAATAATTTAATAATATTAATATTTGCATAATAAACCTTTAAAAAAATAAGTTTACACCCATGACTCGAAAACCGAAATTAGCCCTTGTGGGTCGCCCCAATGTGGGAAAATCAGCTCTGTTTAACCGTATCGCGGGCAAAAGACTGGCCATAGTCGATGAAGCAGAGGGCATCACCCGCGACAGACTGTACTCAGATGCAGAATTATTCGGTTTTCAATTCGAAGTGATCGATACTGGAGGCATAGACCCCCAATCAAAAGCGCTGTTCCATGAAGTCATTAAAAAGCAGGCGGAAATCGCCATCGAGGAAGCCGACACCCTTGTGTTGGTCGTCGATTTTCAGCTGGGAGTGACAGCGCTTGACCTCGAAGTGGCCAAAACGTTAAAAAAAACCAACAAGCCTCTTTGCGTTGCCGTCAATAAAATCGACAACCCCAATCAGGCGGAGCATATTTATCCCTTCCATGAACTCGGCATAGACAAAGTGATTCCTGTTTCGGCCGAACACGGCTATCAAATCGCCGAACTTCTGGAAACAGCTTTTGAAACATTTGATAAAGACCAAGTCCTCGAAGAAACCGACATGGGAATCAAAGTGTCTATCGTAGGCCGCCCGAATGTCGGCAAGTCGTCGCTTGTCAATTTTCTGCTGCAGGAAGAGAGGCTCTGCGTCAGCGAGATTGCGGGGACGACAAGAGACAGTATTGATGTCGTCTTTAAAAAAGGGAATCAGGATTACACTTTCATTGATACTGCGGGCATCAGAAGGAAAAAATCCGAGCATGAAGTGGTGGACAAATTCGCCGCGATTAGAACCAACAGGGCGGTTGAGCGGTCGGAGATCTGTCTGCTGATGATCGACGCTCAAGAAGGAATTACCAGAGAAGACAAAAAGATCGCCAACATGATCGAAGAAAAAGGGAAGGGATGCATCCTTTTGGTTAACAAGTGGGACCTGATCAAGGGTGTGCCAATGGAACATTGCATGCGCGCCATTCGTGAAGAGGTTCCATTCCTTGAACATTGTCCGAAAATTTTCTTATCCGCTCTTTCAGGACGCAATGTCGAAAAAATCTTCGAGGAGATCACTAAGGTCTATGAAAATTACAGCCGCCGCATCTCGACACACCAGCTCAACAAATTTTTAACCGAAGCTATGCAGCGGAATCATCCCCCGATGATTATGGGAAAACGACTCCGCATCTATTACATGGCCCAAGTCGACACAACGCCGCCCAAATTCGTCTATTTTATCAACTATCCCGATCTTCTCACCGGCGCCTATAAAAGATACCTCTACAATCAATTCCGAAAGCAATATGGCTTTACCGGAGTGCCGCTCTTTTTCTATCTCAAGAAAAAAGATAAAAAAATTAATTTTTGATGTGGACATCTCTTTGAGGGAAAGGGATTTCAATGCCGTTTTTCGTCAGGGCCGTTTCGATCTGCCAAAGAAATTCCGAGTTCATGCTGCTATATGACTGGGTAATATTCAAATCCACCCAGGCGACAAGTTGAAAGTTCAGGGAGCTTTCCCCGAATTCTATCAGCCAAAGTTGAGGCTTGGGACACTTGAGCCCGTCCTCCATAACATAGGGAATGCCTTTAATCGCTTCCAAAACGATATCGCGCACCTGCTTTTTATCCGATCCATAGCCAACCCCAAAAGGAATTTCTATTCTGATATACTGATCTTTCATCGTCCAATTGACCACAGATTTGCTGATCAGCTCTGAATTCGGAACAATGATATCCAGTCCGTTGAAAGACCTGATCCGGCTGCTGCGTATGCTGATCGAAGTGACCCTTCCTTTGTGTCCGTTCTCAAGCTCCAAAATATCGCCGACACGGATGTTCTTTTCAAAAAGAATCAAGAGTCCCGAAATGAAATTATTGACAAGGGACTGCAAGCCAAGACCGATACCGACGCCCAGTGCGCCTGCTATAATGACAAAGTTCGTGATGTCAAAACCGATGCTGAAAAATGCTATCGCAACGCCAGCGATTATGATCAAATAATAGACCAGCCGGGCAATAATATAGAGGTTGGCAGATCCGATTTTCTTTTTGAGTCCCGGCCGTCTTTTTGTTTCACGAAGAATGATTTTCGCGAAAAATATCGAAACGATCAGAATAATAAGCGATCTTAAAAAAACCCAGGGAGTGACGGGATAGTCATTGATTCGAAAAAGGGTAAAAGAAAAGTAGTGGGAAATTGCGAAAAAGAAATTTTTGATGCTTTGCCAAATTCCAAAAACAACCTGCTTAAAGTAGCTTGATTTCTCAAGAGTCAGTTGTTCGAACTTTCTCAAAATGATTTTGATATCGGAGGCTACTGAGGAAATGTCATTTAATGCCCCTTGAATTTGCTGCAAGGCGGCATATTTATCCAAAATCATTTTTTGAGATTCATTTTTAATCTCTGCTTCTTCCTTCGGAATGTATTCTTTGTTGATTTTCTCGGCTGCCGTCTCTGTAATGCTGTGCCACTCATCAATTTTTGCCTGAGCGCGGTTGATTTCATTTCTCCACCCCGAGAGCTTATCGTCTATAGGTTTCGCGGAATCTCCGTGGTCGAGAGCATCATCGTAGGCATAGATCACATTATGAAAAAGAAGTTGTATTTGAGCTTTTAGAAGCAAAACTTTAGAAAGGAGGATTTCCACGCTATTGTCTTCTTCAGGGTTTTGGAACTGCTCCTTTTCCTCGCCGAGCAGTTTCTCTTCGGCCTGGTCGACAATTTTTTGCGATTCTTCTATTTTTGCCTTTAATTCAGAAGGCTGAAGATTAGTGAGATCGAGATGATCTTCGGCAAATTGTTTTTCTTTTGTCAGTTCTTTAAGGTTCTGGTCAATATGGGTCAAAATCTTTTGATTTCTTTTGTATTTGAGCTCAAAAAGTTCAATTTTGACGCGGCTGTTCACTATAGTCAATCCAACCTTGAGCTTATCGACAGTCGATGCCGGCAAAACCTGATACTTCGTCTGTAAAATGTCTAAGTCCTGCCTAAGCAAATCTTTAGTGGATTGAATTTGTTTCTGTTCCAACTCTTTGTGCGAGCGCGCTCTTTCCAGATTTCGGATATTTCTGGCTATTTTCAACCAATCGGTTAGATGATAGGTGTTTAGATAAAGAGGATGCTCCGGATGATACTCCACCTCCTTTTGCTCTTCTTCCTTTAAAGTTTTCAAAGAAAGGATCAGCCTGTCGACTTGAGTAGACTCAAAAGCTTGGGATTGATTTTTAAGGCTCGCCTTTAATTCCTTAAGCTCGTTAATCATGCGATCAATACGATCCGGAAGGTCCTCCCCTTCGGAAAAATATTTCCACCACGAAATTTCAAGATCAACGGGATTCGGAGGAGAAGGGTTCGATTTCTTCTCCTTTTTTTCTTGAGCCTCAAGGGAAGCGGCAAGGAGAAAAAGTACAAATAGCTGTAGCAAAACACGTTTAATCATCTAAGTTTTGTTTTACCACAGCCGATTGATTTATTTATATTCTGCGATTTTGAGGACGTCCCCTAGGGATGACTCAAGAGATAAACCAATGCTAAAACAAGGCTTTCATCACTCACAATGCCGCAATTCTTTCTTATTTTGTCAAAAATTGCCTCATGAGTTATTATGTTTCACATGAGATATATCACAGCTTCTATAGTTTTCCTGCTTATTCTTTCACCTTTGAGCGCCCATTGGGAAAAGCATCAGCTCAGCCTGAGGAAAAAAGAGAGATTTCCCGAAACCGTCGTTTTATACCTTCCTAAAGAAGAAGGGGTTAAGTGGAAGCGCGTTCACCAGTCTGCGCACCCTGACAATTCCTACGCCGTTTGCGAATACATTCCAGACGATCAAATCTTAAGAGGCTGGGAGCAGATGATCAACATTACCTTTTCCTCCGACACCGCGCATACCATTCCCAAACTTTTGGAAATAACAAAAAACCAAGTGTTCGACGCCCACCGCCATTCCTATGTCACCTGGACTCTCCATAAAACCGGAGACAACGAAGCGGTTTATGAGTGGTCCATCCCGCAGGGGCACTATCGGATTCCGGCGCAAACCCATCTTGTTCGCCTCATCAAATCCGGCAAAGGAATCCACACCCTTGTCTATACGGAAAAATCTCCAAAGATCGATGATGAAACCCGCCAGGACTGGATGGATTATTTTTCCCTAGGCAGAATCGAGTAACTATTTTTTGAGAGAATTACAAAGCTAAGGCAAAGCAGTCTGCCAGAGCCAAAGCCATTCCCTCCTTGATCAAAACTTTTCTACTCATCCCGAATCACATCCATCTGATCTTCTTTGCCGATTTCAACATCTTTGAGTAATTCCAGAATCTCATCGCGGCTCAATCTTTTGATTATTTCCTGGTCATCGACACCGACGACATCTTCCATCAAACGCCCTTTCCTCACAATCATTTTGTGGATTTTTTCTTCAAACGTTCCGCGGGTCACAAATTTAAAAACCTGCACTCCCCGCAGCTGGCCGATACGGTGAACCCGGTCTGTCGCTTGATTTTCCCTGGCGGCATTCCACCAGCGGTCGTAATGAATCACAACCGAAGCCGCTGTCAGATCTATGCCCAACCCGGCTGCCTGTAACGAGGCGACAAACACTGCGCAATTTGAGTCTTCCTGAAAACGTTTGACCTCCTCTCCCCGCTTTACCGTCGCACCCCGTATGCCGGCAAATCCAATCCCTTTTGCTTTCAGAAAGTCCTCAATAATATCGAGCTGGAATAAGTATTGGGAAAAAACAACCATTTTCTGACCGCCGCCCAGCACCTCTTCGATGAGCTCGACAAAACGCTCCCACTTCCCGGACTGATATTGTTCATAGTTTTCCGGATTTTGATAATAGACGGCAGGATGGTTGCAAATTTGTTTCAGCCTGGCCAGAAGGGCAAAAACATGCAGGTAAGGAACCCGGCTTCCCTCTTCGCCCATCTCCCGCAAAATAGCCGAGCGCGACTGCTCCAGTGTTTCCCGGTAAAGCTGCTGCTGCTGAGGCAATAGAGGGCAGTAGGCAATTTCTTCAATCTTTTCGGGAAGATCGGTTAACACGTCCTCTTTTCTTCTTCTTAAGATAAAAGGACGGATGAAACGGGAAAGCAGCCGCCTCCTCTTCTCGTCTTGATTTTTTTCAATGGGGAGGATAAAGAATTCACGGAAATCGGTAGCCCCCGGCATATAGGTGGGCAGCACAATATCGAAAATCGACTTGAGTTCCCTGAGATAATTTTCAATAGGTGTGCCGGTCAAACCCACCCGCATGCGGGCCTTAAGAGAAAGCAGCGAGGCATGCAGTTTGCTCCGGTAATTCTTTGCCATCTGAATTTCATCCAAAATGGCAATCTCAAAATTAATTTGACTGAGAAGCTCCTTTTCCCGTCTCCAAATGCCATAAGAGGTAAGAAGAACGTCATATTCTTCACGAAATCCTTCCAGACTTCTCTTGGCGCCGTAAAAGGTAAAGACTTTGCATCCGGGAAGAAACTCTCGAAACTTATCCTGCCAGTGGTAGATGACCGAAGTTGGACATAAGACCAGAAAATGAGTCCTGGTTTTTTTGATGTTCTTTACCGAAGCGATCAAAGCCATGGCCTGCAGTGTTTTTCCAAGGCCCATGTCGTCACAAAGAAGGCCGGACAAATGTTGATGATAAAGAAACCAAAGCCATTCAAGACCCGTTTGCTGGTAAGGACGAAGATGAGCGTAAAACCCTTCTGGCAAAGGCTTGGATGGAGTTCTAAACTCAAGCAGATTTTCCAGATGATTGCGTACGGCTTTCGCCTTTTTTCCTTTTCCAGGAGGAATTTCAACACTCTCGAAAGCCAAAAGCCTGAGCAAATCAATCGTTTTCAGGCTTAAGCCTTTTCTCTCGCTTCCCAAAGCTTTTTTACCAACCTGATAGAGCCAGCCGAAACGATCCTGCTTCAGATCGAAGAGTCCTCCATCTGTTTTGACAAAACGCTCTTTTCTCAAGACAGCTTGAAGCAGCAGGCGGACGTCCGCCTCTCCGATGCGCGTCCGGTAAATCATTTTGACAGACACGCCATCATCTTCTTCCGCAAGATTTTGAAAAACCAACTTCGGGTCAATATCTTTTTCAAGCCTTGGGTCAAGGTCGACGATAAAAGGCTTCAACTGATCGATCTCATAAGCCAGAAACAAGGCTTCTCTTTCAGGATTCATTTCCAAAGATGTATGATACTGTTCCGGAATTCTCGGATCGATGGGGAGTTTGTGAAACCCCTCATGCGGAACAAACACATAATCATCAAAAAACTTCAGATCGACATTTTTATAGTCCGGATGCCTCTCATGAATCAATTCAATAACAATATTGCCAAGTTCATTGATCCGAGCCGACAAACCGGATGTTTTTATCGGACATTTCCGGCTAAAAAATCCCGGCACCATCGCCAGTTCATCGCTGTTTGCTTTGATAAAAAGAGGCACCTGGCCGGGCTTGATCATCACGCCGGGCCTCACCGGAAGTCCAATTTGAGCGGTCGATTTCTGATAAAATCCCTCATCGGGGATATAAATCCATTGTCCGAAATCCACCTCTCCCTCAAGTCCCTCTTCCCTGACGGCCCGGCTCGAAAAGTGCAGGTAATCTCCATCGTCGAGTTCATAAACAAGCTGCGCCTCAATATTGACCTGATGAGTCTCAAAACCCGGCTGTTCATTCAGCCAATAACGATTCTTGGAAATAAAATTGTTGATTTTATCGGCGGGAACAACTGTTTCAATATCCGAAAAACGAAGCCCTTCAAAATGCATGAATCCTTTTGCGGGTAGGTAAAGCCAGTCTCCGAATATGTGCGCCTCAGGGCTTCCCAGATCTCCGGGTTCGAAAATATAGGCCCTTATGTGCAGATTGTAGGAAGAATCGAAAAACAGCTCATAAAAAGGCTGAACGAATTCTTTGGATATTTTCTCTCCGACAATATGCGATTGAACTGTCTGAAAGTGCCGCGCAAGCAGCTCTTCAATCTGCTCTTTCCCAAGCTTTGACTCCGAAAACAAACCCGTTTTTGCCAAAGCGTAAAAGCCGTCTTCCGGAACAAAAAGCCAGTCGCCGACTACGATTCCTTCCTCTGCCTGGGGAACCTCAACTTTTGACCGGGAGGGCTTCTTCAAGCGAACATCCATTGTCCCTTCTTCCCGGTTAAAGTGGAGTTCAACCGTCTCTTCCTGTTCGATCCCATAAACTTTCAAAGGAGAGGCAACAGCCGCAAGTGCAGAAATGACTAAGGGAAGGTTTGCTTCCGAGAGATAAAATCCTATTTTAAAATCTTTAAAAGAGGCCTCAATCCAATCGGGCAGTTTTTTTTCGCTATAGTGGAACCTGAGAGAGTAGGGGCTGTTTTCATCCTGCAAAAGAAACATTTTTTTGGCGATATCGCTCCAGAAAGAAAGTTCGTATTGAAGGTGTTTACTGGGCCTTCCCTCATGCCAAAGAGCCATTTCTTCAGCAGACAAGTGGGAAAATTTGATCGATGTTTCTTCTGTTGCGGGCTCCCAATCGTCGATGATGCCTCTTAGCCACTCCTTGCCCCGGGCGTTCAATCCTTCTATCTCGACGATCACTTTTCCAGACGGCGACTCGAAACCGAATCTGTTCTTTTTCAGTTCCTTTAATATCGATGGCCGATTCACCTAAACGTTCGGCAAAAATTTGACAAAGGATATTCCACAAGAGATTGGGTAAAACGAAGGTGAAGGGGATATTTGCCCTGATTGAAAACTCTTAAATAAGCCGCGGCCAAATGAACGCATGACAGTCCCTCGCCCTGCTCATCGCAAGTGCAAAAACAGTCGAGAATCCGGCCCTGGGGATCCAATTGCAGAAAAGTCCACTCTTTCTTCCATTCCGTCTTTTTCGGCAATCTGGATTTGATAGGTCCCTTCGGAAAATTCGATTTCCCCCACAGCCCCCTTTTCCAGAAGGAGCTTGGCCTTTTCCTCATAAGCTTTTAAACGTTTTGGCAGCATCATTTTTTCTTGATGGTTTTCTTAAAATTAACAGGCAAATGGTGTTGATGGCCAGCACAGCCGCCAGCCCGCCCAAAACCCCGGCGCCGTAAGCCGCAAAAGGGACGATTGACGGAATCAACCCGGGAGCAAGGATATACGCTCCATATATCGTTCCCAAAAACGACCCCCAGTTGCTGACGGTGTGCGCTACAATGATATCGGCAATAAATTTAGGCGCGTAGACCTCAGTCATCCGATGGGCCCAGATTCCGGCCGCAACGCAAGCCCCCCAAACCCATTTATTTCGCGGTCTCGAATGCTCAATAAACCCGCTGACCCCCCGATACCCCAATTTTGCTCCGAATACAAAAGGTTTTGAGGCAATCTCGGCCCCCCTTCGCACAGCACAAACAGCTCTCATAACCCCCACCAGTCTGAAAATACAAAGTTTCACAGCAACTCCAATATTATAGCACAAATACGAATATGAATTCCTCACAGAGAGTTCCCGCCGGAATTTTTCACTACGGAGCCCCCAGAAATCACAGAGGATGATTTGGGTTTTAAAACAAATTATAAAACAGAAACCTCTCTCTGAGAGCTCCGTGGTAAATAAATAATTAACATTAAGTTGGTTGCTACAGAGGGACAACACTTTCCTTATGATCTAAGGGAACTTTCATTAAAATCAGCAACTGGATCGAACGGGGTTGATGTCAAGGCCGCCGCGCCTTGTGTATGCGGTTGACAGAAAGAGCCTTTCCGGGCGGCATTTAGCCATTATGTCGCTGTACATCCTCTCGACGCAATGTTCGGCAAACCCCGAATGATTTCTGTAAGAGACGATGTACTTGAGAAGAGATGCATGGTCAATTTTAAGTCCTCTGTAGCGGATAAAAAAGATTCCCCAGTCAGGCTGGCCGGTCGCCAGGCAATTGGATTTTAATAAATGGCTATAGAGGGTTTCTTCTCCCAATTCAGGGGTTGTCTTGAGCAAACCGGAATCAATGTTGTATGCATCTATCTCGATATCGAGGCTATCGAGGCAGATTCCAGGCAACTTAAAAGGAAGAGACGGCTGAGGCCCTTCTGGGGGAAAAAATTTAATTTCCACAGGCCCTCCGGGCAGAGCGGGAAAGGTCCCTTTCCATTGTCTTGCGGACAATTTCGGGAGTTTCAAAAGTGGTCTGATTAAAAGAATTCAAATAAAATTTGAATGATTTTGATTCCACAATATTCGGCGTTTCGAGGGGAAAATAAAACTCGGCAGACGTATGGCGGGCTTTCCTTTGGGATCCAGCCACGACAGCTCCCACCCTCTCCACAAATCAAAGCCGCCCGGGGCAATGACTCTGAGATTCTCGCGCTGAAGGGAGCGGGGAACAGGATACAAGATATCCGGCGAGTAGGTTTGCAAATATTGCGTTGCCCTGCCTAAAATCATGTCAAAGCCTCTATTGGGGGTTTGAAGTCGAAGCCCAAATCGCCTGCAACATGTTCATTGGTGACATGTCCTTTGCAAACATTGAGTCCGTTTCTTAAACCGGGATCCGATTTGAGGGCTTTTCTATAGCCGAATTTAGCTAAATCGCGGGCATATTTGAGGGTGGCATTTGTCAGAGCCAAGGATGATGTCCTCGAACAGGCTGCGGGCATATTGGTCACGCAGTAATGGACCACGCCTTCCTCAATGTAAGTCGGCCGGGTATGGGTCGTCGGCCGGGATGTCTCGGCGCATCCGCCCTGATCAATGGCGATATCGACAATAACCGACCCCGGATCCATCCGCTTCAGCATCTCCTTGGTGATCAGTTTGGGAGCCGTCTTTCCGGGAATCAGCACCGCTCCGATCACAAGATCGGCCTCGGCGATTGAGTCGGCGACCGAAACAGGATTGGAATACAGGGTTTTGAGCATGGGAGAGTAGCTCAGCTCGAGCTCTTTAAGACGGGCGAGGTTGTTGTCGAGGATAGTGGCGTCGGCGCCCATTCCAATGGCGATCCGCGCGGCTTCAGTACCGGCCGCACCCCCTCCAATCACAACAACTTTGCCAGGAAGGACTCCGGGCGCTCCCCCGAGAAGCACCCCTTTGCCCCCGCCGATCATCTGAAGAGCATGGGCTCCCTCCTGCACGCCGACCCGTCCGGCGATTTCGCTCATGGGTACAAGGAGGGGAAGGCGTCCTTGCTTGTCGGTCACAGTTTCATAGGCGATGGCGACACATCCGCTTTCAACAAGTTTCTCCGTCAAAGCTAAATTAGGAGCCAGATGGAGATAGCAAAACAAAATCTGCCCTTCCCTAATCAGGGGATATTCGCTTTCAATCGGCTCTTTCACTTTGATGACCATGTCTGCCCGGTAAACTTCTTCGGGAGTGGCGACAATTTTCGCTCCCGCTTTGCGATAATGATCGTCTGTAAATCCAATGGGCTCTCCGGCTCCCGATTGGCAGAGGACTTCATGGCCGTCGCTTGTCAATATTGCGACGCAAGCGGGTGTCAGCCCGACTCGAAATTCCAGCTCTTTTACTTCTTTTGGCATACCTATTATCATATTAAACCCCTGATTGAAGGATATCGTGAATCTTAATCACACCGACAAGCTTTTTATCCTCGAGTACAGGAAGAACCGTAATGGGATGCTTCTGGTCTTCTTCCATTTGTTTCATCGCATCGAAGACAAGCCGGTCGGCCGTTGTCCACCTGGCAGGCTCTGTCATAACTTCCCGTATCGTCTGCTGCAAAGCTTCCGACCCTAGGTCCTGCAAAGTTCTTCTTAGATCTCCATCGGTAAAGATCCCGAGCATTTTTCCGTCATCATCTACAACGATTACGCAGCCGCACTGTCTGCTCGATAAACTCACGAGCGTATCCATAATTTTATTATTCGGCGAGCATGTGGGAATCCTGTCCCCGGTCAGCATGAGGTCTTTGACCTTAAGCGTCATTCTTTTTCCGATGCGGCCCGCCGGATGATTCAATCGGTAATCATCGATCTTTAATTGTTTTTTAATCATAAGTTCAGTGGCGAGAATGTCGCAAAAAATCATTTGTACTGCCGAAGAGGTTGTCGGCATAAGGCCGAAAGGACAAATTTCTTGTTGTATCGGCAGAAACATTTCAAAATCGCACGCTTTTCCAAGACGGCTGTTTTTCTCGCAGACAAGAGCCGCAAGCCGTACCCCCTTGTTTCTTAAAAACGGAACCAGCTGCAAAAGCTCATCGCTCTCGCCGCTTCGGCTGAGCAAAACAAAAATATCGTCTTTTGATAAGATCCCAATATCTCCATGCAGGGCATCGACCGAAGAAAGAAAAAGCGACTTGACGTTGACAGATGTCATCGTCGTGGCGATTTTTTGAGCGATAAACCCGCTTTTGCCGACACCGGTAAAAAAAATCACCCCCCTGCAATTGTAAAACATGCTCAAAAGATCTTCTGCTGCCGCAAGATCAACATGCTCAAAGAAATAGTTAATTTCGTCTTTCTGCTCTCGAAAAAGGTCTTTTAACATCGCCAGGCTCCGGTGCAGGTTGCTAAAAATCGCTGCTTTAATGCACGATAGTCCTTAATTAAAGCGAATTATACACAAGGTCGGTAATTATGGCATCAAATAAGGCAAGTATCGCTGTCGCTCGAGGGGACGGCATCGGTCCGGAAATTATGGACGCGACGCTAAACATTTTAAAAGAATCCGGAGCCGATCTTGATATTCATGAAGTGAAAATCGGCGAAGAAGTTTATCTGAGAGGCATCAAAACGGGCATTGAGCCCGAAACATGGGATGTGCTGCGCAATACCCAGGCATTTTTAAAAGCGCCCATCACCACCCCCCAAGGGGGAGGATTTGAAAGCCTGAATGTGACAATCAGAGGAGCTTTCAGCCTCTATGCCAATGTACGCCCGTGTGTTTCCTACTACCCCATTATAGAAAATAAACACCCTGACATGAATATCGTCGTGATTCGGGAAAATGAAGAGGATCTTTACACAGGCATCGAATATCAGAATACTCCGGACTCCACAGAAGCGATCAAGCTCATCACCCGAAGCGGCTCTGAAAGGATTATCCGCTATGCTTTTGAATATGCCGATGCCAACGGCAGGCAGAAGGTGACCTGCTTTACAAAAGACAATATTTTAAAAATCAGCGACGGCCTTTTTCACAATATATTTGAAGAAATCGCAAAAGATTACCCCAACATAGAAAACGAGCATTGGATCATCGATATCGGAGCGGCAAAACTGGCCGATACACCCGAAAATTTCGACGTTGTCGTGATGCCGAACCTCTACGGAGACATCCTCTCCGACGTCGCCGCGCAAATCGCCGGATCGGTCGGCCTCGCGGGATCGGCCAACATCGGCCTCTCGCAAGCCATGTTCGAGGCCATTCACGGATCCGCCCCTAGAAGAGCAGGGCAAAATCTAGCCAATCCGTCGGGAATTATTCTCGCCGCCATTATGATGCTCAATCACTTAAAACAAGGGGAGGCAGCCTCCCTCATCCAAAACGCCTGGCTCAAAACCCTGGAAGACGGCATCCACACCTATGACATCTATAATGAGGAAAAGAGCACGGAAAAAGTCGGAACCAAAGAATTTGGCGATGCCGTCATCAAACGTCTTGGCCGGAAACCCGAAACGTTAAAACCCGCAAAACCGCAAAAACCCGTAAAACCCAAACCTCTTCTGGAGACTCCGCATGTCAATAAAGAGCTTGTAGGTGTCGATATATACATCAAGTGGGATCAATCAGTTGCCGATTTGCAAAGACTGATGGAAATGCTGGCCGGGAAAGACTTCAACTTAACCCTAATCACCAACCGGGGAGCGAAAATGTGGCCCGATCCCATGCCGGAAACACTCACTGTCGACCACTGGCGCTGCAGATTCAAAGCAAAAGGCAACACAGCTACCCACGATCAAATCATCGATCTGCAAAAGAGGCTTGCAGACTCAAGCGTCGACTTCACGCAAACGATTCATTTGCATAAATACAACGGCAAACCCGCCTATTCTCAAGGCGAATATTAATCGGCTTTTGTCAACCTTTCGGTTCCTGACGCTGCTTGCAAGGGGTTGACACCGACATAAGACACGAGATGAGGCAATTCTTTATCATCGGACTTTGACACTCCCGGAGATCTTTCTGCGCATACTGAAAAAGTGATTACTGATGCTAGAATGGTCAGGCTTATTTCCTTCATAAAGACTTCCTTGGTTTCAGATTAAACATAAATATTAGTTTTTTAAAATTAATGAGTCAAGAATTTCCATAAGTATTCGGCGGTCTACGTTCCCGAAAAACGAAGCTAAGGGCTCTTAAAAAATCCCAGCGGGAACTGCTCTATTTTCGTTACGTTATGAGAAGTTGTCCATTGAGCTGGCCCTAAAATTAAAAAAAAATATTATTTACAACAAATATCTATTTAGTATATAATATTTTTTTATAAATGTAGGTGGTATAGTATGGCATATTACATAAAAGTACAAAATATAGAAAACAGCTTAGTTTGGGAAAGCAATCTGACAGAGCAGGAGTTCAACAAGGTAAAGAACTGGGGCGCAGGACACCGAACGGCTTCAATTGTTGCTGCAACTGTCATCCCTGTGCGTACAAACAACCTAAAGAATTTTTCAAAAGATTTCTTTCTCCCAACAACCATTAATCATGCGGTCAAAGTGCAAAACATTGTAGACAAAATTTTCGCCGTTTTAGCCGCGCTGCCTTTGGATGTTTTGACCTTCCCAGTTCGCCTGCTGACATGTATTCCACGCATCATTTCAAATACCAAGCAAGAAGAACATCTGCTTCGTCAATACTTGATCAATCAAAATGTCGACAAAAAAATCCTTGAAAATGACCACGTGAGGGTCACATTCATGCGGGAAGAATACTCGGAAGAATTGCAGGTGAATTTTATTGAACAACCGATTTACAGAGGTTCAGATCATTTTAAGCAGTCATAAAAAACAAAAATCTTCAAATTTAACCGGCTAAGCTTCAGACTCTTCAAGTTCGACAAGCTTGGCTTCGTAGTACTGAAGTTCGTCAAGCTCGCCTTCCTGTTTGGCGATGGTGACAGCAACCACAGCGTCGCCCATGCTGTTGACGACTGCTGAGATCATTTCGCGAACACGGTCGATGCCAAAAAGAACGCCAACCCCTTCAAGCGGAAGGCCCGCAGAGGCCAAAACAGCAGAGAGCATCAAAATCCCCGAACCGGGGATGCCCGCGGCGCCGACTGCGGAAAGCACGGCCGTGATGACCACTGTGATGATTGTCATGAAATCGAGGTGGATGCCGTAAGCATTGGAAATGAAAATGGCAGCCATTCCCTGAAAGATAGCCGCTCCGGCCATATTGATCGTGGAGCCGAGAGGAAGTACAAAACTGGAAATATTTTTCGACACGCCCAAATGCTCCTGGACGCATTGCATGGAAACCGGCAGGGTTGCGGAACTGCTGCATGTCCCAAACGCCACAGTCATCGCATCCCACATCCCTTTGAAAAAAGGACGGGGATTCAGCTTGGCCACAAAAACAAGCATGCCCCCGAAAACGATGAACAGCTGAATGAAGCAGGCGGCATAATAAACCGTTAAAAATTTGGCGAGCGAAAAGAGGACTTCCTTGTCAAAACGGCCCGCCACCCAGGCCATAATCGCAAATACTCCTATGGGAGAGAGTTCCATGACGATGGAGGTAAGCGAGTACATAACTTCCGATGTCGCTTCCATAATGTCCAAAAGAGGCCTTCCCTTTTCTCCTGCAAAATTGATCGCAATCCCCAAAAAAATCGCAAAAATGATCACCTGCAGAATGTGATGGTTGGAAATAAGCGAGGCAAACGGATTGGTAGGGATAAGATTGGAAAAAATCTGCCCAAGGCCCATGGGCTCAACTTGTGCCACGGGCTGCTGAGTGGAAATTTCAATCCCGGTCCCGACGTTGAAGAGATAGGCAAAAGAAAGTCCCAAAGCTATGCTGATGATGGTTGTGATCAAATAAAATCCCAACGTTTTCAGTCCGACGCGTCCGAGCTTTTTCGGATCGTGAATGCTGGTGATGCCGACAGTCATCGAGGCTAAAACCAGAGGAACGATAATCATGCTGATGAGCTTGAGAAACACCTCGCCGATAGGATACAGCATTTCAGCTCGGGGACCAATCCCCCAGCCGACTACCATTCCGGCAAACATGGCGATAATAATCTTAACCCAAAGTTTCATCTTAAGCTTCGCTTTCCTCCAATTCTACATAAGACTGCCGGTAGCAATTCAAATCAAGTTCTCCTTCCTGCTTGGCAATAGTCACAGCAACGACCGCATCGCCCATAACGTTAAGCGATGTGCCGACCATGTCGCGCAGACGGTCAATGGCCATGAACACGGAAAGTCCCTCGAATGGCAGCCCAACCGATGTTAACACAGCAGACAACATAATGAAACCCTGGCCAGGTATTCCAGCAGTTCCCACTGCCGACAATGTGGCGGTAATCACAATCGTTAAAATCGAATACATGTCGAGATGGATTCCATAAGCCTGCGAGACGAAAATTGCTGCCATCCCCTGAAAAATCGCCGTGCCGTTCATATTGATTGTCGAGCCGAGAGGAAGAACGAAATTCGTGATGTTTTTCGAAACGCCCAGGTTTTCATGAACGCATTGCAAAGATACCGGAAGGCTTGCAGAGCTGCTGCCGGTGCTAAAGGCTACGACTATGGCCGACCAAAGCCCTTTTATAAAGTAAATGGGATTCAATCCTGCGATAAACCGTAAAATCCCGAAAAAAACAATCCCGACAAACAAAAAACAGGCGGCATAATAAATCAGCACAAAAAGAGCCAGCCTTTTGATTGCCTCAAACCCGAGCGATCCCGCAACATAGGCCATAATTCCGAAAACGCCGATGGGAGCGAATTTCATAACAACCGAAGTGAGCTGATACATCACTTCGGCAAGCGATTCGATCGCCTCGCGAAGCGGCCGGCCCTTTTCTCCGGCTAAATTAATAGCCACGCCCAAAAATGCCGAAAAGACAATAATCTGAAGAGCGTTGCCCGAAACAAGCGAAGCAAAGGGATTCGAAGGAACAATGGACTTAAAAATATCCACCAGGCTTTGCGGTTCGGTGATCGTAATCGGAGTTTTTGCCATTTCATCGGAAAAACCAACTCCCGGTTGAAAATAAGTGGCAAAGGCTATGCCGACTCCGATGCTCAAAATCGTCGTAAGCAGATAAAAAAGGAGCGTTTTGATCCCAAGCCTTCCGAGCTTTTTCGGGTCATGAACACCGCACACTCCCAATGTCATGGACGCGAAGATAAGAAGCACCACAAGCATGCGGATCAGCTCAAGGAATATCGTTCCCAAAGGCTGCAGAGCTTTTGCGTCGAAACCGGTCAGCTTCATGATCGTTCCAACAACCGTTCCCGCAATCATCGCGATAAATATTTGGAGCCACAACTTCATTTCGCCCCCACCTTCGTTTTTATTTGTTCCAACAAGTTTTCCCAATGCAAGCTGCCGGCGGAAATCTTTAAACGTATATTGACGCTGATGATCGGCAGCGCGGTACCCTCATCCTCGGATAATTTAACCTTGTCCTTTTCTGTGCAGATCAAGTACTCGGCTCCTTGTTTTGCGCACTCTTCGGAAAATTTCCTCAATCTTTTTTTACCGGGAATAGCGTGGTCCAAAGAGATGAGCTCCGAGACGATTGAAACTCCCTGGCTTTCAATAAGAGTTTTGAATTTTTCGGGTTTGGCGATCCCGCAGAAAAGTCCGGCTTTTTTTCCGCTGAGCGAAGAAACGCCCTCGCCGGCAATTGACTCAATCGAACTGATCTGGGGACAAACCCCCACGATAGGCGCCGTGGAATAAGGGCCGATTTTTTCCCGGAGGACGTCCAGATCCTCGCTGTCCCTAACGTGGTTGGCAATGATGAGGTCGGCCCTTCCGAGAGTCTTTGGGTGGTCGCGCAGAAAGCCTCGAGGAAGAAAATGCCCCTGACCCAGCGGATCCTTGGCGTCCACAACGATAATCTCAAATTCCCTGGCCAAACGCCTATGCTGCAATCCGTCGTCCAAAATGATAATCTCCGCTCCATTTTGGGCAGCCAGTATCGATGAGCGGACTCGGTTCTTTCCCACAAATACTAACGCTTCAGGAAGGCGCCGCGATAAGAGATAGGCCTCATCTCCCGAGTACGATGCCGAATATTCAGGCCCTTTTCCCAGCGACAGAACGAGGGGGGAGCTGCGCAGTTCAGAGGGGCTTCTATAGCCTCTTAAAAGGAAGGCGATTTTGTGGGTTTCACTCAAGGATTCGGCCAGCATAAGGGCCGCAGGGGTCTTTCCTGTGCCTCCTGCAACGATATTGCCGATACTAACTACAACCGGGACCGGAGGGTAGTAACTTGTCAGCAGACCTTGATTAAACGCCCAATTTCGAGCATTGACGGCGGCCTGGAAGCCGAAACTTAAGAATTTCAACCCATGAGAGGCTGCTCCGGAGAGAAATCCCCGTTTTTTTCCCTGGATCACGTCCAAAATGTATCGTTCGCACCGTTTTTTCATGGTTAAATCTAAGGGGAGAAAAAGCGAATGTCCGCTCTTGTTCCATTTTTAAAAAAATTGCTATTATTTACTTAAAATGTTAATAATTAATTAGAATTTTACCAAAAATTGGGATTTTTGTAAAGATTGTTCGGTTACGCCCCTCTCGAGAACGCAGCGCGGGCGACGGCATGCAAGACACTAGAATGCTTACCTGTAGATTGATCAGTTGTGGGAAACGAACATCCTGTGCTCGACAAGTTCGATAATGAGGTGTATGGCGGCCATATGGGCCTCTTGAATGCGGTCTGAGGTTTTGAAACCGTCGATAATGAGCTCAAGATCGGCCTCGCCCCTCAATCTTCCCCCTCCTTTGCCCAGGAAAGCCACGGTTTTGAGATTTTGCTTCTTGGCCTTCGCAAAACCGCATTGACAATATTTGGGGAGTTGCCGCTTGTTGTCAGACCAAGCAAAAACATCGCCGGGCTGCCCGTAAGCTTCGACCCCGCGGGAAAAAATGTAATCGAACCCAAGATCGTTGCCGGTGCAGGTGATATGCCCAGGCTCGGACAAGGCGATAGCCGGAAGAGCCTTTCTTTCACCTCGGAAAAAGCCAGTCAGCTCCTCGGCAAAATGCATAGCGTCGCAAAGGCTCCCCCCGTTGCCGGCAATGATAACTTTATTGCCGCTCTCAAACGCGCAGGAAATGAGCTCGGCAGACTTCATCATAAACTGAAGCGACTCTTCGTTCCCGAGCTGGCCAACAGCCGAAACAGCGTCTTCAACACCTTTATTTAGAAGAGCGAGAATCATGTGCCGGATCATAACAAATCCAAAGCCCCAGATACAACATTATTCTTCGGATTCGGAATATCCGGGGATATTGGGAACGGACTGAAGGACGCCCTGAAGAGCCTGAAATTGGGCGATGACTTTTTGAAGATTGGCAATCACCGCTTTGGAGTCGGAAAATTCGGGAATTTTTTCCTCCAAAAGGGATTTGAGCTCCTCGAATGGCTTGATCAGCAAAGAAATGGGAGTGCTTTTATCTTTCTTAAATGTGTCTTTCGCAAGCTCCTCCATCCGTTCAATAAGGGAAAAAAGAACAGCGACTTAAGTTCCGGTCGCGAAGGCTTGGATCTTCGATCATGGATTTTGCCATTTCCTGTAAAACGATCGAACTGTTGATGGCCACCTCTGTTAACTCGTACTCATGCGCTTTTTTGAAGAAATTTTCGAGAAAATGCAGAGGAAGGCTTGTCAGAGACGTATCGAATTTAGCCACATTGATCGTGAGTTTCGATACGCTCAAAATAATCTGATTCGCCAAAGGCTCCAGATTATCTTCGGCTGCGTGGTTAAACAGCATTTGCATGCGGTGGAGCAAAAAACCCAGAGTGTAATTGACACGATTTGCCGCATCTTCTGTAGGATCTGCCCCGAAACTCTTAAGGTAATCTTTTGCCAAACCTTCCATTGAAGAGACAACTTCTTCTGAAAGCGGCAGGCTTTTTTGAAACAGCGCCTTCAGGCTGACTTCGCCCAGCGCATCAATTGATGAACAAAGCTCTTTCTGCCTATTTGCGGAAAAATTTCTCTTTCCATTTCGGACAAGCAAGACAATCAAATGCAGCGGATCGGAGAAACCGGTCTGGCGCCAGGTATAAAAAAAGATAGCGTCAAGAGAAAGCCCCAGCCATATCATCCAGATAATGAATAAAATCTCGGTTCCGAATGCTGCGGAAATAAAAGAAAAAAGGGCAAAAGAGATCCACACAAAAGTCAGCGCAATTTGCAGAGGATCCTTCCTCGCCATATTCATCGCGCGCGAAGATGTTTCAACACTGGCCGCCTGCAAAGGAAGCAGTGTCAGCCCTTTGATCAAAGGGGTGATCAAAATCATCAAGGCTCCGACTACCAAGGCCAAGATGGGAAAAAAACCCAGCGCAGGGACCTGAAACATCAGAGTAAAGACGACCACCAAAATGATCGAAACAAGCGTTGCCAACATGAGGTACCTCTTCAAAAGGGAATTGAAAATTAAGGTTGAGCCGATTTTCAATTCTCTCTTTACATTAAAATCATAATAGGGAGTTTATGTTAAGGAGATTTGAGCAATATCAATGATTTTCTGATCCACCTCGTCGGAAAAAATCAATCCCAAATGCCCCTCGTCAAAGGTAAATTTATGATCAGGAGGCAAGGCATTGGAATTAGAAGGCGCCAGGATATCCCTAGTTCCGGTAATGCTGAAAATTCTCTCTTTAAGGTTCAGAGCGGTAGCGACTTCATCCTGAAATTCATTTAAGGAAAAGTACTGGCCGATTTGAATAATTTTGCCAATATCGGGTCTTTGATGTCTTTTCATTAAGTCGGTGGAAAGAACCCCTCGTTTCCTGATTTCCCACCCTTCCTTGTTGACGCCCATCATGACAGAAAGATAAGCCCCTCTGGAGTGACCGACGATATTGATAGCCGCATCTTTACGGCCATAGCGGTGATAAAGGTTTCGAATCTCATCCCATTTTCTTTCTAGCAGACATTTATCCCAGCGGGACACTTTTCCAGGGGGAAGGTTGAGGGTAAAAGCGGGAATGCCTTCTTTCTGCAGTTTTTCAGCCAATTGCAGCCAGGCCCTTTGATTATCGTAATTCCCATGAATAAGAAGAACTGGATTTTCTCTTAGCTGACTACTTGTAAGCTCTTTAGGATTTAAATCGAAATAGTCGAAATGCCGTTTCCACCCATATGGAGTCATAAACGCCCCTTTGAAGGCGTTAAGCGGTTCTGTGAGAAAAGTTGCCGAAACAAGCCCAAAGACAACGACATTGCGTCTTTTTAAGTATTTGACGTAGAGTCGGATACAGTTTAAATATGCCGACCTTATTTTTCCCCAGATAGAGCTTTTTTTCTTCTTTGTATTATTATACATACAATTATTAACCCATAAATAAACAATGCTTAATTACATTATACCATTATAATTTATAATTTAAATTATAATTAATAAAGAATTGTTACTTATGGGGTGAGGAAATTCTATCCGGTAATGTTCAAGATAAATGCCTGAAGAAAAGGACTTTACACTTCCGTATTTTTTATCTCCCAAAATAGGACAGCCTATATGGGACAATTGAGCCCTAATTTGATGATAGCGTCCTGTAACTAATTCTATTTCAACTAGTTGAGGACCTACCTCCCTGTAGTGCAAAATCGCTTCCTTACCCCCGGGATAGCCGGAAGCGACAACACGGGCTCTGTGATGATCGTGGTAGAGGGTATTGGCAAGAGTCCCTTTTTTCGCAGGGAGAGTCCCTTCTATCCCTGCCCGATAAAATTTACGGAATTTCTTCTCTCTTTGAGCTGCATTCAGCCGGGAAAGGGCTTTGCTTGTTTTGGCAAACACAACCAGCCCGAAAGCCGGCTTATCAAGGCGGTGGACCGCTTCAAGAAAGACATTTGAAGGCTTCGCATCCCGTTTTTTGATATAAGCTTTGAGCCGGTCTTCAAGGTTATCCTCTTCGGTACCGCTTGGCTGGGTGAGCAGTCCCGCCGGCTTTTTCACGGCAATCACATGGTTGTCTTCATACACAATGTCCATCAGAAACCTCGCTGCCGGAGAACCTCATAAAGCAGCACTCCGGTCGACAGCGCCACGTTAAGAGAGTCGGCGACGCCACGCATCGGAATTTTCACCTTGGTTTCGGCCGCCTCCATCCAATAATCCGAGAGGCCGTATTGTTCGGTTCCGAACGCAACAGCTATCGGCTTTGTCAAATCGGCCTGAGTATAGATCTTTTCTGCGGAGGGAGCCGCGGCAACCACTGAAATGCCGCAGCTTTTCAGCCAAATTGAGACCTCTTCGCTTTTTGCTTCGACAACAGGAACAGTAAAGAGTGTGCCGACGCTCGCCCGCACAACATTGGGATTGTAAATATCGGTGCAGCGGTCGCAAACAATCAGCGCGTCGACACAGGCAGCGTCCGATGTGCGGAGAATCGTTCCCAAATTGCCCGGTTTTTCAATGCTTTCGGCAATCACGACAAAAGGGACCGCTTGAAACCGAATATCGTTTAACTGCCGTTTCATCTGGCGGGCAACGCCGAGAAGACCGTCTGGTCGATCCCGATAGGATATTTTTTTAAACACCTGCCGGGTACACGTAAATGACTGCCCTCCGATTCTTTGAATGAGCGCCTCTTCATTTTCCCCTAAAAACAGTTCAGGGCAAAAATAAAATTCATCAATTTCAATGCCCGAGTCGACAGCCCTCAAAAGCTCGCGATAGCCTTCGATTAAAAAAAGGACGCTTTTATCTCGCTGCCTCCTTTCTCGAAGGCGGACCAGATTTTTAATTTTCGGGTTTTGCAAACTTGTAATCAGCATGGACTCCACCTCGCGAAACTGCCGCTTGGAAGAGAGAAGACATTTTCCTGCCCTTTAAGAATCATCTCGCCCGTTTCCACCTTGCCGCCGCCAAAAAATTGAGTCAGCAAATGGCTCGCAGCTATCGGAGTAAAACCTGGGCTGTGGCATGTCAAAAGGACAAAAAGCGGCCGGCCGCTAAGAAGCTCGCTGCAGTCGCTTAAGATTCCCTGGATGTCTTTTTCGATTTTAAACACTTCCCCTTTTGCCCCCCTTCCGAAGCTCGGGGGGTCCAATATGATCGCATCGTAGCGGCTGCTGCGCCGAATCTCTCGTTTTAAAAACTTTTTAACGTCATCGACAATCCAGCGCACAGGAGCTTCTTCAAGCCCGTTAATCCGGGCGTTTTCCCGCGCCCAGGCCGCCATCTTCTTTGATGCGTCAAGGTGGGTGACTCTCGCTCCGGATAGCGCCGCAGCAAGCGTCGAACCTCCGGAGTAAGCAAACAAATTGAGTACATTCGCCTCATTTCGCACCTCTTTTTTTATCCATTTCCAGGAAGGGCTCTGCTCGGGGAAAATGCCCAAATGGCCGAAATCAGTTGGAGACAGTGTAAATTTGATGCCCTCCACTTCAATGATCCACTCTTCGGGAAATCCCCGGCTTTTCTTCCAAAGGCCGCCCGGCTCCCGAGTAAAAACGGCATGGGCCCTTTTCCACTCTTCAAGGGGAAGCTTCGGGCGCCATAGAGCTTGAAGAGACGGCCGGTCCAGAATGTAGCGGCCGAAGCGCTCCAATTTTCTCCCGTTGCCGCTGTCTAGCAATTCATAATCAGACATGGTTCAATTATACACTCACTGAACCTTTTCTCTGGCTTTTTTTGGGACTTCTTTGGCAAATTCCGCCATTTTCTTTTGCTGCTTGATCTGCTGCTCCATATCTGGAGGATTTACCTCGGGGCTGATCTGCAGGCCACGGGAGTCGGAGTTGTGCTCGGTGTTGTTTAAAGACGGGGAGGCGTTAAAGACTTGTCTGAATATCTCATTCGTAATGCCCGTTTCTTTGCAGTCGACGATGCCCGGTGGTTTTCCTGACATTTCTTCAAATATCATTCTTTGAAAGGTTTCAATTTCGACATTGCCGGTACGGTCTTCGGCGCTCTTGCAGTAAAAGAGACTGAGAATCCCCAATTTCTGATAAATCATATTCCGCATCGCTGGTACATCGACAACTGTCGCAGTATTTTTATGAGCCATCGTAAAGATTGCGCGTCTAAAGTCCTCATGATCTTGAAGGAGAGAAGCGAGAGCGGGATTGAGTTCTTCCTTTAAACTCTCCAGCACTTCATGACGATTTGGCTGTCCCAAGAAAGCCTCTTTCTGCTTTTTGACAAGCCCCCTTGCAATGATGTCCAATCTTTTGTATTCGCCGGCAATTCTTTTCTCCAATTTGACAATTTCTTTTTCTATTTTTCGAGAAGGCTTCCGGCTATAATTTTCATAATGGGATGCAAGAGCCTCTTGATCTTTCTGCAAATTGCGATGGATGACTTCTTTGAGATCTTTGTATTGACCTTCCAGTTTTGTCAAATCGCCGGATAAGAATTCAAAAACCCGGTTCTTTAAACCTTCATCGGAAATATTTTCGCTAAAAAAATCTTTCACAAGCTGATGCTGCGCCATCATGCCGTGGGCATTGAGTTCATTCTGAAATGGAGCATCCGGAACTTTTCCTTTTAAGCCATGATTAGCTCCAGGGGGATTCACTCCAAAATTCATATGATGGATAACCGGTTTGATCCATACGCCATTGACATTCAAAACGCAACCGTCATAAAGACGATAAGCCTGCATAGCTTCTTGCAGCTGCATGGATTCCGAATCTCCCATCCAACTGCCGGCGACTTTCTTCTTTCTGTTTCGAACGATGTCCCCTACTTTCGCAGTGAGGAGCGTCGTGGGAGCCAGAGGAACCGGAAGCGGATTTTTTTCTGAATTATTCTCATTGACTTCCATTTTATTTGCGATATCGACTATCGACTGTTTGACATTCGAGGCGGAAATGGCCCGTCTTTGATGACTATCTTCAATCGCAATAGGAGAGGGGCGTGAATGACGAATTCCTGTATACTTCATCTCCACTTTTCCATCCCGTACGACACCCGCCGATGTCGATACATAGTTGGCCAGCTTGTTTTCGCTTTGCATTGAACTGGGAATGGTCTCCTCTGACATCGGTTTATGCATTCCCACAAACGTTCTTCTTTCGCCTCCGGCTTCCACTTCAAAAATATTGACGATAATCGGCCTGCCCCGATCCCTGATATGTTCAGCTTCAGCCCTTTGCAAATCAAAATTGGGATTTTCCTTTTTCATACGGGTTTCTACCTGGTAAAAAACATCGGCCAGTATGTCCAATCCGTTTTTTAAATCATCATCGATTTGATCGGGATTTCGGCACAACCCCGAGAGATTCTCGAGCGTTTTCTTTTTCAAGACATTTAATTTAGGATCATTTGCCGCGTCGAAAATCAGCTCCGCTCTTCTGATCAAATCTTTGTTCTTGACTCCATTATAGACATGGGGATCTTGGCTGTGATTGATCTCGTAGTCTAGGCCTTCATGAGTGAATAAAAAAGTTTTAATTCCCGAGCTGTCTTCTGATTCTTTTAGGTCGGCTATTGTTCTTACGCCACTCACAATATCCAAGCATAGCTGGGCTTCTTCGGCATTATTTTCTTGTAATTTTTGTGTAGGATTCCCGACAGAAGAGCTGAAAGGCTGGGTTTTCAACTTATGAATTTCCTCTAATAATTCGCCGACCCCTTTCTCAAGAACTTTAGCAAAATATTTATCCAGCGTTCCACGGCCGGGAGGGGGTTTGTTAGCTTCTTCAAAAATGCTGGTCGATTGGGCTACTTCGTCCGGCCATCCACGAATATTTTTGGCAACTTGCGACTCACTCTTTCTAATTTCCGATCCCATTTTTTGACTGAGGCGCTGACTGCTAACCCTGCCGCCGATTTTTTCACTGATAAAGACCAAGAAAAAAACCGAAGAAAATACCTTGCTCGCCCTCCGAGCGAGCCCCGATAATTGATCCCCGAAAAAATCTTTTGCTGTTTGGCTGGCTTTGACAGCTTCGGAATTTAAAGATTTGGGTACTGTAAGACTTCTGTTGAGTTGAACCTCTTTGACAGAGCCGGTGTCTTCCAAAACTCCTAGCGCCTTGCCGCTTACGGATTCGTCCGTTTTCCCCAATTGCTTAGAGGGGGACATCTCGGCAGGGGTTCTGAATTTTACCTGCTGACTCACGATCGATTGTAATTCTTTAAAACGGCTCATAATTTTAAATTAAAAAGTAATTTATACACCTTATTATACCATAAATTAAAAATAAATGGGTTTAGAATACTCTAAACCCATTTATTTTTAAAAAGAAAATATAAATTAAGCTTCATCCTTGAAGCGGTAGCCGACGCCGCGAACCGTCTCGATCCAGTTGAAGTTAGGACCCAATTTTTTACGGAGAGAAGCGATATGCACATCGATATTCCTGTCAACGACGTAAGACTCGTCCCCGTGCAGATCGTCAAGAAGCTGGTTTCTTGTAAGGACCTTGCCCTGATTGGCGACAAGCCGCTTGAGGATTCCGAATTCAGACAACGTCAGGGGGATAAGCTTTTCACCCTTACGCAGCTGGTAGCTGTCGATATCCATCATAAATTTACCGAATCCGAGCCTCTTAGGCTCTTTTTTCGGCTCGCTTTTCCTCCTCAGAACCGCTTTTATGCGGGATAGGAGAATTTTCGGAGAAAATGGCTTGGTCACATAGTCGTCGGCCCCAAGCTCCAATCCGAGTACCACATCAAGCTCTTCGCTTTTTGCCGAGATCATAATTATCGGAATGCCCATGAGCGCCGGATTGTTTTTGACCTTTCGGCAAACATCGAGCCCATTCATCCCCGGAAGCATAATGTCTAAGACAATAATATCGGGCTTTTCTCGTTCAGCCGCCATATATCCATTGAGTCCGTCATTTTCAACAACAACTTTAAAATCAGATAGTTCTGCATTCAATTTAATCAAGTCGGCAATATCTTGCTCGTCTTCTATCAAGAGAACGTTAATCTTTTGCATTTTTAAACCCCTTTTTTTATATCTAAATTATATTAAACACTTAATATATTTTCAATTTAAATAAATTTTATCAAAATATCTTATATTATTCAACTAATTCGATGCGGCCTCATAGGTTATCAAAAATCTTTCGTTTAATTGGTAAATCCTTTAAAATAAACGTTATGATTTTAGTTTTTATCCTATACGCCCTGTTCGCCAGCGTCTTCACCTTGGGGAAAACAGCCCTTGGCATCGATGCCGCCCCGTTTTTCCTGGTCGGGACCCGCATGACCCTGGCAGGCATTATTCTGCTTGGTTATCAGTGGTTTTTCAAAAGAGAACAATTTTATATCAAAAAACAGCATATCGGAAAAATTCTTTTTTTAGGATTTATCGCGATCTATTTGACAAATGTCTGCGAATTTTGGGGACTGCAATACCTAACGTCTTTCAAAACCTGCTTCATTTACAGCCTCTCCCCTTTTGCATCCGCTCTGCTCTGCTACTTGCTGTTTAAAGAAAAACTGACCAAAATGAAATGGATTGGCCTGGTTATCGGTTTTGTCGGATTTATTCCTATACTCGTCGTCCAGAAAGGAAGCGAAGAGCTTTCAGGAAACTTCTTTTTCTTAACCTCCGCTGAATTCGCAGTCATCGTCGCCGCCCTCAGCAGCGTCTATGGCTGGATTCTCTTAAGCCAAATGATGAAAGAGGGCTACTCACCTTTAATGATCAATGGGGTCTGCATGCTTTTTGGCGGAACCCTTGCTCTTGGACACTCTTTAGCTTATGAAAATTGGAATCCAATTCCAGTCACAAATATCATTCCTTTTTTTGAATGCGCCCTTATGCTGATGATTATATCGAATTTCCTGGCTTACAACCTCTACGGCTTTTTACTGAAGCGCTACAGCCCGACTTTTATGTCCTTTGCGGGTTTCACGACTCCAATGTTTGCCGCGCTTTTCGGCTGGATTTTCCTTGGAGAGTCTGCCGGGTGGCCGTTCTTTGTTTCCGTCGCTGTCGTTTTTTCGGGCCTTTATCTTTTCCATCGGGAAGAACTGGAATATCCTTCCAAAACCAGAGTATCTGATGGAAAAAAAATCTGATATCAGCGATTGTTTAGTCAAATGTCACTTTCGGATATTCAGAATTCTCTCATTGAACCGGCCGCAGCTAAGCAATCCGGGATAAAATCGGACAAAACAAAGATCCGGACACCAATACTTACCCGTTTTTTTAGATTCACAAGAAACTACGCCTTTTTTAATTACTTCTTCTGGCTTCTTCTGGCAATCGAAGTGGTCGCCTTTGTCATATTTTTTACCTTTCTTGTAGAATCGGCAATCCTGGCTGTGAACCTGGCTCTGATATTCGCCACCTTCTTTGCCTATTTTATTCTCCGTCTCCATAAACTCACGCAAAAACAAGACAAATTCGAAGAGATCTGCGACACATTTTCCGAAGAATTTGCGCGCCACTCATCACACCATCCCGATGAACCTGAATATCATATCGAACTAGCAAACGGCTTTGCCCGCATGGCCGGGGCCCTTCAGGGCAAAGAATACAAATATTACCCTGTCCCAAGACTCTTGAAATTCTTATCGCCCGCCTCAGCGAAACTCAGTTTCTGGTGGCACTGGCACGACGTCTATAAAATGAAAGAATGCCTTTTGCACCGCTCAGTGAAAGAATATATCGAACTCATAAAGCAGGAACCGACTGACCTTGAGCTGCATGCAGCCCTTGCTAATGCCTATGTGATGCTCTCCGGACTCTATCACCATAAAGGAGCGTGGAAATATCCAATCTTTCAGGAAAAATTCACCCGCGCATCGAAAAGAGCAATTGAAGAATTTAAAATACTCAATGAATATGCCCCGAATGACCCTTGGATCCATCAGCAGCTCGCTTATAGCTATCATGATCTGCAAATGCCTGAGGAAGAGATAAAAGAATACGAAATTCTCTTATCGCTGCTTCCCTCCGAAGATGAAGTTCTCTATAAGCTGGGAACTCTGTATTTACAGCAAGGAGAAAACGCTAAAGGACTTGCAATCTATGAAAAACTCAAAAACATCGATCCGGGGAAAGCCGAGACGCTCATTCAACACTATGGGGATGCCCAAAACTCCGAACTTTCTTAAGCGAGCCCCTTGCAAAATTAATTGTCCTTCGGCATTTATCTTAAATAAACATGACCCAATAGGATTTCCCCCATATGAAGCAAAAAAAGCATACAATCTTCTGGTTTGGATTCTTTATCATCGCCCTCATGATCATAGCCGGCGTCGGCTATTATGTTCTGGAGGAATCCAAGCAGACCTTGACTCAAACAGCGAAAAATCAACTGACTGCATTAAAGAGAGGCAATTACTCCCGGGGCTATTATCTTTACACCTCGGATAACTATCAGGAACAAAATACCCTCGAACAATTCCGAAATTGGGTCAAAGCCCGCCCCATTTTAACAGATAATGACTCGGTCGATTTCTTCGGAGAAAACATACGGGGGGATCATGCCACTCTGTCTGGAGAGCTTAAAACAAATGAAGGCTCTTTAGTTCCAATTATTTATCGGATGAGCAAAGAGTATGGGGAATGGAAAATCGACAGCATCCAGACAATGTCGGAACAGATCGCAATGTCCTTCGAACAAAAGCCCAGAATACAGTCGCAGAATGCCAACAGCGAACACCTGGTAAAAGTCGTTCAGGACCATCTTCTTGACTTAAAATATCGAAATATCAAAGGAGCTTATAAAAATTATCTCTCGGAAGAATTTAAAAAAATTGTTCCCTATGAAGAATTTGAGACTATCGTCCGGGAAAATCCCGAGCTTGTCCAATTCGACTCAATTCGATTTGGAGAAATTAAGGAAGACAACGGACTCAAACAGCTTAACTTATCATTGATATCGGATGAAGATATTCAAGATTTACAATATTGGCTGGAGAAAGACAGAGGACAATGGAAAATTTGGGCCATTGAAGTAAATGGGCCGAAGCCGGTAGATGCTTATGAAGTGAGCGACAACGCAGACTATGAAAAGAATCAATCTCAAAGCACGGTGAGCGGCGCGCTCAAAACAATTAATGACCAACTTCAGGATCTTAAAAAAGGCGACATTCCCAAAGCCTACAGCGACTATGTCTCTCATGAATTTACCAAAGCGACATCTGAAGAGGATTTTGAAAAATTTATTAAAAATTATCCTGAATTTGTCAAATTCAGTTCCATGAAAGTTGAAAGTCAAACGGAAAAAGACGGCCTAGTGCATTTTATGATTATTCTGACCACTGAAAAAGGGGACAGCGATGTCGACTATTGGCTGGCAAAGCAAGACGGAGATTGGAAAATCTGGGGGATAAGAGTTGAGGAATCGGCTTATCATCCTCCGATTACAGACAAGGAAAAAGCCGAGCTAGTCGACGTCATCGAAAGCCAGTTGAAAGCTTTAAGGGAAGAGGACATCTCCAAAGCCTACTATGCCTTTACCGCTCAGGACTTTCAAAATAACACTTCATTTGAAGATTTTCAGGCATTTCTCAAAGATTATCCTATCTTTACCAAACAAAAGGAAGCCACGATCGGCCAAGGCATGCAAGAGGGGAAGTTAAGATTGATCCGAATAGCTCTTCAATCTAATGATGAAACCTCCGAGGTTGACTATCGGCTGATCAAGCAGGACGGCGACTGGAAAATCTGGGGCATACAAATCCTGACCAATGTTCAGGACACGCCTGAAAATGAAAAAGAAATCAAACAGTTGATCGATGACCAATTCAAAGCCCTAAGAGCAGACGACCTGTCGAAAGCCTACTACGCTTTTGTTTCTAAACAATTCCAGGAAGCGGCCTCCTTTGACGCCTTTCAGAAATATGTCTCCAGGCATCCGGAACTGGGAAAAAATAAAGAGATCCAGGTAATCGACCTTAGCTTTAAGCCTAGTTTCATCTCAGCAGCAGTCGTCGCCGAGGGGCTATCCGGAGATAAAAATACTTATCAATATCGTCTGATCCGAGAAAATAATCAGTGGAAAATCCTGAGCATAAAAATGTACAGGGATAAAGACGACATTCGCAAAAACCAAAACCCCCTTGAGATTTCAAAAGTGCAGATGGGAACCGAAATTGGACTCGACGGCATTGTGACCGATCCAAAAGTTGTTTTTTCCCCTCAGGATAAGGAAATCACAGTCAATGTTTTTATACGAAAACGGCGATAGAGGAGATCAAGTTGAGGCGGTTTTAGAGCATGTCAAATCCAATTCGAACATCCCGCCGGTATCGGCCGTACTCGACAAACCGGGAGAATCTGTGGTAAACTATGTGTTTACAGCGCCATCCCAAGGCTGGCCGACCGGAAAATACCTGCTGCATATCAGCTCGCCTTCGGGAGAAACTAAAGTAGTTGAGTTCAACGTAAAAAAATATGAGAATCACAGCCGGCCGGTTCAAGAATCGAAAAATAGTCACCCCGAAGGGGCGGAAAACCAGACCCACTCCATCTAAAGTTCGGGAAGCGATTTTCAACATTTGCCAGTCGAAAATTGACCAAGCCCGATTTTTGGATCTGTTTGCCGGATCAGGCGTCATGTCTTTTGAAGCCTTAAGCCGGGGAGCCGAGTCAGCGGTGCTTATCGAAAGCAGCCGCGACGCAAAGCAGAGCATCCTTCAAAATATCGATGCCCTTTCCCTGCGGGATCAAACCAGGCTACTATTCGGCGATGTATTAAAACATCTCTCTAAGATGGAAGGGGCCGAGACCTTCGACATCATCTACGCCGACCCCCCCTATAGCCAAGGGATCGGGGAAAAACTCCTCCACGCCCTCGACCGATCCTCCCTCCTTGCCAAAGGAGGGCTTCTCTTCATTGAAGAGGGAACCGATATCAATTCCGAGTCCTTTGAGACATTGATTCTTCTCGATATCAGGACCTATGGCCTGACGAAACTGCACCGGTTCCAACGGTGTTAACAAATTAAACAATCACGGCTAATCTAAAGAGCCACTTGCAAAACTCCGGCAAAACCGAATTTTGAGCTATTTTGCCGAAGTTTTGCAAGTGGCTCTAAAGTAGAACTTTAAATTGGCCGTGATTTATGTCATATCGTCATCGTCGCCTTGGAGAGAAAATCATTTAGGCCAGCAGGCAATTTCCTGTCGTGGGGTAAATATTGGTAAAAAAATGTTAAAATCCAATGTTGTTTGTCTCCTCATAGAACAAAAAATGCACATTTTTTCATAAAATCTATTCTTCATATTTGGCCGGTTTCGGCAATTCAAGTTCCTTGTTATTAATTGTAACCTTATAAAAAGCATTTCTATAATCGTAGATACTCGGATACCATCTCAACTGGGATTTGAACCCAGGGAAATTGCATGAAGAAATTATTTAACACTTTCCCGTCAAAATATTTATCATATACTGCTTATTCCAACCTGCTTTTGATCGCTTATTTTTGATACCTGCTTTTGTTTTCTTGTCTGCTTTAAGTAAATTCAAAGTTGATCGTCGAATTATCGAAAAATTTTCCGCACCATTATCTTTTCGAACTTTGCTTCCATCTTCTCCATAAGAAACATCAAGCTGCCAATGAAGTTTGTTTTCAATCGACCAATGACTCCTTATGGCTTTTCCTATTCTTTCCGCATCGCCCTTTATACTTGATATATAATACCTTAGCTCTACTGTCTCTTTCTCTTTTACAATCCTTGTGCTCCTTACACAAGCCAGAGATGATAAACCTTTCCATTCTTCCACTTGCGGCAACCAATCAAGATTCGATGTTACCCACACCTCTCTTTTCTCAAAACGATTTCTTGATTTTTCCTCCGTTATATAGTATTCACATTCAGCTTCTTCCGGCTTAAGGTTAAGCGCTTGATTAAAAAAATGTTCCGCTTCAGCGTATAAATTTTCCTGATTCCTCTTAAGTCCGAATACGTAATCGCCTCCTTTTTCGCGGATTAGAGATGCGATTGTTTTTTGGCAGCCAGCTGCATCTATTGTCACAGTAGCTTTTTTTAAATCCAACATCTCAATCAATAATGGAAATGCTGTTATCTCATTTGATTTGGCCTCAGTGGCCAATTGCCCTAATACAAGATCATTCTCGGCTGAGAATGCGCTTACCAAATGAATAGCTTGTGTACCGCAACTTTTAGAGTTGCAAATAGTCTTTCCATCCAAAGCTATGACACCTTCAACGGCTTTAGAAATTTTCTGGGTCCAAGAGAGGAAACATTTTTCGAATGCAACAGGGTCTACATAGCGGAAAAAACGACTAAAAGTATCATGTGAAGGAGTACCATTTTCTCCAATGCCGTACTGTTTAAGCCAGTCTTGGTTAGATTCGCCCCATAAGGCGACATCAACCCAGTCATCGGCACCACAAAGAACCCCGAGTATGGCTATAGTTAAAATATCGAATAACGGATATTTTTGATTTCTCGATTCCCTAGGATCAGGCAGGACGGAAAAGCTAATCATGATTGATGTCTCACTTATAAGATTTTGAGATGACATTATATACCTCCATTTTAAGAAGGTAAAGTCTTCAAAATCTGGCTTGACATGTCAAATCATTTCTTCATGCAATTTCCCTGGATTTGAACCACGAACCGACAGCTTTTTCGACGCTGTCGTTGGAAGGTGTTACTTCCACTTCCGCAATTTGCTTAGAGAGGGGGGCGTGCCACCCTTCCGGTACTTTTTCCGGAGCTTTTTTTAACATTTCCACGCCAATTTTTGTAGTTCCTTTTTCAAGCATTAAATAGGTTTTTCTATTGCTGCCGCTATTTTCCGGAAGTGAGTGATATTGATTGTGAAGGGCATCCTTGATATCAAAACTTTCTGTAACTTGCATTTGCGAAACCTCCTGTGGTTTATGAAGCATCTTACCTAAAAATTAAATTAGCAGGCAATAGCAAAAAGTCGGCTTTCTAAATAAGAAAAATACTTAATATATGCGATTGAAAGTTGGTTGAAAAATACTTAGTGAGTAGTGAGGATTTTTGGTTCTTGTGAAGAACCAAATTTAAACACAGATCTATGTGGTAAGATACCATCAGTTTAAACTTGTCGGAGCGCTAGGCTTTCCAAGAACGGGAGAAAGCATTGAAATGGCTTTGCTGCGGTGTGAAATGCGGTTTTTTACATCTTCGCTAAGCTCGCCAAAGGTTTTATCATAATCGTGCTTGATGAAAATCATGTCGTACCCAAAGCCGTTTCTTCCTTTTTCCTCTTCGGCAATGTATCCCTCAACGTGGCCCCTGGCTTTTTTCAGCACCCCTTCGGGACCAGCCAGGACCAGGCTGCATTCGAAATACGCCTGCCGTTCGATTCCCGTTTTTCCTTTCAGTTTATCCAACAACTTGAGCCGGTTTTCTCTATCTGTTGCCTCGTCGCCTGCAAAACGCCTTGAGTACACTCCGGGCGCCCCCTGTAAAACAGGGACAACAAGGCCCGAGTCGTCGGCAAGGACAATTTTATCCAAAGCCTTAGCGGCATGCACCGCCTTGATCTCGGCATTCTCCTCAAATGTTTCACCTGTTTCGGGAGGAGGGGAATAATCGGGAAAGCTGAGCAATGAGTCGACATCCAAACCGAGAATGAGACGCAACATGTCGCGAAATTCACGTATTTTGTGAACATTGCGGCTGGCAAGGACAATTTCCATGAAACCTCTTTATTTCAT
Organism: Waddliaceae bacterium; assembly: GCA_963771045.1. GTDB lineage: Bacteria > Chlamydiota > Chlamydiia > Chlamydiales > SLFE01 > SLFE01. The sequence goes on along the minus strand of CAVYRW010000004.1, from coordinate 139,382 downwards.
AAAACTCTGAATACTTGACACAGTATATGTTTCGTGCCGGAAAGTAAACTTGTCCCCCGATTTGAGCCCTCTCATTTCCTGGGCAAGTTTGGATTGGAAAGACAAAATATTTCGGTCGGGATCGGCATCCCAGGGACCTAATATTGTATAAGTCAACTTCTCTCCCTGGGAATTGACCAGTTCGGCGACAGTGCCTACTCCTATCTCGTTTGAGGGAACATCCTGTGTCGTTATGATCCTAGCACGATTTAATTGGTCTGACAACATTTTCAGCTCCCCTTGAAGGCGGGCCCGCTTTTCCAGAGCAAATTTATACTCGGAATTCTCTCTCAAATCTCCTAGAGACCTGGCTTTCTCAATCTCTCTGGCATTTTCCACAATTTCCACAGTTCCAAGCTGTTCGATTCGATTATGGGTTCTTCGATATCCATCTTCTGTCGTCCAGATGAAATGCTCCTCTTCTCGGCTGACTTGTTTCTTATCTTCGGCAATCGAAGGATGAACCACTTCGGCAAGAGCTCGCATAATCTTGAGATCGTGGTTGTTAAACGTTTGACATTTAGTCACAAGAAGAATGAATTCCTGTATGAACTCTAGACTCGATCCTTCAATTATCTGGCGGACGACCTGAAAACGTTTGTTAGTCAGAATATGGTACATCTTTTTCACCAGATCCCGGTATTTCAATTTTTGTTCGATCTGATGCAGCAAAATCAGGAAAGCCTCTAAAAATTCGCATTGAGCGCTCTTGTCGGCAAAAAGCTCGCCGGGTTGCGAAACAAGCTTTTGAAAATACCAGACAAAAGCTTCGGGATATTTGAATGGATGATAGAGGAGTTCTTCCAATTTGTGCTCGAGTTTTCTGATTGTCTCCTTGCCGGATAGTTCTTTTAATATGTAATCGCGAAGCTGATTCTGTTGGAGATTGAAAAGAGCATCCAAAAAGATCTCCTCCCAATCGGGCCGGAAATTGCGAATCGCTGATAGCAGCCGTTTTTTTAAAGCTAATATTTGGATATCCTCGACAATTTTTCCAGGATTATCTAAAGATTGGACCGCATCTTTCAAGGGTTTATCTTTAATGGAAGAATTGAGAAAATTTTCGAAAAACAGCAATATCTGAATTTCCTGATCGATCGTCAGATCGGGCAGATTCAATAATTCCATAAGTTTTTCCCTGATCGATGATGTCACATCGTCTTTGCTAAGCATATTCGGAAAATCCCTGACAAAATTATAAGTCGCCAGAATGATATCTCCGGCTTGTTTTGCCTGAAAAATCTCTTTATGGAACCTGTCTTCATGAGAAACCTCCGCATCCCTTAAGAAAAAAGGCTCCTGCAAAGAGGCGGGCACTGCTATCATAGTGTCTTTCTTGAGCTTCTGCCTGGCGCTTTGCCACCATTTTGTCCAATCTTCTTCCGGTATGACCAGCTCGCACAACTCGTCCTTGATCTCCGAGGCTGTTTTCGGACCAAGATCTTTCAAAATGCGCTTGACTGCCTCAGTCGGATCTTTTCTGGCCTCTCCTTCAAATTTGTCGGGATTCCCAAAACGACGTGCAAGAAAATGATCGTCTGGCAAGGGCTTCAATGTTTTAAAAGCATTTTCAAACGAAAGATCCCTTTTTCCCAAAACATTTTCAAATTCAATGACCAACTGTTCTCTTATCAGAGAAATTTCAATAATCTCCCCCGTTCCCCAGCCAGCGGTATGATAAACAAATTTTCCTTTGCCCATATGAACCAGCAGGTCGAAATTGGAAAGAGCCCCCTGGAAATTTCCCACGCCCCTTAGGCCGACTAGGCGAAGGCGTATGTCGAACTGGGGGGTGTCTCCATACCTTTGCTGCAAAGCTTTAATGGCCAATTCCTGAAAAAGAGGGGTATTAGTGCTTTGCAAATCAAGCAACCGTCTGAGAATAGTATAAGATGCTTCCTTTTCTTCAATAATCGACCAAAGCGGCAGCGCTGTCTCGACATACTGTCCGAATTTTGATGCAAAGTCCGAGCCCTGAATCCTCTCAAGAATCTCGTTAAATTCATCAGGACTGACGCTATCTCCATTCGCATATTCTTCCCATAGCTGCAAGAACCCTGGAAAGTCATTTTGATGGATTCGATTTTTGAACTCCTCAAGATAGGGCATTCACACAACCTCGCAATAATTTTTGGAATACTTACTGAAATACTACCTAACGAGAGTATCGTTTATACTCTTAAAATTCAAACAGAAATATGTTTAGAAAAAAAAGTTCTTGGATTGTTAACATTTGTCCTTATGGAAATCGAGAAATTAAAAAAATGGTTTGAAAGAAATAAACGAGCCCTCCCCTGGAGAGTTTCTCCGACTCCCTACCGCGTCTGGATCTCTGAAGTGATGCTCCAGCAAACTCTCGCGCCGGTCGTCATTCCTTACTTTGAAAAATGGATGGCTGTTTATCCAACAGTCAAAGATTTAGCTGAAGCTCCGATGGATGCGGTAATTAAAACGTGGGAGGGTTTAGGGTATTATTCAAGAGCCAGAAATCTTCATGCCGGTGCCAAAATGATTCTCCGGCAGCACAGCGGCGAGCTTCCGAAAAAAAAGGACGCCCTTCTTAAAATTAAAGGGATCGGAGATTATACAGCCGGAGCGATTTTAAGCTTTGCATTCAAACAAAAGGAGGCTGCTGTCGACGGCAATGTCAAACGGGTGATCGCGCGTCTTTTTGCTATCGAGGAAGATATCGACAAACCAAAGACTTATGCCGCCATAAAAAATCATGTCTTAAGCCTCCTTCCCGAAGACAAGCCTTGGGAAGCCATGGAAGCGCTCATTGAACTGGGGGCCACTGTCTGCCGAAAAAAGCCCGAATGCGAAGGGTGCCCTCTACAGAGCGGCTGCCAGGCTTATAAACTGGGGAGAGAAAAAGAATTTCCCGTGAAAGCGGCAAAAATCAAATATGAAAAGTTAAACCGTACCGTCTTCATTCTTCAGTCAAAGGACAAGATACTCATAACAAAAGGCGCCGAAGGAAAGGTTATGCAGGACCTGCATGAATTTCCCTACATTGAAACCGAAGAAAAAGGGCTTGAACCCAAAGAAGCATTGAGGTGCATAAAAAAACGATGGCGCCTTGTGCCTCGGTTCAAACAAAAACTTCCGAAAGTCAAACATTCTTTTACCAGATTTCGAGCCGAATTGACCCCGCTTGTTTACCGGGTCACTGAAACTCCCGAATGCACAGATTATTTTTGGGTTTCCCAAACAGAGATCCAACGCCTTCCTTTTTCATCGGGACATAGGAAAATACTCAAGATTCTCGTTGATTCGCTTCACTAAGTTTTACATACTTGTAAAACGCGGTATTGGCGTTATAGAGGGAAATGATGAAACCCTCCTTTCCGCCAAGAAATCCCCGCTTGAGAAAAAAACTTTTAAAGAAGGCAAACCAGCAGCGGAAGAGAGCCTTAAAAAACGACGACTTTTTTTTCCCGGCATTTTGGCGGGCGAACAATTCCGAATAATGCTGCATTTTTGAGAGAAAATCCGCCGTGCCGCCGTAGGGGTAATGCTTCACAGCTTCCTTCAGCCGGCAATGCTTGAACCCGTCGGCAACCACCCTTTCATGAACATTGGAAGAGGTAAACCTTGTCTTCTTTTTGTTGTATAAACGAACGACGCGGTCCGGATGCCAGCCGCACCATTTGATCCACTTCCCGTTGTAGTAATTCTTGCGAGGAAATGAATAGACGGCTAAAGGATCCAGTTGCAGATTGAAGATCTCTTCTTTTAATTCGGGAGTGAGAACCTCGTCGCTGTCGATCGACAAAATCCAGTCGTGACTGGCCATTTGCGAAGCTTGATTATGAGCGGCTCCAAAACCTTCAAACGGACCTTCAAATACTCGAGTATTGGAATACCTCGAGACGATTTCCAGTGTTTTATCTCCCGAGCCGGTATCGTAGATCAGCACTTCGTCGAAATCGGCAAGCGCATCTAAAACTTTTTCTAGATGCTTTTCACTGTTTTTCGTTAGTATAGTAATACTTATCATCAACTTGGAGTATAGCAAACCATGATTAAAACATCAGCTCCCGAGTTTCTCATACGCCGCCCAAGGCGAGGCCGCAGATCTCCAGCGATCAGATCCCTTACTCAGGAAACGGCATTGATTCCGGCAAATCTTGCCGCTCCGCTTTTTGTTGCTGAAATTTCCAATAATAAAGAGCCGATTGCTTCTCTTCCGGGAGTTTTTCGCTATTCTCCGGACGGACTAGTGAAAGAGGCCATCGAACTTTACAGGCTGGGAATTCGGGCGGTCGACCTTTTCCCCGTTATCCCTTACGAAAGAAAAGATGCTGCCGGCTCCGAGGCTGTGCGGCCCGGCAATCTTTTGGAGCAATCCTTAAAGAGGCTGAAAAGCGAAATTCCCGAAATGTGCCTGATGGCCGATATTGCCCTCGATCCCTATACGGATCACGGCCACGACGGCCTTGCGACCGAACAAGGAGAAATTGACAATGACCGGACCCTTCAGGTCCTTGCGGACATGTCTGTTCTTGCCGCAGAGTCCGGCGCCGATGTGATCGCGCCGAGCGATATGATGGACGGAAGGGTGGGCCATATCCGAAAACGTCTGGATGCAGAGGGATTGACACACGTTGGCATTTTGTCCTACGCGGCAAAATATGCTTCATCGCTCTACGGCCCTTTCCGAGACGCTCTGGGTTCAAGCCTGAAATTTGGAGACAAAAAAACCTACCAGATGAATCCCGCAAATATCAGAGAAGCTCTCATAGAGAGCGCCCTGGATGAGGAAGAAGGCGCCGATTTTCTTCTGATCAAACCGGCGCTTAGCTACCTGGACGTCATCGCAAAAGTAAGAGAAAGGACAAACCTGCCCGTCGCCGCCTACCATGTAAGCGGGGAGTACGCGATGGTTCTGGCAGCCGCGGAGAAGGGGTGGCTTGATGCAGACAAAGTTTTAATGGAACACCTGCTTTCAATAAAAAGAGCCGGAGCGGACTTCATCCTCACCTATGCCGCGAAAAGATGCGCCCAGTTAATCTGTTCTTGATAAAAATTTATTATATTGAGTATCATAACACGAAAAAAATTTACTTTAAGGAAATTATGGGTACAACACTTTTTCATCAGGATCCATTAGTCAATCAGACAAGAAATATATTGCAAAAAAAATTTCCTGAAGCCAAAAGCATTCAGCTTAAACCGGGATGCCAATACCAGTCGCCTTTAAGAAATAGCAAAACATATACTGTCAAAGGAAGTGTTCGAATTACTCATTGTATGCCGGAACTCAACACAAGAGGCATCGCGTCAGTAAAAGCAAATCTTTCGTTAAATGAACAAGTTATAGAATATTTTAAAAAAGGGAAAATTCTCAAGGCTATTGCTATCATAGGAAAAATCCCATCACCCGACCGGCGCGATCCTCTGTACGCGCAAGTTGCCAAACATTATTTTAAGAAGGCAAACGTTAAAAAAGCAGTGGGAATTATAGAACAAATCCGCTCCTCTAAGCTCAGTGACCCGCTATACAAACAGGCTGCCAAAATCTGTCTTGAGAAGAAATGTGTAGCAAATGCCAATGAATATATAGGTAGAATTCGATATCTGATAACTCAATATAAATTATATAAAAAAGTTTGTTTTTCTTATATAGAGGCTCAACAGATTAAGAAATCCGTTCAACTCCTAGAAGATAAATTAAACACAAAGTTGCTTGATGAAAAAATTCAATCGGCTGAAAAAAACAAGCAAAAGAATTTATGCGAAATTTTAAACTACCAGCTTAAAGTGCTGCATCGTATTCGCAGCAAAATCTTTGACAAAATAACCGCTTCTTATTCCAAGCAGATCGAAGATGATAAGACTATCCAAAAAAATTCAAACTCCGGAAAAAAACATTGACAATGGCCTGAGCTAAAGCAATTTTCCCTAAGGAGCGCAGAGAGGAAAAAATAATTCTTTAACCAGTCCCAAAAGTTTTTAGTTCAAATTCTCACTTTTTTTCCTATAACTTTAAATATGTAATTTGATAATCTCCAAAGATTTTAACAGGAGGTTATCATGAATCCGATTAGTTGGTTATTTAGCGAGAAATATAAAGAAAAGCAACAAGAGCCCGACAAAATCAATCAGTTTAAAAAGCGAGAAATCATAAAGCAGAAACAGCCGGAGGGTGTCAACAACAAAAGGATAAAGCGCTATACACCTGAAGAGGTCCGCCTTGATCTGCCAGAGGAATGGACGGAAAAGAGAGCTGATTTCACGATCTATTTAAACAATGGGAAATTTATCCGATGCCATGAGGAAATTGCAGACAAAGTTTCCGTACTTGGAGGGGGCGGCCTTCTGGACAATGCGGCAACAGTCAATCAGCCTGTCGAAGGTGCGAGGCCGATTATCGAATATTTATATTCCGGCAAAATTGAATTGACGGATCAAAACATTGAGGCGATTGCCCGAGTCGCTCATAAGTGGAAAGTCGAAGATGTTTTGTATGAATGTGTCAACTTTATCGAATCAGCAGGCCATATCGATATTTGTTTAAAGTTGTGGAAGAAGGGCATTCCGTTCTTAAATAAATATGTACTCAACTTTTTATTAAACAATGCTCAAAGCCTGAAGAAATCACCTCTATTCCCCCACATTTCACTCGATCATCTTTTTGAGCTTCTGGAAAATTCTTCTATCAATGTTAAAACGGAATATGAGCTGCTTAATTTGATACTAATATGGGGAAAGACAAATTGTCCTGATGATAAATTGCTAGGAGAATTTCTCCGCTCACTGACTTCAGAGAATGGACGGCGGCTCATCGACACGATCGACTTCTCTTCGATACACCCAATGCACATGCTGGATGTTATAGGAATTAATCTTTTGTCCAATAAAGAATTACAAAACTTTGCTAAGACTTTCACCGAAAAACTTGCAAGCAGTCCATCATATAAACAATATAAAACGAAATGCGATCTCTATGAAAAAGATCATTGCAAAAGGGCGTTTGTCGAGTCGTCTTATTTTCCAACCGATTGGAAGCCGAATAATTACAATGAGAAGTCGGAATTTGACGGCAACAGGGTCAAGACTTTCTGGAGACTTGACGACATGAACTACTTAATCGAAAATATGAAAGAGGGAAAAGTCAAGAAAACTACGGGATTTGAACGTAAATGTTTATATAAGCATGAATACATTTTAACGTGTTCGGTTACATCCGACAACTACCTGCAATTTTTCCTTGAGAGCAACGACCTTTTAACAACTGAAGACGGTAATCAGGAAGACTTTTGTGTTGCCCTAAAATTGAGCTTGGTCAATCAATTTGATAGAGAAAAACATATTAACAAATGTATCACAACCAAAATTCAAGACGGGGAATGTCCGGACAATTTGGCAGAAGAGGATTCGAAACTTAAAATCGGCAAGAAGTTGATCCGTATTGACGATCTGCTCGACCATAAGAAGGGATGGATAGTCAGCAATGAGATGATCCTCTCAGCTGAGATCGAGATTGATTAGGTTTAACGACAAAAACGGGGAGAAAAGAAATCTCCCCGTTCATTTCGGGGGACGAGACAAAGAAACCTGAAAATTCACCATGCCTTGAGGTATATCGGAGGGAATTTTGTTCTTAAACAAGTTTTCGAATTTTATCTCCAAATCCTGTTTACGCTCCCCTCTGTGGTTCTTCTCGGCTTTGTCAAGTTCATTATAAAACACCCGCCTATCCCTGATGATGTCATTGGCAACGCCTTCATCCTGAAAAATCGCCATAAGGAGCGGTTTTTTAAGAAGCCATACACGGTAGGATTGGGATGTGATCTTTTTATTTGTTAAAAAATCGAGCAGGTTGGGATAGTAGGATACCGTCTTCTGGACATCCTTTACCTCTTTGGATCCGCATTCCGCTTCAATGCTTTCCGGTGTTTCATCATACTTCAAAAGCTGAGCCCAAAATTGCGCCAGCACAGGATCCTGAAGTTGGAGATTGGCAATATGTTGAATTTTTCCAAGGGTCTCATTATGCGCTTTTTTTTCCTTGAGTTCTTCAATCACCGCCTGCCAGACTTCATTGACGATATCTGGTCTTTTCTCTTCGGCTTCCCGATAAAATTTCCGATCTCCATAGATGATGTCGAAAAGCCTTCTGACGATTTCGTTGTTTGCCTGAAGATAGCTCCAATGCTGATCGCTGCGCGGCTCATCCAAAAACCAGTGGATGCTGATGAAACTTAAAGCTGTTGCATGATCTGAGGGATTCTTATTGCTTTTTCCTTTTACATTGAGGGAGTCGTACAGATTTTCCTGAAGGGAATTGACAGAATTTCGGGAGCGGTTCTCCAGATAGCAGGTATACTCCTTACGGATTTGGCTTCGAAACAAAAATGTCTGCAGCTGGCTGTATGTCATAATCGCCAAAAGCATCAGGATAGAAAAGACTATGGGTAAAACATTCATGGGTAAAAAATATGCTCCGAGGCGTTGGGCAGCATAAACGCGTATACGACAGGCTCTTCTTTGCCTTTTATGACCACAACTATTTTTAGGAGAGCAGGCAGCTCCCTCTCTTCAACCGGCCATTCGGAAAACCACTGATTATACTCTCCGGTTTTTGCTTCAGGGTTGGTTTCCAGTCCTTTTTTATCCCTGGGAATAGCTCGGTACAACCAAAATTTTACATCTTCGACATTTGAAAGCAGCACCTCCTGCCTCATGGGAGGTTCGGGATCCTCGAAGCGCGCCGGAACAGGCCAGGTCAAAAGCGTGAGCTGCCCCTCGCTGTCAACAAAAAGCTTTGCCAGCACTTCATTGGAAAACAGCGATCCGGCCCCTGTGCCGTTGTCGTAATCGAAGATCAGACTGCCTGACTTTTCTTGAGGCGTCTCTGCTCGGTTTTGTGTAAAAGAAAATTCCCAGATTTTTATTATCCTTGTGAGAGGGATTCAATATTGTCGGAATGATGCGGTTCAAGCGATACTGAGCATAGAGAAGCTCGAAATTCTTCTCCTGTTTTTTATGAACTTCAAGCTGGGCGTAGGAAGCCTGCTGATAATATCCGAGAAGAGCCGCCAGCAAAACCGCGGTCAAACCAAGAGCAATAAGCAGCTCGAGCAATGTGACAAAGTGTTTTTTAACCCTCTTCATTGCCGCCTCCGCTTTCCCTTTTTCTACAAAGACTTCATAAAACAGCCGGATTGCCTTTCCTTTTTTTGGCGTCATTTCAATCCACAGTGGAAAAAGGCCTAACCGGGGATTCTTTTTATCAGGTTTCAGCTTAGGATCGCCAAAATGATAGGTCATCTCATAAGGCCAATGCGGCGGAATGGCGACTTCATTTAACAAGGCTCCATCCACCCTCCTGGATTCCCGGCTGCCTAGCGCTTCCCAGGAAATTTCTCCGGTGTACATTTTTTCCGCGATGTTGACAAAAATCTCATTTGCCAACCTATCGGCCTCGATTTCCCCGAGTAGAAGTTTTTCCTGGTTAATCATCATAAAGTGAGGAGCAAGCAGCGGAAAAGCGCATAGGGAGACCAATACAAGCGCAATGAGAACTTCAAGTAAAAGGATATGTCTTTTTTTTATCTTCACTGCTTGATTTCCGATCTCCAAAGCTGGCGGACCTCTTTAGGATACATTTCTTCACTGGCAAGCTCTTCTTTCGGCTCATAAATCGCATCATCTGTGATTTTAATAGAATGCGGATACCCTTTCAGCACGATGGTTTTTTTGTCAGAGGCGTCCCGACCATAAGAGATATAGAGTGCCCTTTGGAGTAGCTGCCGCTGCCGCGGAAAAGAACCAGAATCGGCTTCCCGCTTGGCCGCTGGCTGCCATAAGGCTCCCAAACCGCCTGTCTCACACCTTCGATGACCGGATTGGCAATAAGAAGCTTTCCCATCCCCTTTTCCAAGGGAGTTTCAGTCTCGGCTGTAACTTTCAGCTTATTACCTTCAGTGTCAAAGATCACGCGGACATTGTTATGATGAATCAACATGGTTTCGAGCGCCGCCTGAAGTTTCTGTTCTACCAAGACGGTCCCGGCTTGGAATTGCTGCTGCTGCCGCATTTTCAGAACGTTGTACCCCGCAGCGCCGGCCACAAGCGTCAGGATGGCCAAAACGATCAGCATTTCCATCATTGTAAAGAATTTTTTACGAACCATCACTCTTGCTCAGAATTATCGCTAAACATCGTTGCAGGATTCTTCTTTTTGTATTCTTCGTAGCGCCTGGATGAAACTTTTATCTTCCCGTCTTCATATTTCACAACGTATTTTTGTCCCCAGCCGTCTTTCATCAATGTGTCGGCATTTTGAACAAGGGGAGAAGACTTTGACATAATCGGCCCATCTAATTTCGATATCATCTTCGGCTTCAGGCCTTTCTGATACAACGAGATTAAGAATTGTTTCGAGCTTTTCCTTTCCTGTCTTTGTTTTGAAGGCTTTTCCTTCTTCAAGGGTCCCCTGATAGTTATAAGCCACGACGCCGATGATAAGAGCAATTAAAAACATAACAATCATCATTTCGATGAGGGTGACAAATCTTTTAGCGACTTTCTTCATAGTGAAATACCTCTTAATTAAATGATAAAGTTTAATAATACACTATTCTCGGATTTTTTTTAAATATCTTATATGTAAGACAAACTTTAATTTAACGAAATTTGTCAAATATTTTCTTTAACTCATGATTGTGACCTAATCTGAGGCTGGGCGCTACAGATGGAGGTTAGATTTCAAAAGTCTTGACGAGAGGCATGTCTTGAGACATGCCGGAGGAGAAATTTATCGAAAAATGACCTTCAGCTGTAGTGCCCAGCCTCAGATTAGGTCACAATCACGGGTTTAAATCAGCCCGCAGTGAATGAGGCGATATCCGAGAGGGGGAGGAGTATGGCCATCATGACGAGGCCGATGATGCCCCCCATAATGATAAGGATGACCGGCTGGGCGAGCGCGACGACGCGGTTTAAGGTTTTGTCCAGCGACTCCTCGTACATGTCGGCTATGCTGCTCAGCATGGCAACGGTGCTTCCGGAATCTTCTCCGATGGCGAGCATTCGGGAAACCATCGAAGGTATGTAGCGCGATTTTTTGATCTCGGCGCTAAGAGAACTTCCGTCAATGATGCTTTTTTCCGCCTCGAGCATTTCTCCCTCGAGCAGCCGGTTGTTTAGCACCTCCCTGGACATTCGGAGCGATTCGATAAGCGTCAGACCTCCCTGCTGCAGAGATGCCATAGTTCTTGAAAAACGGGCCACAGCGGCCTGAACCATCAGAGTGCTAATGATCGGGATTCTCATCAGCAGCTTCTCGACCCTGATGCGCCCTTTCTCGGTGCGGAATTCCCAAAAAGCATAGCCGACCGCTCCGGCAAGAAGCGGGAGATACACGATCCACCAATCGCGGAAAAAATGGCTCAGGTTCAAAACAAATTGAGTAAATCCGTTAAGTTTGCGGTCGGCGAAAATCCCTTCAATCGAGGGGACCACAAAACCGAGAAGCAGACCGATAACCAAAAGAGAAAACCCTGCCAAAATCGAGGGATAAATCATGGCAGTCGAGATGTCTTTTTTCAGTTTCATCTGCTTGGCAAAGAGCTCCCTTAATCTTTCGAGAACCATACCGAGAGCTCCCGAAGCTTCCCCGGCGGCAATGAGGGATGTGTAAAGACGGTTGAAACTGCGTGGGTAGGCGCGCATGGCTTCGGAAAGGGAACTTCCCCCCTTGATCTGATCGCAGAGGCTGATCAAAATACGGTGATAAGGCTCTTTGTTGTTTTGCTCTTCGATAGCCAAAAGGCTCTGGTAAAGGGGAACGCCGGCATTGATCAGCTGCGAGAGCTGCATAGTGAATGTCAAAAGGGCTTCGGCTTTGAGGTTCTCTTTAGAGGAGACTTTGACTTTTGTCGAAAGACTGCTGACCATAAGACCCCGGTCGCGGAGTTTTCGTTTGGCCTCCTTTTCATTTTGAGCCTCGATCACTCCTTTTTCTTTTTTAGCTTTGGCGTCAAGCGCGTGGTAGTAGTAAAGCGGCATTATTCCTCATCCACCCCTCTTATCACTCTCAGCACTTCCGCTTCTGTCGTAATGCCCTGAAGAACAAGCTCGGCCCCATGGCAGCGAAGCGTCTCCATCCCATGCTTGACTGCCTCCTGCCGCATTTGCACAGCGTCGGGACTCTTGACGATTTGCTGCTGCAAAAAGCTGTTTATCGTCAGCAGCTCGTAAACGCCGTGGCGCCCCTGATAACCCGACTGGTAGCAATCTGGACAGCCTTTTCCCCTGTAAAGTTTTCCTCCGGGGATCATGCCGCGGACAATTCCGATCCCTTTAAGCTCCGCATCGGTCGGCATGGTAGGATTCTTTGCAACGGGGACAAATCTTTCGGACAAGACGCTGGGCCATCACGCCGACAACGCTAGAAGATAGCAGATAAGGTTCGATTCCCATGTCGACAAGCCTGGTCATTGCCGACGGCGCATCATTGGTATGCAGGGTACTCAGCACGAGGTGGCCGGTAAGAGAGGCCTGAATTGCGATCTCGGCTGTTTCCAAATCCCGAATCTCTCCAACCATCACGACATCGGGATCCTGCCGAAGAATATGACGCAGACCGGCCGCAAAAGTGAGGTTGATTTTAGGGCGGACGCCGATTTGGGCGATTCCTTTTAAATTATACTCCACCGGATCTTCAATGGTCATAATATTTGTCTCTTCGGAATAAAGGTCGCTAACGGCGCTGTAAAGAGACGTTGTTTTTCCGCTTCCGGTGGGGCCGGTAACCAGAATGATTCCTTCGGGAAGGTGGATGAGCCTTCTAAATTCTTTCAAAGTGGAATCGAGCATGCCAAGCTGATTGAGTCCGAGCGTTATGTTCCCTTTGTCCAAAATTCGGAGGACGATCCTCTCGCCGTTGACAATCGGAACGGTGCTCACCCGAAAATCAATGTCGCGCCTTCCCATTCTGAGCTTGATCCGGCCATCCTGGGGAAGCCTCCTTTCGGCTATGTCTAATTTTGCCATAACCTTGATCCGAGTCAAAAGCTGCGATTGATATTCAGAGGCGGGGGTGTGCCTCGTGTGCAAAACGCCGTCGATCCTATAGCGGACGCGGAGAGTATCTTCCAAAGGCTCGAAGTGAATATCCGAGGCGTTTTGCTGGATTGCTTCTGTCAGAATCAAATTGAGAAGCTTGACAATGGGCGAGTGTTCATATGTATCGTCAAGAAGGTCATAGGATTCAATATCCGTCTCGCCTTCGGCTTCCCCTTCCTGTTCTCCAAGGTCGGCAAGAAGCTGCGAGGCGGCGCCATGCTCGGTATTGTAGCAGTCGTTGATTGCAGATAAAATGAGATCTTTGGGGCTGTAGACAGCCCTTACGGGTGTTTCGAGAATCATCTGCAGTTCTTCAAGAGGCTCTAAATTGAGAGGATCGGAAACGGCAACAACGACCTCCCCATTGTCTTTGTCGATAGGAATGACGTTGTGTTTTTTCACGAAGCTGTAAGGAACTTTTTTGTAAAGCTCGCGGGGGAGGTTGATCATGGCCGCATCTTTAATGATCGGCATGCCGAATTGCTTAGCTAAATTCTCGCTGACATCATCGCCGCCGAGAACTCCCTGCCGTACAAGCTCATCGCCGATGCTAAGCCCCCCATGGGCGTTTTCCTCAGGCTCTTTTTTGGGCGTCCCCTTCCCCGAAGGCTTTTTGGCGAGTTTTTCCAGCCATTTTCTGCCTTCCTCGTACCACTCTCTAACGTCCATCGTAGTCTCCGCAAAAACAAGACCACTCCCCTCGTTTAACGGGCGCGGGAACACATCCTATTTGCGTCGGGTAATAGTGGGTGTGGGGATTGCCGCACAAAATCTTAATCGTTTGAGCAAACGCGCGGCGCTGATAGCACTCAAGAGACTCGTTCAGGCGGCATAAAAAGGAGGGCAGCTCACCGGGCCTCTCGCTGACTTTTTGAAACTTGATTTTTTCGATATCCTCGCAGGGGTCGTGGATAATCTGCGGAGTCATAAAGATGATCAATTCGGTGGTTCTGTCTTCCATTTCATTCATGCTGAACAATTTTCCAAATCCGGGAATTTCTCCGAAAAAGGGAATCGACTGCTTGGCGTCATTGCTGATTTTTCTCCTAAGGCCGCCCATAACCACTGTCTGTCCATCGGCGATGAGCACTTCGTTCTCAAGCTCCCTTCGCAAAACATTGGGACGGCTGGGAGACTGGGGCGTGGGTTCGATCGTGTCGAAGTTGATATAGGTTTGCAAAGTGATATAGTCGACATCGTCGCCATCGATAAACTCTTCATCCTCATTCCACAGATGGACTGTCGGGGTCACTTTAATCGTAATTCCAAACTGTTCCCTCTTAAAAGTATCTTGCGGGGTATTGGCGTTGGTAGTGGCGATGAAATTGATTCCTGTCTGTATCGAAATTTCTTCTCGGATACTGATTTCGGCAGGGGTCTGATTGATCGTGACTACCGACGGGTTGGCATTGACTGTCAAATTTTCCTGGGTCAGCAGAAATTTGTAAACTAAATCAAATGCGGGAAATCCTCCGCAAGTTTTAGGGCGACTTAGCAAAAATTCAAAGATGCCGAGCGCCGCAGGCTGGTCCCAGTCAATGCAAGTGAGGCGCGACTGGCTGGCGCAGCCGCCGATTTTGAGGAGGTTGAGGCCGTAATCGGTCTGCTCCCTCGTCCGCCTTTCGAATACAAGAACATCGATCTGCACCATTTTCTTGGGAACGTCAAGTTTGAAAATGATCTCCATCAGGCGGGGAAGCAGCTCCTTCTCCACGACCATGATGATAGACCCTGTTTTCTCATCGACGATGAAGTTAGGGTTTTGTTTTTGGACAGGAGGCGGTTCGTTGACAGCCGCTCCCGGATCAATCGGAGGAGCGTAGACAACCGGTTCTCCGTAGACATAATAGTTGTCGTTGAAAATCGGAAAGGGCTCTTGGGGCCTTTCAAGTTCATTGAAATTGACATTTTGATTGACGTCGGAGCCTGGATAGGGAGGCTGTCCGTTTTGTCCGGGCCTTTTGGCCACTCCGATCTTTTGAGTCACCATTGCAGTATAAACTTGCTGCAAGGTATCAGCAAGCTCTTCTGCAGAGGAGTGTTTAGCGCGATACCAATGGATCATTTTTTCCCGTCCGCCGCCGATTTTGCTTTCAATATTGCAAATCATTTGCTCGGCTTTTCTGATTTCCTCCTCGGTTCCGACAAGAAAGACAGCCTGAGACAGTGTGTCTAAAATGATAATCTTTAGCCCGTTGACAAGGTCTGGAATCCGGATTGTTTCGGAGGAGTTTTTCCCTTTTCAAAAACGACCGCCTCTTCCGACATCTGGTCGAACATAGCCGAAATGACTTTCGCCATTTCTTCCGCTTTAATTTTAGACAGTGGGACAAGCTTATAGCTTTTGGTGTTTTTTGTCGTCGCGACAAAATTATAAAGCTTGAGCAAATCCTGAATCTCCCCGACCTGGGAAACCACAAGAATTTCCCTGCCGACCTGTTCGATCTTTGTCGTCATGGGATTGATAAATTTGTTCAGAAATGTCCAGGACCTGCGGACATCGGAGGGGTCGGGAGTGATCAAAAAAGCGACCCGCTGATTTTGAGGAAGAAACTCGAGGTCAGAGGGATTGTCTGTTATGTAGTTGACAGGACTGCTTTCTTCACTGAAAAGATAAAGCTCCCGCAAAAAGGGATTCAGCTGACGAGTGCCGATGCCATTTTGAGTCAGAATCAAATCGAGCATACTCTCCCACGAGGCTTGGGGAATGGGTATGTTCGAATTGACGCTGATTTTCATTTCACCGATGTTCGGTGGCATGACATATACAAAATCCTGGGAACCGTAGTCGATGACAAGCTGATCGATAGTCGTTCCGGCTGATGCCAGAGGGCGTAAATATCGGTTCTGGCCGACTGGCTGGCAATCTCCTGCCATTTTTGGTTGATTTCCCTGATTTCGCTTCGCGTTTTGTTAATCAATTGAACAAGCTCTTCGAAGCATTCGGCGGGAGCTCCGATTTTGTAAAGCTCGTCAACATCGGCGTAAAGCTCATTTAAATTTTCCCTTTTCAGCTCCAGCTGCTGATTCACCTCAATCAAATCCGCTTCAAGCTTTGGACCCAGATCGGTCACCCCTTTGGCCAGCCCTTTTTTCTTTTCGGCAATGGTTTGCGCCTGAGCCACAGTGCAAAAAGCCATCAGGAATAAAGTGAGAAGGCGTGTGAAATGCGGGTTAATTTTCATTGTAATGGGCCTTAATTTCAGTTTCGTTTCCATTGCCCACCATTCTGTCTGTAACTTTGGGCACAGTGATTACGGTAATTGTGGATTGAGGGACATCAAGCTCGACTTGCTTCATATCGGTTCTTGAAGCGTTGAAAAGAGTTCCGATCAGCACCTGCCGTCTCCCTGCTTCTCCACTCCTTCAAAGACAAACAAAGGGCCTTGAAGCTTTCTTTGAACATAAGCATCGATTTCATCGACAGTCTCAAGTTTGTCCCATCCATTTTCCGTTTTGACAAGCCAATCCTTGGGGACAAGCGTCATCCTTTCTTTGTCCACTTCAAAAACATATTGGGAACGGGTTCTTGCGGATATAAATTTAAAATTTTGTTTGAGCTTTTCGGGAAGCCACCGTTCGCTGTTTTTCAGCAGGTTCAATGCCACCTTATTCGAGCCGTCCGGATTCCAGAGTTCAAAAGTCAAAAGACGTTCGGCGACTTTTTTCAATTGCATCAGAGGCTTCCCAAAGGTATCAGAGCCGGGATTGGCCTCCACCCACCTGGTTTCGTCCCAGACAAGAACATCTCCTTCTTCCAGAAAAACAGAATAGGTATCCTCTTTTTCACTAAAATCGATGCGCTGTTTTTTACCCTCGTCGCTGTATTCCTCGCCGCCGTGCCTTTCAAAGAATTTGTCCGAACCATACCACTTGGCCTTTTGGCGCGCTAAAAGAGTGCCGTCGACGCGATTCAAGCCGATATTCCACGGCTTGCCGCGATTGAATCTTGTAAATTCTTTTTGAGCCAAAGTGAATCTGGATCTGCCTGCCGGCTCCTGAACGATTTCGCCCTCTTCGTTGACCATGTAGACGGAGATATTTGCGGATTTGTCTTCGGGCTCCGATTCAATCCAAAGAGTTGTCGGGCTGTTGGCAGGACTGAACACATAGCGGGGTGGATGCTGGGTTCTGTCAAAAAGCAGATAGAGTTTTTCGTTCTGAGAGACACTGCCCTGCTCTTGATTGTTAGCCAGTCCGAAATGAACAGCGTTTGAGTCGAGATTCGCGTCCGGCCGCCCGTTGGGGCCGTAATAAGTCAGCAGTTTTCTCAAATCGGGAAGCTGCATTTTGGGAGGGGCGAACTTAAGTGTGAACAAAGTGGTCCCGATGGCGTCGTAGCCCGATTTCTTGGAACGGAAAGCGCTCTTTGGCAAAGGACGGGGTTTTGGCTTTGCCTCGGAAACGGAAATGGACGCCGGCCGCGTCATCGTCATTCCTCCCGCGATTAACAAGAGAAAAAGCGCCAATCCCGAGATGCCAGAGACTAAGAAGCATAAGCCACCTTTTAGGCATACTTCACAAACTCCTAATAATTAGTTGATTAGTATTTATTTGAGACTGCAAGTCCCTTATTATATATATTTACTGCAATTATAGTCGTTAAACAAAATTAAAGGCAAATGCCTCTCCTGCTGCGGCCAGTGTAAAATAAAAACATTAAGATTCAATAAATTATGTTTAGGTTCTATGAAAAATTCAAATATATGCTATTATACTTTTAGATTAAACAAGAAAGGAGACAACTCATGACCGGACCAAAAGAACCCGAAGAAAAACCGGACGAAGCAAATCGAAGCAGGGAAAGAAGAAGAGCAAAAGAAAAAGCCTTTACACGAACAAATTTCCGGACGCTTTGAAGAGCTAAAAAAACACGAACATGTTCAAAAAGCTTATACATTTGCCAAAACCAATACCAAAGACACTCTAGCCTATGTCGCCCTGTTCATCGGAATCATCCTTCTATTTTTTCAAGCCTTTTGGGGCGGACTGATCATCGGAGCTGTTGCCGGTTTTTATTTCGCCGACACAATCATCCACTGGCTTCGCAATTTTAATGACTATCTCGAAACAGAAGGCGTGGTGAAGGTGATCATACTAACAGGTGTGGCCATCGGATTTTTTATAGGAGCTCCAGCGTATTGCTTAGGTGCTGTCGCAGCGGCAGGAATCAAATTCATCCTTTTCGGCGAAGCAAAGCCTTAAGACCCCGCTTGCCTATAATGCCCTGAATCAAGTAATTTATGATTCTATGGCAGAGATTAAGACTAAAAAAGGGCTCGACATTCCCATTATCGGAAAACCTGAAGGGCCTGCAGAGCGGCTTGAAGCGAACGGGCACGGCGTCAAACCAAGGCTCGTTTCTCTAAATTTCAATCCTTTTTATGAATCCAAACCCCGCCTGCTGAGAAAAGCGGGCGAAGTTGTCAAAATCGGAGAGCCGATTATTGAAGACAAGGGATGCGAAGGACGCCTTTTCGTTTCACCTGCCGCAGGAGTTATCAAGGAAGTCCGCCGGGGCTTAAAAAGACGCCTTCTCGATATTGTCATAGAAGTTTCCGAACACGAGGAAATCCACGAATTCAATCCCCTTGACGTCGATTCTGCAAACCGCGATCAAATTCTTTTGAGATTGAAGGAGGGAGGGCTTTTTCCCCATATCCGCCAGCGCCCTTTCGATATCACTGCCGACACCGCCAAAACTCCGCGGTGCATCTTTGTGAACGCATCGGCCTCAACCCCTTTTGCTCCCCCTGCTGAAATGCACGTTGCGGGGCATGAAGAGGATTTCCAAACCGGACTTTCCGCTCTCTCAAAACTCACGGAAGGACCGGTTCATCTGGTATACCCCTCTGAATCGAACTGCAAGGCTTTCACTGATGCCCAAGATGTCGAAAAACACACAACCGAAGGCCCTCATCCCATCGGCAATTCTTCCGTACACATTCATTTTATTTCTCCGATCACCCATTTCGAAGATGTCGTCTGGACACTCACCGCCTACGACGCCGTTTGCATCGGGCACCTCTTGCGTACAGGGAAGTATCTAAACGAGCGGGTCGTCAGCATCGCCGGACCGGGAATTTTGCCGGAGAAAACAGGCTATTTTAAAGTGAGAACAGGCTCTCCTGTGGAAAATCTTATCGCAGGAAGAGTGCATAAAGGGCGCATGCGGTTTGTTTCAGGAAATATTTATACGGGAACAAAAGTCGAAACTAACGATTTCCTGGGCTTTTATGATTTTGAGTTTTGCGCCATTCCTGTCAGCGTTTCCCGCGAATTTCTCCACTTTTTCCGACTGGGAATCGACAAATATACCGCAAGCAAAACCTACCTTTCGGGACATCTCGACAATACAAACCGCGAGTACGACTTCACAACCAGCCTTCACGGCGAACACCGCGCGTTTATCATCGCAAAGCCCTATGACAATGTCATGCCGATGAATATTCCCACGATGCACCTTGTCAAATCGGTGATGGCCGAGGACTACGATCTTGCCGAACAGTACGGCCTTCTCGAGGTGGCTCCCGAAGATTTCGGCCCCGCCGCATTTGTCTGCCCCTCCAAAATGGAAATGGTCGAAATCATCCGAGACGGCCTTCGAAGCTACGCCGCCGAAGTCTTAGAATAATTTCAGGTAAGAGCCACTTGCTTTAGCTCCGACAGACCGCTTTTTGGCTCTTTCACCGACCTTTGCCAGTTGGCGCAAATTCCCTACTCTAAAGAGTATGTGAATTTGCGCCAACTGGCAAATCTCGGCAAAATAGCTCAAAAAATCGGTTTTGTCGGAGCTAAAGCAAGTGGCTCGTAAGTATTCGGTGAGATAACTCTAAGACCCTGATTGCTCACCGGTTGCGGTGAGGTATCCGGGTTAGTTCTCTTACTCATCCTTTTTTTCTTCGTTTTTTTTGGCTAGGTGGTCATGAAGCTGCTTTAAATGTTCGTTATCATATTTCTCCGACAGATATTTGATATCTTCAAGTTCTAGTCTGGAAGAAAATAAGGCAATCATGTTGGTGCAGTGGTCAATAAGGTCTTTATATTGAAACAAATGTGCCATTTTGAACAGTTCGATTAAGTCAATTTCATTATTCCATATTGATTTTTGTGAAATACCCTCGGTTCCCAGGTAGCAAAACTCGGCAAAAGCTTTTACCGTGCTTAGTGTAAATTCCTTCAATTCGAATACCTTCTCGATTGATTCTTTCATTTGGGCGTCAAGCAAAGCCCTCATAACTTTTCCGGCACTAGCATAAAGAACAAGACTGTGAACTTTTACGGTTTCTCCGCCTTTAGCAGACAATGTCAAGTCGCATTTCTTTTGTTTTTGATAGAGTGAATAGAGGGGATTTTCTTTATTTATGAGTAAAGGGGTAATAGGAAAAACAAGATTTAAGCCTTGAGACCAATCAAATTTAAAAGCATGAACTCTCTCTTTTGCTCCAAAAGAATCCCAATTGTTCATACGATCAATCAATTGTATTGTCACTTTCCGAGTACAAATAGCCCCGAGGGATCGAGAAAAATCTTTCATACAAGGACTAATAGACTGGTCAAACAACTGCTTTGTAATAGAATCAGGATAATAATGTTTATATTGATCATCTAAATGAATCGGGTCACGAGATGGTCGACGATAGAAGTAGTTACCATAATCAGGAATTAGAATAAATGTTGACTCTTGCTTATCCTTATAATCTCTTTCAAAACTTTTCCTTATGAACTCTATAACTTTCTTGATAGCTTCGATTGAACTTTTATTCCCTTTTATAGTGAGTTTGTTATCTAAAATAGTTGCTGTAAAACGTGCCGAATCCCCCTTATCTGTATTAGGCAAATCGCTGTAGGCTTTGCAAAATATAGCCCAAAAAGATTTTGAGTCTTTGATAATCAAATCAGTATCTTTTCTGGAAAGCGCCTCTAAGTCCTTCGTAATAGCATATGATTGGTTTATATCTCTTATCATAATTACTCCTAATTTTACAATTATATTAGCATATTACAAAAATAGTTATTTTGTCAATAGTTTAAGTATTATAAAATAATTAATTAAAATAGAATATTATTATTTGGGAGTATATTGCTCGAACTAAGTAGTCGTCCCGGCTTTGTTGCGTAATTAACCACAGAGCTCACAAGAGCGCACAGAGAGAATATGAGAGATTTGATTTAAGCTGCTATTAATTCACTTTCAGGCATTCCCAGCTTTGTCATTATATTTAGTGCTTCACATTTTGCCCTTGATTCAGCCCTTTGGGTTTCCAGAGTTCTACTTCTTAAATCATTTCCAAAGAATCGTTTAAATCTAAACATGGCTGTTTCTGCAAGTGATCGACGATGATAACCTTTCAACTTTTTCCATAATTTTCTTGCATCATCATCACCTCCTAAACCTGAAATTTCCAGCAAACTGATATTCCGCATCTTCCAAGAAGGAGATATGTTTTCTCGAAAAACAGCATTCCTATTGGGTGGAATAATAGGAATTGAGCCGTGAACTACATTTGCAGCATAGCATCGCTTAGTATCATAAGCCCCATCTCCATATGTGCGCTTAACTGATTTCGGCATTACCTCGAGAAGTTTTGGATACACTTCACAATCTGCAACGTTATTTTCAGTAAGAATTTCGAAAATAATTTCGTGAGAGTCAGGGCAGACTGCCAGATGGAGCTTTCTCCATGTTCGCCTTTTACTGATTCCATGCTGCCTAACTTTCCATTCACCCTCTCCGTACACTTTCAAACCGGTTGAATCGATTACAATATTGGTGACTTTTTTTTCGAAAGTTTCTTCAACTCTTGCCCCAACAACTTAGCTCTCCGACAAATTTGAGTATAAGAAGGAATCGATAAACCAACAGATAAAATCATAACAAGAGATGTCAAAAATCCTTCGAGTGCTCTCAATGGAAGATGAAAAACCGATCGAATAATGAGCGCGGTGAGAATAGCGTCATCAGAATAGAGTTTTGGACGCCCCTTTTTTCCTATTTCTTTTGGAGCCATCCACTTATTGATAGCATCTTCAGAAAACCAAACAGTTATGCTTCCCCTTTGAATAAGAGATTTGTTATAGTCGTTCCAGTTGCGAATGCGATATTTTGCCTTCATCTTGATCCTCCAATTTGTTGCAACTAAAAATTAGAGTATTAGGTATTTGTCGGCAAGCTCGCATTCGCCCTTTTTGGAGAAAAGATGACTAGTACCCACACAACTGAAGAAGCCAACCAAAAAAGAAATGACCTTTTAACAGGGGAAATCATAGGTGCTGCGATTGAAGTTCATCGAAGATTAGGTCCAGGCTTGCTTGAATCGACATACGAAACTTGTCTTTGCTACGAGTTGAACCTTGCGGGTTTGAAAGTTAACCGGCAGATACCAGTACCTATTATTTATCGTGATAAAAAGCTAGACTCAGGCTACCGGATCGATATGATAGTGGAAGATAAGGTTATTTTGGAGATAAAATCTGTGGCCAATCTCTTGCCTGTTCATGAGGCCCAACTTCTATCCTATCTTAAGCATAATGGTGGTGGCAGAGGTTTGCTCATCAATTTCAATGTAAAACTTCTAAAAAATGGGATTAGGCGTCTAATCATTTAATTCCTCTCTCATAATCTCTCAGTGAGCTCGGTGGTCTCAGTGGTGATTTATGCAACAACGCCTAAAGGATGTCAAAATGTCAGGAGTATCTATGAGAAAAGCGGGCCAGACAAAACAAACGATAAGAACGATGTAACGATATAAAGGATAATCAATCAAGATCTCAATCTTTTTCTTTTATCGTTCCTATCGTTAAATCGTTTTCATCGTTAATTTGTTTTGAGCGCCTCCGCGTTGAAATTTTTCAAATAATAAATTCACGGCAATGGCTGAATGCTTACCTTTTTCAGTAGGCATTCTGAAATTAGTTTGTTATGCTTGATGAGTTATTTTTAGAGTTCTCATGAAGCTGGTCCAATCATTACTACTTATTTTCCTGTTTGTTGGCTGCGCCTATCTTCCGGCCAATGAAGAACTCATGCGGGACCTGATGATCGTCGACTGGGTCAACCGGCAGCTAGAATACCGCTATCCCACAACTTACAATAACACTCTTCAGGGAGGGTATATCAACATGCCCTCCGCGTTGATGGGCGAAGATGGGGAAATCGGACTGGGTTTTTCCAAAGTCCCTCCGTACAGAAACTGGAATGTTAGATCGCAGATCTATGAAAATCTCGAGGTCACTGCTAACTACCGCGTATTTTGCGGCATTTTAGACCCTGTTTTCGGCCATATGGGCTTTGGAGAATTTTCCGACAAAGGAGCCAATCTAAAACTGGCCCTGATACGCCCCGAAGACTCCGATTATATTCTTCCCGGAATTTCTATTGGATGGGACGATTTTCTGGGAACCAAGGGATTTGAATCGCAATATATCGTCGCTACCCAGGTCCTTCCCGAATTCAACGCGGAAATCAGCGTCGGCTACGGCAGCGGCCGCATCAAACAGTGGTTCGGGGGACTGCTCTGGTATCCTTTCGGCAGGTCGTGGTGCTCGCCTTTCCGAAACCTGTCGCTGACAATCGAATATGACGCGATCGACTATAAAAATCCCGAAAGAGAGCCCCACCCTGACGGCAGAAGCCAAAAATCCAAAGTCAACTACGGATTCAAATACCGTTTATGGAATACGTTCGACCTTATGGCCAGTTATGTCCGCGGAGAAGAGTATTCATTTGCACTCTCGACCTACTATAATTTTGGAAAGACTCAAGGGTTGCTTCCTAAAATCGACAATCCCCTGCCATATATCGCCCCGAAAAATACGCAAAGCATCGGCTGGCTGAGGCCGGAAGAAGTTGTGGTGCAAGACTTCGTTTACGCCTTAAGAGAGCAAGGATTTGAGCTATTGGGAGCCTATCTGACGATGGATGAGTGCTGCCGAAGAGTCCTCCGATTAAACATCTATAACTGCCGTTATCTTTTTGAAAGTCAGGTAAGATGCCGCATCAACCATATCCTCGGAAACCTCGCTCCCTCAAACATCGACAAATTCGTCGTCGTTCTCGAGGCCGAGGGATTTCCCATTCAGGAATATCATTATCACAGCTGTTTTCTCAAAATGTATGCAAACCGCTGCATCGGAGACTCGGAACTTGACCTGATCAGCCCTGAGCGGGAAGTGCAAACACCGGCCGCATGCGCAACGCAGCAGCTGTTTAAACAGGAAAGGTCCCTCTTTTGTTTCACACTGCTGCCAAAAGTTCACACCTTTTTCGGCAGCACAACGGGAAAATTCAAGTACGCCCTCGGCCTTAGCGCCGGAGCTTGCGGCTATCTCCCTTATGATATTTTTTATCAGTTCCAAGTGGGATGGATCGGCATCACCAAACTGGAAAACATGATCGGAATCGACAGGTTAAACCCCTCGCAGCTCATCAATGTCCACACAGACATCGTCTGTTATTTTCAACAAAAAGGAATCACTTTCGACCAGCTGTATCTGCAAAAAAGCGTCAACTTATCCCACGGCTGGTTTGGACAGCTGTCGCTTGGTTACTTTGCCCAAAACTACGTTGGCGCCGCTGCCGAAGTGCTCTACTATCCTGTAAACAGCTGCTTTGCCGTCGGCTTTGAAGCCGCGCTCCTGAAAAAACGGACGACTACAGGACTCGGCTTTACAAATACCATTCGCAAGTTCGACGGTTTTGTGCCCACCTATGTTCCTTTCACCGGCCTGCAATACTTCGTCGACCTCTACTACGATCTTCGCGACTGGCAGACGAACTTTAAGATGAGCATCGGCCGCTTCCTTGCCCGCGACGTAGGCATCCGCTACGAGTGCACCCGCTATTTCTCCAACGGTTTGGAACTCTTCGGCTGGTATACCAGGACAAACGGCCACGACATGGTCAATGGCGAGACCTACTTCGACAAGGGAATAGGCATCAGCATGCCTCTTGATTTCTTCTACACCTACAGCTGCCGCAAGCGATGGAATTATTCGATGTCGGCCTGGCTCCGCGATGTCGGCTATCGCGGACCCACCGGCCGCCGCCTCTACAAAACCATCTACAACCAAAGATTCTGGTAAATAAATGGGCAATCTGACACTATCGCGGTTATGCCACATAATAAAAAAATTCTGATCTTCGTCCATCACCTTTATGAGGAGCTGGAACTTCATTACCCCCGCCTTCGTTTAATCGAAGAAGGGTACGAGGTCCATGTTGCTGGTCCCGAATCCAGTACGGAATATGCAGGCAAGCACGGATACCCCTGCAAGTCGGAAGTGGCGATACAAAATATGTCCGCCGATGACTTCCAAGGGCTGGTCATACCGGGAGGATACGCTCCGGACAAACTGAGGGCCATGCCGAAAGCCCTCGACCTGACCCGCAAATTCGATGAGCAGGAAAAGCTCGTTGCCTTTATCTGCCACGCCGGCTGGGTTCCGGCATCAGCAGGAATCTTAAAAGGGCGGAAGTGCACCTCTTACCACACGATTAAAGACGATATCATCAACTCGGGGGCCGACTGGTCGGACGAACCTGTCGTGGTGGATAGAAACCTGGTCTCAAGCCGGATGCCCAAAGACCTGCCGCTGTTTTGCAAAAGCATCCTGGATGTATTACCTTGAATCGTCTAGGTCTTCTTTTTCCGTAAAGATGCTAAGCCGCTGATAAATTCCCAAAGCAATAACAAGAAAGCTTGCCGCAAATAAAAGAATTGCGGGATAGAGGAGCATTGCCATATGTTCTGTTCCCGATTCGAAGATATACACGAGAATCTCAAGCAAGATAGCGATGAGGATGATCACCAAAAACTTGGTCAGCGTCCTTCTGGCTTCCTTGGCGGTCCTCAGTTCCCTGGAACGGTAAACCTCTTCTTCAAAAAAATATTTTCCGACATCTAAAACAGCGATGGATATGACAAGCAGGCTCACTCCGTCCAGCATGGAATCGAGAAGCGAATGACCTGTTTTTAAAGACTGGTAGATCTGAAAGCCTGAGGTGAAGATCATACCGAGAGCGTAGAGAGTTAAAATGAAGCTTGCCAGAATATAGATGGCAATCCCGACTCTTCTGGATAATTTAAGCAGCCATTCTTGATCTTCCATTCTTTTAGGCTTACCACAACTCTCCAATTAATGCATCTTGCTGCCGTTCGGAACCTTCTTGTCAGGGCCTAAAAGGACAATATTTCCCTCCTCATCGCTTAAGCCTAAAACAAGAATTTCAGAAAGCGCAGGACCAATTTGCTTGGGCGGAAAATTTACAACAGCAATGACTTGCCTCCCGACAAGATCATCAACTTGATAATGCCTGGTAATCTGGGCCGAAGATTTTTTGACTCCAAGCCCCTCCCCAAAATCCACTTTCAATTTATAAGCGGGCCGTCTGGCCTCCGGAAACTCCTTAACGTCAACAATTGTTCCGACCCGAATATCGACTTTGGTAAAATCATCGTAGGTAATCATGGTGCAATCTCCTCCGTTTTGGTAAGATAATGATAAATAAACTGTGAAAAAATGTCAGGTCTTAAAATAATCGTCATCAAACTGGGCACCAGCACCTTAACGAAAGGAACGCTGAATTTGTCGCGTCCCGCAATGCTCGAGGCCGCCAGACAGGTGGCGAGGCTGCACAGCAAGGGGGTCAAAGTCGTCCTCGTCACATCGGGCGCTCTGGCAGCCGGAAGGGAGGTCATTCCCGAATACAAACAGGACAAATCGGTACCCTCCAAACAAATGCTCTGCTCGGTAGGGCAGGTGCGCTTGATGGAAATCTGGACCGAGCTGTTCGGACTCCACGATATCCATGTAGGGCAGATTCTCCTCACCAGAAGCGATTTTACAAGCAGAGAGGCCTACCTCAACATCCGCGACACGCTGCATGCCATGCTTGACCACGCCCTACTCCCCATTGTCAATGAAAATGACACCGTCGCCAACAAGAAAAGCCTTGTGGGAGACAATGACAATCTCGGCGCGCATATCGCCAACATGATCGCTGCCGACCTCTTCGTGATACTAACCGATCAAAAAGGGCTCTACGACAAAGACCCGAGGCTCAATCCCGACGCGAAAATGATCCCCCTTGTCAAAACGATCAACGATCAAGTTGTCGAAGCGGCAAAAAACACGTCGACAAAGCTAGGCACCGGAGGAATGGCGACCAAAATCGAGGCTGCCCAGCTTGCCTCACACAGCGGCACCCCGACAGAGATCACCTCCATGGATCTTCCCGACGTCCTCCTCAAACTCGCCAAAGGGGAAACGGCCGGCACAAGGTTCGCCGCGACAGAGTCTCCCCGCGAAAGCCGCAAACGGTGGCTTTTGTCAGAAAAACCCAAGGGAAAAGTTTTTGTGGATCAAGGGGCCGCAAACAAACTCAGGACCGGCGGAGCCAGCCTTCTTCCTATCGGCATCACAGAGGCTCAAGGCAGATTCGATCGCGGAGCGCTCATACAAATTAGAACGAAAGAAGGACTTATGGGAGTCGGGATTTCAAACTATTCCCACGACGAAATCGCTAAAATCAAGCGAACCCATTCTGAAAAAATCGAAGAAGTTTTAGGCTATACGTTTGGACCGGAAGTGGTCCATCGCGATAATATGGTTATCTTATGAATGAAATCCACATCAAGTTCTAAATAAAGAATATGTAAGCATTCGGGGAGGATCCAATGCTGTAAACTTAAGGGAATAGAATGCGCGTGCCCACGTGAGCAGCCTATTCTCTATTTAATTTTATTAAATTAAAGGGGCATTCGAGAAAGAATATATGAGGTGGGTCCCTTCCTTAGGACCAAAATCACCAAAACTTAAGCTAACATCCTCTGGTTGTTAAAAGTTCCTTTTTCTGTATTTCACAGTTTTCTTCTCTAACCTCAGAGTACTAGTTCGCTTCCATATCCGAAGGCACAAGCCTTGCTCCCCCCATGGGGGGAGCGCGCGCCGGCGCTTTGGATACTACTTCGCAAAATATACCTCAGCTGGAGTTCGATAATCAAGCCCTTGATGAGGCCTTCTCTCATTGTAGTACTTGAAATAGCCTTTCAGTCCCTGACGGACTTCTTTCAGAGTCTCATATCCTCTTGGATAAACGTTCTCATACTTTACGCTTCTCCAGAGCCTTTCAATGAATACATTGTCAAGAGCCCGCCCTTTTCCGTCCATGCTCACTTTTACCTCATTCTCTTCAAGTCTGCCGACAAAGCAGCAACTTGTGAATTGCACCCCTTGATCTGTGTTGAAAATCTCGGGTCTTGTATCGACAAGACCTCTATCAAGTGCTTCAACACAAAAACTGCTATCTAGTAGATTGGACAACTCCCACTCGATCACATAACGACTAAACCAGTCAATGATCGCGAAAAGGTAACCAAAGCCGTGCAGAAGTGGGATATAGGTGATATCTCCTGCCCAGGTTTGATCGGGTCGGTCAATTTTCAATCCACGGAGCAAATAGGGATATTTTTTATGCTCTTTGTTGGGTTTGCTCAGGTTTTGTTTGGGGTAAATAGCTTCTAATCCCACCAGACGCATCAGTGATCTGATCTTCTTATTGCCCACATCAAACCCCCGAGCCCTCATTATTTCACCCATTTGCCTCCTCCCATAGTGAGGATTTTCAAGATATTCTTCATCGATTGCACGCATGAGGCGGAGAGTGTCCTCACCCGGTTCTGCCGGTTGATAATATAATCCAGAGCGGTGCAAAGAGAGAATTTCACACTGTTTTCTCTGAGAAAAGTGTGGATGAGATGGTTCAATGAGGGCTCGTCGGTCATTTAAATCCAGGTCCTCAATTTTTTTTAAGCCATTCGTTTTCCATCTTGAGTCGACCGATCTGCTCGAACAATTCGGCCTTTTCTTTCTCTTCCTGATTTACCTTTGATGCCTTTTTAGGTTTTTCGAAGATTTGAGGTCCTACCTCCAGAAAGTGCTTTTTCCACTCGGATAGAACCACGGGGTGAACACCAAGCTCGCCTGCTAATTGGGAAGCGGTCTTTTCTCCTTTCAAGATTTCAGTTACAGCTTTGAGCTTGAACTCAGCTGAGAATTTCCTACGTTTACGGGTCATTTTTATCCTCCGATTTTCAGGAGGATATTAGCTTAGCATGTGGTCCTAATTTTGGGGACCATTACACAGAACCAGTCTCTTCTCGGTAGAAAACAACTGAAACAATCTTTTTCGGTGGCCTGGAGCCATTCATAAATAAGTTTTCCTTTCTAATATAATTGTACCAAATTTGGTGCGATTTAGGGTAGTCCTAAACTTGTAATGCTTTTCTCTGGTTATAGTCACATATAAAATATTTTATCATGCCAATATGGTTCTCAATTTTCTTTGAAAATGAAAGGGTTTTTCTCACTAGCCTTGAGCATCGCTGCCTGAGCGTGTTATTAAATCTCTCAATGTAGCTTGTCTTACCTGACTCCTTTCCGACTGGGCGATGTTGTTCCCAAGGAAGGACTTCGTAGTAGATTGAGAACTTATCCGTATAAAAGACGGCTTTTTTTTAAGTCCTCGGGGAGCTTCGCTAATAAGGATTCTGCTGCTTGCTTATTTCTTTTTCCTACATGCATAGCTAATACCTGTCGTGTACCTGAATGAAATGCGAGCCAAAGCCATATTGGATTTTTTTTCTTTCCTACATAGATCCACTGTTCATCAAGCTCAAGTATAGCTACCTCAAACTCTTCTTCTCCAGTGACATCCGCATTCAAATCTTATGGAAGATCTTCGATTATTCTGTTCATAAAATTCAAAAGCCAGGGCATGCTGACGTTAAAGATTCTACAAATACCTTCGAGAGAAACGCGTTCAAGCAATGCCTGTCTTACTCTTGATTTTGTCTCATCTGATATTATTTTTTGCTGAGGATCGATGACGAATTGCCTTCCACAAGACAAACACCTATGATTTTGCTTTCCACTGTGAATATGGCCGTTCTTTTTGATACTGGTGGATTTACAGTTAGGACAAGTGGGTGTCATTTGGGTCCTCCATTCGTTTTAGAAACAAAGGAAAACGCACAAGGAAATCAATGTCAATTCAAAAATTGAGCATTACATGTTATGGACCACCCACAAGTCTTTCATATCCAAACTATTGGATTACTGATAAGAAGAATTTAAACCATAGGGAGAGAACAAATAAACAATCCATTTTAATAGAGTTAAAACAAAAACTATTTACTACATAAATTTAAATAATTTGTTATAATGAAAACAAAAGATTGATTAGTATAAAATTAATGCTTGATAATAATAATTCTTCTTTGATATAATTTTTGCATAATCTTAATGCTAACAATACACTAAGATAACAGAAAATTATAAAGCTCTTACAAGGAGATGGTTATGAAAATTCTAGGCTTTCAAATAGGGCACAGTAAATCGGGGCCTCAGCGCACCCAATCCAAGCCAGGCCCTCAACGAGGCGTTGGTGCTCGCATCCCCGTCCATCACCAGCCAGGACAGGACAATCTCAATGGTAAAACTTTCACACATACAACTCCTTATCATCAATCCAGAGTTCCAAATCCAGTTCATCATAAGGATCAAACGAACACCGAGAGATTAAAGAAGAATTTCAAAGAAAAATTTGAAAAATTTGAAAAATTTGATCTGAAAGAAATTAAGGAAACACGGCCTGAAATGGTTCGAGACCTTATATCACTTATGAAAGGACAAATAACACATTGTTCTTATACAGATAAAAATAAAAACTCGATAATGTTTGTAACGGACAGCGCCTTATTCGACAAGATGAAGGATCAATATAATTCTATAGGAATTAAGGGAGATGGAAATTTATTTTACCATCCGAATAAAGGAAGAAAACTACATTTGTATATCATAATAACTTATGAAAAAGGTATTATGATAGTGGCAAAATAAATTTAATATTATTATAATATTGTGAACTTTCTGTCCTTCTTAAGAAGAAATCTAAGGAAGGACGTTGTGTTATCATAGACGATATCGTTAATTTTTTGATCTTTTTGACTCATTTCAAAACGTAAATCTAGCAGATTGCGAAATTCTTTTTTAATTTCTCTTAATCTCTCTTGTAATTCTTCCTCTTTCAACTCTTTCTTTAATTCAAGAATATGGTTTAAAATTATAGATATAATTTCAGCCATATTGGTAAAATAATAATTGCTTTTCATTATATTTATAATTAATGAAAAATCGAATTCTTTTCTATCAGGATATAAATCTCTGAGATCTCGATCGATTAATGGAGGAAGTTTTAGTTGTTTTCCAAAATCAACCTTCCTTTGTTTTTCCTTAACTTCTGAAACCTTTTTAACAACTCGATACATTTCTATAAGTCTGATGACCCGATTCCATTTCTCCTCACCCACAACAATAATATTGAGATAGTAAATATTTGATAGTATTTGTTCCCTAATCTCGGGGTCTATATCATTAGAAAAATGGAAATTATTTTTATTTAGAACAGTAATAAGGTGTTGTTTAAGTGTTTCATTTTTCGCTAAAATTAATCCATCTGGACTAATTATAAGGTCTGCTTTTTTGTAATTTTTAGTAAAATAAATACAATCGTCTTCTATTCTAATTCCGATAATATCTTTTTCCATAAAATCCGTCTTAATATCAAACCCAAGCTTTGATGCTTCCTTATTCAGAAAATTTTTGGTTATTTGTAAATCATTATTACTTATCTCTTTTTCTACTTCAACCAATTGATTTAAAAAAGTAAAACGATCAGAATCATCCAAATCTTCATCAATGAAAGTGAGATCTCCTCTTCTCAAAGCAACCTTCCCCTGTCTGGTTATGGCATTGGATTTGGGGGTGGATACCCCTATTTTAATATCAGAAGATAACAGCCTGGCTGTCGGAGAAACAGACTCTTCCCCTAACGAAAGAGACTCTCCGGCCAATAGATTGATAGAATCAGGTCCGGAAAGTGTTTTGACAGCTCGGCCGGATCTGGAAAGAACTGACTTATTTTTGGTTGCTTTATTGAATTGCCTGCTAAGCTTGCCAGCTGAGGTAGGTTGTATATTATTAGGATTTTGCATTAACCACCTCCAAACTAATGATAGTAAGGATTTAGACTATAATACAATTATAATTAAAATTTTTTATTTAATCAATTTTGTTAATTTTGTTAATATCAAATCAAAATTAACAATAATAGAAACAGCAATATCAGGGAAAAGTGATTGAAAAGGAGTTGTCAGCTCTTTTAATATAGATTTATTTATCTAATTGATTATTAGTTATTTATATATTCTGAGCTAAAAAACCCCTATAAATTTAAATTATTTATAATCAAATTTATTTTTTTAGTTTTTAAGAGTTATGCTATAATGAGGCTATATATAATATTTTTAATTACTGTTAATAATTATAGGGTGTTTTTATGGATGACATATTCAAGAAACTTATTGATGAGATGGTTGAAGGACGATTTGATAAAATTGATAACTTATTAAATAATGAAAATCTGGTAGATGAATTCAAAGAAGAACTAACCGAATTTTGGTCCAATAGAAAAGAAATCCAAATATCAGAAAGCAAACATAAAGAAAAAATTCCTAATAACCAATTGACCGAACACCTGCCAATATTACAAGAAGCTGATGAAATTTTATACGACTTGTTCTCCATAGGCATAGATTTCATTCTCTTCCCAATAGACCACTCAGAAAATGTAGATAACAACCTATGTTTAGTTATTTGCTTTGAAAATAAAAATGTAAATATCAAAGAAAAGGACTTTCTGACAAAGAAATTCGCTAATTATCAGATAATTACGATGAAACCAATCCAGATGATAAACAATCTAGAACTTAATGAATTAAATATCAAAGAAATACCACAAGATATTTCTAGGTTGATAAATCTAGAATTTCTAGATTTTCGGGATAATAGAATTAAGAAAATTTCTCCAGAATTAGGAAAATTAGCAAAACTAATATCATTAAGACTCGATAATAACCAAATTTCAGAGATTCCAAATGAAATACGCCACCTCCAAAACCTGGAAGATTTTTCAGTTTCAGACAACAAGTTAAAGGAAATAAACACAGCAATTTTTCAATTATCAAATCTAAAATATATGAGCGTCATGAATAATTCGATTACTCAGATTCCCCAAGAGATAAAAAATCTTAAGAACCTGAGAGGGTTGACATTAGATTTTAATAAAATAGAGAATCTTCCAGAAGAATTGTTAGAATTAGAACATCTTAATTATTTGTCGATATGGTATAACCCATTGAATGACAAATCAATAGACATCTTATCCCAATTAGTTGATCAAAATCCAAATATTTATCTCAATTGGGGACAGGGACTTAATCAAGAATTTCTTGAATCAGTCAAATACGAAAAATCAAGAGCGGCATGATTCTGTTAAGTTTTTCACTTTTTTTCTAAATGTTTCATGACAAAACCAGCTTAATTTGAACAACCTACAAGTTGATGAAATAAAATTTTAACGAAATAAGATTCCTGATAACCCATTTTCTTTTTCTACTGTATCACGAAAGGGTGGTCCATAACATGTAATGCTCAATTTTTGAATTGACATTGATTTCCTTGTGCGTTTTCCTTTGTTTCTAAAACGAATGGAGGACCCAAATGACACCCACTTGTCCTAACTGTAAATCCACCAGTATCAAAAAGAACGGCCATATTCACAGTGGAAAGCAAAATCATAGGTGTTTGTCTTGTGGAAGGCAATTCGTCATCGATCCTCAGCAAAAAATAATATCAGATGAGACAAAATCAAGAGTAAGACAGGCATTGCTTGAACGCGTTTCTCTCGAAGGTATTTGTAGAATCTTTGACGTCAGCATGCCCTGGCTTTTGAATTTTATGAACAGAATAATCGAAGATCTTCCAGAAGATTTGAATGCGGATGTCACTGGAGAAGAAGAGTTTGAGGTAGCTATACTTGAGCTTGATGAACAGTGGAGCTATGTAGGAAAGAAAAAAAATCCAATATGGCTTTGGCTCGCATTTCATTCAGGTACACGACAGGTATTAGCTATGCATGTAGGAAAAAGAAATAAGCAAGCAGCGGAATCCTTATTAGCGAAGCTCCCCGAGGACTTAAAAAAAAAGCCGTCTTTTATACGGATAAGTTCTCAATCTACTACGAAGTCCTTCCTTGGGAACAACATCGCCCAGTCGGAAAGGAGTCAGGTAAGACAAGCTACATTGAGAGATTTAATAACACGCTCAGGCAGCGATGCTCAAGGCTAGTGAGAAAAACAGGGAAATTGCATGAAGAAATGATTTGACATGTCAAGCCAGATTTTGAAGACTTTACCTTCTTAAAATGGAGGTATATAATGTCATCTCAAAATCTTATAAGTGAGACATCAATCATGATTAGCTTTTCCGTCCTGCCTGATCCTAGGGAATCGAGAAATCAAAAATATCCGTTATTCGATATTTTAACTATAGCCATACTCGGGGTTCTTTGTAGTGCCGATGACTGGGTTGATGTCGCCTTATGGGGCGAATCTAACCAAGACTGGCTTAAACAGTACGGCATTGGAGAAAATGGTACTCCTTCACATGATACTTTTAGTCGTTTTTTCCGCTATGTAGACCCTGTTGCATTCGAAAAATGTTTCCTCTCTTGGACCCAGAAAATTTCTAAAGCCGTTGAAGGTGTCATAGCTTTGGATGGAAAGACTATTTGCAACTCTAAAAGTTGCGGTACACAAGCTATTCATTTGGTAAGCGCATTCTCAGCCGAGAATGATCTTGTATTAGGGCAATTGGCCACTGAGGCCAAATCAAATGAGATAACAGCATTTCCATTATTGATTGAGATGTTGGATTTAAAAAAAGCTACTGTGACAATAGATGCAGCTGGCTGCCAAAAAACAATCGCATCTCTAATCCGCGAAAAAGGAGGCGATTACGTATTCGGACTTAAGAGGAATCAGGAAAATTTATACGCTGAAGCGGAACATTTTTTTAATCAAGCGCTTAACCTTAAGCCGGAAGAAGCTGAATGTGAATACTATATAACGGAGGAAAAATCAAGAAATCGTTTTGAGAAAAGAGAGGTGTGGGTAACATCGAATCTTGATTGGTTGCCGCAAGTGGAAGAATGGAAAGGTTTATCATCTCTGGCTTGTGTAAGGAGCACAAGGATTGTAAAAGAGAAAGAGACAGTAGAGCTAAGGTATTATATATCAAGTATAAAGGGCGATGCGGAAAGAATAGGAAAAGCCATAAGAAGTCATTGGTCGATTGAAAACAAACTTCATTGGCAGCTTGATGTTTCTTATGGAGAAGATGGAAGCAAAGTTCGAAAAGATAATGGTGCGGAAAATTTTTCGATAATTCGACGATCAACTTTGAATTTACTTAAAGCAGACAAGAAAACAAAAGCAGGTATCAAAAATAAGCGATCAAAAGCAGGTTGGAATAAGCAGTATATGATAAATATTTTGACGGGAAAGTGTTAAATCATTTCTTCATGCAATTTCCCTGGGGTACCCCCCCCCCAGGGGGAATCGTAAACTTCTAACACGTTTTGTTAACCGAGAACTACCTCGTGAATTTGTGTCGTAGGAAACCGTTTTCTATTTTGAAAATATCGGCGGCGCTTGTCCGCCATGAATGTATGCTTTAAAACATTCGGTAAAATAATCGAACGAATTTTGAGCACGTAACTTCAATGTCATACCAACTGTTAACACCCGTTCGACAAATCGCTCACCTTCTTCTGATTGTGAGCCAAAGCATAGCTTCCTCCAAATGACTCCGCCTCTAAGACGTTGCTCGGCTGTATTGTTAGTCGGTTCGATATTCTCATGATAGGCAAATACCCATAACATCTCGAACCGTCCAAAAAAATCAGCGCAAGTCGACCTCGTTTTATTGCAACATTCTTTGTGAATTGCACCAGCTTTGAGGAGGACTTTCAAATCTTCTTTTGGGCCTATTTCGATCTTCTCGATCAGTTCGTCCCTTGCAATCTCACCGTTTTTGTAGCTATGCCAAAGATTGAATATCGACTTTTTACACTCTAACAACCGTTCCCCGATCCATTTATCAAATCCATCCCTGCCTGCAATCTTTTCAAAATCTCTATCTGCATGCGACCAGCAAAGTTGTCGCAGACCTTCATGCGAATTATAGGCATTATAGCGATCGGTTGTTAAACCCCCTTTGAAAGAACCAAAGATCTCGCGGAATGCCTTGTTGCTGCGTGAAGCCTTGATTGCGAAAAACACAGTTTCCTTGCCGCTTCCGACCCAAATCCATCTCTTTTCCGACATCGTTTTCCAACTCGTTTCATCGGCATAAATATGTTCTTCATTTAGAGTGTGTGTCCTAATTTCTTCGTATGGTGCTTTTAAAATCTGACTAGCTCGGACATGGATTTTACACACGCTGCCGGAACATATCCGAATATTGAGTCTGCCCATTAGAGCACAGACTTGACGTTTGGATAATCTAAACTCTCCTGAAAGAGAAGTGACGAAACCCATTAATCGGGGACCAAAACCAAATCGCGCTTCTTCGGGAATATCAGCCTTTACATGCTTACCACATCCGCTACACTGACAGGTGTGAATGTTGTATTGAGTAACTTCCGGAGGAGCGTCCGGTAATTCCACTACTTGTCGTACATCCGTTCTGACCACCTCCGAATTAAACGAGTGGGAGTGGCAGTTCGGACAAGTGTCCGGCTTTATGTTATGCAGCGACTGCACCTGATTAATTGGAACTAGTTGACGGGGGTGGCCCTTATGACCTTTTTGTGCTCCCTGTTTACGCCCCGTAGGTTCCTTCTTTCTTTGAGCTCTGAAGGGATCTTGCGAGGGGGGCTTAGAGCTATTCGAAGAGTTGGTGTTGAGTTTATCTTCGAGCTCCTTAACTTTTGCCTTGAGTGCCTGGTTTTCCTTTTTGAGGATTTCAATTTCCTCCAAGGCTTTATTCAGCTT
Source organism: Waddliaceae bacterium (assembly GCA_963771045.1). Taxonomy (GTDB): domain Bacteria; phylum Chlamydiota; class Chlamydiia; order Chlamydiales; family SLFE01; genus SLFE01. Next base: position 102,309 of record CAVYRW010000004.1, on the reverse strand, counting down.
TTCAAAGAGTTCTTCGTAGGTTGGCTTCATGTTATAAAGTGGTTTTGAACAACCAGAATAATAATAAAAATCTTATTTTATGCCGTATAAAATTTTTATTATTTTTGTGGGGTAGCGCGCGAGGCGGTAGCCGTTCCTAGAGTTACCCCGTGAACGGATACACGGCTTTAAGGATAAGAAGCTCCTCACGAGAAATGGCGAGTTGCATTTGCGGGTGCCACAGGTTCGAGACGAGCCGTTTTATCCAAGCTGTTTAGAGAAAGGAGAGCGCACAGAACAAGCCCTCAAGCTTGTATTTGCAGAGGCCTACATTCAAGGAGTTGGGACCCGGAAAATGAAGAAAATGGCTGAGGAGCTCTACGGGAAAGAAATTTCAGCAACGCAGGTATCTCGCTGCTCGAAAATTTTGGATGAGGAAATTGAAAAGTTTAAAACTCGTTTCCTTGGACAAATCGAATACCTTTACTTGGATGCCCAGTATGAAAAGGTTAGATATGAAGGAAGCGTCCGTTCGCTGGCAATCCTCAAAGCGGTTGGGGTGAACAAGAAAGGTTATCGGGAAGTTCTGGGTATTACTTGCAGTCTATCAGAAGCAGAAGTGCACTGGAGGAAGATGCTTGAGGATTTATGCGCAAGAGGTTTGACGGGCGTGAAGCTTATTACCAGCGACGATCATGCTGGCCTTCGAGCAGCTCTTAGGAGTGTAATGCCTTCTGTTCCATGGCAGCGCTGCATATTTCATCTAGCGCAAAATGCGGCATTTCATTCTCCGACAAAAGCTTTGAAAAAGGAGCTTTGTGATGCAGTGAAAAAAAATATACCAAGCAGAGGATCTCTCGGAGGCAGAGCAGCGATTGAAGAAGATAGTCGAAAAATATTCGGGAAGGTTTGACATTTTTCAACTTCCCAAAGGATCATTGGCGGCGAATCCGCACAGTGAATGTCACAAAGAAAATATAGGGTACGGGTTCTAAAACAGAGCCTTACAAATGCTTGAGCCGTATGAAGGGAAACTTTCACATACGGTTCTTAGGGGAGAGAGCCACGGCAACGTGGTTCTCTTACCCGATCTTTATTCATCAAGATACGGCCATTTTGAGGTTAATACGGCCAAAAATACTTGAAGAGTGGCCGTATCTTTGCTAAAATGGCCGTATTAGAGGATTGAGGTGGCCGTAATGAGCTTGCGTGACAATAAAATGGCCGTATTGAGGCAGCTAGGGTTGGAATCTGAACCCATCAGTTTGCCTAAGCTTATGCTTCGACTGGGCAAGGGATTTAAGGAACGCTCGGTCAGGAGATGGTTAGGTCTCTTAATCAAGGAGGGGGCAGTAAAAAAAATCGGCCAGAAGCGAGGGACCAAGTACCTTGCGGCTGGTCGATCGGAAGAAGTCGCCGATAAGGTGAGTAGTTGTTTTAGTTCCGGCAGCTTGAAAGCTATTCAGGAGCTTAAGAAGCCCTTATTCGAGCGGCAGCCGGTCGCATATGCAGACGGCTGGTTCAACTGTTATCAGCCTAACTCTAGCTACTATTTACCCGAAGCTTTGCGACAGCAGCTGCTGGCATCGGGTGAGCGTGCCAATGGACAGGATCCTGCGGGGACCTACGCACATCAGATCTTCAACAGGCTTATCATTGACCTGTCCTATAACTCCTCACGTCTTGAGGGCAACACTTACTCGCTTCTTGATACAGAACGTTTACTTCTTCACGGTGATACCGCTGAGGGAAAGCTTGATGAGGAGAAGGCGATGATTCTGAATCACAAAGAGGCCATTCGTTATCTTGTCGACAACGCGCCGAAACTAGAAGTCAGCCGCAACGTGATATGCACGCTGCACTATCTCCTTTCCGATGGCCTTCTTGAGCCAGCGGAGGCAGGCAAGGTTCGGAAACATGGTGTGCGTATCGGCGGGTCAACCTACATTCCCTTTGAAGACCCGAAAAGACTCGAGCAGCAATTGGAGAAGATTGCCGCAAAGGCAGCGGATATTCAGGATCCCTATGAGCAGAGTATCTTTCTGCTGGTTCATATCAGTTACTTGCAGGCCTTTGCCGATGTCAACAAACGAACCGCTCGTCTGGCTGCAAATATATCTCTTATCCGAGGTAACCTCGTGCCGCTCGCATTCAGTGATGTTTGTGTCGAAGACTACATGTCGGCGATGATCGCCATCTATGAAATGCAGGATGTGCGACCACTGGTAGACTTGTATGTTTATTCCTACCTACGCACATGCGCGGCTTATGACTCCACCATTAAAGCAATGGGTTTTGACGAAGTCCGAGTACGGTATCGACAAGAGCGAAGAGAAGTGGTTAGAGAGGTCATCCTGCAAGGGCTCGTGGGTGAGAATATGAGAAGGTTTGTGGGAGAGGAAGCCAACAAGCGCGTGCCAGAGGCGGTGCGTGATGGTTTTGCAGAGGACGTCCTCGAGGATTTGGAGCACATTGACGAGAGCCGGCTGGCGGGATTGGGAGTAACCCCCGATCAACTAAGGGCATGGCGGAAGCTTCTCTGTTAATCAAGGCGTTGTGCGGCGAATGTTACTCCAATCATACGTATCGCAAAGTGTCCTTCTATAATTAGTCGGCCTTGAAAAAAAGAAAATTTGCTGCCTGTAGTTACCTTTCCCCGGTTTATTCATCCAACTGACGAGATGGAAACCCAGCCCTTCAAGTCTGGGAGGAAACCTCGCTCCTCTTGTTGTTAAATATTAAACATGTTACAATTTTTTTTTGCTTTAAAGCATCGGTTTGCAACGGCTTCGGTCTCAGGCACTAAACCATGGCGAAAGGTAAAGCCTTACAATTGCGGAAGCTTGCAGCTATTAGCGTCTGCTGTCGCTAATACGGGTATGTCAACACTGAGGTGGTAGCGTCGGTTTCGACCGAAAGTTACAAGCTCCTTCCTTTAGGAAGGTGCAGTTGACTATTAGTAAGCAATAAGGATGCCACTTTATAGAGAACCTGAATTTAAGTGGTTTATGAAAGAAATCGGACAGAGGGCAAAAAAAGCCTCCAAAATCCTATCGAGGGCCTCAACTTCTCAAAAGAATGAGGCACTTATCGCTTTGAGCTCATATATCGATGCCGAAGAAGGTCTGATTTTATCCGAAAATCAAAAAGATATCGACGAAGGAAAAAAAAACGGTTTGAATGCTGCGATGATCGACAGACTCTCTCTTCAGGGGAGGCTCTCGGGAATTTGCAGCGATGTCGAGCGAGTCGCATCGCTTGGCGATCCGATCGGAGAACGCTTCGACCGGCAAACACTAGAAAACGGCCTCGTTATTGCCAAACAAAGAGTTTCCATCGGCACTCTTGGAATCATTTATGAGTCGCGCCCCAATGTGACAATCGACGTCTCCTCGCTCGCCATTAAGACAGGCAACTCAGCTATTTTACGCGGCGGCTCGGAAACCATCAGGACAAATAAGGCTTTGGTTAGCGTCGTCCAAAAAGCCTTGAAGGAAGCGGGCCTGCCTCCCGAAGCGATTCAATTTATAGCCAGTCCCGATAGATCCCTGGTTAAAGAGCTTTTACACCTGCATGAATTTGTCGACATGATCATTCCGCGCGGCGGAGCCAAGCTCCATCAATTTTGCAGGGAAAACAGCCGGATTCCCGTCATTACAGGCGGCATCGGCATCTGCCACCTCTATATCGACCAGTCGGCCGATCTTAAGCGATCTCTTGAAGTCATTTACAACGCCAAAACTCAACGCCCCACCGTATGCAACTCTTTAGATACCCTGCTTGTGCACAAAGAAATCGCTTTGGCATTTGTTCCGATGGCTTTGGAACGGTTGAAAGAAGGCAATGTCTCCTTCCGGTTCGATGAGGCTTCATGGGATCTCATCGATGAGAAGCAAAGATCATGGGGACAAAAGGCCAAAAAGCAGGATTGGAGTACGGAATGGCTCGATCTTATCTTAGGAATCAAGGTTGTCGAAAGCGCTGGCGCTGCCATCGACCACATTACCGCTTTCAGCACCGGCCACAGCGATGGGATATTGACTCAAAATAAGGAAAGGGCCAAGCATTTTGTGCATGAAGTCGACTCGGCGGCCGTTTATGTCAACGCATCGACAAGGTTTACCGATGGCAGCCAGTTCGGCATGGGGGCGGAAGTTGCAATCAGCACGCAAAAACTGCATGCACGCGGACCTATGGGATTAAAAGAGCTGACAAGTTATAAATGGGTGGTTGAAGGCAACTATCACGTGAGGAAATAAATATGAAATTTTGCGTTATCGGATGCGGCGCCATGGGTGGCAGCATGGCCAAAAAACTAGCTCAGCATCATCAGGTAAATCTCTTCGATCGCGACGCTGAAAAGGTGGAAAAACTTGCCGACGAGATCAAAGCCGAAGGATTTAAAAATCTGCAGCAAGCCATTTCCGGCTGCGAGTTTGTCATTGTTTCTGTAAAGCCCAAAGACATTGAAAAAGCCGCAAGTCAAATGAGCGACCACCTGACGCAAGATCAAATTGTCATCAGCGTTGTCGGCAGCGTCCCGCTCGCTCAGCTTGAGAGGCTCTTTGGACAGGTTCTTACTGTCAGAGCCATGCCCAATATAGCCTGCGCCTTCGGAAAGGGAGTTATCGGGCTCGTAAAAACCGAAACCCTCACGGACGCAATCCGGGATAAGGTTCAAAAATCCCTCTCGCCTCTCGGGTTCATCCACTGGATTGACGAAGACCAGATCTCCGGCCTCACAGCCCTTGCCGGGTGCGGCCCCGCGTTTGCCTTTGCGATTATCGAGTCGATGATCGACGCCGGTATCGCGATGGGACTTTCCTCAGGCCTTTCCCGGCAGCTTGCCCTGGAAATGTGGGAAGGGGCCCTGACACTCATGAAGGAATCGGGAAAAAGTCCAAGCGATCTCAAGTGGCAGGTTACCTCTCCCGGAGGCACCACCATCGCAGGCATCCGCGAAATGGAAGACTCTTCCGTCCGCGCCGGCATCATCAACACAATTCTTGCCGCCTACGAGAGAGCCTCCGGAGAAGAGTAAAAGTCCATCGTTATGAATAATAAGAAAAGTCAAAATTCGGTATATATATTTTGAACTTTTAATTTAGAGCATTGTCAATGAAAAGCTTGAGTTCCTCAAACATTTTCCGATAAATAGCCTTAACATTTAATGTCGTGACGGATTCATTGGCAAGGGATACAAAACTTCCCGGATAAGGATAGGTTGCCCCTATCTCTTTCCGTCCAAGTCTCCCTTGCAGCCTTGCTTTTTTGCATAAACATCTGCGTAAATATCACTCGCATCATGAATCATAATCCCTACTTTTTCAAAGGTTTTCGAAATATGTAGAGAGTAATCAATTTACTGTCAATAAGTGAAATTACAAAACCGGAAAAATAATAGCGCCTCTAAAGAAAATTCCCGATTCATGTCAAATCCTGGAAAATCCCTTTCTCCTCAAGCTCTTGATAAAGACATCGAAACTCCCTTTTTTCAAAAATAAGAAGTGTATTCAATGATTGGGAAACCATGTCGTGTCGGTCTCTGACAGCTTTTCCGAATCGAACTTGCCTTTGCAAATACTCGATAAGCTTGGGCCAAATATTTCTTTGGCGGGAAAAATAATCAATTTCTTCCTGTGTCAGTTGAATCAACTGATTCGCCGCAGATATTGCTTTCCATTTTTCTCGAAGACGAAGATGTTTGAGACACTGATTGAGGTAAATCTGAGTATTGGAAATGTCGCTTTTGGGCAAGATATTTTGCGCGTTTTCGATCTCGTCGACTGCTTTGTAATATTCTCCCCCATCGGCAAAAGATGATGCCTTAGTTAAATAGCTTACGGCTTTTTCCAGTTTCATAGCCCGAGTTTGAGCATTGGCACAAATAGCTCTAATAAGAAACGCCGCCCCTCCCAGCAAGACAACAGAGACGTTTAAAAAACCAAAACAAATGAACATGCCTCCTGATAAAAGACAACAATCGGCAATGTACTTGAATACCCGCTGAACAATGCGGGTAATTTTTTGCAAAAAACTTTGTTTGCTAAGCTCTTCAAGCTTATTTTTAATCGTTTCCTTAAATATGGGAACATAATATTCATAATTTGGAATTGATAACATCTTCTACAATCTTCTGCGATTTTTGGTATTCTTCTTCGTCTGGAGGACCTCCCGCATAAACAACCCGCTCGATTTCATCGAAGAGATGCCGCAAATTCTCGTGCCTCTCCCGATTCACAGTTTTAAGCTCGGAAAGCTTAAATAACAACTCCTCTTTTGTCTGATAAACCGCAGGGATCTGATATTTGTTTTGCATATACTCCCGCACAACATGGCCCAGGTGGATGTAACGGTCGCTCCAGCTTTCCATTCCCTCCAGTCGGCCCAGCTCCTGCTTCGATATTTCTTCTGGTTTCCGAGATTTGGAAAACAGCCCTTTTAACAGATTTAAAAGGGATTTTTGAAAAACAAAAATGAGAACAAGAGCGAGTCCTGCAAAAAAAACCAACACGGCTTGTATAAGGGGAAACTGATGCTCGTCAAGAAGGCGGCGGTTTCGAATAATTTCTTTTTTAAGAGCCGGCAGGCCGTCCATCCAGCGGCTTTGAATCTCCGGATCAACCTTCATAACCGGTTCTTTGTAAAACATTAAAGGGGGATCTGTCCTGTCGACGAGATTCTCGCCAAAAACAAACAAGGGCAAAAAAAACAGTAGTAAAAAAAGCCTCATCGCCTCATTCTCTCCCTTTTCTTGAAAAAGCGGCGGATGGCAGACGCATAAGGCTTGCCAGTCTCAAATTCGACGAATTGAATACCTAGTCGATTGACCTGTTGTTTGAGAGCCTCCTGTTTTTTTTCAATTTCTTCTCTAAATCCCTTTTGCACGTCATCATCGCCGGTGTCTAGTACCCTAACTTCCCCTGTCTCCAAATCGCGCAAAGTCACAAGAGGAAGCTTAGGGAAGGTCTTCTCCAAGGGATCTTTGACGCCAAGCAAAATCAGATCGTGATGCCTGGCGTTCACTTTCAATTCCTGAGTGTAATTAGACTCGCAGAAAAAATCGGAAACCAAGAAACAAACGGCCATCCGCTTTTGCACTTTTCCAAGAAAACGAAGGGCCGAGGCGATATCGGTTTTTCGATGCCTGGGCTCGTAAACCATAATATCTCGGATCACCCTTAAAACATGCCTTTTTCCTTTTCTCGGGGGGAGGTAATGTTCAACTTCATCCGAAAACAGGATGAGGCCCACCTTATCTTGATTTTTGATGGCGGAAAATGCAAGAGTTGCAGAAATCTCTGCGATCAGCTCGCTCTTTAAGCGGTCTTTTGACCCGAACCTCGAAGAAGCCGATATATCGACAAGAAGCATGACTGTGAGCTCCCTCTCTTCCCGAAAGGTTTTGACATAAGGGTGGTTCATGCGGGCAGTCACATTCCAATCGATTGCTCGAATATCGTCTCCGGAAACATACTCGCGCACCTCCTCGAATTCAATGCCTCGGCCTTTGAACGCGGAACGATAGGCGCCGCCCAAAAGCTCTTCAACAAGGCGCGTTGTGGTAATTTCGATTTGCTCAATCCTGGCAAAGATTTCTTTTGTTGCTCTTTCCATCTCAAGGAACTTGCAGTGTGGAAAAAATTCTCTCCAAAATATCCTCCGGGGTGATCCCTTCGGCTTCCGCCTCATAGGAGCGCCTGAGGCGGTGGCGGAGAATATCAGGTCCGATATTTTTGATATCCTGAGGCGTAACGTAGCCCCTCCCCTCCAAAAAGGCGCTGGCCTTGCCGGCGATTTGCAAAGACAAGCTGGCCCTCGGAGATGCTCCGAATTGCAAAAGCCCTTCGATGTCCACCCCGTACTCTTCAGGGTTCCGCGTTGCAAAGACCACATCCAAGATATAGCTTACAACTTTGTCGTCGATATAAATTTTGTCGACCAGCTTTCTCGCTTCAAGAATATCGTCGCCATTGATTCTTGGCTCGGCGGCAGGAAGGCCGGATATTTTGCCCATTCTGGCCATGATCTCTTTTTCTTCTTCCTTCGAGGGGTAGTCGATGAGCACCTTGAGCATAAACCGGTCGGTCTGGGCTTCGGGAAGAATATATGTCCCTTCTTGTTCGATGGGGTTTTGCGTGGCCATAACCAAAAAAGGATTTCCCGTCTCATACCTTTTGCCCCCTATGGTCACTTGCCGCTCCTGCATCACCTCGAGAAGGGCCGACTGAACTTTCGGCGGGGCGCGGTTGATTTCATCAGCCAGTAAAATGTTAGTGAAGACGGGGCCTTTTTTAACGGTAAATTTATTTTCAGGCTGATTGAAGATCGTCGTTCCCGTCAGATCGGCGGGGAGCAGATCGGGGGTGAACTGAATCCGTTTAAAATCGCACGAGACGACTTTAGAGAGGGTATTCACTGCCATGGTTTTCGCAAGGCCCGGAACGCCCTCGACAAGTAAATGTCCGTCGGCAAGGAGACTGATAAACATGCTCCTGACAAGATGGGACTGGCCCACAATGACCTTGTGGACCTCCTTCACAGCTTCCTGAAATTTAGGAACGGCTTTAGATACCGATTCGGTAATCGCCTTTGTATCGACACTCATACTTAAACTTCATAGCAGAGTCGGGATCATTCTGGCAACTTAAACGTAAATGTCGTGCCTTCGCCCACTTTTGATTTCACAAAGATCGTGCCGAAATGTTTTTCAATAATGGTCTTGACGATGGAAAGGCCGAGACCCGAGCCCCCCATTTTGCGGGAATGGGCTTTATCCACGGTGTAGAACCTCTGGAACAAAAATTCGATATCGGATTCAGGAATTCCAATTCCCTTATCAGAGACTGACAACGTAAAATAGCCCCCTTCCTGGCCAAGGCGCACAGTAATTTCTGCAGGACCATCGGAGTATTTCGCCGCATTGTTGAAAAGGTTGTTGACCGCAAGCTCCATCAGATACTGATCGCAGACGATAAACGGCCCTTCCTCAAACTTATTGACGACATTGACAGTTGCGTCTTTAAAGACTGCAAGAAGAGTTTCACGGCAATTCATCGCCAGTTCGTACATATTGACCTCTCCGAGCCTTGACGACGGCAGATTCTCGATATCTGAAAGAATCAAAAGATCCTGAATCACGTTGTTCATTCTATCGGCATTTTTCACAATTTTACCGGTAATTTCCTTGAGTTTTTCCTCCGGCATACCGGGCATATCATGCAGGGTTTCTGCAAATCCCATAATGATTGTAATAGGCGTTTTAAGTTCATGAGAAGCATTGGCGATAAAGTCTTTTCTCATCTGCATCATTTTATGGTAGGTTGTCTTGTCCTGCAGGACTAAAACCATGCCATGCTTGTCTTTGATCGGTACAGCGATGAGATCGAGGAAGCGGGCATTGGCCCCTTCTCCGAGCTGTACTGAGTGGATCTTAGGCTCCTCTTCTTTCTGACACTCCAGAAGAAGCTCATCGCACACAGGCTGATCTGCAATCTGCAGATTTGCCCCCATAAGCTTTTCCCGTTCCAATCCCAGAAGTTCTAAAGCCATATGGTTCACATAAGTGACGTTCATCTCTTTATCGACCGCTAAAACCCCTTCGACAAGAGACTCAAGAATGGCCCCTTTTTCATTCTTTTCCTCAACCAGGCGGGCAATATGCCGCTGGATCCTCGTTGAGAGTGAATTCAAAGTATGGGCCAGCCGGCCGAATTCATCTTTGGGATTTGCCTTGTTGATCGAAATTTCAGGAATTGTCGCGGTAAGTCCCTGCTCGTAGGGTTTAATGGCGCTAATAATCTGTTCAATCGGCCTTGTCAGCCGATGAATGGCGTACCATGTCAAAAAGGAAAAGAGGAGCAGCCCCAAAAAGGCCAGCATTAAAAATCCGGCCTGAAAGTCATTAAGCAGATTTTCAACATACTGAAAAGGAAAAGCGGTCCTTAGCACAAAGGTTTTCCCGTGGAAATCAAAGGCTTTTGCGTAGTAGGCGAACTTCTGGCCCAAAATATCCGAATATTCCTCATGGTATCCGGTTCCATGTTCAAAAGCCTCGTGCACCTCGGGGTGGTGGATGACAAACTGCTGGTTGAATTCCGGACCTAAGACTCGTTTCGTGTGCGAATCGTATAAAACTCTGTGCTCATTGGTGATGATTCCTACCCTGAAAAAAATCAACGGTTTCTGCCCCTTCAAATAGCGGACAAGAGCTTCCTCGTTCGGTGCCTTATGGATCTTTTGGACAAGCTCAGAGGCCTGGTCATCCATTGACTGCACGATAATCCGCTTCACGAGACCATCGGCAAACGGGATCATGAGCAGCATAAATACCGAAAAAAGAACGAAATAACTTAAAAAAATCTTTTTTCTTAGGGTCAATTTGAACATACTACCTATTATGTAACATAATACAGTAAATATTATACATAATTAAAGTTTTTTTTTAAAAGAACATATTCATAATATCTTATCAACTTCTAACTAATATTACCTTGTCCTTACCCACAATTTTTTATCATAGCCATTCCCCCGAACATATCTTCGACAATTCTATAACGAACTTTGGGGTAATTTTGATCCTGATTGTTTGACTGTCGACTATTTCATTCAGCAATGAATGTTCTTTCCCAGCTCAGCGACACTGCACTTATAATTCCACCGCAAACTGATGCAAAACATAAAACAAAAGCTCCCAAAAATAAATCCCGACGGGCACCCTGAATTTCGTCCCCACTAAGGCGAAAGATCTCCATACTGATAACACATGCTGCCACCATAAAAGCAACTGCTACACTTCCGTATCGAAGTATTTGGTCGCAATCCTCAAAGAAACTCGATCTATTTGAATTGACCTGACTTTCCAAATCAATATTCATATAATTAACATTTTAATAGACTAATTTTTAATTTATTTTATTATATTAGTTTTGGTTATTTATTGAAACTAAAAAACTATTACTTTTCCTACTTATATTGTCGATAATCGGGTGCTGTATTGAAGTTGATATCTCAGTGCCGGAGCTTTCCGATATGGCAAGATGTTTCGAAGCCACTGAGGATAAGATTCAATAGGCATTGAGTATCGGGTTTTGACTTTCCAGCCTCATTTGAAGGCCGCTCTCTGAGAGTTTTGGCAGAAAGAAGATGCTTATTTTTTTGTACTAGGCAGTGCGCCTAAAAGATATAATCAGCTAATTTATTTCTTTTAACCCGTGAAGGATATTTTCACAGGAATGGCTGGTCTTGCAATTCCCTCTATAGCTTTTTTTCCTGTAAAGTGGCATAGTCTGCCTCGACATGTCCGAAAAACTGTTAAACTTATTCAAAGGAAAGCCCAAGCTCGCCATTTTGATGTCGGGAGCGGGAAGCAATGCCCGAGTTCTTCTTGAAAACCAAAGGCGATATCCCAACCTGCAGTTTTCCGCGATCGTCACGGACAACCCAAACAGCGGCGCTGAGACTTTGGCAACGGAATTCGGACTGCCGTGGAAATGTTTCCCGGGACCCTACAAGGGAAAGGAAAATCGGCAAAAGCGTTTTGAGGAAATCGCCGCCTATTTGGAAAAACTTGAGATCAACGCCCTCATCTACAGCGGCTTTATGAAAATATCCCCCTCGTTTTTCGTCGAAAAATTTTCCGGCCTCAATATTCATCCCGCCGACCTGACCATCAAAGACAGTCAGGGAATACCTCGCTACCGAGGAGTCGACGCGGTGCAGCAGGCTATCGAAAATGGAGAAAAAACGGTAGCCAGCACCGTTCATATCGTCGATGGCCGCGTCGACTGCGGCACCCCCATCGCAGTTTCAGCGCCCCTGCATCTTTCTCAATTTCCCGGACTATCTCATGAGGAAATCCATGAAAAACTCAAAATAAAAGTTGAACACACCCTTTTTCCGGCTACGCTGGAAATGCTCTGCAAAGGAAAACTTAAACCTGCCGATCTTCCCTTTAGTTTAAGTGGATAATTAAGAGTCTTTTTTGATATAATTCTACAAAAATTATTTGAGTATTTATAGTGAATGTTAACTCCGTTTTTTATCCTGAAAAAATATTTCCCTTCCCCCTGCCAACCGAAATCCTCTTCCATATTTTCTCCTATTTCGACCCTTTAGAACTTGTGCCGCTCGACTTGGTGAGCAGGAATTGACTCCCGCTCTTAAGAGATAAGGGCCTTGCCCAATCAGCCTTTGATATTTCCAACTCTTTCAGCGGAGACTGGAGAAAATTTACCGCTATAAAAAAAACAGCGGATCATATTCTCCAATTGACTAAAGCCGATAGCTCGAAGAATATTGTAAACGGCGCTACGATCAAAATTTTGCAAAAACTGATCAAACTCTGTCATCCTGACAACTTTTACGTGAACGAAAACCCTTTCCAATGCCCTTTTCCTCCTCCTAAGTATATGGATTTTTCAGACAAGACCTTTTTATTCGAAACCTTTAAGGACAATCCTGCGTTCTACTTTTTGGCGTATGAGGAAAAATTACATGAGATAAACGGGTATATTCTTGTATGAGGAAAAAATTACTTGGAACCAGAGCGTTATTGCTCTTAAAAATGTATCCAAATTTCGCGAGACACGTTTATCGACAACGAGAACAAACTATCCACTTAAATGGAGAAAGCTGACAACTCTTATTACAACAGGCAAAGCCGATTTACTTTTGGGCAGACGGCATCGTCAGACAGATGTCCTCCTCTGTCGTCGTTGAATCCCTCTGGAACAGAATTCAAAAGAATTATTTACAGCAGTCCTGTAAATTAATCGATGAAGAAACTCCCGATCTGATCACCCATTCCCATTTTGCAAATTTCCTGGCGCAAAAAGTCCATTCTTTGGCTTCCGCTGCAAAAATCCCGACTCTCTTTTTTTCGTAGTGGAGCAGGACAAACCCAGGAAGGTGACGCTCGAAAGAGTCACTTTCCCAACCCCCTGGAGAAAACTTATGGAATAAAAGATCTTTTGATCTTGACTTACACCAATGGTATTTACAAGGTGGAATGGAAAAACAAAGAATTGTGGGACGCTTTAAAAACCCTCAAGTTTAATGACATTGGGCGGCGTAAATTCAAGGTTAAGGTGTGAGCACTTTGAGTTCTTTGGGGCGGTTGGTGAGGTTGCGGTGGCCCTTCTTCGGTGATAATAACGGTGTCTTCGATGCGAACGCCTCCTAACTTGGGAAGATAAATGCCCGGTTCGACCGTAATCGCCATTCCCGGCTGCAAAACAAGCGCACCGTATTGAGAAGCGCTGCGAATCACCGGAAGCTCATGCACTTCGAGGCCGATGCCGTGCCCCAAACCGTGGTTAAAATTTTCTCCGTAGCCACGGTCGGTAATCCAAATGCGCGCTTCCATATCGAGATCGCCTGCGCGGGTTCCCGGCTTGCATATCTTAAGGGCCGCTTCCTGAGCCCCTTTGACAATCTCATAGATCTCTTTCATTTTAGGATCGGGCTCCCCGAAGAAAACAACGCGGGTCATATCCGAATGGTAATGATTGAGCGTCACTCCGATATCAATTAAAACTGGCATCCCCTTTTGAAGCTTTCGGTTTGTCGGGTGGTAATGGGGCATGGAACTTCCGGAACCGAAGGCGATAATGGGATCAAAGGCAAATGCCTTGGCATTGTGATTTTTCCAAAAAATGTCCAGCTCCCTGACAACTTCCAGCTCGGTAACGCCTTCCTTAAGGTAGTCGCAAATAAAATCAAAACCTTTCGATCCGAGCTCGGCAACTTCAGCCAGACGACTTCACCTCTTCGGGATTCTTCACGCTGCGAAGCTGAAGGACAAAATCATCGCAAGGCATCAGCTCAAGCTCTCGTTTAGGGGATTCCTGCAAGACTCTGTCGACAATTTTCTGAAGGTCGGTATAACGCTGATAGGAAGTTTTTTCGCTGACAAAAGCAAAGCTTTTGATGTGGGACAAATCGTCAAGAAGTAGGTCGTAGAGAACATCGGGATCCCAAAGGACGACATTAAGAAAGTTAACCTCGGAACAGACCTCGTAATAGCGGCCGTCGACAATGAGATGAGTTCCTCGACTGTGCACAATCAACTGGCCGGTCGACAGCTCGATGCCGGTCAAATAATAAATGTCGATAGGCTCTTCAATCAGAATGCCGTCGACAGAGTCTTCCTCGAGGATTTCTCCTAAAGCGTAAAGCCGTTTCTGATAATCCATTATTTCCTCACAATAATCCGCCGATTGCTTCGGGGGTGGCTTCCACCCAAATTTTTAACCCCTTCGGGCTTTGATCCGGCGATGTTGTTTTCCATAAATCCCTCACGAGCATTTCCGCCTCGGCCTGTCCCAAACGCGTGCGGCTCGAAACAGCCCCTTTTAGAGAAATTTTAACAGCCAGCATATTCTTTTGCGCAGCAGAGAGCGACGGAAACTCTCGAAGATCCTCAAGGGATTCTCTGATCATACTCGGAATATCCTTATTTGAAAAGCTCGGAGGACAAGAATCGACAACAAAAACATGAGGCCCGAATTCCCTGATTTCAAAACCCAGTGCCTTAAGCAGGACAAGACTCTCCCTCAATGTTTCCGCTTCAATCTTTGCAAGCTCGATCCGCAGGGGAATCAATAATCTTTCCGAGGGGCATCCTTCCCTCTTGGTCAGCTTGTCAAACAAGATGCGATGATGAGCACGCCTCTGGTCGATGATGAAAAGTTCTCCCCCTTTTTCCGCAAGAATATACCCGGGGAGGGTGTAAATCACACGGATGCATTCAGTTTCCGCGGCAGGCAGGGCAAAATCGAATTCGGGATGGTTCACCTCGTGAGGCGCGGAATAAGCGCAAACGGTTTCCTCAACCTTGGGAGACGGCTCAAAGCGCGGAGTATAAGAAGCGAATTTGGGAGAAACGCACATCGTTTTAGACTCTTTTTTTCTAAGAGCTTTGCTGACAGCTTCCCTGACCAGACCGGTCGCCCCTTCTTCATCCCGAAGCCTCACTTCCCTTTTTTGGGGATGGACATTGACGTCGACGTCAAAGCCGGGCATAGTCATATGCAGGACAAAAATCGGATATCTCTTTGGAGCGATGGTCGTGCCGTAGCCGTCGCTGACAGCCCGGGAAATCTGCGGAGAAATGACAGGCCGCCTGTTGATGAAAAGGTATTGTCCCAGGCGGTTTTGCCTGGTTGTCGAAGGATTGCCGATAAATCCCTCGATGCTTTCGTTTTTCAGAGGCAGACAAGATGTTAAAAAATCACGGCTCAGCACTGAGGAGATTCGCTCCTGAAGCTGTTTTTCGCACGATCCATCCAAAACAGGGGCCGCAAGGGCTGTCTCCCCATCGCGGATGAGCTGAAATTTTACCCCAGGATTGCCGAGCGCCATTGTGCTGACGATTTTAAATATCTCCGCACTGTCTCGGGCGGGGGACTTTTGAAATTTTTTCCGAACGGGGACATTAAAAAACAACGATTTGACTTCAATGACTGTTCCCCTGCAGGCAGCGACAGAAGCGTGTTTGACAACTTTTCCCCCGTTGACAAAGATAAGGGGTCCCGAGCCGCCCCCCTGCCCCGTAATGAGTGTGAATTGGGAAATGGAGGCGATTGAAGCCATTGCCTCTCCACGAAATCCCATTGTATTTAATTGATTGAGATCGTCGATATCGGAAATTTTTGATGTCGCGTGCCTCTTTACCGAGAGGAGCGCGTCATCGGGACTCATTCCGCAGCCGTTGTCGGTAACGCGAATCAGCTGGCGGCCGCCCCCCTTGATCTCGATGGCAATGTCGGTTGCCCCGGCGTCTAGGGAGTTTTCGACAAGCTCCTTCACGACCGACGCGGGATTCTCGACCACTTCACCGGCGGCTATTTTATTGATAACATCGTCTTTTAAAACGCGAATCACAGATCCCATACATTAAAGAATATCTGAACTTTAAAAGAAAATAAAGCTTTGTTCATGCCTGGACGGAGCGGGTCTTCTGCTTTGACAGCTCTAGGTAGACAACGCCTGCAACAATTATCAACCCTCCAATTAAAGTTGTGATCTTCGGAGGGGTTCTTGTGATGAGAGTATCGAAAATCGCGGCGAACACCGGCTCTAAACTGAAAATAAGAGCCGTGCTCTGGATCGACACATACTTTTGATATTTCGACTGAAGCCTTATCGCCAATATCGTCGCTAGAAAACTGCAGATGAAAAGGGATATCAGGACCGAAGGGATCGTCAATGCCGCAAAATGAAACTCGGAAAGAAAAAGCGTCGGCACCCATGAAAAGAGCGCGGTCATCACGATTTGACCATAGGCCAGCATATACGGATCCATGTCATCCTGGGAATGCTTGCCAATATAAATGATGGACAGAGCAATGAAAAAATCAGAAATAAAGATCCAGCTGTCTCCAATGGACAAACCGCCAATATTGCAGCCGGTCAGGATATACACTCCCGTGACACAAATCACCGCGCTGATAAAATCATTGAGCCCGGGACGACCCATCTTTAAAAAAGGGGAAATAAACGGAATCATCAGTACATAGATTCCAGCAAGAAACGCAGCCCGGGAAGCATTTAGGGTCTGAAGGCCTATCGTTTGGAATATAAAGGCTCCGGAATGTATCACACCCAAAGCAGCTCCAACCATAATAGCCTTTTTGCTGAGGTTTTTCAAAAAATAGGGAAGCACAAAAAGCGCTGCAATCGAAAACCTGAGAGAAACAAACAAATAGGGATCGATCTCCCCAACAGTCAGTTCAATCAAGGGAAATGTCAACCCCCAAAGGGCAGCGACGATTAATAAATAAATACCTGCTAACTTATCTCCGGAAAGAATCATAATTGTTATTTATAACAAAAAAGTGCCTTATTTTCTATTAAAAAAAATTATTTTATTCCCTTTAAACTTTCAGTTGTAGTACTCTCTTATAGAGTTTTCATCATCTCGGTATTGTACAATGCCGAAATCATCAGGAGTATGACCCATGATCTATCCATGTATTGGTTTGGGATCGGGAATCGGCGCAGGGACATTTGGTTCCGGAGCAGCTCCCGAATTTTTAAAAAAACACCTGGATTGTCAAAAATTGCATTGGAGGAAAATTCTAGTCCCCGACGAAATTCCCAAAAACAAATTCGATCACATCGCAAATATCAACCGGCAATTTGCCAAAGAAGCGATGAACCTCGCAAAGGAAATCTCCTTCTTTTTCTCTTTTGGCGGAGACCATTCCACAGCTCTTGGCACCTGGTCGGGCGCCGCCGAAGGTTACCGCGACCTGGGAGACCTGGGTCTGATCTGGATGGACGCCCATATGGACATGCATACGGAAAAAACCAGCGAATCAGGCAACATCCACGGCATGCCCCTGGCGGCGCTGATGGGATATGGCGACAAGCGGTTGACCGGAATTTTAAGCACCGCTCCCAAAGTGAAACCCGAAAATACAGCCCTAATCGGCATTAGAAGCTTTGAGGACCCTGAATTACAGCTGGCAAAACAGCTGGGAGTGACGATCTATTTCATTGAAGATGTTATCGAAAAAGGCCTTGAGTCCATACTTGACGAGGTCATCAATAATCTATCCAGAAAAACGGCCGGGTACGGGGTGAGTTTTGACCTCGATATGGTTGACCCCGCTTTTGTCAAAGGGACGGGAACACCGGTTTCAAATGGAGTTCACGCCGACGAGGCGATCGCCGCAATGGGGCTTTTCGTAAAGCACCCTCCTGCAGCTTTCGAGCTGGTGGAGTACAACCCCCTGCTTGACGAAGATCAAGAAACATTTCGGTTCATTCAAAATCTGCTTGAACCTTTGACCGGTATTGAAATTCACAGTAAGGATGTTTTTGCAGGCAGCAAAGAATTTTGCAAATTAACCAATTAAAATAAAAGAGCAGTCAACAACCATGAGTTCTACAACACTAACGCAGCCCGATATCGAAGGAATTCAAGAAAAAACCGCATCCGGCAAAAGTTCATTTTGGGCCGTCACGCTGCTCGTTTCAGGAACCTGCATCGGAGGCGGAATGCTCGCTCTGCCGGTTCAAACGGCGGGAGCGGGTTTTGTCTTGTCATTTTTCGGCGTCCTTCTTTGCTGGGTATTTATGACTTACACGGGGCTTCTCCTTGTCGAAGCGACTCTTTGGATCAAAAATGAAACCCACTTTTCTTCTCTTTCGAAAACCCTAGTAGGCAACGGAACCCGGATTTTAGCCCTTCTTGTCTACCTTTTTATGAATTACACCTCGCTTATCGCCTATACGGCAGGAGGAGCTCAGCTCATCGGGAACCAGGTTGAAGCCCATTTGGGGACGGCACTCAGCTATGAGGCGTGCTGCGTGATTTTCACCGTGATTTTCGGGTCGATGATCTGGCTTGGCGCAAAGATTGTCGGAAATTTAAACTTTATGTTCATGATCGGCCTTGTCGCGACATATTTTGCCCTCGTCGGCCTGGGTTCGGGGCACATAAACATGGCCAATCTCGCATTCCGTCCAGCCTGGAGCGAGGGCTTAGGCATTTTCTCTATGATCCTGGCAACGTTCAGTTATCAAATGGTCGTGCCGTCGCTCTGCCTGCAACTCGAATATGATGCCAAAAAACTAAAAAAGGCCATCATCATTGGAACAACAATTCCTTTCATTGTTTACACGATTTGGCTTTTCATCATTCACGGTGTCGTACCCCTCTCCGGGCCAGATGGATTGATGAGCGCTCTGGAAAGAGGGGCATCGGCAACCGAACCTCTGCGCGCTCAATTCAACCATTGGGCGCTCTCTGCCTTTGCCGACTTCTTTGCATTTTTTGCCGTGGTGACATCCTACCTTGGCCTGTCTCTTGCGCTTTTTTACTTCCTGAAAGACTGTTTTGCCGAACTGAAGTTCAAGATGGGAAAAAGCGCCATTATTCTGGCATCGATCATTCCCACAATGCTTCTTGCCATCAAATGGCCCAATGCGCTTATCAACTGCCTCGACATCAGCGGCGGGTATGGCGATACCATCCTTTCAGGGCTGATTCCCGTTACAATGGTGTGGATGGGAAGGTATAGAAAGAAGCTTGGCGGCGAATTTAGAGTACCCGGAGGGAAGCCGGCTCTCATAGCAGCTGCGGCATTCTACCTCTTTGTACTCGTTCTCCAGTGGTATTGACCCGAATTTTTCACATAGATTCTTGAATTTTACCTACCGGTCAGATACTTTGAGAAAATGAAACCATGCTCAAAAACCTTAAGACGCGAGGTATCAATGACAAAACTTATTGCAAGATCTAAAAAATTGGGATTTCTGATCTTTTCTCTGTTGATCGCTTCTGCTCCTTTATCGGCGCATTGGCATAATAATGATAATGTTTTAGATGGGGAATGGCCTGTGGTTGGCCAAGGGTATGGAAACCTAGCGAATGCTCCCTCTACAATTGATTCAACCAATGCGGCAAACTTGTTTGATAATCAGAAGTTCTTTTTTCCGACTGCGGGAATCGTTACAGGGCAGCCGGCGATTGCAGACGGAACGGCCTATTTCGGCGACACAGCAGGGACGCTCTACGCAATAGATATTAATACAGGCCTTGAAATTTGGAACGCATTCTTGGGGAACGAGGTCTTCACAACGCCCTCGGTATCGAAAGACATGATCTACATTTCCGGCGGCGTTTTAGCCGGAACTTTCCCGGGAGATCCGGTCAAAATTTTCGCGATTAACCGTGCCGACGGAAGCATTGCGTGGTCGCGCAAAGTGGACCCTCTAAGCGGCTCCCTGCCGGGAGTTTCGGATTTTACCGGAGACACGACGATTGTTGACGACCTGGTCATCTTTGGTGTTGCCAGCACGGAAAATTCCCTTTCTTCAACTAACTTTAAGTCCCGCGGCTCGATTGTCGCTTTTAACCGGTTTACCGGCGAGGAGGAATGGAGATTTTACACGACAAGCGATCAGCAAGATCAAGACCCGAAGTTTGGAGCAGGTGTCGGTGTCTGGTCCAGCCCGGCAATTGACTTAGACAGAAGACTTCTCTTTATCGGCTCAGGGCAAAACTTTGAAGCGCCTTGCAGCCCCTACGAGGACTCATTGCTGGCCATTGATTATAAACGCGGCCGTCTGAAGTGGTTTTCTCAAAAAACGATCAACGATGTTTGGACTCCAATGGAAACGCCAAACGGCTCCGACTGGGACGTCAGTACGCATCCGAACTTGTTCTCCGCCGAAGTTGATTACGAAGGCTTAGTCGACTTCGTCGGCGTCGGTGACAAAGGAGGCCGGTACTTCATCATGCGAAGAGACCAAAAACGAAGTTCAAGAGGAAGGCCGAAAATTGATGTGACCTTGTTTCTTGACGAAGGTTCTAAAGTAGGAACAATTCAAGGAACGCCCACGGTCGATAACGTAAACAAAATTCTCTATGTGACCTCTGACGCTATGGTCGGCCCGCAGGGTGTAAGGACATCTTTAAATGCATTGCAGTTGAACCACAATATCCAGGAGCCGCAAAATCCGAGCAGTCAAAGCGAAGTGATTCCAAAATATGCCGCATATGATCTCAATTTGCTGGTGAACGGCGCATCGGCAAACGATGCTTTGCTCTGGGTACACGATTCGACAACCAATCCGAACAACCGAGGGCAGACCTTCGGTCCGCTAACCCTTTGCAATGACGTGATCTTTACTACTAATGGAATGGGGAACGCCCGCATCCTGAAAGCCTCGGACGGATCCCTGATCGCCGAGACAAAACCTCTGGGGATTCCTGTGACAATCTACGGCGGTATTACCGTCGTGGGAAAACAGGTGTTTATACCCACCGTTTCGGGTATCGCCTCGTATGCAATTCCATAAATGTTTTCAAAGCAACATCCCGCCGGCACAACTATGTGCCGGCTTTTTCCACTTTGACTATTTCCACTTCAGCCTGTTAAAACGGTTATAACAAGAACTCCACGGTCCATATTCAGGAGGGAAACTTCTCCATGGGGCACCTTGCTTTAAATATCTGGAGTATCCCCTCTAAAACGGTCCTATGAGATTTAGATGGTCTCCCCAGCTTATTATTTCGCGAAGATGGCTATCAGATCAAGGGTTGCGTTTGCAAATATTTTATAGACAACATTTAAGGAGGAAAATTGCACATGGAAAATTCCTGTCAGTGTATCATAAGGGTATGGTCGCCAAAGAAATAGCAACTAAAATTGTGCAAAAATTGGTCGCTGAAGGGCATACAGCCTATTTTGCGGGAGGCTGGGTCCGCGATTTTTTACTCGGCCACCCCTCCGATGACATCGATATCGCCACCGACGCAGAGCCCGAAACAATTGTCCGGCTGTTTCCCAAAACTGTTACTGTCGGCATAGCCTTCGGGGTCGTTATCGTCCACGAGAAAGGGCACGCTTTCGAAGTCGCCACATTCAGAAAAGATCTCGGCTATGAAAATGGGCGCGCGCCGACGGCCATCGAACCCTCCACCCCCGAAGAAGATGCCAAAAGACGCGATTTTACCATCAACGGCATGTTTTACGACCCGCTAAACGAGCGGATTTTAGATTTTGTCGGCGGAAGGGAGGATTTAAGGCGGGGAATGATCCGTACAATCGGCGATCCCTACGAGCGTTTCTTTGAAGACCGTTTAAGGATGATCCGAGCTATCCGTTTTGCATGCCGCTTTGGGTTCCACATCGACCAGGAAACCGAAAACGCCGTAGCCGCGAATGCCGAATCGCTTTTTCCTGCCGTCTCGATTGAAAGGATATGGCAGGAGTTCAATAAAATGGCCGCCTATCCTTCATTTGACTGGGCACTTGTCGAAATGCAACGGCTTGGCCTTTTGAGTACAATCTTTCCTCAGCTTCAGCATGTCCACTTAAACGATATCAAGGAACGAACCGCACCCTTTCATAAAATGCCCAAAGAAACTCCAACAATCGCTTATCTCCTCCAGCTATTTCCGGATATAAGTCGTGAAGGGGCCGAAGATTTATGCCGCAAGTTGAAAACAAGCAAACGGGATCTTCAGTTCGCCCAATCCCTCTACGATATTGAGCATTTGGAAAAACCGGACGCCCATGACTGGAGCCATATCTATGCCCATTCCGATTCGGGCCTTTGTTTGAAAATCCTTGCAGCGAAACAAGAAAGCCCCGACTCCTTCCTCAAAGAGCATTGGAAGCGAAAGCAAGGGCTTCTTCCCCATGTAAACAGGATCATCGAAAAAACTCCCATCGTCGCCTCAAAAGACCTGATGCAGGAAGGAATAAAACCGGGCAAACACATGGGAGAGCTCCTAAAGCTTGCCGAAAGAATCGCTATAGGCGAAGAGCTCCACACCACCAAGGAGGTCATCGACAGCCTAAAAAAGACAAATCTCTGGAATCTGATGCATGATTAAAAACCGCCTGGTCAAACATATCGTCAAACTTCAGGACAAAAGGCCATACCGCTACGAGCACCGGGAAGTGGTCGTTGAGGGAATCAAAATCATCAGCGAGATGGAAAATGTCAAAACACTTCTTACTGTCGATAAGGCCCTCATTCCGAAATCCCTTCAGGCAGATGAGATTTTTCTTGTTACTGAAACTGTCATGAAGAAAATTTCCCGCACAAAAAATCCCGAAGGAATTTTAGCCATTGCCAAAATGCCGCAGGAATCTTCATTAGAAAAGAAAAAGAAAATTCTGGTTCTCGACGGGATCAACGACCCCGGAAATCTGGGAACCTTGCTCCGTACGGCTCTTGCCTTTGGCTGGGAAGGCATTTACCTGCTGGCGAGCTGCTGCGACCCATTCAACGAAAAGGCCCTCCGCGCCGCCAAAGGAGCGACATTCAGACTCCCTTATACCCTGGGAAAGCTTGATGACTTCACCGTTTTTTGCGGAAAAAGCGATTTCCAGGTCCTGATCGCAGACCTTGCCGGCACCCCTCCTGAGAAGGTGAAACCCTCGGAAAAACGACTGCTGATACTTGGAAGCGAGGCAAAAGGGATTTCCAAGGAATTAACAACGCTTGGACAGCCGGTCTCTTTGCCCATGTCGAAAACCATGGAATCCTTGAATGTCGCTGTGGCAGGTGGTATCCTGATGTACGTACTATGAAGAAAAAGAAAAAAAAAATCGACGCCGGCCATCTTGAGGAAGAATTTTACCGCAAGGATAAAAAAACTTCCAAGCAGCTAAGAAAACGGGCCGAGGCCAAAGACCGCTCCAAGTATAAAAAAACTGATTTTGACAAATTTCAGGAAGACCTTTCCAAAGAAATCCTCTCCAAACTTGACAGGGAGAAACTCAAACGAGGCCGTGTGATCTCCATCAAATCGGAAGGAATTATCGTTGACGAAAAGGGGCGGCAGTATCTTTGCGAGCTCCGCGGACTTTTGAAAAAGACAAAAACCCAATATAAAAATCTCGTGACTGTCGGCGACTTTGTCCTGTTTGAAACCACCCATGAAAAAGAGGGTTTTATCCACTATGTCGAACCTCGAAAATCCACACTCTCGAGAGCCGAAACGATCTCGCACAAAAAACAGCAGCTCATCGCCGCCAATATCGACCAGGTTCTCATTACAGCCTCCGTTGTCAATCCCCCCTTGAAACCGCCTCTTGTCGACCGTTATATTATCGCCGCGGAAAAAGGGAATATGGCACCTATCGTCGTTGTCAACAAAATCGATTTGCTTACAGACGATCAAGAAAAAGAGCTGTTTGAAGATTTTTTGAAAGCCCACAAAAAAGCGGAAATTCCGGTCATTGCCGTCAGCGCAGAAACAGGGGAGGGCATGGATTACCTCAAGCTGGCTATGAAAAATAAAGCGTCTGTTTTTTCCGGGCAGTCGGGAGTTGGCAAATCATCGCTTATCAACTATTTGACAGGGCTTGATCTTGAAATTGGCGATGTTGTGCAGCGTACCCGCAAAGGAACCCACACGACAACCTACGCCACCCTCATTCCCCTTGAATTCGGCGGTTTTGTCATCGACACGCCCGGCATCAAAAGTTTTGGGGTCTGGGATCTCGAAAAAGAAGAGCTTCCCTTTTACTTCAAAGAGTTTCAGCCCTACCTACCCGAGTGCAGCTTTCCCAACTGCACCCATATACACGAACCAGGCTGCGCTGTTATCGAAGCGGTTGAAAATGGTAAGCTCTCCGCCCTTCGCTATGACTCTTATCTCGCCCTTTCCGAGCAGATCGACGAAGAACACAAAAGACGCTGAAAGATTCCCTTTGCCAATCACGGCTGACAGCGTCAGTTGACTTGTCCTATCCTTTAATAACAAATCATGATATACCGTCTCTTAACTATTTTTCTGGAAGGCCATATTATAAACAGTTATTTAGTTCTGATTAAAGAAGTATTAGCTCAAGATTTCGGCCAAAAATTTCCATCATCAGCAGAAAAAGAGTTAGAGGTTAAACTAGAGTTACTGACACAAATAACTGGTTCATCGATTTTATCTGCTCCGGCAAACAGATCAAAACTATCCGAAAAATCAATCGCACAAAAAAATGAATCCGTAGATGAGATCCAAATGAAAGTAAAAGAGTTTGTCAAAAAACATTCATATGATTTTTGGAAATTTTACCAAAGCGGAATCGCCTTTTCGAAGCTTGATCAGGCTGCTTGTAAAAAAGCTCTTGAAAATACTTTTAAAAAAACAATTCCATCATCGTACAACTGATAACTGAAGAGCATTCAACTTGGTTTTCAGAAGATGAACTACGGAAGAAATTTGTATCCGTTCACGGGGTAACTCTAGGAACGGCTACCGCCTCGCGCGCTACCCCACAAAAATAATAAAAATTTTATACGGCATAAAATAAGATTTTTATTATTATTCTGGTTGTTCAAAACCACTTTATAACATGAAGCCAACCTACGAAGAACTCTTTGAAAAGCTGAATAAAGCCTTGGAGGAAATTGAAATCCTCAAAAAGGAAAACCAGGCACTCAAGGCAAAAGTTAAGGAGCTCGAAGATAAACTCAACACCAACTCTTCGAATAGCTCTAAGCCCCCCTCGCAAGATCCCTTCAGAGCTCAAAGAAAAAAGGAACCTACGGGGCGTAAACAGGGAGCACAAAAAGGTCATAAGGGCCACCCCCGTCAACTAGTTCCAATTAATCAGGTGCAGTCGCTGCATAACATAAAGCCGGACACTTGTCCGAACTGCCACTCCCACTCGTTTAATTCGGAGGTGGTCAGAACGGATGTACGACAAGTAGTGGAATTACCGGACGCTCCTCCGGAAGTTACTCAATACAACATTCACACCTGTCAGTGTAGCGGATGTGGTAAGCATGTAAAGGCTGATATTCCCGAAGAAGCGCGATTTGGTTTTGGTCCCCGATTAATGGGTTTCGTCACCTCTCTTTCAGGAGAGTTTAGATTATCCAAACGTCAAGTCTGTGCTCTAATGGGCAGACTCAATATTCGGATATGTTCCGGCAGCGTGTGTAAAATCCATGTCCGAGCTAGTCAGATTTTAAAAGCACCATACGAAGAAATTAGGACACACACTCTAAATGAAGAACATATTTATGCCGATGAAACGAGTTGGAAAACGATGTCGGAAAAGAGATGGATTTGGGTCGGAAGCGGCAAGGAAACTGTGTTTTTCGCAATCAAGGCTTCACGCAGCAACAAGGCATTCCGCGAGATCTTTGGTTCTTTCAAAGGGGGTTTAACAACCGATCGCTATAATGCCTATAATTCGCATGAAGGTCTGCGACAACTTTGCTGGTCGCATGCAGATAGAGATTTTGAAAAGATTGCAGGCAGGGATGGATTTGATAAATGGATCGGGGAACGGTTGTTAGAGTGTAAAAAGTCGATATTCAATCTTTGGCATAGCTACAAAAACGGTGAGATTGCAAGGGACGAACTGATCGAGAAGATCGAAATAGGCCCAAAAGAAGATTTGAAAGTCCTCCTCAAAGCTGGTGCAATTCACAAAGAATGTTGCAATAAAACGAGGTCGACTTGCGCTGATTTTTTTGGACGGTTCGAGATGTTATGGGTATTTGCCTATCATGAGAATATCGAACCGACTAACAATACAGCCGAGCAACGTCTTAGAGGCGGAGTCATTTGGAGGAAGCTATGCTTTGGCTCACAATCAGAAGAAGGTGAGCGATTTGTCGAACGGGTGTTAACAGTTGGTATGACATTGAAGTTACGTGCTCAAAATTCGTTCGATTATTTTACCGAATGTTTTAAAGCATACATTCATGGCGGACAAGCGCCGCCGATATTTTCAAAATAGAAAACGGTTTCCTACGACACAAATTCACGAGGTAGTTCTCGGTTAACAAAACGTGTTAGAAGTTTACGACTCCCCCTGGGGGGGTACCCCCGTGAACAGATACAGAAATTTGCAAAAGCCTTTAAACATTTAAATATCTCAGAATTGCTTGAAGCCTGCTTTAATCTCAAGCGTCATTACATGAATGGAGACGACCTCAAAGCAGGATATTACATGCTCTGGCTGATCAAACAAACATCAGGATGCAGCTTCAAAATCCCCTCTAAAGAGACATTTAATGAGACAACAGTCAAAACTGTTCTTTCCGGGTTTATCTCCTCTGATGATTTTACGTTAAAATATCCTGACAAATTCATTGAACTTTTGATCAATATTTATGTTGATTTTCTTGAAGATGATTGCCATGAAAAGTTTATCAAATTTATATTGACTCAACTTCAATCGACAACAAGGGCAGCTTGGCCCCGTAAGGATATTCTTATTAGAGGGCTCTTGGAAGGTTTTAACGCTAGCGGCAAAACAGCTTTGGCTAATGCGTTAGCATCCAGCTCCGATCCGCAAACTGCAAAGATAGGGCATCATATCTCTCATGCGTTAAAATCCGCTACGTTAAGAGCGGCACTCCGCCATTTCTATGCGTTAACAGAGCTGCTTCCTGACTTTAAGCAAAAGGCTGTTGAAACAATTTTTGGCCGGCCTTTTGAGCCGTTTCGACGTGAAGATACTAGAAATACCGACCCTGAATTTACGAGGCGATTAAAATTTACTCAGTATTGTAACGCCTTTGTGCAAAACAACCTTATGATTGGAGTTTGCAGCTATCGAAAGATGCCGCCGCTTCTTTTAGCTTATGATATGCAAACAGAAAAAAATGGAATGGGGTCTTACTGTAACATCTAAGCCTTCAGAAGACTTACGCCTCAATCCAAACCCTTCCGGCATCTGGCAAACGAGGCCTGCAGAATACCATTTAACCCGCATGAGGAAAAATGCGGCCTTTCTATTTGAAGGCGAGAAAAACGTTCCGATCATTGACCTGGCTTTAGGCAAAGTCAAAAATACGATTCTACTGCCTTACGCAATCCAGAAAGAACAGGATCGGCTTCACTTCACTTCAAACGGCTTTGGTTATCAAGTGACCTGCAAGGGTAGAAAAATAATTGGAGGAAAAATCTCTGACTCGACACTCAATCCTGCCTTTGAGATTGATGCTCCCTGCGGTTTTTTTGAGCCATTATCAACACACATAGGATTTCTGGAGATTATTAGGCAAACGCCTAAGCTTTTCGTGATTAACCCTTTGGGTAAATCTGCGACGTTTAGTTGTTACAATGCTTATGCTTCAGAAGAAAAACTTTATTGTGTTGAACCCAATCCAAGCGACGAAAATACATATTTGCTCACAATCAGAACCATGACAATTGACGATCATGTCGTGTCCGCACCGGAAAAAAGTGTGTTGCTAGAGTGCCCTGCTTACGCTTCAATTGCTGGTTTATGCGACAACGGGCAGTTAATCATAAAGCTCCTTTGTATGCAAAGACAGTGATCAATACTGCCGCAGGCGAAGTATGGACTTGGGATCAAATCAGCAATGAAATTTGGAAAATATCCTCAGAGAAAACAGAATGTATGGGATCATTATCGGGTGGGGAACGCACCAACCTTCTTCATGTTGATCAAGAGGGCCGCCTGTACTTTAATTAGAGTCATTCACTGAATGCTGACTCTTCAAGAGAGGGGCTGAAAAAGAACTTTTTGGCCAGATTGTAGATCCCCAAAAGAATGAGAAGAGGGCAGCTGATTTCCAGAATAGGCGTTGTGACAACCATCAGGCCGTCAAAGGTAATCAAAGAAAGAAAATAGGTGAGCCCGACTCCCGATAAAACCGAAAGGTTCGTCTTATCTCGCTTAAAGTAGTTTTCCCTGATAAAGTCGGCAAATACCGAAAGCATGGCCACAGATGTCGTGATGCAGGCAAGAAACACCAATCCGACAGGAATCAGGCTGAGTTTGGGGCCCAAAAACTGCATGGAGATAAAGGGAAGAAGCTGGTCTTTAGCAAGGGGCGCGAGAAGGGCGGCATTTCGAGAGGCCATAAAAATCAAAGCAGCATAAACGAGGCCCAAAACCGACATCCCAATAAAACCGGAAAGAAGAGCCTTTTTCATTGTCTTGACAACAGATTTCTTTTCTGCCTGTATCACACTGATAATCGAGATCGAAAAGAAAAACGAGGCGATCAGATCCATAGTCTCATAACCGTGAGCGAGGCCGATGTGAAAGACATTCAGAGCAGTCCGGTCTGTTGGAGCCGGCGCTTCTGCTGTCATCATTCCAAAGATCCATAAAACTGCCAGGCAAATCAAAAGGGCGGGAGTGAGGAAATAGCCGAGAACTTCGATCATTCTGTTTTTGCGGACAATGGAAAAATAGACTAAAGCCGAATAGAAAATACCAAAAAGCCAAAGGGGCAGGATGGGAAAAGCCGCGGCAAAAGACTCATAAGCCACCCGTATGCACCTTGGAGCGGCGCCGAATGGGATCCAGACCATCATCAAAATCGAAACAAAAATCAAAGCATTCCGTTTGCCGATTGTAGAAAAGAATTTATTCGTATTCCCCTGATATGCGACCATGGCCACAACGCCGAAAAGAGGGCCGATCACACCCGATAGAATAAATCCGAGTGATACAAGCGGCCATTTATCCCCGGCATATTGACCGAGAAACAAAGGGAAGACCAGATTTCCCGATCCGAAAAACATCGAGAAGAACGCAAGTCCAATTATAAAGGGAGAAAATGTTTTTGGTTTTGACATGTGATTTAACCTCTTTTGTCGTTGTTTTAAATGAGCCTGCCACTAGAGGCAACAACAACATCGATTGGTAAAAAGGGTTGGCATAGTTAAATCACACCTTGAATTGTTCAACTAATTCGTATAAACCTCATATTAACAGTTATAACACTATTTTTCAATGTAAAAGATGATTTTACTACTGGTTTATCTCGGCATCGGGGCTCTGGCGGGCATTTTTGCTGGCCTTTTAGGAGTTGGCGGGGGGCTCGTCGTCGTCCCTCTTCTCTCCACAACCTTCTATTATATAGGATTTCCCTCCGGCAGCCTCATGCATTTTGCCATCGGCTCCTCGCTAGCCTCGATGGTGACGACAACCTTTTTTTCCACTTGGGCCCACTACCGCAACGGGGTTGTCGTTACCTCCGTCCTCAAGCTGATGGCAGGGGGGATTGTCGTCGGCTCAATTTTAGGGGGCATTGTCGCGGGATTTTTTCAATCGAAGGTTCTGAGCATTTCCGTGGGCATTTTCGCCCTCTTGATCTCTTTACAAATATTTTTTAACGTCGAGTGGAAATCCCGAGCGGAAAGACCAAGCGATCAGATAACACGGGCATTTTCTCTCATAATCGGTACGCTTTCATCTCTTTTGGGCATCGGGGCCGGCTCTATGGGCGTGCCGTTTCTGATCTCCTATCGAAAGCTGTCGATCTACCAGGCAGTGGGAATTTGCGCTGCCCTTTCGTTCATTGTCTCGTTAGCTGGAACCTTAACCTATTATTTTACAGGGACTTACCTTGACGGCGATCCCGAATGGTCAAGCGGCTATATTTACTGGCCGGCAGTGCTGGGCATCAACCTCTCAAGCCCATTTTTTTCCTGGGGAGCGGCACAAATGGCCCACCTTTTGCCGATTCAAGCCCTTAAAAAAATCTTTGCGACCTTCCTTTTCGTGGTCGGCATACGGATGCTGATTTTCTAGATCAATGTTTTAACCCAGGATTGTATCCTACATAAACGCTTCGATATGTTTTCTGACATTGAATAGCGGCTGCCCGGGCCATACACGGTAATTATCGGGAAAAAGCCAGTAGCCATGGCCGCCTGACTTTCGAGGAAACCAGTCGTCCTGACTCATAAACGTCACTTCCTTCGTATCCGGATTGAATCTGGCAAGCTCGATTTGCGCCGTTCCCGGATTCACCAGAAAAATGAAGTGAATGTTGTGAATTTCTTCCTTCCAATTCGTATCGTGTGTGACGATTCCGCTCTCAATAAGCCGATTTCTCGACTCTTCGGATAAAACTGAAAACAATTTTGTGTCGAGATATTCGCAAAACTTACCCTTCCACTCCGGGTCAAGGCCGCAAAGGATCTCGCAACGTGCCCGGTAGGCAGCGTCTGCAACCGTTTTGCGAAAGTCAGTGATACTGATGCCGAGGGGGACCCGTTCCATGTAAGCCAAAAACCGTCTTGCCGCGTCCGGAACAAGGACGATCGTGTCTTGCCGGTTTCTGGCAAAGTCAATCAGCTTCATGGCAATATCTCTTTGAATTTTCCTCCTCCAATCAGTTTGATTAGGGATCAACTGTTTGATGCGATTATTCAGCACTGTTTTGAAACGCTGCTCCCATACTCTGTTCCTTTCTCCAATTTTTACATCTTCTGCCCGGCTCAAAAAAACCATCTCTTCAAGCATTTTTCGAAATTCTTCGACACTTAAATCAATAAGCTGAGGACACGCCGCAATTTTGCGGTCTAACATCTCCTTCGAAGTTTTTGTCAATTGCTGCCGGACCCAGTCATCTTTTTCTTCATACCTGGTCGCCCACATATTGTTTTTGACAAATGAAAGGATCTCTTTTCTTTGCCGAAGGTTGAATCGGGAGCCCGCGATGGAAAGGCCCGGCTTTTCAACATGTTCTAAGATATAGTCATTGGTTGAAACTTTGCTTTCCCATGCGTCTTTAAAAGTGGGCTCAAAAGGACGCATAAGAAAAACATGACACGGAGACGCAACAATAATTTGACTGCGGGAATCGTCAAAAGTCTCCTTGATTTGCAAAGGCTGGCTTTTAATGTAATTGATGCATTTTGTCAGCACTTCTTTAGGAGTGCCGTTGTATTTTTTTAGTTTGGCAGGACTCTTCCCGAACCCAAAGTACGTCTTGAGAACTTCATTAAAATCGCCGCCAATTCTAAACTGCCATGGAGTAAATTGAATCCCAAATCGGTTTTTGTCATACTCTTTTTTCTGATCGCTTCCCCTGCCAAGTAGTAGGAAAATAATTCTCTTTGTAAAGGAAGGTTCTGAAATATCTTGTTGCATTTTACAGCCGACTGCAGCCCATTGGCGCCGTTCGCTGGCAGTCGGCGAGATTTTCTTAAGATAGTCTACGGTTTCGGCAATGACGTTTTTCAAAAAACCTCTGAATTCATCCTCGCTGTCTACCAATTTCCATTGAGTCGGAGGAGTAAATTTTTTGAAACGCTCCAGTGAAATACTGCTGCATTCGTGACTATATTGGTTATAAAGATCTGTTGAATATTTAAAATCCTTCGGAAGACCTGAGTCGCACAGCTGATATCCAAAGAAATAGCTTTCTCTGATACCATAATTGCCGTTGCCAAACAATACCTTACCTTTATCCAAATTATGATTGTAGAGATAACGCATGCGTGTGATCATGGGCAAAAACGTTTCTTCCATCAGTTTTTTATACTTCATTTGAAAAGCCCGGGAATATCCTCTGTCGGCTTTTTCCAAAACCTCCTTCATTGTCCAAAATACCCAGGCAGGCATCATATATTGCGCGCCGAAATAATTGACCATAGTCGTGGCGACCTGCTCAAAGGCTCTGTGCAGAGGGTGATTTGTTTGGCAGCCGAAAGCAAACTGCGCCTTATGCAAAAACTGCGTGGCTGTGAGTTGTTTTTGAGAACGGAGGAGGTAAGGAGCGGACTCCTGCCTGTTATAGGCATGCTGGGCTAACAATTTCAAAAGGTCATTGACAGAAAACTTCTCTGGCAGATTGTCCAAAATAGATTTTACCGCCTCCCTCGCATCAGTTAATCCCATAGACCTGCACGCAGCAATGATGCCGGGAGAATCATAGAGATGCATTCCTCTTTGCGGCCTCGGCCACTCCGAAGCCCGGTCGGGTATCAGGTCATAACGTTTGGTGGAAAGAATTCTTCCCGCCCGGTCGATTTTAAGCTCGAGGTCAAGATATTCCTTGCTCACTCTTGCCTGAAAAGGAAATGTGCGGCTTTCCTTAAACAACATTCGTTTGATATACCCCTTCTCTGTCAACTGCGCCAGATCATCGATCACCATATGAGGGTGATACAAACGGGTCTTAATCAGGCAGGCGGTCGCAAAACAGGTGCCCGCCTTCGCCTGACGCAGATGTCCGAGCAAAGCGGAAAGAACAAACAGCTGCGCGTGCCGTCTTGTGATCGGTTGATCATTTTCAAGACTAAAGCAGGTTCGTATTGCTGCATCGGAAGGGACATCTTTCGATTTAGGTGGCCTGACCTCTGCGATTTGCTGCCAGAGCAGCGGATTCTGCGCAAATTCAATCATGACAATCCAAAGGTTGTCCATCGCGGCGGTCTCTTTAAGCGAATCGGGAATCAGAATCTCGACCGCCGCTTCGAGTACGCCGAAGTTAAGGCTTCCTGTATCAAGAAGAAGGACACCAGCCAACTCCAACGACATTTTGTGAAACATCGCCTCATCGCTGCTCTGAATGGCAACGCTTTTATGCCTGGCTGAGTGATCCTCAACCCTTGCGGCTGCCTCCTCAAGAATCTCGGCGACGCGGCTCGATAAGCCGTCAAGCGAATAGAGGGACCGAGCGCAAAGAGACAAATCATTCTGCGCAGCAAGAAGGAGGTACCCGAGCCTTTGCTGCGCCAGATCTATTGGATTAACTTCATCATCGTCGGAAATTTCCATGTCTTCATTCGCTGCATGCAGGACGGCTTTTTGCATTGCGATCGCAAACTCATCGATATTCTCTTCTGTAGGATCAATCGGAAGGACATCCAAATATTTTTCCACCGCTTCCCGATATTTGCCTAAAGTCTCCTCGCTTTCATCGATTTCCATGTCTTCGGCTTCAAGATCGGGAACCTCTCTGATAATTTCCCTCGCAAACTCTAAGATTGCCTGCCCTTCGTTTTTTTTTGCCGCTCCCCGGCTTTCCAATATTTGATAGATTTCGAAAAGCTGAGACCCGATTTTTGGATCCTTTTTTTGACAAATGTCTTCAATTTCGCGGTATTGATGCCGTTTTAGCCTCACGCCGCAAACGTCTTCCTCTTTTTCCTCCGCATGGACTACGCAGTAGCCATTCTCTTCACAAAGCTGTTTTTGAAATTTCATGGACGCTTGCAGCCCTAAAGAAAATGTGTCTTCTCTTTGCATTTCGATAACAGGATTGAGACGACGAAGTATTGCGGGACGTTTCCGCGGGGGTTCTCCAAGCAGCCTGCTCAGCGCCTGATTTTCGACTCGTTTTTCTTCTTCACGCTTTCGCTTTTTTGTCTTTGTCAGCGCCTTGACTGCGTTCACATCCGACTGGTAACAATCTCTGATTTGCTGAGTCATAAACCCTCCGGTAAAAAAATAAGTTTACTTTTTATACCGTATGAATTTTGCTCAATTCATGTAAAGTTAATTTTTAAAAACAGGAGAGCAGATATGGATGTGCGCATGGGAAGTGAATCGCCAACTTATTCGGATTCCGACAGGGATCTGGATGAATATGGCAATCTAAAAGATTTTATTGTTCCCGATGATACTTGCTGCTCGGATGGGGAATGGGAAGCAGTGCCGAGAAGGTCCGGAAGGCTTAAACGGAAAAGAACCGAAAAAAAACCTCCTGCTGCAAGAAAACGAGCCCGATTATCCGAGCTTTTTTTGCAGAGCAAAATTTTCTGGAAACTCTCTCCCGGCAAGGACATCACAGGACGCGAAGAAGAAACCACACGCATACTTTCAATGATCCTGCAGCCGCAAGGAGGAATCCGTCCGCTTCTTGTCGGTCCTGCGGGGATTGGAATTTTATCCATAGTTCAAAAAGCGGCGACAATTCTCAAGACCACGCTAAAAAATCATGATTTGGGAAACAGCGAAATTTATTGCCTTGACTGCATAGAACTGCTCGCCGACAGCGTCGCCGATGAAATTACGGAAATCGTGGGAGACAAACTTCGGGAAATTTTCGAAGGGGCCGTCATTCAGTCGCGCAGGGTTCCCATTTTTTATCTCCGGCACATCGAAAAGATATTGCATCTGGATAAAGTCACCGAATACCTCCAATCCTTTGTAAAAAAGCCCTACCCTTTTATTGCCTCCATTTCCTCAGACCCGAAAAACGAAACAGCCGTGAAAGCACAGAAGATTCTTGCCCGTTATAATTTTGTCCCCTTTGTTGTGAAAGAGCCTCCCATCGACGATGTTCACAAAATCGCCATCAATTATTTGAGAAAGAACCGGCTTCATCAGAGTATTTCCTTTACCGAAGAAGCGGTCAGACTCGGCGTCAGGCTTGCGGCCAAATATGAACACTGCCGTCCTTTTCCGGTAAAAGCGATCAACCTAATCCAAGAGTGCGCCAATAACGTACTGCTTCAGAAAATGGTCTCGGGAATGGAGATAGACGACATTACCATCACTTGCGACAACATTGTGGAAGTAGTCTCCTCTAAAACGAAAGTTCCCGCCCTGGATCTCTTGGAGGATTCTGTCTTTAGCCAGGCAAGATTTAAAGAAAAGCTCAAAAGCCGCGTCGTGGGGCAGGATCACGCGATCGATATAGTCAGCGACAGAGTCGCGGCGTATAAAATGGGCCTGGTCGATACCAAGAAACCATGGGGAATCTTTCTTTTTGTCGGACCTACAGGCGTGGGCAAGACGGAACTGGCCAAGAGTCTTGCGAAATTCTTATTCAACGACGAGTCCAAACTGATAACGATTAACGGCTCGGAATATATTGAGGATCACACCGTCTCAAACCTTATCGGCTCGCCCAAAGGTTATGAGGGAACGAATCGGGAGGTCTTCTAACCGAACCGCTAAAGAAAAATCCGCACCAGGTGGTTTTGTTGGATGAATTTGAAAAAGCCCATCCCAATGTTCAAAAGCTTTTCCTGCAGGTTTTTGACGGAGCGCCTCTGATCGACAGAAAAGGCGACCGTGTCGACTGTTCCCTGGCGCTTTTTATCATGACGTCCAATGTGGGGTCGCAAATACTCTCCGAAGCCGCAAGCCTCGGCGGGATGAACCCGGAGGCTGTGGCTGAAATGATGGTTCCTCTTCTTAAAAAAGAGTTCTCTCCAGAGCTTGTGGGCCGTTTTAAAAGAGGAATCGTTCCCTTCCAGCCTCTCAATAAAGACATCAAGCCCGAGGTGGCCAGGGTCAAGCTTCGCAGCATTAAAAACAGGCTGCAGAATATCGAGTTCACCTGGACTGCTGATCTGGTGGATTTCTTTGCCGAGACTGAAATCGACCTCGGTCTTGGCATGCGCGACTTTTGCAATATGATCGATGAAACCGTCATCAATTTGATTAAAGACGCGATGCTGCAAAGCAAGCAGCGCATCACGGGGAAACTGGAACTCACATACCTTCGCGATAAGGAGCAGTTTGGCATGAGCGTGAGAAAGAATTAAAAATATTTGTTTACATCAAATTAATTTTTGAAATATGTTCCGGTCTTTATAGATTCACAATATCTCTTCACAGGAGGACTCTCATGCAGCCAATAAATACCAGCTTCACACCTCAGATCTATTTTACCGACTTGGAAGTCAGCCACGTCCCGGTAGATCGGGGAGAGCCCCAGTGTTTTATTAAACAAATCTGCGTCTGTGATCCTTCCAGAAAAGAGGGAGAAAGATTCTTTGAAGCCCATGTCAAACTCCCAAAGCAGCTCAGGCATAAAGAAGATGAAGCCAGTTTTCAGCCGGGACAAAAAGAAGTGAAGAAACGCAAGTGGAAAAAAGTCTGGCCTCGGCTAAAAGAGTTTGTCAATCAGGGCCTTGACGGCAACCGGTTCGCAGTTATTGTCGGACATAACATATATAAGCATGACTGGCCCATTCTTGCTAATGAATGCGCGAGGATTAAGGAAGCCATTCCAAAATACTGGAAACCATTCTGCACGCTCTATCTTGCGGGGGCTCTTGGAATACCGAAAGGGCAGAAAAGCCTTGCCGCCCTTTGCCAAAAGTATAAGGTAAAGCACCTTCCCCAACACGATGCCTGCAATGACGTTAAGATGCTCATTGGCGTATTCAACAAAATGACCGAAGGCGCTGATCGAGAAAAACTGGCAGATGCCATGGTTCTCCCTCCCCGTGAACATCCGGTGAGAGCAGCCGCAGCGATTATCAAAGGCAGTGGAGAGGCAGAGCTTGTTTTCTTTGATTTTGAAGCCACCGGCTTATTCCCGACTAAAAGGAATCCCGGTCCCCTTCCCAGAGCCATCGAACTGGCCGCATTTATTCCTTCAACCGGGGCGACCTTTAACACCCTGATCGATCCCGGGCTTGATGATGGCATCCAAATACCGGAAATCGTCGTCAGACTAACGGGAATTACAGAACAGATGATCCGCGAGGCCGCTAAGGAATTTAAACAAAAAACCGGGGGAGAATTAAATTTTAAAACAGTCTGGACTAGTTTTGAAAAGTGGATGGACCATCAAATCGGTTCTACAGTGAAAAAAGTGGCTGTCCTGGCAGGACATAATATTTGGGGCTATGACCTGCGCCTTTATAAAGCTGAATGCGAAAGGTTCGGAATGAGTCCCAAGTGGTGGACAAGCGTGGACACCCTCGCGTTCTCAAGACATATCTATGCAGGTTGTAAACCGCAATACAAAGGGTTCCACAAACTTCAGGAAATCCGTGGAAGGATGGGAATCGCTGAAGATCATGCCCACAGAGCTCTCGGAGACGTAAGGGTGAACTACGAAGTTTGGAAACGTTTTGTCGATGGAGTCGATAAGAAGAAGCTAAGCAAAGCTCTCCTTTCCGGACATCCCATTTTGAGTACAGGCCAGCTGGTGCGGGAACGGGGTGGAACATTCAAACCCGAGAATTACATGGTGGTGACCAAAGATGATATACCGCCGCTTGTTCCCGCTCTTGAAAAAGAGGCTGCGCCTTCGCTGCCGCCCGCTGTCATAGCCGGCAAGAAAAAAGCTCCGGCTGTGCAAAAACCCTCCCAACACAATGAAACCATTTTGAGTTATTTTTCACCCACTTCCAATCAATCACCGAAACCTGCAATCGCTCCGCCACCTATATCCTCTAAAGGCAAAAAACGTCCGCGGGCAATAGATTTAACAAAGCCGGACTCAACCTATCCTCCTCTTAAAGTCGCAAGACATGAAACTCCAAACGGAATGGAACTGACTTTCACATTCAATATTCCAAGATCATTGGCTGCAAGGGCCGCCAGCGACACAAGCGGAGGGGAAAATGCCAAACCTTCTTCGGATAATTTGGCATCGCTGTTTTCCGGATCTTCTTCAAGCTAATCTGAACTGAATTACAGACAATTTGGGAATTGAATTTCCAAATTGTCTGTCATCGAATAGGAGCGGCTCTTAGCCCCCCAGGAAGGGCACAAGGTTTTCAACTCACATTGTTTACAAAGTATTCATGGATTGAGGGATCTTCTGAAAGCTCGGGATGAAATGAGGCGCCGAGAATATGCCCCTGTTGAACCAGAACGGGACTGTTGTCATATGAAGAGTAAACTTGAAGCTCCGGACTGTGGGAAATGATTCTGGGAGCCCGGATAAAAATCCCTTTGAAAGATTTTTTCCTCTTAGCGGGAAACTTCACCTCCAAGGTTTGGCTGAAAGACTCGAACTGCCTGCCGTAGGCATTTCTCTCAAGTTGAAGGTTCAAAAATCCGTAATGAGATAGAAGAATGAGGCCGGCGCAAGTGCCAAATACAGGTTTTTGCAAGCAAAACTCCTTGAGAGGCGCTTCCATCCCGGAAAACATGATCTGTTTTTTGATCGCTGTCGACTCGCCGCCAGGAATAATCAGGCCGTCGCATGAGATGAGATCGGAGGGATTGCGGACTTCTCTTGGACAAGCTCCCAAAATCCGGAGCATGTCCATATGCCTAGAAAACCCTCCCTGAAGAGCGAGAACACCGATTGCCATCGCTACCACCCTCGGTTGGCAAGAAGCTCTTCTTTTTTCAGATTGCCGATGATGGTTCCTTTCATCGCCTCGGAAAGGCCCATGGACACTTTGGCAAGCATCTCGGAGTCACTGAAATGACTGACCGCAGACACCATCATTTTCGCTCTTTTTTTCGGATCTTCGGATTTAAAGATTCCTGAACCCACGAAAGACGCTTTCGGCCCCAAGCTGCATCATCAGCGCAGCATCGGCGGGAGTGGCGATCCCTCCTGCAGCAAAGAGAGGAACGGGAAGCTTTCCCTTCTCTGCAACACTCCGGACAAGCTCATAAGAAGCGTCAAGCCGTTTTGCTTCGGCAAACAGCTCGGCGCTGTCCATTGCCGCAATCTGCCTGATCTGTTTCATGATCGTTCTCATATGCCGGACGGCTTCGACAATATTTCCCGTGCCGGCCTCTCCCTTACTGCGGATCATCGCTGCCCCTTCGGAAATGCGACGAAGAGCCTCGCCCAAGTCGCGGCAGCCGCATACAAACGGTATGTTGAAATTATGCTTATCAATGTGGTTTTCCTCATCGGCAGGAGTGAGAACCTCGCTCTCGTCAATAAAATCCACAAAAAGAGCTTCCAGAATTTGCGCTTCGACAAAGTGGCCGATACGGCATTTAGCCATAACCGGAATGGAGACAGCTTTCTGAATTTCCTGAATGATTTCAGGATTCGACATGCGCGCCACCCCTCCATCTAAGCGGATATCCGAAGGAATTTTTTCAAGAGCCATAACGGCGACAGCACCGGCATCTTCTGCTATGCGCGCCTGATCGACATTGGTCACATCCATGATGACGCCGCCTTTAAGCATTTCCGAAAGCCCCAGCTTCACTTCAAAAGACCCTTTTTGGGGTATCAGCTTCTCATCTTTGCTCATGTAAAGTCTCCTATGTCCAAATCTTGAAAAGGATTTGTCGACTGGCCAAATCCTTTTTTATGTTTCCTTCGTTTCAGTTCGCTCCTTACCGTAAAGAGCAAATCCATATCAAAATCTTTATTGGCTGCCCACTTGAGATATTCTAGGGGAACTTCTTTTATCGGGCGCCCCTTATGCTGTCCTAAAGGCATAAATTTTAAAGCAATAGGTTTTTTTAAGACATCAAGAATTTGATTTTTTGTATTAAATTTTTGCGAGAGGAAGCGAAAAACTCCGATATTCACCACCACATCGCTTAAGGCCCGATGGGCCCCTTCATAGGCAATATTGAAATGCTGCCTTAGCTGCTCCAAAGAGTTCGAAGGGCTCTCGCCATAAAGCCTTGCCAGCCTCAATGTATCGAGAGAGTCATTATTTTGAATTTTGCAGGCGATAGCTTCGCGTCTTGCGCAGCTGGCGATGAGATCAATATCAAAATGAATATTATGGCCGACGATGGTATTCCTGCCGATAAATTCCAAAAACTCGGGAAGGATCTCTCGCGCTGTCGGCTCTGCAGCTACCATTTCCTGAGTTATATGATGAATCGCAATCGAAGTTTCAGGGATATCCCTCTGAGGATTGACAAGAGCGTCTTTCTGATCAATGATTTCCTTCAGTGTAAATTTGGCCGCGGCGATTTCCACAATACTGTCGGATTCGGGATCCAATCCAGTCGACTCGCAATCGACGCAAACAAAAACTTCCTTTTCCAAGGGTCTAAATTTTTTCTTCACCTGTTTCCTCTTCGGTTATTAGCGCCTCGTTGATCATATTGATCAGCTGAGGCCGCCCCAGATTCTTCGTTGTCGAATAAAATGTGGCATAAATATTTTCTGCGTTAAAAGACTTCAAAATTTTTTGGCACGCGGCATGCCGGGCTCCCTTTGAAAGCTTGTCTGCTTTGGTCAAAACCAAAATCATTGACTTTTGATTATGTGCGATCCACTCCAAAAGCTCTCTGTCCTCGTCATTAGGCGTCCGCCTGATATCAAAAAGAAATAAAATGAGCTTCAAAGAAGTCCTGCTTTCTAGATAGGTTTGAATCAATTCCCCCCAACTTTTTCTGATATGGCCAGGAACTTTGGCAAAACCGTAGCCCGGAAGATCGACAAAAGCAAGAGAGTCATCTAGAGTGAAGAAATTCAGAAGCTGCGTTTTTCCCGGAGTTGCAGATACTCTCGCCATTTTGCCATGGCGGAAGAGGTGGTTGATCAGGCTGGATTTTCCTACATTCGATCGTCCCCCAACGGCAATTTCCGGCAGAACCCCCCCCCCCTCGCCACGCAAAACGGGAAAATTCTCGGTCTTTGCGGCAGACTTGATGAATTGGGGATTTTTAAATTCGTACTTCATAAGATTGTGATTCTGCGGGTATTTTCATCAACATGCTCAAGAGTAAGCCATTGGCAATGGGAAGGAAGATGTTCTTTTACCCTCTCCGGCCATTCAATGCAGCAAAGACTGCCGTCCGATAGCATCTCGTCAAAGCCCATTGCCCAAAATTCATCGGAATCCTCAAGACGATAAAGATCGAAATGATAGGCTGTTTTGCCGCTTTCATAAATATTGAGATACACAAAAGTCGGACTGCTTACGCTATCTAAGGGGTAATCCATATAACCTGAAACGATTCCTTTGATCAGTGTCGTTTTCCCCGCGGCCAGATCTCCGGTAAAACAAAGTATCTCGCCTCCCTCCAAAGTCTTTCCAAGCTTCTGCCCGAATAAAATGGTTTCCCGGTTTGACTTCAGAAGAGCGTTTTTCATGAAATTCTACAGAAAAGAAGGGTTATTCTTCCTCGCCCAGCCATTTTTCAATGAATGGCATAAATTCTTCATATTCGGCGAGAGATTCGACAAAGCTTGTGATCTTGTCTTCGGCAAGCTGGTTTTGCAAAAAGGACAGAAATTCATCTTCGATTTGAAAACGGTTTTGGTTTTGCACTTCGACAAGAGACATTTTCTTCACATAATGGCGCTTGAAATCATCAATGACCGCTTCTTTTGTATTGAACAGCTTTCCGTTTAGAGATGATGTGTAAACGGTTTTCGTCAGGGGAGCTTTCATCGGCTTTGTCTTTTCGGCGTAATTTTTAATCACGTCGGGATCTTCGGAGACAAAAAACCGCTTAGCTCTCAGCCCTCCGATTCTTTCGGTATTCTCCGGACATTTCGAGACCCAGTCATAGATAGCATCCAGAGGGTTGGGGTGAGTGTTGTCCCCGAACGCTTTTCCCGTGAAGGGGCATATGTAGATTTTCTTCGTATTTTCGTTAACATCTTCCTTGCTGAACCGGATTTTGATTTCCGTTTCTTTCCAAAGCTTCTCTTCCCCCTCAAGCCTGTCGATCAGATTTTCGATGCTTTTATAGATCGTTTTATCTCTTGGGAATAAGACAGGTTGAAGGTTAAATTTTTTTTCGATAAAACGAAGATATGTATTGATGAGCTCCGGTTGGCTGGTTTCATCAAGATATTTTTTTATTGCCGATTTTTGGTCTTTGGTAATCGTTGCCATCAGGACCTCTATATGAAATTAAAATTAACATACGTGATATTAATTGTAGCGCCCCCAGGCTTATAAAACAAGAGGATTTTCCCATGCTGAAAACAGATGAGCTTGAAATCAGGGAACTCAACGTTCCCGGATACGAAAAAGTGATCGAAGCTAAAAGCCCCTCCGCAGGACTTCACTGCTTCATCGCAATTCATGACACAACCCTGGGACCGGCACTCGGCGGAACGCGCATATATCCCTACAAGACGGAAAAAGAAGCGCTTAGCGACGTTCTTAGGCTCGCAAAAGCCATGACTTATAAGTCGGCTCTTGCCGAGACGGGTTTCGGAGGAGGAAAGGCGGTTATTCTCGCGAGCCATATTCACATAAAGTCCGAAAAACTGCTGCTCGCATTCGCAGACGCGGTCAACTACCTCGAAGGGAAATATATCGCCGCCGAAGATGTCGGCAGTTCGATACACGACCTTCTCGTCATCCACCAAAAAACGCCCTATGTCGCCGCACTTCCCACCAAAAGCAGCAGCGGCGACCCGTCGCGATTCACCGCCTGGGGTGTCCTGGCCGGAATGAAAGCCGTAGCCAGAACCCTTTGGGGAACTGATTCCCTTACGGGAAAAAGAATTGCCATACAAGGCCTCGGGAACGTCGGCTCGAAACTCCTCCGGGATCTATTCTGGGAAGGGGCTGATTTGATCATTGCCGACCTCGATCCTGAGCAAGTCGACAATCTCTCACGCTGGTATGGGGCCGAAAAAGCGGCAACAGACAAGATCGTTTTCACAGAATGCGACATTTTTGCTCCATGCGCAATGGGCGGCGTCTTGAGCAGCGAGACCATACCAAAACTCAGATGCAAAGCGGTAGCGGGCTCTGCCAACAACCAGCTTTTAGAACCTCATCACGGAGAAGAGCTCATGAAAAGGGGCATCGTCTATGCTCCCGATTTTGTTATCAACGCAGGGGGGATCATCAATGCTGCAGGCGAATTCGATCCAGGCGGATACAACCCCAAAAAAGCCCTGAAAAAAACTAATAAAATTTTTGACACCCTTCTCTCTATATTCACTGCCGCTCAAAAAGAAGGGCTCTCCACCGTCAATGTCGCCCTTAAACTTGCGGAACATAAATTAAAAAACGGAATTGGCAAAAGGCTCAAACCGATCAAATTCAAGTAGCATCACCTCAACTTGATGAGAAGTTGCCATTTACGCCCTTTTTCTGGTAAACTAGGTTTACTTATGCCTCCGATTTATTTTTTAACAGACAAATTCACACAAGCGGCAAAAGAGGCCTGCCCCGAAATTGCCGAGATCCCGCCGATTGAAATCAAACCTTCCACCCAAGAGCATTTCGGCCATTATCAGTGCAACTCGGCGATGAGGCTTGGGAAAATTTTAAAAAAACAGCCGAGAGAAGTCGCTGAATCCATTGTCTCTTATTTTGAAAAAAATCCCGAACCTCTGATTCAAAAACTGGAAGTCGCCGGACCCGGGTTCATCAACATCACCTTAAACCCTGAAAAAATTGCCAGCCTCATTGACACCATGCTCGGCGACCCCCGTCTGGGAATCCCTTCCGCCGAAAATCCCGAAAAAATCGTCATCGATTTTTCTTCGCCGAATATCGCCAAGGAAATGCATGTCGGCCACCTCCGCTCCACCATCATTGGCGATGCCCTTGCCCGTCTATTCGAATTTCTTGGACACGACGTCCTCAGACTCAACCATATCGGCGACTGGGGAACGGCCTTTGGAATGCTTATCGCTTATATGAAAGAGAGCGTTCCCGAAGTACTGGAAGGAAAGCAGCAGACAGACCTCTCCCATCTCGTCTGCTGGTATAAAGAATCCAAGAAACAATTCGACGAAGAGCCCGATTTCAAAAAAGCGGCTCAGCAAGAAGTTGTCAAACTACAAAGCGGCGACTCCCAGTCGATTCAAGCGTGGAACATCATCTGCGGCATATCGAGAAAAGCTTACCAGGAAATTTACGACCTTCTCGACATCCGCCTGACAGAAAGAGGGGAATCCTATTACAATCCACTGCTTGCGGATGTAATTGAAAAACTCGAGCAGAAAGGACTGCTTGAGATCAGCGATGGAGCCAAATGCGTTTTTCTTAAAGGCTTTGTCAACCGCCAGGGAGAGCCCCTGCCCCTTATGGTGCAAAAGTCCGACGGAGGATACAATTACGCCACCACCGATCTTGCCTCCATACGCCACCGCCTAGTGGATGAAAATGCAGACCACCTGATTTATGTCACCGACGCCGGCCAGGCACAGCACTTCAAAATGGTTTTCAAAGCCGCAGAAAAAGCCGGGTGGCTCGATTTAACCAAAGTCAAAGTGGACCATGTCCCCTTCGGCCTTGTTCTCGGCCCCGACGGCAGGAAATTCAGAACAAGAACCGGCGAAACAGAGAGGCTGATAGACCTCATCAATCAAGCGATCGGCAAAGCCGGAGAAATCATCAGACAAAAAAATCCCGAGTATAACAAAGGTGAAGTGGACAAAGTCGCCCGCGTCCTCGGCATCGGCGCCATCAAGTATGCCGACCTCTCGAAGAGCCGCACAAGCGATTATATGTTCAGCTATGACAAGATGCTTCGTTTTGAAGGCAATACCGCCGCTTATCTGATCTATTCGTATGTCAGGGTCAACGGGATTAAACAAAAAGTGGGCATTGACCTCGAAACAATTAAAAAGACAACAAAAATCCTACTCGAGCACCCCTCTGAAATCGCTCTTGGAGTCCACTTAATTCAGTTCGGCGAAGCCTTAGATGCCGCGGCCGAAGAACTGCTGCCGAACAGACTTAGCGACTACCTCTACGGCCTTGCCAACAAATTCCACTCTTTCTTTCACGACTGCCGCGTAGAGGGGTCAGACGCCCAAAACTCCCGACTCCTCCTCTGTGAAGCTGCCGCCCAAACAATGAAAAAAGGATTGAATCTTCTCGGCGTCCAAACTGTCGAAAAAATGTAAAGAAGTAGACTATGCAAGTACAATTGTCAACTCAAACAACGCCTATCGTCGGAAACAGTTCTTTTACTCCACTCAGTACGCTTGAAAAGACCTATTCACTGGCAAGAAAAATCATCGAAGGGATCGCCCTCATTTTCGCCAATCTATTTTCCTTTGGAGCCATCAATCTCATTGGACGGGCGAGGCTGGAATTTCGCCGTGTTTTTTTCAATGATACAATTATTGTACAGAAAAAAAACTACCCTGGTCTCAAAGAATTAAGGTTTCTGTCCAGGTCTCAAAGTCACATAGTCGATATCAATAAGA
This sequence comes from Waddliaceae bacterium, assembly GCA_963771045.1. Classification (GTDB taxonomy): domain Bacteria; phylum Chlamydiota; class Chlamydiia; order Chlamydiales; family SLFE01; genus SLFE01. The sequence goes on along the minus strand of CAVYRW010000004.1, from coordinate 57,357 downwards.
AGAATTCTCTCGGTATAAACAATATAGCAAAAAATTCCCGGGCCTACGGTTACTGCAGCGAGGGAGTTAACGATAGTAAATGGGGCTGTGCCTGGAGAACAATTCAGACTGTTATGTCTAGTTTTGGAGAGGTTCCCTCATTTTTTGACCTTTATACGCGATATGGAAGCAGAGAATTTCTCGAAAAGCAATTTAAAGATTCCTATCCCGAACGGCATAAGGCTTTTCCCCAGTGGAAGGCTCCCCATGAGTTGACTAACGGATGGGCCGAACCTTTTGTCGGCCATATGATTTTAAAGTCTTTAGGCCGCCCTTCAACGCTCCTGGCTGTCAATGGCATGCCTCATTACTGCTGCTCGCCCCGCATATTTGATAGACAAGTTAGGTTTAATGAGTTCTTTCAATTGCTGGAAGATCATTTTAAGAAAAACGATGCCGCCCCTGTCATGATCGATAATGGAATCTCTGCCATGAATATTATCGGTGCCGGCCGCCAAGATGAAAACTTCAATTTGTTAATCGCCGATCCCCACACCAACCCTAATCCGGATGTTGACAATCGAGGGATTTATCTTATTAAACTCGGTAAAACCGGAAACCAAATCGCCCGGCTTTATCCTGCCGCTATCAGCCACACTTCTCCATGGACATGCAAAGGCCTTTCCTTTTCTCTGGAAAAAAGATGGATGGTGCTATTTCCTGGACCAGATCGCTCTACTCTATGATGTTGCCGAGGTAAAAGGGGCTCATTTTTATACTGTTAGTCAAAAACTTGAATTTCCTTGTATATACAGATCCTGAAAAAGCTGATTTGCCATATAAGCGACGATTCCGTTAAAAAATAAGTATACAAGAACAATCGAAATAGAAGTCTTTAGATCATTTCCTATCCGACTTCTATGGTGACGATTGGCGATCATATGAGTGGAAAAAATACCGATATTCATCAAAACGGTTCCGAAATTAAAAAAACAAGCCGGCGTAAAAGTTGGCGCATCGCAATGAATTTCGTAAATATGTGAATAATTGGCGAGCAGCAATGATAGGCTCCCTAATTCGAGCAATGTTTTGCTAATTTTACAAGAAGCTGCCCTCTGCGCTCCCACATTTGAAAAAAAAGTGGGAAGCATTGAGAGTACCGAAAGACTCAAGCTGTGAAAAAACAAGTTTTTATCTAAAGAAATCGCTGAGGGCAATACAGAGATTGAATGAAATAAAAGGTCTCTAGGGATCAAACTTGTTTCTTTATGAGCGCGATCTAAGACCCACTTTCTAAAGCCTGGTTCACCCAATAGACCGTGGTGTCTTGAAGGATTCAGCAGCATAAAAATCTAAAAGGCGGGTTGAAGGTCGCCGACAAAAGTCTTTTTGTCCTCTAGCTCTTGGGATTTGGTTGGAGTTTCAAGGGTGACTCGGCGAATGTCGGCGCCGAGTGCAACGAGTTTCTCGTCGAGATTTTCATATCCGCGGTCAAGATAATGAAGATTTGTGATGACGCTGGTGCCTTCTGCTATCAATGCAGCCATAACATAGGCAAAACCCGCGCGAAGGTCGGGAATCTCCACATCTTTAGCCTTCAACGAAGTCGGCCCCTTGATCACCGCGCTGTGATTGAAGCTATGGGCATCGAAGCGGCACTGCTTGCTGCCGAGGCATTGCCTGAAAAGACAAATATCGGCCCCCATCTCGATCAGAGTTTCAGCATAGCCGAGCCGATTCTCATAAACGGTCTCATGCACAACCGAAGAACCCGATGATTGCGTCAAAAGAACGGTGAACGGCTGCTGCCAGTCGGTCAAAAAGCCCGGATGGACATCGGTTTCAAGATGAATGCCCCCTTGGAGAGGACCATCGTAGAAAAACTCGATGCCGTTTTGTTTGACTTCGAATCCCCCTCCCACTTCGCGAAGCTTATTGAGGAAGGTGATCATATCAATATGTTTAGCCCCTTCTACAAGAACGCGCCCTTTTGTGCAGATCGCCGCCATTCCCAAAGAGGCTGCCACTGCCCTGTCAGTGACGACGATGTGCTCGACATCATAAAAGCGCCTTGTCCCCTGAACATAGATCGTTCGATCGGTATCGAGTGTGATGATTGCTCCGAGCTTCTGCAAAAACAAAATCAGGTCGACAACTTCGGGCTCGATAGCGGCATTTTTAATCACAGTTGTGCCGCGGGCTCTCACGCTGGCCAAAATGGTATTTTCTGTAGCTCCGATTGAGGGATAAGGGAGCTCAATCAAGGCACCTTGAAGACCGCCTGCGGCATGGGCCAAATATTTTCCCTTTTGCTTTACTCCCCGGTATTCAATCGTCGCTCCGAGCTTTTCCAGGGCGTCGACATGAAAATTCACGGGACGGAGGCCGATGCCGCAGCCGCCGACAGTTGGAACAATCACATCCTGATCGGTTCTCCCAAGAAGGGCTCCAATCATCAGAATCGGAATGCGGTTGGCGCCTGAAAATCTTTGGGGAATGTAGGTCGTTTTGAGTTCTTTTGTTTGTATCTCAATGATCCCCTTGTCTCGATCCCAATCGATTTGAGAACCGAGTTCTTCGCAAAGCTCGACAGTGACATCGACCTCCCGAATGTCGGGGACGTTGTGAAATACGCATTTTTTATCGGAAATTAATGAGGCAACAAGAAGCTTGGTGATCGCGTTCTTGGCGCCCGGCGCCTTAACACGTCCCTTAAGAGGTACCCCACCTTTAATCTTTAACGCTTCCATGAATCAGCCATATATCTTAAGCTTCTTTTTAATAAAAATTATGTTTTAAATCCAATAAAAAATAACGAAAGTTCCAAGTGGAAGAAATTCAAGAACGGAGGACCGAAAAATAACACAAAATCAACGAGTTAAGTATATAACCTAAAATGAAACTGTTTGTTAAATTTTAATTCCTTTTCATCAAAATTAATAATTTTATCTGGAAGAAGTGTATTTTTATCCTGACCAGAGGCGGCAAATTCAAAAATGAGGGTCTTTTCCGGAAAAAGTCTTTTTTGAAACAGAAAAGCGGCTTGAGACATTGTTTGCCTCGCATTAATTTCGACAAGAGGATGGAGCTTTCCGCCGCCGTAGACCATAGCATCGATGCCGACAGGACCGAAATATCCTTTTTGACGCATAGCCTCAACGGTTTTTTCCGCTATCTGGCAAATGCTCGGCGGCAAAAGGAATCTCTGCCTGCGGTCCGGCCGTCGATCCTCGATAGGCGCCGAAAGAGTCGTTGGCGACCTGGGTCAATCCCAAAAACTCAATTTCTTCCCCAATGATCCAATGAGAACTGAAATCCAATTCCTTATCCAGCCAAGGCTCGGCGATCATCGGGCGGTCTTTTCCCCATTCCTTTTTCACAAAACGTCATGATTCTTTCAAGGGGAAGGGAGCTGTCCACAATCATCTTTCCCTTTCCCGAAAATCCAAAACAAGCTTTTAAAACCCCCTTGCCCGTCAACTCTTTCAGCCACGCTCTCAAAGCCTCTTCATTTTCAATTAACTGCGCCCCTTCAAAACCTGATAATTGTTTGAAACTAAACAATTTGCTATTAACTTCGCGGACAACTTCCCACGAAGGCATTTCATAAGGAAGCCCTTTTTCCCTTGCCCAACCGGCAATTCCGAGGCTCATTCCCCACGATCTAACAGACGCGCATTCAACCTTTTCATCAGGGGACACAACACAATCGGAAAAATCGGGAAGGCCGAGAGAGCAGAGATGTTCAAAATAGCCGGGAAGCAGCTTCCCCTTCACCACGATCCCGTCACCCGGCCTGGCAAAAAGAAAAGGAAGGCACTGGAGCTGAACTGAAATGGGATGGTGAAACGAAAAAGGCCTCATCGATTTATCCCGCATCAATTCCAATTCAAATTCCGTATTGGCAATATATAAATCGGGAAAATCGTTTCATCAAAAAAACTCGTTGTGTCAAAATAGATGATTATGAAGGTTCGTACCGGAATTGGTCAAGACAGTCATCGGTTTCTTCCCCCGGACTCCTCGAAACCCTGCGTTATCGCCGGTTTGATTTTCGACGACATTCCCGGATTCCATGCCAATTCGGATGGCGACGTCGTCTTCCATGCTATTTGTAATGCGATCTCCAGCTTGACAGGCGTCCTCATCTTAGGGGGCATCGCCGACGACCTCTGCATCAATGGGGGAATCACAGACAGTTCCGCTTATGTGAAAGAAGCCCTTAAAATACTAAGCGGCCAGAAAATCACCCATGTTTCCATTGCCCTGGAGGCAAAAAAGCCGATTTTTTTAAAAAGGATCAAGGAAATGCGGGAAAGCGTCGCCGAAGTTCTAGGCCTTGAAGCCTCTCAAGTGGGAATCACAGCCACGTCGGGGGAAGGCCTCACCGAAGTGGGCCTTGGCGCCGGGGTGAGCTGCACGGCCATTATCACAACCTATGAGTAAGTTGAAAAATGAGTAGCCGCACAGTAGAATATCCCAGGACTCCATGACAATTTCTTCTCTTAAAAAAAAACATCGTCAATACATTCGGGGAAACCGGTAAAACCTGGTTGAATCACCTAAACCAAACGATTAAAACACTTCAACAGCATTGAAAACTTACCGACATTCAACCACCGGACAATATGTCCTATCATTACGTGGCTAAGGCAATGGTTCATCGTCAACCAGTCGTACTCAAAATAGGATGCGACAAACACTTGATTCAAAATGAAGCAAAAGTTTTGAAGCAGTTTAACGGAAATGGTGCTATAGAATTAATCAGTCAAAATGACGACCTTTCCGCTCTTTTATTGCAGCAGGCCATCCCAGGAACTACCTTAAAATCCTTCTATCCCCAAGACCTCGACCTTGCCATGGATGCCTACGTCTTTGTCATCCAAAAACTTCATCGACGTGAACTACTCGTACCTAAAGAAACGAGCTTCCGGTACTTAAGCAGCTAACTAGCTGTTTTTCCCTTCTTTTTTGACGCTTCTTAGTTCTTGCAGAGGAAGATACTAAATCTTGGCTCTGTCTTATATGAGCTCCACGTCCACTATCCAAAAGAGTTCCTCTTTTAGACAACTCCGTCCCAGAGTTTAAAATTAAGTCGATTGCTCTTTTTTTAATAACCTTTGCTGCATTTTCGTCAGCATTCCCACTATTGCCGCATAGAAGACAGAAAAACACCTTTTGGTTTTTCCTGTTTTCCGGATGAGTGTGGCCGCAAGCTGCACACTCCTGGGAGGTATGGTTTGGTGATACTTTGAAAAGGGCTTTTCCGGCCCTTTTTGCTTTGTAACTTAAATAACTTTCGAATTGGTGCCATCCCTTATCGAGAATAGTTTTGTTAAGACCTGCTTTCGCCCTCGCTTTGTTTCTTAAGTATTTTCTAGAAACCTCATCCTTTTTAGGCTTGGGGGACCTTGTCATTCGAGAAGTTCCTAAATCTTCTAACACAAATACGTTGAAGTTTGACTTATCGACAATTGTTCGACTTGTTTTATGACAAAAATCTTTACGAATATTTCTTGTCTTTTTATGGGCTTTAGCAATCTTGTATTTCGTCTTTTTTCTTCTTTTAGAGCCTTTGGTCTGCTTAGAAAAGCGCTTTTGAATCTTTTTAAGATACTTTTCTTTATCAAATTTCCTTTTCTTCTGAATTTTGGAATAGTCAAAAAATTCGTCTCCTACCTGAAAAGGGCGTTGTTGCATAAATCACCACTGAGACCACCGAGCTCACTGAGAGATTATGAGAGAGGAATTAAATGATTAGACGCCTAATCCCATTTTTTAGAAGTTTTACATTGAAATTGATGAGCAAACCTCTGCCACCACCATTATGCTTAAGATAGGATAGAAGTTGGGCCTCATGAACAGGCAAGAAATTGGCCACAGATTTTATCTCCAAAATAACCTTATCTTCCACTATCATATCGATCCGGTAGCCTGAGTCTAGCTTTTTATCACGATAAATAATAGGTACTGGTATCTGCCGGTTAACTTTCAAACCCGCAAGGTTCAACTCGTAGCAAAGACAAGTTTCGTATGTCGATTCAAGCAAGCCTGGACCTAATCTTCGATGAACTTCAATCGCAGCACCTATGATTTCCCCTGTTAAAAGGTCATTTCTTTTTTGGTTGGCTTCTTCAGTTGTGTGGGTACTAGTCATCTTTTCTCCAAAAAGGGCGAATGCGAGCTTGCCGACAAATACCTAATACTCTAATTTTTAGTTGCAACAAATTGGAGGATCAAGATGAAGGCAAAATATCGCATTCGCAACTGGAACGACTATAACAAATCTCTTATTCAAAGGGGAAGCATAACTGTTTGGTTTTCTGAAGATGCTATCAATAAGTGGATGGCTCCAAAAGAAATAGGAAAAAAGGGGCGTCCAAAACTCTATTCTGATGACGCTATTCTCACCGCGCTCATTATTCGATCGGTTTTTCATCTTCCATTGAGAGCACTCGAAGGATTTTTGACATCTCTTGTTATGATTTTATCTGTTGGTTTATCGATTCCTTCTTATACTCAAATTTGTCGGAGAGCTAAGTTGTTGGGGCAAGAGTTGAAGAAACTTTCGAAAAAAAAAGTCACCAATATTGTAATCGATTCAACCGGTTTGAAAGTGTACGGAGAGGGTGAATGGAAAGTTAGGCAGCATGGAATCAGTAAAAGGCGAACATGGAGAAAGCTCCATCTGGCAGTCTGCCCTGACTCTCACGAAATTATTTTCGAAATTCTTACTGAAAATAACGTTGCAGATTGTGAAGTGTATCCAAAACTTCTCGAGGTAATGCCGAAATCAGTTAAGCGCACATATGGAGATGGGGCTTATGATACTAAGCGATGCTATGCTGCAAATGTAGTTCACGGCTCAATTCCTATTATTCCACCCAATAGGAATGCTGTTTTTCGAGAAAACATATCTCCTTCTTGGAAGATGCGGAATATCAGTTTGCTGGAAATTTCAGGTTTAGGAGGTGATGATGATGCAAGAAAATTATGGAAAAAGTTGAAAGGTTATCATCGCCGATCACTTGCAGAAACAGCCATGTTTAGATTTAAACGATTCTTTGGAAATGATTTAAGAAGTAGAACTCTGGAAACCCAAAGGGCTGAATCAAGGGCAAAATGTGAAGCACTAAATATAATGACAAAGCTGGGAATGCCTGAAAGTGAATTAATAGCAGCTTAAATCAAATCTCTCATATTCTCTCTGTGCGCTCTTGTGAGCTCTGTGGTTAATTACGCAACAAAGCCCCTGAAAAGGTCTTTTGACACCTCTATCGATCCCAACAGTAATAGACTCAAGTTCTTCTCTTTCGAGATGTTTTAATCTATTAAGATGCACTTCGTTTGTTGGCAGATTCTCTTCTTTAAGGTCATCTTCATAGCAAAAAGAGACAAAGTACTCGCCGTTTTCTTTGCGGATTGTGATCGATGCAGGTACTTCGAAATTTCGATGGGCTTTAAATTTCAGTTCTCCAAGATTGTGCTTCTTAGATCCAATGGTAGGCCTCCACTTCCCTAAGGGGTCCTTTTCGAAAGAAAAAAGCTCCCTAGTCAGATAAATACTCTCACTAGATCCTTTCTTTTTCCGTTTTGATTTCCCACACTGCCTTTTAAGAAATTTTTGCATCGTTTGGTACCAAGTCGAGGTACTATTTCTTAAGAGAATCGACGGGCAATCGAAAAGCCATGGAGAGAGCTCTTTAGACTTATATTGAGAGTATTTCGCATCGATTTTTGGATAAGTGCCAATCGGTAAATACTTTCTAGCAAATCTCGTTTGATATTCGTACTCAGCGCACTTAGCATTCCAAATAAATCTGGCACATCCCATCCATTGACTAAGTACTACTTTTTGCTTTTTTGTTGGATAAGCTCTAAAGCGCACACCCATTAACATCGATTTTCCCCACTTGACATTTTCGGGTTTTATTGTACAATTTTCTTTAAAAAGGTGTAAGTCTGTGGATAGTAAATACCCTTGGAGAACAGGCAGGTCATGTGTTTACAAAAACTATATACATTTAGTCTTTGTAACTAAATATAGAAGAAATGTACTTTCTTTAGTTATACTGGAAAGACTTAAAGAGGTTTTGAAAGAAACATGTAAACAAAGGGTGTGTTGCCTAATTCCTAGGAAAAAGCTCTAAGAAGCGCGCCAAGATCAAAATTGAGACTTGATAGAAGAAAAAAACAGGGGTAAACTCTTTTTTACTACAAAAGGAGAATACCCCATGAGCCACAAGAATCGTGACTGGTCAAAGTATAACAAGTCTTTGGTAAATCGGGGAAGTCTAACTTTCTGGATTCATAAAAAAGCTGTCAAATCTTGGAAGGCAAAGAAACAAAAAGGGAAAAAAGGAGCTCCTTTCGTCTTTTCTGACACAGTCATTGAAACTGCGCTGACTATCAAATTTATCCTCAAGCTTTCTTACCGTGCTTTAGAAGGATACCTTAAGTCTTTGCTAAAAATTCTTGGGATAGATCTGCCAGTCCCAAGCTACACGCAAATATGCAAGAGAATGAAAAAGCTAAAGTTTCCCAAGCATCTGCTCAGAAATAAAGCTGTTAAGCATGTTGTTGTTGATGCCACGGGGCTCAAAATGTACGGAGAAGGTGAATGGAAAGTCAAAAAACATGGCCCCTGCAAAAGACGTGAATGGCGAAAATTGCATCTTGCAGTTGATGAAGAGACTCAAGAAATCCTGTTTGTAGATTTGACAAAGGAATATGTAAGTGACACAACACTTGTACCCGAAATTATGGAAAAACGAAAAGGGATTGAACGGATTCTTATGGACGGTGCGGCTGATGTAGAAAGTCTTTACAAGCTGGCCTACGAGTCGGGAAGTGATCTGTTAACACCGCCGAAAAAGAATGCAAAAAAGCGGGATGAGCCGTGGATGCAAGATCGAACTAGAAGGCTGCTTGAGATACTGGGATTGGGAGGAGACAAGGAAGCCAAGTCACTCTGGGGCAAATTAACGGGTTATAGTAAAAGGGCCACGGTTGAAAGTGCCATAGCGAGGTGGAAAAGACTATTTACAGGGTATTTAGAGAGTCGGTGTGACCGTAGACAACGCTCCGAAGTTTACCTTAAATCCCTAATATTAAATGAGATAAAAAGATTAGAAAAATCGATAGCTTGAGTGGGTTAAGAGTGGGAAACCACGGTCAAATCACTAAATCCTTTCAATATTTCGAATTAGGCAACACACCCGTAAACAAATGGATGTGGTGCTTGTGGAGTGTAATAGCGAAGATGACCATGTGCACCTCATGGTTAATTGTCCACCTAAGCTGGCGATTGCAAATTTAGTCGGCAAGCTCAAAGGAAAAGCGTCTTATATTTTGCGAAAAGAGTTTTCCAAAGAACTGAAGGATAAGCTTTGGGGAAGACATTTCTGGAGTCCAAGTTATTGTGTTGTTTCTTGCGGAGGAGCCCCATTAGAAATAGTGAGGCAGTATATTGAAGACCAAAGAGTCCAGACTTCTGAGAAATCCGCAAGTCGTTCTCAAAAGTTATCCGGAGATAACCATCCTGCAAGAAGAAAAAAATGCCTTGCTTGACTCTCCTCTAAAGAAAAGAGTTTGCGCAAGGTTTATGATTAATAAACATCCCTTAAATAGCGGCCGTTTTTGCGAAGGGATATGACGTAGTCTTTTGCCCCTTGCTCAGTGAGCCCGCCCTGCTGCCGCACGATGTCATGGAGGGTCTTGTCGACATCCTTGGCCATCCGCTTGCCGTCTCCGCAAACATAAACGACTGCCCCTGCCTGAAGCCATTTGAAAAAATCTTCGTCATTTTCGGCCATTCTGTCTTGAACATAAATTTTTTGGTCCTGGTCGCGGGAAAACGCCAGGTCGAGCCTGAGCTTTTTTTGCCCGACAAGCTCAAGCCAGAAATCTTTGTAGTAAAAATCCTGGCCCGAGTGCCTAGCCCCGAAAAAGAGCCAGTTGGCCCCCGAGGCGCTACCCGCTATACGTTCTTGCATAAAGCCGCGGAAAGGGGCGACGCCTGTTCCCGGCCCGATCATGATGATGGGCGTCGATGGTTCCTCGGGCAGGGTGAATCCCCGGTGCTTGTGAATATAAATCGGAACGCGCGTCCTTTCCGCCTGCACCAGATTGCAAAGGTAGTGGGTGCAGACGCCATGTTGTTGGCGCCCCTCATAATCGTATTCGACTAAAGCGACTGTGAGGTGGACTTCCCTGCCATGCCGTTTCTGAGACGAGGCTATTGAATAGAAGCGGGGAAGCAGAAGCTGAAGGCAGTCGCAAACACTCTGCAAAGACAGATTCTCATGAAAATACTCTTCGAGAAACCTCCACAAGGGGCGTTCCATGAAGTGCTTGAGCCTGCCCAGGTTTTCTCTTTCCAAAAGCGACATGAGGAAAAGTTTGTCCTCTTCAACTGGATGCCCCGATGCCGCTTCCATAATCAGCTTCCGATTGACGCCGGCAATGTTTCTTCGATGATGCAAAAAATCGTAGATAGGGATTGTCTCATCTGTCCTGCTGTCATAAACCGGCTGATCGCCCGAGGCTTTCAAGGCCTTTAAGGTTTTGGCAACCAAATCGGGATCGTGATGAGGGAAGACGCCCACGCAGTCCCCCACGTCGTAGGTAATCCCTGAATTCTCAAGGTCGATGACGACATGCTGGGTCTTCTTCTCGGAGACTCCTCCGCAAAGTAAACTTTTTTCTTTAACAGTTGCTAGATAGGGGCGGTTTTTATCATACATAATGAAACCATTTTACCTGTTTTTGGAAAAAATGAAAACTTGTCTTTTATAATCTTTTATGTTAAGATTTCTTTTACATTAATAGAGGAATTACTATGTCTGATAAGCATGAATCTATTCTCCGCTCGTCAATCAGAGCTTTTTTATCCGCTTTCTGCAAAGGAATTGGATTTGTCGTCGTCCTGATCCCCATTATAATGATTATCGGAGGGGTCGCCGCGTTTAAAGACAATATGCCCGAAAGGACCTTTGATGAAACCGTCCTTCCCAATGCCAATGGTAAAAGGGAATTCCTTGCGGCGGGAAAACCCAAAATTTTACAAATCGATATCCAGGGTTTGATCGGATCAGACAAACTCAATACCAGAGTCATTGAGGAAATGCTTCTTGAATCCAGGGAAGGGAGCTTTGAAAACGGACCGGTCAAAGGGATTTTCCTAAGCATCAACACGCCGGGAGGGACGGTTTTCGATTCCGACGGCATTTACAGAGCCCTAAAATCCTACAAAGAAAAGTATCATGTTCCCATCTATGCCTACGTTGACGGTATTTGCGCCTCCGGAGGAATGTACATCGCCTCGGCAGCCGATAAAGTTTACTCAAGCGATGTCAGCCTGGTGGGAAGCGTCGGAGTTATTCTTTCCACTTTCATGAACTTTAATGACGCCCTTGACAAGCTTGGTGTGAAAACCATGACAATTTCTGCAGGAGAAGGGAAAGACGCCCTGAACCCGCTTAGACCCTGGAATGAAAATGAATCGGAAAACCTGAAACTGCTTGTCGATAATTACTACAACCAGTTCGTCGATCTGGTCGCGGAAAACCGTCCCAACATCTCAAAAGACAAGCTGATCAATGAATACGGGGCCCGGGTCTTCCCCGCCCATCTTGCAAAAGAGTACGGTTATGTCGATCAAACAGAATCCAGCCGGGGTGCCGTTTTGGCCGCTCTTACCGAGGAAGCCGGCATCGCAGGCAACTATCAGGTCGTCCGTCTGGAAAAAGAGAATTGGTTCGAAAACCTGTTTCATGTACAATCGCCTTTGTTCACCGGAAAGATCGAGCACAAGATCAATCTCGGTTTTGAGCTCCCTCCGGAGTTCAGCAACAAGTTTTTGTACCTTTACCAACCCGGATTATGAAAGATCTCTACATCATTGATGCCTCGGGCTTCATTTATCGGTCTTATTATGCGATACAAAACATGACCAATGCCGAAGGGAAATCGACAAACGCTCTCTTCGGCTTCATCCGCTCCGTTCTAAAGATTTTCAAAGACTTTAATCCCGAACATATCGTCTCAATATTCGACGGTCCCTACAGCTGGAAATCCCGCCTTGACATCTACCCTGACTATAAGGCCAACCGCCGTGTACAGCCTCCCGATCTTTTTCATCAAATGGATTGGGCCAGAGAATATTGCAAGCTGGCGGGCATTCCTTTTCTGAATGTCGAAGGAGTCGAAGCCGACGATACAATGGCAAGCGTCGCTCTCTGGGGGGCAAAGAAAGGGGCCAAGGTCTACATGTGCTCCTCCGACAAGGATCTCTGCCAGTTTGTTTCCGACAGTATTTTCATGATTCATACCCACAAAAATAATAAAATTATCGGCCCTAGCGAAGTCAAGGAGTCTTTTGGCATCCCTCCCGGCATGATCAGGGACTATCTCGCGATCGTCGGCGACGCATCCGACAACGTTCCGGGAATACCGGGTTTCGGTCCCAAAACAGCGGCGGCATTATTGAACCAATACGGATCGCTCAAGAATATACTGAAACATATAAATGATTTTTCGGGGAAAAAACGTCAAGCGCTGGAAGAGAACTCTGATCAGACGGAAATGAGCCTTCAGCTCGTGTCTATCGATACCGATATCGACTTTCCCCGAGATCCCGGATTTTTTTTCCCCGCAGAACCTGAAGTCGAAAAGCTAAAACAATTTTTCCTGCACAAAAACTTCCGGACATTTTTGAAAGAGCTGGAAGAAGATTACGCCCCCGAAGAAAACGAGGAGCTCGACTACAAAACAGTAAACGACCTGGAATCTTTAAATCAACTTGTCAAAACATTGAGCAAAGCAGGGGAAGTTTCTTTCGACACCGAAACCACATCTGTAAACCCTATGGAAGCCGACCTTGCAGGCATCGGTTTTTGCATTGAAAAGGGCAAAGCCCATTACGTCCCCTGCAATGAAGCGCTGGAAGCCGAGACCGTTTTGAAAACCTTAAAACCCCTTTTTGAAAATCCAAAGACAGGTTTTTTCAGCCACAATGTCAAATATGACTACCATATTCTAATGAACTACGGAATCGAAATCGCCAATATCTGTTTCGACACTCTTTTGGGATCCTATGTTCTCGGCGCCCAGCAGCGGCAGCACTCCCTTGATGTCTTATCCCTTGAGAGATTCGGCAAAGTCAAGACTCCGATTACCGATCTCATAGGCAAGGGAAAAAAACAGATCAGCATGAAAGATGTTCCGATCGAAAAAGTCTCAGACTATTGCTGTGAAGATGTCGACTACACTTTCAGGCTCAAAAAACAACTTCAAGAAGAGCTGAACGAGAGGAATCTCTCCCATATCCTTTTTGACATCGAACTCCCCCTGACAAGGGTTCTTGCCAAAATGGAAAGACGGGGCATGTATCTCGACATCCCCTATTTAAAGAAACTTTCCAAGGAAGTTCAGAGACGAATCTCGGCAGCCGAGCTGGAAATCTTTGCAATGGCCGGCGAAGAATTCAATCTCAACTCGCCCAAGCAGCTGAGCCAAATATTATTTGAAAAACTGGCAATACCTCCGCTAAAAAAAACAACAACCGGCTTTTCAACCAACGCCGAAGTGTTAGAATCCCTTCGGGGCGATTACCCCATCATCGAGCATATCCTCGATTACCGGCAGCTTGAGAAACTCAGATCGACCTACATCGACGCCCTTCCCCTTCAGGTGAACCCTAAAACCCGCCGCATTCATTGCAACTTCAACCAGTCTGTCGCCGCGACGGGACGCCTCAGCAGCCAGGACCCCAATTTGCAAAATATCCCTGCAAGATCGGAGCTCGGGAAAAAAATCAGAGGCGCATTCAAACCGGAAAAATCCGACTGGAGCTACCTCTCTGCAGATTATTCGCAAATCGAGCTAAGGCTTGTCGCGCACCTGAGCGGCGATCCCGAAATGGTTAAGGCATTCCAAAACAACGAAGATATCCATAAATTTACCGCTTCCCAAATCTTCGATGTTCCACTAGACCAGGTCGCCTCTGAAATGCGTTTTCGGGCAAAAGCGGTTAATTTCGGCATCATTTACGGCCAGGGAGAGCATGGCCTTTCCAAGCAGCTCGGAATCAAAAGAAAAGAAGCTAAAGAGTTCATCGCTAAATATTTTGAGAGATATGCCCATGTCAGGAAATTCGTCGATGACTGCATCAAAAAAAGCCGCAAAACAAAAAAAGCGGTGACTATGACCGGAAGGGAAAGGGCAATCCCTGAAATTTCCAGTAAAAATCAAATGATACGCTCTCAGGCCGAGCGGCTTGCAATCAATACTCCCCTGCAGGGAACAGCTGCCGACCTGATCAAACTGGCAATGCTTAAAATCGATCGCCTTTTCTCCGAAAAAGGATACCCTCAACTTATGATTTCCCAAATTCACGATGAATTATTATTTGAAATTCCCGACAACCTCATCGAAGAGGCCACGCCTATCATTAAAAATGCGATGGAAGGGGTGTGGGAACTGAGAATCCCTTTAATCGTTGATATCGAAGTTGGCAAAAATTGGCAGCAATGTTAAAATTGTTAAAGAAGACAGCAATAACAGGCGGTTTAGCCTCAGGCAAGTCATCAGCTACCGAAATCTTTAAAGAGTTAGGCGCTTATGTAGTCAGCGCCGATGAGATTGTTCATTGGCATCTTTCTAATAACCCGGAATTAATTAAAAAGGTAGAAGAGGCACTAGGTTCTGATGTTGTGATTGAAGGCCGTATCAACCGCAAAGCTGTTGCAAAAAAAGTATTCAACAACTCCGATTTATTAAAATCGCTTGAAGAGCTGATCCATCCGATAGTTAAAAAAAAGATTGATGAACAATTTCAACAGGTCGCAAAGCAAAACAAGGCGTCGTTATTTATCGCCGAAATCCCGGTTCTTTATGAAGCTGCGGGATGGGAATCCGATTTCGATGCTGTCATTGTTGTCGATGCGCCTGAAGAGCTGCGCCGCAAACGCTATGTCGGAGATGATTTTGATCAAAGAATTTCGTGTCAAATTCCACTGGAGAAAAAAGTTGAAATTGCCGATTTTGTCATGCTAAATGATCAAGATATTGACCATTTAAAAAAACAAGTTGAAAACATTTATCAAGTATTAACGTCACAATAACCATTCTTACCAACCGATGAAGGAGTCTTATCTTCTATGACTTCAGAAAATAACCAAGAGAGGATAGCGGCAGCCGCTGCCCAACCATCAGAGGAAAACGTATCCCCAAAAGCGAAAACCTCGGACAAACAAGAGATCATCAAGGTCTCTGAAATCCAACGGATGAATATCGACCAGCTCAATCATTTAGCCAAAAAGCTGGGCCTCAAACATCTCGGATCCCTAACCAAATCCCAAATGGTTTTCGAAATCGTCAAAAATCTATCAATGGATCCAAAGGAGCTCCTCGTTGGAGAGGGCGTTTTGGAAATCCTGCCCGACGGATTTGGCTTTTTACGATCGACTAACTACAATTACCTCCCCTCTGCCGAAGACATCTATGTATCTCCGGCGCAAATCCGGCGCTTTGACCTAAAAAAAGGGGATACTGTAACCGGAACGATTCGCCCGCCGAAAGAAAAAGAAAAATTTTTCGCCCTGCTTAAAGTCGATGCCATCAACGGCGTCCCCCCTGAAAAAGCTCGAGAGCGTATACTGTTTGAAAACTTAACTCCGCTCTATCCCGAAAAACGCCTTGTTCTCGAAACGACAAAAGACGTTTTGACCACAAGAGTCATCGACCTCATAGCTCCGCTCGGAAAAGGGCAGCGAGGACTGATTGTCGCTCCTCCAAGGTCCGGTAAAACCATACTGCTCCAGCATATCGCAAGGGCCATAGCCCACAATCATCATGAAATCAACCTTCTTGTCCTGCTGATTGATGAAAGGCCCGAAGAAGTGACTGATATGCAGCGGATCGTCAAAGGAGAGGTGATTTCCTCCACATTCGACGAACCGCCGGAAAGGCACGTCCAGGTTGCCGAAATGTGCCTGGAAAAAGCTAGGCGGCTGGTCGAACATGGCGAAGATGTCGTCATCCTGCTCGACAATATTACCAGGCTCGCCCGAGCCTACAACACCGTCCAGCCCCATTCCGGTAAAATCCTGACAGGCGGCGTGGACGCCAACGCTCTCCATAAACCGAAGCGGTTCTTCGGATCGGCCCGTAATGTCGAAGACGGAGGATCCCTCACGATCCTGGCTACCGCGCTGATCGATACCGGCTCGCGCATGGACGAGGTGATTTTTGAAGAGTTCAAGGGTACAGGCAATATGGAGCTTGTTCTCACGAGAATGCTCGCCGAGCGGCGCATTTGGCCTGCTATCGATATCCGGCTAAGTGGAACCCGTAAGGAAGAGCTGCTCTATCATGAGGACGAGCTCGAGAGAATCTACATTCTTCGCAAACTGTTTGCCGACCTCACACCGATCGATGCCATGAATCTTTTGCTCAGCCGTTTGAAAAAGAGCTCCAACATCGAGTTTTTGCTCTCTCTCAAAGAATAAAAGAGGGCCTTAAAAACCCGAAAAGCGAGGCGGCGCCCCCTGAGTGGATAATCAGTTTGGTGCCGCTTAACTTAAGAATCAGTTTCCTCGCTTCATAAAACAGTTTTCCCGAATAAATCGGATCGACCAAAAAACCCTCTTCTTGAGCTATCTTTTGAATTTCTTTGAAAAGGGTTTGATTTGTCGATCCGAATGATTTCGCATTTGTCGGATAATGAAGGCAATAATTTTTTGGAAAAGGGCAATCAGTCCCAAACATTTTTTGAAAATCGGAATGAAACGCCCGCAGCCTTTCGGAAAACTCCTTTTCGCTGCCTGCGAGAAGCAAAACATGAATTTTTGTTCTTCTCCCCAAAAAGGCAAACCCCAAAATCAAAGCAATGGCCATCAACCCCGTTCCCGCATCAACTAAAATATTGTCGAATTCAACACCATTTTCATTTTTAACAATATCCAAAGGTAAAGTGAGAGCCCCAGGAAGGGAGGAGGCGACAGACCCGCCTTCAGGCAAAACAAAGGTCTCCGGACCTGCAAGGTTTCGAACAATCTCTAAAGCCCTGTCCCAATCATCCCGAGCAATGACAGTTATCTTTGAATCGGGCGTCATCATCCTAATCAGGGAACCGTTGATTCCGCTTCCATAACCATCCCTTAAAAAAAGGCGGTAGGAAAGTTCGTTTTCAATCAATAATTGAATGATTCCGACAGCGTGGTTTGAGTTGGGGCCGGCAATAATAAAAATTTCCCGATACTGTCTCAGTTTGGGAATGAGCGACCTGTATTTTCGAATCTTAGACCCTGCAATCCCAAAACCCAGCTCGTCATCGCGTTTGACATAGGCGTCTAATGTGTTTAGCCGATGAACCCGGGAAGAAACCGGAAAATTCTCCTGAGGCACACCAAAGACTAGAGATTGCAACTTATTATCCATAACATTACAATGATACATCAAAACTGGAGAAATGACTATGAAAAGCCTTTTATCCGCCTGCCTTCTTTTGTTAACAGGAGCCATTTTATTTGCCGAAAACACTCCTCCTGGCGCCGAGGTCACTGTGGATGCGCATATTGTGTCCGCTGTTCTCAGCGGCATACCCGACGCCGACTTAGAAAAAGAGTCCTATACTGCTTTACTCCTTGATGACGGCTCTGTCTGGCGCATCATTAAAAGAAAATACACTGCCGATGAGGCATTTCCCTGCGAAGGAGATGCCGTGCAATGCACAAACGGATCCACTTTCTACAACCTGAGCCGAAATGAAATCTTTTTTGCCTCTCCCATGGGCCATGCGACAAAGCAGCCGTTAAATCTCGAAAAAATTCATAAGCATCATTTGATAAGCACCCTGCAATATTTTCTGTCAGAACTTATCGAGTCGGAAGATGAACTCTTTGCGCTGTTCGATCCTAACATCGATCTTGTATTGTACCTTTTGAACAACGACCTTTATTATACCATCCCCCCCGCCCCCGAACCGTTTGAGGAATGGCAGCAAGGGGAAGAGATTTTCCTCGTCCGATGCGGCAATAAGGAAACCGATGAGCAGTGCTGCGAAGAAACGCTCATCAACTTTGACCGACGCGAGATTCGTGAAGTGGTATCGCAAGAGTATTTATCCGGTGCTGTGAAAGAGTTGCAACTCGATACGCTGACAATGACAGTCGACCAATCGGATGGAAACTGGAACATTGATCCTTCCCAATTGCAAACACTTCAGACTTGGTCTCCGGGAGACGATGTAAGAATCGTGCAGGAATCTCATCTGTTTGCAGATCTTTCTGAAATCGATGAGTCTTTCCTCTGGCTCATCACAATGGTTTTTGGAGAAGAAGCTGTAGAGGCTATTGAAGGTTGGGAAATTACCATTGCCATTGCCATCAATCTTGAAACCGAGTCTACGATCTTCTGCTGGAAATGGCTGCCAGCTCCTGCCTCAATATAAGAGTCCAAATAAATAGAGCGGGATCTTCCTTCCAAAACCGATTTCCATGTCGTCTAAAGCAAGGCAGGAGTTGTCAATGCCGTGAATTTGTTTATGGTTTTTCTCTTTGTCCTCAACTTCGATAACAAATTTATTGTCGATGAAGTAATCTCTTTTTTCTATGACATTGTTAAACCCGTGATTGTGATCTAATCTGAGGCTGGGCGCTACAGATGGAGGTTAGATTTCGAAAATTTTGACGAGAGGCATGTCTTAAGACATACCGGAAGAGAAATTTATCGAAAGATGACCTTCAGCTGTAGATGATTGGCCTCATTGGTTATTATGATTTTCTTTAAAAATGGAGGGAATCATGATTAATCAAGTTATTACTATTTACTGCGTTTGCGATGAATTCACTCGTTGTTTTGGAATCATTGACGATCCACAGTGCAAAATGAGCACAAGCGAAATTATGACCTTTGCTTTGGCTATCGCCTTAATGTATGGTTGCGATTACAAGAAAACCCGTCTTGTTTGCAAATATTTTTGTTTTTTCAAAAAAATACTTAGTCACAGTCAATTGGTAAGAAGAATACACAAAATTCCTAGGTGTGTATGGTTCATGGTATTTTATGCGCTGCAAATACTACTAAGAAATTCTAAGAATTTATCATTTATCGTGGACAGCTTTCCTGTAAAGGCATATGAGAATCATAAAAGTTTCCGAGCTCGGATTTTTTCAGATAAGGAATAAAATTGATTCCAAAAAGGCGTCAAGATCTTAAAAGACAACATTCTCAAGAGACAAATAGAATGCTTTGTTCAGAAAGAAATAAAATTGAAACAGTTTTCAGTAGCATTGTGAGTCGGATGCCAAGATATATTCGTGCAAGAACGGATCCTTCTAAAAATAATTGACCTGAATCCATTCGTTATTTTTACGAGGAGTGCATAGTTTTAGCTATGGACGGGCGAGTAAGCTGATCGAACAATCAAGCGAATGCGAAGACTGCAGGTCAAAAGCTTCCGCCTCAACTTTATGAGAAGCTGAAAAAAATCAAGGTCAAGGAGTTTTGTATGTGTCGATGATTGTATTTAAGAGTGTGTCAAGCCCCTCCCCTGTGAGGGCAGAAATTTTAAGCGCCGAGTGGGGAAAGTTTTTGATGTGGCAAACAGATTCGTCGTCGTCAATTTTGTTCAAGACAACAAGAATCGGTTTTTTGAGAATATCGGGATTGTAGGAACTGATTTCATTTTTGAGCACGTCAAAATCATCGGCAGGATTTCTTCCGTCGATCCCCGAAGCGTCGAGAAGAAAGATCAGCAGTTTCGTCCTTTCGATATGGCGGAGAAATTCCATGCCAAGACCGCGATTGTCGCTAGCGCCGGAAATGATGCCGGGTATATCGGCAATAAAAATCTTATCATAGCCTGCGGTGATATAACCGATATTCGGACGAAGCGTTGTAAAAGGATAGGGGGCAGCTTTAGCCTTTACCCGCGTCAAGGCAGTCATCAATGTCGATTTCCCGGCGTTGGGAAATCCGACAAGACCGACATCGGCAATCAATTTGAGCTCAAGCTCGACGGTCACCGCCTCACCGGGCTTTCCGAGAGTGGCGTAATTCGGCGCCCGGTTAGTAGGGCTTTTGAAACTCTCGTTCCCCCTGCCGCCGCGGCCCCCATTGCAAAGAAGAATTTTCTCGCCATCGTCAACCAAATCATCGATTAACTGTCCGGTTTCGCTGTTTTTGACAAGCGTTCCCGGGGGAACTTTCAATATTAGATCTTTCCCTCTTCTTCCCTGCCGCTGATTCGGCCCTCCTGAGATGCCGTTTTCAGCACGCAAATGGCGGCGGTTCCGATACCAGTCCAAAGTGGAATACTGAGCATCTGCCTGAAGATAGACACAGCCACCTCTACCCCCGTTGCCCCCTGTCGGGCCTCCTTTGGGCAGATACTTTTCCCTCCGCCAGGCGACAATGCCATTGCCCCCTTTTCCGGCTTCCAAGTAAATTTTAACTTTATCTGTAAACATAATAAAAAAACCCAGAGAAGTACTCTGGGTTCAAACAATTATTTGATCAATCGGCCAATTAATTAAGCTTCAATCGAGACGACAGTCTTATTCGATTTGCGGAATCGAACTATGCCGTCGGTTAAGGCAAAAAGGGTGTCGTCCTTCCCGCGCTTTACATTTGTGCCGGGATGCCACTTTGTTCCTCTTTGGCGTACGATGATGCTTCCGGCTTTCACCAATTGACCTGAACCCGCTTTGATTCCCAATCTTTGAGAATGGGAGTCTCTTCCGTTTCGTGTTGATCCCTGACCTTTCTTATGTGCCATTACTCTTCTTCCTTCTTCTGCTTCTTCTTACTGGAAATATCGGTAATTTTTACTCTTGAATAATGTTGCCGGTGGCCGAAATGGAGGCGGTACCCTTTGCGGCGCTTGTACTTCATGGCGTCAACCTTAGGCCCAGCAGAGTCTCCAACCAGCTCACCTTTAACAACAAAGTCGCTGAGTGTCGGCTCGCCAATCGCCGTTTTTTTACCGTCATTGAAAAGGAGAACATCAAACTCAACAGCCGCTCCTTTCTCTTCTTCCAAAAGCTCAATGTCGATGATATCGCCTTTTTCTACTCTATATTGTTTACCACCGGTCTTGATTATGGCATACATGATTGTCTCCTAAATTTTACTAGCTGTAGAACTAGGATACCTTAAATTACCCTTTGAAATCAAATGAAAAATCCCCTTAGATTGATTAAAAAGGGCATTTTAGTCATGATGAACACTCTTTTGATCCGAGATTCCCTTGAACCTGAAGAATTAACTCAACTTTTTAAGGAATTTCCCCAGTACACCATCCAGCTTATCGAAATAGAAAAACCCCTCTATGAACTAGGAGTGGAAACTTGCAGCCAAATCGAGATTCTCTACGGGTGCGTACTCTCTAAAGAGGAGCTCAATCTGGTTTCACAGCTCCGCTGGATTCATTGCCCTTCCCCCTACCTCGACAATCTGTGCCTCGATGCCATAAAGAAATTAGGAAATATTTTAATCTCGACGACTAAAGAAAAAAATCTCGTTCAAATCGGAGAATTTGCCATTGCTGCAGCAATGGCATTTTCAAAAAAATTATTTTACTGGATGTCTGAAACCCGAGATCCCATGAACATTACACTGGCAGGGCTAAGAAAAGGAATGTGGAAAGTCAACGACAAAATTTTTCTTCAAATTGGTCTGGGGACGATTGGAACCGAAATTGTTAAAAGGGCTAAACTTGAGGGGTTTAAAGTTTGGGGCGTACAAAAACTTCGCCTCATTCCATCCCGATTGCGAAAAATGTTTTTCTTTAGAGCAGCTTCCCGATATTCTCCCTATGGCCGATATTGTCTCGCTTGCCATGCCTCGCGGGCAAACGGGCCCTTCCTGGTTTGACAAAGAAAAATTGAATTTAATGAAAAACGACTCGGTTCTTTTAGTCTTCGGAGAAGGTTCTGTCATCAATCTGAACGACCTTGCCGAAACGGAAAAAACGGAAAAGTTCAGAGGAGTTCTGCTCGACTGCCACTTTTCTCCTCCTGTTTCGATGGATTGCTCTTTATGGAAACGTCCCAACGTCATTTTCACCAATGAGTCGAGTATCTACCCCATAACGCGGCAGCACCAGAGCTTCCATACATTTGTCTACAACTTAAGACAATATCTCCATGGCAATTTCAACGACATGAAAAATCTTGTTAAAACAAATTAACGGTTTCACAGGCAGCTCCGTTGCACTCTTCGCAGCGATAAATCAGCATCACCTTGCAGGGCTTTCCATACATATGGAGAAGAGGAAACATGCCGGCATATTCGACGCTTTTAAAATAAGGCTTGAGAATGTCTTCGAATTCAGCAACCGCTTCGTTTTCAGTCCGGTTTTTTATGGGATACTCCTCTAAAACGGCAAAGAAGCCAGAACGCCCCAACTGCTGATCCGCAAGAGATGGCCAGTAGCTAAATTGATTTTGCCTTCTTTGCTTAAAATTGACAAAATAAGCCCGTTTTTGCCCCGGGGAATAAAAGCTCAAAAGAGATGTCCCCTGATAGCTGTCGCTAAACAAAAAATCTTCTTTCGGATCGTAGCCTGACCTAAGGAGTCCCGTAGCGATGCTCCTCCACCCTAGACATTCATTGAGACGATTCAACTTCTGAGGAACAGGCCACGAGGGAAAGGCTCCCCTGATCTGGACTGCCGAGAGGGAGAAAACGGCGGTGGCTATTAAAAGCGAGAAGGCAAGGCCTCCGCGAACCCAGCGCCTGCCATGAGGCAAATAGTCGATCAAGGTCCAGGATAAAAAGACGATGGCCATCGGATAGACAAAAACACACCAATTTCCCTGCATTTTTTGAAAGAGGGAAAAACCCTGATAGACGGCCAATATGACAAAAGAGGCGAACCCGAAAAATCGAACTGCAGGAGGAACTATATGTCTGCGTCTAAAGAGAATAGAAAATCCAACGAGGAGTAAAAAAAATAAAATCGGTGAGAGAAGGCCTGCCTGGGCGCCAAAAAAGTCGAAAAAGTTTCCCTGGAACAGAAATCCAGCCGTTTTAGGGCTGTGCCCCCCTCTCATCGTCGACCAGACATGCTGAAACGTCGGCCATCCGCGCGAGGCGTTCCAAATCAGGGGAGGGAGCAGGCCGAAAAGCGAAACCAATATCCCCCCGATAATAGACCTATTTCGCAGTGCGGGATTCATCAGCATTCCAAAAAAAACCAGGACCCAAATCAAATAAATCGGCCACTTGAATAGGGCTCCTAGTGCTATGAAAAGCCCTATGAGCAAAAAGTTGGGCGTTTTGTTTTCACGGAGGGCTTTTGCCAAAGGAGCGCAGGCAAGAGTCCAAAAAAAGACAAGGCCGACATCGGTCGTTGCGTAGTAGGAAGCGAAAAATCCCATTGGAGTTAAAGCGCTTATGACTCCTGCCCAAAAGGCTCCCCGCTGCTTGAGGCCTGATGCCAATGCGAGGGCGTACACCGACAATGAGATAAATATCGATAAAAAAACCGCGCCGATTCTCACTCCTAAAGCAGTATTTCCAAAAATCTTGGTTCCCAGCCAGATCTCAAGGGCGATTCCCGGAGGCTTGCTGTAGTAGCCCCAGTCAAGATTTTGGCTCCATGTCCAGTATTGGGCTTCATCGGGAGCCAGATCAAAGCCCCCGAATTGAATCACCGCGGCCATAATCACAGCTTTTATCAGAAGGATTCCCAGGAGAAGCCAAAAGAATTTGTTTCGAAAACTCGGCATAGTTACTTAATTCATCATATCATAAGTTTGTCACATAAATAAAGAAATGATATGGGTCAGATATAAATACAATATTACTTTTTAGATTTGAAATTTACATTGAAACGGGCCGGTGGGGGTTCGTATGTTAACAATGGAGCGTCGAGGGCAGCTTCCCGAAGAGCTGCAGCTCGATTTAAAGAAAAAAACTCTTCCGCATCTTTTGGAAGATGCCGCATCGCGTTTCCCGAATGGAATCGCGATATCCACCCCTCACACCTCGATTTCTTTTCAAAGCCTCAATGAAAAAGCGACTCTTCTTGCCAGGCATCTAATGACAAAAGGTATTCAGCATCAATCGCGTATAGCTGTTTTTGCCAATCCGGGACCGGATATGATCATTGCCATGTTCGGGATCTGGAAAGCCGCAGGGGTGTATGTTCCGATTGACCCTTTGATGCAAAAACAGACCATCTCGGAAATTCTCAAACAAACGAAGCCGGATCTTCTGCTCTCGGGCATGAGTCCGGTTCCCGGCTATCTGCAAGATGAGGTCCCCTCTTTTTCTCTTCAGCAGCTTCTTGCCGCTCCGTTTCCGGACGACAACGCTTTTTTGGAAATAGCCGCTGCGCCGCAAAACGCCGCCTATAGCATTCTTTCAGAGGAAAATGAAATTGAACTAAACCACATGGGGGTGGTCAATTTAGTCTTTTGGTATCGGAGCAGGCATTCCTTTTCAAGCAAAGATACCGTCGCGCTTCTGGCCAGGCCCTGCTCAGACCTCTCGATTGTCGAGACAACGGCCGCTCTTTGCAACGGAGCTTGTGTGAAATTTCCTCAAGGCGACACTCTGCAAGGCGCCAAATCCCTGATGGACTGGATCGAGCAAGAAAAGATCTCCCTCATTTATCTTCAGGTTCCCCTGACAGAAACCCTTCTGCAGCAAGCCTGGCCAAAAGAGAGCAGTTTAAGGATCATGTTCACCGGCGGAGACCAGCTGAAGAAACACCCCCAAGGCCCCCTTCCCTTCACGCTGGTCAACAACTACGGCCCTACAGAAAATACCGTTATCTCGACAGAGTATTCTCTCGTCTGCGACGAAGAGTCCCTTGTCATCCCTATCGGGCAGCCGATTTCCAATGTAAAGGCTTATGTTTTGGATAAGACAATGCAAGAAGCGCCGCATGGATCTGCTGGACAGCTCTGCCTTGGCGGAATAGGGCTTGCAAGAGGATATGTCGATAATGAGGAGTTGAACCAAAAGCGGTTCATCGTCCACACCCGGCTGGGGAAAAGGCCCGAAAGGCTTTTTCTGACAGGGGATTTGGTCAGAAAACGCAATGACGGGAAGCTCGAATATTTAGGTAAAATCGATCAGCAAGAAGCCCTTGGAGATGACAAAATCGGAATTTCTGCTGTTGAAAGCATTCTAAATTCCCATCCCTCCGTCCATCACGCCGTGGTGAAACTCGTTGAACTTGGCGAAGAGCGGGTTCTGGCAGCCTATTGGGTTCAGACTGAAGGGACCCACGTATCCAAACAGGATCTAAAAAGGACGCTCAAAAAGAGACTGCCGCCGCATATGGTGCCCAAAAGGTTCATTCAATTGAATCAAATCCCAACCGGCGCAAGCGGCAAAATATGCTACAGGCAGCTTCCCGTGCAGCAACTCGAAGAAGAAGGGGCCGAAGAAGACGACAATCCCCATAATCCTATAGAAAAACAATTGCAGACGATCTTTGGCGAAGAGCTTAATATAAGATCCCCGGGAGTCTGCAAAACCCTTTTTGATCTCAAAGCCACCTCGACTCAGGTCAAACGGCTGCTCTTGCGGATCAATCATCTTTTCGGAAAAAAATATTCTTTAGCAGAGCTGCTGAAGCATGATTCTATTGCCAAACTGGCCAAGCTTATCATCACTGCGCCTAGCCAGGAGCCTCCTCGGGAGCTGATAGATCTTCAAAAAAATGGCTCTTCCCCCCCGCTTTTTTGCGTTCACGGATTTGAAGGGGACATCTACCCTTATTATCTGCTCTCGAAATTTTTGGGAAATGACTATCCGATTTATGCCTTGCCCGCAGAAGAAGAAGATGATTCAGTAGAAAAAATGGCCGAGGATTACGCCGCTAAAATCCTTAAGGCACGCCCCTCGGGAAACTTTTATCTTTTGGGCTTTTCCATCGGCAGCTATGTTGCATTTGAAATGGCAAGGATTCTCAAAGAAAAGAACAAAGACATCGCTTTTGTCGGCATCATCGACACCTTTGCTCCCCACTTTCCTCAAAAGCACCCTTTGCTCAAGCGGCTTCAGATTAACGCTTCCCAGTTTTTCGGGCTCACCACTGAGCAAAAAAAGGATTTCCTGATTACCAGATGGCAGCAGCTTGAGCAAAAAACGACCAATATCTTCCGCATCAAAAACGACTACGAAGGCGAAATCATTCCGGAATCCCTCAAGACCATTTTCCAAAAAGCTATGACCTCTTACTCGCCTCCATCGTGCGAAATTCCCCTGACCGTCATCATTGCCCAAGGCGAGATCGATCAATGCCGCTCTGATCACTCTTTGGGCTGGAAAGACTACACCGGCAACCTGAAAATAGAAAAAGCACCCGGAACCTGCCGCGAGATTCTCGAAATTCCGGGCATTAAGCAACTGGCGCAAATCATAAAAAAACAAATCGATGATTCATCCTCTCACTCTTGACAGCAGGAATTTAATTAGAGAGTATTTCAACAAGTACCCGCCTCTTTTTTCCGAATGCACTTTCAGCAACCTTTTTATGTGGAGCCAAGACCGCCCGGCATATTTTTGCGAAATCAACGATACCCTCGTCTTTCTGATCGAAGAGAACAATGAAATGATCCTGTTCGGGCCTCAGGCAGGCCCTCTGCCTCTGGAAGAGGTCCTAGGCCGCCTCCCTGTAAATAAAGCTGTCAGAACGACCCTCCCGTCAAAAACTCTTGACTGGGAATTTTCAACAAGTCCGAATGACGCCGATTATGTTTACAAAGTGTCGGACTTAAGAGATCTGCCGGACCATAAATATCAAAAAAAACGACAGCTTGTCCATGGATGCCTGGACCGCTACGAGTGCCGCTATGAGCCTATCGACTCCTCTAACCGGCAAGAGTGTTTTGCTTTTATGAAAAAGCTGGATCTTAAGCCAAAAAACCGCCGAGCCACCGAAAGGCTCTTCGAATACTACGATCATTTTGATATCTTTGGCGGAGCTATCCGGATTGAGGGCAAAATCCAGGGATACATGATTGCCAAAGGGCTCAATCCACAAACAGCCGTCGGACACGCGGAAAATACCAGCCATGACTTTCACGGCCTCTCGGAACTGATGATCCACTGGTTTGCCAAACACGCCCTTGGCGGCTTCACCTACTTCAATCTCGAACAAGACCTCGGCATTCCCGGCCTCCGGGAAGCCAAAAACAGATTCCATCCCGACCACATGATCGTCAAATGGAAGGGAGTGAAAATCCAAAAATCGAGATAGTCAGCAGTTCCCTCTGGGATTTTTTACTACAGAGCCTCCAAGGATCACAGAGGAGGATTTAGAGGATTTCTCAAAAGGCGCCGAAAAAACCTCTTCCTTTAGGTGGAGGATGTAAGGCGCCTTTTGATAAAAACAGATTAAAGTTCAAAATAATTCATAGAAAGATTCTCACTATAGAGACGGGTTGAAGGAAAAATGTTGATTCTTCGTGTTATTAAAGGCTATTCTTGTCAGCATGCTGGAAGAAGAGTTGAGCCGATTAAACCGGATAGGACTGATTGCAGGGCCCGGCGAATCTGCCGAAGCGTTTCAAAAACGGGTCGATTACTGCCTTTCGCTAAAACAAACCCTGCCCAAAGAGTTTATAAAAGAGGTTCCCTTTGCAGCAGAAGACGCCGATCTCTCTCGTTCTGCCCTGGAAGAATCTTTTGAATTGACAAGGCAGCTCTACGACATCAAGCCCAGCTGGGTGCCCTGCTTCTTCAGCAATTATCAACTCGCTCCCTGGCATGGAGGATGCGCCTGGATCTTCCAAAAAGACGATAACACCCCGATGAGCGCCTTTCTCCAACTTCGGAAAGCCCTGCATCGCAAAACGACCTATCTGGGAATCTACAAACGAAAAGAACTTGTGGGACACGAACTTTGCCATGTGGGAAGGATGATGTTCGAGGAGCCCGAGTTTGAAGAAATGCTGGCCTACCAAACATCCTCTTCTAAGTTTCAAAAATATTTCGGCTCACTGGTCCGCTCCTCAATCGAAGCGATGATATTTTTCCTGACTGTGTTTATGATTGCTGCCCTCGATATCATGGCCGCCGCCTCAGGGTACGGCAATTTCTTAATGCCCCTCATGTGGCTCAAACTGATTCCTCTTGCAATGATTGCCTATGCCCTTCTTCGGCTTTGGAAAAGCCGAAGGACCTTTAAAAAATGTTTGCAGAATTTGAGAAAAACCCGCCAGGCAAATGCGGTCATTTACCGACTAACAGACGAAGAAATCGCCAGGTTTTCCAAAATGCCCCCAGACGAAATCGCCGCTTTCGCAGAAAAAAAACAGACCGAAGAACTCAGATGGAAGCAAATTCACCCATACTTCCGCCTCTGCTGAGCATTTCCAAGCTTCAAATCATTTCGATATTTGGCAACGGTCCTTCTCGCGCACTCAATCCCAAGGGCTTTCAAATCCTGGGAGATCTTCTCATCAGTAAACGGTTTCTTTTTGTCTTCCTGATTGATCAGTGCCCGGATTTTGTCGCGGACAGTCTGAGCCGACAGCTCGGAACCGTCCTGTTTTTGGTAAGAAAATGAAAACAAAGACCGCAGCAGCACAATTCCCCGCGGAGTGTCGATATATTTGCCCGCAACGCCCCTTGCCACCGTAGAATCATGCAAGCCGAGCTCCTCGGCAATATCGCGCATCGTCATAGGGACAAGCTCGCCCTCGGGGTCGATAAAAAACCGCCTTTGTCTTTTCATAATAAAACGCAAAATGCGCGATAGGGTTTCATTTCTTTGATGAATATTTTTCATCAGCCATTTGGCTGAAATCAAATGCTGATGGATAAACTCTTTCGTCGAAAGATCGAGGTCGTCCTGCCCGAGCATTCTCAAATACTTTCGATTCACCCTCAAAGGAGGGATGACATCATCGTTGATATCGAGCACAAGCTCTCCTTCCTCCTCGCGTATTCTTGCGTCGGGGACAATGACACTATCATTAGTCGTAGAAAACCAGGACCCGGGCTGCAGATTAAGACGCGCGATGTCCTCTTCCATAATTCGGCAAATCTGTTCATAGGAAATATTTAATTTTTTTTGGATGAATGGAATTTTGTTATGAAGCAGCTCATCATAATACTTTTCAATGATCTTATAAGCAAGGGAGGCTTCGTCTCCTCTATTTCTTAACTGAATGAGAAGGCACTCCTTTGTCGATCGGGCCCCGACGCCAAAAGGTTCGAATGTCTGAATCTCTTCAAGAAGATCTTCCACTTCATGAGGCGCTACGTTTCCCATTGCAGCAATTTCTTCTACGTCGGTCCCCAAAAATCCCCGTTGGTCAAGGCTTCCGATGACCAACTCAGCCAATTGCAGTTCTTCTTCCGTTTCGAAAGTTTCCCGAGCCTGATTCATAAGATGGCTGTAAAGGGTTTCTGGAGCGATTATGGAGTGCTCCAAAAACAGTTTTTTTTGTTCGTCCTTTCTTGATTTTGGCTGATAGCTGCTGCTTTGATCGAAAAAGTCCCGATATTCATCATCGAGTTTTCTCATAATTTCAAAATCATTGTGGTCGACCTCTATCTCTTTGGGATCGCCGTCCTCTTTTTTTGTTTCTTCGCCATACTCTTCAATCATTTCCAGCATGGGATTTTTTTCCATCTCAGCATCGATAATTTGAGAAATTTCCATTGCCGGAGCCTGCAAAAGCGAGATGGCCTGCTGCATCTTTGGCATCATCATGAGCAGTTGATTCTGTTTTAAATTTTGTGTCTGCTTTTGCTGAAACTCAAAAGATAAGGGGTAAGACATAAGGGCGCCTCCTTGTCAGTGTGAGGGGGCGACGCGATAGGGAGAAGTGTTGAGAAATCCTTCACATACCTTATTATAGCTTATATGGGAATATTCCTCTTATATAACCATACTATATTAAATATAAGAAACTTATGGTTGGTTTGTTTTAATTTGACGCCACTTGTCAATGATTTGAGCGGCCAGAGGAATGGCATCCTTTCCCCTTCCCGCAAAGCGGAGGTAAACAACAACGACAAGCTCCGGGTCGTCGTTTTCATCGAGCGCAACGCAGCCAAACCAGCCGTGCGTTGTTTTTTTCACCCCTTCTTTACGGCTCAGGTTGATTTGCTCCATAGATTCGGATGAACTTGTCTTGCCGATCATAAACGGCCTCATCCTTTTATAAGCTTCAATGGCTTCTTGGTCATTTTCATAAAGATAGGCAAATCCACTTGGACCGGCCGCCTGCAACGCCCGGCGCATTCCCTGAAAAATCATCTCTCTTATCGGCCCGGGCATGTCAATCTGCCGATCCACCACTATAGGGGTTTCAAATACCGCACTTTCCCGTCCACACTCCGACTCCAGAGAAAAAAGAGGGAAATCAATCCCGGCATAGGCGAGACTTTCCTGATACTCGAACTGCTGCTTATCCGCCTGGGCTCTTCCTCCAACACTCAGTTTGATGATTTTCGGTTTCAACACATCCCCTCCATTTGCAAATGTAGAGAGCATCACGGAAGTCTGCAGAGGAGTCACAACCAAAGACCCCTGTCCTATTGCTGTTGCATAAAGATTTGTTCGATCCGCATCCAAATCATCGGGAACTTTTCCGGCGATTTCTCCCGGAAGATCGATCCCGGTCCGATTCCCATATCCAAAAAGCCTCGCTGCCGAAGACAAATCTTCCGGAGACTCCAGGCAATCGCCGGCAAGCAGAGCAAAATAGGGGTTGGACGAGCGCTCGATAGCTGTGACAAGATCGGTTTTTCCGATATTCCTCGAAAGGCTTTTCGGCATTCTCCCTCCCTTATATACGCGTGGTATCGGTCTGCCATCGGCAAAATACCCAATCCTCCAAGTATTTCCCGCCTTTTCAACCTTATCGACGATTTCAAGGGGATTCATGCGATGAAGGCCAACTCCTTTATAATATCGTTGGACAAGAGCTTCATACGCGGTTACCAGCTTAAAAATCGACCCCTGGATCGATGCCTGACGGTAGGCATGAGACCGGGCGAAGCCATAGCCGTAGCGGGGATAAAACGCGGAGGCGAGATGTTTTTCCAGGCAGCGGTTATTTTTGCGGCGCAAATTACGATATTTTCCCAGAAGAGGCCGGTCAAGCTCATCGAAAGACCGCATGGATTTGAGGTAGCGGTCCGCAAGGGTCTCTTCCATTCCCCCCAATTGCCGTCCAAGTTTGCGGTAATGCCCAAGCCAGGGAAGTCCCTGATGGGCCCCTTGTGAAATCTCCTTGTGCCACGACAAAAAGTAATCCCTATAGGGCTTCAGTTCCAAAGAAGAGGCAAGTCCTCTTCCGGTGAGGAAGCAGTGAAGGATGTCAAAGCGGCTTCTCTCCCAAAATGAGATGAAATGCTCTTTCTCTACCTGATCGAGATAATCGAGATAGGGTTTGGCATAGACTCCTCTGGCAACCTCATCTTCTCTTTTTTGCCTGAGAAACTCCTTCTGATGCTCGGATCTCCACGGTTTGAAATGGTGTTCATGATAGAGTATACGGACCATTTCCTTAACCTCGCGGCCAAGCGCTGCGTAAGCTGATGACAGGCTGCGATATTCGGCAAATGACTGCCCGCCGACAACTTTGAGAAGGGGGGAAGAAAAGAACTCGTGCTGAACCAAAATTCTGCAAAGATCGACCACAAAGACTTTATTATAGTTATCTTTGACAGAACTGAAGTAGGGCTCGAGTTTTCTTCTCAGGGCAAAAAATTCCGCGGGACGGCTATCCACGGCCTCTTTGATTGTGGAGACAACCTCCTCATCCCAGTCATTTTTATACGGGATTGTCTTCTCATCTCGATAGACGGCATCAAAAACAGCATAAAGATTTCCCTGTCCGCTCAGGTGGAGCATTGACTCGACATCTCTTTGAAGTTCAACTGCACCGCTAAGGTTCCCCACAGTTCTTAAGGCGTCTCTCACTTCATGTTTTTCGGGAAGGATAAAATCAAGATAGCTCTCCCATGTGAGATAGAGGGATTTTTTCCCGGTAGACCCTGCCTCGGGATCGTACTCCTCTTTTTCCAGAGGGACAAGCTGATCCCAAATACGCCCGACGTAATTGTCATCTTCAAACCATTTGACGATATTTTTTTGCTTTTTAAGATCCAAGGCGGAATTTCCCGAAGCGATAAAGTCATTGGGATCGAATCTGGGATGCCCGGCAAGTGCCAAAACTTCGCCGTTTTTAGGATCCATGGCAACAATCGCCCCTCCCCGAATCCAGGGAAAAGACACCCCTTCATCCGAAGAGCTTGCCCGAATTTTTTCGTTTCTGATCAAAAGCTTTTCCGCATACTCCTGAAGCTCGGCCGAAATGGTCAGCAAAAGCCGGTTGCCCGCCCTTGGAGTCCTCGCTCCGGGAAGCTCGTGCAAAAAATGCCCTTTGGCATCCGAATAAAAGACTTTTTTTCCCCAATAGCCTCTTAAGTTGTCCTCGCACTTCCCTTCGATTCCGCTTTTACCCACATAATCGTTGATGGAATAGGCATGTTCTTCGAGATTTCTCAAACGATTCTTCACTTGCTGAACCGTTTCAAAACCTTCCGGCCACTTTGGCTCTTCTCCTTCTTCATATTCCTCAAGAGCTGTCCGCAGGCTGTTGATTTCCCCGATAATCGCCTCATACTCCGACCGGTTGATGGATCCCATATAACCGATGATATCCGAGGCGACAGGCCCCCATGGATACTCTCTTTTGGGCACGCGCCTCGCGCAAATTCCCGGCCAGTCCTTTTCTAGCATTTTCAACCGATAGTAAGTCGCCTCCGAAATATCTTCTTTCAAAACGAAGGGGATATTATGAAAAAAAACGGCCTTGGAATGGATCAGATCTTCGATCCTCTCAAAATCCATTCCCAATTCAACCCCTAAGAGCTCTGAAAATTTTTCGATATATTCGCGCCGCTTGAATTTTTTTATTTTTTTCCCGCCGTCGCCGACCTCCCACTTAACCGAGGGAATCTCTTTAATCTGCGAATAGTAGACAGCCGCCTCGTATTTGACTTTATTCACAGCAAGGGGAATGTTGAACCTGTCGCGTATCGTCGCCCGCTTTGCCGGAACGATAACTACCCTTTTCCGAGGCCTGGCCGCCTCTTGGACTTTATCGTCGTATTGGATGACGGCAAGGTGCCACACTCTGACAAGAATCAGGATCATCCCGATAAGAACGATATTCAAGATCCTGTTGGCTTTGCCTGGAATATCCAGAGCCGGCAGGCGGCGGCGAAAATGACGGCGCTTTCTTCTACTCATACTTGCCGCCGATTATAGTTAAGAAGGATTAATTTAGAAATCTTCCCTTCTTTAAGATCTCGAAGGCCTTTTGCTCCGTCAACTCTTCATCGGCTTCAAGGCAGTAGAGTTCGACCAGCCGTTTTGCGGTGAGATACTCGAAAAACTCTTTTAAGCCTTTGTCTGCCCGGTTGGAGACTTTAGAGCTCCACTGTTCGATATAAGGGATAAATCTTATAGTGGAATCAATCCCCACTTTAGGCGCAACAATATTTCTTATCAGAAGCCAGTTATGCTGAGATTTTATATGATTTTTTTTAGAAAACTGTATGACAAATTCACTATTCAACGACAATTGTTTATTAATCACCCTGAGCAAAACCTGACTCACCTTATTGTTTTGATCCATCGTGACAAAAGATCGAGGCGCAACAGCAACAGTTTCACCGCAAACCTCGGAAGGATCAAGTACTATCTCCGGAAAAGGTTTTTTAGAGTACTGAAACTGTTTTTTATATATCCAATGAGGAGTGTAATCACTATACCTGCCAAATGTGTCTGCAAGGCGCAAAATAGCCTCGTGAATCAAAGGATCCGATTCATCTATCTCAAATCTCTTCATTTTGAGGACGAGGTGAGCTGAAGCTTCGATTGCTTCAGCCTTATGCTTCGTTTTTTTGAGTTCACGACGGCAAAAATCGCACCAGACTCTTCTAAATTCCACGGGTTCTAATTCTTTGTTTTCCGGAAGAGAAAGCCTATTTTCCGACCTGACAAGAGCCTGATTCACTTGATCGCAAAGCATAGGGGAATTCCAGTTAACTTTAAAGTAAGAGAAAACTTCTTCCCATTTGTCCTGAGGGGTGATTCGAAGAACGCCAAACCATCCAAAAAGATTGTTAGTGCGCTCCTCAATAATGGGTAAGAGAAGTTTGCAAACTTCAGGAACTTCATCTAGAGAAAATAAGGAAACACCTCGAAGGAGGTCATTAATCTTAAATTCTCTTTGAATCAAGTGCTCGGCCGCTTGATAATATTCGAGGCGCCGGCCTGCGGGTAGAGCCAGCCATCCTTTTAAAAAGGATAACATAGCCTCTTTCTCAAAGCCTCTTTGGGGCAATGACATGGAAATCTTGAGAAATTCTAATCGTTCTTTTACAGAAATCTTCTCCAATTTATGGAAAAAAGGACCAGAATCACTACAAAGAAAAGCTCCATGACAGAAAAACTTCCATAAGGCTCTGGCAGCGTCTTTTCGCTCTTCAGTCGGAATCCATCGAATGACTTGGTAAAAATTGAAAACAAAAGATCCCGTCACATGCCTAAGTGTATTGTCAAGGAGGATTTTCATCACTTCGATTCTCTCATTCGGAGGGATCTTTAAAATCCAGTTAATTCCACAAAAATCTTCTTCTTCAAACACCTTTTTCCCAAACAACTTCTTAATCAAATTAAGATTATCAAGCCGTTCATTTGGAGGAATTTTATCTAAAAACTTAAAAAATCCTTTCGCTTTTTCAAGGCTTAATTTTTTTCCGGCAGTCCAGCTGGCAAGCAATTCCAAAGCCTGATTCCGTTCATCTTCAGAAATTTGCAACTCTATAGTCATCAGCGTCGACAAGAGAATGCGGTTGATTCTTTGAGTCACACTATCCGGATGGCTGATCTTTACCCTTTTTCTACCTAATGCCAAAACACTCTGTAAATTGTCCGAGTTTTTAACAAATTCTTGAAAATTATTATCGAGAAATTTTTCGATCTTTTCCTGACGCTCTTCATCACTTACATCGGGGTCCCGCGACATCAGTTCGAGGTATGTTGTGTTGCTAAACAAATCCAGCTGACTTTTAAATGTCATAAATCCTCCTCTATATTGACTGAGCAATCTATATCAGAAGGGAATAACTGTCAACGCCAAGAGTTTCACAGATCTTTCGGATACCAGGCGGGATTTCGTTTTTCTATAAACGCCTGAATTCCCTCTTGAGACTCATGATGAGACCTGGCGACCTTATGCAAACTCAAAGCATGGTTGAGGTCGTCTTCAAGATCGCCAAGATAAAAATACTCGATCAATTTTTTCATATGAGCGATGGCACCGGGCGCCCCTTTCAAAGCATTTTTCGCAAATGTCATTGTTTCTTCAAAAAGCGAGTCTTTCGCAGTCACATGATTGACAAGGCCCATTTCTTTGGCCCTCTCTGCGGAAACCAGCTCGCCGAAGAGAAACAGCTCCCGCATATCCCGCTCCTTGAGCTGCCTCCCAAGAAGTGTCAGGACAATCGCGGGGACAAGCCCGCGATGCACTTCGGGAAATCCGAACTTAGCCCCCCCTTCGGAGAGAACGTAGTCGCAGACAGACGCAAGCCCCGCGCCGCCGGCAATAGCGTAGCCTTCGACAGAGGAGATGGTCACCAGGCGCGAGAGGCTGACTTCCCTAAGAAGCGCGGCAATCATGTTTGCCGACTCTTCGGCAACGCTCAGATTCATCGCCTCTTTCAAATCGAGGCCGGTACAAAAAATATTTCCCTCGCCCCTGAAAATAAGAATCCGCTCTTCATGAGTTTCCTGAAGATCCCGAATGGCCGAAATCATCGTTTTCATGAGTTCAATGGAAAGAGCGTTTTTGACTTCCGGACGATTGAGAGTCATTAACGTAATGCCCGGATAGGGGCTTTCGATCTTAAGAATCTTGCTCATGTCAGTTTCCTCATCTTTGACAGTTTCTCTTCAGAAACTTCAAGTTTCATCTGCAACAGGGCCTGCCCCAAAGCTTTGCCTTGCGCGTCGACGCGAAGAGAGCGGCTTCCCCCTCCGTCTAAAGCGCCGTGCAGCAAAAAATTAAGGGACAAAATATTGGGAAGCTCGAATCTTTCCACACTCTTTGGAGAAATTCCGTGAAAATAATCTTTCATCCGCTCGGCAGTCAATGCGTTTTTGATAAACTCGAATCCTTCCCGGGTGTAGGCGATCACGCCAATGTTGGCAGTCTCTCCTTTGTCGCCGCTTCTTGCAGAGGCGATCTCGATCAATTTGATTTCACTCATCTGTTCACCTCGATGAGATCAATGAGTATTTCTACGCTTTCTTTAGGGATCAGGCAGGGCCAAAAACCAAAAACTTCTCTAACAGGGGGGCGTCCAGCAGTGTATCCTGTTGTCCCGGGAGGACCGCAAGTAACCAGCGATGCGATTTCTTTCGTAAATCTCTCAACGGTCTCTCGGCTTTGATCCTTGACAGCCACCCTCAGCACACATTCAATCGCCTCGCAGCTCTGGCGGACAATCCCCGGAACGGCGTCTCCCATTCCCAAACATTCAACAAGGGTCTCTTCATAAGAATACCCCTCTCTTTTCAATCTCTCAAGAATCATTTTGCCCGCCCTTTGCGCTTTTTCATCCGCTTTTTCTCCCCAAATAACCAAGGTCCCTTCAACCTTGAACCCGTCCCGATAAGTCACGCTCGCTTTATAGCTGCCAGTCGGCCGGCTTCCCTTGGCGCCGGTAACCCTCACGCGGTTCTCCGACTCCTGCTGAACAGAAATTTCCGTAAAGGATACCGCCAAGTCAGGAGAGAGGTAGCGACCGGGATCTCCCAGTTCGTAGAGAAGCTGTTCTTTGACTGTCATCTCATCCACCCGCCCTCCTGTTCCTTCAGGTTTTGTGATGATGAACGACCCGTCTTCTTCCATCTCGACAAAAGGGAAAGCCATGCCGGCAATGTCCGGAAGAGAGAGCCACTCTGTGGATATTCCTCCGGTCGCCTGCGTTCCGCACTCGATCAAATGTCCCGCGACTGTCGCGCCGGCGAGTTTGTCGTAATCATCCAAACTCCAATTATAGTGCGCCGCGCATGCCGCCGCCGCAAGGCTGGGATCGGCCGCCCGCCCTGCGATGACGATGTCGGCTCCCTGCTTCAAAGCTTTCACGATCGGCTCGGCCCCTATGTAGGCGTTTGCTGTGACGATCTTTTTTTCAATGGTGCTGAAAGGCTCGCCGGTATCGAGATTTTGAAAATGCTGCGAGCGGTCCATCAAGTGCAAAATATTGTCGCCCGTAATAATGCCGACAGTGATCGGACGCTTGAGCCTCTTTTGCAAAAGTTCGATGCAAGCCTCGGCCAGCCCCTGGGGATTCAAACCGCCGGCATTGGTGATGATTTTGAATTTTTGGCCGTCTTCCCAAAAGGGTATCAAGGTTTTTAGGGACTCAATAAAATCGCGCGCATAGCCAAGCTCCGGATTTTTCTCTTTTTGTATCGCCATGATTGACAAGGAGACTTCCGCAAGGTAATCCAAAGTGAGATAGTCGAGCTCGGGTACGCTTTCAACCAAACGAGCCGGGGCCAAAATGCTGTCTCCCCAAAACCCCTGCCCATTTCCGATTTTGACACTCATCAGACCTGAATCACTCCCGTCTGAAACCGCCTCTCTCTATTGGGATTTCTCGAAACGCAAAATGAGAAACTCGCGCAAAAGGTCCCGCGTCTTATGAGGAGGTATCACCGCGTCGACCCACCCTCTTGCAGCTCCATAACGGATGTCTGTTTGCCGGGTATATTTGTTGTTGATCGCTTCCCATCTTTGCTCTGCCTGCTCTTTGTCCCACTTGTTTCCCAACCTCTCCGCTTTTCTCTTTTCAAGCTGAAAAAGCGTGTGGGCGGCCTGTTCGGCCCCCATGACTGCATATTTGGCGTTCGGCCAGGCAACGATAAACGCCGGGTCGTAGGCCTTGCCGCAAAGGGCGTAGTTGCCAGCGCCAAAAGAGTTTCCGACAACCACTGTGATTTTGGGAACGATCGAGTTGCTTAGAGCGTTCACCAGCTTGGCTCCAGAACGGATAATCCCCGACTCTTCGGCAGCGGCCCCAACCATAAATCCGACAACATCCTGGAGAAAGATCAAGGGAATGTGCATCTGGTTGCAATCCATTATGAACCTGGCTCCTTTATCCGCGCTATCGGCATAGAGAACGCCACCGATTTCGACTTCCCCTTTGGCCGTCTTGGTCGGCTTTCTCTGATTGGCCAATATTCCGCACGGCCTGCCGCCGATTTTCGCAAATACCGTCACCAGCGGCTTCCCATATTCTCCCTTGTATTCCTCAATCGATTTTTCATCGGCGATACATTTGATGAGGTCGCGGGTCTCGTATGTTTTTTCATTATCCGCCCCGACCATATCATAGACCTTATGGGGGTCGGACTCGGAAGCTGTGTCATAGTGAACCTCGTTATCGGGGGGAAGTTTTTCAACGAGCGATCTCAACCGAAGCAGGCATGAAGCGTCGTCTTTTTCCCGATAATCGACTGTCCCGCTGATTTGAGAGTGCATTTTCGCACCGCCGAGCGTCTCGGTATCCACATCGTGGCCGATGGCGGCTTTAACCAAGGCGGGACCGGCAAGATAAAGGCCGCTTCCCTCAGTCATCAGAAGCTGGTCGCAAAGAACGGGGAGGTAGCCTCCTCCGGCGATGCAGTTGCCCATAATCGCCGCAAACTGCGGGATGCCTGCCGATGAGAAGATCGCGTTGTTTCTGAAAATGCGTCCGAAATCATCTTCGTCGGGAAAAATCTCATCCTGAAGGGGAAGGAAAACACCGGAAGAGTCGACGAGAAAAAGGGTCGGCAGGCGGCATTGAAAGGCGATGTTTTGCGCCCGCAAAACTTTTTTTACCGACTGCGGAAACATCGCTCCCGCCTTGACTGTCGCGTCATTGGCAATGATCATGCAGCGTCTTCCTGAAACCAAGCCGATTCCTGTCACAACGCCAGCGGCGGGAAGCCTTCCCCACTCTTCATACATGCCAAAGGCGGCAAAGAGTCCAAGCTCGATAAAATTTTGCGGATCATCCAGAAGGATATTGAGTCTTTCGCGAACCGTCAGCCTGCCGAGACGCTCCTGCCTCTCTCGACCAGCCTCGCCGCCGCCTCCCCGAAGCTTCTGTTCTTCCTCAAGCATCTGCTTTGTTAGATCGAGAAGCGTCATTGGGAAATCCCGCTTAAATGGTCCGAAAGCGCCTTGATCTCATTATCCCTGTTGTGATACATCGTGTCCATCGCCCAGTCGAATTTGTCGAGCGCCAGCGAAATATAGAGTTTTGCCGCCTCCACATTTTCACTCTTTCCTTCTTTTAATTCTCCGTCGATTTTGCTAAGGACCGCAGAACAAGTATAGAGCGCAGTCGCGGCATCAGATACACGCTCGAGCTTCAACTGCCTCTCGATGATCTCTTCTTTATAGCGCGCTAGAAGTTCCATGACCGTCAAGCCGAAACGCTTGATGCTTTTTCCCAGCCTTCCCGCTTCCCTTTCAATTTGATTCGACTCTACAGAAATTCTGGGAGCGCTCAGACGATAATAGCTGGTTTTCAAAAAACGCCACAGCTCTCCCATCTCGCCCAGAGGATTTTTTATTGAAGCCAGCGCTCCTTTCATCTGCATCCCCACATCGCGCATGCCGACAATTCCGATAAACGCTTGAAGCACCTCGTTTGATCCCTCGCCGATCATATTGAGCCTGGCATCCCTCATCAGGCGCTCGAAAGGCTGGTCGGTAAAAAACGACCGCCCTCCAAAAATCTGCATCGTATCATAGAGGATTTTCCAGGAAGCTTCGCTCGCAAAAACTTTCAGTATCGCCGCCTCAAGCATCACATCGTGCTCGCCAGAATCCAGCAATCCCGCCGTCAGATAAGTCGCCGCTTCCATCGCATAAGTGTAGGCAGCCATATGGGCCAGCTTTTTTTTCACCAAAGGAAACGAGGCCAGCGGCCGGCCGAATTGATGCCTCGTTTTAGCATGCTCTAAGGCCCTTTTGAAACAAAACTTGGACAGTCCCGTGCAGGTCGCGCCAAATGTAATCCGCCCGTAATCCAAAACCGTCAAAGCCACCCGAAGGCCGCTTCCTTTGGGGCCGATGATATTTTCCTCGGGGACTTCCATATTGTCAAAAGAGAGAAGCGCCGTCCATGTCCCTTTCATCCCCACTTTTTCTAAAGCCTTGTTTTCCACCTTGAATCCCCGCATGTCGGGGGTGACCAAAAACGCTGTAATCTTCTCGCCTGTTTTGGCCATAACAGTCAGCACTTTGGCAATGCCGCCGTTTGTGATCCATTGCTTGTAGCCGCTGATGCGGTAGCATCTTTTTTCTTCGTCATAAACAGCCGTTGTTTCCACTCCTCCGGCATCCGATCCCGCATTCGGCTCGGTAAGCGCAAAGGCGGCGGTAAACTCGCCCTTTGCCAAAGGCCCAAGCCACCTCTTCTTCTGTTCATCCGTGCCGAATAAAAACAAAGACTTCAAGCCGATGCTTTGATGAACATTCACATAGAGGGCGGTCGAGACGCATTTTTGCACAAGCGTCTCCATCACTTTGCAATAGGCCGTTTGCGACATTCCAAGACCGCCGAATCCTTCCGGAACCGTCATCCCCAGAATCCCCATCTCGGCAAGACCCTGTATCACCCTCGGGGGAATCGCTGCCTTACGGTCAATCGCGTCGGCATCTATCTCTTTCTCGGCAAACGCGTTAACCTTTTCAAGAAGCTCATCGACTTTTTGCCGCTCTCCTTGCTTTATCCGAGGAAAAGGAAAGACTTTTTCCGAATCAAACACTCCGAAATAGAGCATTTTGGCAAAGCTTGGTTTCTTCTCCTCGTCAAAAAGGAGCTCCTCTGCCAGTTTTTTCTGCTTCTCATCCATTCCCGCACCCCCTAACCCGGATTTCTCACACTATTTGTGTAAATCTGGGCTAAATTCAAAATTTTCTTATAGCAGTTTTAGGGGGTATTGACAAACATTAACATCGCGTTAAAAACAACCAGTTTTTCTTATTAAAGATCCACTTGCAAAACTTCAGACAGGAAAATTACTAATCGGTTTTTGGCGGGATCAACACTTTATCTATGGTGAAAATGATCCCATTGCTGGTTTTAATGCTGTCGCCAACAACTTTAGCATCGTTGACGTGGAGCGTATCGCCGTGGATGGTTAGATCAAGCTCGCCCCCTTCCAATGTTTTTTCTTTAACCTGCTTGTCTATATCAGATATCGAGATTTGTTTAGGAACGATGTGAAAAAGAAGAATCTCTTTTAATTCATCCGCCTTGTCGGGCATCATAAGCTCTTTAAACTTTTCTTGATCAAGAGCCTCGAATGCTTTATCAGTCGGAGCGAACACGGTTAAAGACTCTTTACCTTGCATGATGCTCATGAGTCCCGATTTATTCAGCAGCAAGGCAAATGTCGCGAAACTCTCCTGCGTCGTTGCTGAATCGCTCTTCTTCGTCATTTCCATATTAGTGGAATTGACAGCCCCCACCAGGGGAAAGGCGGCGATCAGCAAAATTCCTAAACTTATCGTTAAGGATTTAAATAGTTTAGACATTTTGACCTCCTTGTCTAACGACTGCCGTTAGGCAGCCCCTTAGAATTAAGCAGATTCCATGCCATTGCCTGAAAATGTAGTTTTAGGGGGTGTTGACAAACATTTACATAGCGTTAAAAACAACTAGCTTTCGAAAAATTACTTTAAAACCCGGTATCTGTTCACGGGGGTACCCCCCCCAGGGGGAGTCGTAAACTTCTAACACGTTTTGTTAACCGAGAACTACCTCGTGAATTTGTGTCGTAGGAAACCGTTTTCTATTTTGAAAATATCGGCGGCGCTTGTCCGCCATGAATGTATGCTTTAAAACATTCGGTAAAATAATCGAACGAATTTTGAGCACGTAACTTCAATGTCATACCAACTGTTAACACCCGTTCGACAAATCGCTCACCTTCTTCTGATTGTGAGCCAAAGCATAGCTTCCTCCAAATGACTCCGCCTCTAAGACGTTGCTCGGCTGTATTGTTAGTCGGTTCGATATTCTCATGATAGGCAAATACCCATAACATCTCGAACCGTCCAAAAAAATCAGCGCAAGTCGACCTCGTTTTATTGCAACATTCTTTGTGAATTGCACCAGCTTTGAGGAGGACTTTCAAATCTTCTTTTGGGCCTATTTCGATCTTCTCGATCAGTTCGTCCCTTGCAATCTCACCGTTTTTGTAGCTATGCCAAAGATTGAATATCGACTTTTTACACTCTAACAACCGTTCCCCGATCCATTTATCAAATCCATCCCTGCCTGCAATCTTTTCAAAATCTCTATCTGCATGCGACCAGCAAAGTTGTCGCAGACCTTCATGCGAATTATAGGCATTATAGCGATCGGTTGTTAAACCCCCTTTGAAAGAACCAAAGATCTCGCGGAATGCCTTGTTGCTGCGTGAAGCCTTGATTGCGAAAAACACAGTTTCCTTGCCGCTTCCGACCCAAATCCATCTCTTTTCCGACATCGTTTTCCAACTCGTTTCATCGGCATAAATATGTTCTTCATTTAGAGTGTGTGTCCTAATTTCTTCGTATGGTGCTTTTAAAATCTGACTAGCTCGGACATGGATTTTACACACGCTGCCGGAACATATCCGAATATTGAGTCTGCCCATTAGAGCACAGACTTGACGTTTGGATAATCTAAACTCTCCTGAAAGAGAAGTGACGAAACCCATTAATCGGGGACCAAAACCAAATCGCGCTTCTTCGGGAATATCAGCCTTTACATGCTTACCACATCCGCTACACTGACAGGTGTGAATGTTGTATTGAGTAACTTCCGGAGGAGCGTCCGGTAATTCCACTACTTGTCGTACATCCGTTCTGACCACCTCCGAATTAAACGAGTGGGAGTGGCAGTTCGGACAAGTGTCCGGCTTTATGTTATGCAGCGACTGCACCTGATTAATTGGAACTAGTTGACGGGGGTGGCCCTTATGACCTTTTTGTGCTCCCTGTTTACGCCCCGTAGGTTCCTTCTTTCTTTGAGCTCTGAAAGGATCTTGCGAGGGGGGCTTAGAGCTATTCGAAGAGTTGGTGTTGAGTTTATCTTCGAGCTCCTTAACTTTTGCCTTGAGTGCCTGGTTTTCCTTTTTGAGGATTTCAATTTCCTCCAAGGCTTTATTCAGCTTTTCAAAGAGTTCTTCGTAGGTTGGCTTCATGTTATAAAGTGGTTTTGAACAACCAGAATAATAATAAAAATCTTATTTTATGCCGTATAAAATTTTTATTATTTTTGTGGGGTAGCGCGCGAGGCGGTAGCCGTTCCTAGAGTTACCCCGTGAACGGATACCTTATTTTTTCCTAAACATAAACATTCGAATCAATTTTCCTTTTATTAAGGTTATTCCAAAAATCTATTTTTTCCACATATTTGCTGATCACTGCATATCGACGCATAATTAATGAGCCTTCCAACTTATATAAGCTTCTCCATCATAAGCATTAACAATTATATACTCGACATTATTTAAAATCGTTTCTTGATTATCACTAACAAAATGATTTGAAAAAATTAAATCCCCTCGTGACAAAACAATGACTGTATGCTCGTCATAACAAGCGCAGCTTGTGGAATTGGAAATATCACCTTCTGAATTTTTAGACGTTAATATGTGACTGGCATAGTCTCCTTCAAAACCAATAGCCACATTGTCGATTTGTAAATTCTTATCTCCCGCTCTTAGTAAATATTCATCAATAATAACGAGATTTTTGTCATCTAAATCTAAATATCTCTTTAAAAAATAGTCTAATTCAGCTTGTGTTGACATATAAAATCTAGGAGTATAAGGCTTGCCACTTGGGGTTAATTTTTTCTCAGCCCCGACATCTAGTTTATAAGAAATCCCCGCATTCTTAAAATTATAAATTCGGCTCAAAATATACCCTTCCGGTAAGTCAATAAAAAAATGTCCTTTCGAAAAATCGATTTTTTCTGACAATACCTTTGTTAATGGAGTACCCCAATGAATAATATCACGAACATATGGGTATGTTTTTTCATAATTCAAGCTGTGGCGAATCATTCGTTTCATAATTTAACCTAATCATGACGTTTCCATACCAAGAATGCTTCCTCATCGTAAGCAGGAAAACAAATCTTTTTTGTATCTACCAAAATTTCATCAATTTTCTTTGTATCTAAATTCATCTCAAAAAAACATATAACATAAGATTTTCTTTCAATAAATTTTGATATTAATTTCTTAATATAACTCGATGTTTTTTTAATATTTAATATCTCTTTCTCATCTGTACTCAGAAGCAATACATTATTTAAATCGTTTTGCTTAAGATGTACGCTTAAAATAGTTTTCAGCTCAGCAACCGTTGAAAACACACACTTTGGTATATAAATTTCGCCATTCGGTAAAATCTGCTTTTCTTCTAATAGATCTTCAGCAGGTAGAATACCGCTTGAGTCAAAATCATAGAGCCTATCAATATAAACGCTTTTTGGAAGCAAGGTATAAAAATGACCATTATTGAAATTAAAATTGAAAAAGAGATCCTTATAATGTGTGAGATTATGCGATATATAATCTTTAACATATGTATGTGTCTTATCAAGATCTAAATTATATCTAATTAATTGTCTCATTTAAATTTCACCTTTAAAAAAATCAGAGAAAGTCTTCTTCAAGAATAACTTTTGATTATTTTTTTGGTTTTTTTTTCTCTACTCTACCATCTGGATGAATTCGATATCCATCATGTTTTTTGTCAGGGTAATAGTCCAATGAGGACCTTGTGGTGGAGCATGTTCTAAATCTGGATGAAAAGATTCATTTGTCTCTTCATTAAACCATCTTCCTCTTCCGCTTGTAGGGGATCCTCGACCCTTCCATT
Source organism: Waddliaceae bacterium (assembly GCA_963771045.1). Classification (GTDB taxonomy): domain Bacteria; phylum Chlamydiota; class Chlamydiia; order Chlamydiales; family SLFE01; genus SLFE01. The sequence goes on along the minus strand of CAVYRW010000004.1, from coordinate 12,424 downwards.
CGAAACCATCAATATTTGGATTTTCTGGATCCCAACCAAGATCATCCCAACCATAAGGCACACCATCGCGACAGCAATCGTTCATCCAATCTTCTACGTAATGAGCATTCTCATAAGCAAAGTATGCGCAAGCGGCGCCTACAATCGTTCCGAAGGAATTAAACCACCGACACACTGAGGGCTTTTCTTGATTTCGATTTTTGAAAGTTTGCGGAAATTTAAAGCAAGCTTTAGCTGCTCCAAAGGGATATCTTTTAACAGATCGCGTTTAAGACATTCAATTTCTCTGCACACAGGACCGAGTTTAACAAGATCATAGACAGAAAGCTTGGAAAGGACGTATCGTATCATTTCCTGCGGCAGAAAAGTACTCGATAGATAAGTTTTCATGACCAGCTAATTTTTAAAAGTTAAATGCCTCGGGATTGTGTCCTATCACATCTCCGGAATCACTGTGATGTCAGCGGAGAGCTTGCTCCGAAGGGTTTGCTGTATGTAAGAGAGTGTGGCGCCGACAGACGACATGCAGGAGGTACAGGCTCCCTGGTAGGCGATAAACAGCTTTTGATCCTCTTCAAGGCGGACAACTTCCACACCGCCGGCATCCAAAGCAATATAGGGCCGGATTTCGTGGTCGAGGACTTCGTTGATGATCTTCACTTTATCCTCTGTAGACAGAGCTTTCCAGCCGGGAAATTCTTCCGAAGCGGCTTGCCCGGGCTCGGGAGCGGGGGGCGCTTCATAGCTTGCCGCAACGGGGATATCGAGGCATTTGCCGGCGGCATCGTCGATTGCGCCGATCACGAGATTGATGTGGGGGCCCGTCTCCCAGGGAAATGCCGGCTTGTCCGGATTGTCCCGAAGGCGGCGGTCGATAAGGCCCTCGCCGACTCTTTTAGCCTGTTCATAATTTTTTCCGATCAAAACTTCGCAGGCAGCCTCGGCAGCTCCGATAAGGGCCGACTGCCCGAATACCTGAAACTTGGCATCGACGATGACGCCGTCGTCGAGGTCCACCAGCCAGAAAAGTTTCACGGCGTTGCCGTCGTCAATCGATCCGTCAAAACCGACAGCAAGGCGCATCCCCCTTTCGCCTGCATCCTCGGAAGTGAAGCGGCCGGCATTTCGAAACTTGAGTATTTTTGATTTAAGTTTCTGGCTGTACCTGGCCCAGGGAAACGACTGTATCAATGCTTGAAGGCTCATATAAAATTTGAGGTTTTGCGGAGTTTTACGGCGGAATCGACAACGATTTCGGCCGCCAGATCAATATGTTCATCTGTTGTCTCACGAGACAAACTGAAGCTGACTGCTGTATGGGCCAGACGCCGGCCCACACCGCTGGCTTCTAAAATCAGGCCAATCTGCTGAAAGTTCCCCCCTCCAATGCTGGCGAAGACATTCTGCTCCGAAAGGGAAAACAGAAGCGCCTCGTTGGAGATTCCGGGAAAACCGACGGCAGTGACATGGGGAAGCCTCTCCTGATCGGCGAAGAAAACAACAGCCTCTGGATAGCCCTCTTTGATTTTATCTTCCAGACGAACCTTAAGCCTCGCCCCTTCCATCGTAAGAAGATCCCGAGCATCAAGGAGCTGCTCTGAGGCTGCCGCAAGAGCGGCGAGACCCGCCGGATTTACAGGGCCGGCCCTTTTTGAGGCTTGCTCGGTTCCGCCAACAATAAAAGAACTTAAATCCAGCCCGTCTCTCCACCATAGACCGCCCGTTCCTTGAGGAGCGTGAAGAAGGCTTCCTTCGAATGTGATGATATCGGCCCCGATTTCTTCGGGCTCAAAGTAAAGCTTGCCGAGAACATGGGAAGCGTCGAGATGGAACAAAACGCCCCGTTTTTTGCAAACGTCTGCAAGCTCCTGCACAGGATGAATGACGCCGGTAAGCCCTGAGGCCCATGAAAGGGAAAAAATTGCCGATCGGGGAGTCAGGGCATCTCCAAGCGCTTCGGCAGTGACGACTCCATTTTCGTTGACTTTGACAAGAGTCTTGACAGCTCCGAGCTTCTCAAGTTTGCTCATCGCCATAATCTGCGGCGCCTCGTCGATATTAGAAGTCAGAAATTGATTGCGTCCGGTAGGCAAAGTGATGTCGGCATAGGCGGCATGCAGAACGTGGTTGACCGCTTCCGTTCCCGAAGAGGTGAAGACAAAGTAGTCGCTTTCCCCGGCTCCAAGCATCCTGTATATCGAACGGAGGCTCTCTTCCATCGGCGCAAGAAGCCTGTTTCCCCATCCATGAGGAACTGCAGGAGTGCCCCACTTCCCCGTCAAATACGTCATCATACGGGAGGCGGCCTCATCAGATGGTTTAGTGGCCGTGCTGTTATCAAAATAAATTATTTTATTCATTATCAAAAATCGGTTGTCCGAAAGAATTTCCCTTTATGATAGTCATAAATGATAGGAAGCCCTGTCGGAATCTCTAAAGATACTACCTCGTCGCCTGATAATTGATCAAGGTCCATAATGATTGAGCGTAAGGAATTTCCGTGAGCGGAGATCATCACGTTTTTCCCCCGCTCAAGGTGGGGGGTGATTTTTTCTTTAAAATAGGGAATGGACCTTGCGGCCGTCATTTTTAAGCTTTCTCCCTTTGGGGGTTCGGTTTCAAAGCTGCGCCGCCAAATATGGACTTGCTCGGCGCCGAACTCTTTCCTCATCTCGTCCTTGTTCATCCCTTGCAGCGCCCCGTACATCCGCTCATTGAGCTGCCAGGCAATGTGGACGGGAATGATATTTTTCCGCATTTCTTCACTGTTGACCGCGGCCCACTCTTCCATATTTCCCTCCCCTGGATGAAGAATGACCGGCGTCTTGCCGCTATGGTGCTTGCTCATAGCCAGCATCGCGGTGCTGGAGGCTCGGTGGAGAGGGGTGGTATAGATGACATCGATCGGAATATCTTTGATAATTTCCCCCGCCTCAAGCGCCTCTTCGATCCCTTTGGAGGAGAGGGGAACATCGACCCAGCCTGTAAACACATTTTTTAAATTCCAAAGCGACTGGCCATGCCTCAGTAAAATTAAACGATTCATTGATCCCCCCTTGAGTGTAAGTATTCGGTGAACTTTGTTCTCCGGGAACGTAGTTCACCGAATACTTACGATTGAGTTTTAAAAGCATTCAAGTTATAATATTTTTACTTTATATGAATGAAAAAAAAAGATTAAGCAAAGCTTTGTCCGCCGCCGGGGCGGGTTCCCGCCGGGGATGCGAACAGATGATTTTCGACGGAAGGGTTTCAGTCAACGGAAAAACGGTTTTCCTCCCCCAAACGCTGGTATCCTGGGACGATGACATCATCGAGGTCGACGGTGAAAAAATCCGCGGCGAAGAGAAAAAAGTTTATTATCTTCTCAACAAGCCCATAGGGTATATCTGCTCCAATAAACGAATAACCGACAGATCGAAACTTGTCGTTGATCTTTTCCGGCACTCAGAGGGACGCCTTTTTACCGTTGGGCGTCTGGATAAGGACACCGAAGGTTTGATTATCGTCACCAATGACGGGCTTTTTGCCCAAAAACTCATTCATCCCTCCTATGAGGTGCAAAAAGAGTACCTCGCAAAAACCGACCGGGAGGTGACGCCGGGGCACCTTGAAGCCCTCTCTTCAGGAACGGTTGTTGAGAAAGCATTTGTCAAACCGGTAAAAGTCAAAAAAGTGCGCAAAGGGACGATACGGATCACAGTCATGGAAGGGAAAAAGCATGAAGTGAGGCTTTTGATGGAAAATGCCGGCCTGAGAGTCAGGAACCTAAAGAGGATACGCCTGGGTCAATTCGTCTTAGGCGACTTGCCGTCAGGATCTTATAGGCCCTTAACCCTTTCAGAGATTGACGAAGTTCTCTTGTAGAAAACCTCTTGCCCGAGGTATTGTAGCCCTAGAAGAGGAATGACAAGTGAGTGAAGACCCCTCCAATAATAATCACGCCAACCTCAAGACACTTTTGAGCGCAGCTGTCGACAACCTCAAAGCGGTCGTCGACGCGGCTAAAGAGACTGTCCCACACATTTTTGACATTTCTGTCGAAACCGGCGGTCTTGTCTTTCGACGGGCCCCTGCTACGGAAACGATCTCCTATCTGATGCAGTCTTATCTTCCCTCATTTCAGCAGCAGGCTGTAAAAAAGAAGCGAAGAGTCAAGCAAGAGCTCATCAACTCGATTGATGCGATCAAAAAACACTACCGCATCATTCAAAAACTAAAAAGAGGAGATAAAGAGAAGAAACAATGGGCTAAAAATGCACTGGATATTATCAATTGCTACAACGAAATCCTAATCGAAGTCAAGCATGGCCGCCGCAGCTTTAAACGAAAGCTTCTTCAGCTGATCTACGACGCTTCGGGAATTTCCCTGATTGACGAAGAAATCTGCGGCAATTTGATCGATATCCCCAGTGAGATCTTTCTTAGGTTCGATTCCATTACGGAATCTTCCGACGACATCAAAATCGATAAAATCGCCTCAAACCTAAAACAGGGGAAAAATGTCGAATTTTCCAAAACCGAACGAGACATTTTTTATATGAGGGCCATCACGCTTGCGGAGAAATCCAAGCTCCCTCCCCGAACTCGGCAAAGACTTGAATGAACTGATGCGGAAGGCTCCTATAACCGCTATGGAAACGGAAGGGGACGCGTCAACATCTGTGATCTCGATGGTGCAGATGCTCACTCCCTTTCCCGGAGAGGTCATTACTGTTCAAGGCCAGTTTAAAAGAAGCGACGAGAGGGCGGTTTCCAGCGTGCCCGATCCGAGCAGTTTCCGCGTGTCGACGATAGTCACGCAGACCGGATTTCCACACCCATCCCAATATACAGGATGGGCCCTTTCCAATTCCCTGATTCCCGACCACCCTCTCCGCATGGATCTGCTTAACCGTTTTCAAGGAATTCAAAATATTAAAAAACAGATTGCCTCGGATCTGCTTCCCGAAAAAAGGCTCAATCTGAAAGCCAAAGAGCTGTTAAAATTGAAAAAACGGGCCTTTGATCAGCAGGGAGAAGAGCTTGTCAATCTCCACTACCAACTGAGTTCACAAATCATATCATCGGCCCCTTACGGCGGGCTTGATGAAAAACAGGTTGCCAAACGCCTAAAAAGTTTTTACAGTCATCTGGAAAACCATCCCTCTCCTTTTGATTTTCTTTCCCAAACCCATCATCTGATCAACAAATTCTTTATCGAATTTCCCTATGAGAAACTGCACCAGGAATGGCAGGACAAACAAAATCCCAACCTGCACCAGGGAGAGCCGAAAAAGCGCTATCAGGCCAGCTCCAACATCCTGCATAACGCTCTTTCCCACGCCTTTGACGAGATATCTTCGCAGCTTAGCCAGCCCCAAACAAAAATAGAAAAGGCGACCCTTAAATTCGTCTTGCTTCAGGGACAGGTCCTTGGGGAGGCCGCAGTCTCTCTCTATCTGCAGCATTTTTCCGAAAAGATCGGCTTTGCGCCGCCGCTGCTCAAAAATTTCGAGCAAAATGTCCAGACATGTTGTTTCAGGCAGGTTCTCGTCTTTCAAAAAGAACTCGAGATGGATCTGTTAAAGCCGGAAAACACCACTTTCGAGCTCTTGCAGAAAAATTTCCACCGCCTGATCAAAGAAGATATAGCGATCTTCAAAAAAGAGGAAACCTTCGACGAGCCATCCGCCAAAATTTCCCACGAACTGGAAAGATACTACAACTCCCGCTATGCCTATCAGGCCCACCTCTCACGCGGCGATTAGTTTCTTTAATATTTTATTTGATTCATGTATCCTTCAGATCATGATGAAACTGATACAACTTTTCTTATGTTTAGCTATTCCTCTCATGTGCTGGGAAAATATCGGACCTGAAGGATTTCACGCCTTCAATCAAAATCGCGTGTTTGTCGAAACGGGAACTTTCGGAGGATCCGGAGTACGCCTTGCTTTAGAAGCGGGTTTTGAAGAGGTCCACTCCTGTGATATTGATCAGACCTCCGTTCGAGAAGCAAAAAAACAGTTTACAAAAGACAAGAGAGTTCATATTTATCACAAGGATTCCAGCTATCAGCTTCGCGATATTATCGAAACAATTCATGAGCCGATAACTTTTTGGTTAGATGCGCATAACGGCTTTCCCGATCCTGAAGCTGTGGATGTGAAAAACACTCCTTTGATGGAAGAGTTGGAGCAAATTAAAGAGCATCCGATCAAGTCGCATATCATTCTTATCGACGATCTGCACTGTTGCGAAACATTATTATTCGATTACCTGACGCTTGACGATATTATAGAAAAAGTTCTGGAAGTCAATCCCGATTATATCATCACGTATGTCGATGGAGGCAATGAGGGGGAATACTCCAATAATGTGCTTGTCGCTCTGCCTCCGCCTTATCTTCCATAACGAAAAATCATTCTGGGATTGATGAAGATCTTGTCATGCCCTCTCGCAATCATGGAGGCGTGAAAGGGAACATGTTCGCATACTGTAGGATACTGATAGAAAAAAGTGCTCATCCTCCAAATAATTGCTTCGGGATCATCGGACAATACGAACCCGTTGCTTGGATTTTCAAAGCGCGGCAATCCGGGAGCCTGGGGAGCGAGCAGAAACGGCTTTTTTGTATTATCTAACCCGGCCAGATATTCGATCACAAGCGGATTCTTTGCCTGGGCGTCAATGATTCTTTTAGCAATGCTTTCCAAATCTTCATTCACAAGAGCCGAATACCTGCAGTCAATGACAGATGACTTTTTATAAATGCCGCAGCCCCCGAATGCCGAGTAAACAGGAAACCAGTCGTCTTGGGGCGAAGGGGAAAAATTTTTATCTATAGCCCACCATCTGTTTCCCAGAAGTTCCGAGCCCAAAGGATAAACATCGTCGCGAAAAGCATACCAGTCCCAATAGATTCCCTTAGGGTCAATCCCATAAGCTAAAACTGCATCCCACTCCCTCTTCTCCTGAAAAACTTCGACAATTCCCTCATAATCGGGGGCGAGGACAAAATCCATATCCATCCAAATGAGGGTGTCAAAACCCTCGTAGGCTTTACTCAAAGCCTTGCCTAAAACGATGTTTCTCGCTCGAGCGATCAGCTCGGGCCGAAAAAATTCCCCTTTGTCATTGACATTGATAATGATTGCATTCAGCTCTTCTCTCGAAAGCTTTTCCGACTGATAAGAGACTCTCGAATTTTTCCTCGCCCACCGCTGCAACAGGATAGGAGTTTTATCGGACGAGTTATTTTCATAGACGATAATCCGGTAGTCTTCAAATAAAGACCCGATATGTTCCATGATTTTGATTGTTCGGGGAAGCCTTTTCGCGACATCTTTGCAAACGCCGCAGATAAGTACTTTTTCGGGTATTTCCGCATGAGATGCGGCAAGTAAAAAAATAAGGGGAAAAAGCCATCTTTGGATCATCGTTTCTCCAGCTCTCTTTTTTTAGCCTGGATTTTGCCAAACCAGTAACGAGCGGTCAACTTCTCGCGATAAGAAGGGTTGGTATAGGCATCGCCAAACTTTTCAAGCCAGGCATCCAAGTTAGCCTCGTTGATCTCCGACCAGTCATTAACGATAACCACCGGCAGACCTTCGTAGAGAGGGTCCAGCGGCGATGTCTTCACAATCACAATACAGCCAAGGGCCAGATCCTCCCATGTGCGGTGGCAGTCAAGCCCGTTGCCGTGAGGGCTTACAGAAAAGGCATACTGCCCCTTAGTTTCCCACACTTGCGTACGCTTCATAAATCCCGAGTGGTCGACAAGGCCGGTAGCAAGCAGCCGACGAAATATCGACGCCCGATCCTCTCCGAATTGCAAATATCTCTGATATTCGCCATGCATTGTATCCGAGTGATGAAAGTCGACAAAAATTCTTTTTTTTCTCTGATTGGTAGGCGGCAGTCTCTGCAAAAGAGAGGCAAGCACATCTTCCTGCTGATGAGGAGTGCCAATTTCCCCCCATCCCCCGTTTACGCTCTTATAACCTATAGTATGAAAGTCGATGCCAATGGGAATGGGACTCACTTTTACACTGAGGCCGGCGGCATTCTGTGCAAAGATATGAAAAACCATTTCATTGACAATAAAGTCTTCTGCATTAAACCCCTCGGGGATGTCATCAGGAAAGGATTCATCGCCGTCGTTCACTAAAGCGATGAAAGGATGCTTTACATAGGGAAGAACCTCTTCATAAAACCGAGGGATATGACGGCATTTGATCCATACGATATCGCCTCTTTGAATATTTTGATAAAGAGACGGGTCAAAATCCGGATCAGACTCAAAATGTTGAACAGGGCTTTCAGGAACACCTTGATCGCAAAGGGAAATGAGGGCAAAATTCCAGATAAATTCTGTTTGCTGCCACTCATCCACCCGAAAGTCAGAATGATGGAGAACCAAAAGGATGGAAAATAGTCCGATCATAGGGAAATTTTCTTAATAAGTATCACTTGATGGCGGTTGGTCAGCTTCTTCCATCCCCGTTCCAAAAGCCACTCGATGGCAAGTTTTCCCTTCCCTCCTCCGGGAATGTTGCAATCGTCAATCATCACGATAGATTCATCATGCAATTTGTCGCTTGCGGCCATGATTTCGCTTAAGCAGTGGAGCTGAGGAGGACCGGGATTATTTTCGTCATAATCATAACTGTCGAGATAGAGGAAATCGATAGTTCCCTCAAAGTTTGCCAAAAACTCAACCGAGTCCTGAAGGATAAAATGTAAATTCTCCAGATAGGGCGTTGAAGCTTTCTTAGCAATGGCGATGTGCGATTCGGAAATATCGACTGAAAACATTTGAACCTGATGATCAAAGGCCCAATGGCCAAAAATGATTGTGAATCCACCGTCTCCATCAAAATTAGTATCCCCGCATCTAGCCGTTCCGGTTTCAACGATGGTTTGAACATGCCTCTCTTCAGAGAGCTTCATGGCATAGGTCATAGTGGGGTATCGCCCATTATGAACATCCAGCCGCCCCTCGAAGTAGTTGGAAACATCTTCGCCGCAAAGAGCCGAAAAAAACAGAAAAATCAAGATGATGCAAAGTTTCATATCAGATAAACGATAAAAAAACTTTTCCTAAAAAATCAATATTTATTTACGTTTGAAAATAATGAAGTTCTGGATTTTTTTATTAATAGCGGTTATAGCCATTCCCAATTCAGCCTCCTGCGCCTGCAAATCCAAAAAATGCGTCAACGGAAAATACTTTGTCCGTTCTGTCTACTACGGAGGAAGATTGGGTAATCAGCTGTTTCAAATAGCGGCAGCGTTGAGTCTGGCGATAGACAACGACGCAGAGGCCGTTTTTCCCGATTATCTCCAATGTAACCTTTACGATATCCCCGAAAACAGAGAAAAAGTGTATCAGCGGATCAACTTTGACTCTCCCAAAGTAAAACACTCATCCATCTATCGTGAAGATAAGGACTTTAATTTTAGACCAATTCCCTATTCGTCCAACATGAAATTATACGGCTACTTCCAATCGGAAAAATTCTTCAAGCATAACTTCGAAAAAATCACTCCTTATTTTGAGCCGGCAGAAGATGTCGCGCACTACATCGGAGAGAAATATCAAAATCTGCTCTCCCATCCCTGCACAGTTGCCATTCATTTAAGGGGATATTTGCAAGAAGATGTTTCCCTAAAAAAAATGTTTCCCATAATTGACCGAAGCTATGTGGAGGAGGCGACCACCTTATTTCCCGAAGAGGCCCTTTTTGTGATATTCTCCGATCGGATGGATTGGGCAAAAGAAGAGTTAAGGAATTTTCCCCGCCCCCACATCTTCATTGAAGGAGAAAAGCATTATGTAGATTTTTTTCTCATGAGTCTCATGAAGCATCAGATTATCTCCAACTCTTCGTTCAGCTGGTGGGCGGCCTACCTCAACAAAAATCCCGATAAAGTGATAACAGCACCCTATCCGTGGTTTCATCCCGACCACCACCTTTCCAGCGAACATATCATTCCCGATGACTGGATCAAAATCCCTGTTACAGCCAATTAGCCTTATTTATAATCCCTTAATATATATTTAATAAATAATTTACTTTAATAACTTATAATTTAAATTAAAAAATTAAGAGGTAAATACTATGCAATCTGAAATAACAACTACTTCATGTAATATAAAAACTCAAAACAGATCTTTTGATATGGGTGAACCCAAAGACAAACCTCCTGCAGAAAAAAGAGGAGAAAGCCGGTTATACGAAGGTTCAATACAGACTTTTCAAGAGTCAAAATACCGAAGAAGCCAACCAAAAATATCGCTGGTCAATTCTGGTTTTTTTATAGGGGTAAAGATGAAAAAACAAAAAGTCGGAGCACAAAAAAAAATAATAGTGTTTTATTTCACGACAGCGAAATCATAAAGATTGTCAAACCGGTCAAAAAAACAACACTGAGGGAAAGAAATTGCAAGTTTAATGCCGAATTTACAGCCTCGAATAAAGCCGTTATTCTCCAGCAAGCTTTAAGATCCTGCGGCCAGACCTGTGTCGCGATGAGAGCCCTGGATCTCGACGTTAAGCCTAACTTATCCGGGGTCTTGTATGGAGATTTGTCCAACCATCAGAGACGAAGGGATCTTTTAAAAGAATTAGATTTGGAAGTGACTCAGCCAACTTTTAGCGCATCGAAAGACTATTTGGATCAGCTAAAAGATGCAATTAATCAATTCGGTCCCGCTATTATCGCTATCAACTCGGAAATCGCCGGGCATTGTATTATTGTCGATAAAGTCAAAGAAACATCCGTTGAGATTCGGGATCCTTACCATGGGTGGAAAATCGAAATTACAAAAGAGGCGTTCATGAAACGACATCCTGCCGCAGAAACACTCTTTGCTAATAAGAAGACTGACTAAGATACTTGCGGGTAATTATTCCATGATCTAAAATCCTCATCACGCTCTCTTTCATTTAGTTGTGGAATATTGTTGATTGAAACTCGAATTTCTAAGAAAATAGAGTTTGAGGCAACAATATGAAGCTGATCCAACGAATTCTCAAAGAAAAACTGTCTAAGACTCTGGAAAGAGGCAAAAGCGTCTTGCTATTAGGCCCTCGCCAGACGGGAAAAACGACTTTGATCAGCGAATACAAAGCTGATCTCGAAATAACTTTATTGATCTCAAAAATTCGGCGTCAGTATGAAGCGGATCCCGATCAGCTGATTAGGGAAGTCCAAGCCTTGAAAAGCGCCAAGAATACTTTGCCTTTGGTGGTCATCGACGAAGTGCAGAAAGTGCCTGCTCTCATGGACGGTATACAATATTTGATTGATAATGGCTTTGCCCAATTTATCTTGACCGGATCATCAGCCCGAAAGCTAAGACACAGCAAAAATGTTAACCTCCTTCCGGGACGTGTGATTCAGCTCAGGCTTGATCCTCTTACATTAGGAGAACTTCCCCCTCCATATCCTTCAGCTGAAAATTTTTTGTTGTATGGCTCTCTTCCGGCTATATATCTGGAGTCTGACAAATCGATTCGAGAAGAGGAATTAGATTCTTATGTGGATTTGTATCTAGAAGAGGAGGTGCGGGCAGAGGCCCTTGTACGCGATATTGGAGCATTTGAGAATTTCCTCAAGCTTGCGGCAATTGAGTCGGGTAATATCGTCAATTTTGATAGGATCTCTCAAGATATCGGTGTGGCTAGAACGACAATCGCCGCCTACTATCAAATTTTAGAAGATTGTTTGATCGCCGAGCGGATCGAACCTTATATTGAAAGTCACTCCAGAAAGAAATTGACAAAGTCTCCTAAATATTTGCTTTTTGATTTAGGGCTCCGCCGTCTTGCCGCAGAAGAGAGCGAACCCTGCCCCATAAATACCTTGGAGATTTATTCGAGCAATTTATCGGTTTGGAGCTTATCCGCTGGTCGCGTCTTCAAAATCTTAAGACGACAGTCCATTTTTGGAGGGACTCTTCAGGACCTGAAGTCGACTGGCTTTTGAGGCGTGGACAATCTTTACTTCCCATCGAAGTCAAATGGACGGACAACCCTTCTCCACGAGATGCCAAGCACCTAGAACTATTTTTAAAGGAATACCCATCAGCAACAAAGGCTTACGTCGTTTGCCGCGTGCCTCGGCCTCAGCTTCTTTCAGAAGGCATTGAAGCGATATCCTGGAGGGATTTAACTAAGAAGCTCTCAAATTGGTGAAAAATGACCCATTAGACCAGGCCTCCCCCTCTCCCTTAAATAACCGTCTGTCAGCTGTTGTCAAAGGCAAAAGATGGATTTTACGACACTTATTGGGATTTAAAACTACTATTATTAGTTATTAATATTAATTGCAATAAATCTTAAGATTAGTATAATATAACTTTATTAAGTTTTTAAAAGTATATATATTTCTCTTCTAAAAATGTAATATAATTTTTTTAAAAATATTTTGGAGG
>CAVYRW010000003.1:0-64843 GCA_963771045.1 Waddliaceae bacterium | reverse complement strand
CGTCTGAATTTTGTACTGCTACATTGTTATTTGGATTAGTTTTATCTACTTGCATATTATTACTCCTTATAATTTTTATATAAAAATATAATATCACAATAAATTGTTTAAATCAATAGAATAAACATATTGCAACCATTCTCGTGAATTTATTATTTGAAAAAATCAACGCGAAAGCTCGGGGTCTCAGGGATGCGGAGAGAGGGATGAAAATAAAAACAGACTCCTTATCCCCTGCGCCCCCGAGCCCATACTTTTACCCATAAGTTCTGATGTCTCTTAAAGGATGTCAAAATGTCAGGAGTATCTATGAGAAAAAGGGGCTAGACAAAATAAACGATTATAACGATGTAACGATATAAAGGATAATCAATCAAGATCTCAACCTTTTCTTTTATCGTTCCTATCGTTAAATCGTTTTCATCGTTAATTTGTTTTGAGCGTCACGTTTATTTAGAGGATTGAATCGGTTTAAAGATGTCGCATTTTGGCATCGTCTGCAAAGCCCGCGGGAAATTCCCAAGCAAAACGCCAAAGAATCACCCGTTACCAAGGATCAATTGTCAATCCAAGGGCCAAGTGTCCAAGGGCCAAGCTCTTCAGAACTTCCGCTGCGACACAACACCGAGATTGCCGCGGATGAGGAAGTAGCTGCGGACGCTGAGACCCGAAGGAGCACAGCCGCCAACCGCCAAATTTATTCCAGACGTCTGCTCTTTACAGAGCGTATATGTATTTTCCCGAGGTCGACAAACTCCTGTGGCGGTACGCTCTGAAGCATCAGAGACTACCGCTCCCAATGCTGTGGGCTCCTCCCAACCGGGGCCAATACTTTTGGCAAGCTCCAATAGCTCATCCTTTGTTTTGCCTTTGCTTCCTTCGATTACATCTTTTGTCGATAAAGTCCAATGGGAACTTTCGATCGGCGTATCGCCATGTTCTTTTCTAGCTTCAGGCCAAAAGTAATCATCTTTAGCCGCATGGCCCTCTTTGGGGTTCTTGATCAGATCTTCATAATTGTTCGGGGTCAGCGGCTTTCCATTGACGGTTTTAGGAAAATAAGTCAGCTTAAGGACCTCATGACCTTTCTTCCCTTGGCATTTGGGCAAGACGTTTTTGATAATCTTGATCATTTCCGGGTCAAGAGGCTTGATATCGTTTGTATCTATACGGCCATAGTATTTCACCCACTCTTCGGGACCGAAGATGGGAAGGTGGGGGAATTCCTTTTTCAGATCGCGTACTTGAGCTATGGCGTTTAAACCAGGGAGTTTGGGGTCTGCCGCCAATGGTTTCCATGTTTTGCTGACCAGCTGGCATGCCGCAAGATCAACGGGGCCTAAGTTGGAAAATATCTCTAAAACCATTTCAGGAGGGAGAACGGCCGCAGGGTCAAGAGCGGTTGAATTTTGTACTGCTACATTGTTATTTGGATTAGTTTTATCTACTTGCATATTATTACTCCTTATATTTTTAATATATAAAAAATTATATCACAATAAACTATTTAATTCAATATATTATTACTGGATTTCTTATAGCTCAAAAAAAGAGGATTTGGGAAAGAACTGAGGGTAGTTTTATAAATATTATTTGATAAGAAAACCTCTTTCCCGTGACAGTTCTTCTCACACTTACTCGTAAAGCTGGGCGAAATCCCTCTTGCTAAATTATTCTCACTTTAGCATCATTTTTAATCTATGGGATTTAAGGTAAATACCCCAAAAAACATCATCGTCAGAATGCCCAACTGGCTCGGGGATCTCGTGATGGCTACCCCTGTTTTGCATGATATCAGAAGCCAGTGGCCCGATGCCAAATTGACCGCTATGTGCCAGGAGCCGGCGGGGCAGCTTCTGTTAAACGATCCCAACATCGATGAAATCTTTACTTTCAACCGGCCGAGCGGCTGGCTCCACAGGGATGCCGCGCGGCACATCCTAAACCCTTTAAGGCATGGCGACTACGATCTTGGCATTCTACTGACCAACTCTTTTTCCTCGGCATGCCGGTTTTGGCGCGGCCATGTCAAAAACCGCGTCGGCTTCAAAGGGAATTTACGAGATTTCTTGCTCAATAAAGCCGAACCCTTTCCGGAAGATAAGGAAAACATCCATCTCGTCAATGTCTATAAACACCTGCTTCCCCCTTTGGGCATACAGCTGTCGAAGACGCTCCCCAAACTCTTTGTCAGCTACGATGAGATCCAAAACGCAAAAGAACTTCTCAGGCGATGCAAAATACCGGAAAGAAAAACGATTGTCGGAATCAATCCGGGAGCCGCCTACGGCAGCGCCAAATGCTGGATTCCCGAGAGGTTCTGCGAGACGGCAGGCAGACTCATCGAAGATCCCGATACCTATGTCATTTTTTTCGGGGACAGTAAAACAAGGCCTTTAGTCGACCGTATTTGCAAAGACCTTCCCGAAAGAGTCATTGACCTTGCGGGAAAAACCAACCTCCGCGAGCTCATGGCCCTGATCCAGCTTTGCGACGTCTTCCTCACCAATGACAGCGGGCCGATGCACATCGCCTCTGCCCTTGGCACAAAGCTTGTCGCCCTCTTCGGCTCGACAAGCGACATCAAAACCGGCCCCTACAACGGCGGGGTGGTCATCCACAAACGGCCTTCCTGCTCTCCCTGCTACAAAAGAGTCTGCCCCATAGACTTTCGCTGCATGAAGGAGATCACCGTCGACGAGGTCTTAGATGAAATCAAAGGGCAGCTTAGAAAAAGTTCTCCTGTCCAGTAAGATTTAGCTCTCTAAGAAAACTAAATTTGGATATTTTTAGCTCTCTTGGAAAGCTATAATCAGGTATTTTTAGCTTTTCCAAAGAGCTACTTCTCTTCAATCTTCTTTGCTGAAGCGGGGATTTTGGTCTCGGGAGGAAAGGTGATGTTGGCCGCTTGCTGAAGCTCTCCCCAGTAGCCCCTGCCGAGCCAGTCCCCGAAATTGCCGTTCCAGTAGATGTAAACAATAAGGGTGAAAGACGCAAAATTTTAAATTCCAGGCCGGCAAAAAGCCGGCCGGAAATCCCCAAGCAAAACGCCAAAGAATCACCCGTTACCAAGGATCAATTGCCAATCCAAGGGCCAAGTGTCCAAGGGCCAAGCTCTTTAGAACTTCCGCTGCGACACAACACCGAGAGAGTCGTTGATGAAGTGGTTGCTGACGTCGAGACCCGAAGGAGCAAAGCCGCCAACCGCCAAATTCATTCCAGACGTCTGCTCTTGGCAGAGCGTAAATGTAAAAGAATCAATGCCAAGTCGACGAACTCCTGTAGCGGTATACTCTGAAACAGTAGAGACTACCGCTCCCAATGCTGTGGGCACTCCCCAGCCGGGGCCAATACTTTTGGCAAGGGCCAATAGCTCATCCTCTGTTTTGCCTTTGCTTCCTTCGATTACATCTTTTGTCGATAAAGTCCAATGGGCTCTTTCGATCGGTGTGTCGCCATGTTCTTGTCTAGCTGCAGGCCAAAAGTAATCATATTTAGCCGCATGACCCTCTTTGGGGTTCTGGATCAGCTCTTCAAAGTTATTCGGAGTCAGCGGTTTTCCATTGACGGTTTTAGGAAAATAAGTCAGCTTAAGGACCTCATGCCCTTTCTTCCCTTGGCATTTGGGCAAGACGCCTTTAATAATCTTGATCATTTCAGGTGAAAGAGGCTTGATATCGTTTTTATCTATACGGCCATAGTATTTCACCCACTCTTCGGGACCGAAGATGGGAAAATGGGGGAATTCCTTTTTCAGCTCGCGTACTTGAGCTATGGCGTTTAAACCAGGGAGTTTGGGGTCTGCCGCCAATGGTCGCCATTCTCTGCAGACCTGCTGGCATGCCGCAAGATCACCAAGGTCTAAGTTGGAAAATATCTCTAAAACCATTTCAGGAGGGAGAACGGCCGCAGGGTCACGAGCGGTTGAATTTTGTACTGCTACATTGTTATTTGGATTAGTTTTATCTACTTGCATATTATTACTCCTTATAATTTTAATATATAAAACATAATATCACAATAAACTAATTAATTCAATATATTATTAAAGGATTTTTTATATCTCAAAATAAGAGGATTTGAGGAAGAACTGAGGCAGTCTCGGGTTAGTTTTGTAATAATCTTTTGATAAGAACATCTCGCTCTCTTGGAGAGTTACTTCTCAATCTTCTTAGCCGAGACGGGAATCTTGGTTTCGGAAGGAAACGTGGTGTTGGCCGCTTGCTGAAGCTCGCCCCAGTAGCCCCTGTCGAGCCAGTCCCCGAAATTGCCGTTCCAGTAGATGTAAAATGTGGCAAATCCCCAAAATGGGACGGTCAGAATCACAAGCTTCAGCCAAAGGGGCACGCCGGGGTCCTCTTTTTTATAGGGTGGGACGGAGTCGTCATCCTCGTAAAACAGATACTCTTTCTCGCTCATAAGCTATCCTTCGTCACTTTCCATCATAGTGATTTTCGGGCTCTCGTCAAAGTCGAGGCGCCCTTTTCGCCACAGCACAATCAGGACCAGAAGGGAGCTTCCCACTAAAGCCGCGGAGAGGGTAAAGTGCAGATAGGATCCGGTCACGCCGAATCCGTCAAGGTCCGCGATGATCAATGGCTTTCCTCCCTTCTATAATTTCTAAAGTTTGCACAGGGTCCTTGCCCAGCCACCACGCTTCTGTAGGCGGAGTGATACGCGTTCCCATCGTCATCAAATACTGGTAGACAGCCTCAAAACGGTAATTGGGAATGCCCGCTTCGGTCTTCCTCGATCCCCTGGGATCAAAGTCGAAGAAATGGCGGAACGATGGCATGATGCTTCCCGCGCTGGCTGTTCTCGGCGACCAAAAATGAGCCTTGTGCCAGTCCCTGCTAGGCCTCTTCACCCCCACCCGGGACAAATCGGGACCGATGCGCCTTGTACCTGGAAAGCTCACCTTCTGATAGATGTATTCATTGGGCGCCGACGGGGGAGCGGGGTAGGATTCAGAGCCGTTGAGCACAACATCCTGCACAAGGGTTCTTGTCTGCTGCGTATGGCAGTACCAGCATCCCTCGTGCGCATATATCGTCTGCCCCAATTCAATCAGCTCTTTCCTTGATCGGAATCCAAGCTCAGGACTTTCCAGCTCGGCGACGCTCTCAATACTCTTTCCTTCCGGATCGTACCTCCAGCCCCTCTGCCTGCCGGTGCCGATCGGCCGGATGCGGTACTCTTCGGGGTTTTTTGTAAAAATCACCCCGGGATCGCGGTGCCACAGCTGTTTTAGCTCACCATCCAAAATCTCGTAATTATCGTCGACAAAATCCTCAATAATCCCCTCGGAGCTGGACATGGTAAACGCTTCTTTAAGGCCGGGATCGTAGAGTTCTAAAACTCTGTAGTCGATCAAAAATTTGCTCTGTTTCTTGGCCTCCTGCTGAAGCTTTTCCTTCAAATCTTTCGCAATTTTTTCGGCATCGAATTGCTCAGATGAGACCGGATTGCGCAGCAAAAGGAGCCGAGAGGTGAGTTTGAGCTTTTTTTCTCCGTATTTCGTGACAAATTTTTCAAGTTCGGGGGGAGCGATAATTCTTGATGCCTCGTTTTCCTCGAATGCGAGAAGACTGAAATCCTTCACAAGCCGTTTGAGATACTCGAGTCTTTTGATTCCGCTGGCTTCGCTGCTGATAAAAAAATTGGGATCGGCCACCTCGAACATCTGCACCTGATAATAGCTCGACGGCTGCCTCCATGTGGGATCGACATGTCTTGGAGCAATGAGGGTCACAGTGATCGCCGTGGAAAACAGAAGGGCAATGCCCAAAAATGTGAGCAAAAAAGACCGATGAACGGTATCCATGAATTTCTTGTTATTGTTTTCGCTCATGATGCCGCCTCAACGTTAACTTTCGCTACGTCTTCTCTCGGTTTTAACACAATCGTATTGAAAATATTGATGACAAATAAAATGTTGGCAAAAAGAATAATCGTCCCGCCAATGCTGCGGAGAAGCCACCAGGGGTAGGTGTTTGCCAGCGTTTGTAAAAAGGGAAGATTGCTCAAATTAGCCTGGAACTCGGCATAGCTGACACCTATCGCCCAACTCGCCCACATAAGACCCTGAAGGTAGCCGCCTATCCAAAGCGCCAAAATAAAAGGAACGCTTCCAAGGACATTCAAGGCAAACGCCCAATTGGCAAGCTTCGTCGACCAAAGGGGTTTTTTAGTCATCACAGGAACAACATAAAAGATGCCCGCAATGGCAAAAAACGTAAATGTTCCGTAGAGGGAAATATGAGAGTGCCCAATCACCCAATCGGTTTTGGATGTGATTTCGTTGATATTGCGAAGAGCCATAAACGTCCCCTGAACCGATGTGATCAGATAGAATATGTTTCCCATCACAATGAAGCGGACAGCGGCGCTTTCGGTATACTGCTTCCAATTCGGCTGCAGCGTGGCGAAAATATTGAGGACCACGGTAAATACAGGAACGAAAAGCCAGACCGAAAAAATGATCGAAACCGTCTGGATCCATTGGGTGATCGGTCCATGGATGATATGATGGGCTCCGACCCATCCATAAACAAAGGCAAGAGACCAAAAACCGATCATCGACAATTTATGGCTGTAAATCGGGGTATTGGCAAGCTTCGGCAGAAAATAATAAGCGATCGCCAGCCCAAGGGGAGTGAAAATCAATCCAACCAGGTTGTGGACATAAAAAAACTCCGCGTTAACCCGCGAGATCCCCATCGGCAAAAATTCCAGGCTGAAGCCTCCCACCCAAAAGACCACCGTCGCCCAAAGCATCGCGGCAAGAACATACCACATCGAAACATAAAGCTTTTCATTTTTCCTGTAATAGGTGGTGGCGTAAAAATTAATGAGCGTTAAAACCCAGGCCAGAATAATCATCGGCTTAACAGGCAGCCACCAGACGAACATAGGAGTTTCATCGTACTCCCAGCCATAGTTGGTTCCGAAGGGATAGGAAAACTGGCTGAAGATCAATCCAAACCACCAAAGGGCGATCGACACATAAGCGAGCTTGACGCTCCAAATCCTCACCCCGCAAAGCCTCTGCACCAAAAAATAGCAAAGACCCAGGTTTGCCGACAGCAGCCAAAGGAGCAAAACGCCCATCACATGGACGGGTCTTAGCTTCCCAAAATGAATATACTCACCGGAAAAATAGTCAGGGAAGATAAATGTGTTATAGGAGATAAAAACCCCGATGGTCATCCCTACAATCATAAAACAGAGTGCCGGATAGATCAGCCACTTTGTCGGGCCGTCATGATATTTTGCTTTCGCTGCTTCTGTCATCGCTTTGATCCAAAATTTTTAGTTTTTTTATATAATCTTCATAAGTTTTCTTCTGCTTTTCGCGCAGACGGTCAAGCTGTGAAAAGGTCGATAGTGTCTCTTTTTCAAGCTGCTTTTGCTGCTGCAGGCTTTTCTTGATCTCGCTGAGTTTTTCCCTTTTTCCAGATGTTGAAATTTTCCCTTTTTCCACACTTTCCCAGTAATCAAGCTCCTGAATATTTTCACCGATGATCTTCAAAATATCGTCTTTGAACTCCGCAAGCTTTTTTCCATCGGCATGCCGCTCACGCAGCTTTTCATCTTTATAGGAAAAATGATTTTGATTTGCAGAAACAGCATGCAAAAAATCGGTAAAAACCTCTGATTCGCCATACAGTTTGAAAATCGAGTCGCCAAGGGATTGATAAAGATCCTGTTCTTTTTTGACTTGATTAATCAAATCAGAAAGAATTTTGTCTATCTCGCGATATTTTTCAAGCTCCCTAAGGGATTTGAGTTCCTTACTGTAGACAGCGGCGATCTTCTCTGGTTTGACTTCTCCTGATTTGACCAGATCTTCCATCTTCTGGCGCGACTCTCTCGTTTCGTAAGATTGTTTTTCCAGCTCCCCGATTTTTTTCGAGACGGACGAGCGGGCGTCCTCAATGGCCCAGACAGGACTTTGAAAAACCTGAAAGAGGACATTTTTAAACTGCTCGTAATCCCGCTTGCTTTCCGTCAGGCTCCGTATGTACATCACAAGCTGAAGACGTTGTTTCGACGTTGTCTGATCCCCCCAGGCAATCATGGAAGTGCCGGGAACGCCATAATAAATTGAACGGATCAGCCTTAAGTCGTCGCGGCTTTCAATCCACGGAAGGTTGATGAGCATTCTTGGCTTGGCCTCTTCCATAACGCCGGCGCGAAGGCCGGCCCCATCGGCCTCCTTGCCATGGCATATGGCACAGTTAAGCTCAAAAAATGCCTTCCCTTCAGCCAGATTTACTTTGGTGTAGTACTTCTTTTTGATATAGTAATTGTTTTTTTCCAGGCCGCCATAAGGATTGAGCATAACATCGAAGACATCCTCGACTGCCAGATTTTGCTGGGGCGCCGCAGCGATCACAGGGGTCAGCGAGGCGATATACTCTCCGCCTGTGGGCAGCCCCAGGCTTGACTGCGGCTTAGACTCTAAAACATCTCCTGCTTTCTTTAGATCCTTGATCACATCTTCCGGACGGTATTCCCACTTCTGCACCTCTTTCTCTTCCTCCCGGATAAATCTCTCTCCCGGAAGATTGCGGTATATCCAGTTCACCAGCTGGGCAATATCCTCTTTTCCCAGCACAGGGGCAACATTGACAAAGTCTTTGTCTTTGGCCGCTTCTCCCCAAGGAGGCATGGGGGTGCCGTGGATCCCATGAGTGATCGACTCGATCGCCCGCTCTTTTGTCAGATTGCGCATGAAGACCGGATTGCTCAAATTTTTCGGAACGGGATAGATCCATTCCGAAACGGGTCCGTTCCCTTTTAAATGGTTTCCATGACACTGGGCGCAAAGCATGTCGAAAGCCATTTCGGGATTGAAGCCCCTTTTGTTCCAAATTTCTCTTAGCTCGCCGCGATTTTTTTGGCCCAGCGAACCCAGCATATAAGTCAGAGCCAAAAATTTGGTGTTGTCAAAAGGGAAGACAGGCATGATCGAACGGGCCGCTAGTGATGAAGGGTTCCAAAAATGCTCCATCAGCCATTTGTCCGATCGGTAAATGCCCGACCAATTCAAACGGGGACCGATCTGCCTTCCCAGCCCATATTCCTGGACAAACATAAGCAAAATCCGATGAACCCGCTCTTTCCAGGCGCTAAGCTCTTCTTTCAAAGCCCTTTTCTCATCCAGGCTCGATGCGTTTTCTATCAGCGTTTCATACTCATGGTTTTTGGCCCGCGAGGCGAATTTAAAGTCGGCATAATACGATTCGATGAGCTTAGGGTATTTCTTTTCAATCTCATCTAAAATAGCATCTTTTTGCACGTCATCGACAATTCTTTTGTCGATTTCCTCCATATGACTTTCGATCGTCTGCACAATATTCGATCCAAGCTCATGCTCGGGGAACAGCTTTTGGAACCATTGCTTCTCTTCATACAGCTCATCGAAAGTGGGGCTCTCTTTTTCAATGGCAAACCCGACATTCGCATCAAATCCTTTCAGCCGATGGCAGGCAGCGCACCCTTCGGTCGCGAAAATCTCCATTGATTTTTGCACATCCCGTATTTCACTAGGTGATATCGCCTCTTCCCACTCGTTCTTGTTTCCCTCTTCCCAAGCTTTCAGGCGGCTCTTACCCTCCATTCCCTGCCTTGACTGGTTCTCGGGACGCTGCGCGAGCAAAAATGTCACAAGATCTTCAATCTCTTCGTGATCCATTCTGTAGTTTGGCATCGTCGAGGTTTTCAGATCCGCCTGCGGCCATACAATCGATTCTTTGACAAACCACGGCTCCCGAAGCCCTTCGTCCGTCAGCTCGGGTCCGACGCCTCCCCGCGAGAGTCCGGTAATTCTGTGGCAGGCATAGCAGGCTTGAGAAAAGAAAAGCCCTTCTCCCCGCTGAACGTCTTTTGTCAATCGATCGATATCGCTCTCAAGTCCCGAAACCAATTCCTTCGAGCCCGCCGCGCGGCTTACCGAATAGGTCATGCTTTCCACACTGGTTTTGAGACTTTTTTGCTTCTCAAGAATATCGCCTTTGATATGAAGCGATCCCAGCTTTCCTTCCACTCTCTCTTTCTTCAAAAGCTCCCACATCTGACCCAAAGTCATGTCCTCATTCTCATCAAAAGCCTTCTGCACCGCCTCCACAACTTTTTTCGATCCTAAAAGCTTCAGCAGATCCGCGTCGATTTTTTTGAGCACCTTCTGCTCCCGGTAAGGGTCTTGCTCCGCCTGAACAATCGACTCGCGCAAATAGTTGATGTTGCCCCGAATCTTTTTCAGCTCCTCCGGAGGAAGGGTGTAGTTTTCCGATTGTTTCTGCAGAGTCTCGAACGTCTGTTGAATCCCTTGTTCATTCAAAAACTTTCTTAAGGAAAGAAGAGCGACCAGAGCATTGTATTCCTGCTCAAACCCTTTTCTGATCACATCGATCTGCTCCGATTTCGTCTCGGCAACCTTCTTGACATTGGACGCCAGGCCGGATAATTTCCGGCTTGTCGGTTTATGGCAAAGAACGCACTTGGCCTGAATCAAATTCCCCACAAGAAGCGGCGTCGTTTGGAAAAGGAGCTCGTGGCCCGGCTTGCCGCCGTAAGCTTTGGCAAACTCCGGATTATTTTCAATATCCTCTTCGAGAAACTCCGGCTTCGGTCCCATGTAAGTTTCCTCATACTGCCCTTCATAAACAGGGCCGTGGGCGCGGGATGTGACAAGGCTTCTTCCATTGCCCCCATGACATACCGTACATCCGTACTCATCAACCGGATGATACTCGAAGGGACGCGTCTCCCTTCCGATCAAAGGATGCATGATCAGCGCTTTGTCGACCCGGTAGTCATGTCCGTCGACATGAACTGTTTTCAAAGACTCCAGTCTTTCAGCTTCGGCATCATCGCCTTTTTGTTTCAGGTCGGCGATTTTTTCATCGAGCTTTTTCCAGATATAATTCGGATTTGGCGCTTTCTTCGGAATGCCGTTTTTGTCGTAAATGATCGAGCCGTTCACATCGCGGGCAATCACTTCGGGGAAAAATGTTCAAATTTAAGGGCCACATGACAGGAGATGCACCTGTCGATCGTTGGAGGGCCCTTTTCCGGATCGGGAATTACGATCTGCTTCACCCCGAATTTAAACGGGGGAGGAGGCGCTGCCGTATAAGTCGACCGAAACTCCTCAAGAGCAACGTAATCCTTTTGAAAAATCTTGTACTGAGGATAAATTTCGCGATATAAAAAAACGCCGAACAAAACCGTGACCACCACCGCCGATGCGATGAGCGCTATTTGATAATAATCTTCCGATCTAAGTTTCATTCTAGTGTCTCGCAAATGTTTCTGTCCAAGGCCATATCCATCCCCAATTCGCGCCTCTAAATATCGACCCAATAACAATCAATATCCCCTGCATCGTCATAAACGCCGTATACAAGAAAGACAGCCAGGTAGCGGCTTCTGTGGAACCAATATCCCTCGCCATTGGGATTGCGGTCGAGATAGGGGATAAGCATCAATCCAACGACAATCAACGCCGGAATTCCAACGCCGCCCCAAAAAGCGCTGTAGGAAACCATCTCCTGCAAGCCCCAGAAAATACCAGGGAGCTTTCGAAGGGTTCGGCGGCTTGCTCGGGTTGGCCGGCTCTTCAAGTGGAGCGTTGATAAAGACTAAGCGCCAAAACAAGCACCGTCGTCAGGAAAAAAACCAAAAGCTCCGCCCTAAGAAGATGCGGCCATGTAAACACAAATTTATAAGGCCCCTTGTCCACTGTCGGACATGTTCCCCTCACAAGCTCCATCAAACCATATGTCCGCTTCACCCCGGGAGCAAAAGACTCTTTTGTATCCGACCTTTGAACCACGCGGTAGGGATCGGGACGGATTTTATCGGGAGGGCGGGAGAGCCCGCCATCTTTTCGGATGCGCCAAAAATGGACCCCGATCATCGTCCCTGTCACCAGAGGAAGAAGCGCGACATGCAGCACGTAAAACCGAATCAAAGCATCCTGGCCGACAGTCGTCGACGCCAGAAGCATCACTTTGTTGATATTGTACTCAAAACCGGGAATATTCGGCGCGTAGCCGGCAATCTCCGATCCCACCGTCACCGCCCAAAACGCCAGCTGATCCCAGGGAAGCAGATACCCTGTAAACGAAAGCAGCAAGCGTCAGCACCATTAAAATCACTCCCATAACCCAGTTGAATTTCCGCGTGCTTTTGTAACCGGCCGTATAAAACACCCGCGACATGTGCAAAAACACAAAAAGCACCATCATATGAGCGCTCCACCGGTGCATGTTGCGGTACATCATGGCAAACGGCGTCGTGTCCTGCCAGTCCTTCATGATGTTAAACGCCCGGTCCTCGGCAGGTATGTAATAGAACATCAAAATCACGCCTGTAATCGTCAAAAGGATAAACAGGCTCGTCGTGATCGTCCCCAGTCCCAAAGTATAAAAAGGGTCGAGCGAGTGCTTGTGGCACTTGACCGGATGAAAATGAAGAAAAAAATTCTTAAAAACAATCTCCGAACGATCCACGTCGTTGTTCGGATAGTTATGCCGAAAAATCGACCGCACAAAATTTGCCGGAAGTCTTGCGATATGCTCCGCCCACGTCTCCCGAGGTTTTCCTGTAAATACTGCCATACCGTTCCTTCTAGTTCACGCCGTCGGCGAAAACCACGCCGCCCGGTAGTCCAGTGTTGTCTTTGACTTGTCCACCATAATATCTCCTGAAGCGCCCTGATAAACATTGAAATAAACTAACGGAAGAGGAGCCGGCCCTCCTGTATTTCGTCCGTGCTGGTCATAGGTCGATCCGTGGCAGGGGCAGGCGTAGCCCGTCTCAACCATATTCACCGTACAGCCCAAATGAGTGCAGACGGCCGTCTGAACGCGCACCTTTCCCCCAAGCGTTTCAATAAACACTTTCTGCTTCGGATAAAAAACTTTTCCATCTTTCGACAAGACTTCATTCGGGCGGCCGATAGAAAACGTGCTCGGCGGCGTTTTCATCGCGTTGGGATATAAAAATCCCAGCATCGACACCCCGAACATTTGCCCCGCGCCGATGATTCCCGCTCCCACCCCCAAAAGCGCAAGAAACGATCGCCTGGAGATCCTTGGGTCTTCATCATCTTTGTCGACATTCAATGAATTTCGATGTTTCGGCATAATCAATCACACTCTTCATCTCGAAACATTTGATATTTCACATCTTCACAATCTTCAAACTGCCCTCTTTTCCAAAAGTACAGGCAGACCAACAATCCGGAACATCCCGCGGCCAATGTAAAGACCAAAGTCTCAAGCATTATCCGATCCACCGGAAAGAATAATTCATCACATCCATCGTCACCGCCTGCGTCGGACACTTTTCTGCACACAGTCCGCATCGAATGCACAAATCTTCATCTTTTAACATTGCCGTCCCTATCAATTCAAGCTCTTCCTCATCCGTATTTGCAGAATCTATTCCATAATAATGATCGACAGCCGTTCTTATATTCCCCTCGCCAAGATCCATATTCAATTGACTCAGCGGAACCTGCTTCAAACAATTGCACGGACAAACATCGACACACCCGTTGCACTTGATGCAAAGCGCCCCGTCGAAAACCGGATTGACATGGCACTGCAGACAGCGGTTGGCCTGCTGATGCACCTCTTCGGCCGTATAGTTATTTTCCACCATATTGTAATTATCCTTGCGCACATGCGGAGGCTGCGACGTCGGCAAAGCATAATCGGTCCTCAGATACTCTTTGTCTCTCATTGGAGAAATTTCCGTAAATTCTCCAAGAACTTCCATATATGGCCGCGTCCCGCGAAGATCTGCGTCGATGGCTCTTGCCGTTTCCTGTCCCTGCCGAATCGCTGTAATGAAGAGCGCCGCTCCATAAGCCGCGTCGCCAGCAGCATACACGCCTTCAACAGAAGTCCGGCCCGTCCCGCGCTCCACCTTTACAACGCCTCTTTCGACTGCCAACTCGTCTCTTCTATCCCAGCCATTCAAAAAGCTCTCGTCCATCGCCTGGCCGATAGAAAGAGCTACCGCGTTGCAGGGAATATCGAACACATCCACCCTCGACAAACTCCGGAGCAAATCCCCCCTTGTAATTGAAAAGCTTCGAAACCCGCTGCACCCTGACCGCCTCAATCCTGCCGTTTTCATCACGCAATATCTCTTTCGGGCCCACCCTGTTGATGATCGTGATCCCTTCTTCAAACCCATCTTCGATCTCAAACTCATCAGCTGTCTGCTCATCCCGCGCCTCAAGGCACACCATCGTCACTTTCGCTCCGTTTCTCACCGATGTCCTCGCCACATCGAACGCCACATTTCCGCCGCCGACAACAACCAGATTGTCGCCGATCTTCCACTCTTCTTCGGCGCATTTGACCCGCAGATACTCGATTCCTCGAATCACATCCGGCCCGTCCGCACCCAGTATCGGCAGATCCCTTGACTTCCAAAGCCCCACTCCGATGAATACAGCGTCGTACTTTTCCTGAAGCTCAGTCATCGTGATATCGCGCCCCACCTTGCAGTTGCAAATGATTTTGGCCCCCAGATGCTCGATCGCAAAGCACTCATTCAACGCCACATCGTTTTTCAAGCGATAAGTCGGCACGCCGTAAGTCAGCATCCCTCCCGGCATCCGCATCATCTCATACACATCGACTGCATACCCTAGGCGGAGCAAATCATGGGCCACCGTCAGCGACGCTACCCCCGCCCCGATGCACGCCACCTTCAGCCCGTTGGGCTTCGGATTTGTCGACCCTCTCGAATAGCTCATTTCCAGCGACTTGACATGCGCCTCTTTGTCCAAACCGAACCACTCGTCCAAATACCGCTTCTGCGCCCTGATCGTCAGCGTCTTATCGACCCTGTCCCTCCGGCATGTCATCTCGCACGGCGCCCCGCAGATCATGCCGCAAATAGAAGCGAAGGGGTTCGGCCCTCTGGCAATCTTGTATCCCTCTAAGAAATTACCCGCGTGAATTGCCAGCATATAGCCCCTGCCGTCCGTATTCACCGGGCAGCCGTCCCTGCAGTCAATTTGGCGCAAATAATAGTCGAGATCAGGAACCACAACATCATAGAGCTGCCGGTAAACTCGCTGTAACTCATCCTCCATGCAACAATTCCCCCACTGAAGCAAAAAAGTAACAGAAACCAGACATTTTTTAAAGAAAAGCCTTTGAGGAGAAGTCTCGCGCACTTTCCCGCGGGAAGCCGGTTTAACACCAACGACATCTTCAAATCACTTAAACATGAAACGATAACATGATAAATGTTACTGTGCGATTCTGATGTTAGGAATATGGCCAGCACCTTACAAGTTGGAAAAGGCCGGTCCCTTCATCAATGAAAATCCTCGGATTTTTTCCATTGTTGTCGCATAATCTCCCACCTACGATATTGCTCTATGACCCTTACTTTAATCAGGGACTACTATTTAACCTCTCCTAAAATTCTTTCAATCTGGCTGATGAGGTAAAAAGGAATCGACAAAACTTGCTTATCGTGACTGAGATTGCTCTCTGAGATTTTAACTCCGGTGCATACAGGGTGTGTATCTAAAAAATGCCTTAGAGATTTCAGAGTGCCTGTTTTTCCAGCTTTAACCTCTATGGGGATAATTTTCCCTGAAAGATTTATAACAAAGTCTATTTCTGCTTCGCCCCCTATCTTTTTGCGATCCCAATAGTAGAGGTGCTTATCGATGTAGGGATCCAGATAGGCCAATAACTCTTGTGCGACAAACTGCTCGGCTAAAACGCCGCTTTTAAGTTCCAGAAGAGGGGATGTTGCCGCCTCTACAGGATCGATACCCAAGGCATGTTGAAGAAGTCCAATGTCTAGGAAAAATAATTTAAACCTCTTTTCGTCGGCTTGGGCCTGCAGGGGGATGCCTTTGGCTTTCGTTCTGTGCACTAGATGAATCACACGAGCCAGATCCAGTTTGCGAAGGGAATACTTATAATCCCTTGCGGGATTTGGAGATTCCGGATCAATATTCTTGTATTTGAAATGGATCCCTGCAAGGGCTGGGGCACGACGGAAAAGCAAATCAAGATTTCTGTATTGACTTTTCTTTCCATATTTTCCTAAGTCTAAACGATATGATTCGAGGATCGATGCATGGGCTTTTCTCACTTCAGTAAATTTGCGTTCTATAGCGAACAAATCAACAGCTGAAGGCATTCCTCCAACCATGAAATAATCACGCACGAAATTAAGAAGACGTTGGTGGATCTCATTAGGGAAAGGTTTTGTTAGAGAAACGGTTGTGATCATTTTACACAAACCTTTTTGCCCGACTGCTTGCAAGTATTCCATAAATGACATTGGTCTCATGTTTAGAAACTGAACACGCCCAACGGGGAAAGAAATTTCCTTTTCATCTTCGAGTACAAATTCTAGAAAAGAACCAGCTGCTATAACATGAAGTTCGGGCATCTTTTCTTTGAAATAGCGCAGCGCTTTCAATGCAGGCAGACAATTTTGAATCTCATCAAAGAAAATTAACGTTTCACCTGGAATAATTTTTTCATTTGTGAGCTGAGAGATACGTTGAACAATTGTATCGACTTCGAGTGTCTCGAAGCAGGCTGATAAATATGATTTTTCTTCAAAATTTGCAACGACCACATTTGAAAAATTTTTGTTCCCAAATTCTTCGACAAGATAGCTCTTCCCGATCTGGCGTGCCCCGCGCACGATGAGGGGGATTTTTTTCTCACGATCTTTCCAGTTCTTAAGCTCTTCTTCAAGTGTTCTTTTCATATCTCTAGTATAAAATACCCCCCTAATTTACGTCAAATATGTATTAGAAAGGGGGGGGGTCAAATTAAACAAAAACATGTCATGCCACTTGAAAATCGTGAAAAAAGCTTTTCGGCCATTTACCCGAGATTGAGATCCCGGCATCATTTTCTAAAAAGAAAGCCGATTCAATTGTTAAAAAAATCCCATTCCTCAATCGACGTCAATATGTTCTCAACAGATTGCAAGAAATTTTAGCTAATTGACGGCACGTCCTAATTTAGCTCGATCAGTTCTTTGATTGTCTGCTGCCTGATACAAGAAGTTATCTCGTCCTTGAGATCTTTGGCCTCAAAACAGTTTTTTTCTACATTTTCAAGAGCCGATAGATAGAACTTTGCCTGATCAATATCTCCAACTTTTGCGAAATAAAGACCCATAGCATAGTGGAAGCATCTGAATTCGCTTATATGGAAAACATCCCTGTCCGGATAGAGCTGCCCCAAAGTCGCGCATCCTTTAAATACCTCGGGAATCTTTTCATAATCTCCCCGGCGGAGTAAATAGGCAGCATATTCCCCAAGACCGAACAAATAGTCGGGGAAGAGCTTGACGGTTTTTAAAAGCAGTTCGCGGGCTTCCCAAACTTTGCCCATGTACCTATAGCAAATATAGAGATAGTTATAAAGAGAAGGGTCTTCCGGATATTTTTCTTTCATCTTAAGAAGAGGTTTTAGGCACCCTTCGGGATCTTCCTGCAGCTTTTTCAAAATATTTTCAAGAAATTTTTGATCTTGTTCATCCCGATGCTCTGCGTTAAAAGGCTCCCAGGTTATCGTATATTTTTCTTCTAGTTGCATTTTTATCGAACCTGAGCAGCACCGCTTAAATTTTTTCCCGCTGCCGCAAGGACACGGCTCATTCCTTCCTACTGAGCGAGGCGGGGCTTGATCGGATAACGACAGCGCCTCACTATTTTCTATGGAGCCCAGTTTTTTACGCATATCAATTATCGACTGAGACAGCCGCTCCTCCTCTTCCTTTAGGCATGCCTCATCGTACACAGCCACAAATGGCGCATGTTTATAATTTTTCTGTTTCTTTATGAAACATTCCTCAAAGCCTTTTTGATAGTCTTCCAGGACAGAATCTATATCAATTAAATTATCCTTGATTAATCGCATTCCGTATAATTCTCTGATCTCCTCCAAACACTCGCCCGGCCATAAAGTAGAAGCGGTACAAACCCAATT
The DNA here is from genome assembly GCA_963771045.1 of Waddliaceae bacterium. Classification (GTDB taxonomy): domain Bacteria; phylum Chlamydiota; class Chlamydiia; order Chlamydiales; family SLFE01; genus SLFE01. The sequence goes on along the minus strand of CAVYRW010000003.1, from coordinate 46,832 downwards.
ATCTAGATTGTCGAGAGGTTCACTACGGCAATCGAGAATGTCGTTAAGGTAATTTTTGATAAATTCAATAATCCGATCGCGCTCGATTTGACCATCGAGTACAAGTTGTTCTGCCGCCGCAAACAGGGCGTTGACATGATCCTCAGATTCTGTTCGGCAGATGCACTCTTTGATTTCATCCCATCTACCATAAGCTGTGCTGGATAATAGGCGGGGCCAATCCTCAAAAATGAAATATTCACCTAACTGGTCATCCAGGACTTCCAAAGAGACATCGACTAAACTTAGAAGCCATGGAAAAGCGGCCTCTTCCCTCTTGTGCCCCAAAATAAGCATCGCATTCAAAAGCTCAGCTGAATCATCGATTATTTTGCCGCTCTTGAGCTTTGAAACCTCTCCTCTTAAGAATCCGACCAGTTGTGCAAGCTCCTCTTTGCTCGAGGAGGAAATTTGTTCATATTCCTCTTCGGAGACCCGGTAGACAGAAGAAAAGGGATGCAGCATGCTTTCCTTCTTATCTAATTTCTCCATAAAAACCCCCTAATCATAATTAAAATAGATGTATGATAGCAGAAAATCTGGCAGCTTTCAATATCTTCTTCAGCTTTTCAGCAGGCTGTGTTTTTTCATGTATTTGAGTAATTTCTTGTGTTTTGAGTTGTTTGATCGTTTCAATAGATCGACAAGCGTCTTGCCGGTTTTGTCTTTTATATAGGGATTCGCTCCTGATTTGAACAGGAAGGCGGCGGTCTTGATATCTTTTGTCTCAAAACAGGCAATCCATGCTGGGCTGCGACCCTCATTATTTTGCAGATCGATTTCAACTTTCTTTCTAACAAGTTTTGTAATCGACCAGTAATCTTCATTTTGCACAGCAATATGCAAAGGAGTTATTTCGTCAGAATCTTGAGCATTGATGTCATTAAGCTCAGTCAGAACTAAAACCGCTTCTTTAAATTTAGCTTTTAGTGCTAAGTGGAGGGGTGTTGTACCCAGGGCTTTTTGATTAAAATTTCTTGATAGTAATTAAATTTTCATTTGTCATTCATATCTTAACTCAACTTTGGAGAAAGATATGTGTGCAAGAGGAATCAAAAATGAACCTTATGAAGAAGAATCTAAATCACTTGACATTGAATAATTTAGGGATCGACTAAAGAGCGTTGCCAGTTCTACCCAAGATCCAAGATGTAAAGACAATTTAAAATATAATCTTTTTACTCTACTCGCCATCATTTTTTGTGCCGTCATAGCAGATGCTAATAGTATCAGTGCAATCCATCAATATGCTGTTTCCAAAAAAAAGTGGTTGATGACGTGGCTTGATTTTGACGAAGTGCCTTCCTATAATACATTCTGGTGGCTTCTTGTTCGTCTCGATCCAAAAAAAACTGAAATGCTTTTCCGAAAATGGACATCCTCTATTTCAAAAAATGAAATTGATGACTTTATTACGATTGACGGCAAGCGTGTAAGAGGTGCCTCTAATAAAAAAAAGACACCTAAATCTCTTTTGCATATGGTTTCTGCTTGGTCTTCACATAGAGGCCTTATTCTAGGACAAATAAAAACGGACGTAAATTCAAATGAGATAACAGCAATTCCGAAACTTCTTGAAAGCATTGATCTAAAAGGTGCGACAGTCTCAATTGATGCTATGGGTTGCCAAAAGGAAATTGCAAAAAAAATCATAGATCAAGGTGCGGACTATGTTCTGATGGTAAAGGATAATCAACACAAATTATATGAAGAACTCGAAAATTATTTTAAGCAGGCAAGAGACATTGAATTTGAAGGCGTTCCTCATGATTTTTCTGTTTCAGAAGATAATAAACACGGCAGACAAGAACGACGGGAAATATATGTAACAGGTGATGTTGATTGGCTGCCGATGAAGGAAGAATGGTTGGGTTTAAGAAGTCTTTCGATGTTGATAAGCTATCGGACACTTGATGGGAGGACGACCGAAGAAATTAGATATTATATATCCTCACATTCAGCTACAGCTGAGAAAATATCCAAATCAACTCGAGGTCATTGGGGCATTGAGAATCAAACGCATATTAAAACGAATAGGCTGCAGGGCCGATATCCAGAAGTTCGATCCGCCCTACCCTACCCCTGAAATGAACATCTGCCAACTTCTGCCATGGACTGAGGATGGGTTTTCCCCAGTAGGAAATCGAACTCTTAAGAGAATGGGGCCCGGATCCTCCACTCATAGATCCACCCAATTGGACAGACAACATCGACCCGCCTTTTTGAACCAAATACGATAATCGCTCCAGAAGGGACTCGATACCTTTTGCTCTCATTCGCACCCAAATCAGACATATCTCTGCCAAAAATCTGGAAGAAAACCTCAGAAAACCTCAAATTGACAATTTGAGGCTAATTATCGCTCAAAAATAAAGGAATTTAAGCCCACCTGTCTCTCTATACAGATAGGGATAAGGCCTTAGACATGCTTGATTTTCCTATACTTTAAACTCGTTGTAACTCATCCTCCATGCGACAATTCCCCCACTGAAGGAAAAAAGTAACAGAAACCAGACATTTTTTAAACTCGACTTTATGATTTTTATCGATTTGATGGCAATAGAGAGGGCGCTCAGCTTTAAATTATTTAAAGATCAGTGTTCTCTCTGAAGCCAGCGAGTCGATAAAAATTATAAAGTCGAATTAAAGAAAATCCTTTGAGGAGAATTCTCCCACACTATTTCACGGGAAGTGACGATTGCGACAAGGGAATAGCTTTAGCTATTGCCGAGAAGCAATCGATCGTCAGATGGGGCCTCGCAGTCGACCGAAAACTTATACCCTATCAAGAATTTTATGAATTTTTTAATTCTTTTAAAATTTTAGTGATTTTTTTGTCTGTGGAGAGATAATTTAAACCTGCACCATCTCCCAACAATAAAGTACATCCAGTCTCTTGAAAGATCTTCAAAATATCTTGATTTAATTCCTTATCAAATATAACAGTATCACTGGTAGCTGTTGGAACTGATTTAAGATCATATGCAGGAGCGGATTTATGAAATAACCAAATCTCATCGAAACCTGAAAATAATTTGTCTAAATTTATTTCTTTTACTTGCTTTTCGAATAGACAAATATTCCCATTAATAATCTCAAAAGGAAATTTATGAAATTCAAGAATATTTACAATATCCTTAACTGAGGATGAACTGTCAATACATCTCAAAACCATAACTGGTTCACTGAATGAATTTAAAATTGGTGTTAATGAATCTCTTAGACTTTGAGAACTGATATATCCATACTCAACCATTTGATTATTCTCCCGGTTCAAGTGGTCGACCAGGTTGACGTGGTTTTTCTTTTGACCAATTCCAATCAAATATGGGGCCGATATGGGGCCGTGCTGTGCATTGTGCATAATTATTTACCATGTTATAAAGAAAAGCCTTTGAGGAGAATTTTCCCACACTATTTCACGGGAAGTGACGATTGCGACAAGGGAATAGCTTGTATGTCCTTCTGCCAAATGATATATCCTTCACCATCATATGCTCCTGCAAGGATATAATGAATATTATTTGATATCACATCTTGATTATCCAGTATAAAATGATTTGAATCTATCAATTCCCCACTAGAAAACACAACAAATGAATGCCAAGAATAACAACTACTTCTAAAGGTTTTATATATTTCTTCAAATGTATTGGATCCCTTTAGAATATAATATACCTCTTGCCTCTCAAATGCCATTTTCACATTATCAATATTTATATTTTTATCACTCGGTAAAAGATTTATGTTGTTTAAAACAACAAAATTATTTTTATTCATTTTTAAATATTTTAGGATAAATTGAGAAGTTTCAAAATCAGTAGATTGGAAAAATCGTGGAGTATAAGTTTTACTTTTAACATTTGCGGCTTTTTCTGCTCCTACATCAACCTTAGGTGTCATTCCCCCCGATTTAAAATTATATAATCTGGATAAATGACAAAATTCGGGGAGATCGATGAAAAATTGACCATTATTAAAATTCAATTCTTTTTTAAATAGTTTAGATAGTGATGTATCGCTAGATATATGATCAATAAAATATGGTTTAACTTTTTCAAAATCGAGTATGTGTCGAATTGTTCTTTTCATTAACAATTACCTATAACATTGGATTTTTTCGTCCAAAAAATACAAGCTTCACCATTATATGCAGGAAATATAAAGTATTCAAAATTATAGAAATCATCATCATGGCTTTCATCCTTAGTCTGATCACTTTTAAGGAGAACAAACGGTTGCCTAGGCTCTATAATAAATAAATTTTTTGAAATATCTTGTAATGTAGACGCATTGGTAAGCATTTTCTTTTTATTATCACGCCAAAAAAAGCAGCGATGCTGTTCGCTTTCTTTTAAAAATTCATGAATAAATTTTTTTAGCTCTTGTTTTGTTGTAAAAATGCACTTTGGTATGTAAATTTCACCATCTGGAAGAATTTGTTTTTCTTCAATGAGATCTTCCGCTGGAAGGATTCCACTCAAATCAAAGTCGTAAATTCTATCAATATAAGCATTTTTCGGCAATTCCGTGTAGAAAACCCCCTCATTCCAAAAGTTGCTTTTGAGAAATCCTGAATGTTTAGATAAGGATTCATTTATTTCAACTTGAAGGTATTTAAATGCTCTTTCAAAATCTAGAATATATCTATGTAATTTTCTCATAATTATTCTCTATTTTGTTTCGAATGTGCCATCTAAAAACCAACGTCCATTATTATCGGGATCATTTCTATCATGGTAATCCCAATGAGGATCAATCGATGGATCATGATCTAAATCAGGATGCAAACTTTCTTGGGTGTTAGGATTATACCAATTTCCCTTTGACCCGCCACGTTTTTCAAAGCCTTCACCAGGACATTCATTTGAATTAGCTGGTGGTTTCGTTCCTGGGAAAGGATGAAAATCCCCATCATTTTTGGAAAAAAGTATATGATCATAATCTGTAATGAGATTTTCATTCACACAATCTTCAACGTAATGAGTTCCTTCATAAACGACAAAAGCTGCTATAGCGCCCACTACTGCACCAATGATCGCTTCTGCTGTAGCCGTTCCTAAAATAATTTCCCCTAAGGGTATTGCAATCAAAAAGACAAACTGTCCGTCGGGATCGCAGTATTGAAAAGGATTGTTGAACAGGTATTGGTAGAGATTGGTGGAATCGTGAGTTCCTGCGGGATCTGTTGTCAACCAACGGCCAATTGAGGGGTTGTAGTATCGCTTGCCGTAGTAAATCAAACCTGTTTCGGGATCAAGACGTTTTCCGGCATGTCTCCAAGGGTTGTGGAAGGATTCAGTTGCAAAGAGGGTTTCTCCAAATGCTGTATAGTTATATTCATGGGTAATTTGTTTTGATTCAATATCGACAAGCTTTTGTATGTTTCCGTGGCAATCAAGAATCGGGACAAAAATTCTATCTTGCAGCTCGATCGCAATTGGCTGGTATGAGTCTTTATAGGTTCTTATACCCGGTACTTTTAACTGTTTGAGCTGATAGTCAGGAGTGTAGGCTCCAAGCTCGTTTTGTCCGTCGTAAAAGTAGATCTCTTCGTTAAGGATGCGCTCTTCGCTTGCGCTGTATAGTGTCGTTTTTTTGGATATTCTTCGATCAAAAGGATCGTAGGTGTATGTGAATTTGTGCCGATTATCTTTTGCCTCGATCAGACGATTAAGTAGATCATACGTGTAGGTCCTTTTGCCGTCATGAATGAGATTGCCGCATTCGTCGTATTCGTACTTTTGTTCTCCTCTGGACTGGAGCTCATTGAGATGATTATATTCTAATACCTCATCATTTTTTCGAGTCCGATTAAAAAGGGAATCATAAGCGTATGTGGCGTCATTTTCGGAAACGAGCTGAGAAAGGGGATCATAAGAATAATGGTCGGTGGTCTTATCTTTTTGTGACTCAATGAGGTTTCCGAGTTCATCGTAAAAACAAGTTTGGGTTAAATAAGGTGAGGATGAGGCTGTTTTCCTCCCATTTTTGCCATACCGAAAATTCTGCGTGCCAAGTTTGCCGATGAGCGATTCTTCAAGAAGGCGGCCCGATTTGTCATAGCGGTTGTAGGTGTGTTTATAAATTTGATTTTTTTGGTTGTTTAATCTTGAAACACTTCGAAGGTTGAGGGGATCATATTCGTATTCTAGAGATCCCTCTGAAAAATCAATCACAAGAGGACGGCTGAAACCGTCGTATTTTTTGTTTAGGAGGAGGCCGTCGGATGTCTGTTCTCGTAAAATATTTCCAAAAGGGTCATATTCTCGTGATAGGGAGTAAGCTTGATTGAGGTCGGATGCTTCGATGATGTCGCCTAATTTATTCGTGCGGTATATAAGGTTGATCGAGCCATCCGAGGAATTAACAGACTCCAAAAAACCCAGGCTGTTATAACTATATTTCAGAACTCCACCGCTTGGCAAAGTTTTTGTCGCTAAACAGCCGGATGGATGATAGCAGTAGCGGGTTGTTCTTTCGAAGCCATGGGTTTCCGAGTGGAGACGATTCATTGAGTCATAGGCATGAGAAATAGTTTGCGTTCGTTGATAGCGCCCATTTTGGTAAATATCATCGCTGATTGTGATCGGATTGCCTCGAGGGTCATATTCGAATTCTTTAAAGTGAAGCATCGTCCCATTCTGATCAAACTGCTGTACTGATGTCATCCTTTCGAAGGGATCGTAAACCGATACTGTCGTTTTGCCCAGGGGATCAACGGCCGTTTTTCTTAAAACATGATTACCCAATGCGTTTAAATGCCAATCGTCAAAGCTAAATGCGGTGCTGTTGCCTTCATAGTCCCTATGGTTGATAATTCGACCGAAAGCATCGTAGGAAAAATACTCTGATTGATTGTTCTTGGTGACTGCACTGCGATTCCCATCCTCATCATATTCATAGTCGACCCGGTAAAGAACTGATCCTTTCAAATCGGTTTTGGCCTCTTGAATGACCCTATCGAGAAGATCATATTCGGTGTGGTGTAAAAGGGTGTTCTTTTTTATAGCTGCAAGCCTTCCGAGAGAGTCATAGGAATATTCTGTGATCCTCCCTTCTCTTTCCTCTTTGATTTTGCGGCCGGCTCCATCGTAGAAATAGGAAGTGGTATACCCCTCTAAGTCGGTTTCTTGCAGGAGATGAAACGTATTATAGACAAAAGTTTCGGAGCCGATTTCTTCATTCGAAGGAGTAAATAATGTCTTTTTCAAGACTCTGCCAAGGATGTCTCGATCGTAAACGGTTTTCTTGCCTTCCTGGTCGAGGTATTCTATGAGATATCCACCTTTTGAATAGCAGAATTTCTCTTGAGTTCCGTCAGGGTGTATGATTTGCAGAGGCAAGCCGTAGAGGTTTCGTATGGTAAGCGTGGTATAGCCTTCAGGGTCGGTTATGGCTATTTCGCGTCCTAAAGCATCGTATGTTCTGGAAATTTTTACGTCTGATCCGGAAATTGAAGGATACTGGATGGTTGTTGGTTTTAATACAACGGAGTCAAAGGCATATCGCGTGATATTTGTCTCGTTTTCCGTCTTCTGTATGAGTTGATCATAATTGTCATATTCGTATGAAAAGGTTTTCAGTTCGCCTTTGGATCCGTTGTGTGTTTCAGTTAAGCGGCGGCCCCTGAAGTCATACGTATATCCCTTTTTGAACTTTCCCGAAAATGATGTTTCTGAAAGCAGGTTTCCAGTTTTATCATACCCATAATAAGCGGATTGACCTAAAGCGTTGGTTTCGGAAAGTAAATTTCCTTGTTTGTCGTATTCCTTGAAGATTGAATAGCGGAAATTTCCGTCCGAATCATAGATATCTTCTTGAGATACGTTGCCATAAGAGTCATAGGCCAAATGGATTTTTCTCAGAGTTTTTTCATCTTCTCCCTGAAGATATTTTTCCTCGATCCATTCGGGCATATGGAGATACGGAGCTTCTTTGCGAAGAGTATAAGTGGTCATACGTCGTTCAGTGCCGGGAGAACTTCCGTCATCGATGATTTTGCGGATCAAATTATGGCAATCGTCATACTCCCAATACTCCCTTTGGAAATTAGTGTCATTTTCAAAAGTTAGCTTTGAAGTGGGAAGGTTGGTTCCTGCAAGATAAGTATAAACGACTTCTTTTCCGCTTTCTTCTTGCTCTTTAAGAAGCAAATTCATCCCATCCTGAGAAAATTCCCTTCTTATGCAGTAAGATTCTGTCTTTCCGGTGATGGTTTCGAGGGTTGGATTTCCAAAATCATCGTATTCATAGCATTTTTTGTAGAGTAGCTCGTCGGCACCTTCGAATAACTGAACACATGATAATCGATTGTTTTCATCCCAGACATAGATTTTTGTTTTCTTAAGAGAGCCGTCGGGTTGAAATGATTTTACCGACTCGGGAAGCAGTTGATCGGTATAACTGTAAACGATTTTTGCTCCGTCCTGATATTGGACGATGGTTTCTCCATTTCTCCTTCCGGGAAGGGGGGGAGTGTACTCAATGTTTTCCACCCCCTTAAATGATGCGTCATCTGAAGTGTCAAAAATGAGATTTTTCACGCGGTAGTGATACTTGTTATCGCGGGTTTTGGTGATCCCGATCAAACTTTTAAAGGGGTGGCTTAAACTTTTGCATTCTGACAGAAACAAATCATGGGTATACGAAAAAGATTCTTTGTCAAAAAATGTGCCTTCGGCAACCGTTAAATAGGGTTTGGAAAGCAGTTCTTGTTTAAAACGGCCCCCATTTTCCTTCCATTCCGCTTGGAGCATTCTTGTTTCGTAAGAATATTTTGCAAAAGCGCCGCTAGAAGCTAAAAATTCCTGCTTTCCCAGCTCCTTGGATCCTTTGATCTCAACTGAGGCATAGACGTGCTTTTCCATGGGGTCCGTGCTCTCAATCAGTCTGATATCGCCATTTTGATAATGATATTTGATCACCTTTCCACTAGGCAGAATTTCTTTGTCAAGACAATAGGAATGACAGATCAGTTTGGTATAAATTCGCCGGCTGCCATCGGGAAAATGAATGGTAACCATATTATCCGAGCGATTGACCCTGATATTTCTGACATCAAACTGCCCTCCGGGCTTGCCGGCAGCATAATTGCTTATTCCATAGGACGGATTATCTAAAACATAGTCTCCGCTGTTTGTCTTTTTGAAATCTAAAAGAGAGCCGTTTTGAGAGACGACCTGTATTCTGCCGTTCGATTTCGTCTTCAATGAAAGATGGGGAAGCGTCGCAAACCCTCTGTAATTTCCCCAAAGATGCTTATATCTCATCGCTTTATCTCGATCGGGATTTTTGTCGCATCTTGCTGGAAGAAAGGGAGGTATATACGTTCTGTTAACGACAATATCTTGAGCGCCTTTGGCAATAAGATCGGTTTTATGGATGCAGATCTGCCCGCTTAAAGGGTTGATGAATCCCCCGACAAGAAACTCTCTGCCGCAAGACAAATCGGAAATTTCGAATGGAGATGATGGTGTCAAATCCTCGGAGTCATCTCCAGCGAAAAGGGAGATCCAACTCAAACAGCAGATAAGAAAAAACAATCGCAATACATGAGTCCTTTTAAAAAAAGGGGAGTGTACTTGGATTCGCATTATTGATCAACACCTTAACAAAAAAATGTCAGGTGTTTCCGCTGAGTATTAACTTCTATTTAACCTCTCCTAAAATTCTTTCAATCTGGCTGATGAGGTAAAAAGGAATCGAAAAAACTTGCTTAAAGAAATTTCTTTGTCATCTTCGAGTACAAATTCTAGAAAAGAACCAGCTGCTATAACATGAAGTTCGGGCATCTTTTCTTTGAAAAACGCAGCGCTTTCAATGCAGGCAGGCAATTTTGAATCTAATCAAAAAAAATCATATTTATTTGGCCACCCGTTTAAAAGAAATTTTCCATTTTCGAAGATTTTTTCTTCGTCGGCATAAATAACGCCGTCGTTTCTAAGGTTGCATACAAGATCCCAATGCAAGGCCGACTGATTTTTGTTTCCTGTTTCAGGGTAGCCCATGCCTAAGGCTGTATGAAAAGTCCCGCCGATTTTCTCATCAAAAAGGATATCCTTAACACCGGTACTGACACAAAAGTTTGTTCCTAAGGCGATTTCACCGACATACTTAGCCCCCTGATCTTGTTCGATCATTTGAAGCAAAAATTTTTCACCGCGAGCCGCTTTGGCATTGACCACCGATCCCTTTTCAAAGGTCAATTCGATTCCGTCCACTTCCACGCCACGATAAACTGTTGGAAAATCGTATTTGACCACTCCATCCGAGGCATCTAAATTCGGACCGGTGTAAATCTCGCCATCGGGAAAATTAATGGTGCCGCATAGGTTAACCCACTTCATTCCGGATATATTGACTCTTAAATCCGTACCGTTGCCATTTTTGAAATGCAAACTTTCTTTTTCTGAAAGATAATCAATAGCCCTTTGATGCGCTTTTCCCAAAGCCTTCCAACTCCCAATGGGATTATCATGGTGCAAAAAACCGGCTCTAAAGACAAATTCTTCAAATTCAGCTGTCCCCATGGAAGCATTTTGAGCTGCTGCCGGATTGGGAAAGTGAGTACGGCACCAGCTAATAGCCCCTTTTGATTTGCGGTCAAGGATCGTTTTCGTGATCGGCAAGCAGACGATAAAACGGATGCTCTCTAATGAAAACAGCGGCTTTTCACTCGATGCTAAAGTAAGAGTGCCCTCTTGGGACCGCAAAGGTTTAGAGCGCCTGATAAGATACTGTGCTCGTCCTTGCTTTGCGAGAGAGAATTTGCGATGGAATGGCCCTTGGATTCATTATCGCCTTCCTAAACCCACCCACACCGGAAAAACCTTTGTGCAGATAGAACCCCTGGAATTTATCGAGAGGATTTCCCGATTCATTCCTCCTATCCCCGCCGACATCTCCGCCATTATCATGAAGTTTTTGCTCCTAATTCCCCGTTAAGAAAAAAGGTGGCTGCCAGCACTCAAAAACGCCCTGAATTCAACATCCAGAAAAATTTACAAGAGTCTTCAAAGAAGGTTATAAAGGTCTCATTCGACTGGGCAAAGCTCATAGCACGTATTTACAAAACCGATCCGTTGCTTTGTGAATGTGGCAATAAAATTAAAATTACCTCATTTGTCATCCATACAGCTGAAATCAGACGCATATTAAAACGAATAGGCTGCTGGGCCGATATCCAGAAGTTCGATCCGCCCTACCCTAACCCTGAAATGAACATCTGCCAACTTCTGCCATGGACTGAGGATGGGTTTTCCCCAGTAGGAAATCGAACTCTGGAAGAATGGGGCCCGGATCCTCCACTCATAGATCCACCTTCTGGACAGACAATATCGACCCCCCTTTTTGGGAAGATTGAACCAAATACGATAATCGCTTCAGATGAGGCTCGATACCTCTTGCTCTAATTCGCCCCCAAATCAGACATATCTCTGCCAAAAATCTGGAAGAAAACCTCAAATTGACAATTTGAGGTTAATTATTGCTCAAAAATAAAGGAATTTAAGCCCACCTGTCTCGTCTATACAGATAGGGATAAGGCCTTAGACATGCTTGATTTTCCTATACTTAATCACGGGGTGAAAAGTTAACTGTTGGCAAAGTTGATGTTAGATTGTTATAGATTTTAAAAAAAGGCTTAGCCGTTAACTTTATGATATGATTTCACCATCTGTGATTTTCCCAAGTATTGTAGCATTTCCTAGCAGTTTAATCTTACCTATACAATTATTATCAAAAACAATATTTTCTATGGATCTTCCCTCAATTTCAAGGGTAACTTCAGTTTTGCTTGTTGCTTTTGATTTTGAAGAGACTAGTTTAACACCAGAAGGGGGTTGAAGACATTCAAACTTTCCATGCGAGATACGAAATTTCCCACCATTATAGTTTATAGTTCCATCTACTGACCCGACTATGCCATAAATTTCATTTTCAAGTTCATCTAAGGTCATCTCCTTTAGTTGCCTTCCGGCTTTAAAAGGCAGATATTGACCACTTTGAATATCTTTTAAAAATACATGCCCATTTATTGAAATCTCCTTTTTCCCACCTAAGAGATCTGCTAATTTTGCATATTCATCCGGCAGAGGCTTATCGCCATCGATTTTAGCACCTTCTATATTAATCTCATCACGCTTAACCACTGAGCCTAGATTGACGGCACGGCTCACTGATGGAAAAAGAGAAGAAAGAAGCGGTGTTTTTTCTCGGTTTAATTTTTACAATTATCAATGATTTAATTGAACTTTCGTGTAGGGTTATCTTTCCAGGCATTTTTGAATCCACCTGTAGAAACAGCTTTTCAATACGACTATTTTGAGAGGAAAATTCTTGTTTACAGGCAACTTCTCCGGTAATTTTTGAGTTTTTAAGTTTCGCACTATGATTAGCCACGCTAACAAACCTTGCAGTAACGCCATCTAACTCCACACCCGCTTCGGCTTCTAAAGAGAGAAATTGATACGATTCAGATTTGTTCCAAGTAACATGCAGAGCCCCATGTTCCACCAAAACTTCCTCTGCGATTGAATCGACTAAAGTAGCGCCAAATCTAGCTTTGACATTCTTCAATGTGGAATTTTGTGCTTCCAAGTAACCCTTACTCGCTTCACAGTCAATGGCTTTAGTATTTTTTAATGTAATATTCGTACCAGCGACAACTAAGTCAGCGCTTCCATTTATTATTTGAACTTTTCCTTTGAAACATTTAACATATTTTGCTTTGATGTTGGTTAAAGATATACTCTCATTCGCGTATATGAGCGGCTTAAGTGAATATGAGCAATTCTCATGCCATCCTGACCACATCACTGCCCCGTAAGAATCGACAACACTTGCCGCAGTTGAGGTTAGATGCACTTCAAGCATACCTTTAACATGATTCAGAATACTATCTCGTACAATAACCTTTCCTAATTTTCCCGCCAGGGCCATCCCCTTTACGATGATATTTTTGTTATCATCACTATTTTCGCTTAGGATGTGATCACCTTCAAAAATCTTATATTGTGTGGTATCGATGCCGCTCAGGTTCATGATTTTTCCTATATTTTTGAATTTTCATGTCATTTATGACGGAATAATAAATCCTGTATGTTTTTAGCACAAGAAAATCTACTATAACCCTGATTGCTACCTAAACTTGTTGTTAAAGTCTTTCGTTGGATTCAGATGCGTAGACTCGATTTGAAGGCAAGGGTAATCCCTTGCCGATAATCGAGGCTTAGAAGATGAATTCAATGAAAGATTTTAACGACAACAGTCTCTATGATACTTCCTTAGCCAAAAAAAGGGGGCATCATGGAAACTTACGCAACAACAGTTTATGTCATCAGCGAAGAAATCCTTCAAATTTTGGGGATTAAAGACGATCCTCAATCTCAAATGTCCAACGCAGAAGTGATAACTTTTGCTTTTTTATCAGCAAAATATTTTTCTTGTAACTATAAAATGTCCAGATATTTATGTAAAAGATTACGATTATTCAGAGCTATTTTAAGCAATAGCCGGGCTAAATTGCCGAATTCATAAAATTCCTTGGATTTGTTGGAACGCCACTTTCCGTTTTTTAGCTCTATTTTTTAAGCAAATAAATAAAGATCAGGGTTTTGCTATAGACAGCTTTCCAGTTTCATATTGTCAGAAAAATAGAATCGATAAACGGAAGGTTTTTCTAGAACGAAGGTATTTAGGTTTCGCAGCTTCTAAAAAGCGTTACGAGCGAGATCCAGAAGTTCGATCCGCCCTACCCTCCCCCTGAAATGAACATCTGCCAACTTCTGCCCTGGACAGAGGATGGGTTTTCCCCAGTAGAAGATCGAACTCTTAGGAGAATGGGGCCCGGATCCTCCACCATAGATCCGCCCCATTGGACAGACAACATCGACCCGCCTTTTTGGGAAGATTGAACCAAATACGATAATCGCTCCAGAAGGGACTCGATACCTTTTGCTCTCATTCGCACCCAAATCAGACATATCTCTGCCAAAAATCTGGAAGAAAACCTCAAATTGACAATTTGAGGCTAATTATCGCTCAAAAATAAAGGAATTTAAGCCCACCTGTCTCGCTATACAGATAGGGATAAGGCCTTAGACATGCTTGATTTTCCTATACTTCGGCGGGATCATCCTCAAGCATGACAGGCCCCTTCGGGCGGCCTTTACCCGCCGCAGATGACATTCTCGGCTGGTTCTTTCGCCTCCAACCGATACATTCCCGATATCAGGAAAGAGCCGATGAGGGCAAGCGACAGGATGGCGCATGCGATCGGAAAAAGCGATCCGTTGTAGATGACGCTGATCAGCCACATGGTCGCCGAGCACATAAACATCCTCATGAACATCAGAGCCGATGACGAGAGTCCTTTCATTTCGGGGAAAATTTCCATGGAATCGGTAAAGACCGAGGTGTAAATGAGCGCGGAACCGACGCTGTATACGGACATGAAAAGGGTAATCAGCGCCGCGGAGCCGGGATAGGCGAAAGATTGCAGGACAAGGGCGGCTGCCGATAGCGTCGTCAGCAGGGCGCCGGCGATGACGGAGGTTTTGCTGCCGATGATCTTGAGGATTCTTCCAGAAAAGAAGCTGACGAGGGAGAAGGAAGCGACAACGAAGCCTTGATAAAGCGAGTATTGGATGACCGAGGTCCCGATCTGGTCGATGTAGAGGAAGGAGCCGCACCCTAAAAAAGCGAGGTAGCCGGAAACAATGATGCTCGGAATGAAGGAGTAGGTCATAAATTTCCTGCTGGTGAATAGGGTGAGGTATTGGCCCGCCGTTTTTTTAGGCCTCCAGGGATCGAAATCGGGTTTGGTTTCAGGGATGAAGAGGGAGATCAAAATGAGGGTGGTCAAGCTGATTAGCGCTACGGAAGAGTAATTGGCTCTCCAGCCGAGATAGTGGTTGATGAAACCGCCGGCGACAGGGGCTATGGCCATTGAGGCTGTGATGATCGAGTTTAAAATGCCGTTGAACCGGGCCGCCTTTTCCCCCTGGTAGGTATCGGCGACCATGGCGATGGCGATAATCGAGGTGGCGCTGGCTCCGAACCCCTGAAAAAAGCGGCAGGCGATAATCCAGTCTATGGACTGCCCAAGGGCGCATCCTAGACCTCCCAGTGTGAAAAGGATGTTTCCGAGGATGAGCATCCTCCTCCTTCCGAAACTCTCGGAGAGGGGGCCCCAAATGAGGCTGGAGAGGCAAAATCCTAAGAAGTTGAGGCTGAGCGTCCATTGAATCATATCCTCTGACGTGCCGAAATACCGGGCCATATCGGGAAATCCTGGAACCGAGATATCGACCTCGATGCAGCAACCGATAAGAGACAGAATTAATAGTATTGGAAGCAGTTTTTTATTCATAATAAAAGAAAATTATATTATAATTAATTGTTAATTGTCAATTAATATTTTTCATTATGAATATTGATTTAGAAAGCCAAAGACCCCATTTTTCGACAGAGGTCGGATCGATCGTTAGGAACGGTTTGCTTGCAGTTGGTTGTTTTACCGCATCCATTAGCTGGGGATGCATCATTTACGATATTATGGGCGGAGATGCCGATGAGGCAGCCCGGGATTTATATATCGGATTCTTAGGTTTTTCCGTCTTGACGGCCGGCAGCTTCCTGGCGGTCGAAATCACCGAAATTTGGGACCGCGCCTTCAGCCGGGAATGAAATATCCTGAAAATCGTCCCGGCTATCGAGAATAATGATCGGCAGAATTCCTCTTGACGAAAGCCCCTTTTTTATGGTTTAGTCCCATGCTATGGGGAGACTATTTTTTGTCCTAGTATTTGTACTCATGTCTTCATGTTCACAAAAAAAAAGGAACGGAAGAGCACAAGACCCGAAAAGTCACGGTGGTTACTGTTGAAAAACAGGATGTGCCAGTGAGCTACGACTTTGTCGCGAGCACGCAAAGCTCCCGCGAGGTCGATATCCAAGCGAGGGTCAGCGGTTTTCTCGAAAAACGGGTCTACACCGAGGGGGAGATCGTCAATGAAGGGCAGATCCTCTTTTTGATGGATAAAAA
This sequence comes from Waddliaceae bacterium, assembly GCA_963771045.1. Classification (GTDB taxonomy): domain Bacteria; phylum Chlamydiota; class Chlamydiia; order Chlamydiales; family SLFE01; genus SLFE01. The sequence goes on along the minus strand of CAVYRW010000003.1, from coordinate 30,745 downwards.
ACCCTTTAAAGCGCAAGTCGCCGCCGCTCAAGCAGCATTAGAGGCAAAAAAGGCGGTCCAAAAGACGGCAAAACTCAATTTGGACCGTACAAAACCTCTGACAAAGCTAAATGCCCTCTCGCAGAAAGATCTCGACGATGCGATCGGCGAGTACGACTCGGCTACCGCCGGAGTCCATGAGGCTCAGGCCAATCTGATCACAGCAAAGCTCAACCTGTCGTATTGTACAATCACATCCCCTCTCCATGGGATTACCAGCTCGGCAAAGGAGCAGGATGGATCATATCTCAATGTGACCAACAATCTGCTCACAACCGTATCCCAACTCGACCCTATCTGGGTGAATTTCAGCATTTCGGAAATGCAGATGCAGGCTTTTCGCAATGAATTCAAAAAAGGGACCTTGATTCGGCCCAAAAACGATGAATATGCCGTCCAAGTGATCTTGATCGATGGGAAGCCTTTTCCCCATACGGGAATGATCACATTTACCGAACCTTACTTTAATCCCCAAACGGGAACCTTCCTCATCCGGGCAAGCGTCATAAATCCAGAGGGCATCCTCCGTCCAAACCAGTTTGTGACGGCGCGGGTCAAGGGGTTAATCCGCCCCGATGCGATCTTGGTCCCCCAAAAAGCGGTGGCTCAATCGGCAAAAGGGCACTATGTGTGGACCGTTTCGAAGGAGAATACGGTGGAATTCCGCCCTGTTGAGGTGGGGATGTGGTTTGGGGAGGACTGGTTCATCAACCAAGGGCTTTTTCCGGGGGATCGGGTGGTTGTAGATGGAGGGCAAAACCTCAGCGGGGGAGAGAAGGTAGATGTCGAAGTTCTTCATCTATAGGCCCATATTTGCAACGGTCGTCGCCTTGATCATTGTGATCGCCGGACTTCTTTCCATGTTGAATCTCTCCGTCTCGCAATACCCGACGATTACCCCCGTCCAAATCCAAGTCACGACAACCTACCCCGGCGCCGACTCCAAAACTGTGGGGGAATCGGTCGCTGCACCGATCGAAGCAGAGATCAACGGGGTAGAGAATATGCTCTATATGACCTCTACAAGCTCCAATACAGGGCAGATGACAATATCCGTCTACTTCAGCCTTGATACCGACCCCGATATCGCCCAAGTTCTCGTCCAAAACAGGGTCAATCTCGCAATGCCTCAGCTCCCCCAAGCGGTCAAACAGTTCGGGGTCTCAGTGAAGAAGCAATCCTCCAGTACGTTGATGCTCGTCGCCGTTTACAACAAAGACGGCCGCTACAGCGATGAGTATGTCAACACCTATGCCAATGTCTACATCCTCGATGCTATCAAGAGAGTCGATGGGGCGGGGCAAGCTCAAATCTTCGGGATCCCCGATCAGGCGATGCGGATTTGGCTCAACCCCGACCGGATGGCATCGCTTAAGATCACGACGACCGAGATCAAAAACGCTGTCTCAGGACAAAATGCCCTCATTGGGGCAGGGCAAATCGGCGCGCAACCCTCTATCCCCGACCAACAGCTGACCATCCCTGTGATCACCCAGCTCCCCTTTACAGAACCCCATGAATACGAAAACATCATCTTGCGGACCAACCAAGATGGAACGGCGATCGTGAGGCTGGGCGATGTCGCGCGTGCCGAGGTGGGAAGAAAGCAGTACATCGGCAACAACTTCTACAATGGAACCCAAGCAGCTGCGATTGTGGTCTACCAACAGCCCGGCGCCAACGGCCTCGATGTCTCAAACGGGGTGCGGAAAACCCTGGAAAATCTCAAATCGTCCCTTCCCGACGGGATCGAATACGCAATTGCCCTCGACACGACCGAGTTTGTCAAAATTTCGATCAAAGAGGTGATCAAAACCCTGTTCATTGCGGCTCTTTTAGTGACTTTTGTCGTCTATATGTTCCTCCAAACGTTCAAGGCAACTCTCATCTGCATTGCGGCGATCCTCGTCTCGCTGATCGGAACCTTTATCGGAATGCTCGCCCTCGGATTTTCAATCAATCTCCTGACTTTGTTTGCTATGGTGCTGGCTATCGGAATGGTAGTCGATGACGCGATTGTCGTGGTGGAGAATGTCGAGAGAAACCTAAAAAATATCTCTCCCAAAGAAGCGGCCGTCAAAGCGATGGGGGAGGTAGCCGCTCCCGTGGTCGCCGTCGTACTGGTCTTAAGCGCCGTTTTTATCCCCGCAGCCTTTATCCCCGGGACGACAGGACAGCTCTATAAACAGTTTGCCATTACTATTGTGGTCTCTGTGACCCTTTCGGGATTTACGGCGCTCACTCTCACCCCTGCAATGTGCGGAGTTCTTCTGCGTGATGAGGAGAAAGGAAAAAAAGGATTTTTCGGCTTCTTCAACAGGGCTTTTGATCGGATGACAGGGTGGTATGGTTCCTCAATTGAATTCGTAATCAGAAGAAAATGGGTTTTTTTGGCCCTTCTTGGGGGGATGCTGTATGGGATTTTCCACCTCTTTTCCATCCTTCCGTCGAGCTTTATCCCCAATGAGGACCAAGGGTATGTCTTCACCCAAGTAGTCATGCCCGATGGGGCGAGCATGGTGAGAACCCAGGAAACAACAGCGAAAGTTGATGCCCTCTACGCAAGCAATCCCGCGGTGGCCTCTCGGACCGTCATCAATGGATACAGTTTAATCGACAGCCAATACCTCCCGAATATGTCGTCGATGTTCATCGCATTCAAAGGTTTTGAGGAGCGGTACAAAAATATCGCCACCGCCAAAAAGGAGAACGCTAAGGCCGTCCTGCTCGATATCTATAAAGAGTCGCAAGACATTTTAACCGGGATCACCATCCCCGTCGCCCCTCCCGCTATCCCTGGAATCGGCTCTACAGGGGGTTTTCAATTTTGGATCCAGGACCAAGGGAATGGGAATCCGCTCGATCTGGCCAACATTTTGAAAACGTTTATGAAAAAAGCGGCCGAGAGAGAAGAACTCTCAAATCTTCGGACTACCTATAAGGCTACCTCTCAGCAGCTGAAGGCAAATCTCAACCGTCCCTTAGCCCTTCTGCTCGGGGTGCCGGTACAAGATGTCTACGACACGCTGCAAGCGCAGCTCGGATCGATCCAAGTGAGCCAATACCAAAAGTATAGCCGCACATGGGATGTGATGATCCAGTCGGATGCGGAATATAGGCAATCCCCGGAGGATATCAACCGCCTCTATACAAAATCCACTAATGGAAAGATGGTCCCCATTACAGGGCTGATCACCATGGAAGCGACGATGGGACCCGACCTTCTCCCCCATTTCAACGGATTCCCCGCCGCCCAAATCACAGGAGGAGCTGCTGCCGGATATAGCTCGGGGCAGGCAATGGCAGCGATGGAGGAGGTCGCCAAAGAGATACTTCCCCAAGGGTATGGGTTTGCCTGGTCGGGGATGGCCTACCAAGAAAAAGCATCGGGCGGAAGCTCTGCAGCCGCCTTCGCCTTTGGAGTCTTGATCGTCTTTTTGATCCTTGCCGCTCAATTTGAATCGTGGTCGCTGCCGGGAGCGGTAATGACTGCTGTTCCTTTTGGCATCATCGGCGCACTCATCGCCACCTATTTGCGCGGTCTCGATAACGATATCTATTTTCAAATCGGCCTCCTCGTCCTCGTTGGGCTTGCGGCGAAAAACGCGATTTTGATAGTCGAATTTGCCGTCGAACTCAAAGAGCAAGGGAAAACCCTCTTAGAATCTGCCGTGGAGGCTGGAAAACTCCGTTTGCGCCCCATCATCATGACCTCCCTCGCCTTTATTTTTGGTATTTTTCCTCTCGTCATCGCTATGGGAGCGGGGGCAAACGCCCGCCACTCCATTGGAACCGGAATTTTAGGAGGGATGATCGGCGCTTCTACCCTCGCTCTTCTCTACGTGCCTCTTTTTTACCTTATATTTGAAAAATTAGGAGGACGAAAAAGATGAAAGCCAGACTACCGAGGAAATTGCAAAACTCTGGCAGGCCGCTTTTTGGCTTTTTCACTGACCTTTGCTATTTGGCACAAATAGCAAATCTCGGCAAAATAGCTCAAAAAATCGGTTTTGCCTTAGTTTCGCAACTCCCTCTGCTTGTCTTTCTACTCCTCGCCGGGTGCATGATCGGCCCCAATTACCGCCGCCCCTGCCTCGATATCCCTCAGGAGTACCGGTACGAACCCCAACACGTCGAAGGCACGCTTAATACTGCCTGGTGGGAGCAGTTCGAAGACCCGATTCTATTAGCATTGATAGAGCAGGCCCTCGCAAACAACTATGACATTAAAATTGCCGCGGCAAATGTCGAGCAAGCTCTTGGAGTTTTAATCCAAACAAGGTCGCAATTATTTCCCCAAACGGGCTATTCGGTCAATGCCGCCCGCATTAAAGAGGGGACAACAACAACAGGGGGTCTTCCCGCCCTCTTTTTCAGCAACCCATTTTCAGAATACGAGCTCCTCGCCCAAAGGGTCCTGGGAGATCGATCTCTGGGGGAGAATCCGCAGGCTGACCCAAGCGGCTAGCGCCGAGCTTTTCGCCGCCGATCAGGCAAGAAAAGCTGTGATTCTCTCGGTTGTCGCCCTTACGGCGAATACATATCTGCAGCTAATCGGCCTCGACGCCCAGCTCAAGGTCGCCAATGAGACTCTAGAGGCCTATAGTGAGGAGGTTACCTACTTTACCAATCAGTTCAACTATGGGCAAGCCTCCCAAATGCTCGTCGCCCAAGCCCAGAACGCAGTACGAACTAGCCGCGGCGACTATCCCCGAATTGGAATTGCAGATCGCCCAAACAGAAAATGCCCTCTCTATCCTCCTGGGGAGCAATCCGGGGGCCATTCCGAGAGGAAAAACGATCTACGACCTCACTTTGCCAACAATTCCAGAGGGAATTCCCTCTGAAATCCTTTGCAACAGACCCGATGTTTTAGAGGCCGAGTATAACCTCGTCGCTTCAAATGCTCTGGTCGGCGCCGCAAAAGCCCTTTATTTTCCCGATATTAGCTTGACAGGCTTTTACGGGTATGCAAGTAGAGAGCTCGGAAGCCTATTCAACGGCCCATCGAGAACGTGGTCCTATGCAGGTTCTATCATCGGCCCGCTTTTCACCTTCGGAAATATCTATGGCCAGGTCAAGCAGGCCGAAGCCTCCTACCTCGCCTCCCTCTTTGACTACAAAAATACGATCATAAGCGCCTTTAGCGATGTGGAAAACGCTCTTGCCGCCTACGAGTACCTCCAAAATCAATTTGACGCGCAAAAAAGGCTAGTCGCCGCCTCTGGAGAGTACGTCCACCTTGCAAAGCTCCAGTACAAGGGGGGCTACTCGCCCTATTTCGTTGTTCTCCAGGCCCAAGAGCAGTATTTCCCCGCCCAGCTCTCTTGGATTCAAACAAGGGTGGGGCTGTTCTCTTCCGTTGTCAATACCTATCAAGCCATGGGGGGCGGATGGGTGAATATCGCAGAACAAAGGGTCTGTGAATGAGGTCTTAAGCATAGAAAAAACAAGAATTACCTTTGATGAATGAAAAAATCGACGGTCAGGGTGTCTGGATCGAAATCTCCCCAAAGCTCGTAATAGAGCTCTTCGGATAATTCCAAATCCTGAAAATCGTCCCAGCTGTCGAGAATAATGATCGGCAGGCCGGCATAAAATTCGGAATTGATGCTTCTTGTGACAATGGGGATCGCTCTCAGGTAGAGCGCCTCCCAGGTGCGGTGGCAGTCGACCCCGTTTTCTTCGGGCGAGATCACAAAATAGGACATGGCGACTTCTTTGAGGAACGTCCGAAAGGGCTTTCTCCCCGCTAGAGGAACACCTGTCATTTCAAGGCACTTTGTACTTGCCATTGAAATAAAAATTTCAATTATCTAGCTTTCAGATATTTGAATAATCTTTTTTATGAATCGAAATGTCTTCTATCTGCTGTCCTAAAAAATCAGAAGTGATCTATCGGCCTCGTAAACCTGAGAAAACGGTTCTTTTTGACGTCATAAAAAGGCACTACAAGACATGGTACAAAAACTCTGAAAACCCCATTCCCAAATACATAGACAGGGAATTCCATAAGTATTTGGAATTCGGCATATTAGCTAATGGATTCGCCTGTGCTCATTGTGCTGACTGCAACAAAGACATTTTCATTGCTTTTTCCTGTAAAGGCCGAGGTATCTGCCCATCCTGCAACACACGAACAATGGTTGAAACAGCAGCCCACCTTGTTGAAAATGTCGTTCCGTCCATTCCCATCAGGCAATTTGTGATCAGTTTTCCTTTGCGGATTAGGTGTTACCTTCAAACGTACAAAATTCTTCAATCCATTTTAAAGATCGTCGTTGATGAAATTCGAAAAAGACTCATTATATGTGGTCCAAATATCCCAGATCTGCAAATCGGCATCATCAGCTTCATCCAGTATTTCGGAAAGACACTAAATTTCCACCCTCATTTCCATCTTATTGTGGCTGATGGTCTCTTTAGTAAAGATGGCAGCGACCTTCTCTTTCACGAGACCTCATTGACTCCCTTATTCAAACATGCCGTGAACTTGGCATTAATCCCCACGAATATCTTGAAGATGTCATGCGCAGTTTAATGGATCACCCCGCAAACAAGCTGTACGAACTTCTCTCCGATCGCTGGGCTAAGGCAAAGGGGCTCTCGATCTCTAAAGAATCTGGAATAATTTTTCCAGATGGGTTTAAATGACGCTTACCAATTTGTCGCAAATAATAATCGATATCGGGGATGACAACATCATAGAGCTGCCGATAAACTCTTTGTAACTCATCCTCCATGCGACAATCCTCCCACTGAAGGAAAAAAAGTAACAGAAAGCCGACATTTTTTAAAGAAAAGCCTTTAAAGAGAATTTTCCTACGCTATTTCACGGGAAGTGACGATTGCGACGAGGGAATAGCTTTAACTATTGCCGAGAAGCAATCGATCGTCAGATAGGGCCTCGCAGTCGACCGAAAAAGTGAACAAGGCTAGATTTTTATTCACGCAATCTTCAACGTAATGAGTTCCTTCATAAACGGCAAAAGCTGCTATAGCGCCCACGACTGCACCAATAATCGCTTCTGCTTATCGTTCAAAAATAAAGAATTTAATCCCACACACCTCACTGTCCGATCGGAGGATAAATCCCTAGACATGCTTGAATTTCCTATTCTTCAGTTCATCCTTCTTCCAAATAACATATGATTCGCTATCATAAGCGCTGCCAATGATATAACAAATACTTTCACAAATTAAGTCAAAATCTTCTAACTGCAAATGAGTTCGGAAATCATGATTCCCTTTTGCTAAAACTACCAGCATATGATAGATAGCATTTGCGGACCAAATTGCATCTTCAATCTCACTTTCACGGGATCCCTGATCTAATAAATAGTAAACTTCATCATTATATGTTAAAATCATAGCGTTGGATTCATTTATCCCCTCATCTTTAGTTTTCCTAATCACATCCTCTGCTATACAATAATTGAAAGGATTTTCATTTAAATATTCCGTTATTAAATGAGTTAATGCTTCCTTAGTATTAGGTATTTCTTGATAATATCCGCTACCGCTTGGATGTGGTTTACGAATACTTTTATTTGGAAGAATTCCTCCATATTTCAAGTTTTCGATATGGTTAAAATTAGCTTCTTCTGGAAGTATTGTGGCGTTGTTGCATAAATCACCACTGAGACCACCGAGCTCACTGAGAGATTATGAGAGAGGAATTAAATGATTAGACGCCTAATCCCATTTTTTAGAAGTTTTACATTGAAATTGATGAGCAAACCTCTGCCACCACCATTATGCTTAAGATAGGATAGAAGTTGGGCCTCATGAACAGGCAAGAAATTGGCCACAGATTTTATCTCCAAAATAACCTTATCTTCCACTATCATATCGATCCGGTAGCCTGAGTCTAGCTTTTTATCACGATAAATAATAGGTACTGGTATCTGCCGGTTAACTTTCAAACCCGCAAGGTTCAACTCGTAGCAAAGACAAGTTTCGTATGTCGATTCAAGCAAGCCTGGACCTAATCTTCGATGAACTTCAATCGCAGCACCTATGATTTCCCCTGTTAAAAGGTCATTTCTTTTTTGGTTGGCTTCTTCAGTTGTGTGGGTACTAGTCATCTTTTCTCCAAAAAGGGCGAATGCGAGCTTGCCGACAAATACCTAATACTCTAATTTTTAGTTGCAACAAATTGGAGGATCAAGATGAAGGCAAAATATCGCATTCGCAACTGGAACGACTATAACAAATCTCTTATTCAAAGGGGAAGCATAACTGTTTGGTTTTCTGAAGATGCTATCAATAAGTGGATGGCTCCAAAAGAAATAGGAAAAAAGGGGCGTCCAAAACTCTATTCTGATGACGCTATTCTCACCGCGCTCATTATTCGATCGGTTTTTCATCTTCCATTGAGAGCACTCGAAGGATTTTTGACATCTCTTGTTATGATTTTATCTGTTGGTTTATCGATTCCTTCTTATACTCAAATTTGTCGGAGAGCTAAGTTGTTGGGGCAAGAGTTGAAGAAACTTTCGAAAAAAAAAGTCACCAATATTGTAATCGATTCAACCGGTTTGAAAGTGTACGGAGAGGGTGAATGGAAAGTTAGGCAGCATGGAATCAGTAAAAGACGAACATGGAGAAAGCTCCATCTGGCAGTCTGCCCTGACTCTCACGAAATTATTTTCGAAATTCTTACTGAAAATAACGTTGCAGATTGTGAAGTGTATCCAAAACTTCTCGAGGTAATGCCGAAATCAGTTAAGCGCACATATGGAGATGGGGCTTATGATACTAAGCGATGCTATGCTGCAAATGTAGTTCACGGCTCAATTCCTATTATTCCACCCAATAGGAATGCTGTTTTTCGAGAAAACATATCTCCTTCTTGGAAGATGCGGAATATCAGTTTGCTGGAAATTTCAGGTTTAGGAGGTGATGATGATGCAAGAAAATTATGGAAAAAGTTGAAAGGTTATCATCGCCGATCACTTGCAGAAACAGCCATGTTTAGATTTAAACGATTCTTTGGAAATGATTTAAGAAGTAGAACTCTGGAAACCCAAAGGGCTGAATCAAGGGCAAAATGTGAAGCACTAAATATAATGACAAAGCTGGGAATGCCTGAAAGTGAATTAATAGCAGCTTAAATCAAATCTCTCATATTCTCTCTGTGCGCTCTTGTGAGCTCTGTGGTTAATTACGCAACAAAGCCGTTCGCTGATGTGATTCATAAATGTACCTCGCTAGATTTGGTTTTCAACGAGTTACAATCTCATCAGCGACATTTTTTTATCAAATCATTTTTTGTCCAGTACAGAGACAGAAATGACCAATATTTTAACAACATTAATATTTTATTTAATTGTTTTAGAAAAATTCATAGTAAGAGTCAATTGAATCCATCTGGATAAATTATTCCAGATACTTTAAAGATTGAAAGCCTTTTGCCTTAAAGAAAACCAGTCATTTCGTATGAGTCTTATTAAACATAAGAATCTATCTCAAGAAGATAGGGAACAAGTTTCTGAAATTGACGCTATGCACGGGAGAGGAAAAGAAAAAAAAAAGAGATTAGAGATTATTTATTGAGACTGCGGAATTAGATTTTTTTCAATCTCATTGACTTGTATGGATGCTTTCCTTTTGCTTTGCCGAAGAAGCTGCGATTTTTAGTAGAACGGCCTTTGCGCATTTTTTGAATAGGTTCAGCTTTAATCGTTAGGTCAGGTTCAAACCCGGAAATCACAACCTTTGGCAATTTGAGTTTGGTTAAGTGTTCTATATCTCTTAGAAGTTTGTGTTCATCGATACATACCAATGATATGGCTTCACCGCTATTGCCGGCACGGCCGGTACGGCCTATGCGATGCACATAATCTTCAGGAACATTCGGCAGCTCGAAGTTGACAACATGCGGCAATTGATCGATATCTAAGCCGCGCGCTGCAATGTCAGTTGCAACAAGTATACGCACAAGGCCATTTTTGAAGCTCGATAGCGCATTAGTGCGGGCCGCTTGGCTTTTGTTGCCATGGATGGCGACAGCGCTGATTCCGTCTTTTTCAAGTTGCTTTGTTAAACGATTTGCACCGTGTTTTGTACGGGTGAAGACTAGCGCTTGTTTCCAGTTTCCGGTACGAATCAGATGAGATAACAGCTCAGGTTTTAGCTTGCGGTCAACAGGATGTATCAGCTGCTTTACATGTTCTGATGCCATGTTTTTTCGAGCTACTTCGATCATTACCGGAGAATTCAGAAGGTCGTCTGCAAGTTTTTTTATTTCCATTGAGAATGTTGCCGAAAAAAGCAGATTCTGCCTTTTTCTAGGGAGCAGTCTGATGATTTTTCGCACATCGTGAATAAAACCCATATCCAACATTCGATCGGCTTCATCCAACACTAGGATTTCGACTTTTGAAAGGTCTACGGTTTTTTGGCTGACATGATCAAGCAAACGTCCAGGTGTAGCTACAAGGACGTCAACACCTTTTTTAAGTTTTGCAATCTGGGAATTAATATTAACCCCACCAAAAATGACAGTGGATTTCAAGGGTAAATACTTGCCATAAATCCTGACGCTCTCATGCACCTGGGCAGCAAGTTCTCGCGTTGGTGTTAAAATCAGTGCGCGCGGCGAAGAGCGACCTTTGCTCGCTGCTTTTTTATGTAAACAATGTAGTAGCGGCAGGGTAAACCCGGCAGTTTTTCCCGTGCCGGTTTCAGCACCGCCCAAAATGTCTAAGCCCTTAAGTATGACCGGAATAGCCTGAAGTTGGATCGGGGTGGGATTGCTATAGCCCTGTTCGGTAACAGCTAGAATGAGTTCGGCCGATAAGCCGAGAGTATCAAATGACATACAAAATTCTCCAAAACTGCCCCTGCAAAAGTTTTCACTTATGATCGATCCAGGCACATGTTACTTAGTGTCGGGGTATACTGAAAAGAGTATAGGCACTGATCGAAAACGCGCCTTTTTAAAATGAAGTATTTGTTCTAAACCGTGCGAATGAACAACATTAATAATAAATATTACCACTAAAGGACGGAAAATATCAAGAAATAAAACAAATTTTAACAAATTAAAAATTTAAGAGTCAGACTATTTAACCCGTGATTGTAACCTATATCTCGTTTTGCAAATAATTTTAAAATTATTTATTTACATTTTCGGAAATTACTTTTATTTAATAAAACAATTTGATAAAATACCTTTTAATAAGAAATTAAAATGGTGATTAATGAAAAAGTTAATTATATTATTAGCTGCTATTATGTTTTTAGGAAGTCTTTGCGCAGCTGAGGAGCTTGCTGATGCGCCGGTTGTCGAAAGAAGAGCGGCAATCGATGTCGGGTCTGGTTCAACAAAAGTCACGATTGCCGATGTTGATCCAACCGATCAAAAAATTATTGCCATCGTCTTTGAAGACTCATTTCCGGTTCCCTATCAAGCCTCTTTGCAATCTTCTTATGACGGGTCATTTGATGAAAGCATTTGCGATTTGGGAATGAAAACATTTTGGAGATCAAGGAAATCACTGAAGATCTGCAAGTTCAAAAAGTAGCCGCCGTCGCTACCGCAGCTTTTCGAGAAGCCGTCAATGGCGGCAGCTTTGCTCAAGATGTTCAGAAAAAAACGAATATTCCTTTAAAGTCATTTCTCAGAGAGAGGAGGGGACTCTTGCATTTTTTAGTGGAATTGCCGCCAGTGATCAGGGTAAAGACAATTTAATTGTGTGGGATATTGGAACAGGGAGTTTCCAAATGACCACAATGAACGACTCTAATGAGCTTTCGGTTTTTATGGGGGGAGTTGGCTCCATACCATTTAGAAATTATATTATCGATCTTGTTCAAGGGAAGAATTCCAATGAAGTTCCCACTCCTAACCCAATGGCTGAAGAGGATGTCAAGGGTGCTGACCGTTATGCCCGTTCTTTAGGCCGAAAGGCATATCCTATCATAAAAAATAAACTCAAGCAGCCGGAGACAAAATTAATTGGCATAGGTCGTTTATTTTCCAGTAGTATCGGTCCGATCGGCGAAGAAGGGGTGATCGTTCGTAAAGATTTAAGAACGTTTATTAATGAATCCATCGACTTGACAGATGAAGAGCTGAACAATCCTTATGCAAACGTAGACGTGTCCAATGCTATTTTAGTCCTGGCATTCATGAAAGCCCTTCATATTCATGAAATCGAAATTGTCGATACCAAATCGACAAGGGGAATGCTGATTTACACTCCTTACTGGGAGTGAAAAAAAGCCAAACCCGATGGCCGGGTTCGGCCCTTATATCAAGGCTTACGCAGCACTCGCTTCAAAAAGTATCGATATCAATGATCTCTTCTTCAGGCAAGGAAGGCAGCTCCATTTGCTCGCTGCCAAGTGTGATATGAAAGTCATGGCCTTGACTTTTTAATAATGTGTCTTTAATATATTCATAACCCCCGATTTTTTTTTGGAAAATTATGTTTTCAGTAATGACTGTTTGGTTTGTTACAGCTTTATTTTTAATTATTTTAGAAATTACCGGAATTTTTAATTTTACCGCTCTCTTGACTGGCTTTGCCGCATTAACTGTCGGTGTTTTGATCGAAAGAGGTGTTATTGCAAGTGATTCGTTAAATGTGCAAATCATTGTTTTTTGCCTGCTTTTTACTGGCTATATATTTTTAAGCTGGCTGATATTTGGTTTTCCATTTCAGAGCAGGTCCGAGGAAAAATTTTATGATATCGTTGGCAGCCAAGCTACAATTTCAGGCGGCAATTTACATAAAACAAAAACAGGAAAGATTAGTTGGTCAGGAACTTTTTTACCCGCAAAATGTCATAAGAGTTGTCAATTGGATAAACTTATTGAGGGACAATCAGTAACGATCGTCGAAGTGAAGGGAAATGTTGCCTTTGTTATACCAGAAAAAGGAGATATATAATGGATATTACCGCATACTTAATTATAGCTTTAATCGCTGCATTTATTTTGCTAAGAGGAATAAGGATTGTTCCTCAGCAGCAAGCATGGGTTGTGCAGCGTTTAGGAAAATTTCATAAAAAAATTGAAGCAGGGCTTCACCTTGTCATACCGGTAATTGACAGTGTTGTTCAAAAACACTCTTTAAAAGAAGAGGCTGTCGATGTGCATGAACAAACTGCCATCACAAAAGATAACGTGAGCGTTCGCTTAGACGGGATCCTATATATGAAGATTGTTGATCCGGTTTCAGCAACCTACGGTGTAACAGATGCCCGCTATGCTTTAACTCAGCTTGCTCAGACAACGATGCGTTCCGAAATAGGTAAAATTGCTTTAGATAAGACCTTTGAAGAACGCGAGCATCTCAATGGTAACATTGTCCAAACAATTAATGAAGCTGCCACCGCATGGGGTATTCAGTGCATGCGCTACGAGATTAAAGACATAGACATGCCTGATGATATCAGGAAGGCAATGGAGCTTCAAATGACAGCAGAAAGACAAAAGCGCGCAAGGATACTTGAGTCCGAAGGACTTCGCCAGGCAGCTATAAATCAATCCGAAGGGGAGCGCCAGGCAGAGATTAACAACGCCGAAGGTGAAAAGCAAAGACTCGTCCTTGAGTCTGAAGGAGCCCAGCAAGAACTCATTAACCGCGCTGAAGGAGAGTCTAAAGCCCTTAAACTGGTTGCTGAAGCCACATCGACGGCTATAAAGAAAGTTGCTGCAGCAATTCAGGAGCAAGGGGGAGAAAATGCCGCCGCTTTTCGTATTGCCGAGCAATATGTAGATGCTTTCAAAGGACTTGCCAAAGAAGGAACGAATGTCATTCTTCCTGCAAATGTCAGTGATGTTGGTTCTATGACAGCTCAAGCTTTAAGCATATATAAAGCATTGCAAACAACACCTACGCAAATAAATGGTGTTACAACAGCAAATAATTAGCCATAACTTCGTTTGGCTGTAAATTTCAAGTACCTCATGATTTTACCTCATATAAGCGATGGAGAGGATAAAAGCTCGCCGCTTAAAAATCGCATCCGGAAAAACTACAAACACCTTCGCAGGTGGGCTAAACGGACGAACACAGACTGTTTTCGAATCTATGACCGAGATATTAAAGAATATCCTTTGGCCATCGATATTTACGCCGGACGGTTTTGCGTGCAGCACTTCTCCTCAGGCCGCGGCGATGACGAATTAGACACCTCCGAAGTGGATGAAGTTCTTACCTCTCTTTTTGGTGATTGTCAAATCTGCTCACGCTCAAGGATTCGTCGACGCAAACTGCAGCAGTACGAAAAAAGAGGTGAAGATAAAGAGTTTTTTACTGCTCATGAGCATGGCGTCAAGTTTAAAATTAACCTCAAAGACTATTTAGATACCGGTTTATTTCTCGACCATCGTACGACTAGAAGGATAGTCGCTTCAGCGGCTAAGGGAAAAAGACTTCTTAATCTATTTGCCTATACCTGCTCTTTTAGTGTTCATGCTGCAGCTTCCGGGGCTGTTTATACAAAAAGTGTCGACATGTCAAATACTTATACTTCCTGGGGGCGTGATAATTTTGAATTGAACCATCTCCTTGCTAAGACTAATCCCATTATCAGGGATGACTGCATGCGGTTTCTTGAGCATGAAGTTAAAAAATATGACATTATTGTGATTGACCCGCCGACAATTTCTCGATCAAAGCGTATGAATGAAATGTTTGATGTTCAAAAGGATTACGTTAACTTGATCACTTTGGCTCTGAGGCTGCTTGAAAAGGATGGCGTCATCTATTTCAGCACTAATTATAGAAGATTTGCCTTTGACGAAGGGGCTTTTCCCTTGTGCAGGGTCGAAGAGATATCCGATAGAACGATCCCTGAAGATTTTAATAAGAAAAATATTCACCGTTGCTGGAAGATTAAGAGTTAGCCTCTAAGCTGTCCCGGCGATCCATCCTGTAGTCCAGGCGTTTTGGAAGTTAAAGCCGCCGGTAATCCCATCGATATCAAGGATTTCTCCGCAGAAATAGAGTCCTGGATAGATTTTACTCTCCATAGTTTTAAAATTAATCTCGGATAATGTCACACCGCCGCAAGTGACAAACTCTTCTTTATTCGTTGTTTTCCCCTTTACTTGGTACCGATCAGACTTCAGCTTTTCGAATAGTTTGCGCATTGCAGGTTTGCTCATGCCGCTTAAAAGCTGATTTTCCCTTCCGCACAGAAGCTTCCACAGTCTTTTCGGCAGCGGTATTGATTTGATATTTCCCAGCTTTTTTGTTGAATTTTCAAGCGCCAAAAGCGCCATTAATTCATCAACTGAAAAATTGGGAAGCCAGTCTACGCAAAGTCCAATCTCATAATTTTTTTCAGCAAGGCAGCGCGCCCCGAAAGCAGACAGTTTCAAGGAGGCAGGACCGCTAAATCCCCAATGCGTAATGAGCATGGAACCTTCTTGGAAGAGTTTATTTCCTTCTAGACTCAAACGGACGCTGTCGACGGAAACCCCTGCTATTGATTCTAGCTGAAAATTAGGAATATTAAAGGTGAAAAGCGACGGGACCGGCGGTTGAATTGTGTGTCCGAGCTTTGCAGCGATGTCAAAGCCGTCTTTAGCGCTGCCTGTGGCAAGGATCACGCGGTCAGCTTCCATTTCGTCTAGGCTGAATTTCGTTTGCAGCCGGATGATAACCCCAAGTCGATTGGCTTCCGCTAGCAAGCAGTCAATAATGGTCTCTGAGGAATCGGTGACGGGAAACATCCGCCCATCATCTTCAGTCTTTAGCTCGACGCCCCGGTCTGAAAACCATTGTACTGTGTCTGCGGGTTGAAAACGGTGAAATGGCCCTAAGAGTTCTTTAGAACCTCTCGGATAATTTTTAACAAGTTCTTTTGGATCGAAACAAGCATGGGTGACGTTGCATCTTCCACCACCGGAAACACGGACTTTGCTTAGAAGCTTAGCTGCGCGTTCAAGTAGAATAACTGCAGCGTGCGGATAGGTCTCCTTTGCTGCAATGGCCGCAAAAAACCCGGCAGCCCCGCCGCCTGCAACAACAATTTTCAAATTAATCTCCTTTATAACTGAGATATTTCTTAATTATTATATACAAAAGTGTATTTCTTAGACCCAGATTGCTGCGGGTGTGTTGCGTAATTCTCTATGAAGACTACATCGAAAAAAGCGTCAAGATCCAAAATGGGTTGCCATACTCTCTTCAGAAGCAATCTGGTCAAGCTTGTCATAAGAATACTCACAGTGGTTAAGACCCCATTGGTCGGTAATGTCGCAGGATACGAGGTTTCCTGTTTCATCATAAATAATGTTGCTTTGCGACCAATATTTTGAATCGCGGGAAGTTTCGCGCCCCATCAAATCATAGCTAATGCCGATTCGGCCCGCAAGACCAATTTGGTGAATCCTTTTGAGTTTCCCTGTCCTATCATAGCGGTAGTTTGCGAAAGTAAAGGGGCCGAGTAAAGGGGCCGTGCCGCGCATTGTGCATAAATATTTGCTGCATTAAAGCAATAATCTTTCTAAGTGCATAAGAAAAGTTATGCACAATGCAAGGCACGGCCCTATCAGGCCCTATCAAAAGACAAGGTATAAAAATCCACGACTGATAAACTCAACTATTGTCAATCTTTCGCAAATCCCAAAGTCTTTGCTTGGCTTTTTCTATTACTTCGCTAAACTCAGACCAGTAAAAATTCCAATATTCTCTATTCTTTGGAGGATGAATCTCTATTTCTAGATTTTGGAAACCCTGTTCTTGCTTAAGCATCGCAACAAACTCATTTTCGTAATATATGTCAGCAACGAGATCTTCATAATCCAAATCTCCTGAGATAACACATCGAAATTTATTATTTTTCATGGTTCCAGAAACCTCCTAATAAATTATCGTTCATTAATCAAGCATTTTTTCTATTTAGAGCAAAAAAATCAAAGCCATCAAATTTATTTGGCAAAAACGTAGTATTAGGATTGGTAAGTATATCATCCAGATGATATTGTCCTTGAGCATTTTTTGCATGTGAATTTCCGGTCGCCTTAGGGAAAACACTACCTTTGCGACTACCATGTTTATCTAGTGCTCTTCCAGCTCTTGTTAATCCATTACGGTCTGGAACTTTTCCAGCTTTTGAAAGACTATCGAAATCATATTTGAAATTTGGTAAGGAATTTAACCCATTCAATCTGAGTGTTTTGGGTAATTTTGCTTTTTGAACAGCTTTTGCCGCCTTTCTTGTTTTCCATAAAGCGTCAAAAGTTCTCATGGCAACTTGAGCAGTCTTTCTCACATATGGTATTTTTAAAGCCCCTTTTCCTAAGAATTTGACTCCTCTTCCACAAACTCCGATAACCTTTCCAGCGGAAAGTTCGATGGCTGTGCCGCCGGCAAGTAAACCGATTTCCGTAAAGCTTCTTTGAGATATAGGAATCACTCTATTTGGATCATTAGGATCACCCCAGAATTCACTATGCAAGCTGTTTCCAAGTTCATATGTACAACCAAAAAAGAAATCTCGTGCTTGCAATGCACCAAATTTCATCCCTTGCAGCTGCGCTTCAGCATTAAACATTGCGCTTTCTTCAGGCGTTGGATCCCAATACCCGTCAAAGAGGCCATACTCATCGAAATGAGTGAGCGGATTATTGTGAACATAAGCGTAGAGGTTGAAGCCGTCGGAGTAACCTGTCGGATCGCAAGTGGTCCAGCGTCCAAGTGAGGAATCGTAATAGCGGCGCCCGAAATAAATCCATCCCGTTTCGGGATCAAGCCGTTTGCTGGAAAACTGGTAGGGAGGGGAGAGTCCATGCGATTTTTCAACTTGTCCGAAGGCGCTGTATCTGGCAGCGTGAACGAAATCGCCTGTTTGAGCATCCACTAAAGCAATGACACTTCCCGATTGGTTGTGAGCGGGGGCATAAACGACTCCCTCGATCTCCAGAGCGAAGGCCGCTCCGATTTCTGCGCCGAGACCGGCCCCAAGGGCGCGGAAAGAAGTAAACGCATCGCCTTCAAGACTGCCTACTTCGCAGCTATCCTGATAAAGGAATTTGGTTGTCGCTTCAAGATTCCAATCATCGAAGGTCTTGCAATATTTCTGCTTGACGATTCGCCTGTTTTGCGAATCATAGATGTAGCGGTACTTTTCTTCATTCTTGACGACTGTGATAAGGCGGTCAAGAGCGTCATATAAATAGGAGCTTGTCGTTATCCAAAATAAGATTACCCGCAAGATCATAAGCATAAGTTTTGCCGTTTGCGATTAAAACCTGATTTAAGTCATTGATGGCAATCTCACCGCCGTCATAGACAATGCGATTATTGATGGAATCGTGTGTGTAGGAATGGGTTGCCATACCCTCTTCTGAAGCAAGCTGGTCAAGCTTGTCATAAGAATACTCACAGTGATTAAGACCCCATTGGTCGGTAACATCTCGCGAAATCAGATTTCCTGTTTCGCCATAAGTGATGTTGCTTTGCGACCACTCGGCAAAATTTTATTCAAGAGTGATTCACAATGCAGGGACCGGCCCCCTTTACGACCCCTTCGCTCCATCTCCATTACAGAAACTTCATCACTACTACGAGTCGTTCCGCCCCCGTGCCGCACATCGATACTCTCGCTCTTGTGGGTCTTCCACTTTGAGCTTCTCTCTTATCATTGCGACGACGAGTTCACACGTTCCATATGAAAGCCTATGTTAAGTTCATGCCACCTCTATGCCGGCCGCCGCTCAAGCAGTACTCAGGTTTCCCTTGAGCTTTAGTCCTGGATGCTGCCGTGATGCTTCCAGTTTTGACGACTTCTAAGGGCCTTACGACATTTTCATACAGTGGTTCACTTTCGTTCATCTCCTTAACATGCACCTGAAATGGTCATTTCCACTCCTTTTCCTTAACGCTCACCACGTGCGGCAATTTGCCTTCGCAGCTTAAGGTGGTTTGATTCTGCTCCTGAAAGCCGAATCAGGGGGTCTTCCCCTATCTTCCATACAGCTCCCTCACGAGCTAAAGCTTATGAGGTTCGTGTCACACCACAGCACGGCCCTTTTTCACAGCACGGCCCTTTTTCACAGCACAGCCCTATCACGGACCTGTTTTCAGGTCTTTAACTCGGTCCTTTTACTTTTCCTTCTCGATCAAATCTTTAAATACTTGAATCAATTCCAGCATATTGAGCGGTCCACAGGCACCCTTAAATTGATTATTTTCTATGCAACAATAATACCAATCACTTTCAGTTCTATCTATTTTTTTTTCAAAAAAATTATGGTTTTCTAAAATTGTACCTTCTAATTTAATAGTAATTGTCCATCCTGGATTGTCAATAGTTTCAATTAATACATTCTGATCATGTTCCCAATCTCCATCGCAATTACTAAAATACCACTCTTGTAACGATAAAATTAAATTCTGATCTTTTATCATCACGGAACCTCCGGTAGTCCTAAACTTGTAATGCTTTTCTCTGGTTATAGTCACATATAAAATATTTTATCATGCCAATATGGTTCTCAATTTTCTTTGAAAATGAAAGGGTTTTTCTCACTAGCCTTGAGCATCGCTGCCTGAGCGTGTTATTAAATCTCTCAATGTAGCTTGTCTTACCTGACTCCTTTCCGACTGGGCGATGTTGTTCCCAAGGAAGGACTTCGTAGTAGATTGAGAACTTATCCGTATAAAAGACGGCTTTTTTTTTAAGTCCTCGGGGAGCTTCGCTAATAAGGATTCCGCTGCTTGCTTATTTCTTTTTCCTACATGCATAGCTAATACCTGTCGTGTACCTGAATGAAATGCGAGCCAAAGCCATATTGGATTTTTTTTCTTTCCTACATAGCTCCACTGTTCATCAAGCTCAAGTATAGCTACCTCAAACTCTTCTTCTCCAGTGACATCCGCATTCAAATCTTCTGGAAGATCTTCGATTATTCTGTTCATAAAATTCAAAAGCCAGGGCATGCTGACGTCAAAGATTCTACAAATACCTTCGAGAGAAACGCGTTCAAGCAATGCCTGTCTTACTCTTGATTTTGTCTCATCTGATATTATTTTTTGCTGAGGATCGATGACGAATTGCCTTCCACAAGACAAACACCTATGATTTTGCTTTCCACTGTGAATATGGCCGTTCTTTTTGATACTGGTGGATTTACAGTTAGGACAAGTGGGTGTCATTTGGGTCCTCCATTCGTTTTAGAAACAAAGGAAAACGCACAAGGAAATCAATGTCAATTCAAAAATTGAGCATTACATGTTATGGACCACCGAACCTCCCATCTTTGTGGATATCTGACGCCTCCTGGAAAGAAAGGATCATGTACATGAGGAGTTTCTATCCATTTATCAGTAACTTTATTAAAATGCTTGTGATAATGACTTGAGCCATCAAAACGTACTCCTAATTCCCAAGGATTTGGATTTCTTGGATTAGATTGGGGCCAATATGTTTGATATTTTTCTGTCTTACCAGTTATTGGATTTTTTCTGAAAACACTATGCCCCCCATCTGCAAATTCATCAGGACTAAATCTTTTCCTTAATACTTTATTTTGTTTACCGAAATTTGTAAATGATGAAAATTCATTAGGAAGTTGAAAACGAGAACAAGCCTGAAACCTACTTCCTTGAATTATAGACGATGCTCCCACCGTACCTACAACACTTAACAAATCATTTGTGATGGATGCACTTTGCGGTGACATTCCTGCTGTTTGCAGAAGATGTTCAGTTATTGTTGCTGTTTCTCTTCCTGTGATCGCAGTGTTCATGCCGGCAACAAATTGATCAAGGCCATGAGCAAACACGGGCCATCCAACAGGAGCTGCAAGTCCTCCTGAACAGAAAATTGCCGAACCTCCGGCACTTGCCTCGGCAGCACCTATAAAGGCTTGCAGAGATCCCTGTACCCGAGGATTAGACAAAACATCTATGGAATTGTTGATTAAGGACTTAAAATTAAAATCGCAAGCACAGGTAAAGGGATAAACTGCTGCATTTTTCATCCCCTGGAATTGCGCTCGGGGGTCGTACATGCCTATTTCCTCGGGTGTTGGATCCCAATACCCGTCAAAAAGGCCATACTCATCGAAATGAGTGAGCGGATTATTATGAACATAAGCGTAGAGGTTGAAGCCGTCGGAGTAACCTGTCGGATCGCAAGTGGTCCAGCGCCCAAGTGAGGAATCGTAATAGCGGCGCCCGAAATAAATCCACCCTGTTTCGGGATCGAGCCGTTTGCTGGAAAACTGGTAGGGAGGAGAGAGTCCATGCGATTTTTCTACTTGCCCAAAGGCGCTGTATCTGGCGGCATGAACAAGATCGCCTGTTTGAGCGTCGACTAGAGCAACGACACTTCCCGATTGGTCGTGAGTGGGGGCATAAACGACTCCCTCGATCTCCAGAGCGAAGGCCGCTCCGATTTCTGCGCCGAGGCCGGCCCCAAGGGCGCGGAAAGAAGTAAACGCATCGCCTTCAAGACTGCCTACTTCGCAACTGCCCTGATAAAGGAATTTTGTTGTCGTCTCAAGACTCCAACCTGAGGTTGTCTTGCAATATTTCTGCTTGGCGATTCGCCTGTTTTGCGAATCGTAGATGTAGCGGTACTTTTCTTCCTTCTTGACGACTGTGATAAGGCGGTCAAGAGCGTCATATAAATAGGAGCTTTCGTTGTCCAAAATAAGATTACCCGCAAGATCATAAGCATAAGTTTTGCCGTTCGCGGTTAAAACCTGATTTAAGTCATTGATGGCAATCTCACCGCCGTCATAGACAATGCGATTATTCATGGAATCGTGTGTATAGGAATGGGTTGCCATACCCTCTTCAGAAACAAGCTGGTCAAGCTTGTCATAAGAATACTCACAGTGGTTAAGACCCCATTGGTCGGTAACATCTCGCGAAATCAGACTTCCTGTCTCATCATAAATAATGTTGCTTTGCGACCACTCGGCAAAATTTTATTCAAGAGTGATTCACAATGCAGGGACCGGCCCCCTTTACGACCCCTTCGCTCCATCTCCATTACAGAAACTTCATCACTACTACGAGTCGTTCCGCCCCCGTGCCGCACATCGATACTCTCGCTCTTGTGGGTCTTCCACTTTGAGCTTCTCTCTTATCATTGCGACGACGAGTTCACACGTTCCATATGAAAGCCTATGTTAAGTTCATGCCACCTCTATGCCGGCCGCCGCTCAAGCAGTACTCAGGTTTCCCTTGAGCTTTAGTCCTGGATGCTGCCGTGATGCTTCCAGTTTTGACGACTTCTAAGGGCCTTACGACATTTTCAGACGGTGGTTCACTTTCGTTCATCTCCTTAACATGCACCTGAAATGGTCATTTCCACTCCTTTTCCTTAACGCTCACCACGTGCGGCAATTTGCCTTCGCAGTTTAAGGTGGTTTGATTCTGCTCCTAAAAGCCGAATCAGGGGGTCTTCCCCTATCTTCCATACACCACCCTCAAGAGCTAAAGCTTATGAGGTTCTTGTCACACCAGGGCACGGCCCCTTTTCCTCTTCCCTTACAGATGATTTTCCTTTTCTTTAATTAGAAAATCTCTCATCTTTTTTAGTTCTTTTATAGCTTTTTCCTGATTAATTTCATTGCCTTCCACAGCACGCCGAATTTCAAGAGGCGTCCAAAAATCATACCAATTCTCAATGAGTTCTTGATCTTTTATCTCAGAAGCATCCAATGCTCCTTCTAGTTGACCAACCAATTTAAAAAAATCTTTTGTATCACCATAAATATATTGTTGTATTAAATCTATCATACTTTGCCAAAGGCGTTTTTGATGATCAGTCATTTTCATTTTTACCTTCCTGTAGTTATTACAGTTATCACTTTTGATCCCTCTGGATTCGTTACTACCCTGACATTTTCATATATATGTACAATCTCATTTGGAGAGTTTCCTGGGATTTTAGTCCCAATATTTATTGCATTTTCAACAATTGAAGGCGGAATACCTCTACTATAGAGTTCAGTATCTAGATGTATCAATCCACGCGGCGACATCCTTTCTAAAGAATGCTTAGTATATTCTATCCCATTAATAACTCGATTACTATTTGTAGCAGAAGGCCATAATCCAATTGAATTTTGGTGAACTGGTTGAACTTTGTTGTTAGCAGAGAAAGAGGCGCTTGAAGAAAGTTGAAAACGAGAACAAGCCTGAAACCTACTTCCTTGAATTATAGACGATGCTCCCACCGTACCTACAACACTTAACAAATCATTTGTGATGGATGCACTTTGCGGTGACATTCCTGCTGTTTGCAGAAGATGTTCAGTTATTGTTGCTGTTTCTCTTCCTGTGATCGCAGTGTTCATGCCGGCAACAAATTGATCAAG
Source organism: Waddliaceae bacterium (assembly GCA_963771045.1). GTDB lineage: Bacteria > Chlamydiota > Chlamydiia > Chlamydiales > SLFE01 > SLFE01. Next base: position 7,401 of record CAVYRW010000003.1, on the reverse strand, counting down.
GCCATGAGCAAACACGGGCCATCCAACAGGAGCTGCAAGTCCTCCTGAACAGAAAATTGCCGAACCTCCGGCACTTGCCTCGGCAGCACCTATAAAGGCTTGCAGAGATCCCTGTACCCGAGGATTAGACAAAACATCTATAGAATTGTTGATTAAGGACTTAAAATTAAAATCGCGAGCACAGGTAAAGGGATAAACTGCTGCATTTTTCATCCCCTGGAATTGCGCTCGGGGATCGTACATGCCTATTTCCTCGGGCGTTGGATCCCAATACCCGTCAAAGAGACCATACTCATCGAAATGAGTGAGCGGATTATTATGAACATAAGCGTAGAGGTTGAACCCGTCGGAGTAGCCTGTCGGATCGCAAGTGGTCCAGCGCCCAAGTGAGGAATCGTAATAGCGGCGCCCGAAATAAATCCACCCTGTTTCGGGATCAAGCCGTTTGCTGGAAAACTGGTAGGGAGGAGAGAGTCCATGCGATTTTTCTACTTGCCCAAAGGCGCTGTATCTGGCGGCGTGAACAAGATCGCCTGTTTGAGCATCGACTAGAGCAATGACACTTCCCGATTGGTCGTGAGTGGGGGCATAAACGACTCCCTCGATCTCCAGAGCGAAGGCCGCTCCGATTTCTGCGCCGAGACCGGCCCAAAGGGCGCGGAAAGAAGTAAACGCATCGCCTTCAAGACTGCCTACTTCGCAGCTATCCTGATAAAGGAATTTGGTTGTCGATTCAAGGTTCCAATCATCGAAGTTGTCTTGCAATATTTCTGCTTGGCGATTCGCCTGTTTTGCGAATCGTAGATGTAGCGGTACTTTTCTTCCTTCTTGACGACTGTGATAAGGCGGTCAAGAGCGTCATATAAATAGGAGCTTTCGTTGTCCAAAATAAGATTACCCGCAAGATCATAAGCATAAGTTTTGCCGTTCGCGGTTAAAACCTGATTTAAGTCATTGATGACAATCTCACCGCCATCATAGACAATGCGATTATTCATGGAATCGTGTGTGTAGGAATGGGTTGCCATACCCTCTTCTGAAACAAGCTGGTCAAGCTTGTCATAAGAATACTCACAGTGATTAAGACCCCATTGGTCGGTAACATCTCGCGAAATCAGGTTTCCTGTTTCACCATAAGTGATGTTGCTTTGCGACCACTCGGCAAAATTTTATTCAAGAGTGATTCACAATGCAGGGACCGGCCCCCTTTACGACCCCTTCGCTCCATCTCCATTACAGAAACTTCATCACTACTACGAGTCGTTCCGCCCCCGTGCCGCACATCGATACTCTCGCTCTTGTGGGTCTTCCACTTTGAGCTTCTCTCTTATCATTGCGACGACGAGTTCACACGTTCCATATGAAAGCCTATGTTAAGTTCATGCCACCTCTATGCCGGCCGCCGCTCAAGCAGTACTCAGGTTTCCCTTGAGCTTTAGTCCTGGATGCTGCCGTGATGCTTCCAGTTTTGACGACTTCTAAGGGCCTTACGACATTTTCAGACAGTGGTTCACTTTCGTTCATCTCCTTAACATGCACCTGAAATGGTCATTTCCACTCCTTTTCCTTAACGCTCACCACGTGCGGCAATTTGCCTTCGCAGCTTAAGGTGGTTTGATTCTGCTCCTAAAAGCCGAATCAGGGGGTCTTCCCCTATCTTCCATACAGCTCCCTCACGAGCTAAAGCTTATGAGGTTCGTGTCACACCACGGCACGGCCCCTTCACAGGGCCACGCCCCTTTTACTCCAACCATTCGATTGTCCAGTTACTTTCCTTAAAGTAATTTTCAACAGACGATAAATCTTCGGCCCAACTATCATAACCTTCTCTAGTATCATATATATCTGGATCAATACATGTGTGAATTAAATAACCACCAGTATATTCTGAATCATCTTCTACATAAACATACCAACCTGTATACCCTCCACTCAGTATTTTGCCAATTGTATTGATTTTAATTGCTTGATTATTCATAGAAAAGCACATGATTATTTGTTGATTTTGCAAACTCAGGGTTAAACATTTCGTAATGTACATGGCATCTATAAGGGCTGTGCTGCCCCATTAAAGATCTTGTGTCAATTCGAAATTGTCTAAGGTTATCCGCACTTTTATATACTCCCGAACCACTAATTCCAAGTTCTTTATATCCAGAACCGAGGTATTTCATACCTGCTTCTAACGCCTCATCTGCTGATAAAACATATTTACTTGTAAAATTTCCATTATACATAAATGTTTCCCGAATCACCGCATCGGCTTTATTAAGCTGCACCATGCCTTCATCAATTCTAAAAGGAACGCTGTGAGACAAGCTCTTTGCAGCAGCTGCTTCAAATTTATGCGTTTTAGGTATAATGTTTGCATCTGTTCACGGGGGTCCCCCCAGGGGGAGTCGTAAACTTCTAACACGTTTTGTTAACCGAGAACTACCTCGTGAATTTGTGTCGTAGGAAACCGTTTTCTATTTTGAAAATATCGGCGGCGCTTGTCCGCCATGAATGTATGCTTTAAAACATTCGGTAAAATAATCGAACGAATTTTGAGCACGTAACTTCAATGTCATACCAACTGTTAACACCCGTTCGACAAATCGCTCACCTTCTTCTGATTGTGAGCCAAAGCATAGCTTCCTCCAAATGACTCCGCCTCTAAGACGTTGCTCGGCTGTATTGTTAGTCGGTTCGATATTCTCATGATAGGCAAATACCCATAACATCTCGAACCGTCCAAAAAAATCAGCGCAAGTCGATCTCGTTTTATTGCAACATTCTTTGTGAATTGCACCAGCTTTGAGGAGGACTTTCAAATCTTCTTTTGGGCCTATTTCGATCTTCTCGATCAGTTCGTCCCTTGCAATCTCACCGTTCCCTCACGAGCTAAAGCTTATGAGGTTCGTGTCACACCACGGCACGGCCCCTTTTCTCGGCCCCTTCTCTGTGGCTCATGGGGTATCCTCCTTTTGTGCAAAAAAAAGAGTTTACCCCTGTTTTTTTCTCCTATCAAGTCTCAATTTTAATCTTGGCATGTTGCTCAGAACTTTCCCTAGAGAATTAGGCAACACACCCCTTCCTCACTTCACATTTCTACCCAATCCTTAAAAACTTTTATCATGTCCATTAAGTTATAAGGTCCACCATCTCCAAGAAATTGTGTGTTTTCAATTCTACAGCAATACCAGTCAAATTCGGAATTTTCGATTATTTTTTTTGGAAAGTGTTTATTTTCCAAATTAGTTCCATCGAGTTTTATGGTAATTGCCCAGCCAGGATTATCAATTGTAGTTATAAGAATATTTTGATCATGTTCCCAATCTCCATCACAGTTACTGTAATACCATTCTTGCAACCACAAAATGGCATCATAATTATCTTTCGTCATGGTACCTCCCAATAATATGGTTCTCTAACACCCCCAGGACATAAAGGATCATGTATATGAGGAGTTTCTACTCTGATTTCAGTAATTTTATTGTAATGATGATGCGGATGCATAGGACCATCATATCGTACTCCCAATTCCCAAGGATTTGGATTTCTTGGATTAGATTGGGGCCAATATGTTTGATATTTTTCTGTCTTACCAGTTATTGGATTTTTTCTGAAAACACTATGCCCCCCATCTGCAAATTCATCAGGACTAAATCTTTTCCTTAATACTTTATTTTGTTTACCGAAATTTGTAAATGATGAAAATTCATTAGGAAGTTGAAAACGAGAACAAGCCTGAAACCTACTTCCTTGAATTATAGACGATGCTCCCACCGTACCTACAACACTTAACAAATCATTTGTGATGGATGCACTTTGCGGTGACATTCCTGCTGTTTGCAGAAGATGTTCAGTTATTGTTGCTGTTTCTCTTCCTGTGATCGCAGTGTTCATGCCGGCAACAAATTGATCAAGGCCATGAGCAAACACGGGCCATCCAACAGGAGCTGCAAGTCCTCCTGAACAGAAAATTGCCGAACCTCCGGCACTTGCCTCGGCAGCACCTATAAAGGCTTGCAGAGATCCCTGTACCCGAGGATTAGACAAAACATCTATGGAATTGTTGATTAAGGACTTAAAATTAAAATCGCGAGCACAGGTAAAGGGATAAACTGCTGCATTTTTCATCCCCTGGAATTGCGCTCGAGGATCATACATGCCTATTTCCTCCGGCGTTGGGTCCCAATACCCGTCAAAGAGACCATACTCATCGAAATGAGTGAGCGGATTATTATGAACATAAGCGTAGAGGTTAAACCCGTCGGAGTAACCTGTCGGATCGCAAGTGGTCCAGCGCCCAAGTGAGGAATCGTAATAGCGGCGCCCGAAATAAATCCATCCTGTTTCGGGATCAAGCCGTTTGCTGGAAAACTGGTAGGGAGGAGAGAGTCCATGCGATTTTTCTACTTGTCCGAAGGCGCTGTATCTGGCGGCGTGAACGAGATCGCCTGTTTGAGCATCGACTAGAGCAACGACACTTCCCGATTGGTTGTGAGTGGGGGCATAAACGACTCCCTCGATCTCCAGAGCGAAGGCCGCTCCGATTTCTGCGCCGAGACCGGCCCCAAGGGCGCGGAAAGAAGTAAACGCATCGCCTTCAAGACTGCCCACTTCGCAGCTATCCTGATAAAGGAATTTGGTTGTCGCTTCAAGATTCCAATCATCGAAGGTCTTGCAATATTTCTGCTTGGCGATTCGCCTGTTTTGCGAATCGTAGATGTAGCGGTACTTCTCTTCATTCTTGACGACTGTGATAAGACGGTCAAGAGCGTCGTATAAATAGGAGCAGTCGTTGTCCAAAATGAGATTACCTGCAAGATCATAAGCATAGGTTTTGCCGTTTGCGGTTAAAACCTGATTTAAGTCATTCATGGCAATCTCACCGCCGTCATAGACAATGCGGTTATTGATGGAATCGTGTGTGTAGGTATGAGTTGCCATACCCTCTTCAGAAACAAGCTGGTCAAGCTTGTCATAAGAATACTCACAGTGGTTAAGACCCCATTGGTCGGTAACATCTCGCGAAATCAGGTTACCTGTCTCATCATAAATAATGTTGTTTTGCAACCAATATTTTGAATCGCGGGAAGTTTCGCGCCCCATCAAATCATAGCTAATGCCGATTCGGCCCGCAAGACCAATTTGGTGAATCCTTTTGAGTTTCCCTGACAAGCCGTATCGGTAGTTTGCGTAATACTCATCTTGAGATGTTTTGTAGACAGCCTGCAGAAGATGGTCGCCTTGATACAGATATCCAACCTCTTTTTGACAGGGAAAAGTTGTTTTAACGGTCCTTCCCAGATAATCCTTCTCATAGAAAATTTCAAGATCATTGCCCAGTTTTTCAAAAATCATTTCTGAATGGTCGTTATATCGCCTTTCAGTCTCAAAGTTATTGATCCGGTCGACGACAGAGATGAGATTTTTGAGATTGTCGTAAGTATATTCATAGCAAATGGCACTTTCTTCGGGAGCGTTGAGCGATTCAAGTTTTTCAACAAGCCCCAATGCATTGTAAGTATATTTCAGCACAATTCCGTTTGGCTTGAGAATTTTTTCTTTCTCTCCAAAATCATTGTATTCGTAACGCGTAACTCTCTGATCATTGGACCCTGCGGATTCTATCAGGCAAGTCAGCTGATCTGCGCTGTTGTATTCCATAAGATTGGTGATTGTACGGTCGTCTTTTCCGGGAGCAATGACAGTTTGCTCCTCTTGGATAAGATTTCCGACAAAATCAAATCTCTTATCGACTTTCGATAGCATCTGACCAAATGGATCCTTCTTTTCAACACGAACAACGCGATCGAAAACATCATAGGTTTCAACCGTCTGAATTCCTTTGGGATCCACAGTCGTTTTTTGCAAAACGCGCTGCCCAAATTCATTGCGGAACTCAAAATTGTAATCGATATACGTCGCATGCCCTAAGGGATCGATAATTTTAGTCGGTTGATTCAGGACGTTATATTCCGTTTTCGTGATCGAGAGTCCCTCATCGGTATGGACAATCTCCGAAATTTTATTCCCCGTTTCATCATATTCTGTTTGAACCCTGCCCCAAATGCGCCCTGATGAATCTTCTCGATACTCTTCGATAATCTGATTGCAAAAGTCATAAATTTTAACAGAAGCAATCCAATTCCCATCACGCCATTGCTTATCAAACCAGCCCTTCCTCCCAAAATACCTGAGCACTCTTTTCCTTATGCAATCTTGGGTATCCGCAATATAATCGGGAGTCAAAGAGGCCTCGTGAAAGAGAAGGTCGCTGCCATCTTTGCTAAAGAGACCGTCAGCCACAATAAGATGGAAATGAAAATGGAAATTTAGTGTCTTTCCAAAATACTGGATGAAACTAATGATTCCGATTTGAGGATCTGAGATATCCGGACTGCAGATGATAAGCCTCTTTCGAATTTCATCGACGACAATCTTTAAAACGGTCTGGAGGATTTTGTACGTTTGAAGGTAATGCCTAGTCCGCATAGGGAAACTGATTACAAATTGTCTGATGGGAATGGAGGGAATGACATTTTCAACAAGATGGGCAGCTGTTTCAACCATTGTTCGTGTATTGCAGGAAGGACAGATACCCCGGCCTTTACAGGAAAAAGCAATGAAAATGTCTTTGTTGCAGTCAGAACAATGAGCACAGGCGAGCTAAGCAGACCTAAGCACACATTAGCCCTGATGGCTAGGCTGTGAGATGACTTTGCAGGCGTCCTGGGGCACGGCCCCTTTTCCAATCTTTTTACTCAGTTAATGTTTTTAAATATTCAACAAAATCTTCCATTGGATGAAAATAATTTTTAGGACTAACCTTTAAATCTGCCGCTGTAAGAAAAAAAATTGCATTTAATATTACTTTTTTATCCTTATTATTTTCAAAATCCAACATCATTTCGTCATTTAATCTTTCCAATGATACTGCCCAATCAGTGATTTCTTCTCTAGTTATTTTCCCATTTTATCAAATCAGAAATTGCATTTTTTATCTCTTCAAGATTTATTTCCAAAATTACCATCTCCCTTGGTAACAACCATTACAATCAAATTGATAATGGATTTTAACGTTATTGTCTAATTGAGGCCTAACGATTCTAATATTCATATCCCTATCTAATGTCTCATGCCATGTTCGTTTAAATCCAGTTGTAGGATCCCACTCACGTACACGTCGACGACCTATCATTTCACCCGAAACTCTACTTGGTGTAATTTCCCCATAATATCTATGTCTACCAGATGCTAATTTTTTCCATCCATTCATCCCATATTCTTCAAGTTGTCGTAAATGTTGGTTCAATAGCTCACCTTGTCTGGAACTTTGTGGATGATTTAATCTTATAGATGATGAAAATTCATTAGGAAGTTGAAAACGAGAACAAGCCTGAAACCTACTTC
>CAVYRW010000002.1:0-92250 GCA_963771045.1 Waddliaceae bacterium | reverse complement strand
ATACAATATCGTCGGCATGAGCGTGCTGGGCACCCCCCATTTTGCCGAGGGGCTCAACGATCAGGGGCTCGGCGTCGGCCTGTTTTACTTTCCAGAATACGCAAAATATCCTGAATACCAATCATCCGATAGCAAGAATTTCCTCGCCCCCTGGGAGTACGCAACCTGGCTTTTGAGCAATTTCAAGACTGCCCGGGAAGTGAAGGAGAACGCCGGAAAAGCGAAGATCGCGGCAAACTGTGCTGCCCCAGTGGAATCAGGTTCTGCCTCTGCATTTTTTTGTCAGGGATGCTGAGGGAAACAATCTGGCTTTGGAATATATTGACGGAGAGCTTCATATAAATGACGACCCCATAGGAATTTTGACCAACTCTCCCGATTTTATCTGGCACATCACGAATTTACGAAATTATGTCAACTTGTCTGCCATCAACGTTCCTAAAGTGAAGTTGAGCGGGCTCACCGTTGGAGCGGCGGGATCCGGTTCGGGCCTTTTGGGGCTTCCCGGAGACTTTACGCCCCCTTCCCGTTTTATCCGCGCGACAGTTTTCACCCAGACGTCGTTGCCGGTAGAAAATGCCGATACCGGCGTCACTCAGGCGTTTCATCTTCTCGATTCTTTCGATATTCCCAAAGGAACAGTCTATCAGGAAGTGGAGAAAGGTCAGAATCCTTATGAGTACACTCAGTGGACTAGTGTCAGCGACCTAACGAATAAAAAGTTTTATTTTAACACATACGGCGACCGCCGACTTCAATGGCCGATTTAAACAAGATTCCTTTCGAAGACGGAAAAATTAAAACCCTTCCCATTTCCCACACGCAAGATATCCAAAATGTATCAAACGACTTGAAATAGACTTTTCCTAAACTCCTGCTATCTTTATGATGTTTAAAAGGTTTCGTCATGCCGCAAAAATTCGATGTCATTATCATTGGGGCGGGTATTGTAGGGCTTGCTGCGGCCTACAAGCTTCTGCAAAAAAAATAGGGGTTGTCTGTCGCGGTTCTCGAGAAAGAAAATGAGATTGCCGTTCATCAGACAGGCCGAAGCAGCGGTGTCATTCATCAAGGAATTTACTACACTCCCGGTTCGATGAAGGCGAGAAACTGCGTTCAGGGGGCCGAGGAATTGATTCGTTTTTGCGATCTGCATGGGGTTCTTTATCGAAAATGCGGAAAAGTCATCGTCGCCAAAAGCGAAGACGAGCTTCCCCGGCTTCAGGATCTGTATGAAAGGGGACAGGCAAATGGTGTTCAAGGACTAAAACTTTTAGGGCCGGTTGAACTCAAAGAAATCGAACCGCATGTCGCCGGCCTCCAGGCCCTTTACTCGCCCAATACAGCTGTCGTGAATTTTTCCAGCGTTGCCCAGGCGCTTGCCAAGGAGATTGAAAGAAAGGGAGGGACGATCTTTTTGGGGTCTCGGGTCAGGCAGGATCAGCCGCACATCAGACGGATTTGAGATTGTAGCAAATCGAGGAACATTTATAGCCAATCAAGTCATCAACTGCGGAGGGCTTTGGGCCGACCGCATCGCCGAACATGCCGGAGCCGCTCATCCCCATCGCATTGTCCCATTTCGCGGCGAGTACTACGAGCTGATTCCCCATCGCCGCTATCTGGTGAGGGGTCTTGTCTATCCGGTCGTCAATCCCGAGCTTCCCTTTTTGGGGGTTCATCTGTCGAGAATGCTGGACAAATCGGTGGAAGCGGGCCCTAATGCCGTATTGGCTTTGTCCCGGTCGGGTTACCGTTGGACGAATGTGAATCTTCAGGATGTGTGGGACATCGTGACCTATCCGGGATTTTGGAAATGCTGCAGCCGCAACTTTCAGACGGGTTTCAATGAGATGATCCGTTCGATGAGCAAGCGGCTGTTCTTTAAAGATCTCAAACGGCTCATTCCGGAATTGCAGCTGAAAGACCTGGTTTATAAAAGATCGGGGGTACGCGCCACTTGTGACAAATCGGGCGCTCTCGCCGATGATTTCGTCATTGAAAAAGAAGACAGAATCGTCCATGTTTTGAGTGCGCCCTCTCCTGCGGCAAGCGCCGCTTTATCAATTGGACAATACATTGTGGACAACTTATGAAAAAAATACTTGTGACAGGCCACAAAGGGTATATCGGCGTCGAGCTTGTCAGGATTTTAAAGGAAAGCGGAGCGCATGTTACCGGAGTCGATGTGAATTTTTTTCGCGGGTGCGAATGGCACGAGGCGGCAAGGCCCCACCAAGAGTGGCCTCTCGACATTCGTGATTTAACTGCATCTCATTTACAGGGATTCGACACGATCATTCATCTAGCCGCTCTTTCCAATGACCCGATGGGAGCGGTTGACCCAATCATGACCTATGCGATCAACCGTGAAGGGTCGATCCGGCTTGGGAAAAAGCGAAAAATGCCGGGGTTGAAAGATTTTTATTCGCGGGAAGCTGTTCTATTTACGGTCAGGGGAAATCGCTGGATTTAAACGAGTCGGCCCTCTTGAATCCGCTGACCGCTTACGCCGAATCAAAGATTGACGCCGAAAAGGCGATTCTCTCGTTTGCGGGCGATAGCTTTTCTCCTGCATCGCTTCGCAACGCGACAGCCTACGGCAGCTCGGCAATGCTTCGGCTCGACCTCGTTGTCAACAACCTTCTCGCCTGCGCCTACACGCGGGGAGAGATCAGGATCATGAGCGATGGGACGCCCTGGCGCCCCCTGATCCATTGCCGCGACATCGCCCGCGCGTTCGCAGCTTTTCACTTGGCCCCTCGCGAGTCTATTCACGGCATGGCCGTGAATATCAGGCGCCGATAGTGAAAATTATCAGGTCAAAGATGTGGCCAAGCAGGTCAAAGACTTCTGCCTCATGCAGATATTGTCTTTACCGGCGAAGCTGGCCACGACCCGAGAAGCTACCGGGTCAATTTCGATCTTCTGGGCCGTCTTTTGCCCGGCTTTCGGCTTAAATATACTCTGGCAAGCGGCATGGAAGAGCTTCTGGAAGATTTTGAGCGCTACGGAATGACCCCGGATGATTTCGAGGGCCCCCGCTTTATCCGCCTCGAGACTTTTCGGCAAAACTTGCTCAAGCCTTATCCTTAATCGGATAATGGGACAGACGGGTATAAGCTACTAAAAAAACATGTATTCATAGTACTTTATTGCATATTTTCATAGTATTTGTTACCATAAAACTATAGTAAAATTGTGGGTCAATTATGGGATACAAGAAGATCTAGACAAAGCTTGAGGGAAGTTAAATCGGCAACTGAGAAAAATAAATGCTCAATCGTCCACACCCATGAAATATCTCGCTTAAGCAGGGAATTGTTGACACGGACAAAGTGGTTAATTCCGATCATTAAAGGATGGTACATGGTCATAAATCCCGACCAAAATCCTGGAGATTCAGTGTATTGGTACGCAAATTATTGGAAGTTTATTGCCATTTACTTAAACCATTTGTATAGCACCGATTACTGTCTTTCAGCAGAGAACTCACTTGATCTGCATACTAAATCCAATACAATACCTAAACAGCTTATCGTCATTTTAGCGAAGGGTAGTTCTTCAGTGATCGATCTTCCTTTCAAAACGTCAATATTAACCTATTCCGACCCTAAAAATCTACCCATTGAAAAGGAGGTCATTGATGATCTTCAAGTGATGAAACTGCCTTATGCTCTTTGTAAAATAACGCCCAAATTTTTTGAAAAAGAACCCATCCAATCAGAAATTGCATTGAAAATGGTTCAAGATCCCCGTCAACTCATTGAGATAATTCTAGAACATGATTTTAAAAGCGCCGCTTCTCGTCTGATCGGGGCTTATGATTTTTCGGGAAAAGTCAAATAAGTGAACAGATAAAAAGAAGCCTTGAACGTGTGGGTTATAAGATAAAACCAAATAATCCTTTCAGCATCGATGAAGCTTCTTCTCCAAAACGTATACAATCACCTTATCAAGCGAGAATATTTAGCTTGTGGAAGAATTTTCGAAATGTTGTCATTGATAATTTTCCTGAGCCAAGATCTAAAATTATTGATATTGAGCCATATTTATCTCACATAGATGAAATATACCAAAATGATGCATACAACTCTCTTTCCATAGAAGGATTCAAAGTCGAAGATGAACTTATTGCGAGCGTCTGTAGAGACGACTGGAATCCAGAAAACAATCAAAAGGATAATGACAAAAAGAATGCCTTAGCGGCAAGAGGTTATTTTGAGGCATTTTTAGAAGTAAAAGAATCGATCAAACTTATCCTGAATGAGAAGAATCCTGGTAAAATTATTGAGAAAGACCTCTCTAAATGGTATGAAAGTTTGTTCAACCCTTTTGTCAAAGCAAAAATCCTTCAACCAAATGATCTCTTTGGATACCGTAAACATCAAGTATACATCAAAAATTCCCGCCATATCCCTTTGCCTGATCATGCCCTTGTTTATGCGATGGACGCTTTATTTGATTGCTTAAAAGATGAACAGCATCCTGCTGTCCGGGCTGTTCTCGGTCATTTTCTTTTTGGCTTTATCCACCCTTATATGGATGGCAATGGACGGCTGGCCCGCTTTTTAATGAACGCGATGCTGGCATCAGGAGGATATCCCTGGACGATCGTTGAAGTCAAAAGGCGGAAAGAGTACTTAGACGCTTTCGAAGAGGCCAGCGTCAAAGGAAATATCAAATCGCTTACCATATTTCTGGCCGACGAAATGAATCGATCCGAAAATTTATAATCCGCTTGAACGGATTTTAAATCAGGCGTTCCATGCTTTTTTGAATCGTACTTTTGAATTCATCGGAAACTCTTTCCCAATCGACAAGTTCGACCTTGAAGGGGAGATTGCTCTCTTCAAATTGTTCTGAAAGTCGTGCGAGAGCTCCAAGAGAGAGCGGGCCCTTGCCCTTCAATAAAAGGTCGAGATCTGAATAATGTGAAGCCGTATTCAAAGAGCGCGATCCGAAGACCCATACTTCTACATCCGGCAAGTTTTCACGGAAAAGCGTCTTGATGAGGACGATCTCCTCATCCTTGAGTTGAATTGCCACAAGCCCTCATGAGATTATGAAGCAACCTTTCGGAATCTTCTACAAAATTCTTGGCAACAACGTAAGTTTCTTCGGCAGTGGATTCATTATAAGTATGCGATGTCAAGTTCCTTGCTTCGTGGTATTCAAACCATTTTTCCACATCATCTATTAATTGCTGCCGACCGGCTTCTCGATAGAGGTTTTTGATATTGAATTCTTTAGTTCCGGTTTCTTCTGCCAAATAACGTTTTAACATTTTCCACGAGAGTTCGTAGGTATATTCAAACCGTTGGATGACAGCATCGCGTGTATATTCGTTCTTAGGCTGCGCGACCGCCCTTTTGAGTGAAGCGACTGCTTTCTTTAGCGGGGTAAGAATAATAGGGTTGACTGTCATGTCAGTCATTTTAACAAACCAGGCCATCGTTTACAAGCCGTACTTCCGACCCATTAGGTGAATACGAGGTTAAAACATTCGGCTTGATATAGGCCAGCAATTCCTGCTGGCACTCCCGATAAACAAGTGCTAAGCCCTGCTAGCCCGCTCATAGAGGAACAGGCCGGTAGCGATACAGGCATCTCAGAGAAATCGAACGGGAATTTTGCCGCAGAATCTACGAATATATCCTCGCTAAACAACTCTGATTCAAGATATTTTGTCTCATCGGGAATTGCTGGATATAGGCGTTGTTCTCTAATTGCGCTCGCTTGATAGCGCGATTGGAGTATGTTGCATAAATCACCACTGAGATCACCGAGCTCACTGAGAGATTATGAGAGAAAGTTATGGAAGAAATTGAAAGGATACCATCGTCGATCGCTTGCTGAAACAGCAATGTTCAGATTTAAACGATTCTTTGGAAATGATTTAAGAAGCAGAACCCTGGAAACTCAAAGGGCTGAATCAAGGGCAAAATGCGAAGCACTAAACATAATGACAAGGCTGGGAATGCCTGAAAGTGAATTAATAGCAACTTAAAGCAAATCTCTCATATTCTCTCTGTGCGCTCTTGTGGGCTCTGTGGTGAATTGTGGCAAAGCCCTTGATATATCAAATCATTTCTTTATGCAATTTCCCTGCAAAATATTTGAATTTAATTGTTTATTTTGATATAATTTTTTTACCTTATATGTATTAAGGAGTAATAATATGCAAGTAGATAAAACTAATCAAACTAATCAAACTAATCAAACTAATCAAACTAATCTTAAACTAATCAAACTAATCAAACTAATCAACTAATCAAACTAAATCGACAAACAACTAAATCAACAAATCAAACTAAATCAACAAATCAAACAGTGCAAAATTCAACCGCTCTTGACCCTGCGGCCGTTCTCCCTCATGAAATGGTTTTAGAGATATTTTCCAACTTAGGCCCCGTTGATCTTGCGGCATGCCAGCTGGTCAGCAAAAAATGGAAACCATTGGCGGCAGACCCCAAACTCCCTGGTTTAAACGCCATAGCTCAAGTACGCGAGCTGAAAAAGGAATTCCCCCACCTTCCCATCTTCGGTCCCGAAGAGTGGGTGAAATACTATGGCCGTATAGATACAAACGATATCAAGCCTCTTTACCCGGAAATGATCAAGATTATTAAAGGCGTCTTGCCCAAATGCCAAGGGAAGAAAGGGCATGAGGTCCTTAAGCTGACTTATTTTCCTAAAACCGTCAATGGAAAGCCGCTGACCCTGAACAACTTTGAAGATCTGATCAAGAACCCCAAAGAGGGCCATGCGGCTAAATATGATTACTTTTGGCCTGAAGCTAGACAAGAACATGGCGACACGCCGATCGAAAGAGCCCATTGGACTTTATCGACAAAAGATGTAATCGAAGGAAGCAAAGGCAAAACAAAGGATGAGCTATTGGCCCTTGCCAAAAGTATTGGCCCCGGTTGGGAAGAGCCCACAGCATTGGGAGCGGTAGTCTCTGATGCTTCAGAGCGTACCGCCACAGGAGTTTGTCGACCTCAGGGATATACATATACGCTCTGTAAAGAGCGGACGTCTGGAATAAATTTGGCGGTTGGCGGCTTTGCTCCTTCGGGTCTCGACGTCGGCCACGACTTCGGCGGCGACATTCTCGGTGTTGCGCCGCAGCGGAAGTTCTAAAGAGCTTGGCCCTTGGACACTTGGCCCTTGGATTGGCAATTGATCCTTGGTAACGGGTGATTCTTTGGCGTTTTGCTTGGGGATTTCCGGCCGGCTTTTAGCCGGCCTGGAATTTAAAATTTTGCTTCCCGCACCCAATAGGCATTCTTTATCGCTTGCGATAATGTGTGTTGATTTGCATGCGATAAAATACCAAGATAGGACTGGAGTTTTTGATCTAATGCGGGAGATTCTATTTGACCTTTGAGATACAGCTTATATGCCTCATTCAATCTTTTTTTCATGCGCTGTTTTGTTTTTGTTCGAACCAAAGTGTGGTGTTGGAAGAGGACATAGCCCACGAAATCAATACCCTGGCTCAATTTTCTAATAGCGATTTTTTTAGGGTGAAGCTCTAAATGGAGCTTTTTAATAAGAAATTCTCGGATAGGGCCGATCAGAGAATTTAGATGGGACTTGCTGCTTGACAAGATGATAAAATCATCACAATAGCGAAGGTAATATTTTTCTCTAAGAACCTGTTTGATAAAATCATCCAGCTCATGAAGATAAATGTTTGCAAAAAGCTGGGAGGTCACATTCCCGAGAGGGATTCCCACTCCCTTATTAATATGAAAACTATTGATAATCCTATCGATGATAATGATCATTTTTTCATCCGAGACCACTTTGCTAATCAGGATTTTGAGTATATTATGATCAATAGAATCAAAAAAACGTTTAATATCCATCTTTAAGGCAAAACAGGGAAGCTTTCCATTGGCGCTTTGTTTTCCGATCATTTTTTTCAGAAGTTTGACTCCGGTGTGCGTCCCTTTGCCGCGGCGGCTGGAAAGGGAGTGAAAGATAAACCTATTATCAAAAACGCCGTATAATATTTTGTGGACAGCTTCATGAACTAGTCGGTCTCTTACCGCTGCTTTACTGATGTAGCGTTGTTTAGGATCCGAAACATAGAAATGGTCATAAGGCCCATGCCGATATTGAAGCGCTAGAAGATCGTGGTGCAGCTCAAAGATATGATCTTCCAAATAGCGTTCAAAATATTGAATATCTTTTCTTTTTCTCTTGCCTTGTCTAAAATTGTCCCAACTTTGGAAGAGGTGTTCTAATGAAGTCATTTTTTCATAAAGATTGCGAGCGATTTTCATGACACATGCGCGTCCTGTTTTAGACATTCCGATTTTTCATAAAATATACGATCTTTACAAGTTGATGCATAGTTATCATGCGCAAGTTCCAAAATCCAAACGGTATACGCTTTGGCAAAAATGCGAGAATACCACACTTGATCTTTTAGAAGCCCTAATAGAAACAAGTTATCGAACAGCTGATCAGCGCCTCGAGTCGCTTTATGCGATCAGCAATAAGCTTGATCTGTTAAAAGTATTGATTAGATTGGCGAAAGAAACTCGCACAATAGAGGAAAAACAATACATTCAGATTCAAAAAATAATTCAAGAAATTGGAAAAATGGTCGGGGGTTGGATAAAGTTCGCCGCCCGCTGAGTGGAAAACACTCAGCAGGCAACCGGCAGAATTTCCGCTGCGACACAACACCGAGATTGTCGTTGTTGAAGTTGTTGTTGACGTTGAGACCCGAAGGAGCAAAGCCGCCAACCAACTGATAAGACGCTGTACCAATGTCCTTTCCGATTCACCAGAGGCAGACACAGCATATTGTTTGTCTCCGCCCCTTGTATTTTATTTGGAGAACAGAGAAGCCCTCCTTCCCACGCAAGACATTGATACGAAGTTCTGCCTTGATGCACACTACCGAGAATCGTAACTATCGGTATTCCGGCACCTGCTTATACTAAGCAAAAACGAACTGTTTCGGGAGGATTGCTGCTATATCAACAAACCTTCATGACCAAAAACGCATTAATCGTAAAGGATTTCTAAAAACAAGGCAAGAGGGACTGTAGAATTCAGGTAGCAAAGACCGACAAACATAGCTCAAAAATCGGTCTTCATTTAAGTTTTGCCACTCCCTCATAAATTTAGATGTTGAACTTCTGACAAAAAAGGGTTATTTTTTGAATAGCAGTCATACATCGCGAGACTTTTAATGGAAACGAAACAACGCTATTCGGATCAGGAAGTCAGAAACCTGCTTCATATTCTCGAAGCGGAGAAGAAGTCTGTTCGCAATCTCAGAAAAAGAATCGCCGCCCTTGAATCGGCCAAAACCGAGGCCGAGTCTCTTGAAGAAGAGACGCAGAAGCTTCGGCGCATGGTCGAGCACTATCGCGGCAAATATGAGGCCAAGGACACCTATACTGACGAGGTTTACCGGGAGAACGAAAAGCTTAAGACCCTTCTTCAAAAGGAAAGGGAGGCCTTCCGCTCGGTTCAAATCGATCTCGAGGAAAATTGCCGGTATATCGGCGAGCTTCAGGAAAAGCTTGAAAGAGGCGCTTCAATTCCAGAGGGCAGGGATGCCAGCGAGATGAAGAAGCAGATGGAGTTGAAAACTTCTCTTCTCGATAATGCTGAAGCCGGAAAATCTCAAGCTCTTGAAACTCTCTGCGAGAGGGAAGAAGAGCTGGAGGGACTCAGGCAGGATTTGGAGCGGGTGCAAAAGCACCTTGCCGTCGAGAAACAAAATTCCGGCGATTTTGTCGTAGAGATTGAAGAAAAAAACCGCCTGCTTGCCGAATACGAAAGCCTCCAAAATAATTACCAGTCGTCTATCGAAAAGCGGCGTGAGCTGGAAGGTGTAATCCAGGAAGAGACCGACCAGATCAAATTGTTGGAAGACAAAAATAAACAGCAGGAAAAAGAACTCCAGGATGCAAATCTTCATGGCCGGCAGCTGGAAAAAGGGATTCAGTATTTAAGGGAAAAGCTCGAAGAAGCAGAAAATAGCTGCAAAGTATCGTTAGAGAAGGAAAAAGAGCTTGCCGCAAAGCTTGAGCAAAAAGGTGACCTTGAAAAAAAAAAATTGAAGAGAAGCTGAAAAGAGCTTTAGAAACATGCGCTTGCCTTAAGTTAGAAAAAGAAACATTTCAGGCGGATCTTGAAGAGCGCGGAAAAAGCTTAAGCAAGCTTGAAAAGGAGCTGGAGTTTGCAGAAAAGCAAGTCTGATGAGAACAAACGGCTCAAAGATTTGCTCGCAGACAAAGAAGGGGTTATTGAAAGGCAGGCCGAAGTGCTGATCGCCAAACAGGAGCAGATCCAAAACATCGAAGCTGGTTCCAAAGACAAGCTAAGAAGTCTGGAAGAGCAGGTCGCCTCATATGCTGAAAGAGAAAAGAGGGCTGAGGAGCTCAAGCGGGAACTCGAAAAAATCATTCGGGAAAAAGAATCGGCTTTTGAAGAGAAGAAGAACGCTTTGGAGTCGCGCGATGCCAAAATCGCCCAGATGACTTATGAGATGCAAAAGTTTCGCGATCAAATGTACAAAATTCAAGCGCAGGTGGGAGAGAAGGAAATCTCTCTCAAGACCGCTCAGCAGCATCTTGCTAAAAAAATGAAGGAAATCACCCAGTTCAAAAACACTGCTGAGGAACAAAAGTCGTTTCTCAGTCATCAGAACAACCGTATGGAGACTCTGCGGCAAAAAGTCGAAGATCAAAATAGGGAGATCGAGAGCCATAAAAAAGAACTTCAAAGCATTCAGGAGTCTTTCGAAAAAGCGCGAAAAGAGTTTGATCGGGAACTGGCTGCCAAATCCGAAGAGTTGCAAACGATAAAAAAGAAAAACGCCCAATTGCAGCAAAGTAATCAGGACCTTTTGGCTATCGAAGAAAAATATAATCGTTTGCAGCAGGGCTTCGCTCAGCTTGGCAGTGTTTTTCAAACAGAGGCTGTTGAAAAGCCCTCGACTCCCGAGCCTGCAAAACTCAGGGCTCCCGTTAAAACTCAAGAAAATATCAATCGTGAGGAGAGCGGTCTTTTTGCCGCGGCGGCCTCTCCAAAAAGGCATCGCCACTCGTTTTTTGATGAATAGGAAAACAAGCCCGCAGATTGCAAAAGAATCCGTTGTGATGGGCGTCGATCCCGGAACGATCATCACAGGATTTGGCATTATTAAGGAAGAGGGGACAAAAATTCTGCCTCTTGACTACGGATGCATTAAACCCCCAGCCTCAAAAAAACTGAGCGACCGTTACTGGATCATTTTTTCAGCTCTATCGGATTTGATGGATAAATATCTCCCCGATTTTGTGGTTGTGGAAACGCAGTATGTGAGTAAAAATGTTCAAAGCGCAATGAAGCTCGGGATGGCAAGAGGCGGGGTGATCATTGCCGCAAAAAGCAAAGGATTGCCTATTTACGAATATTCCCCTACGAAAGCGAAATTGGCCGTTACGGGAAACGGCCGCGCCAGCAAGCCGCAAATTCAGTCGATGACTATGAGGTTATTGAATTTGCCAAAACTGCCCGAGCCGGACGATGCCGCAGATGCTTTGGCTCTGGCCATATGCCATCTGCATGCTAAACAATCCTATAAAGGAGTCGAAATCTAATGTACGCTCATCTTCAGGGAAAGCTGTTTGAATCCACACCTTCTTTTGTCATCGTCGAAACCGGAGGAGTGGGATATAAAGTTTTGATTTCCGCCAGCTGTTTTTCAAAACTTCCTCAAGCCGGCGAGATAATTTTCCTCCACACATCGTTTATCTGCAGGGAAAATAGCCAGTCACTTTACGGATTTCCGACAAGTCAAGAACGCGATGTTTTCGAGGTGTTGATTAATATCAGCGGCATCGGCCCCAAACTGGCGCTCAGCCTGGTCGGCCACATGACTCTTGCCGATCTGCATAGCGCTGTCATTAGCGCCGACGCAAAATCGATCAGCCGCGTTCCTGGTGTCGGTAAAAAAACCGCGGAGCGCTTGATCGTTGAGATGAAAGGAAGGCTTCCCAACATGTTTGGAAAAAACCCCTCCGATTATGCGATCCAAATTTCTAAGGAAGGGACGGCGGATTTATCGCAGGATATCATCGGAGCGCTTATCAATCTCGGATATAACCAGGCAAAAGCGCAGACCGCCGCAAAGAAGTCGCTCGAAAAGCATTCCGAGACGTCCGACTTGTCGACACTTATCCGTGAAGCATTGAAATTAGTAAATTAATCTTTTCACAATTTTCCAAATCATGTAGTCTATATTTTTTAACAAAAGGAGTTGACTATGATCAAACTGAAACAATGGCTGCTGGCAGCTCTAGTATCTATGATACCTGCATTCATTTCCGCTGATGATTGTTGTGAAAATTATCGAAGCATTCACAATCCCTGCACGAATCTTTCGTGTTTTGACGATATTTGGGTCGGAGCGGAATTTCTGTTGTGGCAGCCATGCATAAACGATTTGGAATTTGCCACCACATACGATTTGAATTTTACCGGGCTGGATGTTTTCGAAGCGAATGGCCATACGCATTTTATTGACCATGGTTGGGCTCCGGGATTCCGCGTTCGTGCGGGGAAAGACAATGTCTACTGCGGTTTGGATACGGAATTTTCCTACACCCGGGTTTGCGGGAAGGATTCAGCAGCGGCGCATGCGCCTGCGGAAGGCGTTTTGTTTTCCTCCCTTGGCATTGTCATTACCGGCCTGTCTGACTTGCAGAATGAGTGGGCAAAACATGAATACACTTATCAAAATTTTGATGCCCTGCTCGGTTTCGACTATTGTTTGACCCCTTGCCAAATTCTCCATCCATTTATAGGAATTGAGGGCATGTGGTTTGATCAGGTTACGGAATCGGACATCGACGGGGGAATTCTTTCCGACTTTAACGCTCACTTAAGGTGGGATTCTGAATTCTGGGGAGTAGGTTTCAAGGCCGGCACCGAATATACATACCGTTTGTTTAACTGCCTGGACTTTTTCGGAAAAGGATCATTTACAGTTTTGCGGGGGCATATTGACGGCATGGTCCATCAAAATGGAACAAGTGTGCTTGGCGATTTTGCGATCAACCTCGATGAAGGTATCCGCGTCACTGTACCCGGCTATCATATCCAGCTCGGTTTTAATTATACGAAATGCTGGTGTGATAAAGTGTTTACTTTAACATTCGGTTGGGAGTTTCTTGATTGGTTGAATACCCCTCAAATTAAAAAATTTACAGGGTTTAATCCCACAGCGACACCGTCCAGAGGATCGAATTTTGGATTCCAGGGCTTATTTGTCGGAGGTGCGTTTCAATATTGAAGCCGTTAAGAGGATGCGCAACGTTTATAAAAGGAGGTCAAATAGATGAACTACCTGCGGAAATTGTTAATCATAATCCCCTGTATATTAACCATGGTTTCCGCACACAGCGATTTGTTGCCATGCGATGGCCTGGAGTTCGGCGCTGACTTCATTTATTGGAAACCCTGCTTAAACGATCTCGATTATGCCATTTCATTTAATGCAGATCCTGATCTTGGCGCGGAAGGATGTTATCACTGCCTGGATCATGGCTATGAGCCGGGATTCCGCGTCTTTGGCCGTCTTGACGATCTTTGGTGCGGCTTGGGAATTTCGGGCAGCTATACTTATCTTTGGAATAAAGCGGAGAATAAATCCTTGCTTCCAGCAGGAGGCGATCTCTTGTCCACGCTGGCTCAAAGTGAATTCAATATAGGCACCGCGTCGGAGATTCGGGCAAGCCACGCACTCCGCTACCAAACATTCGACGCTCTGTTTTTTTTTAGCTTCGAGTGCTGCAGCCCTTGTAGTGTTTTCATCCCTTTTCTCGGATTCGAGGGAATGAAACTTGAACAAGATACCATTTCCCATGCCATCTCCAACGAGAATCCCAATGATTTCGTGAAAATACATTGGGATTCCGAGTATCTCGGTCTCGGTCTTAAGCTTGGAACGGAGTACCGCATTCTGCTCCCCTGCCATTTTCAGTGGTTTTTCAAAGGATCTTTTACAGTCCTCGGAGGATTTAACGATTCATGCAACACCTTGACAAATCACGATGATGTTGATGTTAAATTCACGTTTAAGGAATGTGAAGATCTATGTCTTCCCGGTTGTCATTTGGCCGCGGGACTTCGATACGAACTTTCATGGTGCGGTAAGGCAATCAAATTTCAAGTAGGTTACGAATTCCTCGATTGGTGGAATATACCGAAAATCCGTCGGGCAAATGTCAGCAATGAAGACCTTTTTCTCGACTCTACGACACTATCAACCGGATCAAACCTGACATTGCACGGCCTGTTTGCAGGATTGGATTTCGGATTTTAAAGCATAATAAGGAGAGCTAAGAAAATGGCACAAAATATTCTGAAATATATCAAGACGATTATTCTCGCCTGCTTTTTTTTTGCTGTTGCAGAGGCGGCAGCCCAGGACTGCAGTCCTTGCTGCACCTCTTCTAACTGCTGCTGCGAACCGGAGTGCTTTTGCCAATTTCCCAATTGCGATCCCTGCTGCAAGGGCGTTGGAAACGGGTTTGTGATTACCGGTGAATTCTTGTGGTGGACTCCTTGCTTTAACAATCTGGATTACGCAATAAAAACAGATGATTTAGGGATAGACGCCGACGTTATTTTCCAGGACAATTCCTATCAAAGCGTCGAGCACCGGTGGATGCCCGGTTTTCGCGTCGGATTGGAGGCGGAACGAGTGTTTTGCAATTGGGATTTGCGATTCAATTACACATGGTTTCAGGGAAAAGACAATCAGGATGTCCAAGGAGTGATTGAAAGTGTCGTGCCGACTATTTTCCATCCCGGAACAATTACCTTTTTTGAATCGTTTAATCAAATTACCGGGAGCCACAAATATCAGTATCAAACTTTTGAGGTTCAGTTCGGACAGGTCTTCGAGCTGGCATCCTGCCATCAATTATTTCCCTTCTTTGGGTTGGAGGGCGTTAAACTGGATCAGGTTATTGAATCCAACGGTATTGAAGCCGAGGTGACAAGGGCTAAAGTCCGCTGGGAATCGTGCTACGAGGCATTGGGTCTGGAAATAGGTGCCGATTACCGTTTTCATCTGCAATCCTGCCTGGAGTTTTTTGCCCAAGGTATTTTTACTGTAGTTGGCGGGTGCAACAAGAGTGTCAATCGCCAGCAGGATGTTAACAATTCCAGAATCGTTTTCTTTCATACCGACGATAAAGTCTGCACTCCAGGACTTCACTTGAAGGCAGGGGCCGACTATACAATTGAGTCTTGTGGACGGGAATTTCTTGTGACGATCGGTTATGAATTCATTCAGTGGTTTAACATGCCTCAAATCCGCCGTTTTCTTTCCGATGCTCCCGAAAGTGTTGGCTTGTCGACGTCGGTAAACGGATCACGAATAGGATTTCATGGATTATTTGTGGGAGTTGGATTTAGCATTTGATTTGTATTTTGCAAAAAAAAGGAACTTGATATAACTAAAATATCTCAACCTCAGTGTTTAGGAGACCTAATTCATGACCATTTCATCGCTTAAGACACAGCTTGCACTCATTCTGGTTTTTTTTTCTCTGTCTCCAACATTTGGATATGGTCAAGCGCTTTACGAATCCGATCCTTGCTGTCCTAAACTGTGCAATCCTTGCGTTTGCTGGTGCAGTGGATTCGAAGTGGGAGCTGATTTTATTTATTGGAAACCCTGCCTCAACGACCTCGACTACGCCATTAAATTCGACACCGATCCCAATACTTCGAATACAACGTCCAAGGGGAGTTATGAAAATCTCGACCATGGCTTTGAGCCGGGATTCCGCGTTTATGGACTCAAAAAAGACATTTTGTGCGGATGGGATGTATGGGGCTCTTATACATGGCTTTGGGCAAAAACAAGTGAAAGCGTTGTCCTTCCTGTCCCTAGCGGGATGATTTTCTCCACTCTCGATCACGCCGGTTTGGATATAGGCGGCATGACGCAAATAGACGCAAACCACACATTTCGTTACCAATCCTTTGATGTTCTCTTCCGCTATGAGTTCAAATGTTTCGGGCCTTGCAATTCTTTAATTCCTTTTTGGGGAATTGAGGGGATCAAAATCAATCAGGACACAGATTCTTTTGCCGTCGGAGAATTTGTTGAAGACGCCGCCACATACAAAGTACGTTGGGATTCCGAAGTGCTTGCTTTGGGGCTCAAGATTGGAACAGAATACCGGTATACGATTTGCAATGGAATCAAGTGGTTTACAAACGCTTCGCTCAGTGTTGTTGGCGGCAATAATGATACAGTCAATACCCAAAGACGTGTGACAACCGGATCCTTCCCTACCGATGTGAAGGTTACATTTAAAGATTGTACAGATATTTGCATTCCGGGATGCCACCTCATGGCTGGACTTAGCTATGAGAAAGATTGGTGCGGAATGGTTTTGAGAGCCCGCATAGGCTATGAATTTCTTGAATGGTGGAATGTTCCGCGAATTCGAAGGTTTTTTGATAGCGGTGATGAGATCGGTGTTTCAACAGGATCGCTTGGATCCAATCTGGCTCTGCATGGACTCTTTGTCGGCTTGGATGTTGGATTTTAAAATTGGAGTATGCCTTGTTTTTAAAAAATCAAACGATTCAGATTTCCTTCCTCGTAATTTTGACGATTGCATCCTTGCTGTCAGCGGATGACAGAGGAGGTGTTTCGGGTTATCAGAGCCGGCATATCTGTAACAAAGAACAACATGCCTGTGTCGAAGCGGGATGCCAAACAAACTCTAAAGATAAAAAAATCGCGCAAGAAGATCGAGATGATTCTCCGCAAGTTTGGTACAGAAAATCTCGTCTGGCAACGCCTCCGGGACCTTATCATCCCTCCCGTAAAAATGCCATGACATCTGCTGTCAATGCTCCCAAGCCAGCTAGTTGTCCGATGCCTTATAACCCCGATTATGATGATTCCAACCCTGCCTATAACAGCAATGATTGTGATTATTATGAGCCAGCCTATAACAGCAATGATTGTGATTATTATGAGCCAGCCTATAACAGCAATGATTGTGATTATTATGAGCCGGTCTATGACTACGATGATCGAGGGTATGGTAATTATTATGAGCCTGAATGCGGTTATTATGAAAAACCCCGCAAAAAATTTGGAAGATATCTATTTCCTGCAGCTGCAACAATTGCCGGTGTTACAGTAGGAGCTATTTATGCGACGAAAAATAACGACCATTGTGTAGAGTCGGAACAAATTGTTTCTGAAGAGGGTGAATCATTTCTTACTTTCGATCTTAAGGACAATGAGGATATAATCGATGAACTCGAAATCCTGGATCAGAACAGCAAAATTGTGCAATTTTCACAGGTCAACACAAATGGAGCTGAAGTTGCCAGCAATCCACTTGGCGATCGGCAGTTTACCGTGAGAGTTGCAGCTGTCTCAGATAGTGCAGACTCTTTGGAAATCAAAGCCTATTTTAACTCTGTGCTCTTCGATACACAGACGATTGTCAAACCTCAAGTGGGTGATTTCGTCACTTTTACGACTCCATAGTACCGTTTTGTTGCACTTGAGGCTAGTGCTCTGTCAACTTAAAGATTTAGGATTGTTTGCGCTCGGCTTTGTGCTCGTGTTTGACAACTTAACAAGTTGCCTGCGCACTCCGTCCTTTGCCGAGCGCAAACAATCCTAAATCTTTAAGTTGACAGAGCTCTGGGCAGTGTACCTAAAAGATATAATCAAGCTAATCTATTTCTTTTAATCTCAATATGTCTGCTATGAATTTTTCTACCACAGAGAGAGATTTTGGCTCAGAAAAGGTTTAGATTGTCGAATGCTTATGGCAAAAAAAAGGGAAGGTTTCCCTTCCCTTTTCGACCAATTATGGCGACGGCGCGATCGGCAGCGTCAGGAGCGGCTGATCCGGACATCCGCTCTGGAGCGCCATCAATTGAGTGAGCATAGAAAACGTCGATTTGGACGAAAGATCTCTGTCGTCAATATAGAAGATGGACCCGCGATAGCAGATTGAAACAAATGGGCTGGGGTAGCAGTTTTTTTTGAGTTTGAGGGGATGGCTGTGAACTGAAAAAAGATCCATGAGCACATTTTCCCAGTCAAAAACATTCCCCATTTGATCGGTTGTCAGTGTGACCCTTCCCGACATTTCATCGCGTATCGGCACAGCGACACCATGAGAAAGGTAATAGAGCACGCTGAGCGGCGACCTAGTTTCAATGGTGATTTCATTGCCATGGTGATGCCTTCCGTGATACCGGCTCAGGTAAAATTCATAGGTTCCGGGCGTCAGCTCAAGAATATCCCAAAATCTGTTCATGACATTCGGATTCGCTTGGTTTTCTTCAATATGGAGAACATAGTAATGCTTCCCTTCTTCATCTTTTTTCTTATCGATGTGAAGAGCGTCGTAGTTGTCCAGTTCCTGAAAAATTTCTGCAAGTTCGAGAAACTCTTTATACACCGGCTCGGTATGGGGCGTCGGGCCCGATGCTCTCGTGGCATTTCTCACATTATTCATCCGTTGGATGCAACAGCGCAAGAGCCTCTCGGTTTTCCATCCGGAAGCGTTGAGCAGCAAAAAAGTGTCGAACTTAATGGGCGCTAAAAGCTGTTCGACAAAACTTTTCCCTGTAAGGGGGTTGTAGGTTGTGGTCGGTTTTTCAGAGTACTCAAGGCCGACCGCAGGTTTCCAGCCAACACTTGGAAAATCAACACTGCCTGTCTCAAATGCGTTGTTGAACGATCGCTTGAAATCGTAAGAGGCGGAAACAACGCCGACGTCAAGGAAGGACGGGGTATCCCGATAGCGAAGGCGGACGATGTTTAGTAATAATTGTCTGTCAGCGCCGGTCTGAATGGCCTCGTTATAGTAGACGCTGTCTTGCCTAACATTGCGCGGGCCAACCTTGATTCCGCAGCCGGTTGCGACAATGCATATAAGGGGTAGCAATAGTTTTCTCATGAGTTTAAATTCCTAGTTTTAACATTTTGTCCGGACTAAAATCATAACCGGATGATCACTTAATTTCAACCGGAGATTTTTGAGCAGATAGGACATTTGGCAGGGTCGTGCTTTTTGGCCTGGCAGAACTTGCGGGCAAAATAAATAATTTGCAGGTGGAGTTTGATCCATGAATCCTCGGGAAAAACTTTTTTTAAATCTTTTTCCGTTTGCACGACGTTTTTTCCGGAACTTAAGGCCCACCTCTTGGCGCAGCGGTGAATGTGGGTGTCGACAGGAAAAGCCGGTTTGCAAAATGCCTGGGCCATAACTACAGAAGCAGTTTTATGCCCCACGCCGGGAAGGGCTTCCAGTTCTTCAAAGGTATCGGGGACCTCCCCTCTGTGCTTGTCAAGTAATTGTTTGGACAGGTTCCAAATCGCTTTGGCTTTGCTCGGCGCCAGGCCGCAAGGGCGTATAATGTCTTCGATCTTGTCAACGGGCAGCGTGACCATCTTTTCCGGAGTACGGGCCTTTTTAAACAGTTTAGGGGTTATCAGATTGACTCTGGCATCCGTGCACTGGGCAGAAAGAAGGACCGCTATCAGAAGTGTGTAGTTATCTGTGTGTTCGAGGGGTATGGGGGGATTGGGAAAATGTTTGTCGAGTATTTTTTGAATGAGGGCTGCTTTTTCTTTTTTTTTCATTTTCCAATACAAAATTTTGAGAAGATAGCGCTTAAAATATCTTCAGTGATATCCATACCGATGATTTTTCCGAGCTCTGACAGCGTCTGCCGCATGTCAAGCGATAGGAATTCCGGAGAATGCCTCTCTTTGAGCCCAACGATGAGGTTTTTGCAATGAGATATAGCTTTTTCAATCGCTTCTTTGTGGCGGACGTTGGTGATCAGCACTTCTTCAAAGGATGGGGGCCCCCCGGTCCAGACGATATCGTCAATTTGTTTTTTCAATGCATCGAATCCCTGTTTTGTTTTAGCCGATATTGTGGCAGTGTGGGGAAATTGCAAAGACGGAGGTTTATCGTGCGGCAGGTCGACTTTATTCCAAATGGCGAGGGTTTTGTTTCTCGGGACCATGTCGAAGAGTTTGCGGTCGAGAGCCGAAATCCCTTTTTGCAAGTCGAGGACGAGAAGGACCAAGTCGGCCTCACCCATCGCTTTTTGCGAGCGGACAACTCCTTCTTTTTCGATGAGGTCTTGGGTCTCTCTGATGCCGGCGGTGTCGGTTAAGCGAAAGTTCAGGCCATTCAAACGGAGATGGTCCTCGAGAATGTCGCGGGTGGTGCCGGGGATGTGGGACACGATAGCTCTGTCGCGGCCAAGCATGGCGTTCATCAGAGAGGATTTTCCTACATTGGGGCTCCCAACCAGACAGAGGGCGATGCCGTTCTGGGCGATCCTTCCGTCGTGGAATGTTTCGCTGAGAATTTTCATGTCATCGTTAACGGCAGACAAGTGTTTCACAACCTCTTCAATGCTTGCGAACTCGATGTCTTCCTCTGGAAAATCGACCCACGCCTCAAGCATCGCGGCGATATCGGTGAGGCGGATTTGAAACGAACGAATTTTTTCAGACAAAGCGCCCTGCAGCTGCTGTTCGGCAGCGTTTAGCGCATGTTCATTTTTGGCCGAGACGAGCGCCTGTATGGCTTCTGCCTGCGCCAAATCGAGTTTGCCGTTCATAAAGGCTTTGAAGGAAAATTCTCCCGGCCAGGCTTGCCGGGCCCCCGCTTTCAGAACGACATCGAGTACGCGGCGGGTGATGAGCGCGCCCCCGTGACAGTGGATTTCAACGGTGTCTTCGCCGGTGAACGACCGTTTTCCCAGCATCGGGAGCAAAAGGGCGTCGTCGATATGGCGTCCCTTTTCATCGATGATGTGTCCGAAATGGGCAGTATGTGAATCATAAGTTTCTACAGGTCCTGAAAAGATGCGGCCGGCAGTTGAAACGGCCTCTTTCCCTGAAATGCGGATTATCGCCACCCCCCCTTCGCCCGGAGGCGTCGCTATCGCGGCTATTGTTTCTCCGGGTTGATAGGGTTGGTGGATAAAGGATTCCATAAGATTAGATTTTAGGTTTTATCCGGCAATGCATTTTGGTATTCGGTCACCACGCAAATGTAGGCGACAATAAGTCCTGTTCCGACAATCATTAAAGTTGGAGCGCCGAAGAGACACATTGTGATGACGGCAATTTTTCCAAGGTTCTCAACGCTTTTGAGTTCTTGCAAGACCACCTCGCCCCAGTTGACTTTTCTGCCCTCTTCTTTAGCTCTTTTCATCTCTGCCCTCACTTTGTTCACGCATTGGTAACCTGAGATTCCGAGGAAAACAATCAAACTGACGTTTCTTACGGTGTTTAGGCTGATGGATGTGAGGCAATTGGCGACTGACGCGAGATTATTGCCGCCGATAGCAAAAGCAATCTTTGCTGTGTATGTGGTGAATGCCTGTCCGAGAATGGCCACCTGCGGGACAAAACAGGTTTTTACCGCGATATAGGCTGTGGCCAGAGTGGCGACAGTCAACGCGACAATTTTCACGACGTAGGGGATTTGATATTTGTAGTCGATACCGACTGTATTGGCAGGCTCATTTTTATCTTTTCCCGGTTTGAAGATATCTCTATTGATGAATCCGCGAGCGAGGCGGTAGCTGTCCACAAAAAGTTTACTTGTCATGTCGATTACAGTGCTTGTTGTTTTCAGCTGGGGTAATGCAGGGACGCTTTTAAAGGTCAAGCTGAGCATATTGAAGGCGGCGGCGGCCAGTTTTACTGTCTTGGCGGTGGCTTTTATGCTTTTTTTGGTCCAGAGTGTGTAAAGCATATTGTCGGGGTGGCGAAGAGGACGGAGTAAAGCTGTTGGCACTGATTGGGCTTTGGACACTTTGGACATTTCGGTTCTCCTTTAGTGATTATGCAAGTGAATGAAAATTATAAGATATAGAGCGATTTTAAAACAATATCGATTGAGCTTTAGACTTTCTTTATGATACCCTTTTAATGATGACAGGAATAAAATTTTTAATTTTCTTAACTTTTTTTTCCAGTATTGCCGAGAAGCGAATATGATTGAGGTGATTAACCGGGAAACGGGACAGATTGAAACGGAAAGGATCTACGGCGAGAAAGCCCTCCGCTTTATCACGGGCGATAGCTGGTACCAAAAAACGGCGCAGTTTCTGGTTTGTCGATTCCCCCTTTGTTCAATTCTCTATGGTTGGGTTCAATCGTTTCCTCTGAGCAGATGGAAAATTGCGGGATTTGTGAAGCAGTTCGAACTCGACATGTCCCAATTTGAAAAACAGGTGGATGAATACCGCTCTTTCAATGATTTTTTTACCCGGAAACTGCGGGCGGGGTCCCGCCTGATCGCCAAGGGAGATGCCGCTATTATCCCCGCTGACGGGCGGTATATGTTCTTCCGGAATATTGATTCTTCTACGGGATTTGTTATCAAGGGAAAGAAATTTTCTCTCGAGACATTTCTTAAAGATTGCCGGCTTGCTAAAAGGTATGAAAACGGGAGTCTAGCGATCGGCCGCCTGGCCCCTCCCGATTATCACCGGGTTCATTTTCCCTGCGACGGGCTCCCCTCGGAGTCCCGAATCATCAACGGTCCGCTTTATTCGGTAAACCCGCTTGCAAGCCTTTCGGCCCTTGCCGAAAACAAACGTTCTATTTGCGAACTGGAGACTGAGAAGTACGGAAAAATCCTTATGATTGAAATCGGGGCGACTAATGTCGGTTTAATCCATCAAACCTATGAGCCAAACCGCCCCGTTGAAAAGGGGATGGAAAAATGCTACTTTTCTTTTGGCGGTTCGGCGGTCGCGCTGGTTTTTGAGCCCGGAAAAGCGGTGTTCAGCTCCGACCTTCTCGCTTATTCCCAAAAGGGGCGCGAAATTTTGTGCCGCATGGGCCAGCCCATGACTTCCTAACGGCTGGAACGGATTTTGGAGAGCAGCCGCAATATTTCTATATAGAGCCAAACCAAAGTGACCATCAGCGCAAAGGCGCCGTACCATTCCATGTATTTCGGAACGCCGGCCGTGGATCCTTTTTCAATCACGTCGAAGTCGATAATGAGATTTAGCGCGGCAATGATCACAACGACAATGCTGAAGCCGATGCCGGTCCATCCATTGCCGTAAATGAATCCGAAATTAATTCCGAAAAAACTCATAATCAGGGAGGCAAAGTAGACGAGGAAAATGGCGCCGGTTGCAGCGATAACCCCCAGTTTAAATTTTTCTGTGGCCTTTATCAGTCCTGTCGAGTAGGCAAAAAGCATCACTGCCAGCGTGCCGAATGTTAGGGCGACGGCTTGAATGACAATTCCCGGGTACTGGGCGTTGAGAATCGATGAGATGCTACCGAGGAAAAGCCCTTCAAAAAGAGCATATATCGGAGCGGAAATGGGGGCCCATTCTTTTTTAAAAATCGTTGCGACTGCGGCGATCAGCCCTCCAATAATCCCTCCAATCATCCAAGGGGTTAGGGCTGCCGGGTTTCCCGACTTGAGAAAAAGCCCCCAGGTATATCCGGCAGTCAGCAGGACGCATCCGAGCAGGATGAATGTTTTCAAGACAGTTCCCCCGACTGTCATCGCATTGTTTAGCTGAGCATGGCTTCTTAAGCCCGAAAAGGTGCCTTGTGTCAAGGCGGGGTTGGCAGAACGCATCATAACTTAAGTCTCCTATATTGTATTCAGACCTATTATAAATGATGGTTAACTTGTAGAAAACAAGTTTTTGAGTTACAATTTATACTTAATAATGGAGAAGGAATCCCATGGTATCGTTCATAAAAAAAATATTTGGTACATGGCAGGACCGCGCGGTCCAAAAATACCGCAAAATTGTCAAGGATATCAATAAACTTGAAGAAGAGTTTCAGTCGCTTAGCGATCAGCAGATCAGAGCCAAAACCGATGAGTTTAAAAAGCGTTTGCAGGAAGGCGAGCCCATCGACCAGATTCTTCCCGAGGCGTATGCGGTCGTAAAAGACGTCTGCCGAAGGCTTGTCGGCGCCGAGGTCCATGTTTCGGGCTATGACCAAAAATGGGATATGGTTCCCTACGATGTGCAGTTGATCGGAGCCATCGCCATGCACGACGGGACGATTGCCGAGATGCAGACCGGAGAGGGAAAGACTCTGACGGCAACGCTTCCCCTTTATCTCAACGCCCTGACCGGAAAGCCTGTTCACCTTGTGACTGTCAACGATTACCTTGCCGAACGGGATTGCCAGTGGACCGGCTCGATATTGAGGTGGCTGGGACTGAAGACCGGCGCTTTGACGAACGGTACGCCGATGGAGCAGCGCAAAGGAATCTACGAATGCGACGTTGTCTACGGCACGGCCTCGGAATTCGGTTTCGACTACCTTCGCGATAATTCCATGGCGGCCAGCAAAGAGCAGCAGGTGCAGCGGGGATATTATTTTGCGATTATCGACGAGGTCGATTCCATTCTGATCGACGAGGCCAGAACGCCTCTGATTATTTCTGGTCCGGCGCCTGAAAGCTACCAAATGTATGGAGATCTTAAGGGAAGCGTCAACGAGCTGGTGCGCCGCCAGCGTGACCTTTGCAACCGGCTCGCCACCGAAGCGAGGCGTGTTTTGGATAAAAGGGATCTGGAAGGGTCTCTTTGCCCCTCGGATGAAGAGATCGACGGAGCTGTTAGAAAATTGTGGATTGTCAGCAAGGGAACCCCGCGCCACAAGGTGGTCAAACGGATGCAGGAAGATCCCGACCTAAGAGCTGCCATCGACAATATCGACCTCTATTATCATGGAGAGCAGGGAAAAAGGGAAAAAGCCCAGGTTTTGGCCGATCTCTATATCATTGTCGATGAGAAGGGCAGCGAATATGAATTGACCGATCGCGGCATAGCGACGTGGGGAGAGATTGCCGGGGAGGGCCGCGACGACGACTTCGTTATGATGGATATCAGCCACGAGTATTTGAAAATCGACGGCGATCCGTCGCTCAGCGATGAAGAGAAAATGCAGCGAAAAGTCGCCGTTCAGGACGAGGATGCCAAGAGGAAGGAGAGAGCCCACAATGTCCGGCAGATGCTAAGAGCCCATCTTTTGATGGAAAAGGATGTCGACTATATCGTTCAAGACGGCAAGATCGTCATCATCGACGAAAATACGGGACGCCCTCAGCCCGGCCGCCGTTTTTCCGACGGACTGCATCAAGCGATTGAGGCAAAAGAGGGAGTTTCCATTCAGCGCGAGACGCAAACGTATGCGACGATTACCCTGCAAAATTTCTTCCGCATGTACGGCAAACTATCGGGAATGACGGGAACGGCGATTACCGAAGCGGCTGAGTTCAAAGAGATTTACGAACTCGAGTGCTTGCCCATTCCGACGCACAAGCCCTGCATTCGCGAAGACGGTAATGACGAGATCTATATGACCGAGCGGGAAAAATACAATGCGATTCTCTCCGATGTCAAAGTCGAGCATGAAAAAGGGAGGCCGATTCTTATCGGAACCGAGTCGGTGGAAGTGTCGGAAAAGCTCGCGAGGATTTTCAGGCAGAATCGTCTGGAATATGTTGTTTTGAATGCGAAAAATCACGCGCGGGAAGCGGAAATTGTCGCCAACGCCGGACAAAATGGTGCGATTACAATCGCGACCAACATGGCTGGCCGGGGAACCGACATCAAGCTAGGCGAAGGGATTGCGTCTAACGGAGGCCTTTACGTCATCGGCACCACCCGCCACCAATCCCGCCGCATCGACCGTCAGCTTAGGGGGCGGAGCGCTCGCCAGGGAGATCCGGGAAGCTCCAAGTTTTATGTGTCGTTTGAAGATGCGCTTATGCGCCTTTTTGCCTCTCCCAGACTCAATGCGATTCTCCAGAAATTCAGACCGCCCGAAGGGGAGCCCATTTCCGCAAAAATTCTGAACCGCTCGATCGAAACCGCTCAAAAAAGGGTGGAGCAAAGGAATTACACCATACGTAAGCATACTCTCGAATATGATGATGTGATGAATAAACAGAGGCAGGAAATCTATTCCTTCCGCAACGACATTCTCTGCAATCCCCAAGTGATCGATCTGGCCTGTGAAGTCCTTGAGGATGTGGTTTATCAGGGTGCTGAGGATTATTTTTCCAGCCGCGCGGTCGAAGGGGGCTGGAATAGCGAAGGATTCCGCGAGTGGCTCCTTGCCCACTTCCCTATCAAGATAGAAGAAGATGAATTCGACAGCGACGACTACAGTACAGACGATATTGCCGGTCTGGCTTCCGGGAAGGCGACTAGGGCTTTTCGGGAAAAGTGCGAGCGCGAAGTCGAAAAATTTGTCGATCCCGCAAATCCCGTTCCTGCAGACAGGGATAATCCGGTCGAATACGCTGTCAGGAATCTGATGATACGGGAAGTCGACAGGTTGTGGCAGCGTCACCTCCTTTCGATGGATCATCTTCGATCCGACGTCGTTTTGCGTCAGTTCGGGCAGCGCGATCCTCTTATGGAATTTAAACATGAAGCCTTTCAGCTCTTCCATGAGCTGAGCGTCAATCTCCGCACTACGATCGCTCAAAATCTTTTTAAGTTCGAGCTGATGGCTGTCAATACCTCCCAACTCGAGGCCATTTTAGGTCAGATGCAGATGGAAAAAGAGAGATCCCTTGTAGATCCGCTTGAACAGTCCGCTGAAGGCCAGCCAGCACTGCAGCAGGGGGTCGAAGGGGAAAAATCTGCTCCTGTTCAAGTCATGAAAGGGCCCGGCCGCAATGACCCCTGCCCCTGCGGCAGCGGAAAAAAATATAAAAAATGCTGCGGCGCCAGGGAAGAGGTCGCCAATTAAATTCTTGCATGAAAAAGAGAATTTAATTCATAAAAACCATTAGAGACAGCACTGAAGACATTGCCTTCTAAGCTTAGGACTTAATTATTATGACCGCAACAAAAAAAACAAAGCTTTGTTGGAATTGCGAAGGAGTGGTGGATCGCAGTTCGGAAAACTGTATATACTGCGGCGTTTACCTCCATCCCGAAGAAGAAGATCTTGAAGATCACGAGCAGGAAGCCCCGCCTTCCCCTTATCAAACTACTGACACTTATGAGGATAAGGAACCTCCAAAACCTCCTTATCAATCCGAAAATGAAGAGTATAATATCGAAGAGCTTGAATCCGAAGAGGTTTTCAAGGGATCGGAAGACATTCGCGGTGTGATCCTTCCTCTTATTTTCCTTTTGGCAGGTTCGATGTTTCTTCTTTTTAGCTTTGTTCTTTACTTCTTTTCCAAAGATGGTGTTTTCGTCCTGAAGTGGAACGCCAATTATTGGTTTATTTATCTCTTTTTCTCCATTCCCCTTCTTTATATAGGCTGGAGGACTCTTCAATACTTCGAAGAGCGTGGAAGTTAACCGCTCCTAAAAACCTACCATGTTCATTTTGTGCTTAAACCCGTGATTGTGACCTAATCTCGTTCGCCTCAATCTTAGCAATCCATCTGCAAACTTACCCTCCTCGGTAAGCTCTAAAGAGCTTACTCTTCATCACGTAAGTTCACATCTGAATCACTAAAATCACTGAGGCGAACGAGATTAGGTTACAATCACGGGTTAAAATAATGACTTTAAATTATTATTTCACGTAAATGGCTGCATGCGCTTGACATAAAGAGCCTAAAGCGATGAGAACGATATGACGATAAAAGAAGATGGAAAAAGACTACAAAATAGCTCAAAAATCGATTTTTCTGGAATTTTGCAAGTGGCTCATAAGCGGAGCTAAAAGGTGGTCGTTACGGTGGGAGTTGCTGATTGAACCGGTAAATTTAGAAGCGTTCAAGAAGAAGGAGTTTTCTCTTCGGTTTCCTGTGAATAATCTGTGATGTAGAATCCTGATCCTTTAAATGAGAGGCCGACTCCTCCGCCAAAACCTCTTTTAAGGGCGGGATTTTTGCATTGAGGGCAGTCTTTAAGCGGCTCGTCGCTGATCTTCTGAAGAACTTCGAGCCGCTTTTTGCAGCTTGTGCATTGGTACTCGTAGGTCGGCATTAGAAGCCCATTCCTCCCATTCCTCCCATTCCTCCCATACCTCCCATACCTCCCATTACCTCCCATTCCTCCCATTCCTCCCATGTCGGGAGCGGCTTCTGATTTGGGTTCGGGCTTGTCGGTGACCATGCAGGCCGTTGTGATCAGCAGTCCGGCGATAGAGGCAGCATTGGCAAGCGCTTGCTTGGTGACGCGTACCGGATCGATGACTCCTTCCTTGATAAGGTCGCCGTAGGTATTGGTGAGGGCGTTGTAGCCGAAAGCTCCTTTGCCTTCTCTCACTTTTTCGGTGACCAGATTACCCGCTTTGCCGCAGTTGTTGGCAATTTCGGTGAGCGGAGCGCTTGCTGCTTCCAGGACAACCCTGATGCCGGTGTTGATGTCGTCATTGTCGGTATGGAGTTTCTCCAAAGCGCTTGAAGCGCGAAGAAGGGCGACTCCGCCGCCGGGCACGATACCTTCAAGAACAGCGGCACGGGTGGCGTGCAGCGCGTCTTCGACACGGGCTTTTTTCTCTTTCATTTCGGTTTCGGTTGCCGCGCCGATGTTGACAATGGCGACGCCGCCGACGAGTTTTGCCAGCCGCTCTTCCAGCTTCTCTTTATCGTAGGATGAAGTGCTGTTTTTGATTTCGTTTTTTATCTGAGCGACGCGCTCTTGGATTTTGCCGGCGTCTCCTGCACCATCGACGATAGTGGTTTCTTCTTTTGTGATTTTGATAGTCTTGGCTTTGCCGAAGTGCGATGGATCGGCGTCTTCGACTTTCATGCCAAGTTCTTCGGAGATGACAGTCGCTCCTGTCAGGATCGCGATGTCCTTAAGCAGGGCCTTTCTACGGTCTCCGAATGCAGGCGCTTTCACAGCCGAGACAGGAAGGCCGGCCTTGACTTTGTTTACAACCAGTGTTGCAAGGGCATCACCTTCAATATCTTCTGCAATGATTACAAGAGGCCTCGGATTTTT
This sequence comes from Waddliaceae bacterium, assembly GCA_963771045.1. Taxonomy (GTDB): domain Bacteria; phylum Chlamydiota; class Chlamydiia; order Chlamydiales; family SLFE01; genus SLFE01. Next base: position 63,270 of record CAVYRW010000002.1, on the reverse strand, counting down.
TTGCATGGCCTTTTCCAAAACGGGGACCAGTTCTTTTGCCGAGGAGAGTTTTTTCTCGACTAAAAGGAGGTTGGCGTTTTCAAATTCGGCTGTCATATTCTCCGGGTTGGTTACAAAATAAGGAGAGAGATAACCGCTTTCGAACTGCATCCCTTCGACAACGTCCAGAGTGGTGTCGAGGGTTTTCGACTCGCCGACTGTGATAATACCGTCTTTTCCAACTTTTTCCATGGCCTTAGCGATGATGCCGCCGATTTCGGGGTCGTTGTTTGCGGAAATAGTGGCGATTTGTTTGACCTCTTCGGCAGTTTCGATGGGGGTGGCCAGCTTGTCAAGAGCGTCGATGAGCATTTTAGTAGCCTGGTCGATCCCCTTTTTCAGGTACATGGGATTGGCCCCGGCGCTGACGCTTTTAACAGCAGATGTCATAATGGCTTCGGCAAGAACGATGGCAGTTGTCGTGCCGTCTCCGGCGTTGTCGGATGTTTGGGAAGCCACCTGTTTCACCAGCTGCGCCGCCATATTTTCAAATTTGTCTTTTAAAGTGATTTCCTTGGCGACTGTGACGCCGTCTTTTGTCGATAAGGGGCTTCCGAAACTTTTTTGGATCACGACATTGCGTCCTTTCGGTCCCAGGGTGACTTTGACTGTTTTGGCGAGGGTTTTGACCCCCTTGATGAGCGCTTTTAACGAATCTTCTTTAAATTTCAGTAATTTAGGCATAATGACGCTTCTCCTCAGTTCTAATTTAAAATTCCAAGTATGTCGTCTTCGGACATAATCAAATACTCTTCGGTTTCATCGTCGTGGCATTTGACTTCGGTTCCCGAGTAGGAACTGAACAGGACGCGGTCGCCCTTTTTCACAGTGAGCGCGGTCAGGCTTCCGTCTTTTTCAACTTTGCCGGGTCCCGCTTCCAAAATTTCTCCTTCACGGGGTTTTTCCTGCGCCGAGTCGGGAAGCAGGATGCCTCCTTTCGTTGTTTGAGCTTTCGAACGCTTAATTAAAACACGATTTCCTAAAGGTTTGACTTTACGCATATAACGTTCTCCTTTTTAATCTGAAACACTAATTTTATGGCTATAATCCTATTTTAGTCAAGAGGATTGAAGGTATTTTTAGCAATAAAAATTATAGAGTGCCAGATTTTATCTCCTGCCCAATAAAATTGATGCTGTAGAGGCTTGTTAAGACGATGCCGGTTAAAATCACGAAGACAAGAGGAATACAGGCGGAAACGCTTGGCAAAAACAGCAAAAGTCCCTGGAAGACTCCCGATCCCAGGGATTTTCCAAGGCGGGAGCCGATGCCGTCGATATGGGTCTTGGCTTTGAGCTTTTCGTCGGAACTAAAAGGAATAAACGCCATCTCTTTCGATAGATCCAGAAGCGTGTAGCGGCTGCTGCGGCTGAGTACAATATGTAAAGTGCCGAGAAAAAGTGTTCCTGCTGCGGAAAAAATCAAGGGGAGAAAAAAGAAAAGAGCCGAGCAGAAAGTGACAACAGGGGTGATAAGGGCAATAGATGTCCATCTTTGTTTACCCAGTTGAAAGCCCAATGTAATGAGAGTGGATGCAACTCCGATAGCGATAGAGACTTTGTTCATATAGGCGTTGTATTGAGCAGGGCTCGGGTATAAGTTCACGACCTGGTCTTTCCAAACGACTTCGCTTAAATTAATGATCAGATTGAAACCGAGAACAAGCAGCAAAAGAGAGATAAAGTAAGGAGATTGCCTAACGAAGTTAATTGATTCGATAAAACTCATTTTTTTCCTTTGCTTGATGTACAGCAGCGCGGGGGTGTCTTCTGCCAGAAAGGAAAAGAGGATCAGCGTCGCCGCACCCAGTCCGATGATGAGGATTGTGAGTATGTTGAAAGTCAGCGGCCAGGAGGAAAAGGTTAAAAACGTCACTGCCGCCCCGGCGATGATAGCTGAAAGATTTCCCGCTAAAATAACTGTGGAGTAGTCCTTTTTAGCCTCGTCGAAAACGATGATCTCGTTGGCGATGCCCCAAAACAGGATGTACCAGACAATTGTAGCCCAGCTTTCGGCAAAGACATAAAACAGGGAAAGAGGCCAGAAGCGGATCAATGAGGTGAATCCGGTCCAGCCTTCGGGAAAAAGAAATTGAACCGAGTCGGCAGTTTTATGAAGATATAGGGCATCTCCAAGAGGATAGAGGAGAAAAGCGAAAAGGGCAAAAAAAATGAGGAAGAATGAAATGACGGTGAAAAATAATTTTTTTAGACTCATGCGGTTGGCAAGCCATGTGAAGATCATTGTCAGCAATACTGTGGAGGGAAGAAGGGCCCAAGTCTTGAGAAACGGGATGGCTTCGGCTCCGGTTTCGGGGAGGATCAACGCGTCTTTTAAGTTTCGTAATATGTAGTAGTTAATACAGATGAGAGAGCAGATAGCTGCAAGCAAAAAGGTTTTTTTCATAGGAGGGTGATAATCGTGAGGTGTCTGCTATGCGTTTTGTCTCTTCGATAGGAATAAAATTCTTTCTCGTTTTCATAAGTGCAGATTCCTGCGATTTCCAAATGATGGGCAAGGATGCCGCCATCGAGCGCCTGTTTTCGGCTGATTTCCCAAAAATTAAAATGATTTTGTTTGACCTTAAATGGCCAAAATTCTTCGGGGATCTCTGTTTTGTAGTGGATAAATTCGGCATGGTCCGGTCCGAGGCTGGGGCCTATGCACATGATGAGGTCAGCGGGGTTTGAGCCGTAATCTTTTTGCATTTGAGCAATTGTTTTGCCATAAATGTTTTGTATGCTTCCCCTCCATCCGGAGTGAACGCAGCTGGCTGCATGGCAGATAGGATCGTAGATGAGCGCTGCTTGGCAGTCGGCATGTTTGATAGCGATGGGAAGGTTTTTCTCATTGGTGGTCAGGGCATCGCCGACTAGCGGCGGCATAGCGGGCAGTTTGAGGATTTTTGTTCCGTGGACCTGTTTTGCGAGGGCAGGACAGCACTGGGGCTTAAAGTCCCTTAGGGAGATGCTGTGGCTCAGGCGGGGAAACTCCTGAAGCAGGGAGAATTCCAACCACTTGAATGCTTCTGTCTGTTTTTTTATCATGGAGGTGTCGATTTTAAGACTTTTCGATCCATTTTTTCAAGGCCTTTTGCAAGGCCGGCTTCCGAATGGGTTTTTTGATATAGCCGTCCATGCCGGCGTCATAACATTTTTGGTCTTCTCCTCTTTCGGAACGCGCTGTCAGGGCTACAATGGGAGTTCTTTGCATGCCTTTGTCTTTCTCCAGCTCCCGAATGGTTTTTGCCGCTTCGTAACCGTCCATTTCCGGCATCACGCAGTCCATCAGGATCAGGTTGTAGCGATGCGACTTAGCCATGCCCACGGCCTCTTTTCCGTTGCCTGCAATGGAGACCCGGAAATCCCATTTTGTTAGCATTTCGCCAATCACTTGCTGACTGACGGGATCGTCTTCAACAACTAGAATATGAGGCGTTTCTTTTATTTTGGACACAAGTGGGATATCTTCTAGTTTCACTTGTTTGGGTTCTTCTCTTTGTTCATAAAGCAGCGAATCGGCTTCTTCTAAGAGATCATCTGCAAGAAAAGGTTTTGTCAGGATGGCGCTCCACTTGTTTTGCCGATGCAATGGAGCTTCGGCAAAACTGTGCTCAATTAAAATAAAAGGAGTATTTATAAATGATTTTAGAGACTGTATGCCTTTGATATTTCTTTCCGATTCCTTGTCCAAAATCAACTCATCAATAATGACGATATCAATTGGCCGGAAAGTTTTGGCTGCTTTCAGATTGTTGAAAAGTCCTTGAAGATTATTTGTAGATAGGCAGGCTATGCCGAACTCCTCGAACTGTTCGGCAATGATCCGGCTGAGAATTTCACTATCGGTTATCAGGCAGGCAGTTTTTCCATTCATCCGATGGGAGATGATTTTTTCCTTCGGCTTTTCAGGGTCTTTTTTCATCGGGAGAGCCAGCCAGAATGTCGATCCGACATTAGGCCGGCTTTTGAGTCCTAATTCCCCATTCATGAAGGAGGCAAGATTTTTGCATATCGAAAGACCGATGCCAAGCCCTCCATATTTTTTAGATGATAACGAGTCAACCTGCTGAAACTTTTCGAAAATAACCTGCTGCTTGTCTTCGGGGATGCCAATACCTGTATCTTCGATGGAAATTTTGATCGCCGCCTCATCATTTGTTTCGTTTGTCATTTGGACATCGACATAAATATATCCATCGGAGGTAAACTTAAGAGCGTTTGTGAGCAGATTCCCGATGATCTGCCCGATCCGCTTTTGGTCTTCGATAAAAAATTCCGGCGCCTTGGGATCGTAGCGGAGAAAAAAGTTTATGTCTTGTTTTTTCGCAAATGCAGCCGTTTGTTTCGTGGTATCGAAGATCAGTTCTTTAAGGCTGAAAGACGATTTGTACAAGCCGATTTTCCCCGTCTCTATCCGTGAGATATCCAGGATATCTTCGATGATTGACAAAAGGTTTTCCGAGCAGGATAGCACTCCGTTTGCGTATTTTTTTTGCCGGTCGTTTATGTCGGTATCCATTAAGAGGTAGGCCATGCCCATGATCCCGTTCATGGGGATGCGGATTTCATGGCTCATGTTTTGAAGAAATTCTGTTTTCGCGCGATTTGCCTCATCAGCTTTGATTTTTTCTTCTTTGAGCGTTTGTTGATAGCGCTTGCGGGAAATTTCCATCCCTATCCAGGCTCCGACAATATTGAGGAATGTTAGTTGCTGTTTGGTTAACTCGATTTTTTCTTCAGAGGAATTAAAAAAGCAAAGGGCGCCATAGGGCTTGCCGTCGACAAAAATCGGCACTCCAAGATACGAGCTGATATTGCGTTTTTTTATGCAGGGAGTGTCTTTCCATTTTGTTTGCCGGATGTCGTTGATTTGAATCGCTTTCAATTCTTCCATGATCGGGGCTAAAAAGGAGCTGGATTGATTGAATGTGTCTCCAGGAAGCAGGCTGCCGTCGGCAGTGATTACGTTTTGGATCACCACCCGGCTATCTTTGCAGCAGCCGAAAGCTCCAAATTTCATTTGAAACCGCTGATGGCACAGGTGGAGCAAAGAATTGATTTTTTCCTCCAAAGTGAGGTTTGGGGAAGTGGTAACTGTATATAGATGCCTAAGGGATGATTCGTTTTGCTCGAGCACTTTTTTGGATTCGATTTTAGAATTGATGTCATCAATAGAGCCTGCCATTCGATAGGCTCTTCCTTCGTTGTCCCAAATCGCCTGGCCGCGGGCGTGTATCCAGGGGTAATGGCCCTGTTTATGGCGGATGCGATATTCGATGTCGTATACTTTATGGTCTTTTAAATGGTCTGTTACGGCTTTTACGACCCTCTCTTTGTCCTCAGGATGAAGAAGGCCGACGAAAGAGGCAAAAATCTCGGGGAGGTCGCCTCGGCGGAACCCCAGCATGTCGTAGCAAACATTGGAGGCATAGAAATGATCGTTGACTAGATCCCAGTCCCAGATTCCCACCGAGGAGCCTTGGGTGGCCAGATCGTAGCGTTCTTCGGATTCTTTGTATTGCCGAGTGATATCCAAAATATCTCTTTCCGCTTCTTTGAGGAGGGTCGTCTCTTCGATAAAAGCTGTCACCCGTTTACCGCATCTGGACATGAGAAGTTTTCCGGGCATATAGGATCCGTCTTTTTTAATCAGCGTGATCTCAAAATTTTCGTTTAACAAATCAGTGATGTTTTTGCTTTCGGGAAGTTCAACAAAGTGGGAAAACAGTCTGGTTCCGATGATCTCTTCAGGTTTATAGCTAAGAGCATGTTCCACACGATCGTTGACAGCCAGAATGCGCCCTTCTTCGTTGCAGCCGAAAATGCAGTCGTGCGACTTGTTAAAAATTATCCTGAACTCTTCGTTTTTATCAGTCAGCTGTTTGTCGGTTTCTTTGAGCCTTGAAAAAAACGGGTAAACAATGGCAAGAAAAATGAAGCCTATAATTCCAAGGGAGATCCCGGACATAATAAAGTCTCGATAGAAGTAGGCAAAAAGACCTATGACAGCTACAGTAATGACTGCTGTGGCCAAGGTCAGAAAATAAAAAAGAGTTAACTTTTTATTTATTCTCATTTTTTACCCTTTGACAACTATTTTTTCATAGCAGCTTTTCAGCTTTTTCAAAGTTGCTTTTAAGGTTTTTATATCTTTCTTTAGAACTTTTTTGTCTTCTTCGCGGCAGGCAGCGTCGATTTTTTCCGCAAGTTTTTCGATAAAGTGCTGGCTGATCTGGGCGCTGCAGCATTGCAATGTGCGTGCCGATAGAGAAATTTTCGAAGGGTTGTTTGATTCAATTCCTTCTTCAATGGATTTGATAAGCTCTTCAGCCGTTTGGAAATAGGCGTTAATAATTTTAGGGAACTGGCTGCCGAAATACTTTTTCAAATGTTTGAGGACTGTTTCATTATTTTGGGTGATTTTATGAGGCACCCATTTGAAAAGGGCGTTGACAATATCATCTCTTTCAAAAGGTTTTGACAGGTAGTCATCCATCCCTTCCGCGAAGGATTTCTCCTTTTCCTTGTCGAGCAGATGGGCTGTTAGGGCGATGATCGGCGTTTTGGGAATGCCTTTGGCTTTTTGATAGAATCTAATGAGCTGCATTGCCTTAAAACCGTCCATATGGGGCATGCGGCAATCCATAAAAATGAGGTCGTAGGTCCCAATTTTTGCCAGATTGACCGCTTCTGTGCCGCCTCTTGCAGGAGTTACAAGACATTCGCAGCTTTCGAGAATATCTGACAGGGTTTCAAGGCTGACGGGATTGTCGTCGACGATAAGGATTTGGCAGTGATTTGCCGATATAGAGTTCTCTTTATTTTTTGAACTTGTTTTGGAATCTGAAAGGGATTGGACCTTGTAGGGAGAGACAAACGCTTTCTGGTCGATTTTTAAAGGGACCGAAAGCCAGAATTTAGAGCCGATGCCCGGAGTGCTCTCTACTCCAAGCTCCCCTCCAAGTATTTTTGCCACTTCTTTGCAAATGGCAAGTCCAAGTCCAAGTCCGCCGTATTTTCTTGTAGTCGAGCTGTCTGCCTGATGAAATTTATCAAAAATGGAGGCGAGCATAGCTTCGGGTATGCCGATGCCTGTGTCTTTTACTGAAAATTGCAGCTCCACATCGACGTCATTGATTTGGAGGGGCCGGACCTCAAGGCGGACATGCCCTTTGCTTGTAAACTTGAATGCGTTTTCGATCAGGCTCTCGATAACCTGTCTTATCCGGATAGAATCGCCGATCAGATATTCGGGAATATCCATGTCCATATGGCGTTGCACTTCGAGATCTTTTCCTTCAGCCTTTTTTTCGGCAGCTTGAAGGATCTCTTTGATAAAAGTCTCCAGGTTGAAAGGGTGTTCTTCCAGCTCGATTTGTCCGATTTCAGCTTTCGAGTAATCGAGAATCTTATTGACCAGGGAAAGTAAAACATCGGATGATTTGAGAAGCGCCATGACATAGGAGGATTGTTTTTTATTGAGAGGGGTATCCAGCAGGAGGTTGGCCGTTCCGATAATGCCGTTTAATGGCGTTCGGATTTCATGGCTCATGTTTTCGAGAAATTCTGTTTTGGCTTTATTGGCGCTGTCGGATTTTTCCTTTTCGATCTCCAGGATCCTTTGCGTATTAAAATTGACAAGAGAATTTCCTATCCATTGAGCAATAATCTGCACCAAAGAAAAATCGCGGTTTGTAAATTTTCTCTCCCTTTTTTCACGGCTTGAAAACCAGACGGCCCCGAATACTCTATCCTCGGCGAGGATAGGCGCCCCAATAAAAGAGCCGCTTTCGTTTTTTTCTGCCTTTCTGTAAGAAACAGGCTGTTTTGTTTGAAGCATTTCCTTTATGCCATTTTTTGCCAAAGGCCCCATAGCTTCCGATTGAAGGCTTTCATAAAGGCTGATGCGGTGGAGAATTTTGATGATTCCATTGCTTGCTTTTCCACAAGCCCCGCTTTCCATCTGAAGGCTCATTTGGCACATTTTAAGAAGCGACAAGACCTTTTCATTGAATGTCAGGTTTTCATCGGAGGTGATGATCAAGAGGTTTTCCAAGGTCGCTTCGCTTTCGCGAAGGGCGATGTCTGAAAGTTTTTGCTCTGTGATATCGGTGACTGTGCCGACAATGCGACCCGACTCGAAGACTTCTCCTGTTGTATGAAGCCAGATGTCGTTTTCGGCGCGAAGGAGGAAAGCAAAATCGAAATTGTTTTTTTCTTCACTATGCTTTTCAAGCGTCAGCCGTACCTTAGCTCTATGGTCCTTATGAATATGTTCAAGAAAATCTTTAAGCGAGAAAGTTTTCGGGGGCTGCCGATACCCTAAAATCGAGAAGAACTGTTTTGACCCATAAAGTGTGTTTAAGGACGGGTTCCAGTCCCAAACTCCCGTATGGAGCAGATCGAAAGCAATCGTCAACCGTTCATAATTCTCTGTATTTCCCATAAATCTCCTTATAACTTATGGGAAGTCTAATTGGAAGTATGGGATAAAGGGATAAGGGATTCCTTAAGTCGTTGTTTATCAATAACGGCGATGTTGATGTGCCGGTCATTTTCTCCGTAAGCGACGTAAAAATAAGACTTATCGCTCACGAGTCCGCTGGGAAAGACGACTCTTTTCCAATTGCGCGCCAGATAAAACTCGGGATGGTGAAGGGGCCCCGGTGTGTAGGAGGTAACGGCAAAAGGGGGGTTATTTTCAAAGGTGTACGCTCCCATGAAATAATAACGAATGGGATTTTTACGCCAAACTGTCGGCTCAGTCCAAACTGACGAGTGCATAAATGTCAGATACCGCCCCTCGAATTCAATGGCTTGGGTCCCTCCGCGGACTTCCCCCAGCGGCCAATGAAAATCGGCTTCGGTGATGAACAGCTTTTCGACTTTGCCGTCTTCCGGATTGACTTTGAAGACTTCGTGTGGCGACGGCTGGTAGACCATATAGAGCTCATCTTTATAAATGAAAGGCATCCAGTTTTTTTCAACCCTTGCGGGGCGGTTGGGCGGTTTGATGTGGTGGATTTTGCCGAGAGTAAACGCCTTCTTCTTGCGTTTGATTTCCGCTATATACATCCAGCGGTTTCCGAATTTTGTCCCTTCCTTGATATCGTTAAAAATGAGAAAGACTTTTTCTCCAAGATCGATCAGCCTCGGATCTTCTGCCTGCATGGTCACTTCAGGGCGGTCTTCCCGGGTATTCAGCTGCTGAAAAGGGGCGATTGGCTGAAAGTTCTTATCCAGTTCGACGATTCCTAAATAAGGAGATGTTTTCTTCCAGATTTTTTTCACCGAAAGCCCGACGGGTTTGTCATAACGGAAGACCATGAGATAATGGTCCTCAAAATGGATAAGCGCGGGATTGGAGGCTGTCGGCGCCCCGGAAATCTTTACCGGTATGACCTTCTCGACGATTTCTTTTAAAAAAAGCTCACTCTGCTCAGGAGCGATCGAACGCATTGCGATGGTTTTCGGGATGATGAATATCGCAGCCGGAATAAGAATTAATAGAATCAGGAATTTACGCATATTTGTAGAATATGGTAACCTTAGGTAGTATTTATGACAAATGATTTGGCATGTCCCTGTGCAGCGGAAAGTTGTACCGGGATTGCTGCAGAAAATTTCATGAAGGCAGACAGCCTTCCGGGGCCTGAAGCTTTGATGCGTTCGCGTTATTCGGCCTACGCGCTTGGCCTTGTTGATTATATTTTGAAAACGACCCATCCCGATACGGCGAAGCCTTCGAAAGAGGAGCTAGAGGATTTTTCTCGCGATACAACATTTCAAAAGCTCGATGTCCGGGATGTTAAAGAGTCAGGCGATCTTGCTTTTGTCACTTTTATCGCCTACCTGATGCAGGACGGGCGCGACGCCACATTCACTGAAGAGAGCCGTTTCGAAAAGATCGGAGACGAGTGGTTTTACCACTCGGGGACGGTTTTCCCCGGCGCTAAGTTGTTGTAACTAGTTAACACTATCGGGAGTGGAAAAAGCTGGGATTTCCGGAGAGGCTGTCTCGGTATGGAGGTGGACGGAGTTTGTTGGGAAGGCGATTTCGGCGCCGTGATCGGTGATGATGCCGGCGACTTTTAGCAGCACGTCCTGCTGCTCCTGACGCCACTGTTGCCAATCGGTGGTTTTTGTGAAGCAGTAGACCGATATCTTGACGGAATAGGGTCCAAATTCGATCATATCCACCATCAAATACTGATTCTGGTCGATGGCGGGATGCTCTTTGAGCATTTTTTCGATGGACTCGACAATGGGCCTGACAATTTTCATATCATGATAGCGAATTCCGATGTCGTGTTTGATGCGCCTGTTGTACATTCTGCCTGGGTTTTCGATGATGGCGTCGGTGATCACTGAGTTGGGGATGAAGAGCGGGCGCCTTTCGAAAGTGCGGATCTGCGTTAAATACCAGCCGATGTTCTCCACAACGCCTTCAAACCCCTTATTGGGTGATTTGATCCAGTCGCCGACGACGAAATGGCGGTGAATATAGATCATCAACCCTCCGAAGAAGTTGCTGATGACATCTTTACCGGCAAGGGAGATGGCAATACCGCCGACAGCACCGGAAGCCAAAAGCCCTGTGAGGGGGACATGAAATATTTCAAGGATGACAAAAGAGGCGATGACGAGAATGCCGATCGTGGTGATGCGGCTCAAGGCATTGATCAGAGCTTTATCGTCCCGGGGGTTTTTGTGGCTAGCGGCTTTGCGGATAAAGTGTTTGGCGATGCGGTCTTTCCACATGAGAATCAGCCAGAACATCCCTATGGCAAAATAGAGGCGTCGAATTTGAATCAAATCAAATTTGCTCTTGAGGTACTCAAAATGGCCGATAAGGAGAGAGAGGATGACAATTCCGGCATAACCCCAGATGAACCACTGCGTCGGGGTAAAGAGGGAATCCCCTAAAGTTCTCAGAAGGTAATGGACTTTGCGCGAATCCCTTAAATATTTCAACAGCCGGTAGAAGGCATAGCTGAACACGGATGTAACGAGAATGGCGCTGACAATCTCCACCAAAAGATTTAAATGGAATGTCCAATTTTGAATAAATTCACTAAACATATATCTATTATTACTCTTGTATTGTTAATAATCAAGGATTTATTAGTATATGTATGGAAATAATTCTTGATGTAAGAGAACTGACGACAAAACTGCAGCTCGGAAAAAGAGCCTATCCCATTGTTAATAAAGTTTCTTTTAAACTTCATGCGGGAAAAACCCTTGGCATTGTGGGAGAATCGGGCTGCGGCAAGACAATGACCGCTTTGTCGCTTCTGAGAATTTTACCGATGCCTCCCGCCCTTCATCCCGAGGGGGAGGTTCTTTATCGGGGGAAAAATCTTTTGGCCCTTTCCGAAAGAGAGCTTCGGTCGATACGGGGCCGGAATATCGCGATGATCTTCCAGGATCCGATGAGTTGTTTGAACCCTGTTTACTCCATAGGCGATCAATTGCTGGAAGTTGCCGAGACGCACCTTGGCATTTTCGGAGACGAGGCGAAAAAAAAGGCCTTATCGGCGCTCGTCGATGTCGGCATTGCCCGCCCCAAGGAAAGGTTCGATGATTATCCCCACCAGATGTCAGGAGGGATGAAGCAGCGGGTTATGATCGCCATGGCGCTGATGTGCGAGCCGGATATCCTGATTGCCGACGAACCGACGACCGCCCTCGATGTGACGATACAGGCGCAGGTGCTCAAATTGATGAAAGAGTTGCAGAGGAAAAAGGGTATGGCGCTTCTTTTGATTACCCATGATATGGCGGTTGTCTCGGAAATGGCAGACGATGTGGTTGTGATGTATGCAACGCGGGAAATCGAAACAGGCGACGCCGGCAGTATTTTCAAGTCCATGGCCCACCCATACACTCAGGCGCTCTTCAAGTCGCTTCCTCAGATGCACCGCCCCAAAGAAAAGCTCCAGGTGATAGAAGGATCCGTCCCGCCCATCAAACAGCTGCCTGGGGGATGTCATTTTAATCCGAGATGTCCTTATGTTATGGATGTATGCCTCTCAGGGGAAGTTCCCGATTTTGATTTAGGAGGCGGGCATAAGACGAAATGCTGGCTTTATGACAAACAAAACCATTCTCAAAGTTAGCGGCCTCAAAGTCTATTTTCCGATTGTGGCCGGATTATTTCGATCGAAAGTCGGTGAAGTCAGAGCTGTTGACGGCATCGATTTTTCGATTTTGGAAAAAGAGGTCCTGGGACTTGTCGGCGAGACGGGATCGGGAAAAAGCACAACGGGACGGGCGGTGATTCGTCTGATTGAGCCGGTTTCGGGGAAAATTGATTTTCGCGGGGAAAATGTTTTGCATTTTTCCAAACAGCGGATGGCTTTGTTTCGGAGAGAAGCGCAGATGATCTTTCAAGACCCTTACGCCTCTTTGAATCCCAGGAAGACCTTGGGCGAGAGTGTCGAGGAGCCTTTGAGATACTATGGGCTGGTTGAAGAGCAGGATCTTGACGAATATACCGCAAATATTTTCAAAGATGTGGGCCTTTCCCCCGACCTCATGAACCGCTACCCTCATGAGATCTCGGGCGGGCAGCAGCAAAGGATTTGCATCGGACGAGCCATCGCTTTGAAACCTAAGCTTTTGATTTGCGACGAGGCGCTTTCGGCTCTTGACGTCTCCGTGCAGGCGCAAATTCTCAATCTCCTTATGGATCTTAAGGAAGAGTTTAACCTCAGCTTTTTGTTTATCACCCACGATCTCTCCGTGGTGCGCCACATTGCTGACAGAATTGCCGTGATGAATCGGGGAAAGCTAGAAGAGAGCGGCGAAACGGAAGAAGTTTTTAAAAATCCGAAAAAAGATTATACAATCAGCCTGCTGAAAGCCATTCCTTCTCTAAGGCAGATGTGATATAATAACGAGGTATGTTTCCGCTTCAAGCCAGCAAAGAAGGGGGCGAGGCCAGACAGGCCTTTTTGTGGTCCTATGTTCTCAACACCCCGTTTTGGGCGATTTATAATATTCTTCCCTTCATTTTGTATCGGGATTTAGGAGCTTCGGCCTGGCAGATTACCCTGATGATTACTCTGAAACCGGTTGTATCGATCTTTTCCGTATACTGGAGCGATTATGTGAACAAGCGGGCAGACCGCTTGGTGCCCAACGTCATCGCCGGCAATATCATTGGCCACCTCCCTTTTCTTTTTTTTCCCTGGTTTGACAATATCTGGTGGTTTATCGGGTCGTTTGCTCTTTACATGCTGTTTTACCGCGGCGTAATTCCCGCCTGGATGGAATTGATAAAACAGAATACGAAGGGATCGCTCAGACAGAAAATTGTCGCCTATTCAATTACGGTCTCCTACGTCGGAAGCGCCATTTTTCCGGTCTTTTTCGGCTGGATGATGGACGATTATTATCAGTCGTGGCGCTGGATCTTCTTCCTCACTTCTTTGATTTCTTTGCTCTCCATTTTCCTGCAGCTCAAAATACCCAGGGTCGAAGAACCTGAATACGAGGAAGCCAAACCCCTTCGTCCTCTGCTTCGCCCCTGGAGGAATGTGGGAATTTTACTTAAAGAGAGACCCGATTATAAAAATTTTCAAATCGGATTTATGCTTGGCGGCTTCGGCATCATGGTGCTGCAGCCTGCTCTTCCCGAATTTTTTATGGGCACGCTTAACTTAAATTACAAAGAACTAGGCATGGCGATGACTATGTGCAAAGGGATCGGATTTGCTTTGACATCAGGGCTTTGGGCGAATTGGATGAACCATGTGAACATTTTCAAGTTTTCCGCTCTTGTGGTTTTTATGTTCTCCCTTTTTCCTTTAGGTCTGTTGTCAGCTCAATATTCGTTGATTCTTCTCTATCTTTCGTATCTTGGCTATGGAGTGATGCAGGCGGGAAGCGAGTTGGCTTGGAAGCTCTCGGGCCCGATTTTTTCGCGTGATGAAGACAGCTCTCTCTACAGCAGTGTCAATGTCCTCACAGTCGGAATGCGTGGGTGCGTCGCTAATCCTCTTGGAGGACTCCTTTGCGCTTTGGGAGGTCCGGCCGTTGTGATGGTACTTGGATTTTTCTTTTGTTTTTCCGCGGCCTTGCAGCTGAATTTCGCAGGGAGAACTAAACTCGCTGCCGGAATCCCGAAATGATTTTTTCCCGATCTTGCCTAAAAAAAAGAATTGTTAATAATAACAGCGATGTTAGAAACAAATTCCGGATTAAGAACTGTCGCTTTTTCCTATGTCGAAAAAACCCATAAGCTGGTTCTTTTGCGTCAGAGTTTAGTGACTCCATGCTGTAGGAAAATTCTCATCCGCTCCGAGCTTTCGGAGAATAGCTGCAAACACTGTCCCTCTTGCAAATCGAAATTTCACCGGGTTTTTGTCAAAATTATCCTCAATCAGCAGACAACAGTCGATGAACGATTCAAGCTGACTTATGAAACAGGCTTGCCCTTAAAACTTGGAAGAGCAGAATCGCTATCCACACGCCAGAAAGTCAGTCTCGCCTTCAAAAATAATGAGGAGCCTTGCCTCGAGCCGGGAGAAATCATCCCTCTTGACCTTCGTATCGCCAAATTTGTACGATGTATTTTCCGCTCTTTTGTTTACAAGGCTGTTTTGCTCGATAAAATTCTGTTTAACCTCCCCTCCAGGATCGGAAAAGCATTTTTTAAAATTTCTTTTCCTCTATCCTTTCCAGAGCGAGGCAGCACCGATGAGTTTTGAAACTACATTCAATCAATTAACAAAAGCCGACAGCCGAGAGGATTTTGCAGAAAGTCCTTCAAGGGCAAAACATTCGGAATCGGTTCATCGACTGGTGGCGAGATAATCGTGATCAAATTTCCCCTTGCCATATCGATCCGCTTGTCTTAGCAAATAAAAAGATCTGCTGCATTTCGGACAATAAAAACTGTCGAAAAGCAGCCAGGCTCGCCCTGAAGGTATTACTTTCCCACGATTCAAACTTATCCGTTCAACAGAGAACATTTCTTCAAAAACTCGCCGCTCCCCTCATTACCTCTTCAATGAAAAAAGAGGATATTGAAATAACCCTGCAAACTCTTAAATGTCTTTCGGATTATCGCTGGGAAGCGAGTTCCTCCTTTTTTGGGACAAACCTTGCCATTCTTTTTGGCTATTTGTCCACAGAAAAAGAGTCTGCCGCTAAAGCTGCAGCGGCAGCTATTCATAAGAATATGAATGGAGACGATGTCAAAATCATTCTAACGCAAACATTAATGCTGCAGACAGGTACCCGGTATCAAACACTTGAGAGGGCAGCCGGGTTTGTCCATGACCAAATGACGGGAAAGGATGCCGCAAAGATTCTTGAAGCCATTGATCGGCTTGAAGATCCTGCTGATGTAACCGGTCATGCCGCGTCGCTGTTCGATAATACGATGGACGGAAAAGATGTTGCTCAAATGCTCGAGGGCATTTCGATGCTCTCTCTTATTGAAAGGGAATATTGCAAGCGTTTTTCCCTGATAAAAATGCATTGGCTGGATAGACGATTTGCGATATTTGACCTAAAAAAAATTCCTTTAGAGAATAGGCCGCCATTAATTGATGCGGCCATTCATATTTACAAACGTCATGAGGCAAGCTGCATTTGCACCCTTCTTCATATTTTGGCTAAAATTCCTACTTCAAAACTTGCCGGCTGCCTTGAGTTATTAGACCCTTTTTTAGAACGCCTCAATCCCATAGATTCCTATGACAAGGAATTGGAACTATTAAAGTTTTGAGGGCTTATGTACCTTTTTCCTCAAAAATTTGTCCAAAAGCCGGTGGTGTGGCCATCAAGTTCTATCATCCAAAAGGGAGGCGTATTGAACAGTTCTTTAATGTCTTGGCAGTTTTTTCTATAAAACAGCAATATGAATTAGCCTCTTGCTTTTATAAACTATCCGAATATTCAGATGAATTTATAAACTACTTGCTTGAACTCAATGGAATTTCGAAGCTAGATAGGATCGGTATCACTCACTTGCTTATGTTGTTCTATGGCGATGAGTCTTATCTGAAGTCGCGCTACCTCCCCAGACTTTCCGAAAGTGAAAGAGAGCACATTTTCAAGACAACAAGATTGCTTTTAACCCGCTATCGTTTCAGGAAAGAAAAAGTGTTTTTTATATTAAATGGTCTAGCCAGACAAAATAAATTAGCTTATCTCAAAAGACTCTTTTCTTTCTTAGATCAGCTCGAATATACCTGGGATATTCCCCATTTCATTGATAAAATTTCTCTTGTTCCTCCCAACAAGCATGAGGAGCTATTTAAAATCTTAAATAAGGTTGAAAGCCCAAAACCATTTTTCATTCGATCTATCATAAATGACTTAATCTTTTATGAGGGCTCTGTATTGGAAAAAGCTTATCCCCATCTTGGTATTATTAAAAACAGTCGATGGAGATGTCTTATGCTGGACAACTCGATATTCATCCCCCCTGAAAAACACGAGGATTATTTTAGGCTCTACAATGACCGGCGATGCTGGTTTGATAAACATGTGTTTCGATGGTCTCAAATTTTTGTTATTCATCCTCACCTTAAGGATGACTGCCATCGATATATTATGGAAAAATTGAAAAGCGAAAGTGGCGAAGCCGTCTTATTAGCGGAGTGTGTCCAGAAACATTTTAAAGATCTTCATATACCTCGGGGCCATCCTATTCGGGAAAGATGTGCGTCTCTTTTAGAGCCTGATGATTCTTTGCAGCTTGAGAAAAATGATTAGCTTTGTATCATTCTCTCTCTTTTTGGCGGCTGATTTTTTCTTGGATTCGTTTGAGATTTTGTTTGAACATATCAATGTCGGGATATTCGGCGATCAGCTCCTCGGTCAACTTTTGGGCGCGGTTCCAGTCTTGGCCTGTGTAGGCCCGTCTGGCGAGGAACGACTTTGCCTCTGAGGACTCTTTCTCAATGCTCAGGTAAAGCTGGCAGGCCAGTTCGGGTTGATTCTCTTCGAGGAAGATTCTGGCGATCAGCTCCTGCCCCCAAACATGGTTTGATAGATTGGGAGTTCTCGAGATAAAATCCTTGGCTTTTTGAAACTCTTGTTCGCGGATATATAAACCGGCCAAAAGGCGGGCGGCCTGAATTCCGGTGGCATTCTCTACTTGCGACAGAGGCACAAGTTTTGCGGCGGCCTGCTTCTTATCCCCTGTTTCATAAAGAAGTTCGGCGATCAGAAGGTTCAGTTCGGGGGTTTTATTTTGTTTATCGGCAAACTGCAGGGCAGCGAGATTGCCCCTGTTTTCTTTTAAGGCTTCAGTAAAACGATAGGCGGCCCATTCAGGCATTGCCGGGGTGTGTGTTTCAACGCGATGAAAGCGTATGGCGGCTTCATCCCAGCCGGTGTCAATGAGAGCGGTTGCGAAAATTTCATCGCTAAACAAAAGCTGCCTCATGTGGTCGGGAATTTCATAGTTGACAACCATCGCTTCTTTTTCTGCGAGTTCATGAAGATCATAAGTTAAAGGGGTTGTTTTTTGCGCCGATTTTTTGAATCTTTCAAAGACCGGACTTTGCTCGTCAATTTGCAGTGTGCGGTTTTGGCGGTAGGATAAGATGCGGCGAAGATTGATTTCGAGCTGAGGATTCCATGACCGGTGCTGAAATTTGTTTTGATTCATCAGATCAAGAGCAAGGGATTCCTTCTGATTGTCGAGGGTCTCGAAGAGTTTCAGCCAATATGTGGACTGCTGGCTTTCGGAAAAATCGTGATTATAGGGAACGGATTGATAGACAATTCCGTTCCAGAACTGCTCTTTAGGAAGTTTGATGAGATAGCGGACAAGAGGCTTTGTTCTACCTTGCGGGATGCGGTTTTTTTTCCATTCGAAAACAACCGGCTTATAAATTTTGTGGAAAAATAAAGCATTCAACCAGATATCCGAATGACTCGGAGGTGCGATATCGGAAGACATCAGCCGATAGGCTTCATCGTAGTGTCCCGTGCGCATCAAAAAACCGGCATATTCTTTGGCAAGAGTATAGTCGCGGGGATTTTCCGCTTCGGCCAGAAGGTATTCTTCCCGGGCCATGCTGGGTTTTCCGACTTCTTCAAGAATTTGAGCGCGAAAAATTCTGGCTTGGGCGTTATGGGGCTCTTTTTCTACAGCCTTCTCCAGATATTTCCAGCACTGCTGCGGATCTTCATTCACGCAATTAATGGCGAGTGTGATGAGGTTTTGTGTGTTTTCCTCTTCTACTTCCCTGGAGTCTTCCTCTGGGGGAGTTTCTTCGGCCTCCTCTTCGTCTTCTTCTTCATACACTTTTTCTTCGGGCTGATCGTAAATTTTTTCGAATGTTTTGTCGAGAGGGGTCCAAAAGTAGGCTCCGATTCCAATGGCGACAGCCGCAGCGACAGCGATGGCGATAAATATGCTCAGAATGGCTTTCACGTTGATCCTTTTTTGTTTTTCAAATGTTAATGCTGCTTATGCTCAAAGTTTTTTTTTGGTTCTCTTACGGCATACGGGACATTGTCGTCGTCGGAGGCTCATCCATTTGCTTAAGGGGTGGACCACGGCGTGGCGGCGGCCCCCTGAATCGCCTGTTCTCCCCTTGAATGGGGTGTCCCGGCGACTGCCCGTTTTGCCCTTGCGGCGGCGGCCCTCTGAATCGCCTGTTCTCCCCTTGAATAGGGTGTCCCGGCGACTGCCCGTTTTGCCCTTGCGGCGGCGGCCCTCTGAATCGCCTGTTCTCCCCTTGAATGGGGTGTCCCGGCGACTGCCCGTTTTGCCCTTGCGGCGGCGGCCCTCTGAATCGCCTGTTCTCCCCTTGAATGGGGTGTCCCGGCGACTGCCCGTTTTGCCCTTGCGGCGGCGGCATCATTTGGTTCGCTGAAAGAGAGGCGGTGATAAGTACTGGGACTACGGCTCCAAATACGAGAGAAAAAAAACATTTTTTCATAACTGACTCCTTATAAAAATGGAGAATGCTTGTTGGACGATGAAATGTCTCTTTTTTATCATAATAAAATTTTATGTGACAAGTGTTAATGGCTCTTTTCAGGCTGTCCCGATGGAGTAGAAAAAGCTGCAATCGCATCGTCCACAGTATTATAAATCTCAAAAATTTTATGCATGCAAACCAGCTCAAAGATTGTTTTGATCTGTTTAGACATGTTTGCCAGTTTTAAGTCTCCGCTTTCTCCGTTTAAGAGTTTTAGCAGCGACAAAAAGCTGCCGAGGCCTGTGCTGTCGATAAAATTGAGGTTCGACAAATCCAGAACCACACGGCGCGTGCCTTCTTTTTCGATCAATTCGGCTACATGCTTCTTGAAATCAGGGGTTTCTTTTGCATCTAAATTTCCCCCTTCCAATGTGATGACAATGATATTGTCTCTTTTAAAGTGCGAGATATCCATAATCTCCTCTTCGATATTGATTTTTTTGATAATTCTTAAACTATTCCAACCATTTGGAGTTTTTTTTCTTTGATAAACAATTTCATCGACGATCTCCTTAACGAGATAAAAGCCAAAGCCCCTTTCTTTGTCTCCTGCTAAGCTGGGATGGTTGATTGCAGATGGATCAAAAGGGTCTCCCTGGTCGAGAATTTCAAAGATCAGACCCTTCTCGTTAAAATTCGCCTGAATAACAATTTCGCGCCCGCTTTGCTCATGATAGCTGTGATGGACAATATTGCAGAAAATTTCATCGAGGGCAACCTGCAAAAGATGTTGAATTGATTTTGTTTTTTTCGAAACCTGTGTACAAAAATTTTCGACAAATTTTCTCACGGCATTCAGTTGAGAGATGTGGCTGTTGAATTTGGCGACGTTTTCCGAAGGTTTGTACTCAAGAGGTGTCGATGTCAGGATTTTGACAATGATCAATGTGAAATCGTCTTCAAATTGAGATTGGCAGGTGAAATTCGATACTTCTTCTTTAAGGGTTTGGATGAAATCACCGCATTTTTTTTGCGAGTGGGTTTCGACAAGCTTCTTCAAGCGATCGACTCCAAAAAGTTTCCCATCCGGCGAGCGGGCTTCTGTGAGGCCGTCTGAGTAAAATACAAATATATCCCCCTTTCGGAAAGGAACTTCTTTTAGGATATATTGTTCGTCTTTTTTGCCAATTCCCAGTGGGAAATTTTCTCCTTTGAAAAATACCGCATTTTTTTTGCCTGCCCGATAGTGTATCGGTTTTGTCGAGCCGCAATCAACATATGCAAGCGTTTGTTCTTTGAAATTGAATCGGCAATAAAACAAAGAGACAAATTGCTCCAATAGTTGGAGTGGTTTATAGAGTTCATTTTTCACTAGGTTCAATATTTCATCCGGCTGCAAAACATCAATATGCCAACCCTTAGGTTTTTTGAATGCTATGTTGGCATCCAAAGGACAGGCAAAACGAGTGAGCTGCGCTTTTGCCGCCAGCCCTACAAGAGCTGCCGGCAGCCCTTTTCCCATAACATCGCCAAAAGCGACATCAAACAGATGGGACGCGGGCCTAAAAAAATCGTAAAAATCACCGTCGATATACTGCGAGGGGATCGTAAGTCCTTTGATATCTATTCCGGCAATGTCGTCGGGAAAACTTCCTTCCAGAAGCAGGTTTTGCACTCTGCCGCCGATGGCAAGTTCTTTTTGAAAGGCTTCATTGTTTTGTCTGAGCGTTTCCGCATTCTTTTCGTTGAGTATGTGCAAAGCTTTGTTATCCTTGAGAAGGTTGTACTTTTCAATAGATGAGACAACAGCTGTCAAGAGCCCGTGATAATCCCAGGGCTTGAGAATAAAATGGGAAATATGAGTGAAATTGATAAGATCGGCCGCCTCAAGAAGGTTGGTCGCTCCTGTTACGACTATACAGACCATATCAGGCTGCATTTCCTTGGCATTTTGCAAAACTTTCAGGCCGTTTATTCCCGGCAGTTTTCTGTCGCAGATGATCGCGGCAAAATCGGTTTCCCTGAGCAGCTTTAGGGCGCTTTTCCCGTCAGCGGCCGTATGGGTGTCGAGGCCTGCCTTTTCAAGTGTTAATTGGAGAACTTCAAGAGATATTTTGTCATCTTCGACGATGAGAACCCTTTTCAGCCATTCAGGGTGATGGCTTAAATTTTCAAGTATTTTATTATCAATGGGATCCATAAACTGTGTTGGTGTTTTAACTAATTGAATGATCCAATAGGGCTTTCATTTAAGTCAATCTGAGTGATATTTTTCGGGCTATGAATAAAGAACCTATCGGCTTGTATATTTTTCGCTACATCATGGGGCTTGCCGTTTTGGCATTTATGGCGATGCTCTATTGGTCCTCGGATCTTATCGAACAGAATGTCAATGAATTAAAACAAAGCATTCACTCATTGAAGAATGATCTTTACGATGTCAGGGTGGAAATTGACAGAGTCAGAGACGACATTATCGACAGGATGCAGGCGCCTGAAGAAGAAAAAAAAAAGAGCCCAGCGTTTGAGGACGAAAATCTTTTCACTGAAGATCCATTTTACTTGTCAACCCTCCCTAAAATGCTCGGGGCGAAATTCACTCCTTCGGGGAATTATCGGCAGGCTGTGATCGGAAGGCCTAAAAACCTCAAACCTTTCAGCAATTGGAGCCAGGTGAATGATTGGAGAGGGCTTTGCACTGTTTCTTTAGGGACGGGTCAATTCGGCATTTATGAGACTCTTGCCCCGGCGGCCGCTTATAGAATGGAAGAGAGGACAAACAAAAAGAGCGGCAAGCCTGAATTTTGGCTTTTTCTGCGCAGCGATTTGAGTTGGGAGCCTCTCCGGCAGTCTTTTTCCGCAGGAACTTCCCCTTTGGCTCCGCAATTTTTCAGGAAGCATCCCGTGACTGCGCATGATTATAAATTCTGGTATGACGCGATGATGAACCCATTCAATCAGGAAGCGGGCGCTGTCGCTCTTAGAACCTACTATGGGGATGTCGAATCGGTAGAAGTCATTGACAGCCACACTCTTGTTGCTAGGTGGAAAACTAAGAACATAGGCGGAGTCGAAAGGGTTCGCTATGCGGCCAAACAGTTGACCGCATCGATGATGCCTCTGGCTTCTTTTGTTTACAAATATTTTCCAAGCGGAAAAAAAATCATCGCAAATGATCAAGATCCAGACACTTTTAGAAAAAGTTCGCTTTGGGCGCAGAACTTTGCCGAACATTGGGCTAAAAATTTCATTGTGAGCTGCGGGGCTTGGAGTTTTGAGGGATGGAACGATAAGCGGATAAAGCTGAAGAGGCGTGCCGGTTACTTTAATCCTTATCTGGCTTTGATGACAGAGAGAACAACGATGTTTAGAGACAATCCCGATTCGGCATGGCAGGATTTTAAGATCGGCCAGGTCGATACCGTGACTTTGAGTCCTGACCAGCTCATCGAGTGGAAAGAGTTCTTAGAATCCGACCTCTACATCCGGCAAAAGAAAAACAATATGGCTGCCAAGAGACTGGATTATCTGGTCAGAAGCTACAGTTATATCGGATGGAACGAGGCCCGCCCTTATTTTCAAAATAAAAAAGTGCGCCAGGCGCTGACAATGTCCATCAATCGAAAGCGGATCATCAGCAGTATATTAAATGACATGGGAGTTGAGATCACCGGTCCTTTTTTTATCGGCTCCCCTTCTTATGACAAGACGATTGAGCCGTATCCGTACGACCCTGTCTTGGCAAGGCTGCTTTTGGAAGAAGAGGGCTGGTTCGACAGCAATGACGACGGCATACGCGATAAGGAGATCGATGGCCGGAGGATTCCTTTTTCCTTCGCACTGACATACTATGTGAAAAATTCTACAACAAAGGCGGTATGCGAGTATGTGGCAACGGCTCTTAGGGAGGTGGGCATTGACTGCCATCTCAACGGGGTTGATCTTGCCGACATTTCGGCGATGTTCGACGACAAAAGCTTCGACGCCCTCGCGCTTGGATGGGCTCTCGGCACCCCTCCGGAAGACCCGAGGCAATTGTGGTCGTCTCAGGGGGCGAAAGAAAAGGGATCTTCCAATGCGGTGGGATTTTCTAGCCGGGAGGCAGATAAAATTATCAATGCACTTGATTTTGAATATAACAAAGAGAAAAGGATTGAACTCTATCATCGGTTTCATCAAATCATTCACGAAGAGCAGCCTTACACATTTTTATATACCCCCAAAGCCGCTTTTCTTTACCGTGAGTATGTAGAGAATGTATTTATCCCCGCCGATCGGCAGGATTTAATTCCCGGAGCGAATGTTGAAGAACCCCAGTCGTCAATTTTTTGGTTGAAGCCCCATGCTTAATTACATCATCCGAAGATTGCTTCTTTTGCCTGTGACGCTTTTCTTTATTATCTTAGTTAATTTCATCATCGTTAATTTCGCTCCGGGAGAACCGACTTCCGTGACGGAAATTTCGGCAAGAGGGCAGGCTGAAAGACAGGAAAAGGGAGCGGGAGCGTCTCTTGAAGATCGTTATCTGCAATTTCGGGAGCGGTATGGATTGACCCTGCCGATATTGTTCAATTTATGGCCGTCTCTTTCTCAGGACTATGTGCAAGATACTCTTGAGGAGCTTGGCAAAAAAGAGGAGTCTTTTAAGGAGCTGCAGAATTTGAGAATCCGTCTCGGAGATCAATCCCGTTTCATTATGCCCAAACTTCTTAAGGCGATGACAAATCCCGAAGAATCTCTTGCCATCAGAAAATCGGCCATGCGGTTTTTTGTCCGGGGAGGGACGAGGCAGGCTTTTTTAGGCGGAGACCTGAGTTCGGAGCAGCAGAAGGAAAATGAAGACATTTCCGAGCAAAACGAGTTTTTGAGGAACCAGCTTCCCGAGACATCCGATTCTGAAAAACAAACTTTGGAAAAAATCGGACAATTTGAAGGATTGGTACAACAAAAATGAAGCGAGCAGGGGCTATGAACCCGATTTTTGGGAAAAGGTTTCGATCTTTTTTTTCCAGACAAGGTTCAGCCGCTATTTTGGGAGGGTATTGACGCTTGATTTCGGGACGCTTCGTGATGATTCGAGCAAAACGGTTGTCTCTGAAGTGACTAAGAGGTTCAAGTATTCATTGACGCTGTCGATAACGCCAATGGTTATCACATTTTTTCTTTGCCTTTTATTCGGTTTGATCATGGCCCTGAAACAAAACTATTTTCCCGATTACACTCTCAATTTTTTTTTCCTGATTCTTTATGCCATCCCTATTTTTGTCGTGGCTCCTTTTTTAATTGAAGAAGTTGCTCTGAAATATGGATTTCCGATCAGCGGATTCACCAGTCCTGAAAAAATTTACGAGTTGCAAACAACATCCGAACGCCTTTTCGATGTGGCAAGCCACATCTTTTTGCCCATAGTGGCGATCATGTACGGCACATTGGCGGCCCAGACTCGTTTGGCGAGGACGGCCGCTTTAGAGGTGTACAGGCAGGATTATGTCAGGACGGCAAAAGCAAAGGGGCTACCTTTTTTAACAATTGTCAGAAAATATATCGGAAGAAACGCCGCGATTACTATAGTCACCTCCCTTGCGGCATCGCTTGGAGTGATTCTTGGGGGATCGCTTATTGTCGAAACCCTTTTTGAAATTGACGGTTTCGGAAAGTTTTTTTACGATTCGGTTGTGAATCGCGATTATAACGTGATCATGTTTTCAGCAATTGCCGGGTCGTTTTTAACTCTTGTCGGCTATCTTGCCGCCGACATCGCCTATACAATACTGGATCCGAGGATAACGCTTGAGTAGATTACGGGAAAAGAAACTGGCGGCAATTCGCGTCCCGCCCTCTGGGGGTTGCCGGTCTTGCCGCGGTGTGTCTTTTTATTTTATTTGGGGTGTATGCTCCTTTTCTGGCATCCGGAAAACCTTTATTTGCCGCATATGGAGGAGTCTTTTATTTTCCTTTATTCCGCTACTTGTTCTATTCGGGATTTTACACGAAATGGCTGGATCTTTTTTTCAATCTTCTCATAGTGACTCTGCCTCTTTTTGTCATCGCTTTTGTGTTTTTTGAAAGGTTGAAGAAAACAGCCGTGATAGTCGTTTGCCTTCTTCAGGCAGCCCTTTTTCTGTATGTCATCTTGGTTCCTCCGGGCGATCCCGCGTCGGACCCAAAACTCAGCTACGAAAAACAGAAAATGATACAAAAGGCAGTGACTTTGGGCAGTATTAAAGCTAAAGAAACAATACTGTCTTGGCCTTTTCAGCTAAAATACATGAATGATTATCAAAAGCTCAATCTCCTTGTCGAGTACAAAGTATTGAAGGAGCAGAACTCAAGACTTATGAAACAGACCGGCAAAAAGGAACTTCCCACACTGTTTCAAATTCGGGAGAAAAGCATTTGGATGATTACAAATGAATTGGAAGGCTCCCTGAAAGGCAATCCCGATCAGCCCCTAAAAAAAGCGCAGCTTCAATATTACAGAGACAAACAGATTTGGCTTGAAACTCAAAGCCTAAAGCTTCACTGGATGGTCATGCCGCTCATCCGTCCCTTTCATTGGCAGCAGGATGCCGGCGGCAGCCAGGCTTTGAATCAGCTTCTTCCCTGGTGGGAGGTCACCCGCATCAATCGGAAAGATTTAACGGCAGGTATGATTTTCGGGATTCGCATTTCTCTTGTTGTCGGGATTTTATCGGTCTCTCTGGCGCTGATCATCGGCATTCCTTTAGGAGCCGTTGCCGGATATTTTGGCGGCCGGCTCGATATCCTCTTGAGCCGGATGCTCGAAATCTGGGAATCGATGCCGATTTTTTTTATGCTTCTCCTTGTTGTCGGGATTGTTCAAAGCAAATCCATTTTCCTTGTCATGACGGTGATCGGCCTTTTCGGCTGGACCGGTTTCAGCAGGTATATTCGCGGAGAATTTTTTAAGCAGCGCAACCTCCTTTATGTCGAAGCGTGCAGAGCCCAGGGCTTCTCCAATCGTTATATTATGTTTAAGCATGTTCTTCCGAACGCGGTTCCCCCGCTGCTGACCCTTCTTCCTTTTGCGGTCATGGGGGCGATTACAAGCGAGGCGGGGCTTTCTTTTCTCGGGCTTGGGGAAGAAGGGTCTTGCTCCTGGGGGGTTCTGATGGATGAGGGAAGGACCGCTTTCCCCGGAGAGAGCTATCTCCTGTGGCCGCCGGCGGTGCTCCTGACGCTTCTGCTTGTCGCGATTGCTCTGATGGGCGATGCCCTTCGCGATGCGATCGACCCCAAGCTTCACAAAGAACTCGATTAGACCTGCATTTTTCACGAGCAGGTGTGGAAAATGCAGGTTAGAAAATCCAATTGATGATGTAGAAGAAAATTACGGCGGCGACGGCGCCGATGGGGATGGTGACGACCCAGGAAATGATAATGTCCCTTATGGTGGCGAGGTTAAGAGCTTCGAGACCCCTCGCGAAGCCGACGCCGAGGACCGCCCCGACAAGGGTATGGGTGGCCGAAATGGGAAATCCCATACGGGAAGCGATCAGAATCGTTGTCGCGGCGCCAAATTCGGCGGCAAAGCCGCGGGTAGGGGTCAGTTCGGTAATTTTCCTTCCGATAGTTTCGATGACCCTCCACCCCCATGTCGCAAGGCCGAGAACGATCCCCAGGCCCCCTAGGGCAAGGAGCCATACGGAGACCTTTGTGCCCGGGACGAACGTGCCGTTTATCAGGACGTTCATCGCGACTGAAAGGGGGCCGATAGCGTTGGCTACATCGTTGGCGCCGTGGGAGAAGGCCATCATGCACGCGCTCATGATTTGCAGGCGCGAAAAGATTTTTTCGATGATCATAAAATCGGGAACATGAAGTTCTTCAGTCGATTGGAGGGCGATGTCTCCCGAGACGGTATCGAACTCATCGACGATTCTGGACAATCTTTTTTGCACGGGGCCCCGAGAGTAGCTTTGCAGCCGCTGCAGGTACCGTTTTGCCTTGGAGATCTCGTGCATCATGTCGGGATGGTGGATCGACTCGACCGCCTTTGTGGCATGTTTTGTCAAATCCTTAAGCCAGTAAAAGGCAAGGAGGAAGGCAGCGAGGGCAATGGCAAGGGCGATGGCGGTGCTTTCCAGGAATGACGGCTTGAAGTTGAACTGTTCAATGTCCTGATAGAGAAAGACAAGGGAAAAGGTAAAAACAAATAGGAAGACAATAAAAGGGGTGAATTTTTTTGTTGCCGCTATCGGATTTTCGGCAAAAAAGATCCGTTTGCGGATGAAGTAAAAAAAGCCGTAGGCTAAAAGTCCGCCGATTAGAGGGGAGGCAATCCAGCTTGAAGCGATGAATCCGACATTGCCCCAATAAACGGCCTGAAGGCCTCCTACTGCGACTCCGAAGCCGACCATGGAGCCGACAATCGAATGGGTTGTCGAGACCGGAAGGCCCCAATAGGAGGCGGCCATGAGCCATGAGCCGGACGCAAGCAGTACTGCCAGCATCCCATAAACTAGGAGATATTGATCGTGGATGAAGAAATGGGGATTGACCAGTTTCTCTTCAATGGTTTCTGTCACGTGGGAGCCGAAAAAGAAAGCTCCACAGAATTCGAGGACAGCCGCAAGGCAAACAGCCTGTTTAAGAGTCAGGGCTTTCGAGCCGACGGAAGTGCCAATCGCATTGGCCACATCATTCGCCCCAATGCTCCAGGTCATATATAGACCGGCTATTAAGGTGATAACGAAAAGAATCGTTATCG
This sequence comes from Waddliaceae bacterium, assembly GCA_963771045.1. GTDB lineage: Bacteria > Chlamydiota > Chlamydiia > Chlamydiales > SLFE01 > SLFE01. Next base: position 35,599 of record CAVYRW010000002.1, on the reverse strand, counting down.
TCGTCATTGAGATCTCCGATTAAAATGGAATTTCATATTATCAGGGAATTTCCTTTATTTCAAATCAAGAGTCATCCTGAGCCTGTTGGCCAGCTTTTCTGAAAGATTTGAAATAGTGGCAATGGAGACGAAGGTGCTCTGCCAGATGAAAAAGGTTCCAGAGGTGAGTTCGCTTTCCGAGTTGATGAGGGATTTAAGCAGCTCGTGCTGGAGGATGTCGGCCTCGTGTTCTTTTGTGGCGATATCGTGGATCATTCCCCGAACTTTTTCCGCTTCAGTTCCTCCGAAGGAGGATTCGAGCAAATCGTGCAGTTCCTGGATAATGGCCCGGCATCCTTCGAAAGCCTCAATATTTTTTTTCAGAAAGGGCTCGAAGTGTTCTTTGAATGAATCGAGCATTTTCAGTTTTTTCAACGTCAGCAGTTTAGCGACATCCTCAGCCGTATCGGCAATGCCGTCTTGAATCGAGAGGATCTCGAGCAGGTGGGAGCGGTCGATAGGGAGGAACAGAGTCTTGGGGAGGTGGTTGCGAATATCGTTTTTGGCAAGGTCGGCCTTATGTTCGAGTTTCGAGATCTCTTTGGCGATTTCATCAACTTTGTCGTATTGTTCATTTTCCAGGGCATCGAACAGATCGTTTGTCTTATGGACGCAGGCGGCCACCAGTTCCATATGCCCTAAAAGTGGGGCGAAAGGGGATTTTCCGAATAATTTCGATAATGTCAGCATAATCAAGAATATACTGCATTTTCGATATTTACGCCAATTGGAGCTTGATTTACTCAATATATTGAGTCTGTTCACTCAACAGAGTGAATAGATATATAATGTTAATCATTTTTTCACTACAGAGTCCCCAGAGGAGGATTTTTACTGAAAAAGCTCATTCAGGATGTCTTCGTATTCTTGCCAAAAGTTTTCTTTCCAGTGCTCCCAGTATCCGAAAAAGGTGTGGTCGATTATGGGCCAGCCGTCCCAGTGGGAACCGACAAAAAAGACGTGGGAGGCGCCGAAAATAAGGGAATAGATAAAGTTGATGGGGTCGAAAATCGAGATGATGTCCCGGCAGCTGATAATGTTGATAACGCTGTGGAAGCCGTCGTCCGGAATGAGCGTGGGCGATCCCATAGTGATCACGCGGATCATCCTCTGCTCCTCAGGAGAGAGCAGATATTTGGCATGCAGTGTCTCTGTCCCTCCTAAACTGTGGGCGTAGTGGAATATGATGCCGCCGCTGTCGACGCCCCCCATGTCCTCGATGAGGTCCCGCCAGATTTGAGCGAGAGCTTTAGCTTCTTTCGAGACGTCCCCGAATTTGGAAAAGACAGAGCGGATCAAGTCGCATGTCCACCCTTTCGTGCCGACATGGCAGTAGTGAACGTTGCAGCCTCCATGGGATTGGGAAATGAGGGCAAGGTTGTTTTCCAGATCCTTTGCGGCAGTTAAAATTCCGTTGATAAATGTAATGCGATACTTTTCATGCGGTTCGAATCCTCCTCCGTAAATACCTGTATGGGATTCCGAGGTGATGAGGCCAGAAAGAATCAAATACCTCTCTCCGACAAGAAAATTACCGATTTCATGCAGGTAGCGATAGAGTGTTTCCAGCGGGTGGAACGATTCGAAACAGGCGTTAAAGCAGTCGGCGGCGTAATTCTTTATGTGCTTGGCAGCGCTGCTGATTGTCTCCCAAACTCCTTTAAGGGAAAAGAGTCCGTACAAGTCGATATTCTGCATGGGATTGCAGCGAGCAAAAGCATAGCGGTTGACACCGTCGAAAAAACCGAGAGGGTCCTGAGAAATCCAGCGGCAAAGGGAAGGGGCGTACTCCCTTTTTCCAAAATGGATGAGTCCGGTATCGACATCGATCCTCTTTCCGGAAAAACGCCAGGGATTGATCGCGTCTTCGGGATGGAGTTTTTTTCCCTGCCTAGTCATGATCGTTTCTTTGCCGTAGGCATCATATTGATAAATTTCGCGCACTTTTTTATTGGAGGTATCGACGAGGGAGACCACCGATCCTCTGTGATCGTGTATGGGGAGGAAAACGTGCTTTTCGATTTCAATTGCAACGGCCGCTCCGATTTCTGCGCCGAGGCCGAGGCCCAAAATCCTAAGCTCTTGAATATCGAAAGCGGCGTTTGCCAAGCCGATTTCATTGTCGCCGTCGAAAATAAAGTGCATAGGATCTTCTCCCATGATTTGCCTGCTGAGCCTCCTGTGAAAGGGATCGTAGGCATAGGTGATTGTTTTGTCTTCCGTCTGAACTTCTATCAACCTGTCTAAAGCGTCGTAGTAGTAGGCGGTATGAGAGCCGTTTTCATCTTTGAAAACGAGATTGCCGTTTTGATCATAGCCGTAGCACGCATCCTTTGCTTTGACGACCTGATGAGATTCGTTGAGTTCAAATGTCTGTGATCCTTTTGTCAGAAGATTGCCCGCGGAGTCATAATCGAGAGCTTTTCCTCCGTCTTGAATCAGCTGGCCGAGGTCGTTGTAGGCATAGGCGGCTTTGTGTTTCTTCTCAAAAGAACTGTGGTTTGTGGCGACATGAACAAGCTTACCATTGTCATAGGTCATTTGTTGGTTGACATATGGTGTCGACAACTTTTCCAGGCGGTTCTCCTGAGTTCTCTTTATGGCGAGCTTCCCGCATTTTTTGATGAACTTGGCCTCTTTCAAATATCCTTTGGAATTGTAAGCTTTATATTTGTGGGAATAGGATGTGTGTCCGTCTGCGTCCAGTCTGTGGACAGCTGTGAGTTTTTTGCCGTCGTAGTCGTAGGCAACACCGGAGGCGTCGGGAAGGGTCATTTTCACCCGCTTTCCTTTTTCGTTATAAGCGTTGATGATTTCCAAATTGTTGCCGAGGACCTCGCGGATCATCCGCCCTTCGCTGTCGTATTCTCGGAGAGTGGAGGAGCAGGCGACATGGTCGACAGCTTGAACGACACGGCGCTGGTTGTCGTAGACATATTCGGCATCAATGGTGCCGTCGGAAGAGACAATCCTTTCCAGATCCCCGCTTGGATGATAGACATAAGAAAGAGAAACGCCGTCGGGTTTCACTACCTTTGTCAGTTTACCCAGCCGGTTGTACTCATAGGAAAAGGTGCTGCCGTTTTCGGTTTTTTGTTTGACATGTCCCCCGGGCCAGTAAGCCCACCTAATTTCCATAAAAGTATTTGAAGATGCCATATCCCTTTGCAGGGTGATATTTCCGACGCCGTCGTAGCGGCACTCTTTTTTAGCAATCATGGTGCCAAAGGGGTCTTTTACCTCCACCTTTTCAACCCTGCCGAGAGCGTCAAGAGTGCTGACTGTCTGGGAGCCGTTTGGCTGAACAATTATTTTTTGGAGCGTCCTTTGTCCCCTGTCGTTTTTGAAATCGTAGTTGAGATGCTCTCCGGGATCCCAGGACATGCGTACAGCTTTTTTTTCTGTTTTTTTCAAGTCGAACTTTTCCTCTTCATTAAAGCTGTACTTCCGGGAATTTCCCGCGCTGTCGGTAGTTTCGATAGATGACCAGCCTTGATAAGAGGCTGATTGACACTCAAGGAATGCCCCCTTTTCGGTAAGAGAGCGGGTTTCGGTCACCCTTCCGAGCCCATCCCTTTCGTAGATGGTGGTTTTCCCTTCCCTTGTCTTGTGGCGGCGAAGCGTTCCGTCGGAATTGTAGATAAATTCATCTGTCGAACCGTCGGGATATTCGATGAGATAAGGTTCGTCTCTGGCTGTGTAATGAAAATGAGTGGTCTCGTTGTTCTGGTCGGTAAACGAGATCATCTGATTGAGGGCGTTGTAGCAATATGAGGACCTGTAGCGGATCGGCTTGTCGTTTTCATCCAGGACCGGCGGGTCGGTCTTTTCTATCAGCCTTCCCAGGCTGTCATAGACAAAAACGGTCTCATTTCCGAGAACATCCCGGGAAAGGGTAAGGTGGCCTAGAGCGTCGTATTGATTGGATTGTGTCAGCGTGTTTCCGCCTGGTTTTGTAACTTTTCGCCAGACGATTCTCTTTTGGAAGTTGTATCGCGACTCGGTGATTTCCCCTGTTTCCATATCGGTTTGTACGACGACATTTTCTCCCGGGCGGTATACCGTTAGAATATCTCCTTTTGATGTGTCGCTTTGATAAATTTCTCTGCCTGCCTCGTCGAACTCCTTTCTTATGATCTTTTTTGCCTGCGAATCGGAATCGAAAAACTCCTGTTCGGCGATTTGGCCTCTCGCTGCATAGCTGTTTAGTGTTGTCCGCTTTGATTTTTCTCCGTTTTCATCCCAAAGGCTCTCTTCGATGAGCTCCGGAAGTCCTGCCGAGTGAGGCTTTTCGCTTGGAGTGATGCGGGTAATTTTTTGCTCGCTTCTTTCGGAACTCAAGTCTGTTTGTACAGTTTTGATTAGGATGCCATTGGAATCATATTCGCATTCAGTGCGGAAATAACGAGTTTGTCCTTGGCCGGTTTCGGATTCGTTTAAAAGAAAAGTTTCAGGATCATATCGATAAGAAGTATAGCTTCCGTTGTCTTCGACTTTGGAGATTAAAAGACCATCTTCGGAGTAGGTTTTTATATGGCTATAGCTTTCGATGGAGTTTGGGTTTCCGGTGAGGCGACCTGAAAGTGTTTCTTTCACGAGGCGCTCGTTTTCATCATACTCGTACTTTCGGCTCTTAAGAATGGTCCCTTCGGGACTGATAGCGGCGTGGAAAACAAGCAGGGGCTTTCCGCTCTTGGCTCTTTTCCAGTCAAAACGCTCTTTCCTCACCGGGATTTGCTTGTCGTAGACCTCTATTTCCAATACGCGGCCAAGGTCTTGGGAAAAGTGATAGATTTTTTTCATACCCAAGGCGTTGATCACCTCTGTTTTCCCAGGATAGTAGAGGTAGCGGGCAATAACAATCGGCGGCATGTCGATGTCCGTCACAGTTTTTTGAAGCCTCACTTTTCCAATCCGGGAATCTTCAGGATCGGTGATTTCAATAGTTTGGCCTTCTAATTCATTGCTGCCAAGCTCATAGAATTCATTAATGAGGCAGTGGCCGTTGGCGGTTTCTCTCGATGAAATTTGGCCTCCGGAGTATTGATAGGAGATTTCTTCCCCTTCCGGGGCAATGACTTTTTTTAAGGTGTCGTTTTCGATAAGAAGGCGCCACTTTTGCCCGTCGTGGCTCGTAAGCTCCAGCCAGTCTCCATTCTGTTCAAAACGAATCCAGCTTAGGGTCGCAGTTCTATTGACTTTGACCGATTTCAGTTGATTTGCCGAATTCGTAAAAAGGCAAAGATGCAGCCGGTTTGTTCCTTTTGGCATTTGGAGGGCAGGGTGTAGAATTTTCCAACGCCATCCTTCAGCTAAGGGATAACTTTGGCTCGATTCATCGGAATTAAATTCTCTTTTCAAGGTGAAAGGAAGAGGGCCGGGTATTGCGATATCGGTATTGGTTTCCAGATAAGAGCCTGTGATGATATCGACTGAGCTTTCAGAAATTCCGACTGGTGCGTTCCGATAAGCATCCTTCGAACAAAAAATAGATATAATGAGTATGAGAAAACTAGTTTTTACATTTATCAGCATTATTTGGAACCCTTGTAATACAAGTAAAAAGGAATAATATACACAATCTTGTCTTTTTTTTGTAGTTTACTTACTTTTTCCATTATAAAAATAAATTTTATTTTATGTTATTGGAGAACAAATGGTGTCAATATAACCCGTGATTGTGACCTAACCTGAGGCTGGGCGCTACAGATGGAGGTTAGATTTCGAAAATTTTGACGAGAGGCATGTCTTAAGACATGCCTATTCCCCATAAGTTTTTCTGAAATATGTAATTCTTGCATTTTCAATAAGTTATGATATATCGGAATACATTCATATAATTCATCTTATGGGAAGTAGGCATGGGCACGATTTCCCTTATGTTGACAGCATTGCTTGGAGAAGATTTGGCAGATGTGCTATGAAATAACATATGAATGTTGTCATCGTAGGGGCCGGACAAACAGGGCGTTATATCTCGGGACTTCTTTCAAAAGAAGATCATAATGTTCTTTTAGTCGATATCAATCCCAAAAGGCTTGAACAGGCTGCCTGGAACTCCGACATCGCGACTAGGGAAGGGTCGGGTGTCGACTGGCAGCTGCTTGACAATCTGCTTGAACATTCTCCCAAGCTTTTGGTCGCCCTTACCGATGAAGACTCGACAAATCTCGTGTGCTGTTCGACGGCCAAAAATCTGGGATACCCCAGGACGATCGCCCGGGTTCGGGATAACAGTTATTTAAACCGCACCCGTCTGGATTTCGGAAGACTTTTCGATGTCGACGACTTTATTTGTCCCGAGTTATTGGTTGCCAATGAAATTGAGAAATATTTGGTGAGTTCCGGATCCCTTCGCATCGAGACTTTCGCCCACGGCGCTGTGCAGCTGAGGACAGTGTTGATACCCTCGTCCTGGAGGAAATCCGACATTCCCCTCTCAAAACTCGAATTGCCAAGCGGAATGATGGCGGGGTTGATCAGCCGTAAAAAAAGCCGGCAGCACGATTATTTGCAGCAGGGAAGCCGTGAGATTATTTTTCCTCACGGAAACGATTGCATCCATCCTGGAGATGAATTGACCCTAATCGGGGAGACGGATGTTATCGGAGAGGTCCACAGTTATTTCGGGGTATCCCAAAAAACCGTCAAGTCGGTTGTGATTATGGGGGGATCCCGCACTGCGGTCAATTTGGCAAAGCTTTTGGAAAATCTTGATGTATCGATTCGTCTGATCGAAATCGACAGAGATAAGTGCTGGCAGCTCTCCGAGATCCTGCCTAACGCAACGATCATTAATGCAGACGGAACAAATCTCGACTTTCTGCAATCGGAAAAGATTGGAAATGCCGATGCGTTTATCGTCAGCACCCGCAGCGATGAAATCAATGCACTCGGTGGGCTTTTGGCCAAGGAAACGGGATGCAATCAGGTCATTATTCAACTCTCGAATGCCAGCTACGCTTCCATCGTATCCCGTCTTGGATTGGAGCACACAACTTCTCCGCGTATCATGGCCGGAAACAGAATTTTGAGTATTGCCTTATCCACAACTTTGACATCGCTTGTGTCGCTTTATGAAGATCGGGCCGAAATTCTGGAAATTACCGTTTCCAGCGAATCTCCTGTGATAGGAATACCCATTTCAGAGTTGGGAGGGCATCTTCCTGATGATTTTTTGATCGCAGTGATCCAAAACCGAGGGAGGGTGATGATCGCCAACGGCAATCGCATCATATCGCCCGGCGATACTGTTATTGTGATCAGCGACCCCAAACACCGCCATGAGCTTAAGAAGATTTTTTAATCGATGTTTCGAGAAATAAGCAAAATACTCGGGTACTTTCTGTCCGGCCTGACGCTGACTCTCTTTCTCCCTCTATGTTTGGCGCTTTATTATCAATTCTGGTTAGAGCCTGAGTACCATCCGCAGCCCCACTCTTCCCTCGCTTTTCTTTATACAATTCTGATCTCGGCAATGCTGGCTGCGATTTTTCTGTTTTTCGGCAGAAAATCTGAGGGGCGTCTTTATCGAAGAGAAGGGCTGGCGTCTGTTTTTTTTATCTGGATGCTGACGCCCGCTATCGCCGGATTGCCGTTTCTTTTCAGCGGCACTCTTTCGAATCCCATCCAAGCTTATTTTGAGGCCGCTTCGGGAATCACAACGACTGGAGCTTCAGTTTTCCAGGCCAAAAAATTTAGCTCCTCAGGAGAGGAAATCCGCTATCAGTCCGTTGTCGAATACGAGCTGAAAACAGTCTATAAATGGTATGGAACCATAGATCCCGTTAAAAACGCCGCGGGTAAAGTTATCAAGACGGGGATAGAAGCTGTCGGCAAGGCGGTGCTGTTTTGGAGAAGCTTTCTTCAGTGGCTCGGGGGTGTGGGAATCGTGGTTCTCTTCGTGGCGATTCTGCCTGCTCTTGGAACAGGGGGAAAGATGCTTTTTCAATCGGAAATGGCCGGTCCTGTCAAGGAGGGGGTGACACCGAGGATTAAAGAGACAGCCCTCGCTCTTTGGAAAATTTATGCCGGTTTGACTTTGCTGGAAACAGCGATGCTTATTATGACAAATGCCGATCTCACTCTTCTCGATGCCATCACAATCACCTTTTCCACACTCTCGACAGGGGGATTTACGATCATTAACGGCAGCATCGGGGGCTATCACAACGCCAATACGGAATGGGTTGTAATCGCTTTCATGCTTTTTGGAAGTTTCAATTTTTCTTTATATTACTATGCTTTAAAGGGCAAATTTTTCCGTTTTTACGATATCGAACTTGGAATTTTTCTAATCATTGTTTTGATTTCGGGGATCTATGCCTCGTCTTTTTTGGTTGGAACCGAAGAGTATTTGACATCGGGCGAAGCGGGAGGCATCTATTCCATTTCCGCCGCCCTCCGAACAGGTTTTTTCCAGACTATTTCTGCGCAAACCTCGACAGGCTTTTCTACGGCTAACTACGACCTTTGGCCCTATCCTATCCAAACTTTAATGCTCATTTTAATCTTTATGGGAGGCATGGCGGGCTCTACCTCGGGGGGCATTAAAATGATACGTCATATCATGTTGTTTCGCATTGGGCAAAATAAGGTCGAACGGCTGTTCCGTCCCGAAACCGTCCGGAGCTTTCGAATCGGAGAAAGATCTGTCGATGTCTCCGCGACAATTACAGTTCTTTGTTTTTTTCTTACGATCATCGCGACATCGGTTCTCGGGACTTTCCTTTTGACTTTTGACGGCCTTGATCCTGAGACTGCTTTGACCACGATTACGATTATGGTTAACAACTCGGGGCTCGGATTCCGTCAGGGGGGGCCGACCGATTCGTTCGCGTTTTTAAATAACTTCGGCTTGATCGTCAATTCCCTTTGGATGATAATGGGAAGGCTGGAATTTTTTACCATACTTGTTGTCTTGGTGCCCGCATTCTGGAGGGAAGCTTAAAGTGTCTGAGATCGACTGGGAAAAGCAGTGGGAAATGCACGCTGTCGGATTTAAGGAGGGCATGCTCATCCTCCCGATAGCAGGTTTCGGGGATATATATTTAAAGCCCGGTCCCGGTTTCGGCGACCTTTCCCATCCGACTACCCGCCTCGTTCTTGAGCTTATGCCGGGCTATATCAAAGAGAAAGCGGTCATCGATATTGGCTGCGGCAGCGGCATACTCAGTCTGGCCGCCTCGGCGATGGGGGCCAAGAACGTGATCGGCATCGACATCGATCCAGACGCCATCAGGCACTCCATCGACAATCAAAAACTCAATAAGATGGAAAATCTTGTCTTTTTATTTCCCGATGATCTCCTCACGCCTCCCCCCTCTCCTCTGATGATTATGAATATGATCCGTTCGGAGCAGGTTCAGGCCTGGGAGTCGCTGTCCCAGCTGCACCGTTTAAACGGTACGATCATCACCTCGGGCATTCTTACCGAAGACAGAGAAAAGTATATAGACAAAACAGAAGAATGGGGCTGGCGCCTTGTCAAGTCCCAAACCGATGGGGACTGGTCGGCCTTTGTTTTCTTAACTAGCTGATAAGTTCAAATTTGGAGATGGTCATCTGATGGTCGATCTTTCCTTTTTGCAGCCAAGGACGTCTTGGCCGAGGAGAAGAGTAGGTTTTTAACACATTTTTAATGACATCTTGGGCATCGCAGCGGTTTTCACATTTGAGGAATCCAATATTGGGGTCGAAAAAGACTCCGGTTCCATCTTTATTTTGAATATATAGGGTGGCATGACCTCCATCTTTGAGTAAGATACTAAGAGAATAGACCCCGTTCTTCAGGTTATTGAAGTGTGAAAGGAATTGGTCATTGGTGTCTGATGATCCGACAGGGCCAAACTCCGGCACATCCTGCTTTTTGCAGTTTCTATAAGCTGCTATCGGAGCCAATTTCATGCGGTCTATTTCTTTGCAAAGAGCGGTTTTCATTTGAAAACGGATCTTGTTATCTGATATGTGATCAATAATCTCACTGTAATCCTTTCCGAGGTAAGGATCATACGATGTTTTTCTGAATAATTTGACAGCAGCTTCTTTAAGCTCGCTCCATAAAGAACTTAACTGAAATTTTCTTGATGGTTTTTTCTTGGAGGAAATGACAGACTTGTAACCTTGTGCTAATTCCTTTTTTGTTTGTGGGTTCTTTGTTAAATCAAGGATATTCTTTCTAGTGATTTTTTCTGCCAAAGCTTGGTAGACCGCCTGATTTGCCGCAGCTTCTTTTCCGCTGCCTTTTGCTATTTCTTCTGCAATAGTTTCAATCGGCTTCCCTTCTAAAAACTCTTTAGCGACTTGAAGCGACAGACCGGCGCAAATTCCGTCTTGAATGCAATGCTGGGGGTCTTCTTCGGCTCTAACGCTGATCTTTGCGTTTTTCAGGGCTGTTTTCACCTCAGGTGGAACACTTTCTCTGGGTTGGTGCATAGCCTGTAAGATAGTTTTCGCTTCTTCTAAATCGCTTTTTGATTTTAAAATTTTTCGGTTGGCAATATTTCTTGTAGGGCTGATCAATTTATAGCCGTATTTTCTGGAGGCCCAAATAGCATGGAGGTCGGCAATATCATGATCAATTTTGGCAGAGTAGTAGTGTCTCTTAGACATTGGCAATGGCGATGTGGCGAGCCATGCCGGCATGTGCACGTATATTTTAAATATAGGTATGAGCGACTTTGCAGAAGATGATGCCAGCTTTACCGTATAGCCAGCTCCATTTTTGAGGGCGAGCACTCCTTTCTGCTTTGTGGAAAGAGATTTCTTTTCTGTCTGGTTCTGAATGGATTCAGAACGTTTTTCAGGATTTATTTTAAAATCATTCATATAAATACAACTGTTTTTAATTATATATTTATATTATAGAATATTAATATTTTAATTTAAATTAATTTTTTATTAATTTCGTGTTAATTTAAACTATTCTGAGGAGAGGCCTTGATGGAGATTCTGTTTTGAGAAGATTTCTCAAATCGGTTATTCTTAGCGGTAATGGGTGAAAAAGAAACACATTTTGATCTGACTGTGATCGGGTCGGGTCCGGGGGGGTATCCCGCGGCGATCCGAGCGGCGCAGCTGGGGGCCAAGGTGGCTCTGATCGAATCCCGGGAGCTTGGAGGCACCTGCCTCAACCGGGGATGCATTCCCTCTAAAGCATTGATCGCTTCGGCGAGGATGTTCCATAGTTTCACTAAGGCTGAAGACTTTGGGATCTTTTCGGAAAAAGTTTCTTTCGATTATTCGAAAATGGTCGAGCGGGCCGATAAGATTGTTCAGAGGATACGCAAAGGAGTCGAGGGTCTTGTCAAAGCCAACGGCATTACCCTTTTCCGGGGCTTCGGAAAATTCGTATCCCGGAATGAAATAAAAATTTTAGGCGAAGACAATATTGTCATTGAATCGGATAAGACGATTATCGCTTCGGGGTCCGAGCCGAGAATGATTCCCGCTTTTCAGTGCGATGGGCAGCTCATCCACGATTCGACCTCTATGCTGCAATTAAAGAAACTTCCTAAAAAGCTGATCGTTATAGGCGGCGGGGTCATCGGCTGCGAGTTTGCCTCGATGTACAATCTTCTTGGAGTCGAAGTGACCGTTTTGGAGCTTCTTGACCGCATCCTCAAGGCAGAGTGCGAGGAGCTGTCCGGGGCGCTTGCCGAATCTTTGACAAAACGAGGCGTCGAGATTCATACCGGAGTTGGCGTTCAGGAAATTAAAAAGACAAAAAGCGGCGTTGAAGTCAAAATTGAGGGAGGATCCTTTTTTAAGGGAGACATGGCTCTTGTCTCAGTCGGCCGCAAGGTCAACACCTTCGATATCGGCCTGCAGCCGGCAGGCGTGGTTGTTAATGATAGCGGTGTGATTGAGACCAATGAATACATGGAAACCGGAGTCGACAACATTTACGCCATCGGAGATGTCACAGGAAAGTGGTGGCTGGCTCATGTAGCGACGCATCAGGGCCTTGTCGCCGTGCACAATGCCTTGGGGCAAAAGGCTGTCATGCACGAAAATGCCGTTCCCTCCGTGATTTTCACCGACCCTGAAATCGCCTCGGTCGGCCTGACTCCAGAAAAGGCCAAAAAACAGGGACTGGCTGTGACGGTCGGCAGGTATCCTTTTCAGGCTCTTGGAAAATCCCAGGCTATCGGCCATTCCGAAGGTTTTGCGCAAATTGTGGCCGATAAAAAAACAGGACAGGTTTTGGGAGCGCAGATCGCCGGATATGAAGCGGCGACGCTCATTGCCGAGATGGTCCTGGCAGTAGAAAGCGAATTGACACTCGACTGCGTTTTCGATACTATACACGCGCATCCCACCATACCCGAAGTGTGGATGGAGGCGGCGCTTGTTGCAAACGGAACTCCAATTCATCTTCCCCCGAAAAAAGGGAGTCAGTGATGCACTCAGCCGAGCTATTTGACAACAGGCCGAAGGTGAGGAAGAAAAAACTTAATCTGCTTCCGGAGAATCCCGACAAAGGAGCGCGCGGCAGGTTCCCCTCATGGCTTCACCGGCCGCTTCCCAAGGGAGCCGATTTATGGACGACAAGTCATTCGGTCAAAGGAAAAAAACTTCATACTGTATGTGAAGAGGCCAAATGCCCGAACCTGATGGAGTGTTGGACAAAAAAAACAGCTACCTTTCTGATCATGGGGAAAGAGTGCACTCGAAGCTGCGGATTTTGCGATATAGATTTTACTAAAAATCCCCAGCCTTTGGAGGTCGACGAACCAAAACGCATCGCCGGATCTGTTAAAGAATTAGGACTGAAACACGTAGTGATTACCATGGTGGCAAGAGACGATATCCCGGATGGAGGAGCTTCCCATCTTGCCGAAGTGATGAGGGTTGTCAGGCGGGAAAATTCTGAAGCGACTATAGAGGTGCTCACTTCGGACTTCGAGGGCAATGAAGAGGCGCTGGATACGGTTTTAAACGAAAAGCCGGAGATTTTCAACCACAACATCGAGACGGTTCGGGAAAAATCGCCATCTGTCCGTCATAAAGCCACATATGACCGCACGTTAAAGGTGCTTGCCTGCGCCAAAAAGAGGCAGCCCGAAATTTATATCAAATCCGGCTTGATGGTCGGACTGGGAGAAACCCCTCAGCAGGTGCGTCGGACTATTGGCGACCTCAAAGACGTTGGATGCGACATCATCACGATCGGCCAATACCTGCAGGCCAGCCGCCATAAACTCCGTGTGCAGGAATTTATCACCCCGGAGCAATTTGAAGAGTATGCCGCCTATGGGCGATCGATCGGAGTCAAAAATATGTACTCGGGTCCCTTCGTCCGCTCAAGCTATAACGCAAAAACTGTATTGGATCATGCCAAAAAAACCGTTTGAAGAAATTTTAAAAGACGTCAATCGAAAACTCGGTTCACCGGAAGAACCGGAAGATCTGATGGAGGGCTTTCCCCTTTCCGACGCGATGGATACGGAAATTCTCATGCATCGGGAAGTGCATTTCGGGGGAAAATTCGACATTATGCTGAGCTATTATTATTCCGGGGGCAAAGGGGTCCATCCCGAATTTCAGATCAAGCGGATCGAAGAGTTGAAAACTCTGGAAGGATCCATGCAGGATAATCTTGCAGCCCTTCTTTTATCAGGCGCCGAAGCTGAAGAGGTCGGCCGCGCCAAAGATGTTTATAAAAAGCTGCGCGACTTGTATGAAGAAGGCAGCGCCAACGCAAAAATTCCCCGTCTCATAGCCGATCTGATTTTATCGGAGGAGCCGGAAGCGGAAAGAGAGATCGAGGCGCTCATCGCCGAAGGAAAAAAATCTATCCCATTTTTATTGGATCTTCTTCGTTCGGAGGATTTCCACGACCCCCTTTTTCCTGGGTATGGACAGGCTCCTTTTCTGGCGGCGAAATGCCTGGGGCTTATCGGCGAGGAGAAGGCTATCGTTTCTCTTTTCGAAAATATCGGCCGGGGGGATTTTGAAAACGAAAAAATGGTAATCAGGGCCTTGAGAAACGTCGGCGATCCCGCAAAAAACTTTCTTTTAAAAATCCTGTCTCACAAGCCCTATGGGGAAGATAACGAAAGGGCCGTCCTTGCCCTGCTTGAATTTCAAGGCGATCCCCATGCCGCGGAGGCTTGCCTGAATCTTCTTGATGATGAAGACATCTTCACTCATAATTCCCTGGCCACTTACCTTATCCTTGCCTGCGAAGGGCTCAAAGATCCCGCGCAGCGGGAGAAGTTCGCCGCCCTTTTGGAAAAAAGCAGTATTCCCGCTTCTTTCAAGCAGGATATTCAAGCTGTTATGAATTCCTGGGAGAAATAGCTTTAATCATGAATGTTGATCGCTTTCCACTTTTCAGTGTGGAGGCGCCAGTAGTAAAGGATGCAGGCCAGCAGGCCGTAGCCTGCGGTGATGAGCTGGGCTGTTTCGATGGAGAGGTGAAAATGGATCACGCCAATGTAGACGGGAGCGACGAGGAAAAGCCAAATTGATGTCGCCCCGGCAATGAGTAGAAAAAATGTGTCGCCCGCGGCTGTTAGAACACCCATATAGAGCAGCCTGAGCCACTCAAAGAGAAGGTAGAGGAGGACAAAGTAGACGCAGAGTTGCAGTGAACGTAAAAATTGAGGGGAAAGACTCTCTTCCGGAACATTTACGAATTGAGCGGCTAAATCATCCGCGAAGAAATAGAATCCGATAAGAAGAAAGGTAAAAAAGAGGAGGTGGAGCTTAAACCCCGACCGGACTGTCTTGTATATCGAGTCGGGTTTCTTGGCCCCGATAAAATTTCCTGTAATCGCCGAGACCCCTTTTCCGACGCCTTCTCCAAAAAAGAAGAAGAGGATGACCAGGCTTTGGCAGATGCCGGCAATCGTGATATAAGATTTCCCCGCCCATGTCATAATCAGGTAGTAAACTGCCCATCCCAATATCTCAAATGTTCCGAAAAGAGCCATCGGTCCGCCGATTCTAATGCATTTTTTGAAAAGGTGCCAATTGAATTGATAGCTCCAGGTATTGAAACGATCCCGATTTGCCGGGGTCAGGAATATAGCTGCAAGGACAAGGGCCTGAAAAATTTGACTGCCGCTGGTGGCGATGGCAGCTCCCGTGACGCCGAGGGGAGGTATCCATCCCTCAACACCGAAAATCAGCAGGACATCCAAAGAGGCGTTGATGATGTTGGCGGTGATTGAGAGCCAGGTAATGACAAGAACTTTGCCCCTGCCGACAAAAAAACCGGTCAGAGCACCGTAAAGAGGGAAGCTGGGGCCGAAAATGAGCATCCAATGAAGGTATTTTTTCTGGAGGGAGTAAGAATCCGAAGGGCCGTAAAACAGGTCTCCGCCCCATAGGGAAAGGGGAACAAAAAACAGCAGAGAGGCAAGCGAGAGCCAGATCATCTGCCAAACGGGAGATCCGATTTTGTCATACCTTTTCGCGCCGTTATTTTGCGCGACAAAAACCTCTGAGATATTTGTGAGGATGAGCCAGCCAAAAACAAACGCCCATCCTAGGGTGCTGGCGCTGACTGCGGCGTTGAAGGCTTCTTGAGAGTATTTGGCAAGTAAAAGCCTGTCGACAAAAAGCATGAGCATGATCGACAATTCCGACATCATGAGCGGAAAAGATATAGACCAAAGTTCCCTGATGCTGCCTTCTTTGAATTTTGTCAAACTCATAACATCGATTTTGCCATGGAAAACGTACAAAGTCGAGTTATAAAAAACAGGCACTGCAAAAAAAAACAGGTCAGGTTATCATAAAATATGTTAAGCTTAAGGTTAAAATCCCAATAGAGGGAGAACATTTATATACAAAGACTTGTATTTGGCAGGAGAGCTATGTCCGGGAAAACCGCATTTTTCAAACTAAAATATTTTTTCCTTTTATGCACTCTTGTTTTTTTGGCCGGCTGTTCGTCTACAACGACAATCTATCACGGCCTTGACGAGAGGGACGCCAACGATATCATCGTCTATTTGCAGAATAGAGGAATCAAAGCCTATAAGGTACAAAGCGCTGAAGGCGGGGGCCCCGGGCAGCAGGGAAATCTTTGGGATATCACTGTAACTCCCGAAGATGAAAAAGCCGCAATGGCGCTCCTAAGAGCGGCAGGCCTTCCCAAAAGATCGAGTCAAAGCCTGCTTAAGATCTTTGGTAAGAGCGGGCTTGTTCCTTCTGAGATGGAAGAGAAAATCCGGTATCGATCCGGGTTGGCAGAACAGATCGCCAGTACAATCCGCAAAATCGATGGGGTCTTGGACGCCGAAGTGCAGCTCTCGTTTCCTGAGGAAAATCCCCTGAATCCGGACAAGCCCAAAGGCGATGTCACAGCCTCTGTTTATGTGAAGCACAATGGAGTGCTTGATAATCCCAATACGCAATTAATTACCAAGATCAGGCGGCTGGTTTCCAGTGCTGTCCAAGGGTTGAAGTTTGAGAATGTCACTGTCATTCCAGATCTTGCCCGATACGCCGATGTCTCTTTGCAGGAACAAAAAGCGCGTCAGAAAAAAGAAAAATCCTGGGTCAGCGTATGGTCTCTTATCATTGCCAAAGATTCGGCTTTTCGTTTCCAGGTGATCTTTTTTGGCTTTCTCATCTTTCTTCTCCTCTTGCTTCTTGTACTGGGGTGGCTTCTTTTCAAGATGCACTATTTGCTGCCTACAAACATCAAGGATTATTTCACGATTCACCCTTTTGAATTGGAAGAAGCTAAGCAAAAAATAGAAGCCAAGGAAAAAGCCGGGGAAGCGACTGGAAAAGAAGAAGAAGAAGAAGAGGAAGAAGAAGAGGAGGAGGAGGAAGAAGAAGAATTGGAACCTCTTCCGGAAGAGAGCGATGAGGAAGATGAGGGTGTGACTTAAAGATGTCTAATCAACTGATGATGCTGCGGGTTCTCATCAACCGGTATCACGGAGGCAGCCATCCGGATCTATCTGCACTCCCGGAGGATGAAACGAAGGGAATATCAGAAGCTCCGGTCGACAGCGACGATGCCGATATCGCGATTAGACAACCCTGGGAATTTTTGCTGTCGATTCATTATTCATGGCTTTACCCCCCTTTAGATAAAATTCCAGATACACTGCTCCCTCATATTGTAGCTTCTCTTCCCGAAGGGCAAAAAGACAAAATCGCCGGACATTATCGATTAGACAAGCTGCCGCAGGGTTTGCCCGATCCCGTGAAGCACCTTCTGTTAGACCGGCTCTATTCCTATCTGGAAATTAAAGTAAAAACTCCTTTAGCTTTCGTGCCCAAACAACCTCTGCAGGATATTTTGGAGCTCAGCAAAGAGAGGATCGTCGATTTAGTCGACTGTCTTGGAGTATACGATGTTGCAAAGGAGTTGAAACAAATCGTCGACCGCAATCAGCTCGGAAAAATTGTTGAAGCCTTAAATCCTTTGCAGCAGGGCTATTTGAAACTAGTCATTCATAAACAGCAGAGGTGGTCGTCTGTCAAGCTCGGTTTGGATCAGTGGGGCGGCAATAAGCAAAAACTGCAAAAAGCCCTTCATTTAAGGGGAATCATGAGGCTCGGCAAAGCTTTAAAAGGGCAGCATCCCGACTTTGTCAAACATTTTTACCTCAAGCTGGATACCGGAAGGGCTAAACAAATTCAAAATTATTTCGATCAGGAAGAAACAGGCAGCGCCATACGAGGTCTTGTCATGGATGTCAAAGAAGGAATCAGTTATATAAGGAACCATGAGTAGGAAACATTTTACATTAATCAAAGGCGATAAAATTCATTTTTCTCCCGGGACTAAAATTCTTAAAGCTTGCGAATTTTCGAGTTCTCTTGATGCCAAGGAGCTTTTGAAAACAGTTCAAGAAGATGCCTCCGAATATAAAATTCAGGTTGCCAGGGAAGCGGAAAAAGTTAAGGAAGCCGCTGAAGAAGAGGGGTTTCAGGAAGGCCTTAAGAAATGGGCCGCTCTTCAGGCCGAGCTGGAAAAAGAAATCGAGAAAGTGCATCAACAGGTATCGGAAACCGTTATCCCTGTGGCTTTGAAGGCGGCAAAAAAAATTATCGGGCGGGAGCTTGAACTCACTAAAGAAACTGTTGTCGATATTGTCATCAGTAACTTGAAAGCTGTGGCCCACCATAAGAAAATCAAGATATACATAAGCCGCCAAGATGCCGAGGTTATGGAGAAGAATAAGAAGAGGTTAAAAGATGTCTTTGAGAAACTGGAATCTCTTCTACTGATAGAAAGCGATGATGTTAAGCCCGGAGGAGCGGTTATAGAAACAGAAGGGGGCATCATCAATGCGCAGCTGGATAATTTGCTGAAAACTTTAGAAAAGGCCTTTGAATCAATCTCAAAGTAAGTGTACGTATGCTCAAAACATTGAAAGTGACCCTATGCCTATTTATTGCCCTCGGAGTGTTTTGGATTTCTCCTCAGAATCTTTTAGGACAGGACGAAGTCAAACAGACAAAGCCGTCTGTCGTCACAATCACCAACCAGCCTGAAGAAGAAAAAAAACAGAAAACACCGGCTGAAATGCTCCAGGAGGAGCAATTCGACGCCTTTTCCCGCCCCTCGATTACCACCCAAGCGGTCGTTCTGAGCGCTTTGGCGCTGATGCCTTTCGTTATTATGATCTTAACTTCTTTTCTTAAGATCGTCATCGTTTTATCGTTGCTGAGAAGCGCTCTTGGGGTTCAGCAAGCTCCCCCGAACCAGGTCATCAATGGCGTTGCTTTTATGCTCAGCATGTATGTCATGTATCCGACGGGATTAAAGATGTATGATGCCGCTGAAGGGGCGATCAATCAGGCCAGTCAACAGGAAGAGCTCATTTCTGCGAAAACATCCACCTATTTTCTGCAGATTGCCAATGAAGCCAAAGGGCCGCTGAAGGACTTTTTGAAGAAAAACAGTACTGTTGCCCACCAGGCTCTTTTTTATAAGATGGCCTATCGTGTCATCCCCAAGGAATATCGTCCAACATTGAGTCCGGATAATTTTGTCATTCTGGTCCCTGCGTACATTACCAGTCAACTTAAGGATGCCTTTCAGATCGGCGTGTTGATTTATATACCCTTTTTTGTCATTGACCTGACGACGTCCAACATCCTGCTGGCAATGGGGATGATGATGCTGTCGCCTGTAACGATATCTATGCCGCTTAAATTATTTTTGCTTGTGATGCTGGACGGATGGACGCTGCTTGTCGAAGGATTAGTGACGACATTCCGTTAGCGGAGCACCTGGAGGAAAATAAATGTTTAGAACACAGATAGTTCAATTAGCCTATCAAGGACTGCTGATGATCCTTATTTTGTCTGCTCCGCCGATTCTGATCAGTTTATTTTTTGGCCTTATGGTCGCCATTTTTCAGGCTGCGACGCAGATTCAGGAACAGACATTGTCATTTACCATCAAATTAGTGGCCGTTGTATTGACTCTTGTTTTCATGGGAGGGTGGCTGGGATCGCAAATTCTAACTTTTGCAAACAACATATTCACGAATTTTGCCGGTTGGAGCATGGCGACTTAGGATCATGAATGATTATATTCATCTCTATCTCAACTCGGTCTTGGCTCTTGGAACTCCCGAGTCATTTTTTGCAGTGCTTTTGCTTGGACTCGCCAGACTGCTGCCGATCATTCAATTATCCCCTTTTTTCGGTTCAAGAACTCTTCCTCAGCCGGTGAAAGTGGCGTTTGCCATCACATTAATCTCGATTTTTTTTCCGACTATGATTATCAATCTTTCAGCTCCTATTTACTTCAATATGAATTTTCTGTGGATGGGATTTAAAGAGTTGTTTATCGGGTTTTCCATCGGGTGGATCATGAGCGCGCCGTTTTCCATAGTACAGAATGTCGGTATGATCATCGACCACCAAAGAGGCGGAGCCAGCCTGCAGGTCAATGATCCGACTATTCAAACGCAATCGTCTCCGATCGGTACTATGCTCAACCTGATGCTGATTTTTGTGTTTTACTACATTGACGGGCCGTTCTACTTTTTAGAGGCGATTAACACTTCTTATGAAATTCTCCCTATGGACCGCATTCTCAGCCAGCGCTTCTTCAGCGAGGCCTCCACTTTTTGGCAGATACAGATTCAGATATTGAACAAAATCATGGTTCTCACCACTCAGCTTGTGGCTCCTCCTTTGATTGCAATTCTCATGACCGATATGTTTTTGGGTATTGCTAATCGATTGGCCCCGCAAGTTCAGATCACATTCCTCGGCTTGCCCCTTAAATCCCTTTTAGCTCTTCTTGTCATGTATCTTGGCTGGAAAGAGTACAACCAACAAACCATTGTCCTCATTTTCCAATGGATGGACATCCTGAAAAAAGCTATTTTCTCACTAAAGATATGATCTCTTCAAGAGCATCGGCGAAGATGTCGATTTGGTCTGTGCTGTTGTAAAGAGCGAAGGAGGCGCGGGTTGTTTGGGCGGTGCCGAAACGGGCCATGGCCGGCTGTGCGCAGAGGCTGCCTGTTCGGACGGCGATTCCTTTTAAGTCCAGCATGGTGCCGATGTCGAGCGGGTGGACGTTTGCGACGTTGAAACTAATGATCGCTCCTTTTTCCGGAGCTGTTCCCATAATTGATAAGTGGGGGATGCTCTCAAGGCGCTTTGTGGCATAAGCAAGAAGATGCTGTTTCCAAGCGGCGATATTATCGATCCCAATCGAATTGATATAGTCGATGGCCGCTCCCAGGCCAACGGCCTGGGCGATCTGCGGCGTTCCCGCTTCAAATTTCAGAGGAGGTTTCTGATAGGTAGTTTTGTCGAATGAGACAGTGTCTATCATGTCCCCGCCCCCTTGCATTGGGGGAAGCCGGTCGAGGAGGTCGTATTTTCCATAAAGGACGCCGATTCCGCTGGGGCCGTAGGCTTTGTGTCCCGAAAAAGCGTAGAAGTCGGCATCGAGATCCTGCATGTCGATTTTCATCGAGGGGGCAGCCTGGGCGCCGTCGATCAAAACTTTGGCTCCGGCCTGGTGAGCCATCTCGATAATCTGTTTGACGGGGTGAATGGTGCCGAGGGCGTTTGAGATATGCGCAATTGCAACTATTTTGGTTTTCGGTGATAGGAGCTTTTCGTATTCGCCGAGCTTGAGGACGCCTCTTTCGTCTACCGGGATGACCTTGAGCTTTGCTCCCCTGTCTTCGCATACCATTTGCCAGGGGACGATGTTGGCGTGGTGTTCGATTTCGGAAATGATGATTTCATCACCTGGCTTGATGAGAGCTTTTCCAAAAGAATAGGCGGCAAGATTAATCGCATCGGTCGTTCCTCTAGTGAAAATGATCTCTTCGGGAAGTTTGGCTCCGAGAAACTTTTGCGCTTTTAGCCTAGCTTCGTGGTACATATTTGTGGAGTCGTTTGCCAATTCGTATACGGCGCGATGGACGGTGCCGTAATAATCCCGATAAAATTCGGTGACAGCATCGATGACCGATTGCGGTTTTTGCGCTGTGGCGGCTGAGTCGAGATAGATGAGCGGATGGCCATGCATGGTTTTTTTTAGCATGGGAAAGTCTTTGACGTATTGATTCATGAACTTAATGTCTCTATTAAAGAGGGAATTGTCAAGGTTTCTATCACTTGGCGGCAGAAACCGGAAATAAGCGCTTTTTTTGCTGCTTCTTCAGTCATTCCTCGCGTGCGGAGATAGAAAACCTGTTCCTTGTCGAGTTGCCCGAATGTGGCTCCGTGGGACGCTTTGACATCGTCGGCAAAAATTTCGAGATTGGGCTTGCTTTCCGCTCGGCATCCGTCTCCGGAAAGCAGATTGGCATTCAATTGATACGCCTCAGTTTTTTGCGCGATCTGCCGGACATAAATTTTGCCTTCAAAGCTTGAGTGAGCCAGGTCTGAAAGGCAGTTTTTGAACAATTGGTTTGAGCGGCAGCAGGGCGCATGATGCACAATGCAGACATTTTGGTGGGCCTGCCTTTTTCCTTCCAGCAAAGAGAGTCCCTGCAGGTGGGTTTCAGCATTTTCCCCGATAAGGTCGACGTGGTAGTCATAGCGGGTGGTAAGGCTTCCCCGGGTGACTGACGTTGCGTGAAACATACTGTCTCTTTTGATGTCTGCTCTTGTCGCTTCGAACTGCCAGCCGCCGCTGCTTTCGCCGAAGGTTGTCTGGCTTAAAAAGACTTTGGCTCCCTCTTCGATATGGAGGTCGTTTACATGATTGATGGCATACGGTCTTTGATGCAAGACGGCGTGCGTTACGGCAAAGTTGACTTCTCCGCAGGCTCCGATAAACCCTTGCAGCCTTGGCATGGCTAAGGGAGTTTGGTTTTCGTTGTCCACGACGCTGAGAATCTGAATGGGGCTTTCGACTACGGTTTTCGGAGGAATGTAGATGAATGCGGCACCTTGATGCAAGGCGGCATTGATAGCGGAAAAGGGGTCCGTCTCTTCTTTTGCTGCTTTCGTCCAATGATTGGAGAGAAACGTTCCGTATGAGCGGGATGCGTCTTCAAGAGATAGGATGGAAACATTGTTTGGAAGTGAATCTGTGTTAGAGAGTGCCGGACAGAAACAGCCGTTTGCAAAAACCAGAAGCGATTCTCTGCATTCGGGCAAAATATAGGGCTTTAGATCATCTTTTGTCAGAGAAGAGGGGGCCGAAGGAGTCATTTCGAAGGTGAAAAGGGAGCGGAGTTTGACATAGCGGAACACTTCCGATTTTTTTGTCGGCAGCCCTAGCTGAAGATAGCGGCTCCAGGCCTTTTGGCGCAGCCTTTTCAGCGGGCAGGTCTCTGCCTGCTTGTACTCGGCTTGAAGAAGGGTTTCAAAAGATTTGCTAGGCATATCCTCTCTCTTCCAGTTGCAGCGCCAGCTCGGGCCCTCCTGATTGAACAATTTTTCCATCGACCATAACATGGACGATATTTGGTTTTATGTAGTCGAGAAGCCTTTGGTAGTGGGTAATCAGGATGAGTCCCCTATCCTTGTTCATCATGGCGTTCACACCACTTGCCACAATGCGGAGGGCATCGATATCGAGTCCGGAATCGGTTTCATCGAGTATGGCAAGGTCCGGCTGCAAAACAGCCATCTGCAGGATTTCATTGCGCTTTTTTTCTCCTCCGGAAAAGCCTTCATTGATGCTTCGCTCTTTGAGTTCGGGCTTGATATTCATCAGAGTCATTTTTTCGTTGATGAGCTTGTCGAATTCAGTTTCGGAAAGTTCTTCTTTTCCTTCGGCCTTCAGTTTAAAATTGTAGGCTGCCCGAAGGAATTGAGCATTGCTCACTCCGGGGATTTCTACCGGATACTGAAAACTCATGAAAAGACCCGCGTGGGCTCTTTCCTCTGGTTCCATTTCGAGAAGGTTTTGTCCTTTGAACCAAACTTCTCCTTCTACCACCTCGTAAGAGGGGTGTCCGGAAAGAACTTTGGCCAACGTTGATTTACCCGCTCCATTAGGCCCCATAACCGCGTGAATTTCTCCCGGTTTGACCTCGAGATTTAATCCCTTGATAATTTCCTTATCTTCTATTTTCACATACAAATTATTGATTTTTAGCATCATTATCCCACTGAATTTTCTAATTTTAATGCCAGGAGCTGGCGGGCTTCCGCGGCAAATTCCAAAGGAAGCTCTTCGATGACATCTTTGCAGAATCCACTGACGATCATACTGACCGCATCTTCTTGGGGAACGCCCCGCGATATGAAGTAGAACAGCTGTTCTTCGTTGATTTTGGAAGTCGACGCTTCATGTTCGACTTCGCTGTACTGATTGCCCACTTCGATATAGGGGAAGGTATTGGCCGAGCAATCGTTTCCGACGAGCATTGAATCGCATTGGGTATAATTCCTGGATCCTTTTGCTTTCGGGGCGACTTTGACCAGGCCTCTATAGCTGTTTTGCGACTGGTCGGCAGAGATTCCTTTGGAAATGATCGTCGATCGGGTATTTTTGCCGATATGGATCATTTTTGTTCCGGTGTCGGCCTGCATTTTTCCGTTTGTCAAAGCGACGGAGTAAAATTCGCCGATCGAATTGTCTCCTTGCAGGATACAGCTTGGATATTTCCAGGTGATGGCAGCTCCCACTTCCACTTGTTTCCATGAAATTTTCGAATTGACTCCCTGGCAGCGGCCCCGCTTGGTCACGAAATTGTAGACACCCCCTTCGCCTGTTTTTTTATCGCCTGCATACCAGTTTTGGACCGTGGCATATCGAATTTCCGCATTGTCTAGGGCGATGAGTTCGACGACGGCTGCATGGAGCTGATTGTTGTCGTAGGCCGGGGCGGTACACCCTTCCAGGTAGCTGACATCGGAGCCTTCTTCCGCAATGACCAGCGTCCTTTCGAATTGTCCCGATTCTTTGTCGTTGATGCGGAAATAGGTCGACAGCTCCATCGGACAGCAAACTCCTTTCGGCACAAAGACAAACGAGCCGTCGGTAAAGACTGCCGAGTTCAAAGCGGCAAAATAATTGTCTCCGATGGGGACAACGCTTCCTAAGTACTTTTCGACAATTTCGGGATACTCTCTAACGGCTTCCGAGATCGAACAGAGGACGACGCCGGCATCTTCGAGCTTCTGCTTGAAGGTCGTTCCGATTGAGACAGAGTCGAAGACCATGTCGACCGCGACATTGGCCAGCCGTTTTTGCTCATCGAGAGGGATGCCTAGTTTTTCGAATGTCTTCAACACCTCCGGGTCCACTTCGTTTAGGCTGCCGAGCTTGGGCTTGATTTTCGGTGCCGAGTAGTAAGTAATATTTTGAAAGTCGATAGGCTGATGTTCGATATTGGCCCAATCGGGTTCTTCCATTTCCAGCCATTTGCAGTACGCCTTCAGGCGGAATTCAAGTAAAAAGGAGGGCTCTTTCTTGATTTCGGAAATTTTACGGATAGTCTCTTCATTGAGTCCTTTCGGGAGCCTTTCGGTCTCCACTTCGGTCACAAAACCGTATTTATACTGGGAATCGCGGGATAAAAATTGTTCTGAGGTATCGACGGTCATGTTCTCTCTTCAAGGTTAAAGGCCTTGTGTGGACATTCCACAATATTTTTGAATAAATTATAGCATTTTGGGATGTTCTATTCAACTATTCTAGTAAAACTTAAGAATAGGAAGGAATGAGATATTTGGCTCTTTTTCTAAGAAACAAGCTTCTCTCTTTCTGATCGATTTCCCGAAGGGACCATCCGGGGTAGGGATTTGTTTCGATCATTTTGTAGGGCCGGTCGGTGCCGTTGACTTTGTTGAAAGTTTCTTTATTGGCGGAGCTCTTTTTGAGCGCCTCTTTGAACTGTTTGGGATAGAGGCTTTTTAGCAGACCGATGATCATATATTGGATCGCTACCGGCTGAAAGCGCAAGGGGTCGCTAACTACGATCAATATGCCTTTGCACTCTTCTTTTGCAAACTTTCCATGGTAGGGTTTGAAATAAAATGGCTGGAAAACTACTCCGGGCAGTTTTTGTTCATTGAGTTTTCCTGCCAATTTGACAGGGTCGATCCATGGAGCTCCGACAACTTTAAAGGGGAGTGTGTGGCCGATTCCGATGCTGACTATGTTGAGCTCTCCTAAAATGCCCGTCATAGGATAATGGTAGGCCGTTGTCGCTTCGGGAATATTGGGGCTGGTGGGAATCCAAGGAAGGCCTGTGTCGCCGAAAGTCATCCTGCGGTTCCAACCTTTCATAGGAACAACGGTCAGATCGCAGTTGACCCCGTATTCCTCATTAAAAAATTTGGCCAGTTCTCCGCTTGTCATGCCATGGACGTAAGGGACGTTGACATATCCCAGAAAAGAGCGCCATTTGGGCTCTAGCATCGGTCCGTCGACAACGATGCCGTTGATCGGATTGGGGCGGTCGGCGACGATCACCGGAATTTTATGCCGCGCGGCCTCTTCCATCAAATAAAAAAGGGTGGTTCCGTATGTGTAGGATCTTGAGCCGATATCCTGAATATCGTATACAAGGACGTCGATGTTCTTAAGCATTTCTTTTGTCGGTCGTTTGTTTTTACCGTGCAGGCTGTAAACCGGTATGCGTTTGTTTTTCGAGTCTCCGATCAAATCACCGGCATGGGAAGCTCCGTTGATGCCATGCTCAGGAGCGAAGAGGGCCTCCAGGTGAACGCCCAGCGCCTCTTTGTGGGAGTAGATCCAGTCGATGCTGCTTTGGAGCTTGCCGGTGACGCCTGTTTGGTTGGTGACGAGGCCGATCCGTTTATTGCGGATAAGGTATTGATGCTCAGGAGTTGTCAAAGCTTCAATTCCTGTCATCACTTTTGGAGCAGAAAGGAGCGGAGAAAAGGCGGCAAGAAAAAAAAGCATAAAGGCGGCGATTCTCATAAACGCGAGTATACTTGTTCTTTTGGTTTTCTAAAAGCAGTCTCTTAAGGTATAATCATTCCTTAAGATTTCGGAGGCAGAGCGGCATGGATGAATCCCACTATATGTTAAAAGCAAAGCAAAAAATAGAGGGTGTCAAAGGAAAATCCTTGTCTGTAGAAACCAGACGAGAGATTGCCATTGAGCTTGCTGCGCTTATGATTAATGAATCCAGGAGGATACGTTCGTATTCCGAACGAGCTCAGCAGGATCAGCTGGCAAGAATGATGGAGGATCCGGAGGGAAAGGATTTTACCACAACCTTGACCGACGAGTGCTTTCGAAGCAGCTCTAACCGGCGCATTGCCGATCAAATGAAATATATTCTCGATAAGTTCGGCATCCCGCAGTTTCTCTCGATAGATAAAAAAATTCAGCTAAAAACTTTCAAGCTTCTGGGGCCTTCTATGGCCTCGTTATTTGTTCCCGTTGCAAAAAAAATGATCCGCCGCGAGACTTCCCGAGTGATTTTACCCGCTGACAAGTCGCGGCTGAAAAAACACATCGAAAACCGCCGCTCCGAGGGGGTGCGGGTCAATATCAATCATTTGGGCGAGGCGATTCTGGGCGAAAAGGAAGCTCTAAGGCGCCTCCAAATGTATCTGGACGATCTTGCCCGTCCCGAGGTGGAATACATTTCCGTCAAAATATCGACGATATGCAGCCAGCTTAATTTGCTCGCCCGCGGAAAGACGATTGAGATACTTTCCGAGAGGCTTAGAAAGCTGTATCGCGAGGCCGCCAAACATCAGTATGTCCTAGCTGGCGGCAGCTCAGTCTCCAAGTTTGTCAATCTCGACATGGAGGAGTACCGCGATCTTCACTTAACGGTTACGGTATTTCGAAAAGTTTTAGAAGAGCCCGAATTTTTTCATCACTCTGCAGGAATTGTTCTCCAGGCCTATCTCCCGGACGCCTATCTCCACCAGCAGGAATTGACCCTTTGGGCGCTTCAGAGAGTTGCCAGCGGCGGGGCGACGATCAAGATCAGGATTGTCAAGGGAGCCAACCTTGCGATGGAACAGCTTGAATCGCGCCTCAAGTGCTGGCCTCAGTCTCCTTATTTGCATAAAGTCGATGTTGACGCCAACTACAAGAGAATGGTCGCTTATGGATGCCAGGCTGAACACTGTTCGGCAGTCAAAATAGGGATTGCCTCGCATAATCTTTTCGATATTGCCTACGCACTTTTGATCCGCGCCGAAAATCAAGTGGAAAAGGACGTTTCGTTTGAAATGCTGGAAGGGATGGCCGATCCCATGAGGCGTGTTGTCCAGTCGATTGGCAGCGATATGCTTCTTTATTGCCCCGTTGCCTTCGATAAGGAGTTTCAGCATGCGGTGGCCTATTTGGTGCGCCGCCTGGATGAAAATACCGCACCCGAAAATTTTCTTCGCCACGCTTTTGATTTGATTCCCGGCACCCGCGACTGGCAGCAGCAGGCCAGCTTATTTTCATTATCCTGTCATGCGGCCGGTTCTGTCAGCTTTAAGCCAAGGCGCACGCAAAACCGCCTTTCCGAGCCTCCGGAAGTCGAGAAAACAGGCGCATTTCAAAACGGGCCCGATACCGATTGGGCATTGACGCAAAACGGTAAGTGGGCAGAAGAGATCCTTTCCAAATGGAGCGGAAAAGACTACGAGACAATTCCCCTTGTCATCGATGGAAGCGAAGTGTTTCCCTCAAGCAAAAACGATGTTTCCTCCCGGCCTGTTAGAGATCCGTCTCGTCCGGACTCTGTTCTTTGCGAAATGTCGCAGGCCTCGCAGGGCATGATTGACCGTGCCCTCAAAACCGCAGAATCTATGGAGTCAGAATGGGCCTCTACTCCGGTGTCGGAGCGTTCCGATTTGCTTTTTGAAGCCGCCGAAGGTCTTCGCAGGAAAAGAGGCGATCTCATTGGAACGATGATTGCGTCCGGAGGAAAGATCATTCCTGAAGCCGATCCGGAGGTTTCCGAAGCTGTCGACTTCATTGAATACTACCGGCGTCGCATGCTCGAGATAGACGCCATGGCCGATGTCAAGTGGAAGCCCAAAGGAACGACAGCGGTTCTTTCCCCTTGGAATTTTCCCTGCGCCATCCCAACTGGAGGGATAGCCGCCGCCCTTTCCGCGGGAAATCCCGTTATTTTCAAGCCGGCTCCGGAAGCAGCTCTGATCGGCTATGAAATCGCGAAGGTTTTTTGGAAGGCGGGAATCAGTAAAAAAGTTCTTCAATTCGTTCCCTGCAAAGACGAGCCGGTCGGCAGCCATCTCATTCGAAATCCTCTTGTGAAAAAAGTGATTCTCACAGGCGGCACCGAAACCGCGAAACTTCTTTTGAAGCTCCGCTCAGGGCTTGACCTTTGCGCCGAAACAGGCGGTAAAAACGCGATTATAGTGACTGCTATGGCCGACCGCGATCTTGCTGTTAAGGACATCGTTCATTCCGCTTTCAACCACTCGGGACAAAAGTGCAGCGCCTGCAGCCTCCTGATTCTCGAGAAAGAGGTTTATCAGGATAAACACTTCCTTGAGCAGCTCGCTGATGCCGTAAATAGTTTGTCAGTCGGCTCAGCCTGGGATTTATTCACCCGCTTGGGCCCTTTGATTGATGTTCCGGGAGAGGCTCTTATGAGAAGTCTTACGACGCTCGAAGAAGGCGAGTCATGGCTTCTTAAACCCAAACAGAATTCGGATAACCCCCGTCTTTGGTCTCCGGGAATCAAGTTGGGCGTAAAGCCCGGCTCTTATTCACACCAAACGGAGTTTTTCGGTCCGCTGCTTGCCGTCATGAGCGCCGATAATCTCAAGCAGGCCGTCAAAATAGCCAATGCGGTTCCCTATGGTTTGACGTCGGGTTTGCATACCCTTGACGAAAGAGAGCAAAATTATTGGGTTCAGAACATTGAAGCGGGAAATTGCTACATCAATCGCGGCATTACCGGGGCGATTGTGCAGAGGCAGCCTTTTGGCGGATTTAAAGAAAGCTCTTTCGGATCGGGGTATAAGGCAGGCGGGCCCAACTATTTGATGTCGCTTATAACGCCAAAGCAGGTAGAGCTGCCCGGAGAGGCCGAACCCTTCGAAGCGACTCTTGCCCCCCTTAGCTGCGCTATGGAAGACCGGCTGCAGGGAGAGGCGCTGAAGCTTTGGCAAAAAAGCGTTGGCAGCTATGCCTACTTCCTGAAGACGGAGTTTTCTCAAGACCACGATCCCTCCGCTATCTTGGGGCAGGATAATATTTTTCGGTATGTTCCAAGAAAACTGGTCTTGCTCAGAGTGCAGGAAGGCGATGAAGAGATCGACATTTTCAGAGTCGCCGCGGCGGCGGCGACATGCAATACGCCGCTGCAGCTGAGCTATGGCTTTGACAAGTTTGACGAGACTACCGCCCTCGAATGGTGGAAGCAGCTTCCCGGAATCAAAATCATTAGAGAGTCCGAGGAAGAATTGATAAAAAGACTAGATGAGCTGCCGGAAAAAAGAATCCGGCTTTTGTCGGAGCCCTCGGAGATTTTATCCCGGGCTTTTGCCGACTCGGCCTGCTCATTGCTTAAGAATCCCGTGATGGCAAACGGCCGCGTAGAACTTCTGAATTATCTTCGCGAAGTGAGCATCAGCTACGATTATCATCGATATGGAAACATTGCTTTTAAAGATGTCGGAAAAAGACAACCTTAATCCCGAACAAACAGAAGCTGTCCACCACTTGGAAGGACCGCTTCTTGTCCTTGCGGGGGCTGGTTCGGGGAAGACCAGGGTTGTCACCAGAAGGATAGTTCATCTTCTTGAAAACGGCATCGCCCCCCACCAAATTTTGGGCCTGACTTTCACCAACAAAGCTGCGGGCGAGATGAGCGAACGTGTGCAAAAGGAGACCTCCGCGCATGTGCTCATCAGCACATTCCACAGTTTGGGCGCCCGCATTTTGAGAGAATCCATTCACAATCTTGGCTACAGCCGGGGCTTTTCCATTTATGACGAGGAAGATTCGGAAAAGCTGCTTAGAAGCTGTATCGAGCAGTCCGATTTTTCCGATAGGAAAAAAGCGATCAAAACATTTCGCCAGCTCATTTCCCGCTCGAAAAACGCGATGGAGGGCCCCCTTGATTTGGATCCGCAAGAGTTCCAAACACAAACTCTTAAAAAATTTCCCGATGTCTACGCGTTCTATCAGGCAAGGCTGAAAGAGTGCAACGCTGTCGATTTTGACGATCTTCTCTTTCTCCCTGTCAAGCTTTTCAGGGAAAATCCCGAAATTCTGAAAGTCTACCAAAGCCGTTGGAAATATCTTCTTGTCGACGAGTATCAGGACACCAACCACGCCCAGTATGAACTGATCAAGCTTCTTGCGGGCGCAAGGCAGAATCTTTTTGTCGTCGGCGACCCCGACCAGTCCATCTACTCTTGGCGCGGGGCGACGATTCGCAACATCCTCAGTTTTGAAAAGGATTTTCCCGGAGCCAAGGTCATCCGCCTTGAGCAGAATTATCGAAGCCGTGAAAATATTTTGGAAGCAGCCAATGCCTTGATCGCAAAAAATGAAGGCCGCTATGAGAAAACCCTTTGGAGTGAAAGAGGCATCGGCGAGAAGATTCAGGTTTTCAAGACTCAAAGCGAGTCGGAAGAGGCTGAGTTTGTCTGCAAAAAGATTCGGGAGCATCAGCAGGCGGGAGTCTCCTTGGATGAAATCGTTGTTTTCTACAGGACCAATTTCCAGTCCCGCGCTTTCGAAGACGAGTTTCTGCATTACCGCATCCCTTATGTTATTGTTGGAGGCGTTTCTTTCTATCAGAGGAGGGAGGTGAAAGATATATTAGCGTTTCTTCGGATGGTGCAGACGTCAGCCGATTTTGTGGCCTTTATGCGGACGATCAACATTCCGAAGCGGGGCATCGGGGCAGCCACGATTGATAAACTCCGCCTTGCCGCAATCCAAATGAGCATGCCCATTTTCGATTACTGCCGCGCCCTTATCGGGGATGAGCCGCTGATGGAAAAAGTCCGCCTGAACAAAAAGCAGAAAGAGGGTCTTGCGGCCTACGTCAAAATCATTGAAGAGCTCAGATCCTGCGCCTCTGCCGGATCCATCCGCGACCTTGTGATCGACACCATTGAAGCCACAAAATATGAAAGCATTATCAGGGAGGATCCCGAAACTTACGACGACCGACAAGGGAACATCCTGGAACTGGCTTCGAAAGCTGCCGAATGGGAAGAGAAGGCCAAAGAAGCGTCGCTGACAGATTTTCTTGCCGAACTGACGCTCAAATCGTCGCTTGACCAGCAGGACCTCACAAAGGAGCGAGTGAAGCTGATGACCCTTCACAACGGGAAGGGCCTTGAATTCGATGTGGTTTTTCTAGTCGGCCTTGAGGAAGACCTCTTTCCCCATATCAACTCCAAGGATAGCCTCGAAGAGGTTGAAGAAGAGCGCCGCCTCTGCTACGTGGG
Source organism: Waddliaceae bacterium (assembly GCA_963771045.1). GTDB lineage: Bacteria > Chlamydiota > Chlamydiia > Chlamydiales > SLFE01 > SLFE01. The sequence continues at coordinate 3,775 of CAVYRW010000002.1, read as the reverse complement.
CATGACCCGCGCCAAAGAGCAGCTTTACCTGACCCGCGCCAAATTCCGCTATATGTGGGGCATGCTCCGCCAGATGAACCCTAGCCGCTTCCTCGATGAAATCCCCCGCAAGTATCTTAGCCGCTAACAAACGTCAAAGGCAAGGAAGCAGCAAAGAGGAGTCAGTTGCCGTCATTCCTCAGAAATATTCATAAGAGTAAACTTTTTAAGAGCCGATTCCAAAATATCGACATCGGGCATCATATTGGCAACTTCTATGGCCTTCTCAATGTTTCCGCTTTGTTTTAATGCTATAGAAATTTTACTAAGAATAGGCGCTTTAACAAAAGTATCAGGTATCATATTGGCAGCTGCTATGGCATTCTTTATGTGTTTGCTCTTTGTCAAGATCTCAGAAATAGTCCAAAGAGTAAACGCTTTTTGGTCATCATCAAATGTTTGATCAATCTGATTAATTTTTGCCGATGTTGCTAAATCAAAGATATTTTCAAAAAAAATAGGTTTAATTATGTACTCTGATGACTTTTCTAAATTATTTAAATATTCAATATCTAAATCCTTTAATAATTCTACAAAACGTTTTCTTGTTGTATAAATTGACGATTTAATTTGTTTTAGGTTTTCTGCATCTAGAATTTGATTGTCTTTTGCAATACTAAAAAGTTGTTCTCTTTTAGGAACTTCTGGTAAATTTTCACCTAAAAATTTTACAAATGCTTTTATCCTACAAGATTGTTTGTGTTTTGCTGTGTCAATCGATATAGCATTCCAAAATTGATTCACTGCAGAGGTCGACTGAATATCCTCTTGATTCAAATAACTAAAAATCACTGAGAAAATTTCCCCAGGCAATGTGTTATCTATCAACCCTTTTTGTTGTGGAGGTTGATTATATTTATAAACTTTTTCCCCAACTTCAGCTGTTTTATTCATTTTTTTCTCCAGAATAATTTTTTAAAATTAATATTATTTATTTTAATTGAATTCAGTTAACTTTCTTATTAGCAAAGAGTATTTCTGTGGAAGGATGTCGTTTCATGAACGCCTCTTTTGTAATTTCGATTTTCCACCCATGGTAAGGATCCCGAATCTCAACGGTTGTTTCTTTGACTTTATCAACAATAATACAATGCCCAAAGATTTCCGAGCTGATAGCGATAATAGCGGGACCGAATTCATTAATTGCGTCTTTCAGCTGATCCAAATAGTCTTTCGATGCGCTAAAAGTTTGCTGAGTTGCTTCCAAGTCTAACTCTTCTATAAGGGCTTTTCGTCTCTGATTATTGGATAAGTCTCCATACAAGACCCCGGATAAGTTAGGCTTAACGGCGAGATCCAGGGCTCTCATCGCGACACAAGTTTGGCCGCAGGATCTTAAAGCTTGCTGCAATATAACTGCTTTATTCGAGGCTGTAAACTTGGCATCGACGGCGCAATGTCTTTGTTTAAGTGTTGTTTTTTTGACTGGTTTGACAACCTCTATGATTTCACTGTCGTGAAATAAAACTGTCTCATTATGTTTAGTGCTCCTGCCAACGATTTTTCCATTGACTCTCTTAAAAACCCCGGAATTGATCATTGAAATCTGCGGCCGTTTTCTTTTTAAATTTGATTCTTTAAAAGTCTGCGTTGCACCGCTATATAACCTGCTTTCTGCGCTCTTTTTTGTTGGGGGAGAGCCATTCAGATCCTCTGGATTGAAAGATTTTTTATTACAAGTATTTATATGTAATGAAGTAGTTGTTATTTCAAGGTTCATAGTTTTGCCTCTTAATTTTTTTTAATTTAATTATAAGAAAATAAAATAAATTATTTATTAAATATATATTAAGAGGTTATAAAGAAACTAATTGGCTGTAACCGGGATTTTGATCCAATCGTCCGGAATGATATGCTCGCTTGAAAGATGGTGGTCGGGATGGAACCACGGATAAGGCGCCGTAACGATTTTATCGGGATTTTTGTTGAGGTAGGCTGCCCACCAGCTGAATGAAGAATTGGATATGATCTGATGCTTCATCAGGCTCATAAGATAAAAATCCACATAGTGTTTTTCTCCTTCAATGAAGATGAGGGGGCGGGAAAAATTTCTTAACTCTTCTTTTGCCCAATCCATCCGATCGGAGAAAACCACAAAGAGCGCCTCTTCGGGAAATAAAGTGGACGCTTCTTCCACATAGCTCAGGTCAACTAAGGGAAACATTTTCTTTAGGGAAACATCTTCTTGGCAAATACCCCCTCAAGTGAATGGCAACTGTGCAGGGATGCGTTAGCAATTCGTGATATTTCTCATCGATATAGCGCGCGACATCTTCCGCCAATTCAAAATAAGGAGCGATTTTTTCGAAATTATGCTTGAAGAATTTTTCCGATTGGAAGTAGCCATATATTTTCATATTCGGCGAATAGGGAATTGGTCTAAAATTAAAGTCCTGATCTTCACGGTAAACAGATGAAATTCTTCCCTTGGGTTTTGTAAAATTGAGCCCGTAATAGACTTTTTCCCTGTTTTCGGGAATATCGTAAAGATCCCAGAGAAGATAATCGGGGAAAACAGCTTCGGCCTCGTTGTCCATTGCCAGAGGCTCAGCGCTCGCCGGCGATTCAAAGAGCTGATTGCCCAGCCTTCCGCCATAGTAGGTGGAATAGACGTAGTGCATTTTTTGGGGTTTTCGGGAGCAAGGCGCTGCAGTGGGGGCGACTATAATAGCTATTAACAATAATATCCAGCACTTCATAACTTCCAAACGTAAATAAATATTGATTTTTTAGGAAAACTTTTTTACTTTTGGCAGGTATGGAAACTTTGCATCATCTCGGTTTTTCTGTTTTTGTCGTCTCTTTTGCGGAGAGGATATTTCCAGTTACTTCGAGGGGCGGCTGGATGTTAAAAAGATGGACGCTCCACCACTACTCACGTATGCCATGAAGCTCTGCGAAGAGAGGCATGTTCAAACCATCGTTGAAAAACTGGAACGGCAAGATGCGGCGATACCAATTTCGATGGTGACGGCGGATTCACCATCATTTTTGGCCATTGGGCCTTCGATCATCAGGCCCAAATGTTTTCAGTCGATATTTCCGAATCGCACATTGCCATTGCCGAGAAAGCTTCGACTCCCGCGACTTTCCTGGAAAATTTGCATTTCATCCTTCAGGACTCGGTGGAGTTTTTGGGGAACTTTGAAGGGGCAATCGATTTCCTCTATCTCGACAGCTATGACTATGATGAAAAGAATCCCGGCCCTCCTCAACAGCACTGCTTAAACGAAATTGTGGCCGCAAGCTGCAAGTTGCATGATGGATCTGTCGTGATGATTGACGATTGCAACATTCCCGGAGGAGGAAAGGGGAGCTGGCCATCGAGTGGCTTTTGGAGAGGGGGTGGGTGAAGCTGACCAACCGCCATCAAGTGATTCTTGTTAAGAATGTAAGCATGAGCGATCGACGTCCCGGGATAACTTGCGGGGGCTTTGGCCTGCGGCGTTGTCTTGCTTCAACAACCCCAGAAGGGGTTGTCTGCGTCGGACGCCTTGCAGCCCTTTGCCCGCGCAGTGTTCTTCCGGGAAGTATTCCACCGAACACTTACAAGAAAAATTCTCTATGATCCTACTAATTTCCATCCTTTTGGCTCTTCATCACGCCGATTTTCGGGTGAATGAGTGGCAGCAAACAAACTTCATTTGGGATTTTGCCCTCATTTCCCTTTGCGATAAAGGAGTTCCTGAAAGTCCGGTTCAATACTTTGAATCTGATCCGGATTTTGATCCATCTC
>CAVYRW010000001.1:0-72242 GCA_963771045.1 Waddliaceae bacterium | reverse complement strand
TTATTTGTAAAACGGGAGCTTGATAAAGGCGAGCTTGCGCCTTAAGAGTGTGATACCCTTCTTTTCCTGCTGGTAGTGCAAATAGCCGGGATGGTAGAGGCTGTGCTTATAGTAAGTGTGGTCGCGAAAGCAAGAAGATTGCATGTGAGATAGCCGATATCGCGCCCCCCGATTTTAAATGTCATCCCTCTCCAAACGCCTGTCAGCATATAGACTATCGTGACAAAAGAAGGCTGTAAAAACCTAGGGAATTTCTTAATGAAAGCCAGAACAAGGCCCAGAGCTCCTTCGGGCTGGACATAGTCCAAAGTGGTTCTGAAAAAATTGGGAAGATGCTTTAGATCGTAACCATCAAGTTCTTTAGAATAAAGAAAATAGGCGATTTTTCTCTGATCGTTTCTTCATCGGGATGCCCGTTTTCCTCAATTTTCATCACCATTTTGACAATGTCGACCTGCTCCATTTTCGCACACCCTTCCGTCTGAAACTCGAAGCCGAGTTTATCATCGCGAGCAAGTATGAGCAGAAATCGTATGATTTCCAGCAGTGTTTTTCCCTGCTCGGGAGCCAACCCGATGCACTCGCGAGTATGGTTGCGATGGTTGAAAAATACATTGTCGTCGACAACTTGCAAGGCCGCCAGAACAACATTGACAAAATCCTTGACGAGCTTAATAGACCGATTCGGGATACTTTTTGGGATATTTACCCATCGAAAATAGGTAGTACCGCCCCGATTTTAGAGGTATCAGCACATCTCCAAAGCCATGAGTCCGCATAAAACTCATATCCTTTTGTTTTGTCGCCCGAACAACGTGGATGAAATTCTTCCCATCAACGGCAATCCTTTCCCGCATTCTAACTTTGACAAAACCTCCCATCTCTTCGAGTACCTTCACTTCATTCAATAAAGCCAGATCGTGTTCAACCCAATATAGTCCGTCTCTTTCGATGATCTTCTCCCTAGGCAGTACGGTTTCTATCATTTTGATGCCGCCAACGGTCCGTCCATAGATCCTTTGAGCTTCTTCAATGTTAATGATTCTAAGCTGGGGGGGGCCGAGCCAAAATTCGGGATCGTCGAAATTCATCACTTTCCAGGGCTCGTATGAGGGCCAATAAGTAATGCCGATTCTGGGAAAAAACTCTAAATCGCTTGGCCCGTGCACTTTGTTTCGGAAAATTTCAAATATTTCCTTAATAGTTCTTTCGGTTCCGTCCTTCATTAAAACTTTTTGATCTTTAGCGGCAATATTATAATGCCTCCCCTCAATCGGAATGGCAAGAGTTCGAACAATATGCCCCTCAATATCATAGTCGGTATGGATTTGAATATCCCGCCCCATATTATATCCCGTCCTCTGCGAAAGACTGCACCTTTGGAGCAGCTCTGAAAGAGAGATAAACATGACCATAGGAGCTACTGTGTTGTTATCCCTTATGGCCCACTTGAAAAATGAATCCAGCAGCTTTTCATCCCTGAGGAGCAAATCGGCAAAAGCGGGAAAGCTATCGCACACTTCGATAATTTTTCTCTCGGGATCATGATCATGGGTATCGGGGTTGAACCCCTGATAGGCATAAACCCAGTCGACCATCCTTTTGTTGAGTACTTGATGGAGATATTCCGCAGAATCTTTCTGCTGCAGCCGGTCTCCCATCTCCAATCTATAGAAAAGAGAGATTTTCCGTCCCTCGAGCTTGAGACACATCTCTTTGGTTTCTATAGACTTATACTTTGCTTCTTTATCAAGACATGCGCCAGTCTTTTTAATAAGAGTCTCAACCCTTTCAAATTCAGTAGGATGACGTTCAAAATGATCGAGTTTTCTGATCAGCTTCTTGATTTTTACGAGGGCTATTGGTTCCATATCTTTGCTAATTTGTTTGGCCTTCCGGGACTTATTTTGCTAAGAGAAAAGGCCTTATTTTCTATAACCATTATAGCAAATTTTTTCTTTAAAAATAAGACTCAGGTGTAAAAATATATGGATTCTTAAACCTGTTTTAAGTATCCTGAGCTTGCACAGATGGTCAGTTTATTTCTTATTTTCACCAACTTTATTAATTGGAGAATTCATGGGACCGACGAAAATTAATGATTTAATTCCTTATCAAGTCATAGGACATACGAAAAAAGTTCCCAGAACCACCTCTATGGATAACGGCTTTTACTGTATTCAATCAAAGGACATTCTGGTTAGGTGGTGTTCTGCCGAAAAGCTTCAATTACAACCTATCGTCTCCCGCATCGATTTTTCCAAGCTACAACTGCTAATTATCGGAATAGACACCACCGATTCCACGAATTTTATCGGGATAACAACCGTCAAAAAAATCAATGAAACTGTCACCCTTCACTCGGGCGAGATCAACATTAACAGCGGAGCTCCTCGAGAACCTGCGCCCGGCTACTCGACTGCCTTTTTGGCAATCAACAAAAATATTCGCTTGAATAGAGTAAGGATAGAGCATGAGGGCCTGCTTAACTTAAACGATTTGTATGAAAAAATGGGCTTTCCCGAAGACGCAAATTCTAAAGGCGCATGTCAAAAGCCCCACTGCCGCATGATCGTCAACCGCGCCTCAGGTCCATTATTTCAATGATTTGGGGTCTACTTTATATCCTTTGAGCCTTTGCTTCTTGAGCGAGCAAAGCGAACGGGTGTTGAAATATATCGGAATACACCTACTCCTCGCAAAGGGCAAGGGCCATGTCTTGGTACTTGTGCATAAGGTCGCGACAGCGGGCGGCATCTTCGAAACGATGCTCTTTGGCGGCGAGGTTCATCTCTTTTTCGTATTGTTTGACAAGCTTTTGTACTTCCTCGGATGTGAGGTAGTGATGAGTTTCTTCGAGGGCTGCCTTTTTTTCAACTGGCTCTTCATAGACAGCCTCCTCTTCAACGAGAAGGGAAATTTCTCTTTTGACCGACCGGGGTGTGATGTTGTGCTCTTTGTTATAAGCGATCTGGTGCTCCCGCCTTTTTTCCGTGACATCGAGGGTATTTTTAATTGAACGGGTAATCTTGTCGGCGTACATCACGACGCGCCCGTCGATATTCCTGGAGGCCCTGCCGCACGTTTGGATAAGGGACGTTTCGCTGCGAAGAAAGCCCTCCTTATCGGCATCGAGGATGCAGACGAGGGAAACTTCTGGAATATCAAGCCCCTCTCTTAAAAGGTTGATCCCGACAAGAACATCGAAGTAGCCGGAACGAAGGTCGCTGATGATCTGGATGCGCTCGACTGTGTCGATATCGGAGTGAAGGTACTTGGCGCTGACGTCAAGCTCGAGCAAGTATTTTGCGAGCTCTTCTGAGAGGCGCTTTGTCAGAGTTGTCACTAAGACCCGGCCCCCCTTTTCCACTTCTCGCCTGATCTGCTCGATGCAGTCGTCAACCTGGCCCGATGCGGGCTTGACCTCAATGACCGGATCGAGCAGGCCGGTCGGCCGAATGATCTGCTCGACAACGGCGCCGGACGCTTCGCTTACCTCCCACTGTGCGGGAGTGGCCGATACGAAAACCACCTGATGAATCCGCTTATAAAACTCTTCAAACTTCAAGGGGCGGTTGTCGTAGGCGGAAGGAAGGCGGAAGCCAAAGTCGACCAGCGACTTTTTCCGCGCTCTGTCGCCGTTGTACATCGCGTGAACCTGGGGGATGGTCTGATGGGACTCGTCGATAAACATGAGATAATCTATCAGGAAAATAATCGAGAAGGCATGAGGGGGGCTCCCCTTCTTTCCTTTGGCTGAAATGGCGGGAATAATTTTCAATCCCTTTGCAAAATCCGACCTCTTTGATCATTTCCAAGTCGTATTTGGTCCTCTGATTGATTCTTTGCTGCTCGACTAGCAGGTTTTGTTTTTCAAACCACTCCGACCGCTCTTTGAGCTCATCCCTGATACTCAATATGGCTCTTGCTCGCACTTCTTCAGGGGTGACGTGGTGGGAAGAAGGGTAGATCACAATCTCCGGCACGCGTCTTAAGACTTTTCCGGTTAGAGGATCTATTTCGCTGATTCTTTCGATTTCATCGCCGAAAAATTCCACACGGACGGCCAGATCGTCTTCGTAGGCGGGAAAAATTTCGAGAACATCTCCCCGAACCCTGAATGTGGCCCTGGCAAAGTCGATATCGTTTCTCTGGTACTGCATTTCGACAAGGTGCAATAATATATCGTCGCGGCGCACCTCCCGGTCGACATGAAGCTGCAAGTTCATCCCGCGGTAATATTCCGGAGAGCCAAGGCCGTAGATGCAAGATACTGAGGCGACAATGATCACATCGTCTCGTTCCAGAAGAGACCGGGTAGCGCTGAGGCGCATCTTGTCGATCTTGTCGTTGATCGCCATATCTTTTTCGATATAGGTATCTGTTCGGGCAATATAGGCCTCAGGCTGATAATAATCGTAATAGGAGACAAAATATTCGACGGCATTATTCGGAAAAAACGATTTAAACTCCTGATAGAGCTGAGCGGCAAGCGTTTTATTGTGGGCAAGGACAAGGGTCGGCCTTTGCACTTTTTGAATCACTCCGGCCATCGTGAAGGTTTTTCCAGAACCTGTGATGCCGAGCAAAACTTGGGAACGCTTTCCCGAAAGCACCCCTTCGGAAAGTTCGCCGATGGCTTTCGGCTGATCGCCCCGGGGCTTAAAATTTGTCACAAGATCAAACGGCATTTTGCCTCTCGCGGGCAATTCGGGAAATTTTCTTCCAGGTTCCCGCGACGCCCATCGCCTGATGGACAGCTTTCATCGTTTCGGCGGCGATCTCATTCATCTTGTTGGTTCCGTGAAAAAGAATCTCTTCGACAAGGCCCTTCTCGCTCTCATAGGCTTTACGCTTCTCGCGAATGGGATCCAGAAAATGATTCAACGCTGCGGCCAATTTATCTTTCACCTCGACATCGCCCACCGTTCCCTTTCTATAGCGCTCCTTTAAGTCGTAAACCTCATCCTTATCGGTGTTAAAGATATCGTGATAGATAAATACCGGATTCCCTTCAACAGTGCCGGGAACATCGGCATGCACCCGTTTGGGATCGGTGTACATGCCGCGCACTTTTTTGATCACGGTCTTGGGGTCGTCGGACAAAAAAATCGCGTTGCCGGCCGATTTGCTCATTTTTCCCTTGCCATCGGTTCCGACAAGCGTCGGCACGTCGCTTAAAATCGCTTCAGGGAGAGGGAACACCTCGCCGTAATACTGGTTGAAGCGGCGGGCAATATCGCGCGTGATCTCTACATGCGCTTCATTATCCTTTCCGACGGGAACTAAATGGGCTCTGGGGAGCAGGATATCAGCCGATTGCAAAACAGGATAGCCGAGGAGCCCAAAAGGAACATTCTCAGGGTCGATATGGGCATTGCGTGCCATATCCTTGAGACTCGGCAAACCCGAAAGCCGGTTGATGGAGACCATGTTTTCAAAAAAAAGGTTAAGCTCGTAAATCGCCGGCACCCCTGATTGGAGATAGATGGTCGATTTTTCCGGATCGATGCCGCAAGCCAGATAATCCAAAACCATATGGCGCAAGTTATCGCGCATGGCCATAATATCTTCCCGGGAAGGTTTAGTCGTGAGCATATGCAGATCGGCAATGATAAAGATGCACTCATGCTTATCCTGCAGTTCGGCCCGGCTTTGAATCGAGCCGACAAAATGGCCCAAATGCAGTTTTCCCGTCGGCCTGTCGCCTGTTAAAATCCGTTTTTTTTCCTGTGCCATCATTTCCTCTAAAAATACTGAAAAATTCCCATTTTATTCCCTGCCTCCAGAAGTATCAGCAAACAGGCCGTCGCAAGAGCCAGTGCGAGAGCCGGTTTTCCTCCCGGCGTTTCAAATTGGTCGGAGCTGAAACTTTTGCGATACCGACCCCGCCATACCATAAGGACAGGCATCACGACAAGAAGAAGTAAAACGCCGAACACACCGGCATAATCCAAAGCCATAAAAAACGCCCGATGGATTGTCAGCGCAAAAAACAAAGGAGGCAGGAATGTGAGAAAATAAAGCAGCCACCTTCCCGCAGCGGTGTTTTTGATGCCAAGCCCGTCTGCCAAAAAGTCCCTAAGACTTAAGGAGACCCCTAAAAATGAGGTGACAATGGCAAAAAATTGAAACCACTGAGCTGCACCCGCCAGCCAAGAGTTGCCAAGATGGGTGATAATCAGTTCAACAGCGTTTTTCCCTTGAATATATCCTTCCATCAGGCCGCTTGGTCCTCCTATCGGTATGACGCCTAGTGTGACAAACACCCAAATGCCATTGATAATCAAAGGGGTAGCCCCCCCGATCAAAATAACCGTGATCAAAGCTTTCACATCGCGGTTTAGATAACGGGTCACAGTGGGGATGATGATATGATAGCCGAAAGATGTGGCCACCATCGCAACCGCCAGCGGCAGAAAGCGCCAATTCTGATTCGTCAGCAGATCAAAGTCCATATGAGGCAGAAGCCAGGAGCTGAGCACCACGTACGTAAAAACCAGGCCGAACATAAGAAGCCGATTCAGATAATCGACATATTTGGCCCCTTCGTAGACAAAAAAACTAAAAATCAAAATCAATGGAAGCGGCCCGAACCAAGCGGGCATAGCGATTCCTGTCATATAGGACACAAACGACACAAACAAAGGGCCGCTTGCCGCCATATAAGCTGTTGTCAAAGTATAGAGAAGAAATAGGTAGAGGATCCACGACACCACTTCTCCCCATTTGCCGAGAGTCGCCCCCGCCATAGAGATAATGTTGACCCGCCGATCCGGAATCCAAAGATCCACTTCAAGAAAAAGGCAGGCGGAAAATGTCGTCAAAATCCAATAGGTGACAAACAACAACAGGGTTGGAAACAATCCTGACAACCCGGCAGTGACGGGAAGAGCCAGAATAGCTCCTCCAATGGTCGTCCCCGCCACAAGCAAGACGCCCCCTAAGATTTTACCTGCATATTTCACGAAACGACCTCCAATAAATTCACAAGAACGACCCATGAGGCAAACCCGATGATGAGGCTTAGGACCGTCCTCCCTCCCGGGACAATGCGTATAGTATCTGTTTTCAAACGATATCTGCCTCTCCAGACCATCAGAGCCGGCATAATGCCGAAAAGGATAACCGCTCCGAAGGCTCCCGCATAGCTTAGCGCTACGAGAAAAATACCCGGGTAAATCATCGCGAGAATAAACGGCGGCGTCAAAGTCATCAGGCAAAGAGTCAATTTTCCTTTGGCATCTTTCTTGATGTGCAGTCCGTCGGCAAGAAAATCAAGAAAGCTCAAAGCGACGCTTAAAAACGAAGAGATAAGGGCAAAAAAAGCAAAATGCTGGGCAAGAAGGATAACCGTTTTGGAGTGAACGGCATTTTTTAAAGCAAGGGTGGCTATCTCGCCGCTGTCCAAAGCTTTTTGGAAACCATCTATCGGCACAATCCCCAAAATCAAAGACTCCCAAGCCAGATAAATGGCCAGGGGAATCAGGCTTCCAATAACAACCACTCCAATCAGTTTTTTCGAGTCCCCGTGCAGATAGGTGGTCAGGCTGGGAATCAGGTTATGGTAGCCGAAGGAAATGACCATAGCCGGAATGACCAGCAAGACGGCAGGCCAATCGCTTCTTGTTAGTAGGGAAGGCTCGATATAACCGACCCCAAAAAACAAAAGAGAAAAATAGGACGCGACAAGGCCGATCATGAGGAAGCGGTTAAACCAGTCGACCGCTTCGGTTCCAAAGTAGATCAGCACGCCGAAAAAAACCGTAAAAATCACACTCCCTAGCCATCTGGGCAAAATGAGTCCAAAGTCGTCCGCCACACCGGCAAAAAGCGAGCCGCTGCCCGCTACGTAAGCGACCATAACGGAATAAAAGAGATAACAAAACAAGATCCAGCCGGCAATCCGCCCGCCAGTTCCCAGCGTTCTTCCCGCCATCGAAATAATGCTGACATCCTCGTCTTTAAACCAAAGGTTTACCTCAAGAAGAAGAAGGCCTGTTGTCATCATAAAGAGCCATACGAGGAAGAAAAAAACCGAGCTCGGAATGAATCCCGCATGCGCGCTCAGAACAGGAAGCCCCAGCATACCCGCACCGATGCAGCATCCGGCGATCAGCAGCGCACTGCCCAGAACACTTCCGTGATGTGCATGTTTAAGACTCTCCATGGGTTCAATAAGTCTACCAGCTCAAACGATTATTCTCAATAACTAGGCTAGTGCTCTGTCAACATTAAAATTTAGGGTTGAAAAATAAAGGTTTTATTATTAAAACTTTGAAGCATTATTGCAAAGGAGTTAATCATGATATACAAACACCACATTACTGAGACAGATAAACACTATGCCGAAGAACAGGCCCTATCTCAGGGAACCGTAGGCAGAAATCATTGCCAAACTGTTGCCGACTGCTACCTAATCTGGAAAATTTTTGTAGAAATCATTGGGCAAATAGAAAGTTTAGGGGTTTATAGTCGTGTATCAGATAAAATACAAAAGGATACAATAACGCTTCGAGAATGCATACCAAAGTCCACAATTGAACAAAATGACTCAGCTGTAGAAAAAATGCAGATTTATGTCCGCACATGGTTCTTTAAATTGACTTTGGGACAGCAAAAAATCTGGAAGTGCAATAAAAAAAGAAAAAAGAATCTGATTAATCAAATAGCAAAACAACACCTATGTGATAAGGAAAGATTGTCTAAAATTTATCAAAGCACAATTTCTGAGGCTGAGACTCCGGGGCAGCAGAAAAAAGCTCTAACAAGGTTTTCTGCCTCAATGCCTAATTTGCAAATAAAGCAAATCACTGAAGAAATTGACTTTGAACATTATTTTGAAAACCTGGAGACTGATCCGCGGGAGCCTCAAAATAGGTCCGATCGGAAGGTTAAAAATACGCATGTCCCCCCCCCTACGACGTCAAGCAGCTCGGAAACCGAAAGCTCATACGCTTCAGATTGTTCGACCTCAAACGATGAGAAGGGGGACTGGCCTGATTTTCAATTTCCTCCGCCTCCTAAATCGGAGCCAATTTGGGACCCTTTTTCCGAGCAGCCAATTCCGGAGAGGCCGCAGAAATCGGATCTTCTTATCGACTTTGGGAGTTGAGTTTCATCTTTTCGACTTTTCGCTGCTCCTGGCCGAGACGGCCGAGATCGTAGCCTTTATAGTCGACAAATTTGAAAAACCTCTCGAACTCGGGAATCTTTTCCGAAACCTGTCGGGCCATCTCTTGGGCAATGTAGCGATAGTTGGGATGGCCGGCAGGAGATGACCGGAGCTCGGTAATCCACTGAAGAGCGCGGAGGTTCACATGAAAATACCAGCGGATATTGTAGGCCATGGGAACAACATACTGCGCTTCCTCGGGAAGCTCCTCGGCAATGGCATCGTAAACCTCTTTTGCCCTGCACATCGCCTCCACATACTCTGCTTCTACATCAAGTCCTTGGAGCTCGACAGGAGTATAAAACCCGTAGTCGCAGGTCAAAAGCTGCCTTTCCTGCGTGAGAATGCGGTGCCGATGAAGGTCCCGATAAGCTCCAAAATCGGCAATGATTTCAAAGGTCAGTTCGGCGTGTTCTAAAGCTCTTGGGCTCTTATGGCGCCGATTCTCTCTGGCGCTGCATCCGGCGTCTAAAATCCTGGCGATCTCCTCGCCAGGCAAGTTTTTGCAATGTTGGCGAAGCTCGTGAAGCCCCTTGTCGGAGCACTCAAATAAGAGTGCCGCGGCGACATTTGCTGCAGCGTCAGGATCCCAGGACAGCAGACGGACGCCCGGTTCTGTCGACTTGCCCTCAAATTCAGTATTTTGTTCGGTGATCAGCTCGATTGCCTGGTCCATAGCCTCTTTAAACTTCACAAATCCCTGCTGCGTCCGATGTTCGGGATCGGAGCGCCGGATAAACGAGGGGATAATTTTTCCAAGTTCTTCCTGCGCAATTTTTCCGATATCCTGAAGTTCGGCGAGATTGTGACAATGAAGCCGCTGGATCATACTCTCGAAAAAACGGCCGTTCCCATAAATTCCCATATTGGTCAGGGTCCCTGCGGGAAGAAGGCCGCGAAGGCAGTCGAGGACTTTGGCTCGGATAGACGCTTTGTAAGCCCCGGTTGAAATTCCCTCTTCCTTAGAATATTTGTCTTCCATAAGAGTCGTTAACGGCGGTATCAGCTTGCTGTAGGTCTCGAAAAGCATATTGCACGTGTTGACATACACATCCCTAAAGGCCGAAGTCATCAGGACCGGCTCTCTGTAAAAGAGATACTCCCCTCCTACCTTCTGGTCGAAATAAATGTAGCGGGTCGACTTCTCCAAGGGCGAGCCCCCGATGCGGCGGTCTTCAATGATCTTGGCTCCCAGCATCGAAACGTTTTCAATTGCGAGATGGGCCCCTCCAAGCTCGCCGATAGAATCGTCTCCATAACCGTCTAAAATACGGTCATAAAAATTCTGAGCTTTTTTCAAAGCCAGTATCTGATTGTCTTCATCCTCTCCCGAGGCGGGAACGATTTCCCCGAATGCCGTCTCCTCGTCGTTGAGTATAAACTCTTTGAGAAGCAGCGCCCTGAGACCTAAAGAAGAGCGCGAATAGCGGGAAAAAAGAGCCCCTTTAATGACCTCGGGCAAGTTGCGAAGGCAGAAGATGCGTCCGGAGGTGTTTGTCACATAATTCTCCAAAATCTCGACTTCCTTCGATGAAAATGCTTCATAATTTTCTAGCATAAAAGGTACCTATTTGTCTGAATAAACATGAATGGTACCATCAAGGTTGCCAGAAACAACAGCAGTTTTCAAGGGAAAAAATATGAGACCAGCCATTCCCGTGAAATAATAATTTGAAGTCATTCTACTATCATTTCATACTCCTCAATTTTTGAAGGCATAAGGTATCGCATGAAAATATTATCCATTTACGTTGTCCTAAAAATCTGGGCTTCAAGAAATTAAAGCTGCCACTGCTGAACTTTGGTTTTACGAGATGTTTAAAACGTAAATTTCTTTTAACTCTCTGATGGTTCTTCAGAAGTATATTTTTTTGATCTTGATTGCTTCAAAGCATCCTGAAATAATCCACAGCATAGCTGCTTTGTCTGATCTATCAGGAATGCTAACATCATAAACATAGCAAAGACTGTGCTTAGATTTTTGTATCCATATTTAAAGTTGTGCTCAAAGTGGTAGCCTTAATTCTTGAACGTATTAAAGGTTTCATGGTGAATAGACTAGAGAAACTTCCTCTCTAACCCTTCGTAAATGGATTACTTTCTGATGTCGTTTGACATCCTTCTGTCCTCAATAAGCTCGATAAATTTGATTGTTTAATTCTGGATGGCTTTGGGGACGTCCAAATAGGCAGTCACAAGACCAGTGTGCTTTTTGAACTAATTGTCTGAGAGGTATGAGCGAAAGAGCATCATTCTCACATGCAATCACGGGTTTAATTGGAAAAAGATCAAAGATTTCTACTTGAAAATTCCATTTATTTTCTAATGAGTTTATTTTCTTTGGATAGATATGTGATGAGAATAGCTGCTGCTGTCGGTAAGACTCCGAATACAATAAATATAGTGTCGGCACCCATTCTTATCCATTCCAGTTTATGAAAAAGTCCATTCATTATAAAATTTTCATGCCGTGCGTGCCAGTAACCATTTATCATGGAGTCCCATAATTGAATAACTCCTGAAGGGAATAGATCGACAACAACCATTAAACCCATACCGATGTTAAGTCCCCAAAAACCAATTTTTACCCATTTTTCAGTTTTGCTCCAAATACTTTCGGATTGCATTGAGCGCATGCAGAACATGATGACAGCCAGCGCTAACATTCCAAAAACTCCAAACATCGCAGCATGTCCATGGTTCGGAGTCAAGTTTGTTCCTACTTCAAAATAAGAAATAATGGGTAAATTAATTAAAAAACCAAAGATGCCTGCACCTATAAAATTCCATATGCCTACTGAAATTAAATAATAAATGGTCCATTTTTGAGGAGAGGCCAAAAACTTACCGCATTCTTCGCATTGATGACGAGAAACCCGAATAAAATCCCATGCATCGAGAGTTAATAAAGTAAGAGGAACAACTTCCATCGCAGAAAAACAAGCAGACAAAGCCATATTGATGTTCGTTTGGCCTGTAAAATACCAATGGTGTCCGGTTCCTACAACTCCGGAGCCTAGATAGAGAATGATATCCAGATAGATAACTCTCTTTGCTGTAATTAATCGTGTAACTCCCATTTGAACAAAGATTGTGGCTGCTAAAACAGTGGCAAAAACTTCAAAAAAACCTTCTACCCAAAGATGAATAATCCAAAATCTCCAATTATCAATCACAGTAAAATTAGTTTGATGATGATAAAATAGTGCTGGAATATAAAAAATAGGAATTGCTGCGGCAGCTAAGAAAAATAAAAAACTGAATTCTTTCAATCTAGGATTTGAAAAAGCAGGACGCAGCGCTCTAAAAAGAAGCCATAACCAAAAGAAGAATCCTGTAATAAGCAGATATTGCCAAAAACGTCCTAAATCTAGATATTCAGAGCCTTGATTACCAAACCAGAACCAGTATTCACCCCTCAAACAACCATTGAAGCTTAAATATTCTCCGAACATGCTTCCTAAAACAACGATGATAAGTGCAAATAATAGAATTTGGATGCCTAATTTTTGGTTCTTGGGTTCGGCTCTGCTAAGCATTGGTGCGATAAATAGACCTGCGCCTACCCAGGCTGTTGCAATCCAAAAAATAGCAAGCTGCAAGTGCCATGTTCTTCCTAAGTTATAAGGGATCCATTCTGCGATAGCGATACTATAAAATGTTGGCTCTACTCGATAATGTGCGATTAGACCACCTGTTAATGCTTGCAGAACAAAGAGGATAGCAACAACAGCAAAAAACGGCATAGTTGCTTGTTGCCCTTTTGTTAAGGGCAAAATTTCCAGATGATTTTGATGGTAATGACGTGGCTTCTGATCTGCATTCCACCCAAGAAAATTGAATTTTCCGAAAAGAAATAAGATGAGCCCGATAGCTCCTAATAAAAAAATCAGGCTCATGGCACTCCAGAAGTAAGAATCAGCACATGGAAAATTTCCTATAGTCAGGATCGTAGGGGAAATTGTTTGTATATGAACAATTTTCTCCAGGCCTGTTCGTGACGGCTGCCCAACTTGCCCAAGAAAAAAAAGATGTTAAGTTTTCGATATCCTCGGGATCGTTTATATAATTTTTAGGTAAACCTGGAGCAAGTCCTGAATTGAAATAAGTGTTCCAGTATTTTTTAGCATGTTGGTAAGCATCAACTTCTTCAGGAACAAAAACAAGAATTCCTGTTTCCATCATTAAATCGATTCTTTTTAAGAATGGCAGGGATAGTACTTTTGATTCTAGACTGCTCTTCCTCGGAGAGTTCTTCAAACATTTGTCCGGTATTTTTTTGAGCAATATAGTCTCTAAAGCTTAAGAATTCCTGATGCAGGTATTCTGCAGTATAGTCATGTCCTAAATAAGCGCCATGACCCCACAGAGTTCCATGTTCCATCAAATTATACTTTAAAAAAACAGACTGCCCATTTTGGATATTTTCCTTCGTGAAAATAACTTGATTATTGACATCGATTACTTTTTCAGGAATAGGGGGTGCATTCTCGTAAGCCAGATTGGTAATGAATCCGAGAATAGAAAATCCAATGATCATGACAATCACAACAGAGTAACGCCACCATACGGATCAGGGAAATTGCATGAAGAAATGATTTGACATGTCAAGCCAGATTTTGAAGACTTTACCTTCTTAAAATGGAGGTATATAATGTCATCTCAAAATCTTATAAGTGAGACATCAATCATGATTAGCTTTTCCGTCCTGCCTGATCCTAGGGAATCGAGAAATCAAAAATATCCGTTATTCGATATTTTAACTATAGCCATACTCGGGGTTCTTTGTGGTGCCGATGACTGGGTTGATGTCGCCTTATGGGGCGAATCTAACCAAGACTGGCTTAAACAGTACGGCATTGGAGAAAATGGTACTCCTTCACATGATACTTTTAGTCGTTTTTTCCGCTATGTAGACCCTGTTGCATTCGAAAAATGTTTCCTCTCTTGGACCCAGAAAATTTCTAAAGCCGTTGAAGGTGTCATAGCTTTGGATGGAAAGACTATTTGCAACTCTAAAAGTTGCGGTACACAAGCTATTCATTTGGTAAGCGCATTCTCAGCCGAGAATGATCTTGTATTAGGGCAATTGGCCACTGAGGCCAAATCAAATGAGATAACAGCATTTCCATTATTGATTGAGATGTTGGATTTAAAAAAAGCTACTGTGACAATAGATGCAGCTGGCTGCCAAAAAACAATCGCATCTCTAATCCGCGAAAAAGGAGGCGATTACGTATTCGGACTTAAGAGGAATCAGGAAAATTTATACGCTGAAGCGGAACATTTTTTTAATCAAGCGCTTAACCTTAAGCCGGAAGAAGCTGAATGTGAATACTATATAACGGAGGAAAAATCAAGAAATCGTTTTGAGAAAAGAGAGGTGTGGGTAACATCGAATCTTGATTGGTTGCCGCAAGTGGAAGAATGGAAAGGTTTATCATCTCTGGCTTGTGTAAGGAGCACAAGGATTGTAAAAGAGAAAGAGACAGTAGAGCTAAGGTATTATATATCAAGTATAAAGGGCGATGCGGAAAGAATAGGAAAAGCCATAAGGAGTCATTGGTCGATTGAAAACAAACTTCATTGGCAGCTTGATGTTTCTTATGGAGAAGATGGAAGCAAAGTTCGAAAAGATAATGGTGCGGAAAATTTTTCGATAATTCGACGATCAACTTTGAATTTACTTAAAGCAGACAAGAAAACAAAAGCAGGTATCAAAAATAAGCGATCAAAAGCAGGTTGGAATAAGCAGTATATGATAAATATTTTGACGGGAAAGTGTTAAATAATTTCTTCATGCAATTTCCCTGCCATACGGATAGAGCTTCTTCATTTTCTAAATTAAACGACATATTCCATCCAAAAGTCTTAAGCTTTGTCTAAAAAAAATAACATTCAGTAAAAGAAAAATTACAAGATACATGAAAAATTGGGTTTTTGTAAATAAGCTTTTTAAAACTCCGCTCTCGAAGGTGGCTTTGGGATAATGTATCCAGCTGAATTCAGCATAGAAGCCAATTGGACGAAATCTTCATGCCGAGAAATCATACTGCCCTCTTTATGAAACCAGATCCAAAAAAAAGCCTAACTATAATCGGGTCATCGAGAAAACTATAGCATTTGTGATTGTAGACAAAATCTTTAAAAGCTTTTTCATTCAACTTTCTGACTAATGATGTGAATTCACCGTAATTACGGATCAACACAATACCATCATCTTCATGAAGCCACCTCACTAAAAGACAAAGGGGATTTTTTACACTATTTTGTTGATTTCTTCGCCAAATACGAAACCTTCTTTCAGCGCTTAAGATACATACAGTTCTTGAAGATTCAGGAGGAGTCCAGATTTTTTTCTGTAGTTCCACAAGGCTTTCTTTAACGGCATCTTTTTTCTCGAAAACCTGTTGGTCATGGGTCGAACGATGAGCATTTATCGGATTCATAAAAAATCTCCTGCTTATAAAAATCAAGTCTGTAACTATATATGGTTTAAAAATTAGAGGTCAAGACAAAGGATTTGGCCTAGTGCTCTTTCAACATTAAAATTTAGGATTGTTTGCGCTTAAGATTTTTCCACTCGGCGGAGGGCGGAGTGCGCAGGCAACTTGTTAAGCACGAGCACAAAGCCGAGCGGGAAAAGATGAGTCAAACAACCTAAATCTTTAAGTTGATAGGGTACTAGGCTTGAAGGGGTTGAAGAATGATTGAAACAAAGAGACACTAAGTCGCAGAGAAAGCCTAATTGGGGGTACAGTTCACTATCATAGGTAACACTTTGATTCACCCGCATGGCACACTTTGTGCCTCTGTATTTCAATTATTTTTTGTTGAGTTGCTTCATTTATACGGCAGCTTAGACTTGATTGTGCTTCTTCAGGCGGTAGAGAGCCGCTTGTTTGAGCATGGCATTAATCTCCGGAGTCGTTTGCGCTTCATTTGGAAGACAAAGAAGTTTGCCTGAGATCAGGTGCACATCTTTTGTAGCAAGAATGAATTTCGACCTTTCCCACTCAGAAAGCTCTGACATGCTGTTGATCTTGGCCGCGAAATGTTCCAAAGGGATACGGCATACCAAGGTAATAATACCTACTGAATAATAAGTCATTGCAGAGTTTCTTCTCATTGACGGAAACCCGTACTGTCTCAAAAAAACATCATACTTCTCGGCTTTATCAGCGCAGATAAACAAGCCATCATCGATACGAAGTTCCATGCAATCGCCGGATCTTTGCCATGCAATCTTTTCATGATCGAAAAACTTTTGAAAGAGTTCCTTACGATCGGATTCAGTCATTTGGATATTCATAAGGTTAAAAGAATAAGAATTTTCAATTAGAAAGCAATGATTTATTCATTTTTTAATAAACGAGAAAAATGAATGAGGAATTTTTACACATCTGGTGGGATGTGTTGCCTAATTCCTTATGAAAAAATGAAAAAAATTAGCTAAGATCAAAATTGAGACTTGATAGGAGAAAAAAAACAGGGGTAAACTCTTTTTTTTGCACAAAGGAAGATGCCCCATGAGCCACAAAAAACGTGACTGGTCTGAGTATAACAAATCCCTGGCAAATCGTGGAAGTCTAACTTTCTGGATTCACAAAAAAGCCATCGAATCTTGGAAGGCAAAGGCTCAAAAAGGGAAAAAAGGAGCACCTTTCATCTTTTCAGATACAGTTATTGAAACTGCGCTGACCATCAAATTTATCCTCAAACTTTCTTACCGTGCTCTGGAAGGGTATCTTAGATCTTTGATTAGAATTTTAGGAGTTGATCTTCCCGTACCATGTTACACTCAAATATGTAAGAGGATGAAAAAACTTAAGTTTCCCAAGCATCTTCTAAAAAATAAAGCTGTTAAACATGTTGTCGTTGATGCTACAGGGCTTAAGATGTACGGAGAGGGTGAGTGGAAAGTCAAAAAACATGGACCCGGCAAAAGACGTGAATGGCGAAAATTGCACCTTGCAGCTGATGAAGAGACTCAAGAAATTTTGTTTGTAGACCTGACAAAAGAATATGTAAGTGACACGTCGTTTGTGCCCGAAATTATAGAAAAACGAAGATGGATTGCTAAAATCACTGAGGGGGACGATTATCCCAATAGTAATAACTTGATTGATCATGATTTCCTCCATTTTTAAAGAAAATCATAATAACCAATGAGGCCAATCATCTACAGCTGAAGATCATCTTTCGATAAATTTCTCCTCTATCTGTAGCGCCCAACCTCAGATTAGGTCACAATCACGGTTGAAAGCACTATAGCGAGGTGGAAAAAGTTATTTACAGGGTATTTGGAAAGTCGGTGTGAACGAAGACAACGGACTGAAGTATATCTCAAATCTCTAATATTAAATGACATGAAAATATTCGAAAAATCGATAGCTTGAGTGGGTTAAGTGTGGCAAGTCGTAGTCAAATCACTAATTCTGAGGTGGACCCCATACGTTGGACAGGATTCAAGGACTTTTTAAGTTAAGTCCCAAACCTGGAAGAAGTTTTCTCAGTGAGGCCGAGGCTCCCACAAGGAGAGACCTACGGCCACTGAGCGTCTTTCCGGAGGTCTGGGGGCAAAGCCCCCAGTTTTACAACCCATCCTTAGCAGGGGCTTTTTAGGAGCAAGACTCCGTAAAGCCATTCAAAGAGGCTAAATAAAAGTTCTCGCGTGCTTTCCTAGCGTGTACAGCTCTACCGGTCGCTGATTGCCTAGTGCTTGGTGATATCTTTCAGTGTTATAAAACCGAAAATAGTCTTTTAATCCGTCGTAGAGATAGGGCACAGAGTCGATATCATTGGGGTAGATCAGCTCGTACTTCACCGACCGCCATAAACATTCGATGAAAACGTTATCAATGGCCCTACCCTTCCCATCCATGCTAATCTGGATGCCGTACTCTTTCAAAACCGACGTGAAATCATGGCTCGTGAACTGAACTCCCTGGTCCGTATTGAAGATTTGTGGTTGGCTGATTTCCAATGCTGCTAGGAGAGCTCTGATGCAGAACGCGGAGTCCAAGGTATTGGAGAGCTCAAACGCCAATACGGTAAGCGTCATTTATCAATGAGTACAATTCTCGTTTATAGTCATGAAAATGAACCAGTCACGGAGACATTGTTGTATCAAAAATTACTTAAACAAAAGAGTTGAAGAGCTATCACTGGGAACAAAGAGATCGGCATATTACTAATTTTATTCCTCTTCGGGACCGCCGAATATGTTGCGCAGGGCCTGGAGGGTGACGGCGCGGCCGATTTCGGCGATGCTGTCGGTCAGAGGAATGTGCTTGGGGCAAACGCGAACGCAGTTTTGAGCGTTGCCGCAGCCGCCGACCCCCCCTTTCTCCATAAGAGGGCCCAGCCTTTCACGGCGCTGGGTATGTCCCGTTGGATGCATATTAAAAAAACGGACGGTGGAGATGGGAGCCGGCCCCATAAAATCGGACCTCTCGTTGACATTCGGGCAGCCTTCGGAGCAGCAGCCGCAGGTCATGCATGTCGAAAGCGCATACATCACCTTCTGGACGGCGGGGCTGATTTTCGGGCCGGGACCCCTGTCGTAGGAAAGGTCGGTATCAATCCAGGCGTGCACTCTTTTTAGATTGTCAAACATGGCCGAGCGGTCGACAATCAAATCGCGGACCAGAGGAAACTTGGTGAAAGGAGCCAAGGTAATGACGCTGTTTCCTGTTTCTTCGATGATATTTTTGATCAGTGCGGTGCATGCCTGGCGGGGATGGCCGTTGATAAGCATCGAACAAGACCCGCACACCTCTTCAAGGCATCCCTGCTCCCAGACGACCGGCTCGATCGCTTCCCCTTTGCGGTTCAGGGGATTTTTTTGAATTTCCATCAAAGAGGAAATCACATTCGCCTGCGGCGTGAACTCAAACTCGAATTCTTCCCAATACTGTTTGCCCGGTACTCCTCGATAAATTTTTAAAATATACGTATCGGCCATAAATCTGTCCTATATGGGCAACTGAATGTTATCCGGAATATTTTTCAACTCCGGCTTCACTTTTTTGGCTTTCACATAATTGCGCGGCAAAGGATCCAGATGCCTTAAGTCCACCGGCTTATAACTGACCACCGGTTCATCCTGATTGGGGTCGTAGGTCGCGATCGTGTGCTTTAGCCAATTCTCGTCGTCGCGCTCTTCGTACCCTTCCTTATAGTGAGCGCCTCGACTCTCATTGCGGAGCAAGGCCCCTTTCACAATAATTAACGCAAGATGGATCATCGCGTCAAACTGATTCGCAAAAACATATGTCTGGTTGGCAAATCGTCCCTTGTCGCTTAAAGAGATATGTTGAAATCGCTCTCTGATTTCCTTAATGAAAGCGAGTGTCTTGCGGAGATTTTTGCCGCTTCTTTTAACGGTGGCATTATTGACCAGGGCTTCGGCAAGCTCATCGTGAAGCCTGAACACATTTTCCGGACCCTCGCGGGCAAAGAGATCTTCTTTGAAGCTCTTTTCCTCCTCTAAGGCCTCGTCAAAAGCGCTTTTAGGAATCTCGGAAAAAGTCTTTGAGAGGTTTTTGATATATCTGGGCACCTCCTGACCGGCCACGAGTCCGCTATAGATGCAAGAAAGCAGGGCATTGGCTCCCAGGCGGTTGGCTCCATGATAAGAAAAGTCCGACTCGCCAATGTTGAAACAGCCTTTGATATTTGTCATTTGGCGGTAACGCTCGAGTCGGTCGGGATCATCCGCAGCGGGCCAGTCCACCCAAGCCCCGCCCATAGTGTAGTGGACAGCGGGAAAAATCCTCATGGGGACTTTTCTTGGATCTTCGCCGGTAAATTTTTGGTAAATCTCCAAAATAGCGTCGAGCTTGTGCTTGGTTTCTTCAGGAAGGTGCGACACATCGAGATAGACTTGCATTTTGCCGTCGACCCCAAGACCCATTTCGCAAACGCTAAGAACTACACGGGCGCCGATATCGCGCGGGATCAAATTGCCGTAGCCGGGATAAAGCTCTTCGAGGAAATACCAGGGCTTTCCCGTTTCGCCGCAGGGCACTTCTTCTCCGTTTGGCGCCGTGATGGTTTTAGAAGAGTCCCCATAAACCCAGACTCTTCCTCCCTCTCCTCTCGCAGATTCGGACATCAGACGCATTTTATCGATTCCCGGAATGGCTGTCGGGTGAATCTGGATAAACTCGCCGTTGGCGTATTCCATCCCCTGCTTGTAGAGACGCCCATTCGCAGCGCCCGTACAAAAGGTCGAATTGGTCGACTTTTTAAAGAGAAGTCCGAGGCCTCCTGTCGCAATCACCACTGCATCGGCTTTTAGAACCTCCAATTTGAGATTGAAGAGGTCCATAAGGACAATGCCTCTCGCGATTCCTTCCCCGTCTAAGACAAGACGCATAAACTCATGGTTTTCGAACTTTTCGACAAGCCCCTTCACTTCATAACGGCGCACCTGCTCGTCAAGGGTGTAGAGGAGCTGCTGGCCTGTGGAGGCGCCGCAAAAAGCGGTGCGGTTGTAAAGAGTGCCACCGAATCTTCGGAAATCCATATTTCCCTCAGGCGTTCTGTTAAAAGGACATCCGAAGCGGTCCATCATACGGATGATCGACGGGGCTGCCTGGCACATTTCCAAAATAGGAGGTTGATCGGCAAGGAAATCGCCCCCTTTCATAGTGTCGTACGCATGAATGATCGGAGAGTCCTCTTCTCCCATCAAATTCATGGCTGCGTTAATTCCTCCTTGCGCGCAAACAGAGTGGGAACGCCGGCATTTCGTGATTGAAACCAGTTTAATCCGGCAGCCGTTCTCGGCAAGCTTCATCGAGGCGGAAAGACCCGCCAGGCCGCCGCCGACAACAATGATCTCTTTTTGTTTTTCCATAGGTTATCCTAACTGATTATATAGCCAGCCTAAAATAAAGAGCCCAATAAATCCGTCGGCAAAACCGTAGAGCAGACCGATGATGCTTCCTGCAAAACTTATACTATATCCGGGATAGACGCTGCTCATCACTTCAAGCCACATAGATGCATAGCCGTTTGCCATGCAAATCCAGGTTAAGATAAGCATCATGGCCCCCCACAATATGCCTCCCGCAACGCCGAGGCTGACAGCATTGAGTTTCATAACTCCACTCCTAATTTTTCAAGTTTAAATAGGTTAAAAAGATCGATGCCAACCCCAATGCGGTGACAACGATCATCAATGTATTGGTCACAAGAAAAAATTGACTTTGAGTCTTGGGTTTAATGTTGAACCCCCATGTGATAAATGACGTCCACAGCCCATAGAACGCGTGATAACCGGCTGCAATGACAAAAAGGGTATAGAGAATGATCATCAGAGGGCTTTTAAATGTATCGCGCACAACCATAAGAGAAGCAGTTCCAAAATTTGGGGCGACGACGGCCACCTCCCCTCGCCGAAGCGGTTTTGATTGGAGAGCATAAAGAAATTCCGCTTCCTCTTTCTTTTTTTGTTTCTGAACGGCTCCCATGGCTGCGGACTCTGCTGCAAGCTGTTTTGATAAAACTTCCACCTTCTCCAGGGTAAAAATCTTAAAATTCAACTTCCAGGCGAGAGTCTCAAGACCGGGATCATCGCTGACCCTGACGATATAATTTTCCTTCGCGCCCAAAGAGGTTTTCTCGGGATAATCGATAAATCTCATCTGCACCACATGAGCGACAACTCCCACTGCTAATATCCAGGCGGTTATCCTCTGCCAGGTGAACCCATGATTTCTTCTGTAACGGGTCAGAGCGGGCCTTGTTCCATCCGAAGGAAATGAATTGAATTTGGCCTCCCGCGCATATTTTATTCCCCATAATCCATGAACAAGGAAGGGAAGCGCAAGGAAAATGATTTCGATAGCGGGCAGATAGGGAAGGTTGTGAATCCAATTAACCGATTCGATAAACCCCCGTCCGTCATTGCCGAAAAAAAGGGCCGACTGTGAATTTGTCAGCAAGTGTTCAATAATGAATAGGATCAACCAAAGCCCTGCAAGAGAGTGCATTCGGCGCCAGAAAATCTCTTTTGGAATGATCCGCCTATTCATATTCTACTAACTCGGATGAATGTAGCCGACATACTGCCCCTTTCCAAAGTCGATTCCAGTGGCAAAGTCAAAAATAACGCAGCCACTTTTGCTGACACCATCTGTCACTTTTTCGGAGCCGAGCCTGTTGGCAAGTTCGGACATAACGGGAACGTGTCCGACAAGAAAAACAGATTCTCCGTCAGATACCCATTGAATTTCCTTAACAATTTCTTCAGCGCTTCCGGATCCGTCAAGAATCGGCTCTTCCTGAACATCGAGTCCGAATTCCTTAGCCATGATTTCTGCGGACTGTATGGCGCGCAAAAGAGGAGAAGACAAAATTTTTGTGGGCTTGATTCCCTGATTCATCAATTCTTCCGAAATGCGACTATGGGTATCGCGCCCCTCTTCGCTTAAAGGGGGGTTCTCGCTGCTCGCCCCGCTTTCGGATTTTGCGTGTCTGACCAAGACAATCCTCTTCATATTTCTGGCTTATATCACGAATTGCGAGAGAGAACAAGAGGATAAGTACGCTTATAGAATGCTTCTAAGTCTTTGGGCGGATTTTCGGTGAAAAGATGGGGACAGTCGGGAAGGCTTTTCAGAAAATGTTTGCCATATCCTTTTGTCATGAGGCGGCTGTCGAGAACCATAACGACGCCGCGGTCGTTCTTATGGCGGATCAAACGGCCGAAGCCCTGCTTGAATTTCACGATGGCAGAAGGAAGGGAATATTCGAGAAAAGGCGACCCTCCTTGAGAGGCGATCAGTTCCGAGCGGGCCTGAAATATCGGCTCGGAAGGGACCCGAAAGGGAAGTTTTACGAGGATGACAAGCCTGAGCGCCTCCCCGGAAACATCAACCCCCTCCCAAAAGGAATCGGTAGCAAAGAGAACCGACCTGTTCGTATTTCTAAAATGATTAAGCAGGGTCTGCCGCTGATCGTCGCCTTGCTTCAATATGACAAATCGGAGTTTCCTAAGTATGGGAGAGAGTTTTTCGCAGCACTGCCGAAGCATCGTATAGGAAGTGAACAAGATGAAAGCATTTCCATGGCTGGCTTTGACCGCCTGAAGAATAGTCTCGGAGGCTTTATCAATATAGGAGCTGTGCTGCGGCGGAGGCAGGGTAGAGGGGATGACCAGCATCGCTTGTTTCCGATAATCAAAGGGCGAGGGAAAAATCTCCTCATCAACACTCCGATAGGACAGCTCATCGGAAGACAGCCCCAGCCTGTTTTTGAAATAAGTAAAATTTCCGCTTGTTGTCAAAGTCGCGCTGCAAAAAACAATGGTTTCAATTTTCTTAAAAAAGTTTTCCACAAGGTAAGAGGAAATATCGAGCTTCGCTTCAATCATTGTTATGTTTTGCAAGGTATTGACAAGCGATGTTTCAAGCCAGCGGACACGCTCTTTGCCGATCTCTTCAAAAGTGCATTTTTCAACGATAGCCGCTTTTGCATCCAGGCGGTCGGCATAAGCCGATATTTCGGCAATGAGTCCGGCTGTTTGCTCCTGCAAAGGTTGATGGTCGATCTCTTTGATTTCCCGACATAAAGTATGAAGAGTATGCGTATAGCTTTTAATACTCCGAAGAAAGGCTTCAGCTTGAGGCTTGACTTCTTCCAGCCAAAAGCAGTCACTGGTATAGCTTTGAAAAAGCCTGAGTTTATTTTCTTCCTCACCATCCTTTTGTTTATTGTTGAAAAACTGCGTCAGTGTGTGAAAAAATTCGGCAACCCCCCTAATCACTTCCCGCCGGCTAAAAAGAAGCGAAACGTTAAATAGCGTCATCAGCTTATCGAACTGATCTTTAGGAGCCTGCTTGCAGGCCTGCATCACTTTCTTTTTTATAATTGACAACCTTCCCGCGTCAGTCCCTGTCTTCTCGGACGATATTTTCCCCAAGATTTTCATAAAATCAAGGCGGGAGACATGATCGGCGAAAAATTCGGTAGCCACATCTTCGATGTGATGCGCCTCATCGACGATCACATGGCGATAATTGGGCAAAAGCGCCGCATCGTCATAATTTTCATCGGCAGCCCGCATAGCAAGGTCGGCAAAAAGAATGTGATGATTGACGATGAGAATTTTGGCATCTTCGGCCTCTTTGCGGGCTTTAAAGAAATGGCACTCTTCGTAATGAGGGCATTTACGGAAAGTGCAGGTGTCGAACTCGCAGCCCACTTTTTCCCATACAGAAGAATAAGGCTTGAAATCCAGCTCCGATTTCGATCCCGAGGGCGTCGCTGACGCCCAGGCCCGGATTCTTCCCAGCTGTTTTGATTCCGCCGGCGTCAGAAGATCGAGTTCATTTTCGGTGTCTTTGAGTTTTCTCAGGCAGACATAGTTGCTGATTCCCTTGACAAGGGCGTATTTAAAATCAAAGCCTAAAACTTTCCGGACGAGGGGGATGTCCTTTTCAGTTAGCTGTTGTTGGAGGTTGATAGTCTTTGTCGCAATCACTACCGGCCGGTTGTCGCCCGCAGCTTTTACCACAGCAGGAATTAAGTAAGCGAGGCTTTTTCCGGTACCGGTCCCCGCCTCGATCAAAGAAATGTGCTTGCTGTTGAACGCTCGGATGACAGCCTGCATCATCTCCTGCTGCTGAATGCGGGATTCATATCCGTTTAAGAACCCGTTTAAGCGACCTTTGGACTCAAGGAGTTTGAGTAAGGAATCGGCATCGAGGCTTATTGCCCCGCTTTTATCACAGTCTCTCGGCCAATTTGCCAAATTTGTTTGCCGATTTTGCATAAAACTCTCGCCGGTCTAGTTTGACAACTATGTCACTTCTCGAGTTTTTGCAAACTCGGACAAACACCTTGTCCGACTTGCCTCGAGATCCTGTGATAAAAGCGGGTTATTCTTCTTCGAGGAAATCGAGAAAGGCTCTAAGTCTTTTGGACCTTGTCGGATGGCGCATTTTACGCAGCGCTTTTGCTTCGATTTGCCGGATCCGCTCCCGGGTCACATTAAACTCAACGCCAACTTCTTCGAGGGTCTTCGGCTTTCCGTCATTGAGCCCGAAACGCTGGATCAGAACCTTCCGCTCTCGATCATTCAAGCGTCTCAAGGACCTCGGCCATCATATCTTTCAGAATCGAATATCCTGTCGCCTCCGATGGAGAGTCGGCTGCGGTATCTTCGAGAAAATCCCCGAACTGGCTCTCGCCGCCATCGCCGACTTCTGCCTGAAGAGAAATGGGATGCTGGGCAATCTTGTAAATTTCACGAACCCGCTCGGCGGTGATGCCCAGCTCTTCGGCCAGCTCTTCAGGAGTCGGTTCCCGTCCGGTTTCCATCATCAGTTTTTTCGCACCGCGAAGAACTTTATTGATCGTCTCGATCATATGGACCGGAATCCGGATCGTGCGGGCTTGGTCGGCGATAGCACGGGTGACGGCCTGGCGGATCCACCAGGTCGCATAGGTTGAAAACTTATACCCTCGGCGGTATTCGAACTTTTCGACCGCTTTCATCAGGCCCATATTTCCTTCCTGGATCAGGTCAAGAAATGAGAGGCCTCGGTTGGTGTATTTTTTGGCAATCGAGATCACGAGGCGAAGTTGGACTCCACCATTTCCCGCTTCGCTTCTTGGCTTTTATCCATCCAGCGCTGAAGCATCCGGACATCTTTCTTGAACTCGTCAATCGTCCGTCCCGCTGCGAGCTCTCGCTTTCGCAATTTGCTCTTCGCCGCTACGAGCTTTGCCGCTGCAAACTTATTTTTTTCAGCACGAGGCGCAGTTCTTGGATCTCCTTTTCAAGGATGATAAACCGCTTATAACCACCGATGATCACCTCGCCGAAATCTTCGATGATGTTGTGGCGGAAGATGCATCCGCCGCAGATAAGCCTGTGTCCGAATACGGCATTTTTCGATTTCTTCAAGAAGCTTGGCGGCCCGCTTTTTTCAACTTGGGGTCGACCATCTGCGCGAGCAAGCCTTCCAAATGAGAATCTTCTTCCAGCAGAAGTCCGCATCATCTGGGGAGCTTCCAGGACGAGAATTTTTGCTTGTCATCCACCTCTTTTTCCGCAATGGACTTGTCAAAGCGCTCTTTTTCCGTCAAAAGATAAGTGGCAATGGAAATCGCTTCGGTGGCGAATAGCGAAAACGCATGATGATCTGTTCTACTTGGATCTGCGCCTTTTCAATTCGTTTGGAAATCTCCACTTCTTCTTCACGGCTGAGCAGAGGAACAGAACCCATCTCTTTGAGATACATTCGGACCGGGTCATCGGAGAGTCCTTCAGCTCTCCTGGGAATGCCTTCGAGCTCTTTGGCTTCTTTTTTCTTTTCTTTTTGCCGCTCCACTTCAGCTTGGTTGAGGATCTGAATATCCATCCCGGACTGAAAATCAACACCTGGTCAATTTGCTCGGGCGTGTCAAAAGTCATCGGGAGGATTTCATTGATCTCCTCATAGGTGATATAGCCTTGATCTTTTGCGAGATTGACGAGCTCTTCGATTTTTTGCTGATGCCCGGGAGTAAAGGTGTTTTTATTATCTGATTTGCTCATGCTCACAATTGTTTATGAGGGTCGAAAAAAAAGTAAGTTCCCCACCCAGAATATAGAGTAAGAAAACTTACCTGTGCGTGCAAAACTTGTAGGTAATATCATTGAATATGTCGAGGTTTTTGTCAAGTATGTCCTATTTTTAATACGCAATGACGTTTTTATACAATAAAAAGAGAAAATTTCCTATGATTTTATTGAAAAAAATATTACCTGGCCGGTCCTTATGTCTGTCTTTTCCAAAATTGATCTGCTTCCCGCGGACCCGATCCTCGGAATCCCTCCGCTGTTTGCGGCAGATAAGAGGGAAAACAAGGTCAATTTGGGAGTGGGCGCCTATCGGGACGCCAGGGGAACCCCCCATGTCTTAGACGTTGTCAGAAAGGCTGAAAAAATCCTTTTAGAAAAAAATCTAAACAAAGAATACCTCCCAATTGACGGCGACGCAGTTTACCGGCAAAAAACCCTCGATCTGATACTTGGAGAAGACTCTCCCCATAAAGAGAGGGCCTGCGCGGCGCAAACCGTCGGGGGAAGCGGAGCCCTTAAAATCGGAGGCGAATTTTTAAAAATCGTAAGTCCGGAAGCTAAAATCTATCTATCCCGCCCGACATGGGGCAACCACCGCCTCATCTTTTCAAGATGCGGCTATCAGATAGAAGAATACGAGTATTATCGCGGCCACAGACTGGATTTTGAAGCTATGAAAGCCTCGCTTAAAGAAGCCCCTCCGAAAAGCATCATCATCCTTCATGGAAGCTGCCATAATCCCACCGGCATGGACCCATCCCCCGAGCAGTGGAAAGAACTCTCGCACTTAATTAAAGAAAAAGAGCTGTTTCCCTTTTTCGACCTGGCTTATCAAGGATTTGGAGACAATCTGGAAACCGACGCCTTCGCTATCCGCCAATTCGCAGGTGACGGCCACGAGATGGCCATCGCCACTTCCCATGCAAAAAACTTTGGACTCTATGGCGAGCGGGTCGGGCACCTGGCATTTTTAGCTGCGGACCCGGCAGACCTTCCCAAAATTGCCTCGCATATTAAAAGAACCATCAGAAGCATCTATTCGTCACCTCCCCTCCAAGGAGCAAGAATTGTCTCGACAATTCTTGATTCTCATGAACTTACAGAAGAGTGGCAAGGGGAGCTTGCGGCTATGAGAAACAGAATCGTCGAAATGAGAAACGCCTTTGCCAATGAGCTTAAGTTCATTAGAAAGCCCCGTTGATTTTGAGTTTATTAAACATCAAAAAGGAATGTTTACCCTTCTTGGGCTCAGTCCCGCAGAAGTGCAGCTCCTCATCGACAAGCACGCCGTTTACATGATTCCGAGCGGAAGGATCAATATAGCCGGATTGAACTAGGAACAATATAAAAACTGCCGCAAAGGCCATCGCCAGCATTTTATGAAAAAGATAACAACCCGATCAATTTTACTGATCTCTCTCACGCTCGTTTTTTTACTCAGCCTTTCAATTTACTCGTCGCAAAAACTCCAGGGTCTTACCATCGCTCTTGTTAAACCTCTTTGGAGTCTTTTTCAGGTAAGCCGGCAAAGCGAGGCCGAAGAGACAATCGCCAGACTTGAGCTGGAAAATCTTCTCCTAAAAGACAGGATCTCACAGTATAAGGATTTGACCCGCCATGAGCTGGATCATGATATCGAGGCACTCTCTGCCAGCGTCATCTATCGCTGTCCTATTTCCTGGAACAGCTCGCTTTGGATCAACGTCGGCGAAAAAGACAATCAAAAACTTAATAAAACAATCGTAGCCAAAAACAGCCCTGTCGTTTTGGGAAAATCGCTTATCGGAGTTGTCGAAACCGTTCAATCCAACCGTTCCCTTGTGAGGCTGATAACCGATCCTGAGCTCACCCCATCAGTGAGGGCCCAGCGCACAGACAGCTCAGGCGAGCCCCTTTACCTGGCGAAAGGAGAGCTTCACGGAAGCGCCAAAACCATGTGGCGCTCCCGCGGAAGCACTCTCATCGGCGACGGCTTTAATTACGATTATGACGATGAATTCAGCCCCGCAAGAGACCTCCGGTCGGATCCGGCCATTCTGAAAGTAGGGGACCTTCTGGTCACAACGGGAATGGACGGCGTTTTTCCCGCCGGCCTCCATGTTGCAAAGGTGACAAAAATCCAATCGCTAAGAGAAGGCGACTACTACTACGAGATCGAAGCCTCCCCCACAGCCGAAAACATCGAAGAGCTTGCGCTTGTGCATGTCCTGCCGCCGCTTTAGAGAGCAGAGATATAGATAACTTACAGCTGTTCCCGTTGGAAATTCTGATTCAAGCGTTTCCTCTAGGAGAGCGATAAAAGAGTCAGTGGTTAAAAATAGTTCAAGATCGGTTAAATTAGAGACCGAATCTACGAAAGAGGCTGTTTTAACTAATTCTGTTTCAGCGATTTCAGCTCCAGCGGGAATTGCTGGCTGATCACTGCATATCGACGCATAATTAATGAGCTTTCCAACTTATATAAGCTTCTCCATCATAAGCATTAACAATTATATACTCGACATTATTTAAAATCGTCTCTTGATTATCACTAACAAAATGATTTGAAAAAATTAAATCTCCTCGTGACAAAACAATGACTGTATGCTCGTCATAACAAGAGCAGCTTGTAGAATTGGAAATATCACCTTCTGAATTTTTAGACGTTAATATGTGACTGGCATAGTCTCCTTCAAAACCAATAGCCACATTGTCGATTTGTAAATTCTTATCTCCCGCTCTTAGTAAATATTCAGTATCCGTTCACGGGGTAACTCTAGGAACGGCTACCGCCTCGCGCGCTACCCCACAAAAATAATAAAAATTTTATACGGCATAAAATAAGATTTTTATTATTATTCTGGTTGTTCAAAACCACTTTATAACATGAAGCCAACCTACGAAGAACTCTTTGAAAAGCTGAATAAAGCCTTGGAGGAAATTGAAATCCTCAAAAAGGAAAACCAGGCACTCAAGGCAAAAGTTAAGGAGCTCGAAGATAAACTCAACACCAACTCTTCGAATAGCTCTAAGCCCCCCTCGCAAGATCCTTTCAGAGCTCAAAGAAAGAAGGAACCTACGGGCGTAAACAGGGAGCACAAAAAGGTCATAAGGGCCACCCCCGTCAACTAGTTCCAATTAATCAGGTGCAGTCGCTGCATAACATAAAGCCGGACACTTGTCCGAACTGCCACTCCCACTCGTTTAATTCGGAGGTGGTCAGAACGGATGTACGACAAGTAGTGGAATTACCGGACGCTCCTCCGGAAGTTACTCAATACAACATTAACACCTGTCAGTGTAGCGGATGTGGTAAGCATGTAAAGGCTGATATTCCCGAAGAAGCGCGATTTGGTTTTGGTCCCCGATTAATGGGTTTCGTCACTTCTCTTTCAGGAGAGTTTAGATTATCCAAACGTCAAGTCTGTGCTCTAATGGGCAGACTCAATATTCGGATATGTTCCGGCAGCGTGTGTAAAATCCATGTCCGAGCTAGTCAGATTTTAAAAGCACCATACGAAGAAATTAGGACACACACTCTAAATGAAGAACATATTTATGCCGATGAAACGAGTTGGAAAACGATGTCGGAAAAGAGATGGATTTGGGTCGGAAGCGGCAAGGAAACTGTGTTTTTCGCAATCAAGGCTTCACGCAGCAACAAGGCATTCCGCGAGATCTTTGGTTCTTTCAAAGGGGGTTTAACAACCGATCGCTATAATGCCTATAATTCGCATGAAGGTCTGCGACAACTTTGCTGGTCGCATGCAGATAGAGATTTTGAAAAGATTGCAGGCAGGGATGGATTTGATAAATGGATCGGGGAACGGTTGTTAGAGTGTAAAAAGTCGATATTCAATCTTTGGCATAGCTACAAAAACGGTGAGATTGCAAGGGACGAACTGATCGAGAAGATCGAAATAGGCCCAAAAGAAGATTTGAAAGTCCTCCTCAAAGCTGGTGCAATTCACAAAGAGATTTGCAATAAAACGAGGTCGACTTGCGCTGATTTTTTTGGACGGTTCGAGATGTTATGGGTATTTGCCTATCATGAGAATATCGAACCGACTAACAATACAGCCGAGCAACGTCTTAGAGGCGGAGTCATTTGGAGGAAGCTATGCTTTGGCTCACAATCAGAAGAAGGTGAGCGATTTGTCGAACGGGTGTTAACAGTTGGTATGACATTGAAGTTACGTGCTCAAAATTCGTTCGATTATTTTACCGAATGTTTTAAAGCATACATTCATGGCGGAACAAGCGCCGCCGATATTTTCAAAATAGAAAACGGTTTCCTACGACACAAATTCACGAGGTAGTTCTCGGTTAACAAAACGTGTTAGAAGTTTACGACTCCCCCTGGGGGGGGGTACCCCATCTGAACAGATACAATATTCATCAATAATAACGAAATTTTTGTCATCTAAATCTAAATATCTCTTTAAAAAATAGTCTAATTCAGCTTGTGTTGACATATAAAATCTAGGAGTATAAGGCTTGCCACTTGGGGTTAATTTTTTCTCAGCCCCGACATCTAGTTTATAAGAAATCCCCGCATTCTTAAAATTATAAATTCGGCTCAAAATATACCCTTCCGGTAAGTCAATAAAAAAATGTCCTTTCGAAAAATCGATTTTTTCTGACAATACCTTTGTTAATGGAGTACCCCAATGAATAATATCACGAACATATGGGTATGTTTTTTCATAATTCAAGCTGTGGCGAATCATTCGTTTCATAATTTAACCTAATCATGACGTTTCCATACCAAGAATGCTTCCTCATCGTAAGCAGGAAAACAAATCTTTTTTGTATCTACCAAAATTTCATCAATTTTCTTTGTATCTAAATTCATCTCAAAAAAACATATAACATAAGATTTTCTTTCAATAAATTTTTATATTAATTTCTTAATATAACTCGATGTTTTTTTAATATTTAATATCTCTTTCTCATCTGTACTCAGAAGCAATACATTATTTAAATCGTTTTGCTTAAGATGTACGCTTAAAATAGTTTTCAGCTCAGCAACCGTTGAAAACACACACTTTGGTATATAAATTTCGCCATTCGGTAAAATCTGCGAAAAATACCAGGAGTGTGCTTGGATTCAGATTATCGATCAACATTAGAGAGCCAGAAATGCGGACTAAGAATTTGACACAATATTGTGTCTCTTCGTTCCACCGTTTGTTTAGACTAATCGGCAAACCGCTTTTTGGCTTAGTTTAAGTCAGTCAATTCTGCTTGAAATACGCATTTTTGTGGTTCTTGTGAAAAATTGGGGGTTGAAAATTAGAGGAATCTGATGGAAAAGATTTGATATAAAATCGTGCCCTGCCCGCGTGCGTGCCCGTGCCCGATTTAACTTTTCTGTACCTCTAAATATAGCTGAAGGTGCTGGGGAATATTCGAGCAATGAGAAGATCAGATTTTACCGAATGGCTAAGCGGTCGGCAACTGAATGCGCTAGCATATTAGATATATGTAATCAGTTGCAATTAATTGGTGAACAGCTATTTAGACAAGGGCGAAGCCTTCTGCTCAGAATTGTGGCTATGCTGATCAAACTTTCCCAGTAGTTAGTTTGTAATCGGGCACGCACGCGAGCTCTTTTTCATGAAATCAACCTGAGACCGCCCCCAATTCTTCACAGGAACCATTTTTGTTAGTACTTATACAAAGTTATAGCTAGTTATAGTGAATTTATGCTATAAGTTGCTATAACTTGATATAACCTAACAGAGGTAAAAGTTGGACCCTATCAAAAATCCTTATTCACCTGGAGCAGGGGCCCCTCCTCCCGAGCTCGTCGGCAGAGACCCAATTCTTAAACAAGCAAAAATTTTACTTGGAAGGATACGGGCTGGGAGACCAGAAAAAAGCTTGTTGCTGACTGGACTGCGAGGCGTTGGAAAAACAGTATTGCTAAATGAAATCCAGAGAATGGCAGAAAAAGCTGACTACCAAATTATTTTTGTAGAAGCTCATGAAGATAAACCGCTTGGAGCATTGCTAGTTCCTTACTTGAGAACATTACTATTCAAACTCGATAGGATGACAGGACTTGGAAACAAGGCGAAAAGAGCTCTTGCTGTACTGAAAAGCTTTGTCGGTTCTTTGAAGGTTAGCTATGGAGAAATTACGCTTGGATTAGATATCGAACCTGAGTTAGGTTCTGCGGATAGCGGCGACCTCGAAATCGATTTGCAACAGTTATTTGTTGCGGTAGGAGAGGCTGCTTTAGACAAAAATTGCGCAGTAGCCATATTGGTAGATGAGATTCAATATCTTTCGATTAAAGAATTAGGCGCGTTGATCATGGCCATGCATAAACTCCAACAAAAACAACTTCCTATGCTTTTGCTTGCAGCTGGGCTGCCTGTTTTGCCTGGGCTTGCTGGAGAGTCAAAGTCTTATGCTGAGCGGCTGTTCAATTTTCCCATCATTGGAGAGTTGTCAAGAGAAAATGCCTATAAAGCATTAAGAGACCCTGCGCTTGCAGCATCGGTGGATTTTGAAAAAAGAGCGCTAGAAAAAATTTATGAAAATACAAAGGGTTATCCATATTTTCTTCAAGAATGGGGATATAAGGCATGGAATCGAGCTGAATCAAATCCCATTACCATCGAAGTTATAAATCAAGCAACAACGGAAGTCATAGACCAGTTGGATAACAACTTTTTCAGGGTTCGGTTTGATAGGCTGACACCTAAGGAAAAGGAATTTATGAGAATGATGGCATCTTTCGGAAAGGGACCTTATAAAGTTGCAGAAATTGCACAGAAATTTGATTCAAAAGTTTCTACTTTAAGCCCTGTTAGAACAAACCTTATAAAAAAAGGTATGATTTATAGTCCCGCGTATGGCTATATAGCTTTCACTGTTCCCCTCTTTGAAGAGTTTATGGTGCGAACAATGCCCGACTTTCCATAAATTGAAAATTCCGGGGTATAAATTAAGAAGTAGAGTAGTTGAGAGTCAACGAGCGGAAACTCGAGCAAAATGCAAAGCACTAAATATCATGACAAGATTGGGAATGCCAGAGAGTGAGTTAATAGCAGCATAGGACATGAGATCTCATACCCTCTCTGCGTGCTCTTGTGATAAATATTGCTACAAGGCTCTCAAAACACAAGGTGTATTGTTTCCAGAATCATGATAAAGATCGTAAAGACAAAAAGCAGCGCCAGAAGCCCCCGCCCGCCAAAAAGGAGCGGCCTCCCCTCAAGCTTCATATGATACCTCCCGATCCAAACCAACGCAATGGGAAGCAGCCCGTTGAGAAAGGCCTCCCCGAATCCCCCCGCAATTCCCAGAGCTTCGACAAATATTTCCGGATAGTTGTAGGCAAAAGCCGCAGGTGGACCAAATACCAGCATCGTCAGCGCCAACCGCTGAAAACCCTTTCGCCCCATCCCGAAACCATCGCCCATAAAGTCAATCATGGAAAGGGAAATCCCAAGAAGCGATGTGACTATCGCAAAAAAACCGAAAAAAAGGGCAATGCTGCCTACCCAAGCCTTTCCAGTAACTTGCGCCAGGATATAATTTGCCGGTATGCCCTGGGAGGCGGCATGCTCCAAATATTTTGGAGGAACCGATCCGATAATCAGCCATTGCCAAATGAAATAAACGACAAAAGGCAATGTCGTTCCCAAAATGATCGCAAGGCGCAAGTGATTGCGATTCCGGCCAAGATAGGTGGAAATGGAAGGGATAATATTGTGATAGCCATAGGCGCTGAAAAGAATCGGCATCGCAAACAGGCCAAGCTTCCAATTTTTCTTAAGCAAAAGGGAAGGATTCACATCGCCGGCGCCGGCGCCGATCAGCAGCACATAGGAAAGGATCAGAGAGAACATTAAAATCCAATTGACCCTGTCGACAAACCACGCTCCTGCCAAAAGAATAGATGCTAAAACCAGAGGAAAAAGGAAAAATCCCCAAGCGACATCCATCTGAAGCCCCGTCAGCCGGTGGACAGCCTCGACTACCAAAGGCGCTCCCCCGGCAATGTAGGAAACCATCAAACTGTAGTAGAGAAATAAAAAGAAAAATCCTCCGAGCCACTTTCCCGCAGGGCCAAGGAAGCGGCCCGACATAGAAATCACATTCGCCCCGTCGGGCATCCACAACGTGGCCTCTAAAAAAAGCAGACCCGTCGCCAGCATGAACAACCAGCACACAATATTGACAAAGATAGCCGGAAAAAACCGCTCATCCCGGTAGCGATGGGGATGGCCAGCATGCCCGCCCCCATGCATGTTCCCGCGATAAGCAGAGCCCCGCCTAACGGGGTGCCGGCACGTTCATTTATATGTTCTTTCAAGCTCAGTTGCATCACTCGTTAATTTTACCATAACTTTTAATTTATGAATTGTGATTTACGCAGAAGACCGCTAAAATACTTACCTAAATATGGAAACTGAAGAGACACCGGTATTCATCCTCTGCGGAGGACTCGGAACCAGAATCAAAGAAGAGACGGAATTTCGACCCAAGCCCATGGTCCCCATCGGCGGGAGGCCGATTCTATGGCATATTATGCGCACTTACCGCAAATTCGGTTTTCGGCGATTTATCCTTTGCCTGGGGTTCAAAGCGGAAGTCATTAAACATTATTTCTTAAATTATTCAATTTTAGGGAGCGATTTCAGCATCGACTTGGCCACCCGCGAGACCACTCTCCACTCGGTCCACCACGAAGAAGACTGGCATGTCACGCTCGCCTATACCGGAGAGAACGCAATGACAGGCGCCCGCGTTGCTCTTGCTGCGGAAAATTATTTGGGAGCTGCCGAAAACTTTGCTGTCACCTACGGCGACGGCCTGACCGATGCCGACCTTCTGGAAGAATACCATTTTCACCTAAAGCACGAGAAAATCGGAACAGTTCTAGGAATCAATCCTCCTTCCCGTTTCGGAGAGATCTGCCTGGAAGGAGATGTCGTCAAAAAATTTTCCGAAAAACCCGAATTCAAAGAAAAATGGATCAATGGAGGATATTTCTTTTTTAAACGGGATATGCTCCGCTACTTATCAAAAAACACTGAATGCGTCCTCGAAAAGCAGCCTTTGGCAAGGCTCGCCAAAGAAGGTCAGCTGAATCTTTTCAGGCACAGCGGTTTCTGGGCCTGCATGGATACCCAGCGGGACCGCGACCATCTGGAAAAGCTTTGGCACACGAAAGAGGCACCATGGGAATATGCATATGAAGTTAATTGAAACACCACTGGAAGGAAGCTTTGTCATTGAACCCTGGAAAAAAAGAGACGACCGCGGTTTTTTTTCCCGCCTCTTTTGCCAGGAGGTTTTCAAAGGCCACGAGCTCGAGCATGAATTCGTCCAAATCAACCACTCGTTTAGCAGCGAAAGAGGGACCCTGCGCGGCCTTCACTACCAGCTTCCCCCTCACGATGAGGTTAAAATTGTCAAATGCGTGCGGGGTTCTCTTTTCGATGTCATCGTCGACATAAGACCAGACTCTCCCACTTTCGGCAAGCATTTCAGCGCCCACCTCAATGAACAAAACGGCCTGATGATGTATGTCCCCAAAGGGTTCGCCCACGGTTTTTACTCTCTTGAACCGGATACGGAAATCATCTATTTTGTCTCGCAGTTTTACTCTTCCCAACATGAGAAGGGAATCCGCTGGAACGATCCGATAATTTCCATTAAGTGGCCGGGGGATCCGGTTGTGATTTCCGAAAAGGACGCATCGCATCCCAACTTAACATGATGAAAATCCTCTTTACCGGCGCCAGTTCATTTACAGGTTTTTGGTTTGTTCAAGAGCTGACATCCCAAGGTCACGAGGTGACGGCAACTCTTCGATCGGACTACACCGGCATTCGAAAACTGCGGACGGACAAACTAGCCGGCTGCCGCCTAGCCGACTGCCGATTCGGCTCAAGTGATTTTCTGGGCCTTCTCGATGAAAATTCTTTCGACGTCCTCTGCCATCACGCTGCTATGGTAGAGAACTACAAAAGCCTAAACTTCGACGTGGCAAAAGCGTTTATAAACAACACCTGCAATTTGCCTCGTGTTTTGGAAACATTCAAAAAAAACGGCGGGAAAAAAATCGTGATCACCGGCTCTGTTTTTGAAAAAGACGAAGGGGCGGGAACAAAGCCCCTCGAAGCATTTTTGCCCTATGGACTTTCCAAAACCTTCACCAGCGATTATTTCAAGCTCATGGCGCGCCGCTTCAACCTCCCTTTGCAAAAATTTGTCATACCCAATCCCTTCGGCCCCTATGAAGAGGAGAGATTCACAACCTGGCTTGTCAAAAATTGGGCAAAAAAACTCTGCCCGGTCATCAAAACACCCCTTTATGTCAGGGATAACATCCCCGTTTCGCTTCTGGCCAAAGCCTATGCCTCCTTTGTCGAAAATAATTCCCATAAATTGAATCCCTCAGGCTGCGTCTCCACCCAAAAAGACTTTACAAAGAGATTCGCAAATCAAATGAGAAACCGCCTCAACCTCCCCTGTGAATATAGGCTGCACAATCAAACAGAATTTCCCGAGCCCAAAGAAAGATATAATACCGACAAATTGGACTCAAAGCTTTTGGGCTGGCAGGAAGAGACGTTTTGGGAAGAACTGGCTCTTTACTATAATGAGAGAATTTTATGACTGTCGGCGTCGTCTTTGTCACTCACAATGCCAAACACCATCTTCCCCATTGCCTCCCTCCCATACTAGGCTCTCCACTAAAACCCAGGGTCCTTGTGATGAACTCCTCATCGCGTGACGGAACGGTCGAACTGGCAAAAGAAATGGGAGCGGAAACCCTGATCATCCCCCGAAACGAATTCAATCACGGGCTCAGCCGCGAAAAGGCAAGAAAACACTTAAATACAGACATCGTCGCGATGATGACCCCCGACGCCTATGCTTGCGACAAAGAGACATTGGGACATTTGATCGAGCCGATCATCGAAGGGAAGGCCGCCATTTCCTATGCCAGGCAGATTCCCCATGACGGCGCCGGTTTTTTTGAATCGTTTCAACGAGAGTTTAACTACCCTCTTAAAAGCCACATCCGTTCCTTTGACGATCGAAGCCTCTACGGCGTCTACACCATCTTCTGCTCCGACTCCTTTGCAGCCTACAGCTCTCCGGCCTTGGATGAGGCGGGAGGATTTTCTCACGCTCTTATCGGCGAAGATACTTTTACTGCGGCAAAACTTCTGAAAAAAGGACATAAAATCGCCTATGCGGCAAAAGCAGTCGTCAAACACTCTCATCGCTACACACTCCGCCAGGAATTCCAAAGACACTTCGATACCGGCCTTGCCCGAAAGAAAAATAAAGACTTGTTGAAAGACTATCAGTCCGATGAAATGCGGGCCCGCAGATTTGTGTTTGAAATGCTAAAAAAACTAAAGGCCGAAAGTCCCCGGCTCATCCCCTATGCCCTGGTTTGGACAGGAGTCAAATATTTGGGCTACCGCATTGGAAAAGCAAGCGAAAACGCTCCCCTTTGGTTTAAAAAAATCTGCAGTGGACAAGATTTTTATTGGAAAATAAATCGCTAATCTTTAAAGTATTCCGTAAATTTCAGGAGGTTTATATGAATATTTTTAAAAATGAAAAAAATTTGGATTTTCCCTACGATTCCTGCATAGATCTAAGCGGATCGGACACAACCGATACCTCCACTAGTATTTTCGGGTCGTCTCAAACCATTAAAACTTTCAGGCGCCGATCCATGGGGCCGGCCGACTTAGAAAAAATAAACTTTTCACAAAAGCCTCGCAGGCAGCGCTCTATATCGCTTCCCTTTCCTCAGAAAGCAAAGATTTTAAAAATCCTTTCTTTCGAGGGACGCTCATTGAAACTGGACCTGAATTGTATCGAGCCTTTATCGGAAGAAAAAAAATCCTACTATAATCTTATGCTTAAGCAGTTTGAGAAAAAACAGCCTTTTACTGTCTGCGTTGTGCAAGAGAAGAAGGAAGCCTACATATTCGATGCCTCAAAAATTAAATGGACTTCGGATGAGACAAACCTAAACCCTGCCACCGGAAATAAAATCAAAAAAATGTGGTGGCTGCATATTACTGGAATCAATGAGGAGTTTTGCTATATCGGAAATTCCCAAACAAGCTGCCAGGAATTCATCTCAGGAAATCACTCAAAACAAAAAATACCTTTATTCAAACGATTGAACCGAATAGGTTCCCGGATAAGCAATATATCTCCCAGATCGGCGAACAAAACGTAAACTCATTTTTTATTTGATAAAATCAGGGATTGTAATATTATCCCATACTTTTAAACCCAAGGAGTTGCGATGTCATTCAAAGTAGGAAAGACTTTGACTTTGTTCCTGCCATGCGAAGATTGGTCGGCAAAAGGCGAAGACACGTCAAGCAGCTTATCGTCCGACGAGGACAACTTCGACCCCGATTATCCTTTTACCCGAAGCGGGAGCATCGATACAACGCGTAAAACAAAAGAAAAAATACCCATGCTCAATTTAGAGCTTTTGCTCCAATCACAAGAACACGAAATCAAATCCTCTCCAGATACTGCCAAAACCAGCATAGGGCCCTCAAGCGACGACGAAGTTTCTGCCAGAAAGCAAAAGCCATCAACGCCAAGGTATCACCGCTTCTCGGTCAGCGGCGGATTTTTTACAAAAAAAGAAAAAGATCTAATTTCTAACGAAACGATGACAACTTATCATAAGAATAAACCGCCTCTACCTGAGGGTGCTCAAAATTTACAAAAATTTTCG
The DNA here is from genome assembly GCA_963771045.1 of Waddliaceae bacterium. GTDB lineage: Bacteria > Chlamydiota > Chlamydiia > Chlamydiales > SLFE01 > SLFE01. Next base: position 32,750 of record CAVYRW010000001.1, on the reverse strand, counting down.
TTCTCTGATACAAAAATAACTTTGTTGAATTTAAAAGCATCATCAAAATCAATAGACATTTTACGAATAAAAAAAACACTGACAATTTACACTTCTCCTCCTAAAACAATTCAACTTCCTTTATTTAGAAAAGAACTTCTTACAGGCAAAACTTTTTTTAAGTTGTTCGAAGAAAACAAAGGCTTGAAGATAGCCGTAGTTATCTATAAACAACCCAAAAGCAAGGCAATTTTTCATTTAAAAGAGTTTAAAAAATTAAAAAAATCAAACAAACAGCTGAAAAATATTCAAACGATCCAGTACTTTTCTCTCAAATCACTAGAGCAGCCATCATTTAAACACTTAAAAAAATGGAAAGAAAAGCTTAAGCCATGTTTTAATTGATAGCCGATGGAACGGTTTATCATACTCATTTGTTTATTCTGCCTGACGGGCTGCTGCCCTCAAACATTCGACTACTGCGTCGAAGGAGCCGATGAATTCGTTATCGACTCTTACAATATCAGGCAAGGAAAGCTGACCATCCTCGAAATGCAGGGGCACTGCCTCGGATGCCTCCCCTGCGATGCCATGTTTGAATACGAAGATGAAATTTCCGAAGACGATATTCTGAACATCGCCGTCTACCACCCTTTAAGACAGGATTTGATGACATCCTTCAGCTTCATCAATGATACCATCGGGTTTAAAGTCACCGACGGATGCGTCGATATCCCCGATATCCCCCCCATCTTTGTCGAAGGGCTGACTCTGACAGAAGCGAGGCTCGCGATCCAAAACGCCTACAGGGATCATATCAGCGAAATCGAAATCTTTATCACCTACAAAGACCGGCTGGCGAGAAAAGTCGACCTTGCCGGACTCGTGGGCACCCCCTACATCCCCGTTGATGGAAAAATCCGCCTTTATGAAATCCTCTCAAAAGCCCGCGTTCCGACTTCCGCCAATTTTTTTATGAGCTACGTCGAGCGAAACGGCGTGCTTCTCCCCGTCGATATGTACCGCCTTCTCGTCGAAGGCGATATGAGCCAAAATATTGTGATGAGGGGGGGGGACAAGGTCTTTATCGCCGATCCAAATGAAGCGCGGACGATGATTATGGGAGAAGTCGGCCGGCCGACAGCAGTCAATCTTCCAGCGGGCTACATGTCTTTGCGCGAAGCCCTCGTTCTGGCGGGCGGCATCCCCTTTACCGGAAATAAAAACTGCATCCAAGTCATTCGCGGCGGTCTGATCAACCCAAAAATTTACGTCTTGTCCTGGAAACACATCATCCACCTGCCAAACGACAGTCTGCTCCTGATACCGGGAGATACCGTTTACGTTTCCGAAAAGCCTATCACGAAATGGAACCGTTTTATCAGCCAGCTGCTTCCGAGCATGCAGGGTGTCACCACCAGTAACGAGGCCTATCAGGTGTTTATCCCATGAAGTTTGAAGATTACCTAATGACTTTTTCCGATATCGCCCACATCTTCAAACGAAATCGAAAATCTATCGGCATCGCCGCACTCGCACTCGCAGCCCTCGCCTCCTTTTACACAATGTCCCGCCCCGTGGTGCACCAGGCAAAAGCCCATTTTCGGGAAGTTGGGAAAGTAGAAGGGTCGTTCAACTCCTCCGTCACACAAATTCTTTTAGGGGGCAAAAAAGATATCCAGAGCAGCCAGGCAATCTCCGCGATGAAATCCCGAAGCATCTTAAGCAAGGTCGTCAAAAATTTGGGACTTCAAGGAAATATACAGCAAGCGGGTAAAAGCCCAAGCCTGCCGAGAAAAATTTTTGAAAACCTTAAAGTTCAATGGGCGCACATCCTGAAAAAGGAAACCGTTGATGTCTATTGTCCCGAATGCTCGCTTGAAATCGCCGAAATTGAGTACCTCGGACAAACCACCCTTCCTCTCTCTATAGACTTGACAACTTCAGGTACATATCTCGTCAAAAACCATTTCGGCACGATCGGCGAAGGCAAATTAGGCCACCCTTTTAGAACTGACCACTTTTCCTTTACCCTCGTCTCGAAAGACCGTAAAAATTATGAAAACCGCCGATTTACACTGACGCTGCTGCCTCTTGTGAAAATTGTCGACCATCTTGAAAACAGCGTCGCCATCGACGAAGATGATGAAGACGCCACCCTGCTCGTTCTCGAATACAGCCATCCCACTCCAGAAAAAGGGCGCCTGATTCTTGATGAAATCATGGCCGCCTATCAAAATTATCTCAAGTCCGAAAGCAACCGCTTTGCCGAAATCCAGCTCGCCTACCTCAAAAAACGACAGGAAGAGATGTTCGTCAGTCAAACGAAAATTATGCAAAAACACGCTCAAATTCTTGCAGACGACCTCTCTTCATCGGGTTTTGTGAATTTCGAAAAGGAAATGGAATTTTTGTTCAAAAACCGCTTGAGCTGCCTCGAAAAAATCAATAAACTCGACATGCTCACACAGCGCCTGCAAACTCTTCCCGAAGAAACCGACAGGGTCGGCCAGATCCTAACCTATGAAGAGCTGTCCCCAATCAACCCTTCTCTCAAACAGCTTACCGAATTAAAAATGCAAAGAGACAGCTTGACTCTTGCTCTTTCGCAAAGTCCCGAGATCCACGCCCCTTCAAACCTGTCCGCCGACCTCTCCTCCCTAGACGAGGTCAGCCGCGCTCAAGAAGAAATCAAAGACATTATCGCCTGCGTTGAAAGCGGCCGCTCCATCCCCGCGGATTACTCAATCACGGAAAAACCTTTTCTGCTCGTCGGCGAGTGGAAGGAAAAACTCGAAAGCAGCTCCGCAGTGTGGGAGAAAAACTCCGACGAGCTTCAAAAACAAAAAAAGACTTTTCTTTCCTATTTGAACAATCTTCGCCGCCTTTTTGACATGCATCAAAACCTCATCCAAGACAGACTGGCCCACCAAACCCGCGGCCACTCTGAATTCCGGGGCATCGATCTCGATTCCGCAAAACAGCTTTATTTAACCTACATGCAAGAAGTCCACAGCCTGGAGTCAACTCAAAAAGAACAAGACTTTATCCTAAAACAAATGGAAGACTCTGATTTTGAAATTAACAGCTTGAGCGGTGCCCTAAAAGATCCAATCAGCCAAAACATCATCCAGAAATCCGCCGGTCTCGCCCTCCAGCTTCGCGACCGGAAGTACCACAGCCCCAAAGAACAGGAAAGAACCCGCAACGAAATGGATTCCCAAAAGATTTTTTTGCAAGCCCATTTGGAACAATCCATCAAAATCCAAACCCTCCAACAAGCTCTTTTGCAAGAAAAAGTGAAAATCCTCCAGGAGGTGATGCTCGAGCTGACCCACGAGAAAATTTCCGTCCTGGAAAAACATATAAGCGACTTCATCGGCTCTCAAATTCATTCGTTCATAAAGCAAAAAGAGCTGATCATCCATTCCATGAACCAGGTGAATCAAAATATGGCCGCGCTGCCCGATAAATGGCTTTCAGAACAAATTATCAAGCAAAATGTCGACCTCAATAAAGCTATTGTCGAAGAGCTCACCCGATTGGTAGAGAACAAAAACATCAGCCACAACCTCGATCTTATAGAATCCACACCCCTTGACAGCGCCCACACACCGGTTCTGCCGAAAAGCCCCCGAATAATTCTCTTTGCCCTTATGGGCGCGTTTATGGGATCGCTCTTCTCCCTTTCCTTCTTTATTGTCAAACAGCTTTTCCGAGGAGTCGAAGCGACCCCCGTCAACCTCAAACAATTGAATCAACATATCGCCGGATACCTTTCCCCCGCGGCAGGCGCCTCAGGAAGCGATCCCATAACGGATCCCGACCTTGAAACGCTCAGGCGTCTGGCATCGTTCATGGAAACGCGGCTATCCTATAAGGACTCCGGAAAATCCGCCCTGCTTATCCTCGGCAACGGCCCCGACTATTCGCGGCAGCTCGCAAAGCTCTTAGCAAAAAAAGGATGCAAGGTTCTTCTTCTTCCTGTTTCCTTTACTCATGCCGCCCCGCCAGGCCAATCTCCGGGACTTTTGCACTATCTCAACGGATCGGCAGCGGATCCAAAAATCACCTCTGAAAATGGCTGCGACCTCATACACCCGGGAGGCATCAGCCGCTACTCGTCGGAGCTTATTGGTTCGGAGCGCTTCTCCGAGCTGCTCTTACGCCTCAGACAAAGCTACGACTGGATCTTGCTGACCTCAACAGCCCAACCCGCCGGAGCCGAGGCGCTCTCACTAACTCATGCAGCCGACATCGCCGCCCTCACCCTCTCCTATGAAACCCTGCCCGCTTTGACACCTTATTTAAACTCAAAACAACCCGTCGCTTTTATTTTCAGCTAGTGTTTTTTTACCGAAACAGTCAAAATAGATATCCCGTATCGTTCGGAAATTTCACGTGCTTAGCGACATACTTTTTGGTGAAATTCCAGATTGACTTTTAAGTCAAAAAAAGCGATACACAATTCTTAAGCAAACACAACCTGTTGTGGTGTTCGACACTGATAAACACAACATATTGTGTTTGCAGCCCAAATGCAGCCATTCAAAAAACACCGCCGAACACGCGGGTTTTTTCGTCTAAAAGGGCGGGAAAAGATCAACATAATGGAAGGGAGATACTTAAAATGAGCAAGCCAACAGCAAGAGCCATGGCCACGGCATTGAGAACCTATCATCGGCCGGTCAAAGAAGGAGAAACACTCCTTGAAAGTTGGGAGCAGGTTGTCGATCGCGTGATCCGGCACCAGCAATGGCTTTGGGAAAGAGCCTTGGGACGGTCGCTTAACGACCGGGAATTTCATGAACTCGAAGAGTGTCAGGCTCTGATTTTTGAAAGGAAAATGATGCCTGCGGGAAGGACTCTTTGGCTTGGCGGCACAGAACTTAGCCAAAAAAGGGAATCCTGCATGTTCAACTGCTCCTATACACATGTCGAAACCGTCTATGATGTCGTCGATGTCCTTTGGCTGCTTCTTCAAGGCTGCGGCGTTGGCTTCCGCCCGATTACAGGTACGCTCAACGGATTCCGCCGCCCCTTCAGGAAATCAAAGTCATCCGCGCCACAAGGACAGGAAAAGGCGGCATGGAGCATAATGTTGAAACTTACGACCCCGAGACCCATGTATGGACGATTAAAGTCGGAGATTCCGCCATTGCCTGGGCAAAAGCTGTCGGCAAACTCGTCGCCGGCAAATTCCCCGCCCGAAAACTGATTCTGGACTTCTCGGAAATTCGTCCGGCAGGAACAAGACTGAAAGGTTATGGATGGATCTCCTCTGGCGATGAACAGATTGCCAAAGCCTTTAAAGCGATTGCCGAAATCCTCTCCGACCGCGCCGACCAGCTCCTGACCCGTATGGATATCCTCGATATCGTCAACTGGCTCGGCACCATCCTTTCCAGCAGACGCTCCGCGCAAATCGCCCTTTTCGAGTATGGCCAGCCCGAGTGGGAAGACTTTGCCCTTGCGAAAAAAGAATGGTGGGTAAGAGGCAACGCCCATCGCCAGCAGTCAAATAACAGCCTTCTGTTCTACCAAAAGCCGTCAAGAAAAGAGCTTGAAAAGATCTTCGAGCTGATGCTCGATGCCGGAGGATCCGAACCGGGATGCATCAACGCTCAGGAAGCCGAAAGAAGGGCTCCCTGGTTCAAGGGATGCAACCCTTGCGTCGAAATCCTCCTCGGAAACAAAAGCTTCTGCAATCTTGACAGAAGTCAATGTCCTTGCTTTCCGCGGCGACAAAGTAGGCCTCGAAAGGTCGCTTTACCTGGCCGGACGGATGAACTATCGGCAAACCATGGTCAATCTTCGCGACGAAATCCTTCAAGAAGCCTGGCATTTCAACAATGAATTCCTTCATCTTTGCGGCGTCGGCCTGACAGGTGTTGCCGCCCGTCCCGACCTTTCTGCCTATGACTTTAAAAGAATGCGCAACATCACAGTCAGCTCCGCCTACAGCATGGCAGGCGAGCTTAACGCTCCGCTTCCCAAAAATGTCACCTGCATCAAGCCAAGCGGCACTGTTAGTAAAATTATGGGAACTGAAGAGTGGGGCGAAGTTCCTGAAGGGGTCCATATGCCTCTCGGACGCTGCGTCTTCAACTGGATCACATACTCCAAGCACGACCCCCTCGTTCCCCGCTTTGAACAAGCCGGCTACAAGGTCATGGAAAAACCATACGAGCCCGAATCGGTCCTTGTCAAATTCCCGGTCAAGTTCAACAACGTTCCGTTCACCAGAACAAACGTCACCCGAAAAAACGGAAAAGTTGAAGAAGTTGATGTCAACATGGAATCGGCCATGCTCCAGCTTGATCGCTACAAAACGCTCATGGAGACCTGGTGCGAGCAAAATGTTTCCAATACCATTTCCTATGACCCCTCGGAAGTGCCCGAGATCATCGATTGGATGCAGGAGCACTGGGACAGCTACGTCGGCGTCTCTTTCCTTTTCCGCAACGACCCGACGAAAAACGCCGAAGACCTAGGCTACGCCTACCTTCCGCAGGAAGTGGTGACCGAAGAAGTATTCGAAGAGTATGTCGCCGGCCTCAAAACAATCGACTACGAGGGCATCGAAGTCCGCGACGACGAGCTCGTTGAAGACTGCGCCACCGGCGCCTGCCCTGTCAGATGAGGAAATTGCAAAACGGTCTGCCGGTGTTTGCAATTCCCTCTGAAAATCTAAAAAGGGTTAAACCTTAAGGCTTAACCCTTTTTTCGTACCCCCCCTACTTAACAAAATAGAATGTTGTTGCCGAAGATGCCTATCTTATTTATGGCGGCAAAGAAAATCAAAAGCGAAGGAAAGGAGGTGTGATAGGTTGGACCTCGATCACTAAAATACAAAAAGATTTTTAGAAAGAAATAACCGGCTGCTCATTTGATGCAGCAATTTTGAGATTCAACCCGTGATTGAGACCTAATCTGAGGCTAGGCGCTACAGATGGAGGTTAGATTTCGAAAATTTTGACGAGAGGCATGTCTTAAGACATGCCGGAGGAGAAATTTATCGAAAGATGACCTTCAGCTGTAGATGATTGGCCTCATTGGTTATTATGATTTTCTTTAAAAATGGAGGAAATCATGATCAATCAAGTTATTACTATTTACTGCGTTTGCGATGAATTCTCTTTGACTCCAGGAAGTTGTTCTGACATCAAAGCTTTTAAAAATATGGATTTAGAACTTCCAAAGGGGGTATCCGTTCACGGGGTAACTCTAGGAACGGCTACCGCCTCGCGCGCTACCCCACAAAAATAATAAAAATTTTATACGGCATAAAATAAGATTTTTATTATTATTCTGGTTGTTCAAAACCACTTTATAACATGAAGCCAACCTACGAAGAACTCTTTGAAAAGCTGAATAAAGCCTTGGAGGAAATTGAAATCCTCAAAAAGGAAAACCAGGCACTCAAGGCAAAAGTTAAGGAGCTCGAAGATAAACTCAACACCAACTCTTCGAATAGCTCTAAGCCCCCCTCGCAAGATCCCTTCAGAGCTCAAAGAAAGAAGGAACCTACGGGGCGTAAACAGGGAGCACAAAAAGGTCATAAGGGCCACCCCCGTCAACTAGTTCCAATTAATCAGGTGCAGTCGCTGCATAACATAAAGCCGGACACTTGTCCGAACTGCCACTCCCACTCGTTTAATTCGGAGGTGGTCAGAACGGATGTACGACAAGTAGTGGAATTACCGGACGCTCCTCCGGAAGTTACTCAATACAACATTCACACCTGTCAGTGTAGCGGATGTGGTAAGCATGTAAAGGCTGATATTCCCGAAGAAGCGCGATTTGGTTTTGGTCCCCGATTAATGGGTTTCGTCACTTCTCTTTCAGGAGAGTTTAGATTATCCAAACGTCAAGTCTGTGCTCTAATGGGCAGACTCAATATTCGGATATGTTCCGGCAGCGTGTGTAAAATCCATGTCCGAGCTAGTCAGATTTTAAAAGCACCATACGAAGAAATTAGGACACACACTCTAAATGAAGAACATATTTATGCCGATGAAACGAGTTGGAAAACGATGTCGGAAAAGAGATGGATTTGGGTCGGAAGCGGCAAGGAAACTGTGTTTTTCGCAATCAAGGCTTCACGCAGCAACAAGGCATTCCGCGAGATCTTTGGTTCTTTCAAAGGGGGTTTAACAACCGATCGCTATAATGCCTATAATTCGCATGAAGGTCTGCGACAACTTTGCTGGTCGCATGCAGATAGAGATTTTGAAAAGATTGCAGGCAGGGATGGATTTGATAAATGGATCGGGGAACGGTTGTTAGAGTGTAAAAAGTCGATATTCAATCTTTGGCATAGCTACAAAAACGGTGAGATTGCAAGGGACGAACTGATCGAGAAGATCGAAATAGGCCCAAAAGAAGATTTGAAAGTCCTCCTCAAAGCTGGTGCAATTCACAAAGAATGTTGCAATAAAACGAGGTCGACTTGCGCTGATTTTTTTGGACGGTTCGAGATGTTATGGGTATTTGCCTATCATGAGAATATCGAACCGACTAACAATACAGCCGAGCAACGTCTTAGAGGCGGAGTCATTTGGAGGAAGCTATGCTTTGGCTCACAATCAGAAGAAGGTGAGCGATTTGTCGAACGGGTGTTAACAGTTGGTATGACATTGAAGTTACGTGCTCAAAATTCGTTCGATTATTTTACCGAATGTTTTAAAGCATACATTCATGGCGGACAAGCGCCGCCGATATTTTCAAAATAGAAAACGGTTTCCTACGACACAAATTCACGAGGTAGTTCTCGGTTAACAAAACGTGTTAGAAGTTTACGACTCCCCCTGGGGGGGGTACCCCCGTGAACAGATACCCAAAGGGGTCGATAATTTTTGGAAATCGAGCTTATACAAACTACGAATTAGAAGACAGATTATTGAAAATACAAAGAATAAAATGGATTGCTAAAATCACTGAGACGAACGAGATTAGGTTACAATCACGGGTTCAAAGATGAACAGCGAGCTTTTGTTTTACGGATGCATATTCATCACGGATTGATTTGCTGCTTCTAAGAATATCTCGAAATTTGATGTGGATAAGAGCTTGTGAATGTCCTTTAACCATAATATGAAGATGATTAGGTTACAATCACGAGTTCCAACCTGCCGCCGCGAATATAGTAAAGATAATTCTATAAATTGAACACAGTTTTTTTGTCCATTATCCTAGTACTCTAACCGGCTTAAAGTCAAGGTAGTCGCAGGAGGCTAAGATATAACGGACGCCGCGGCTTGTTCCGAAAGGAAGCGAACCCGAGCGAACGTTGTGCAGATGGCCGAAAACGCAAATAGAGACATCGTTTTCTTCGAGAATATCTGAAACCGGAGAGGGATTCATTTCAGCGTCGACCGGAGGATAGTGAGTCATCACTATGCGGATCGCGCCGGGATCTTTAAAGCATTTGAGGCTCATCTGAAGGCGGATGAGCTCGCGATTGTAAATCTTTTCGTTTTCTTGAGTGTCTTTACCCTTTTCAAGAAGGACTTTGTTGGCGCGGCGGTTCTCCTGAAAGACAATGTAGTCGTTAAAGTGAAAGTCGGCATCCCAAAGGCGGACGCCTCCGATTTCGACACCTTCCCACTGAAAGGCATCATTGTGGACAGCATGAATAGAGGAGGGGAGGATTTCCAAAAGCTTTTTCTGCGAACTCCACCAGTAATCATGATTACCGCGGATCATCACTTTCGTTCCCGGAAGGCTGTCTATCCATTCAAGATCGGGCACGGCCTCCTCGGGCTTCATCGCCCACGAAATATCGCCCGGCAGAAGAACGAGGTCTTCAGGCTGGACCGTCTCTTCCCAGGCATGGCGGATTTTAGCGTCATGATCTTTCCAATGCGCGCCGAAAACATCCATTTTTTTGTCCGCCACTCCGAATGAGAGGTGCAGATCGCCGATTGCCCAAATAGTCATATTCTAAAAAGTGAACCCGTCTGGAAAAGAGGCGCCCCGGGTCACGACGATAACTCCGTCGCGCACGTAGAGATGATTATCGGAATCGTAGTTCTCAATGCCTTTCTCGTTAATGAGTTTCACTCCATTTCCCATGTATACATTTTTGTCGATGATCGCTTTTCGAATCACACAATTTTCGCCGATCCCCATCCTTTTTGGATAGTGCGGGGAATCCTTGACCGGAGGCAGATACTGCTCATTTCCCATAATGTAACTATATTCTATTACAGTCCCTTTCTTAAGAATGGTTTTAGGTCCGATGATCGAATGCTTGATCTCTTTGGCTTCAATTATAGCCCCCTCGCAAATTATTGAGTGAGTAATTTTTGTATCAAAAATTTTCGGACCGGGAAGCTGCGTTTGCTGAGCAAATATGGGATTGACCTCGTCATAGCAATTAAATTTGGGCATAGGGTCGGTTAAAGCGATATTAGCCTCGTAAAAGGATTTAATCGTTCCGATATCTTCCCAATAGCCGTCGTGCTGGTAGGCCCAAACGCCTCCCCGATTAACCTGATGAGGGATGAGGTGTTTGCCGAAATCCACTCCTTTTTGCTCATCGAGCAGCGAAAACAACAAGTCCCTTTTAAAACAATAGATTCCCATAGAGGCAAGACAATCGCCCGATCCGGGCAAGACAAACTCATCCAAAACTTTCGGATCTTTCGGCTTTTCGACAAAATCATAGATTTTTTTCTCATCGTCAATTTTAAGAATCCCCATTCTTGAGGCCTGCTCCTTGTCGACCGGTATCGCTCCGATCACAAGGTCGGCGCCGACATCTTCGGCAAAAACGATCATTTTCCTAAAATCCATATTGTAAAGCTGGTCGCCGGAGAGTATCAAAAAGTAATCGGCCGCGATATCAACCAGCGAATGGTAATTCTGCCTCACCGCATCGGCTGTTCCCTGAAACCATTCGGTGCTTGTCGGGGTCTGTTCAGCGGCTAGCACATCGATGAATCCAGAGGAAAACTGATCCATGTGATAAGTTTGTAAAATATGGCGATGAAGGGACGAGGATAGAAACTGAGTGAGAATGGCGATCTTATAACAGCCCGAATTCACGGCATTTGAAACGGGAACATCAATCAGGCGGTAACGCCCGCCAAACCAAATGGCAGGTTTGCACTTCGTCTCGGTCAAGGGATAAAGCCTGGTTCCCTGCCCCCCGCCAAGGATAACGCAGGCAACCCTGTCCATATCGACGTAAGCGAGCTCTTTTTCAGCTTTCGGATGGGAATGGATCAATGAATGGGACACTAAAAACCTAAATTATAAGTTACAATCCTGACTATTTTTTACTCTATATTTTATACATATAAAAATCAAGTTTGTTTTTTAAGCTAAAACATAGCTTAAAATACTGTCAAAAATTAATTGAGAACCCCTGGTTATTATCAAGTTGGAGAAAATCGCATAACCTACTATGATGAATTCATGCAGAAAATCATCAACACAGTACATTCTTTTGCCTGGCTTTTATTGCTTGTTCTGCTTGCAAATGGCTGCAAAGGAGGATCAAAGGAGAAAGTTTATGTCATCGCCAGAGATAAATCCTGGTATCCGCTGAATTTGCTGGGCAAAGAGAAAAATATGCTAGGGTTTACTGATGATCTTCTTTACACTATCGCCCATATGGAAAATTTTGACATAGATCTCGAATCTTCTACCCATGATAGCATGCTCTCTCAATTGCAAAATGGGGTGTTCGATGCGATCATCACTTTTGAGACACCGACCGAAAAACTGAAAAGAACATACAATTTTTCCGATTCTTTCTTTAATTTAGGGCCGGTATTGGTAGTTCCTTACGATTCGAATGTAAAAACGATCAATGATATGAAAGGAAAAGTCGTCGGAATACAAACGAGAGCTTCAGTCATATATAATATTGATGAAATCCCCGACATTATTTTCACCCCTTTTGAAAATATTCTTTTCGCATTGCGAAGTCTTGCCGAAGGACATATCGACGGTGTGATACTTGAATCTCTGCCGGCTCATGAATATATCGAGAGCTTTTACAAGGGAGAGCTCAAAATTGTCCCCCCTCCCTTGACACTTCACGGCCTCAGACTGATGACTCTTAAAAATCCCACCGAACAAAATTTAATTGAAAATTTTAATGACGGTCTCAAAAAAATGAAAGAAGACAACACATATCACGATTTTCTGGAAAAATGGGGGCTCTTCGATCCTCATATCTATACTGGAACTCTACCGGAAAAAGATGAAGAAGCGGCTCAATAGGATCTTACAGCGCCTTGAGCGAGCCTTAGCGAACGGGCATTAATAATAAATGGATATTCAAACTGATTTTCTTAGTCAATTACCCGCAGAACTTTCACTTCTCATTTTATCGAATTGTTCTCCCTGCGGCTTAGCGAGATGCTGCCGGGTCAGCAAAGTCTGGAAAACTTTTGCCGAAGATAACTTTATATGGAAACTAATAGCTCGATCCCATTTTGGCAACTTAACTCTCAAAGGCAGCTACAAAAGTTATCTTAAAAACCACATAGTCAGCAGCAAAAAGCAGATCTGCGAGAGGATACAAACTTTCGCCAATAGAATACGAAAAGATCAAAATGGCCGTTTTATCTGTTCGGCTGACAACTATATTCTGATTGATATTTATATTGGGGATGGAACCGGTCGCACTGATATTGAAGATCATTGCAAAATGGTCAAGAACATCTTACCTAATTCTCTTAGTAAAATAAACAGTTGTGGTAAATCGACCATAAAACCATTGAGAATACGCGCCATAAACTCCATAAAATATAAATTCAAAGCAATCCCGAAATTTCCTAAATTTGATATGATCGAAGGCTTGTTTTTTCCCAAAATGGAAAGGAAAATTAATCAAATTCTCATATCAAAGATAGAGAAATTTAACAGTCAGCAAGAGTGGGAAGATAAGTGTTGTCGAGTAGTGCCAGTTATTGTAGTTTTGTTCTTTTTGGTCCTAGTGCTCTGTCAACATTAAAATTTAGGATTGTTTGCGCTTAAGATTTTTTCGTTCGGCGAAGGGCGGAGTGCGCAGGCAACTTGTCAAGTTGTCAAGCACGAGCACAAAGCCGGGCGGAAAAAGATGAGTCAAACAACCTAAATCTTTAAGTTGATAGGGTTTTACCTAATCTGAGGCTGGGCGCTACAGATGGAGGAAATCATGATCAATCAAGTTATTACTATATTCTCAAGAGACAAATAGAATGCTTTGTTCAGAAAGAAATAAAATTGAAACGGTTTTCAGTAGCATTGTGAGTCGGATGCCAAGATATATTCATGCAAGAACGGAGTCCGGTTTTTGCTTGAAAGTTACATTTTTTATCCTGGCCTATCTTATCCATTGGGATAATCATCCCCCCTCAGTGATTTTAGCAATTCAGATGTCTATATAACCAATCATTTCTAAAACCCTCAATAGATGCGGCAGCGGTCGGCCTCGCGGAAGTCGTTGCTCACCCGCTCTTTAATGTCAGGATCGACCTCAAAGGGAGAAATGTGCCAGATCTTTTTGGCATACTCCTGGATGGATCTGTCCGTTGAAAATTTGCCCATGCCTCCGATGTTATGAAGACAGATTTCAGCCCAATGGAGCGGACGTGAATAGAGCTTATCGACCTTCTTTTGCATCTCGTAATACTCTTCGAGATCTTTGAGAACAAAAAACACATCGGGATGCTGTTCGTACTCTCCCTCGATCAGCCTGCGGTAAAGCTCGGAAAAAGCCTCATGCTCCTGATCGTTTTCGGCAAACGTCCGATCGCGAAGCATATCCACAGCTTTTTGAATTTTGGCATGGTTTGTGACAATGTCCCAAGCGTTATACGCATTTTTGAGACGCATTTCTTCGATCTCCTTAGCCGTCGCTCCAAACGCAAATGGCCACCATTCGGGAGTGATCTCCTCTTCCATTTCAATGTTTGCTCCATCTCTTGTCCCGATTGTCAGAGCCCCGTTCATGGTCAGTTTCATATTGCCTGTTCCCGAAGCTTCCATTCCCGAAGTCGAAATTTGCTCTGACAAGTCGGCCGACGGTATTAAGATGCCTGCTTTTGTCACATTGTAGTTTTCCAAAAAGATGAGTTTTAACGCCCCTTTCAAGTCAGTATCCCGATTGATGCGCCTCGCTATAGCATTCGCAAGACGTATTATCGACTTGGCAGCTTCATAACTGGCCGCTGCTTTGCCTGATATAATAAATGTTCTTTTTATCCTGCCGTGTTGAGGGTTGCCACGCATATCGTTGTAGAGCATGATGACATGTAAAAGATTCATCAGCTGCCGTTTGTATTCGTGGATCCTCTTGACCTGAACATCGAAAAGGGATGTTGGGTCGACAATAGGGAATTTCTCCGCACGAACCTCGTTTTCCTCTTCCAGAAGGTCGATTAAGCGCTCCTTGTTTTTCCGCTTGATTCCCAAAAATTCCTCTTGGCTTTTGGTATCGGCGGCAAATTCCTTGATTTTTTTAATCTGGCTGAAATCGGTAATCCACCCATCGCCGATTCGCTTAGTCAGGAAATCAGCAAGTTCAGGATTGCAGTGATGAAGCCACCGCCTTTGGGTCACGCCGTTGGTCACATTATTGAATTTCTCTGGGAAAATATCGTAAAAATCCTTAAACACTTTGGTCCGAAGAATGTTTGTATGAAGTTCGGCCACTCCATTAACGCTGTGGCTGCCAACGATAGCCAAATTCGCCATCCTTACCTCGCCGTCTTCAACGATCGACATCCGTCTGACTTTCTCTTCATCTCCGGGAAACTTCACTCTGACATCATCGCAAAATTCCTGATTGAGTCTTTCGATGACTTTGAACTGTCTGGGCAGCAGATAGCCCATGAGGTTCTGCTCCCATTTTTCAAGAGCCTCGCCTAAAATCGTGTGGTTTGTGTAGCCCGTCACTTTTCTCGTAATATCCACTGCAGTATTCCAGGGAAGATCGTAATCCCGAATCAGTATGCGGATTAATTCCGCAATGACTAGGGAGGGATGCGTGTCATTGATTTGAATGACCACTTTATCGGCAAACTCACGAAAATTCTTATGATTTTTCAAATAATTGCGGACGATATCCTGAAGAGAAGCCGAAACTAAAAGGAACTCCTGCTTAAGGCGGGTCCGTTTGCCGGCCTCATGCCAATCGCTTGGGTAAAGAACATCGGTAAGGGCGGTATTTTCGGCGGCCTGGTCGAGGCGGCCGGCGTTATAGCGCTGGAGCTGGAAATTCCTGGGAGACTCTTTTGTCGTCCAAAGCCTTAGGGTAAGAACGGAAAACTTGTCTTCGCTGCTGTATCCGACTATTGGAATATCATAGGGAAGGGCCCAGACTTCATCGTAATCGTGCAGATCATAAATTTTATCCCCATGAATATTGCGCGTTTTGGTAATTCTGCCCCCATATTTAATCGCCGCTTTTCTTAAGTCCCGCCGAAATTCCCAGGGGTACTCTTTCAAAAGCCAGCAGTCGGGAGCTTCAATCTGTTCTCCATGTGTGATTTGCTGTTCAAAAATTCCGTACTGGTAGCGGAGGCCATAGGCTTTAACAGGATAATGGTGAGTGGCCAGGGAATCCAAAAAACAGGAAGCCAGCCGCCCCAAACCCCCATTGCCAAGACCGGGGTCTGGCTCATGGGAAAGTATTGTTTTATAATTTCGGCCCAGCCTTTGCATGACATGAATCACAAGTTCATGAGCATCAATGTTATCTATATTGTTGGAAAACAGACGTCCCGGTAGGTACTCCATCGACATGTAGTGAAGAGTCCTCAGATCATTCTTTTCCATCGATTGGTAGGTTGCCAGCCAGTTGATCATGATCTCTTCACGAAGAGCGTAGGCAAAGGCCCGGTAGAACTCCTCATCATTTGCCTGATCATTCACGCGCCCTATCTGAGTGATCAAATAGTGCTTGATCTTAGCGGCCAGCATATCCACTTGAATTTTAAGATCCAATGCCATATATATTACCTCTGCTCACTCAATTAGTAACCGATATGACGGAAAATCGCAACTAAAGTTGTGTGAAAAACCTCATTGGATTATTGTTAAATATATGAAAGTCATACATTTACTTATGTTTATCGTCCCTTCATTATTTCTGATTACAATTGGGGTCGTCGCCTATGCCTCCTATCACCGAACCTCAGGAATTACCGGCCTCGATGCAGCGAAGATTCAGCACATGCGAGCGGGCAAATGACAACGTTTTTTATGATGCTGCCGATCTATCTCTTCGGCAACCTCCATTGCATGGGAATGTGCGGACCTCTTGTGATGATGATCGGCAAACACCGGTATCGCAAATGGTATTTTTTGGGAAGAACCCTTTCCTTTTCACTTGCGGCAGCTGCCGCCGGAGCCCTTGGAACCGTTCTGAACCTTTTTCTGTCAAAATACAATATCTCAGCTCTCATTAGCGTGATTTTCGGAATCCTGATTTTACTCGCCGGCGTTTTTGCGTTATTTAATCTCCCACTGCCAAAACCCGGCTCATGGAAAGGGGTGGAACGAACTCTTTCGCTTCTCATTTTAAAAGATCAAAAACTGCCTACGTTTCTTTTTGGATTTTTTACCGTTTTTCTTCCTTGCGGACAAACCTTGATCGTATTTTCCGCATGCGCCCTGTCGGCAAGTGCGCTTGTGGGCCTCTTCAACGGATTGATGTTTGCTCTATTGACATCCCCCTCTCTCTTTTTTGCCATGCAGGCCCACCGCCTATTAGGAAGAATGAAAAAGCACTACAACACGTTAATGGGAGCCTGCGCAATTGCCGTCGGCCTTTTAGCCTGCTTCCGAGGCCTCGCCGACCTCGACCTGATCTCCCACTTCATCCTCAATCCCGATTCCTCCTCCCATTACCACATCGTTCTTTATTAGGAAGAAAACTTTTTTTATCAGGATTAGGAAAACAGAGGACCAGTTCTTTATCCTTTTTCATCGTTTTTGAGTACATGAGCAGTTCAATAAATTCATCAAAATCCTCTTTATTTGAATATATCCACCCGGGTGTTAAATGCTTTTCTTCTCTCACTTCAGTCATAATCTTGGCGATTTTTGCAATTGTATAGGTACTATAGACCAAAACTAATTCATACCCAGGAACAGTCTTATACGAATTATCGGAAAAATTCACTTCAATTATAGCCTCTCGCTGAGTTAGCAGATAATGGTGTATTTTTCCTGTGGTCGTTTCTTTGGCCACAATGATGATATAAGGAAAATGACGATTATCGATCCCGATTAATATAGGTGTTGGGAAAGTTACTCGATTGAAACTATCAAAACAGCTTATCAAATCATTGGACAGATCATCTTCCATTCCGGTCAATTTGGAGAAGAGGGAATTGTCTTGTCCAATGATTTGATAGACATCCGGTCCATAAATTGATTTGATAATATCAGCCAGAATACAAAGAGGGGGGTTTGTCATAAGATCGTTATAAGGAACGAATATTTCTTCTGTTTTGTAAAGTTCTGTCAAGCGTGAGATTTTGGTTTGAAATTCCTTGATTTGATTCCAACCTTTTTGCCAAATCGCAGCGTATTTGACTGTTTCAAAGGGGTGATCTAAACAATATTAATTTTGCGAATCCTTAAGATCAATATTTAAAATTTTAAGGCAAACCCTTTAACAATGCTTTTTCCATATTACAGAACTATATGTGATGCAGGGCTTTGTTGCGTAATTAACCACAGAGCTCACAAGAGCGCACAGAGAGAATATGAGAGATTTGATTTAAGCTGCTATTAATTCACTTTCAGGCATTCCCAGCTTTGTCATTATATTTAGTGCTTCACATTTTGCCCTTGATTCAGCCCTTTGGGTTTCCAGAGTTCTACTTCTTAAATCATTTCCAAAGAATCGTTTAAATCTAAACATGGCTGTTTCTGCAAGTGATCGACGATGATAACCTTTCAACTTTTTCCATAATTTTCTTGCATCATCATCACCTCCTAAACCTGAAATTTCCAGCAAACTGATATTCCGCATCTTCCAAGAAGGAGATATGTTTTCTCGAAAAACAGCATTCCTATTGGGTGGAATAATAGGAATTGAGCCGTGAACTACATTTGCAGCATAGCATCGCTTAGTATCATAAGCCCCATCTCCATATGTGCGCTTAACTGATTTTGGCATTACCTCGAGAAGTTTTGGATACACTTCACAATCTGCAACGTTATTTTCAGTAAGAATTTCGAAAATAATTTCGTGAGAGTCAGGGCAGACTGCCAGATGGAGCTTTCTCCATGTTCGCCTTTTACTGATTCCATGCTGCCTAACTTTCCATTCACCCTCTCCGTACACTTTCAAACCGGTTGAATCGATTACAATATTGGTGACTTTTTTTTTCGAAAGTTTCTTCAACTCTTGCCCCAACAACTTAGCTCTCCGACAAATTTGAGTATAAGAAGGAATCGATAAACCAACAGATAAAATCATAACAAGAGATGTCAAAAATCCTTCGAGTGCTCTCAATGGAAGATGAAAAACCGATCGAATAATGAGCGCGGTGAGAATAGCGTCATCAGAATAGAGTTTTGGACGCCCCTTTTTTCCTATTTCTTTTGGAGCCATCCACTTATTGATAGCATCTTCAGAAAACCAAACAGTTATGCTTCCCCTTTGAATAAGAGATTTGTTATAGTCGTTCCAGTTGCGAATGCGATATTTTGCCTTCATCTTGATCCTCCAATTTGTTGCAACTAAAAATTAGAGTATTAGGTATTTGTCGGCAAGCTCGCATTCGCCCTTTTTGGAGAAAAGATGACTAGTACCCACACAACTGAAGAAGCCAACCAAAAAAGAAATGACCTTTTAACAGGGGAAATCATAGGTGCTGCGATTGAAGTTCATCGAAGATTAGGTCCAGGCTTGCTTGAATCGACATACGAAACTTGTCTTTGCTACGAGTTGAACCTTGCGGGTTTGAAAGTTAACCGGCAGATACCAGTACCTATTATTTATCGTGATAAAAAGCTAGACTCAGGCTACCGGATCGATATGATAGTGGAAGATAAGGTTATTTTGGAGATAAAATCTGTGGCCAATTTCTTGCCTGTTCATGAGGCCCAACTTCTATCCTATCTTAAGCATAATGGTGGTGGCAGAGGTTTGCTCATCAATTTCAATGTAAAACTTCTAAAAAATGGGATTAGGCGTCTAATCATTTAATTCCTCTCTCATAATCTCTCAGTGAGCTCGGTGGTCTCAGTGGTGATTTATGCAACAACGCCGTGATGCAGTACCAATCTTTTGAAACATAAGAGACGTCTATTAACTCTTTGGGATTCAGATAAGAAAAAATGTGGACAATCAGCTCTGTGGGCAATACAGGCAATGAGTGTTTATTGTTATAGTAGGGAAATATATTTTAATATTTATAGAATTAGTTGGATCTATTAACAGCTCCTCATTAGATATAAACGGTAGTATATCATATTTGTTATACAGGTATTGTGTCAAATTTAATATTGTTTTAAATGATACTTTCTTTTTAAAACCCCTGATTATGCCCTAATCTCGTCTGATAATTTTTTAGAAGGTCTAGATATGAATTGACGCTGCGAGGAACGTCGGTTCATAGATGGGCCTTATAAAAAACCTGTCAGACGAGATTAGGGCACAATAATGGTTAAACATCTAAATATTAAAGACTTGTTTAAGATTAGAGATGTGAGAATCAGACGGGTCAATAGGTTCAGAGGGATCGATATCGGCCCTAGAGTCGATGATGTCCTGAACAATCGACTGCTGATTCTCTGCGTCAAGGCAATGAAAATATTCCTCGGAGAGGATTAAGACATCGTGAAAATCCTCTTCGGTTTCAATCAAAGAAAGGATTTTATTGAGAACCTGGGAAAATGTGCTTTGTTTGCCTTCCTGAACAAGCAAAGAGAGAAACTCGATCTGAAATTCCAGATCTTTGTCTTCGGCTGTCAGTTCGATAAGCCTGTCTATCAGCTCGCCCGCTTCTTCCGGATCGGTGGCGATTAAAATCCTTGCCTTGAGAAGAGCAAACCATTTAGGGTCGGAAATAAAATAATTAAACCCTTCAAGCAGCTCGGCAGCATAGGAATAATTTTCGTTGTCCATTTGAACGGATATAAAGTCAAAAAGAAAGCTTTCCAGATCGTGGGCCAGAGAAATTTTAATTGTCTCAAAAAGCTCCCGAGGGTCGGCTCCTTCGTCGACCTGATTGTCCAAAAGATATTGAAGGTTGGCCAGCATATCTTCCAAGGTTTCCATGCTGCTGGTTTGATCATTTTCATAAAGGTAGATCTGGTTGTCGAGTTCGTCGCAAAATATCGAAATCGATTGCTTTTCGGGAACAAGACGCCTCCAAAGTTCAAAAACCAGAAGATAAACATAATCTTCAAGCTCTTCTTCACTATCGAGATGAGCCAAAAGTTCTTCGGTAAGCTGTTCGGGAGAATCGCAAGCTTCGGCATAGGCAACAAAGCTGGTCCTGTCAAGATGTATATCGAAAGACACGAGCTGGTCAAAAAGAAAATTCAGCGATTCTCTCCGATAATCGAGTATCATCCAGGGGTCGACATCAATGCCGGGATCTTCCTGAAAAGTCATCCGATATAAATTGTACTGCGCGCGACGATCCACTTGGTTGATTTTGGCACTCCCTGTTTAGAAAGGTTGTATTTCTTTCCGTTTTAAATTATCCGGATATTTTTTAAAGGTATAAACCCAATCATACCATTTGCAGTTTGAATTTTCAACCACTTGCCGTTTTTTGATATTCCAATGACCCCGACTGCCGCCCCCGCGGCTACGGGCCTGTCCGATATAATAGCATATTTAGCCCCTTCCCCCTGATAAAGGGCCGAAGGATTTATCATGATTGCAGGCAAAGGAGAAAAGTAATGGATTTTAACTGCAAGCAAAAGAAATAACACCAAAACAAAAAGAGAGGCTAAACCGCTTCCGAGAATAAAAGGGTGTTTTTTCCAAAGATAGAAAGACGCAAACGCAAACACGAGAAAGAAAAGTATAAGGGCAGTCCACACCGGCATCCGGGGCGCCAGGCCAAAAGCCTGTTCTTCGCTCAAGAACAATTTCTTCCGGGATTCCTTTGCCAAAGTTTCTGCAGTACTGCTATCAGGCTGATATTTCAATGCCCTCCCAGCATACAAAAGAGCCCAGGAATAACGCTGCAGTTGATAAAAGGTATCCCCAATATCAACGTAAAGGGCTGCTGAGGGTTCTTTTTCCTCAAGGGCAAGCAGCTCGTCAAGCCTTTGGTTGAAAGAATCATTCTGCGCTCCGAGTACTCCAAAAGTAAGTAAAATCAAGCACAGCAATGCCCTTGCTTTCGACAGAACCTCTTCTTTCGATCCTTTCATTTTTCCAAAGCGGATGGCATCCAAAAAGCTAAATAAACCCTTCACTTCGCTGCGGCGGTCGTTTTTAAAGGCCAAAGCGATCAGACGGTAAAATTCCCGGCTGCCGATATCGTACTTCGAGGCTTCCTTAATCAATGAACGGGGCTCCCTTTCCTTCTGCCTTGACCGATAAGCTATCCAATAATCTTTTCCATAGTATTGCAAAAGCCAAAGGAAAGCAAATACAGGAACCAGCCAAAGGAAATTCCAGGGATCGGTTGAACTTTCTCTTTGGGCAGACTCAAGAGGCGTAGGCAAAGGACCCGGTTTGACCGCAAGTAAAATCTTGTCCCAGTCTACAGGCGGCGATTGTTTTAACGGAGGAGGAGGAGAAACGGGAAGGGGTCTCGATGAGACAGTCAAAGGTATGGGATGAGAGCTTGTAGAAAAATACTCACGGGTTTCGGGATCAAAAGAAGAAAACTGGATTGGAGGGATTTCTTTAACAAGGGATGTCTTAGGCACAATATTGACAGTAAATACTTTCCCGTTTTCATTTGTGGAGGCGACAGGAGGCGAGCCGGTCAATGAAAAAAATCCGCTGAATCCCGGCTGGCAAAGAAAGTTGGGAAGACGGATGGTATCTACGTTCCCTTCTCCTGAAATTTCAATCTTAAGACTCGCTTCGTCGCCGACCTCGATATGGTCTGAGGTGAGCAGCTTCGTAGACACGTTGAAATGGCCTGAAGCTTTGGTAAACGAAGGGGGCTGCCCTTGTTTTGGATAGGGATTTATAGTGATCTGAAACGGCTTCACCTCCGTACGAACTTTTTCCTTATTGTTAATCATCCCTTCCAGCACCGATGTACCAAAGGAGTACACGCCCGGAGCCAGGATCTGAACTTCCTGAGTAAATTCGTTGACCTTAAAACCTTTATATTGGAATTCTTTAAACTCGAGACCGCCGATTTTTTGAAAGCTCTCAGAATCAATCAGGGGAAGTTCTTCTTTTGTGAGCTTCACATCGCCGCGAAAATAAATGCGGTAGATGAATTTCAACCTTTCTCCGGGATAAAAAGGCTCCTTCCCTTGAATCAAAGCTCTTAGGTAGAGCCCTTTTTCCGGCATGATATATTCCACGCTGTAAGTCGAAGGGTTCGACTGATACCGCCTGCCGCCGACAACAGCAGAGATAGGCGCCAGAATATTGAGTCCCTCCTTTTCGGGATAGATCTCAAACTTATAGGAAGAAAGAACTGTCCCGTCTGCCTCTTCTCGACTGCCAGAGAACTTGACCTGAAGCGGTTTGCCGCCCTGTTGAAAGGATTGATCGTCGATTTTTTCATCGGAATCGTGTCTGATGTCGATCGACCCGCCGGCAGATTCTAAGGCTGGGACTTTTTCCGTATTGATGCTAGATGAAATCTCGACTGCAGCAAGAGGGAAGGCACAAACAAGGAAAATCCAAAATAGCCCGCTCCCCCGCATGTCTCACCGCTCCGAGGGGATGAGCTGCCTGAGGACATAGGGCATGATCCCGCCATGTTGATAGTATTCCACTTCAATCGGCGTATCGAGCCGAACTTTAAGAGAAGCGGTTTTGGTCTTCCTTTCGGACTGGATTTTTAGACTGCACTGCTGTCCTGGTTTTATCGGCGAGTGCAGCCCTTCGATCGAAAATGTCTCGTCTCCTGTAATTCCTAAAGATTTCAAGTTGCCGCCCCCTGTAAATTCCAGAGGAAGGACACCCATCCCGATCAAGTTGCTTCTGTGAATTCTTTCAAAGCTTTCGGCGACGACCGCACGGACACCAAGCAAAACGGTTCCCTTGGCCGCCCAATCCCGGGAGCTTCCCATGCCATAGTCTTTGCCGGCAAAAACAATGAGAGGAATGTTTTTTATTTGATACTCCTGGGCTGCATCGTAAATAGCCATCAATTGCCCTTCGGGCATCAGCTTCGTATATCCCCCTTCCTGTCCGCCTGCCATAAGATTTCTAATCCGGACGTTGCCGAAAGTTCCGCGCATCATCACTTCGTGATTGCCGCGGCGGCTGCCGTAACTGTTAAAATCAGAAGGGTCCACTCCTTTTGAAATCAGATAATTTCCCGCAGGAGTATTTTTGGAAAAAGCGCCCGCAGGAGATATGTGGTCGGTTGTCACCGAATCGCCGAAAAGCGCAAGCGGACGCATATTTTCCATTTTTCCCGTCTTCGGCACATCAAGTGCAAACTCTTCAAAATAGGGCGGCAGGCGGATATATGTGCTCTTAGAATCCCAGTTGTACTTTGCCGTCTCCTCAACGGTTATCGTTTTCCAGATCGGGTTTTCCTCGGCGATGCGCGAGTAGCGTTTTTTAAACATTTCCGGAGCGATGCCCTTGGAAACCGCTTTTTGAATCTCTTCGTTAGATGGCCAAATTTCTCGCAGATAAACAGGATTGCCTTTTTTATCGCTTCCGAGAGGTTCGTTTTCAAAGTCGATATCGATTCTTCCAGCGATAGCGTAAGCAATGACAAGAGGAGGCGACATCAAAAAATTTGCCTTGACCGTTCCATGAATTCTCGCTTCAAAATTCCGATTGCCGCTCAGGACGCTGGCGGTGATGATATCATGCTCTTTGATCGCCTTTTCAATATCTTCATTGAGGGGGCCGCTATTGCCGATACAAGTTGTGCATCCATAAGCGACCAGATCGAATCCCAAATCGTCCAGGTATTTTTGAAGTCCCGTTTTTTCAAAATAATCGGTCACGACTCGAGAACCGGGGGCAAGGCTGGTTTTCACTTCGGGATGGACCGACAGCCCCTTTTCCACAGCTTTTTTGGCCAAAAGGCCGGCACCGAGCATCACATTCGGATTGCTTGTATTCGTACAGCTTGTTATGGCCGCGATAACAACCGACCCGTGAGCCAAATCAAAATCCCCGCCAAGCTTTTTCGAATATCCCGGATCCGCAACAGCATTGGTTACAGGCCGGTTTGTCACCATCTCCGACTCGCTCCATGAAGTATTGTGGTCGCCAGTTTCCAACACAGGCTTTCCTCCCGTTTCATGCGGCGTCTCCAAATGAAATGAGCCGTCGGTGGTCACTTTGACTTTATGCTGCATCTCATCTTTTGTCTTTCCATAGCCCCCTTTGTCGACAGGCTGTTTGAGAAGATCGTGAAATTGCTTTTTAACCCTGCGGAAGATCGATGCGGTCCTGGGGCCTTTTCGGGCCGGAAACGCACGGATGAACTGTGCTCAAATCCAACTCGACAACTTTTGTGTAGTCCACCTCCCCTTTGCGGGGGATGCCCAGCAGCTTTTGCGCTTTCAGATAATCTTCGACCAAACCGATATGTTCTTCGCTTCTTCCTGTTACCTTAAGATAATCGAGAGTTTTTTCATCGACAGGGAAAAATCCTATTGTCGCCCCGTACTCCGGCGACATATTGGCCATTGTCGCCCTGTCGGCCACTGTCAGGCCCGCGGCCCCTTCCCCGAAATACTCGACAAATTTTCCCACAACATTTTCCGCACGCAAAATCTCGGTCACTCTTAAAGTCAAATCGGTTGCCGTCGCCCCTTCGGGAAGTTTACCCGTAAAGTGCATGCCAATCACCTCGGGCATTTGGATGAAAACGGGCTGGCCGAGCATCGCCGCTTCCGCTTCTATGCCGCCGACGCCCCACCCGACAATACCCAGTCCATTGATCATGGTCGTATGCGAGTCGGTTCCAACAAGGGTGTCCGGATAATAAAGAGAGACCCCATCCACCTGCTTTTCCACAACGACAGTACCGATATGTTCGAGATTCACCTGGTGGACAATGCCAACTCCCGGAGGAACGACTTTAAACGTCTTGAAAGCCTGCTGACCCCATTTAAGAAATTCATAACGCTCTTTGTTCCGCTTAAACTCTGTTTCCAGATTGAACATGAAAGCGTCTTTTGTCCCGAAGCGGTCAACCTGGACAGAGTGGTCGACCACAAGGTCGACGGGAACCTGAGGTTCGATAATTTTCGGATCGAAACCCGCGTCGGCAACAGCGTCCCGCATAGCCGCAAGGTCCACCAGCAAGGGGACGCCTGTAAAATCCTGAAGGATGACACGCGAGACGATAAACGGAACTTCTGCGACTCCCGGCTCTGCAGCGTTCCAATTCGCCAGGGCTTTCACATTGTCTTCGGTTATTTTACCAAGCCCGGTATGTCTGAGCACCGATTCAAGCATAATCCTGATCGAAACCGGCAATCGGCTGATTTTCCCGATTCCCTGCTCTTCGAGAGACGGGAGGGAATAATAGTACCTTCGTTTGTCATTATCAATTGATTTTAAGGTATTTAATGGGTTATTTAGCTTTTCCACTCTGTCACCTCCTATTTCCTATATACTTGGACTTTATGATTATTACCACGGCCGCTTGACCGATTTTTTTTCTCCCGCCTCTTCCGGACGCTTATCCTCAACACTCATCTCAATAATTTTTTGGGCCAGCCGGCTTTCTTTTTCCGATTCTGTCGCCTGGAGCATCTCAGGCTCCTTCGCCTGATGGACTTTCGTCCAATTATCTAGCGCCATTTTCCAAACGCCGATAGCTTCCCACTGAAAATCCAGTGCTTGGGGCAGCGCCCCCCGGTTTTCGAGAAGTTCTCCCGCTTTTTCCGCCGCATGGTATCCCTGACTGAACAGAGGAACAACTTCATCAAACGGTTTTTGCAAGCAGCGATTTTCGCTATAGGTTTTCTTTTCCCAAGTCAAAAGCGCCGGGATAAACATCTTTGCCGTGTCCGATGTAGCGCTCTGCTGATTTTTTGCCGTTTCGACTACAAGGTCGTCTTGCCTGCCCCGCACCTTATCGACAGCTGCTTGTAGCGTTGTCAGAAAGGCCTTCTCTTCCTTCAGAAGAGCCTGCCGCAGGATCAACCAAGGGGCTGCATTCGGGGTCTCTTCTTTTGAAATTTTTTGAGGCTCCAGGGAAAAGTCAATGTCAAAATTAATGCTCGCAAAATCGTAGAGCCTGCCGGCAAGCGGCCCGCCCCCCTCCCTTTGCAGCTCGTTTGCAAGTCCAATGAGAGCGAGAGCCAGATTGCGGTTGAGAGAAGCTTTAAGATAGGGGGGAAGATTTTTTCCGTCGGCCCGCAAAAAGTTTCCGACACCCTCCCACCAATTTCCCTGTTTAACGGCAAGGGTTCCCAGATTATAAAAAACGATATTCTGTTGCCAAGATTCCAGAGGACGGCTGAGTAATTTCCGATAATCCTCTTTTGCCTGATCGTAAAATCCCACCTCCAGATTTTCATTGCCCCTTAACAAAAGTTCTTCGACAGGCGCTGCACTGTAAACCTGTCCAAAAAACAAAGTGGCTAGCAGTAAAAATCTCATGCTGTTTTCCTTTTCTCCGTTTCAGGAATGAGAAGAGCCGCGGCGAAAAACAATATCGACAAAAACAGGGGAATCTGAAAATACAAATCATAGACAACTTTTTGCAAAGAAACCTCCTTTTCCGAAACCTCCTCAGAAGCCAGATTTTTTGCCAAAGTCAAAGACGCCGCCCGGTTTGCATTATAATACTTTCCTATCTTGCGGAGCAATTCCGGCTGAAGCCTTGTCATTACCGGTTTTCCCTCGTATTGCAAACCGGAAATCCGCACAGGCTCTTCAGACCCCATCCCTACTGTGATGACTGAAGCGTTAAGCTCTTTTGCCGCATGGGCAATTTTCTTTTTCCTTTCTTCCTTTTCAGCTCCCCCCAAAGACTCCCACAAGGTATCGCCTCCATCGCTCAAGAGAATCACTGTTTTTGCCTTTTGTGCCCTTTGCGACTCCAATTGATCCTTCAACTGGCTTAAGCTTTTAACAAAATCAGTGCCGGGCAATCCCCCTTCATTAATCTTCAACCGGTCGAGCATCAGACGAATAAAGAGAGTGTCAATCGTGCCCGGGGCAAGGGGAATCAGGTCCGAAGTGAAAGCAAACAATGAAGCATTCCTCCCTCTGATCTCAGGGATCATATTCTCGATAATCTGTTTGGCATTGCCTAGCCTGGAGATGCCAGTACGGGTATCATTGACGCTCATCGAATCGGAAACATCAACTAAAAAGACAATCTCCCCGGCCCCCATCTTATAAGCTTTCTGAGACACATAATGGGCGTTGCCTTCAGGACCCATCAGAGCAAATACCGCAAATACCCAGCTTGTACACAAAAAACCGACCTTCATCCTCTGAAACATCGCACTCCGGGGCAAGGCCGCCTCATGCAAAAGATAGGAAGACCCAAAAACATCCAAAACCTTATGTCTAGACCGCCAAAGAATCCAGTAAAGAATGACAATCGCAGCTGCCCCTAAAAACAAAACCGCCAGCTGCGGCTTAGCAAACTGAAAATCCGTCGGCATTTTACGGCACCTTCCTTAAGATAAGCGTTTCCATAATTATTGCCCCCGCAAGTGCAGCGACTCCAAGAGAAATGAAAAGAGGATAGAACGAGTAGCTTCTAGCAGAGCTTCCGGCAGAGATAATCGGCACTTTCGACTTTTCAAGCTGATTGATGGAGCTGTATATCCCTTCAAGTTTTTGGGAATCGTCCGCGGCGAAAAATTTTCCTCCCGTCTCTAAAGCAGCGCTTTCCATCAATCTTCTCTCAGGAGCATATTTCGGATTCTCGATATCGGGGTCGATATTGACAATGTAGAGACGCGCATTCTGCTGCTTCGCGTAATCGGCTGCCTCTTCAATGCCCATTGTTCTCAGCCTTTTCCCTTTGTCTGCCGGGTTAGGACTCTGAAATCCGTCTGTCACAAGAATCATTGCGGCCCCTTTTATGTCGTACCCCCCTTCCTTGCTGCCAAATTGTTTTGTCGCCTCTATCAAGCTCGCAGTTTTATAAATGGCATAGCCGATTGCCGATCCGTTGTATTCCCTGCCTTGAATCACCTGAAGATTTTCCAGCTTCTGCAAAATCATTTTATGATTCAATGTCAGCGGAGACAATACCCACGCCGCTCTTGCAAAACTCACCAGTCCGATAAGATCCTGGGGGCGCTTCTCGATAAATTCTTTTGTCACATCTTTAAGAAGGCCGAGTTTGGTCTGGAGCGTCTCTTTTTTTTCTTTCCTAACATCGACAACCTGCCCGCCCATTGACCCGGAGACATCCAGCACCAGATAGATCGCGATTCCTTCCGTATAGACAGACTTTGCTGCTCCAGTCGAAGACATCAGCCTCGGATCCAGAAAAGCCCCAAGCAAAAAAAGCAAAGATAAAAGATAAAGCCCCCTTTCAACCGTTTGATAGCCTGCCCGCCTGCCCGAGAGTGCCTCCGAGAAGTTTTTTATGCGTGAGTAGAGAAAATGAGGAGGGACCTCGCCTATTCTCTTTTTCCAAAAGATGAGAAAACCGATCAAGGCCAAAGCCGCGATTCCTAGTGCCCAATAATCGATCCGAAACATCATCGTCTAGGAGTCCATCTTTTGAGAAGAAGGGCGTTGCTCACAACCGACAGCGAGCTGGCCGCCATAGCCGCTGCGGCAATGATCGGGTTTAAAAACCCTAAAGCCGCAAGAGGAATGCCCAAAATATTATAAATAAAAGCGAAAAACAAATTCTGGCGAATTTTTTTATAGGCAGCTTTCGATAAGTCGATCGCTTTGACCACCCCCATGAGGTCGCCGCCGAGCAAAGTGATATCTGCCGTTTCAATCGCAACATCGCTTCCATAGTCGATGGCAAACCCCACATGCGCCGTTGCCAAAGCGGGCGCGTCGTTGACCCCATCGCCCACCATCCCGACAATCAGCCCGGAATCCTTCACCTCCTGAACCTTCATAGCCTTTTCTTCGGGAAGCACCCCTGCAAAATATTCCTTAATCCCAAGACGCCCGGCCACAGCTTCCGCTGTTTTCGGGGAATCTCCCGTAAGCATTAAAACCTTAAGATTCATTTGGCCGAGGAGTTCGACAGCGCGGAAACTGGTGTCGCGCATTTCATCTTCGATTACAATATATCCTGAAACTTTTCCGTCTATCCAGACAATGACTGTACTTTTGCCATCTTCTTGCCATCCTCCCACCTTATTTACGTCGAACTGAACTTCCTGCTCTTCGGCAAGGCGCACCGATCCCAGCGTGCATTTTTGCCCCCTTTTGCTCGCGGTGATCCCTTTTCCTGCAAAAGATTCAAAATCATAGACCGGCTCCAAAGGGAGATCTTTTTTCTGCGCCAAATTGACAATGGCTTCCGACAGAGGATGAGAAGAGCGGTGAGCCAGCGAGGCCGCGATTTGCAGAACCTCGTCCTCATCCTGTCCGCCCTCGGCCGCAATTTCCTGAACCCTTGGCTGTCCCAAAGTCAGCGTTCCCGTTTTATCGGCAATGAGAATATCCATTTTCTGCACCACTTCAAGCGCCTTGGCCTCTTTGAAAAGAACCCCGACCTCTGCTGCTCTGCCGCTTGCCACGACAATGACAGTCGGCGTTGCGAGGCCAAGTGCGCAAGGACAGGCAATAACCAAGACCGCCACGGCATTGATCAGAGCAGTCGCAAATACAGCCCCAAAAAGAATCCAGCCAAGGAATGTGGCTGCGCTGACCAGAACAACAGATGGAACAAAAAATTCGGAGATTCTGTCGGCAAGCCGCTGTATCGGGGCCCGCGAATTTTGCGCCTCCTCGACAAGCTTCACCATCCGGCTGAGCACTGTTTCTAAGCCGACCCCCGTCGCCTCGACTGTAAGCGATCCGTTCGCATTGAAGGTTCCCGCAAAAACTTCAGAGCCCGGCTCTTTGAAAACAGGAACGCTTTCTCCTGTAAGGGTCGATTCATCCACCGCCGACTCCCCCTCGCGAACGATGCCGTCGACAGCGACGCTGTCTCCCGGCCGCACCAAAAAAATATCCCCGTGCCGTATCTCTTCGACAGCAAGCGTCGCAAACTGTCCGTCCCGCTTGACTTTTGCCGTCCGTGGTTGAAAATTGAGTAATTTTTGTATCGCAAATGCCCCTTGCCGCCGGCCTCTCGTCTCCAGCCACCTGCCCAGCAAAATCAAAGTGATGATCATAGCGCTGCTTTCAAAATAAAGCGGCTCGTCCAAACCGAAAATCCAAACAGCAAGAGAAAATCCATAGGCCGCCGAAGTTCCCAAAGCAATCAGCACATCCATATTCGTGCTCAAAGCCTTCAGAGAGTAATACGATCCTCTGTAAAACGTCCATCCGCACCAAAACTGCACAACCGTCGCAAGCGCCGCCTGAATCCAGGGGGGAAGGCGGGCCCCGAATCCCAAAAGCATCCCGATCATTTGAAGCAGTAAAGGAAGCGTTAGAAGCAAAGCGATGATGAACTTTTGAAAATGTTCGGCTTCATTGATATCGCGCACATGTCTAAGGTGCGCCTCATCCAGGATTTCACCCTCGTAGCCCGCGTCGTGGATGGAAGCGAGCAGAGTCTCTTCCGACACCATTCTGGGATCGAATGCCACAATCGCCTTATTTGTGGCAAAGTGTACGCTCGCCTCGATCACTCCGGGGTTTTTCTTTAAGGATTTTTGAACGCTTCTTGCACATGTCACGCATGTCATCCCCTCAATGGCAATCTCGCAGCGCTTTTCATCCATCAGGCTTGACTCCCATTAATTCCAGTACCCTGTGAAGGTCATCCAGACTGTAATAATCTATACAAAGACGTCCTCTTTCCGAATTACCCTGCACGGCCACCTTTGTTCCCAGCGTTTGCTGCGCCAATTCGCACGCGCGATCCAAATGGACATCTCTTGGCGGCGGCGGTTCAAAGCGGGGCTTGTCTCTAAAATGACCCGCTTTCTTCTCCGCATCCCTTACCGAAAGGTTTTTTTCGGCAATCATCTCTGAAAGTTTTTTTTGCTCTTCGCTGTCTCGCAAGGATAAAATTGCCTTGGCGTGTCCCAAAGAAATCTCGTTTTTTTCAAGCCTCTGCTGCACCGAGGGGGGAGATCGAGCAGACGGAGATAATTCGCGATTGCCGGCCGGCTTTTACCCACCCGCTTTGCCAAATCATCCTGCGTCAGGCCGAATTGTTTCAAATCCTGCAGCGCGCGGGCGATTTCCATCGGGTTTAAATCAACTCTTTGTATATTTTCAATCAAAGCCGCCTCTGCGGAAAAGTCGTCATCGCCCTCGCGAACAATGACGGGCAGCTTTGTCCAACCCGCAAGATGAGCCGCCCGAAACCGCCTCTCCCCTGAAATTAATTCATAGCAGCCCCTCTGATCGCTCCATCTGACAACAGGGGGCTGGATGAGGCCTACCGATTTAATCGACTCGGCAAGCTCTTCAAGCTCTTCTTTACCGAAGTGGCGCCGGGGCTGGTAGGGATTCACAGAAATTTTTGAAATTTCAATTTCCATGATTTCATCGGCCGTGTGTGTCAATTGAGACTTGCTGCTCATGAGATAATTTCCTTTATTCTTTACATAAAAATTAGTATAATCATACGTAACGTCACTTGCATTTTGTGCAAAATAATACTTAACCTCAATCCTTTTCTGAAAGAAGGGAAGCCATGAAAAAATTAAAAAAGCAAAAACCGCCTGTTGCCAAAGCCGCCCATCCCGCTGATTCCTCCTTCGGCGAGATGCACATCACTGAATTCATCCACAAATACGGATCAATCATCCTCTACACCGTTTTGGGCCTTGCCTCCGCTATAGCGCTATTTTTCTATTTCACTAGAAGCAGCGAAGCGAGCAGTCTGCAAGACTACCTGAAGGCCGATAGCGCCTATGCTCAATTTGCAAGCGCCCCTTCCGATGAGGCCGAAACTGCCTTGGCTCCCCTGCTGCAGCTCATGGCGCGCCGCCCCGACCTCAAACAGCTCTACGAAGCCAAAGTCGCTCAGGCGCTGATCGGCAAAGACCAGACCGCCTCCGCCGGGATTGCAATCGACAATTCTTTGAAGCGGCTGGATACAGACTCCCTCTCCCTCTACCACAGCTACACCGAAACGACTCTTCTGATCGCAAATGACGACTACGAAGCGGCCTACAATCGAGCAAAAGATCTCCACCATCTCATGACTGAATCCTTCGAAACCCCCGAAGACGAAGCGCTTTTTGCCTTTAATCTTTTGAGGCTTGCCACTTTGCAGCAGCAGCTGGGGCTCCATTCCCAGCAGCGGAAAAGCTGGGAGCAAATCCTCTCCTACGCCGAAAATGACAACGCCGTGCAAACAATGCTCAGACATATCCGGGATGGTCGCGTGACCCTGGAAAGCTATATCCAAAGCCGCCTCGCTGAATCACCATGAAGATTGTCCGCCTCCACTATCCGAGCGTCGAGTCGACGAATCTCTTTGCCAAAGAACATTATCAAGACTTCGATCCCGAGGCTTTTACAATCGTTTCCGCTGATGAGCAAATGCGGGGACGGGGGCGCGGCGGCCGCTCCTGGCACTCTCCGAAAAATGGAGGATGCA